>NZ_BMRX01000008.1:0-144046 GCF_014648855.1 Streptomyces parvulus | reverse complement strand
CCCCCCCCGGCCCCGCACCCACCCCGGGCGCCATACGAACGCCGGGTCGCGTCACCACGCTCGAATGCCCGGCGCCGGGGCCCTGACCACCCCGGCGCCGGGGCCCTGACCACCCCGGCGCCGGTCAGCGGCGTCACTTCTCGGGGCCGTCCTCCATCGGCGGGGGCGGCGGAGCCGTGGGGCGGAGCTTCAGCCAGGCCAGGAAGAAGATGCCGAGGATCAGCATCCCCACGCCGGTCCAGAGGTTGATGTTCACCCCCTGCGCCTTGTCGATCTCGGCGTCGGACGCCGCGAAGCCCGCGATCATCACGATGACGCCGTAGACCGCGAACAGCCCGCCGATGATCCGCCGGATGTCGAACAGCCGCGCGGCCGTCGCCGACTTGGTCTCCAGCTCGGAGACCTCGTCGTGCACGTTCTTGTCGGAGTGGGAATCAGACATGCTCTCTCAATCCTCCCGCGATCAGAACGAGAACGGGATGTAGCAGGCGGCCGCCAGGACGACCGCACCCCAGCCCAGCAGCGCCGGCTTGCGGTACCACGCGTCGTCGCCCTTGGCGGGTGCCTCGGACATCCCGGGCGACGTCGTGCCGTAGACCAGGCCCTGCAGCTCGCTGACCGGCTTCGGGGCCGTGAAGAGGGACACGGCGACCATGACCACCGCGCCGGCCACGAAGCCCGCGATCGCGGAGACGAAGTTGGCGCCCTGGTCGGAGGGGATGTCGATGATCCCCTGCTTGTAGATGACGAAGTAGTTCACCATCGCGGCGGTCGTGCCCGCGATCAGCCCCCAGAAGCCGGACTTCATCGACGCGCGCTTCCAGAACATGCCGATGATGAAGACCACGAACATCGGCACGTTGAAGAAGGAGAACAGCGTCTGGAGGTAGCTCATGATGTTGGAGAAGGACGACGCCAGGAACGCCGTGCCGATCGATGCCAGCACACCGATCACGGTGATCAGGCGGCCGAAGCGCACGTAGTACTCGTCCGGGCGGTCCTTCTTCACGTACTTCTGCCAGATGTCGGTCGTGAAGACCGTGTTGAACGAGGAGATGTTCGCCGCCATGCCCGCCATGAAGGCGGCGAGGAGGCCGGTCACCGCGATGCCGAGGACGCCGTTGGGCAGCAACTGCTGCATCAGGTACGGGATCGCGTCGTTGTACTGGAGGTCGGAGCCCGGGGTGCCGATCTTCGGGACCAGGACGGCGGCGACCAGGCCCGGGATCATCACCACGAAGACGATGAAGATCTTCGGGAAGGCGGCGATCAGGGGCGTGCGCTGGGCCGCCGAGAGGTTCTTGGCGGACAGGGCGCGCTGCACCTCGGCGAAGTTCGTCGTCCAGTAGCCGAAGGAGAGGACGAAGCCGAGGCCGAGGACGATGGTCAGCCAGTTGGCGCCCAGCGGGTTGTCGCTGCCGATCCCCGTCCCGCCCCACGCCGTCATGAAGTCGGAGCCCCGTGACTGCGAGAGGGAGTCGGACAGACCGTCCCAGCCGCCGACCTTCTTCAGGCCCAGGATGGTGATCGGGATGAGGCCGGCCAGGATCACGAAGAACTGGAGGACCTCGTTGTAGATGGCCGAGGAGAGGCCGCCCAGGGTGATGTACGCCAGGACGAAGAAGCCGGCCACCACGATGGCCACCCACTCCGGCCAGCCCAGGAGCGCCTCGACAACGATCGCGAGGGCGTAGAGGTTCACGCCCGCGATCAGGATGGCCGCCACGGCGAACAGGGCCGAACTGAGCAGGTGGGAGGCCTTGTCGAAGCGGAGGAGGAGGAACTCGGGGACCGACCTGACCTTCGAGCCGTAGTAGAACGGCATCATCACCAGGCCGAGGAAGACCATCGCCGGGATGGCACCGATCCAGTACCAGTGGGTCGTGTAGACGCCGTACTGGGCGCTGTTGGCCGCCATGCCGAGGATCTCGGTGGCGCCGAGGTTGGCCGCGACGAAGGCGAGGCCGGTGACCCAGGCGGGCAGTGAGCGGCCGGACAGGAAGAAGTCCAGGCTGGTCTTGACCGAACGGCGGGCGGCGAAGCCGATGCCCAGCACGACGACGAAGTAGATCCCGAGGATCGTGTAGTCGAGCCAGTTGGTGGGGAGCCGAAGTTCTGCTGCTAGGTATGTGGGGGTTTGCATTAAGCACTCGCTTCGTTCGCGAACTGATCCGGAGCGGAACCTACGCCTCCGCGTTCAGTAATTGAACACTTCTGGTGATGTTCTTTGTTTGATTGTGATGAGCGGCGTGGGGTGGTGGGTTGTGATGTGTTATGTTTGATTGTGTTGGGTGACCGATGGGCTCATGGCGGGTGCAGAGGAGTGCGGCAAGTGAAGAAGACCTCGACCCGGCTGGCCGACGGCCGTGAGCTGGTCTACTACGACCTGCGGGACGACACCGTGCGTGACGCGGTCGACCGCCGCCCGCTGGAGCGGACCGTCACCACTTCCGAGATCCGCCGCGATCTCCTGCTCGGCGACTCGATCGCCGTCGCCTCGCACCGCCAGGGCCGCACCTACCACCCGCCGGCCGACCAGTGCCCGCTGTGCCCCTCGCGCGGCGAGCGGCTGAGCGAGATCCCGGACTCGTCGTACGACGTCGTGGTCTTCGAGAACCGATTCCCCTCGCTGGCCGGCGACTCCGGCCGCTGCGAGGTCGTCTGCTTCACCTCCGACCACGACGCGTCCTTCGCCGACCTGAGCGAGGAGCAGGCCCGGCTCGTGCTCGACGCCTGGACCGACCGCACCTCCGAGCTGTCCCATCTGCCCTCCGTTGAACAGGTGTTCTGCTTCGAGAACCGGGGCGCCGAGATCGGTGTGACGCTGGGTCACCCGCACGGGCAGATCTACGCCTACCCCTTCACCACCCCCCGCACCGCCCTGATGCTCCGTTCCCTCGCCGCGCACAAGGACGCGACGGGCGGGGAGAACCTGTTCGACGCCGTCCTCGCGGACGAACTGTCCGGTGAGCGGGTCGTCCTGGAGAGTGAGCAGTGGGTGGCCTTCGTGCCGTACGCGGCGCACTGGCCGTACGAGGTGCACCTCTACCCCAAGCGGCGCGTCCCCGACCTGCTCGGGCTCGACGAGGCGGCGCGCACGGAGTTCCCCCGGGTCTATCTGGAACTGCTGAGGCGCTTCGACCGGATCTTCGGCGAGGGTGAGCCTCCGACGCCGTACATCGCGGCCTGGCACCAGGCCCCGTTCGGGCAGCTGGAGGAGTTCGAGGGCGTGACGCGCGACGACTTCGCGCTGCACCTGGAGCTTTTCACCATCCGCCGTACGTCGGGCAAGCTGAAGTTCCTCGCGGGCTCCGAGTCCGGCATGAACGTGTTCATCAACGACGTGCCCCCGGAGCGCGCGGCCGAGCGACTGCGAGAGGTAGCGAGTTCATGAGCGGGAAGTACCTGGTGACGGGCGGTGCCGGATATGTCGGCAGCGTCGTCGCCCAGCATCTGGTGGAGGCCGGGCACGAGGTCGTCGTCCTCGACAACCTCTCGACCGGCTTCCGCGAGGGGGTGCCCGCGGGCGCCGCGTTCGTCGAGGGGGACATCCGCGACGCCGCCAAGTGGCTGGATTCCTCCTTCGACGGTGTGCTGCACTTCGCCGCCTTCTCGCAGGTGGGTGAATCGGTCGTGAAGCCCGAGAAGTACTGGGACAACAACGTCGGCGGGACCATGGCCCTGCTGGAGGCCATGCGGGGCGCGGGCGTGCGCCGGCTCGTCTTCTCCTCCACGGCCGCCACGTACGGCGAACCGGACCAGGTCCCGATCGTCGAGTCCGCGCCGACGAGGCCCACCAACCCGTACGGCGCCTCCAAGCTCGCCGTCGACCACATGATCAGCGGCGAGGCGGCCGCCCACGGACTGGGCGCGGTGTCGCTGCGCTACTTCAACGTCGCGGGCGCCTACGGCGAGTACGGCGAGCGCCACGACCCCGAGTCGCACCTGATCCCGCTGGTCCTCCAGGTGGCGCAGGGCCGCCGGGACGCCATCTCCGTCTTCGGCGACGACTACCCGACGCCGGACGGCACCTGCGTACGCGACTACATCCACGTCGCCGACCTGGCCGAGGCCCATCTGCTGGCCCTGGCCGCGGCCGCCCCCGCCGAACACCTCATCTGCAACCTGGGCAACGGCAACGGCTTCTCCGTCCGCGAGGTCGTCGAGACGGTCCGCCGGGTGACGGGCCATCCGATCCCCGAGGTGGTGGCCCCCCGCAGGGGCGGCGACCCGGCCGTCCTGGTGGCATCGGCGCAAACGGCGCGCGAGAAACTGGGCTGGAACCCGTCGCGCGCGGACCTCGCGGGGATCGTCGCGGACGCGTGGGAGTTCGCGCAGCGCCGCGCGGGCTAGGACTTACGGAAGGGTGAGGGGCCAGGGCATGGGCGAGGCTGTCGCACGGACCGTCGGCGAGCGGTTCCGGGAGCTGTACGGTGCGGAACCGCAAGGGGTGTGGGCCGCGCCGGGCCGGGTCAACCTGATCGGCGAGCACACGGACTACAACGACGGCTTCGTCATGCCGTTCGCCCTGCCGCACACCGCGGTCGCCGCCGTCTCCCGCCGCGACGACGGGATCCTGCGCCTGCACTCGGCCGACATCGGTGGCGACCCGGTCGAGCTGCGCGTCGCCGACCTGGCGCCGGGCGCGGACAAGTCGTGGACGGCGTACCCCTCGGGCGTCGTCTGGGCGCTGCGCGAGGCGGGCCACGAGCTGACCGGCGCGGACGTGCACCTCGCCTCCACGGTCCCGTCCGGCGCGGGCCTCTCCTCCTCGGCGGCCCTGGAGGTCGTCGTCGCCCTGGCCCTGAACGACCTCTACTCGCTCGGCCTGCGCGGCCGGCAGCTCGCCCGCCTCTGCCAGCGCGCGGAGAACGTCTACGTCGGCGCGCCGGTCGGCATCATGGACCAGACGGCGTCGGCGTGCTGCGAGGCGGGCCACGCCCTGTTCCTCGACACCCGCGACCTCTCCCAGCGGCAGATCCCCTTCGACCTCGCGGCCGAGGGCATGCGCCTGCTCGTGGTCGACACGCAGGTCAAGCACTCCCACAGCGAGGGCGAGTACGGCAAGCGCCGCGCGGGCTGCGAGAAGGGCGCCGCGCTGCTCGGCGTCGACGCCCTGCGCGACGTGCCCTACGCCGGACTGGACGAGGCGCTGGAACGGCTGGGCGACGAGGAGGAGGTGCGCCGCCTGGTCCGGCACGTCGTCACGGAGGACGAGCGCGTGGAGCGCGTGGTCTCCCTCCTGGAGTCCGGCGAGACCCGCGCCATCGGCCCCGTCCTCGTCGAGGGCCACGCCTCGCTCCGCGACGACTTCCGCATCTCCTGCCCCGAGCTGGACCTGGTCGTCGACACCGCCCTCGCCTCCGGCGCCCTGGGCGCCCGCATGACCGGCGGCGGCTTCGGCGGCTCGGCGATCGTCCTCGCCGAGGCCACCGACGTGGACGCCGTCACGAAGGCGGTCGAAGGGGCCTTCGCGGCAGCCGGGTTCACACCCCCGCGGGTCTTCGAGGCGGTGCCCTCGGCGGGGGCGCGGCGGGTTCTCTGACGGGAACCCGCCTGGTCGGCCGTCACTCCCGGTAGAAGCGTGGGTCACTCGTGTGAACCCTCGCCCCACCGGGAGCCATCCGTGATTCGCCGCCCAGCCCTCCTCACCGCCGCCGCACTGACCGCGGCCCTGACGCTGTCTGCGTGCGGGGGCGGTGTAGATGACTCCGGCGACAACGACAAGATCGCGGGCGCGGACACGGGGAAGTCATCGGCGCCGGCCTCTCCGAGTGCGGAAGGCTCCGCCGGCCGCCCGAAGATCGAACTGCCGACTGATCTGACGTACACCTTCGACTGGCCCGAGTCGGGCGACAAGGACGAGAAGGCGGTCCTCGGCGACAGTCAGCAGTTCATCAAGGCCGTCGACATGGCCATTGCCGATCAGGACCCGCTCAGCAAGGCGTACCGCTTCTACTCCGAGGGTGAAGCAGCGGCGGAGAGCCACAAGTTCATCCAGGAATTCGTGGACTACAAGGACCGCATCACCGGGGTCAAGCGCTACTTCAACGCCAACGTCAAGATCAACGGTGACGGAACGGCGGCTCTCATCTACTGCGAGGACCAGAACAAGGCGTTCAACAAGAGCCTCAAGACCGGCAAGACCGACGTGACCCCGGAGTCGAAGGACAACTATGTCCTCTACAGCAGCAGGCTGCGGGCCAACAAGCAGGGCGTCTGGGTCACGGAGACGCTGACGTCGCAGCGCGGGAGTGCCGCATGCCAGTCATGAGGTACCGAAGCTCGGCGGCTGTCGCCTTCGGCGCGGTCGTCGCGCTCACGTTGTGCTCGCCCCAGGCGTTCGCGGGCTACGGGCACGACGACAGCACCAACGGGTCGGCGGCCGACACGAGTGCCTCGGGTGAGCGTGAAGGTGACACGCTCAAGTCGGGCGTCGGCGGGGTGATCGTCTTCGATCGCTCCAAGAACGGGACCGGTAAGTCGGCCGGCACCGTCACCTCCCGTGCCTCCTGGACACCCCCCGCCTGCTACTACGCACCGAAGTACACGCCCGAGGAGATCGAGGCGCAGATGCGGCAGGTGTGGGAGAGCAGTGCGCCCAGCCACGAGTGGGCCCTGAAGACCCAGAACTACTACGTCAACGGCAAGCCCTACAAGGACTTCAACAAGGACAAGGCGGGCGACGGGTACTGGTGGGACTCCTACGTCACGGAGGGACGCGAAGGTGACCCGGCGTCGCAGGAGTGCGACGAGATGTCCTTCTGGGTCGACAAGGGCGACGCGCCACCCCCCGACCGCCCCCAGGCCATCACCGCCGAGACGCTCGCCCAACTCGCCTACGCCGAGATCCGCGTGCCCTCGACCGAGGTCGACCTCGCGCCGAAGGGCACCACGAAGGTGAACCTGCCGACCTGGGCCTGGCTGGACACGGCCGAGTTCAAGCCGGTCTCCGTCACCGCGTCCGTCCCCCTGCTCGGCCTCAGCGCGACGACCACGGCCGAACCGGTCTCCCTGAAGATCACGCCGGGTACGGAGGACGCCGTCACGTACCCGGCGTCAGGGCAGTGCGAGATCGTGGACGGCCGGATCGGCGTGCCCTACGCCAAGGGCAGGGCCGACGAGACACCTCCGTGTGGCGTGAAGTACCTGCGCTCCTCCGGCGACGGCTCGTACCAACTCCAGGCCACCGTCTCCTGGAAGATCAGCTGGACGAGCACGACCGGCGCCGGCGGCGACCTGCCCGACGGCGAGTTCGGGGCGGGCCAGGACGTGGTCGTCCAGGAGATCCAGGCCGTCAACCGCTAGACCACGAGAACGGGGGGAACGATGAGCGACATACACATCGACTTCGGTGTACTGAACCGTGTGCGGAGCGACATCGAGCACATCGGCGAGATCATGGAGCGACCCGGCAATGAGATGGACAAGGTCGACGGCGCGTCCATGGGTGTGAGCACGCTCGCCTCGCGCATGAACGACTTCGGTGACGAGTGGTCCTACGGCATCGAGCAGATCAGGAAGTACTCAGGTGCTGCGGTCAAGACGCTCGACAAGATGAAGAAGGCGTTCGAGGACATCGACGACACGCTGGCCGAGGAACTGCGCAAAGCACGGGAGCAGCGGGCGTGAGTGATCCGTTCTCCTGGTTGTCACCCACGCAGACGTCTCCCTTGAAGGACCGGTTCCCGGCCCTTGAGTTCGTCCCTTGCCCCGGGGACCCGCAGACCGCGAAGCACGTCGCGAACATCGTCCAGCGCACCGCGAGAGCGCTGGACGAGATAGCCGACGCCCTGCAGGGCAGGGACGACGCCGACTGGAAGGGGCGTCACGCCGACGCGTTCCGGGAGCAGTTCGACGACGATTTCCGGCCCAAGGTCGACAAGGCGAAACGATCCTTCGGTAAGGCCGCGGGCGCGCTGACGACCTGGGCCGACGAAATGCCGGTCTGGCAGCGCAAGGCCGAGGTCCTGGAGGAGAAGGCACAGGACACGAAGGACGCGTTGCGTGCGGCGAAGGACGAACTCTCGGATCTGCCCCCCGAGCCCCTGCTCGATCTGCCGCCGAAGGATGATGCCGACGCCCGCAAGCAGGAGGAGACCGAGAAGGACCGCGCCGCGGCTCGGCTGGCGGCCAGCACGGCGGAATCAGACCTCGACCGGATCCGCGCCCAGGCACGCAAGCTGGCCATCGACTACGACCTGGAAGGCCGTTCTGTCGCGCGCCGGCTCGACAAGGCGATGAACATCGCCCCCAACGAGCCGGGCCTGCTGGACAAGATCGGTGACACTCTCGTAGACATCGGCAAGGCTCTCGGTGAACTCGATGACATCGTCACCGAGGCTGTCAGCGCGGCCGTGTCCGACGCGGTCAAGTGGCTGGGGGAACACGCTTACACCATCGCTGCGCTCGGCGACGTACTGGCTACTGTGAGCGCTGCACTGGGGGCGATCTCGCTCGTCATGCTCGGGCTCAGTGTGTTCTTTCCGCCTCTTGCCCTGGCTTCCGTGACGGTGGGTGCAGTGGCGGGTGGCTTTTCCGGTGGTGCCCTTGCGCTTCACGGGACGGCGCGGGCGGTAGGCGGTGACGCTGTGGTCTCCAACCGAACACTCGCACAGGACGCACTCGGTGCTCTGCCGTTCGGGCTCGCTTTCAAGGGCGTGACTGCTGTGGTGGCTGGAAGCCGCGCGGCTGAGGCATCCGCCAACTTCGGGCTGGTGGACACCGTCGCCGCCTTCATCGCTGATCCGACAGCCCTGGGCTACTTTGCGCCTCAGAACAACCGTCAGAAGGCCGAACTCGCCATGCCCGGAGGAGGCGGATTCCTGCTCGTGGGATTCGAGAACGCATGGAAGGCCGGGAGGGAGAAGGATCGTGCCGCGCAACAGGAGAAGTGAAGGCCCTCATGAAGCATGAACAGATCCTCGCCAACTTTGATGGGCGCGGCACCGCAGAGATCACTCTGAGGGGGCGAGAAGTTGCACAAAGCGACACAATCGCGGCAGTGGCCTACGAGTTGGGCTACAGGCTCCACGAGAAGGACATCGTCACTCGGGGGCAATGGCGCCTGACCTTTCTGCGCGACGACTCCCCGGACGTCCGCCAACGCGCCCAGTACGGGATGGATCGACTGCGCGTCGGCGGCCCTCTGTTCTCCCATTCGGCTCCCACGGGGGTGCCGTCCGTCCCCGGCACGCAGATCGGTCCCATGGAGGCGGCATCGGCGCGGCAGAACATGACCGCCTATGAAACACACGGCTCGCGGGGTCTGGTCGTCATCGCCGCCCTTCTCGGCGTCGCTTTCCTGGCGCTGGCGTGGGTGGCGCGCGAGGCGGCCGGTGGCGCGGTTGCCCTGCTGGCGGTCGCAGCTCTTCTGGGTGTGGTCGCGGCTCTGGTCCCGCGCTGGATGAGGAACTGGTATGAGCGCAACCGCCGGAAGGTGGCCCGCTTCGACCAGCAGCGGTCCCAGCGGTGGGGCCCACCACCGCCTCCTGCTCCGCCCCCTCCGGCCAGAGGCGATCAGCAGGGAGGCCACGAGGGTGGCGGCTCGTGATACGTGTCGATTTCTCCGTCCCGACCGTCTTCGAGGACGTCCCCGTTGGCGCGGATTTCGAGACGGCATGGATTGAGCTGAACAGACGCTACGCCCGGTTGGCGTCGACGGAAGGCCTCGATCACGAGAGGCTCCGTCACATGGCCCGGGCATTGCATCAGGTTTCGTGCTTCCTCAAGGGCGTCGGCGTCGTGTACGCGGCTGACTGCCTCCACTTGTTCGGGGGCGAGCCGTCGCTGGGCTCGCTGGCGGTCGCCATGGTCGACTTCCCGTACGGCGGCGACACGGCCACGGCGGCTCGTGGGGCTCTGCGTGGAGTTCTGGAGTCAAGAGGTCCGGAGTGGGCCGGCTCGGTCATTGATGCTCCATGCGGTCCGGTGGCTGTCTTCACCGGGGGCCAGAGCTATACGGTTTCGCCAGAGTTCTCCCCTGCTGGAGAGGCCGTTGACGTGTTGACTGCCCAGTTCCATGCTCTGATACCGGTTCCGGAGTCGGCAGGCGGGGAGGGGCGTATGTGTCTGGTCGCCTTTTCCACCCCGAATGTCAGCCACTGGGCGGAGTGTTATGCCCCGCTCATGGCCAAAACCCTGCGCAGCATCCGTTTCACCGGTGGCGGGCAAGGCGGTGAGGTTCCCTCGGGTCGAAGCTGAGACGGCCCGGGCCAGCAGCCGTCCGGACACTTCACGCCAGCCGTTTGACCAGCGTGTACTCCGTGATCCCCGGCGGGTAGTCGGGGATCACGCACATCACCTCGTAGCCGTGCCGCGTGTAGAAGTCCGGGGCCTGGAAGTCCCAGGTCTCCACGCGGGCGGCGGCGCAGGCGCGTTCGGTGCGGGCGGTGTGCTCGGCCTCGTCGAGGAGGACGGAGCCGAGGCCCGCGCCGCGGTGGCGGGCGTCGACCCACAGGTAGGTCACGTGCAGCCAGCTCGCCCAGGTGTGTCCGACGAGGCCGCCGGCCAGACCGCCGGAGGCGTCCAGCACCCACACGTGCAGGGGGAATTCGCGTTCGTGAGGGGTTCCGCGCAGGGCGCGCAGCACGGAGGACGCCGCGGTGTTCGTCTCCCGCAGGCGGGTGCGCAGCAGATCGCGTCGTGCCTTGTCGACTTCTGTCACGAGACGAAACATGCGGCTCACCATAAACGGGCCGGACTGTCAGTTCTGCAAATAACCTTCCGCTCCCGGCGCCCGCCCGTACTCTGATGGACAGCACCGGTGGGGGCCGGTGCCGTTCAGGGGGCGAGACAGCCGGGTACGGCGCTCGGGGCGGGGACGGCGGTGCGGGCGCGGCGGCGGCCGTGCGGCGCGGTGTTTCCTTCCCGGCGTACCGAGCAGACTGCAGGTTACGGCGCTTCGGGCGCCGTACCCGTGCCGGTGTCGTCTTCCGAGGATGATCAGACGAATGGGTATCCCCTGCTCCGGGAGGAGCTCGGGGGAGGGGGTTCCGTGGTTCGTATCCGAGTCCTGGTCGTCGACGACCACCGCATCTTCGCCGAGTCGCTCGCCGCCGCCCTGGCGGCCGAGCCCGACGTCGACGTCTCCGCGGCCGGCAGCGGTCCGGCCGCCCTGCGCTGCCTGGAGCGGGCCGCGTCCGAGGGCCGCCGGTACGACGTGCTGCTCGTCGACGCCGACCTCGGCGGCCGGGTGCCCGGCACCCGCCCCGCCGTTCCGGTGCGCGAGGGCAACGAGGACGGGCTGGTGGACGGGATCTCGCTGGTCGCCGGCGTGCGGTCGGCGCAGCCGGGGGTGCGGACCGTGGTCCTCGCCGGACGGGACGATCCCCGGCGGGCCGCGCTCGCGCTGGGGGCCGGCGCCTCCGGCTGGGTGGCCAAGGACTGCTCCCTGTCCCGCCTGCTCAGCGTCATCCGCGGGGTGCTGCGCGACGAGACGCATCTGCCGCCCGCCCTGCTGACCGGCGTCCTGCGGGAGCTGACCGCCGCGCGCAAGCACCGCACCGAGAGCGAGCGCCTGGTCGAGTCGCTGACCCCGAGGGAGCGCGAGGTGCTGCGTTGCATGGTGGCCGGACTGGGCCGCAAGGCCGTGGCCGAGCGGCTGTTCCTGTCGCCGCACACCGTGCGGACCCACATGCAGAACGTGCTCGGCAAGCTGGGCGTCCACTCCACCCTCGCGGCGGTGGCGCTGGCGCGCCGCGCGGGCGTCGGACCCGCCGAACTAGCCGGGGATGTTGTCGAACGGGGCGGTCAGCTGGCGTAGCAGCGCCGCCAGTTCGCCCCGCTGGGCGCGGGACAGCTCGGCCAGGATGGCCCGCTCCTGGGCCAGGAGACCGGCCAGGGACTGGTCGGCGCGGTCGCGGCCCTCGTCGGTGAGCCGGACGAGGACGCCGCGCCGGTCGCTGGGGTCGGGCAGCCTCTCGACCAGGCCCTTCTTCGCCAGCCGGTCGATGCGGTTGGTCATCGTGCCGGAGGTGACCAGGGTCTGGGTGAGGAGCTGGCCCGGGGAGAGCTGGTAGGGGGTGCCGGCCCGGCGCAGCGCCGTGAGCACGTCGAACTCCCAGGGCTCCAGCTGGTGCTCGGAGAAGGCCAGGCGGCGGGCGCGGTCCAGGTGCCGGGCGAGCCTGCTGACGCGGCTCAGCACCTCGAGCGGTTCCACGTCGAGGTCCGGGCGCTCCCGGCGCCACGCTGCGACCAGTCGATCGACCTCGTCCTCCATGTCGATCAGTGTAGTGGTTGTGTCGACGTGAAGTCTCTTGATGTCGATTGTCTTGACGTCGAGATAGATCCGGGACGACGCTGGGTACCAGTCCCGCACGGCCACCCCTGGAGAGCGCATGCCCGCCACCACCCCCACCTGGGACCCCGCCCAGTATCTGCGTCACGCGGGCCACCGCGCCCGGCCCTTCACCGACCTCCTCGCCCGCGTCCCGGACCTGCCGGGGGACCCGCCCCGCATCGCCGACCTGGGCTGCGGTCCCGGCAACGCCACCGCCCTGCTCGCCGACCGGTGGCCCACCGGCCGCATCACCGGCTACGACAACTCGCCCCAGATGCTCGACCGCGCCCGGCAGTACGCGGGTGAGACCCCGGGCGGCGGGCGGCTCGGCTTCGCCGCCGCCGACGCCCGCACCTGGACCCCGGACGAGCCCGTCGACCTCCTCGTCAGCAACGCCACCCTCCAGTGGGTGCCCGGCCACGCCGACCGCTTCCCCGACTGGATCGGCCGGCTCGCCCCCGGCGGCACCCTCGCCTTCCAGGTCCCCGGCAACTTCGCCGCCCCCAGCCACCGCCTGATGCGCGAACTCGCCCACTCCCGGCGCTGGCGGGACCGCCTCGCCGGAGTCCTGCGCCACGACGACGCCGTCCTCACCCCCGAGGCCTACCTGGCCCACCTGACCGCGGCCGGCTGCACCGCCGACGTGTGGGAGACCACGTACGTCCACCTGCTGGACGGCGACGACGCCGTCCTGGACTGGGTGAAGGGCACGGGACTGCGCCCCGTACTGGCCGCACTCGACGACGACCCCGAAGCGCGCGACGCCTTCACGGAGGAGTACCGCACGGTCCTGCGCGCCGCCTACCCGCCGGGCCCGCACGGCACCCCGTTCCCGTTCCGCCGCGTCTTCGCGGTGGCCGGGAAGCCGACGGAGTAGCCGGGCGGCGGCCGACTTCGGGCGCCCGCCGACCGGGACGCGGTCAGGCCACGCCCTCCGCCACCAGCGCGTCGACGGCGTCCCCGGACAGCCCCAGCTCGCCCAGGATCGTGCGGGTGTGTTCGCCCAGTGCCGGTACCGCGTCCATGCGGGGCGTCGCCGTGGACGGTCCCGGGGGAGCCAGTGCGGCCACCGGGCCGGCCGGTGTGGCGACCTCGTGCAGCCGTCCGCGCGCGGCGAGCTGCGGATGGTCCCAGACCTCGGCGAGCGTGTTGACCCGGGCGTTGGCGACCGGCACCGCGCCGAGCAGTGCGATCGCCTCGGCGCTGGTCAGCTCCGCGAAACGGGCCGCGACGAGCGCGCCGAGCGCCTCGCGGTGCCGGTCCCGGTCGGCGTTGGTGGCGTAGTGCGGGTGGTCCGCGAGTTCCGGACGGCCCAGGAAGACCGTGCAGAAGCCGCGCCACTCCCGCTCGTTCTGCACCGCCATCAGCACGGTCTTGCCGTCGCCCGCCGTGAACGGGCCGTACGGATGGATCGTCGCGTGCGCGGCACCCGCCCGGGGCGGCGGCTCCGCGCCGTCGTACGCGTAGTACAGGGGAAAGCCCATCCACTCCACGGTGGCCTCCAGCATCGACACGTCGAGGTGCGTGCCCAGCCCCGTGCGCCCGCGCTCCAGCAGCGCCGCCAGGACGGAGCTGTAGGCGTACATGCCGGCCGCGATGTCCGACACCGGGATGCCCGCCTTGGCCGCCTCCTCCGGTGTGCCCGTCACTGACAGCAGCCCCGCCTCGGCCTGGACCAGCAGGTCGTACGCCTTGCGCCCGGCGTAGGGGCCGGGGGAGCCGTAGCCCGAGACGTCGCACACGATCAGCCCCGGGTGCCGCGCCCGCAGCTCCCCGGCGCCCAGGCCCGCCCGCGCCGCCGCCCCCGGCGCCAGGTTCTGCAGGAACACGTCGGCGCCCGCGATCAGCCGCAGCAGCAGTTCCTTGCCGCGGGGGTCCTTGATGTCCAGGGTGAGGGACTCCTTGCCGCGGTTGGCCCACACGAAGTGCGAGCTGAGCCCCTTCACCCGGGAGTCGTAGGCGCGGGCGAAGTCACCCGTGCCGGGGCGCTCCACCTTGATCACCCGGGCGCCGAGATCGGCGAGCTGACGGCTCGCGTAGGGCGCGGCGATGGCCTGTTCGAGCGCGACGACGGTGACTCCGCGCAGCGGCTGCATCTGTGTTCTCTCCGGTGCCGTGGCCGTGACTCAGCTCTTGCGGTGCCCTATCAGCCGGGGCTTGGGCTCCAGGCCGTCCAGCCCGTGCCACGCCAGGTTCACCAGGTGCGCGGCCACCTCCGCCTTCTTCGGGCGGCGCACGTCCAGCCACCACTGGCCGGTCAGCGCGACCATGCCGACCAGCGCCTGGGCGTACAGCGGGGCCAGCTTGGCGTCGAAGCCGCGGTTCTTGAACTCGCGGCCCAGGATGTCCTCCACCTGCGTGGCGATGTCGGAGATGAGCGAGGCGAAGGAGCCCGTCGACTGCGGGATGGGGGAGTCGCGCACCAGGATGCGGAAACCGTCCGTGTACTCCTCGATGTAGTCCAGGAGCGCGAACGCCGCCTGCTCGCACAGCTCCCGCGGATGGCCGGCGGTCAGCGAGCCGGTCACCATGTCGAGGAGTCGGCGCATCTCGCGGTCCACGACCACCGCGTACAGCCCCTCCTTGCCGCCGAAGTGCTCGTACACGACCGGCTTGGAGACCCCGGCCTTCGCCGCGATCTCCTCCACCGACGTGCCCTCGAACCCCTTCGCGGCGAAGAGGGTGCGGCCGATCTCCAGCAACTGCTGGCGTCGCTCGGCACCGGTCATCCGGGTGCGGCGCGCGCGCCGGGGCTTCTCGTTGCCTGGGGTGCTGCTGGAGTCGGTCGCCACGCCGTCAATCATGCAGCCTTCGCCGTCTCCTTACGGCGGCGGGCGCCGTCCTGCTCCGTGTTCCGGCGCGAATCGATACGCGAGCGTGACGGCCAGCGCACGTCGTACGCCCAGCCGAACGCCTCGAACCAGCGGATCAGCCGCGCCGACGAGTCGACCTGGCCGCGCATGACGCCGTGCCGGGCCGAGGTCGGGTCGGCGTGGTGCAGGTTGTGCCAGGACTCCCCGCAGGACAGGATCGCCAGCCACCACACGTTGCCCGAGCGGTCCCGCGACTTGAAGGGGCGCTTGCCCACCGCGTGGCAGATCGAGTTGATCGACCAGGTCACGTGGTGCAGCAGCGCCACCCGGACGAGTGAACCCCAGAAGAAGCCGGTGAACGCGCCCCACCACGACATCGTGACCAGCCCGCCGATCAGCGCGGGCAGGGCGAGCGACAGCAGCGTCCACAGCACGAACTGGCGGGAGATCGCGCGCAGCGCCGGGTCCTTGATCAGGTCCGGCGCGTACTTCTCCTGCGAGGTCTGCTCCTCGTCGAACATCCATGCGATGTGGGCCCACCACAGGCCCTTCATCAGCGCCGGCACCGTCTCCCCGTACCGCCACGGGGAGTGCGGGTCGCCCTCGTCGTCGGAGAACTTGTGGTGCTTGCGGTGATCGGCCACCCAGCGGACCAGCGGCCCCTCGACCGCCATCGAGCCCGCGATCGCCAGCGCGATCTTCAGCGGCCGCTTCGCCTTGAAGGAGCCGTGGGTGAAGTGGCGGTGGAAGCCGATCGTGATGCCGTGGCAGCCGAGGAAGTAGAAGAAGACCAGCAGCCCCAGGTCCAGCCAGCTCACGCCCCACCCCCACGCCAGCGGCACCGCCGCCACCAGCGCGAGGAACGGGACGGCGATGAACAGCAGCAGGGTGATCTGTTCGATCGACCGCTTCTGCTCACCGCCGAGCGTGGCGGAGGGCCCCCCGGCGTCGCCGGGAGGCCGCGGAGCGTCTGGGATCACATCGGAACTCGTGGTCATGCGCGTCCCCTGTGGGGTCGAGGGTGGTGTCCGGTGCCGGGCCTCGGGAACCATGCACACTTTTCCTACGGTTCCGTAACCTACGGCGACGTAAGTATGGCAGCGCGTTGCCGCGCGGCAAGAGCCCGAGAACCTGCGCGTCCGGGCCGACACCTATCCTGGGAGTCGGTCGGACAGCGCGGTCCGCTCTGAATAATTCCCGGACGTCCGGCCCGTAAGCGGCGCCCGCCGCGCGAGACGCCGTCCGGGTTCCCTCCCAGACGAGCTTCAACACTGCAAGGAGCCGCACCTGTGAGCAGTGCCGACGACCAGACCACCACGACGACCAGCAGTGAACTGCGAGCCGACATCCGCCGGCTGGGCGACCTCCTCGGAGAGACCCTCGTGCGGCAAGAAGGCCCTGAGCTGCTGGAACTCGTCGAAAAGGTGCGCCGACTCACCCGAGAGGACGGCGAGGCCGCAGCCGAACTGCTGCGCGGCACCGAACTGGAGACCGCGGCCAAGCTGGTCCGCGCCTTCTCCACCTACTTCCACCTCGCCAACGTCACCGAGCAGGTGCACCGGGGCCGGGAGCTGGGCGCCAAGCGCGCCGCCGAGGGCGGACTGCTCGCCCGCACGGCCGACCGCCTCAAGGACGCCGACCCCGACCACCTCCGGGAGACCGTCCGCAACCTCAACGTGCGCCCCGTCTTCACCGCGCACCCCACCGAGGCCGCCCGCCGCTCCGTCCTCAACAAGCTCCGCCGCATCGCCGCCCTCCTCGAGGCCCCCGTCATCGAGTCCGACCGGCGCCGCCTCGACACCCGCCTCGCCGAGAACATCGACCTCGTCTGGCAGACCGACGAACTGCGCGTCGTCCGCCCCGAGCCCGCCGACGAGGCCCGCAACGCCATCTACTACCTCGACGAGCTGCACGCGGGCGCCGTCGGCGACGTCCTGGAGGACCTGACCGCCGAACTCGAACGGGCCGGCGTCAAGCTCCCCGACGACACCCGCCCCCTCACCTTCGGCAGCTGGATCGGCGGCGACCGCGACGGCAACCCCAACGTCACCCCCCAGGTCACCTGGGACGTCCTGATCCTCCAGCACGAGCACGGCATCAACGACGCCCTGGAGATGATCGACGAGCTGCGCGGCTTCCTCTCCAACTCCATCCGCTACGCCGGAGCGACGGAAGAGCTGCTCACCTCCCTCCAGGCCGACCTCGACCTCCTCCCCGAGATCAGCCCCCGCTACAAGCGCCTCAACGCCGAGGAGCCCTACCGCCTCAAGGCCACCTGCATCCGGCAGAAGCTGGAGAACACCAAGCAGCGCCTCGCAAAGGGCACCCCCCACGAGGACGGCCGCGACTACCTCGGCACCGCCGAACTCCTCGACGACCTGCGCATCGTCCAGGCCTCGCTGCGCGAGCACCGCGGCGGCCTCTTCGCCGACGGCCGCCTCGCCCGCACCATCCGCACCCTGGCCGCCTTCGGCCTCCAGCTCGCCACCCTCGACGTCCGCGAGCACGCCGACGCGCACCACCACGCGCTCGGCCAGCTCTTCGACCGGCTCGGCGAGGAGTCCTGGCGCTACGCCGACATGCCCCGCGAGTACCGCGCCAAGCTCCTCGCCAAGGAACTGCGCTCCCGGCGCCCGCTGGCCCCCACCCCGGCGCCCGTCGACGCGCCCGGCGAGAAGACCCTCGGCGTCTTCCAGACCGTCCGCCGCGCCCTGGAGGTCTTCGGCCCCGAGGTCATCGAGTCCTACATCATCTCCATGT
The DNA here is from genome assembly GCF_014648855.1 of Streptomyces parvulus. Taxonomy (GTDB): domain Bacteria; phylum Actinomycetota; class Actinomycetes; order Streptomycetales; family Streptomycetaceae; genus Streptomyces; species Streptomyces parvulus. The sequence goes on along the minus strand of NZ_BMRX01000008.1, from coordinate 126,193 downwards.
GCCAGGGCGCCGACGACGTCTTCGCCGCCGCCGTCCTCGCCCGCGAGGCCGGCCTCATCGACCTGCACGCCGGCTGGGCGAAGATCGGCATCGTGCCGCTCCTGGAGACCACCGACGAGCTGAAGGCAGCCGACACCATCCTGGAGGACCTCCTCGCCGACCCCTCCTACCGGCGCCTGGTCGCGCTGCGCGGAGACGTCCAGGAGGTCATGCTCGGCTACTCCGACTCCTCGAAGTTCGGCGGCATCACCACCTCCCAGTGGGAGATCCACCGCGCCCAGCGCCGCCTGCGCGACGTCGCCCACCGCCACGGCGTGCGGCTGCGCCTCTTCCACGGCCGCGGCGGCACCGTCGGCCGCGGCGGCGGCCCCACCCACGACGCGATCCTCGCCCAGCCCTGGGGCACCCTGGAGGGCGAGATCAAGGTCACCGAGCAGGGCGAGGTCATCTCCGACAAGTACCTCATCCCGTCGCTGGCCAGGGAGAACCTGGAACTGACGGTCGCGGCCACCCTCCAGGCGTCCGCCCTGCACACCGCGCCCCGCCAGTCCGACGAGGCCCTCGCCCGCTGGGACGCCGCCATGGACGTCGTCTCCGACGCCGCCCACACGGCCTACCGGTCCCTGGTCGAGGATCCCGACCTGCCGTCGTACTTCCTCGCCTCGACGCCGGTCGACCAGCTCGCCGACCTGCACCTCGGATCCCGGCCCTCCCGCCGGCCCGGCTCGGGCGTCTCACTGGACGGACTGCGCGCCATCCCCTGGGTCTTCGGCTGGACCCAGTCCCGGCAGATCGTCCCCGGCTGGTTCGGCGTCGGCTCCGGCCTCAAGGCGCTGCGCGAGGCGGGCGTGCGCCAGGAGGGGGACGCCGTCCTCGCGGAGATGCACCAGCACTGGCACTTCTTCCGCAACTTCATCTCCAACGTCGAGATGACCCTCGCCAAGACCGACCTGCGCATCGCGCAGCACTACGTCGACACCCTCGTCCCCGACGAGCTGAAGCACGTCTTCGACGCCATCAAGGCCGAGCACGAGCTGACCGTCCAGGAGGTCCTGCGGATCACCGGCGAGACCGAACTGCTCGACGCCGACCCCGTCCTCAAGCAGACGTTCAGCATCCGCGACGCCTACCTGGACCCCATCTCCTACCTCCAGGTCGCGCTCCTCGGCCGCCAGCGCGAGGCAGCCGCCGCGGGCGAGGAGGCCGACCCGCTCCTCGCCCGGGCCCTGCTGCTCACCGTCAACGGCGTCGCGGCCGGCCTGCGCAACACCGGCTGACCGACGCCCGCACACGACACGGTGCCCCCGCGCTCAGCCAGAGCCCGGGGGCACCGCCACGTCGTCACGCCGGGACCTCACACCGCGAGGAACGCCGCCGTCAGCAGCGCCACACCCGCGCCCGCCATCGCCCACGCCGCCCGGGTCCGCCGCAGCCCCCCGGCCACCACCACCGACGCCAGCAGCAGCGCACCGCCCAGCGGCACCCACGCGTACAGCATCCCGGCCGGACCCGAGCGCACCACCTCGTCACTGCCCGGCTTCACCACCACCGAGTACGTCCGCCCCTCGGCCACGGCGACCGAGTCCTCGATGACGACCCGCCCCCGTTCCCTCGAACCCGCCGACACCGGCGCGTAGGGACCACTGCACGAACCGCCGCCGCACTCGGCCACCTCGACGGTGCCCTGCTCCCGCCCCTTGGTCAGCAGCACGTGCTGCGCCGTACCCCAGGACGCCCACACCCCGGCGATCAGGATCAGCACCGCGACCGTGCCCATCGCCGCGACCCGGCCGAACTGGAGGAGGGCGGAGGAGGCCGGACGGGGGCGGGCGGAGGCGGGCATGGCCGGAAGCATTGGCCATATCCGCACGCCCGGTCAACTCGCCCGCGCACCATCGACGGACAAGTCCGGAGTTGTACGTCAGCGGGGCCCGCCCTCAGGAGTTGTACGTGCTCTGCGCCCGCTCCAGACCCTCGATCACCAGGGCCTCCACGGCGTCCGCCGCCCGGTCCACGAAGTAGTCCAGTTCCTTGCGTTCCGCCGGCGAGAAGTCCCGCAGCACGAAGTCCGCCACCTGCATCCGTCCCGGCGGCCGCCCGATCCCGAACCGCACCCGGTGGTACTCCCGGCCCATCGCCTTCGTCATCGACTTCAGCCCGTTGTGCCCGTTGTCGCCGCCGCCCAGCTTCAGCCGCAGCACGCCGTAGTCGATGTCCAACTCGTCGTGCACCGCCACGATGTTGCCCACCGGGACCTTGTAGAAGTCCCGCAGCGCCGTCACCGGCCCGCCCGACAGGTTCATGAACGACGTCGGCTTCGCCAGGACCACCCGCCGGCCCGCCGGCCCCGGCGGACCCACCCGCCCCTCGACCACCTGCGCCTGCGCCTTGCCGTGCCGCTTGAAGCGGGCACCCATCCGCTCCGCCAGCAGATCCGCCACCATGAAACCGACGTTGTGCCGGTTCGCGGCGTACTCGGCGCCCGGATTGCCCAGCCCCGCCACCAGCCAGGGCGCGTTCGCGTCCGTCGTCACGTCCATGTCTCCTCGTCGCCCGTCCGCACATACGCGTCGGCCGCTGCCCCGCACGGGAACAGCGGCCGACCACATGATGACCCGGGCCCCGCGGGACCCGGGGGACGATCAGGCCTCGGCGGCCTCTTCGCCCTCTTCCTCACCCTCGCCCTCGGCGGCGGGCTCCTCGGCCTGCGCGGCCAGGACCTGCAGCACGACGGCGTCCTCGTCGACGGCCAGCGTCACACCGGACGGCAGCTTGACGTCCTTGGCGTGGATCGAGGCACCGGCCTCCAGGCCCTCCACCGAGACGGTGAACTGCTGCGGGATGTGCGTGGCCTCGGCCTCGACCGGCAGCGCGTCCAGGACGTACTCCAGCAGGAAGTTGCCCGGGGCCAGCTCGCCCTCGGTCTGCACCGGGACCTCGACCTGGACCTTCTCGCCGCGCTTCACGAGCAGCAGGTCGACGTGCTCCAGGAAGCCCTTGATCGGGTCGCGGTGCACGGACTTCGGGATCGCCAGCTCGTTGGTCTTGCCGTCGATGTCCAGCGCGATGAGGACGTTCGGCGTACGCAGCGCCATCAGCAGCTCGTGGCCCGGCAGCGTCAGGTGCACCGGGTCGGAACCGTGGCCGTACAGAACGCCGGGCACCTTGTCCTCACGGCGGATGCGGCGGGCCGCACCCTTGCCGAACTCGGTGCGCGTACCGGCGGAGATCTTCACCTCGGACATGATCACTCCTCGTAGAGGTAGAAACGGACGTGGTCACCCGGCCACGAACGGCCTGCTACGAAGAGCGCGTCGATAACGGACAGCCACACCCGCGAACACGGGTACGGCCTCCCTCGCCGAGCAACTCGGGCAGTCTACTCGGAGGGGGAGGCCGCACCCAAAACGATCAGGGAAGACCGTGCAGAACGGTTACTGCACGATGCTCACTGCTCGTCGAACAGGCTCGTCACCGAACCGTCCTCGAACACCTCACGCACCGCACGCGCGATCGTCGGCGCGATCGACAGCACCGTGATCTTGTCCAGCTCCAGCTCGTTCGGCGTCGGCAGCGTGTCCGTGAACACGAACTCGCTCACCTTCGAGTTCTTCAGCCGGTCCGCCGCCGGACCCGACAGCACACCGTGCGTCGCGGTCACGATGACGTCCTCCGCACCGTGCGCGAACAGGGCGTCCGCGGCGGCGCAGATGGTGCCGCCGGTGTCGATCATGTCGTCGACCAGGACGCAGATGCGCCCCTCCACGTCGCCCACGACCTCGTGCACCGTGACCTGGTTCGCCACGTCCTTGTCGCGCCGCTTGTGCACGATCGCCAGCGGCGCGCCCAGACGGTCGCACCACCGGTCCGCCACCCGCACCCGGCCCGCGTCCGGAGACACCACCGTCAGCTTCGAACGGTCCACCTTCGCACCCACGTAGTCCGCCAGCAGCGGCAGCGCGAACAGGTGGTCCACCGGACCGTCGAAGAAGCCCTGGATCTGGTCCGTGTGCAGATCCACGGCCAGGATCCGGTCCGCACCCGCCGTCTTCATCAGGTCCGCGATCAGACGCGCCGAGATCGGTTCACGCCCACGGTGCTTCTTGTCCTGCCGCGCGTAACCGTAGAACGGCACGATGACCGTGATGGAGCGCGCCGACGCGCGCTTCAGCGCATCGATCATGATCAGCTGCTCCATGACCCACTTGTTGATCGGAGCCGTGTGGCTCTGGATCAGGAAGCAGTCCGCACCACGCGCCGACTCCTGATAACGCACGTAGATCTCGCCGTTGGCGAAGTCGAAGGCCTTCGTCGGGACCACCCCGACACCCAACTGCTGGGCGACCGCCTCGGCAAGATCGGGGTGGGCGCGGCCGGAAAAGAACATCATCTTCTTCTCGCCGGTCGTCTTGATCCCGGTCACAGCACGTTCTCCTCAGAGGTTTCGCAGCTGAGCGTCACGGCGCTCTCCCGGCTGACTGCGGGGGCGTCTCAGCTGGTGGGGTGCGGATGTGCACTTATCACGGTACGCCGTGTTCGACGCGCCGGTTTCCGGTCAGTCTTCGCTTCCCGCCTCCCGGGACACCGCCTCGGCCGCCTTCGCCGCCGCGCTCCCCGGGCGCTTCCGAGCCACCCAACCCTCGATATTCCGTTGCTGGCCACGGGCCACGGCCAGCGAACCGGGCGGCACATCCTTCGTGATCACCGAGCCGGCGGCGGTGTAGGAACCGTCCCCGACCGTGACAGGAGCCACAAACATGTTGTCCGAACCCGTACGGCAGTGCGAGCCGATCGTCGTGTGGTGCTTGTCCTGCCCGTCGTAGTTCACGAACACGCTCGCGGCACCGATGTTCGTGTACTCGCCGATCGTCGCGTCACCCACGTAGGACAGGTGCGGCACCTTCGTGCCCTCGCCGATCGACGCGTTCTTCGTCTCGACGTACGTGCCCACCTTCGACTTCAGACCCAGCCGCGTCCCCGGCCGCAGATACGCGAACGGACCCACCGAGGCCTGCGGACCGACGTCCGACCCGTACGCGACCGTGTTGTCCACCCGCGCCCCCGCCCCGACCCGGGTGTCCGTGAGTCGCGAATTCGGCCCCACCTCCGAGCCCTCGGCCAGATGCGTCGAACCGTGCAGCTGCGTACCCGGGTGCACGACCACGTCCCGCTCGAACGTCACCGTCACGTCCACCCACGTGCTCGCCGGGTCGACGACCGTCACGCCGGCCAGCATCGCCCCGGTCAGCAGCCGGTCGTTGAGGATCCGGCGGGCCTCGGAGAGCTGCACGCGGTTGTTGATCCCCGCGATCTCCCGGTGATCGCCCGCCACCGACGCACCCACCCGGTGCCCCGCCTCGCGCAGGATCCCGAGCACGTCCGTCAGGTACTCCTCGCCCTGGCTGTTGTCCGTCCGCACCTTCCCCAGCGCGTCCGCCAGCAGCCGCCCGTCGAACGCGAAGACACCCGAGTTGATCTCCCGGATCGCCCGCTGCGCCTCCGTCGCGTCCTTGTGCTCCACGATCGCGGTGACGGCGCCGGTCGCCTCCTCCCGCACGATCCGGCCGTACCCCGTCGCGTCCGGCACCTCCGCCGTCAGCACCGTCACGGCGTTCCCGTCGGCGGAGTGCGTGGTGGCGAGGGCCTTCAGGGTCGCGCCGGTCAGCAGCGGGGTGTCACCGCAGACGACGACCACAGTCCCGTCCACGGCGCCGCCCAGCGCCTCCAGGCCCATCCGCACCGCGTGCCCGGTGCCGTTCTGCTGCTCCTGCACGGCGGTGCGCACGTCCGGGGCGACCTCGGCGAGGTGCGCGGTGACCTGCTCGCGGGCGTGCCCGACGACGACGACCAGGTTCTGCGGGTCCAGCTCACCGGAGGCGGCGAGCACGTGCCCGACGAGGGACCGGCCGCACAGCTCGTGCAGGACCTTGGGTGTGGCCGACTTCATACGGGTGCCCTCACCCGCTGCGAGAACGACGACGGCTGCCGGGCGAATGGCGCTCACGGGATGCCCTTCGGCTTTTGGGGGTGGGGACATCCGCAGGATACCGGGGCCGTTTGCAGGGGGCATGAGTGCGGGCCCCGACCGTGCGATCAGGGCCCGGAAGCGACAGCTCCCCCATCAGGATTTGAACCTGAACTTAAGGGACCAAAACCCTCAGTGCTGCCTGATTACACCATGGGGGATGAAACTCGACTGAACCGGACATTTAGTTGGGTCGCCGAGTCGGCACCCAACACTATGCCGTACCAAGCGCCTTCGACGCGACGGTGGAGGTCGGCGTCTTGCGGACTTCGCCGTCGGTGCCGCCGGAGGTGAAGGGCGGGGGTTCGCCGGCTTCGAGGGATATCGCGTCCTATCGTTTGTCGAAAGTCACCGGAAATGGGGCGGGTCGCGCCCGTAGGCTGGAGGCATGACCACGACGGGGGAAGACCACGTGCCGGCCCGGGGTGGGCCTTGGTGGTGGGACAGGCGGCGCGGCGCGGTGCTTGACGTGAGCCTCGGGGCCGTGTCCGCGCTGGAGTGCGCGGCGGAGGGGGTTCCGTTCGCTCGGGACGCCGGGGTGCCGTTGGCGGTGGGGGTCGTCTTCGGGCTGCTGGCCGGCTCGGTGCTGGTGGTGCGGCGGAAGTGGCCGATCGCGGTGGTGCTGGTGGCGATCGCCGTCACCCCGGCCGAGATGGGCTTCCTGATGGGCGTCGTCGGCCTGTACACGCTGGCGGCGTCGGAGCTGCCGCGGCGGATCATCGGTTCGCTGGCCGGGATGTCGCTGCTGGGGACGCTGATCGTGACGTTCGTGCGGCTGCGGCAGGACATGGCGCGGGACGGGGTGGACCTGGGGGACTGGTTCCTGCCGTTCGCGTCGATCGCGACGTCGCTGGGGCTGACGGCGCCGCCGCTGCTGCTGGGGCTGTACGTGGGGCAGCGGCGCCGGCTGATGGAGAGCCTGCGGGAGCGGGCGGACTCGCTGGAGCGGGAGCTGCAGCTGCTCGCGGAGCGGGCGGAGGAGCGCGCGCAGTGGGCGCGGGGTGAGGAGCGGACGCGGATCGCGCGCGAGATGCACGACGTGGTGGCGCACCGGGTGAGTCTGATGGTGGTGCACGCGGCGGCGTTGCAGGCGGTGGCGCGGAAGGATCCGGAGAAGGCGGTGAAGAACGCCGCGTTGGTGGGGGACATGGGGCGGCAGGCGTTGACGGAGCTGCGGGAGATGCTCGGGGTGCTGCGCAGCGGTGGGGAGGGTGCGCGGGCGGAGCGTGCGTCGGTGCCGTTGGCGGCGGTGGGGGTGGCGGCGGCCGCGGCGGCTTCGCGGGCGGCGGAGGACGGGGAGTCGGAGGGTCCGTGCCTGGCCGAGCTGGACGAGCTGGTCGGGCAGTCGGAGGCGGCCGGGATGGTCGTGGACCTGTCGGTGGAGGGGGAGGTGCGGGTGTACGCGGCGGAGGTGGAGTCGACGGCGTTCCGGGTGGTGCAGGAGGCGTTGACGAACGTGCACAAGCACGCCGCGGGGGCGAAGACGTATGTGCGGCTGGCGCACCGGGTGTCGGAGATCGCGATGCAGGTGGAGAACGAGCCGCCGCCGGAGGCCGCGGCGTCGGCGCGGCTGCCGTCGGGTGGGAACGGTCTGGTGGGGATGAAGGAGCGGGTGGCGGCGCTCGGGGGCGTGTTCGTGTCGGGGCCGACGGACGCGGGGGGTTTCCGGGTGTCGGCGGTGATTCCGGCGTCGTAGTCCCGCCCGCTCGGGGTCCGGCCCGGGGCCGGGCGGGGGTCAGCCCGTGGTGAGGCGGGTCGGCTGGGTGCCGGCGACGAGGGCCGCGAGGGCGGCGTCGATGTCGGGGCCGAGGTACCAGTCGCCGGTGTGGTCGAGGGCGTAGACGCGGCCCTCGGTGTCGATGGCGAGGAGGGACTGGCTGTCGGTCTCGGTGCCGAGGGGGCAGATGCGGGTGTCGAGGGCGCGGCCGAGGTCGCCGAGGGTGCGGGCCATGTGGAGGCCGTGCAGGGGATCGAGGTGGAGGGCGGCGGGGGCGATCTGGCGGCCGGGTCCGGTGGGGGTGAGGTGGAGGCCGCCGAATTCGGCCCAGGCCTCGACGGCGGCGGGGAAGACGGTGTGGCGGTGGCCGGCGGGCGAGGTGTGTTCGCGCAGGGTGTCGGCCCAGATCTCGGCCTGTTTGATGTCCCAGCGTCCGGGCTGCCAGCCGGCGTCGCGCAGGGCGGCGTCGACGGGTACGGGGAAGCGGGTGGCGGAGGTGCGGTCGGCTTGCATCGGCCCTTGGTTCTTTTCGTCGGCTCTGGCGGCTCTGGTGGTCCTGCGGCTCCGGCCGCTGGGGGATCGGGCGGCCCGGTCGGCGGCGCGGCCGGCCCGGTCGGCGGCGTTGGGTGGCAGCCGGCGGGTCAGTCGTCGCCGGTGGTGGGGTCGACGACGCGGACGCCGAAGTGGGCGCTGAGGGCGGTGCAGGCGCGGCAGGGTGCGGCGAAGCCGCCGTGGAGCGGGTCGCCGTCCTCGCGGATGCGGCGGGTGGTGAGTTTGGCGTGCTTGAGGGCCTTGCGGGCCTCGCCGTTGGTCATGGGTTTTCGTGCGGCGCGTTTGCTGCGGGCGGCGTCGGAGGTCGCCAGGTGCCGTGAGATGAGGATGGTCTCGGCGCAGCGCCCGGTGTAACGGTCCCGTTGGCCGCTGGTGAGGGTGTCGAGGAAGTCCTGGACGAGGTGGTGCAGGGCGGGCGGCGCGTCGGCGCGGGTGGCGGTGCCGGTGAGGGTGGTGCCGCGGACGGAGAGGGCGGCGGCGACGGTCGGGAGTATGCCGTCGCGGCGGTGGCGGAGGGCGGGCGCGTGGTGGCCTTCGCTGCTGCTCCAGCCGATGCGGGGGTCGCCGCCGCGGGGGTCCTCGGGTCGCCCGGTGGCGGGTCCCGTCTGTGTCGCACTCATGATCATCTTCCCCTCCTGAGCATCCCCCGGAAGGTCACAGAGTGCCAAATCCCGTGCCTGCTGGGGAAGCTGGGGCGTGGCGACACGCCCGGGTATGGGCGGTGTGTCACGGGAGGGTGACGGCAGGTCACGGAAGCGGCGGTGGGCGTGTCGCGTGCGGGGTCCGGCGCCGGTGACCCCTCTGGGCGTACCGCATAGGCTGTCGGCACCGCGTTCGCGTGCGGTGACCAGACAGTTCAGACAGATCAGACAGTGCAGACAGACGCCGCAGGGGGCAACCGCCATGACTACAGGTCGGCTCGGGCAGCGAGCCGCGCCGCCGAACGCGGCCTATGCCGGGCAGGTCGTGCATTTCCCGGATCCGGTGCGGGCGGCCCGTCACCCGAGAGGGGTACGGGTGGACGAGGGCGGTTACCCCGTCTTCTCGCCGTACGCCCGCGCGGTGGCGGAGATCGCGGAGCCGCCCGAGGGGTTCGGCGTCGACGAGTTGCGGCTGACGGACTACGTCTCGGCCAACGCGGCGCTCTCCGCCTCGGGCCACGAGCTGTGGGACACGGTGCCCGCGGTGGCGACGCCGCACGGCTGGACGTGGCACCACGTGGCCGGTTCGCGCCGCATGGAACTGGTGCCGGTCGAGGTGAAGGCACTGCTGCGGCACCACGGCGGGATCGCGACGGCGGCCGTGGACCACGGCAAGCGCGGCACCCGGCCGTTGCAGGAGACGCGTCCGGCGCACTTCGGGCTGCCGAAGTCGGGCGTCGCGGTGTCGGAGCAGCAGGTGCAGGGGGTCGAGGAGGACCTCGGGTACCGGCTGCCGGGCGCGTACCGGTCGTTCCTGAAGGCGGCGGGCGGTTGCGCGCCGGTGGGCACGGCGCTGGACGCCGAGCTGGGGCTGCTGGTCGACCAGCCGTTCTTCACGGTGCGTGAGGAGGCCGCGGTCAACGACCTCGTTTACGTCAACAAGTGTCTGCGGGACCACCTGACCAAGGACTACCTGGGCGTCGCTTTCGTCCAGGGCGGACTGCTCGCGGTGAAGGTCAAGGGCGACCGGCTGGGTTCGGTGTGGTTCTGCGCCTACGACGACGTGCGGGACGTGGACCCGTCGCTGGCCCCCGCGGACCGCGTGGAGCGGCTGCTGATGCCCTGCGGCGAGGACTTCGACGTCTTCCTGTCGCGCCTGGCGGGGTCGCCGCCGGAGCTGGAGACGGTGGCGAACCTGATGGTGGACGGCGGTTTCGCGCACGCGGTGCCGGCGTCCGTAGGGGAGTGAGCTGACGATGGTGACGTTCGCGCAGGCGCAGGAGCGCGCGGAGGAGTGGGTCAACGGCGAGCTGCCGGCGTACCAGCACCGCGAGGTGCGGGTGCGGGAGTTCGACCTCGGGTTCGTGGTGTGGGCGGAGGACCGGGCGGACGGCCCGCGTTCGGACGGCGGCGCGCAGCGGCTGGTGATCGCCCGCGACAGCGGGGAGGCGACGCTGTGGCCCTCCCTGCCGGTGGGTGAGGTGATCCGCCGGTACGAGGAGGAGTACGGCCGTCCCGACGAGGCGGAGGAGCCGCAGCCGGCGCCCGCCGCGCGCGTGGACCTGAACCAGACGTCGTTCCTGCTGAGTCCGCCGGAGTGGTTGCAGGAGGCGGCGGACAAGCTCGGGATTCCGGACCGGCGGCGCGGCGACCACGACGGCGCCGCGGCGGAGACCGGCGGTGCCGGTTCCGTGGGCGGTGCGGGCGCGCCGCTCGCCGAGACGCGGGCCGGAGTGCCGTCGGCTCCGTCGGCTTCCCCGGCACCGGGCGTCGGTGGCAGCGGTGCCGAGTGGCCGGCCGCGGCCTCGGACGACGCCGCCGGGTCCGGGCCGGGTGCGCCGGGTGCGCCGGCCGGGGCGACGCCGTGGGCGGGGACGGACACCAACGCGGACGCGGGCGAGGACCGTTCGGTACCGCTGCCGCACACCGTGTTCTCGCCGCCGCTGAGCGGCGCCGACGACGAGACGCCGCCGCCCGCGACGCCGGACGCCAAGACGGCGCTGATGTCGGGCGGCAGTTCGCTGCCGCCGACGGCGCTGTCGCCGGCGCTCGACGACCCGGCCGGGCCGGCCGCGTCCGCCGGTGCGGGCACGCCGCCGCCCGGTCCCGGTACGCCTCCCCCGGTGCCGTCCGCCGGTCCGGGTGTGCCCGCCGCCCCGTCCAGGCCGCTCCCGCCCGACGCGGGGGACATCGCCGACGCCGCGACCAGCAAGGCGGCGCCTCCGCCGCGCCGCGGTGGTGCTCCGGCCACGCCGCCTCCGCCCGGTGCCCCGGGTGTGCCGGGCGGGCGGCCGGGTGGCACGCCGCCGCCGTCGGGGACACCGGCGCCGGGTGCGCCGGCGGGCGGTTACGTGCCGACCCAGTTGGTGTCCTCGCTCGGTCCCGAGGGGCCGGGGGCGCCTGGTGGCCCGGGTACGCCGGGTGGACCCGGCACGCCGCCTCCGCCGGCTGCGCAGGGGACGCCGCCCGGACCGCAGGCGCCGGGCACCCCGCCGCCGCCGAGCACGCCGGGTGCCCCCGGTGCGACGCCGCCGGGCGGCATGCACCACGCCGCCACGATGCTGGCCGACCCGGGCCGCACGGGCGGCGGTGCGCCGCAGCCTCCGGGTCCCCCCGGTGCACCTGGTGCCCCCGCGGCTCCCGGTGCGCCCGGTGGCCCGGGGATGCCGCCGCCCCCGCCCGCCGCTCCGGGGTCCGCGGGCGGCGCGGGCGGTGCCGTGCACCACGCGCAGACCGTGCTGGCCGCGCCCTCGCTGGGCGGTCCCGGTGGAATCGGCGCGCCTCCGCCGCCGCCCGGCGCGCCGGGTGTCCCCGGTGGCGGGCAGCCGATGCCGCCCGGAGCCGTGCCGCCGCCCGGTCAGCCGCAGGCGTACGGCTATCCGCAGCCGCCCGCCGGTCAGCCGACCGTCGGCCCGGGCTACCAGGCCGTGCTCCGCTACCGCGCCCACGACGGCTCCGAGCAGCAGCTGATCCGGCGTTCGGCGCCGGGCACGCCGCACCCGGAGTGGCAGATGTTCCACGAGCTGCGGTCCATGAACGTGCCGCCGGACCAGGTGCTGGAGCTGCACACCGAGCTGGAGTCGTGCGAGCTGCCGGGCGCGTACTGCGCGCGGATGATCCGGGAGCAGTGGCCGCAGGCGCGGATCACCTCGATCGCGCCGTACGGCACGGACCACGCGAGCCGGCAGCAGGGCATGCGGGAACTCCTCGCGCACCAGGGCGAGCTGCACCAGGTGGCCGACGGCCCGGCCCGTCCGGCTCCGGTGCGGGCGCCGCTGCCCCAGGTGCAGCCGGTGCCGCCGGTGCCGCCGGAGGTCATCGGGCAGGAGCTGGGCGGCGCGTTCGGACCGGGCGTCTTCCGGTTCGAGCAGGCCGCGGTGTCCCGGCAGGGCGTGCCGCCGGTCGTGGCGCACACGCTGGTGGCCGCGGGCCTGCCGATGGACATGGGGCCGTTCTTCTGGGCGCAGGCCCAGCCGGGCCGGCCGGTGCCGACGCTGGCGGAACTCGCCGCCGAGCGGGGGGTGCAGCCGGCCCCGGACGCGGGCTCGTACCTGGTCGTCGGCAGCGACTTCGGCCGCGCGGTCTGCGTGCAGTACGGCACCGCGGCCATCGTGGCGGTGCCCGTGGAGGCGGGGCCGGGCGGTGCGCCGGTGCCGCCGCAGTTCGTGAACTCGGGGCTGCCGGAGTTCGCGCGCTCCCTGGCGCTGCTGGGCCGGATGTGGCGGCTCAGGTTCGGTCTGAACCAGGAGCAGGCGGGCCGCTGGACCGTCGACTTCCAGGCGCAGCTGGCGGCGCTGGACCCGGCGGCGCTGGGCTCGCCGGAGAGCTGGTGGTCGGTGCTGCTGGAGCAGATGTGGGACGGGCTGCTCTGAGGCGGCGGCGTTCCTGACGCGACGGAGGGCGGGGCCCGGTCGACCGGTGAGGCGACCGGGCCCCGCCCTTTGCGTGCGGTGTGTCGCATTATGAGGGCTTACGTCCGATCCATAAAGTCGGTTAAGTCCATTTAGTGCGGCAGGTTCACCACAGGGGTGATCAGCATGAGCAGCGCAGCGGCGACTGACGACGGATTCGCGACCGTACGCGGGCGTGAGCGCGGCTACCGTCCGGAGCAGGTGGAGGAGTACGTCGCGGCGCTCTCCGGCGACCGCGACGCCGCCTGGGAGCGGGCCGCCCGGCTCACCGTGCTCGCCCGGGAGATGGAGGAGGACCTGGACGACCTGCGGGACGAGGTCGCTCAGCTCACCACGCAGGATTACGAGGCGCTCGGGGAGGGCGCGCGGCGGCTGTTCCGGCTCGGTGAGGAGGAGGCCGAGGCGGTGCGGGAGCGGGCGCGCGGCGCGGGCGAGGACGGGATGCGCGAGGCGCGGGCGTACGCGGACGGCGTGCTGGAGGCGGCCCGGGCGCAGGCCGACGCGGTGCGCGCGGAGGCGGACGAACGGGCCCGGCAGCGGCTGCTCGTGGCCCGTGCGGAGGCCGACGAGGTGCGCGTCGGGGCGCGCCGCGAGGTCAAGGCGGGGCGCGGCGAGGTGCTGTCCGTGCTGCGCGAGGCGCGGGCGCACGCCGAGGGCACGCTCGCCGACCTCGAACGGGAGCACGCCGGGCGGCTGGCCGACGAGGAGCGGGCCGAGGCGGAGCGGGCCGAGGCGCTGGACGCGCACCACGCGGAGGCGGTCGCGCGCGCCGAGGAGGGCGTGCGCGAGGCGGAGCGGGCGCTGGCCGAGGAGGGCGAGGCGGCCCGCCGTACCCAGGAGGAGGCGCGGGCCCGGGCGGCCGAGGTGGTCGCCGGGGCCCGGGTGCGGCAGGAGGAGATCGTCCGCGAGACCGAGCGGGTGCTGCGCGAACACGGGGAGCGGTGGGACGAGTTGCAGGCCCACATGGCCTCCGTGCGCAGCAACCTCAGTTCGCTGACGGGCCGGGCGGTCGAGTAGACCGCCCGGGACCGCCGTGCGGCCCGCGGCGTCAGCCGCCCCTGCGCACCGCGCCCGCCAGGATCCAGCCCTCCACCGCCTCGTACTGCCGGCGCTGCTCCTCGGCCTTGCGCCGGCCGGAGAGCATGGTGCCGATCCACCCGCAGGCGAAGCCGAACGGGATGGAGACCAGGCCGGTCGTGGTGAACGGGAACCAGTTGAAGTCGGCCTCGGGGAAGGCGGAGACGGGTGAACCCGAGACCAGGTTGGTGCCCGGCATCAGCAGCAGGACGGCCAGCGAGCCGCCGATGAGGGTGGCGAGCAGTCCGGTGCGGGTGTAGCGGCGCCAGAAGAGGCCGTAGACCAGGGCGGGGGCTATGGCCGAGGCGCCGAGGCAGAACGACAGCGTCACCAGTGGCTGGAGGCTGCGGTGCTGGACCAGGGTCGCCAGGATGATCGCGGGGACCCCGACGGCCAGCGCGGAGACCCGGGCGAGGGCCATCTCGCGGCGCGGCGACATCTCCCTCACGCGGGTGGCGAAGACGTCGTGCGCCAGGGAGTTGGCGCAGGCGAGGATCATGCCGCCGACGGAGGCGAGCAGGGTGAGGAAGACGGCCGTGGTGACCGTCGTGAAGAGGAACGTTTCGGCGGTGGACACCTCGGGGCCGAAGGCGGCCTGTGAGCCGAGCAGGTAGGCGGTGTTGCCCTGCGGATCGACGGCGGCCACCACCGCCCGCCCCACCAGCGCCGTCGCGCCGAAGCCGATGACCGTGACGACCAGCACGAACAGCGCCACGCTGGACACCGCCCAGGACATCGAGCGGCGCACCTGGCGGGCCGAGGACGCGGTGTACATGCGCATGGTGACGTGCGGGAGGCAGGCGCCGCCGAGCACGACGGTCAGGTGCGCCGTGATCATGTCCGCGTCGGGGTGGGGCCCGCCGGCGAACTGGAGCCCCGAGTGCAGGAAGGCCGAGCCGGCCCCGCTGCGGTCCGCCGCCGCGCCGAACAGCGCGCCGGGGTCCCAGTCGAAGCGGTGCAGGATCAGCACGGCCACCACGGCGCCCGAGCCGAGCAGCATCACGATCTTGAGGATCTGGATGAGGGCGGTGCCCTTCATGCCGCCGATCGCCGCGTAGCTGATCATCAGCACGCCCAGCCCGATGATGCACCCGGTCTCCAGCGACTCGCCGGAGAAGCCGAGCACGAAGGCGAGCAGCTGGCCGGTGCCCGCGAGCTGCACCAGCATCAGCGGCAGCAGGGCGGCGAGGGTGACCGCGCAGGCGACGACCCGCACGGCCCGGCCGGGCATCCGGCGGGCGAGCGCGTCGCCCATGGTGAACCGGCCCGCGTTGCGCAGGGGTTCGGCCAGCAGGAACATCAGCAGCATCAGGGACAGGGCGGTGCTGAGCGCCAGTACGACACCGTCGTGGCCGAACAGGGCGATGACCCCGCCGGTGCCGAGGACGGACGCCGCCGAGATGTAGTCGCCGGCGATCGCGAGGCCGTTGCGCATCGGGGACAGGGAGCTGTACCCGGTGTAGAACTCGTCGAGGTCGTCCCGGTCGGGGCCGGTCATCACGCACAGCAGCAGCGTGACGGTGGCGACCGCGGTGAAGCCGACCAGGGACATGGTCTGCGCGTTGCCGCTGAACTCCGTCATCGGCCCGCCCCCCGCCGGGCGTCCAGTTCGGCCTCCTTGCGGATGCGGTCGGCGAGCGGGTCCACGCGGCGCCGGGCGGTCTGCTCGTAGAGCGCGATCGCCAGCCAGGTGACCGGCAGCTGGACCAGGGCGAGCAGCAGTCCGGTGGGCAGCCCGTCGGTGACGGTGCCGGTCATGAAGCCGGGCGCGTAGGCGGACAGGAGCAGGAACAGCGTGAAGTAGCCGAGCGCGGTGAGCGTGGCGGTGCGCCGCTGCCAGCGGTAGGCGCCGCGCAGCACCCGCAGGTCGCGGTGGCTGCCCAGCGGATCGCGCCGCCGGCTCCGGTGGGGCGCCTGGTGGGGGGCCGGCGCGTGGGGCGGAAACGGCGGTGGAGAGGGCGGCTGGTACGGCGGTTGGTACGGCGGTTGATGCGCCGGTGGCGGGTGGTGCGGGTACGACGGGGACGGGTCGTAGGTCATCCCGGTTCTCCTTGCGCGGCTGGGGTCCGAGCGACGGACCGCAGGGAGGTGGGGGGTGGGGAGCCACGCACGTTACTCGCCAGTCACCTCCTGCGCTGCCTTTTGGCCGAACTGGACGGTCGGTATGCCCGGCGGCGTGCGCGCGCTTGCTCCTCACGTGACGGAAGGGTGGAGGCTCGGTGCGTCCAAGGGTGGAGACCGACCCCGAGTACTGCTCCACCGAAGGGTGGACAGCCCCTAGGGGTACCTCCGTACTACGGCTCGGGGAGGGTTCGTACCGACGGAGGACGAGAGGGGCCGGGGGGCGTCCTTAATCTGGCTTTACGCCGCTGGGGGGCGGCGGACCGGACCCGCGGGGGTGGGGTTTTCCCCCGCAGAAGAGTGCGCTGAACACCAGCGCGCCCGCCCCGTGGTTCCGGCCAGACTCTTCGGGACGGCAGCACGGCACCCCGCGACAGCGCGAGACGGCACCGGCGGCTCACTCGATGACCGACATAGGAGACTTGACATGACATCGGCCGTAAGTATTCCCACGCACGGGGGCACCGGAGGGCGTACGGCCGTTGCCGCGCGAGCGCGGCAGGTCGTGAAGGCCTACGGTTCGGGTGAGACGCGCGTGGTCGCCCTCGACCACGTGGACGTGGACATCGCCCGCGGGCAGTTCACCGCCATCATGGGGCCGTCCGGCTCCGGCAAGTCCACGCTGATGCACTGCCTGGCCGGCCTGGACACGGTCACCAGCGGGCAGATCCACCTCGACGAGACCGAGATCACCGGCCTCAAGGACAAGAAGCTCACGCGGCTGCGCCGGGACCGGATCGGCTTCATCTTCCAGGCGTTCAACCTGCTCCCGACGCTCAACGCGATCGAGAACATCACGCTGCCCATGGACATCGCCGGCCGTAAGTACGACAAGGCCTGGCTGGACCGGGTCGTGGAGACCGTGGGGCTGGCCGGGCGGCTCAAGCACCGGCCCACCCAGCTCTCCGGCGGCCAGCAGCAGCGGGTCGCGGTGGCCCGGGCCCTGGCCGCCCGGCCCGAGATCATCTTCGGCGACGAGCCGACGGGCAACCTCGACTCGCGGGCCGGCGCCGAGGTGCTGGGCTTCCTGCGCCGCTCGGTCACCGAACTGGGCCAGACCATCGTCATGGTCACCCACGACCCGGTCGCCGCGAGCTACGCGGACCGGGTGCTGTACCTCGCCGACGGCCGGATCGTCGACGAGATGCTGAGCCCGACCGCCGAAGCCGTCCTCGACCGCATGAAGGACTTCGACGCCCGGGGGCGCACGTCATGACCGTCCTCAAGACCTCGATGCGCAACTTCTTCGCGCACAAGGGCCGGATGGCGCTCTCGGCGGTGGCGGTGCTGCTGTCGGTGGCGTTCGTGTGCGGCACCCTCGTGTTCACCGACACGATGAACACCACCTTCGACAAGCTCTTCGCCGTCACCTCCTCCGACGTGACGGTCATGCCCAAGGACGCCAAGGCCGAGGACACCCCGCAGAACGGCGTGCCCGAGGCCCTGCCCGCCGCCGCACTGGAGAAGGCCCGGACGGCCGAGGGCGTCAAGTCCGCCGAGGGCGCCGTCAGTTCGATGAACGTCACGGTCGTCGACGGCGACAACGACAACGTCGGCGCCACCAGCGGCGCCCCGACGATCGCCGGAAACTGGACGCGGAACGACCTCCGGTCCATGGAGATCACCAGCGGCCACGCCCCGCGCGGCCCCACCGAGGTGATGGTCGACGCCGACACCGCCGACAAGCACGACCTGAAGCTCGGCGACGAACTGCGCACCATCGCCCAGACCGGCGACTTCAAGGCGAAGATCGTCGGCATCGCCTCCTTCACGGTGACCAACCCCGGCGCCGCCGTCGTCTACTACGACACGGCCACCGCCCAGCGCGAACTGCTCGGCGCCACCGGCAGGTTCACCCAGTTCAACGTCACCGCCGAGGCCGGGGTCTCCGACGCGCGGCTCAAGCAGAACGTCGCCGCCGCCCTCGACGGCCCCTACAAGGTCCAGACGGCCAAGGAGAACTCCGACGAGAACCGCGAGGGCATCGGCGAGTTCATGGACGTCATCAAGTACGCCATGCTCGGCTTCGCCGGCATCGCGTTCCTGGTCGGCATCTTCCTCATCATCAACACCTTCTCCATGCTCGTCGCGCAGCGCACCCGCGAGATCGGCCTGATGCGGGCCATCGGCTCCTCGCGCCGGCAGGTCAACCGCTCCGTGCTGACCGAGGCCCTCTTCCTCGGTGTCGTCGGCTCGGTCCTCGGCGTGGCCGCCGGTGTCGGCATCGCCGTCGGCCTGATGAAGCTGATGTCCGCCGCGGGGATGAACCTGTCCACCGACGACCTCACCATCAAGACGGCGACCCCCGTGGTCGGCCTGGTCCTGGGCATCGTCGTCACCGTCCTGGCCGCCTACCTCCCGGCCCGCCGCGCGGGCAGGATCTCCCCGATGGCCGCCCTGCGCGACGCCGGCACGCCGGCCGACGGCAAGGTCGGCCGGATCCGCGGCCTGATCGGCCTGGTGCTCACCGGCTCCGGCGCCGCCGCCCTGCTCACGGCGGCCGGGGCCGACAAGGCGAGCGACGGCTCGCTGATGCTCGGCGCGGGCATCGTGCTCTCCCTGATCGGCTTCGTCGTCATCGGCCCGCTGCTGGCCGGCTTCGTGGTCCGGGTCATCAGCGCGGTGCTGCTGCGCGCCTTCGGTCCCGTCGGCCGGCTCGCCGAGCGCAACGCCCTGCGCAACCCGCGCCGCACCGGCGCCACCGGCGCGGCCCTGATGATCGGCCTCGCCCTGGTCGCCTGCCTCTCGGTGGTCGGCTCCTCCATGGTCGCCTCGGCCACCAGCGAGCTGGACAAGACGGTCGGCGCGGACTTCATCGTCCAGGGCAACCAGCGGATCGTGCCGAAGGCCGAGAAGGCGATGCAGGACACGCCCGGCCTGGAGCACGTCACCCGCTACAAGATGCTCGACGCCACCCTGACCTCGCCCGACGGCAAGACCGACGACGAAGGCGTCACGGCCGCCGACCCGACCTACGCCGAGGACGTGCGCCGCGCCACGACGGAGGGCAAGCTCTCCGCCGCCTACGGGCCGGACGCCATGTCCGTCGGCTCGGACTACGCCGAGAAGCACGGCGTCCACGTCGGCGACACCCTCTCGGTCGCCTTCAAGGGCGGCGAGACGGCGAAGCTCAAGGTCGCCGCGATCACCAGCGACGACGTGGCCATCGACCAGGGCGCCCGGTACATGAGCATCGACACGATGCGGAAGTACCTGCCGGCCGAGAGCGTCCCGCCGAACACGATCATGTTCGCCAAGGCCGAGGACGGCAGGGGCGACCAGGCGTACGCGGCGCTGAAGAAGTCCATGGACGCCTACCCGCAGTACCAGGTGGCCGACCAGACCGACTACAAGCAGGAGCTGAAGGACCAGGTGGGCCAGCTGCTGAACATGGTCTACGGCCTGCTCGCCCTGGCGATCATCGTGGCGGTCCTCGGCGTCGTGAACACCCTGGCCCTCTCGGTGGTCGAGCGGACCCGCGAGATCGGCCTGATGCGGGCGATCGGGCTCTCCCGCCGCCAGCTGCGCCGCATGATCCGCATGGAGTCCGTCGTCATCGCCCTCTTCGGCGCGCTGCTCGGCCTCGGCCTGGGCATGGGCTGGGGCGCCACGGCGCAGAAGCTCCTCGCCCTGGAGGGACTGAACGTCCTCGACATCCCGTGGCCGACGATCATCGGCGTCTTCATCGGCTCGGCCTTCGTGGGCCTCTTCGCCGCCCTGGTCCCGGCGTTCCGGGCGGGCCGCATGAACGTCCTGAACGCCATCGCCACCGAGTAGCACCCGACGGCCACCGCACACGGGGGTTGCGGGGGAAACCCGGCGCCGGAAGCCACGAGGCTCCCGGCGCCGGGTCCTTTGCGCGTCAGCCCTTCAACCCACGGAGCGGTCCGTCCTCCGGGCGCTCACTCCGCAACCCACCGAGCGGCCCGTCCCTCCGGGCGCTCACCCAGCAACCGGCCGAGCGGTCCGTCCCTCCGGGCGCTCACCCCCACCGAGCCGCCCGTCACCCCGGGGGTCCGCCCTGCAACCCGCCGAGCCGCCCGTCACCCCGGGGGTCCGCCCTGCAACCCGCCGAGCCGTCCCCGCCCGGGCGTCCACCTCTCCACCCACCGAGTCGGGTGGTGGGTGGGCACAGGCCGGGGGTCCAGGGGGCGGAGCCCCCTGGTACGGCCACCGCGACGCCGCACACCCACCACCCGGCGCCATCCACAGCCCCCGACGCCGCCGCCCGAGGCGTCGTAGGCTGGAGACCCCCGGCCCTCACCGCGTCGGGCTACTCGTGTTGCCCCACACCAGGACGGAAAGCGCCCCCTCCATGAGCCTGCACGGTCTGCTCGACGCCGTCGTCAAGGACACCGCCCTCGCGGAAGCGATCTCGGCGGCCGCAGACGGCAACCGCATGCACGTCGACCTCGTCGGCCCGCCCGCGGCCCGCCCCTTCGCGATCGCCGCCCTGGCCCGCGAGACGTCCCGCCCCGTCCTGGCGGTGACGGCGACGGGACGCGAGGCGGAGGACCTGGCCGCGGCCCTGCGCTCCCTGCTGCCCCCCGAGGGCGTCGTGGAGTACCCCTCCTGGGAGACCCTGCCGCACGAGCGCCTCAGCCCCCGCAGCGACACCGTCGGCCGCCGCCTCGCCGTCCTGCGGCGCCTGGCCCACCCCCGCCCCGACGACCCCGAGACCGGCCCGGTCTCCGTCGTCGTCGCCCCCGTGCGCTCCGTGCTCCAGCCGCAGGTCAAGGGCCTCGGCGACCTGGAGCCCGTCGCCCTGCGCACCGGCGAGAGCGCCGACCTGGAGGCGACCGTCGAGGCCCTGGCGGCCGCGGCGTACGCGCGCGTGGAGCTGGTTGAGAAGCGCGGCGAGTTCGCCGTCCGCGGCGGCATCCTGGACGTCTTCCCGCCGACCGAGGAGCACCCCCTCCGGGTCGAGTTCTGGGGCGACGACATCGAGGAGATCCGCTACTTCAAGGTCGCCGACCAGCGCTCCCTGGAAGTCGCCGAGCACGGCCTGTGGGCCCCGCCCTGCCGCGAGCTGCTGCTCACCCCGGACGTGCGCGAGCGCGCCGCCGCCCTCGCCGAGGACCACCCCGAGCTGGGCGAGCTGCTCGGCAGAATCGCCGAGGGCATCGCGGTCGAGGGCATGGAGTCCCTGGCCCCCGTCCTCGTCGACGACATGGAGCTGCTCCTCGACGTGCTGCCCAAGGGCGCCATGGCCGTCGTCTGCGACCCGGAGCGGGTGCGCACCCGGGCCGCGGACCTGGTGGCGACCTCGCAGGAGTTCCTCCAGGCGTCCTGGGCCGCCACCGCCGGCGGCGGCGAGGCGCCGATCGACGTCGACGCGGCCTCCCTGTGGTCCATCGCGGACGTCCGGGACCGCGCCCGCGAGCTGGACATGATGTGGTGGTCGGTCTCCCCCTTCGCCGCCGACGACGCCCTCGACGAGGCCGACACCCTCAAGCTCGGCATGCACGCCCCCGAGACCTACCGCGGCGACACCGCCAAGGCACTGGCCGACACCAAGGGCTGGCTCGCCGACGGCTGGCGCGCGGTCTACGTCACCGAGGGCCACGGTCCGGCCGCCCGCACCGTCGAGGTCCTCGGCGGCGAGGGCATCGCGGCCCGGCTCGACAACGACCTGGGCACCCTCGGCCCCTCCGTCGTGCACGTCTCCTGCGGCTCGATCGACCACGGCTTCGTCGACCGGAACCTCCGGCTCGCCGTCCTCACCGAGACCGACCTGACCGGCCAGAAGGCGGCGGGCCGCGAGGGCGCCCGGATGCCCGCCCGGCGCCGCAAGACCATCGACCCGCTCACCCTGGAGACCGGCGACTACATCGTCCACGAGCAGCACGGCGTGGGCCGCTACATCGAGATGGTGCAGCGCACCGTGCAGGGCGCCACCCGCGAGTACCTGGTCGTGGAGTACGCCCCCGCCAAGCGCGGCCAGCCCGGCGACCGGCTCTACATCCCCACCGACCAGCTGGAGCAGATCACCAAGTACGTCGGCGGCGAGGCCCCCACCCTGCACCGCCTGGGCGGCGCCGACTGGACCAAGACCAAGGCCCGCGCGAAGAAGGCGGTCAAGGAGATCGCCGCCGACCTGATCAAGCTCTACAGCGCCCGGATGGCCGCCCCGGGACACGCCTTCGGCGCGGACACCCCCTGGCAGCGCGAGCTGGAGGACGCCTTCCCCTACGCGGAGACCCCGGACCAGCTCACCACCATCGCCGAGGTCAAGGACGACATGGAGAAGACGGTCCCCATGGACCGCCTGATCTGCGGCGACGTCGGCTACGGCAAGACCGAGATCGCGGTCCGCGCCGCCTTCAAGGCGGTCCAGGACGGCAAGCAGGTCGCCGTACTCGTGCCGACGACCCTGCTGGTCCAGCAGCACTTCGGGACGTTCAGCGAGCGCTACGCCCAGTTCCCGGTGAGTGTGAAGGCGCTGTCCCGCTTCCAGACCGACACCGAGTCCAAGGCCACCCTGGAGGGCCTGCGCGAGGGCTCGGTGGACATCGTCATCGGCACCCACCGGCTGTTCTCGTCCGAGACGAAGTTCAAGGACCTGGGCCTGGTCATCGTCGACGAGGAGCAGCGCTTCGGCGTCGAGCACAAGGAGCAGCTGAAGAAGCTCCGCGCCAACGTCGACGTGCTGACCATGTCGGCCACCCCCATCCCGCGCACCCTGGAGATGGCGGTCACCGGCATCCGCGAGATGTCCACCATCACCACCCCGCCGGAGGAGCGCCACCCGGTGCTCACCTTCGTCGGCCCCTACGAGCAGAAGCAGATCGGCGCCGCCGTCCGCCGCGAGCTGCTGCGCGAGGGCCAGGTCTTCTACATCCACAACCGCGTCGAGTCCATCGACCGCGCGGCGGCCCGGCTGCGCGAGATCGTCCCCGAGGCGCGCATCGCCACCGCCCACGGCCAGATGTCCGAGCAGGCCCTGGAGCAGGTCGTGGTCGACTTCTGGGAGAAGAAGTTCGACGTCCTGGTCTCCACGACGATCGTCGAGTCCGGCATCGACATCTCCAACGCCAACACCCTCATCGTCGAGCGCGGCGACAACTTCGGCCTCAGCCAGCTGCACCAGCTGCGCGGCCGGGTCGGCCGCGGCCGGGAGCGGGGCTACGCGTACTTCCTCTACCCGCCGGAGAAGCCGCTGACGGAGACCGCGCACGAGCGGTTGGCGACCATCGCCCAGCACACCGAGATGGGCGCGGGCATGTACGTGGCCATGAAGGACCTGGAGATCCGCGGCGCGGGCAACCTGCTCGGCGGCGAGCAGTCCGGCCACATCGCCGGCGTCGGCTTCGACCTGTACGTGCGGATGGTCGGCGAGGCGGTCGCCGACTACCGGGCCTCCCTGGAGGGCGGGGTCGAGGAGGAGCCGCCGCTGGAGGTCAAGATCGAGCTTCCGGTCGACGCGCACGTCCCGCACGACTACGCGCCCGGCGAGCGGCTGCGGCTCCAGGCGTACCGGTCCATCGCCTCCGCCAACAGCGAGGAGGACGTCAAGGCCGTACGCGAGGAACTCGTCGACCGCTACGGCAAACTGCCGGAGCCGGTGGAGAACCTGCTGCTGGTCGCGGGCCTGCGCATGCTCGCGCGGGCGTGCTCCGTGGGCGAGATCGTGCTCCAGGGCAACAACATCCGCTTCGCGCCGGTCGAGTTGCGCGAGTCCCAGGAGCTGAGGCTGAAGCGGCTCTACCCCGGCACCGTCATCAAGGCCGGCAGCCACCAGGTCCTCGTACCGCGCCCGAAGACCGCGAAGGTCGGCGGCAAGCCGCTGCTCGGGCGGGAACTGCTCGGCTGGGTCGGGGAGTTCCTGACCTCGATCCTGGGCTCGTAGGACGCGCCCGGCGACCGCCGGGAACCGGTGAAGCCGTCCCCGGGACATGCGGCTGACGCATGCCCGCGGACGGCTTCACCGGTTCTGGACGCGCCGAGCGGCTACCGCTGCTCCGGCCCGTCACCGCCCCGCTCGCGGCCGAAGCCGAGCTTGCCCTCGGCCTGCTGCTGCGCGGCGTCGACCTGCTTCTCGTACTTGCCGCCGGTGCGCTGGTTGACCTGGCGCTCGGCGGCGTCGGACATCTTCCGTGACTTGTCCTTGTCCTTGCCGGCCATGCTCTTGACCTTGTCGAGGATGCCCATGCAGCAGCTCCTTCCGAGACGTGACTCACTGTCGAAGGTACGACAGATATGTCCGGCATGCCCACTAAAGCCCTCTATGGTCCAGACCTCTCCGTCGCTACGGTGATACCGGCAACGACCAGGGGAGGGGCGCGCATGACGCGGCACAGCAGGATCCGGACCGGATGGACCGCGGGCGCGGCCCTCGCACTGGCCCTGGTCAGCGGATGCGAGGGACTGGAGGACGGCGCCGCCGGCCCCGCGGACAGCGGCGCCGCCGCCCCCGCCGCCGGACCGGCCGTCAGCCCCCTGCGCAACCCGGACGGCACCGGCCCCGGCCTCGCCCCCGTCACCGGGGACGGCCCCGAGAAGACCGCCCGCGACCTCATCGAGGACCTGGCGACCAAGGGACGCGGCCCGAAGACGGGCTACGACCGCGACGAGTTCGGCTACGCCTGGATGGACTCCGCCGACGGCGTCCCCCTCGCCCGCAACGGCTGCGACACCCGCAACGACCTCCTCCAGCGCGACGGCCAGGACGTCCGCTTCCGCTCCGGCTCCGACTGCGTGGTCGTCGCGATGACCCTCGACGACCCCTACACCGGCACGACCATCGAATTCCGCAAGCAGGACGCGAGCGAGGTCCAGATCGACCACGTCGTGCCCCTCTCCTACAGCTGGCAGATGGGCTCCTCCCGCTGGACCGAGGGCAAGCGCAGGCAACTGGCCAACGACCCGCTCAACCTGATCCCCGTCCAGGGCCGCGCCAACTCCGCCAAGCGCGACTCCGGACCCGCCGCCTGGCTGCCCCCGGCCAAGCCGGTCCGGTGCGCGTACGCGGTCCGCTTCGCCCAGGTCGCCGCCAAGTACGACCTCGCCGTGACCGCCCCCGACCGGCAGGCGATGCTCCGCCAGTGCGGCGGCTGACACCAGCGGGATCAGCCGCAGTGATCAGGTCGACAACGGTTCGGTACAACCCCGGGCCCCCTGCCGGTGTCGGCCTATACGCTCGACGCGACATCCGCCCGACCCAGTACCAGGAGCAGCCATGCACGGCCACGGCTACACGCAGCCGGCGAAGCAGCCACCCTCACCCGGGTATCTGGTCTCCCTGCGCGTGCTGTTCGTGACCCTGTCGGTCCTCAGCTGCGGCTTCCTCACCTGGGTGATGCTGCTGCGCCTCGCGGTCGTCACCCGCAGGTCCGTCGACTGGGGCCTGTTCGTCGCCGTCCTGGCCACCGACATCCTCAGCGTCGTACTGATCGGCACCGAACCCGGCGAAGAGATCCACACCACCGGCGGCTACACCGGACTCGTGCTGCTCCTCGGCACCCTCGTCGCCGTGATCGCCTATTACATCGCCGCGGACGTACGCCACTTCCAGCAGCAGCGGTACGGCGGCTACGCCCCGGCCCCGGGCTACGGCTACCCGCAGCAGCCCGCCCCGCCCTACACGGCCACCACCGTGCCCCAGCAGACCGCCCCGCCGCCCCCGAACCACGCACCCCCGCCCGCCCGCATCGACCAGGTCCGCGCCGAACTCGACGAACTCAGCGACTACCTGCGCCGCCACGACGGCAACGGCGGCCCCGGCCACCAGGGCGGAGCGTGAACGCGACGGCGGGCCGGGTCGTCGCCGACCGCTACGAGCTGTCCCACCTCGTCGGACAGGGCGGCATGGGCCAGGTCTGGACCGCCTACGACCGGCGGCTCGACCGGCGCGTCGCCGTCAAGCTGCTGCGCCCGGACAAGGTGGCCGGGCACGAGGCCGACGAACTGCGCCACCGCTTCGTCCGCGAGTGCCGGGTCACCGCCCAGGTCGACCACCCCGGCCTGGTCACCGTCCACGACGCCGGCAGCGAGGGCGAGGAACTCTTCCTCGTCATGCAGTACGTCGACGGCGCCGACCTCGCCGACCACCTCGCCGGACACACCCCCTACCCCTGGCAGTGGGCGGTCGCCGTGGCCGCCCAGCTGTGCGCCGTACTGAGCGCCGTGCACGCCGTGCCGATCGTCCACCGCGACCTCAAGCCCCGCAACGTGATGGTCCGGCAGGACGGCACCGTCACCGTGCTCGACCTGGGCGTCGCCTCCGTCATGGACGCCGACACCACCCGCCTCACCCACACCGGCACCCCCATCGGCTCGCCCGCCTACATGTCGCCCGAGCAGGCCATGGGCGGCGCCGTCGGCCCCTACACCGACCTGTACGCGCTCGGCGTCGTCCTGCACGAACTACTCAGCGGCGACGTGCCGTTCGCCGGCTCCACCGCCCTCGGCACGCTCCACCGCCACCTCTACGAACCGCCGCTGCCCGTCCGACGCGTCCGCCCCGAGGTCCCCGAGGCACTCGAAGCACTCGTCCTGCGGCTGCTCGCCAAGGACCCGCAGCACCGCCCCGACTCCGCGCAGGAGGTGTACGAACACCTCGCCCTGCTGCTCCCCGCGCGCGGCACGCCCACCGGCCGCGCCCAGGACCCCACCCGCCCCTTCGTCCGCCCGCACGCCCCCTGGCCCGACCGCGCCCGCACCCCCGCACCCCGGCCCGCCCCCGCACAGCCCCCCGCCCAGGCCGGCCGCCCGGACGTCGCCCGCGCCGTCGACGAGGTCAAACGCCTCCTCGGCGAGGGCCGCATCACCCAGGCCGTCGACATCCTCGGCGCCATCCTGCCCACCGCCGCCGAACAGCACGGCGAACGCTCCCCGGTCGTCCGCACCCTGCGCCGGCAGTACGCGGCCACCCTCATGGACGACGGCCAGTACCGGCGCGCCCTGCCCGAACTGCGCCGCCTCGCCGACGAACGCGCCGCCGAGGCCGGCCCGGCCGACCCCCAGTGCCTGCGCCACCGCTACGACGCCGCCCAGTGCCTGGAACAGCTCGGCGAACCGGCCGCCGCCCTCGCCGAGTACCGCGCGCTGCTCCCGTACTACGAGAACCAGTACGTCGCCGGCGACCCCGACCTCGCCCACGACGTCCGCCGCCGCGTCGGCCACCTGCTGCTCGCCCTCGGCGACCGCCCAGCCGCCCACGACACGCTCGCCCGGCTGCTGCACGACGTCGAACGCCGCCACGGCCCCGGCCACCCGCTCGCCTCCGACGTCCGCCGCACACTCCACTGGCTGGGCCGGATGCACGGCTGACCCGCACCCCGACGCGCGGCGGCGGGGCGGTGCCCGAAGTCCCGGTGAATCGTTGGTCCAATGGGTTGGCCAGAGCCGGGCCACTGCCTAACATCGATCATCGCAAGACCTTGTGCACCGTCGCACAATCTCCAACGGGAGGTCTCCTTGCACCGCCGCCGTCGCCCCGCGCTCCTCCTCACCGCCGCGATCGCCGCCGCGGCACCCCTGCTCACCGCCTGCGGCGGCGACGCGCATCCCGGCGCCGCGGCCGTCGTCGGCGACCAGCGCATCACCGTCTCCCAGCTGGAGAACCGCGTCGACGAGGTCCGCGCCGCGCAGCGCGCCGCCGTCCCGGACGACACCCAGTACCAGCAGGTCGTCGCCCGCACCGGCACCCTCACCCGCGACACCCTGCACGGCATGGTCCTGGACCAGGTGCTGCACCGCGCCGCCCAGGACGCCGGCGTGACCGTCACCCGCAAGGAGACCCAGGCCATGCGCGCGGGCCTCCAGGAGCAGGCCGGCGGCGCCAAGCAGCTGGAGACGGCCTGGCTCCAGCAGTACGGCGTCGCCCCCGCCCGCCTCGACGAGAACCTCCGCCTCCAGCTGGAGGCCCAGAAGCTCGCCGAGAGCCTCGGCACCGACACCAGCCGCCCCGAGTTCTGGCAGGCCCTGTCCAAGGCCTCCGCCAAGCTCGACGTCGACCTCAACCCGCGCTACGGCACCTGGGACGTCCAGAAGAGCAGCCGGGTCAACGCCGAGACGCCCTGGGTACGCGAGATCACCGCCGCGGGGAGCCAGAAGACGGCGTAACGCTCCCGCGCACGCCCCCTGTGGACAACTCGGGGGGCGTCCGGACCATGCGTTACGTTCGGGGAGTGAACGCAACCACCGCCGACGCGGCCGCCGCCGACCCCGGCCGGATCGTCCTGCTCACCACCAGCCACCGCGTCGCCCCCGGCCTGCTCTCCTGGCCCGCCTGGCAGGCCCTGCGCACCGCCGACCGCGTCCTGTGCGCCGACGGGACCCACCCCCAGCTGCCCTACCTGCGAGAGGCGGGCATACCGGTCGACGAGGCCGCCCCGACCGCCGAGGAACTGGTCGCCGTCTGCGCCGGCGGACACACCGCGGTCGTCGTCGCGACCGGCGAGGGCGACCCCGCGCTCACCGACGGCCTGGCCCGCCTCGCCGGCTCCGGCCGGGTCCGGATGCCCGAGCTGGAACTGCTCCCCGCCTCCTACGACCTCCCCGGCGCCCGCCTCCTCGACCTGGTCCAGGTCATGGACCGCATCCGCCTCGAATGCCCCTGGTCCTCCCGGCGCACCCACGAGAGCCTCGCCAAGTACGCCATCGAGGAGGCCTACGAACTCGTCGAGGCGATCGAGGACGGCGACCGCGACGAACTGCGCGAGGAACTGGGCGACGTCCTCCTCCAGGTCGTCTTCCACGCCCGCATCGCCGAGGAGGACCCCGACGCGCCGTTCTCCGTCGACGACGTGGCCGGCACCATCGTCGACAAGCTCATCCACCGCCACCCCCACGTCTTCGGCGACGAGACCGCCGCCACCCCCGAGGACGTCCGCGAGCACTGGCTGCGCACCAAGGCCGCCGAGAAGCAGCGCACCTCCGTCACCGACGGCGTCCCCCTCGGCCAGCCCGGCCTCGCCCTCGCCGCCAAACTCGCCTCCCGCGTCCGCCAGGCCGGCCTCGACGTCCCCCTCCCCACCGGCGAGGGCATCGGCTACGACCTCCTGACCCTCGCCGCCCGCGCGGAGTCCGAGGGCACGGACCCGGAGGCGGCCCTGAGAGCGGCGGCACGGGCGTACCGGGACGCGATCCGGGGGGTCGAGGGGTGACCTCCCAGCCGCCCGCCGGACCCGCCCCCGAGCTGTTCACCTGGGAGTTCGCCACCGACCCCTACCCCGCCTACGCCTGGCTGCGCGACCACGCCCCCGTGCACCGCACCCGGCTGCCCAGCGGGGTGGAGGCCTGGCTGGTCACCCGGTACGCCGACGCGAAGCAGGCCCTCGCCGACCCGCGGCTCTCCAAGAACCCGGCCCACCACGACGAGCCCGCGCACGCCAAGGGCAAGACCGGCATCCCGGGGGAGCGCAAGGCCGAGCTGATGACCCACCTGCTGAACATCGACCCGCCGGACCACACCCGGCTGCGCCGACTGGTCAGCAAGGCGTTCACCCCCCGGCGGGTCGCCGAGTTCGCGCCCCGGGTGCAGGAGCTGGCCGACGGCCTCATCGACCGGTTCGCGGCCGACGGCTCCGCCGACCTGATCCACGACTTCGCCTTCCCGCTGCCCATCTACGCCATCTGCGACCTGCTCGGTGTCCCGCGCGAGGACCAGGACGACTTCCGGGACTGGGCGGGCATGATGATCCGTCACGGCGGCGGACCGCGCGGCGGTGTCGCGCGGTCGGTCAAGAAGATGCGGGGCTACCTCGCCGACCTCATCCACCGCAAGCGCGCCGCGCTGCCGTCCGAACCGGGCCCCGGCGAGGACCTCATCTCGGGCCTCATCCGCGCCTCCGACCACGGCGAGCACCTCACCGAGAACGAGGCCGCGGCGATGGCCTTCATCCTTCTGTTCGCGGGTTTCGAGACCACGGTCAACTTGATCGGCAACGGGACCTACGCCCTGCTCACCCACCCCGAGCAGCGCGCCCGCCTCCAGTCCTCCCTCGCCGCCGGCGAACGGGGCCTGCTGGAGACCGGCGTCGAGGAACTGCTGCGCTACGACGGTCCGGTGGAGCTGGCCACCTGGCGCTTCGCCACCGAGCCGCTCGACGTCGGCGGAGAGCGGATCGCGGCGGGCGATCCCGTCCTCGTCGTCCTGGCCGCCGCCGACCGGGACCCGGCGCGCTTCACCGACCCGGACACCCTGGACCTGGCCCGCCGCGACAGCCAGCACCTCGGGTACGGCCACGGCATCCACTACTGCCTCGGCGCCCCGCTCGCCCGGCTGGAGGGCCAGACCGCGCTCGCCACGCTCCTCACCCGCCTCCCCGACCTGAGCCTCGCCGCCGATCCGGGCGAACTGCGCTGGCGCGGCGGGCTCATCATGCGGGGTCTGCGCACTTTGCCCGTCTCGTTCACGCCGTCCGCGTCAGCACCCGGCAACGGTGCGTCGTCAAGGCAAACCTGACACGCCCTCAACTCTGTGATCTTCACGTGATCCGCGCGGCATGAACTTGTGACAAGCGATCATCTGCCTATACGTTCACGAACCAGTGTGGCGACGAGCATCACCCGCCGCACGGTCCCCGTCGTCTGTGAAAGGTCGTCGCATGCTCTCCGGGAACGGTCGTCATCGCCGCCCCCGCCAGGCTCCCGCACTGGTCGTCGCCGCCGGAGTGACCGGCTCCGCCATCGCCATCCCGCTGCTCGGCGCCACCGGCGCCCACGCGGCCGGGGCGAACTGGGACCAGATCGCCGAGTGCGAGACCGGCGGCGCCTGGAGCCAGAACGCCGGGAACGGCTACTACGGCGGCCTCCAGCTCCCCCAGGAGGCGTGGGAGCGGTACGGCGGTCTGGAGTACGCGGCCAGCGCCGACCAGGCCAGTCGCTCCCAGCAGATAAGAATCGCCGAGAAGCTGTACGCGGACCAGGGCATCGCCGCCTGGCCGACCTGCGGACTGCTCGCGGGTCTGGGCAACCCCCCTGGGGCCACCGGCGCCACGGGTGCGACCGGTGACGGCTCGTCGGAGGAGTCGCGGTCAACGGAAGAGCCGGAGACCCCGGAATCGGCCGGGTCCTCCGCCGGTTCCAAGACGCCCGAGTCGACCGCCTCCTCGAAGACGCCGGATTCGTCCGAGTCGTCCGCTTCGCCGTCTCCGTCGGAGTCGACCGAGGGGTCGGACTCGTCCCCCAAGACGTCCGGTTCGTCCCCTTCGCCGTCCACCTCGCCCTCGTCGGGCACCTCTGACGCCCCGTCCGACGGCATGGATCAATCCGCCAAGCCGGACACATCACCCGAAAGCGACTCCCGTGCCACCGCTGAACCGGACGGCGCCGACCGCTCGTCGGGCTCCGGCAAGCACCGCGGCGGCAGTGCGGACGAGGGCGGGCGCTGGAAAGGGCTCACCGACAGCACCTCGGGCCGGCACGCCTCGCGTGACGGAGGGTCGAGGGAGGCCGACGACGGCTCCTACATGGTCCGCTCCGGGGACAATCTCTGGGCCATCGCCGACTCCCTTGGCGTCGACGGCGGATGGCGTGCGCTCTACTCCGACAACGAGCGGGTCGTCGGCCAGGATCCCGACCACATCCTGCCCGGTCAGACGCTCACGGTCACGGGCGAATCGGGCGAAAAGTAGAGGGAGTTCACGTCACGGTTCGAGGCTCTATGTCCGTTTTGGATCTCGTGAGAGATAGGTCTCAGAAGCCGTGATCGTCTTTGAAAATCCGCGGAGCGCGTGTCTACGGTCATGACCGCTCGCCACCGCGGGCCCCGACAGCCGCAACGCCGAATCCTGCCAGCGGCCGTACGGGAACAGTCGTCGCGTCAAGCGCCGAAGGCAGGAGCGGGGGACCCAAGGTAAGCGCCGCACCGGGCAGTTGCGCCGGAGCGGCTAGGGGTGGAGCCGAGTTCCGCGAGGAACCCGGCCGGGCAACTCAACCGGCCCGAACCCGACAGCTCACCTCGCAGGCGTCGGTGAGGGGATCAACCATGCTGTTTTCCGGCAAGGGCAAGCACCGTCGTCCGTCCAAGGCCACTCGCGTCATCGCCGTCGCCGGCGTGACCGGTGCCGCCGTCGCCGCCCCGCTGATGGCGGCCGGCAACGCCTCCGCCGCCACCACCTCCGAGTGGGACGCCGTCGCCCAGTGCGAGTCCGGCGGCAACTGGTCCATCAACACCGGCAACGGCTACTACGGCGGCCTGCAGTTCTCCGCCTCCACCTGGTCCGGCTACGGCGGCACCCAGTACGCCGCCACCGCCGACCAGGCCAGCAAGGCGCAGCAGATCGAGATCGCCGAGAAGGTGCTCGCGGGTCAGGGCAAGGGTGCCTGGCCGGTCTGCGGCACCGGCCTGTCGAACGCCGCGAACACCGGTGGCGGCTCCGCCGAGAGCCAGGACAGCGGTTCGCAGAGCGCGGACGGCGGCGCCGACCGCTCCGCCGAGCAGAAGGCCTCCCGCTCCGACGAGCGCCCGGCCGTCGAGCCGAAGGCCGAGAAGAAGACCGAGAAGAAGACGGTCACCACCCCCACCGGCAAGAAGGTCGAGAAGGGTGACGGCGAGTACAAGGTGGTCAAGGGCGACACCCTGAGCTCCATCGCCGAGAAGCACGAGGTCAAGGGCGGCTGGGCGAAGCTGTTCAAGCTGAACGACGACATCGTCGACGAGGCCGACCTGATCTACCCGGGCCAGCAGCTGCACCTGAAGTAAGCGGCGGCTCCCGCGACTCCCGCCCCGGTGCGTGTTCCCCCCGTACGCACCGGGGCGGGATTTTTGCGCCCGGCGTCACGGAAACCTCTTTGTTCCGTTCAGAAACAATTTACTCTCGGTTCTGTCCAGCGGGTGGGCGATCGGCTGGCCGATCGCCCGGAGCCGGTTAGGCTCGGTCCCGCAGAGCCGACGCGGTCCTGCGGACCCGCGCGTCACACCGAAGCGTCACATTGAAGAAGGAGATGCTCGTGCCGTCCATCGACGTCGTCGTAGCCCGGGAAATCCTGGACTCCCGAGGCAACCCCACGGTCGAGGTCGAGGTCGGCCTCGACGACGGCAGCACGGGTCGTGCCGCCGTTCCGTCCGGCGCCTCCACCGGTGCCTTCGAGGCCATCGAACTCCGTGACGGCGACCCGGGCCGTTACCTCGGCAAGGGCGTCGAGAAGGCCGTCCTCGCCGTCATCGAGCAGATCGGCCCGGAGCTGGTCGGATACGACGCCACCGAGCAGCGCCTGATCGACCAGGCCATGTTCGACCTGGACGCCACCGACAACAAGGGCTCGCTCGGCGCCAACGCCATCCTCGGCGTCTCCCTCGCCGTCGCCCACGCCGCCTCCGAGGCCAGCGACCTGCCGCTCTTCCGCTACCTGGGCGGCCCGAACGCGCACCTGCTGCCGGTGCCGATGATGAACATCCTGAACGGCGGCTCGCACGCCGACTCCAACGTGGACATCCAGGAGTTCATGATCGCCCCGATCGGCGCGGAGTCCTTCTCCGAGGCCCTGCGCTGGGGCGCCGAGGTCTACCACACGCTGAAGAAGGTCCTGAAGAACAAGGGCCTGGCCACCGGCCTCGGCGACGAGGGCGGCTTCGCCCCGAACCTCGGTTCCAACCGCGAGGCCCTCGACCTCATCCTCGAGGCGATCAAGGAGGCCGGCTACACCCCCGGCGAGCAGATCGCCCTCGCGCTCGACGTCGCCGCGTCCGAGTTCTACAAGGACGGCTCCTACGCCTTCGAGGGCAAGAACCGCACCGCCGCCGAGATGACCGAGTACTACGCCGAGCTGGTCGAGGCGTACCCGCTGGTCTCCATCGAGGACCCGCTGTTCGAGGACGACTGGGACGGCTGGAACACCATCACCGCCAAGCTCGGCGACAAGGTGCAGCTCGTCGGCGACGACCTGTTCGTCACCAACCCGGAGCGCCTGGCCCGCGGCATCGAGGAGAACTCGGCCAACGCGCTGCTGGTCAAGGTCAACCAGATCGGTTCGCTGACCGAGACCCTGGACGCCGTCGAGCTGGCCCAGCGCAACGGCTTCAAGTGCATGATGTCCCACCGCTCCGGCGAGACCGAGGACGTCACCATCGCCGACCTGGCCGTCGCCACCAACTGCGGCCAGATCAAGACCGGCGCCCCGGCCCGCTCCGAGCGCGTCGCCAAGTACAACCAGCTGCTGCGCATCGAGGAGATCCTCGACGACGCCGCGGTGTACGCCGGCCGCAGCGCGTTCCCGCGCTTCAAGGGCTGAGCACCACCCCGGTAGGCAGCGTCGTACGTACGTCCCCGTACTCGGTCCCGTACCGTGTGCGGGGACGTACGCACGTGTGGACTTAAGGCGGGGACAGCCATGGCGGTGAAGGACCGGGACCGTTTCTCCACCGCGACCAGGATCCGGATCATCGGGGAGCAGACCGCGGCCCGGGTCTACCGCTCGCAGACCAGGCGCCAGGCCCGCCGCTCCCGGCTGACCGGCCGGGCCGCGCTGCTCGCGATGGTGTTCTGCTCGCTCGTCGTGGCCCTCGCCTACCCGATCCGGCAGTACGTCGCCCAGCGCGCCGAGATCGCCGACCTGCGGCGCGAGCAGCAGGAGACCCGCGACCGGGTCGAGGAGCTGCGCGACCTCAAGGCGCGCTGGCAGGACGACGCCTACGCCGAGCAGCAGGTCCGGCTGCGGCTGCACTACGTGATGCCGGGGGAGACGGGGTTCGTCGTCGTCGACCCGGACGCGGCCAGGAAGGCCCGCGCCGAGTCCGGCGGTGCCGACCGCCCCTGGTACCGCAACGTCTGGGACGGCGTCGACAAGGCCGACGCCGCCGCCCGCCGGCCGTGAACCGACCGCGCCGGCACCGAACAGGAAGACCAGCAGAAGACAGTCATGCAGACTCCCCCGCCGACCACGCCGCGCACCGAGCCCACCGACGCGGACGTGCAGGCCTTCAAGCAGCAGCTCGGCCGTCCTCCGCGCGGCCTGCGCGCCATCGCGCACCGCTGTCCGTGCGGACAGCCGGACGTCGTGGAGACGGCGCCGCGGCTGCCCGACGGCACGCCCTTCCCGACGCTGTACTACCTGACGTGCCCGAAGGCGGCCTCCGCCATCGGCACGCTGGAGGCCAACGGCGTGATGAAGGAGATGACCGAGCGCCTGGCCGCCGACCCCGAGCTGGCCGCGGCCTACCGTGCGGCGCACGAGGACTACGTCCGGCGCCGCGACGAGATCGAGGAGCTGACCGGCTTCCCGAGCGCGGGCGGCATGCCGGACCGGGTCAAGTGCCTGCACGTGCTGGTCGCCCACTCGCTGGCGGCCGGGCCCGGCGTCAACCCGCTGGGTGACGAGGCGATCGCCATGCTGCCCGAGTGGTGGCGCAAGGGGCCGTGCGTGACGCCCGCCGGGCTCGCCGGTTCCGCCGAAGGGGAGGACGCCCAGTGACCCGTGTCGCCGCCGTCGACTGCGGTACGAACTCGATCCGGCTGCTCGTCGCGGACGCCGACCCCGCCACGGGTGAGCTGACCGACCTGGACCGGCGCATGACCATCGTGCGGCTCGGCCAGGACGTCGACCGCACCGGGCGGCTGGCGCCTCAGGCGCTGGAGCGGACCTTCGCCGCCTGCCGCGAGTACGCGGGGATCATCAAGGAGCACGGGGCCGAGCGGCTGCGCTTCGTGGCGACCTCCGCCTCCCGGGACGCGGAGAACCGCGACGAGTTCGTGCGCGGGGTGCTGGACATCCTCGGGGTGGAGCCGGAGGTCATCTCGGGCGACCAGGAGGCGGAGTTCTCCTTCACCGGGGCGACCCGGGAGCTGGCCGGGCGCGACGACCTGGACCGGCCCTACCTGGTCGTGGACATCGGCGGCGGCTCCACCGAGTTCGTGGTGGGGGACGCGCACGTGCGCGCCGCCCGTTCCGTGGACGTCGGCTGCGTGCGGATGACCGAGCGGCACCTGGTGCACGGGGGCGCGGTGACCGACCCGCCCACCGGGGCGCAGGTGGCGGCGATGCGGGCGGACGTCGAGGCCGCCCTGGACCTCGCCGAGGAGACGGTGCCGCTGCGCGAGGCGCGCACGCTGGTCGGGCTGGCCGGGTCGGTGACGACGGTGTCGGCCATCGCGCAGGAGCTGCCGGAGTACGACTCGGCCGCCATCCACCACTCCCGGGTCTCCCGTGACCGGGTCCGGGAGATCACCGACTGGCTGCTGCGCTCCACGCACGCCGAGCGGGCGGCCGTCCCCTCGATGCACCCGGGCCGCGTCGACGTGATCGCGGCGGGCGCGCTGGTGCTGCTCTCGATCATGGAGCGGACGGGCGCCGAGGAGGTCGTCGTGAGCGAGCACGACATCCTCGACGGCATCGCGTGGTCGGTCGCGTAGCCCCGCGCGGCACCACTGTGAGCAGGACGGACGACGATTGAGCGGCCGCCGGGGGGCCTTGCGGGCCTCCCGGTGACGTCCCGTCGGGAAAGTTCGTGAAGTTCTTCACAAGGAATTGGGCCCTGTCGGACGACGAAAGTGCGGTCGTTGACCCTTTTGGGGCTTCAACTGCCCTTTGAACGTGTTCAGGACGGTGCTTGCGAGGTGCCCCGGAGAGGGGTCGCATGTGGGTGGTCCACCCTCCCCGGAGGGGCGGATGGGCAGCTCACGCGGCATTGACAACGGGGTGCGGGGTGGGCCGGTTCCGCGCCTCACCATGATCTCCGTCACGTGAGTGGCGGATGGTAACACAGACCTCACAGGAGCTTGTGAAGGGGCGCACGAACGACCCCCCCGGGACGGGTGGATACTCGATGGCATGAGCACCACGGAGCGTCCCAGGATCCTCGTAGTAGGCGGTGGGTACGTAGGCCTGTACGCAGCTCGACGCATCCAGAAGAAGATGCGTTACGGCGAGGCGACCGTCACCGTCGTCGACCCGCGGTCGTACATGACCTACCAGCCCTTCCTCCCCGAAGCCGCCGCCGGCAGCATCTCCCCCCGACACGTCGTCGTCCCCCTCAGGCGCGTGCTCCCCAAGGCGGAGGTCCTCACCGGCCGGGTCACCACCATCGACCAGGACCGCAAGGTCGCCACGATCGCCCCGCTGGTGGGCGAGGCGTACGAGCTGCCGTTCGACTACCTGGTCATCGCCATGGGCGCGGTCTCCCGCACCTTCCCGATCCCCGGCCTCGCCGAGCAGGGCATCGGCATGAAGGGCATCGAGGAGTCCATCGGCCTGCGCAATCACGTCCTGGAGCAGCTGGACAAGGCCGACTCCACCACCGACGAGGAGATCCGCCGCAAGGCGCTCACCTTCGTCTTCATCGGCGGCGGTTTCGCCGGCGCGGAGACCATCGGTGAGGTCGAGGACATGGCGCGCGACGCGGCCAAGTACTACACGAACGTCTCCCGCGAGGACATGCGCTTCGTCCTCGTCGACGCCGCCGACAAGATCCTCCCCGAGGTCGGCCCCAAGCTCGGCCAGTACGGCAAGGAGCACCTCGAGGGCCGCGGCGTCGAGGTCTACCTGTCCACCTCCATGGACTCCTGCGTCGACGGCCACGTGGTGCTGAAGAACGGCCTGGAGGTCGACTCCAACACCATCGTGTGGACGGCCGGCGTCAAGCCCAACCCGGCGCTCTCCCGCTTCGGCCTGCCGCTGGGTCCCCGCGGTCACGTCGACTGCGAGCCGACCCTCCAGGTCAAGGGCACCGACTACATCTGGGCCGCGGGCGACAACGCCCAGGTGCCGGACCTCGTCGGCCGCAAGGCGGGCAACGAGAACGCCTGGTGCCCGCCGAACGCCCAGCACGCGCTGCGCCAGGCCAAGGTCCTCGGCGACAACGTGATCTCCGGCATGCGGGGCTTCCCGCAGAAGGAGTACAGCCACGCCAACAAGGGCGCGGTGGCGGGCCTCGGCCTGCACAAGGGCGTCGCGATGATCGTCATGGGCAAGATGAAGATCAAGCTCAAGGGCCGTCTCGCCTGGTACATGCACCGTGGCTACCACGGCATGGCGATGCCGACGTTCAACCGGAAGATCCGCGTCTTCGCGGACTGGACCCTCGGCATGTTCCTGAAGCGCGAGGTCGTCTCCCTCGGTGCGATGGAGACCCCGCGCGAGGAGTTCTACGAGGCCGCCAAGCCGGCCCCGGCCGTGCCGAAGGCCGAGCCTGCCGAGCCCGCCGAGCAGAAGAAGACCGGGGAGAAGGCCAAGGCCTCCTGACCCGGGCCTCCGGACGCCGGTAGTACCCGCGGTACCCCGAAGGGGCCGCCCGCCATCCGTGGTGCGGGCGGCCCCTTCGCCGTGCGCGGCCGGGCCACCGCCCGCCGCGAGACCGATGGTGTGTACAAGTATTTTGCCGAGTCGTGACGCGCGCCGGGGACTGTGCCGCGGGCTCCCAGGTGTTTACGTGGTGTTGGACATTCCGGGATCGCACGTCACGGAGGTACGCCATGGCTGACGCCGCGCTGCGGCTGCAGAACCTCTTCGAACAGTTGCTGGGAGCACCCCTGAGGGTGCGCATCCGCGCCTGGGACGGTTCCGAGGCGGGCCCGCCGGGCGCGCCGGCCCTCGTCGTCCGCAACCGCAGGGCGCTGCGCCGCCTGCTGTTCAAGCCGGGCGAACTCGGCCTGGCCCGCGCCTGGGTGGCCGGCGACCTCGACGTCGACGGGGACCTCTACACCGCCCTCGAATCGATGGCCGGGCTCCTCTGGGAACGCGGTGAGGACGCCCGCGGCACCGCCGAGGCGCTGCGCGATCCCGAGGTCCGGGCCGCCGTGCGCGGACTGGTGCGGCTCGCCGGGCCGCCGCTGCCGCCCGCGCCCCCGCCGGAGGAGGTCCGCCGGGCCCGCGGCCACCTGCACACCAGGCGCAGCGACAGACGCGCCATCAGCCACCACTACGACGTGGGCAACGACTTCTACGAACTCGTCCTCGGCCCGTCCATGGTGTACTCCTGCGCCTACTGGGCGGCCCCGCCCGCCGGGGGCGGCACCCTGGAGGACGCCCAGCGCGACAAGCTCGAACTCGTCTGCCGCAAGCTCGGCCTGAGCCCAGGTCAGCGCCTCCTAGACGTCGGCTGCGGCTGGGGCTCCATGGCGATCCACGCGGCCCGGGAGCACGGCGTGAACGTCGTCGGCGTGACGCTCTCCCAGGAACAGGCGGCCTACGCCCGCAAGCGCGTCGCCGACGAGGGCCTCACCGACCGGGTGGAGATCCGCGTCCAGGACTACCGGGACGTGGCGGACGGACCGTACGACGCCATTTCCTCCATCGGCATGGCCGAGCACGTAGGCGCCGAGCGCTACCTGGAGTACGCCACCGACCTGCACCGGCTCCTCAAGCCCGGCGGACGGCTGCTGAACCACCAGATCGCCCGCCGCCCCCAGCGGGACGAGTCCGCCTACCACGTCGACGAGTTCATCGACGCCTACGTCTTCCCCGACGGCGAACTCGCCCCCGTCGGCACCACCGTCACCCAGCTGGAACGGGCGGGGTTCGAGGTCCGCGACGTGGAGGCGATCCGCGAGCACTACGCGCTCACCCTGCGCCGCTGGGTCGCCAACCTGGAGGCCGAGTGGACGGCGGCCCTGAAGCTGGTCAGCCCCGGCCGGGCCCGCGTCTGGCGGCTGTACATGGCCGCCTCCGCGCTCGCCTTCGAGCGCAACCGGATCGGCGTCAACCAGGTCCTCGCCGTGAAGACCCCCGACTCGGGCGCCTCCGGGATGCCGTTGCGGGCCCGCGTGTGGGGCGAGCCCGACCGGGCCTGACCGCACCCGACCCCGAAGGGCCGGGCTCCCGTGCGGGGAGCCCGGCCCTCGGTGTGCCGCGTCGCGGCGAGGTCATTCGGCCTTGATCGCGTTCAGCATGTTCAGCCGGGCGGCGTTGCGGGCCGGCCACATGGCGGCCAGGACGCCCACCAGAGCGGCCAGCACCACGAAGATCCCGATCCGGCCCCAGGGCAGGACCAGCGCGTACCCCGGGATGCTCTCCGCGACGGTCTCGCCGATCGCCCAGCCGAGGAACGTGCCGAGCCCGATGCCGACCACCGCGCCGAACACCGAGATGACGACGGCCTCCAGCCGCACCATGCGCTTCACCCGGCGCCGGTCCAGACCGATCGCGCGCAGCATGCCGATCTCCTGCTGCCGTTCGAAGACGGACATCGCGAGGGTGTTGACCACGCCGAGGACCGCGATGATCAGGGCCATCGCCAGCAGGCCGTACATGACGTTGAGCAGGGTGTTGATGGCGCCGCCGAACTCGTCGCGGATGTCCTGCCGGTCCATCACGGTGATCGCGGGGTTGTCGCCGAGCGCGTCGACGAGGACCTTCTCGTTCGCCGCCGACTGGCCGCCGTCGGTCTTCACGAAGATCTGCCGGATGGACGGCTTGGCCTCGTGCCCCGCCACGACCTTCCGGTCCACCAGGACGGGGGAGAGGAACTCGCTGTCCTTGTAGACGGCACCGACCGTCAGCTTCGCCTTCTCGTCGTCGTCGAAGGTGACGGAGACGGTGTCGCCGGGCTTCCAGCCCCTGCTCTCGGCCGTCTTCTCGGCGACCGCGATCCGGCCCTGGGCGAGCGAGGCCGCGTTGCCGCTGACGGTGTCGACGGTCAGGACCTTCTCGATGTCGCCGGGGGTGACCGCCGAGGCGGACACGAAGTCGCCGTCGACCCGGAAGTAGGCGTCCTGCTGCGGGGACACCGCGGACACGCCGTCGGCCTTCTCCAGGGCCGTCAGCGCGGACCGGTCGAGGTCGCCTCCGTTCGCCATCGAGATCATGTAGTCGGCCCTGATGTTGTCCGTGGTCATCTTGTCGATGGCCGCGCCGACCGTGACGCCGAGCACCGACAGCGCGGTCACCAGCGTCAGCCCGATCGCCAGCGCCGAGGCGGTGGCGCCGGTACGGCGCGGGTTGCGGACCGCGTTCTGGCCGGCCAGCTTGCCCGCCACCCCGAAGGGCCCGACGAGCAGCGGACGGACGAGTGCGATCACGGGCCGGGACAGCAGCGGGATGAGGACGATCACGCCGATCAGCGCCAGGAACGCGCCCGCGCCGATGTACAGCCGGCCGTCGTCGCCGCCGGTCGAGGCACCGGCCACGATCCCCACCGCGCCGAGGGCGGTGACGGCCGCGCCGATCGAGTTGCGCAGCACCAGCGACTTGGTGGTGGCCGCCGCGTGGACGCTGTTCATGGCCGCCACCGGCGGGATCTTCGCGGCCCGGCGGCCCGGCAGCCAGGCGGCGAACACCGTGATCAGCACGCCCACCGCGAACGCCGCGACCACCGGGGTGGCGGACAGGACCAGCGGCCCGGCCGGCATCTTCATGTCGAGCGCGGCCATGCCGGAGCGCAGCCCGACGGCCAGACCGACGCCGAGGCCGAAGCCGACGGCCGAGGCGACCAGACCCACCACCGCGGCCTCGGCGAGCACCGAGCGGGTGACCTGCCTGCGGGACGCGCCGACCGCCCGCATCAGGGCGATCTCCTTGGTGCGCTGGGCGACCAGCATCGTGAACGTGTTGGAGATCAGGAAGATGCCGACGAAGAGCGCGATGCCCGCGAAGCCGAGCAGGACCTGCTTGAGGTTGCCCATGCCCTGCTCGATCTGGTCGGCCTGCTCGTCCGCGAGCGCCCGGCCGGTCTGGGCGTCGGCGTTCTCGGGCAGCAGCGGCTCGACCGCCTTCAGGACCCGCGCGTCGTCGGCCTCGGGGGCGGCGGCGACGGTGGCGGTCTCGAAGTAGCCGGGCTGGAGGTACTGCTTCTGGGCGACGGCGGTGTCGAAGAGGACGAGGCTGCCGCCGGCGTTGACGGCGCCGTCCTCGGTGGTGAACACACCGCTGAGGGTGTACTCCTTCACCGGGCCGTTGGTCGCGACGCGCACCCGGTCGCCGACCTTGTACTCACCCTTGCCGGCGGACTCCTCGTCCAGCGCGATCTGGTCGTCCTTCACCGGGCCCGAGCCGTCGGTGAAGGTGTACGCGGTGTCCTTGCCGTCCTTGCCGGGCGCGAAGTTGGAGCCCTTGTTGGACCAGCCGACGCCGATGAGCTTCCCGTCGGGGTCGGCGACGCCGGCGAAGCCCTCGACGCGGCCGTACACCCCGGAGACGCCGTCCACGGCGGAGATCTTGTCGAGGACCTCGCCGGAGAGGCCGGGCTCCTCCTTGGGGTTGTCCGGGTCGGCGTGCGAGCTGACGGCGACGGCGACGTCGTCGTAGCTCTTCGCGGACTGGTTGCGGAAGGCGTTGGAGAGGGTGTCGGCGAAGACCAGGGTGCCCGACACGAACGCCACGCCGAGCATCACGGCGAGCACGGTCATCAACAACCTGGCCTTGTGCGCGAAGACGTTGCGCAAGGCGGTACGGAACATGGGGGTCTTCTCTGTCCAGACGTACGGGCGTACGGGGTACGGGGTGGGAGCGGTCGGCGGGCGGCGGGCGGACGGGAACGTCAGCTGGTGCGGCCCTTGGCGTCGAACCGCTTCATGCGGTCCAGCACCGCGTCGGCCGTCGGCCCGTACAGCTCGTCGACGATGCGCCCGTCGGCGAGGAAGACCACCCGGTCCGCGTAGGCCGCGGCCACCGGGTCGTGGGTCACCATCACCACGGTCTGGCCCAGCTCGCGCACCGAGTTGCGCAGGAAGCCCAGCACCTCGGCGCCGGAACGGGAGTCGAGGTTTCCGGTCGGCTCGTCACCGAAGATGATCTCCGGCCGGGAGGCGAGCGCCCGGGCCACGGCGACCCGCTGCTGCTGGCCGCCGGAGAGCTGGGCGGGGCGGTGCCCGAGCCGGCCGGAGAGGCCGACCATCTCGATCACGGAGTCCACCCACTGCTTGTCCGGCTTGCGGCCCGCGATGTCCATCGGGAGGGTGATGTTCTCCAGCGCGGTCAGCGTCGGCAGCAGGTTGAACGCCTGGAAGATGAAGCCGATCTTGTCCCGGCGCAACTTGGTCAGCTGCTTGTCCTTCAGCGTCCCCAGCTCGGTCTCGCCAATGCGCACGGAGCCGGAGGAGAAGGTGTCGAGGCCGGCCACGCAGTGCATCAGCGTGGACTTGCCGGAGCCGGAGGGGCCCATGATGGCGGTCAGCTCGGCCTGCCGGAAGTCGATGGAGACCCGGTCCAGGGCGACCACCTGGGTCTCACCCTGGCCGTAGATCTTGGACAGCTCCGTGGCGCGTGCGGCCACGACGGTGGACCGGTCGGCGATGGGTGCGGTGGTCACGGGAAGGGCGCTCCTGTCGGTACGGCGTGTGCTCGGGGACGTTCTCCATCGTTCCGTCCGCACGGCGCCGTGTAGTCAGCCGCTGTTCCGGTTTCGGGGGGCGACTTCGGTCGGACGGCCCCGGCCCGGTGTCATACCTGCGGATGACGGGCGCCCCGGAGGCGGGCACCTCGCCCGGGTGTCGCGGGGCGGGGGCCGTAACAGGGCGGGCGCCCTCATCGGCACGGTGAAATCCCGTCATTCCGCATGCGCGGCGGGTCGTCGCACGCAAGGCTGTTGGCTTGTGCTGATGGCCCGACCCGGAACCTGATGACCCCTCAGGCGCCAATAAAATAAGACAACATCGCACCTCCCGCCCACGGTCGGGGAGGTACGTCCCGATAGGCTCAAGGCACTCGACGCGGAGCCCATGGCCTGCCCGGATGGTGGAATGCAGACACGGCGAGCTTAAACCTCGCTGCCCCTTCGAGGGCGTGCCGGTTCAAGTCCGGCTCCGGGCACTTCCGACGTTTCCCTTCTGATCCCCGGGCGCTCTTCCCCGGACCGTTGACAGCGGTGTGCGTGTGGCCGGAAACTCGGCCCGACGGTGAGTGAAAGAAATTTCACCACGCGAACCCGCTCGAACGAACTCCCTCGAACGAACCCCCTCGAACGAACCGCATCCGGGACGCACGACGAAGGGACGACCGATGCGCACCACCGTCGGCATCATCGGGGCAGGCCCGGCCGGACTCCTGCTGGCCCGGCTGCTCCACGGCGCCGGGATCGACTCGGTCGTCCTGGAGAGCCGCGACCGCGCCTACGTCGAACGCCGGCAGCGCGCCGGGATCCTGGAGCAGGGCACGGTGGACGTGCTGCGCGCGGCCGGGGCGGGGGAGCGGATGGACCGCGAGGGGCTGCGCCACGACGGCATCGAGCTGCGCTTCGCCCGCAGGCGCCACCGGGTGGACTTCCCCGCGCTCACCGGCGGCAGGTCGGTCATGGTGTACGCGCAGACCGAGGTCTGCAAGGACCTCATCGCCCTCCAGCTGGCGGACGGCGGGCCCCTGCTGTTCGAGACGGAGGCGCTGGCCGTGGAGGGCGCCGGGGGCGACCGCCCGCGCCTCCGCTTCCGGCACGGGGGCGCCGGGGGGAGCGAGGACGTCCTGGAGTGCGACTACGTCGCCGGCTGCGACGGCTTCCGGGGCGTGGCCCGGCGCGCGGTCCCGGACGGGCGCACCTTCGAGCGGACCTATCCCTTCGGATGGCTCGGCATCCTCGCCGACGCCGCCCCCTCCCACGACGAGCTGGTCTACGCCCGCCACGACCGCGGCTTCGCCCTCCTCTCCATGCGCTCCCCGTCGGTCTCCCGCCTCTACCTCCAGGTCCCGGCGGACACGGACGCCGGCGACTGGAGCGACGAGGAGATCTGGGACGAGCTGGAGCGCCGCTTCGAGACGGACGACGACTGGACCCTCCGGCGGGGGCACATCACCCAGAAGTCCGTCACCCCGATGCGCTCCCACGTCCACGAGCCCATGCGGCACGGCCGCCTCTTCCTGGCCGGGGACGCCGCGCACATCGTGCCGCCCACCGGCGCCAAGGGCCTCAACCTCGCCGTCGGCGACGTCGTCACCCTCGCGCGGGCCCTGGTCCACCGCGTCGCCACCGGCTCCGAGGAGCTGCTCGACGCCTACTCCGCCACCTGCCTGCGCCGCGTCTGGCAGGCCGAGCGGTTC
Organism: Streptomyces parvulus; assembly: GCF_014648855.1. Lineage (GTDB taxonomy): Bacteria > Actinomycetota > Actinomycetes > Streptomycetales > Streptomycetaceae > Streptomyces > Streptomyces parvulus. Next base: position 81,304 of record NZ_BMRX01000008.1, on the reverse strand, counting down.
TCGTACGACCTGACCACCCTGCTGCACCGCGCCCCGGGCGCGACGCCCTTCGACGACCGCCTCCAGGTGGCCCGCCTGGACCGGATCGCCTCCTCCCGTGCCGCGGAGACCGACCTCGCCGAGGCCTACACCGGGTTCCCGATCGGGTGAGCGGCCCGGCACGTCCCGCGGGGCCCCGGCCGTGAGGGGAATCACTGATCGGCGTAGCGTGTTGTGCGCCAGAGCGAGGGAAAGATCCTCCCCAAGCAGTAGGGTCATTCCTTTGCCGTTCTATTACTCTTGAGCCAAGGCTGCGCCGTGTGGCCATGGAGGAGTGAAATGAGGAGCAGAAACCCGGTCTTCTCGCGACGGGGGTTCAGCCGCGACAACGGCTACGCGGGCTTCAACGCCGCGCCGCAGGCCGGGGGACCCGCCGTCGCCACGCAGGGCAACCCGTACGCGCAGGGCACGCAGGGCAACCCGTACGCCCAGCCGGCCGACAACCCGTACGCGCAGAACCCGTACGCCCAGCAGGACCTTCAGTACGGCACGCCGCCGCAGGCGCCGGCCACCACCGGCCGGATGACGATGGACGACGTTGTCATCCGCACCGGCAGCACGCTCGGCGTGCTCGTGGTGGCCGCCGCGCTCGCGTGGGCGCTGCTGCCCGTGGACGACGCGAACATCGGCCGCTCCTACGGCATCGGTATCGGTGCCGCGCTGATCGGCATGGTCCTGGCGCTCGTCCAGTCCTTCAAGCGCAAGGCCTCGCCCGCGCTGATCCTGTCGTACGCCGCGTTCGAGGGCGTCTTCCTCGGCGTCGTCTCCAGCGTCGTCGACAACCGGATCGCGGACGGCGCGGCCATGCAGGCCGTGATCGGCACGATGGCGGTCTTCGCCGGTGTGCTGATCGCGTACAAGGCCGGCTGGATCCGCGTCAACCGCCGCTTCTACGGCTTCGTGATGGCGGCGGCGCTCGGCTTCGTCTTCCTGATGATGGTGAACCTGCTGTTCGCCGTCTTCGGCGGCGGCGACGGCCTCGGCTTCCGCAGCGGTGCGCTCGGTGTCGTCTTCGGCATCGTCGGCGTCATCCTCGGCGCCTGCTTCCTCGCCCTGGACTTCAAGCAGGTCGAGGACGGCCTCTCCTACGGCGCCCCGCGCGAGGAGGCCTGGCTCGCCGCCTTCGGCCTCACCCTGACGCTGGTCTGGATCTACCTCGAGTTCCTGCGACTCATCGCGATCTTGAACAGCAACGACTGACGTACCGCGCGCAGCGCCGAACGCATCACAGGGCCCCGGGCTTCGAAGCCCGGGGCCCTGTGTGTTCGGGTCGACATTCTCGTACAACCATACGAATCCTTCGTGAGTCTGATCGGGCGCATCGCTTACGTGGCCGATCTTCCCCCGGGGGTTCACCTTGCAGCTCCGCTCCACCCGCACCCGCCTCTCGACGGCTGTCCTCGCAGTCCTCGCCGTCACCGCGCTCGGTGCGGGCACGCTGACGTCCGCCCCGGCCACCTTCGCCGCGCCCGGTGCTTCGCCCCGAACTCCCTCGGCCCCCCGGTCCTCGGTGCTGCCGGTCTTCCCGCCGGACGTCCAGATCGCCCAAGCGGGCGTTGGTGGGTTCTTCGGGTACTCGTTCACTCCGGACGGAGAGCGGGAGCTGCGCTGGTGGCCCTACGGAGGCGGGGCTCCGACGTTGCTCGACTATCCGCGCGGCGGGGGGTGGGCCACGTCGGGGGGTGACGTCGTCGCACTCGGAGACGACAACTGGAGCGCCCAGATGCGTTCCCTCACGTTGCGGAACATGGCCGACCCGTTCGCGCCCGGTGTCGACATCGACCTGGGTGCGCTGGGCGGAAACTATGTCGCGGTCCTCAGCCCCACGAGCGTGCTCGCTCAGCTCACCGCGGAGGACGGCACGGCGGAACTGCACATCGTGAGCAAGGACGGTGCCGAAACGAGCAGCCGCAAGATCGCGGGTCTGCCGTCCGACGCCACTGATTTCACCGGCTCGAGCGTGCAGGGCGGTGTCGTACTCGTCGGGTACGAGACAGGCCCTGCGAACGCGCGGACCGGCGGCCGCGCGTTGATCGACCTCGCGGACGCGAGGGCCTCCGAGTCCTACGCCTCCGCCGACTCAGGATACGACTTCAGTCACCTCATGTTCTCCGGCACGCACGTCGCCTGGCTCGACTACAAGTCGGGTACAGGAATGTACGTCACGTCGGTCGACCGTGTGACGGGTGAGGAGAAGCGGACCGTTCTCGGCGCCCGAGACGGAGAGTGGTACACCGAGCTCGTGGGCGGCTGGCTGGTGTACGGGCGGCCGTCGAGCCCGGTTCGGGCCGTCTCGCTGGGCGACGGCGAAGAGGTCGAGCTCGCCGAGAGCGGGTCGGGCTCGGCGATGGCGGAGGACGGCAGCGCCCTCGTGACCGGCACGCGGGCCGTCGACGGGGAGGGGCTGTTCCGGATCAGGGCGGGAGACGACGGCAGGCCGACGGTGACCAAGGTGGCGGACGTGGGTACGCCCGCCGGTGTCGAGATCCAACAGGCGCACGTTCCCGCGGTGGCCGACCTCGACCGGACGGGCGGCCAGGTGAACCTGGGCTGGACGTTGTCGCGTGCCGATGCCCGTCTGGATCTCACGCTCACGCACGTCGGTACCGGCAAGGAGCTCCGGACGCGCGTCAATGCCCCGGCTACGGGCACCCGATTCAGCTACGTCTGGGACGGCACCATCGCTGGGGTGGACGCTCCGAACGGCGCCTACACGGTGACGGCCGTGGCAGCCTCACTCGACGGGACGGGCGAGCCCGCTCTCCAGCGCACGGGTATGACGGTGGAGCGGACGGCCAACCCGCACGACTACACCGACAATGGCTCCACCGATCTCCTCGCCCGCGACGCCTCGGGCGTTCTCTGGCGCGACGATCTGCAGGACCGTCCTTTGGACGGCCAGGTCAAGCCGGTCCAGCGCTCACGGGTCGGCGGCGGCTGGCAGACCTACAAGCAGATCGAGGCCGTCGGCGACCTCGCGGGGTCATCCGACGGAGACCTGGTCGCCCTTGATTCTTCCGGCGTGCTCTGGCACTACCTCGGCAAGGGCGACGGCACCTTCGCGACCCGCGCACGCGTCGGCGGTGGCTGGAATGTCTACGACAAGCTCACCGGTGGCTCGGACCTCGACGGTGACGGTCGCACCGATCTCCTTGCCGCGGACACGACCGGCGTGCTGTGGTTCTACAAGGGCACCGGCTCGACCGCCGCCCCCTTCGCCGCCCGTGTGCGGGTCGGAGGCGGCTGGGGCGTCTACAACCAGATCACCGCCGTCGGTGACAACGCCGGCACGGCCGCAGGGGACCTCGTCGCACGTGACAAGGACGGCGTGCTGTGGCTGTACCAGGGCAAGGGCGGTGGCCAGTTCTCCTCCCGTGTGCGGGTCGGCGGCGGTTGGGGTGTGTACACGCACCTCGTGGGTGCCGGCGACGTCGACAGTGACGGGATTCCTGACCTGATCGCGTACGGGGCGGGCGGCACATACCTCTATCACTCGACCGGCTCCAGCACGGCCGTCTTCATCCGCCGGACCACGTCGGTGTACGGGGGTGAGGGAAGCAAGTTCAACAACATCGCCTGACTCCGATGGCGCGGGTCGTCCTGCAGGCGACCGCACGCACTGATTCACCCCGCCGGGAGGCGACCCGGCGGGGTGAAGGGATCAGGAGGCCGGCCGGTGTTCGGGCCGGGACGGTCTCACAGCAGGTTGCGCGCGGCCCTTCTCAGGTCGTACTCGTGGACGATCGCCTTCGCGTGGCCGTACGCGAGGTTGTGTTCGTGGCGGAGCCAGCTGACCTTCTCCTCGAAGCGGAAGAGGGAGGGGCCGTCCTCGACGGCACGCAGCCAGTCGGAGATCTCACGACCGGTGCACTGGGGGATGCGGGCGAGCAGATTGCGGTGGGTCTCCTCGGAGAAGACTTGGGACATCGGCGCCTCCGGGCGAAAGGGGATGTAGGCCGGTCCTTCAGGTCACCGTGCCTGAGTGTTCGCCCGTTGGCAACAGTCCCGGACGGCCGCGTACGCTCGCGCCGTGGTTGATACGACGCCTTTGACCCGTGCCGTGGACGACTTCGCCGACCGGCTGCGAGCCGCCCCGCAGAGCAGACTGCAACGCGGTGCCGCCGCCGAGGCACTGGAGCTGGCCAGGGAGTTGGCCCGGCGGGCCCAGCTGATCGAGGAACCGGGAGGCGAGCCGCGCCTGATGCCCGACGCGGGGATGTTCGCCGCCGCCGACCAGATCGCCGTCGCCGCACACGACCTGGCCCTCGTCCTGAAGGACGAGGGCCAGGTGGAAGAGGCGGCGGCGCTGGTGGAGGAGGCCCGCAAGCGGGCCGGGGTCTAGCCCCCGGGCCGCCCCGCGCTACAGGGAGGCGATGACGCGGTCCGCCAGGATGTACACGTTCTCCTCGCCGCACGCGAAGGTCAGCGTGTAGGCGCCGGAGATGCCCGAGCCGCCGAGCAGGTACGGCGTCTGGCCCGCGCCCAGCGCGTCCGCCAGGCGCTCCGCGGTCTCGCGGTGTCCGGGGGTCATGCACAGGGTGGTGCCGTCGGCGAAGACGTACACGTCGAGCGTGCCCAGCGGGCCCGGGCGGACGTCGGCGAGGGTGACGCCCGACTCGGCCAGTTCCTCCAGGGTGGCGACGGTCCGCTCGTGGTCGTTCACGGCCGGCGCCTGGTTCGGTACGAAGTCCGGGTGGGAGGGGTGCCGGCGGCGGGCGGCGGCCAGCTCGGCGGAGTCCCGCGGGCCGGCGTGGCCGAGGTCCTGCGCGGACGCCTCGTCGCCGTCCCCGAGCGGCTCGACCACCGGCTCCAGGCCCACGAGGTCGGCCTGGCGCGGAAGGAACAGCTCGCTGTCGCTCAGTCCGAGGAGCAGGGGCGTGTCCGACCCGTCCCGGGACTCCTGGGCGGCCCAGAAGGCCCGCGCCTCGGCGAGTTCCCGCTCGCGCTCCTCGGCGAGCGCCTCCGCGACCGCCGCGCGTATCTCCTCGGCGTCGGCGGTGGTGCGGGCGGCGGGCACTCGGCCCCGTACGGCGGCGGCCCGGCTCTCGGCCAGCTCGGCGCGCAGGGACGTCACCTGCCGGCGCAGCACGAGAACACTGCGCAGGACGGCGACGCCCACGGCGCCGGTGGCGGCCGTGGTGAGCAGCAGGGCGATCGGCATGGCGCTCACTGACGTACTCCCGGTTCAAAGTCGACCCCCGACTTCCTACATCAGCTTGAAGGGAGGACTAACCGCCTGTCAGTGCGTAACGTCACGAAACGGACAGGACTTTGGGCCCGAGGGGAGGGGGTGCGGCTGGTCTGACCTGCGTAAATCAAGGGGGTGCGAGAGGTAGGTCACATCCTGGGGGAGATTGAGTCACAAAACGGCCCAGAACCCTGGGTGGACAGGGTCCCGGGCCGTCGTGTCACGCAGGGTCCCCCGGAGGCTACCGACAGTCCTTCGGCCGCCCTCGGATCCGGCCGTCAGCTCAGGCGCTCGATGACCATGGCCATGCCCTGGCCGCCGCCGACGCACATCGTCTCCAGGCCGAACTGCTTGTCGTGCCACTGGAGGGAGTTGATGAGCGTGCCGGTGATGCGGGCGCCGGTCATGCCGAACGGGTGGCCGACGGCGATGGCGCCGCCGTTGACGTTCAGCTTCTCCAGCGGGATGCCGAGGTCGCGGTAGGAGGGGATGACCTGCGCGGCGAACGCCTCGTTGATCTCGACCAGGTCGATGTCGCCGATGCCCAGCCCGGCGCGGGACAGCGCCTGCTTGCTGGCCTCGACCGGGCCCAGGCCCATGATCTCGGGGGAGAGGCCGGAGACACCGGTGGAGACGATGCGGGCGAGCGGGGTCAGCCCCAGCTCGCGGGCCTTGGTGTCGCTCATGATCACGAGGGCGGCGGCGCCGTCGTTGAGCGGGCAGCAGTTGCCGGCCGTGACCAGTCCGTCCGGGCGGAACACCGGCTTCAGGCCCTGGACGCCCTCCAGGGTGACGCCGGCGCGGGGGCCGTCGTCCTTGGCGACGACGGTGCCGTCGGGGAGGGTCACGGGGGTGATCTCGCGCTCCCAGAAGCCGTTCTTGATGGCTTCCTCGGCGAGGTTCTGGGAGCGGACGCCGAACTCGTCCATGTCCTGGCGGGTGACGCCCTTGGCGCGGGCGAGGTTCTCCGCGGTCTGGCCCATCGCGATGTACGGGTCGGGCACCAGGCCGTCCTCGCGCGGGTCGTGCCAGCTGGTGCCCTCCTGCTGGGCGACGGCCGCGGTGCGGGCCTCGGCCTCGGCGAAGAGCGGGTTGCGCGTGTCCGGCAGGCTGTCGGAGTTGCCCTTGGCGAAGCGGGAGACCATCTCGACGCCGGCCGAGATGAACACGTCGCCCTCGCCCGCCTTGATGGCGTGCAGGGCCATGCGGGAGGTCTGGAGCGACGAGGAGCAGTACCGGGTGACGGTGCAGCCCGGCAGGTGGTCCATGCCCATCTCGACGGCGACGATCCGGCCGAGGTTGTTGCCCTGCTCGCCGCCGGGCAGACCGCAGCCGAGCATCAGGTCGTCGATGTCCCGCGGGTCCAGCTCGGGCACCTTGGCGAGCGCCGCCTGGATGATCGTGGCGGCCAGGTCGTCGGGGCGCAGGTCCTTGAGGGAGCCCTTGAAGGCCCGGCCGATGGGGGAGCGGGCGGCAGAGACGATCACGGCTTCGGGCATCACGGCTCCAGTGGAGAGGCGGTGGGCGGCTGCTGGGGAAGTTACCCGGACGTATGGCCTGGGTCACGGGTGTGGGGGTGTGACATGGGCCGCAACTTTCTAAGCGCTTGCTTTTGTCTCCGGCGGTGGGGCGGTTCCTTGTCGTGCGGGGCGTGTCCGTGCCGTGCGGGGGCTGGGGGTGCCGTCCCTGGGGGCTGCGCCCCCAGACCCCCCTTCGGCCTGGACGGCCTCGTCCTCTAACGCCGGACGGGCTGAGAACCCGGTGACCGTCCTCCGCCCTACCTCGGCTGTGCCGACGGTGTCGGCTCCGTCTCCGAGACCCTGCGGCGCCGGCGGCGCTTGAGCAGGGCCCACGGCCCCCGGGGCCCCGTCGGCATCGCCGCCGCGACCTCCGTGCCGGCCTCGGACGCCGCCTCCGCCGCCGCCCGGGCCACCGGGAGGAAGCCCTCGCGGCGCAGGGCGTCGGGGTGCTCCTCCTCGGCCGGCCACAGGCCGAGCGCGGCGCACACCGAGGGCAGTACCGCCATCGCGGCCGTGGCGTACCCCTCCGCGGAGGGGTGGTAGTTGTCGGGGCCGAACAGCTCCCGCGGGTTCTCCGCGAACTCCGGGCCCAGCAGGTCGCCCAGCGACACCGTGCGCCCGCCCTGCTCGACGACGCCGATGGTCTGCGCCGCCGCCAGCTGCCGCGAGGTGCGCCGGGCCAGCCAGCGCAGCGGCTGGCGTACCCGCTCGATGGTGCCGAGGTCCGGGCAGGTGCCGACCACCACCTCCGCGCCGGCCGTGCGCAGCCTCCGTACCGCCCCCGACAGGTGCCGGACCGACTGGGTCGCCGGCATCCGGTGGGTGACGTCGTTGGCGCCGATCATGATCACGCAGATGTCGGGCACCCGGCCGTGGTCCGCGAGGACCAGCGCCACCTGCCGGTCCAGGTCGTCCGAACAGGCCCCCGGCGCCGCGACCGAGCCCAGCTCCACCCGCCGCTCCGCCACCGCGGCCAGCCCCGACGCCAGCAGTGCGCCCGGCGTCTGACCGGCCCGGTGCACACCCTGCCCGGCGGCCGTGGAGTCGCCCAGCATCATCAGCCGCAGCGGCTCACCCGTCGCGGGCAGGCCGTCGCCGTACAGACCCCGCGCGTTCGGCACCCGGTCGGGCGTGCCGATGCCCACCCGGCGCCTGGCCAGCTGCACCTCCGCCAGCAGCAGACCCACCGCCGCCGCACCCGCCAGCCCGATCCCGCCGCCGCCGTAAGCCGCGCCGGCCGCGATCCGGCGCGCCACCCTCGCTCTGGACATGCTCGTCATGCGTCGCCGCCACCTCCTCCAAGCCGTACACCCACTCCTTGCCCCGTACGGACGGTCGCCCAATCTCAACGGGGAGTGAACGACCTTCACGAGGCACGGCCGGGTGCGCAGGCCATAGGCTGGCCGAACCGATTAGTAACCCCATCCTTTGCGGCATCCGGAGACCACGGTGCATTTCCACGACTCGATGATCAGCCTCGTCGGCAACACCCCGCTGGTGCGGCTCAACAGCGTGACCAAGGGCATCAGGGCAACCGTCCTGGCCAAGGTGGAGTACTTCAACCCGGGCGGCTCGGTGAAGGACCGCATCGCCCTGCGCATGATCGAGGCCGCCGAGAAGAGCGGAGAGCTGCAGCCCGGCGGCACCATCGTCGAGCCCACCAGCGGCAACACCGGCGTGGGCCTCGCGATCGTGGCCCAGCAGAAGGGCTACAAGTGCATCTTCGTCTGCCCTGACAAGGTGTCCACCGACAAGATCAACGTGCTGCGCGCCTACGGCGCCGAGGTCGTCGTCTGCCCGACCGCGGTCGACCCCGAGCACCCGGACTCCTACTACAACGTCTCCGACCGGCTGGTCCGCGAGACGCCGGGCGCCTGGAAGCCGGACCAGTACTCCAACCCGCACAACCCGCTCTCCCACTACCACTCCACGGGTCCCGAGCTGTGGGAGCAGACCGCCGGCCGGATCACCCACTTCGTGACCGGCGTCGGCACCGGCGGCACCATCTCCGGCACCGGCCGGTACCTGAAGGAGGTCAGCGACGGCGGCGTGCGGGTGATCGGCGCCGACCCCGAGGGGTCCGTCTACTCCGGCGGCTCCGGCCGGCCGTACCTGGTGGAGGGCGTCGGCGAGGACTTCTGGCCGACGGCCTACGACCGGGACGTGGCCGACGAGATCGTCGCCGTCTCCGACAAGGACTCCTTCCAGATGACCCGCCGCCTCGCCAAGGAGGAGGGCCTGCTGGTGGGCGGCTCCTGCGGCATGGCCGTCGTCGCGGCGCTGGAGGTGGCCGCGCGGCTCGGCGAGGACGACGTGGTGGTCGTCCTGCTGCCGGACAGCGGACGCGGCTACCTCAGCAAGATCTTCAACGACGAGTGGATGGCCGACTACGGCTTCCTGGAGGACGCCGGCCCCAGCGCCCGCGTCGCCGACGTCCTGAACCACAAGGAGGGCGACCGCATCCCCTCCCTCGTCCACATGCACCCGGACGAGACGGTCGGCCAGGCCATCGAGGTGCTGCGCGAGTACGGCGTCTCGCAGATGCCCATCGTCAAGCCGGGCGCCGGCCACCCGGACGTGATGGCCGCCGAGGTCGTCGGCTCGGTCGTGGAACGCGAGCTGCTGGACGCCCTGTTCACCAAGCGCGCCTCGCTCGACGACCCGCTGGAGAAGCACATGTCCGCCCCGCTGCCGCAGGTGGGCTCGGGCGAGCCGGTCGAGGACCTGATGTCGGTGCTCGGCGGCGCCGACGCGGCGATCGTCCTCGTCGAGGGCAGGCCGACCGGCGTGGTGAGCCGGCAGGACCTGCTGTCCTTCCTGGCCCGGGGGAAGTAGGCCCGGTGCTGTCCGGCCGCTGAACACCCGGTGGGCGGTGCCCGGCCGAGCCGCTCCGCGATCGTCGTGGACTTCGCGGAAGTGGTACGCGCACGTCACGTGCGCGCAGCAGTCGCTTAACACGCGACCGGCAGAGTGTGCGGTGTCGGCAGGGATTGGGAGCGGCTCCCCGGTCCCGCCGGCGCCGAACGGCGTCACGGACCTTCCGGAGCGGCTCCCGGACCTCCAAGGACGCCAAGGGCGCGCCGCCCGGCCGTGAGGCCGGGCGCTCCGCGTCCCCCGCGGGGACCGCCGTCGTCCCGCCCCCCAGCGATGGGGGTGCGGCGGTCCCCGCGCAGTCTTCCCCGGGTGCTCCCCGGGGCTCGCTCAGTCCTCCCAGGCGTCGTCCCGCCCGGCACGGCCCCGGCGTGCGAACAGGCCCGGGTTGGTGCGCGCGGCCTGCACGACGTTCACCCCGACGATGCCCGCCCAGGCGACCAGCAGCCCGGGGAGGTCGGCCACCCCGCCGCCGATCGCGGACAGCGGGACCGCCAGGACGAGCGAGACGATGCCGAAGCCGAAGCGCTCGCCGAAGGAGTCCGTGGGCCTCGGCGACCGGCTCTCGCGGGCCGTGGTCATCTGCCGCTCCGCCAGCTGCCGGCGCACCCTGCGTTCCACCGCGCCGTCGATGCGCTGGTCGACCTTCTCCAGGAACGAGTCGACCAGCGCGGACTCGTACTCCTCACCCAGCTCCCTGCGGGTCTGCAGGGTGGCGTCGAGTTCCTTCTTGAGGTCGGCGTCCCGCGCGTCCATTCCCGTCATGCCACTCAAGGTAGGCGGCGGAGGGCGCGGTGGCACTGGGGACAGCCCCCCTATCCGCCGGGGGAGGGCCCGTAGGGGTCCGCGCGGGGGCGGGGTCTCAGGCCCGGCCGGTCCCCTCGGCGCCCGCGGCGTGGACCCGGCGGACGAAGCGCCGCTGCCAGGGCACCTCGACGGCACGGGCGTGGTAGTTGCGCCGCACCCACCTGACCGCCTCCCCGGGGTCCATGCCTTCGAAGACGCAGATCGCGGACAGCGCGGTCCCGGTCCGGCCGATGCCGCCCCCGCAGCAGACCTCCACGCGCTCGCCCGGCGCGCGCTCGTAGGCGTCGCGGAGCCTGTGCATCGCGTCCACCGGGTCGGCGGGGAGCCAGAAGTCCCGCCAGCGCACCCAGACCGACTCCCACGGCGGGCTGGGCGGCTCGTGATCCGTCAGATGCACGGCGAACGTCGGCGTCTGACCCGCCGGCAGCTCGTGACGGAGGCCGCGCCCCCTGAGCCTGCGTCCCGACGGCAGCTCGACCAGCCCGGGGCCGTCGGCGTTCCATAATTCGGTCATCCCTAGTCCTGTCCCCTCGGTCCGTCGCGCTCGGCATCGTGCCCTCCGGCGCCTCGCTGTATAACGGTATGCAGTGACCGGGCGACGTGAATAGACCGAGGGGGAGCACGCCATGAGCGGGACCAGCGGGGCCGGGGCGCGTGGGGGGACGGGCGGGGCCGACAGCCCGGCCGCACGGCTCCAGGCGCTCTTCGAGGGGCACCGGCTGACGCCGACCCAGCGGCGGATCGCCCACAGCATGGTGCGCCGGGCGCCCGAGGTGCCCTTCCTGTCGAGCGTCGAGCTGGCCGAACTGGCCGGGGTCAGCCAGCCGTCGGTGACCCGCTTCGCCGTCGCCCTCGGCTTCGACGGATACCCGGCCCTCCGCCGCCACCTGCGCGAGGTCGCCCCGGCGGAACCCGCCGCCGGCACCGACGACCGCAACGAGTACCAGCAGGCGGTGCTGGCCGAGATCGAGAACCTGCGGCACCTCGCGGAGGTGCTGGCCGACCCCGGGCCGGTGGCCGAGGCGGGCCGCCTGCTCGCCGGGAGCCGTCCGCTGCCGGTGCTCGGCCTGCGGGCCGCCGCCGCCCAGGCGCACGGCTTCGCCTACTTCGCGGCCAAGGTCCACCCGGACGTCCGGCTGCTCAACGAGGGCGGCACCATGCTCCACGACCGCGTCGGCGCCGCCGTCCGGGCCGGCGCCACCGCCCTGCTCTGCTTCGCCCTGCCCCGGCACCCGCGCGAGGTCGTCGACGCGCTCACCCACGCCAAGGAGGCCGGGCTCACGGTGGTGACCGTCGCCGACTCCGCCTTCGCGCCGGTCGCCAAGGTCTCCGACCTCCTGCTGCCCGCCGCCGTCGGCACCGGCCTCGCCTTCGACACGGCCTGCGCGCCGATGCTGCTGGGCCGGGTGCTCCTGGAGGCGATGTGCGACGACCTGCCGGACGCGCAGGCGCGGCTGGAGGAGTTCGACGCCGAGGCGGTGGCGCGCGGTCTGTTCGTGGAGTGACCCCGACGGCGGACGCGTTCTCAGACTCGTCTCAGCTTGCCCCGTTACCGTGCTGCGCCTGACCGCCCTCGGGCGTGTCCGCACGGTCGGGAACGGGACGGGAGGCAGGACGTGGCGCGCGCAGGACAGGTGGGGCTGGCCCGGGTCGCGGTCGTCGTACGGGCGGGGGCCGCGCCGCTGTGGTGGCTCGGCGTCGTCGCGGCGGGCGTCGGCGTGCTGGTGCCGGGGCTGACCGGACGCCGGATCGGGGTACTGGCCGGCGCCGCGCTGTTCGTCGTCGCGACGGCCGTCGGGGCTTGGGCCCGGCGCGGGCGCTACACGGCCCTCGCCGCCTCGGCCGCACGCGCCGGCCGGCACGACGTCCTCCAGGACCGCGCGGTGACCCTGCGCAACTGGCGGCGAGGTCACCGCTGGTGGCTGCTCCTCGCCTTCCTCGCCGCGCTGGGCAGCGCCTTCGCGGTGCCCGCCGCCGGCGGTCTGCTGATGGCCGGCTGCGGTGCCGGGCTGTGGCTCAAGTCCGCCTGGATCGGCCGCCGCGAGCAGTCCGGCGAGGCCCTGCTCTGGGTCCGCGTGGACTGGCTCGCCCACAGCGGCGGCCGCCCGGCGGGCAAGACGGTCAGGGCCTACCGCGGCACGGGCCTCGCGGCAGGCGACGCGGCCCCGGGAGGCGCGAGGAGGAAGGCGCGGACACCGGCCTGACCCGGGGCGCGCCCCGCCCCGGCCGGTGGCGCGGGGCGGTGACGTCATGCGGCTTTGCCGCGTGGGCGCGACCAGCCACGACGGACCGATGGCCTACGAGCGACCGGAACCCCCGCGGCGAACGGCCTCGGTCAACGCGTCGGCACGTCCTCCTCCGGCCTCGGCCACGATCTCCTCGACCCGCTGCTCCTCACGCACGGTCGCGAAGGAGACGCTCCCGTCCTCGTCGGAGACGAACCCGTACACCCCGGGCCGCGCCAGCGAGTTGTACGCGTAGTGGTGCGCGAAGTAGTACGCGCCGGTGTCCAGCGCCGCCGCGTAGTCCCCCTGCTCCAGCAGCGGCATCGCCCGGCCCACGGCCAGCAGGTCGCCCGCGAAGCACGCCGGTCCCGCCACGTCCTGGACCACGTCGGGCCCCTCCTTGGGCATGCCCTTGCCGTCGTACGCCGCTATCCGCAGCGGCCAGGCCCCCGGCGCGTACACCGTCCGCGTCGCCACCTGCACGCCCGCGTGCGTCACCGCGACCGGCCGCCCGCCCGCGCTCTTGGCGTACTCCACCCGCGCCACCACCGTGCCGTGCTTGGCGAGCAGCGACCGCCCGAACTCGGTGACCAGCCCGTACCGCCCGTCGAAGAGGCCCGGCACCCTCTCGCGCAGCACGCGCGCGTACTCGGCGTAGGTGGGCGACTCCTCGTCCGAGCCGAAGTTCACCGGCAGTCCGCCGCCGATGTCGAGGGTGTCGACCTGCCGCCGCCCCGCCCGTTCGTTGATCTCCTCGGCGAGCGCGTACGCCTCGGCCACGCCCTCGGCCATCAGGGTGAGCGGGATGCCCTGGGAGCCGGTGTGGGTGTGCAGCCGGGTCAGCCAGGGCCGGTCGAGGTACGCCCGCACCACCCACTCGCGGGCCCCCTCGTCGCGCAGCGCCACACCGAACTTCGAGGTGGCGGTCGCCGTCGAGAGCGCCTCGATGGAGCCGCCGCCGACCTGCGGGTTCACCCGTATCCCGAGGGGCGAGGCGGTGTCGGGCAGCGCCTTCACCAGGGCGTCGAGGCGCTCCAGCTCCTGGGGGTTGTCCGCGTTGACCGCGATCCCCAGCTCCAGCGCCTCCCGCAGCTCGGCCGGGGTCTTCGCGGGCGAGTCCAGCACCGTCCGCTCCGCCGGCACCCCAGCGGCGCGGGCCAGCGCCAGCTCGCCGGGGCTCGCCACCTCCACGCCGATGCCCTCCTCGTGCAGCAGCCGCAGCACCGGGACCAGCGGGGTCGCCTTGACCGCGAAGGCGTGCAGCACGGGCGTACCGGGCGCCGTCACCGCCTCGAACGCCACCCGCAGGGCCGCCGCCGACTCCCGGATCCCGGCGACGTCCAGCAGTCCGACGATCGGGACGTCCGGCCCGAGCAGCCCCTGCTCCACGGCGGCCCGCACCGCCCCGTCCCGCCGCACGGCCCGCTCCGTGCCCGTGCCGCCGAGGTCACCGCTCATGCCCGTGCCGTCGCTCACGCGATCCTCCCTGCCGTCGCTTCCTGCCTGTACATCCAGCCAAACACTCGCACGCGCCCGGCGCGGGACACGAACGTATTGACTAGTTCTATTCACGAAGCGAGTATGTGAATATCCGTAGCAACAAATCCGCCGGGAGCAAGCCACCAGGAGGCACACCATGTCCGGACCCCGCCCCGTCCGAGCGCCGCGAGGCATGACGCCGAGTGCCCTGGGATGGCAGCAGGAGGCCGCCCTGCGGATGCTGCAGAACAACCTCGACCCCGAGGTGGCGGAGCACCCCGACAAGCTCGTCGTCTACGGCGGCACGGGCAAGGCGGCCCGCGACTGGCGCTCCTTCGACGCCATGGTCCGCACCCTGGAGAAGCTCAAGCAGGACGAGACGATGCTCGTCCAGTCCGGCCGCCCGGTCGGCGTCATGCAGACCCACGAGTGGGCCCCGCGCGTCCTCATCGCCAACTCCAACCTCGTCGGCGACTGGGCCAACTGGGAGGAGTTCCGCCGCCTGGAGGCCCTCGGCCTGACCATGTACGGCCAGATGACCGCGGGCTCCTGGATCTACATCGGCACCCAGGGCATCCTCCAGGGCACCTACGAGACCTTCGCCGCCGTCGCCGCCAAGAAGTTCGGCGGCACCCTCGCCGGGACCATCACCCTCACCGCCGGCCTCGGCGGCATGGGCGGCGCCCAGCCCCTCGCCGTCACCATGAACGACGGCGTGGCGATCTGCGTCGACTGCGACCCGCGCGCCATCGACCGCCGCATCGAGCACCGCTACCTCGACGTGAAGGCCGACTCCCTCGACCACGCCCTCCAGCTGGCCACCGAGGCCCGGGACCGGCGCGAGCCGCTCTCCATCGGCGTCCTCGGCAACGCCGCCGAGCTGGTGCCGCGGCTGCTCGCCATGGGCGCGCCCATCGACATCGTGACCGACCAGACCTCGGCCCACGACCCGCTGGCCTACCTGCCCACCGGCATCGCCTTCGAGGACATGGCCGACGCCGCCCTCAAGGACCCGGCGGGCTTCACCACCCGCGCCCGCGAGTCCATGGCCCGGCACGTCGAGGCCATGGTCGGCTTCCAGGACGCCGGCGCCGAGGTCTTCGACTACGGCAACTCCATCCGCGGCGAGGCCCAGCTGGCCGGCTACGACCGGGCCTTCGCCTTCCCGGGCTTCGTACCGGCGTACATCCGCCCGCTGTTCTGCGAGGGCAAGGGCCCCTTCCGCTGGGCCGCCCTGTCCGGCGACCCCGCCGACATCGCCAAGACCGACAAGGCGATCCTCGACCTCTTCCCGGAGAACGAGTCGCTGGCCCGCTGGATCAAGCTGGCGGGGGAGCGGGTCCACTTCCAGGGCCTGCCCGCCCGGATCTGCTGGCTCGGCTACGGCGAGCGCGACAAGGCCGGCGAGCGCTTCAACGACATGGTCGCGAGCGGCGAGCTGGCCGCGCCCGTCGTCATCGGCCGCGACCACCTCGACTGCGGCTCCGTCGCCTCCCCGTACCGCGAGACCGAGGCGATGCTGGACGGCTCGGACGCCATCGCCGACTGGCCGCTGCTCAACGCCATGGTCAACGTGGCCTCCGGCGCCTCCTGGGTCTCCCTCCACCACGGCGGCGGCGTCGGCATGGGCCGCTCCATCCACGCCGGGCAGGTGACGGTCGCCGACGGCACCGCCCTCGCCGGCGAGAAGATCCGCCGCGTCCTCACCAACGACCCCGGCATGGGCGTCATCCGGCACGTCGACGCCGGGTACGACATCGCCGACTCGGTCGCCGGGGAGCGGGGCGTGCGGGTCCCGATGCGCGAAGGCCGCGAGGGTGGCGCCGCGTGAGCTTCCACAGCATGTGGGCGGAGCTGCTGCCGATGGGCCGCAGCTCCGCCTCCGGCGGATACCGCCGCTACGCCTGGACGGGCGCCGACGCCGACTGCCGCACCTGGTTCCAGGAGCAGGCCGAGGCGCGCGGCCTCGCCTACGAGACCGACCGCAACGGCAACCAGTGGGCCTGGCTCGGTGACCCGGCCGCGGGGAACGCCGTAGTCACCGGCTCCCACCTGGACTCGGTGCCCGACGGCGGCGCCTTCGACGGGCCGCTCGGGGTGGTCTCCGCCTTCGCCGCCCTGGACGAGCTGCGCGGGAGGGGAGCGCGATTCACCAGGCCGCTCGGCATCGTCAACTTCGGCGACGAGGAGGGCGCCCGCTTCGGCCTCGCCTGCGTCGGCTCCCGGCTCACCGCGGGGGCGCTCACCGTGGAGCAGGCGCACCGGCTGACCGACGGTGACGGCGTCACCCTGCCCCGGGCCATGGAGGACGCCGGGTACGACCCCGACACCCTCGGCGCCGACCCCGAACGGCTCGCCCGCATCGGCGCCTTCGTCGAACTCCACGTCGAGCAGGGCCGCGCCCTCGACCTGTCCGGCGACCGGATCGGCATCGCCTCCGCCATCTGGCCGCACGGCCGCTGGCGGTTCGACTTCCGGGGCGAGGCCAACCACGCCGGCACCACCCGCCTCGCCGACCGCCGCGACCCGATGCTGCCCTACGCCGAGACCGTGCTCGCCGCCCGTCGCGAGGCCGAACTCGCGGGCGCCGTCGCCACCTTCGGCAAGGTCGGCGTCGAGCCCAACGGCGTCAACGCCATCCCCTCCCTGGTCCGCGGCTGGCTCGACTCCCGCGCCGCCGACCAGGAGAGCCTGGACGCCGTGGTCTCCGGGGTGGAGCGGGCGGCCCGCGAGCACGCCGCGGCGCACGGAGCGGACCTGGACGTCGTCCGCGAGTCCTTCACGCCCGTCGTCGAGTTCGACCACGCCCTGCGCGACGAACTCGCCCGCATCCTGGGCGGCGCGACCGAGCTGAAGGTCCCCGTGCTCGGCACCGGGGCCGGACACGACGCCGGAATCCTCTCCGGCCGCATCCCGACCGCCATGCTGTTCGTACGCAACCCCACCGGCGTCTCGCACTCCCCGGCCGAGTCCGCCGCCGAGGACGACTGCGTGGCCGGGGTGATCGCACTCGCCGACGTACTGGAAGGGCTGGCCTGCACGTGACCCCCACCGAGCGGACCCGGACCTACTGGCTGGAGCACGCCTGGCTCGGCACCCACGTCGAGCCGGGCGTCGCCGTCGACGTGGCGGACGGCCGCATCACCGCCGTCCACCAGGACACCCCCGCCCCGCCGCCCGGCGCCGAGATCCTGCGCGGCCTGACCCTGCCCGGCCTGGCCAACGCCCACAGCCACGCCTTCCACCGCGCCCTGCGCGGCACCGTCCAGGTCGGCTCCGGCACCTTCTGGACCTGGCGCGAGGTCATGTACTCCGTCGCCGACCGGCTGACCCCGGACACCTACCTCGACCTGGCCCGCGCGGTGTACGCCGAGATGGCGCTGGCCGGCATCACCGCCGTCGGCGAGTTCCACTACGTCCACCACGCGCACGGCGGTACCCCGTACGCCGATCCCAACGCGATGGGCGAGGCGCTGATCGAGGCCGCCGCCGAGGCCGGGATCCGCATCACCCTCCTCGACACCTGCTACCTGTCCGCCGGCTTCGGCGAGCCCCCCAACGCCCACCAGCGGCGGTTCTCCGACGGGACGGCGGACGCCTGGGCGCAACGCTCTTCACTTCTCAAGGAACGGGATCACGCACGGATCGGGGCCGCGATCCACTCCGTACGGGCCGTGCCCGCCGAGCAGTTGGCGACCGTGGCGCAGTGGGCCGCCGAGCGGCGGGCCCCGCTGCACGTGCACCTGTCCGAGCAGACCGCGGAGAACGACGCCTGCCGGCGCGCCCACGGCCGCACCCCCACCCGGCTGCTGGCCGACCACGGAGTGCTGGGCGAGCGCACCACCGGCGTGCACAACACCCACCTCACCGACGAGGACGTCGCCCTGCTCGGCGGCAGCCGCACCGGCACCTGCATGTGCCCCACCACGGAACGGGACCTCGCCGACGGCATCGGCCCCGCCACCGCCCTCCAGCGGGCGGGCTCACCGCTCTCCCTCGGCTCCGACAGCCACGCCGTCGTCGACCTGCTGGAGGAGGCGCGCGCCATGGAGCTGAACGAGCGCCTGCGCACCCGCACCCGGGGCCACTGGACCGCCGCGGCCCTGCTGCGCGCCGCCACCGCCGACGGCCACGCCGCCCTCGGCTGGGACGACACCGGCCGGATCGAGACCGGCGCCCGCGCCGACCTCGCGACGGTCGCCCTCGACTCCGTCAGGACGGCCGGGCCACTGCCCAGGCTCGGCGCCGAGACGGCCGTATTCGCCGCGACGGCAGCGGACGTACGGCACACGATCGTGGGCGGACGGCACGTCGTACGCGACGGGGTGCACACCCTCGTACCCGAGGTCCCGCGGTCCCTCGGACGGGCCGTGGAAGCCCTGCGCGCGTAGAACCGACCACCGACCGCCCCCACGAGGACGCCACCGACGCCATGAGCACCAGCACCGTCATCACCAACATCGCCGCACTCGTCACCAACGACCCCTCCCTCGGTGACAACTCTCCGCTCGGACTGGTCCGGGACGCGGCCGTCGTCATCGACGGCGACCGCGTCGCGTGGACCGGTGAATCAAGCAAAGCACCCGCCACTGACAACCGGGTCGACGCCGGCGGCCGGGCGGTCCTGCCCGGCTTCGTCGACTCGCACTCGCACCTCCTGTTCGGCGGCGACCGCACCGAGGAGTTCAACGCCCGCATGTCCGGCCGCCCCTACAGCGCCGGCGGCATCCGCACCACCGTCGCGGCCACCCGCGCCGCGAGCGACGCGGAGCTGGAGGCGGGCCTGACCCGCTACCTCGCGGAGGCGCTGCGCCAGGGCACGACGACCTTCGAGACCAAGTCGGGCTACGGACTGACCACCGCCGACGAGGCCCGCGCCCTGCGCGTCGCGGCCCGCCACACCGACGAGGTCACCTTCCTCGGCGCCCACATCGTCGCCCCCGAACTCGCCGACGACCCCGCCGCCTACGTCGCGCTGGTCACCGGCGAGATGCTCGACGCCTGCGCCCCGCACGCCCGCTGGATCGACGTGTTCTGCGAGAAGGGCGCCTTCGACGGCGACCAGGCCCGCGCCGTCCTGACCGCCGGCCGCGCGAAGGGGCTGCACCCCCGCATCCACGCCAACCAGCTCTCCTACGGCCCCGGCGTCCAGCTCGCCGTCGAACTCGACGCCGCCAGCGCCGACCACTGCACCCACCTCACCGACGCCGACGTGGACGCCCTGGCGGCCGGGAACACGGTCGCCACGCTGCTGCCGGGCGCCGAGTTCTCCACCCGGGCCGAGTGGCCGGACGCCCGGCGGCTGGTCGACGCGGGGGTCACGGTCGCGCTGTCCACCGACTGCAACCCGGGGTCGTCCTTCACGTCCTCGGTGCCGTTCTGCGTCGCGCTCGCGGTGCGGGACATGGGGATGACGCCGGACGAGGCGGTCTGGTCGGCCACCGCGGGCGGCGCCGCGGCCCTGCGCCGGGACGACGTCGGCCGCCTCGCACCGGGCGCGTACGCCGACCTGACCCTCCTGGACGCCCCGAGCCACGTGCACCTCGCCTACCGTCCGGGCGTGCCGCTGGTCAGCGGGGTGTGGCGGCGCGGCGTGCGCGTGGTCTGACCATGCCGAAGGGGGCGGTCCGACCTCTCGGACCGCCCCCTGGAGGACGAGCGTCACCCGGCGGGGATCACTCCTCGACCGTGAGCCCCTTGCGCAGCCGGACGAGGGTGCGCGACAGCAGCCGTGAGACGTGCATCTGGGAGATGCCCAGCTCCTCGCCGATCTCCGACTGGGTCATGCCGGCGACGAACCGCAGCGAGAGGATCTTCCGGTCCCGCGCGGGCAGCTCGGCGATCAGCGGCTTCAGCGACTCGACGTACTCGATGCCCTCGAGCCCGTGGTCCTCGTAGCCGATCCGGTCGGCGAGCGCGCCCTCGGCGTCGTCCTCCTCCGGCTGGGCGTCCAGCGAGGAGGCGGTGTAGGCGTTCGACGCCGCCATGCCCTCGACGACCTCGTCCCGGGACAGCCCGAGGTGCTCGGCCAGCTCGGTCACCGTGGGGGCGCGGTCGAGCCGCTGGGCCAGCTCGTCGCCCGCCTTGGCGAGGTCGAGCCGCAGCTCCTGGAGGCGGCGCGGAACGCGCACGGACCACGAGGTGTCGCGGAAGAAGCGCTTGATCTCGCCGATGATGGTCGGCATCGCGAACGTGGGGAACTCCACACCGCGCGACATCTCGAACCGGTCGATCGCCTTGATCAGGCCGATGGTGCCGACCTGGATGATGTCCTCCATCGGCTCGCTGCGCGAGCGGAAGCGGGAGGCGGCGAACTTGACCAGAGCGAGGTTCAGCTCGACGAGCGTGTTGCGTACGTACGCGTGCTCGTGCGTGCCTTCCTCCAGCGTCTCCAGTCGCTCGAAGAGGGTCTTGGACAGAGCCCTGGCGTCCGCCGGAGCGACCTCGTCGTAGGCGGGGATGTCCGGAAGCCCGGCGAGTGCGCCGTCGTGGTCGACGACGGCGTCGGGGTGCTCGATGGGATCCAGATGTTCCGGAGGGAGTGTCGACGTCGCTTCCTGGGTACGCGATCCGTCGAGCCGGGGTGACATGGTGTCCTCCATCGTTCTCGGCATACGGCTGCCGAAGCCAGATACGTGCACTGCGGTGTGCGGCGCCTCCAAAGCCGGCCGTGTCGTTTGACGTGTCGTACTAGGCCTACCGGGTTTACCGAGGCGATCGCAAGTGTGTTCTGACCGGTTATGTCCGTTTGTGTGCGGTTGTTCGGGTGTCGCAGTGCGTTCGGAAGGCGTAGTGTTCGAGGTCGTCAGCTAGCAGTCATGACCTCGGGAGAGAGAAACGGCATGGACCGCGGGACGGTCGGCAGTGCCCAGTCGGGCCGGCTTCTGGTCGAGGTACGGGAAGAGGGCCCCAGTGCCGTCGTGACCCCGGCGGGTGAGTTGGATCATCACACCGCCGATCTGTTGCGTGAGCCGCTGGAGGAGTGCCTCGCCAAGGGATTCAACCGGCTGGTCGTCGATTGCTCGCGCCTGGAGTTCTGCGACTCCACGGGACTCAACGTCCTGCTCGGCGCGCGGCTGAAGGCGGAGGCCGCAGGGGGCGGTGTGCATCTGGTGGCCATGCAGCCGGTGGTGGCCCGTGTGTTCGAGATCACGGGGGCCGAGGCGGTCTTCACCCTGCACGACACGCTTGCGGCCGCTCTGGCCGTCGAGTCCGACTGAGCTGGTCCTTGACCGGCCGGCGGCGGGTTGCCTGCGCCTCGCGGGACGGGCGTTTTCGCCCCCTCCCGTGTTTCGTGCCGAATACAGGGGTGTTCGGACGGCCCGCTCGGGCAGGAGAGACCCAGAGTCTGCTGTGTACGACTTTCCTGACCAAGACTTTGAAATGTGAACTGGTGGATCGGTGAGGTGAAGCGCTGATGAGCACCACCCGGCCTTACTCGCCGGGCGACCGCGGACCGGAGCCCGGCGGCGCTTCCGGGGCGTCCGAGGGGGACGTGCCCGGGACCGGGGAGTCCGAGGGGGGCGGTGTGTCCGCAGTGATGGGCGCGCCCGTGCCCGCGTCCGCGGGGGCGTCCGCGTCTTCGTCCGCCGGCCAGGCCGCGGCTCCGGCCGCCCCCGGGCCCGTCTCCGAGGGCGGGCGGCAGGTCCGCGTGCTGAGCTTCGAGGACGCGAGCGGGGTCGTCCCGCTCGCCCGCGACTTCACCCGCGAGGCGCTGTACGCGTGGGGCTGGCTGCCCTCCGCCACCGCCGACCAGCGGGCCGCCGCCGAGGACGTCCTCCTCGTCGTGTCCGAGCTGGTCACCAACGCCTGCCTGCACGCCGAGGGGCCCGACGAGCTGCGGATCGCCTTCGAGCGCAAGGTGATCCGGCTGGAGGTCTCCGACCGCGGCAACGGCCAGCCGGCGCCGCGCACCCCCCACCGGGCCGGACGCCCGGGCGGCCACGGCATGTTCATCGTCCAGCGGCTGTGCCTGGACTGGGGTGTGCTGCGGACGCCGGGAGTGGCGGGCAAGCGGGTCTGGGCCGAGCTGGGCGCACCGGGCTAGGGCCGGTCCGATCCAGGGGCGGCCCTGTCCCGGGTCTAGTCCCGGTTCGTCTCGCCGGGGCCCGTGCGCGCCGTCGCCGGGTCCGGGATGGCGTTGCCCGCCGGCGCGTCGCTGCGGCCGTAGTGGTGGGTCGTGAACATGTAGACGAGGCCCACCGCCACCACGATGCCGCCGCTGAGCAGCACGATCCAGTTGTCGTACCAGGGGACGTCCGGTGTGCGGGGCCAGGAGATGTTGATGATGGCGAACAGGCCGTAGGCGAGCGCCCCGGCGTTCACCAGCAGCCCCCAGCGGCCCAGCCGGAACTCGCCGCTCGGCCGCCACCCCTTGAGCCGCGCCCGCAGCGCGGCGAGGACGACCATCTGGAACGCCGCGTAGATGCCCAGGATCGCGAACGAGACGATCTTGGTGAGGGCGTCCTCGGAGATCAGCGAGCCCACCGCGATCAGGGCCGGGACGACCGCGGCGAGCAGCAGCGCCCACTCGGGCACCGCGCGCTTCGCCGAGAACTTCCGCAGCAGCCGGTGCCCGATGATCATCTCGTCCCGGGCGTACGAGTAGATCAGCCGTCCGGCCGCGGCCTGGAGGCTGATCGTGCAGGACAGGAACGAGATCAGGACCACGGCCATCACCAGCCGGGCACCCGCCTCGCCGAGGGCGTCGAAGAGCACCCGCACCACCGGGTCGCTGTCCTCGCCCGAGATCACCGCCCGGTAGTCGACGACCGCCAGCAGCAGCGTCAGGCAGGTGAACGTCGCCGCCGCCCCGCCGACGTAGATCGTGCGCCGCATCGCCTTGGGGATGACCTTGCCGGGATGCGCCACCTCCTCCGCCACGTCCCCGCACGCCTCGAAGCCGTAGTACTGGTAGAAGCCGATGATCGCGGCGCCCAGGAAGACGGGCAGGTAGGAGCCGTCGCCGGCCGCGCCGTAGTCGTCGAAGAGCACGCCGAGGCCGTGGAAGCGGTGGGTGACGAGCAGGATGACGCCGACGACGAGCGCGCCGATCAGCTCCGCGCCGAAACCGATCAGCGCGGCCCACGACAGGGCCTTGGTGCCGGCGTAGTTGATCAGCACGGCGATGACGATCAGGGCGATCGTGCACAGCACCGTGGTGTGCACGGTGGCGTCGTAGCCGAGCAGGATCGCGATGTAGGGCCCCGCCCCGTACGCCACCGAGGTGATCGTGACGAGCAGCGCCCACAGGTACACCCAGCCGGTCATCCACGCCCAGCGCTTGCCCCACAGCCGGCGCGCCCACGGGTAGACCCCGCCCGCGATCGGGTACTGCGCGACGACCTCGCCGAAGACCAGGGCGACGAGGAACTGCCCGCAGCCCGCCAGCACGAACGCCCAGATCATCGGCGGGCCGCCGTCGGCGAGCGCGGTGCCGAAGAGGGTGTACGTGCTCACCACCGGGGACAGGTAGGTGAAGCCGAGGGCGAAGTTCGCCCACGGGCCCATCTCCTTGCGGAACTCCGACTCGCCCTCCCGCGGCCCGGACGCGGCCGCGGCGCCGCCCGGCGCCCCGGCGGCGCTCACCGGTCCCGCCCTTCCGTCGGCAGCGGGCGCGGCGCGGGCCGGGCGGTGATCAGGTCGGCCGCGCGTTCGGCGGCGAGCAGCACCGTGACCATCGGGTTGATGGTCGGCATGGTGGGGAAGACCGACGCGTCCACGATGCGCAGCCCGTCGTGCCCGCGCAGCCGGAGCTGCGGATCCACCACGGCGAGCGGATCGTCCTCCGCGCCCATCCGGCAGGTCCCCGCCGGGTGGTAGACGGTGTGCGCCGCGCGGCGCCCGTACTCGGACAGGTCCGCGTCCGACGTCACGTCCGGGCCGGGGGCCACCTCGCGCACCAGCCAGTCGCTGAGCGGGGCGGTGGCCGCCACCTCGCGGGCGATCCGCAGACCGTCCACGACGGTGCGCTCGTCGTGCCCGTCCGGATCGGTGAAGTAGCGGAAGTCGAGAGCCGGTTTGACCTCGGGGTCGGCGCTGTGCAGCCACATGCGGCCCACCGAGCGGGCGCGCGGCACGTTCGGGGTCATGCACACGCCGTGCTCCGGGACGGGGTAGCCCAGCCGCTCCGTGTTGACCGTGAACGGCACCTGGTAGAAGTGGAACATCAGGTCCGGGCGCGGGCCGCCCGCCGGGTCGCGGCGCACGAACAGGCCCGCGTCGGAGTCCATGGCCGAGTTCGGCGGCAGCGGCCCCCGGGTCTCCCACACGATGACCGACTCGGGGTGGTCCAGCAGGTTCTCGCCCACGCCGGGCAGGTCCGCGCGCACCTCGATGCCCAGGTCGCGCAGGTGGCCGGCGGGGCCGATGCCGGAGAGCATCAGCAGCCGCGGCGTGTCGATCGCCCCGGCGCACAGCAAAACCTCCGCCTCGGCCTCCAGGGTCGACAGGGAGCCGTCGGGATTGCGCACCTGGACGCGGGTGAAGCGGCCCTCGGCGTCGGGCAGCAGCCGGTACGCCCAGGTCTCCAGACGCACCGTCAGGTTCGGCCGGTCCAGCACGGGGTGGAGGTAGGCGACCGACGCGGAGGAGCGGCGGTTCGTCTCCGGGTCGTACGCCAGGGAGAAGAAGCCGGCGCCGTCGGTGAAGGGGCGGGCGTTGAAGTCGTCCACGACCGGTACGCCGAGCCGGGAGGCGGCGGCGGAGACGAAGTCCTGCGCGATCGCGTTGCGGTCGGCGGCGCCCACGGGGACGATCGTGTTCTGGAGCCGCTGCCGGTACGGCAGGATCGTGTCGGGCCCCCAGCCCTCGCAGCCGCGGGCCACCCACTCGTCGAGGTCCTCGGGGAACGGCAGGAAGCTGATCAGCGTGTTGTGCGAGGAACAGCCGCCGAGCACGCGCGCGCGGGAGTGCAGGATGTGCGAGTTGCCGCGCGGCTGCTCCACGGTGGTGTAGCCGTAGTCGAACTCGGAACCGAGCAGGTTGATCCAGTTGCGCAGCCGCAGGATGCGCTCGTCGCCGACGTCGCTGGGACCCCCCTCCACCACGCACACCCGGCAGGCCGGGTCCTCGCTCAGCCGCGCGGCCAGCACCGAGCCCGCCGTGCCGCCGCCGATGATCACGTAGTCGTAGGTCGTCGTCTCGTCGTCCATGCGTCGCCCTCTCTCGCCCTGTCCGATTCAGCCCTTGAACCAGCCGGACGGGCCCGGCCGCAGGTTCTGGTAGATGTGCTTGGCCTCCTGGTACTCGCGCAGCCCGGTGGGCCCCAGCTCCCGGCCGATGCCGGAGCGGCCGAAGCCGCCCCACTCCGCCTGGGGCAGATAGGGGTGGAAGTCGTTGATCCAGACGGTGCCGTGCCGCAGCCGCGCCGCCACCCGCTGGGCGCGCGACGCGTCGCCGGTCCAGACGCCGCCGGCCAGGCCGTACCGCGTGTCGTTGGCCAGCTCCACGGCCTCCTCCTCGGTGCGGAAGCGCTCCACCGTGACGACGGGGCCGAAGACCTCCTCCTGGACGATGCGCATGGAGCGGTCGCAGTCGGCGTAGATCGTGGGCAGCAGGAAGAAGCCGTGGGAGAGGTCCGGGTCGTCCGGCCGGGTGCCGCCGCAGACCAGGCGGGCGCCCTCGGCCTGGGCGATCTCCAGATAGGACTCGACCTTCGCGCGGTGCTCCGCCGAGCTGAGCGGCCCGCTCTCGGTGGCCGGGTCGAGGCCGCTGCCGAGCCGGATGGTCCGCGCGCGGGCGGCCAGCCGCTCCACGAACCGGTCGTGCACCTCGTCCTGCACGATCAGCCGCGAGCCCGCCGAGCAGACCTGCCCCGAGTGCAGGAACGCGGCGTCCAGCGCGTAGTCCAGGGCGGCGTCGAAGTCGCAGTCGGCGAAGACCAGGTTGGGGTTCTTGCCGCCCAGCTCCAGCGCGAGGTTCTTCACGCCCGGCGCGCACGCCTCCATGATCCGGCGTCCGGTGGCCAGACCGCCGGTGAAGGAGACCAGGTCCACGTCCTCGTGGGCGGACATGGCCGCGCCCACGGTGGAGCCGGGGCCGAGCAGAAGGTTGGCGACACCGGGCGGGGCGCCCGCCTCGGCGATCAGGCGGACCATGTGGATCGTGGACAGCGGGGTCGTCTCGCTGGGCTTGAGGACGAAGGTGTTGCCCGCGGCCAGGGCGGGGGCGACCTTCCAGGAGGCCTGCAGCATCGGGTAGTTCCACGGCGCGATCAGCGCGCACACCCCGATGGGGTGGTAGGTGACGCGGCTGAGCACGTCGGGGCCCACGTCCACGACCCGGCCGCCGTCCTTGTCGGCGATCTCGGCGAAGTAGCGGAACGCGTTGGAGACGTCCTCCACGTCGATCCGGGCCTCTTTGAGGGTCTTGCCGGTGTCCAGGGACTCGACGTGGGCGATCTCCTCCTGGTCGCGCAGCAGGAAGCGGGACACCCGCAGCAGCACGTCGGCCCGCTCGCGGGTGGGCGCCGAGGACCAGTCGCCCCGGTCGAAGGCGCGCCGGGCGGCCGCCACCGCGAGGTCGACGTCGGCCTCGTCCGCCTCGTCGACCTGCTGGACGACGGAGGCGTCGTACGGGTTGATCACGTCCCGCCGCGCCCCGCCCACGGCGCCGGTCCACTCCCCGTCGACGAACAGTTCCGACATCGCGGCTCCCTCGCTCTCGTACCCGTCCGGCGCGGCACACGCCGCCCACCAACATGGGCCGTACGGGCCGCACCGGCCGCGTGGACGCACCGGGGGCCGGGAGGGGCGGGCGGGGATCAGACCCGGTCGGGCTACAGGCGCGGCGCGCGGACGCCGCCGGGAAAGCCCGAAGGGCCACCGCGTCCGACCGGGACGCGGTGACCCTTCCGAGGAGTGCCGGGGCCGGCGGGCCTCAGCGCACGTCGCCCATGAGCTCCTTGACGCGCTTGCGGTACATCCAGATCGCCACACCGGCGACGACCGCGAGGGTCGCCTCCGCGGCCACGATGCCCGTCTTGTTCAGGTCGACGCCCGCGATGGAGAGGAGGCCGGTCGTGGCGTCGCCGGCGGTGACGGCCAGGAACCAGACGCCCATCATCTGCGAGGCGTACTTCACCGGCGCCATCTTCGTGGTGACCGACAGGCCGACCGGGGAGAGCAGCAGCTCACCGCAGGTCTGGACGAAGTAGATCGCCACCAGCCACAGCGCGGCCGCCTTGTGGCCGCCGTCCGCGATGGCCAGCGGGGCCAGGAAGAGGAAGAAGGACGCGCCGACCAGGACCAGGCCGAACGAGAACTTCACGATGGTGCTCGGCTCCTTGCCGCGGCGGGCGAGCGCCAGCCACAGCATGGCGAAGACCGGGGCCAGGGCCATGATGATGACCGGGTTGACCGACTGGTACCAGGAGACCGGGAAGTCCCAGCCGAGGACGCTGTTCTCGGCCGAGGAGTCGGCGAACAGCGACAGCGTCGAGCCGCCCTGGTCGTAGATCATCCAGAACACGGCCGCGGCGACGAAGAACCAGATGTACGCCGACATCTTGGACTGCTCGGCGCGGTCCAGGGACTTGTCGCGCTTGATGCGGGTCAGGACCAGCACCGGGATGATCACGCCGAGCAGGGTCAGCGGGACCAGGATCCAGTTCAGGGTGTAGGCGCCGGAGAAGCCGACGATCGCGTAGAACACCACGGCGAGCGCGGCCCAGAAGGCGGCCTTGCGCAGCGTCGAGGTCTTCTCCTCGACGGACAGCGGCTTGGGGACCACGCTGGAGTGCGGGGCCAGGTGGCGGCTGCCGAGCAGGAACTGGATCACGCCCAGGCCCATGCCGAGCGCGGCGAGCGCGAAGCCCAGGTGCCAGTTGACGTTCTCGCCGATGGTGCCGATGACCAGCGGCGCCGCGAAGGCACCGAGGTTGATGCCCATGTAGAAGACGGTGAAGCCACCGTCGCGGCGCGGGTCGTCGGGGCCGTCGTAGAGCTGGCCGACCATCGTGGAGATGTTGGCCTTCAGCAGACCCGAGCCTATGGCGACCAGGCCGAGGCCCGCGTAGAAGGTGCCGGAGGACGGCAGGGCCAGCGTGAGGTGGCCGAGCATGATCACACCGCCGGCGATGGCGACGGTCTTGCGGGGCCCCCAGACGCGGTCGCCGAACCAGCCGCCGGGCATGGTCAGCAGGTACACCAGCGAGAGGTACACCGAGTAGATCGCGGTCGCGGTGCCGGCGTTGAGGCCGAGGCCACCCGGGGCGACGAGGTACAGCGGGAGCAGAGCCCTCATGCCGTAGTAGGAGAAACGCTCCCACATCTCGGTCATGAAGAGTGTGGCCAGTCCGCGGGGGTGGCCGAAGAAGGTCTTCTCGGGGCCGGGGGTGCCCGGTGTGACCGAGTCCTTCGTCAGGCTGGACGCCATGGTCGATCCTTGCTGGTCGGGACGCGCTCATTGAGGCGATGCGCGCCCGGTGGGGGGCGGCCGGCACCGGCGGCCTCCACCCGTCCACCCCACGCCTGAGGGATTTCCGCCCCGGATCACGGAGCGGAGGACGGCGGCCACCGGGATCCACGCCTGAGCGTGCTTCAGCGCACGCTTCGAGGCCCGGCCACAGGTCATTCCTTTCGAGGCCGGCCCTGGGCCGGCCCGCACACAAAAGAGACCTTCAGCGTCGAACTGTCGCCAAAGGTCCCCTGGGTGCTACAGGCGCTGATTCACCATACGGCAGGACACCGCCCGGTATGGAAGGACTTGAGACACGGATCACAGGTGATTCCGGAACCGGGAACGATCATTCGAAGGTCCACGCCAGGATGGCATCCCACAGCCGCAGGGCCGAACCGGGGGTGTACGGACCCCGTCGGCACGGGGGTGTCCGGCTTGTCCCTGGGTAAGAGTTCCGGGCGGCGATCATGCCCCGGCCGTTGCTCCGAGCGGTCTACCATCAGCTCATGACCCGTGTACTGCTCGCCGAGGACGACGCGTCCATCTCGGAGCCGCTGGCCCGCGCCCTGCGCCGGGAAGGGTACGAGGTCGAGGTGCGTGAGGACGGCCCCACCGCACTCGACGCCGGGCTCCAGGGCGGCGTCGACCTGGTCGTGCTGGACCTCGGCCTGCCGGGCATGGACGGTCTCGAGGTCGCCCGGCGGCTGCGCTCCGAGGGCCACGCGGTACCGATCCTGATCCTGACCGCGCGCGCCGACGAGGTGGACACCGTCGTCGGCCTGGACGCGGGCGCCGACGACTACGTCACCAAGCCCTTCCGCCTGGCCGAGCTGCTCGCCCGGGTCCGGGCCCTGCTGCGGCGCGGTGCCGTCGAGCCCCCGCAGCCGCCCGCCACGCACGGCGTGCGCATCGACGTCGAGTCGCACCGCGCCTGGATGGGCGAGGAGGAGCTGCAGCTCACCGCGAAGGAGTTCGACCTGCTGCGGGTGCTGGTGCGCGACGCCGGCCGGGTCGTCACCCGCGACCAGCTGATGCGCGAGGTCTGGGACACCACCTGGTGGTCGTCGACCAAGACCCTGGACATGCACATCTCCTGGCTGCGCAAGAAACTGGGCGACGACGCCGCCAACCCCCGCTACATCGCCACCGTGCGCGGCGTGGGCTTCCGTTTCGAGAAGAACTGACCCCTTCGCAGGGCCTGCCCGGGTAAGAGGACATGCGCCGCCGACTGATCCAGTCCACGCTCGCCGTGGTGCTCGTCGTGATCGCCGTCTTCGGCGTCTCCCTCGTGATCGTGGAGACCCGCACGATCAGCAGCACCGCCCAGGAGCGCGTCGACCTGGAGGCGGTGCGGCTGGCCAGCATCGTGGACAGCCGGCTGATCGGCACCGGCTCCGTCGACGCGACCTTCCTGCGGGAGCAGATCCGGGACGCGCGCTACGCCGTGATCCGCATCCCGGGCGAGCCGGTCATCGAGGTCGGCACCAAGCCGACCGGGGAGGTGCTGCGGGGCAGGGCCACGGGCGAGGAGGGCGAGACCGTCCTCGTCGAGGAGCCCAGCTCCTCGGTCACCCGCGAGGTGGGCCGGACCCTGCTGATCATCGGCCTGGTGGCGCTGCTCGCCGTGGTCGCCGCCGTCCTGCTGGCGATCCGGCAGGCCAACCGCCTCGCCTCCCCGCTCACCGACCTCGCGGAGACCGCCGAACGCCTCGGTTCGGGCGACCCGCGCCCGCGGCACAAGCGGTACGGCGTCCCCGAGCTGGACCGGGTCGCCGACGTGCTGGACTCCTCCGCCGAGCGCATCGCCCGGATGCTCACCGCCGAGCGCCGCCTGGCCGCCGACGCCTCCCACCAGCTGCGCACACCGCTGACCGCGCTGTCCATGCGGCTGGAGGAGATCACCCTCACCGACGAGCCGGAGACGGTGAAGGAGGAGGCGACGATCGCGCTGTCGCAGGTGGAGCGGCTGACGGACGTCGTGGACCGGCTGCTGACCAACTCGCGCGACCCGCGCAGCGGCTCCGCGGTCACCTTCGAGCTGGACGACGTCATCCAGCAGCAGATCGCCGAGTGGCGGCCCGCCTACCGCAGCGAGGGGCGGGCCATCGTCAGCTCCGGCAAGCGCCATCTGACGGCCGTGGGCACCCCGGGCGCGGTCGCGCAGGTGCTGGCCGCGCTGATCGAGAACTCCCTGATGCACGGCGGCGGCACGGTGGCCCTGCGGACCCGGGTGACCGGCAACCAGGCGGTGGTGGAGGTCACCGACGAGGGCCCCGGCGTCCCGGGCGACCTGGGGGCGCGGATCTTCGAGCGGGCGATCAGTGGCCGCAACTCGACGGGCATCGGCCTCGCCGTCGCCCGCGACCTGGCCGAGGCGGACGGTGGCCGCCTGGAACTCCTCCAGGGGCGCCCCCCGGTCTTCGGCCTGTTCCTGTCCCGCACGCCGCCCCCGAAGAAGTCGTCCGGGGACTCGGGCGGCACGGTGCGCTAGCCCTCGTCGCGGGGACTCGTCGCGGGGACTCCGCGCCGGTCCGCGCCGCGAGGGCTCAGCGGCGGCCGGCGGGGGTGCCGTCGGTGGTGGGCACCGCGGTCGGGTGCTCGTGCTCCAGGAAGGTCTCCGCCCGCGTGACGGGCGGCCGCGCGGGCAGGGCGCGGAAGACCCAGGTGCGGTACGACCAGAAGCGGAACAGCGTGCCGAGGCCGATGCCGAGGAACTTGAAGATGTTGCTCTGCAGCGGGCTGTCCCAGCCGAAGCCGTACGTCGCCGTGTAGAGCACACCGTTCTCGATGACCAGTCCGACCGCGCTGAACAGCAGGAACAGCGACATCTCCCGGGTCCGGTGGCCCTTGTCGCGGTCGCGGTAGGTGAAGTAGCGGAAGCCGACGTAGTTGAAGACGATCGCGACGATGGTCGCGACGACGCTGGCCCGCACGACCTGGAGGTCGCTCACGTGCCGCACGAAGTTGAAGACGAGGAGGTTGACCAGCACGCCCGCGCCGCCCACCGCCCCGAACTTCACGATCTCGCGGACCAGCCGGTCGATCCGCCCGCGCAGCGCGCCGCGGGGCGCCGGGGGTGCGAGGGGAGCCGTATGAGCACCCGAGGAACCACGTTCCATGGCCGTGCAGGCCCCCGTCCGTCGATTGGCGTCAATCTGTTCATGCTAACCACCCGGACGCGCGATCTTCCTGCGGACCGACCGGCGGGGTCCGGGAACGGGCGGCCGGGACGGCGGGAAACGGCCGGTAAACAGGTGGGCTCCCCGCGGCCGATACGCTAGGGGTGTGACGTTCCCCGTAGTCGGCATGGTCGGCGGTGGCCAGCTCGCTCGTATGACACACGAGGCGGGCATCCCGTTGGGCATCAGGTTCAAGCTCCTCAGTGACACTCCACAGGACTCCGCGGCGCAGGTCGTGAACGAAGTCGTCATCGGCGACTATCGCGATCTGGACACGCTGCGCGAGTTCGCGCGCGGCTGTGACGTGATCACCTTCGATCACGAACACGTGCCGACCGAGCACCTCAAGGCCCTGGAGGCGGACGGCATCCCCGTCCGGCCGGGTCCCGACGCGCTCGTGCACGCCCAGGACAAGGGCGTCATGCGCGCGAGGCTCGACGCGATCGGAGTGCCCTGTCCGCGCCACCGGATCGTGCGCGATCCGGCCGACGTGGCCGCCTTCGCGCAGGAGGGCGACGGCTTCCCCGTCGTCCTCAAGACGGTGCGCGGCGGTTACGACGGCAAGGGCGTGTGGGTGGTGGACTCCGTGGAGGAGGCCGCCGAGCCCTTCCGTGCCGGGGTGCCGGTCCTCGCGGAGGAGAAGGTCGACTTCGTCCGCGAACTGGCCGCCAACGTGGTCCGCTCCCCGCACGGCCAGGCGGTGGCCTACCCGGTCGTCGAGTCGCAGCAGGTCAAGGGCGTCTGCGACACGGTGATCGCGCCCGCCCCCGGCCTCGACGAGGACTTGGCCCTGCACGCCGAGGAGATGGCGCTCAGCATCGCCAAGGAACTCGGCGTCGTCGGCCACCTCGCCGTCGAGCTGTTCCAGACCCGCGACGGCCGCGTCCTCGTCAACGAACTGGCGATGCGCCCCCACAACTCCGGCCACTGGACGATGGACGGCGCGATCACCTCGCAGTTCGCCAACCACGTCCGCGCCGTCCTGGACCTCCCCCTCGGCGACCCGCGCCCGCGCGCGAAGTGGACCGTGATGGTCAACGTCCTCGGCGGCGACTACCCGGACATGTACTCCGCGTACCTGCACTGCATGGCCCGCGACCCCCAGCTGAAGATCCACATGTACGGCAAGGACGTGAAGCCCGGCCGCAAGGTCGGCCACGTGAACACCTACGGCGACGACCTCGACGACGTGCTGGAGCGCGCCCGTCACGCTGCCGGCTACCTGAGAGGGACGATCACCGAATGAACCCGGTAAGTCCGGTGAGTCCAGTCGTCGGCGTCGTCATGGGGTCGGACTCCGACTGGCCCGTGATGGAGGCCGCCGCCAAGGCCCTCGACGAGTTCGAGATCCCCTACGAGGTCGACGTCGTCTCCGCGCACCGCATGCCGCGCGAGATGATCGCGTACGGCGAGCAGGCGGCCGGCCGCGGCCTGAAGGCGATCATCGCCGGGGCCGGGGGCGCCGCCCACCTGCCGGGCATGCTGGCCTCCGTCACCCCGCTGCCGGTGATCGGCGTGCCGGTGCCGCTGAAGTACCTGGACGGCATGGACAGCCTGCTCTCCATCGTGCAGATGCCGGCCGGCGTCCCCGTCGCCACCGTCTCGGTCGGCGGCGCCCGCAACGCCGGTCTGCTGGCCGCCCGCATCCTCGCCGCGCACGACGAGGATCTGCAGGGCCGGATGCGCGAGTTCCAGCAGGAGCTGAACGACCAGGCCACCGAGAAGGGCAAGCGGCTGCGCAGCAAGGTCGAGGGCTCGGCGGCCGGCTTCGGATTCGGAAAGTGACGGAGGGGACGCGGATGACCTCGCTGGACCGGGCCCGGGAACTGCTGCGCGAGTTCCCCGTCGTCGACGGGCACAACGACCTGCCCTGGGCGCTGCGCGAGCAGGTCCGCTACGACCTCGACGCCCGCGACATCGCCGCCGACCAGTCGGCCCACCTGCACACCGACCTGGCCCGGCTGCGGGCCGGCGGCGTCGGCGCGCAGTACTGGTCGGTGTACGTCCGCTCCGACCTGCCGGGCGCGGTGACCGCGACGCTGGAGCAGATCGACTGCGTACGGCGGCTCATCGACCGCCACCCCGGGGACCTGCGGGCCGCGCTGACCGCCGCGGACATGGAGGCGGCCCGCGCCGAGGGCCGGATCGCGTCCCTGATGGGAGCCGAGGGCGGCCACTCCATCGACGACTCGCTGGCCACCCTGCGCGGCCTGTACGCGCTCGGCGTGCGCTACATGACGCTCACCCACAACGACAACGTGGCGTGGGCCGACTCGGCGACCGACGAGCCCGGCGTCGGCGGCCTGTCGGCCTTCGGCCGAGAGGTCGTGCGGGAGATGAACCGCGAGGGCATGCTGGTCGACCTCTCGCACGTCGCGGCGACCACGATGCGCGACGCGCTGGACGCCTCGACGGCGCCGGTGATCTTCTCGCACTCCTCGGCCCGGGCCGTCTGCGACCACCCGCGCAACATCCCGGACGACGTCCTGGAGCGGCTGCCCGGCAACGGCGGCGTGGCGATGGTGACGTTCGTGCCGAAGTTCGTGCTCCAGGCGGCCGTGGACTGGACGGCCGCCGCGGACGAGAACATGCGCGAGCACGGCTTCCACCACCTCGACTCCGGGCCCGAGGCGATGAAGGTCCACCAGGCCTTCGAGGAGCGCACGCCGCGCCCGGTCGCCACCGTGTCCACGGTCGCCGACCACCTCGACCACATGCGCGAGGTCGCGGGCGTCGACCACCTCGGCATCGGCGGCGACTACGACGGGACGCCCTTCACCCCGGACGGCCTCGGTGACGTGGCGGGCTACCCGAACCTGATCGCCGAGCTGCTCGACCGCGGCTGGTCCCGCGCCGACCTGGCCAAGGTGACCTGGAAGAACGCGGTCCGCGTCCTGGGCGACGCGGAGGACGTGGCGCGGGGCCTGCGCACGACGCGCGGTCCGTCCCACGCGACGATCGAGGACCTGGACGGCTGACCCGGCCGACCCGGGCCGCCCCGCGCGGCCCGGGTCCGTTCCGTACCCCCGAACGCGCCACCCACCAGGAAGCCCTTTCCGCTCCGTGCGACGGTGGCCGTACCTCACGAACGAGCGTACGGAGCGCGCCATGGCAGACCTCCAGGACGACCTGCACACCGGTACCGAGGCCGGCGGGCTCGGCGACCTGTCCGAGCCGCTCACCGCGCAGGCCTACCCGCCCGAGCCCTACGCGCCCGTGTCCGACCCCGACGACGAGCCGCTGACCCGCGCCCACGCCGTGCTGGCCGCCCACCCCGTCGCCGACGGCTACAGCGGGCTGCCCCGGGCCCTGGGGCGGCTGCCCTGGTACGACCTGGAGCTGGGCGAGAGCGGCGTCGACACCGACGTGCCCCGGCTGCGCGAGGGCCACGTCGGGGCGCTGCTGTGGTCGCTGCACCTGCCCGAGACCCCCGAGAACGCCCGCGGGGACCGCGCGGTCGGCGCCACGCTGGAGCAGCTGGACCTGGTCAAGACGGTCGTGCGGGCCCACCCGGAGGGGCTGCGCCTGGCCTACGACGCCGGGCAGGCCATCGACGCCCGCAACTGCGGCCGGGTCGCCGTGCTGCCCGGTCCGGCCGGCGCCGCCGCCCTGGGTGACCGCCTGGGCATCCTGCGCTCGCTGCACGCCCTCGGCCTGCGCGTGCTGACGCTGTCCGGGGTGAGCTGGGCGGGCGACGCCGGGCTGACCCGGTTCGGCGAGGAGGTCGTCCGGGAGATGAACCGGCTCGGTGTGCTCGCCGACCTCTCCGGCGCCTCGGCCGGCACCGTCCGCCGCACCTTCGCCGTCTCCAAGGCGCCGGCCCTGTGCACCCGCTCCGGCGCCCGGGCCCTGCGCCCGCACCCCGCCAACCTGCCCGACGACCTGCTCGTGGAGCTGGGCGCGGCCGGCGGCCTGTGCATGGTGCCGCTGACCGCCGAGCAGACCGGCCCGACCGTCCGGGACGTCGCCGACCACCTCGACCACGTCCGCACCGTGGCCGGACCGCAGAGCGTGGGCCTGTCCGGCACCTACGACTCGGGCACCGCCCACCCCCTGGAGCTGGGCGACCCCTCCTGCTACCCGCGGCTCATCGCCGAGCTGCTGCGCCGCGGCTGGGACGAGGCGGACGTGGCCCTGCTGACCTGGGGTAACTTCCAGCGCGTGCTGCGCGGCGCGGCCTTCACCGCCCGCGCCGTGCGGCAGCGCCGGGAGCCGTCCACGGCCACGATCGCCGAGCTGGACGGCTGAGCACCGGCCCCGTCAGGGGCGCTCGATGCGGCACAGGCAGAAGGGGTGCCCGGCCGGGTCGGCGTACACCATGAAGTCCTTCTTCTCCCGGTCCTCGAGGTCCAGCGGGCGGGCGCCCAGCGAGAGCACCCGCTCGTGCGCCGCGTCCATCTCGGCCCAGGTCGCCCCGCCGTCGAGGTCGAGGTGGAGCTGCTGGGCGTTGCGGTCGGAGCGCGGCCACTCCGGAGGGGTGAGGTCGGGAGCCTGCTGGAAGGCCAGCCGGGGCCCGCCGGGCACCTGGAGCACCACCCAGTCGGGGTCCTCGCCCTCGGGCGTGCCGCCGACGACGGCGGCGTAGAAGCGGGCCAGCTCATGAGGGTCGGGGCAGTCGAGGACGACGGAGCGGAAACGGGCCACGGGTGCCGTGGATGCCATGGGGGGACCTCCGGAGGTCTCGCGGTGTGCGGCGGGCCGGTGTCAGCAGGCGCAGAGGCAGAACGGGTGCCCGGCCGGGTCCGCGTAAACGCGGAAGGTGCGGGTGCGGTCCTCCGCGTCCAGCGGGCGCGCGCCCAGCTCCAGAACGGTCTTCTCGGCCGCGTCCAGGTCCTTCACGTCGAGGTCGAGGTGGAACTGCTGGGCGCCGTCGTCCCCGGGCCACTTCGGCGGCACATGGCCGGGGGAGCCCTGGAAGGCCAGCGTCCGCCCGCCGGGCAGATTGAGGTCGACCCACTCGTCCTGGTCGTCGCTGCGGTCCTCGACGGTCCCGCCGAGGACGCCGGCGTAGAAGCGCGCCAGCGCGTGCGGGTCGGGACAGTCCAGGACGACGGGGCCCAGTTCGGCGACAGCCATGACTTCCTCCTTGAAGTCCGCGTGGTTACCGGCACAGCACGGATAACCGGTAACGGTTACCTCATGCTCTCGTATTGGCGGTAACGTCACAAACATGAGTGTGAGGTCGCCCGCGCCGGGGGGTCTGGAGCTGGTCCGGGCCCTGGTGAACACGCTGGACGTCGACACGGGCGCCGACTGCCTGGACACACCGGAGAACCGGGCGCGGTTCGGTCTGGCGGAGGACGACGCCCCGCCGGCCGCCCGCGAGCTGCGCGAGTCCCTGCGCGTGACGCTGCTCGCGCACGCCGGGCACCCGCCGCACCGCGCGGTGACCCCGCTCGGCGAGCTGCTGCGGTCCGCTCCGCTGGTGGTGGCGGTCGACGACGCCGACGGCTCCGCCGCCCTCGCCCCGGCCCGGGAGGGCGTGCTCACCGCCCGGATCGCCGCCGCGATCGCCGAGGCGCTGGTCGCGGGCACCTGGAGCCGCCTGAAGGCCTGCGAGGCCGCCGACTGCCTCTGGGCGTACTACGACCGCAGCCCCGCCGGACGCGGCCGCTGGTGCTCGATGCAGGTGTGCGGGGCGCGGGCCAAGATGCGCCGGTACCGCGCGAAGGAGGCGTGAAGGGACGCGGAGTTCGACGGCCCGGGACGGCTCGATGGGGCAGAATGCCGACGGCGCCGGTTCGGCCGACTGAGCCTCGGCCGAACCGGCGCCGCCCGCGCGGACCGGGGTTCAGGCGGTGGGGCGGCCCATCGCCCGGTAGCTCCAGCCGGCCTTGCGCCACAGCTGCGGGTCCAGGGCGTTGCGCCCGTCCAGGATCACCCGGGCCGCCGCCGCCTGGCCCAGCGCCT
This sequence comes from Streptomyces parvulus, assembly GCF_014648855.1. Lineage (GTDB taxonomy): Bacteria > Actinomycetota > Actinomycetes > Streptomycetales > Streptomycetaceae > Streptomyces > Streptomyces parvulus. Next base: position 43,686 of record NZ_BMRX01000008.1, on the reverse strand, counting down.
CGGGGTCCAGCTCGCGGAACTCCCGCCACTCCGTCAGGTGCAGCACCACGTCGGCGCCCCGCACCGCCTCCAGCGCCGAGTCGGCGTAGCCGAGCGTCGGGAAGAGCCGCCGCGCGTTGTCCATGCCCTTGGGGTCGTACACCGTCACCTGGGCGCCCTGGAGGTGGACCTGCCCGGCGACGTTCAGCGCGGGGGAGTCCCGCACGTCGTCGGAGTCGGGCTTGAAGGTGGCGCCGAGCACCGCGATGCGCTTGCCGAGGAAGGGGCCGCCGCCGAGCGCCTGACGGGTCAGCTCCACCATCTGGCCGCGCTGGCGCATGTTGATCGAGTCGATCTCGCGCAGGAAGGTGAGCGCCTGGTCGGCGCCCAGCTCGCCGGCGCGGGCCATGAACGCCCGGATGTCCTTCGGCAGGCACCCGCCGCCGAAGCCGATCCCGGCCCGCAGGAACTTGCGGCCGATCCGGTCGTCGTACCCGATGGCCTCGGCCAGCTTGGCGACGTCGCCGCCGGCGGCCTCGCAGACCTCCGCCATCGCGTTGATGAAGGAGATCTTGGTGGCCAGGAAGGAGTTGGCGGAGGTCTTCACCAGTTCGGCGGTCGGGAAGTCCGTGACCACGAAGGGCGAACCCTCCGCGATCGGCGTCGCGTACACCTCGCGCAGCAGCTTCTCCGCCCGCTCGCTGCGCACGCCGACCACCAGCCGGTCCGGCCGCAGCGTGTCCTGCACGGCGAGGCCCTCGCGCAGGAACTCCGGGTTCCAGGCCAGCTCGGCGTCCGCGCCGGCCGGCGCGTGCTCGGCGAGGTAGGCGGCCAGCCGGTCCGCGGAGCCCACGGGCACGGTCGACTTGCCGACGACGAGGGCGGGCCGGGTCAGGTGCGGGGCGAGCGAGGCGATCGCGGAGTCGACGTACGACATGTCGCAGGCGTACTCGCCGTGCTTCTGCGGTGTGTTGACGCACAGGAAGTGCACGTCGCCGAAGGCCGCGACCTCCGCGAAGTCGGTGGTGAAGCGCAGCCGGCCGGTCGAACCCCCGATCCCGGCGACGTGCTTGCGCAGCAGCTCCTCCAGCCCCGGCTCGTACATCGGCACCTGGCCGCGGGTGAGCATCTCGATCTTCTCGGGCACCACGTCAAGGCCCAGCACCTCGAAACCGAGCTCGGCCATCGCCGCCGCGTGCGTCGCGCCGAGATAGCCGGTACCGATCACGGTGATCTTGAGGGCCATGGGTGCTCCAGAGGTGTACGGCGTGGGGTGCGCGCCCGAGCATACGGGGACGCGCGGCGCGCGCCCCGGTCGGCTGTCGTCAAGCTCACCTATCCACGACCGCGGGCGGGGCTCTAAAATTTGGGTTACTTAACGGTAGTTAGCGTGCCCAGCATCACAGCGTTTTGGAGCGTGAGACACCTTGGCCGGATCGGCTGACTTCGACCTGTACCGCCCGTCCGAGGAGCACGGCATGCTCCGGGACGCCGTCCGTGCGCTCGCCGAGGCGAAGATCGCGCCGCACGCCGCGGCGGTGGACGAGGAGGCCCGCTTCCCGCGCGAGGCCCTCACCGCCCTGACGGCGAACGACCTGCACGCGGTGCACGTCCCCGAGGAGTACGGCGGCGCCGGCGCCGACGCGCTCGCCACGGTCATCGTGATCGAGGAGGTCGCCCGCGTCTGCGCCAGCTCCTCGCTCATCCCGGCGGTGAACAAGCTCGGCTCCCTGCCGGTCATCCTCTCCGGCTCCGAGGAGCTGAAGAAGAAGTACATGAGCCCGCTCGCCAAGGGCGAGGGCATGTTCTCCTACTGCCTCTCCGAGCCGGACGCGGGCTCCGACGCGGCCGGCATGAAGACCAGGGCCGTGCGCGACGGCGACTTCTGGGTGCTCAACGGCGTCAAGCGCTGGATCACCAACGCCGGCGAGTCCGAGTACTACACCGTGATGGCCGTCACCGACCCCGACAAGCGCTCCAAGGGCATCTCCGCCTTCGTCGTCGAGAAGTCCGACGAGGGCGTCTCCTTCGGCGCCCCCGAGAAGAAGCTCGGCATCAAGGGCTCGCCCACCCGCGAGGTCTACCTGGACAACGTCCGCATCCCCGCCGACCGCATGATCGGCGAGGAGGGCACCGGCTTCGCCACCGCGATGAAGACGCTGGACCACACCCGCATCACCATCGCCGCCCAGGCCCTCGGCATCGCCCAGGGCGCCCTCGACTACGCCAAGGGCTACGTCAAGGAGCGCAAGCAGTTCGGCAAGCCGATCGCCGACTTCCAGGGCATCCAGTTCATGCTCGCCGACATGGCCATGAAGATCGAGGCCGCCCGGCAGCTGACCTACGCCGCCGCCGCCAAGTCCGAGCGCGTTGCCGCCGGAGGTGGAGAAGGGGACCTGACCTTCCAGGGCGCCGCCGCCAAGTGCTTCGCCTCCGACGTCGCGATGGAGGTCACCACCGACGCCGTCCAGCTGCTCGGCGGCTACGGCTACACCCGCGACTACCCGGTCGAGCGCATGATGCGCGACGCCAAGATCACGCAGATCTACGAGGGCACCAACCAGGTCCAGCGCATCGTCATGGCGCGCAACCTGCCGTAGCGGGCGCGCGCCGACGGCTCAGTCCTCGTACCCCTCCGCCACCCGCCGCTGCCGCAGCTCCATGATCGCGCGGCGGCGGGCCAGGCGGTGGGTGCGGCGGATCTGCGCCTCCTGGTAGCGGCGCTTGTCCTTCTCCGTCTCCGGAAGCACCGGCGGGACCGTGCGCGGCCTGCCGTCCGCGTCCACCGCGGCGAAGACCAGGTAGGCCGAGCCGACCTGGGTGGCGGGGGTGGACTCGTTCCACCGCTCCGCCATGACCCGCACGCCGACCTCCATGGAGCTGCGGCCGGTCCAGTTGACCTGGGCCTTCACATGGACGAGGTCGCCCACGCGGACCGGTTCGAGGAACGCCATCTCGTCCATGGACGCGGTGACGGCCGGACCGCCGGAGTGCCGGCCGGCCACGGCGCCGGCCGCGTCGTCGACCAGTTTCATGATCACGCCGCCGTGCACGGTGCCCAGCAGGTTGGTGTCCCCGTGGGTCATGATGTGGCTGAGGGTGGTGCGGGAGGCCGAGGTCGGCTTGCCCGGGATCTCCGGAGGCGCCGACCGCGCGGCCGAGGCCTGTTCTGCCTGGTCTGTCATGGCCTCCACCTTATGCCGGGGCGACACCGCCGTAATTTTGTGTCAGCTTCGCAACAGCGCTGACCTGATTTTCCGACGACCCTTGTATGGCCCGTAGGGCGGACCTGCACACTGGTGCGCATGAATGATTGGCCCGAGGGATGGTCCGGTGACAACCGCGGCCGGTACGGACGTGGCAGCGGGAGCGCCCAGCCCGAGAGCGCACGCGTGATGCGCCAGGTCCGCCGCGGCGCGGCCCCGCCGCCCGGCCCGGGCCCGTCGGCCCCGCCCTACGGCGGCGGGGTGCCCCAGCAGCCGTCCTACGTCGACGGCCAGGGCCACGGCGGCGACGGCTACGACAGCGGGTACAACACCGGCCAGGTCTACGGCAGCCCCGGCGGCCACGGGCCGGGACAGGGCCGCGGCGGCGCCGGCCGGCCCGCGCCGGACTGGCGCAGACGGATCAAGTGGACCGCGATCACGGTCGTGACCGCGCTGGTCGTCACCACCGTCGGCACCTACTTCTGGGCCGACTCCAAGCTGAACCGCGAGGTCGACCTGTCCAAGGTCATCGAGCGGCCCGAGGCCGGCGAGGGCACGAACTACCTGATCGTCGGCTCGGACAGCCGCGAGGGCATGACCGACGACCAGAAGAAGGACCTGCACACCGGCTCCGCCGAGGGCAAGCGCACCGACTCGATGATGATCCTGCACACCGGGGACAACGGGTCGACGCTGATCTCGCTGCCCCGCGACTCGGACGTGGAGATCCCCTCCTTCGTCGGCTCCGACTCCGGCAAGACCTACCCGGGCACCGGCCGGCACACCAAGCTGAACGCCGCGTACGCCGAGGACGGCCCCGAACTGCTGGTGCGCACCGTCGAGCACAACACCGGTCTGCGCCTCGACCACTACGTCGAGATCGGCTTCGCCGGCTTCGCGAACATCGTGGACGCGGTCGGCGGCGTCGAGATGGACATCCCGCAGGACATCAAGGACAAGAAGTCCGGCGCCGACCTCAAGAAGGGCAAGCAGACGCTGAACGGCGAGGAGGCCCTCGCCTTCGTCCGCACCCGGTACGCGCTGGCCGGCTCCGACCTGGACCGCACCAAGAACCAGCAGAAGTTCCTGTCGGCGCTGGCGAGCCAGGTGGCCACCCCCTCGACGGTCCTCAACCCGTTCAAGCTGTACCCGACGATGGGCGCCGGCCTGGACTCGCTCATCGTCGACAAGGACATGGGCTTGTTCGACCTGGCGAGCATGTTCTGGGCGATGAAGAGCGTCAGCGGCGGCGAGGGCACCTCGATGAACATGCCGATCTCCGGCAGCGTCGGCGGGAACCTCAAGTGGGACGACGCCAAGGTCAAGCAGCTCGTCCAGGAGCTGAAGAACGACGAGAAGGTCACCGTCTCCGGCAAGTGAGGGCCGCGCTCACTCCTTGCCGCAGACCACCTCGTCGCCCCGCACCACGGTGCCCGACTCCTGCGGCGGGTCGGCCGGCCGCACCTTCACGGCCTGCCGGAAGTCGGCGCCCGCGATCACCTTCAGGGTCGCCCCCTGCCCCTTGACCGGCCGCAGCTCGCTGCCGGGCAGGGCGGCGGCCAGCGACTTCGCCGACTGGTCCCAGCGCGGGTCGTAGGCGACCACGGTGCGCTCGACGGCGCGGTCGGCGGCGTTGCGCGGCAGCCGGGTCGTGCGGAAGCCGGTCGCGGCCAGCGCGTCGTCCACCCGCTTGCCGAGTCCCGCGGTGCGGGTGCCGTTCTCCACCTGGACCCGGATCTGCTTCGGGTCCACCGGGACGCGCACCGGCGCCGGGCCCGCGGGCTTCGGCCGGGGCGCGGACAGCGGCTTGTCGTGGCGCAGGGAGTCGAAGATCCGCTCGGACTTCGCCGGGTCCCACTTCAGCGTCGAACCGACGCCCTTGACCGCGTAGCCCATCTTCCCGATCGGCACGGTGGTGAACTCGGAGGACGACGGCGAGAAGTTCCGCATCGCCCGCCCCAGCGCCAGCAGCTCGTCGGTGCCGAAGCCCTTGTCGGCCCGGACCGAGCCGAGCACGGCCCGGGTGACGTCACGGAACTTCAGCGGGTTCAGCAGGATGCCCGACGAGGTCGCCCGGTCGATCAGGGCGGCCAGGAAGCGCTGCTGGCGCTTCATCCGGCTCAGGTCGGAGGCCCCGTCGAGGTGGCGGGCCCGGACGTACTGGAGCGCCTGCCCGCCCATCAGGGTGTGGTCGCCGGCCGCCAGGTTCAGCCCGGTGTAGCTGTCCTTCAGCGGCTGGACGGTGCAGATTTTCACACCGCCGAGGACGTCCACGGTCTTCATGAAGCTGGTGAAGTCGACCTCCAGATAGTGGTCGATCTTCACGTGCGTCATGTTCTCCACGGTGCGGATGGTCAGCTGCGGGCCGCCCTCGGCGTAGGCCGCGTTCAGCTTGACCGGGTGCCCCCGGTGCTGTTCGCCGGTGGTGCGGTCGGTGTGGCCGGGCGTCAGGGCGTACGAGTCGCGCGGCAGGCTCACCACGCTCGCCCGCTCCCGGTCCTCCGAGATGTGCACGATCATGATCGTGTCGGTGCAGTGGCAGGGGGCGCCGCCCAGCCGGTACCGGCGCCGCTCCTCCTCGCTGATCCGGTCCCGGCCGTCGGTGCCCACCATCAGGACGTTCATCCCGTCGCCCGCCCGGGGGCGGTTCTTCATGTCCTTGAAGGGGTCGACCCGCGAGATGTCCGAGTCCAGCCCCGAGAGCACCGCGTGCCCGATGCCGGCCGAGGCCAGCACCACCACCGAGAGCGCGGTCGCCGCCCGCATGGCCCAGCGCGGCTTCTTCCGCCGTACGGGGGGCCCGGGCGGGCGTCCGGAGGGCCGCGGTCCGCCGCGCTGGGGCGGGGGGCCGCCCCGGGGGGACGAGGCCGGGACCCGGGGGGAGCGGGGCGGCGTGGGCAAGGTGACACCTCCGCGAGGACGGGGCCCTGGCTGCGGACCGTGAGGCCGGACGTGGGATCCGTGAGCACCGTAGGCCCATACGATCTGCTGCCCGGGGCTGTGACCCCCGCGGCGCGCACCGGTGTCCCCCGTTCGCGGTAACGTGAGCACCGATGAACGCCAAGTCCGACGTGCGGCCGCCCGCCGTTTCCGTGATCATGCCCGTCCTCAACGAGGAGCGGCACCTGCGCGGCGCCGTCCGCGCCATCCTCGCCCAGGAGTACGCCGGCGAGATGGAGGTCGTGATCGCCCTCGGTCCCTCGACGGACCGTACGGACGAGATCGCCGCCGAACTCGTCGCCGAGGATCCGCGCGTGCACACCGTGCCGAATCCCACCGGCCGTACGCCCGCCGCGCTGAACGCCGCCATCAAGGCCTCCCGCCACCCGGTCGTCGTCCGCGTCGACGGCCACGGCATCCTCTCGCCCGGCTACATCGCCACGGCCGTACGGCTGCTGGAGGAGACCGGCGCGCAGAACGTCGGCGGCATCATGCACGCCGAGGGCGAGAACGCCTGGGAGGACGCCGTCGCCGCCGCGATGACGTCGAAGATCGGCGTGGGCAACGCCGCCTTCCACACCGGCGGCCAGGCCGCCCCGGCCGAGACCGTGTACCTGGGCGTCTTCCGCCGCGAGGCGCTGGAGCGGCAGGGCGGGTACAACGAGGAGTTCATCCGCGCCCAGGACTGGGAGCTGAACTTCCGCATCCGCGAGGCCGGCGGCCTGATCTGGTTCTCGCCCGAGCTGCGGGTCTCCTACCGGCCCCGGCCGAGCGTGCGCGCGCTGGCCAAGCAGTACAAGGACTACGGCCGCTGGCGGCACGTCGTCGCCCGCTACCACTCCGGCTCCATCAACCTGCGCTACCTCGCCCCGCCGACCGCCGTGTGCGCCATCGCGGCCGGTGTCGTGGTGGGCGCCGCGCTGACGCCGTGGGGCTTCGTCGTGCCGGGCGCCTACCTGGCCGCCATCGCCGCCGGGTCGGTCCCGGCGGGCAAGGGGCTCGGGCCGAAGGCGCGGGCGCAGATCCCCGTGGCGCTGGCCACCATGCACATGTCGTGGGGGTGGGGCTTCCTGACCAGCCCCAAGTCGCTGGCCAGGAAGGTCATCGCCTCGCGGCGCCCGGCCGTCAAGGCCGACACCGGTACCGCCGACGCCGCCGGAGCGCGCTGACGCCCCTCAGGGGCTGAACGCCGGGTCCACCTTCATGCAGGCGCTCGCGTCCGCGCCGTTGAGCGCCTCGGCCGACTCCGGGGTGCGGTCGTCGGACTCGGGCGCCTCGTAGGCGGTGCCCTCGCGCCAGTCGGCGCCCACGACGAGGGTGACGCCCGAGACGTCCGTCGACCGCTGCACCGAACTCGCCGGTATGCCGAGGGACTTGGCGACGCTTCGGGCGTCGCCCTCCAGGTCGGCGCTCGGGTAGCGGACGAGCGTGCGCTCCTCGCTCGGCAGCACCGAGGGGTCCGCGACCGCCTTGGTGAAGCCCCGCTCCACCAGCAGACCGGCGACCGTGTTCGCACGTCCGCCGGCCGCGCCTAGGCGGTCCGTGCGGGTGCCGTTGCGGACCTGGACCGCGATCTCGTCGTCCGGGGCGGCGGGGTCGTCCGGCTCCCGGGGCTCCGCCGGCTTCTTCTTCGCGTCCTTGCCGTCCAGCGCGATGTCCTCCCGTACCAGCCGGAAGAGCTGCTCGGCGTCCTCGGTCGGCTCCACGCGCGCGCCCACGTACCGGTTGGGCATCGTCGTCATCGTGATCCGCTCGGGCTTCACCCGGCGCAGCTCGTCGCTGAGGTCGTACAGCTTCTTGACGGTGTCCAGGCCCGGGTCCACGGTGAGCGCCGAGGTGGCCTCCTCGGCCAGCCTGCGCAGCTTGTTGGGGTTGCCGAGGGTCGCGTTCTCGCGCAGCGTCCGGACCATCGAGTTGAGGTACATGTGCTGGGCCTTGGCCCGCGCCAGGTCGCTGCCGTCCTCGAACCCGTACCGGGTGCGCAGCCACTGCAGGGCCTGCTCGCCCTTGACCGCGTGCGTGCCCTTCTCCAGCTTCAGACCGGAGCCGTGGCCCTGGGCGTCCCGCGAGTGGATGTCGGCGTCCACGCACACCGGGACGCCGCCGACGGCGTCCGCCATCGCGACCACGCCCGCGAAGTCGACCATCACGAAGTGGTCGATGTGGATGCCGGTCAGCTCCTGCCAGGTCGCCACCGCGCAGCCGGGCCCGCCGTGCCCGAGGCTCTGGTTGGTCATCACCCGGCCGTCGCTCGCCGGGTGCACCTTCCCGTCGTCCGGGTCGGTGCACTTGGGTATCTCGACCAGGGTGTCGCGCGGCATGCTCACCACCGACATGTTGCTGCGGTCGGCGGACACGTGCACCAGCATCTGCACGTCCGCCAGCGGCGTGGAGCCGAACGTCTCGCGGGCGCCGCCCAGTTGCTGGTTCTCCTCGCTGTCCCGGGCGTCCGAGCCGATCACGAGGATGTTCAGCGGGGTCTGCCCGGCCGCGTTCGGCGTCGGCGCGGCGACCTTGCCGTCCCCCAGGTTCAGGGGGTCCTGCTGGATGTTGCCGTTGAGGTGCTCGTAGTAGAGGTAGCCGGCACCGGCCGTGCCCGCGAGGATCACGGCGAGCGCCAGTCCCGTCCAGCGCAGCGCCCGGCGGGCACGCCGCGGCCGGCCGCCTCCGCCGGTCCCCCCGGTCCCCTTGGCCTCCGGGCCGCCCGGGACCCCCGGGTCGTCCTTGGTCTCCAAGCCGTCCGGGACATCCGGGACATCCGGGCCGTCCGGCCTGGACTCCCGTCTGTCCTCCTCCTGCACACCGCTTCGCGTCACTTGCGCGTCCCTCCCCACCCCCGCGCCACCCGCGGGCCCGTCGCCGTCATGAGAGACGCGCGAGGGGCCCGTCAGGTCAACTGGCGCACTGCTTCTGGTCGGCCGTGGACTTGTCCAGGTCCGGCGTCTCGACCGACTTGGCGTCGAGCTTGACCCCGGCGCCCTTGAAGTCCTTGCCGAGGGTGAGGGTCATGGTGGGCAGGCCCTGGGAGTTGGTGACGCTCTCGCCGGGCTTCATGGCGGCGCCGGACAGGCCGAGGATCTCGGCGAGGGCGCGGGCCTGGTCGGCCTGGTCGGGGGCGTACTCCAGGGTGGTCTTGGCGACCTCGCCCGGGGCGTTGCCGGCGTTCTCGGACTTGGTGACGCCGGCGTCGGTCTGCAGGTAGGCCAGCTCCTGCTGGGCGCTGCCGGCGGGGGCGCCGCCGTTCATGACGCGGACGCGGACCTCGGAGGGCTCCGACCGCTCGCCCTTGAGACGGGCGGCGACCGCGGCGGCCTCCTTCTTCTCCTTCTGCTTGACCTCGGTGAAGGAGATGTCGTTCCTGATCATGTCGAAGACCTGGGGACCCTTGGTCTCGTTCACGACCACCGTCGCCTTGACCTTCTCGGCGGGGTTGTCGATCACCGGCACCGTGGTGAACGTGATGTTCTTCGGCGGCACCTTCTTCAGCTCCAGGGCCATGTCCTTGAGCGTGCCCACCTTGCCGATGGCCTTGTCCACGGTCAGGGCCTTGGTCGCGGCCTCGGCGAGCTTCACCAGCTTGGTGGGGCTGGTCAGGGTGTCACTGGAGGACATCTTCCGCATGAGCGAGCCCAGGAACTGCTGCTGCACCTTGATGCGGTCCAGGTCGCCCTCGTTGCCGAAGGCGTGCCGGGTGCGGACGAAGGCCAGCGCCTGCTCGCCCTCCACCTTCGACTCGCCCGCGGGCAGCTTGAGATGGGACTTGGGGTCGTCCACGGCCTTCTCCACGCACACGTCGACGCCGCCGACCGCGGTGGTCAGCGTCTTGACCGCGTTGAAGTCGGCCATCATGAAGTGGTCCGGCTGGATCCCGGTCGCTTCCTTCACGGTGCGCATCGTGCAGCCCGCGTCCCGGCCGCTCTCGCCGAGGCTCGTGTTGAAGCGGACGTTCGAGGTGCCGGGGACGATCGTCTTCGTGCCGTCCTCCTGCACGGTCTCGCAGTCGGGGACGTCGACGATCAGGTCGCGCGGGATGCTGAGGGCGGTGGCGTTGGAGCGGTCCTCGGAGACGTGCAGCAGGATGTTCGTGTCCGCGTGCCCGACGCTGCCCTTGTCGCCGTAGCCCTCGTTGCCCTCACCGGTGCGCTTGTCGGTGCCGATGATGAGGATGTTGAAGGCCTCGTCCTTCTTGAAGCTGCTGCTTCCGGCGCTGCCGACGTCCGTCGTCGAGACGTTGCCCTCGAGGTGCTTGAGGTAGACGTAGCCGCCGACGCCGGCCACGAGGACGACGAAGGCCGTGCTGCCGCCGACCCAGAGCAGGGCGCGCTTGCCCTTCGACTTCTTCTCCGGCCGGCGTCCGCGCCGCCCCGGTGCCGGCTCCTCGGGCCTGCGCCGCCGCTGGGGCGGTACCTCGCGGCCGGGCGCGGCCGTACGCCGCCGCGCCGTGCCCGCGCCGCCGCCGGCGTCCTTGGCGGAACCGGGGGAGCGGGGTGCGCCCCGCCGGGGGCCGGGGACGGGCGACTGCGGTGCGGAAGGGGACAGTCGCAGTTCGTACTCACCGGTGCGTGGATTCAGTACCCACTGGTCTGCGGGATCGACATCGTCTGCCCGCCCACGTCCTTGCGCGTCCACGGTCTCCCAATCCTCCGTCGGGGGCCACGCGGCGCCTTCTCCGGAAGACGCACGATAAAGGGTCAACTAGTGCACGACGCCAGGGCTGGCCTCGCGGCAGGGGCACTGGAGCGCTCACACTATCCGTCCAGTTCAGCGGCGAACGACTCCGGTGTCACATTCGCCGCCCCTACAACAGGGCAATCCCTCCTATTTTCGTGAACTCCTACCATCGATAGGGCTTGTAGACGTCCATGCACTTGCCGGTGTCCGAGCCGTTGAGTGCGTCGCTGCTCTCCGGCAGGTCGCCCGCCTCGGGCGTCTTCTGCTTCGGATAGGACGTGCCCGAGCGCCAGTCAGCTCCCACGGCCAGCGTGATCCCCGACACGTCGGCGGACTTGTGCACCGCGCTCGCCGGGATGCCCAGCGCCTCGGCCACGCGTCGTGCGTCGCCCGCCAGTCCGTCGCTCGGGTAGCGGATCACGGTCCGCTCCTCGGAGAGCGCGGCGGTCGTGTCGGTGGCGGCCCGCGCGAAGCCCTTCTCCGTCAGCGCCCCGGCGACCGCGGCGGCCCGGCCGCTGACCGGGCCGAGCGTGTCGGAACGGGTGGCGTTCTGGACCAGGACGCCGATGTCGGAGTCGGCGGCGGGTTCGTCGGAGGGCCGCCCGGTGGAGCCCCCGGTGTCCTCCGGGTTCTCGGCGTCCTTGGCGCCTCCGCCGCCCTTGCCTCCCTTGCCTCCCTTGTCGTCGAAGGCCACGTCGTCGCGGACCATCGCCCACATCTTGTCCGCGTCGGCCGCCGGCAGCAGGTGGTTGGCGTCCTGGTCGTCCGGCACGGTGGGGATGGTCGTCATGGTGATGCGGTCCGTGGGCACCGTCTTGAGCTGCATGCCCAGGTCGTACAGCTTCTTGACGGTGCCGATCTCCTCGGAGACCGTCAGGGACTTGGTGGCGGCCTCGGCCAGGTTCATCAGGCGGCCGGTGTCGGTGAAGACGTTCTGCTGCTTCAGCGTCCGGATCATCGAGTTCATGTACATGTGCTGGGCGCGGGCCCGCAGCGGGTCGCTGCCCCAGGCGTGCCGGGTGCGCAGCCACTGGAGCGCCTGCTCACCCTGCACCTTGGTACGGCCGGCCTCCAGCTTCAGGCCCGAGCCGCCGGGCACGCCGGGCAGCGGGCGGTCCCACACGTTCTGGTTCACGCAGACCTCGACGCCGCCGACGGCGTCCGCCATCGAGACCACGCCCGCGAAGTCGATCGTCATCCAGTGGTCGATGTAGACCCCGGTGAGGTTCTCCCAGGTGGCCAGCGTGCAGCCGGCGCCGCCGCGGCCCAGCGACTCGTTGATGATGGTGTTGGTCGCCGGGAACTTCTCCCCGGTCTCGGCGTCCTCGCAGGCGGGGATGTCCACCCGGGTGTCGCGCGGGATGCTCACCACCGCCGCGCTCTTGCGGTCCGCGGACAGGTGGATCAGCATCTGCACGTCGCCCAGCGGCGGGTTGTCGCGGTTGTTCCTGCCGCCGCCCAGCGCCACGTTGGCGTCGGAGGCCCGGCTGTCGGAACCGATCAGCAGGATGTTCAGGGGGGTCTGCCCGGCCGCGTTCGGCTCGGTGCGCTGCGCCTTGGAGTCGCCGTTGCTGCGCGCGCCCTTCTCGATGTTGCCGTTCAGGTGCTCGTAGTAGAGGTATCCGGCGCCGGCCGTGCCGAGTATCAGCACCGCGAGGGTCGTCGCCGACCAGCGCAGCACCCGCCGCCGGCGCCCGGCGCGGCCCCGCCCGGGACGGCGGCGGCTCCCGCCAGGACGGCCCGGCCTCCCGGACGTGTCCGCACCGCCGCCGTCCCCGTCGCCGGTGTCCGTCCCACGGTCCTGCCGTACCGGGCCCGGTCGCGTTTCCTCCCCGTGCACACTGCCCTGCGTCATGTCCCTCTCCCACCCTCGGGCCCGCCGACGTGCCCCTGCGCGCGACCTGTCCGCACAGTTGGACGTCCGGGGCCCCTCGTTGGCTGTACGGCGGCCCCGACGGATTGCGCGCCCCCGAAAGGGCCGTCCCGTCCCGGCCGTCCCCGGCGCACCGATGGACTGTCGTCCTGTCAGACGGGTTCGGGGGCCCTCAGGTCACTTCGCGCACTCGACCTTGTCCGCGGTGGACTTCTCGACGCCCTCGGGCGTCTTGCCGGCGGCCGCGTTGATCTTGACTCCGGCGCCCTTGAAGTCCTTGCCGAGGGTGAGGGTCATGGTGGGCAGGCCCTGGGAGTTGGTGACGCTCTCGCCGGGCTTCATGGCGGCGCCGGACAGGCCGAGGATCTCGGCGAGGGCGCGGGCCTGGTTGGCCTGGTCGGGGGCGTACTCCAGGGTGGTCCTGGAGAGGTCGGCGGGGGCGTTGCCGGCGTTCTCGGACTTGGTGACGCCGGCGTCGGTCTGCAGGTAGGCCAGCTCCTGCTGGGCGCTGCCGGCGGGGGCGCCGCCGTTCATGACGCGGACGCGGACCTCGGAGGGCTCGGACCGCTCGCCCTTGAGGCGGGCGGCGACCGCGGCGGCCTCCTTCTTCTCCTTCTGCTTGACCTCGGTGAAGGAGACGTCGTTGGCCACCATGTCGAAGACCTGCTGCGCTGGGCCCTCCTTGAGCACGACGGTCGCCTTGACCTTCTCGGCCGGGTTGTCGACCACCGGCACGGTGGTGAAGGTCAGGTTCTTGGTGTTCAGCTTGCCCAGTTCGAGACCGAGGTCCTTCAGCTTGCCGATGCTGTCCAGCTGGGAGTCGACGGTCAGCGCCTCGGTGCCCGCCTCGGCCAGCTTCAGCATCTTCGACGGGCTGGTCAGCGTGTCGTTGGACTTCAGCTTGCGCATCAGGGCGCTGAGGAACTGCTGCTGGATCTGGATCCGGCTCAGGTCGCCGCCGAAGCCCACGGAGTGCCGGGTGCGCACGAAGGCCAGCGCCTGCTCGCCCTCGACGGTGTGCTCGCCGGCCGGCAGCTTCAGGTGCGAGTCCGGATCGTCGATGTCCTTCGCCAGGCACACCTCGACGCCGCCGACGGCCGAGGTCAGCGTCTTGACCGCGTTGAAGTCGGCCACCATGAAGTTGTCCGGCGTCACCCCGGTCAGCTCGGTGACGGTCCGCATGGTGCAGCTGGGCGTACGGCCGTCCTGACCGAGGCTGGTGTTGAAGCGGACGCCGGTGGAACCGGGGATGACCTTCTGCGTCCCGTCCTCCTGCGTGGTCGGGCAGTCGGGGACGTCGACTATCAGGTCGCGGGGGATGCTGAGGGCGGTGGCGTTGGAGCGGTCCTTGGACACGTGCAGCAGGATCGTGGTGTCGGCATGGCCGGCGCTGCCCGTGTCGCCGTAGCCCTCGTTGCCGCTGCCGGTGCGCTTGTCGGTGCCGATCAGCAGGATGTTGATGGCCTTGTCCTTCTGGAAGCCACCGGTGCTCGCGCCGTCGTCGGCGACGGACTGGATGTTGTCGTTGAGGTGCTGGAGGTAGAGGTATCCGGCGGTGCCTCCGGCCAGGACGACGAACGCCATGGTGCCGCCGGTCCACAGCAGGACGCGTTTGCCCCGCGACTTCTTCTTCGCGGGCCGCCGGCGCCCCGCCCGTCCCGGCGGCGGTTCCTCCGGGGCCGAACGACGCCTGCGCTGGGGCGGGACCTCGCGGTCCGGCGCGGCGGCGGGCGCGGCCCCCCGGGGGCCCGGCACGGGCGACTGCGCTGCGGAAGGGGGCAGTCGCAGTTCGTATTCGCCGGTGTCCGGGTTGAGTACCCACTGGTCCGCGGGGTCGATGTCCCCCGCCCGTCCACGGCCTTGCGCGTCCACGGTTGTCCGAATCCTCCGTCGGGGCCACGCGGCGCCCTCCCCTCAGGGCACCCGGTCTCGCTCGCTCGGTGCGCGGCCCGGGCGGAACCTGGGGGCCGGGCACACCGGATCGCTCACATTAACCGCCCGGTTCGCCTCGGGGCGATGGCAGTGACGCATGCCACGAAACTTACAACTGGGCAATCCAGCGCATTTCTTGGACAATTGTCCGTACTTTCATGCGTGCCTTGCTCAGGTCTTGCCGCGTCTTTGAAAGCGCTTTACTCGCAGACCTTTTCGTCGGCGGTGTTCCCGCTGAACGTCGGCGCGGGGGGCTCGGTGTCACCCGGCACGCCCCCGGCGGGCGCCGCGATCGTCACCGGCTCGTCCGTCCGCAGCCGGGCGAAGAGCCTCCCGGCATCCGGCTGCACGAGCTGGTCGCGATTGGGGTCGCCCGAGTACGCCTCCCTGGGGACGGTCAGGAACTGCACGCGCTCGGTGGGGACGTCGCGCAGCCCGCGCACGAGGTCGTACAGACCGCGCAGGCTCGCCAGGTTCGGGTCCGTGGTCAGCGACGACGTGGCCGCGTCCAGCACCGGGTACAGCTTCACCGGGTTCAGCAGTACGCCGTTGCTCTGCACCTTGTTCACGAGCGCGCCCAGGAAGCGCTGCTGCCGGTCCATCCGGTCGGTGTCGCTGCCGTCGCCGAGCGACTTGCGGGCGCGGACGTAGCCGAGGGCCTGCTCGCCGTCGAGGGTCACCCGGCCCGCCGGCAGCCGCAGCCCGGCGTCCTTGTCGTCGACCGGCTCGCGCAGGCACACCTCGACGCCGTCGAGCGCGTCGACCATCTTCTTGAAGCCCTGGAAGTCGACGACCACGTGGTGGTCGACGCGGACGCCGGTCAGCTTCTCCACGGTACGGATCGAGCACGCCGAACCGCCCGCCGCGAAGGCGTAGTTGAACTGGGCGAACACCGGCTCTGTGCGGGACCCGTCCCGGCCGCGGCAGCCGGGCACGTCCAGCATCAGGTCGCGGGGGAGGGAGACGGCGGTGGCGCTGTCCCGGCCCGCCGCCAGGTGCAGCAGGATCGTGGTGTCCGAGCGCTCGGTCCCGGAGTCCCGCCCGTAGCGCGCGTTGCCGTCGCCGGCGCGCGAGTCCGAGCCGATCAGCAGGACGTTCTGAGCGCCGCGGACCAGGGCGGTGGGCCGCTCCCTCTCGTACCGGGCCAGCTCGGCCGCCGCCGCCTCGTCCGACGTGATGTTGCCGCTCAGCTTGGCGTACACCGCCCAGCCGACGCCCCCGGCGCCGGCGGCGAGCACGGCGACCGCGATCCCCGCCCGGCCCAGCCGCCGCCTGCGACGCCGCCGCTTCAGCCCGGCCCCGGACGCGGACGCCCCCGCCGCCTTCCCGGCGTCATCGCTCACGTCTCCCTCCGTCCCGCACGCGTGCGCTTTCACGATCATGCGGGGCGGGGGTGGGAGACGCGGAACGATACTGAGCCGAACGGGTCGGACTCGCTCAGCTGCGGGCAGTCGTGCCTCCGCCAGTGCCTGAACGGCCTGGGAGGTACCCCCAGGGCGGCACGGGTGGGCGGTGGGGGAGGCACCCCGCAACGCCGGGCCGCGACACCCCCCCCCGCCCCAGCTCGGACCCCGGGCGCCCTGTCAACGCCGGATCAGCACCCCCCGTACACCCACCTCACCGAGCCGTCGCAGAAACCCTCTCCGCCTCGATCCGCTGATCCAGCACCCCGTCCCCCGCCCGCTCCAGATGCCGGCACAACACCACCGACCCCCCACTCGCCAGCGGCCCGTACAACCCCGCGCTCAACCCCTCCCAGGTGTCGTACGGCAGCCCCGACAGGATCCGCGCCCCCGGCCCGGTGAGCCCGAGCCCAGACGCCTCCGCCCGTGCCCGCTCCACGACCTCCGCCCCGCTGAACTCCCGCCCCGCGACGATCAGCGCGGGCGCCTGCGGATCCACCGGCGCGTACGGCACGAACCGGTCCCCCTGCCCCGGCACCTCCACCGCGTAGTCGGCGAAGCCCTCCGGCGCGTGCGGTGCGAACCGCCCCCCGAGCGGCCGCAGGGCCAGCGCGATCCGCGGCCCCGAGCACGCGCGCGCGGCGTCCAGCGACTCCGCGTCCGGCCCGCTGACGACCACGTCGGCCGACGCCGCGTCACCCGCCACGTCGGCGACGACCCCCACCGACGCACACGCCAGCAGCCACACGGCCGTCTGCCAGTGCGCGGGCAGCAGCAGCGCGACCCGGTCGCCGGGTTCGACGGAGAGTTCGTCCTGGAGCAGGTTGGCTGTCTTGGCCACCCAATTGGCGAACGTGGCCACGGACAGTTCGACGCGTTCGCCGGTGGCGTCGTCGTAGAAGGTCACGAGGGGGCGTCCCGGGTCCGCGGCGAGCGCGGAACTCAGCAGGTCGGCAGGGGTGCGGTCGGTCGCGTTCATCCGCGCAAGCGTACGCGGCCCCCAACACCCGCACCGAGCGGACGGCGTACCGCGTCACCACCGGTTCGGACGAAAGGACCCTACGGGCCGTCAGATCTCCAATGGACATATTTGAATGGTCATGTCCAGTATCAGGGGTATGCGTGGATTCCTTGCTTCCTCGATCGGTGTCACGTGCGCGGCGGCCCTGGCGGTCCCGCTCACCCCACCCGCGGCGGCGGCCACCTCCGCGCCCCCGCCCCCGCCCACGACCGAGCGAGCGGCGGGCGCCGAGGCGTACGCCCCCGGCGGCACCCAGTCGCTGCCCCTCGCCCCCCTCACCGCCGACCGCGCCCCCGGCGCCGCCGCCCAGGGGCTGCCCCGCCGCGACGTACGGCACTTCTCGCTCGTCGGCGTCGTCTGGGACAACCCCGGCACGGCCCTCCACGGTCGCGTCGAGGTCCGCACCCGTGCGACCGCCACGGGCGCCTGGTCCCCCTGGCAGGAGTTGGAGACCCACAACGCCGAGCACTCCGCCGACCCCGGCACGCCCGAAAGCGCCTCGCGCCGGGTCCGCGGCGCCACCGCACCCCTGTGGGTGGGCGAGTCGGACGGGGTGGAGGTGCGGGTACGGGCGGAGAGCGGGCCGGAGACCGCCCGCGCCGCGGCACCCCTGCCCGGCGGCATGCGCCTGGAACTCGTCGACCCCGGCAAGGGGGCGCCGCCGGCCAGGGCCCCCGAACCGGAGGAGGGGCCCCGCACGACGACCACGTCCGGCGGGACCCCGGCCGCCGCCGAAGCGGTCGCCGCCTCCGCCGCCAACGCCGGCCTCGCCCCGCTCGGCGCCACCGAGATCCCGGCCCTGAGCCAGGCGGAGACCGAGGCCGAACTCGGCGCCGGGCAGCACACCAAGCCGTTCGTGGGCGCCCGCCCGAGCATCACCACCCGCCACGGCTGGGGCGCGGACGAAGGGCTGCGCGAGAAGGGCTTCGTGTACACGAAGAAGGTCAAGGCCGCCTTCGTGCACCACTCGGCCACCGGCAACAACTACCGCTGCTCGCAAGCCTCGTCGGTCATCCGCAGTATCTACCGCTACCACGTCAGGAGCACCGGCTGGCGCGACCTCGGCTACAACTTCCTCGTCGACAAGTGCGGAAACATCTACGAGGGCCGCGCCGGGGGCGTGTCCAAGGCGGTACTCGGCGCCCACACCCTGGGGTTCAACTCCAACAGCATGGGCATCGCCGTCCTCGGCACATACAGCGACAGGAAGCCGTCCTCGGCCGCCGTGAAGGCGATCGCGCGGCTCACCGCGTGGAAGCTCGGCATCTACGGCATGAATCCCGACGGGAAGACATACCTGAAGTCCGGTGGTGGCAATCTCTACCGAAAAGGTAAGAACGTACGACTGAACGTCATCTCAGGTCACCGCGACGGCTTCGCGACGAACTGCCCCGGCAAGCTGCTCTACGGCAAGCTCGACACGAGCCGCGCGAAGGCCGCGCGGTACCAGGGCCGCTGAGGGCGGAACACCGCACGGCCGTCGAAGGCACCGAGGAACGGTCTGCATACACTGGCCGGCCGAAAGACAGTTCGGCCGGTCCCGGCAGGAAGCAGAGACGACGGTGACAGAAGCGATCCTCCTGGTCGGCGGCAAGGGCACGCGGCTGCGGCCGCTCACGGTGCACACCCCGAAGCCCATGGTCCGGGCGGCCGGGGTGCCGTTCCTCACGCACCAGCTGGCGCGGGCGAAGGCGGCGGGCGTCGACCACATCGTGCTCGCGACGAGCTACCTGGCCGAGGTCTTCGAACCGTACTTCGGCGACGGCTCGGCGTTGGGGCTGCACCTCGAGTACGTCACCGAGGAGGAGCCGCTCGGCACCGGCGGCGCGATCCGCAACGTGGCCTCGCGGCTGCACTCGGGGCCGGACGAACCGGTCCTGATCTTCAACGGCGACATCCTGACCGGCCTCGACATCGCCGCGCTGGTCCGCACCCACGAGACGACGGGCGCGGACGTCTCCCTGCACCTGACGAAGGTCACCGACCCCAGGGCGTACGGGCTGGTCCCCACGGACGGCACGGGCCGGGTGCTCGCCTTCCTGGAGAAGCCCCAGACACCGGAGGAGATCGTCACCGACCAGATCAACGCGGGGGCGTACGTCTTCCGCCGCTCGGTCATCGACACGATCCCGGCGGGGCGGCCCGTCTCGGTCGAACGGGAGACCTTCCCGGACCTGCTCGCCAACGGGGCGCACCTCCAGGGCATGGTCGACTCCACGTACTGGCTGGACCTCGGCACCCCGGCGGCCTTCGTGCGCGGCTCGGCCGACCTGGTCCTCGGCCGCGCCCCGTCCCCGGCCGTACCGGGCCGCTGCGGCGACCGCCTGGTCCTGCCTACGGCCCAGGTCGCACCCGACGCGAAGCTGGCAGGCGGCACGGTGGTCGGCGAGGGCGCCTTCGTGGCGGAGGGTGCGCGCGTCTTCGGCAGCACGATCCTGCCGGGCGCGGTGATCGAGCCGGGGGCGGTCATCACCGACTCCCTCATCGGCACCCGCGCCCGCGTCGGCACCCGCTCGGTCCTCAGCGACGCGGTCATCGGCGACGGGGCGGTCATCGGCGCCGACAACGAACTCCGCTCCGGCGCCCGCATCTGGTGCGACGCCCACATCCCCCCGGCGGCCCTGCGCTTCTCCTCGGACACGTAACGCCGCACGGCCGTGCGGGGCCGACGCGCCTCCTTCACCGCGGACACCTGTGCCGTCGGGGGCGCGCCTGCCCCCGCCCAGCCCAGCCCCTTGCCTCCGTCACCACGGGCACCTGTGCCGTGGGGGGCGTTTGCCCCGCCCAGCCCCTTGCCTCCGTCACCGCGGGCACATGTGCCGTCGGGGGGCGTTTGCCCCCGCCCAGTCGCGCGCCTCCGTCGCCGCAGGCAGCCGCGTGACCGCGGGCGCGCGTGCCCCTCCCGTTACCCGCGGGCGCGCGTCCCCGTCTCGTTACCCGCGGGCACGCTTCTCCCTCCCGTTACCCGCGGGCGCGCGTCCCCGTCTCGTTACCCGCGGGCACGCTTCTCCCTCCCGTTACCCGCGGGCACGCGTCCCCCTCCCATTACCCGCGGGCACATGTGCCGCCTGGGGCGGCACGGGTGGGCGCGGGCGGCACCCGGCAAGCGCCGGGCCGCGTCACCCACCCAGCGCCGACTGCGACGCCCTGCACCTGGCCGGCGCCGGTCCCGTGACCCAACTGACGCGCCGACTGCGACGCCCGGCACTTGGCCGACCCCGGGCCGCATGCCCACCCCGCGCCCACGGCCACGCCCCGCTCAGATCCGCTCGATCCCCCGCGGAGCCATCCGCGGCGCCCGCCTCCCCGGCACCCGCCCGCTCAGCAGCACCAGCCGAGCCGCCCGATGCCGCTGCCCGGCGTATGGCTCCAGCAGCCGCAGCATCTCCGCGTCGTCCGCGTACCGGTCCCCGCCCAGCGCGAACCCCACGATCCCCGGCAGGTGCAGATCCCCGACCGTCACCGCGTCCGGCGCCCCGTGACTGCGCTGCACGGTCTCCGCCGACGTCCACGGCCCGATCCCCGGTACGACCTCCAGCCGCGCCTGCGCCGCCGCCGGCTCCATCCCGGCCGCCTCCTCCAGCCGCGCCGCGACCCGCACGGCCCGCAGGATCGTCGACGCCCGCTTGTCGTCCACCCCGGCCAGGTGCCACTCCCAGGACGGGATCAGCGCCCACGTCCGCGCCGACGGCATGACGCACATCCGCCCGGGCGCGGGCCCCGGCGCCGGCTCCCCGAACTTCCGGACGAGGATCCGCCACGCCTGGTACGCCTCCAGCGTCGTGACCTTCTGCTCCAGCACCGAGGGGATCAGCGACTCCATCACGAGGCCGGTCCGGGTCAGCCGCAGCCCCGGCCGCCGATGCCGCGTCAGCGCCAGCAGCCGGTGCCTGGGCACGAACGCGGACGGGTCGTCGTCGGCGCCCAGCATCCGCGGCAGCCGCTCCAGCAGCCACTCCGCGCCGGGCCCCCAGGCCTCGCCCCGCACCTCGTCCCCCCGCGCGGTCACCCGCAGCGTGCCCGGCCCGGCGGGTGTGCGGCTGGTCCGCCACACGGCCCCGTCCGGCGTCGTTCGGAACGTCGGATCGCCCGGCCCCCGGCGCAGCGGCCCGAGCACCAGCCCCAGCTCCAGCGGCCCGTCCGGCACCCACACCCGTACCCGGCCCGGCGCGAGCCCCTGCCGGGGTATCCCGCCGCGCACGTCGGCGCGCGGGTGCCGGGGGGCGAAACGTCCTGCCACGAGTGAGGGTCCTTGAACGAGAAGAGCGGGAGGGCGAAAGGGCGAAAGGGCGTAAGAAAGGGAGAAGTCCTCTACGAGAGTAGAGGGCTCACCGCACCTCGATGAACGACCCCGCGTCCCGCTCCGGCCGCGCGCGCGGCTCCTCGGCCGGATGACCCACCGCCACCGCGCCCATGGGATCCCAGTCGCCCGGCAGGCCGAGCACCTCGCGCACCACGTCCCGGCAGAACATCGTGGACGACACCCACGCCGAGCCCAGCCGCTCCCCGGCCAGCGCGACGAGCAGGTTCTGCACGCCCGCGCCGGTGGCGACCACGAACATCTCCCGCTCGGCCCCGTCCCGCCGCGCGTCCCCGTACGTGTGCGACCCGTCCATGACCAGGCAGGGGACGACGAGGTAGGGCGCGTTGCGCAGGACGTCCCCGCGCCGGACCCGCTTGGCGATGGACTCCTCGCTCTTGCCGTCCCGCCGCAGGTCCGCGACCCAGGCGTCCCGCATCGCGTCCAGCAGCCGGGTGCGGGAGTCCTCGGACTCCAGCAGCACGAACCGCCACGGCGTCGTGTGGTGCGGCGCCGGTGCGGTGACCGCCGCAGCGACCGCCCGGCGGACCGCGCCGGGATCGACCGGCTCGTCGGTGAAGGCCCGTACCGTACGGCGCTGGGTGACCGCCTGCCGCACCGCCTCGGAGGTGCCCAGCCGGAACATGTCGTCGCGCGCGCCGCGCACCATCGCCCGCGCGCCCTCCCCGTCGCCGGTCACCACCTGCGGCAGCCCGCGCACCACGGCGACCGGCAGGCCCGCGGCCTTGCCCTTGACCAGGTCACCCGCGGCGGCCAGCTCGTCGGCGGTGGCGACGACGGTGGAGCCCAGCGGATTGCCGTGCGCGTCCACGCCGCCGCGCAGGTCGTCCAGAACCCGCACCCCGGCGGCGCCGATCGCCACGTCCGTCAGCCCGGCGCGCCAGGGGCGGCCGAAGGTGTCGGTGACGACGACCCCGACGTCGACGCCCAGCGCGTCGCGCAGCCCCTCGCGGATGCCGCGCGCGGAGGCGTCCGGATCCTCGGGCAGCAGCAGCACGGTGCCGGAGGGGGTGTTGGAGGCGTCGACGCCGGCCGCCGCCATCACCAGTCCCTGCCGGTTCTCGACGATGCGCAGCGGACCACGCCGGGCCACCACCCGCACGGTCTCCGCGTCGATCGCGGCCTCCCGGTCGTCGGCCCGTACGACGCGTCCCTCGGCCTTGGACACGATCTTCGAGGTGACCAGCAGCACGTCGCCGTCGGCCAGCCCCGGCTCCGCCGCCGCGATCAGCTTGGCCAGGTCGTCGCCGGGCTGCACCTCCGGCAGGCCCGGCGGTGCCCAGACCCGGTAGCCCTCCGGGCGGGCGGGGACGCCCGCACGCGTGCCGTCGCTCATGCCTCGCGCACCTCCTCCGCCATCGCCAGCGCCTCCCGGGCCATCTGCGTCGTGGCGTCGAGGCCGGACATCATCAGCGGAACGGCGCGGCAGAGGATGCCGGCCGCCCTCACGCGCGTGACGGCGTCCGCGTCGACCGTGTCGACCAGCCAGCCGTCGAGCAGCCCCGAGCCGTAGTGCTCGGCGACGGCGGCGGCCGTGGACTCCACGCCGACCGCGGCGAGCACCTTGTCGGCCATCCCGCGCACGGGCGCGTCCCCCACGATCGGGGACAGGCCCACCACGGGCACCCCGGCGTCGGCGATCGCCTCCCGGATGCCGGGCACGGCGAGGATCGTGCCGATGGAGACCACGGGGTTGGACGGCGGGAAGAGGATCAAGTCCGCCTCGGCGAGGGCCTCCAGGACGCCGGGTGCCGGCTTGGACTGCTCGGCGCCGACCGGCACGACCGCCTCGGCGGGGACGGAGGCGCGCAGCCGGACCCAGTACTCCTGGAAGTGGACCGCCTTGCGCTCCCCGTCCAGTTCGACGGCGACATGGGTCTCGACCCGGTCGTCGGTCATCGGCAGGAGGCGCACCCCGGGCTTCCAGCGGTCGCACAGGGCCTCGGTCACCGCGCTGAGCGGGAAGCCCGCGGTGATCATCTGCGTCCGCACGATGTGAGTGGCGAAGTCGCGGTCGCCGAGACCGAACCACTCGGGCCCGACGCCGTACGCCGCCAGTTCCTCCTTGAGGTGGAAGGTCTCGTCGGCCCGTCCCCAGCCCTGCTCCTCGTTGATGCCGCCGCCGAGCGTGTACATCACCGTGTCGAGGTCCGGGCAGACCTTCAGACCGAAGAGGTGGATGTCGTCCCCGGTGTTGCCGATGACGGTGATGTCCGCGTCGGGCGCGGCCTGCTTCAGACCACGCAGGAACCGGGCACCGCCGATGCCGCCTGCCAGAACCACAATGCGCATGGCCCCAGTCTCGCAGGCGGGTACGACACCGCGTCAGGCAGTCGTCACGGCCCCGTCGTCCGCGTACCGCGGCGCGGCGGCCGAGCACTGGGGCGCGTGCATGGGCATCTCGGTGAGGCCCGGGTAGTAGACGTGCAGGCTGACCGCCGGCTCCAGCGCGTCGTTGACGACCTCGTGCACGTGCCCGGGGGCGAACACGCGCTGGGTCCCCGCGCGCCACGTGTGCGTGCCGCGCTCCGTGCGCTCGGTGAGGGTGCCCGCGAGGACGGTCCAGACGCCGGCCGAGGGGCCGTGGTCGTGGCGCCCGCTGCCCTGCCCCGGCACCCAGGAGAGCAGCCACACCTCGTAGCCCGGGCCCGTGCGCAGCCGGTGGTACCAGCGTGTCGTCGCGTCGTAGCGGACGAGGTGCTCCCACTGGGAGCGGTCGGCGGCGACGGCACGGGCCAGGCCGGCGAACTCGGCCACGGTGGCCGGGTGCTCGCGCGGTGGCTGGAGCAGGTGGGGGACTTCGAGGATGTCGCCGGCGATCTGGAGGTCGCTGTCGCTGTTCATGGGTGCGGTGGTTCCTCGGCGGAAGAGTGCGGCGGGGGGAACGAATGACTCAGGAACGCCCTGGTGGGGCGGGCAGGCGGAGCGTCGAGTCGCGTGGACCCGGGAAACAGCCGGAGCGCGGTCGGCTCAACAGCTGGAACAGCGGCAACAGCTACAGCGAGCACGGGCAGCACCGTGGGACCCGGCGGGGCGGGTCGAGGTGAGTGCCAAGTTCGCGAGCATGCCCACAAGGACACCGGCTCACACCGGCACTGTCAACTCGCGCCCGGTATGTGGGACTCGTTTCACTCTTTCCGGTACACCTGGGCAGACGGAAGGTTTGTGCGGACGTCCGGGGGAAACACGGGCCACGAACAGGGCGCACACCCCTCGTTGTGATCTCGTGATCCGACTGTGATCAAGTTCGCTCCGGCGTGTGTATCGGAACGGACACGAACGCACACGCGTCTCTCCAGGTGCGATCCGTCGCACTGTTCGAATGCCTTTTGGGCCTCACTGGCATGTCAAGGTTTATGGCGATTTGAACACTTTCCGCTTGACCTTGGTTCCGCAGAGTGAATAAGGGGCCCAATAGCAGATCTCGGCTTGACTCGCCCGGATCAGCACACTTGTAATTTCACTCGTGTCGTTCAGCCGCAATGGGTAACGGCCGGATCACGGGGACGCGAAACAGACGAGGGGCGCACGCACATGACCGAGACGGTGCAGCAACTGCTGGTCGACGACGCGGACGAGGAACTCGGCTGGCAGGAGCGCGCACTGTGCGCCCAGACCGACCCCGAGTCCTTCTTCCCCGAGAAGGGCGGCTCCACCCGCGAGGCCAAGAAGGTCTGCCTCGCCTGCGAGGTCCGCTCCGAATGCCTCGAATACGCCCTCGCCAACGACGAACGCTTCGGCATCTGGGGCGGACTCTCCGAGAGAGAACGGCGCCGGCTGAAGAAGGCCGCCGTCTGACACGGGGCCAGAACCGGGCGCCGGTACCGGCGCACACGGCGGGACCAGCGGGAACGGGCCCTCGCAGGTGGGTTGTCCACAGGCGGCGGGCCCTCTTGCCGTCCAGCCGATAGTGTGGGCGCTCGTCCGAGACGCCCCGCCATTCCCCACAGGCACGGGCGTCCACCGCAGTCCACCGAACCGGGGCCCGTACCTCGATGTCCGTGCAGAGTCACACGGCAGCCCAGCAAGACCTCGCTGCCACACCTGAGTTCCCGCGCCACGTCGTGACCGCGGTCCTCGTCGCCCACGACGGAGCCCGCTGGCTGCCCGACGCGCTGGCCGGTCTGCTCGGCCAGGAGCGCCCCGTCCAGTACGCCGTGGCCGCCGACACCGGCAGCGCCGACGACTCGGCCCGGCTGGTCGGCGAGGCCCTCGGCGGCGACCGCGTCCTGCACCTCGCCCGGCGCACCGGCTTCGGCCAGGCCGTGGAGGAGGCGGCCCGCACCGTCCCCGTGCTCACTCCGGAGGACCTGCCGTACCTGAAGCGGCCCAGCGGCTGGGACCCCGCCACGCGCACCTGGCGCGACGACGCCTACGACCTGCCCGAACTCCCCCACGGCGAGCCGGTCCAGTGGCTCTGGCTGCTGCACGACGACTGCGCACCCGAACCCGACGCCCTGGCCCAGCTGCTGCGCGTCGTCGAGACCGAGTACGAGCTGGGCCGCGAGGACGTCGCCGCCGTCGGCCCCAAGCTCCGCGGCTGGTACGACCGCAGGCAGCTGCTTGAGGTCGGCGTCTCCATCGCCAACTCCGGCCGCCGCTGGACCGGTCTGGACCGCCGCGAGCAGGACCAGGGCCAGCACGACCACGTCCGGCCCGTGCTGTCCGTCTCCACCGCCGGCATGCTGATCCGGCGTGACGTCTTCGAGCGGCTGGGCGGGTTCGACCGCCGGCTGCCCCTGATGCGCGACGACGTCGACCTGTGCTGGCGCGCCCACGCCGCCGGACTGCGCGTCCTCATCGCCCCCGAGGCGGTCGTCCGCCACGCCGAGGCGGCCTCCCGCGAACGCCGCGCCGTCGACTGCGCCGGCCGCACCACCGCCTCCCCGCACAAGGTGGACAAGGCCGGCGCCGTCCACACCCTCCTCGCCAACGTCCGTACGGCGGCCCTGCCCTGGGTCCTGCTGCGCATCGTCCTCGGCACCCTGCTGCGCACCCTCGCCTACCTCGTCGGCAAGGTGCCCGGGCAGGCGCTCGACGAGATCCGGGGCCTGCTCAGCGTCCTGCTGCGTCCCGAACGCATCGTCGCCGCACGGCGCGAACGCGGCCGCCCGCAGGTCGAGAAGGACGAACTGCGCCCCCTGTTCCCGCCCCCCGGCGCGACCATCCGCGTCACCGTCGAGCAGGTCGCGGGCAACCTCGTCGGCAGCACCGAGGCCGAGACCGCCGCGGGCGCCGGACGCCACGGCGGCGGCATCGAGTCCGGACCCGGCGGCGACGACGCCGACTTCCTGGAGATCGAGCAGTTCGCCCGCCTCAAGCGCATCGCCCGCAAACCCGGCCCGGTGCTCTTCCTGATCCTGCTGCTCGCCTCCCTGGCCGCCTGCCGCGCCCTGCTCACCGGCGGCGCACTCGCGGGCGGCGCCCTGCTGCCCGCCCCGGCCGACGCCGGTGAGCTGTGGTCGCGCTACGCGGACGCCTGGCACACCGTCGGCACCGGCGGCACCGCCTCCGCACCGCCCTACCTCGCGATCCTGGCCGCCCTGTCCTCCCTGCTGTTCGGCTCGACCGGCACCGCCGTCACCCTGCTGCTGGCCGGCTCGGTGCCGCTGGCCGGCGCCACCGCGTACTTCGCGTCCCGCCCGCTGGTCATGTCCCGGCTGCTGCGCGCGTGGGCGGCCGTCGCCTACGCCTTCCTGCCCGCCGCCACCGGCGCCCTCGCCGGCGGCCGCGTCGGGACCGCGGTCCTCGCCGTACTGCTGCCGCTGATCGCCCGCGCGGGCGTCGCGGCCGCCGGCCTCACGAGCACCTCCGGCGCCCGCGGCAGCTGGCGCGCCACCTGGGCGTACGCACTGCTGCTGACGGTCACCACCGCCTTCACGCCCGTGGTCTGGCCCATCGCGCTGGTCCTCGGCCTCGGCGTCCTGGCCCTGCGCCGCGCCGAGATCACGGCGTACGGCCCGCGCTTCCTCGCCCAGCTCGGTACCCCCCTGCTGCTGCTCGCGCCCTGGTCGCTGTCGCTGCTGCCCTTCGGTTTCTTCGACGAGGCCGGACTGGAGTACGGAGCCTCGGCCGCCTCCGCCCTCGACCTGCTCGGCGCGAGCCCCGGCGGCCCCGGCACGGTCGGCGGGCTGGTCCTCATCGGCATCGTGCTCGCCGCCCTGGCCGCGCTGCTGCGCTCGGAGCGGCAGCCGGCCGTGCGGGCGGCGTGGGCCGTCGCCCTCGCCGGGCTCGTCTTCGCGGCCCTGTCCAACCGCTCCGCCTGGGCCGGCCCCGCCACCCTCGTCTACGGCATCGCCCTGCTGTCCGCCGCGACGCTCGGCGCCGACGGAGCCCGCTTCCGGGTCGCCGAGCAGAGCTTCGGCTGGCGCCAGCCCGTCGCCGCGCTGATCGCCCTCGCCTCGGCCGTGGGCCCGCTGATCGCCGCCGCCGGGTGGATGATCGGGGGCGCCGACGGCCCCCTTGAGCGGCGCGACCCCGTGCAGGTGCCCGCGTTCGTCGCCGAGGAGAGCCGCACCCGCGACCAGGCCCGCACCCTCGTCCTCGACAGCGACTCCACCGCCCACGTGGGATACATGCTCGTCCGCGGCTCCGGAGCCCGCCTCGGCGACGGCGAACTGGCCGCAGGCGACGGCGAGAACGCCACCCTCGACAAGATCGTCGCCAACCTGGTGGCCGGCTCCGGCGCCGACCAGGCGGACCAGCTCGGCGGCTTCGCCGTGCGCTACGTGCTCGTGCACAAGGGCGCGCCCCGCGAGGTCACCCGGGTCCTGGACGCCACCCCCGGCCTGAGCAGGCTCAGCCAGCAGGACGGCAGCGGACTGTGGCGCGTGGACCAGGAGGTCGCCCGCGCCACCATCGTGGCGGGCGGCGACACTGGCGGCGAGCCGCAGCCGGTCGCCGCCGGACCCGTCGACATCCACACCGACGTCGAACCGGGCCCCGACGGCCGGGTGCTGCGCCTCGCCGACACCGCGGCCGAGGGCTGGACGGCCACCCTGGACGGCAAGCCCCTCACCCGCACCACGGTCGACGGCTGGGCCCAGGGCTTCGAACTCCCCGCCTCCGGCGGCAGGCTGGACGTCACCTACGACGATCCGTTCACCCACACCGCCTGGCTGTGGGCCCAGGGGCTGCTCGCCGTGGTCCTCGTCGTCCTCGCCCTGCCCGGCAGGCGCCGCGACGTCGACGACGACCTGCCGGACGAGCCGCTGGTCCCCGCCGAGGCACTGGAGGGCGAGGGCCGCCGGGCGCGTCGCCTGCGCGCCCAGGCGGAGGCCGAGGCCGAGCAGCCCGGCGCCCCCGCGGACGGCACCCCCGAGATGCCCGAACCACCCGCCGCGCCCCCGGCACCCCCGACGGCCCCGGTCCCGCAGCAGCCCGCCTACGGCGACTGGGACTCCGCCGGGTACCAGAACGAGTACGGCGGTTACGCCGCCTACGGCCAGGAGCAGTACCAGGGCGCCCAACAGCAGTACGACCAGGGCGCGTACGGGCAGCAGCCGTACCAGGCGGAAGGGCCCTACCAGGGCGAGCCGTACCCGGCGGGCGCCTACCAGGACGGCACCGGCGGCCAGTTCGAGCAGGGCGGGTACGACCCGTACACCTACGGCGAGCACGCGCAGACCCAGCAGCCCCGGGACGGCGAGTACGACCCCGCCTGGGACCAGGCCTACGGCCAGGGCCGCTACGACACGCCGTACGACCCCTCCCAGCCCGACCACCCCCACGGCCCGGGCAGTGAGCGTCCCCACGGGAGCCAGCAGTGAAGCGCACGACCCTGTCCCTGATCGCCTGCACGGCCGCGCTCGCCGCCGTCACCGGGTTCGCGGCGGTCGCCACACCCGACGGCGCGGAATCCGGCCCCGCCGCGCCGGCCGCCCGCCTGCCGGTGGAGCGCACCAGCCTGCTCTGCCCCGCGCCCAGCTCCTCCGACCTCGCCGAGACGCAGTACACCTCCTTCACGCCCGTCACCAAGGGCGCCGAGGAGAAGGGCGAGGCGGCCCTCACCGTCGCGGCACCGGGTGACGCGGCCGAGGACCCCAAGGACGGAAAGAAGGGCGACGAGAAGGGCGACGACAAGGCCGCGAAGCCACCCGTCGAGCCCGAGAAGCCCGGCACCCCGGCCACCGGCAAGACCTCCGGCTCCGGCACGCCCGCCCTGATCGGCACCGCCGACGGCGGCCGGGCGCCCGGCTGGACGGTGCAGCAGACCACGGAGGTCGCCGCCGGGACCGGCCGCGGCCTCCAGGGCGTCAACTGCTCGGCCCCGGACACGGAGTTCTGGTTCCCCGGCGCCAGCACGGCGGCCGGCCGCACGGACTACGTCCACCTGACGAACCCGGACGACTCCGCCGCCGTCGTCGACATCGAGCTGTACGGCAAGGACGGCGCCCTCGAATCGACGGTGGGGGAGGGCGTCACGGTCCCGCCGCACGGCACCGAGTCCCTGCTGCTGTCCACGCTCGCCGAAGCGAAGGAGGCCGACCTGACCGTGCACGTCGGTGTCAGGAGCGGGCGGGTCGGCGCGGCGGTGCAGGCCCTGGACGACAAGACCGGCGGCGACTGGCTCACCGCGGCCGCGGACCCGGCGGCCGACCTCGTCCTGCCGGGCATCCCGAAGGACGCGACCGCCGTGCGCCTGGTCCTGTTCACCCCCGGCGGCACCGACGCCGACATGAAGGTCCGGCTGGCCTCGCCGTCCGGTCTGATCACCCCCGCCGGACACGAGACGGTGCACGTCAAGGCCGGTATGACGACCGGCGTGGACCTCGGCGCGGTCACCCGAGGCGAGGCGGGCTCGCTCGTGCTCACGCCGACGGACGGAGCCGTGCCGGTGGTGGCCGCGGTCCGGGTCGTCCGCGGCAAGGGCGGCGAGCAGGAGTCGGCGTTCATTCCGGCGTCCGACCCGGTGGGAGCCCGTGCGACGGCCGCGGACAACCGCGCCAAGAGCACCACCCTGGCCCTGACCGCCGCCGGCGAGGGCGCCGAGGTGCGGGTGACGGCGTCGGCGGGCTCCGAGGGCGGCACCCCGGCGACCAAGACGTACACCGTCAAGGCGGGCACCACGCAGAACGTCGAGGCACCCGTACCGGCCGGTCTGAAGGGCGGCTACGCGCTCACGGTCGAGACGGTCTCCGGCGGGCCGGTCCACGCCTCCCGCACCCTGACCGGCTCCGACGACGACGTCGCGTCCTTCACCGTCCAGACCCTCCCCGACGACCGGGGAACGGTGTCGGTGCCGAACGCGGAGGAGGACCTGTCGGTGCTGCAGGACTGAGGCGGGCGGTCACCCGCGGCCGGGAGGGGCGCCCGGGGCGCCGTCAGTCCTCGCCGTACCGCGGGTCCACCGTCTCCGGCGTCAGTCCCAGCAGCTCCGCGACCTGCTCCACGACGACCTCGTGCACGAGCGCCGCCCGCTCGTCGCGCCCCTTGGTGCGGATCTCGACCGGCCGCCGGTACACGACCACCCGCCCCCGCCGCCCCTCGCTCGCGGGCACCGTGCCGCCGAGCGGCACGGCCTCGTCGTTCCACATCTCCTCGGGGCCCTCGAGACGGGGCACGTCGAGGACGACGAAATCGATGTCGGAGAGCTGCGGCCACCGCCGCTCCAGGCGCTCCACGGAGTCCTGCACCAGGTCCGCGAAGACCTCACCGCGGCTCGCGGCGAGCGGCACCTGCGGGGGAGCCACCGGACCGCGCATGCCCCGACCGTGGCGATCACGACGGCGGGGCCCTGGGCGGCCGGCATCACGGGGCGTCACGGGGTTGTCCATCACTGGTGAAGGGTAGTCCCCGCCGAGGTCGGGCGCCCGGCCGCACACGCGGACCGGACACCGCGACGGGCCGGAACACGGCTTGTCGCCGGATGACCATTCCAGCCAAGGTTGAGCACGATTCCGTATCTCTCCACGACCGTGCGACTCACGGCAAATGTCGCTGTTTGTATCGGCTCGTGACCGTCCCCAAGGCCGCCCCGTGCGCGGCGAGTCGGCGTCCGCGCAGGTCACCGAGGTGTGAGCGGTGGGGGTTTCGGGGTGTTTCACGCCACGACACGGTGGTGTGACCCGGTGGAGAGTCGTCGCGGCCCGCTCAAGAGTGCGGTACCGTCCAACATCGTGAGCCCTGTACGTCGCTGTTCGCGCACCGCCTGCGGCCGTCCCGCCGTCGCGACGCTGACGTACGTCTACGCCGACTCGACCGCGGTCCTCGGCCCGCTCGCCACCTACGCCGAACCCCACTGCTACGACCTGTGCGCCGAGCACTCCGAGCGCCTCACCGCCCCGCGCGGCTGGGAGGTCGTCCGCCTGCTCGACGGGTCGGCCCCGGCCCGCCCCAGCGGCGACGACCTGGAAGCGCTCGCCAACGCGGTGCGCGAGGCGGCCCGCCCCCAGGAGCGGGCGGCCGAGGGCGGGGGCGGCGGACGGACGGCCGACCCGATGGAGGTCGCGCGCCGCGGCCACCTGCGGGTGCTCCGCTCGCCGGACAACTGAGCCGATCCTCCTCTGTATCCCACGTCACATCCGTTGCTGCACACCCATTGACGTCGCCTTGTCGCGGACACGACCATTCCGGAAGCCGCGAGAAAACGCTTTCGCATGGCGGAATCCGGGGAGGCGCCCATGTACGTGCAGGAACTGGAACCCGTCGCCGGCTCACTGGGCCTGTCCGCCCTGGTGGCGGCCCTCCCCCTGGTGATCGTCCTCGTCCTGCTGGGCGGCGTCCGCATGAAGGCCCACCTGGCGGGCCTCACCGGCCTCCTGGCGGCCGTACTCGTCGCCTGGCTCGCCTACGGCATGCCGCTGGACCAGACGGCGTCCAGCGCCGTCCAGGGAGCCGTTTTCGGACTCTTCCCCATCCTGTGGATCGTCGTGAACGCCCTGTGGGTCTACCGGATGACCGTCCGC
Source organism: Streptomyces parvulus (assembly GCF_014648855.1). Lineage (GTDB taxonomy): Bacteria > Actinomycetota > Actinomycetes > Streptomycetales > Streptomycetaceae > Streptomyces > Streptomyces parvulus. The sequence goes on along the minus strand of NZ_BMRX01000008.1, from coordinate 11,433 downwards.
ACCCGGCACTTCGACATCCTGCGCCGCTCCTTCGGACGGCTGTCCGACGACCCCCGCATCCAGGCTCTCGTCGTCGCCTTCTGCTTCGGCGCCCTGCTGGAGGCCCTGGCCGGCTTCGGCGCGCCGGTCGCGATCTGCTCGGTCATGCTCGTCGCGCTCGGCTTCGACCCGGTCCGCGCCGCCGTCGTGTCGCTGGTCGCCAACACCGCGCCGGTCGCCTTCGGCGCGATGGGCACCCCGGTGGTGACACTGGCGCAGGTCACCGGACTGCCCCTGGACGACGTCGCCTCCGTCGTCGGCCGCCAGACCCCGCTGCTCGCCCTGATCGTGCCGCTGCTGCTGGTCGGCCTGGTGGACGGCCGGCGCGGGCTGCGCGAGACCTGGGTGCCGGCCATGGCCTGCGGAGTCGCCTTCGCCGTCGCCCAGTTCGTCGCCTCCAACTACTTCTCCGCCCAGCTCGCCGACATCGCCGCCGCCCTGGCCGGCGCCGGCGCCCTCGTCGCCGTACCGCACTCCCGCAGGCCCGCCGCCGAACCGGTCCGGGCGTCCGTCCTCACCGGCGCCCGCAGCGAGGAACTCGACGAGGAGGACCCCGGCCGCGAGGTGCTGCGCGCGTACGCGCCCTACGCCCTGATCGTCGCGATCTTCTCCGTCGCGCAGATCCCCGCGGTCAAGGACTGGCTGGCCGGGGCGACCCAGACGTACGACTGGCCGTTCCTCGACGTGGCCGACTCCGAGGGCGATCCGGTCGGCGGCAACGTCTTCTCCTGGCCGATCGTCTCCACCGGCGGCACCCTCGTCCTGTTCGCCGGGCTGGCCACCGCCGTCGTCCTCGGCGTGCACGCGCGCGTGGCGGTCAAGGAGTGGCTGGCGACCGTGCACGAACTGCGGTTCGCCATCCTCACCGTCACCTCGGTGCTGGCCCTCGCCTACGTCATGAACCTCTCCGGACAGGCCGCCACCATCGGCCACTTCGTCGCCGCGGCCGGCGCCGGACTCGCCTTCCTGTCCCCGGTGCTCGGCTGGTTCGGCGTCGCCGTCTCCGGCTCCGACACCTCGGCCAACGCGCTCTTCGGCGCCCTCCAGGTGACCGCCGCGCGGGAGTCCGGCCTCTCACCCGAACTGCTTGCCGCCGCCAACAGCTCCGGCGGCGTCCTCGGCAAGATGATCTCCCCGCAGAACCTCACCATCGCCTGCGCCGCCGTCGGACTCGCGGGCCGCGAGGGCGACCTGCTGCGCAAGGTGCTGCCCTGGAGCCTCGGCCTGCTCCTGGTGATGTGCCTGATCGTGGTCGGCCAGTCCACGGTCGTCCTGGGCTGGATGCTGCCCTGACCTTCGGCGACCGCGCGCCGGCCGGGTCGCGGGTGCGGGTACTTTGGGGGCCCCAGAGCACCTCCAGGAAGGCTGGCCGTGGCTGCTGATCTGTCGCAGATCGTGAAGGCGTACGACGTGCGCGGTGTCGTCCCCGACCAGTGGGACGAGTCGCTGGCCGAGCTGTTCGGCGCGGCCTTCGTCGAGCTGACCGGCGCGAGCGCCGTCGTCGTCGGTCACGACATGCGGCCCTCGTCGCCCGGCCTCTCCGACGCCTTCGCGCGCGGGGCGGCGGCCCGGGGCGCCGACGTGACCGGGATCGGCCTGTGCTCCACCGACCAGCTGTACTACGCCTCGGGCGCGCTGGACCTGCCGGGCGCCATGTTCACGGCCTCGCACAACCCGGCCCGGTACAACGGCATCAAGCTCTGCCGCGCCGGCGCCGCACCCGTCGGCCAGGACACGGGCCTCGCCGAGATCCGTGCCCTCGTGGAGCGCTGGAGCGTCACCGGCGCCCCGGAACCGGCGGCCCGCCCGGGCACCGTCACCCGCCGCGACACCCTCGCCGACTACGCCGCCCACCTGCGCTCCCTCGTCGACCTCACCGCCATCCGCCCCCTGAAGGTCGTCGTCGACGCGGGCAACGGCATGGGCGGCCACACCGTCCCCTCGGTCCTCGCCGGGCTGCCCCTCGACGTGGTGCCGCTGTACTTCGAACTGGACGGCACCTTCCCCAACCACGAGGCCAACCCGCTCGACCCGGCCAACCTCGTCGACCTCCAGAAGCGCGTCCGCGAGGAGGGCGCCGACCTGGGCCTCGCCTTCGACGGCGACGCCGACCGCTGCTTCGTCGTCGACCAGGACGGAAACCCGGTCTCCCCGTCAGCGGTCACCGCCCTCGTCGCCGCCCGCGAACTCGCCCGCAACGGCGGCCGGGGGATGGTCATCCACAACCTGATCACCTCCTGGTCCGTCCCGGAGGTCGTCCGGGAGCAGGGCGGCACCCCGGTACGCACGCGCGTGGGCCACTCCTTCATCAAGGCCGAGATGGCCCGCACCGGCGCCATCTTCGGCGGGGAGCACTCCGCGCACTACTACTTCCGCGACTTCTGGAACGCCGACACGGGCATGCTGGCCGCCCTGCACGTCCTCGCCGCCCTCGGCGGGCAGCCGGGCACGCTGTCCGCCCTCGTCGCCCAGTACGACCGCTACGCCGGCTCCGGCGAGATCAACTCCACCGTCGCCGACCAGGCGGACCGCCTCGCCGCGATCAGGGCCGCCTACGAGGGCCGCGACGACGTCACCCTGGACGACCTGGACGGCCTCACCGTCACGGCCGCCGACTGGTGGTTCAACGTCCGCCCCTCCAACACCGAGCCCCTCCTCCGCCTCAACGCCGAGGCGCGCGACGAGGCCACGATGACGAAGGTCCGGGACGCCGCCCTGGCGATCATCAGGGCGTGAGGCGCGCGAGGCCGGCGACCTCACCGCCGACCTCCGCCACCACCGCCACCGGCGGTACCCTGACCAGCACATCCGCACATACCGAACCGCCCCGAAGGGAACCCCCATGCCGCTCGAAGCCGGCCTCCTGGAGATCCTCGCCTGCCCCGCCTGCCACGCCCCCCTCGAGGAGCGGGACGCGGAGCTGATCTGCACCGGCCAGGACTGCGGCCTGGCGTACCCGGTGCGCGACGGCATCCCCGTCCTCCTCGTCGACGAGGCCCGCCGCCCCGCCTGACCGGCGACGACGCGACCGGCACCCGGCCACCCGGCGACCCCGCGCAACCGAACGAACGCCCCGGCGATCGGAGACCTGCCGCCATGCTCGACGAATCGCTCCTCGACAGCCCGGAGCGCCTCACCGAGGCCGACCACCGCGGCCTGCTCCGCGGCGCCGCCGAGGCCGGTGCCCGGGTCCGCACCGCCGCCCGGCACGCCGCCGAGGCCGGCGTCGGGAACCTCCAGCCGGACGGCCGCCCCCGCGCCGTCCTCATCGCCGGCCCCGGCGCCGCCGCCACCCACGCCGCCGACCTCCTCGGCACCCTCGCCGGCGCCGGCAGCCCCGTCATCCGCCTCGCGCCCACCGGCGTGGCGCCCGCCGCCGGCGCCCTGCGCTGGGAACTGCCCGGCTGGGCCGGCTCCGTCGACCTCCTGCTGATCACCACCCCCGACGGCACCGAGCCGGGCCTGTCGCTCCTCGCCGAGCAGGCCTACCGGCGGGGCTGCACCGTCGTCGCCGTCGCCCCCGCGGGCACGCCGCTCAGCGAGTCGGTGAGCGCCGCGCACGGCCTGTTCATCCCCATGGCGACCGCCCCCTACGACCAGGACGAACCCCTCGCCGGTGCCGCCCCCGGCGTCCTGTGGGCGCTGCTCACCCCGCTCCTCGTCCTCCTCGACCGCACCGGGCTGCTCGACGCGCCGCCCGAGGCCGTCGACCGCATCGCCGACCGGCTCGACCGCATCGCCGAACGCTGCGGGCCCGCCATCGTGACGTACAGCAACCCCGCCAAGACCCTGGCGGCCGAGCTGGCCGAGTCCCTCCCGGTGATCTGGACCGAGGGCACCTCCGCCGGCCCCGCGGGCCGCCGCTTCGCCGCCGCGCTCGCCGAGCTGTCCGGCACCCCGGCCGTCGTCGCCGACCTGCCCGAAGCGCTCGCCGCACACAGCGCCCTGCTCGCCGGACGCCTCGCCGCGGGCGCCGATCCCGACGACTTCTTCCGGGACCGCGTCGAGGAGGCACCCGCACTGCACGCACGCGTGGTGCTCCTGCGCGACCGGCCCAGCGGCGGCCTCACCGCCGCCCCCGGCGCCCGTGAACTGGCCCTGAGCCACGACACGCCGATGAGCGAACTGGAGCCCGAGGCGGGCGGCGAACTGGAGACCCTCGCCGAACTGATCGCCATCACGGATTTCGCCGCCGTTTACCTGGCGCTCGCCTCGGGCGCCTGATCTCGTACGCAGTAGCGGGGACGAACCCCGCACGCACAGGACACGCACCGGCAGAGAGAGCCCATGGACCGCCTCGACAACACCGTCCGCCCCTACGCCTGGGGTTCCACCACCGCGATCCCGGCCCTGCTCGGGACCGAACCGACCGGCGAACCGCAGGCGGAGATGTGGATGGGCGCCCACCCCGGCGCCCCCTCCCGCACCGGCCGGGGCACCCTCGCCGAGGTCGTCGACGCCGCACCCGAACGCGAACTGGGCGCCGCCTCCGTGGCGAAGTTCGGACCCCGGCTGCCCTTCCTCCTCAAACTCCTCGCCGCCGGCGCCCCGCTCTCCCTCCAGGTCCACCCCGACCTCGCCCAGGCCAGGGCCGGCTACGAGGACGAGGAGCGCCGCGGCGTCCCCCTGGACGCCCCGCACCGCAACTACAAGGACGCCAACCACAAGCCCGAACTCATCTGCGCCCTGACCGAGTTCGACGGGCTGTGCGGCTTCCGCCCACCGGCCGAGACCGCCGACCTGCTCGACGGCCTGGGCGTCGCCTCCCTCAAGCCGTACGTCGACCTGCTGCGCGCACACCCCGAGGACGCCGCCCTGCGCGAAGTCCTCACCGCCGTCCTCACGGCCGACCCCGAGGAGATGTCCCGCACGGTCACCGAGACCGCGGCCGCCTGCGACCGCCTCGGCGGCGCGTACGCCCCGTACGCCGACATCGCCCACCACTACCCCGGCGACCCCGGCGTCCTCGCCGCGATGCTCCTCAACCATGTCAGGCTCCAGCCCGGCGAGGCCCTCTACCTCGGCGCCGGCATCCCGCACGCCTACCTCAACGGCCTCGGCGTCGAGATCATGGCCAACTCCGACAACGTCCTGCGCTGCGGCCTCACCCCCAAGCACGTCGACGTGCCCGAACTGCTGCGCATCGTCCGCTTCGAGGCCGGCGACCCCGGTGTCCTGCGGCCGGAGGCGTCCCCCGACGGCGAAGAGGTCTACGAGACCCCGATCGACGAGTTCCGCCTGTCCCGCCACGTCCTGCCCGAGGGCACCGCCGCCCGCGACCTCACCCTGCCCACCCCGCAGATCCTGCTCTGCACCGCGGGCACCGTGCGAGTCGGCGAGCACGAACTCACCCCGGGACAGTCGGTGTTCGCCGCCGCGGACGAAAAGGCCGAAGTGTCCGGAACCGGCACGCTCTTCCGCGCCACCGTGCTCCTCTGACGCACGTCTGAGGGGCGGACGAAGGGGCATCCGGCACGTCGGGGCCCGCGCGGGCTGCAACAATGGCGCACCGCAAAGGAGGGGCAAAGCCGTGCACCGGCCGCGCCCCCACCGGCGTACGGACGCAGACGAAGGCGAAGGGACAACGCGACACATGAGCGCGTCAGGCGGAACCAAGGCGATCGTGGCGGCACTGCTCGCCAACCTGTCGATCGCGGTAGCGAAATTCGTGGCGTTCCTCTTCAGCGGATCGTCCTCGATGCTCGCCGAGTCCGTGCACTCCCTCGCCGACTCCGGCAACCAGGGACTCCTGCTCCTCGGCGGCAAGCGCGCCCAGCGCGAGGCCACCCCCCAACACCCCTTCGGCTACGGCCGCGAGCGCTACATCTACGCCTTCCTCGTCTCCATCGTGCTCTTCTCCCTCGGCGGCATGTTCGCCCTCTACGAGGGCTACGAGAAGATCAAGCACCCGCACGAGATCGAGCACTGGTACTGGCCGGTCGGCGTGCTGGTCTTCGCGATCATCGCCGAGGCCTTCTCCTTCCGGACCGCCATCAAGGAGTCCAACACCCTGCGCGGGAAGAAGTCCTGGAAGGAGTTCGTCCGCCACGCCAAGGCCCCCGAGCTGCCGGTCGTCCTCCTGGAGGACCTCGGCGCCCTCGTCGGCCTGGTCCTCGCCCTCGGCGGCGTCGGCCTCGCCCTCCTCACCGGCGACGGCGTCTGGGACGGCATCGGCACCCTCTGCATCGGCGTGCTGCTCGTCCTGATCGCGCTGGTCCTGGCCGTCGAGACCAAGTCACTGCTGCTCGGTGAGGCGGCCGGCCCCGAGGCGGTCCAGCGGATCGAGGCCGCGATCGTCGCCGGCGACACGGTCACCGGCGTCATCCACATGCGCACCCTCCACCTCGGCCCCGAGGAACTGCTCGTCGCCGCCAAGATCGCCGTCCGCCACGACGGCACGGCCACCGAGATCGCCTCCGCGATCGACGCCGCCGAGTCCCGCATCCGCGAGGCGGTCCCGATCGCCCGCGTCATCTACCTGGAGCCCGACATCTACAGCGAGTCCGAGGCCGCCAAGGGCCCGGACCGCGAGGCCACCCCCGGCGGCCCGGCGACACCTCCCGACGCCCACTGAGGTCCACCCTCCCACCCTGAGCCCCGCTCGATCCTCGCTCGGAACGTCCTGAAGTGTGCGGAGGCGGACTGGGGCGCGCGGGCGCCCGCGGTGTAGCTTGGGGTGGAGCCAGACGTCGCTGCTGATGGCGGTCGGGCGGTCCAGGACGGACCGGCCGAGGGAGAGAGGGCCTCCGACGGACTGCGCTGCGCGTACGCGGGCATGCCTGTGTCCTCTTCCGGGGGCACCCCTGTGTCCGCCGCCGCGCAGGTCAGCCGTACCCACCCTCGACCCAACCCGAGGAGCAGCTCGCAATGACGACTGTCGACAACCGGCAGGACTTCAAGGTCGCCGACCTCTCCCTGGCCGCCTTCGGCCGCAAGGAGATCACCCTCGCCGAGCACGAGATGCCCGGCCTCATGGCGATCCGCAGGGAGTACGCCGAGGCCCAGCCCCTCGCCGGCGCCCGTGTCACCGGCTCCCTGCACATGACCGTGCAGACCGCCGTGCTCATCGAGACCCTCGTCGCCCTCGGCGCCGACGTCCGCTGGGCCTCCTGCAACATCTTCTCCACCCAGGACCACGCGGCCGCCGCCATCGCCGTCGGCCCGAACGGCACCCCGGACGACCCCCAGGGCATCCCGGTCTTCGCCTGGAAGGGCGAGACCCTGGAGGAGTACTGGTGGTGCACGGAGCAGGCGCTGACCTGGCCGAACACCCCCACCGGCGGCCCGAACATGATCCTGGACGACGGCGGTGACGCCACCCTCCTCGTCCACAAGGGCGTCGAGTACGAGAAGGACGGCAAGGTCCCCTCGCCCGACACCGCCGAGTCCGACGAGCACCGCGTCATCCTCGAACTCCTCACCCGCACGGTGGGCGAGAGCCCGCAGAAGTGGACCCAGTTGGCGTCCGAGATCCGCGGCGTGACCGAGGAGACCACGACCGGCGTCCACCGCCTGTACGAGATGCACCGCGACGGCACCCTGCTGTTCCCGGCGATCAACGTCAACGACGCCGTGACCAAGTCGAAGTTCGACAACAAGTACGGCTGCCGCCACTCCCTGATCGACGGCATCAACCGCGCCACCGACGTCCTGATCGGCGGCAAGACCGCCGTCGTCTGCGGCTACGGCGACGTGGGCAAGGGCTGCGCGGAGTCCCTGCGCGGCCAGGGCGCCCGAGTGATCATCACGGAGATCGACCCGATCTGCGCCCTGCAGGCGGCGATGGACGGCTACCAGGTCTCGACGCTCGACGACGTGGTGGAGCAGGCCGACATCTTCGTCACCACGACCGGCAACAAGGACATCATCATGGCCGCGGACATGGCCAAGATGAAGCACCAGGCGATCATCGGCAACATCGGCCACTTCGACAACGAGATCGACATGGCCGGCCTCGCCCGGATCCCGGGCATCGTCAAGGACGAGGTCAAGCCGCAGGTCCACACCTGGACCTTCCCCGACGGCAAGGTCCTCATCGTCCTCTCCGAGGGCCGCCTGCTGAACCTGGGCAACGCGACCGGCCACCCGTCGTTCGTCATGTCCAACTCGTTCGCGGACCAGACCCTGGCCCAGATCGAGCTGTTCACCAAGCCCGACGAGTACCCGACCGACGTGTACGTGCTGCCCAAGCACCTGGACGAGAAGGTCGCCCGCCTCCACCTCGACGCCCTCGGCGTCAAGCTGACCACGCTCCGCCCGGAGCAGGCCGAGTACATCGGCGTCAAGGTCGAGGGCCCCTACAAGGCGGACCACTACCGCTACTGAGCCCTGCCGGCTCCTCCGAGACAGGCCCCCGCACCCCCGTGTCGGGGGCCTGCCCCGTTGGCGCCTCAGCGGCCGGACCAGCAGCCCGTCACCCCCCAGGACCACCATGCCCCGCGGCCGCTATTCCCTCCACGACCCGCATGACCACACCCCCCTCGCGGAAGAACACTTCCAGTGCGCCCCGGGCCCCTCGGGCTGGCGCTACGTCTCCCGGCTGACCACGCCCACCGGAAACGACCACGGCTCCGTCGACCTCGCCCTCGACGAACTCGGCCGCCCCATCCGCCTCGAACTCCACGCCGCCGACTGGCAGGTACGCGGCGCGGCCATCGACGGAGTCACCTGGGTCCGTACCGACCCCACCGGAGTCCACGCCACCGAAGGCAATGCGCGCGCCCACGCCTTCACCGGCACCTCCCCGGCCTTCCTCGTCGCCGTCACCCGACTCCTGCGCCTCACCCCCTCCGATCCGGCCACGCGTCTGCGCATGGTCGCCCTGACCGACCCGGTCCTCGCCCCCCGCACCGTGGACCAGTCCTGGGCCTTGCTGGGAAGAGAAGCACACGCCACTGACAACGGCCCCCTCACCGTGGACGAATACCAGGTCACAGCCCTGGACACGGGGGAGCAGTACGCCGTGCACATCGTCGGCGACGTCGTGCTCGCGGCCCCCGGCATCGAGCTGGAGGACCTGGAGTCACCGCCGTCCGCGTTCCCCGCCCACTAGGCCGGCGGCACGAACCCGGTACCGGGCCGCCGGTCCGACGGCGCGGCGGGAGGCGTCACGAGAGGAGGCGTGGCGGGCGCTGCCGCTTGGGGCGGTGCGGCGGCCGGAGGCACGGCAGGGGAGGCGGGGCTGACAGGAGAGGGCGCTGCGGGAAACGGCTCCCCGCCACCCGTGCCCCCGAACGCCCGCCGGGCCTCCCGGGCCTGCCGCTCCTGCAACACCGCCGCGAGATAGGCGGGCGGCGGCACCTCGTACGGCACCGGGGCACCCGTCCGGGCGGCCACGTCGGCGGCGAGGCGTTCGGCCATCGCCCAGCCGACCCGTGCGTCGAGCTGCCCCATGCGCGTCAGGTACTGGCGGACGGCGAGCCACAGCTCGTCGGGGACCGCGGACAGGTCGAGCCCCGCGAAACGCCCGGCCAGCCACGGCGGGGGCGGCGGCATGAAGCCCGCGGAGGAGACCGGCACCCGTTCCCGCACGACCAGGGTTCCCGCGAACACGTCCCCGAGCCGCCGCCCGCGAGCAGAGACCAGCGAGGCGACACAGGCGACCACCCCGAACGTCATGAGGATCTCGATCACCCCGATCAGCCCCCGGACGAGCGCGTGCCGGAACCGGATGGGCCCGCCGTCGTCCCGTACGACCCGCAGACCGCACGCCATCTTCCCCAGCGACTGGCCGTGACTGAGCGTCTCGACCGCGATCGGCACACCCACCAGCACGAGCACGAACGCGGCGATCGACAGCGCGGTCTGCGCCGCCATGTCAAGGGACGCGGTGGAGGCCACCAGGGCGATGGTGACGGCCACGTAGACGGCCACGGCCACCGCCAGATCGAGCAGCACCGCCAGCGCCCTGCTGGGCAGCCTCGCGGGCCGCAGCTCCAGCGCCACGGCCTCGCCCGTCACCAGCTCGCTCACGCCCGCCGCCCTTCCCTCGTCTCCCCCCGTCCCCGCCAGTCTGCCAAGCTGAGGACGCACCGCGCCGCGGTACGACAAGCTGATCCACGACGAGCCGCCGACGATAGCCGAGGAGCAGGCACCCCGATGGACCTCGACGTCTTCGTCTCCGCCCACCGCGCGGAGTGGGACCGCCTCGACGCGCTCCTGCGGCGCAGGCGCCGGCTCACCGGCGCCGAGACGGACGAACTCGTCGCCCTCTATCAGCGCACGGCCACCCATCTCTCCCTGATCCAGTCCAGCGCGCCCGACCCGCAGCTGACCGGACGCCTCAGCCGGCTGGTGGCACGCGCGCGCAGCGCGGTGACCGGCACCCGCCGAGCCTCCTGGCGGGACGTCACCCGCTTCCTCACCCAGCAGTTCCCGGCCGCCGTCTACCGGGCCCGCCACTGGTGGGTCCCCACCGCACTCCTGTCGACCGCCGTCGCGGCCCTGCTCGGCTGGTGGATCGGCACGCACCCCGAGGTGCAGTCCACCATCGCGGCCCCCGCCGAGCTGCGCGAGATGACGCGGCCGGGCGGCCAGTACGAGACGTACTACTCCAGCCACCCCGCGGCCTCCTTCGCCGCACAGGTCTGGACGAACAACGCCTGGGCCGCGGCCCTCTGCCTGATCCTCGGCGTCTTCCTCGGCCTGCCCGTCATCTGGATCCTCTTCCAGAACATGCTGAACCTCGGTGTCGGCTTCGGTCTGATGTCGTCGGCCGGCCGCCTCGACACGTTCCTCGGCCTGGTCCTGCCGCACGGTCTGCTCGAACTGACGGCGGTCTTCGTCGCCGCCGGCACCGGACTCCGCCTGGGCTGGACCCTGATCGACCCCGGCCCGCGCAGCCGGCGCGTCGCCCTGGCCGAAGAGGGCAGAGCCGCCATCGGCATGGCCATCGGACTCGCCCTGGTCCTCTTCGTGTCCGGCGCCATCGAAGGCTTCGTCACCCCGTCCGGCCTGCCCACCTGGGCCCGCATCACCATCGGCGTCGTCGCCGAGGCGGCCTTCCTCGCCTACGTCTACGTCCTGGGCCGACGCGCCGTACGCGCGGGCGACACGGGCGACGTGGAGGAAGCCGAGCGCAGCGCCACCGTGCCCACGGCCGCCTGATGTGCGTGGACCCTCGGTGAGCTGCTACTGTCCTCTTCGTTCCCGCGAGAGCCGTTGACACGGCGCGAGCGGGGAGGTAGATTCGAACAGTTGCCTGTAGACGGGTTCATCCCAGAAGGCCACAGTGAACATCTGCTTGCTTCCTCCCGAATCTCGAATTCGACGAAGCACTCTGCCGATCAAAATCGGAACGAACGAGCCGGTCAGACCGACTCAGAACTTCTGATAAAGTCGGAACCGCCGGAAAGGGAAACGCGAAAGCGGGAACCTGGAAAGCACCGAGGAAAT
>NZ_BMRX01000007.1 GCF_014648855.1 Streptomyces parvulus | reverse complement strand
GGGAAGTTGTGCCCGGTGTCGACGTGCAGCAGCGAGAACGGCACCGGCGCCGGCGCGAACGCCTTCAGCGCGAGGTGCAGCATGAGGATGGAGTCCTTGCCGCCGGAGAACAGGATCACCGGCCGCTCGAACTCACCCGCCACCTCACGGAAGATGTGCACCGCCTCCGACTCCAGAGCGTCGAGGTGGGAGAGGGCGTAAGGGCTGTCGGTGCCCTCCGCCCGGGTCGCCACGGTCGTCGTCATGCCAGTCCCCTTTCGGTGAGCAGGGCGTGGACCGCCGCGGCGGACTCCTGAACGGTCTGGTGCTGCGACTCGATGCGCAGGTCGGGCTTGGCGGGCTCCTCGTACGGGTCGTCGACGCCGGTCAGCCCGGTCAGCTCACCCGCGGCCTGCTTGGCGTACAGGCCCTTGACGTCCCGCACCGAGCACACCTCGACCGGCGTGGCCACGTGCACCTCCACGTACGGCGTGCCGTTCGCCTCGTGACGGGCGCGGACCGCGTCCCGGCTGTCCGCGTACGGGGCGATCACCGGCACCAGCGCGGTGACGCCGTTGCGGGCGAGCAGTTCGGCGACGAAGCCGATGCGCTGCACGTTGGTGTGCCGGTCCGCACGGTCGAAGCCCAGGCCCGCGGAGAGGAACTCGCGGATCTCGTCGCCGTCGAGCAGCTCGACGCGCCCGCCCTCCTCGCGCAGCCGGCCGGCCAGCTCGTGGGCGATGGTGGTCTTCCCGGCGCTGGGCAGGCCCGTGAGCCAGACGGTGGCTCCGGTCGTCACGTGGTTCTCCCTGAAACTCGATGGTCCGGTGGTCGTCATGTCAGCCGTGCAGTCCGCACTCGGTCTTGCTGCGTCCCGCCCAGCGTCCGGCGCGGGCGTCCTCGCCCTCCAGCACCCGGCGGGTGCAGGGCGCGCAGCCCACGGAGGCATAGCCGTCCATCAGCAGCGGGTTGGTGAGGACGCCGTGCTCGTCGACGTACGCTTGCACATCTTCCTGTGACCACTTGGCGATGGGAGAGATCTTCACCTTCCGCCGCTTCTCGTCCCAGCCGACCACGGGCGTGCCCGCGCGGGTCTCGGACTCGTCCCGGCGCAGGCCGGTCGCCCAGGCCTGGTAGCCGGCCAGGCCCTCGTCCAGCGGCTTGATCTTGCGCAGCGCGCAGCACAGATCGGGGTTGCGGTCGTGCAGCCTGGGCCCGTACTCGGCGTCCTGCTCGGCGACGGTCTGCCGCGGGGTGAGCGTGACGACGTTGACGTCCATCACGGCCTCCACCGCGTCCCGGGTGCCGATGGTCTCCGGGAAGTGGTAACCGGTGTCGAGGAACACGACGTCCACGCCGGGCAGGGCGCGGGAGGCGAGGTGGGCGACGACGGCGTCCTCCATCGAGGAGGTCACGCAGAAGCGGTCGCCGAAGGTGCCGGCCGCCCACTGGAGGATCTCCAGGGCGGAGGCGTCCTCCAGTTCGCGGCCCGCCCGCTCGGCCAGGGCCTTGAGTTCGTCGGTCGTGCGCTCTTCCCGAACCGGGGTCATATCGGTTCCCCTCCCGTGGAGTTGGGCTGAAGTCCCCGGGTCAGCAGCCCGAGGAACTTCAACTGGAATGCGCGGTTGCACGCCGCGCATTCCCAGGCGCCGTGTCCCTCCTCGTGCGGACGCAGGTCCTCGTCGCCGCAGTAGGGGCAGTAGAACGGCGCGGCACGCTCGCTCATGACAGGGCCTCCTCGGAGGCGCGGGCCGCCCAGGTGGCGAAGCGCTCGCCGTCCTCGCGCTCGGCCTCGAAGCGCTTGAGCACCCGCTCCACGTAGTCCGGCAGTTCCTCCGCCGTGACCTTCAGGCCGCGCACCTTGCGGCCGAAACCGGGCTCCAGGCCGAGGGCGCCGCCCAGGTGCACCTGGTAGCCCTCGACCTGCTCGCCCCGGTCGTTCAGGACCAGCTGGCCCTTGAGACCGATGTCCGCGGTCTGGATGCGGGCGCAGGCGTTGGGGCAGCCGTTGAGGTTGATGGTGAGGGGCTCGTCGAAGTCCGGGAGGCGGCGCTCCAGTTCGTCGATGAGGGAGGCGCCGCGCGCCTTGGTCTCGACGATGGCCAGCTTGCAGAACTCGATGCCGGTGCAGGCCATGGTGCCGCGCCGGAAGCTGGAGGGCCGGGCGGTGAGGTCGAGCGCGTCCAGGGACTCCACCAGGGAGTCGACCCGGCCCTCCTCGACGTCGAGGATGATCATCTTCTGCTCGACCGTGGTGCGGACCCGGCCCGAGCCGTGCGCCTCCGCCAGGTCGGCGACCTTGGTCAGGATCGTGCCGTCCACGCGGCCGACGCGCGGGGCGAAGCCGACGTAGAAGCGGCCGTCGCGCTGCCGGTGGACGCCGATGTGGTCGCGCCAGCGGCTGGTGGGCTCGGCGGGGGCGGGACCGTCGGTCAGCTTCCGCTCCAGGTACTCGTCCTCCAGCACCTGGCGGAACTTCTCCGGGCCCCAGTCGGCGACCAGGAACTTCAGGCGGGCGCGGTTGCGCAGGCGCCGGTAGCCGTAGTCGCGGAAGATCGAGATGACGCCCTCGTAGACGTCGGGCACGTCCTCGATCGGCACCCAGGCGTTCAGCCGCACGCCCAGCTTCGGGTTGGTGGACAGGCCGCCGCCGACCCACAGGTCGAAGCCCGGCCCGTGCTCGGGGTGGACCACGCCGACGAACGCCACGTCGTTGATCTCGTGCACCACGTCGAGGACCGGCGACCCGGAGATCGCGGTCTTGAACTTGCGCGGGAGGTTCGAGTACGCGGGGTTGTTCAGGACGCGGCGCTTCATCTCCTCCAGCGCCGGCGTGCCGTCGATGATCTCGTCCTCGGCGATGCCCGCCACCGGGGAGCCGATCATCACGCGGGGTGTGTCGCCGCAGGCGGTGACCGTGGACAGGCCGACGCCCTCCAGGCGGTTCCAGATCTCGGGCACGTCCTCGATCCGGATCCAGTGGTACTGGACGTTCTGCCGGTCGGTGATGTCGGCCGTGCCGCGCGCGAACTCCTGCGAGATCTCGCCCACGACCCGCAGCTGCGCGGTGGTCAGGGCGCCGCCGTCGATGCGGACGCGGAGCATGAAGTAGCTGTCGTCCAGCTCCTCCGGCTCCAGGATGGCCGTCTTTCCGCCGTCGATGCCCTGCTTGCGCTGGGTGTAGAGACCCCACCAGCGCATACGGCCGCGCAGGTCGCCCGGGTCGATCGAGTCGAAACCGCGCTTGGAGTAGATCGTCTCAATACGTGTCCGTACGTTGAGACCGTCGTCGTCCTTCTTGGTCTGCTCGTTGGCGTTGAGCGGGGTGAAGTGACCGGCTGCCCACTGGCCCTCGCCGCGGTGACGGCTCACCTTGCGGCGGGGGGTCGCGGCGGCAGGCTTCGGCGGGGTGGCGGCCATGGTGTGACACGTCCTTCAGGGCAGACGGAAAGCGGCTCTGGCCCGCGCGGGGGCGCATGGGCAGGCATGCGCGGCGGTGCGCGGGCGGAGGCTTGTGCGGGGAGATCCGGTAGTGCTGGAGTGGGGCTCTCAGCGGCCCGGACAGATGGCGCTGGACATGCGGCCGAGGTCGACGTGCCGCCGACTCACCAAGGCAATTCCAGTTCCAGGCATGACGGAAGACTGGCACGGCGTTCTGGACACAGTCCAGCTTAATCCAGAATGTGGACACCCCTGTCTCGTCTGACGAGACAGGGGTGTTGTGGATCACAGCGGCGGCCCGTCCGGGCCGCGGCCGGCGCTCAGGCGGGGAAAGCCCCAGGCCACGGGCCCGGGGTGGCCACGTCGGCCTCCTCCTCGACCTTGGTGTCGAAGAGGCGGAAGCCCCGGCGCCGGTAGTTGTCCATGGCGTGCTCGCCGTCCTTGCTGCACGTGTGCAGCCACACCCGTTCGGTCGTGGCCAGCCCGGGCCAGCGCTCCGCCAGGTCCCACGCGCGGGCGGTGCCGAGGGAGAGGAGGTGGCCGCCGATGCGCCGGCCGCGGAACGCGGGCAGCAGGCCGAAGTACTCGATCTCGACCACTCCGTCGTCGCCGGCCGCCAGCTCCACGAAACCGGCGGGCGTACCCCGGTCGTAGGCCACCCAGGTCTCGACGCCGGGCCGCTCCAGGTGTTCCCGCCAGCGGGCGTGGCTCCAGCCGAGCCGGTCCGTCCACCGGATGTCGCCGCCGACCGAGGCGTAGAGGAAGCGGCTGAACTCGGGGGAGGGCACCGCGGAGCGGACGATCCGCACGTCCCCCTCCGGGGCGGCGGCCGGCAGCAGGTCGGTGGGGGCCGTCTGCTCCAGGGACCACGTGGTCACGGCGATGTTGGTCATGCCGGTCAGGGAACCATCCGGCCCGCGGGTCTGTCGATCCCGGCCCCGGCGGCGCGGACCCGCCGGTCCCGGCCCCGGGTGGCGCGGACCCGCCGGTCCCCGCCCGGGTGGCGCGGGGCCGTCGCCACCGGCCCCGCCGCGCGGATCAGTCCAGCGCGTCCTCGATCGAACGCAGCGGCAGGGCGAACAGCATGCTGCCCGACTGCGACCAGACCTCGCCGGTCCGCGCCCAGTAGGACAGGGAGCCCGCCTGCCCGCTCCAGCAGCGCTGCGAGCCGTCGGAGCCGCACTCGGTGGCCCGGGCGCCCTCCGTGTCCTGGCGCCACAGGGTGCCGCGTCCGTCGTGGCCGCCGGCCGTGCGGTCCAGGTACCAGTCCGCGCGCGCGGCGCCCGCCGGGCGGTGCGACAGCACGCCTCCGACCTCGGCCGCCCCGGTCTCGTACGCCTCCACCGCGTCCACGTGGCCGGCCGTGTCGGTGGCGGGCAGGCCGCCGCGGTCCGGGTCCGTGCTCAGCGGGTAGCGCCACAGCCGGGTGGGCCGGTCGCCGTCCGCGGCCACCCGTTCGCTCGCCACCAGGGTGGCGGGGGTCGTGCCGCGGTCCAGGGAGATCGCGCCGGGCCGCGCGGCGCCGGCGGTGTCGGGCAGCCGGTACGAGGCGACCGCGGGCAGCACGTACCGGTGGCCGGCCGCCGCCCAGCCGCCCGGCACCCGCCCGACGGCACTGGCCGCGGTGGTGGCGCGCTGGACGCGGTCCATCTCGTACACGTACAGCGCGTCGCGGTCCCCGGCGGCGGTGGTGACGAGCAGCTTGTCCTGGTACCAGACCATGCCGGTGACCGGGGAGGCGAGCCCCCGGTAGTCGTGGCCGCCGTCGACCGGTACGGCGAGGAGCGCCGAGGTGTAGGAGAGCCGGCCGGGGTCGTCGGCGTCCACGAAGGAGACCCGGGCGAGACCGCCCTGGGGGGTGCCGTCGTCGCGGCTCCAGGCGGACAGGACGACGCGGTGGGCGCCCCAGGTGCCGTCCTCGTCGGCGTCCCCGGAGGTGGTCACCGCGCCGGGGAGCCAGCCCTCGGTGTCCGCCCGGTCCCAGCAGTAGGCGCGGGTGGCGGCGGGGGAGACGGGCAGCGCCTCCCGCTCGCCCGCGGTGCAGTCGGCGGCGTCACGCAGGGTGCGGTCCGCGGAGTCGAGCACGGCGTCGACACCGACCGGTTCGCCCATGGCGCCGGAGAGCCGTTCGAGCCAGGGTGCGGGTACTCGGTGCTCCGTCAGCCGCAGGGCGTCGGTGTCGGCGGCGGAGGTGAGGGGCTTGAGGGAGCCGGGGTCGTCGGCGACCGTGGCCTGCGAAGCGCTGATCAGCGTGGCGGCGCCGGTCAGGGCGAGGGCCGCCCCGGTCAGGGCCGCGCGCAGCGCCCTGCCCCGCCTGCGCCTGCGGTGTCTGCCGCGATGCTTCATGGAACCTCCACGGACACCGGACCAACTGCGCTCGGCGATGGACGCGTTGACCGACGAGCGGATGGGACGGTCCGTAGAGGATGCTACGGCAGCCGGCGGGTTCCGCGGACGCGGACGCTGCAAATATGCGAAATCGCCCCGCGTTTGCGGCCAACCGGGCGCCGTGCCGGGCTCGTAGGGACGCGGGCGCCGGCCGGAAGGGGCGGTCGCACCCCCCAAGGGGCGGTCGCACTCCCCCCAAGTCACCCCCGGGTCAAGGCACGCCCAGCGCCGCCCGGCCCTCCCGCACCGCCGGTGCCGTGGAGTGGGGGAGCAGGTCGGCGGGGTCGGCGGGGAGTAGGACCTCCACCTCCGCGTCCTCGCAGAAACGATACGGCCGGTGCTCCAGGTACGGGCCCAAGTACCTGCGCACACGCGACATCTCCGCCCGTACCGTCACCGTACGGGCCGGGTCGCCGAACACGTCCTCGGCCAGGCCCGCCGCGCTGCGGCCACCGCGCTGGACGGCCAGCAGGTACAGCAACTCGGCGTGCCGGGGGCTCAGTTCCCGGGTCCACTCGCCCGCCCCGCCCAGCACCCGCACCGACCAGCGGCGCGCCCGGCCGAGGTCCAGCACGATCCGGGCGGCACCCGGCGGCACCCGCCCCTCCGCGGCGCGCACCAGCCAGCCCCCGGCCAGCGGCTCCACGGTGCACGTCCCCACCGCCGGCAGCCACCGCGGCTCCGGCCCCGGCGACCTGGGCAGCGCCACCCGGTCCACGTACGGCATCCCCGTGACCGCCGCCGTCCAGCCGTCCCCGTCCGTCACCAGCGCCCGCCCCTCCAGCCGGGCCAGCACCGGCGCGGCCACCGCCCGCAGCCGCTCCAGCGAACGCACGTGCAGGTCCCGCAGCCGGGCCTCGGCGAGCCTGGCCACCGAGGCGACCCAGGCGAGCGTCGCCGGGTGCATCGTCTCCAGCGGCCCGCTCACGTCGACCACGCCGAGCAGCCGCCCGCTGCGCGGATCGTTGATCGGCGCCCCCGCGCAGGTCCAGTTCGCCTGGGACCGCACGAAGTGCTCGGAGGCGAAGACCTGTACGGGCCGCCCGGTCACCGCCGGCGTCCCCACGCCGTTGGTGCCGACCACCTCCTCCCGCCAGTCCGCGCCGAGTTCGAACCCCAGCCCGTCGGCCCTGCGCAGCACCGGCGCGCTGCCCTCGCGCCACAGCACCCGGCCGTCCTCGTCGGCGACCACCATGATGTGGTGGGCGACGTCCGCCACCGAGAGCAGTCCCTCCCGCAGGACCGGCAGCACATGCCGCAGCGGCGAGGCCTCCCGGCGCCGCCGCACCTCCTCCGGTGCCAGCAGCCCGGAGCGGACGTCGTGCTCGGGATCGACGCCGCGGCGCAGCAACCGCTCCCACGACTGCTCGATCACCGGCCGGGGCGCCACCGGGGCCTGTCCGCCGGAGAGCCTGGCGGAACGGACCTCGCTGAGCATCCGGGCCGCCCGCGCCGTGTCCACGGCGGCGAACTGCGTCACGTCCATCGGCGAGAGCGCCACAGATCCTCGTCCTCCCGGAAGGCGGATGTCCTCCCTCTCATGGTGACCGCTTGCCCGCCGCCGCGCGGGCACAGTCCGCACACGGCCGACCGCGAGTTGCAACCCCCTGCAACCCTGGTGGACGGCCGCGCCGGTGTCCAAACTTGAACCACGCCGCTCCGTGCGGCGTACGCGGCCTGAACAGGCCCGTGTGGCGGGGGTGGTGCCGTGTCGGCGCAGCACCACCTCCGCGCCGCGTGACCCGATCAGGCCGCGGGCCGCGCCCGTCGCACCACCGACGCCAGGTCCAGGGTCGGCGGCAGCGTCCCGAAGGCCGCGCCCCCATCGCCGCCCAGCCGCGCGGCGCAGAACGCGTCGGCGACCTCCGGCGGCGCGTACCGCACCAGCAGCGAGCCCTGGAGCACCAGCGCCAGCCGCTCGGCCAGCAGCCGCGCCCGCCCCTCGGCGGACGCCAGGTCCGCCAGCTCCGTCAGCAGGCCCCGGATCGCCGCGTCCAGGCGGTGGTCGGCGCCGCGTGCCAGGCCGACCTCCGTCAGGTAGGCGTCCATGGCCAGCGGCTCCCGCCCCAGCGCGCGCAGCACGTCCAGCGCCTGCACGTTGCCGGCGCCCTCCCAGACCGAGTTGAGCGGCGACTCGCGCACCAGCCGGGGCATGCCCGACTCCTCGACGTAGCCGTTGCCGCCCAGGCACTCGGCGGCCTCCACCACCAGCGGCGCGCACCGCTTCGTCACCCAGTACTTCGCCGCGGGCACCGCCAGCCGCAGCAGCGCCCGCTCCCGCTCGTCGCCCGCCTCCGCCGCGTCCTGGGCCGCCGCGAGCCGCAGCCCGAGCGTGGTCGCCGCCTCCGACTCGACCGCGAGGTCGGCGAGGACGTTGCGCATCAGCGGCTGGTCGGCCAGCTTCGCGCCGAAGGCCTCCCGGTACTCGCAGTGGTGCACCGCCTGCGCCACGGCCTGCCGCATCAGCCCCGCCGAACCGAGGACGCAGTCCAGCCGGGTGGCCGCCACCATGTCGATGATGGTGGGCACCCCGCGCCCCTCCTCGCCCACCCGGCGGGCCCAGGTGCCGTCGAACTCGACCTCGGCCGAGGCGTTGGACCGGTTGCCCAGCTTGTCCTTGAGGCGCTGGAGCAGGAAGACGTTGCGGGTGCCGTCCGCCAGCACCCGCGGCACCAGGAAGCAGGTCAGCCCGCCCGGGGCCCGCGCCAGCACCAGGAAGCCGTCCGACATGGGCGCCGAGCAGAACCACTTGTGCCCGGTCAGCGTGTACGCGCCGTCCTCGGCCAGCGGCCGTGCCGACGTGGTGTTCGCGCGGACGTCGCTGCCGCCCTGCTTCTCCGTCATGGCCATCCCGAACAGCGCGCCGGCCTTCAGCCGGGCCGGCCGCAGCCCGCGGTCGTACACCTGCGAGGTCAGCCGCGGCTCCCACTCGGCGGCCAGCTCCGGGTCGGTGCGCAGGGCCGGCACGGCGGCGTGGGTCATGGACAGCGGACAGCAGGTGCCCGCGTCCACCTGGTTCCACATGAGGAAACCCGCCGCGCGCCGCACGTGCCCGCCCGGCCGGGTCCAGGCCGCGGTCAGACCGGCCGCCACGCCCTTGCCGAGGAGCCGGTGCCAGGCGGGGTGGAAGTCCACCTCGTCGACGCGGTGGCCGTAGCGGTCGTGGGTGCGCAGCACCGGCGGGCCGGCGTCGGCCTGGACCGCCCACTCCCGGGACTGGAGCGAGCCGCAGCTGCGGCCCAGGCCCGACAGCTCGGCCAGCGCCTCCTCGCGCAGCTCGGGTGCCAGGTGCCGCTCGACCGCGGCCGTGAGGACCCGGTCGCCGGTGAAGACGTCGTGGCCGACCAGCGGCGGCGCCTGATTCGTCACGGTGTGGGTGCTGCCTGCCATGACGGTGAACCTACCGTGCCGGGGACCCGGGCGGAGCCGGCACCGTCCTGCGGGGCTCCGCGGATGAGTGCCGCCCCCGGCGGCGGATACCTTTAGGTCGTGCAGCCAGCAAGTGAATCCCCCGAACGGCCTTCCGGCCGGCTTCATCGTGCCCGGGTCCTGTACCGGAACGTCTCCAAACGCAGGACCGCCTGGCTGCTGCTCAAGGACACGGTCAACTCGTGCATGGAGTACCGCATCCTCGGCCTGGCCGCCGAGGCCGCGTTCTTCACGCTGCTGTCGGTGCCGCCCCTGCTGCTGAGCCTCCTCGGACTGCTCGGCTACGTCGACTCCTGGATCGGCGCGGACACCACGGAGAGCCTGCGCAACAACATCCTGGACGCCTCCCGGGCGGTGCTCTCCGAGAAGGGCGTCAAGCAGATCACCGAGCCGATCCTGGACGACGTGATGAAGGGCGGCCGGCCCGACGTCATCTCCATCGGCTTCCTGTTCGCCCTGTGGTCGGGCTCCCGCGCGGTGAACGTCTTCATCGACACCATCACCGTGATGTACGGCCTCGACGGCGTCCGGGGCATCGTCAAGACCCGGCTGATGGCCTTCCTGCTCTTCCTGGTGGCGCTGCTGATCGGGTCCGTCGCGCTGCCGCTGATGGTGGCCGGGCCGGACGCGGTGGTGCGGATCGTGCCCTGGTCGACGACGGTCGTGCAGGTCCTGTACTGGCCCGTCGTGATCCTGCTGTCCGTGGCCTTCCTGACGACGCTCTACCACGTGTCCGTTCCGGTGCGCTCCCCGTGGATCGAGGACGTGCCCGGCGCCCTGGTGGCCCTCGCCATGTGGGTGCTCGGCAGCTTCCTGCTGCGTATCTACCTCACCAGCACCGTCGAGGGGCCCACGATCTACGGCTCGCTGGCCGCGCCCGTCGCGGTGCTGCTCTGGATCGGTGTGTCCGCCTTCGCGGTGCTCGTCGGGGCCGCGGTCAACGCCGCCATCGACCGCGTCTGGCCGGCCGCGGCCACCGCCGCCGCCCGCGAGGCCAACGAACGGCTGCGCCAGGCCCAGGTCGCCGACTACGTGGCCCGCGCCGCCGCCAACGGCGAGTCCGACCCCGACATGCCCTCGGAGTTCCCGGAGCGCTGGTCCCGTTTCCTGCCCCCGGAGGACGTCACGGCCCGCCTGCGCACCCACGGGAAGAACCCGCCCCCGGCCAACCACGACAAGCCCGAGGCCTCGTGAGCGGTGCCGGGTGCGGGCATCCCGTCACGGGCGGCCGTGCGGTCACTCCGCCGCCGGGAAGGCCTGCTCGGTCCAGATGGTCTTGCCGGACTGGGAGTAGCGGGTGCCCCACCTCTGGACCAGTTGCGCCACGATGAACAGGCCGCGCCCGCCCTCGTCGTCCTCGCCGCTGTGACGCAGATGCGGTGACGTGTGGCCCGCGTCGGCGACCTCGCACAAGAGGGTGCGGTCCCGGATGAGGCGCACCTGGATCGGTCCCTCGGCGTATCTGACGGCGTTGGTCACCAGTTCGCTGGCGACCAGCTCGGTCGTGAAGGACAGGTCGTCGAGGCCCCAGTGGTGCAGTTGCCGGGTGGCCAGGTCCCGGACCCGGCCCGCGGCGACCGGTTCGGCGGGCAGTTCCCACTCGGCGACCTGCGACGTGTCGAGTTCGCGGGTGCGGACCAGGAGCAGGGCCGTGTCGTCCGCCGTCGAGCCGCTCGGCACCAACTCCGCGAGGGCGCGGTCGCACAGCTCTTCGAGGGGCGCGTGCCGGTCGCCGAGTACCCGTCCCAGGGTGTCGAGGCCGTGATCGATGTCGTGGTCGCGGGCCTCGACCAGGCCGTCGGTGAAAAGGGCCAGCAGGCTGCCGACCGGGAGTTCGGTCTCCAGGGACTCGAAGGGGAGGCCGCCGAGCCCCAGGGGCGGTCCGGCCGGCAGGTCCGGAAAGGCCACCCGGCCCGCCGGGTCGACGACCGCCGGCGGCAGGTGCCCGGCCCTCGCCATGACACAGCGTCGCGAGACCGGGTCGTAGACCGCGTACAGGCAGGTCGCCCCCGTGGTCACATCCGCGTGGTCGCCGGCCGGCCCGCCCGGCCCGCCCCCCTGCTCCTCCGCCGACTGCGCCACCAGGTCGTCGAGCCGCGACAGCAGCTCGACCGGATCCATGTCCATCTGGGCGAACGCGCGCACGGTCGTACGCAGCCGTCCCATGGTGGCGGCCGCCTGCAGGCCGTGACCGACCACGTCCCCGACCACGAGTCCGACTCGGGATCCGGAGAGCGGGATGACGTCGAACCAGTCACCGCCGACGCCTGTCACGTCGTCCGTCGGCAGGTACCGGTGGGCCAGGTCGACGGCGGACGTCTCGGGCAACTGCTGCGGCAGCAGCTGGCGTTGCAGCGCCAGGGCGGCGATGCGTTCACGGGTGTACCGGCGGGCGTTGTCGACGGAGACCGCCGTGCGGGCGACCAGCTCGTCGGCGAGCGCGACCTCACCACCGTCGAAGGTGGCCGACTCGGCGTCGCGGACGAAGGTGACGAGGCCCAGCAGGCCGTTGCCGGCCCGCAGCGGTACGACGAGGGTCGTGTTGTCGAGCACGAGCCCGCCCGAGGAGAGGCTGCGGTCCTGCGGCGAACCCGAGGGGTACTCCACGGGCGAGCGGGCGGTGCCGGCCTCCCCGGCGCCCGCCCCGTCGGCCGAGCGGCTGGAGACCCGCACCAGAGGCATGGCCGCGGTGCCGCTGGTGGCCGGTACCTCGCCCTCCAGGACCATCCGCGCGAGGTCGACCGTGACCGTGGAGGCGAACGCCGGTACCGACACCTCGGTGATCTTCTCGGCGGTGACCACCACGTCGAGGGCGGTTCCGATCCCGCGGCCCGCCTCTACGAGCAGCGCCAGCCGCCGCTGCGCCCGGTACCGGTCGGAGATGTCGAAGGCGTCCTCGCACACGCCGACGACTCGGCCGTCGGCGTCCTGGAGCCGGTAGTAGGCACAGGACCAGAGGTGCTCCGTGTCCGGATCGCTGGGCGGGCGGCCCTGGAAGTGCAGGTCGAGATAGGGCTCACCGGTCTCCAGCACGTGACGCATCACCGCGTCGAGCGTGGGCGGATGCCCCTTGGTCACGAATCGTCCGTCGGAGTACAGCTCGTCGGCCCGCAGGCCGCGGAACTCGGCGAACGGTCGTCCGATCTCCCGTTCGAAGGCCGTGTTGCACCAGGTCAGGCGGAGATCGGCGTTGTAGATGGCCAGGCCGACGGGGGACTGGGTGGCCAGTCCGTGCAGCAGCGCCAGCCGTGAGTCCCAGAGCCGGAGATCCTTCAGCTCGGTCGCGACGAGGACGCGCACGGCCGTTCCGGCGCCGGGCAGCGGGCACTCGTCGACGGCGACGATCGTCTCCGTGCCGTCCCGGCGCAGGGCGACGCGTACGTCGTTGCCCCGGTACTGGGGCAAAGGAGACGGAGGAGGGGGAGGCGGGGGAGGGGACGGCGTCGGGCCGGGCGGCAGGAACGTGGTCAGGGGACGGCCGACGATCTCCCGCGACCGGTAGCCGAACAGCCGCTCCGCGCCGAGGCTCCATCCGATGACCGTGTTCCGCGCGTCGGTGACCACCGTGGCCGCCCGGGTGACGTCGAGAGGGCCACGAAAGTCAGCACCCTGGTCCGTATTCCATGCGCTCATGGCGCCACACCAGCCCCGTTCGTCCCCTACAGAATCCGCCGTCTCCCCGGCCGGCACAACCGCAGCACCCAGCTCCGGGGAAGGCGTACGGCGTCGGCCCGCAGGTGCACCGCACCGCGGCGTAACCTGGCACCCGTGTACGCGGAACGCGCTTCGCGGCTGGCCGGCGCGGTGGTGTGGACGAACACCCCCGCGGGACCGCGGCCGGGACGGGTGCTGCCGGACGGTTGCATGGACCTGCTCTGGCACGACGGCCGGCTCCTGGTCGCCGGACCCGACACCCGCGCCCACCTCACCGAGGCCTCCCCGGCCCCCTGGGCCGGCGTCCGCTTCCCGCCCGGCACCGCGCCCGCCCTCCTCGGCGTCCCGGCCGTAGAGCTGCGCGACCGGCGCGTCGACCTGACCGACCTCTGGCCCGCCGCCCGGGCCCGGCGCCTGGCCGCCCTGGTGAACGCGGCCGGCGACCCGGCCGAGGGCCTGGAGCGGGCCGCGCTGTCCCGGGCCGCCGAGACGGCACCCCCCGATCCCCTGCTGCGCCGGATCGCGGCCGCCCTCGACGCGGGGCGCCCGGTCGCCGCCACCGCCGACGAACTCGGCATCGGCGCCCGCCTGCTGCACCGGCGCTCCGTGGCGGCCTTCGGCTACGGTCCCAAGACCCTGGCCCGGGTCCTGCGCCTGCAGCGCGCCCTCGCCCTGGCCCGCGCCGGCACCCCGCTCGCCGAGACGGCCGCCCGCACCGGCTTCGCGGACCAGGCCCACCTGACCCGCGACGTACGGGAACTGACGGGCGTCACACCCGGCGAACTACTCGGCTGAGGCGGCGGGCCCCAGCGGCGCGAACAGGTCCACCCCGTGTCCGTCGGGGTCCCCCAGTACGGCGTACCGCTGGCCCCAGTCGGCGTCCCACGGCTTCTTCTCGCCGTGGCAGCCGGCCGCGGTCAGCTCGGCGTAGAGGGTGTCGACCTCGGCGGGGGTTTCGCACAGCAGGGCGAGGGAGTGGCGCCCGCCCCCGGCCGGCGGCTCCCAGCCCGGCATGAAGGAGCGGACGGACTCCTCGGTGTCCAGCAGCAGCCTTACGCCGCCCGGCAGTTCGGCCTCCGCGTGCGGCTGCCCCTCGCAGCCGTCGGGGAACGCGAAACCGAGCCGGCGGTAGAAGGCCACGGAGGCGGACATGTCGGAGACGACGAGGCCGATGGCGTTGAATCGTGCGGTCATGACGTCACCGTAGGCGCGGGGCGCAGCCCGGGTCTTGAAGGAATCGGACACGGCGGGACACGGCCCCGTTGGCTCAGGAAGTCCTCAAGCCGCTTGATCCGGACGGGCCGTGGCGTCGACGATGACCGCATGTTCGGACGCGGCAAGACACCGGAACTCAACGTACTCGTCCTGCGGGACGCCGACGTCGTCGCCCACGGGATCCGCCAGGCCCTGGCCACGGCGACGCCCGAGGAGCGGCCCGGCCTCGAGGCGGCCGTCGCCGTCGCCGAGCGGGCAGCCGCCGCCTCCGATGCGGAACTGCGCGCCCGCTGGGTCCACGAACGCCTCGCCGAGGCCGGCCACGAGGGCCCCGTCGACTCCGTGGGGGCCGTCAAGACCCTGCGCGAGGCGGCCCCCGGCCTCTCCCTGCTCGCCGCCGTGCAGCTCACCAAGGACGCGGCGGCGCACCGGCCCTGAGGGGTGGCCGGTGCGCCGGGCGGGCGCGGTTCAGTCGTCCTGCCGGACCACGCACAGCGCCCAGATGATGAACGCCGACATCGCGATCACCACGATCGACCAGACCGGGTAGTAGGGCAGCGACAGGAAGTTCGCGATGAGGACGAGCGCCGCGATGCCCACGCCGACCACCCGCGCCCACAGCGAGGCGCGGAACAGGCCGAGCGAGACGAGCACCGCGGCGATGCCCAGCGCGAGATGGATCCAGCCCCAGCCGGTGAGGTCGAAGCGGAACACGTACTCGGGCGTCGTGACGAACACGTCGTCCTCGGCGATCGCCATGATGCCCCGGAAGATCCCGAGCAGGCCCGAGATCATCAGCATCACGCCCGCGAAGGCGGTCAGCCCGCCGGCCATCGCCCCCCGGGTCGTGTGCGCGCGTGCGCCGTGGGTCGCGGTCATCGTGCCTCCTCGCGTCCGGCCGGGCCGGAGCCGCTGAGCACCAGCTCCTTGGCCCTGCGGAACTCCTCGTCCGTGATGTCGCCGCGGGCCCGGATCTCGGAGAGCCTGGCCAGCTCGTCCACGCTGCCGCTCCGCCCGCGCCCGCCCCCCGCCGTCTTGCGGATGTAGTCGTCGATCTCCTCCTGCCGCGCCCGCGCGTGGGCGTGCTCACGCCGGCCCATGCCCTTGCCCCGGGCGATCACGTACACGAGGACCCCGACGAACGGCAGGACGATGACGAACACCATCCATCCCGCCTTGGTCCAGCCACCCAGTTCGTCGTCGCGGAAGATGTCGGTCACGATGCGGAAGAGCAGGATGAACCACATGATCCACAGGAAGAACCACAACAGCGACCAGAAGACGCTGAGCAGCGGATAGTCGTACGCCAGAAACACCTGTCCGTCCATGTCCACAGTCTCGGAGCGGCGCGGGCCCCCCGGATCACCCGCCGCGGGTGATCCGGCACGGCAGCCGCCGGCGGTGTGATGGCAGCGTGGACGAACCGGTGAACGAGGGGACGGGCCCCGGCCCGCCCACGGGGCCGGAGCCCCGGCGCAGGCGGGCGACGGCCGTGGCCCTCGCGCGGGCGGCGGGCGTGACGACGGGCCTCTTCCTCGCCTACTACCTGCTGCCCCTGGACGAGCGGCCCACGGCCGCCACCTGGGCGGCGTTCGTGTGCGGCCTCGTCGCGGTCGTCCTGGTCTTCCTGTGGGAGCTGCGGGCCATCCTGCGCTCCCCGCACCCCCGGCTGCGAGCCGCCGAGGCGCTGGCCGCCACGGCCGTGCTCTTCCTGGTGCTGTTCGCGGCGTTCTACTACCTGCTGGAGCGGGCCAGCCCCGGGACGTTCAGCGAGGCCCTGACCAAGACCGACTCGCTGTACTTCACGCTGGCCACGTTCGCCACCGTCGGGTACGGCGACATCGTCGCGCGCTCGCAGACGGGCCGGCTGGTGGTCATGATCCAGATGGCGGGCGGCCTGCTCCTGGTGGGTGTGGCCGCCCGGGTGCTGGTGGGCGCCGTGCAGACCGGTCTGCGGCGGCAGGGCCGGGAGACACCGCCCGACTGACCCGGGCGCCGATCGCAGGAGGGAGGCGGGGCGATGCGCTACGAGATCCGCGTGGACGGCCATCTGTCGACCGCGCTGGCCGGGGCCTTTCCCGAGCTGGAGCACGTGGAGATGGGCGGCCAGACGGTGCTGTACGGAGCCGTCGTGGACGAGGGCGAGCTGTACGGGCTGCTCGACCGCTGCCAGTCCCTCGGCCTGCGGGTGCTGGAGCTGCGCCAGCGCCCGGTGTGACGGTCCGGCTCACAGCAGGTGCAGCTCCCGCGCCCGTCGTACGGCGTCCGAGCGCCGGTTGACGGACAGCTTCCGGTAGGCGTTCTTCAGGTGGGTCTTGACCGTGTTCACCGAGATGAACAGGTCGGCCCCGATCTCCTCGTACGACATCAGCCGCGCGACCCCGCTCAGCACCTCCCGTTCCCGCAGGCTGAGGTCCGGGACGACCGGTGGGGCGGGCGGCGGCGCGGGCGCCGGGTCCAGCAGCGGGCGTATCCACGGGCCGGTGTCGAGCAGCGGGCGCCGCAGCCGCTCGCGGCGCGCCTCGCGCACCGCGTGTTCGACGAGCCGGCGCGCGGTGCCGGTGTCCCCGGCGGCATCGGCGGCCCGCGCCCTGAGCAGCGCGGCCCGCACCCGCACCGCCGGACCGGGGCCGCCCCGCGCGGGGAGCGCGTCGAGCCGTCTGAGCGCGGCCTCGGGGAAGCCCGCGGCGTACTGGACGCCCGCCGCCTCCACCGCGCACATCGCCGGGGACGGCGGCACCCTCCGCAGCAGGGCGCAGGCCGCCCCGCGGTGCCCCTCGGCCTGGTGCGCGGCGGCGGTCAGCACGGTGCGGTGCGCCTCCAGCCACGGTGAGGCGGTCACCCCGGGCACCGGCCGCCGCAGCGCGTCGAGGGCGGCGCGGGGCCGGCCGCGGGCCAGCAGCAGCCGGGCCCGGGTGGTGGCCCCGAAGCCCGCGCACACCGGGTCCCGCACCGCCTGCTCCCCGCCGTCCGCCGCGTCCAGCCACGCCTCGGCGCGTTCGAGTTCGTCGCGTTCCACGGCCACCGCGGCGAGCACCACCAGGGCGATGCCCGATCCGCACCCCGCCGGCAGGCTGAACCGCCGCCGCAGCGCCGTGGCCGCCAGCGCCCTGTTCTCGGCGGCCGAGGGGCGGCCGTCGAGGTAGTCGAGCAGGGCGAGGTGGCCCAGCGCGTCCTCGCGGGCCGGGGCCGTCGCCGCCCGTTCGCCGCCGCCCGCCACGGCCGCGAGACCGGCGCGCGCCTCGTCCAGGTGCCCGGCCCACAGCAGGGTGCAGCCGACGTGCGCCCGCAGCAGCGCCGGCACCTCGGGATGTTCCTCCCGCAGCCCCTGCGGCACCTCGGCCAGCAGCCGCCCGGCGTCCCCGGCCGCGGTGGCCGCGTCCCCGGGCGAACCGGTGAGCCGCGCCGCCAGCGCCCGGAGCAGCGCGCCGCACATGCGGGTGGCGGCCGGGGTGTCCACGGGCAGCGCCCGCTCGGCGTGGCGCAGATGGGCGAGACCGCCCTCGGGGTCGGAGCGGGCCAGCCGGCTCGCCGCGCGGACCAGCTCGGCGGCCGGATCGGTGGCCGTGGCCGGCATCCGCGCGAACAGCGCCGCGAGGTCGGGGGAGCGCAGCCCGGTGAAGAACTGGCCGACGGCGAGGTCCCCGAGCAGGGCCCCGGCGGTGAACTCCCAGTCGTCGGCGGCGGCCCCGTGCCGCAGGGCCTCGGTGAGCCGCCCGTGCCGCCGCAGCCAGCCCGCGGCCCGCCGGTGCAGCTCCGCCTCCAGACCCGGCAGCCGCTCGCGCAGGTGGGCGCGGAGGATCTCCCCGAACAGCGGGTGGAGCCGGTACGAGACGTCCCCCAGGTACTCGACGAACGCGTTCTGGCGCCGCAGCCCGGCCAGTACGGACTCGGCGTCGCGGCGCCCGGTCAGCGCGTCGGCCAGCCCGGGCGGGAAGTCGCCGAGCACGCTGACCCGCAGCAGCAGGCCCCGCGTGCCGGGACTCTGCCGGTCGAGCACCTCCGCCAGCAGGAAGTCCGCGACGGCCGAGTGCCCGGCCTCGAACTCCTTCAGGTACCGCTCCGGGTCCGCGCTGTCCCGGGCCGCCAGCGCGCACAGCCGCAGCCCCGCGGCCCAGCCGCGCGTGTGTTCCACCAGCCCGAGCGTGGCGTGCCGGGGGAGCTCCAGGCCGTGCAGGCCGAGCAGTTCGGCGGCCTCGTCGGGGGTGAAGGCCAGGTCGGCGTTCCTGATCTCGGTCAGCTCACCGGAGGCCCGGTAGCGGTGCAGGGGCAGGCGGGGTTCGTTGCGGGTGACCAGGACGAGGCGCAGCCCGGGGCCGGCGTGCCGCAGCACGAACTCCAGCTGCGCCGAGATCTCGGGGTCGCTCACGCGGTCGTACTCGTCCAGCACCACGGTCACCGGCCGGTCCCGCTCGCACAGCGCGCCGGCCAGCCGCGCGGGGAACAGGGCGTCGGCCCGGTCCCCGCAGGCGGGCGCCCCGACCTCCGGCGGCACGGACTCCCCGGCGCCGTGCAGCGCCTCCAGCACGTACGCCCAGAACGTCCCGCTGCCCTGGTGTCCGGCGTCGTTGGTGAGCCAGGCGACGGGCCGCTCCGCCCGGGCCGCCCAGTCGGCGGCGAGCAGGGTCTTCCCGGCCCCCGCGGCACCGCTCACCAGCGTCAGCGGGGTGTCCAGGCCCGCGTCCAGCCGCCGGGTCAGGCGCCCGCGGCGCAGGAACGTGGGGGGAAGCGCGGGCACCGCCGTGCGGGTGCGCAGGAACGGGGCCGCGCCAAGATCGTGCGCCGGCGCCACCGGCTCGCGACCACTCCGCCTCTCCCAGGCCATGGCCAGCACCACCTTCACCGCTCCGCGAGAAGCGCGTCCGCCTCTCAGCATCGCAGCGTTCCCACGGTGCGGCGCGCCGAGGGAGGAGCCGCGGCGGGCGCTATCCGGCCGGCACGCCGCTCTGCTCCGCCCTGCGGATGCCGGCCGCCACGCGGGAGCCGGACTCCCGGCGGGCGGCCCGGCGCAGCAGGGGCACGGCGAGCAGGAAGCCGAGGACGGCCCAGGCGCTCAGGACGAGGGCGACCATGGGCAGCTCCCAGGAGCCGGCCGCCTCGGCGGCGCGGGCGCTGTCCGGCAGCAGCGCCGAACGCAGGCCCTGCGCCATCCACTTGAGCGGGAAGACGGAGGCCGCCTGCTGGACCGGCACCGGCAGCGAGGTCAGCGGGAAGACCGCACCGGAGGTGAACAGCAGCGCCATCGCGGGCAGCATGATCAACGCCAGTGCCTCGCGCGGGTTGGGCAGCACCGCGCCGATCGCCGCGCCCAGCGGCACGACGGCGAGGAGCCCGAGCATGGTGACCCACAGCAGCGTCACCCAGCCCGCCGGGCCCTGCGGCAGCGGCCCGTCCACCAGCAGCGCGGCGAGCGCCAGGAGGACCGCCAGGGTGGCGACGGTCGTGACGACCACCAGCAGGGACTTGGCCACCAGGTAGGCGTGGATCCCGCCGGGCGTCGCGCGCAGCCGCAGCAGGGCACCCTCCTCCCGCTCCGTCACCAGCATCTGCGGGAGGTTGAGCAGCCCCACCTGGAAGATCAGGTACGCCGCGAAACCGGCGAGCACCAGGTGGGCCATCGGCGTCCGCGTGCCGGGCACGTCGTCGCCGACGAGACCGGCGACGACCAGCGCCACCACCACGTTGCCGAGGTGGCCGGACATCTCCTTGGGGTTGCGCAGCAGGTGCCGCAGTTCGATGCCGCCGCGCAGGAGCCCGGCCCGCCAGGGGGTGCGGACGGCGCGGCGCTGGCCGTCCTGCGCCGGGTGCGTCTCGGTCATGCGGCCCGTTCCTCGCTGTTCGTGTTCCCTTCGGTGCCCGCGGCCGCGTCGTCCGGGCGGTGCACCATGTGCAGGTACGTGTCCTCCAGCGTCGGCCGGCGGACCTCCAGGCCGGCGATCGGGCCGCCGGCGTCGCGGTGCAGCTCCCAGACCAGCCGCGAGGGATCCGCGGTGCGTTCGCGGCGGGGCGTCCCGTCGGCGGCGGTCCACCGGACCTCGGCCCGCGCGGCGGCCCCCCGGGCCAGTTCGGCGGGCGTGCCGTGGGCCCGGATGCGGCCGCCGACCAGCATGGCGATCCGGTCGGCGAGCCGTTCGGCCTCGACCAGGTCGTGCGTGGTCAGCAGGACGGTGACGCCCTCCTCACGGGCGAGCCGCTCGACCAGCAGGTGGAATTCGTGGCGGGCCTCGGGGTCGAAGCCGGTGGTGGGCTCGTCCAGGAACAGCAGCTCGGGGCGGCCGACGATGCCGAGCGCGACGTCCAGCCGTCGGCGCTGGCCGCCGGACAGCCGCTCCACCTGCCGGCCGGCCTGCTCGGTGAGGCCGACCAGGTCCAGCAGCCCGGCCGGGTCGCGCGGGTCGGCGTAGTACGCCGCGAAGTGCGTCAGCAGTTCGGCGACCCGCCAGCGGCGGTGGTCGCGCCAGGACTGGAGGACCAGCCCGATCCGCGCCCGCCAGGCGTCGTCGCCCCGCTCCGGGTCGCTGCCGAGCACGCTGACCTCGCCGCCCGAGCGCCGCCGGAAGCCCTCCAGGATCTCGACGGTGGTGGTCTTGCCCGCGCCGTTGGGCCCGAGCAGGGCGAGGACCTCGCCGCGGTGCACGTCCAGGTCGACGCCGTGCAGGATGCCCACGGCGCCGTAGGCCATGGTCAGGCCGCGGGCGCGGACCACGGGGGCGGACGACGCGGTCATCGGGCCGCCTCCGCCGGACGGGAGTCCCGCCTCTCCGCGCCGTCCCCCTGCGGCCCGGCGCCCTGGACGATGGCCCGGAGGGCCGCCACGTGCCCCTCGAAGGCGGTGCGCCCCCGGTCCGTCAGCCGCACCCGGGTGCGCCGCTTGCGGCCGGCACCCTCCTTCTGGATCTCCAGGTACTCGGCCTCCTCCAGCGTGTGCAGCTGCTTGGAGAGCGCGGAGTCGCTGAGCGAGAGGCTGTCGCGGACGAACGCGAAGTCCGCCCACTCGGTGGCGGCGAGCAGGGCGACCACCGACAGCCTGGTGGCGGGGTGGATCAATTCGTCGAAGCCGCTGGGTACGCTCATCGGCCCGCCTCCGCGCCCGCGCCGCGGCCGCGCAGCGTGCCGGTCGCCCAGCGGTTGGCGGGGCCGACGAACAGCACGAAGACGGCCGCCGCCGCGGTCGCCTGGATCACGCTGCCCGCCAGCGGCTCCAGCGGCCGGGCCAGCCGCCCGGTCAGCACCGTCACCCCGCCGACCAGCACCGCGCCCCCGGCGAAGGTGGCCAGCGAACGCCAGTCGTAGCGGGAGTGGTGCAGCCGCACCCGGCCCCGGTTGGTGTGCGTCACGACCATCCACGCCAGCAGCGCGAGGTACGCGACGGCCGCGAGCGCGACGCCCCACGGGGGCGGCTCCAGGCCCTGGGCGGCGAGGAAGAGCCACATGAGCCCGGCCGTGCCGTACGTCGTGCGGGGCCCGCCGGACGCGGATCGCTCGACCTCGTCGTACACCCGCTCCTGCGGCACCCGGATGCGCTGGAGGTCCCGCCATGCCTGTTCCGCGTTCACCGGTGCGCCCACGGCCACCGCCTCCCCTTCCACGTCCACGCTTTACTTTCCTGCCGGGAAAGTTACTCTTGACTTTCCCGGCGGGCAAGTCGGGAGAGGACGGAGGGAAGAGGCCATGCAGAAGGACCCGCTCATCGTCGAGGACCTGACGCTGCTGATGTTCGACGACGCGTCGGGCGCCATCGCGGGCGCCGGGACGGTGTACTACACCCAGGGCGGCGCCGTGCTCGTCGAGCTGGCCCAGGCCGGGCGGCTGCGCGTCGACCGGCGCGACGTGGGCATGGACGGCGTGCGCGTGCACGCCGTCGCCGGGGCCCCGCTGTCCGACCCGGTGCTCCGCGAGGCCCACCGGAAGGTCTCCGCGCGCACCCGGGGCGTCAACACCCTCCTCATCGAGATCGGCACCGGCCTGCGCGAGACGGTCCTCGACCGGCTCGTCGAGCGCGGGATGGTGCGCCGGGAGCGCAAGAAGGTACTGGGCCTGTTCCCCACGACGTCGCTGTCCGCGGCCGACACCCGGCACAAGCAGGCCGTGCTGGAGCGGGTGCGCGCCGTCCTGGTGGACGAGGAGGAGCCCGACGCGCGCACGGCCGCCCTGATCGGCCTGCTCTCCGCTAGCGGGACCCTGCCGAGCCTGCACCGGGTGATCCCCTGGTCGGGCAAGGTCTACCAGCGGGCCAAGCGGCTGGAGCAGGACAGCTGGGGCGCCGAGGCGGTGAACACGGCCGTACTGCGCACCCTGGCCGCGGTCACGGTGGGCACCGTCACGGCCGCCACGACCAACTGAGGCCGCCCGCCGCCCAGCGGCGCATCACTCCGCGTAGGTGACCACGGTGTCCAGACCCGCCTGGCGCAGCACCCGGTGGACGGCCGGGCGGGCACCCCGGACCGTCAGGCTGACCGGCTCGGGCGCTCTGGTCACCGCCCGCATCAGCGCGTACGCGGACGCCAGGTCGATGTTCTCCAGGCCGCTCATCTCCAGGGTCCAGTCCGTGGGCTCCCGCAGCCGCGGGTCCATGACCAGTTCCTCCAGGACCTGGAGCGCGTGCGAGTCGAGGGTGCCGGCGAAGGCCAGCACCGCGTGGTGCCCGCCCGCCTCGGCGATCCATACGGGCGCGTTCTGAGTGGAGCGATGAGGGTCGAGGGTCACGACGGCCTCCTGCGCAGTGCGGCGTGCGTGGCCTCCATTGTCCCCCAGCCGCGCCGAAGCGGAGGGTCCGGAATAGACACGGCCGCGGTGACGCTGTGCCATGAGCGGTACGGGAGTGCGGCGAAGGGCTGGTGGGCACATGACGGCAGACCGGACGAAACCCGAGGTCAGCACGGTGTACGGGGCCGTGCGGGGCCGGTACGAGAACGGGATCGCCGTCTTCCGCGGCATCCCCTACGCCGCCCCGCCCTTCGGTCCGCTGCGCTTCCGCCCGCCCGCTCCGCCCGAGCCCTGGGACGGCGTGCGCGACGCCGGATCCTTCGACCCCACGGCCCCGAAACCGCCCTACTCCGAGGCCTTCGCCCAGTACCTCTCCGACCCGGCGATCCCCGGCGAGGACTGCCTCAACCTCAACGTCTGGACCCCCGAGCCCGGCCCCGGCGCCCGGCTGCCCGTCCTGGTCTGGCTGCACGGCGGCGCCCTGACCAGGGGATCCTCCGCGGTACCCGTCTACGACGGCGCCACCTTCGCCCGGGACGGCGTGGTCTGCGTCTCGGTCAACTACCGCCTCGGCGTCGAGGGCTACGGCCTCTTCCCGGATGCCCCCGCCAATGCCGGCCTGCGCGACCAGATCGCCGCCCTGGAGTGGGTGCGGGCGTCCATCTCGGCCTTCGGCGGCGACCCCGACCGCGTGACCGTCGCCGGTCAGTCCGCCGGCGCCATCAGCACCGGCGCCCTGCTCGCCGCGCCCCGGGCCCGGGGCCTGTTCCGCCGGGCGGTGCTCCAGAGCGGCGCGCCCGAGGCCGCCGACCGCGACAAGGTGCGGCGCATGGTCCGCCGGATGGCCGCCCGGCTCCGGATCCCCGCCACCGCCGAGTCCTTCGCGGCCGCCGACCGCGCGCAGTTGCTGCGCGCCCAGGCCGAGGTGGGCCGGTTCAGCAGCCCCGTGCTGGGCGGCCCCGCCTTCGGCATCGTCGTCGACGGCGACGTGATGCCCCACGACCCGCTGGACGCGCTCGTCGACGGCGACGCGGCCCGCGACGTCGACCTCATGATGGGCTGGACCCGCGACGAGTACCGCCTCTGGCTGGTCCCCGGCGGCCTCCTCGAACGCGTCGACCGCCTCGGCGCGGTGGCCCTCGCGGGCGCGCGCGCCCGCTGCCACTGCGGCAACGAGGTCGTCCGCGGCTACCGCGCGGCCCGCCCCGACGCCGGTGCCGCCGAGACGGTGGGGCAACTGGTCACCGACCACCTGCTCCGCGTCCCGCTGCACCGCGTGGCCGACGCGCGGCCCGGCTCCTCGTACGTCTACGAGTTCGCCTGGCCGTCCACCCTCCCCGGCCTCGGCGCCTGCCACGCGCTGGAGCTGGGTTTCGTCTTCGACTCGGGCGACTCCCCGGACTCCCGCAAGCTCGCGGGCGAGGGCGCCCCGCAGGCCCTCGCGGACGCCATGCACGGCGCGTGGGTCCGCTTCGCGGAATCCGGCGACCCGGGCTGGCGCGCCTGGGACGCGACACACCCCGTCCAGGTCTTCGGCGAGGGCGAGCCCTACGTGGCGTACGGGCCGCGCGACGCGGAGTTCGACCTGTGGAAGGCGGACGTCACCATGCGAGGAATGCGGACCAGGCGGTTGGTGCGACGGTGAGGTGCGGGTTGGTGTCGTCGGGGGACGTTTTGGAGTCGCGGATGTGGATGGCGGTGGGCTCGGTGGCGACCTCTACGCAGTTGCCGCCTTCGTCGCCGCTGTAGCTCGACTTGAACCACCGAAGTGCGGTGCTGCTCATGGCTCCCCCAGGAGACGGTCCAGCAGATCCCTCGTGTCCTCGGGTGTGAGGGCCTGTGACCGCAGCATCGCACATTTCTGAGTGAGGATCCCCACCTCGTCGGGGTCGGCGATCAGTTGGCTGCCACGCTGGTTCTCCGTGTAGGCAAGCCGCTGGTGATCCGGGGTCTCCAGCAGTACGAACGAGCCGTTCAGGCCCGCGTGGCTTGTGCGGTCCTGAGGAAGGACCTGGAGCATGAGGCCCGGCAACTCCGAGCATCGTCGGAGATGTCGAAGTTGCTCGATCCAGACCTCTCGGCCGCCGATCGGCGCCCGCACGACCGGCTCCCAGACAACGAAGCACGTGATCGGAGGGACCTTGCGGTGCAGGATGCCCTGTCGATCGATACGTGCCGCCGCAAGGCGGGCGATCGTGTCCTCGTCATAGAACGGCACGCGACTGCGGAACACCGCCCACGCGTACGCCTCCGTCTGAAGCAGCCCCGGCAACACCTGGTTCTCGTAGGACGAGATGACGATGGCCTCGCGCTCCCGGTCCAGGAACTCCTCCGCCCACAACGGAACGAGGTCCACCTCGGGCATCTTGCTGAGGGCGATGGACAACGCGCCTTTGGTGTCGAGGAGTTGGTCCAGTTGCTCGGCGAGATCCGGCTTCAGCGGGCGTCGGCCCTGCTCGATCGAGGCGATCTGCTGCTCACCGATGACGAAGCGCTCGCCCAGTGACCTCTGGGTGTGGCCCGCGGCCTGCCGGTAGAGGGCGAGCAGCGCACCCACCATCTTCATCGCGGAGGCGTTCCTCCGTGTCGTCGTCCCCATGAGGTCGAACTCCCCACCCACGCCCGTACGTCCACCGTCGCGCGCCCGTACAGACCGGCCGTACGGCCCTGCGCACTGTCCCAGTGTGACCACGGAGCGTGACCCTCGTCACGTGAACACCGAAACTCACCCCCCGTCCCCACGCGAGCGCTTCTACCGCCGTGAGCGCCGTTCCGTCCCGGCCGCGAGGGCGTTCGCGAGGCAGGCACTCGCGGAGTGGGGTGTGGACGAGAGGGCGGACGACGTGCTGCTGTGCGTGAGTGAACTGGCGACCAACGCGCTGGTGCACGGCGCGCCGCCCGGCCGGGGCTTTCTGCTGCGGCTGGAGCGCTGCGGAGACGGCGTACGTGTAGAGGTCCACGACAGCGGGGACGGCGTGCCGGCGATCCCGCGGTCGGAGGTGCGGGAGCCTGGCGAGGGCGGGCGCGGCCTGCTGCTCGTGTCGGAGCTGGCGGACAAGTGGGGGGTGGGGGAGCGGGATCCCGGCAAGGTGGTGTGGTTCGAGGTGGGGGCAGGGCAGGGCGGGTCAGGCGGCCTGGTCCCAGTCCTCGGCCGGCAGGTCGTTGTGCCCGTCGCCGGGCGGCCGGCCCCTGCCCTTCTCACGCAGACGCAGGATGCCCCAGGCGAGCGCGGCGGCAGGGGTGAGGCACCAGGGGGCGGGCCAGGCGAGGGACCACCATGCGGCGCCCGGCTGGAAGAGCGCTTCGACGCCGGCGGTGACCATGGCGAGACCAAGGCTGCAGCACATCAGCAGACCGGCCCGCTGGACGGCGGTTCTGCGTCTTCCGGGCGCGCTCATGGCGATGGGGTCCTTTGCAGCGGGGGCGGTTGCCGCGGGCTGGGGGACCACGCATGCGGGGCGCGGTAAGTGTGCATGGTGTGAAGGCGGGTTCGCAGCAGTGTTTGGCGCTCAACCATTGCTCTTGGACAACTTTCCAGGCGCGGCAACGGGCAGTGACGGACGCGAAGCCCTTGGCTACCGGGGTGAGTGGGGAGATCGAATCAGGTCTGAACCTGGCCGAAATACGACTACAGCGGACCGCTTCTTGCGGCAAAGAGTCCACTTCGTTCATTTCCAGCCAGGTTCTCCCCGAAATTCGACGACGGAGCCGTGAATTCCGCCCCAGAGATGAGGGGTTGACCCACTTTCGTCCCGATATGTCGATGTGAAGCGGCGGGGCTCATTGCGGCCGGAATGGATATGCGTTTCGGGGAGAGAGTCGGCTGGCTCCCAGGACTGCCTGCCCTACTCGCTGCCAAGGGGTTGGAGCCGGTCGCGCGGGGGCACCGGGGAGGACGGTCGGGATCGCGCCGCGCCTCGTAGGATCAACGCATGGTGGCCTTTGTACCGTCGTTCATCTGCTTCATCTTGTTCTGTGCCGGCCTGGTCAGAGATCGCCGCCGAGTGAGCAACGCGGTCCTGCTGGGCCTGTCCGCCGTCTTCGCCGTGCTCGCGCTCCTCTGGCATGTGGCCTCCGAGCGGCCCCAGTTGGGCCGCGACCTGGCCGTCGCGCTGCTGACCCTGGCGGGCGTGGGGGTCGTCACGCTGGCGTGGTTCCTCATCGCCAACGGGGTCAGCATGGTCCGCAAGGAGGGCAGGAGCCTGGCGAACCTGCTCTCCCTGGGGGCCGGCACAGCCCTGGTCGCCCTGCTCGCGTTGCTGATCACGGCGCTGGTGCTGCACACGCACACGCTCGTGGTCGTCGCGGCGACGGCGGTGGCGCTCGCCGGATACGTCGCCTTCCTGTTCCTCTGTTTCCTCGTCTACGGAAGTCTGTACGGGCGTCTGCGCATCCGGCGCCGGGCGGACTACGTGGTGGTCCTGGGCTCGGGCCTGACCGGCGGCACGACCGTGCCCCCGCTGCTGGCCGGCCGCCTCGACCGGGCCCGGAAGGAACACGCACGGCTGTCCCGGAGGGGCCGGCGCCCGGTCCTGATCACCTCGGGAGGCCAAGGTCCCGACGAGAAGCTGCCCGAGTCCCACGCGATGGCGGACTACCTGGTCAACCAGGGTTTCCCCGCCGACCTGATCGAACGCGAGGACCGCTCGACGACCACGGACGAGAATCTGACGTTCAGCAAAGCCCTGATGGAGCGGGGGAATCCGGACTACCGGTGCGTGATCGTCACGAACAACTACCACGTCTTCCGCGCGGCGATCACCGCCCGCCGCACGGGCGTCCGGGGCCACGTGATCGGCGCCCCGACCGCCGCGTACTTCTGGCCGAGCGCCATGATCCGCGAGTTCGTGGCCCTCCTCGTCGCCTACCGCCGCACCAACGCCGCACTCTTCCTGCTCGTCCTGCTGAGCGGCCTGTTCATCTGGTGGCTGGGGTGGCCGTCGCCGGGGGCCGTCACGTAGGAGTCGAGGCCGAGATACAGCACCCTCGGCCCAGCGCCGCTGTCGGACGTCACCTCATCGGCCACGCGCTGTGCCGCGGGCAGAGCACGGGCTCATGGTGCGGGCTGCTCTTCGAGCCCACCGAGCCGGAGGAGTTCCCGGAGATCGCCAAGCTTCGCCGGCGACAGTGTTCCCGCCCGTTCGACCAGGTCTTTCCGGTGCAGGGTGACCAGCCACGTGCAGGGGATGAGCCCGGGGCGGGGGAGCGCGACCCGCAGCACGCCTTCCACGGGCAATCCCTCAGGGGCACCTACTGCCAGCTCGGCGGCGACTCCGCCGAGTTCGACGCCGGCGGGAGCGACGACCTGCATCGCCCGGAACTCCGGCCCTTCTCGCGAGAGCAGTACGACGGGCCGCCGCCCGTCGACCTCCGCCCACCAGACTTCGCCACGCTGCACAGGTCCTCCTGTCATAGAGCGGTGGATGGGCTCTGCGAGGCATCCCCGTTCGACGGCCTCGGCGCACCCACTGTGCCTTGGCCTGATGCCCACCAGGTCATCACCCGGTAGGCCATCGCTTGCGGCTCTGATGGATGAGGGGAGAGTCCGAAGTGATCCTCCAGCTCATGCCGCAGGAACTCGCCGATCTCCACCTGGGCTGCGCCGCCCCGGAGGCGCTGAAGGAGAGGAGCGAGCATGCAGTCGTACTCGTCCTGAACTGCATCGGCGACGCCGATCGGATCCCACTCATTGAGCAGATGCCGCAGGCCGTTCTCGGTGACGTCGGTCTCAGGTCGCATCGCTCCAGGGTGTCACCCCGCAACATTGCGGTGCCGCCTGAATCGAGGTGGGTCGGTGAGAACGGCGCATCACTACAGTCAGGAGCCGCGCAGCGTCCCTGTTATCGTGCGCCGATGCCGACCATCAGACAGATCCAAGTGACCTTCGACTGCGCGGAACCCGCGCGTCTCGCCGCCTTCTGGTGCGAGGTGCTGGGGTACGTCGTGCCGCCGGTCCCGGAGGGCTTCGCCACGTGGGAGGAATACCACCAGTCGCTGCCGCCCGAGGAGGAGCTCTACTTCGCGATCACCGACCCCTCGGGTGTGGGTCCCCGCCTGCTCTTCCAGCGAGTCCCCGAAGGCAAGGTCGTCAAGAACCGGGTGCATCTCGATGTGCGGGCCGGCACAGGGCTCGTGGGTGACGAGCGCCTGGCCACGCTGGAGGCCGAATGCGCACGGTTGATGGCGCTCGGCGCGACACACGTGCTGACCCAGCGCGCCGACGGCGTCAACGAGTCGTGCATCACGATGCAGGACATCGAGGGCAACGAGTTCTGCCTCGACTGATTCTTCTCCGCGGCCACGCGCTACGCGCATCGCGGTGTTCCTGCTTTTCCTGGTCGCTCTCGCGGCGTTCGTCACCCTCTGGTGGCGCGAACGCAGAAGTGCCTCTCGCTGACGGGACGTTCCGCGGGGAGGGTTGAACGGGCGCGGCCCCGGCGACGCGCGCACCGCCCCCGCCCGGTGGACCGGGCGGGGGCGGTGTTCAGGGCCGGTGGCGGAGCCGCCGGGCCGGGGCGAGGGAGCAGAGGACTCAGATGATGCTCACGCCGTAGGCGGCGAGTGCCTCGGTGACCGGCTGGAAGAACGTCGTGCCGCCGGAGGAGCAGTTGCCGCTGCCGCCCGAGGTCAGGCCGAGCGCGGTGCTGCCGGAGAACAGGGCGCCGCCGCTGTCGCCGGGCTCGGCGCAGACGTTGGTCTGGATCAGGCCCGAGACGATGCCGTCGGCACCGTAGTTGACGGTGGCGTTGAGGCCGGTGACGCTGCCGCCGTGCAGGCCGGTCGTGCTGCCGCTGCGCTGGACCGACTGGCCCACCGAGGCGTTTCCGGCGCCGGTGATCTCCTGGTAGGAGCCGTTGTAGAGGTAGACACGGCCGTCGGCGGCGGCACCGTTGGAGTGCCGGATGATGCCGTAGTCGTTGCCCGGGAAGCTGGACCCGGCCGTGGTGCCGATGGACCAGGAGCTGCCGATGTTGGTGCAGTGACCGGCGGTCAGCGCGAACTTGGTGCCGGCGCCGTCCTGCACGTTGAAGCCGAGGGAGCAGCGGGCTCCGCCTGTGGTGATGGCCTCGCCGCCGGCGATGAGCTTCGAGAACGTGCCGGGCGTGTGCTTGACCACGAGCGCGTCGGCGTTCTCGCCGGCCTCACTCCTGATCTTGGCTATCTCGGCCTTGCTGACCGTGCTGTCGACCGTGACGACGACCTTGCCCGACTTGGCGTCGGTGTACCACGCGGTGCCGCCGACGTCGGCGGTGCGCACGGCGGCGGTCGTCTGGTTGAGCTCGGCGGCGCTGAACGTCTCCGGGGCCGGCTGCGCCGACGCGGTGGCGGCGGGGACCGCCAGGGCCGCCGCGGCGGCGAGGCCGGTGGCCATGGCGACCAGTCGTGCGCGTCTCGGAAGGCTGTGGGGGTGGGAGAGTCGCACTGTGAATCCTCCAGGTTGTGGGGAACCGGGGAGAAGGCGCTGGGTGGGCGCCTCATGACACACCATCAGGACACACCGCGATCACTGGCGTGGCCCTGACAAGCGCTTGCACCCCATGCTGTAGAGAGCGACGCGTCTGCGCAAGACCCCCGGACGGGACCGGCCCGCGGCAGGAGTGCGGCGAGACGAGATTCCGTGGGCGTGTCCCCCGTGGATCGGGGGCATGCGCAGGACAAGGCAGCCAACCGTCCGGGTCAAGGGGTGGCTGTGCCGAATCCACGTGCGGAGGTGCCGCGATGACGCATGCCCTGGTGTTGAAGACGTTCCCCGCGGGCTCGCCCCGCGGCTCCTGGCCGGCCGAGGAATTCGCCTCGCACCTGCGGGCGCAGGGCCAGACGGCCGAGGTCGTCATGGACCTCGCCGCCGACGCCTTCCTCGTCGTCGCCCCCACCTCCACGGCCCGCTCGGACACGCGCGGGGACGAGGCGGAACCCCTGCGCTCCGCGGCCTGACAGGCCCCCGGCGGCACCGGTCGGCCCG
This sequence comes from Streptomyces parvulus, assembly GCF_014648855.1. Lineage (GTDB taxonomy): Bacteria > Actinomycetota > Actinomycetes > Streptomycetales > Streptomycetaceae > Streptomyces > Streptomyces parvulus. The sequence continues at coordinate 410,235 of NZ_BMRX01000007.1, read as the reverse complement.
TCCGTCCGGCCCGGGGATCCGGCCCCTGCGCGGGTACAGTGTGCCGGTGGAGAGGATTGTGTGAAGGAACGTACCCATGAGACGCCCGGTGCGCCGTCCGGCTGGTGGCGCCACCTGCACGAGCTGTGGCTCGCGGCCGTGCGTGCTCAGGACGTCACCATGCTCGCCACGCGCGTCTACTCCGCCCTGTCCGAGGTGCCCGGAGCCGCCGCGGTCGTCGGAGCACGCTGGGCGGGGCGCGAGACGAGCTACCTCCGCCGCTGGACACCTGACTCCGACGAAACCGTCACCTGGTACCCCGCCGCCGCCGACTGGCCCGGAGGAGCCGTGCCGCCCCCCGTCGGAACGCCCGGCGAGCCGCCCCGCGTGCGCCGCCGCGATCCGGACACCGTCGCACCGCTCGTCGCACCCGCCCTGCGCGGGACCGGCGCGGTCACCGTCCTGGAGTGCCTCTTCCCGCTCGGGACCGACGACACCGCGGGCCTGTGGATGGCCCTGGACCACTCGCCGTCCGAGGACGAGGAGCGGGAGCTGCGCGAGCGGCTGCACCAGGTCGCCGACATCCTCATGGTCAGCAACCGGCGCATCCTGGAGGACGAGGTCCACGAACGGCGCCAGGCCCGCGACGCCTTCCTCGCCGAGGCCTCCCTCCAGATGGACGAGAGCCTGGAGGTGGAGGAGACGCTGCGCCGGGTGGCGCGCCTGGCCGTGCCCGCCGTGGCCGAGGGCTGCGCGGTCCACCTCCTGCGGCCGGACGGCGGCCTCGAACCCGTGGCCACCGCCCACGTCGCCGCCGACGCGCAGGCCTGGCTCGGGGAGGTCGCCCTGCACGACGCCTGGCTCGCCGAGCGGCTTCGGCAGGTCGCCGGTCAGTCCCGGGGGCGGGTACTGCGAGGCGGCGACCTCAGCGGCGGTCCCTTCGGGCCGGACGCCGTGGGCGACGGCAAGACCATCCGGGCGCTGAGCGTCAGCCCGCTGCGCGCCCGCGGCCGCGTCCTCGGCACGCTGACCTTCCTCTACCACCGCGACGACACCAGCCTGGCCGACCTGCCGACCCTCGCCGACCTGGCCGGCCGGGCCGCGCTCGCCATCGACACCGCCACCCTCTACGCCCAGCGGCGCCAGCACGTGGAGACCCTGCAGCGCCAGCTGCTGCCCCGCGTCCTGCCCGAGGCGCCCGGGGTGCTGCTGAGCGCCGCCTACGAGGTGGGCGACCCCAGCCTGGACGTCGGCGGCGACTTCTACGACGCGGTGGTGGCCGGCGACCGGATCTCCCTGTTCATCGGCGACGTCTGCGGCCGCGGGGCCGAGGCGGCGGCGTACACCGCGCTGGCCCGGCACACCCTGCGCACGCTGCTCACGGACGGCATGGCTCCCGAACGGACCCTGGAGCGGCTCAACGGCGCGCTGGTCGAGGAGGGCGCCGCCCGCTTCGTGACCGCCCTGGTGGTGACCCTGACGCCCGCCGCCGGGGGCGGCTGGGACGCCGACATCGCCGGCGCCGGGCACCCGTGGCCGCTGGTCCGGCACGCCGACGGAACCGTGGAGGAGCTGCCCGCCCGAGGACTGCTCCTCGGCGTCGTGCCCGGAGCCGAGTACGCCCCGCACCGGGTCCGGCTCGCGGACGGCGACGCCCTGGTGCTGTTCACCGACGGACTCACGGAGGCGAGGGCGGCGGACGGCACCTGCTTCGAGGATCTGCTGCACGACGCCGTGCGGGGGATCGGACCCGTCGACGAACTCTCGGCGCGGCGGCTCGTCACCGCCGCCTCCGACTTCCGCGAGATGGGCGACGACGACACCGCAGTACTGATCGCGCACCTGAGGGGACGACCGTGACGCAGGCACACGCACCGGGCAAGCGGCTGGACAACGGCCGGGTCCTGGTGGTGGAGGACTCGCAGGAGGACGCGGAGGCGATCGAACGGGCCCTCACGCGCAGCCATCCCCAGCTCCGCCTGGAGTTCCTCGACCGCGGCGACGGAGTCGTGGACCGCCTGCTGGCCGAGGACGAGGTGCCCGGCATCCTGCTGCTGGACCTGAACATGCCCGGCCTGAGCGGTCACGCGGTGCTGCGGGCCATCCGGGCGCGGACGGAACTGGCCGAGGTCGCCGTGGTGGTCTTCACCTCGTCGACCGCGCCGCCCGAGGTCGACGCCGCCTACGCGGCCGGAGCCGACAGCTACATCTACAAGCCGCTCAACTTCCACCTGTTCCGTACGGTCCTCAAGGGCGCGCTCGACTACTGGCTGGAGGCCAAGGGTCAGCCGCCCGCACCGCCGGCGGGCTCCTCGCCCAGCGTGAAGTAGAACGCCGAACCCTCGCCCGGCTCGCTGGTCAGCCAGAGCCGGCCGCCGTGCCGTTCCACGATCCGCTTGACCACCGCCAGCCCCACACCGGTGCCGCCGCCGCGCTCCCGCGGCCCGTGCAGCCGGCGGAACAGGTCGAAGACCTCCTCCTGCCGGTCGTGCGGGATGCCGATGCCGTTGTCGCGGACCACCACCGCCGGCCCGGCCCGCCCCGACCCCGGGGGCACGACGTCCTCGACGCCCACCTCCACTGTGCGGTCCGGCCGGTCGGCCGCGTACTTCGCGGCGTTGACCAGCAGGTTGAGCAGAATGTCCTGGAGCCGGTCCGCGTCGGCGTGGACCCGCGGAAGGGCCCGTGGCCGCACGACCCGCACCCTTTCCTCCTCCAGGCGCGGACCGGCCACCTCCAGCACCGCGTCCAGGACGTCGTCGAGGGCGACGTCCTCGCGTCGCAGGCCGGCGCGGCCCATCCGCGCGTAGTGGAGCAGCGAGTTGAGCAGGTCGTCCATCCGGGCGGCGAGCCGCTGCATGGTCTCCAGCCGGCGCACGCTGGTCCCGTCGAGGTCCTCCCCGGCGTCCTCCAGGGTGAAGGTGGCGGCGTTGGCGATGCCGCGCAGCGGCTCCTTGAGGTCGTGGGCGGCGACGTGCGCGAAGGAGTCGAGGTCCAGGTTGGTCATCCGCAGCTCGTCGTTGAGCTTGTCCAGGTCGTCGGCGTGGCGCAGGACCAGCTCGGTGAGCAGGCGGCCCATCTCCACCGCCGCGGCCCGCTCCCGCGCCGTCCACGGCAGACTGCGGCCCCGGATCATCGAGCGGTAGACGGCGCCCGAACCCCGCGGCGTCAGGCGCTCGCCCTGCGGACCGACGAGCACCGGGTGCGCGGGGTCGGCCGCCCACTCGCGGGGCGTCGGGCGCTCCCGCCGGAACCAGGCCAGGTAGTCGCCGCCGCGTCCGACCGGCAGCAGCAGCACACCCGCGGGGCAGCCCTCCACCGGCGGGGCGTCGTCGCCGGCGGCGAGCAGCTCCGGCAGCCGGTCGGTGGACCACACTCCGTCGGGCGTCGCGTGGGCCGCGTAGGCGCCGAGGGTCCGGACGACCTCCTCGGGGACGGGCAGGCCGCCCGTGGAGGCGCGGCCGGCGCGCATGAACAGGACGCCGTCGGCGCCGACCAGCTCGCGCACCGCGCTCTCGTGGCGCAGCAGGGACGCGTCGACGTCCTCGTCGAGCAGCCCGGCGACCGCGGCCACGTCCCGGCCCGAGCGCTCCAGCGCGTCGGCGCGGTGCCGTTCCGCGATGGCGGCCAGCTGCATGGAGAAGGCCGTGCCGAACAGCTCGCACGCCGACCGCACCTCCGGGGCCAGCGTGCGCGGCTCCGCCCCGTGGCAGGCGATCAGACCCCAGAGGCGGCCCTCGCGCATCAGGGACACCGACATGGAGGAGCGGACCCCGATGTTGCGCAGGTACTCCAGGTGGAAGCCGGAGACCGTGCGCAGCGCGGCGCCGGACAGGTCGAGCGGGGTGCCCGTGGCCGGGCGGCGCTCCGGACGGAGCCGCGCCGTGGGATCGTCGACGTCCCGGATGACGCGGATCCAGTTCTCCTCGTACAGGCGCCGGGCCTGGGGCGGGATGTCGGTGGCCGGGAACCACAGGCCGAGCCACGGCTCCCAGCCCTCCCGGACGTCCTCGGCGACGACCTCGCCGGGGCCGTCGGTGCCCTCGAAGCGGTAGGCGACGACCCGGTCGTATCCGGTCAGCCGGCGCACCTCGGCCACCGCCGCACGGCAGCAGTCGAGCACCGTCTCCGCGGAGCGCAGGCGGCGCAGGGCGCGGCGGACCTCCTGGTAGAACGCGGCGAACCGGAAGGCGTCCTCGGCGTCGCGCGGCTCGAACTCCAGCACCACCAGGCCCTCGCGGCGGTGCACCGACAGGTCGAAGCCCGCCCGGTGCCCGGCGGCACCGGCCGTCACGGGCAGCGTCACGGCGACGGAGTCGCCCTCGGCCGACGCCGCCACGGCCTCCGCCCAGTCGTCCTCCTCCAGTACGGCGGTGACGTGCCGGCCCACCAGGCCGTCGGCCGGCGCCCCCAGCAGGCTCCCGGTGTTCTCGGCGGCGGTGTCCACCAGACCGCTCTCCGGGTCCGCGGCCAGCAGGGTGCCGTGCGACTGGACGCCCCCCAGCTGGTGGATCCGCTCCCGCACGCACACCGAGAGGTCGAACCCCGTCCCCGCCGACGCCTCAGCCGATTTGGCCCGATTCGACAACCACTCGTCCGTCATGACTCGATCATGCCCTACGGCCCGGCCACGCAGCCCGAGGCGGTACGCCACCCCCCCGCCCCCGGACGGGCCGCCCGTCACCCCACCGCCAGCGCCCCCGCGACGGACGCGATCGTGCCGGGCCCCACCCGGCAGCAGCCGCCGACCAGACGGGCGCCGGACGCCTGCCAGGACCGCACCCGCTCCGGGGCGAAGGAGGAGCGCCCCCGCCAGGACCGGGTGCCGGCGTCCCAGGTCTCCCCGCTGTTGGGATAGGCGACGACCGGCTTGCCGGTGACGCGGGCGGCGGTCTCGACGGCACCCGGCACGTCCTCGGGGACGCAGCAGTTCACGCCCACCGCGACCACCTCGTCCGCGTCGGCGGCCGGTGCGAAGGCCTCCTCCAGAGGCTGCCCGGCGCGGGTGCGGCCGCCGGCAACCGTGTACGACAGCCAGGCGGGCACGCCCAGACCGCGCACCGCCCGCAGCAGCGCCGCCGCCTCGTCGGCGTCGGGGACCGTCTCCAGCGCGAGCACGTCCGGGCGCGCGGCGGCCAGCACCTCGAGCCTCGGGCGGTGGAAGCGCTCCAGCTCGTCCCGGGTCAGGCCGTACCGGCCACGGTACTCGGAGCCGTCCGCGAGCATCGCGCCGTAGGGTCCGGCGGAGGCCGCCACCCAGAGCGGGCGGTCCGTGCGCGCCCGGCGTGCCGCGTCCCGGGCCAACTCCACCGACAGCGCCATCAGTTCGGCCGCACGGTCGCGGTCGAGGCCGCGCCGCCCGAAGGTCTCGAAGGTCGCCTGGTAGCTCGCCGTGATCGCCACGTCGGCGCCCGCCTCGAAGTACGCGAGATGCGCCTCGGTGATCGCTCCGGGCGCCTCGGCGAGGAGCCGCGCCGACCACAGCCCGTCGCTCAGGTCGTACCCGGCGGCCTCCAGCTGATTGGACATCCCGCCGTCGAGCACGAGCGGGCGGCCGGAGGCGAGGGCGGCGGCGAAGGGGCTGGTCATGTCACGAGGCTAGGGGGTGTGTGACGGCGGTGCCTGTCCCCCGTGCGAGCTACGGCCAGGTGTCCACCCCGGGGGGACGATCCGGCGTCGCCGGATCCGTAGCGTCCTGAGCGGCCCGGGACGACCCGGTCGCGGGCCTCTGCGAAGGAGTCCCCGTGAGATTCGTCCGGCAGTTCCTGACCGCCCTGGCGGTGTACGCGCTGGGCGGGTTCGCCGTCGGCGCCGTGCGGGAGAACGACTGGCTGATGCTCGTCGTCGGCCTGGCGGCGGCGGCGTGCGCCGTGCTCGGGTACGCCTGGGTGGTACGGCGCACCGAGCGCCGGCCCGCCCTCGACGTCGCTTGGGAGGGTGCCGCCGCCAGGGCCGGCTGGGGCACGCTGATCGGCGCGGGGATGTTCGGCGCCGTCATCGTCAACCTGTTCGCCTCCGGCCACTACGAGGTCGACGGCCTCGGCTCGGTGCGGGGCGCCCTCGGCCTGGTGGGCTTCATGGCGGCCGCCGCCGCGATGGAGGAAGTGGTCTACCGCGGCGTCCTGTTCCGCGTCATCGAGGAACACGTCGGGACGTACGTCGCGCTGACCCTGACCGGCGTCCTCTTCGGCCTCTCCCACCTGCTCAACGAGGACGCCACCCTCTGGGGCGCCGTCGCCATCTCCATCGAGGCCGGCTTCATGCTCGCCGCCGTCTACGCCGCCACCCGCAGCCTCTGGCCGGCGATCGGCGTGCACTTCGGCTGGAACTTCGCCGCGGCCGGCGTCTTCAGCACCGAGGTCTCCGGCAACGGCACCAACCAGGGACTTTTGGACGCCGCCACGGACGGACCGAAGCTGCTCACGGGCGGCGCGTTCGGGCCCGAGGGCAGCGTCTACGCGGTGGGCTTCGGAGCGCTGCTGACCCTCGTGTTCCTGTGGCTGGCGCACCGGCGCGGGAACGTCGTGCCGCCCGGCGCCCGGCGGGCGGCACGCGTCGACGCCGCCGCTACACTGCCCCGGTGATCGCTCGCCGAGGGGTGCCGGAGCTGCCGGAACGGTGGCGGCGCCTGGACGTCATGGTCCGCGATCTGCCGTTCGCGGTGCTCCTCCTGATCGCGTCCCTGCTGCCCGCCCTGCGGGGCAACGGCACCGAGATCGGCGGCCTGCCCACCCGCCCCGCCGACGTGCTCGCCGGTGCGGCGGCGCTCCTCCAGTGCCTCCCGCTCGCCGTGCGCCGCAGGTGGCCGCACGTCTGCCTCGCCCTCGTGTCGGCCGGTTTCGCCCTCGACCAGATCCGCGGCTACCACCTCTTCGCCGGCACCGCGCTGCCCGTGGCCCTGCTGAGCGCCGGCTCCTACCTGGAGCGGTACCGGCGCACGACCCTGGCCCTCGCCTCCGCGGCGTTCGTCGCGCTCTCGGTCGAGCTGTACCGGCGCGGGCCGGGCGAACCGGCCGCCGAGTTCGTCACCTTCTACCTGGCCCTGGCCCTCGCCTGGGGCATCGGCACCTGGATGCGCTCCGCCCGGGCCGCCGAGGCCGAACGCCGGGTGCGCGTCGCCGAGGACGCCCGCGACGCCGAACGCGCCCGCATCGCCCGCGAACTGCACGACGTGGTCACCCACCACGTCACGGCGATGGTCGTCCAGTCCGAGGCGGCGCGGTACCTGACCGCCGACCCCGACCGGCTCGACCGGACGCTGGCCGCGGTCGGCGACACCGGCCGCCGGGCCATCACGGACCTGCGGCACCTGCTCGACCTGCTCGACCCGGACCACGGCACCGACCGGGGCACGGAGCCCAGGACACCGCCCGTCGGCCGGGTCCTCACCCTCGTGGAGCAGACCCGGCGGGCCGGGCAGCCGGTCGAGTTCACCGAACGGGGCACACCGGCGGCCGCCACCGGCAGCGCCGACCTGGTGGCCTACCGCGTCGTGCAGGAGGCCCTGACGAACGCGCTCAAGTACGACCACGGCGGCCGGACCTCGGTCCTCGTCCACCACGGCGAACGGGAGATCACGGTGCGGGTCGGCACGGACGGCACGGGCACGGGCGCCGCGTCCCCCGGCGGCGGCGGACGCGGCCTGGCCGGACTGCGCGAACGGGTCGGCGTCCTCGGCGGCGACTTCAGCACCGGCCGGCCGGCGGGCGGCGGATTCGTCGTCGAGGCCCGCATCCCGGCCGGGAGTCCCTCGTGAGCACCCCGGTCCGCGTCCTGATCTGCGACGACCAGGCGATGATCCGCGCCGGCCTCGCCACGATCGTCGACGCCCAGCCCGACCTGGAGGTGGCGGGCGAGTGCGGCGACGGCCGGGCCGCCGTCGACCTCGCCCGCGAAGTACGCCCGGACGTCGTCGTGATGGACGTGCGGATGCCGGTCATGGACGGCATCGAGGCCACCCGGCTGCTGGCCGGCGCCGGGGTGGAGCACCCGGTGAAGGTGCTCGTGGTGACCACGTTCAACCTCGACGAGTACGTGTACGAGGCGCTGCGGGCGGGCGCCAGCGGGTTCCTGCTCAAGGACGCGCCGCCGGACCGTCTGCTGCACGGCATCCGGACCGTGGCCCAGGGCGCGGCGCTCCTCGACCCCGACGTGACGCGCCGCCTCGTCGGCCGGTACGCCGCCCGCATCCGGCCCGTCGGCGGCCCCGCCGGGAACCTCCCGCTCACACCCCGCGAGACGGAGGTGCTGCGCCTCGTCGCGGACGGCCTCTCCAACGGCGAGATCGCCGCGGCCCTGGTGATCAGCCCCGAGACGGTCAAGACCTTCGTCTCCCGCATCCTCACCAAGCTGGACCTGCGCGACCGCGTCCAGGCCGTGGTGTTCGCCTACCGCCACGGCCTGGTGACCTGACGCGCCCGATCAGGTCCGCAGCCGGTGGCGCATCTGTGTCAGGCGCCGGTCGAAACGGAAGTTGTACCAGGTCAGCCAACCGACGAACGCCACCGCGAGAGCCAGGGTGAGGCTGCCGGCGGTCACGGAACCGGAGACGAACGCCAGGACGGACGTACCGAAGAAGATCACGGCCAGCATGGGGAGCGCCCACCAGCGGTTGCGCCGCAGCCGGTGCTGACGGGAGTCCACCAGCGCGGCCATCTCCCGGCGCCGCTCGGGGTCCCGGGGCGGCTCCCCGCCCTTCAGGATCCGGCGTTCCATGGCCGGTACGTCCTCGCTGTCGGCGCCGGTGTCCCGGGCGTCGGCGCGCCTGCGTCGGCGGACCAGGAACACGATCCACACACTCATCAGCGCGGCCCCGATCACCGCGGACGGCCACGAGTCGAGCCCGCGCGTGATCAGACGGACCACCACGCCCGCTGCCAGCGCGAGCACGCCGATCACCGACAGCTTGTCCCACCAGCGCCGCTCGTAAGCCCCTTCGCCCCGCTCGGATCTGTTCATGGTCGCCTCTCGGTCGGTCGGATCGGGGGGTGACGTCACGTGTGCGTCCGGATACCCGCCCCTCGCCGGTGAACACTTCGGCGGCCACCGAACCAACCGGCCCATAACGTCGGGCACATGAGCGACTCGCACACCGCCCCCGCGCACCCCGCGTCCGCCCCCGCCGCCCTCGTCACCGGCATGGTCGAGCACGTCCTCGCCCTGGCCGCCACCTGGACCCGCTGGGACGGCGAACCCGTCCACGTCGACGGGCGCACCTACACCCCGCACAAGGCCGTCCGGCGGGTCGCCGACCACCTGGTCGACCATCTCGCGGAGATGGAGGCGCGGTTGGCGGGCCGGCCGACCGAGCCCGACCACTGGCACGCCTCCGCCACGACCACGGACGCGGACCGCGCCCCCTTCACGCCGGACGACCTGGACGAGGCCCGCAGCCGCCTCACCCGGCTCGCCCGGATCTGGGCCGACCGGCTGGACGCGCTCACCCCGGGGCAGCTCGACGACTCGCCCGGCGAGGGCTGGACCTTCCGCGAACTCGCGCGCCACCTGGGGGAGTCCGTGTACTACGCCGACGCCGTGGGCGACCTCTCGTGACCGCGTTCGCCGCCCTGCACCGCCCCGGCACGCCCCTCCTGCTGCCCTGCGCCTGGGACCACGCCTCCGCGTTCGCCCTCGCCGGGCAGGGTTTCCCGGCCGTCGGCACCACCAGCCTCGGCGTCGCGGCGGCGAACGGCCTGCCCGACGGGGCGTCGGCGACGCGCGACGAGACCCTGCGGCTGGCCCTCACCCTGGGCTCGGGGCCGTTCCTGCTGACGGTGGACGCGGAGAGCGGTTTCGCCGACGACCCCGACGAGGTCGGGGAGTTCGCGCGGCAACTGGCGGCGGTGGGCGCGGTCGGCGTCAACCTGGAGGACGCGCTGGGCCCTCCCGGCCGGCACGCCGCGAAGATCGCCGCGGTCAAGCGCGCGGCGCCCGGTCTGTTCGTCAACGCCCGTACGGACATGTACTGGTCGGGGGACGGCGACCCCGGGGAGACCGTGCGGCGCCTGGACGCCTACCGCGAGGCGGGCGCCGACGGAGTCTTCGTCCCCGGCCTCACCGACCCCGCCCGCATCGCGGAGCTGGCCGCGCGCTTCGACATCCCGCTCAACGTCCTCCTCTCGCCCGCCGGCCCCGCCCTCGCCCACCTCGCCGACCTCGGCGTGGCCCGCGTGAGCCTCGGTTCGCTGCTGTACCGCAGGGCTCTGGGCGCCGCCCTGGAGACGGCGGCCGACATCACCGCGGGCCACCCACCGCGGGGCACCGCACCGGCGTACGCGGACGTGGCGGCGCTGAGGGGTGCCTAGTCCGCGCGCGGCCAGTTCTCCAGCGCGACGTGCAGTGCGTCCACCGCCCGGTCCCAGGACGCCTGGACCGCGCGTGGGGCGCCGAAGCCGCCGGTGGCCTCCAGGGCGCAGAAGCCGTGGAAGGTGGCGCGCAGCAGGCGTACGGCGTCGGTGAGGTCGGGCTCGGTGAGGCCGTAGGCGCGGAGCATGCCGTGGGTGATCTCGGCGGTGCGGCGCAGGGCGGGGGAGTCGGCGACGAGGGACTGGTCCATCCGGATCTGCGTCGCGGCGTAACGGCCGGGATGCCGCAGGGCGTAGGCGCGGTAGGCGCCCGCGAACGCGGCCAGCGCGTCCTTCCCGGCCCGGCCCGCCACCGCCGCCGCGATCTCGTCGATCAGCTCGCCGCCCGCCAGCAACGCCATCCGCACGCGCAGGTCCTGGAGGTTCCTTACGTGCGTGTACAGGCTCGCGTCGCGCACGCCGAAGTGCCGGGCGAGGGCGGACACGGTGACGCTCTCGAAGCCGCTCGCGTCGGCGAGTTCGGCCGCGGCCGCGACCACACGGTCCGTCGTGAGGCCCGCTCGGGGCATGCGCCACCTTCCTGACTCTCCGGGACTCCTGAAGATCCCGGGGCACATGCTAGGCCAGCGCCCGTAAACCAGGCTGCGCCGGACGCCTCCCGGTCCGTAGGGTGTCGCCGACCGCGGAGGGCGAGCAGGGGGAGACGACCGGTATGCGACAGCCGACGGCGACCCCGGGATGACCCAGGAGGCACACGACGCCGGGCGGGCCGCCGGACGCGCCCCCGAGGACCCCCGGCCCCTGTGGCGGCAACGGGACTTCGGCGTCTTCTGGGCCGCGCAGACCCTCTCCGTGCTCGGCGACTCCTTCGCCCTGATCGCGTTGCCCCTGCTGGTCCTCGAGGCCACCGGCTCGATCGCCCGGATGGGCCTGCTCACCGCCGTGGGCGGCGCCGCCGCGGTCCTCGCTGCCGTGTTCGCCGGTGCCGTGGTCGACCGCGTCGACCGCCGCAAGCTGCTCATCGGCTGCGACCTGGCGCGCATGGCCGTGTACGGACTGGTCCCGGTGGTCTGGCTGTTCGGCCCGCAGATCTGGCTGCTCTACGTCGTCCTGCCGCTGTGCGAGGCCGTGGGCATGCTGTTCGCCGTCGGCTACGTCACCGTCGTGCGCTCCCTGGTCGGCACGGAGCAGCTCACCGAGGCCAACGGGCGCCTCAACGCCACCGCCGCCGCGGCCGGCGTACTGGGACCGCTGTGCGCCGGAGTGGTGGCCGCCTGGTCGGGCCCGGCCACCGCCATCGGCGTCGACGCGGCCAGCTTCGGCGTCTCGGCCGCCTGCGTCGCCCTCGTCCGCTTCCGCTCCCGCCCCGCCGACGACGCCCCCGCCTCGGGGAAGCGGCCGGGACTGTGGCAGGACCTGCGCACCGGGGTCGTGTTCCTGTACGGGCACCCCGTGCTGCGCTCGCTCACCGTGCTGCTGTGCGGCTTCAGCTTCCTCACCCTCGGCCTGAACGACCTGGTCATCTACCACCTCAAGCACGACCTGGGCCGCGACGACGGCACCGTCGGCACCGTCATGGCGGTCGGTGCGCTCGGCACCATCACGGGCGCCCTGCTGGTGGCCCGCGCCCGGCGCCTGCTCGGCTTCGGCCCGACCTGGACCGGAGCGGTCGCGGTGTGCGGCCTGGCCTTCGCCGGCCTCGGCCGGGTGAGCGAGGTGCCCGCCGTCGCCCTCCTGAGCGCCGCGTTCCTCGCCTGCGTCGGCATGGCGGGCACCTGCTCGATGTCCCTGCGCCAGGAGGTGACCCCGGAGCACCTGCTCGGCCGGGTCACCTCCGCCTTCTGGACCCTCCAGTACTCGGTGGCCCCCATCGGCGCGGCCGTCCTCACCTGGGCGGCGGAGCACCACGGCACCACCCCGGTCGCCCTCACGGCGGGCGCCTGCTGCGTCCTCATCGCCGGCACGGCCCTGCTCACCCCGATCCGGCGGGCGGGGCGGGCCTGACCCGTACCGGGAATACGGCGGGCCTCGGCGGTACCGGGAATACGACGGGCCCCGCCGCCCTTCTTATGCGATAGGGGGGCCTCGTCCAGCAGCACAACGAGCCTCACGTCACGGGGACGATGCGCCATGAGTCCTGAAGACCGCACCGCGCTCGCGACCGCCGTCGACTCCGTGGTGGCGGGAGCGGGAGAAGGCGCGGCAGCGGCGCTCCGCTCCCTCCTCACCCGGTCGGACGCGGCCATCGCCACCTGGGACACCGACCTGAGATGCACCTGGGTGAACGACGCCCTCGAGCGCTACGACGGCATCCCGCGCGCCCGACGGCTGGGCCGCCCGCCCCAGGAGGCCCTGGCGGGTGACGCCTCCGAGCCGGCGGCGGTCATGCGGCGCGTACTGTCCACCGGGGAGAACGTGACCGGCCTCGAATACCGGGTACCGGCCGCCGGAACCGGCCGCGACAGAGCGCTGTCGGCCTCGTTTCTGCACCTGCGCGACGCGGCGGGCCGCACGCTGGGCGTGTGTCTCGTCGTCGAGGAGAAGTCGCCCTGGGCCGGAGACCGCCTCGCCGTGGTGAGCGAGGCCGGCGCCCGGATCGGCACCACGCTGGACGTCATGCGCACCGCGCAGGAGCTGGCCGACTTCACCGTGCCCCTGTTCGCCGACTACGTCACCGTCGACCTGACCGAGGCGGCCCGGCTCGGCGAGGAGCCGCTGGACCGGTACGGGCTGTCCGAGGGGCGCGTCCCCACCTTCCGGCGCGCGGGCAGGGCATCGATCCACCCCGGGGCCCCGGAGTCCCTGTGGACCACCGGTGACGTCGTCTACGTCCCTCGGCCCTCCCCCTTCCTCCAGGTGCTGTCCTCGGGCCGGCCCCTGCTGGAGCCGACGCTCGACCCCGCCTCCGACGCGTGGCTGGACAACGACCCCGCCCGCGCCCGGAAGATCATCGAGTTCGGCATGCACTCCCTGCTGATCCTCCCGGTCCTGGCCCGCGGGATCCTGCTGGGTGTGGCGGTCTTCGTGCGGACCGAGAACCCGGCCCCGTTCAACGAGCGCGATCAGCTGCTGGCCGAGGAACTGGTCGCCAGGGCCGCGCTGAGCCTGGACAACGCCCGCCGCTACACCCGCGAGCGGACGACCGCCCTGGCCCTCCAGCACAGCCTGCTGCCGCGCCACGTGGACGGCGGATCGGCCATGGACGTGGTGGCGCGCTATCTGCCGGCCGACGGCCGGGGCAGCGTCGGCGGGGACTGGTTCGACGTCATCACCCTGCCGCGGGGCCGCCTGGCCCTCGTCGTCGGCGACGTCGTCGGACACGGCATCGACGCCGCCGCCACCATGGGCCGGCTGCGCACGGCCGTACGTACGCTCGCCGACTTCGACCTGCCCCCGGGAGAACTGCTGACCAGGCTGGACCGTACGTTCATCCGGCTGGTGGAGGACGACGAGGCAGCCGGGGATGCCGTCCCGTCCATGGGGGCCACGTGCGTGTACGCCGTCTACGACCCCGCCACGCGGACCTGCTCGGTGGCCTCCGCCGGACACCCGCCGCCCGCCGTGGTGCGGCCCGGGGGCGGCGCCTCCTTTCTCGACGTGCCGCAGGGCACCCCGCTCGGGGTGGGGCTCGCGCCGTACGAGACCGCCGAGTCCGAGGTGGCTCCCGGAAGCCTGCTCGCGCTGTACAGCGACGGGCTGGTCGAGGAGCGCTACGAGGACATCGACAAGGGCATGCGGAGGGTGCGCGAGATCCTGGGACGGCGGGAGGAGTCGCTGGATGACCTCGCCCGCGCCGTGATCGGCTCACTGCCGGCGGAGGTACCCGACGACGACGTCACCCTCCTGCTGGCACGCGTCCTGCCGCCCGGTCACTCACCCAGCACCCCCCGCACGAACCCGTTGCCGAACTTCCCCGCCGGGTCCAGCGCCCGGGCCAGGGACCGGAAGTCGTCCAGTCGCGGGTAGAGCGCGCGGAGTGCGGCGGAGGGGGTGGTGAAGACCTTGCCCCAGTGCGGGCGGGGCGCGAAGGGGGCCAGGGCGCGCTCCAGCTCGCGCACCACCGGCAGCACCGCCGCCGTGTCCTCGACCCAGGTGAAGTGCGCCGCCACCGTGTCCCGGCCGTAGGACGGGCTCAGCCACTGCGCGTCCGCGGCGACCGTGCGTATCTCGCAGGTCTGGAGCACCGGCGCGACGACCTCCCGGATCGCGTCCATCGCGTGCAGGGCGGCCAGGGCGTGCTCGCGCGGCATCAGGTACTCCGACTGCAGCTCGGCGCCGCTGCTGGGCACGAAGTCCGCGCGGAAGTGCGGCAGCCGCTCGTGCCAGGGCCCCGGCACACCGGACTGCTCGGTGCAGTTCACCGCGGGCATGCCCGGCACCGGGTGCATCCTGTCGACGGCGGGCTTCGCGTACGGGAACTCCGGCAGCGGCTGGTCCGTGCGCCGCTTCAGCCACACCTGCCGGAAGCCCGGCGCCCGCCAGTCGGTGAACAGGCTCACGCTGTACGCCGACGCCATCACCGCCTCGAACGTCGCCGTGTCCAGACCCGCGAGCGGCATCTCCGTGAAGACGTGCTGCTCGACCTCGTAGGCCGGTTCCAGGCCGAGGGTGAGCGAGGTCACGACGCCGAGTGCGCCGAGCGAGGTCACCGCCCCGCCGAAGCGCCCGTCGCCCCGCGCGAGCGTCAGCGCCGAGCCGTCCGCCGTGATCAGCTCCACCTCGCGCACCGCCGACGCCAGCGAGCCGTTGCCCACCCCGGAACCGTGCGTGCCGGTCGCCACCGAGCCGGCCACCGAGATGTGCGGCAGCGACGCCAGGTTCGGCAGCGCCAGCCCCCGCGCGTGCACCCGCCGGGCCAGCTCGGCGTACCGGACGCCGCCGCCCACCCGCACCGTGCGGGCCGCCGTGTCGACGTCCACCACCGACGGCAGGTCGGCCAGCGACAGCAGGACGCCCCCGGCACCGGGCTGCGCGATCTCGTTGAAGGAGTGCCCGCTGCCCAGCACCCGCAGCCGCGCACTGCCCGCCACCAGGGCCCCCAGCGCCCGGGGCGAACGCGGCCGGAGCAGCTCCTCGGCCGTGTAGGTGATGTTGCCGGCCCAGTTGGTCACCGTGACGTCGCTCATACCGCGGAAACCTACCCGGCGCGCCTGGAGGGGCCCCCGCGCGGGAAGCCGCACGCCCGGGGGCATACCGTGAGAAGTCGAACGCCTGAGCCGGGAGGAGACACGGATGGGCAGCCGTACCGCGCTGGTCGAGGATCTTATGGAGCGCTTTCCGCACGTACCGCGGGAAGCCGTCTTCAAGGAGGACCTGCTCCGCGGCGGGGTGGCCTTCGACCCCTCCGCGCTGAGCGACAACGAGTCCGGCGAGGTCAAGCCGAAGTCGTACTTCATCTTCTCCTTCGACCACGGCACCCTGCCCGAGCTGGGCGAGGCCGCGCTGCGCCGCCCGCCCGAGGAGATCATCCTCACCGGCGGCCCCTACGACCTGCGCCGCACCGTCGTCTCGGTGCGCGTGAACCCGGGCTCCCCCTACCGGGTCGCCGCCGACGAGCACGGCCAGCTCGGCCTCTACCTCGACGGCAGGCGGATCTCCGACGTCGGCGTGCCGCCGATGCCCGAGTACTACCGCCACAAGCTCTCCAACGGGAAGTCCGTCATGGAGGTGGCCCCGACCATCCAGTGGGGCTACCTGATCTACCTGACCGCCTTCCGGGTCTGCCAGTACTTCGGCGCCAAGGAGGAGTGCCAGTACTGCGACATCAACCACAACTGGCGCCAGCACAAGGCGGCCGGCCGCCCCTACACGGGTGTGAAGGACGTCGACGAGGTCCTCGAGGCCCTCGACATCATCAACACCTACGACACGGCGAAGACGTCCACCGCCTACACGCTCACCGGCGGCGCGATCACGTCGAAGGTCCAGGGCCTGGACGAGGCGGACTTCTACGGGCGCTACGCCAAGGCGATCGAGGAGCACTTCCCCGGCCGCTGGATCGGCAAGGTCGTCGCCCAGGCGCTGCCCAAGGACGACGTCCAGCGCTTCAAGGACTACGGCGTCCAGATCTACCACCCCAACTACGAGGTGTGGGACGAGTACCTGTTCAAGATGTACTGCCCCGGCAAGGAGCGCTACGTCGGCCGCGACGAGTGGCACAGGCGCATCCTCGACTCCGCCGACGTCTTCGGCGCGCGCAACGTCATCCCCAACTTCGTGGCGGGCGTGGAGATGGCCGAGCCCTTCGGCTTCAAGACGGTCGACGAGGCCATCGCCTCCACCACCGAGGGCCTGCGCTTCTTCATGTCGCAGGGCATCACGCCCCGCTTCACCACCTGGTGCCCCGAGCCCACCACCCCGCTGGGCAAGACCAATCCCGACGGCGCCCCGCTGGAGTACCACATCCGGCTGCTCCAGGCCTACCGGCAGACGATGGAGGAGTTCGGTCTCTCCTCGCCCCCCGGCTACGGCCCGCCCGGCGCCGGCAACGCGGTCTTCTCGGTCAGCTCCTTCATGGACAGCCTCCCGGCGGACGCGCCCGTCGAGGTGTGAGCGGACGCGAGTTGAGTCCCCCGGCGTCGGCACGGTGCGTGACGGACGTTGTCGTGCTGACGTGCTCGGGGACTGCTCTCGCGGCACGTCGTACGGAGGCGGCGAACTCGGGCCACAAGGAGTGCTGGCCCATGCGGGTATGTTCCTGATCAGGTCTGTCAACGAATCTCGGTCAGTCGTCGATCACCGGCTGAAAGGTCTCGGAGAACTCGCCGTTCTCGATCAGTCCGGCGATCACGTCGGTGATGCTGTCGATGCCCGGTTCCCTGACGATCAGGCCGTCCGAGACCCAGAAGTACCGGCCGCCAAGCGCCTCGTCGGTCCCTGCCCAGAGTTTCAACAGGCGCTCGACTTCCGCGACGGTGAACACGGTCGCGGTCCAACGAGATCCATCCTTCAGAGTCACCAAGACATCGACGTTGCAGACCTCGTCCAGGGCCTCGCCGTCACTGGGCAGGAACGACGCTTCGAACCCCTCCATACGCACCCGATACCAGGGCTCGTCCCACCCTCGCTCGACCGGTTCGGGCGATGCGCTGCGGCTCATCGCGCGAGTGTCCCTGGTCGGGACATCGATCGCAATGGAGATCCCTGCCGGACTGCCACCACCCGCGACCGGAGTTGGGTCGCTGTGCCGTGACTGCCAGCCATCCGCGACCCGACTCACACAAGGGGGCACTCTTCCCGCGCCCCAGGTCGCTATCACTGCCGAGGGCCTTGGCGAACCCCTTGCGGTGGGCGGACTGGATCGGCCACGCACGCCGTTCTATGCGGCATCCGTCGACTCCAAGGCCGGCGCCGCCGGGGCCGGTGACTCGACTACGGCACTGGATGTCTGGGGCGGCGAGGTGCTCTCGGGACCTGTGGGCAGACCCGCGGGCTCTTTGGGGAGGCAGGAGAAGAGCCCCAGGAGAACGGCGAGCGCGGCCGCGCCCGCCAGGATGCGCCCGAGGCGATGTATTCGCCCTCGGGTGTCAAGGTGGCGCCATGGGGGTTCGGCCACTGGGTCGTCGCAGTACCAGGCGTCGCCGACATGGCTGTTCCCCGCCGGATGCCCAGTGCGTTCCCGGGCTGATGGCTCTCGCGGTGCGGACCGGGCGATGGCCTGCTCGCTGTCCGTCAGGAATTGTCTCCACACCGAATCAGCGGTTGGCTTCGGCACTTGTCGCTCATTTCGTCGTGTCGGTGTCTCAAGGGCGGCGCGGCGCGTCCGGCGGAGAGGCGTCTGTCTCGAGGCGCACGAAGGGGATCCTGCGCCCGGCTTCGCGTAGGGCGCTCTCGGTGCCGTCGGCGGGAAGTCCCAGGTAGGCGCATAGGCGACGGGCGGTGCGGGGGTGCCGTCGGCCGTAGTCCGTCATGACGTCGGCGCCGTCGTCGGAGGTGAGGAAACGGGCGGTGACGGCGTGGTGGCGGTTGCCGAACTGCACAACCGTCTTCGGCTGGGCACGCAGGTTTCGGTACCAGTCGGAGCGTGGTCCGAAGCCGGAGGCGATCGTCCAGCAGCGGTATGGCGCCTCGTACGCCACGACTTCGAGGACCACCCGGCGATCGCTTCCGCTGACCCGGCCCACATGGTGCAACAGCAGTAGCCGTCTGCCGAGCAGCGGCCCCAGGCCGGCCCGGAACAGGAGGATGGGCGCGCGAGCTGCCGTCCGACGCCAGCCGGTGGGAACGCGTGCTCTGGCGGGGTCCGCTTCGTCAGGTGTCATGCTCGCCTTCCAGAGGGTGGGCGGTGTCCACTCCCCGCCACAACGGGGCGGAAGACCCAGGGACGATCCGTTCGGTAGGTAAAATTTTGCACAGTCTAATAAAGAAATCTAGGTAGAAAGGATCCATGGTGGAGCGCGAGTCCCGCGAGGGGGCCATGGAGGACGTCGATGTCGTCACGCGGGAGGTGCTTACCGCTTCCCGACTGCTGGTGGCGGTCTCTGCCCGGTCCCTGTCCGCGGTCGAGGACCGGGTCACGCTGCCGCAGTTCCGGATGCTGGTCGTTCTCTCCACCCGTGGAGTCACCAAGCTCGTCGCTCTCGCGGATCTCCTCCGCGTAGCCCCTTCGACGGCCATGCGTATGGTGGACCGGCTCATCGCCACCGGACTGGCGGACCGCCAGGTCAATCCCGACAACCGGCGCGAGACTCTGCTGCGGCTGACGCCGGAGGGGCGCCGTACGGTCGAGGAGGTCACCGCCCGGCGGCGCACGGAGATCGCCGCCATCGTCGAACGTCTGAGACCAGAGCAGCGGATGGCGCTGATCGACGCCTTGGCCGCCTTCAACGAGGCGGGCGCGGAGCCCCCCGCCCCGGATGCCGGCGCCGTGCCGTCCCCGCTCGGCTGGGAATGACGACACCGTTCCCTGTTCTGCGGAGCGGGGCCCATGCGCGTTGAGGCTGCGCCGGAGCCCGCGTATCGCGCAAGCGGGTGGTGGCGGACGACTTCGACGAGCGGGTTCCTCTGAGAGGGACCCGCTCCGACATGGGACATCCGGGCCACGCGAACGGACGAGCGTCTCTGTGCTGACCGGCACACTCCGGGGTACCTGTCCACCCGAACACGGGCAAACTCGACGAACGGGCAGGGTGAACGGATGGAGCGTCATGTACAGCCGGCTGACTGGATCGAAGCGCTGGGTTGGTTCAGCCTCGCCGTTGCCTTCGCCAGTGCGCTCGTCGTCCTGGCCGACATCGTTCTCCGTGGCCACCGCCAGAAGATGTGGATCATGAATCTGGTGTATCCGGTCACCGCCCTGTACTGGGGGCCGGTCGCCCTCTGGTTCTACTTCACGCGCGGTCGGCGCACCTCGAAGCCGGTGGTCCGGGAACAGGGCATGCCCGACTCCGACAAGCTGCCCCAGTGGGACGTGCAGTCCAAGGCCGTCAGCCACTGCGGGGCCGGGTGCACTCTCGGAGACATCGGTGCCGAGTGGCTCGTGTACGCGGCCTCACTCACCCTCGCGGGCAAGGCCCTCTACGCCGACTTCGCCCTGGACTTTGCTTTCGCTTGGATCCTGGGCATCCTTTTCCAATACTTCACCATCGTTCCCATGCGCAACATCGGTCGGCTCAAGGGCGTCTGGGCAGCCGTGAAGGCCGACACCCTGTCCATCGTCGCCTTTCAGATCGGCCTCTTCCTCGGCATGTGGCTCTACCAGGAGGTCATCTTCTCGCCCGGCCTGCCGAAGACCAGTGCCGCTTACTGGATGTTGATGCAGTTGTCCATGGTTCTCGGCTTCTTCACCGCCTGGCCGGTCAACGCCTGGCTCGTACGGATCGGCTGGAAGGAGAGGATGTGAACCCGGGCGCAGCCTCTGCCAGGGTCACCGATCCGTGGCCCGGGACGTTCGCGATCCCACCCGTGCGCAGAAGGGCACCATGACAAGCACGCAGACCAAGCAAGCGGCGACCGCCATGCCGGGCCGGAGCATGAGCTGGTCGTCACCGATCGGGTGCTGGTGACGCTTGCGTCGTCTCGCGGTCAGGTCCGTGGTGGGCTGCCCATCTCTTGGGTGAAGAGGACAGGGTCACTGTCGAAGCCTCGCACCGCTTCGTGGAACTCCCAGGCCCCGGAGGCGTTGCGGGTGAACTCCGCCACCGTGGCGGCAGTGGCCCCGGAGACCTGCTGGAAGTCGTCCGTCAGAAGTTCCTCGTATCCCTCCGTGACGACCACCCCGGTGTTGGAGACATCGCCGAAGGTTTTGTGTCCGTCGTCCTGATGGATCGCCACTCCGACGACTACGCGTACGAAGGAGGTTGCCAGGCGGTCGAGTTCGAACGTCATCTCCTCGACGAAACCGAAACCCTGGCCGGTCCGGCTGTGCCGGCTCATGTTGATGGTCCCGTCCGGCGATCGCTTGTCGAACTGGACGACGTAGACGGGCCGCCCGTACGGCGCGTCCACGGCGTAGGTCGTGGCGATGATGTCGAGGTGGTGAGGCGGCCGGTCCCAGGCGCTCGGATCCCACTTGAGCCGCACATCGACCTTCTTCAGCCCCTTGGCGTCGCTGCTGCTCACCGGCTTGCTGTCCCCTCATTGCAGATCACCGCGGGGCGACCCCCGCATATCAAGTATGAGCCGTCCGGACCGCAGGGGCCGTGGTCATGGGCCGGGTCTGCCGCGGTCACCACGGAAACGTGCGCCGATTCCCGGAAATACCTCTCCTCTGTCACCGTGGAGGCGCGGCAGTCGGGGTGTCCTGAGGCGGATGCAGTGATCTCAGGGCGCCTTGATGGCTCAGCCAGCCCACCGGTTCGTCCCCTCCGGCGTCCAGGACCGGGAGTCCCGTGCCGGAGGCCGACAACAGTGGCTGCAGCGCGTGTACGAGTTGCTGGTCGGCGGTTACGCGGTGAGGCATCTCCACGAGATCGCCCGTCGTCGAAGGCGCGCCGTCGGGTTGTTCCGTCAGTGCTTCGGTCACGGCGCGCGCGGTGACGATGCCCAGGTAAGCGCCCTCGGGATCGCGGACCGGCAGAGCTCCGTGTTCGGAACGGCTCAGGAGAAGAGTGACTTCAGCCAGTTCCAGGGAGTCGGCCACCGGGGTCGGCAGCGGTTCCATGACACTGGCGACCGCCTCGCCGCCGATGGCCGCGCCTGCCGCCGGGCCCTCCAAATCGATGCCGCGACGGCGCAGTTTGAGGGTGTAGACGGTGTCCCTGCTCAACATCCGGCTGATGACGGTGGCCAGGACGATCGCCAGCATCAAGGACAGGATGATCGAGTACTCGCCGGTGAGTTCGAAGAGGATCACCACGGCCGTGATCGGGGCACGGGACGCGCCCGCGAAGACGGCCCCCATGCCGACCAGAGCGTACGCGCCGGCCGCGCCCGCGGACCCGGGCAACAGGGTGTGCGCGCCGGCACCGAAGGCCGCGCCCAGCGTCGCCCCGATGAACAGGCTGGGTGCGAACACTCCGCCCGATCCGCCGATGCCGATGGTCAGACTGGTGGCGATCATCTTGCCTGCGAGCAGGACCAGGAGGAAGCCGATCGCGTACTTGCCCTCGGTGGCGCCTTCCAGTACCGGGTAGCCGACGCCGTACATCTCCGGCAAGGCGAGCAGCACGATGCCGAGAGCCAGCCCGCCCACCGCCGGACGCAGCCACTCCGGCCCGCGCCAGACCCAGTCGCAGGCGTCCTCGATCGCGTACAGGACGCGCGTGAAGGCGACCCCGACCCCGCCCGCGAGGACTCCCAGGACGGCGAAGAGGGCGTACTGGATCAGGTGCTGGACATGAAAGGCCGGCAGGGTGAGGAAGGCGACGTCCTCGAAGGCGGCGCGGCCGATGATGCTTGCCACGACGCTGGCGAGGACGGTGGCACCGAACGCCTCGATGCTGAAGGCGGCCAATATCAGCTCCATCGCGAAGATGACGCCTGCCAGCGGGGCGTTGAAGGTCGCTGCGATGCCCCCCGCCGCGCCGCAGGCGACCAAGAGCTTCACCCGGTCCTCGGTCAGTCTGGTCAGGCGGCCCAGAGTCGACCCGAGCGCGGAGCCGATCTGCACGATCGGTCCCTCGCGGCCCACCGACCCACCCGAGCCGATGGTCAGGGCCGAGGCGAGGGTCTTGACCACGGCGACCTTGGGACTTATCCGCCCTCCGCGCTGCGCGACCGCGAGCACGACCTCCGGGACACCGTGACCGCGTGCCTCCTTGGCGAACCGGTTCACCAGCGGCCCGTACAGCAGTCCGCCGACGACCGGCACCACGAGCACGAAGAAGGGGCCCAGCCAGGAGACGTGCGGATTGCTGCTCCCGGGTGCCGCCGCGTAGTCGTCGTGTCCCGAGAAGAGCCGGGTGAAGGTCTGGATGCACCACCGGAAGGCGATCGAGCCCAGCCCCGTCCCGGCCCCGACCAGCATGGCCAGGCCCATCATCGAACCCCGGACGTCCGATGCCGGGTGTCTGGCCCGTCCCTCACCGTGTATGACGCTCACTGCTTCCCCTTCCGTACTTTTGCATTATGCAAATAGCGTCAAGGGGGGTGAGGAGTCGCGGCACGTGCGGCACCTCTGCAGCGGCGTCAGGCACCGCTGTGCGTCACCCCACTCGTCGCGTCCACGGGGTGGTCGGCTGGAGCCCGGCCTCGTCGAGTGCGCGGGATCTGAGAGAGGTGATCTCCCGGTGGGCGGGGTCGGCGACCATGCGGATGAACGCCTCACGGCTCGGATAGCGCACGAGAAGCACGGCGTCCCACGCCTGTCCCTGCGCGGCGACCAGAGGGGTGTCCCCGTCCGGAGCGATGCAGGGCGAACTCACGCCAGGCCGTCTTCGGGCGTGCTTGCCGAACGTGCGGTATCGCTTTGGCGGACGTCGCTCAATCGAAAAGACTTTTGCATAGTCTAAAGGTGGGAGGGCGTGTGAAGACAGCTACCGGGCCACTCGATGCCCAGAGACCGCAGGAGAGCACCGTGAACGTGGACAAGCCATCCGGTTCGGCGGTGCTGGCCTGGACGCCGTGGGCGGCGATGGCCGTGGTAGCGGTCGCGGACGTCATCGCGGGTCCCGACGTCGGCTTCCTGCCGCTGGTTTCGCTGGGGCCCGCCTTCGCCAGTCTGATCGGCGACTGGCGCCGTACCGCCCTGATCGGTGTGGTGGCACTCGCTCTGACGGTCGCCCTCGGCCTGTACGACGGTCTGTTCGAGGGGCGCCGGGGTCTTACCGCCTGCCTGTCGGTGGCTGGGGTCACCGGGGTCGGCTTGGCCGCCGCAGTACTCAGAGGACGCAGGGAAGCGGAGTTGGCCAGTGTTCGGTCGATCGCGGAGTCCGCCCAGCGTGTGCTGCTCCGCCCGGTGCCCTTGACGGTGGGCCCCTTGCAGATGGCCGTCTCGTACACCTCGGCCATCGCCGAGGCTCGCATCGGCGGAGACCTCTACGAGGTCGTCGCCTCGCCATACGGTGTCCGTGTGATCGTCGGCGACGTGCAGGGCAAGGGCTTGGCCGCGGTCGAGACGGCAGCGGTGGTGCTCGGCGCGTTCCGTGAGGCCGCCCACGACGAGCCTGACCTGGTCGCGTTGGGGGAGCGTCTGGAACGCAGCCTGTCCCGGGAACTGCAGGGCGAAAAGTTCGTCACCGCCGTCTTGGCGGAGATCCGCACCAGGGAAGAGGCGGTCTTCCTCAACTTCGGACACCCGGCGCCCATGGTCGTCCGCGCCGACAGCACGGTCGACTTCCCGGAACCCGCGTCCTACGCGCTGCCCTTGGGGCTGGGAATGCACGGAACCGACGGACCTCAGCCGTACAGTGTGGCGTTCGTGCCCGGTGACCAACTGCTGCTGTACACCGATGGTGTCACCGAGGCACGTGACGAGAACGACGCCTTCTACCCACTTGCCCAGCGGGCCTGCCTGCTCCATGAGCCGGATGTGCACGACGCCTTGGAGGCGCTGCGGCGAGATCTTTCGGAGCACGCCGTCGGGCCGCCGCACGACGACGCCGCGATGCTGCTGGTACGCCACCAGGGAGGAACAGTCGACGGCGAGTGGAGGAAGCTCCGATAGGGGACGTGGCGCAGCCCGGCCCGGAAACGCTGGGGGCCTCCCCCCGCTGCGTAGGTCGAGATCGCGCCGCCCTGTTTGTGCCTGCAGCGCCGGGGATACCCATTCAGCACCTTGTGTCGCTCGACGCCGTTGGTGCTGACCGCGCTGCTGTGGCCCATGGATCTCAGCCGTGGGGAGAAGACGTTCCTCGCCTTCACCGGGCTCAAGGGGTGCCGTGCCGGTTCTCCTCGGCAGCTACCTCGTGAGTCCGGCGTCGGGTACGCCGACCGGCTGTACGACGTCGTGTTCGTCGTCGTGGTCTTCTCCGTCGTCGTACAGGGCTCCCTGGTACCCACGGTCGCCCGCTGGTGCCGGGTGCCCATGCGGTCCGTGGAACTGGAACCGTGGGCGCTGGGGGTACGACTGCGGGACCGCCCGGAGGGCGTGGCCCGGCACTTGGTCGAGGAAGGGTCACCAGCCGAGAGCAGCACGGTCGACGGCTTGGCCATCGGCGAGGACGCCTGGGTCAGCATGGTTGTCCGGGAGGGCCGCATCGTGCCTGTCAGCGGTGCGACGCGCCTACGGGCCGGCGATGAGGTACTGCTGATCGCCGGTGAGGACGAGAACGCGATCGCGGACCTGTTCACCGCGCGGGGGACGTGAGAGGCGTAACGGGGCGTACTGCTCGGCCTCCTGCCCGGATCACGTGGATTCCGGGGTCGGCTTTCGTGTCAACTCAAGGGATCAGGCGCGGAGTAGCTGGGCCGAGACACTCCAGAGGCGCTTCGCGATGGCGGGATCGAGTGCCCATTCCTTGACACCATGAGGGTGTTGCGCGAGGTCGGCGTCGTTCGGCACGGTATAGGCCTCTTGCGCATCGTCGAGGTAGTGGCCTCCGGAGCGGGCGAACTCGGGGGTGACGGCCGCGACGATGCTGGTGGCGGCCCCCTGCTCGACCGTCTTGTAGGTGAAGACTCCGGCGGCCTCGGCTGCGGCGAGCGATTCCTTCTGTTCCGGTGTGAAGTTCCGCTGCAGGCCGGTTGCGATACCGCCGGGGTTCACCGCGTTGACGACGATGCCGTCCGACGCCCAGAGGCGGGTCGCTTCGACGGCGAAGAGAGAGTTCGCCGTCTTCGACTGGGCGTATGCGATCTGCGGGTCGTAGCCGCGGCGTTCGAAGTGGAGGTCGTCGAAGTCGATGCCGGAACGCATATGCGCGGTCGAACTGACGGAGACGATTCGCGCTCCGTCGCGGTCGGCCGCTCCCAGAGCCAGGGCGTCATGCAGGCCCGTGGCCAGGGCGAAGTGGCCAAGGTGGTTTGTCGCGAACTGCAACTCCCAGCCGTCATGCGTCCGTTCGAGGCCGCCGGTGACCACGCCGGCGTTGTTGATCAGTAGGTGAAGGGGGCCGTTCCAGGCGTGGACCAAACGTGTGACGGAAGTCCTGTCGGCAAGGTCGAGCCGGACTACTCGGGGGCGGATCCCTTCGGTCGATTTCTCGATCGCCTCAGCGACGGCCTCACCTGCCGTCGTGTTCCGGACGGCGAGCGTGACCTCCGCCCCCGCGGCGGCCAACGCGCGAGCCGTCTCGATCCCGAGTCCGGAAGAAGCTCCCGTCACGATCGTGCGGACGCCGGCGAGGTCAACGCCTCGCAGCACCTCGTCCGCGGTGCTGCGGGCAGTGAAGGCTGTGGAGATGAGTGCGCGAGTCACGACACCGACTATACGCACTAGACTCGACTTGTATAGTTCGATTCCCGCTCGTAGGCTCGCTCCATGAGCAGTCCCGATGCCGGCCACCAGCCGTCGACAGTCGCCGATACCGACCGCCGTACCCTGGTTCTGGACTCCGCGATGGTCACATTCGCGCGATTCGGTTACCGGAAGACGTCGATGGAGGAAGTGGCGCGGGCGGCGGACATCTCCCGGCCCGGGCTCTACTTTCTCTTCTCCTCGAAGGAGGCGCTGTTCCGCGCCGCGGTAACCCAGGCACTGGAACGGGACGTCGCAGCGGTCGAGCACATCCTGGGCGAGACCGACCGCCCTCTTCCGGAGCGCCTCGTCCGAGCATTCGACCAGTGGGCAGGTCGCTACATCGGCCCGCTGACGCGTGACGTCGCGGCGGTCATCGAGGGAAATCCCGACCTTCTCGGAGAGGTCGTGGAAACCGTGCCACGACGTTTCGAGGAATTGATCACGCGCGCAATCGCAGTCGAGTCAGGACAAGACGCGGCACCCCTGGTCGCACAGACGCTGATCAGCGCATCGATCGGCGTCAAGCATCAGGCCGCATCACGGGAGTTCTACCTCGGTCGGCTGAAGGTCGCTGTCGATCTCCTGGCGCCTCAGACATGATCGGGGCCGCTCCCCGCTCACCCGCCCGACTCGGCTTGCCGTCACCGCCGCGGTCATCCTCGTCGCGCCCGAGGCCCGCGCGGTAATTCGGTGGTGAGCTTCGAGAGAGGCCACTAGAGTTCTGTTCGTTCCCGCGGCTGTTCTGCCGCTGCTGCTCGCTGGTTGTGACCTGGGAGGTGTTGACCGATGGCTGTCGTTGCGACGGGCGTTGCCCGCATCCGGAAGTTCATCATCACGTCCACCTCCGTGGCAGCCGGCTGACACCGTTACCGCAAACTTCACCAGCCGGGGCCGCCCCTCGAAGGGTCACCCCTTGTCTTCCCACGCTTCCACCCCGTCCCACTCCACCTCCGCCTCCTCCGCCCTGGCCGCGTACGGCTGGGACGAGGACTGGGCCCGCGCCTTCTCCCCGTACGCCGCCGAAGGGCTGCTGCCCGGCCGGGTCGTCCGCGTCGACCGGGGCCAGTGCGATGTCGCCACCGCCGACGGGACCGTGCGCGCCGACACCGCGTTCGTCACCCCGCACGACCCCCTGCGGGTCGTCTGCACCGGCGACTGGGTCGCCCTCGAACCCGACGGCAACCCGCGCTACGTCCGCACCTGCCTCCCGCGCCGTACCGCCTTCGTCCGGTCCACCTCCTCCAAGCGGTCCGAGGGGCAGATCCTCGCCGCCAACGTCGACCACGCCATCGTCGCCGTGTCCCTCGCCGCCGAGCTGGACCTCGCCCGGATCGAGCGCTTCCTCGCCCTCGCCTGGGAGTCCGGGGCGCAGCCCGTGGTGGTCCTCACCAAGGCCGACCTCGTTCCCGACCCGGTGACCCTGGCGTATCTCGTCCAGGACGTGGAGACCACCGCGCCCGGCGTGCCGGTGCTCAGCGTCAGCGCCGAGCGGGGCGAAGGGCTCGACGTCCTGTCCGCCGTCGTCGGCGGCGGCACCGCGGTGCTGCTCGGCCAGTCCGGCGCCGGCAAGTCCACGCTCGCCAACGCCCTGCTCGGCGAGGACGTCATGGACGTCCAGCGGATCCGGGACGTCGACGGCAAGGGACGGCACACCACCACCACCCGCAACCTGCTCGCCCTGCCCGGCGGCGGAGTGCTGATCGACACCCCCGGGCTGCGGGGCGTCGGACTCTGGGACGCGGGCAGCGGCGTCGGCCAGGTCTTCGCCGAGATCGAGGAGCTGGCCCGCGACTGCCGGTTCCACGACTGCGCCCACGAGCGCGAGCCCGGCTGCGCCGTCCTCGGCGCCGTCGACTCCGGCGAGCTGCCGGTCCGCCGGCTGGAGAGCTACCGCAAGCTGCTGCGGGAGAACCAGCGCATCGTCGCCAAGACCGACGCCCGGCTGCGCGCCGAGATCCGCAAGGAGTGGAAGCGCAAGGGCGCCATGGGTCGCGCGGCGATGGAGGCCAAGCGCGGCGGCGCGCCCCGGTAGCGCCGGGCGCGGCCGCAGCCGCGGCCGCGGCCGCTCGGACGTCGTGTCCGATTTCCGCCAGCCCGGTCCGCCGGACTGGCGGAGACTGGACAGCGTGACCGGGACAGCACAGCGCACAGCGCACGAGGACAGCAGGTCCGAGGACAGCAGGCCTGAGGGCAGCAGGTCCGAGGACAGCAGGTCCGAAGACAGCAGGTACGAGGCCGTACGCAGCCGGGACGCCCGGTTCGACGGCGCGTTCTTCTTCGCCGTGCGCACCACCGGCATCTACTGCCGGCCCAGCTGCCCGGCCATCACGCCGAAGCGGCACAACGTGCGGTTCTTCGCGACGGCCGCCGCCGCGCAGGGCTCGGGGTTCCGGTCCTGCCGGCGGTGCCGCCCCGACGCCGTGCCGGGCTCGGCCGAGTGGAACGTCCGCGCCGACCTCGTCGGCCGGGCCATGCGGCTCATCGGGGACGGCGTCGTCGACCGGGAAGGCGTCACCGGACTCGCCGGCCGCCTCGGCTACAGCGCCCGGCAGGTGCAGCGGCAGCTCACCGCCGAGCTGGGCGCCGGACCCGTCGCGCTCGCCCGGGCCCAGCGGGCGCACACCGCGCGCGTCCTGCTCCAGACCACCGGACTGCCCGTCACTGAGATCGCCTTCGCCGCCGGATTCGCCAGCGTGCGGCAGTTCAACGACACCATCCGCGCCGTCTACGCGGCCACCCCGAGCGACGTCCGCGCCGCCGCCCCGGCGGCCGACCGGGCCGCCGCCCGCACCGCCACCCCGTCCGCCGGCGTACCCCTCCGGCTCGCCCACCGCGGCCCCTACCAGGCAGGCCCCGTCTTCGACCTGCTCCAGCGGGAGGCCGTCGCCGGCATCGAGGAGGTCGCCGGGCCGCCCGGCCGGCGCCGCTACCGGCGCACCCTGCGCCTGCCCCACGGCACCGGCATCGTCGCCGTCGAGGAGCACCGGGAGACCCGCGGCGGCAGCGGGGGCGGCTGGCTGGACGCCCGCCTCCACCTCACCGACCTCCGCGACCTGACCACCTCCGTGCAGCGGCTGCGGCGGCTGTTCGACCTGGACGCCGACCCGTACGCCGTCGACGAACGCCTCGGCGCCGACCCGCGCCTCGCCCCCCTGGTCGCCGCCCGCCCCGGACTGCGCTCGCCCGGCACCGCCGACCCCGCCGAACTCGCCCTGCGGGCCCTGGCCGGGCACGCCGCGGCCGAGCGCCTGGTCGAGCGGTACGGCGAGGCCCTCGACGCCCCCTGCGGCACCCTCACCCACCTCTTCCCCGAACCGGCGGTCCTCGCCGAGGCCGAACCGGACGGCCCCGTCGGCGCCCTCGCCGCCGCCCTCGCCAACGGCACCATTCGCCTGGACCCCGGCGCCGACCGCGACGACGCCGAGCGCGCCCTCCTCGCCGTACCCGGCATGGACGCCCGCACCGCGGCCGTCGTCCGCACCCGGGCCCTCGGCGACCCCGACACCGCCCCGCCCGACCCGACCGTGCCCGACAGCTGGCGCCCCTGGCGCTCGTACGCCGTGAACCACCTGCGCGCCGCAGGAGACTGGGAGCAGGACCGATGACCCCGACCACCACCGCCACCCCCGTGACGTACTGGACCGAGACCGACAGCCCCGTCGGCCCGCTGCTCCTGACGGCGGGCGCGGACGGCGCGCTCACCTCCCTGTCCGTGCCCGGGCAGAAGGGCGGCCGGACCGTCCAGGACGGCTGGCGGCACGACGCCGGGCCCTTCCGGGCGGCCGAGGAGCAGCTCGCCGCCTACTTCGCCGGGGAGCTGACGGACTTCCGGCTGCCGCTGCGCGCCGAGGGCACCCCCTTCCGGGAACGGGTGTGGGCCGCCCTCGACGACGTCCCCTACGGCGCGACCACCACGTACGGGGAGATCGCCGCGCGCATCGGTGCCTCCCGGCCCGCGGTGCGCGCCGTCGGCGGCGCGATCGGCGCAAACCCGCTGCTGATCCTGCGCCCCTGCCACCGGGTGATCGGCGCCGGCGGCGCCCTGACCGGCTACGCCGGCGGCCTGGACCGCAAGACCCGGCTGCTCACCCTGGAGGGCGCCCTGCGCGAGCGGCACTAGTCCGCCCTGGGTGCGCTCGCCCCCGTGCGTGGCCGGCCTAGCCCCCGGCCAGCACCGCGCCCACCCACGCCCCGGTGATCAGCAGGCAGGCGAACAGCTCCGTCAGGACGTCGGAACCGCCCGACCGCATCGCGGTGCGCAGCGCCGCCTTCGCCTCGCCGTGCCCGCCGAGCCGCAGCCGCTCGGCGAGGTAGATGCCGCCCATGAAGCCGGGGACCGCGCCGAGCACCGGGACCAGGACGAAGCCCAGGACCGCGCCCGCGCCGCCGTACGCGGTGAGCCGGCGCATCGCCTCGTCCCGGCGGCGCCTGCGGGTCGGCAGCGCCCAGCGCACCGCCCGGGCCAGCAGCAGGACCACGGTGGCGCCGACCAGCACCGCCCACGCGAGCGGCCGCGGATCCTTCAGCGCCCACCACAGCACCCCGGCCCACACCAGCCACGACCCGGGCACGCCGGGAAGCAGGACGCCGCACAGCCCGAGCAGTATCACCAGGCCGGCCAGCAGGAGGTCCCACGCTCCCATCTGTCCAGGGTGCAGGAGTCCGGCCCGCTCCGCAGATGTCGGGGCGGGAGGGAGCCGGCGGCCGGGGGTCAGGGCTTCCTGGCCACCCAGTTCCGTTCGTAGGCGTGCCAGCCCAGCTGGAGACGGGTGGTGACCCCGGTCAGCTCCATCAGGCGCTTCACCCGGCGCTGCACGGTCCGCAGGCCCAGGTCGAGCTGCTTGGCGACGCTGGCGTCGGTCAGCCCGGCCAGCAGCAGGGAGAGGATCTCCAGATCGGTGCCGTCCGGCGCCTCCGGGCCGTGCTCGGTCACCCCGGACGCGCCCAGGCGCAGCGGCAGCGCCTGCCGCCACACCTCCTCGAACAGGCCCGACAGCAGCTCCAGCAGTCCGCTGGCGTGCACCACCAGCGCGGCCGGCTCCGCGGAGCGCGTGGTGAGCGGCACCAGCGCGAGCGCCCGGTCGGCGACCACCAGCTTCGTCGGCACCCGGTCCACCACCCGCACCTGCTCGTCGCGGCCCAGCGCGGCGGTCAGTTCGGTGATCCCGGTCGGCTGGTCCAGCACCGACCGCTCGACGACCACCCGGTAGCGGACGCCGCGCCCGGTGGCCTGCTCCTCCGCGTCGTTCTCCATGCCGGTGACGGCGACCGGGTTGCCGGTGACCAGCGCGCAGACCTCCTCGGTCGCCCCGAGCTGGAGCTGGAGGAAGCGCCGGGCGACCGCCGCGCCGCCGGTCACCACCTCCACCAGGTCGTGCACCGCCGGTTCGGCCGCCGCCGCCCGGTACTCCTCGGCGAGCAGGGCCGCCGCCAGCTCCGCCTTCTCCAGTTCGTGCCGCCGCTGGGTGAGCAGCGCGCCCAGGGCCACCCCCGGCGGGGCCGCGACCCAGCGGCCGGGCCGGGCCGAGGACTGGGCGGCGAGTCCGTTCTGCTCCAGCAGACGCAGCGCGCGCTCGGTCTCCCGCTCGCCCAGCGCCAGCCGCCGGGCCAGGTCGGGCACGTCGGCGGCGCCCAGGGACACCAGCGCCCGGTACGCCGACTCGTGCGCGTCCTCCAGCCCCAGCACTTGCAGCATCAGCCGTCGTCCCTCCCCGGTCACCGGCGTCCGTGGCGGAAAACGGCCACGGCGCAAACCCGCCTCCGCACATCATCGCCGTACGGCCGGTCACTCTGCCAAGGTGGCGACGCCGGGCGGTTCTCCCGTGGGGGGTGGGACCGCTCGGCCACTTCGCTTCGCGAACCTGTTCGAGGTACCCCGCGACACGCCGCCCGGCGCGCACCGGCCCGCCGGAATTTCCCGATGCCCCGTTTCCATCCGGCCCCATCGGTGGACAATCAAGAGCATGAGTCAGCAGGGGGGAAGGCCCACCGGTCCTGAGGACGACTGGTGGGGGCAGCTGTACGACGACTCCACCGACGACACCGGCCCCGCGGCGGCCGCCGATTCCCTGGACGACCGCTTCGCGTCGGCGTCGGACACGGTCACCGACGGCACGGCGCCGCCCGCCGTCCCGGGCCCGCGCACCGGCCCGCCGACGTCCGCCACGGCCCCCGAACGCCCGCGGCCCGCCCCGCCCTGGCAGCCGCCGCCCGCCGCACCGCCGCCACCCACGTCGCCGCCACCCACCCCGCCACCGTCCCCGGCACCCCAGGCACCGCGGAAGGAGCCCGCACCGCCGGGTGCGGCGCCCGGCCAGCCGCGCGGGCGCACCGCCTCCGCGAGCGGGCCCGCGGACCTCCGTGAGCCCCGGGAGACGGAGCTGCCACCGCTGCCGCCGCCGTTCCGGCCCTCGGTGCCGCCGCGGCCGCTTCCGGAGCCCGGCGCCGCAACCGCCCGGGACTACGTAGGGTCCGGGCCGCCCACCTACGACGCCGAGCCCACCGCCCTGCCGCCCGCCGATCCCGACGGACTCGACGACCTGGTGCCGGACACCGTGCTGGAGGGCGCCCGGTACGGGACGTGCACCCTGCGGGCCGCCTCGGTGCGCGGCGACTCGGCCCGCTACCGGGGCGAGCCGCGCCGCGACGCGCTGCTCGTCGCCCGGTTCGGGACGGGCGAGGAGGCGCTGGTCCTGGTGGCCATGGCCACCGGCACGCGCGCGACCGCCGGCGCGCACCGCGCGGCGGCCGAGGTCTGCCGGTGGATCGGCCGCGCCGTGGGCCGCAGCCACGCCCGGCTCGCCGACGACCTGCGGGCCGCCCGGCGCGGCGAACTCAAGTCCGGCCTGCACCGCCTGACCGACCGCAGCCTCGGCCGGCTCCGCGCGGGCGCCGCCGAACAGGGCCTTTCCCCGCACGAGTACGACGCCTCGCTGCGCTGCCTGATACTCCCCGCCGACCCCGCCTGCCGCACCCGGGTCTTCTTCGGCGTCGGCCCCGGCGGGCTGCTGAGGCTGCGGGAGGGCGCCTGGCGGGACATGGAACCCAGCGCGGGCGACGTCAGCGGCGAGCCGGTCCTCGGCTTCGGCTCGGGGCCCCGGGGAGCGCCCGACGACCGGCCGAGCGAGACGCCCGACGGCGACCGGCTCACCATGGACCTCGGCGTCACCGCGGCCCCGGGCCCGTACGACGCACCGCCCCCCGACGAGCCTCCCCGGCGGCCGTTCCGCTTCCGGGCCTCCGTAGCCCGCCCGGGTGATGTGCTGCTGATGTGCACGACCGGCCTGGCCGAGCCGCTGCTGACCGAGCCCGAGCTGGGCGGGCTGCTCGCGACGCGGTGGACGGGCCGCACCCCGCCCGGACTCGGGGACTTCCTGGCCGACACCGGCGTCCGGGTCAAGGGGTACGCGGACGACCGTACGGCGGCCGCCGTTTGGGAGGCGTGAGGCCGCTCGCTGTGCCATAGCTAGAGCCATGGCCAAACAGAACGTCGCGGAACAGTTCGTCGACATCCTCACCCGCGCCGGGGTCGAACGCCTCTACGGAGTCGTCGGCGACAGCCTCAACCCGGTCGTGGACGCCGCGCGCCGGCACAAGGGCATCGAGTGGGTGCACGTGCGGCACGAGGAGACCGCCGCCTTCGCCGCCGGCGCGGAGGCCCAGATCACCGGCAGGCTGGCCGCGTGCGCCGGCTCCTGCGGCCCCGGCAACCTGCACCTCATCAACGGGCTCTACGACGCCCACCGGTCCATGGCGCCCGTCCTCGCCCTGGCCTCGCAGATCCCGTCCAGCGAGATCGGCCTGGGCTTCTTCCAGGAGACCCACCCCGACCAGCTGTTCCGCGAGTGCAGCCACTACAGCGAGCTGATCTCCAGCCCGAAGCAGATGCCGAGGCTGCTCCAGACCGCCATCCAGCACGCCGTCGGCCAGGGCGGCGTCAGCGTCGTCTCGCTGCCCGGCGACATCGCGGACGAGCCCGCCCCCAAGGAGGCCGCCGAGAGCGCCCTGGTCACCTCCCGGCCCACCGTCCGCCCCGGCGACGAGGAGATCGACCGCCTGGCGCGGATGATCGACGAAGCCGACAAGGTCACCCTGTTCTGCGGCAGCGGCACGGCGGGCGCGCACGCCGAGGTGATGGAGTTCGCCGAGAAGATCAAGTCGCCGGTGGGCCACGCCCTGCGCGGCAAGGAGTGGATCCAGTACGACAACCCGTACGACGTCGGCATGAGCGGACTGCTCGGCTACGGCGCCGCCTACGAGGCCACCCACGAGTGCGACCTGCTGATCCTCGTCGGCACCGACTTCCCGTACAACGCCTTCCTGCCCGACGACGTGCGGATCGCGCAGATCGACGTGCGGCCCGAGCACCTGGGCCGGCGATCCAAGCTGGACCTCGCGGTGTGGGGCGACGCCCGGGAGACCCTGCGGTGCCTGATCCCGCGGGTGCGGGAGAAGCGGGACCGGCGCTTCCTCGACCGGATGCTGAAGAAGCACGCCGAGGCGCTGGAGGGCGTCGTCAAGGCGTACACCCGCAAGGTCGACAAGCACGTGCCGATCCACCCCGAGTACGTCGCCGCCGTGCTGGACGACCTGGCCGACGACGACGCGGTGTTCACGGTGGACACCGGCATGTGCAACGTCTGGGCCGCCCGCTACATCTCGCCCAACGGGCGGCGCCGCATCATCGGTTCGTTCTCGCACGGCTCGATGGCGAACGCCCTGCCGATGGCGATCGGCGCCCAGTTCACCGACCGGCGCCGGCAGGTGGTCTCGATGTCCGGCGACGGCGGGTTCACCATGCTGATGGGCGACTTCCTCACCCTCGTCCAGCACGACCTGCCGGTGAAGGTCGTCCTCTTCAACAACTCCTCGCTCGGCATGGTCGAGTTGGAGATGCTGGTCGCCGGCCTGCCCTCGCACGGCGTGGCGAACCGGAACCCCGACTTCGCCGCGGTCGCCGAGGCGTGCGGCGCGTTCGGGGTGCGGGTGGAGAAGCCCAAGGACCTGGCGGGCGCGCTGAAGGCGGCGTTCCGGCACCAGGGGCCGGCCCTCGTCGACGTCGTCACCGACCCCAACGCGCTGTCCATCCCGCCGAAGATCAGCGCCGACATGGTCACCGGCTTCGCCCTGTCCGCCTCCAAGATCGTGCTGGACGGCGGCGTGGGACGCATGGTGCAGATGGCCCGCTCGAATCTGCGCAACGTGCCGCGGCCGTGACCGCACGGGCGGCCGCCGGCAATCGGTATGACTGGCGGGCGCCCGAACGGGCAAGGCTTCCCCCGTGAAGTTGTTCGACCGAGACGGGGTACGACCGGAAGGGGGAGCGGACATCAGCAGGCCGACGGGGGACACGAGGAAGCGATCCGGCCCGCAGCTCAGGCGGCGGCTCGGCCGGGCCGACCTGCGGGCGGTGCCCGAGGCCCGGCTCGCGCTGCGCGAGCTGCTGCGGCACTGGGGCGACCCCGGGCAGTCGGAGATCGCCGAGCTGCTCACCAGCGAGCTGGTCACCAACGCCCTGGTCCACACCGACGAGGGGGCCGTCCTGACCGCCACGGTCGGCCCGCGCGCCCTGCGGGTCGAGGTGCGGGACTACGTGGGCCGGCCGCCCCGGCCGCGCACCCCCGACCCGGAGGAGAGCACCAACGGCAGAGGACTGGTCCTGGTGCGCTCGCTGGCCGACGACTGGGGCGTGCGGCCCTGCGAGGTGGGCAAGTCGGTCTGGTTCGAACTGGACGCGGAAGCCGCTTGAGGCACCGGCGGCACCGGTCTCCCAAGCGGCTTCACACGCGCGTGCGGTCCGTCAGCCGAACTGCTGCTCCAGGTCCTTGAGCTTGCGCTCCAGCGAGTCCAGCCGGGGCAGGGCCTGGGTGTCGTCCTCCGCGGTGAGGTCGACCGTCACCGGGTCGGCGCTGCCGCGCACCGGCTGGAGGGACGGGCGCTGGCGCACGGGCAGCTCCGGAGCCGATATGGCAGGCTCCGCGGACGCGCGCTCGGCGCCCCGCTCCACCTGCTGCACCTCGACGTCGACCTGGCGGCCGCCGCGGCCGGGGAAGCCCCGGTGGCCGTGGCCCCGGCTGATGGCCTTGAGCTGGGCCCGCTCCAGGCGCTCCTGCTCGCGCCGCCGCTGCTTGGTCTCCTCCTTCTGGCGCCGGTCGTCGCGCACCTCCTCGACCGCCTCGTCGAGGCTGCGCACGCCCTCCAGGAGCATCAGCGACCAGGCGCGGTACGTCTCCCGGGGCGCCCGCAGCCAGCGCACCATGCGGATCTGCGGCAGCGGACGCGGCACCAGGCCCTGCTCGCGCAGCGCGGCCCGGCGGGTCTGCTTCAGGGCCCGGTCGAACAGCACCGCCGCCGACAGGGACATGCCCGCGAAGAAGTGCGGGGCACCGGCGTGGCCCAGACCGCGCGGCGCGTGCACCCAGTTGAACCAGGCCGCGGCGAACGCGAAGGTCCACACGAGTATGCGCGAGCCGAGCGCCGCGTCACCGTGGCTGGCCTCGCGCACCGCGAGGACGGAGCAGAACATCGCCGCTCCGTCGAGCCCGAACGGGACCAGGTACTGCCAGCCGCCGCTCAGACCGAGGTTCTGCTCGCCGAAGCCGACCAGGCCGTGGAAGGAGAGCGCCGCGGCGACCGCGGCACAGCAGAAGAGCAGGACGTAGGAGACGGTGCCGTACAGCGCCTCCTTGCGCCTGCGCCGCTCCTCCATCCGCTCCCACGAGTCGTCCGCGCCCGCGTCCTTCCCCGGGGCACGCTTGCCGCGCGCGAGCACCGCCACCGCCGCCAGCATGCCCAGGAGCAGCACGGCGCCCGGAAGCAGCCAGTTCAGCGATATGTCGGTCAATCTCATCTGGGGTCCCTTGCAGTGGGATAGGGCGTAACGCCCGCCATGGTGGCCCAAACCCAGCGGCCCTCAGAGGGTTTCGGGGCAAGAGGCCGCCAAGGGGGTGCGAGGGGGTGCCCAGGGCGGCATTCTGCTCGAACTGCCGCATGAGGGGCGGGAGTTGAGTTCGAATAAGACTACCCGTACGAGTGGTTCGGCGGAAAGTTGCCGCGACGCGTGGGGGAGTTGTGAATCGACGTCCGGGATCCTAGCCGACGATCTTGGCGCGGAATGTGCGGGGTGCGGCTCAACCCGCCGTGGCGAGCAGCTTGTTCACCCGGTCCGCGTCGCAGGTGCGCGGGCAGGTGGCGCAGGTGTCCTCGGGGCGCAGCGTGTAGAACATGCAGCAGCTCGCCCGGTCCCGGGTGTGCAGCGGTTCGCCGTCGGGCCCCTTCAGCTCGCGGAAGGCCGCGTCACCGACGTAGGGCTTGGTCGCGCCCGGCAGCAGCAGTTCCAGCTCGTGCCGCGCCCGCTCCTGCTCGCCCAGCAGGTGGGCGACGTACCACAGGCCCTCCACGACCTCGTCCGTCGCCATGCCCCACAGGGCCCGCCCGCGCCGCCGCGCACGGGGTCCGAAGCCGGCCAGGACCGGCTCCAGGTGCTCGGCGACCGACGCCCGCACCTCGGCGCGCAGCGCCTCCTCGTCGGCGACCACCCGGGCGCCGGGCAGCGCGGCGGCCGGGTCCCCGGGCAGGCAGGCGAAGCCCGCGCCGCGCACCGCCATGCGGCCCAGCGGGAGACCCTCGGCGGTGCGGTCGTAGGCGACGTGGTCCGCCGGGTAGCGGGGCACCCTGCGGTGCAGGAACCACGGCACGGTGATCAGCAGGCAGGCCGGCCAGGCGTACCGGTGCAGTCCGAAGCTCGCGATCACGTCCGGCCGGGCCCGCTGCCCGTAGTCCCGCAGCACCTGGGCCTCGTCCCAGGCGAGGAAGTCCGTCAGCTCGCTCCCGCCCGCCGCGAGCGCGGCGCCGGTGACCCAGCCGCCGCCCTGCGGGACCCCGCCGTCCGTGCCCAGCTCGGTGACGCCCAGGCCCGGGAGGACCTCCGACAGGCGCGCGTAGGCGTCCGTGAGGGCCGAGCGGGTGACGGGCATGCGGGACCACCGATCCGGGCCGGAGAGACGGGCTGCTTGGAGGTAAGCCTTACCTTACCCATACGGCTGGGGATTTGAACTGACGGCCGGTGCGCTTATGGTCTTGACGGACAGGTGACAACCCGCCGTAATGACCCCAAGTACCGACACGTCCCAGCAGGAGGACCCGTGAGGCCCAGCGCGCAGGGTGCCCCCGAGGCGGAGACCGCCGCGCGGGCGCGGGTGCCGGCCCAGCCCCGGGCCGCGGACGTGGACCGGGCCAGGGCCCGCGGCGCCGGGGAACCGGCCGCCGCGCGCGGCGAGCACACCCACGGCGAGCCCCCCGTGCCCCGCCCCCGTCCCCAGGTCCAGCGCTCCTCCGTGCGCGGCCAGGTCCTCGACGCCCTGCGCACCGCCCTGGTCACCGGCGAGCTGCGCCCCGGCGAGGTCTACTCGGGGCCCGCGCTCGGCGAGCGGTTCGGGGTCTCCGCCACGCCCGTCCGGGAGGCCATGCAGCAGCTCGCCCTGGAGGGCGCCGTCGAGGTCGTGCCCAACCGGGGCTTCCGCGTCGTCGAGCGCGGCGACCGCGAACTCGCCGAGCTGGCCGAGGTCCGGGCGCTGATCGAGGTCCCGGTGTGGCTGCGGCTGGCCCGTACCGTGCCCGCCGAGCGCTGGGCGGAGCTGCGCCCGCTGGCCGAGGCCGCCGTCCGCGCCGCGTCCGCCGGCTGCCCCGCCACGTACGCCGAGGCGGACCGCGCCCTGCACCGCGCAGTGCTCGCGCTGGCCGGCAACGAGCAGCTCGTCCACATCGCCGGCGACCTGCACCGCCGTGCCCAGTGGCCGCCGGCCGGCACCCCGGCTTCCCGCGGCCGGGCCGGCCTGATCGCCGACGCCCACGAGCACACGGCCCTGCTGGACGCGCTGATCGCCGGCGACCAGGACCTGGTGCGGACTCTGGTGGAGGAGCACTTCACCGGGGCCCACTGAGCGAGGCTCCCCGGGGAGACCCCCCGCCCGTTACGGGACCTCCTGCCGTCGCGTGCGGCCGGTCGGTACGCGCTCGCCGTTCTTCCCAGGTGTGCCGGACCCGCCGGAAGGGGATCCCGCACCGCGGCCGTGCAGCACGACGGCCAGCGGGGAGGCGGTGAAGACCGAGGAGTACGTGCCGACCGCCACGCCGATCAGCAGCGCCAGCGCGAAGTCGGTGAGCGAACCGTCGGCGAGGACCGCCAGCGAGGCGAGGACGAGCACCGCGCCCATGCCCGTGTTGACCGTGCGCGGCAGGGTCTGGAGGATCGCGTCGTTGGCCAGCCGGGCGAACGGTGTGCGCGGCGCCCGGCCCAGCAGCTCGCGCACGCGGTCGAAGAGGACCACCGAGTCGTTGACCGAGTAGCCGATCACGGTCAGCAGCGCGGCCAGGAACACCCCGTCCACCGGCTTGCCCAGCCAGGCGAACACACCCACCAGGACGACCACGTCGTGGGCGAGCGCGCCGACCGCCGCCGCGCCGAACAGCAGGCGGAACCGGGCCGCGAGGTACGCCA
Organism: Streptomyces parvulus; assembly: GCF_014648855.1. GTDB lineage: Bacteria > Actinomycetota > Actinomycetes > Streptomycetales > Streptomycetaceae > Streptomyces > Streptomyces parvulus. Next base: position 370,676 of record NZ_BMRX01000007.1, on the reverse strand, counting down.
GCTGGGCGGCCAGGGCCAGACCGAGGGCGATCAGCGCGTCCCGGCGCAGCTCTTCGCCGAGGCTCGGGCCGATCAGCTCGTCGCGGATCCGCTCCGCCCCGCCGCCCAGCTCGGCGACGGTCCGGGTGACGGCCGCGGCCTCGGCGTCGGTCAGGTCCTCGGTGCGCACGGTGAGGTCGCCGTCGCCGGAGGACTGGACGACGGCGCGCGGGAAGCCCGCGTCGGCGAGGGCGTCCCGGGCCCGGTCGGGATCGACCCGGGTGGCGGTGGAGTACTCGACGAGCCTCCCGCCGGTGAACTCGATGCCGAAGTCCAGGCCGCGCACCAGGACGCCGGAGCCCGCCGCCACGAGGACGACCAGGGAGGCCGCCAGCCAGCGGCGCGGGCGGCGCATCAGGAACGGGGCGCGGCGCAGCAGGACGTCGCGGACCGGACCGGTGGACGAGATCCCGGTGACGCGCGGGCGGCGGAGGACGGCCGGGCGGCCGGCGGCGAACTCCGCCAGCACGCGGGTGATCACGAGGGCGCTGACCATGGAGGCCAGCACACCGATCCCGAGGGTGACGCCGAAGCCCTTCACCGGCCCGGAGGCGAGGAGGAACAGCAGCGCGGCGGCGATCAGGGTGGTGATGTTGGAGTCGGCGATCGCGCTGAAGGCGCCGCGGAAACCGGCGGTCAGCGCCGACCGCGTACTCGGCCGGCTACGGGCCGCCTGTTCCTCACGGGCCCGTTCGAAGACGAGGACGTTGGCGTCCACCGCCATGCCGATCGCCAGGACGAAGCCGGCCAGGCCGGGCAGGGTGAGGGTCGCGCCGACCGCGGCCAGGGCGGCGTAGGAGATCAGGCCGTAGCAGAGCAGGGCGACGGTGGCCAGGACGCCCATGAGCCGGTAGACGACGACGATGAACAGCGCGGTCAGCGCGGTGCCGACGACGGCGGCCCGGGCGGCGGCCGAGACGGACTCGTCGCCCAGGGTCGCGCCGACGGTGCGCTGCTCGACGGTCTCCACCGGCACGGGCAGCGCGCCGCCCTCGACGAGCAGGGCCAGTTCGCGGGCCTCGGCGTCGTCGAACGAGCCGGTGATCTGCGTGGAGCCGCCCTTGATGCCCGCCCCGCAGGCCACGGAGGGGTCGACCTGCGGCGAAGAGATGATCTTGTCGTCGAGCACGATGGCGACCCGGCGCCGTGCGTCGCCGGCCGGGTGGCAGGCCGCCTCGCCGGTCACCCGGGCCCAGCGGTCGCCGCCGCGGTCCTCGAAGTCGACGGTGACGTGCCAGCCCGCGCCGCCCTGCTGGTCGAAGCGGGCGTCGGCGCCCTTCACGTCCCGCCCGGTCAGCGCGGCGCCCTTCAGCCGCAGGTACTGCCCGGACTCGTCCGGCACCACCCGCTCGCCGTTCTCGGCGTCCGCGGCGCTCCGCGCCGTGCCGAGCACCGGGTGGACGGTCAGCTGCGCGGTGCGGCCGAGGACGCCGGCCGCCCGCTCGGGGTCCTGTACGCCGGGCAGCTCGACGACGACGCGGTTGTCGCCGGAGCGGACGATGCTCGGCTCGGCGACACCGAGGGCGTCGATGCGGCCGCGCAGCACCTCCACGGTGCGGTCGGTGGCCTCCCGGCCGGCCTCGGTGGTGTCGGTGGACCTGGTCTCCAGGACGATCTGGGTGCCGCCGCGCAGGTCGAGCCCGAGGCGGATCGGCAGGGTCAGGGCGATGGCCAGGGAAGCGGCCAGCACGGCGAGCGCGACGAGCGCGCGGATTCTCAGGGAACGGGAGCGTTTCAACACGGGCCTCCGGCGGGCACACCGCGGCGGCGGCCGAGCGCGGCCGCGGCGGAAGAAGGTGAGAGGTCGGGGTCTGAGGCGGCTCACGGGCCGGAGGAGAGGGGCGGCGCCCGACCGCTGTCGTGGTTCGTGCGGCCGGGGGAGACCGGCGCCGGACCCGGCATGGCCGCGGTCCGTGCGGGTGCCCCGTCGGCCGTGCCCGCGCCGTGCGCGGTGGTGGTCGCCCGGTGGTCCGGTGCCGCCGGGCCCTCGCCCGGTTGGTCGTGCCGGGCCCGGGGCTGGGCGGCGCAGGCCGGTGTGCAGCCGTCGTCCGCGTGCAGGTCCGGGGCGGGGTGCGGCACCGCCGCGGCGGTGGCCGCCGCGAGCGGACCACCGGGACCCGCATGGACGTCGGCGCCGGTCCCGGCGGGGACCAGCGGCAGCAGGACACCGAGCAGGACGGTCAGCACGGTCGCGAGCCGGCGGCGCATGCACCGTCCTCTTTCGTTGTGGGTGGCGGGTGTGCCGGGCAGAGCCAGGGGCTCCGGGACCGTCAGGGTTCGATGAGGCCGGCCCTGATGGCGTAGCGGGTCAGCTCCAGGCGGTCGCGCAGGCCGAGCTTCTGCAGGAGGTTGGCGCGGTGCCGCTGGACCGTCTTGACGCTGATGAAGAGGATCTCCGCGATCTCCTTCGACGAGTGGCCCTCGGCGACGAGCTTGAGCACCTCCTCCTCGCGCGGTGTCAGGACGTGGTCGGCGTTCTCCTCGCCGTGCCTGACCCGGTCGAGATAGTTGCGGATCAGCGCGGTCACCGCCCCCGGGTACAGGAACGGCTCGTCGCGCATCGCGGCGCGGCAGGCGGCCACCAGGTCGCGGTCGGCGACGGACTTCAGCACGTACCCGCAGGCCCCCGACTTGAGCGCCTGGAACAGGTACTGCTCGTTGTCGTGCATCGTCAGCATGAGGATGCGCAGCCCCGGCTTCAGCGCGGCCAGCTCCCGGGCGGCCTGGAGACCGGTGAGGCGCGGCATCGCGATGTCCAGCACGGCCAGGTCGGCGGTGTGCGCCCGCGCCATGTCGATGGCCTCCGCGCCGTCCCCGGCCTCGGCGACCACCTCCAGGTCCGGCTCCCGGTCGAGGATGAGGCGCACACCGCGGCGTACCAGCGCGTGGTCGTCGGCGAGCAGGATGCGGATCTTCGGGTCGGACATGGTCACGGCTGCTTCCTCGGGACGGGTGCGGTGAGCCGGATCCGGGTGCCGGCCCCCGGAGCCGAGGCGATGTCGAGGGCCGCCCCGATCAGCAGGGCCCGCTCGCGCATGCCGCGGATGCCGGCGCCCTCGCACGCCGCCTCCATGCCGCGGCCGTCGTCGGCGATGTCGAGGGTCACCGCGCCGTCGGCGGGGGAGAGGCTCACCTCCAGCCGCTCGGCGTCCGCGTGCCGGGCGGTGTTGGTCATGCTCTCCTGCGCCACGCGGTAGAGGACCAGCTCGGTCTCGGGGTCCAGGGCGGGCAGATCCGCGTCGAAGCGGCGCACCACCCGCAGACCGGTGTGGGTGGCGAAGTCGTGCGTCAGCGAGGACAGCGCGCTGATCAGGCCGAGGTCGTCCAGCACCCCGGGCCGCAGCCGGCGCACCAGGCGCCGCACCTCGTCGAGGCTCTCCCGGGTGATCTCCTGAGCCTGCTGCAGCTCCTCGCGCAGGGGCTCGTGGGCGTCGTCCGCCGCACGGCCCAGGACCAGCAGGATCGCGGTCATGCTCTGCCCGACCTCGTCGTGCAGTTCCTGGGCGATGCGCCGCCGCTCCGCCTCCTGGGCGAGCAGGACCCGGGCGGTGCTGGTGGCGCGCTCGTGCTCCAGCCGGTCGAGCATCGCGTTGAAGGTGCGGATCAGCTCGGGCACCTCACCGCCGCCGGCGACCGGCAGCCGCTGCCCCGGGCGGAGCAGGTCGACGGTGGTCATCAGCTTCGTCAGCCGGTCCAGCGGGGCCAGCCCCCATCGCAGCAGGGCGCCGTTGGCCACCAGCATCACGGCCAGGCCGCCCACGAGGATGACGGCCTCGGTCAGCAGGACCGGGACGGAGACGGTCACCGGAGCCCACAGCAGCAGTGCCGTGGCGAAGCCCAGCACCACCGCGTTGAGCCCGAAGATCCGCCAGAACAGGGACACCGGGGTTACGCCTCCTTCTGCGACGCCGCGGCCCAGGCCGCGACAGAGCAAGCGACCAGCTTCCCCCGTCCGCCGTCCCCGGGTCGATGGGGTCCGACCCCCATTTCCCGGCGGCCGCACACCCATCCGGCGGCCCGCGCACGCCGCCGAGTGGGCCCCGCGTCCCCACCGGAATGGGCTCCGCGCCCGATGGGCTTCCCCCCGCGGTCCGGCCATGGTGGGGAGGACCGGGTCCGGACGTCCCGGTGATCGCCGTACCCGCACCCCGCCCCCCATTTCGGCGGACCCTGTCAACTCCGAGAACGCGGACTCCGGGAACTCCGAGAAATCCCTGAACTCCGTGAACTCCGTGAAATCCGAGAACTCCGACAACACCGGGAACTCCGAGACTCCGAGAAAGAGGAATCACCGTGTCGCTCGACGCATCCCGCACCGAACCCCGCCCCGAGCGGCTGACCGCCCACGAGGCGCGTCAGCGCCTCGAACACGCCCGCGCCACCCGGATGACCCAGCTCCGGGCCCTCGACGAGAGCGGACAGGCGGACGACCGGCTCGTCGCCGCGCAGCAGGACGCCATCGGGCGGGTGCTCAAGGAGATCGAGGCGGCCTTCGCCCGCGTCGACGACGGGACCTACGGCGCCTGCCTGGGCTGCGGCAAAGCCGTGCCGGGGGAGCGCCTGGAGATCCTCCCGTACACGCGGTATTGCGTCGCCTGCCAGCGCCGTGCCGCCGCCTGAGTACGCCGGTCCCCGTCTCCCGCCCGGCCCGAGGGGTGAAGTGGTGAACACACGGATCACGGGCCGCCGCGACCGGCGGCTGACGCCCGAAGACCTCGCCGCGCTCCGGGACAGCATCCACGAGCAGCGGCTCTTCCGCGAGGAACAGGTGCGGCAGCTCACCGCGGCGCCGCCGCGCACCGACCCGGACCCGCGCGCCTCCGCCGCGCGGACCGAGGTGCGGACCGAGCCGGCGGCCTCCGCGCGCATGGTCCTCGCCGACGTGGAGGCGGCGCTGCGGCGCCTGGCGGAGGGCCGCTACGGTCACTGCCACCTGTGCCGGCGGCCCATCGACCGCGCCCACCTGATGATCGTGCCGCAGGCCCGCTACTGCGCCCGCTGCCGACAGGTACGGGAGGTCGCGCGATGACCGTGCTCCGGCCCCGGCGTGCCGTCCCGGGCCGCGCCCTTCCGTGGCCGGCGGGCCGCCGGTGCGCCGCCGTCGCCCTCGACCTGGGCAGCGCCCGCACCCGGGCCTGGGCCGTCGGGCGGGGCCTGATCCTCGACGTGCCGACGGTGACCTTCCCCGGCACCGGCGCGTCCTACCCCGTCCAGCGCGGCGCCATCGTCGACGTCCGGGGCACGGCGCGGATGCTCGACCGGCTCCTCGGCCACCGCCTGCCCCGCTTCACCCGGCCGCTGGTCGTGCTGACCGCTCCGGTGCTGGACGGGTACGCCTACCGGAACGCGGCCCGCACGGCCGTGGAGGTGCTGCGGCCGCGCGGCGTGGTCACCGTCCCCGCGGCGCGCGCCGTGGCCCTCGCGGCCGGCGCCGACCTGTCCGCCCCGCAGCTCGTGCTGGACCTCGGCGCGCACCTCACCGAGGTGGTGCTCCTGGTCGACGGCGCCGTCTTCGACGCGCGCCGCACCGCGCTGGGCACCACGGACGTCGACGACGCGACCCCGGCCGTACGGATCGCCGAGGCGGTGGCCGACATGACGGCGTCGATGCTGCGGCAGGACGGCACCTCCCTCACCGCCGACGCGCTCGCCCGGGGACCGCTGCTCGCGGGCGGCGGGGCCCTGCGCCCCGACATCACCCGGCACCTCGCCTACGCGGGCCCCCGCACCGTGCCGGCCCCGCACACGGCGGCCGTCCGAGGCGCCGCGCTGCTCCTGCAGGCCTCGCGCTCCCGCCCCCGCCCCCGGCCCGCGGACCCGGGCCCGGCGGGAGACCGCGGCGACTGAACCGGCGGCGGCCTTCGGTACCCGGGAACGCCGCCGTCCGCGGTGCCGCGCTGCTCCTGCAGGCCTCGCGCTCCCGCCCCCGCCCCCGGCCCGCGGACCCGGGCCCGGCGGGAGACCGCGGCGACTGAACCGGCGGCGGCCTCCGGTACCCGGGAACGCTCCCGCCCGGTCGTCGCGGAACCCGTACCGGTGCACGTGAAGAGTCCCGCCCTCCCGGGCACACCCCCGGCCGTCGTCGCCGTCCGGCGCCGCCGGCCCCGTTCCGGCCGCCCGAGCCGGGAAGGAGGCACACCGTGGCCGGTGAGATCCCGCCCGCCCAGCCACCACCGGGCGTCGGCGCCCCCCGTCCCGCACGGCAGCGCCCGTCGCTGCTGTGGCCGTGGCGCCGCAACCCCCTGCGGCGCCGCACCGACCGGGTGCGGGCCTGGCTGGCGGTCGGGCTGGTGCTCGGCGTGCCGGCGGCGGCTCCGGTGGCGATGTTCACCGTCGGCGACGCCGCCCACCGCCACTACCGGGGCGTCGCCGCCGACGAGGCCGCCTCCCGGGACCAGCACCCCGCCGTGCTCGTACGGGACGCCCCGCGGCATCCGGAACCCGGGTCGGACGAGGCGAGGCGGACCCGCTACCCGGTCGAGGTCCGCTTCACCGGTCCGGACGGGGTGCCCAGGACGGGGCGCACGGACGTCGAGCCGGGCAGTACCGCGGGCAGCACGGTGCTCGTCTGGGTCGACCCGTCGGGCGGCATCACCGGGCCCCCGCTGAGCACGGACCAGATCCGCAGCCGCACGATGGGCTGGGCGATCCTCGCCTTCCTCGGTGTCGTCCTCGCCGGCCTCGCCGCCCACGGTGCCGCCGGACTCGTCCTGTGGCGCCGCGACCTCGCCGCCTGGGACGCGGCATGGGCGGCCACCGCCCCGCGCTGGAGCGGGCCCCCGTGAGGGCGTCAGGCCGTCGCCGCGTCCGGGGCCGGCGGGGTGAGGTGCTGGGCCAGCCAGGTCGGTACGCCGCCCAGCAGCCGGAACAGCCGGCGCGCCTCCTCGCGCAGCCGGGACGCCTCCGGCTCCGTCTCGGCGTCCGCGAGGGACGCCAGCGCGGGCGCCGTACCGACGAGGTACCCCAGCTCCTCGCGGATCCGCAGGGACTCGGCGAAGCCGTGCCGGGCCTCGGCCAACTCACCCTCCCGCAGCGCGAGTCCGGCCAGGTGGCGCCAGGTGAACGACAGCAGCAGCGGCTGTGCGTGCGCCGTCGCCCCGGCGTGCGCGCGCCGGTAGGCCGCGCGGGCGGACTGCGGTGAGCGGCTCAGGTTCTCCGCGACCAGCCCGCGCCGGAAGTCCAGCAGGGCCCGCCCGCCGGCCCCCGGCGCGATGAGCGCCGCCGCCCGGCCGAGCGCGGCCCGCGCCTCGTCGGCCCGGTCGCGCACCTGGTGCACCGTGGCCGCGTACGCCAGCTGTCCGCGTTCACAGGCGGCGGCGCCCCGCTCGTCGTCGCTGTGCGCCAGCGCCTCCGCGGTGCGCAGCGCGTCCTCCGCCTCCGCCCAGCCCTGCTCGGTGTACAGGCACCGCTCCACCAGCAGCGCGGTCCGCTGCAGGGCGGTGGCCGCGGTCACCGGCTCCAGCAGGGCCGCCGCGTCGGCCCAGCAGGCGCGCGAGCGCAGCCGCCACACCGCGGTCTGGAGCGGATCGTCACCTTCGGTCGTTCCCCAGCCAGAACCAGCCATGGCGGAATGCGCCACGTCGCCCTCCCCTTAGCACGCCATCGAGCTCTCGAGTGGTGGCCGCATCTCAGCACGGATCGGGCGGCCCGGCCAAGGGGATGGGTGAAAGATTTCACAAAGTGGCGGGAGTTCCCGGGTCCGAGGTTTGCGGGCGCCCCGGACCCGGAACCGGCCGCGCCTCAGCTCATCCGCAGTGCGAGGAAGAAGTCCAGCTTGTCCTCCAGGCGTGAGAGGTCACGGCCCGTCAACTGCTCGATCCGCCCGACGCGGTAGCGCAGCGTGTTGACGTGCAGGTGGAGCCGGTTCGCGCAGCGCGTCCAGGAGCCGTCGCTGTCGAGGAAGGCCTCCAGCGTCGGGATCAGCTCGGCGCGGTGCCGGCGGTCGTAGTCCCGCAGCGGGTCGAGCAGCCGTGCGGTGAAGGCGCGCCGGACGTCGTCGGGGACGAAGGGGAGCAGCAGGACGTGCGAGGCCAGCTCCTGGTGGCCGGCCGCGCAGACCCGGCCGGGACGCGCCGCGGCCACCCGGCGGGCGTGCCGGGCCTCCTCCAGCGCCCCGCGCAGCCCCTCCGCCGAGTGCACGGCCGCGCTGACGCCCAGCGTGACCCGCCCGTCGCCGTCCAGTCCGGCGGAGAGCGGCTCGCGCACCGACTCCAGCAGCGCGTCCGCGAGGACGCCGGACTCGGACCCGTCGTGCTCGGTGGAGACCGCCGGCAGCGGCACGAGGGCGACGGCCTCGTCGCCGGTGTGCGCCACGGCGATGCGGTCGGAATGCTCGGGGCCGGTGGCGCGCGGGTCGACGAGGATCTCCTCCAGGAGCGACTGGGCGACCGGGCCGGTCTCCGCCGCCTCGTCCTCCCACTCGACGCGCGCCACCACCACCTGCCAGTGCGGGGCGGCGCCGAGGCCGGGCAGCAGCACCGGCGCCGCCACCCGCAGCCGGGCCGCGATCTCGGCCGGCGCGGCGCCCGTCTGGACCAGCTCCAGCACCTCCTGCGCCAGCCGCCGCCGCACCGTGCGCGCCGCGTCCCGGCGGTCCCGCTCGACCGCGATCAGCTGGGTGACGCCGTACAGCAGGTCGAGCCGCTCCTCGGCCCAGTCGCCCGCGTCCGCCTCCACCGCCAGCAGCCAGTCCGACAGCACCGTCTCGCGCACCTCGCGCGCGGCGGCCCCGGCCTGCGGGGAACGGGCGCCGGACCGCACCGGGAAGACGCTGTACGTACTGCCCGACACGGCCACCCGGTGCGGCGCGCGCCGCCCGCCGCGGGTGGCCGCCAGGTGCTCGGCCGCGAGCCGTGCGCAGACGTCGGCGGGCAGCGGGGGGCCCGCCGCCTTCGAGCCCGCGACCGGCCGCCCGGTCGGCGACAGCACCCAGGCCCGCAGGTCCAGGTCGGTGCCGAGCAGGTCCAGGACCACGTCCGGGCCGCCGCCCGCCGGCCCCGAGGTCATCATCCGGCGGTGCCGGTCCACCACCGCCGCCAGGTCGCCGGCCCGTTCCCCGGAGACCTGCCGCACGACGTGCTCGGTGATGGTGGCGAAGGCCACCGACTCGTGCACCGCGAACAGCGGCAGCCGGTGCCGCACGCAGGCCAGCACCAGGTCCTCCGGCACGCTCCCCAGCTCCGCCTCGCCGGCGGCCAGGGCGCTCACCCCGGACTGCACCAGCAGACGCACGAAGGGCTCGGAGTCGTCGGCGTCCCGCCGCCAGGCCAGGCCGGTCAGCACCAGCTCACCGCCCGAGAGGTAGCGGCTGGGGTCCCGCAGGTCGGTGGTCATCACGCCCCGGACCGAACGGTCCAGCTCGTCCTCGCCGCCGAGCAGCTCGAGGCCCAGCGCGTCGGTGTCCAGCAGTGCGCGCAGCCGCATTCTCGTCGCCGCCGTTCTCTGTCTCGAAGTGTTCCAGGTCACGCGGTTGTGGCGCGCGTTTCCGGAGAAAAACCAGGAGGCCGCTGAGGACCTCCGTTCATACGAATCTACAAGATGCCCGCCCTGGCCAGCCAACTCCTTCATGGTTTCTGCGACTGACCCCGGTGGAGCACAGGGCGGTGTACTGAGGCCAATCCACGTGAACAGCACATGAACGAGCCGGGCCCGCCGCACACGGATTGGCTCAATCTGTACGCCCCACAAGCAGACGAAGAAGAAAGAGCCGGTCATGGACTTCCTTCGCCCCGCCAGCTGGGAGGAGGCGCTCGCCGCCAAGGCCGAGCACCCCACCGCTGTGCCGATCGCGGGTGGCACCGACGTGATGGTCGAGATCAACTTCGACCACCGTCGGCCCGAGTACCTCATGGACCTCAACCGCATCGGCGACCTCTCCGAGTGGGAGGTCGGCGAGGACTCCGTACGGCTCGGCGCCTCCGTGCCCTACACCAGGATCATGGAGGACCTGAGCGCCGAGCTGCCGGGTCTCGCCCTCGCCTCGCACACGGTCGCCTCCCCGCAGATCCGTAACCGCGGCGGCGTGGGCGGGAACCTCGGCACCGCCTCCCCGGCCGGCGACGCCCACCCGGCGCTGCTCGCCGCCGGCGCCGAGGTCGAGGCCGAGTCGGTGCGCGGCCGGCGCCTGATCCCGATCGACGAGTTCTACAAGGGCGTCAAGCGCAACGCCCTGGAGCCCGACGAGCTGATCCGCGCGGTGCACGTGAAGAAGGCCGACGGCCCCCAGCAGTTCTCGAAGGTCGGCACCCGCAACGCCATGGTCATCGCCGTGTGCGCCTTCGGCCTCGCCCTGCACCCCGAGACCCGCACGGTGCGCACCGGCATCGGCTCGGCCGCCCCCACCCCCGTGCGGGCGAAGACGGCCGAGGAGTTCCTGAACGCGGCGCTCGAAGAGGGCGGCTTCTGGGACAGCGGAAAGATCATCACCCCGTCGGTCGCCAAGCAGTTCGCCGAGCTGTGCTCCGGTGCCTGCAACCCGATCGACGACGTCCGCGGCACCGCGAACTACCGCCGCCACGCCGTCGGCGTCATGGCCCGCCGGACGCTGACCTGGACCTGGGAGTCGTACCGCGGCGCCCGCAACGCCACGGAGGGAGCTGCGTAATGCGCGTCAACTTCACTGTCAACGGACGTCCGCAGGAAGCCGACGACGTGTGGGAGGGCGAGTCCCTCCTGTACGTGCTGCGCGAGCGGATGGGCCTGCCCGGCTCCAAGAACGCCTGCGAGCAGGGCGAGTGCGGCTCCTGCACGGTCCGCCTGGACGGCGTGCCGGTCTGCTCCTGCCTGGTCGCGGCCGGCCAGGCGCAGGGCCGCGAGGTCGTCACCGTCGAGGGCCTGGCGGAGTTCGCCAAGGACCGCGCCGAGGGCTGCGCCACCGGCGCCTGCGGAAGCGCCGCCGGCAAGGGAACCACCCTCGACCAGGCCAAGCGCTGGCAGGCCGGCGGCACCGACTCGCAGACCGGCGAGGGCACCGAACTGGCGCCGATCCAGCAGGCGTTCATCGACGCCGGCGCCGTCCAGTGCGGATTCTGCACGCCCGGACTGCTGGTCGCCGCCGACGAGATGCTGGAGCGCAACCCGAACCCGTCCGACGCGGACATCCGTGAGGCGCTGTCGGGCAACCTGTGCCGCTGCACGGGCTACGAGAAGATCATGGACGCGGTCCGCCTGGCCGCGGCCCGCCAGTCCGAGGGGGTCTGAACATGGCTGCCACCGGCGCACCCACCAAAATCACCCAGGGTTCCCAGACCAAGGGCGGCATCGGCGAGTCCACGCTCCGCCCGGACGGCACCCTCAAGGTCACCGGCGAGTTCGCGTACTCGTCCGACATGTGGCACGAGGACATGCTCTGGGGCCAGATCCTGCGCTCCACCGTCGCGCACGCCGAGATCGTCTCCATCGACACCGGCGAGGCCCTCGCCATGGCCGGCGTCTACGCCGTCATGACGTACGAGGACCTGCCCACCGAGGTACGCAACTACGGCCTGGAGATCCAGGACACCCCGGTCCTCGCCCACGGCAAGGTCCGCCACCACGGCGAGCCCGTCGCCATCGTCGCCGCCGACCATCCCGAGACCGCGCGCCGCGCCGCCGCCAAGATCAAGGTGGAGTACCGCGAGCTGCCCGTCATCACCGACGAGGCCTCGGCCACGGCGCCCGACGCGATCCTCGTCCACGAGGGCCGCGACGACCACCACATCGGCCACGTCCCGCACCCCAACATCGTGCACCGCCAGCCGATCGTCCGCGGCGACGCCGACGCGGCCGCCGCGCGCGCCGACGTGATCGTCAAGGGCGAGTACTACTTCGGCATGCAGGACCAGGCCTTCCTCGGCCCCGAGTCCGGCCTCGCGGTGCCCTCCGAGGACGGCGGCGTCGAGCTGTACGTCGCCACCCAGTGGCTGCACTCCGACCTGAAGCAGATCGCCCCGGTGCTCGGCCTGCCCGAGGACAAGGTCCGCATGACGCTCTCCGGCGTCGGCGGCGCCTTCGGCGGCCGCGAGGACCTGTCGATGCAGATCCACGCCTGCCTGCTGGCGATGCGCACCGGCAAGCCGGTCAAGATCGTCTACAACCGGTTCGAGTCCTTCTTCGGCCACGTGCACCGCCACCCGGCCCGCCTCTTCTACGAGCACGGCGCCACCAAGGACGGCAAGCTCACCCACCTCAAGTGCCGCATCGTCCTGGACGGCGGCGCCTACGCCTCCGCCTCCCCGGCGGTCGTCGGCAACGCCTCCTCGCTCGCCGTCGGCCCCTACGTGATCGACGACGTGGACATCGAGGCCATCGCCCTCTACTCCAACAACCCGCCCTGCGGCGCCATGCGCGGCTTCGGCGCGGTCCAGGCGTGCTTCGCCTACGAGGCGCAGATGGACAAGGTCGCCAAGGAACTCGGCATGGACCCGGTGGAGTTCCGCCGGATCAACGCCATGGAGCAGGGCACCATCATGCCCACCGGCCAGCCGGTCGACTCCCCGGCGCCGGTCGCCGAACTGCTGCGCCGCGTCAAGGCGATGCCGATGCCGCCGGAGCGCCAGTGGGAGTCCAGCGAGGGCTCCGACGTGCGCCAGCTGCCCGGCGGCCTGTCCAACACCACGCACGGCGAGGGCGTCGTCCGCGGCATCGGCTACGCGGTCGGCATCAAGAACGTCGGCTTCTCCGAGGGCTTCGACGACTACTCCACCGCCAAGGTGCGCATGGAGGTCATCGGCGGCGAGCCGGTCGCCACCGTGCACACCGCCATGGCGGAGGTCGGCCAGGGCGGCGTCACCGTCCACGCGCAGATCGCCCGCACCGAACTGGGCGTCACCCAGGTCACCATCGCCCCGGCCGACACCCAGGTCGGCTCGGCCGGCTCCACCTCGGCCTCCCGGCAGACGTACGTCACCGGCGGCGCCGTGAAGAACGCCTGCGAGCTGGTGCGCGAGAAGGTCCTGGAGATCGGGCGCCGCAAGTTCGGCTCCTACCACCCCGCCTGGGCCACCGCGGAACTCCTGCTGGAGGGCGGCAAGGTCGTCACCGACGGCGGCGAGGTCCTCGGCGACCTGGTCGACGTCCTGGAGGGCGAGGCCGTCGAGGTCGAGGAGGAGTGGCGGCACCGGCCGACCGAGCCCTTCGACCTGCGCACCGGCCAGGGCAACGGCCACGTCCAGTACTCCTTCGCCGCGCACCGCGCCGTCGTCGAGGTCGACACCGAACTCGGCCTGGTGAAGGTCGTCGAACTGGCCTGCGCGCAGGACGTCGGCAAGGCGCTCAACCCGCTGTCCGTCATCGGGCAGATCCAGGGCGGCACCACCCAGGGGCTGGGCATCGCCATCATGGAGGAGATCGTCGTCGACCCCAAGACGGCGAAGGTCAGGAACCCCTCCTTCACGGACTACCTGCTCCCCACCATCCTCGACACGCCGACGATCCCGGTCGACGTGCTCGAACTCGCCGACGACCACGCGCCGTACGGGCTGCGCGGCATCGGCGAGGCCCCCACCCTGTCCTCCACCCCGGCGGTCCTCGCGGCCATCCGGAACGCGACGGGGCTGGCGCTCGACCGCACGCCGGTACGACCGGAGCACCTCACCGGCACGGCGTGAACCGAACCTCCGGGCGGCGCACGGAACGTCACAGTCCGCGCCGCCCGGAGCACCTACCGGGTCCCGTCCGCTCGCGGGCCTCAAGGCACCACCCACCATGCGTTCGTCTCGGGCCGTCCCCCGGGTCGTGCACATCCCAAATCCCCGCAGCCGCCCCAGCGGCACGCGCGGGTGCCCCTTTGAACCTTGGGAGACGGCCCCATGACCCAGCAGTCCGTGGAGCCCAAGACCACCGCCGAGGAAGCGGGCGCGGGTTCCCGCGTCCCCTCCGGCCGGTCTTGGCTCGACCGCTACTTCCACATATCGCACAGAGGATCGACGGTCGCGCGTGAGGTGCGCGGCGGCATCACCACCTTCATGGCGATGGCGTACATCGTCCTGCTCAACCCGGTCCTGCTCGGCGGAAAGGACGTCGCGGGCGACACCCTCAGCCAGAAGGCCCTGATCACCGCGACGGCGCTCGCCGCGGCGGTCACCACGCTCCTCATGGGCTTCATCGGCAAGGTGCCGCTGGCCCTGGCCGCCGGACTCTCGGTGTCGGGCGTCATCGCCGGCCAGGTCGTCCCCCAGATGACCTGGGGCCAGGCCTTCGCCATGTGCGTGATGTACGGCGTGGTCATCATGCTGCTCGTGGTCACCGGGCTGCGCGAGATGATCATGAACGCGATCCCGCTCGCCCTCAAGCACGGCATCACGATGGGCATCGGCCTGTTCATCGCCATCATCGGCCTGGTCAAGGGCGGCTTCGTGCACGCCGGCGAGGCGACCCCGCTGACCCTCGGCCCCGCGGGCGAACTGGCCGGCTGGCCCGTGCTGCTCTTCGCGGGCACCCTGCTCCTGATCTTCATGCTCCAGGCGCGCAACACCCCGGGCGCGATCCTCATCGGCATCGTCACCGGCACGGTCGTCGCCCTGGTGCTGAACGCCGCCGGTGTCATCGACCCCAAGCAGTGGGCGAACGGCGCTCCGGAGCTGCACGGCAGCGCGGTCTCCATGCCCGACTTCTCGCTCTTCGGCACGCTGGAGTTCGGCGGCTGGGGCGAGGTCGGCGCGATGACGGTCGGCATGATCGTCTTCACGCTGGTGCTGGCCGGGTTCTTCGACGCGATGGCCACCATTATCGGCGTCGGCACCGAGGCCAACCTCGCCGACGAGAAGGGCCGGATGCCGGGCCTGTCGAAGGCGCTGTTCATCGACGGCGCCGGCGGTGCCATCGGCGGTGTCGCGGGCGGCTCCGGCCAGACCGTCTTCGTCGAGTCCGCGACCGGCGTCGGTGAGGGCGCCCGCACCGGCCTGGCCTCGGTCGTCACCGGTGTGTTCTTCGCGGCCTGCCTCTTCTTCACGCCGATCACCGCGATCGTGCCGCAGGAGGTGGCCTCCGCCGCCCTGGTCGTCATCGGCGCGATGATGATGATGAACGCGCGGCACGTGGACTGGGCCGACCGGGCCACCGCGATCCCGGTCTTCCTGACCGTCGTCCTGATGCCGTTCACCTACTCCATCACGGCGGGCGTCGCGGCCGGAGTGATCTCCTACGTCGCCATCAAGGTCGCCCAGGGCAAGGCCCGGGAGATCGGCGCGTTCATGTGGGCGCTGACGGTGATCTTCGTCGTCTACTTCGCCCTCAACCCGATCGAGAACTGGCTGGGCGTGCACTAGCCGCCACGACGGGAACCCTTTCACGTAACCCTCGTCCTAGGAGGACCGACAGATGCTGGACATCGCCGACGAGCTGAACCGGTGGGTCGAGCAGGGACGCGACTTCGCCGTGGCCACCGTGGTGGCCGTCGGCGGCAGCGCCCCCCGCCAGCCCGGCGCCGCCCTCGCGGTGGACGCCGAGGGCACGGCGATCGGCTCGGTCTCCGGTGGCTGCGTGGAAGGGGCCGTGTACGAGCTGTGCCGGCAGTCGCTGGAGGACGGCGAAACCGTCCTGGAGCGCTTCGGCTACAGCGACGAGGACGCCTTCGCCGTGGGCCTGACCTGCGGCGGGGTCATCGACATCCTCGTGACACCGGTCCGGGCGGACGACCCCGCCCGCCCGGTGCTGGCCGCCGCGCTCGCCGCCTCCGCACGGGGGGAGGCGGCGGCGGTGGCACGGGTCGTGAGCGGCCCGGCGGAACTGATGGGCCGCGCGCTCCTCGTCCACCCCGACGGCTCCCGGGCCGGCGGTTTCGGCGCCCACCCCGAACTGGACCGGACGGTGGCCGCCGAGGCGGGCGCCTTCCTGGACGCCGGCCGCACCTCCACGCTGGAGATCGGCGAGCAGGGGTCGCGCTGCGGGGCACCGCTCACGCTGCTGGTCGAGTCCTCCGTCCCCGCCCCTCGCATGATCGTCTTCGGTGCGATCGACTTCGCGTCCGCGCTGGTCCGCGCCGGCAAGTTCCTCGGCTACCACGTGACGGTGTGCGACGCCCGCCCCGTCTTCGCCACCCGGCTCCGCTTCCCGGACGCCGACGAGATCGTCGTCGAGTGGCCGCACGAGTACCTGCGGCGCACGGAGGTCGACGCGCGCACCGTGCTGTGCGTCCTGACCCACGACGCCAAGTTCGACGTACCCCTGCTCAAGCTCGCCCTGCGGCTGCCGGTCGCCTACGTCGGCGCCATGGGCTCGCGCCGCACCCACCTGGACCGCAACGCCCGGCTGCGCGAGGTCGGCGTCAGCGACCTGGAGCTGACCCGCCTCAGGTCGCCCATCGGCCTGGACCTGGGCGCCCGCACCCCCGAGGAGACGGCGCTGTCCATCGCCGCCGAGATCGTCGCCGCCCGCCGCGGCGGCACGGGCGCCTCCCTGACGGGCGCCCACACCCCGATCCACCACGACGGCCCGACGGCACCGGCGGGGCGGATCGGCTCGGTGGCCTAGAGCGGCCCATGCCCACCCCGGCCGGGCCACCCGCCCCCGGCGGGCCACCCACCCCGGCCGAGCCACCCGCTCCGGCCGAGCCACCCGCTCCGGCCGAGGCACCCGCTCCGGCCGTGCCACCCGCTCCGGCCGTGCCACCCGCCCCGGGCGGGCTCAGCCGCGTGTCAGCGACACGTCCGTCACCACCGGCCGATGGTCCGAGGCGGCCGCCTCCTCCGGTACGGCGGCCTCGCGCACCCGCACACCCCGGCCCACCGCCACGTAGTCGATCCGCTTCTCCGGTGCCGCGGCCGGGTACGTGCCGCCGGTGCCCGCGCCCGCGTCGCGCAGCTCCCGCCACAGCGGCCCCAGCTCGGGCGCCGAGGGCTCGGCGTTGAAGTCGCCGAGCAGCACCTGGCGCGCGCCGGGCCGCGCCGCCCGCTCCCGGGCCATGATCCGCCGCGTGTCGGCGACCTGCGCCACCCGCACGGCCGGGTCGGCCCGGTAGTCGAGGTGGGTCACGAACACCTGCACCGGCACCCCGCGCACCTTGAGCGTCACCTCACCGAACCCGGGCGCCGGAGCCGGCACCGGATTTTCGTCCTGCGTGGACAGGCGCGTGATCTCGTGGTTCGCCTCGGACCGGACCGGGAAGCGGGACAGCACCGCCACGCCGTACTCGCGCCGGGGGCTGCCGGCCGTCACGGGGTCCAGGCTGTAGATCGGCGCGAACGACACCCGCATCCCGAGCCGCCGGGCCAGCTCCCCCGCCACGTCGAGCCCCTGGCTGCGCTCCCCCCAGTGCACGTCGACCTCCTGGAGGCCGATCACGTCCGCGTCGAGGGCGCGCAGCGCGGCGGCCTGCCGGTCGAGGTCGAAGACGCCGTCCGACCCGGTCCCGGCGTGGATGTTGTACGTGGCGATGCGCAACGGCACCGCGTGGCCCTGGCCGGCGGCGGCGGGCGGCGCCGCCACGGCGAGGGTCAACAGGGCACCGGCGACGGACAGTTGGACGAGGCTGTGCGCTCTGGCAGACATGAGCGCACGGTACGTGGGAAACGGGCCCGGTGAGGCCCGCGGCGCGAGATGGCCGCCGGCCCGTACCCCGTCCGCCACCCCCGGTTCACGGCCGGCGCAGCAGGTGGTTGACGGCGCGTCCGAAGACGTAGCGCCCCGAGCCGCCGAGCGCCCGGTCGAAGGCCGACGGCAGGAGCCGGACGTCCAGTTCCTCGCGCCACAGGACCCGGGTCCGGCCGCCGGGACCCGGGCGCACCTCGATCTCCGCCCAGCCCCGCACCAGCCGGCCCCGCTTCTCCAGCCGGCACCGGCCCGGTGTCTCCTCGCCGGGCGGCTCCCAGACGGTGACCTCCATCCGGTCGTCGAAGGCCAGCGGCCCGGCGCCGCTGCGCGCCACGATCACCGTGCCCGGGCGGGTGGGCCCCGGCGTCTCGACGGTGACCCGGGTCAGCGGCACGGCGTCCCCGTGGCGGGGCCAGGTGGTGAGGCGGCGCCACGCCTCGTCGAGGGGGAGTGGCGCGGTGCGTTCCAGCGAGAAGGTGACCACGCGACGATCGTAGGGAACGCGGAGCCCCGGACGCGGCGGGTCCGTCCGGGTACGTCACATCGGTGGAAACTTCCCGGTTGATCCTCACTCTCGGTCACCTATGCGTACTTGTCCGGAAACGGAATGGTTCCCCGCGCGTTTGGGGCCGCCGCCCCGCGGCACCCGCGAAGCCGAGACGGACCCCCGCGACACCTCGCCGCCCGGAGCACCCCTCATGCGCAACCTCGGCACCGACGCCCGCGTCCACGATCCGCGCGACCCGCGGCAGAGCCCCGGCACCCCCGCGCGCCGGGGGAGGGCGGCCGCATGAGCGCGGAAGACGGACGCGGGGCCGCCGGGACGGCGTACGCCGTCGTCGTCCCCACCCTCGTACGCGACACGCTGGCCGACTGCCTGGCCGCGCTGGCCGCCGCCACCGGCCCGGGGCCGGAGCAGATCGTCCTGGTCGACGACCGCCCCGGGCCCGCCGCGGATCCCGGCGCGCTGGAGCACCCGCTCACCGTCCTCGGCGACCTGCGCGGACGCACGGTGGTCCTGCGCAGCGGCGGACGCGGCCCCGCCGCCGCCCGCAACGCCGGCCTCCGCGTGGTCACGGCGCCGTGGACCGCGTTCCTCGACGACGATGTCCAGGTCGGCCCGCACTGGTGCGGCGGGCTGGCCCGGGACCTCGCCGAGGCGGCCCCCGACACCGGTGCCGTGCAGGGCGTGATCGCCGTCCCGCTGCCCGGCGGGCGCCGCCCCACCGACTGGGAGCGCGACACCGCGGGGCTCGCCCGGGCCCGCTGGACCAACGCCGACATGGCCTACCGCACCGACGTGCTCCGCGAGGTCGGCGGCTTCGACGAGCGCTTCACCCGCGCCTTCCGCGAGGACGCCGACCTCGCCCTGCGCGTCCTGGACGCCGGGTGGCGGATCCGGCGGGGCCGCCGCACCACCCGCCACCCCGTGCCGCCGGCCGCCCGCTGGGTGTCCCTGGGGCAGCAGCGGGCCCACGCCGACGACGCCCTGATGCGGCGGCTGCACGGCCCCGACTGGTGTGCCAAGGCGGTGGCGCCCCGGGGCCGGATCCGGCGCCACGCGACGATCACCGCGGCCGGCGCGGCGGCCGTCGCCCTCGCCGCCGCCGGACGCCGCCACGCGGCCGCGGTCACCGGCCTCGGCTGGGCCGCGGGCACCGCCGAGTTCGCGTGGTCGCGCATCGCGCCGGGTCCCCGCACCCGCCACGAGGTCACGACGATGCTCGTCACCAGCGCGCTCATCCCGCCAACGGCGACCTGGCACCGGCTCAGCGGCCTGTGGCACCACCGCAACGCCCCGCCCTGGCGGGAGCCGGCCCCATGACCCCGACCACCACCGGATCCGACGGCCGGCTTCTGGGCCCGCCCCGCAAGGAGGTGGTCCGATGAGGATCGCCCTGGTGTCCGCGCACGCGAGTCCCCTCGATGTCCTCGGCCGTGACGCCGGCGGGCCGAACGTCTACGTGGCCCGCCTCGCGGAGCAGCTCGCCGCACGCGGCCACGACGTCACCGTGCACACCCGCCGCGACGACCCCGGCCTGCCCGACCGTGTCGTCCTGCCCGGCGGCGCAGTCGTCGAGCACGTGCCGGCCGGGCCGCCCGTCAGGCTCCCGGCGGACGCGCTCGCGGCGCACACCGTGGCCTTCGGCGCCCACCTGGCCCGGGCCTGGGCGCGGGAGCGGCCCGACGTGGTGCACGCCCACTTCTGGCCGTCCGGGACGGCCGCGCAGGTCGCCGTACGGCCGTACGGCACACCGCTCGTGCAGACCTTCCACACCCTGGCCGCCGAAGAGCGCCGCCGGGCGGGCGGGGACCACCCGGCGACGGACCCCGGCCGCCCCGAACGCGCCGCCGCCGAACGCCGGCTCGCCCGGACCTGCCGACACGTCCTGGCCACCAGCACCGACGAGGCCGACGCCCTCGTCACCCTGGGCGTACCCGCCCGCCGGGTGTCGGTGGTCCCCTGCGGCGTGGACGCCGAGCACTTCCACCCCGCCGCCGACACCGGCCGCACCCCCGAGCGACGCCACCGCCACCGCCTCCTCGCCTGCGGCCCGCCGACCCCCGGCACGGGGTACGACCAGGCCGTCCGCGCCCTCGCCGAGGTCCCGGACGCCGAACTCCTCGTCGCGGGCGGCCCGCCGGCCGGCGCCGTCGCGGACGACCCCGGGGCGCGGCACCTGACCGCGCTGGCCCGCCGCGCCGGTGTCGCCGACCGCGTCCGCCTGCTGGGCGCGGTCGCCCCGGACGACATGCCCGCCCTCCTGCGCAGCGCCGACCTGGTCCTGTGCACCGCGCTCCACGAGCCGTTCGGCTTCGTGCCGCTGGAGGCGATGGCGTGCGCGGTGCCCGTCCTCGCCACCGACGCCGGCGCGCACCGCGACTGCGTGGCCGACGGCACCACCGGCCGCCTGGTCGCCCCCGGGGACCCGGGCGCACTCGCGGACGCCGTGCGCGCGCTCCTCGCCGAGGAACGGCTGCGCCGCCAGTACGGCCGGAACGCCCGCGAACGGGTCCTGCGGCACCACACGTGGGCGCGGGTCGCCGACGCGGTGGAGCGGGTCTACCGCCTCGCCCTGCCCGAACCTTCCCCGGCGGCCGGGCCGCCGGCCTCCGGCGACCGGCCCGGACGCCTCGCGCACGCCGGCGCCGCAGAGCGTGACGGCCCGGTGTGACGGCGGGCCGGCGGCCGTCCGTTCACAGCGCGTTGGCCACGGTCACCGTGACCTGCGCGCCCGGCGCGGTCCCCGCCACGGCGGCGGTCACGGCGTCGCGGACCGCGCGGGCCACGGTCAGGGCGCGGTGGCCGCGGCGGACCACGATCTGCACGTCGACCTCCCACGGCCCCGCCGCGGAGCCCCGGGTCACCCGGACTCCCGCGGGCGCCCGCCCGGCCGCGCGCGGCGGTCCGGTGCGGGCGGAGCCGCGGACCAGGTCCGCGAGTCCCGGGCGCAGGAAGGCGACGCCGGGCACCTCCTCGGTCACCCGGGCGACGGTGCCGGCGAGTTCGTCACGGCCGGTGGCGGCAGCGGTCACGGTCGGGTCCCTTCTTCCGCGCCGGCCCGGCCGGGCTCCGCGCCGGCCGGGTCCGTCACGTCGGTGATGTGCACGTCCACATGGTCCACCGGCAGTCCCAGGGCCTCGTCCGCCGCCCCGCGCACCCGCCGCCGCACCTCCTCCGCGAGATCACGCAGCCCCGCCGTCAGCGGTACGACGACCTCCAGCCGCACCCGGACCGGGCCGCGCGAGGGCCCCGCGCCGGACTCGGCGGGACGGATCCGGCACGAGCCCGCGCGCACGCCCGGCACGGTCTCCGCGGCGGCCCGCAGCGCCCTGGCGGCCATCGCCTCCCGCACCCACAGGTCCTCCTCCCGCTCCCCGAGGGGCAGCGGCGGCCCGGGCCGCAGCTCCAGCCGTACGACGTCCATGACCCGCTCGGTCAGCGCCCCGGCGTCCCACGAGGGCTCCCGCCCGCCGCCCGCCGCGCGCACCGCGTCGCCGAGCAGGTCCAGTTGCCGGACCGCGGCCGAGCAGTGCGGGCAGTCCCGCAGGTGGAGGTCGTCCGCGCCGTCCTCCCGGGCGTCCCACACCGCGGACAGCAGCCGCCCGCAGCCCAGCCGTTCGTCGTCGCCGTCGTGCGCGCCGCCCGGCCCGGTGCCGGGCCCGGGCAGCTCAGCGCCGGTGTTCATCGCCATGCGGTCATCGCCTCCGTCAGGCAGCGTCGTGCGCGGAACACCCGGCCGCGGGCAGCCTCGGGGCTGATCCCGACCGTCTCCGCGATCGTCTCGTACGACTGGCCCTCCAGCTCTCTGAGCACCCAGCACACCCGCTGCTCGGGGGAGAGCTCGGACAGCGACCTGCCCAGCGCCACCGCGGCCGCGTGCGACTCGGCGGCCCGCGCGGGGGAGACCGCGTGGTCCGGGGCCTCGGGCTCGGGCACGCTGTCCAGGTCCGTGACGGGGCGTCTGGAACGCAGCATGTTCAGGCACCGGTTGACCACGATGCGGTGCATCCAGGTGCCGAACGCCGACTGCCCGCGGAACTCCGGCAGCCTGCGCCAGGCGCTGACGAACGCGTCCTGCACGGCGTCCTCCGCCTCGGCGGGACTGCCCAGCACGCTCGCCGCCAGCCGCAGCAGCCCCGGCGCGTGCCGGCGCACGAGCGTCTCGAAGGCGTCCTCGTCGCCCTCGGCGGCCCGTACCGCGAGCAGTCCGTCGTCGCCCGGCACGTGCGCTCCCTTCCGTCGTTCCCCACGGCTCCCGTGGGCGGGTTCCCCCGTTGGACACACCGACCGCACCCGCCGTTACGCGAGCACGAGAGAGGGCGCCGGAAAAAAATCCCCGCCCGACCGCGTAACGCCGCGCCGCGCCCGGGGTCCAACCTCCAGAAGCACCAAACGACCACCGTTGACGGAGGACACCATGACGACGACACCGCAGACGGCTCCCCTCGAGAAGAAGACCGGCGGCAGCGGCATCGGCGCGCAGAGCGGCGCGACCACCGTGAGCGGCGGCTCCACCGGCGCCACCGAACCGGCCGGCACGCGGGGCCGCACGTCCATCGCCGACGTCGTGGTCGTCAAGATCGCGGGCATGGCGGCGCGCGAGATCCCCGGCGTGTACGCCATGGGCGGCGGCCTGTCCCGCACCATCGGCGCCGTCCGCGACCGCGTGCCCGGCGGGCGGCCGAACGTGGGCCGCGGCGTGAAGGTCGAGGTCGGCGAGCGCCAGACCGCCATCGACCTCGACCTGGTCGTGGAGTACGGCGTCCCCATCGCGGACCTCGCCCGCGACGTCCGGGAGAACGTGATCGACGCCGTCGAGCGCATCTCGGGGCTCGAGGTCGTCGAGGTCAACATCACGGTCAACGACGTCCACCTGCCCGACGACGAGGACCCGGAGCGCCCGGTGGAGGCACGCGTGGAGTGAGGACCCGTTTCTGGAGCATGAGCAGGTGCGAGGCGGAGGTGCGTGATGAGTAGAGCGATGATCGGCATGCTGGTGGGCATGGCGCTGGCCTTCGCCGGGTTCTTCGGCGGATTCGGGGCGTTCCTGCTGGTGGCCGCCCTGGGCGCGGTCGGTGCCGTGGTGGGGCGGCTGCTGGACGACGGCACGGACTGGCGTGACTTCCTGGCTCCCCGCGACCGGAGGACCAGGTGACGGCGGCGCCGGCCGAGCGCGGCAGGACCGTCGTCGCCGACCGCGCCGTCCGCCGGATCGCCGAACGCGCCGCCGCCGAGGCCGACCTCGGCGGGCGGCGCGCCCGGGTGACGGACGGCACCGCGACCGTGCAGGGGGGCCGCGCCGACGTCCGCGTCGACGTGCTGCTGCCGTATCCGGCGGCGCTCGGCGAGACGGGGGAGCGGGTGCGCGGCCGGATGGCCGACCGGGTCGCCGAGCTGAGCGGCCTGACGGTGCGTACGGCGACGGTCCGCGTCCAGGCGCTGGCCGCCGACCGGGCGGCCCCGCCGGCACCCCCGGACGACCCGGCCGGCACCGTCCGCGGGGCCCGGCGGCCGTGGTCCTCCCGGCGGTTCCCGGCCGCGCTGACGGCCCTGGCGGCGGCGGCCGGGTGCGCGCTCCTGCTGTACGACGTCCTCGCCGTGCACCTCGCCGGCCGCGGCCCGGCCGGCTGGCGCACGCGGGTGATCGACTGGTCGGCGTCCCACGGCCCCGGGGACACCCCGGTCGTCGCGGGCGGAGCCGTCGCCGCCGTCCTCGGTGCCTGGCTGCTGTGGCTGGCGCTCACCCCGGGCCTGCGCGGGGTGCTGCCGATGGCGCCGGTACCCGGGAGCGGACCGCAGCGCGCGGTCCTGGAGCGGCGGGCGGTGGCCGAACTCGTCCGGGACGCCGTCACCGCCGTGCCCGGGGTGACGGACGTGCGGGTGCGCTGCGGCAGGCGGCGCGTCCGGGTCCGGGCCCGCCTCGGCTTCGGCGACCGCGCCGCGACCCACGGCGCCGTCCGCGCCGCCACCGCCACCACCCTCGACACCCTCGGCCTGGCCCGGCCCCTCACGTCCCGCGCCGGCCTGCGCCCGGAGCCCCACTGGCGCGCGCCGGGTGCGCTCCAGGCGCCCGGAGCCCCGCCCGGTGAGGGCCCGCCGGCGCCCGGTCACGGCACCCGAAGCGCCGACGGCACCGCGCCCGGGCCCCTACCCGGTGACAGTGCCCCGCCCGGCCCGCGAACCCCTGACGGCGGGCCGCCGCGAGCCGGTGGTGGTCGGCCCGCTTCCGTCGCCGAACCCGCGGACCCCGCCGCGCCGGGACCCGCCCCCGAGCCGCCGCCGCCCCCGAAGGAGACCCATTCGTGAACCCGTTGCGCAACGCCGTCAACCGGACGCTGCTCGCGCTGACCGGGGCGGCCCTGCTGGCCGGCGGCGGTTGGCTCGCGCTCGGCGGGAGTGGAACCGCCGACCGGCTGCCCACCTGGTGGCCGCGCCCCGAGGACGGCACCGCGCTGCTGGACCGCGCCCGCCTTGCCGACTGGCGCGCCGAGGACTGGTGGACCCCCGCGGTCGTCGCCGGCACGGCCGCCGCGCTGCTGCTGTGCCTGACCTGGCTCCTCGCCCAGCCGCGCCGCGGCGGCGACCGCCGGCTGCCGCTGGCCGGGCCGCCCCTCACCCTGCGCTCCCGGGCGCTGGCCGACGCGGTCGCCCGGCGCGCCGAGGCCACCCCCGGCGTCGCCCGCGCCCACGTGCGGCTGCCCGCAGGACCGAAGCGCTCACGGGCCCGCGTACGCCTCCTGTTGGAACCCGGCGCCGCCCCCGGCCCGGTCCTGCGGCGGCTCACCCACGGCCCCCTCGACGAGGCCCGCGCCTCCCTGGCGCCGCACCCCTTGCGCACCGAAGTCCGCCTGGGCGCACGCTCCCGTCGCGAACGGCGTACCCGATGACCACCGTGACGGCGTACCTGGAGACCCGCCTGACCCGGCTCCGCGACCGCTCCGTGCCGTGGGCCGGCGCGCTGCGCCGCGTGCCGCGCGCCATGTGGGACGACAACGACTCCGACTGGGCGGCGGCCCTCACCTACTACGCCGTCCTCGCCCTGGTGCCCGCGCTCGTCGTCACCGCCTCCGTCATCGGCCTGGTCGCACCCGACCTGACGGACCGGCTGATCGACGACGTGACCTCCTGGGCGCCCGCCCAGTCCGGCCCCGAACTGCACCGCACCCTGCACGAGATGGCGGGCGGGCGGTCCGCCGCGCTGACCGTGGCCGTGGCCGGCGGCCTCGGCGCGCTCTGGTCCGCCTCCAGCTACCTGGCGGTCTTCCGGCGCGCCCTGCACGAGATGCACGGCCTGCCCGACCGGCGCCCGCTGTGGCACCGGCTGCACCGCATCGTCCTCACCGCGCTGGGCCTGCTCGGACTGCTCGTCGCCAGCGCCCTGGTCCTGCTGCTGACCGGACCCCTCGCCCGGACGCTGGGCCGGCTGGCCGGCATCGGCACCACCGCGACCGCCGCCTGGTCGCTGCTGCGCTGGCCGCTGCTGTTGAGCCTGGTCGCGCTGCTGGTCCTCGTCCTGTTCCGGACCGGCCCCGCCCCGGCCCGCCGCACCCGGCAGGCGGTACCCGGCGGCGCCCTCGCCGCCCTGCTGTGGCTGGTCTCCTCCGCCGCCTTCTCCCTCTACGCCTCCGGCATCGGCACCTACGGCCGCCTGTACGGCTCGCTGGCCGGGGTGGTGGTCTTCCTGGTGTGGCTGTGGGTCTCCCACCTGTCCCTGCTGGCCGGCGCCCGCTTCGTGGTGGAACTGGCCCGCGCCGCGCACTGAGCGGGCCGGCGGATCGCGGACGCCCCCGCCGCGGACGCCGCTACCGTGCACCCATGACGACCAAGGCAGGCCCGGACGCCCCCGTCCTCGGCATCCGCGCCCTCAACCGCGCCACCCTCGCCCGGCAGTTGCTGCTCGGCCGCGCGGAGATGCCCGCCGAGGCCGCCGTCGCGCACCTCGTCGGACTCCAGGCCCAGAACGTCAAACCCCCGTACCACGCCCTCGCCGCCCGCCTCGACGGATTCACGCCGCGGGACCTGTCGGAGGCGATGGCCGGACGACGGGTCGCCCGCCTCGTCACCCTGCGCTCCACCATCCACACCCACACCGCCGACGACTGCCTCACCCTGCGCCCCCTGGTGCAGGCCGCCCGTGACCGGGAACTGCACGCCTTCCGCAAGGGCCTCGCGGGCGTCGACCTGGACCGGCTCGCCGTCCTCGCCCGCGAGCTGGTGGAGGAAGAGCCCCGCACCATGGGCCAGTTGCGCGAGGCCCTGCTCACCGAGTGGCCGCACGCCGACCCGCAGTCCCTGGCCGTCGCCGCCCGCTGCCGCCTCCCTCTCGTGCAGGTCACCCCGCGCGGCCTGTGGGAGCGGAGCGGCCAGGTCAGGCTCACCACCGCCGAGCACTGGCTGGCCCGCCCAGCACGGCCCGCGCCCGCACCGGACGGCACGGTCCTGCGCTACCTCGGCGCCTTCGGACCCGCCTCCGTGAAGGACATGCAGACCTGGGCGGGGCTGACCCGGCTGCGGGAGGTCTTCGAACGGCTCCGCCCCCGCCTGGTCACCTTCCGCGCCCCGGACGGCACCGAGCTGTTCGACCTCCCGGACGCGCCGCGCCCGGACCCGGACACCCCGGCCCCGCCGCGCTTCCTGCCCGAGTTCGACAACCTGCTGCTCTCCCACGCCGACCGCGCCCGCGTCGTCCCGCCCGCCCACAAGGGCCGCACCTGGACGGGGAACCAGGCCCACCGCGTGCTGCTCGTCGACGGCTTCGCGGCCGGACTGTGGAAGACCGAGGACGACACCCTCGTCGTCGAGCCCTTCGGCCGCCTCACCAAGGACGACCGGGCCCGGATCGCGGCCGAGGGGGAGCGGATGCTGGCCGTGCTGCACCCGGAGGCCGCGTACGGCGTCCGCTTCGGGACGGTACGCGGCTGACACGTTGGAGAGGGGGCGTTGCGGGCCGCTCGTGGAGGCTCGCAACGCCCCCTGGCTTGCACCTGAGGGGTACTCAGGAGATCAGGAGACCTGCCGGGGCGGGGCTACGAGGTGACCTGCGCGGTCACCTGGTCCGAGAACGTGGTCAGCCGGGAGTAGACCCCCGGGTAACCGGCCCGGGCGCAGCCCTCGCCCCAGGAGGTGATCCCTGCCAGGACGCCCCCGATGACCAGGGGTCCGCCGCTGTCGCCCTGGCAGGTGTCCACGCCGCCGGACGGCAGCCCGGCGCACACCATGTCGCTCGCGACGTAGTCGGAGCCGTAGGAGCCGCCGCAGTCCGCGTCCGACACGACCGGCACCGTCGCGGTCCGCAGCTGGTTGGAGGAGCTGCCGTTCTCCCGGGTGGTGCCCCAGCCGAGCACCCGGGCCTCGTTGCCGGCCGCGTAGACCGAGGTGTCCGAGGAGGAGACGTACTTCACCGGCTTGTACGGCATCGACGAGGCCAGGGTCAGCACCGCCACGTCGTCGCCGTTGGTGGCGTCGGTGTAGTCCGGGTGCACCCAGATCCGGCTGACCCGGGCGACCGTGCCGTTCGAGCCGTTGAGGTAGGTGCGTCCGCCGACCACACGGACGCTGCGGGCGCTCTCGCCGGCCATGCAGTGCGCGGCGGTGACGACCTTGGTGGGCGAGACCAGGGTGCCGCCGCAGAACTGGTTCTGGGAGGCGTCGGTGACCTGCATGACGTACGGGTAGGCGGCCGTCGTCGTGGTGGTGCCGCCGACGATCGGCTGCGGAGCGGCGACGGCGGAGGGGGCGGCGAGCAGCGCGGCGGCGGCGCCCGCGGTGGCCAGCGCGGCTGCCGCCGATCTGGCGCGGTTGATCCCGGACATGAGTCTCCTCAAGGGGTTGCCGGTGGGGGGTCGCACGGGCGTGGGGGGTTGCACGGGGGTCTCGGGACAGACCCCCGTATGCCCGGGCGAGCGGCACGTGTTCACGCTAGAACCGGCCGTCGGGGCACCCCAATGAGGGAACCCCCTAGGCCGGGCGGGCAGGGATAACCCTCGGTGCGCGCACGGCAAACCCCCGCCGTTCTCAGTCCGTTCGCCCGCCCGCCGCCAGCCGGACGAGGTCGACCCGGGACCGGATCCCGAGCTTGCGGTACACCCGGGTCAGCGTCGCCTCGACGGTCTTGACGCTGACGAACAGCCGGGCGGCGATCTCCCGGTTGGTCGCGCCCTCCATCACCAGCGCGGCCACTTGGCGCTCCATCGCGGCGAGCTGCGCGAGTCCGTCCGGCGCGGCGGTGGGCGGCGCCGGGGACGGCTCGGCCGACCGGGCCGCCGCGGCCGCCTCCACCCGCCGCAGCCACGGCAGCGCCCGGCACCGCCGGAACAGCCGCGTCGCCTCGTCGTAGGCCGCCGCGGGGGTACGGGCCGGCCGTTCGGCGTGCAGTTCGGCCAGCGCGAAGGCCGCCCGCGCCTCCTCCAGGCCGTACCCCAGTCCCGCCAGCCGCTCCCTGGCCGACGTCAACCGGGCGGCGGCGGCCCGGTGTTCGCCGCGCCCCGCGCGCACCAGGGCCTCGGCCCGGTCCAGCACGGCGAGGACGCTGCCGCGGCCGAGGCGCAGCGCGTGCGCGCGGCTGACCTCGATCACGTCCATCGCCTCGGCCGGCTCGCCGGTCCGCACCAGCGCCTCCGCCAGATCCCCCTGCCACCGGCCGCGCGCCGGGTCGGTGATGCCCGCGCCCGCCTCCAGCTCGCGCACCCGGCGCAGCGCCCGCACCGCCGCGCCCGCGTCGCCCGCCACCAGGCTCGCGTGACCGAGCGCGGCCAGCGCCCGCGACAGGTACACGGCGTCGCCGTCCTCCTCCGCCCGCCGCACCGCCTCCCGCGCCAGCTCCAGGGCGCGGTCCGGATCGCCGCCCGCGGCCTCGGCGAGCGCCGCCTGCATCGCGCCGGCGCCCTCGCCGATACCCGCGTCGCGGGCCAGCGTCAGGCTCTCCCGGGACAGTTCGAGGGCCCGGCCGCAGTGCCCGGAGTGCAGCTCGGTCTCGGCCAGGAAGCGCAGGTAGTGGACCTCGCTCTCGGCCATGCCCCGCCGGCGCACCTCGCGCAGCAGCGCGGTCACCGTGCTCCGCGCCTCGGCCAGCCGGTCGCTCATCACCAGCCACCGGAACCGGGACGAGCCGGCCCCGTTGTGGTGGCACGCCACCCGCGGGTCCTGCGGCTCGGCCAGTGCGCGTCCGATGGTCGCCGGGGCGTCCGGGTGGCCCATCAGCGTCTCGCACTGCGCCTGGAACGCCAGCGCCAGCAGCTCGGTGCGCCGGTCGGCCGCCCGTTCCGCCAGCCGCGCCGCGTGCGCGGCCTCCTCCCGGCCCTGGGCGAAGTCGCCCTGCACCACCAGGGAGCGCCAGGCGAGCTGGTAGTGCACCTGGGCCAGCAGCCGCGGGTCGTCGCCCGCGTCGGCCAGGGCCTGGGGGAACACGGCGTCGACCTCGCCGATGGCCTGGCCGGCGGCCTCGATCACCACCATCCAGGCGCGGACCCGGTCCCCGGGCGCGGTCGCCCGGGTCAGCACCTCGCGGGCGACGTCCCGGGCCAGATCCTGCTCGCCCGCGGTGATCGCGTCCTCCGCGGCCGCCAGCCGGCGCTCGTCCGGTCCCGGCACGCTGTCCGCCGGGGTGTGCCGGGCGGCGAGCAGGCCCATGGAGGCGGCCACCGACGGCGCCCCGCGGTCCCGGGCCAGCGAGGCGGCCTCGGCCAGCCGCGCCGCGACCTCCGGATCGGTGCCGGTGGCGGCGAGGGCGAGGTGCCGGGCGCGTTCGATCGGGTCCGAGGCGGCGGTGGACAGCGCGGCGTGCGCGGCCCGCCGTTCGGGCGCCGGCGCCTCCGCGTAGAGCGCGGCCGAGATCAGCGGGTGCGCGAACCGTACGGTCGGCCCCTCCGGGTCGGTCGCCAGCAGCCCCAGGGCCGCCGCCTGAGCCGTCTCGGCCTCGGCGTGCTCCCGGCCGGCCGCCCGCAGCAGGGCCGGTGTCGGCCGGGCGCCGGCGCTGGCCACCAGGAGGGTGCGGCGGGCCTCGTCCGACAGCATCTCCAGCCGGGACAGGACCAGCGCGCGCAGCGAGGTCGGCACCGGCAGCGGCTCGCCGGGCCGGCCGGCCGCGGGGCTCTCGGCCAGGGCCCGGCCCAGCTCCAGGGCGAACAGCGGGTTGCCGCCGCTGGTGCGGTGGATGTCGCGGACCGTGGCCCGGTGCAGGCCCGCGTAGCCGCGGTCGTCGAGCAGCGTCGCGACCTGGGCACGGGTCAGCGGACCGAGGCGCACCGCCCGGGTGTCCGGCGGTGAGGCGCGCAGATGGCGGTCGTACTCGGCGTCCTCCGTCTCGGGCCCCTCGGTGCGCACCGCGCACAGCATCCGCACCGGCGTCTCGCCCAGGCGCCGGGCAGCGAAGCCGAGGAGTTCCGCGCTGGCCGGATCCAGCCACTGGAGGTCGTCCGCGACCACCAGCACGGGGCCCGCGGCGGCGAGGGCGCGCAGGGCGGAGAGCACGGCAAGCCGCAGGGCCAGACCGTCGCGCTGGAGGGTGGACTCGCCGCGGCCGGTGAGCGCCGACTCCAGCGCGGTGCGCTGCGCTGCGGGCAGCGTCCGGGACACGTCGTCCAGGACCAGACCGAGGAGATCGGCGAGGGCAAGGAAGGGGAGATGCGATTCGGACTCGGTGGCGGAGCAGCGCAACACGGTGTGCGCGGTGCGGCCGTATTCCGCGGCCAGCGTCCGCAGGACGGTCGACTTTCCAATTCCGGCGGGCCCGTGCAGCAACACGCTGCCGCCCCGGGCCAGCTGCTCACGTGCCGCGCCGAACGACTCCTCCCGCCCGATGACCAGGTCGGAGCGGCATCCGGCAGACTCCGCGAAGTCCCGTGGCACGGTGACCGCTCCCTCCGAGTGTCGTGTCCGGGCCAATGTTAGGCAACGGCGCATTGAATGAAGGAGGGACGAGGAGGTGAGGCAAATAACAAACCGGCGGGCCCGGAAATCAAAGAGCCGGGGAAAATCCCGGCGCGGGCCTCCGCCCTACGGCAGCCACCCCGCACGGCGGGCCCGGGCGACCGCCTCCGTACGGGTGCCCGCGCCCAGCTTGCGCATCGCCGAGCGCAGATAGCTCTTCACGGTCTCCGCGCCCAGCCCGAGGCGTTGTGCGGCCTCGCCGTTGGTCGCGCCCGCGGCCACGCAGGCCAGGACGTCGACCTCGCGCGGTGCGGGCCGGGGCCCCGGCTCGGGTTCGCCCCCGGCCGCCAGCAGGCCGCAGGCCCGCAGCAGTTCCTCGCGCAGCTCGGGCTCCGCGATCCGCGGCGCCAGCGCCCGCAAAGCGGCGTGCGCCTCCCGCACCCGTTCCCGGGCCGCCGCGTCCGCCGGGCCGGGCGCGGGCGGCCGGGCCGCGGCCAGCAGCTCCTCGGTCTCCTCCCGCAGCACCAGGGCCTGCTCCACGTCCCGGGCCGCCGCCACCGCCGCGCCGAGCGTCCGGTCGCCCAGGGGCTGGGCCGTGCGCAGCGCGCCGTACAGCACACCGCGCACCCGGCGCCGTACGACCACCGGGACCGCCACCACGGAGCGCAGCCCCTCGGCGGCGACGGGGCGGTCGTACTCGTGGCTGATCTGCGCGGAGACGGAGTAGTCCGTCACCGCGCAGGGCCGCGACAGCGCCACCGCCCTGCCGCCCAGCCCGTTGCCCGAGGTGACCGCGAGGGCGCTGAGCGCGGCCGTCGCGGTGCCGCTCAGCTCGCTGATCCGCACCTGCCGCCGGCCCGCCTCCACCAGCCCGCCGAAGGCGACCGGCAGCCCCGTCGCCCGCCGCAGCCGCACCAGCGCACCGCGGATCTCCACTCCGTCGGCCGTGTCCACCGCCACCCGATCCGTCCTCCCTCGCGCCCGTCCCGGGGCGCACACCCCCGTTCGGGGGTAGTGAGACCTGCATCACGGATTACACGATGGCAGAGAGCCGCCCGGCAAGGTCCGGCACGAAGGAGGACAGATGACGACGGCCACGGAGCTGTTCCGCAGCGCACGGGACTTCCTGCTGGAGCACCGCGAGGACTACACCGCCGCCTACGAGGGCTTCACCTGGCCCCGCCCCCGGAACTTCAACTGGGCGCTGGACTGGTTCGACGTCATCGCGGACGGCAACGAGCGCACCGCCCTGCACATCGTCGAGGAGGACGGCACCGAGTCCCGGGTCTCCTTCGCCGAGATGTCCGCCCGCTCCGACCGGGTGGCCAACCGGCTGCGCGCGTGGGGCGTGCGTCCCGAGGACCGCATCCTCGTCATGCTCGGTAACCAGACCGAACTCTGGGAGACCGCCCTCGCCGCGATGAAGCTCCGCGCCGTCGTCATCCCGGCCACGCCGCTGCTCGGCCCCGCCGACCTGCGCGACCGCGTCGACCGCGGCCGGGTGCGGCACGTGATCGTCCGTGCCGAGGACACCGGGAAGTTCGACGATGTACCCGGCGACTACACGCGTATCGCGGTGGGCGGCGCGGCACCCGGCTGGCAGCCCTACGAGGACGCGTACACCGAAGAGGCGGCCTTCACCCCGGACGGCCCGACCGCCGCCGACGACCCGCTGATGCTGTACTTCACCTCCGGCACCACCGCCCGCCCCAAGCTGGTCGAGCACACCCACGTCTCGTACCCGGTCGGGCACCTGGCGACCATGTACTGGATCGGGCTGCGGCCCGGCGACGTCCACCTGAACATCTCCTCGCCCGGCTGGGCCAAGCACGCCTGGTCGAACCTGTTCGCACCGTGGAACGCCGAGGCGACCGTCTTCCTGTACAACTACACGCGGTTCGACGCGGCCCGCCTGATGGCCGAGATGGACCGGGCCGGGGTGACCACCTTCTGCGCCCCGCCCACCGTGTGGCGCATGCTCATCCAGGCCGACCTGACCCAGCTCGCCCGGCGCCCGCGCGAGGTCGTCGCCGCCGGCGAGCCGCTCAACCCCGAGGTGATCGAGCAGGTCCGCGAGGCCTGGGGCGTGACGGTCCGGGACGGCTTCGGCCAGACCGAGACCGCCGTGCAGGTCTCCAACAGCCCCGGACAGGTGCTGAAGACGGGCTCGATGGGCCGCCCCAGCCCCGGCTACCGCGTCGCACTCCTCGACCCGGTCACCGGCGCTCCCGGCGCCGACGAAGGCGAGATCGCCCTGGACCTGTCCGCGCACCCGGTCGGCCTGATGACCGGCTACCACGGCGACCCCGACCGCACGGCGGAGGCGATGGCCGGCGGCTACTACCGCACCGGCGACATCGGCTCCCGCGACGCCGACGGATACCTGACCTACGTCGGACGCAGCGACGACGTCTTCAAGGCCTCCGACTACAAGATCTCCCCGTTCGAGCTGGAGAGCGCCCTGCTGGAGCACGAGGCGGTCGCCGAGGCGGCGGTCGTGCCCGCCCCGGACGCCCTGCGCCTCGCGGTGCCGAAGGCGTACGTCGTGCTCGCGGCGGGCTGGGAGCCGGGACCGGACACCGCGAAGGTGCTGTTCGAGCACTCCCGCGACGTCCTCGCCCCCTACAAGCGGCTGCGGCGGCTGGAGTTCGGCGAGCTGCCCAAGACCGTCTCCGGCAAGATCCGCCGCATCGAGCTGCGCGAGGCCACGGCGGCCGGTTCCGCGAACGAGTACCGCGAGGAGGACTTCCGGTGACCCCGACCCCGCCCCCGTCGCCGTCCTACGCCCACGGCACCAGCACCACCCCGCTCCTCGGCGACACCGTCGGCGCCAACCTCGGCCGGGCGATCGCCGCCCACCCGGACCGCGAGGCCCTGGTCGACGTGCCCTCCGGACGCCGCTGGACCTACGCCGAGTTCGGCGCCGACGTCGACGTCGTGGCACGCGGCCTGCTCGCGAAGGGCGTCACCCCCGGCGACCGGGTCGGGATCTGGGCGGTCAACTGCCCCGAGTGGGTCCTCGTCCAGTACGCCACCGCCCGCATCGGCGCGGTCATGGTGAACGTCAACCCGGCCTACCGGGCGCACGAGCTGGAGTACGTCCTCCGACAGGCGGGCATCACCGTCCTCGTCGCCTCCCTCGCCCACAAGGGCAGCGACTACCGGGCGATCGTGGAGCAGGTCCGCGGCCGGTGCCCCGCGCTGCGCGAGACCGTCTACATCGGCGACCCGTCCTGGGACGCGCTCACCGAGGGCGCCGAGCGGGTCCCGCGGGAACGGGTCGACGAGATCGCCGCCGGGCTGAGCTGCGACGACCCGGTCAACATCCAGTACACCTCCGGCACCACCGGCTTCCCCAAGGGCGCCACGCTCTCCCACCACAACATCCTCAACAACGGCTACTGGGTGGGCCGCACGGTCGGCTACACGGAGCAGGACCGGGTGTGTCTGCCGGTGCCCTTCTACCACTGCTTCGGCATGGTCATGGGCAACTTGGGCGCCACCTCCCACGCCGCCTGCATCGTCATCCCGGCCCCGTCCTTCGAGCCGGCGGCGACGCTGGAGGCGGTGCAGCGGGAGAGGTGCACGTCCCTGTACGGCGTCCCCACGATGTTCATCGCGGAGCTGAACCTCCCAAAGTTCGCCTCCTACGACCTCACCTCCCTGCGCACCGGCATCATGGCCGGCTCGCCCTGCCCGGTGGAGGTGATGAAACGGGTGGTCGCCGAGATGCACATGGAGCAGGTCTCCATCTGCTACGGCATGACCGAGACCTCCCCGGTCTCCCTCCAGACCCGCATGGACGACGACCTCGAACACCGCACCGGCACCGTCGGCCGGGTCCTGCCGCACATCGAGGTGAAGGTCGTCGACCCGGTGACCGGGGTGGCCGTGCCGCGCGGCGACGCCGGCGAACTGCGCACCCGGGGATACAGCGTGATGCTCGGCTACTGGGAGGAGCCGGAGAAGACCGCCGAGGCCATCGACGCCGGCCGCTGGATGCACACCGGCGACCTCGCGGTCATGCGCGAGGACGGGTACGTGGAGATCGTCGGCCGCATCAAGGACATGATCATCCGGGGCGGCGAGAACATCTACCCGCGCGAGGTCGAGGAGTTCCTGTACGGCCACCCGAAGATCGCCGACGTCCAGGTGGTCGGCGTCCCGCACGAGCGCTACGGCGAGGAGGTCCTCGCCTGCGTCGTCCCGCGCGACCCCGCCGACCCGCTCACCCT
Organism: Streptomyces parvulus; assembly: GCF_014648855.1. Lineage (GTDB taxonomy): Bacteria > Actinomycetota > Actinomycetes > Streptomycetales > Streptomycetaceae > Streptomyces > Streptomyces parvulus. Next base: position 335,522 of record NZ_BMRX01000007.1, on the reverse strand, counting down.
GGAGGACCTGCGCTCCTACTGCGACGGACAGCTGGCCCACTACAAGGTGCCCAGCCGCCTCCAGCTCCTCGACTCCTTCCCGATGACCGTGTCGGGGAAGGTGCGCAAGGTGGAACTGCGGGAGCGCTACGGGGCGGGGGCCGAGCGGGGGTAGCGCCCCCGGCAGCGCCCCTCAGTCGGCCGTGGCGTCCAGCGTCACGGCCGGCGCGTTGGCCGGGCGCGGTACTCCCGTCGGGTCCAGCACGAACAGCGCCACCCCGAGCAGGTCGGCGCGGTCCCGGGCGTCCCGGGCGTAACCGGCCAGGGAGAAGTGGACGCACCGCGCCGACTCCGCCATGCCCGTCAGCCACAGGCACTCCACGTCCCGCGCCGTCGCCGGGCCCGCCGTCGGGTCCACCTGCACGACGAGGCCCGCCGCGGCCAGCCCGATGCCCGACAGCGGCCGCTGGTCGGCACGGCGGACGTCCCGGTGCCCCAGCCCGCGCAGATACAGCACCGCCGCGGTGACCGCGTCGCGCGCGGTGCGGATCGGCACCGCCCGGTGGGCCGGCACCCGTGACCCGGGGTCCCGCCCGGACCGTCCCGGCGCCGCCTCGTCCACCGGCACGCACAGCACCGCGCCGCACGGGCACCCCAGCTCCGGCCGCGGCCACCGGCCGCGCTCCCCGCAGGCCGCGCAGCGCACCCCGACCCATTCCTCGTCCCACGCCCGGTGGGTGACCACGGTCGCGGTCCCCCGCGGATCGAGCGCGGGCGCGACCGGCTTCCCGCACGCGCAGGGATACGAGGGCGCCGTGTAGCGGTGCCGGCGCCCGCAGGCGGTGCAGCACACCGAGATGGTCTCGGACATGACCCCATCGTCCTCTCTTGACTGCCCTCGGCTGCCCACTTACATTACTTCCAGATCGTAGAAAACAAATTTCGCTATACGGAAGTTGCTACGGAAGAAGCTCACCGCGGGGCGCGACGGGAGTGCGAATCCGACAGCCGGAGCAGGAGTACTCGATGGCTCGTATGACCGCTGCCCGAGCGGCAGTTGAGATTCTCAAGCGCGAGGGCGTCACCGACGCGTTCGGTGTGCCGGGCGCGGCGATCAACCCCTTCTACGCGGCGCTCAAGGCGTCCGGCGGCGTCCAGCACACCCTCGCCCGCCACGTCGAGGGCGCCTCGCACATGGCCGAGGGCTACACCCGCACCCACCCCGGCAACATCGGCGTCTGCATCGGCACCTCGGGCCCGGCCGGCACCGACATGATCACCGGCCTCTACTCGGCGATCGGCGACTCCATCCCGATCCTGTGCATCACCGGCCAGGCGCCGACCGCGGTGATCCACAAGGAGGACTTCCAGGCGGTCGACATCGCCTCCATCGCCAAGCCGGTGACCAAGATGGCCGTCACCGTCCTGGAGGCCGCGCAGGTCCCGGGCGTCTTCCAGCAGGCGTTCCACCTGATGCGCTCCGGCCGCCCCGGCCCGGTCCTGATCGACCTGCCGATCGACGTCCAGCTGACCGAGATCGAGTTCGACCCGGAGACCTACGAGCCGCTGCCGGTCTACAAGCCGGCCGCCAGCCGCGCCCAGGTCGAGAAGGCGATCGGCATGCTCAACGCCGCCGAGCGCCCGCTGATCGTGGCCGGCGGCGGTGTCATCAACGCCGACGCGGCCGACCTCCTGGTCGAGTTCGCCGAGCTGACCGGCACCCCGGTCGTGCCGACCCTGATGGGCTGGGGCCTGCTGCCCGACGACCACGAGCTGAACGCCGGCATGGTCGGCCTGCAGACCTCGCACCGCTTCGGCAACGCGACGTTCCTGGAGTCGGACTTCGTCCTCGGCATCGGCAACCGCTGGGCCAACCGCCACACCGGCAAGATCGACGTCTACACGGCCGGGCGGAAGTTCGTCCACGTCGACGTCGAGCCCACCCAGATCGGCAAGATCTTCGCCCCGGACTACGGCATCGCCTCCGACGCGAAGGCCGCCCTGGAGCTGTTCGTCGAGGTCGCCAAGGAGCTGAAGGCGGCCGGCAGGCTGCCCGACCGCTCCGACTGGGCCGCTTCCGCGCAGGAGCGCAGGGCGACCCTCCAGCGCCGCACGCACTTCGACGACATCCCGATCAAGCCGCAGCGCGTCTACGAGGAGATGAACAAGGCCTTCGGCCCGGAGACCCGGTACGTCTCCACCATCGGCCTCTCCCAGATCGCCGGCGCCCAGATGCTGCACGTCTACCGCCCGCGGCACTGGATCAACTGCGGCCAGGCCGGCCCGCTCGGCTGGACCGTCCCGGCCGCGCTCGGTGTCGCCAAGGCCGACCCGGACGCCCAGGTCGTGGCGCTCTCCGGTGACTACGACTTCCAGTTCATGATCGAGGAACTGGCCGTCGGCGCGCAGCACAAGATCCCCTACGTGCACGTCCTGGTCAACAACTCCTACCTGGGCCTGATCCGCCAGGCGCAGCGGGCGTTCGAGATCGACTTCCAGGTCAACCTGGAGTTCGAGAACATCAACTCGCCCGAGCTGGGCGTCTACGGCGTCGACCACGTCAAGGTCGCCGAGGGCCTCGGCTGCAAGGCGATCCGGGTGACCGACCCGAACGAGCTGGGCGCGGCCCTGGAGCAGGCCAAGAAGCTGGCCGCCGAGCACCGGGTGCCGGTCGTCGTCGAGGCGATCCTGGAGCGCGTCACCAACATCTCGATGTCGGGCACCAACGACATCTCGAACGTGGTGGAGTTCGAGGAGGTCGCGACCGAGCCGGGCCACGCCCCGACCGCGATCCGCACGCTGAAGGTCTGACCCTCCGCGGTACACCGAGAGCGGCCCGTTCCTGACGGACGGGCCGCTCTTCCGTGTGCGGCCGTACCCGGCTCTTGTGTGCCCGTGCGCGCCTCTTGTGCGCGGCCGTATCCGCCCGGCCCGGTCCCGCTCAGTCGGGGCCGCCGCCCGTGCCCCCGCCGCAGTGGAATGGGTCGGACGCGCCGCTCGGGCCGCCGCGCGACGAGTACCGCCGCGGTCCGCGGTCCGCCACCTCCGCCCGCTCCACCAGACCGGCCCTGAGGGCGAAACGGGGCAGCAGGAGGAGCAGCGCCGCCTCGTCGTGCAGGGCGACGGCGAGCAGCCGGTCGTCGGCCGTCAGACCGCGCCGGCCGCCGGGCAGCGGGTGCCGCTCGCGCAGGTCCCGCACCCGGCGGCGGGCGGCCCGGGTCGGGCCGAGCAGCGGGTAGCGCAGCAGACCGTCCTCCGCGAGCGGGATGCGCATCAGCGCCACCGCCAGGCGGACGTCCGGGTGCCGGGTCAGCCTCCTGATGCCCAGCGGCTCCTCTAGGCTCCAGCGCACCGCCTCGGCCAGCGGGGGAAGGGGCGTCGCGGCCGTCCCCGGCTCGGTCGGCAGCGCCCGTACGGTGCCCGGCGGGCCGGGTTCGACGGCGCCCCGCAGATACAGGTCCACCACCGCCACCGTGACGGCGGCGCGCGGCCCGCCCCGCAGCAGCGCCACCTCGTGCGGCTCCAGCCGAAGCGCCCCGTCCTCGTCCACCGACACCACCCCCGTGCCCCCGTGTTGCCGGGTTTGTGCCCGCTCCCCGGGGCGCCTACGCCCGGGTCAGCCCTCGTGGTGCTCGTGCAGTCCCGGCCACTCGTCCGGGCCGCCGCCCTGCCATTGGACCAGGTTGCTGTCCTCGACGTCGGTGACGTACAGGTCGGCCAGGCGCAGCAGTTCGGCGACGTCGTCGATGTGCGAGGCGACGCCGAGGGTCTCGTCGCCGGAGGTGACGCGGCGGGAGCCGTCGAGGGCGGGGGAGTGGACGACGATGTGCGGGTGCTTTGGTGGAAGTGCCATGTCTTCAGGCTGCTGCGGCGGCGCCGGACGCGCACCCCGGGCGAACGCCGGAGAGCGCCGGATGCGGGACCGTCCGCATCCGGCGCTCTCCAGCCGGTGAAGGTTCTTCACGTGGTGACCGTCCGGCGGCGCGAGGCTGGGCGCGACAGGTCGTTCGCGCCGCCGGACGGGGTTTGGGGGCCTCTGCTCACCAGAGGCGTGGTGTGGCTGGGACCGCGGCGGTGCGACGGGCGCGGAACGCTGCTCCCCTCAGGTCGTAGGAGAAGCGTCCGTGCCCTTCACCACCGCACTGGCTCGCAGGCCGCCGCGGTCCTCGCCCTGCCCGCGCCGGCACCTGGCTCTCACCCCTCATCCGGGCTGCTCCGGTGCCTGCGCGGGCCGCGCACACGGTCCGGCCTCCCCGCCGGGTCCGTGCGCGAGTCGTGGGTCAGTCCTCGCGCAGGGCGCGGACCGCCTCCTCCACGCGCTTGCCGTACTCGGTGTCGGCCGCGTGGAAGTGCGCGAGGTTCTTCTCGACCACGTCGTTGCGGGAGACCTGGGACAGGCCGCCGGCGATGGTCGCGATCAGTCGCTTCTTCTCGTCCTCGGTCATCAGCCGGTACAGCTCGCCGGCCTGGAAGAACGGGTCGTCCTTGGTGTGCTGCGGCGCCTCGTGGGTGCCGGTGTGGCCGGAGACGGCGAGCGGCGCGGCCAGCGGGCGGCCGGTCTCCACCGGGCCGTCGTGGGAGTTCGGCTCGTAGTTCTTGGCGTCACGGCCCTGCGGGTTGGACGCCATGAGGCCGTCGCGGCCGTAGTTGGCGGCGCCGCCGGGCACGGCCTTCGGGGCGTTCACCGCGAGCTGGGTGTGGTTGACGCCCAGGCGGTAGCGGTGCGCGTCGGCGTAGGCGAACAGGCGGCCCTGGAGCATCTTGTCGGGCGAGGGGCCGATGCCCGGAACGAAGTTGTTCGGGGAGAACGCGGCCTGCTCGACCTCGGCGAAGACGTTGTCCGGGTTGCGGTCGAGGACCAGGCGGCCCACGCGGCGCAGCGGGTAGTCGCCGTGCGGCCAGACCTTCGTCACGTCGAACGGGTTGAAGCGGTAGTTCGCCGCCTCGGCCGCCGGCATCAGCTGCACGTGCAGGGTCCACGACGGGTACACGCCCCGCTCGATGGCCTGCACCAGGTCCGTCTGGTGCGAGGTCGGGTCCTGCCCGGCCTGCTCGGCCGCCTGCTCGGCGGTCAGGCAGCGGATGCCCTGGTCGGTCTTGAAGTGGTACTTGACGAAGTACGACTCGCCCTTGGCGTTCGTCCACTGGTAGGTGTGCGAGCCGAAGCCGTCCATGTGGCGGTAGGACGCCGGGATGCCGCGGTCGCCCATCAGCCAGGTCACCTGGTGCGTGGCCTCGGGGGAGTGCGCCCAGAAGTCCCAGACGTTGTCCGGCTCCTGGCGGCCCGAGAACGGGTCGCGCTTCTGCGAGTGGATGAAGTCGGGGAACTTGATCGGGTCCTTGATGAAGAACACCGGGGTGTTGTTGCCGACGAGGTCGTAGTTGCCCTCCTCGGTGTAGAACTTCAGCGCGAAGCCGCGCGGGTCGCGGACCGCGTCCGCGCCGCCGAGCGAGTCGGCCACCGTGGAGAAGCGCAGGAAGACCTCGGTGCGCTTGCCGACGCTGCTCAGGAAGTCGGCGTGGGTGAAGTCGGTGACGTCGTCGGTCACCTCGAAGTGGCCGTACGCGCCGGAACCGCGGGCGTGCACCACGCGCTCCGGGATGCGCTCGCGGTTGAAGCGGGCGAGCTTCTCCAGCAGGTGCTGGTCCTGGATCAGGAGGGGGCCGCCGATGCCGGCGGAAGCGGAGTTCTGGTTGTCGGCGACCGGGGCGCCGGACTCTGTCGTGAGCACTCGCTGCGACATCGTGGACCTTCCGTGCGAGGGGCAGCGGAAACTTGTTTCCGCTTCGTGGAGCTTAAATTTGGAGCATCAGCACGTCAACAGTTTGTTGAAGTGGGTTCCGGGCGGCGCCACCGCTCGGGCGCGACAGGACAGGTGTCAGCGGCGGCGCCGCCCGGAGGTCTGGTGCGGTGCCTGCGGTCAGACCTGGTCGCCGGAGAGGCGCTCCACGGCCCGCAGCAGCGCCGAGTGGTCCAGGCCGCCGTCGCCCTGGGCGCGCAGCGACGCGACCAGCTGGGCCACCACGGCGCCGACCGGCAGCGCGGCGCCGACGTTGCGGGCGGCGTCGGTGACGATGCCCATGTCCTTGTGGTGCAGGTCGATGCGGAAGCCCGGCTTGAAGTCCCGGCCGAGGAAGTTGTCCTTCTTCCGGGTCAGCACGGTCGAGCCGGCCAGGCCGCCGTTGAGGACGTCGAGGGCGGCCTTCAGGTCGACGCCCGACTTCTCCAGGAAGACCACGGCCTCGGCGCACGCCTGGATGTTCACGGCGACGATGAGCTGGTTGGCGGCCTTCACGGTCTGGCCCGAGCCGTGCGGACCGCACAGCACGATGGTCTTGCCGAGCGCCTCCAGGAGCGGCTTGGCCTCGTCGAAGTCGGCCTGCTCACCGCCGACCATGATGGACAGCACGGCCTCGATCGCGCCGGCCTCGCCGCCCGACACGGGGGCGTCCAGGACGCGGATGCCCTTGTCCGCGGCGGCCTTCGCGAGGTCCACGGAGGTCTGCGGGGTGATCGAGGACATGTCGACCAGGAGCGCGCCGGACTTCGCGTTCTCCAGGATGCCGTCCGGGCCGTAGGCGATGGCCTCGACCTGCGGCGACGCGGGGACCATCGTCACGACGACGTCGGCGTCGCGCACGGCCTCGGCGATCGAGCCGGCCACGGTGCCGCCCGCGGCGGACAGGCGGTCCAGCTTCTCCTGCTCCAGGGTGAAGCCGGTGACCTGGTAGCCGGCCTTGATCAGGTTCTCGGACATGGGGGAGCCCATGATGCCGAGACCGATCCAGGCGACCTTGGGAAGAGTGCTCATGACGGGTACCTCTCTGCAAAAAGTTCTGTGCGGGGTGGCGCTCAGCGGGCCGCGCGGGCCTCGGCCGGCAGCCAGGAGAAGGACTGGGCGCTGGGGTCGTCGCCCGGCTTGTACTCGAGGCCGACCCAGCCGTCGTAGCCGGCCTTCGCGAGCCGGTCGAGCAGCTCCTCCAGGGGGAGCGAGCCGGTGCCGGGGGCGCCGCGGCCGGGGTTGTCGGCGATCTGGACGTGGCCGGTCTTCGCGGCGTACGCGTCGATCACCTGCGGCAGGTCCTCGCCGTTCATGGACAGGTGGTAGAGGTCCATGAGGAACTTGGCGTTGCCCAGTCCGGTGGCCTCGTTGACCTTGTCCACGACCGCGATCGCGGCCGGCGCCGACACCAGCGGGTACAGCGGCGACTCGGGCTTGTTCAGCGCCTCGACCAGGAGGATCGCGCCGATCCGGTCGGCCGCGCGGGCGGCCAGGACCAGGTTCTCCAGCGCGAGCCGGTCCTGCTCGGCCGGGTCCACGCCCTCGACGCGGTTGCCGTACAGCGCGTTGAGCGCCGTGCAGCCCAGGGACCGGGCGAAGTCGGCGGCCACGTCGATGTTGGCGCGGAAGCGGTCCGACTCCTCGCCCGGCACCGACAGGGCGCCGCGGTCGGGGCCCGGCAGCCGGCCGGCGTAGAAGTTCAGCCCGGTGAGCTGGACGCCCGCGTCCTCGATCGCCGACTTGAGGGCGTCGAGCTCGGACTGCTCGGGGGTGGGCGAGTCGATCCAGGGCCACCACAGCTCGACCGCGGTGAAGCCGGCCGCGGCGGCGGCCGCGGGGCGCTCCAGGAGCGGGAGTTCCGTGAAGAGGATCGACAGGTTGACGTTGAAGCGCTGGTCTGCGAAGCCCATCGGGTGCCGCGCTCCCTTCCGTTCGATCGTGTTCCGCATTACGGAAGTTCGTTTCTGCTTAATGGAAGATTGCCGTCGAGCCTCCGGCCTTGTCAAGAGGGGGCGGCGGAAACGGTCACCGCGCGTTAGGTTGACCGCGTGCGATTGAGAGTGGAGTTCACGACCGAACCCTTCGATCTGGACGAGGCCCCCGCCCACGCGGTGGTGGCCCGGGAGGTCGTCGAGGCCGCGCGGCTGGACGCCGTCGACGTCGGCCCGTTCGGCAACACCGCCGAGGGCGGCGCGGACCGGGTGCTGACCGCCGTGGACGCGCTGCTGCGCCGCACCCTGGAGGCCGGCGCCACCCGGATCTCGCTCCAGGTCAACGTGGTCGACGGGCGCGGGGACGCGGAGGCCGAGCGGTGACCGGTCCGGGGGAGGAGCCCTTCATCGCGGCCGTCAAGCCCCTGGTCGACGCCATCGGCGGCGAGATGCTCCCGCCCGACGAGGCGGGCCAGGACGACGTCGTGCTCTCCTGGGAGGGTGTCGACGTCGTCGCCGTACGCCTGCCGCAACTCGCCGACTCCCTGGACCACATCCTGGCGGCCCTGGAGCGCCGGCAGGGCAGGCCGCTGGCCGAGCTGGACCGCAGGGCCAAGCAGGAGGTGGTGCGGATGCTGGAGGCGCGGGGCGCCTTCTCGGTGCGCCACGGAGTGGAGACCGTCGCCGGCGCGCTGGGCGTCAGCCGGTTCACCGTCTACAACTACCTCAACCGCGAGAAGGGCGCCTGACTCGGGACACCCGCCTGACCAGGCACGACACCGTCGACGAGGAGCCGCCGTCCGTTCACCGGACGGCGGTTTTCGTTACCCCGAATTTTCAACAAAGTGTTGACGGCTTGTTTCCGAGGGCGTTAGCTATCGGCACGCCCGTTCAGCACAAGGCCACGGAGGCTCCCGTGACGTCCACTTCCGCGTCGGGCCTGGCCCGATTCAACACCCTCGAGGAGCCGGCGGCACGCGCCGAACTCCACGAGGCGTGCGCCTCCACGGCATGGGCCCGGCAACTGCTCGCCGCCCGTCCCTACGCCACCCCCGAGGACCTGTACGCCGCCAGCGACGCCGCCATGGCCGCCCTGACGGCCGACGACCTCGCGGAGGCGATGGCCGGACACCCGCCGATCGGCCGCCCCAAGCCCGGCGACCCGACCTCGTCCCGCGAACAGGCGGGCATGGCCGGAGCCACCGAGGCACTCAAGGCGGAGATGCTCGAACTGAACCTGGCCTACCAGGACAGGTTCGGCCACGTCTTCCTCATCTGCGCCACCGGCCGGACCGGCGAGCAGATGCGGGACGCGGTCAAGGAGCGGATCGGCAACTCGCCCGAGCAGGAGCGGGAGATCGTCCGCACCGAACTGGGGAAGATCAACCGCATCCGCCTGACCCGACTCGTCGAACAGGACGCCTGACCATGAGCACCAGCACCACCGCCTCCGTGTCCACGCACATCCTGGACACCAGCGTCGGCCGCCCCGCCGAAGCCGTCGCCGTCCACCTCTCTGCCCGCTCGGGCGGAGAGGCGGACTGGCAGGCGCTCGGCGGCTCCGCGACCGACGCCGACGGCCGGTGCAAGGACCTCCCGGCCCTGCCGGAGGGCACCACCCACGTACGCCTCGACTTCGACACCGAGACGTACTTCGCCAAGAAGCAAGCCGCGGCCCAGCAGGACGCCCCCGCGCTCCGGGACAGCGAGAACGGCCGGCCCGTGTTCTTCCCCGAGGTCACCATCACCTTCGCGGTGGTGCCCGGCGAGCACTACCACGTTCCGCTGCTGCTCAACCCGTTCGGCTACTCCGTTTACCGAGGGAGCTGACCGAAACCATGACCCGTTTCGTCCTGGGACAGAACCAGTACGGCAAGGCTGAGAACCGCGTCGTCAAGATCACGCGTGACGGCGACACGCACCACATCAAGGACCTGAACGTCTCCGTCGCCCTCTCCGGCGACATGGAGGACGTCCACCGCAGCGGTTCGAACGCCAACGTCCTGCCGACCGACACCACCAAGAACACGGTGTACGCCTTCGCCAAGGAGCACGGCATCGAGAGCGCCGAGGACCTCGGCGTCAAGCTCGCCCGCCACTTCGTGGACAACAACGAGCCCATCGGCCGGGCCCGCATCCGCATCGAGGAGTACGGCTGGGAGCGGATCGAGACCTCCAAGGGCGGCGCCCGCTTCGTCGGCTCCGAGGAGATCGCCCACTCCTTCGTCCGCACCGGCCAGGAGACCCGCGTCGCGGAGATCACCTACGACGGCCACGGCATCCAGGTGCTCTCCGGGTTCAAGGACCTCACCGTCCTGAACTCCACCAACTCCGAGTTCTTCGGCTACCTGAAGGACAAGTACACGACCCTCAAGGAGGACTACGACCGGATCCTCGCCACCACCGTCTCCACCTGGTGGCGGCACAACTGGGACGGCGTCGACTCGCACGCCCCGGACTGGGACCGCTCGTACAACGGGGTGCGCAAGCACGCGCTCCAGGCGTTCGCCGAGACCTACTCGTACTCGCTCCAGCAGACCCTCTTCGAGATGGGTGTGCGGGTGCTCAACTCCCGCGACGAGGTCGACGAGATCCGCTTCTCCATGCCCAACAAGCACCACTTCCGCTCCGACCTGTCGCCCTTCGGGATCGACAACGAGGCCAAGGACGGCGCCGTCTACTACGCCGCCGACCGCCCCTACGGCCTGATCGAGGCCACCATCCTGCGCGACGGCGCCGAGCAACTGATCCCGGTCGACATGACCAACCTCTGACGCGGTACGCGCGCCGCCGGCCCGGCCACCGAGGCCGGCGGCGCGCCACACCGGAGGGAACACCATGGCAGTGCCTGCATCGGAGCCGGCGAAAGGCTCCCGTTCCACCCCGCCGGTGCACACCGAGGACGCCGTCACGTCCGTGCACCCGGTGGACGAGAAGCTCCACCCCTCGCGGCTCGTCCCCGCCGCGCTCCAGCACATCGCCGCGATGTACGCCGGCGTCGTCACCCCTCCGCTCATCATCGGCCAGGCCGTCGGACTCGACCTGGAGGGCCGCACGCGGCTGATCGCCGCGAGCCTGCTCATCGCGGGCATCGCCACGCTGCTCCAGACCCTCGGGGTCAAGGGTTTCGTCGGCAACCGCCTGCCCTTCGTCAACGCCGCCTCCTCGGCCGGCATCGCCCCCATCCTCGCGATCGCCGAGACCAACGGCGACGGCGGCCAACTCCCCGCCATCTACGGCGCGGTGATGGTCGCGGGCGTGTTCTGCCTCGCCGTCGGCCCGTTCTTCGGGCGGCTGCTGCGCTTCTTCCCGCCGCTGGTCACCGGGGTGGTCATCACCCTGATCGGCGTCACGCTGATGCCGGTGCCCGTCGGCTGGGCCCAGGGCGGCGACAAGACCGCCGCCGACTTCGGCTCGATGCGCAACCTCGCGCTCGCCGCCTTCACCCTCGGCGTCATCCTCGTCGTCCAGCGCTTCGGCAGGGGCTTTTTCAAGCAGGTCGCCCTGCTCCTCGGGCTGCTCGTCGGCACCCTCGTCGCCCTGCCCCTCGGCATGGCCGACGTCGGCGCCCTCAAGTCCGCGCCGGTCGCCGCGCTGCCCACCCCGTTCGCCTTCGGCGCCCCCGAGTTCCAGCCCGCGGCCATCCTGTCGCTGTGCATCGTGATGCTGGTCCTGATGACCGAGTCGTCCGCCGGCATGCTCGCCCTCGGCGAGATCTGCGACCGCCGCGCCGACTCCAAGGTCATCACCCGCGGCCTGCGCACCGACGGCCTCGCCACCCTGATCGGCCCCGTCTTCGGCGGCTTCCCCACCTCCGCCTTCGCGCAGAACGTCGGCGTCGTCTCGCTCACCCGGGTGCGCAGCCGCTACGTGGTCGCCGCCGCCGGCGCCACCCTGCTGGTCCTCGGGGCCTTCCCGGTCCTCGGCGCGGTCGTCTCCCTGGTGCCGATGCCGGTCCTCGGCGGCGCGGGCATCGTGCTCTTCGGCTCCATCGCCGTCAGCGGCATCCGCACGCTGTCCGAGGCCGGCCTGGACGACAGCTCCAACATCATCCTGGTGGCCGTGGCGCTCGGTGCGGGCATCATCCCGCTGGCCGCACCGGCCTTCTACGCCGAGTTCCCCGCCTGGGCGCAGACCGTCCTCGGCTCCGGCATCAGCGCCGGCGCGATCGTCGCGGTCACGCTCAACCTCTTCTTCCACCATCTCGGCACCCGGAGCCGCCAGCCGGTTCCGGCACTCAAATCCTCCTAGGGTCCTGCCGTGCCCTCCCCGTGGGTACTCCCATCCCCGTCCACGGGCCCCACTGAAAGACAAGGAAGCAGCATGGCAGCATCATCGGCAGCCGAGCGCACGGTCATCGAGAACTGCGCGATCGCGACCGTCGACGCGGGCGACACCGAGTACGCCTCGGGCCATGTCGTCATCGCCGGCAACCGGATCGAGTCGGTCGGCGCGGGCAGCGCACCGGAGGGTCTGGACAACGTCGTACGCCGGATCGACGGGACCGGGCACCTGGTCACGCCCGGTCTGATCAACACCCACCACCACTTCTACCAGTGGATCACCCGGGGCCTGGCCACCGACCACAACCTGTTCAACTGGCTGGTCGCGCTGTACCCGACGTGGGCGCGCATCGACGAGCCGATGGCCTACGCGGCGGCCCAGGGGTCGCTCGCCATGATGGCCCGCGGCGGCGTCACCACCGCCATGGACCACCACTACGTCTACCCGCGGGGCTCCGGCGACCTGTCCGGCGCGATCATCCGCGCGGCCCGCGAGACGGGTGTCCGCTTCACCCTCGCCCGCGGCTCCATGGACCGCGGCGAGTCGGACGGCGGGCTGCCGCCGGACTTCGCGGTGGAGAGCCTGGACGGGGCGCTCGCCGCCACCGAGGCCACCGTCAAGGAGCACCACGACTCCTCCTTCGACGCGATGACCCAGGTCGCCGTCGCGCCCTGCTCCCCCTTCTCGGTCTCCACCGAACTGATGCGCCAGGGCGCGGAGCTGGCTCGCCGGCTCGGCGTGCGGCTGCACACCCACGGTTCGGAGACCGTGGAGGAGGAGAAGTTCTGCCACGAGCTGTTCGGCATGGGCCCGACCGACTACTTCGAGTCCACCGGCTGGCTCGGCGAGGACGTGTGGATGGCGCACTGCGTCCACATGAACGACTCGGACATCGCCGCCTTCGCCCGCACGAAGACCGGCGTCGCGCACTGCCCGTCCTCCAACGCCCGCCTCGCCGCCGGCATCGCCCGGGTCCCCGACATGCTCGCCGCCGGTGTCCCGGTCGGCCTCGGCGTCGACGGCACGGCCTCCAACGAGTCCGGCGAACTCCACACCGAACTGCGCAACGCCCTCCTCATCAACCGCCTCGGCGCCCACCGCGAGGCCGCCCTGAACGCCCGCAAGGCGCTGCGCCTCGGGACCCACGGCGGTGCGCAGGTGCTCGGCCGGGCCGCCGAGACCGGCTCGCTGGAGGCGGGCAAGCTCGCCGACCTGGTGTTGTGGCGGATGGACACCCTCGCCCACTCCGCGATCGCCGACCCGGTGACCGCCCTGGTCTTCGGCGCCGCGGCCCCGGTCACGGCCTCGTTCGTGAACGGCCGGCAGATCGTCGAGGACGGCCGCCTGCTGACCGTCGACGAGGACGCCATCGCCCGCTCCACCCGGGACGAGGCGCGGCGCCTGGCGCGGATCGCCGCCCAGGCCTGAACACCGCACGACAGCACACCATTTGATCTCCGGCCGAGAGGGACGGCTCCCGGCCGGTAGCCGTGGACCCGAGCGGGGCCCACGGCGGCCTACTCCGGGGCGTGCGCGCCCATGCGCACGCCCCGGGGACGGTCACCGTTTCCCCAGACGGTCCGTCACGGTCCCGCACGACCATCACCACCAGCTCCACCTCCATGACACCCGCGTCAGAGCCGACGCGTAACCGACCGGAGGGACGCCGCCGTGGCCGACCACCCTGTTGACGAGAAACTCCCGCCCCTGAAGATGGCGACGACCGGCCTGCAGCACGTGGCCGCGATGTACGCCGGAGTAGTCGCACCACCCCTGATAGTCGGCGCGGCCATCGGGCTGTCCGCCACCGAACTCACCTTCCTCACCGGCGCCTGCCTGTTCACCGCGGGCCTCGCCACCTTTCTGCAGACCCTCGGCATCTGGAAGATCGGCGCCCGGCTGCCGTTCGTCAACGGCGTCACCTTCGCGGGTGTCGCCCCCATGACCGCCGTGGTCGCCTCCACCGACGACAAGTCCGACGCGCTGCCGATCATCTTCGGCGCGGTCATCGTCGCCGGAGTCCTCGGCTTCTTCGCCGCGCCGTTCTTCAGCAAGGCGATCCGCTTCTTCCCGCCGGTCGTCACCGGCACCGTCATCACCCTGATAGGCATATCCCTGCTGCCCGTGGCCTTCGGCTGGGCGCAGGGACCCGATGCCGCGGCGGACGACTACGGCTCGGCCACCAACCTCGGACTGGCCGCGATCACCCTGGTCATCGTCCTCGTGCTGCGCCGCTTCACCCGCGGCTTCGTCAAGCAGATCGCGGTGCTCCTCGGCCTGGTGGCGGGCACGCTCATCGCGATCCCGTTCGGCGTCACGGACTTCGGGCCGGTCGCGGACGCCGACGTCGTCGGCTTCCCGACGCCCTTCCACTTCGGCGCCCCGCAGTTCCAGATCGCCGCGATCGTCTCCATGTGCGTGGTGATGGTGGTCTCGATGACCGAGTCCACCGCCGACATGCTCGCCCTCGGCGAGATCGTGGACCGCCCCGCCGACGAGAAGACCATCGCGGCCGGCCTGCGCGCCGACACCCTCGGCTCGGCCATCAGCCCCGTCTTCAACGGCTTCATGTGCAGCGCCTTCGCGCAGAACATCGGCCTGGTCGCGATGACGAAGATCCGCAGCCGCTACGTCGTCGCGGTCGGCGGCGGCTTCCTGGTCCTGATGGGCCTGTGTCCCATGGCGGCCTCGCTCATCGCCGTCGTCCCGCGCCCGGTCCTGGGCGGCGCCGGCGTGGTGCTCTTCGGCTCGGTCGCGGCCAGCGGCATCCAGACCCTGGTCCGGGCGAGCCTCGACAAGGACAACAACGTCCTGATCGTGGCGGTCTCGCTGGCCGTCGGCATCATCCCGATCGCGGCCCCGGAGTTCTACCACTCGTTCCCGGAGAACGCGAAGATCATCCTGGACTCCGGCATCTCCACCGGCTGTGTCGCCGCCGTCGTGCTCAACCTGCTCTTCAACCACATCGGCGGCCGCTCGCGCGAGGCGGAGGACGTGACCCACCCGATGGAGGCGGGAGAGGAGATCACCGAGGCCTCCCGGGAACGCGGTCACGCCGTGACCCCGGGCACCCCGTGACCCCGCGCACCTGACCCGGCGAACGGGCCGGCGCCCCTCCCCGAGGGGCGCCGGCCCGCGCGGCGCCCGGCCGCCGCCTACAGCCCGAACAGCCCCGGATCCGACGCCAGTTCCTTGAACCGCTCCCGGGGATCGGCCACCAGTCTGCGCGCCCGCAGATCCATGAGGCCGCCGACGCCCTCGACCTCGGCGGCCACCGTGCCGTCCGCCTTGCGGATCACCTGGTGGATCCCGAAGGTCTTGCCCTCGCCCCACTCGAAGGCGCAGGTCACCTCCACCTCGTCCCCGGCGAGCAGCTCGCGCCGGAAGCGGATGGTCGTCTCCAGGGCCACCGGGCCCACCCCGCGGGCGACCAGGTCGGCCTGCCGGATGCCGGCCGCGTCGAGCAGTGACCAGCGGGCGTGCTCGGCGTAGTTCAGGTACACGGCCTGGTTGAGATGCCCCTGGGTGTCGGTCTCGTACCCCCGGACCGTCACGGGTACGGAAAACGGCTCACTCACCGCTGCTGCCTCTCCTCGTCGGCGTACTGACCGGTCGATCCTGGCACGCCGGGGGAGCCTCACACCTTCCGCGGGGAGGCCAGCAGGTAACGCGTCCGGGTGCGCGGCTCGGTGTGCTCCCCGGCCTGCCACCCGGCCCGCTCCAGCGTCGCGGCGCACTCCCGCAGCGCCGCGGCGTCCGGCTGGTGGACGGCGACGGCGTCCGGCTGCGGGGTCGCGCGCACCCGGTACCCGTCGTCGCCCGCCGGGCCCGCGGGACGGTGCCCGGCCGCCTCCAGCGCGAGTGCGGCCGCCCGCACCAGGTGGGTGCGCTCCCAAGTACAGGGCAGCTCCGTGCTCCCGTCCGGGCGGGTCATCCGGCGCAGCTCCAGCAGCCCCTGCCAGGCGCCGCGCACCTCTCGCAGCCGGGCGGGTCCGGCGCCGTCCGGCACGTCCTCCTCGCCGCCCACCCGCGCGGCGAAGACGCCCCCGCCGGTGTCGGGGCGAGCGGCGGCGGGCACGGGCCCGGGCGGCGGGTCGGGCTCGGCGTCCGCGTCCCGTATCCGGTGCCCGGCCGGGGTCAGGAAGTGGTCGTGCGGCGGGCGCGGGTGCCGGAAGGCGAGCCCCCGCTTCACCAGCCCCGCGAGCTGCGCCTCCGTCCCGCGCAGCCGTCCGGTCGAGGGATCGGCGGCGTCGATGACGCGACGCTGCGCGGCTGTGGGCGACAGTGCCACGGCGTCCTCCCTTCCCCGCACCGTTGACGCTCTCGAAGACTACGACGGGGGTCTGACATTCCAGGCGGCGATCACCGGCCGCGCGTGCTCCGTGCCGAGCCGGCACAGGGTGCCGGTGCCGAGCTGGAACAGCGCCCCGTGCGACGGCGGCAGCCCCAGGTGCCGCGCGGTCAGCACCCGCAGGAAGTGCCCGTGCGCGACCAGCACCACGCACCCCTCGGTGTTGGCGAACGCCGCCTCCACCCGGGCCAGCACCCGGTCCGCCCGCTCCCCGACCTGCTCCGGGGACTCCCCGGGGTGCTCCGGCGGCCCGGGCTCGACCCCGTCGCTGAACAGGAACCAGTCCGGCCGCTCCCGGTGGATCTCGACCGTGGTGATCCCCTCGTACCCGCCGTAGTCCCACTCGTGCAGATCCGGGTCGACCCGCACGTCGTGCAGCCCGATCAGCTCGGCCGTCTCCCGGGCCCGCTGGAAGGGGCTGACGAAGGCGGCGCCGATCCGGTGCGAGCGGATCAGCGGCACCAGACTCCGCGCCTGGTCCCGCCCGTGCTCGGTCAGCGGCACGTCCGTCAGCCCGGTGTGCCGTCCCGACCGAGACCACTCGGTCTCCCCGTGCCGAACCAGAAAAAGATCACCCATGCCCCCAGGCTACGGTCCCGGCGGCGCTACTGCCGGTACCCGCCCAGGAACCGGCCGATCCGCCCGATGGCCGCCTCCAGGTCGTCCGCGTGGGGCAGGGTGAGGATGCGGAAGTGGTCGGGGGACGGCCAGTTGAAGCCGGTGCCCTGGACCACCTGGATCTTCTCCCGGAGCAGCAGGTCGAGGACGAACTTCTCGTCGTCGTGGATGCCGTGCACCTTCGGGTCGATGCGCGGGAACGCGTACAGCGCGCCCTTGGGCTTCACGCAGGAGACGCCCGGGATCTCGTTGAGCTTCTCCCAGGCCACGTCCCGCTGTTCGCGCAGCCGGCCGCCGGGGGCCGTCAGGTCGCGGATCGACTGGCGGCCGCCGAGCGCGGCCTGGATGGCGTACTGGGCGGGCGCGTTGGCGCACAGGCGCATGGAGGCCAGCATGGTCAGGCCCTCCAGGTAGTCCTTCGCGTGCTGCCTGGGCCCCGTGACGACCAGCCAGCCGGAGCGGAAGCCGGCCACCCGGTAGGTCTTGGAGAGGCCGCAGAAGGTGAGGACCACCAGGTCGGGGGCGAGCGCGGCGGCCGAGTGGTGCACGGCGTCGTCGTAGAGGATCTGGTCGTAGATCTCGTCGGCGAAGACCATCAGACCGTGCCGGCGGGCGAGGTCGAGGATGCCCTCGACGATCTCCTCGGGGTAGACCGCGCCGGTGGGGTTGTTGGGGTTGATGATGACGACCGCCTTGGTGCGGTCGGTGATCTTCGACTCCATGTCGGCCAGGTCGGGGTACCACTCGGCCTGTTCGTCGCAGAGGTAGTGCACCGCCTTGCCGCCCGCGAGGGTGGTCACCGCCGTCCAGAGGGGGAAGTCGGGGGCGGGGATCAGCACCTCGTCGCCGTCCTCCAGCAGCGCCTGCACGGCCATCGAGACCAGCTCCGAGACGCCGTTGCCGAGGAAGACGTCGTCGACGTCCACTTCCAGGCCGAGGGTCTGGTAGCGCTGGGCCACGGCGCGGCGGGCGGAGAGGACGCCGCGCGAGTCGGTGTATCCGTGCGCCCTGGGCAGCATGCGGATCATGTCCTGGAGGATCTCCTCCGGCGCCTCGAAGCCGAAGAGGGCCGGGTTGCCGGTGTTGAGCCGCAGCACGCTGTGCCCCGCCTCCTCCAGCGCGTCGGCGTGCTCGATGACCGGGCCGCGGATCTCGTAGCAGACCTCGCTGAGCTTGTTCGACTGCCGGAACTCCATGCGCCGCTTCCCCTCCGGTATCTGGTGTTGCTTGGTTTTACCAAGTGGGAGCTTGGAAAGTCCAACAACTTGTCTACACTGCGTCGCATGTCACCTCGCCGAAGCTACGACCAGTACTGTTCCGCCGCCCGCGCGCTCGACGCCGTCGGCGACCGCTGGACCCTGCTGATCGTCCGGGAGCTGCTCGCCGGGCCGCGGCGCTACACCGACCTGCACGCCGACCTGCCCGGCGTCAGCACCGACGTGCTCGCCTCGCGGCTGAAGGACATGGAGCGCGAGGGGCTGACGACCCGGCGCAGGCTGCCGCCGCCGGGAGCGGCGTACGTGTATGAACTCACCGCACGGGGAAGGGAGTTGCTGCCGGTGCTGGACGCGCTCGGCGTCTGGGGCGCCGGTGAGCTGGGGGAGCGGCGGCCCACGGACGCCCTGCGGGCCCACTGGTTCGCACTGCCCCTGCTGCGCGCGCTCGGAGAGGCCGGGGCGGCCGAGGGCCTGGTCGAGGTGCGGCTGGAGGAAGGGGACTTCCACCTGTACGCCGGCCTGCCGGACGACGGCCCCGTGTACGGCGACGGGCCCGCGCCCGGCGAACCCGACGCCCGGCTGGTGCTGGACGCCGGGACCTGCGCGGCGCTCGCCCGAGGGGAGACCGGGCTGCGGGACGCGGTGCGGGAGGGCCTGGTCGAGGTCACCGGCGAGGGCACGGCGGCGAAGGCGCTGCGGGAGGGATGAGACGGCGGGAGGCCCGCCCCGGTTGCCGCGGGGCGGGCCTCCCGAGCTGACGTCAGGCCGTCGGCGGCACCCGGGGCGGCCGCCCCGAACCGCGGGTCAGCGTGTAGCCGCCGATGCCCGCGAGCGCGGCCAGCACGGCACCGGCGCCGGTCCACACCCAGCGGTCCGACCACCAGCCCGACGACCAGCCGTCCTCCGGCTCGATCGCCGAGAGCACGGCACCGTGGTCCTCGCCGTCCTCCCCGCCCCCGTCGTCCTTGCCGGAGGACACCGCCACGCCCGGCACCAGGGGTTCGGCCAGCGAGCCGTCCACCGCGGCGGCGCCGCCCGCGTCCTTCGAGTCCACCCGCACCTCGGCCCCGACCGGGACGCCGAGGTCCGACGTCGGCAGCCGCACCGCCGTCAGCCGGACGTAGTAGGTGCCCGGCAGCGGGTCGTTGGCCCACGGTTCCGACCAGGCGCGCACCGTGCGCAGCACGCAGGCCAGCTCCAGGGTGGAGGCGTCCGCGGCGGCGGTGCGGTTCTCGGCGCCCCACTGGCAGGCCTGGCGGCGGCGCAGACCGTCGTAGACGTCGATCCGCCAGGTCTGCGGCGCGTGCGTCTCGGGCAGCCGCGCCGAGGCCCGCACGGTGGGCCGCCCGCCCGCGTCGGCGGGGAACGACCAGTACAGGTAGTCGCCCGCGGAGCCGTTCGCCGTGGCCCGCTGCCCCTGCTCGATCTCCGTCGCCGTACGGAAGGACGTACCCGCCTCGGTCGGCGCGCCGCCGTCCTGAGACGGGCTCGCGGACGGCGACGGGCCGGCCGCCGCCGGGCTCGCGGCGACGCCCAGCAGCAGTACCGCAGCGCTCAACGCTCGGGTGAATCGCATCAGTTGGTCCTCCAGACCGCGAACCGCCAGCGCGACAGCCAGCCCCACAGCAGACCGGCGAGGAAGCCGACGAGCACCAGTACGCCGAGCAGCCACCAGCCGCGGCCGAGGCCGAAGGAGGCCACGTCGTCGGCGTCGCCCGGGCCGTCCACCACGTCGACGGTCAGCTCCAGCGGCAGACCGGGCGTGGTCTTCACACCGGAGGCGACGGAGAAGGAGTGGGTGACCTGGAGGCACACGGCCTCGGCCGGCTGCTCGTCGGACCCGTCCTCCGCCTTGGGGTACCGCAGACCCGTGGAGAGCACGTCGGTGCGGCCGTCGCCCGCCGCCTCGCCGCGCACGATCTCGCGCCCGTGCGCCGTCACCGCCCGCAGCAGTACGCCGTGGGACGGGTTCACGGCCCGGTCGGCGCCCACGCTCACCGAGGCCCGCAGCTCCCGGCCGGGTGCCACGTCGACCCGGTACCAGCGCGGGGAGCCGAACTCCGCGCGGTCGGTGTACAGCCCCGACTTCAGCGTCGGCGCCTTCGCGCACGAGTCCGCGCCACGCGTGGCCACCGGCGTCACCACCGGGTCGGCCGCGCGGTCCACCAACTGGTTGACCTTCTCGGTCAGTTCGTCGGTGTGCTCCACGGACGTGTACGTGCCGCCGGTCGCCTCGGCGATGCAGCTCAGCTGCTGGCGCATCTTCGCGTTCGGGACCAGGCCCAGCGTGTCGATGGTGAGCCCGATGCCCTTGGCGGCGATCTCGCGCGCCACCTCGCACGGGTCGAGCGGCGCGCAGGTGTCCTCGCCGTCGCTGATCAGCACGATCCGCTTGGAGCCGGCGCCGCCGTCGAGGTCGTCGGCCGCCTTCAGCAGCGCCGGACCGATCGGCGTCCAGCCGGTGGGCGCCAGCGTGGCCACCGCCGTCTTCGCCTCGGTGCGGTCCAGCGGGCCGACCGGGTAGAGCTGCGCGGTGTCCTTGCAGCCGGTGCGGCGGTCGTCGCCCGGGTAGTCCGCGCCGAGCGTGCGGATACCCAGCTCGACCTCTTCCGGCGTCGCGTCCAGCACCTCGTTGAAGGCCCGCTTCGCCGCGGCCATCCGGGTACCGCCGTCGATGTCCCGCGTCCGCATCGAACCGCTGACGTCGAGCACGAGGTCGACCTTCGGCGCGTCCTCACCCGTGGGTTCACCGGCCACCGCCCCGGCCGGGAACGCCAACCCGGCCGCCAGCGCGGCGAGCAGGGCACAGGTACCCGCCGCCAGCCGTGTTCTTGTGATCATCGGCGGATCCTATTGATCACTCGCGCCGGGCTCCAAAACGAGACCGGCGCGACGCCCCGACTTCACCCCGCGTGCAGCGGATTGGGCAGCTCCGTCCACAGATCCCCCGCACTCGCCGGTGAAGTGCGCATCAGCGTCAGCGACTTCACCGGCAGCGGCTCGTCGCGCAGGGCCAGGACATCGGGGGTGGGCGGCAGTTCCCGCACCGCCTCCTCCAGCGCCGCGCCCAGCGCCGCGCCCGAACCCGCCGTCGCCGCCAGCGCACCGCCCACCAGCGAACCGAACAACTTGCGCCGCAGCGCCACCGGATCGTCGGTGAGCATCCGCGCGGGCAGGTCCGGGACGGCGATCCCGTGCCGGGCCAGGCGGGCCGGGCTGACGCGGATGTCGGCCAGGTCGCGGTAGACCAGGCGCAGCGGCGCGCCCGCCGCCGAGAGCACCACCAGGAGGTTCTGCCCGTGCGCCTCCAGGGCCACCCCCAGCTCCAGCAGGCGCAGCCCCACGCCGAGCGCCAGCCGCGCGAACGCCGCCCGCCACGCCGGAGACCCGGCCGGACCGATGCCCGCCAGCGCGGCCACCGGGACCACGTGCTCCCCGGGCGCCGCGTACGTCCGCGGCGACTCGCGCAGTACGGCCGCCAGGTCGGGGGAGCCCGCGGCCACCGCGCCCAGGGTGCCGGTGACGTGCAGCAGCCCGTCCAGGCGCGCCGCCAGCTCCTGCCCGAACCGGGACACGTCCGCGGACGCGCCGACGGAGGCGACCGAGATGTCGCGCACCGACGAGGTCAGGCGGGCGCTCAGCGCGGTCTTGACGTGCGGCCCGCCGGGCACCGCCAGCGTGCGCAGCGACATCAGCGGACGCGCGGAGATCCCCTGCTCGCAGCGCCGCTTGAGCACGTGCGCCGCCTGCCACGGATGCACGGGGACGAGCAGCGCCCGCCCGTCCCGCAGCTCCCGCGGCCACGCCCCCGTCACCAGGCACTCGTCCGCCGGGACCGGCACCAGGCCCAGCTCCACCACCGGCCCGTGCTCGGGCCCGTACGCGAGCTGCTCCGCCACCGAGAAGCCCGGCCGCGAGCGGCAGCCCGGGTGGTAGGGATGCCCGTCGACCACCCGCCGCTCCCAGCCCCAGTCGGACCGAGGCCACTCGTCCGGGTGATCCCGCGGCACCGCACCCGGCTGCCCCGCGCGGGAGAGCGCCAACGAGGCGGCGCTGTGCCCGAGTTCCGCCGCGAACCCGGCGGAGTGCGGTACGGCGAGGTCGGTCATCAGCCGCTCCGGATCGTCGTACGCGGCCTCGTCGAGGTGGACGACCCGTGCGTACGCGTCCGTGCGGTACGGATCCGCCGCCGGACCCGCCAGTCGCCGGCCGTCCGCGAGACGCAGCACGAGCCCGTCCCCGGCGGACTCCCGGCCCGCGATCCAGGGCAGCGGCTCATGCGCGAGGGCACGCCAGAGCCGGGTCAGCACCGCCGCGCGGGCTCCCGGGCGCTCGGCGTCGAAGCGGCCCGACAGAGCGGGGCGGACGGCCGCCAGCTCGTCGGCGACCTCGGCCTCTGTGCTGCTGGGACGGTGCACGGGCGGGCTCCTCGGGTACGGGTAGCGGGGCGGGCGGACGCACGACTGGGGACCGGACGACTACCGACATACTGATCGTCTCCGTCCCGTCCGCCATGGACAGACCGTAGGGAACGAGTGGAACGCGTGGATCTCCTGCCCCCGCCCGCCGGCGCCGACGCGGCCCGGGACGCCGCCTCCCCGGACGCCGTCGCCGCACGCGCCGACGCCTGCGCGGCCGTACCGCTGCTGAACTGCCTGCTGCGCGAGGTGGCCCGGCCGCTGCCCGGCACCGGACCCCGGCCGGTCTACCGGCTGCCCGGCGGCAGACTGCTGCGGGTGCGCGCCGGCCGGCGCCCCGCCGAACCGGAGATCCGCGCGGCGGGCGGCTGGCACCGCGTCGGACACGCCGAACTCGTCGGCCTCGTCGCCGAGGAACTGCACCGGCACACCGGCCTCGCCAACGGCGAACTCCCCGCCGAGATGACCGACAGCCGCGACACGGTCGCCGCGCTGCTCACGGCACGCGCGCGGGCCACCCCGCCGGAGGACGCCTACCTGCGCTCCGAGCAGTCCCTGCTCACCGGCCACACCCACCACCCCGCCCCCAAGGCCCGCGGCGGCGGCCCGGACACCCGCTGGCTGCCCTACGCCCCCGAGGCGTACGCCCGCTTCCCCCTGGTGCTGCTCGGCGTGCGCGAGGACACGGTCGTCGACGAGGGCGACACCGCCGCCCTGGACGCGCTCGGCCAGGCCCCGCCCGGCTACCGGACGCTGCCGGCCCACCCCTGGCAGCTGAAGCTGGCGGCGGACGCACTGGCCCCCGCCTTCGCCGACGGCCGGCTCCGCCGGCTGGGCACCACCGGCTTCTTCACCTGGCCGACGGCGGCGATCCGCACGGTGTACGCGCCCGAGTACCTGCCCGGGCGGGACCTCTTCCTGAAGTTCAGCCTCGACGTGCGCATCACCAACGACATCCGGCGCCTGTGGCGGCACGACCTGCTCCGGCTGCGCCGCACCGACACGGCCGTCACCGAGGCGTTCGCCGCCGCCGGGACCTCCGCGGCCTGGCTCGGCGACCGCGGCCACCGCACCGCGGACTTCGCCTTCGAGGAACTGGCCGTCGTCGTCCGCGACGGCCTGCGCGGCCGCGTCCTGCCCGGCGCGACCCCGCTGCTCGCCGCCGCGCTCGTGGAGGGCTTCCCCGGCAGCCCGCTGGCCCGGGCCGCCGACCCCGGGGCCTGGTGGCGGGCCTACCTCGACGCCGTCGTCCCGCCCGTCCTGACCGCCTTCGCCGACGACGGCGTCGTCCTGGAGGCCCACCTCCAGAACACCCTGGTCGCCGTGGACGCCGACGGCACGCCGGTGCAGGCCCTGTTCCGGGACGCCGAGGGCGTCAAGCTGGTGCCGGAGACCTCCCGGGCGGCCGGCTGGGAACGGCTGGTGTACTGCCTCGTCGTCAACCACCTCTGGGAGACCGGCGCCGCCCTCGCCGAACACCACCCCGGGTTCGACCCCTGGCCCGCCGTCCGCCACGCCCTCTCCCGCCACCCCCTCCCCGAGATCCCCGCCCTGCTCAACGCCCCGACCCTCCCGGCCAAGACCAACCTCCTCCTGCGCTGGACCGGCGCCGACGGCGCGGACGCCCGCTATCTGCCGCTGCCCAACCCCCTGCGGACGGCGTGAGCGCGCCGGGGCCCGCCGCGATATTCCGTGTCGGCGCGGGCCCCGGCGGTGCACACTCGCTGCATGGCGGACATCGAGGCGTTCCGGGACGAGGTCACCCACTGGGCGGCCGGCGGGACCGGCTCCACGGCGCGGGAGCTGGCGCGGCGGCTCGGACTGCGGACGGCGGTGCTGCTGGAGGGCCCGAGCGACCTCGCGGCCGTCGAGACGCTGGCCGCGCGGCTGGGCCGGGACCTGGTGGCCGAGGGGGTGGCCGTGGTGTCGATGGGCGGGGCGATGAGCGTCGGCCGCTACGCCGGACTGCTCGGCCCGCCCGGTCTCGGACTGCGCCTGACGGGCCTGTGCGACGTGGGCGAGGTCCGCTTCTACGACCGGGGCTGGCAGCGGGCCGGGGCGCCGCCGGACTTCTTCGTCTGCGAGGCGGACCTGGAGGACGAGCTGCTCCGCGCGATCGGCCCGGACCGGGCCGAGGAGATCATCCGCTCCGAGGGCGAGTCCCGCCCCTGGCAGACCTTCGTCGGCCAGCCCGCGCAGCAGGCCCGCCCCCGGCACCAGCAGCTGCGGCGCTTCCTGAGCACCAAGAAGGGCCGCAAGATCCGCTACGGCCGCCTCCTGGTGGAGGCCCTCGACCCGGCCCGGCCACCCGCTCCGCTCGACGGACTCCTCACGAACCTGTGACCGGGCGGGTGCCGACGGGACGACGCCGCGTCAGAACTGGGTGAGCCTGCCCACGTCCACCGGGTCGAGCCCGGTGAGCTGGGCGATCCGGGGCGCCGGGATCCCCGCCGCGTGGGCACGGTGCACGAGGGTCTCCCAGTCCTGGGTGACGTCGCGGAAACCGAGCAGCTCGCGTTCGAGGTCCGTGATGGACGCCGGGGTGCACTCCTGCTCCACCCGCAGCGACTCGTCCTCGGTCAGCGGCACGGGCAGCCGCTCCGCCTCCTCCGGGATGAGGACCTCGCTCGCCGCGGGAAGGATCCTGACCTGCTCGGACCCGGGAGCCGTACCGTGCGCGGAGAGCCAGCCGCGGACGGCCGGTGTCTCCAGGCACTCCAGGGGCCCGACCGCGGCCAGCGGCGCCGCGAGACGCGGATGACGCTCCGGCAGCAGGAACAGGTACGCGTCATCGGCCATCGCTCAGCTTCGCCCTTCGCGGCACGGGTGGGGCCACCGATATTAGTGCCGTCCGGGGACCCGGAGCGCCGCGAGGAGGTGCGCGTACCCTGGATGCATTCCCGTGCCTGCGAAAAGGTGACCGTGACTTCCATCCAGCCCTGGCCCGAGCCGGCAGAGGCGGCGCGCGTGACCTCCACGGCCGCCGAGCTGCTCGAGGTGGTCTGGGGCCGGGCGTCCACCGCTCCCGCCTCCGCGTCCCAGCTGCGCGTGCTGTTC
Source organism: Streptomyces parvulus (assembly GCF_014648855.1). GTDB lineage: Bacteria > Actinomycetota > Actinomycetes > Streptomycetales > Streptomycetaceae > Streptomyces > Streptomyces parvulus. Next base: position 309,884 of record NZ_BMRX01000007.1, on the reverse strand, counting down.
ATCATCGAGCACCAGGAGGGCATCAACCTGCGCACGCTCGCCGACTCCCTGGCCTCCACACCGCCCTCCACGAGCCGGCTGTGCGACCGCCTCCAGGCCGCCGGGCTGGTCGAGCGCGAGGTGAGCAGCACCGACCGGCGCGAGGTGCGGCTGCGTCTGAGCGGCAGTGGACACGCCTTCCTCGACGACCTCCGCTCCCGCCGGGAGCGGGAGCTGCAGGCGGTCCTGCGGCTGATGCCCGCCGCCAAGCGCGCGGCGCTGCTGGAAGGGCTGGAGGCGTTCTGCGCCGCGGCGTCCCCGCGGTCCCGGCACGGCGCCGCCGCCCCCGACACCCGGAGCGCCTGAGGTGCTGAGGGAGGTCACCGCGACGCGCTACGTCGCACCCCTGCACGAGGGCGGCTCGGTGCCGGGGATCGTCGAGGCCGACGACCTCGGCACCTACGTCCTGAAGTTCACCGGCTCCGCGCAGGGCCGCAAGGCCCTGGTCGCCGAGGTGATCGTCGGGGAACTCGCCCGCGAGCTGGGCTTCCGGGTGCCCGAACTGGTCCTCGCCCACTTCGACCCGGCGCTCGCCGAGGACCAGCCGCACCAGGAGGTCCGCGACCTGCTCGACGCCAGCGCCGGGCTCAACCTGGGCATGGACTACCTGTCGGGCGGCGCCGACCTCACCCCCGAGCTGGCCAGGACCTTCCCGGTGGACGCGCGGGAGGCCGGGCGGATCGTCTGGCTGGACGCGCTCACGGTCAACGTCGACCGCACGGTGCACAGCTCCAACCTCATGGTCTGGCCCACCCTCGGCGTCGCGCCCCCGCGCCTGTGGCTGATCGACCACGGTGCCGCGCTCGTCTTCCACCACCGCTGGGACACCTCCGCCCCGCAGAAGGCCTACGACTTCCGCCACCACGCCCTCGGCCACCACGCGCCCGACGTCCCGGCCGCCGACGCCGAACTCGCCCCGCGGGTGACGCGGGAGCTGCTGCGCGAGGTGACCCGGCGCGTCCCGGACGCCTGGCTGACCCCCGAGGCCGGCTTCGGCACCCCGGACGAGGTGCGAGCCGCCTACGCGGACTACCTGCACGCGCGCGTGCGGGCCTCCCGGCAGTGGCTGCCCACCGACTTCCCGGACCGCGACCAGCTGGCCGCCGAGAACGCCGCCCGCGCCGCCCGGACCGAGCGGGGCCGCCCGGCCTGGCTCAAGCGCGTCCCCGACCTGCACGGCAAGCCGTCCGCCGAACGGGACTGGTCGGCCCACCTGGACTGAGACACGACCGCGCCCCCGGTGCTGTGCGGTACCGGGGGCGCGGGTCGTCTCACGGGGTGCCGGGCGTTCAGCCCTTCAGCTGCTCGTACGCCGGCAGGGTGAGGAAGTCGGCGTAGTCCTGGTCGAGGGAGACCGTCAGCAGCAGGTCGTGGGCCTGCTGCCAGTTGCCGGCCGTGAAGGCCTCGTCGCCGATCTCCGCGCGGATGTTCGCCAGCTCCTCGGCGGCGACCTTGCGGGCCAGCTCGGCGGTGACCTGCTCGCCGTTGTCGAGGACGACCTCGGCGTTGATCCACTGCCAGATCTGCGAGCGGGAGATCTCGGCGGTGGCCGCGTCCTCCATCAGGTTGAAGATGGCGACGGCGCCCAGACCGCGTAGCCACGCCTCGATGTAACGGATGCCCACCTGCACGGCGTTGACCAGGCCCGCGTACGTCGGCTTGGCGTCCAGGGAGTCGATCGCGATCAGGTCGGCCGCCTTGACGTCGACGTCCTCGCGCAGCCGGTCCTTCTGGTTGGGCCGGTCGCCCAGCACCTTGTCGAAGGACTCCATGGCGATCGGGACCAGGTCGGGGTGGGCCACCCAGGAGCCGTCGAAGCCGTCGCCGGCCTCGCGGTCCTTGTCGGCGCGGACCTTCTCGAAGGCGACCTTGTTGACCTCGGCGTCCCGGCGCGAGGGGATGAACGCGGCCATGCCGCCGATCGCGTGCGCGCCCCGCTTGTGGCAGGTGCGGACGAGGAGTTCGGTGTACGCCCGCATGAACGGGGCGGTCATCGTCACGGCGTTGCGGTCCGGCAGGACGAACTTGGCGCCGCCGTCCCGGAAGTTCTTGACGATGGAGAAGAGGTAGTCCCAGCGGCCCGCGTTCAGCCCGGCGGCGTGGTCGCGCAGCTCGTAGAGGATCTCCTCCATCTCGTACGCGGCCGTGATCGTCTCGATCAGGACGGTGGCGCGGACGGTGCCCTGCGGGATGCCGAGGTAGTCCTGCGCGAAGACGAACACCTCGTTCCAGAGGCGGGCCTCCAGGTGCGACTCCGTCTTCGGCAGGTAGAAGTACGGGCCCTTGCCGAGGTCCAGCAGGCGCTGGGCGTTGTGGAAGAAGTACAGCCCGAAGTCGACCAGCGCGCCGGGGACCGGACGGTCGCCGACCTTCAGGTGGCGCTCGTCGAGGTGCCAGCCGCGGGGGCGCATGACGACGGTCGCCAGCTCCGCGTCCGGGCGCAGGGCGTACGACTTGCCGGTGCGCTCGTCGGTGAAGTCGATGGCGCGGTGGTAGGCGGCGGTGAGGTTGAGCTGGCCGCCGATGACGTTCTCCCAGGTCGGCGCGGAGGCGTCCTCGAAGTCCGCGAGCCAGACCTTCGCGCCGGAGTTGAGCGCGTTGATGGTCATCTTGCGGTCGGTCGGGCCGGTGATCTCGACCCGGCGGTCCTGGAGCGCGGCCGGGGCGGGGGCCACCCGCCAGGAGTCGTCCTCGCGGACGGCCGCGGTCTCGGGGAGGAAGTCGAGCGTGGAGGTGCGGGCGATCTCGGCGCGGCGCTCCGCACGGCGGGCGAGGAGCTCGTCACGCCGGGGCGTGAACCGCCGGTGCAGCTCGGCCACGAAGGCGAGCGCCGCATCGGTGAGGACCTCCTCCTGCCGGGGCAGGGGCTCGGCGTCGACGATGGCCAGCGGGGACGGCGCTGGTGCGGACATGAGCTGTCACTTCCTTCAGCGGTGGCACCGGGTGCCAGAGGGCGCGTATGGGGCATTACGCACTCGCTGTGCGGTCGAGTGCTTCTGGTCAGTGGATACTAGTTTCCTCATCGTGGAACTTCAATGGTTTGTTGACGTCGAGATTCTCCGGGTCGAGGGAAGGTGGCGCTCGGTGCCACGCCCTTCACTCAAGGTGGACCAGGTCGGCCTCGGTGTCGATGTCGTAGGGCTGCGCCACGTCCGCGCACTCCACGAGCGTGATCCGGTCCGCGTGCTCCCTCAGATAGGCGCGTGCCCCCCGGTCGCCGGTGGCAGTCGCGGCGATTCCCGGCCAGTGCGCGGCGCCGAGCAGGACCGGGTGTCCGCGCACGCCCGCGTACGCCGCCGAGACGAGCGACGTCTCGTCGCGGTAGCCGGCGCGGACCCGGGCCATCGCCTCGGCGCCGATGCCGGGCTGGTCCACCAGCGAGACCAGGGCCGCCCGCGCCCCCGTCCCGGCCAGCGAGCCGAGTCCCGTGCGCAGCGAGGACCCCATGCCCTCTTCCCAGGCGGGGTTGTCCACGAGCACGCAGCCGTCGAGCGCGGCCCGGGCCCGTACGTCCGCCGCCCGCGCCCCCAGGACGACGTGCACCCGGGCGCACCCGGCCGCGCGCAGTACGGCGACCGCGTGTTCGACGAGCGGATGTCCGCGGTGTTCGAGCAGCGCCTTGGGGCGTCCGCCGAGCCGCCGGCCGCCCCCGGCGGCCAGCAGAAGTCCCGCCACCTGGTCTTCGTTCTCCGTCATGGGTCCTGCATACCTGACGGGCCGCCAAACGCCCCGGGGCGGGCGGGATGTCCGGGGACTGAATTTCCGTCCGCGTGCTGGCGTGCCCGGTCCGGGGTGGCGTTTACTGGCCCGCGCACGACGGGGTGCGAGGGGGAGGGCCGTTTTGCGGAGCTTGGGGCAGAGGCGAGCGGCCGTCGGCGACGAGGACGTGAGAGTGACGGAACTGCGGGCGGCGGTGTCGCGCCTGCGGCGCCGGCTCGCCGTCCTGCCCGCCGACTTCCCGGACCGCGCGATCGCCGAGGACGAACTGGCCGACCTGGCCGCGATGGCGGGGCACGGAGTCCCCGAGGCGCCGCGGCTGCGCCGCTCCCTGCTGCTGATAGCGGGCGCGATCGGCTCGGTCAGCGCCCTGGCGCCGGGGCTGGCCGAGGTGCGCCGCGCGGTGGAGCTGTTCGCCGATCCGCCGCGCGGGTGAGGCCCGCCGGGCCGGGCCTCAGGCCGCCGGGTTGCCGTTCGACGTCAGCAGGGCCTCCGACAGCTCCGCGGCGACCTGCTGGAGCAGCGGCACCATCCGGTCGGTCGCGGCCTCGGTGACGCGGCCCGCCGGGCCGGAGATCGAGATGGCGGCGGCGGTGGGGGAGTCGGGCACGGAGACGGCGAGGCAGCGCACGCCGATCTCCTGCTCGTTGTCGTCGATCGCGTAGCCCTGGCGGCGCACGTCCTCCAGCGCGGCGATGAACCCGTCCGGCGTCGTGATCGTCTTGTCCGTCGCGGCGGGCATGCCCGTGCGGCCCAGCAGGGCGCGCACCTCGTCCGCCGGGAAGTCCGCGAGCAGCGCCTTGCCCACGCCGGTGGAGTGCGGCAGGACGCGCCGGCCGACCTCGGTGAACATGCGCATCGAGTGCTTGGACGGCACCTGTGCGACGTACACGATCTCGTCGCCGTCGAGCAGGGCCATGTTCGCCGTCTCGCCGGTCTCCTCCACCAGGCGGGCCAGGTGCGGGCGGGCCCAGGTGCCGAGCAGCCGGGAGGCGGACTCGCCGAGGCGGATCAGGCGCGGGCCGAGCGCGTACCGGCGGTTGGGCTGCTGGCGGACGTATCCGCAGGCCACGAGGGTGCGCATCAGGCGGTGGATGGTCGGCAGCGGCAGGCCGCTGCTGGCCGACAGCTCGCTCAGGCCGACCTCGCCGCCCGCGTCCGCCATCCGTTCGAGCAGGTCGAAGGCGCGCTCCAGGGACTGGACGCCACCGGTGGCGGACCTGGCGGAGTCGGTGGTGCTGGCGCTGGACGTCGGCACGGCACGTTCCTTTCGGGGCTGGCGGGAGGAAAGAAGCGTACCCGGCGGCCGGTTGACTACCGGCTTGTACATAGCTACGTTCTGCTTGCTGGAATTCTAATTCCGCTTTGTGGAAACGTCCAGGCCTTGGTCGCCGGGCATGCCCCCACAAAGGGTGCCTCTTGACGGGCCCCCGTGAGGAGTGAAGACTCCTTCAACAGAACGTTGAAACACCTGGCAGGGAAGAGAGGGGTTCGGGTGTCGCAGGCTGAACTCGTACTGCGCTCGACGCGCGTCGTCACTCCCGAGGGGACGCGCGCGGCGTCGGTCGCGGTGGCCGGAGGGACGATCACGGCCGTCCTCCCGTACGACGCCCCCGTCCCGGAGGGCGCCCGGCTCGAGGACGTCGGCGACCACGTCGTCCTCCCCGGACTGGTCGACACCCACGTCCACGTGAACGACCCCGGCCGCACCGAGTGGGAGGGCTTCTGGACCGCCACCCGCGCGGCCGCCGCCGGCGGCATCACCACCCTCGTGGACATGCCGCTGAACTCCATCCCGCCGACCACGACGGTCGACCACCTGCGCGTCAAGCGCGAGGTCGCCGCCGCCAAGGCCCACATCGACGTCGGCTTCTGGGGCGGCGCCCTGCCCGACAACGTCAAGGACCTGCGCCCGCTGCACGAGGCCGGGGTCTTCGGCTTCAAGGCCTTCCTGTCGCCGTCCGGGGTCGACGAGTTCCCGCACCTCGACCAGGAGCAGCTCGCCCGGTCGCTGGCGGAGATCGCCGCCTTCGACGGCCTGCTCATCGTGCACGCCGAGGACCCGCACCACCTGGCCGCGGCCCCGCAGCAGGGCGGTCCGAAGTACAGCCACTTCCTGGCCAGCCGCCCCCGCGACGCCGAGGACACCGCGATCGCGACCCTCCTCGCCCAGGCCAAGCGGTTCAACGCCCGCGTGCACGTCCTGCACCTCTCCTCCAGCGACGCCCTGCCGCTGATAGCCGAGGCCCGCGCGGACGGCGTCCGGGTGACGGTCGAGACCTGCCCGCACTACCTCACCCTGACCGCCGAGGAAGTGCCCGACGGCGCCAGCGAGTTCAAGTGCTGCCCGCCCATCCGCGAGGCCGCCAACCAGGACCTGCTGTGGCAGGCGCTCGCCGACGGCACCATCGACTGCGTCGTCACCGACCACTCGCCCTCCACCGCGGACCTCAAGACCGGCGACTTCGCCACCGCCTGGGGCGGCATCGCCGGCCTCCAGCTCAGCCTGCCGGCGATGTGGACCAAGGCCCGCGAGCGCGGACTCGGCCTGGAGGACATCGTCCGCTGGATGTCGGCCCACACGGCGCGCCAGGTCGGCCTCGACGGGCGCAAGGGCGCCATCGCCGCCGGCCACGACGCGGACTTCGCCGTCCTCGCCCCCGACGAGACGTTCACCGTAGACCCGGCCGCCCTCCAGCACCGCAACCGCGTCACCGCGTACGCGGGCAAGACCCTGTACGGCGTCGTGAAGTCCACCTGGCTGCGCGGAGAGCGCATCGTGGCGGACGGCGCGTTCACCGACCCGAAGGGACAGCTCCTCACCCGGACCTGAGACGTCCGGACCTCCTGCACCCAGATGACCCCGAACGACCCCGAGAGGAACACCTGATCACCGTGACGGCCCAGCAGAACTCCCAGTTGGCCAGCTTCACCGGCGACGCGAACCCCTACGGAGGCGGTGACCCGTACGCGGACTACCGCACGGCCGACCTCCCGTTCACCCATCTCGCGAACCTCGCCGACCGGCGGCTCGGCGCCGGTGTCGTCGCCGCCAACGACGAGTTCTTCGCCCAGCGCGAGAACCTGCTGGTGCCCGAGCCCGCCGAGTTCGACCCCGAGCACTTCGGGCACAAGGGCAAGGTCATGGACGGCTGGGAGACCCGCCGGCGGCGCGGCGCCTCCGCCGAGCACCCCTGGCCCACCGAGGACGACCACGACTGGGCGCTGGTCCGGCTGGGCGCGCCCGGCGTGATCCGCGGCATCGTCGTCGACACCGCGCACTTCCGGGGCAACTACCCGCAGGCGGTCTCCGTCGAGGGCGCCAACGTCGAGGGCTCCCCGTCGGCGGAGGAACTGCTCGCGGCCGACGTCAAGTGGACGACCCTCGTCCCGCGCACCGCCGTCGGCGGCCACGCCGCCAACGGCTTCGCCGTCTCGGCCGAGCAGCGCTTCACCCACCTGCGCCTCAAGCAGCACCCCGACGGCGGCATCGCCCGCCTGCGGGTGTACGGCGAGGTGCTGCCCGACCCGGCCTGGCTCACCGCGCTCGGCACCTTCGACGTGGTCGCCCTGGAGAACGGCGGGCAGGCCGAGGACGCCTCGAACCTCTTCTACTCGCCGGCCACCAACACCATCCAGCCGGGCCGCTCCCGCAAGATGGACGACGGCTGGGAGACCCGCCGCCGCCGCGACCAGGGCAACGACTGGATCCGCTACCGGCTGGTGGACCGCTCGCAGATCCGCGCCATCGAGATCGACACGGCCTACCTGAAGGGCAACTCGGCCGGCTGGGCCTCGGTGTCCGTGCGGGACGGCGACAGCGGCGAGTGGCGCGAGATCCTGCCGCGCACCCGCCTCCAGCCCGACACCAACCACCGCTTCGTCCTGCGGGAGGCCGCCGTCGGCACGCACGCGCGCGTCGACATCTTCCCCGACGGCGGCATCTCCCGCCTGCGCCTGTTCGGTTCCCTGACCGAGGACGGCGCGGCCCACCTGGCCGCCCGCCACCAGGAGCTGGGCGGCTGACCCGCCCCTCACACCCACGCGCGGGGCGCCCGGCCGGACAGCACCGGGCGCCCCGCGCGTGCGCTTTTCCCGTCCCGTCACGGGGACTTCGCCGCGCGGCGCGCGCATCCGCGGACGGTAGGGGCCGGGGCCCCGCGACGTCGGCACGAGCCGAACGGACGGCCTAGGCCGCGTGGCCGCCGTCCACCGCGAACTCCGCGCCCGTGACGTAGGTGGCCTGCGCCAGGTGCGCGACGGTCGACGCCACCTCGTCGGCCGTGCCGAAGCGGCCCAGGGCCGTCAGCGCCGCCTGCCCCGCGGCGAAGGGGCCGTCGGCCGGGTTCATGTCGGTGTCGATCGGCCCCGGGTGGACGATGTTCGCCGTGATCCCGCGCGGCCCCAGCTCCCTGGCCAGCGCCTTGGTCAGGCCGGCCAGCGCCGACTTGCTCATCGCGTACAGGGTGCCGCCGGGGCCGGGCACGCGCTGGGTCATGCAGCTGCCGACCGTGATGATCCGCCCGCCCTCGGTCATGCGGGCCGCGGCCGCCCGGGAGGCCAGGAAGACACCCCGGACGTTCACCGCGAGCAGCCGGTCCACGTCGGCGGCGGTCAGGGTCTCCAGCGGGCCCAGCAGACCCAGACCCGCGTTGTTGACCAGCACGTCGGGGCCGCCCCCGAGCGCGAGCGCCGCGCGCTCCACCGCTCCCTCCGCCTCCTTGGGGTCGGCGGAGTCCGCCCGCAGGGCCACCGCCCGGCGCCCCAGGGCCTCCACGGCGCGTACGACGTCCGCCGCCGCGTCCTTGCCGTTCACAAAGGTCAGCGCCACATCGGCGCCCTCCCGGGCCAGCCGCAGCGCGACGGCCGCGCCGATGCCGCGGCTGCCTCCGGTGACGAGGGCGGTCCGGCCGAGCAGGGGAGCGGCCGGGTGGGTGAGTGCGTTCGTGTTCGTGTTCATGGGTCCATCCCAGCGGGCGGCAGGCGCCGGTGCTGGCGGTGAACGGACGCCGAATCCCGGCGGCCGGGGCAACGGCCGCGCGGAGGGTGAACGCGCCGAAAACACATATGACGTCCAGGGAAACTCCACTTTCTTGTCATTGACATGCCATGGTCTACGCGCGTCATCATGAAGCCATGCGATTCCCCCCACACGCCGCCCGGCTCGGCGCGGCAACCGCAGTCCTGTCCGCCCTCCTCGTGGGCGGCACCGTCTCCGCGACCACCGCCGGCGCCGCTCCGGCGGCGGTCGGCGACATCTGCTACAGCGCCCTGCCCTCCCAGGCGCACGACACCCTCGACCTGATCGAGCAGGGCGGTCCCTACCCGTTCGAGCAGGACGGGACCGTCTTCCAGAACCGGGAGGGCATCCTGCCCGGTCAGTCCAGCGGCTACTACCACGAGTACACCGTGATCACCCCGGGCTCCGACACCCGCGGCGCCCGGCGCATCGTGACCGGCGAGGCGAACCAGGAGGACTACTACACGGCCGACCACTACGAGTCCTTCGACCTCGTGGACCACGGCTGCTGAAGCCGGACCAGAAGGCCGGTGGCCGCCGGCCGGGAGCCCGGCGGCCACCACCGGCCGGGTCCAGCCGGGTCCGGCCCGCCCGCGGCGGCCGGGGCGGGTGACTCAGCCGGGCTTTCTGCTCTCGGCCGCCGCGAACAGCGCGGCGCCGAGCACGAGCAGCGCCACGCTCGCGTAGAGCTCGGCACCGTCGAGGAAGCCGACCTTCTGCACCAGGCCCCACTTCCAGTCGGTGAACTCGTGCACCAGCCCCATCACGCCCTGGATCACGGCCAGCAGTCCCAGGAACTCCAGCAACTCCTTCATGCCACCGACTCTCGCCCCGCGGACCCCCCACCCACATCGGCCGCGGGGCGAGATCTCCCCGACCGAAGGCCCTCCGTCCCGGCCTCCGGTGAGCCGAAAGTCTGCGATCCCGCGACTTCGGTCGGTGATCCCGCGCGCGGGATCGTCGCCGCGCCGGGCGCTGCGTAGATTTGTCGACCGTGAGCGACAACAGCCCCGAGCGGATCCCCGCGGCGTTCCCAGGGCGCCGCTGGCTGCTGCCGTCGGCGCTGATCGAACAGCTCGACCCCCGTCCCGGCCCGGGCTCCCCGGGCGGCCGGCTCCGGCGGCCCAGGCGCACCGCCCGCGACTGGATCGTCGACTTCTCCTGCTTCCTGATCGCCGTCGTGATCGGTCTCCTCGCGGCGGAGCAGCTGGAGAACGAGCCCGGCCTCTCCCACGCCCTGCAAGTCGCCGACCAGCTGATCGGCGCCCTCGCCTGCGCCGCGGTCTGGCTCAGGCGCCGGTGGCCGGTCGGGCTCGCCGTCGCGATGCTGCCGCTCGGCTTCGTCTCCGTCACCTCGGGCGGCGCCACGCTGGTCGCCCTGTTCACCCTGGCCGTGCACCGCCCCTTCCGGTACGTGGCCTGGGTGGCCGGCGTCCAGATCGCGCTCCAGCCCCTGTACTACTGGCTGCGCCCCGACCCCGAACTGCCCTACCTCGGCTCCCTCGTCTTCGGCACCCTGCTCACCGCCGCCGTGGTCGGCTGGGGCATGCTCGCCCGCTCCAAGCGGCAGCTCATGCTCAGCCTCCGCGACCGCGCCCGGCGGGCCGAGACCGAGGCGCGGCTGCGGGCGGAGCAGGCCCAGCGGCTCGCGCGGGAGGCCATCGCCCGGGAGATGCACGACGTCCTCGCCCACCGGCTGACCCTGCTCAGCGTGCACGCGGGCGCCCTGGAGTTCCGCCCCGACGCGCCCCGGGAGGAGGTGGTGCGGGCGGCCGGCGTCATCCGCGAGAGCGCGCACGAGGCGCTCCAGGACCTGCGGGAGATCATCGGCGTCCTGCGGTCGGCGGAGTCCGACGACGCGAGGGGCCGCCCGCAGCCCACGCTCGCGGCACTCGACGCGCTGGTCACCGAGTCCCGGGAGGCCGGCATGAAGGTCACCCTCGCGGGCCGGGTCGACGACCCCGCCGCGGTCCCCGCCTCCGTCGGCCGCACCGCCTACCGCATCGCCCAGGAGGCCCTCACCAACGCCCGCAAGCACGCCCCCGGCACCGAGGTCACCGTCTCGGTCGGCGGCGCCCCGGGCGACGGCCTCGCGATCTCGGTGCGCAACGCCCCGGCGGACGGCGAGGTGCCCCACGTGCCCGGCTCCGGACAGGGACTGATCGGCCTGACCGAGCGAGCCGTCCTCGCCGGCGGCACCCTGGAACACGGCGCCACCCCCGAGGGGGGCTTCGAGGTGCGGGCGCGGCTGCCGTGGGGGTGAGCGGGTGTTTTGAACGTGGTCTTCTGTGACCTCTCCGTCTCCCGAGCGTTCCCAGAGCCGCCGGTGCCGTCGGCTCGTGGTGCTACTGGTTCCGAGGTGGTCGCCTGGAGACTCACTGGAGGCTGAAGGGGGCCGCGGCATCGCCCCACCGTGTACTGGGAGAGGCGTCCCCCCTACTCGATTTCACGCCGATTCAGCCGCGTACAGCCCCATGTGCCTGCCGCGATGATCAGCGCCGCCAGGCAGCCGATCGCCATCCGGTACGAGTCGGGTTCAAGCTCCGCGTCCGCCTCCTCCAACGGACCGGCTGCCCCCTTGGGGTCGTACAGCACACGCAACTTGTCGCCCGGCTCGACCCAATCGGCTTCGCAGCCGTCGCCCTCCGACAGCTGAGGTGAGATCTTCCGCCCGTCGCGGGTTCGGAGCGTGCACTTGTCGGTTTTGCGGTTCTCGACGTCTATCACGACAGCCTCGGCCCACCGGCCGCGTTCTTGCAGCGCCCGCTCGTTGCCGGCCTGGCGGGTGATGACCGCCAGCACGACTGCGGCAACGAGGGCAACGGCGAGCGCAACGATGGCTAGTCTCGGCGGCTTCTTATGAGGGATACGGCGGAGCAAGAGGGCTGGTACCAGGACGAGAGCCAGGGGTATGAGCAGCGCGGAGGCGGGGAAGGCCATGCCGCGCAGCAGGCCCGGCAACGGAATCACCGGCGCGAGCCACGTCAGACTCACCGAGGCCGCGACGCTCGCGCTGTTGAACAGAAGCCATTGAAGGGGGCGCGTACGTAGCCGGGGATGGGCGTTCTCGGCAGGTTGGGCGGCTCTGTCGGCCCCCGCCGCGAGCCCGTGCGAGTCCTTGTCCCCCGTCATGCGCTCCTACTCCCTCTCCAGTCTGCGTCGGACGGTCGGCGAACGAGCGTACGCGGTGCCGAAGTCGGACTGATGGGCGAGGTCGGACCCTCCACTGACGCTCCTCAATCCGGGGCACGGATGCTCAACTCACCTCGGTGCCGGTGCGGTCGTTCGGTATCACGTGGAACCCCACACGGATCGGCTCCTCTGTAGGCTCCTCGGCTCAGGAGGTGTGCGGAAATGGCGGGCAGTGCAGGAGGTGGGCGCAAGTACGCCTTGACGAGCGACGAGGACGAGAGCGATTTCTGGGGATTCGCGCAGGAGGCCCGGGGTTTGTTCACCTCAAGTGAGGACGGTCTGCGCCAAGTCGAGCTCCTGGGGTGCCTGCCGCAGGGAACACTCCTGAAGTGCATCGACCACCTTGGCGGCCGCCGCGCATCTGCGGGGAGCGCGGACGTGGCCTTCCTGGACGCTCAAGGCGTCGAGATGGGTTCCTACTTCGTCACCGGTGTCACCGTGACGGCCGCCGAACCGTCACTGCATGGAGAGGGTCTTCTCGATGTCACTGTGCGTCTGTGGTGCGATCAGCTTCTCCCGGGCTCGGCATGGGTGTGGGAACTTCTTAGAACGGGCCGACTGAGCCGGAAGGGTTTGTGGCACTCTCTCGACGCGGAAGGACGAATAGCCTGGTTGTCCGTGGCTCTGTGGTCCCGGCGATACCAGCGTCGCGAACGCCCCGAGGACACCGCGCCAGGACAGGTGTTCACCTTGGACGGCCGACAGGTCGTTGACGCGGCCGGCTTCTACTGTGCGCTGGGTGAGGCCATCAACGGGCCTGGCGGGTACTTCGGGTGGAATCTCGCTGCCGTGGACGACTGCCTCCGAGGAGGCTTTGGTGCCGCACCTCCGTTTACTCTGGCGTGGGAGAACTCGGACATCGCGAGGTCACGAATGGTCGGCGACCGAGCAAGCGACAGGCGAGCCGGGGCCGATTTCGGGGTGCTCCAAGAGATCTTCGCGGATCATGGCGTCGACGTCCTGTTGCGGTGAAGCGGAGCATGCCCTCTTCTCCCAGCTGGTTCGCATGTGGGTCGGACACCCGGTACTGAGAGTCATGAGCGACCCGTTCAAGCAGGCCCCTCCGCGACCGTAGTGTCGCAGCGACGAGCCCGCACAGGCCGGACCCCGTCACCGGCAGCCGTGATTACGTAGGGCCCATGACTGCGATCAGACTGCTCGTCGTCGACGACGACCCGTTGGTGCGGGCCGGGCTGTCCCTGATGCTGGGCGGTGCCGAGGACGTCGAGATCGTCGGGGAGGCGGCCGACGGCGGGGAGGTCGAGGCCCTCGTCGACCGCACCGGCGCGGACGTCGTCCTCATGGACATCCGGATGCCGGTCGTCGACGGCCTGACGGCGACCGAGCGGCTGCGGGCCCGCGCCGACGCCCCGCAGATCATCGTGCTCACCACGTTCCACGCCGACGACCAGGTGCTCCGCGCCCTGCGCGCCGGCGCCGCCGGGTTCGTCCTCAAGGACACCCCGCCCGCCGAGATCCTCGAGGCCGTGCGGCGGGTCGCGGCCGGCGATCCCGTGCTGTCGCCCGCCGTGACCCGGCAGCTGATGGACCGGGCGGCCGGGGGCGTCGCCGACACCCGCCGCACCCGCGCCCGTGAGCGCGTCGGCACGCTCAACGACCGCGAACGCGAGGTCGCCGTCGCGGTCGGCCGGGGCCTGGCCAACGCCGCCATCGCCGCGGAGCTGTACATGAGCGTGGCCACCGTCAAGACCCACGTCTCCCGCATCCTGGCCAAGCTGGACCTCGGCAACCGCGTCCAGATCGCCCTGCTGGCCCATGACGCGGGCCTGCTGGAGGAGTACCAGGAGGACGGGGGCCGGAGCCGGGGGAGCGGACCGTGACCCGACCGGGTCAGCCCGCCGCGGCCGCCGCGGCCCCGGGGACCTCGGCCAGCCGCACGGGCCTGCGCTCGCGGCGGGAGACGTCGCAGGCCTCGGCGACGCGCAGCGCCTGCAGCGCCTCGCGGCCGTCGCACGGGTTGGCCCGCTCACCGCGCACCACCTCCACGAAGGTGGCCAGCTCCGCCTCGTAGGCGGGCCCGAACCGCTCCACGAAGCCCGTCCACGGCTTGTCCGCGGCCGGGGGACCGGTCGGCTCGGTGGACGCGATCGGCGTACGGTCGTCCAGGCCGACGACGATCTGGTCCAGCTCCCCGGCCAGCTCCATGCGCACGTCGTACCCCGCCCCGTTCAGCCGCGTCGCCGTCACCGTGGCCAGCGTGCCGTCGTCCAGCGTGAGCAGCGCGGCACCGGTGTCCACGTCGTCCGCCGCGCGGAACATCGGCGGCCCGGCGTCCGACCCGGCGGCGTACACGTCGGTGACCTCCCGCCCGGTCACCCAGCGCAGCACGTCGAAGTCGTGGATGAGCGTGTCCCGGTACAGCCCGCCGGACTGCGGCAGGCAATCGGCCGGCGGCGGCGCCTGGTCGCTCGTCACCGCCCGCACGGTGTGCAGCCGTCCGAGCCGCCCGGCCCGCACCGCCTCCCTGGCGCCCCGGTACCCCGCGTCGAAGCGCCGCTGGAACCCCATCTGCAGCACCGTCCCGGCCGCCTCCACCTCGGCGATCGCCTGTAACGTGCCGGCCAGGTCCAGCGCGATGGGCTTCTCGCAGAACACCGGCAGCCCCGAGCGCGCCGCCCGGCCGATCAGTTCCGCGTGGGCCGGGGTCGCCGTGGTGATCACCACCGCGTCCACGCCCCACCGGAAGATCTCGTCCACTCCGGGCGCCGCCGTCTCCCCGAGCCGGTGGGCCAGATCCTGGGCCCGCGGGAGGTCGGCGTCCGTGAGGATCAGGGATCCGACGTCGCGGTGGCGGCTGAGTGTGTTGGCGTGAACGGTGCCGATGCGGCCCGTCCCGATGACCCCGATGCGCATGGAATCAAAGTGGGCTCACCGCACGCACCCTGTCAATGCGTATGTCCGGACAATCGAACTACACAACTTCCCGTCACCACCGCACGGAGCTACGCTCGGGCCGTGCCGAAACCAGAAGTGGACCCCACCGTGTCGCTGGACCTCAGCGTGGATCGCAGCAGCCCCGTGCCGCTGTACTTCCAGCTGTCGCAGCAGCTGGAGGCGGCGATCGAACACGGCGCGCTCACCCCGGGCAGCCTGCTCGGCAACGAGATCGAGCTGGCCGCCCGGCTCGGTCTGTCCCGGCCCACCGTCCGCCAGGCCATCCAGTCGCTCGTCGACAAGGGGCTGCTGGTGCGCCGCCGCGGCGTGGGCACCCAGGTGGTGCACAGCAAGGTCAGGCGCCCGCTGGAACTCAGCAGCCTCTACGACGACCTGGAGGCCGCGGGCCAGCGACCCGCGACCAAGGTGCTGGTCAACACGGTCGTCCCGGCGCCCGCGGAGGCCGCCGCCGCACTCGGGGTGGCCGAGGGGGCCGAGGTGCACCGCGTCGAGCGGCTGCGGCTGACCCACGCGGAGCCGATGGCGTACCTGTGCAACTACCTGCCCTCCGGCCTCCTGGACCTCGACACCGGCCAGCTGGAGGCGACGGGCCTGTACCGGCTGATGCGCGCCGCCGGCATCACCCTGCACAGCGCCCGCCAGTCCATCGGCGCCCGCGCCGCCACCGCCGGCGAGGCCGAACGGCTCGGCGAGGACGAGGGCGCGCCCCTGCTCACGATGGAGCGCACGACCTTCGACGACACGGGACGCGCGGTGGAGTTCGGCACCCACACCTACCGCCCCTCCCGGTACTCCTTCGAGTTCCAGCTCCTCGTACGGCCCTGACCCACCCCCGGAGGACGCCGCTCGCCGTGCGGGTTCGTCGCAATGTCCGGACAATGTGACCGTCGTCCGGTCCCCGGAGGCAAAGGCTCCGCTTGTGTGTCGGACAATGGGGCGTTTGGGGTCTCCGGACCCCGGGCCGGAGCCTTCGGCGCCCGGCACGCACAGCACGGCACAGCAAGAAGGGCACGGCCTCGTGGCACGGTTTCGGACCTGGGTAGGCATAGCGCTGGCGGGGGCACTGTCGGTGTCCCTGGCCGGGTGCAGCAGCACTGGCGGCAAGCGCGCCGAGGACGCCCGCAAGGCCGCGTCGGCCCAGGGGCAGGCGGCGGTGAACACACCCCGCTGGACCTTCGCGATGATCACCCACTCGGGCGACGGCGACACCTTCTGGGACATCGTCCAGAGCGGCGCCGAGCAGGCGGCGGTCAAGGACAACATCAACTTCCTGTACTCCCACGACGACGAGGCCCAGCAGCAGGCGCAGCTGGTGAACGCCGCCATCGACAAGAAGGTCGACGGGATCATCGTCACGCTGGCCAAGCCCGACGCGATGAAGTCCGCCCTCGACCGCGCCCGCAAGGCGGGCATCCCGGTGATCACGGTGAACTCCGGCTCCGAGGTGTCCAAGAAGTTCGGCGCCCTCACCCACATCGGCCAGGACGAGACGATCGCCGGCGAGGCGGTCGGCGAGGAACTGAACCGGCGGGGCCGCGAGCAGGCCCTCTGCGTCCTCCACGAGCAGGGCAACGTCGGCCACGAGCAGCGCTGCGACGGCGTCGAGAAGACCTTCGACGGCAAGGTCCAGCGCCTCTACGTCAACGGCACCAGCATGCCGGACGTGCAGTCCGCCATCGAGGCCAAGCTCCAGACCGACAAGGCCGTGGACGCCGTGGTCACCCTCGGCGCCCCCTACGCCGACACCGCGGTGAAGGCCAAGCAGGGCGCCGGCAGCAAGGCGGAGATCGACACCTTCGACCTCAACGCCAAGGTGGCCGGCGGACTCTCCGACGGCACCCTCGGCTTCGCGGTCGACCAGCAGCCGTACCTCCAGGGCTACGAGGCCGTCGACCTGCTGTGGTTGTACAAGTACAACGCCGACGTCCTCGGTGGCGGCCGCCCCGTGCTCACCGGCCCGCAGATCATCACCAAGGACGACGCCGCCGCGCTCGCCGAGTACACCAAGCGGGGCACCCGATGAACGCCACACAGGCCAACGACGCTGACGAAAGGATTCTGCGGACCTCGCCGCTGCGGAAGCTCCTGGGCCGTCCCGAACTGGGATCGGTCGTCGGGGCCGTCGCCGTCTTCGTCTTCTTCGCGTTCTTCGCCGACAGCTTCCTGCGCGCCGCGAGCCTGAGCACCGTGCTCTACGCCGCCTCCACGATCGGCATCATGGCCGTCCCGGTGGCCCTGCTGATGATCGGCGGCGAGTTCGACCTGTCGGCCGGTGTCATGGTCACCTCGTCGGCGCTGGTGTCGTCGATGTTCAGCTACCAGATGACCGCGAACGTCTGGGTGGGCGTCGGGGTGTCGCTGCTGGTCACCCTGGCGATCGGCGCGTTCAACGGCTTCATGCTGACCCGCACGAAGCTGCCCAGCTTCATCATCACGCTGGGCACGTTCCTGATGCTGACCGGCCTGAACCTGGGCTTCACCAAGCTGATCGACGGCACCGTCTCCACCAAGTCGATCGCCGACATGGAGGGCTTCCCCTCCGCCCGCGACGTCTTCGCGTCCACGATCACCGTGGGCGGCGTCGGCTTCAAGGTGACCATCCTGTGGTGGCTCGCCCTGGTCGCCGTCGCCAGCTGGATCCTGCTGCGCACCCGCGCCGGAAACTGGATCTTCGCGGTCGGCGGCAACCAGGACGCCGCCCGCGCGGTGGGCGTCCCGGTCACCAGGACCAAGATCGGCCTCTACATGGGCGTCGGGTTCGGCGCCTGGATCTCCGGCCAGCACCTGCTCTTCTCCTACGACGTCGTCCAGTCCGGCGAGGGCGTCGGCAACGAGCTGATCTACATCATCGCGGCCGTCATCGGCGGCTGCCTGATCACCGGCGGCTACGGCAGCGCCGTGGGCTCGGCGGTCGGCGCGTTCATCTTCGGCATGACCAGCAAGGGCATCGTCTTCGCCGAGTGGAACCCCGACTGGTTCAAGTTCTTCCTCGGAGCGATGCTGCTCCTCGCGACCCTGCTCAACGCCTGGGTCCGCAAGCGCGCGGAGGCCACCGCATGACCGAGACCACCGAGACCCCAGCACGCGAGGCGCTCGTCGAGCTGTCCGGCGTCAGCAAGAACTACGGCAACGTACGCGCCCTGGAAGGCGTGTCCCTCCAGGTGCACGCGGGCGAGATCACCTGCGTCCTCGGCGACAACGGCGCGGGCAAGTCCACCCTCATCAAGATCATCTCCGGGCTGCACCAGCACGACGGCGGCACTCTCGCCCTCGACGGCGAGGAGACCCGGCTCTCCTCCCCGCGCGAAGCCCTCGACCGCGGCATCGCCACCGTCTACCAGGACCTCGCCGTCGTCCCGCTGATGCCGGTCTGGCGCAACTTCTTCCTCGGCTCCGAGCCCCGCAAGGGCGTCGCCCCGTTCAAGCGCATGGACGTCGACCACATGCGCCGCACCACCCACGCCGAGCTGCTGCGCATGGGCATCGACCTGCGCGACGTCGACCAGCCCATCGGCACCCTCTCCGGCGGCGAACGCCAGTGCGTGGCGATCGCACGCGCGGTGTACTTCGGCGCGAAGGTACTCGTCCTGGACGAGCCGACCGCCGCCCTCGGCGTGAAGCAGTCCGGCGTCGTCCTGAAGTACGTGGCGGCCGCCCGCGACCAGGGCCTCGGTGTCGTCCTCATCACCCACAACCCGCACCACGCGTACCTGGTGGGCGACCGCTTCGTCCTCCTGAAGCGCGGCACGATGGTCGGCAACCACGAGCGGGACGACATCACCCTGGACGAGCTGACACGCCAGATGGCGGGCGGAACGGAGCTGGACGATCTACGCCATGAACTGGAACGCCGATAAGGGGCGCGGGGAACCGCGCGGGTAACCACGACGGACCCGCACCCGGCGACGAACCGGTCACGCCACCCCCGTCCCATTCGGCACCCGGCGGAGCCGTGCGGCACAATCGCACCCGATGAGCACCTACCGCGACTTCACCGCCCCCATCGGTTCCCGCCGCGCCCCGGTCCTGCGCACCGTGGGCACGAGGGAACGCCGCTCGCACCTGACGGCGCCCCGCGTCCCCACGGTCGGCATCGACATCGGCGGCACGAAGGTGATGGCGGGCGTCGTCGACGCCGACGGCAACATCCTGGAGCGCCTGCGCACGGAGACGCCGGACAAGTCCAAGAGCCCCAAGGTGGTCGAGGACACCATCGTCGAGCTGGTCCTGGACCTCTCCGACCGGCACGACGTCCACGCCGTCGGCATCGGCGCGGCCGGCTGGGTCGACGCCGACCGCAACCGCGTGCTCTTCGCACCGCACCTGTCCTGGCGCAACGAGCCGCTGCGCGACCGCATCGCCGGCCGCCTCGCGGTGCCCGTCCTGGTGGACAACGACGCCAACACCGCCGCCTGGGCCGAGTGGCGCTTCGGCGCCGGCCGCGGCGAGGACCACCTCGTCATGATCACCCTGGGCACCGGCATCGGCGGCGCGATCCTGGAGGACGGCCAGGTCAAGCGGGGCAAGTACGGGGTCGCGGGCGAGTTCGGGCACATGCAGGTGGTGCCCGGCGGCCACCGCTGCCCGTGCGGCAACCGCGGCTGCTGGGAGCAGTACAGCTCCGGGAACGCCCTGGTCAGGGAGGCACGCGAGCTGGCCGCGGCCGACTCGCCGGTGGCGTACGGGATCATCGAGCACGTCAAGGGCAGCATCGGCGACATCACCGGCCCGATGATCACGGAGCTGGCCCGCGAGGGCGACGCCATGTGCGTCGAGCTGCTCCAGGACATCGGCCAGTGGCTCGGCGTCGGCATCGCCAACCTGGCCGCCGCCCTCGACCCCTCCTGCTTCGTGATCGGCGGCGGCGTCAGCGCCGCGGACGACCTGCTCATCGGCCCCGCGCGCGACGCCTTCAAGCGCCAGCTGACCGGCCGCGGCTACCGCCCCGAGGCCCGCATCGTCCGCGCCCAGCTGGGCCCCGAGGCCGGTATGGTGGGCGCCGCCGACCTGGCCCGCCTGGTCGCCCGCCGGTTCCGCCGCGCCAAGCGGCGCCGCGTGGAGCGGTACGAGCGCTACGAGCGGTACGCCGAGTCCCGCCGCACCTCAGGGGAGTCGCTGTGACCGAGACCCTGCCCCACCAGGCCGGAACCCCGGAGGACCACGGGCCCCCGGGCGAGGACCGCCGGCACATGATCCGGCGGCGCGCGCTGACCCTGCTCACCATCGTGCTGCTCATCGGCGTCCCCGCCGGCTACCTCGTGATCTCCGCCAACCAGAGCCGCGACAGCGGCCGGGAGAAGGAGGCGAAGTACGCGGCGACCGGCATGACGCGGGGCTGGCCGTCCAAGCTCCAGCGGCGCATCTACGAGCTGCCCGTCCCGGTGCCCTCGGAGAAGATCGCGTACTACGAGACGAACAACTGGAAGACCAGCCGCCTCTACGTCCAGTTCCAGACCACCAACGCCGGCCTGGACGCCTTCCTGGCCGGGCTGGGCCTCGACCGGGACGCGCTGCAGAAGGACCGGATCGCCATCAGCGACCGGGCCCAGCGGGTCACAGGCTGGAACTTCCGGTCGTCCAGCACCTGGTGGGGCGTGGTCAACGAGCAGCGGAACCCGGCCCCGACCCAGGACGTCGTCGTGGACCTGGACGACCCGGATTACCCGATGGTGTACGTCGTCTCGCGCACCGTTCCCTGACCGGCGCAGGCGTCCCGCACGCGCCCGGGAGCCGTCCGGGGCCGATTGTCAGACCCCGCCCGTAGAGTCGAAGACAGCTGATCGGGCAGGCGGGCGGGAGGTGACAGGACGTATGGGCGACACGGCACTGGCGGAGACGACCGTCTCCGGACGCGCGGGGGAGTGGCGGCGGACGAGCGGGCGGACCGACCCCCCGCCCTCCGTCCCGCTCCGGCTGGCGGCCGTCTTCCTGCCCGCGCCCCTCCCGCGCGACGCCCGGATCGCCTTCTGGGACCCGGACGGACGCGCGGACGGCGACACCTTCTCCGCGCACGCCCCGGCACCGGACGACGGCCCGCACCCCGGACCCGGGGCAGACGGCCCCGCGCCCGGGACGTACTCCGCCGACCCGACCGACCCGTCGGGGCCCGCGGACCCCACGGACGTCACGGAACTCACGGTCGTGCGGCGGCACGGCTCAGGCGTGCGGCGCGGCACGGCACGCGCGCTGTCCCTGCCGCTCGGCGAGGCCCTGCCCCTCCTGGTGCGGGCGCGGCACGACCCGGCCGCCCACCCGGCGACCGCCTGCTGGGGAGCGGCGGCCCTGCACGCGCTGCGGCTCATCGCGCGCGGGCGGCTGCTGCCCGGCCTCACCGCGACCGGACACGACGCCTGGCGCGCGGGACCGCTGGACTCCGACGACATCGCGCACCTGCGCGCCGTGGCCGCCGCCCTGCCCCCGGAGGGCCACGCGGTGCCACTGGACGCGCCGGGCCCGATCCGGCTGCCCGAGCCGGAGGCGCTGGTCCGCGCCTTCCTCGACGCCGTCGCCGACACCCTGCCCCGCACCCCGGCCGCCCCCCACGCCTCGGGCCGCCCCTTCGCCGCCCGCGAGGGCCGGCACCTGCCCGGCGCCCACGACTGGGCCGCCGAGGTCGCCGCCGGGATGGACGCGGGCGTGCGGATCTCCCTGCGCCTGGACCTGTCGGCGTACGACCTCTTCGACCGGGACGCCACCGGTCCGGAGGGCGGCGGCGTGCGCAGCGCCGGCGCCGCGATCGTCCAGGTGCACAGCCTCGCCGACCCCACCCTGGTCGCCGACGCCGCCGACCTGTGGTCGGGGGAGGCCGACGCGGCCTTCGGCCCCCGCGCGCGCGTGGACGCCGCCCTCGGGGTGCGCCGGGCGGCCCGGGTCTGGCCGCCGCTCGACCGCCTCGCCGAGCAGGACGTGCCCGACGTCCTCGGGCTGTCCGAGGAGGAGGTCACCGACCTGCTCGGCGTGGCGGCGGGCCGGCTCGCCGCGGCCGGCGTCGCCGTGCACTGGCCCCGCGACCTGGCCCAGGACCTCACCGCGACCGCCGTGGTCAGGAACGCGCCGGGCTCGGCGACGGACGGCACCGGCTTCTTCGAGAGCGAGGACCTCCTCCAGTTCCGCTGGCAGCTGGCGATCGGCGGGGACCCGCTCACCGAGGCCGAGATGGACGGCCTCGCCGAGGCCCACCGACCCGTCGTCCGGCTGCGCGACCGGTGGGTGCTGGTCGACCCGG
This sequence comes from Streptomyces parvulus, assembly GCF_014648855.1. Taxonomy (GTDB): domain Bacteria; phylum Actinomycetota; class Actinomycetes; order Streptomycetales; family Streptomycetaceae; genus Streptomyces; species Streptomyces parvulus. The sequence goes on along the minus strand of NZ_BMRX01000007.1, from coordinate 287,775 downwards.
AGCTGGTCCGCCGCGCCCGCAAGCGCGACCTGGGCCTGCTCGACCCGGTCGACGCCCTCTCGGTCGCCCTCACCGGCAGCGCCGAGGCCGACGGCGAGACCGTCGACGTGGTGCCGGTCGGCGCGCTGGCCGCCCTGCGCGACCGGCTCACCGCGGGCGTGCGCCCCGCCGAACCACCGCCCGGCCTGCACGCCACCCTCCGCGACTACCAGCTGCGCGGACTGGCCTGGCTCGACCTCATGACCTCCCTCGGCCTCGGCGGCTGCCTCGCCGACGACATGGGCCTCGGCAAGACGGTCACCGTCATCGCCCTGCACCTCAAGAGGGCCCGGACCGAGCCCACCCTGGTGGTCTGCCCGGCCTCACTGCTGGGCAACTGGCAGCGGGAGATCACCCGCTTCGCGCCCGGCGTCCCCGTCCGCCGCTTCCACGGCGCCGACCGCACGCTCGACGGCCTGGCCGGCGGGTTCGTGCTCACCACCTACGGCACGATGCGGTCCGCCGCCCCGGACCTCGCCGAACGCCCCTGGGGCATGGTCGTCGCCGACGAGGCACAGCACGTCAAGAACCCGTACTCGGCGACGGCGAAGGCCCTGCGCACCATCCCGTCCCCCGCGCGCGTGGCCCTGACCGGCACCCCGGTGGAGAACAACCTCTCCGAGCTGTGGGCCCTGCTCGACTGGACCACCCCGGGACTCCTCGGCCCCCTCAAGTCCTTCCGCGCCCGCCACGCCCGCGCGGTGGAGAACGGCGAGGACGAGGAGGCGGTGGCGCGCCTCGCCCGGCTGATCCGCCCCTTCCTGCTCCGCCGCAAGAAGTCCGACCCGGGCATCGTCCCCGAGCTGCCGCCGAAGACCGAGACGGACCACCCCGTCCCCCTCACCCGCGAACAGGCCGCGCTGTACGAGGCGGTGGTGCGCGAGTCGATGCTCGCCATCGAGGAGGCCGAGGGCATCGGCCGTCGCGGCCTCGTCCTCAAGCTCCTGACCTCGCTCAAGCAGATCTGCGACCACCCCGCGCTCTTCCTCAAGGAGGAGCATGCGCCGGGCACCCCGGGCGGGGGCGGCACCGACCGCATGACCGACCGCTCGGGCAAACTGGCCCTGCTGGACGAGCTGTTGGACACGGTGCTCGCCGAGGACGGTTCGGTCCTCGTCTTCACGCAGTACGTCGGCATGGCCCGCCTCATCACCGCCCACCTGGCCGCGCGCGCCGTCCCCGTCGACCTCCTCCACGGCGGTACACCGGTGCCGGAGCGCGAGCGCATGGTGGACCGCTTCCAGAGCGGCGCGACGCCCGTCCTCGTGCTGTCCCTCAAGGCCGCGGGCACCGGCCTGAACCTCACCCGCGCGGGCCACGTCGTGCACTTCGACCGCTGGTGGAATCCGGCCGTCGAGGAGCAGGCCACCGACCGCGCCTACCGCATCGGGCAGACCCAGCCGGTCCAGGTGCACCGCCTCATCACCGAGGGCACGGTCGAGGACCGGATCGCCGAGATGCTCCAGTCCAAGCGGGCGCTGGCCGACGCGATCCTCGGCTCCGGCGAGTCGGCCCTCACGGAGCTGACGGCCCGTGAGCTGTCCGACCTGGTGTCCCTGCGGAGGCCGGCATGACCCCCCGCCCCGCCGACGAGGCCCGCCGCGCCCTGCGCGAGGCCCGGCTGCGCGGCGAGTCGACCCCGGACGTTCCGACGGACACCCCCGAGGACACCGGCTCCGGGGTCGCCACCGGGCCGGAGCCCGGCACGCGGGCCCGCGACACCGCGCGGTCGCGCGACCAAGGCCCCGGCGACGACCTCGACGAGAAGCGCCCCGCGCGTCCCGCCGACCTCGCTCGTGCGGCGCTGCGCGACACGCGCCACGCGAGGCCGGACGCGGATGCCGGTGCCCCCGAGGAGACGGCCGCCCACGCCGCGTCCGGCCCCGAGGAGGACCGCGAGGGCGACCGCGTCCCGGCCACGGATGACCGACCTGACGGGACATCAACCCACGGCGAGGGGAAGCCGACCGCAGAGACGGAGGACACAGAGGCGCACGACGCAGAGCCGGAGGGCGCGGAAACCCCGGCCGTCGGCGAGGGCCGCCCGGGAGACGTGGCGCGGGAGGCCCTGCGCGCGGCTCGACGGCAGGCCCGCGCGGACGCGGCGGACGGGAAGGCGGGCCCCGGGCGACGCCCCTCGCCTCCCCGGAACCCCAGGCCCCTCACCACCGGCGATCCGCGGGCCGCCGACGCCCGTGCACGCGCCCGTGCCGTACGGGACTTCGCCGCGGACGCCTTCCGGCTGCCGCCGGAGACGGACCCCGATGAGCAGACCCCGGCCGGCGAGGAGCAGCGTCCGGTATCCCAGGAGGGCGCCGAGTGCCCTTCGGCGCCCGACGAGTCGGCCGGCCGGTCCCCGCGCACGCCCGCCGACGCGACGCCCGTACCCGGTGCCGCCCCCGGCCCGGCAGAGGTGCCCCCTTCCCTCGGGGAGCCCCGCACCTCTGCCGTACCCGGCCCCGCAGAGGTGCCCCCTTCCCTCGGGGAGCCCCGCACCTCTGCCGTCCCCGGCCCCGCAGAGGTCCCCACTTCCGTCGGGGAGCCCCGCCCCGCGTCCACGTCACCACAAGACCCGCAGCCACCCCGGCACCGGACGCGCCCGCACGAGGCCCCGCCACCGCACGACACCTCACCACCCCCCACCGACGGCCGCCCCTCCCACCAGGCCCCGGCCCGCCCCGCCCCGACCCCTCCCGCCCCGGCCGCCCCCTTCACGACCCCTCGCACCACCCCCCGCTCGATGGCCGCCCCGGACCGTGACGGCGACCTGCGGCGCACGTTCCCCGCGCTCCCGCCCCGCGCGGCGGACGAAGGCCTCGCCGCCACCTGGTGGGGAAACGCATGGGTGACCGCGCTGGAGGAGGGCGCCCTGGACGCCGCCCGGCTCGCGCGGGGACGCGGCTATGCCGAGCAGGGCCACGTCGACGCCGTCACCGTGACGCCCGGACTGGTCCTCGCCTACGTACAGGGCAGCCGGCCGCGGCCGTACCGGGTGCAGGTGCGGTTGCGCACCCTGGGCGACGACGACTGGCAGCGGTTCCTGGACGCGGCCGTCGAGCGGCCCGGGCACATCGCCGCGCTCCTCGACGGGGAGCTGCCGCACACCCTGGCCGACTGCGGCGTGCCGCTGCTCCCCGGCCCCGGCGACCTCGCGCCCCGGTGCAGCTGCCCCGACTCGGGGCGCCCCTGCAAGCACGCCGCAGCGCTCTGCTACCAGACGGCGCGGCTCCTCGACGCCGACCCCTTCGTCCTGCTCCTGCTCCGCGGCCGGGGCGAACGCGCGCTGCTCGACGCCCTGTCCCGGCTGAACGCGACCCGTGCCGCACGGGCCGCCCAGGACCGCGGTCCCGCTCCGCTGCCCGGCGTGCGGGCAAGCGCCGTACTCGACGGGCGGCCTCTCCCGCCCCTCCCGGCCCCCCTGTCCCCCCCCCCGCATCCGGAGCAGCCCCCGGCCTACCCGGCGGCGCCGGGCGGCCCCGACCCCTTCGCGCTCGATCAGCTGGCCACCGACGCCGCCGCCCGCGCCCACGCCCTGCTCAGCACCGGCCGGGACCCGGTGGGCGGTCTCACGCTGTGGCAGGACGCCGCCCGGCTCGCCGCGGCCCGCCCCGGCTCCGGTCTCACCGCGGGCACCCGGGCGCTCTACGCCTCACTGGCCCGCGCGGCCGGCCGTGACCAGGCCGACCTGGCCCGCGCCGTGGCGGCCTGGCGGCAGGGCGGCCCCGAGGCACTGGACGTACTGGAGGCGGCGTGGGATCCGCCGGCCGGTCGCTTCGACCGCGCCCGGCCGCTGCTGCTCGCCGCGGACCTGCCCGCGTTCCGGCCCTGGCGCAACCGCCTCACCCACCCCCGCGGCCACGTCCAGCTCCGCCTCGGCCGCACCGGGCTCTGGTACGCCTACGAGTCGGAGCCCGGCCGGGAGGACTGGTGGCCGCGCGGCACCCCCGACCTCGACCCCGTGGGCGCCCTCACCGGCCTCGGCGCGTCCGACGACCTCTGACGCGGCCGCGGGGGCTCACACCTCGGCGTCCCGCACCAGGAGGGCGATCTGCACCCGGTTCTCGACCGCCAGCTTGGCGAACAGGCTGCCCGTGTGCGCCTTCACGGTCGCCACGCCGATGCCCAACCGCCGGGCGATCTCCGGGTTGCCCAGCCCGTCCGCGATGGCGCGGGCCGTGTCGAGTTCCCGTTCGGTCAGCGCGGCCAGCTGCTTGCGGGCGGCGTCGCGCGAGGAGTCGCGGGCGTGCGAGGACCGCGGACCGGTGGCCGCGGCGATCACCCGGGCGGTGGCCGCCGGCGACAGGACCGGGTTGCCGTCCGCCACGGACCGTACCGCCTCCAGGAGTTGCGGGGGCTGGGTGTCCTTGAGGACGAACCCGAGCGCTCCGGTGCGCAGGGCGCCCAGCACGAGGTCGTCGGAGTCGAACGTGGTGAGGATCAGCACCCGCGGCGGTGACGGCCTGCTCAGCAGCTCACGGGTCGCGCTGAGCCCGTCGCGGCCCGGCATCCGCACGTCCATCAGCACCACGTCGGGACGGTGCTCGTCCACCACCGAGATCGCGGCGTCCCCGTCGGCCGCCTCGGCGACGACGGACAGGTCCGGTTCGCCGTCGATGACCAGCCGCAGCGCCATGCGCACCAGTTGCTCGTCGTCGACGATGACGACACGCACCGGCTCCCGCTCGCTGTCCACTCATGTTCTCTTTTCGTGCGTGGGGTTCGGCCAGGGTAGTCGTGCGGTGAGGAGATAGCCGCCGTCCGGTGTGCGGTGGTGGCACAGTTCCCCGCCGGCGAGGTCGACCCGCTCGCCGAGACCGAGCAGACCGAACCCCGACGACGGCGGCTTCGCGGCCCGCGCGGCCGACGGGGAGTTGCGGATGCTCACCTGGAGCCCGCCGCCCGCCGCCCCTTCGAGGCCGACGCGGATGCGGGCGTCCGGGGCGTGCTTGGCGGCGTTGGTCAGCCCCTCCTGGACGACCCGGTAGCAGGTGCGGCCGACCACGTCCGGCGGCGTTCCCGTGACGGTGCTGGTGAGCGACACGTCCAGCCCGGAGGCGCGGGCGTCGGCCACCAGTTCGGGCACCCCTTCCAGGGAGGGCTGCGGCGGTTCGGGGAGACCGGGGTCGGCCCGGAGCACGCCGAGGACGTCCCGCAGCTCCTCCAGGGCGAGGTGGGAGCCCTCCGCGATGCCGCGGACCAGGACGCGGTTCTCCTCCGCCTTGAGGTCCCGGCGGTGGTCCAGCACTCCGGCCTGCATGGCGACCAGGGAGATCCGGTGCGCGAGGACGTCGTGCATCTCGCGGGCGATGCGGTTGCGTTCCAGCGCCCGTGCCTGCGCGGCCCGCGCGGACTGCTCCCGCTCCGCGCTCTCCGCCCGCTCCCGCAGCGACCGCACCTCCATGCGCCGCGCCCCCACGGCCATGCCCATGGCCACGGCGATGCCCGCGGTCAGGAACGGCGTTGCGAGCTGGTACCAGAAGGCGCCGGGAGGATTGTCGACCGGGTAGAGCTCCACGCCGAACTGCGAGGCGGCGACGTGGCCCACCACGACGATCCCGATCTCCACCGGACGGCGGCGGGTGGCCACCGACGCCAGGGCCAGCAGCGATGCCCCGGTCGACAGGACCGACACGGTCGCGACGATCGTGACGCCCAGCGCGACGGGGAGCGGGAACCGGCGTCGCCATACCAGCGCTGTCAGGCACCCCGCGGCCACCAGCGGATCGCCGATGAAGAACCAGGGGCTCGGCTCGCCCGCCGGCCCGTTCGACACCGCCACGCCGGTCGCCATCCAGAGCACCAGGCCGATGGCCGCGGCGCCCGCGAGCCGCCAGGTCTGCTGCCACCACCCGAGCCGTGGCGCGATGTCCGTGTTCACCTGCTCATTATCGCGAGCCCGCACGGCCGGCGGGTCGGCCGAAGGACCGAGGAGCCTTAGACCAAAGTCGAATCCCGGCCTCTCCCACGGTCCAGTGCGAGCCGGTCCGCCGGGCCGATGTGCGGCGCGGTGCGCGCGAACAGACTGCTTCACGTACCGGACGACCGAGAAGGCGGAGCGGCCGGGAGGCAGAAGGAGTGGGAGGCATGTTCGAGGACGCGCGCCGTCGGCGGGCCGTGCGGCGGGTCGAGCCCGGGGACGGACGGGAGCTGAAGCGCTTCCGGTGGTGGCAGCTGCCGTTCCGGGCCCTGTTCTACCTCCGGCTGCCGAACGGCGACGGCGGCTCGAGCGTCTACGCCGTCGACGTCAGGCACGGCAGGAGCGACGACTCCGGCAGGGTCTGGGCCCACCTGTACCTCGACGGCAGGCAGCACGCAGCGTCGCGGCTCCCCGCGGCCTTCCCCGTCCCGGGCGGTGTCGTGGAGGTGCGCAGGAGCGAGTTCGGACTCAAGCGCTGCCACTACGTCACCGACGCGGGAGCCGAGTACCAGCTCGTCCCCGACCGGGACTCGGCCGAGGGGCGCCGCGCCCACTTCGACCGCGAACACCCGGTGGCCGGCCGCGTCGTGGGCGTCCTCTCGGCGGCGGTGCTCGTGGCGGGGCTGTTCCTCGTCGTCACGCAGCTCGCCGAACAGGTCACCCGGCCGCAGGAGATCGCCCGGCACGTCGGCGGGACCTTCACCGCGCCCGTCGACCTGCCCGCCTGGGCCAACACCGCGGTCGGCCTGGTCACGGTGGCGGCCAGCACGGAGCGGGCCCTGCGGCTGCGCTACCACCGCCTCCTCGACGGCGCCGCGGGCTGAGCCTTCCCCACAGGACGACGCCACCGAGCGGCGCCCGGCCCCCCAGCCGGGGAGCACCGGACGCCGCTCGCCCCGTCGGACCGGCGGACTCAGTCGTCGTAGGACAGGCCGTGCCCGGTGCGGAAGAGGACCCTGGACGGGTCGTCGGCCCGCTGGACGGGGACGGGCAGCCTGCCTCGCGGGCCGACCCGGCCGGCGATCACCCGGGCCGCGGCGCGCAGTTCGACCTCGGTCCAGCAGTAGGAGGCCAGCGAGGCCGGGACGTCGCCGAGGTGGGCGATGTCGTAGGGGTTGCGCACCGCGAGGTGGACGACGGGGACGCCGGTCGCGAGCAGTCGGGACACCAGGGTGCGCTGGGTGCTGGTGGCACCGACGTTGTCGGTGGTCACCACCACGGCGTCCCGCCCCCGCGCGGCGGCCACGGCCTCGTCGATCTTCGCCGCGTCGGGCGTCCGGCCGGTGGCGAGGTGGGTGGTGCGGTAGCCCAGTTCGTCGAAGGCCTTGGCCAGTTCGGGCACCGTGGTGCGGGTGTCGTCGGTCGGGAAGGCCGGGCTGGCGCCGACCACGAGGAGCTTGCCCCGGCCGCGGCGCAGCGGGAGCGCGCCGTCCTCGTTGACGAGCAGGGTGGTGGTGCGCTCGGCGATCCGGGCGGCGGTGAGCCGGTGCCGGCGGGAGCCGACGACCCGGTCGACGTCCCGGCGGGAGACGAAGGGGGTGCCGCTGAGCAGGCCCGCCTTCTCCTTGACCCGCAGAATGCGCAGGACCGACGCGTCGAGGCGGTCCTCGGTGATCTCTCCGGTGCGGACGGCGGCCAGGACGCCGTTGTAGGCGACGTCGATGCTCGGGGGGAAGAGCAGCTGGTCGGCCCCGGCCTTGAGGGCGAGGACGGGCACGCGGTCGTCGCCGTACTTGGTGCGCACGCCCTGCATGTTGAGGGCGTCGGTGACGATCACTCCGTCGAAGCCGAGTTCGCCGCGCAGCACGTCCTGGAGGATCGTCGGCGACAGGGTGGCGGGTTCGTTGCTGGGGTCGAGCGCGGGGACCTGGAGGTGCGCGGTCATGATCGAGTCGACGCCGGCGGCGATCGCGGCCCGGAAGGGCGGGGCGTCGATGCGCTCCCACTCCTCCCGGGTGTGGGTGATCACCGGCAGCCCGGTGTGACTGTCCTCCCCGGTGTCCCCGTGGCCCGGGAAGTGCTTGGCGCAGGCCACGACGCCGGCCTGCTGATAGCCCGTCACCTGCGCGCCCACCATGCGGCCGACCTCGCGGGCGTCGGCGCCGAAGGAGCGGACGTTGATGATGGGGTTGGCCGGGTTGACGTTGACGTCGGCCACGGGGGCGAAGTTCTGGTGGATGCCGAGGGCGGCGAGTTCGGTGCCCGATATCCACCCGGCGGTGCGCGCGTCGGAGAGCGAGCGGCCGGCGCCGAGCGCCATCGCACCCGGCAGCTGGGTGGCCCCGCTGCCGATGCGGACGTTGACGCCGTGTTCCTGGTCGATGGAGATCAGGGAGGGGACGGGGACGGGCAGCGCGAGCGAGGCCCGCTGCACACCGTTGGAGAGGTCCGCGATCTGGTGGGGGTCGTGGAGGTTGTTCGTCCAGCCGGAGAAGTAGATGACGCCGCCGACCTGGTACTTGGCGATGAGCTCGGCGACGGTGCGGACGCCGAGTTCCTTGAGGTTGCGGTCCTGGTCGACCTGGCTGGGGGAGGTGGCGGACGCCCCGTAGAAGTACGGCACGAAGAGCTGGCCGATCTTCGCCTCGACGCTCATCCGGGCGATGATCTTCTTGAGGCGGTGGTCGCGCTGGTGTGCCGCCGCGGGGGCGGCCGTCACCGCCGAGACGCCGGCCGCGCCGGCGGCGACCGCGGTCGCGGAGACGAGAACGGTTCGCCTGGAAAGACTCCGGTCCTGCATGTGGAACTGCTCCTCCCACCCTTGCCCATCAAGGGACTTGACGGAAACTTGAAGGACGCCGAGCAGCGGGAAACGTAGCCCGGGGGGCATGGATGGGGCAATAGGTCTAGACAAAATGAGTGCGTGCCGGGGCATCGCCCCGTCAGGAGGCCGGCCGTTCGCGGGACCACTCCTCGATGACCCTGCGGGCCTCCTCCCGGGTGGCGTCCGGGTCGAACCGCTCGGTGTGCCAGGTCGTGGAGTGCAGGGCTCCGCGGTCCCGGTAGGCGCGCATGATGCGCACGTGGTCGTGCCGGGCGACGAAGCCCCGCAGGCCCTCCTCGTCACGCCAGACCGAGACCGAGCCCGAGCGCGGCCGCAGCAGGCCGGGCACGGACCAGAGCCAGAGCCCGACCGCCCCCTCGACCTCCCCCCACCCGCGGCGCAGCGCGACGCCGGAGACATTGACGCCCACGGAGGTCCAGGGGCGGTGCGGGGCGAAGCCGGTGACGCTCACGACGGCCGCGCCTCCCGCGCCTGCCGTGCCTCCCGCACCCTCCGTACCGCGCGCCCCCTGGTCGGCTCCGGTGGACGCGACCGGTCCGGGCTTCCACGGGGCGAACCAGATGGGGGCCGGCATGTGGACTCCTCGCGAGAAACTGAACGCTCGATCGTGCTAATATATCAGGCCCTGACGCGCGAGCGAGGAGCCATGAGCATGAAACCCGTCGAGGCAGTCGCGAGCACCGCCCTCAACGCCCTCTCCCTGGTCTCGGGGCGGCTCGCCGGCAAGGGCGCCTTCGCCCTCTTCCACATGCCGCTCGTGCGCGGCCGGCTCCGGTCCTCCGAGCGCGCCCTCCTGGACCAGGCGCACGTGGGCCGCGTCGAGCTGGGCGGCGGCAAGCACGCGGTGACCTACCGCTGGGGCGACGGTGGCAGCCCGGTGCTCCTGGTGCACGGATGGCAGTCGCGCGCCTCGCGGCTGTCCGCTTTCGTCCCCGGGCTGCTCGAACGCGGCCACAGCGTCGTCGCCTTCGACGCGCCGGCCCACGGCGAGGCGGACGGACGCGGCACGACCATCCTCGACTACCGCGACATCGTCACCGCGCTGCACGCCGAGTACGGCGACTTCGACGGTCTGATCGCCCACTCCATGGGCGTTCTCGGCTCGTTCTTCGGTCTGCGCGGCGGGGTGGTGGCGCGGAAGGTCGTCACGATCAGCGGGGTCTGCGACTTCGACTACCTGGTGGAGGAGTTCTCCGCCGAACTCCGCGTCCGCGACCGGCTCAAGGCCCGGCTGCACGACGAGATCAGGGTGCGGCTCTTCCCCGACCTGCCGCGCGACGAGGTGCCGTTCTCGCTCACGGACATGCCCGGGACCGTGCGCGCCCCGCTCCTGGTGGTCCACGACGAGGACGACACCAGGATCCGGGCGGATCAGGGCCGCAGGATCGCCGGGGCCTTCGGCGACCGGGCGCGGCTGGTGCTCACGAAGGGGCTCGGGCACCGGCGCATCCTCGGTGACGAGGAGGTCGTGCGGACCGTCCTGGAGTTCGTCTCCCCCCAGGGGCGCGCCGCCGACGGTACCGACGTGCGGGCGGCCGTTCTGGACTGACGGCTTCCGGTGCCGCACCAAACCGCACGCACGTCCACTTATTCGCTACACTGTTGACGCCTCAATGGAGCCGAGAAAGTCCGGCTCCGGGAGAGTGGGTGCACATGGGCGTGGCAGGAACGCAGGCCGACGGACGGATCGCGCGCGGCAACCAGACCCGTCAGCTGATCCTCAGACGTGCGGTGGAGATCGCCTCGGTGGAAGGCCTCGCGGCGCTTTCCATGGGCCAGCTGGCCAGTGAGCTGAAGCTCAGCAAGAGCGGCGTCTTCGCTCTCTTCGGCTCCAAGGAGGACCTCCAGCTCGCGACGATCCGCGCCGCCATCACCGTGTACCTGGAGCACGTGGTCCAGCCCGCCCGCGATCTGCCGGCCGGCGTCGGCCGCCTGCGGCAGCTGTGCACGGGCTGGCTCACGTACTCCAGGGAGCGGGTCTTCCCCGGCGGCTGCTTCTTCTACTCGGCCTCCGCCGAGTACGACGCGCGCGAGGGCAAGGTCCACGACATGCTCGCCTCGGCCCGCGTCAACTGGTTCTCGTACCTGGAGCAGACGGCGCGCGAGGCCCAGCTTGCGGGCGAGATCGCGGACGACGCCGACGTCCCTCAGCTGATCTTCGAGCTGGTGGCGTTCCTGGAGATGGCCAACGCCGAGTCCGTCCTCCACGACGACTTCACCTGCTACGGCAAGGCGGAGAAGGCCGTGCTGAGCCGGCTGCGCACCGTCGTCACCGATCCGTCGCTGCTGCCCGAGAGCGCCTGAGGAGCGGCTGCCGCTCCCGGGCGGCGGCCCCGGCCGCCCTCACGCCCCCATCGCGTGCACGCCGCCGTCGACGTGCACGATCTCCCCCGTCGTGCGGGGGAACCAGTCGGACAGCAGGGCGACGACGGCGCGGGCGGCCGGCTCGGGGTCGCGGATGTCCCAGGCGAGCGGGGCGCGGGTCTCCCAGATCTCGCGGAAGGTGTCGAAGCCGGGGATGTGCCGCGCCGCCATGGTGCTGACCGGCCCGGCCGCGACCAGGTTGCAGCGGATCCCGCGCGGCCCGAGGTCGCGCGCGAGGTGGCGGGAGGTGGCCTCCAGCGCCGACTTGGCCACGCCCATCCAGTCGTACGCCGGCCAGGCCGTGCGCGCGTCGAAGTCCAGGCCCACGACCGCCCCGCCGCGTTCCTCCATCAACGGCAGGCAGGCGACGGTCAGCGCCTTGAGGGAGTACGCGGAGACCTCGACCGCGGTCCGCACCGACTCCCAGCCGGTCGCGAGGAAGCCGCCGCCCAGCGCGTCCTGCGGGGCGAAGGCGATGGAGTGCACGACGCCGTCGAGACGCGCGTCCGCGCCCACCCGTTCCGCGATCCGGCCGGCCAGGCTCTCCAGGTGGCCCGCGTCGCGGACGTCCAGCTCGACGAGCGGCGCCGGCGCGGGCAGCCGGCGGGCGACCCGCTCGACGAGACCGAGCCTGCCGTGCCCGGTGAGGACCACCTCGGCGCCCTGCTCCTGGGCGAGCCGGGCGGTGTGGAAGGCGATCGAGGACTCCAGCAGGACGCCGGTCACCAGGACGCGCCTGCCCGCGAGCAGTCCGCTCACCGGGCCGCCGCCTCCCCCCGGGGGGAGCGGCCGGTGGGCTCCCCGCCGGCGAGGAACCGGGCGACCGTGTCGACCACCACGGGGGCCCCGAGGATCCGCCGGTGCCCGAGCCGGCGGGTGACCACCAGGCGCGCCCGGTCCCCGAAGGCCCCGGCGAGCCGCTCCGCCTGCTCCGCGCCGACCGCCTCGTCGTTCTCGTCGTGGACCAGCAGCAGCGGGAACCGCACCCGCGGCGCGTGGTGCAGCACCGAGAAGCGGGTCCACATGTCCTCGCCCGGGTACAGGTCGCGGTCCAGGCGGTCGCGCAACTCCGCGTCGCCGCGCGCGTCCAGGGCCGTGTGGGCGCAGAACGAGTCGACCAGGTAGGCGAAGTCGGGGACCGTGCTGATCGCCACCATGCGCCGGGTCTCCAGCCCCCCGGACAGGGACAGGAAGAGCGCCAGCGCGCCGAAGGAGTGGCCCACGACGGCCTCGAAGCCACCGTGCGCGCGGTGCAGCGCGCGGATGGCGGCGCCGTAGTCGAGCAGGGTCGCGCCGTCCCCCTCCGACTCGCCGTGCCCCGGCGCGTCGAAGGACACCGGGCTGAGGCCGAGTTCGAGGAGCCGTACGACCAGCTTGGCGTAGCGCGACGCGCGCGACTCCCAGCCGTGCACCAGCAGGACGGGGCGCTCGCCGGTGCCCCAGGCGTAGGTGACGACCTCGCCGCCGCCGACGTCCACCGTGCCGGTGCGCGCGCTCTCCAGGGCGGCCCGCTCGTCCGGCCTGGTCCTGCTGCGCCCCTGGGGCCGCCGGAAGAGGTCGAACAGCCGCTCTCCCTCGGTGGTCGGGGCCAGGGCGGCCTCCGTCGTCGCGAGGTCCATGGGACGCCTCCAGGTCGGTCAGCGGACACAGCGGCACGAGGAATGCCGGCAATGTCTGCACGAGCGATAATGTCTGCACGATCGTTCGCTCATATTTATACCAGGGCATCGCGCGCGCACTATAAAACTGTACGCACGATCGTGCTAATCTCCCTGCCGTCAGCGCTCCCGCATGGAGGACGACATGGCTCTCTCAGCTCTCTCGCATCCCGCCGGCCGCGGCACGGAGACCGCGGCGGACCGGCAGCCCGGACCCAATCAGTGGATCAAGGACCACCTCGACTCGGTGATCGACGCCGAGTTCCTGGGGGACACCTCCGCCGAGCCCGCCGCCGCCCGGCCGGGAGCACGGCCGTGACCGGCGACGGAGCCCCGGGCGGGGACGGGTCCCGGGAAGGCGGACGGGTGGGCGTCGTGGTGGCGTCCGGCATGCTCAAGGGCGTCTACGGCCACGGGGTGCTGTCCGCCTTCGAGGAGCGCGGCCTGCGGGCCGACGTGTACGCCGCGGCCTCCTCCTCGGGGCTGTCCTGCGGCCTCGCCGCGATCGGCCGGGCCCGCGAGGTCGGCGTGGACTACTGGCTCGGTGCCGCCGCGGCCGCCGGCGAGCGGGGGATGAGCCGGGTGGTCCTCGACAGCATCGCCGCGCACGGACCCGCCCTGCGCGAGGGCCTGTTCCGCCCCGGCGCGCCGGAGTACCTGCTGGCGACCAGCAAGGTCACCGACGCGGCCGCCGCGGAGACCACCCAGGGGCCCGGTGCCAAGGCGCTCGGCAAGCAGCTGCTGCGGGACGTCTTCACCGGGGACCGCGGCTGGGTCGAGAAGAACCTCGCTCCCGTCGTCTTCTCCTCGCGGGCGGAGCCGGGCGAGGGCTTCCCGCGTCTGACCCCGCAGAACCACGACGCGGTCGCCTACGCCTCCACCCGGATGCTGCATGCCTGGGCGGTCCCCGCCGAGATCGACGGGGAGGCCTACGTCGACGCTTCCTACACCTGCTCCTGCCCGGCGCGTGAGGTCGCCGCGCGGGGCGTGAGCGAGCTGATCGCGATCGGATCCGACCCGTTCCCGCTCTACCGCGACCTCTACGCCTCCGAGGAGATCGCCGACGGCACCGTGCTCGACGGCGCGCGGGTCATGGTCGTCAAGCCCGGGGAGGACCTGAAGACCCTGGGCGTCGACTACGCGGCCGCGACCGCCGAGGGGCTGGTCGCCGCGTACGAGGCCGGGCTCGCGGCCGGACACGGCTTCCTGGACGCGCACCCCGGACTGCCGGCCGGGTCCCGGGAGGGCGTCGCATGACCCACGTCGTCGCCGAGCAGTGCGTGCGCTGCAAGTTCGCCGAGTGCGTCACGTACTGCCCCGTCGCCTGCTTCCGCGAGGGCGACACGTTCCTCGTGATCGACCCCGAGGAGTGCATCGACTGCGGCAACTGCGTGGAGGCGTGCCCGGCCGACGCGATCTACCCGGAGGACGAGCTGCCCCCCGAGCTGCGGCCGGCCCTGGAGTGGAACGCCCGGCTGGCTCCCCTGCTGCCGCTGGCCACGGCCGACCTCCGGCCGCTCGCCGAGGCCGACGCCTGGCTGGGCCGGCCGGACAAGTGGGGGACGCTCGCGGGGGAGCAGGCCCCGGCCGCGGGCCGCCCCTGACCGCGGCGGGGACCCGTACGGCGGCGGACGACGCGTGAGGGGGAGGCCGGCAGCCGGCCTCCCCCTCATCCGTCACCGCCTCAGACGGCCATGGCCTCGCGCTGCGCACGGGCCGCCCTGATGCCCTCGCGGCGGTCCGTGAACGAGGTCGCCTTCGTGTCCAGCCGCCGCACGAACGCGGCGAGTTCCTCCCGCGCGGCCTCGCCCGGGGCGCCGAACCCCTCCCGCTCGAAGACCCGGAGCCTGCGCAGGATCGGCATCACCACGCTGTCGTGGTGCAGGCGCAGGTCGTAGATGCCGGCGATGGCGATCTCCGCGGACTTGCGGCCGAAGTCCTTGATGGTGGAGCCGGGCATCTCGAAGCCGACGACGACGTCCCGCACCACCTCCATGGCCGTGTCCGGCGCCAGTTCGAACGCGGCCTCGACCAGGTTGCGGTAGAAGACCATGTGCAGGTTCTCGTCCGCGGCGATCCGCGCGAGCAGCGCGTCGCACCGCGGTTCCCCGCTCACCACGCCGGTGTTGCGGTGCGAGATGCGGGTGGCCAGCTCCTGGAACGCGGCGTAGGCGATGGCGTGCAGCGCGCTGTAGCCGTCCGGCCGGTCGTAGCCGCCCTCCATGTGCGTCATGCGGGCCCGCTCCAGCGCCCGGGGGTCGACGGCCCGGGTGGCGAGGAGGTAGTCCCGCAGAGCGGTTCCGTGCCGGGCCTCCTCGGCGGTCCAGCGGTCCACCCAGGTGCCCCAGGCGCCGTCCTTGCCGAACTCGGCCACCGCGAAGTGGTAGCCGGGCAGGTTGTCCTCCGTGAGCAGGTTGACCACCAGGGAGGTGCGGGCGACCTCCGGCAGCGTGGCCTCGTCCGGGGTCCACGGCTCGCCGCCGAGCGGGCCGTCGAACGTGCGCCCCTCGCTCCACGGGATGTACTCGTGCGGGAACCACTCCTTGGCGACGCCGAGATGGCGGTGGAGGTTGGCCTCCACCACCGGCTGCAGGTCGGCCAGCAGGGCGTGTTCGGCGCGCCCGGCGCTGCGGTCCGATCGGTCGATGGGTGGCATCGTGTTCTCTTCCTCGCGTCCGCGCGGGAGCCGTCGGCCCCGCGCCGTGGATCTGGCTCTCAGGTGTGCCGTGCGGAACGGGACCGGATGGCTGGTGCGGCGGCCGCGGCGCCGGCGGCGCCGATGGCGCAGGCGAGGAACACCTGCAGGTAGCCCTCGTCGTCGAGGACGTGGTGGCGTTCGAGGATGGCGGCGAGCGCGGCGATGCCCAGGGCGCCGCCGATCTGCCGGGTCGTCATGAGCAGACCGGTGCCGGAGGCGTAGCGCTCGGGCGGCAGCGCGGCGGTGGCCGCGTTGGAGATCGCCGTCAGCGCCGCACCGATGCCGATGCCGGCCAGGACACCGATGGGCAGCCACACCGCCGCGTACTGCTTCTCGGTGCCGAGCAGCAGGTACATCGCCGCGCAGGAGGCGCCGAAGAGCGCGGAGCCGACGGCGACCGCGGCCCACTGCGCGGACGGCTGGATCCGGCGCCCCACGACCATGGCCCCGATCGCGGCGGCGAAGGCACCCGGTGTCACCGCGAGGCCCGCCTTCAGCTCGGAGTAGCCCCACACCGCGTTCAGGAAGAGCAGGGAGCTGAGCAGGTACGAGTACATGGCGGCCCCGAAGAGGACCGAGGTGACGTTGGTGGCCGCGAAGGCCCGGCTGCGCCACAGGTCCAGCTCCAGGGCCGGCGCCGCGTGCGCCCGGGAGAGCAGCAGGGCCACCACGAGCAGCACCGCGCCGCCGGCCAGCAGCCCGAGCACGCGTCCGCTGTCCCAGCCCCACTCGGTGCCCTGGGTGACGCCGAAGACCAGGCCGCCGACGCCCAGCGCGAGCGCCAGGGTCCCGAGCGGGTCGGGGAGCCTGCGGCCCGTGGGCTCGTCGGCGACGAGTCTCGCGGCGCCCAGGAGGATCACGAGGCCGATCGGCAGGTTGATGAGGAAGACGCTGCGCCAGCCCCAGACGTCGACGAGCAGGCCGCCGAGGCTCGGACCCACCGCGGCGGCCATGCTGCCGACCGCGCCCCAGACGCCGATGGCCACCTGGCGGCGGGCCGCGGGGGTGTGCTGGAGGACCAGTCCGAGCGCGGAGGGGATGAGGCCGGCGGCACCCACCCCCTGCAGGGCGCGCGCGGCGATGAGCATCGGCACGTCCGCGGCGAGTCCGCTCAGCAGCGAGGCCGCGACGAACACGCCCGAGGACCACAGGAACAGCCGCTTGCGGCCGATCACGTCGGCGACCCGGCCGCCGACGGCCAGCAGCGCGGCGAACACGACGGTGTAGGCCGTGACGACCCAGGTGAGCTGGGACAGCGAGGCGTCGGGGAAGTCGGTGCGCAGGTCGGCGAAGGCGATGTTCACGACCGTGGTGTCGAGCACGGCGAGGAACGTGGCGCCGGACGCGACGAGCAGGGCGAGCTTGGCCGTCGCGGCGGCCGGTGTCCCTGCCTGCTCCGGGCCGGCCGGCTGCGGTGTGGCCGGACCGGTGTCCGGCGAGTGGGGGGAGGCGGTCGTCATGCGAGGTGATCCCTTCGTCCGATGCGCCGCCGTCGCCCGGTTCGCGGCGGCCGCACCCACACCAGTAAAGTAAACGACCGTGCGTACATTTAAAAGCGGAGATCCCGCCGAATCGAGGGCCGGGGCCGGCGCGCTTCCCCGGACTGGCCGAAACCCGCCGCGGCCCTCGACCGCCGGCCCTCAGAACCCGTCCGGGCCCACCGCGCGCACCGGATCACCGCTCGCGGACAGGGCACGGTGCGTCAACTCGCCCGCCGCTCCCGTGTACGCGGCCGGGTCGAGGAGCGCCTCGAGGTGGCCGGCGGAGAACCGGGCCGCGATCTCCGGTCGGGCCGCGAGGATGTCGGCCAGCGGGCGTCCGGTGGCGGCGCTCTCGGACGACGCCCCGCCCACCGCCTCCTTGGCCGCCGCCTTGCCGAGGGCGGAGGCGAGTACGGCGGCCAGGCGCTCGGAGACGATCAGACCCCCGGTCAGGCCGAGGTTCGCGCGCATCCGCTCGGGCGACACCACCAGGCCGGACACCAGCTCGCGCGCCGTGTGCGCGGCGCCGCCCGCCAGCCGCAGGCACTCGCGCAGCGGCTGCCACTCGGCGTGCCAGGCGCCCGCCGAGCGCTCGTCCTCGGACAGCATCGACTGCGTCAGCACACCGGCGTACGCGGGCACTTGGAGGGCGGCCGAGCGGATCAGCGTGGCCAGCGCCGGATTGCGCTTCTGCGGCATCGCGGAGGAGACGCCGCGCCCGGCCGCCGCCGGTTCCGCCAGCTCGGCGGTCTCCGTGCGCGCCAGTGACTGCACATCCACCGCGATCTTGCCCAGCACGCCGGTGGCCAGGGCGAGTTCAGCGGCCAGCCCCGCCACCGGCGCCCGGTGCGCGTGCCAGGGCAGCAGGGGGGCGGCCAGGTCCGTCTCGACCGCGAACCTCGCCGTCAGCCGCCGCGCGTACTCGTCCGACGAGGCCTCCCCCCGCTCCGCGCGGTGCAGCCGCTCGTACTCGACGTAACCCGCCAAGGTGCCCGCCGCGCCGCCCAGTTGTACGACCAGCTCCTCGTCCCGGACCCGCCGCAGCCGCCCGGCCGCCGACGTCACCGCGACGAGCCAGCCCGCCGCCTTCAGCCCGAACGTGGTCGGTACGGCGTGCAGCGCGAGGGTGCGCCCCGCCATCAGCGTGTCCCGGTGCCCGTCGGCCAGGGCGCGCAGCGCGGCGGCCACCTCGTCCAGGTCGGCCAGCAGCACGTCCAGGGTGCGGGCCGCCACCAGCATCAGGGCCGTGTCGAGGACGTCCTGACTGGTCGAACCGCGGTGCACGTAGTCCGCCGCGTCCGCATCCTCGGCCGCCACCAGAGCGGTGAAGGCCTGGACGAAGCCCACCACCGGGTTGGCCGCGCCCCGGCCGAGCACGGCGATCGCGCGCAGGTCCAGAAGGTCGGCCCGGGCCAGCCGGGTGATCGTCCGCGCGGCCTCGAAGGGCACGGTGCCCAGGGCCGCCTGGGCCCGGACCAGCGCCGCCTCCGCGTCGAGCATCGCCTGGAGCAGGGCGTGGTCGCAGGTGGTCTCCTCGGCCGGGGTGCCGGCCCGGACCGGGCTGAGGATCCCGGAGTCGACGGTGAGGTGACTCATCGCGCCAGCTCCCCGATCATCTCCTCGTCGTGCCGCAGGTCCTGGGAGCCCGCGAGGACCGCGCACGCGATGGCGTCCGAGTCCTGAAGCGTCACGGAGTTGACGCCCGGGCGTATCCCGGCGGCCGTCGCCCAGTGCACGGACTCGGTGGGCACGCCGAAGGCGAAGCGCCGCGGATGCGCCCGGCCCCCGGAGTCGATCAGGCGGAAGGGCGCGCCGGTGACGGCGAGGCCGCCCGTCTCGTACGGCGTCCCCCCGGGGTCGCTTATCTCGTAGGGGCGGCACTGCCCCGACTCCAGGAGCGTGCGCAGCAACGGGTCGGCGGTGGAGCGCAGATCGGTCTCCGGCAGCCGTGCCTCGATCAGCGTGGTGGCCTCGGTCCGGGACCCGGGAACCGCCGGCGACCAGGCCGCGAACACCCCCGCCGCCTCGTCGGCCACCGCCTGCGCGTCGGGACCGAGCACCCGCAGCACCCCGGCCTCGACCAGGGCGATCGCCTGCTCGATCCGGGCGGCGGGCGGACCGATGGACAGGAAGGCGTTCAGCGGCGTGTACCAAGCCTCCAGATGCTGCCGGTGCGAGCGACCGGTGAGGCCGCCGTGGTCGACCACGAGCCGCAGTTCGTTGCGCAGGTCCCGCAGGACGTCGAGCGCGGCCTTGAGCGGTCCGCCGACGTTGCCCGCGCGCGCCGCCGCGAGGTCCGCGCGCAGATGGCCGACCAGCCAGTCCCGGAAGTCCTCCGGCGAGCCGAACTCCCGCCCCGTGTACGGGCGGGCGATCCGGGACCAGTCCCAGCGGTCGGCCGGCGCGATGCCGAACACGTCGAGGACCGCCCGTTCCTGCGCGCTGCCCGGCGCCGCCGCGAGGTAGGCCGTGCGCAGCCGGCGTGCGTCGCCCGCGCGGTCGGCGCCGGTGAGCAGCGTGGTGTAGTAGACCGTCTCGACCTCCTTGGAGACCAGCGGCCACACGGTCTCGCGGAAGTCGATGCCGCCCCTGCGCCGGGCCGACTCGCGCAGTTCCCCGATCACTTCGGCGGTCAGCACCGCCGGTTCGTGCCTGCCGTGCGCGCCCTTCTGGTTCTCGCCGCGGGCGTGGAAGGGCAGCCCGCGCCGGGATCCGGCCACCAGCCGCGGTTCGTCGCCGGAGGGCAGGTAGACCAGCCTCTCTCCGCGGCGCTCGAACCTGCCGCCGCGGCCCAGGGTGAGGAGGGCGAGGTAGTCGAAGAAGTTGAGCCCCAGCCCGATCAGCGCGACCGTCTCGCCCGGTGCCACCCCGGTGAGGTCCACGTCGGCCGGATTGGCCGGCGGGACGTGGCGCAGGCCGTGGGCGGCGGCGAAGTCGCCCAGTTCGCGCCGGCGGTGGGACGCCCGCACCGGCAGATGCCCCTGGGCGAGGACGACGGCGTCCAGACCCGTCAGGAGCGTGCCGTCGTCGAGCCGCACGTGCTGGGTGCCGTCGTCCCCGTCGTCGAGCGCGACCGCGCGGGCGCGGTGCACGACGGTGCGCACGTGGTCCGGCGCCGTCTGCGTCACCCGCTGGAAGACCCACTCCAGATAGTGGCCGTAGAAGGACCGGGTGGGATAGGAGTCGGGGCCGAGCGCGCGCGCCTCGCCGAGGACCCGCTCGTCGTACGGGGGGCCGTCCATGGGGCCGATGAGGGTGAGGAAACGCGCCCACTCGTAGAGGCTGGGCCCGGGAACCAGTCTTCCCTCGACGTGCACGCTCTCGTCGGTGAACATGGTGACCTGGGAGGCCACCGTGTTCATCAGCAGGTGCCTTGACTGGTCGGTGCGCCACACCCGGCCGGCACCCGGCGGGCAGGGGTCGACCACGTGCACGGTGACGGCGGTGTCGTCCGGGACCGACGCGGCGTTCGCACACAGCCTTTCGAGGACCGAGAGGCCGCGTGGCCCGGCACCGATCAGGCAGACGTCGAGCCGTCGGCTGGTCATAGTCACTCACTCCACTGGGTCGGAAGTCGTCGTGGGCCCGGTCGGCCGCCCGACGGGTGGCGGCGTGATCACCGACGCCTCATTATGGGACGGCCGCCGCGCCGCTCAGGCTCAGGTCGGTCCGCCCCTGGATCAGTGCGCGCCCCCGCACGCCGCGGGCCAGGACGTCGTTCAAGTGGGCCCGGCCGGTGGGTCCGTGGGCCGGTGGGGCCACGGCCAGGTCCCGCAGCGCGGCCACGGCCGCGTTCAGTTCCAGGGCCACCTCCGTCAGCACCTCGGCGACCGCGGCCGCGTTCGAGCTGAGGATGTCCGTCCACAGGCCGGCGTCGCCTGCCGCGATCCGGGTGGCGTCCCGCAGCCCCTGCCCGGCGAGTTCGAGGTGGGACTCCTCGCCGGTCAGCAGCCGGGCCGCGAGCAGGCTCGCGACCAGGTGCGGGGCGTGCGAGACGAGGGCCACGGCCCGGTCGTGCCGGGCCGTCTCCATCACCACGGGCCGTGCCCCGCACAGCTCGGCCAGCGACCGCGCCCGTTCGACGGCCCGCTCGCCGGTGCCCTCCGCGGGGGTGAGCACCCAGGGCCGGTCGTGGAACAGGTCGCCCCGCGCCGCGAGCGGCCCGGACCGCTCCCGGCCGGCCATCGGGTGGCCGCCCACGAACCGGGCCAGGTCGCAGCCCAGCTCCGCGGCCTCCCGCTGCGGCCGCACCTTGACGCTGGACACGTCCGTGAAGTCCTGCGCCAGGCCCCGCAGCTGCTGCTCCCGCAGAACCGCCGCGACGTGCTGCGGCGGCACCGCGAGCACCGCCAGGTCGACGGGCACCCGGGGCGCCCCCACCACCCCGGCGCCCAGACCGGCCGCGAGCCGCGCCGCCTCCGGATCGGCGTCGAGGAGGTGGGGGACGATGCCCCGGCCCCGCAGGGCCAGGGCGATCGACGTACCGATCAGGCCGGTGCCGACCACCGCGACACTGCGCATCAGCGGGTGCGCCACAGCACCGGGAGGAAGTCGGGGTCCGCGTAGTCCGGCGTGCCCTCGGGAGTGCGGCGCACCACCACGTCGTGGTTGTAGGTCACCTCGGTGCCGTCCGAGCGGCGGAAGGCGCGGTAGCGGTTCTCGCCGTCCTGGAGGTGGAACGAGATGGCGCGGCGCGGGCGGTCGCTCACGTTGGCGCCGCTGCCGTGGTAGGTGCGGCAGTGGTGGAAGCTGACGTGCCCCTTGGGGATCACCATGGGGACCTTGCGGACCTCGACGCCGTTGTACGCGGCGTTCTCCTCCAGCATCTGGTCGAGTTCACTCCGGTCGCGCTCGGCGAAGTGCAGGGAGGTGGCGTCGTTGGCGGCCGTCTCCTTCCACCGGTGGCTGCCGTCCACCATCGTGATGGTGCCCATCTCCTCGTCGCAGTGGTGGAAGGGGATGAAGGCGGTCAGCATCCGCTCCGAGGTCGACGTGGCCCAGTAGTGCCGGTCGAAGTGCCAGGGCACGATGTTCGAGCGCTCCCCGGCGACCGGCGGCTTGTAGATCAGGGTCGACTGGAAGACCCGTATCTCCTCGGCCTCGGCGAGCCGCGCGGCCACCGCGCCGAGCAGCGGCTTGCGCAGGATGCGGCCGATGGTGTCGTCCTCGTAGTGGATGTAGTCGTTGTGCCGCTGGACGGAGCCGTGGTCCGGCTCCCAGTAGGCGAGCTTGGGCGGGCGCACCGGCAGGGTCCGGTCGCGGTGGCCGGCGTAGAACCGCTCGGACGCGGCCTCCAGGAGGTCGATCTCCTCGTCGGTGAAGAGCTTCCCGGACAGGTACCAGCCGCGCTCGGTGTAGAGGTCGACCTCCTCGTCGGTGGGCAGGAGCGCGCGCTCCTCGTCGGTCAGCGTGAACGGTGCCGTGTTCTGCATGGTCGAGGTCTTCCTGGGTGGGGTGGTGAGATGGGCTCGGACGGGCGCGGGTCAGGCCATCGCCTTCTCGCGGGCCACCGCCTCGTAGAGGGCCTTGATGTTGCCGCTGCCGAAGGTGCGGGCGCCGTGCCGGTCGATGACCTCCCAGAAGAAGGTCTTCCGCACGTGCATGGACTGGGTGAAGATCTGGAAGACCTGCCCCCAGTGGTCCTGGTCGACCAGGACGTTGGTGCGCCGCAGGTCCTCCAGACGCAGGTCCGGACGCTTCAGACGCCCGCCCAGCTCGTCGTAGTAGGAGCCGGGCGTGTCCAGGAAGGTGACCCCGCGGGCCTCCAGCGCCGGGACGGCGGACACGATGTCGTCCGTGAGCAGCGCGAGGTGCTGCACGCCGGCCCCGCCGTGCCGGGCGAGGAAGGTGTCGATCTGGCCGGGGCGGCGGTCGGTCACCGGCTCGATGAGGGTGAAGGTCACCTTGCCCGACGAACTCTGCACGACCTTGGAGTCCATGGCCTGCTCGCCGACCTCGATGAACTCCTCGAAGATCTGGCCGAACCCGAACACCTTCTCGTAGAAGGCGACCGTCGGCCGCAGCTCACCGGCCGGCAGGCAGATCGCCGCGTGGTCCACCGTGTGCAGGAGCTGCTCGCTCTCCTCCGGGTCGTCGGCGATCATGTCCATGGTGCCGGGCAGGAACTCGGCGGGGTCCCCGGTGCGCTGCACGAACCGGTGGGCGACGTCGCCGAAGCCGAGCACGGAGGCGGTGACGACCTCGGTGCCGCACTGGCTGTGCACGACCGGTTCCTCGACCGGGGTGGCCCCCCGCGCGACGGCCGTCTCGAAGGCCTTCGCCGCGTCGGGCACCCGGAAGGCGATGTTGGCCACCCCGTCGCCGTGCCGGGACACGTACCCGGCCGCCGGGTGGTCCGGGGTCAGCGCGGAGGTCAGCACGACGTCGACGCCGCCCTGGCGCAGCAGCAGGGAACGGCTGTCCACGCGGCCCGTCTCGGGCCCCGCCTGGCCGCACACCCGGAACCCGAAGGCGGTGCAGAGGTAGAACGCGGACTGCTGGGCGTCGCCGACGTGGAACTCGACGTGGTCGACGGCTTCGATCTTCACGTGCCTTCTCCCTCTCGCTGTCGTGTGGTGCGGGTACTTGCGGTGCCGAAGAGCAGGCTGACGTTGTGACCGCCGAAGGCGAACGAGTTGGACAGGGCGGCCGCCACGGGACCGCGCCTCGCCTCGCCGCGCACGTGGTCGAGGTCGCAGGCCGGATCCACCTCGTCGAGGTTGTGCGTGGGCGGCAGCGTGCCGCGCGAGACGGCGAGGGCGCAGACGGCGGCCTCGACGGCACCGGAGCCGCCGAGCAGGTGCCCGGTCATCGACTTGGTGCTGCTGACCGCGGGGGAGCGGTCCCCGAACACGGCCCGGACGGCCCGCGTCTCGGCGACGTCGCCCAGCTTGGTGGCCGTGCCGTGCGCGTTGATGTAGCCGACCTCGTCGGGCGTGAGCCCGCCCGTCCGCAGCGCACCGCGCATGGCCTGGGCGGCGCCCTCGCCGCCCGGACGCGGCGCGGTGGGCTTGAAGGCGTCCGTGCTCGCCCCCCAGCCGAGCAGGTCGGCGTAGCCGGCCGCGCCGCGGGCGTCCGCGTGGTCGGCCCGCTCGACGACCAGCACACCGGCGCCCTCCGCGAGCACGAACCCGTTGCGGCGGCGGTCGAAGGGGCGGCTGGCCGCCTCCGGGTCGTCGTCCCAGCCGCCGGCCAGGGCCCGCGCGTGGTCGAAGGCCAGGGCCGAGGTCGGGTTCAGCGGTGCCTCGGCGCCGCCGCAGACCACGACGTCGGCCTCGCCGTACCGGATCAGCCGCGCCGCCTCCGCGACGGCGTGGGCGCCCGCGGCGCAGGCCGTGGACACGGCCGAACTCCAGCCGCGGATACCGTGCTTGATGGCGATGCGGGCGGCCGCCATGTTGGGCAGCATGCCGGGCAGGAGGTACGGGCTGACCGCGGTCCGGCCGCGGCTGACGCGGTCGTGGGCCTGTGCCTCGTACGTGGTCAGGCCGCCCGCGCCGCTGGAGACGACCACCGCGACCCGTTCCGGATCGGCGTCCCGGCCCACGACGAGCCCCGCGTCGGCGAGGGCGTCGTCGGCCGCCGCCAGTGCCATCAGGGCGAAGCGGTCCACGAGCCGGCCCTCGCTGGGCGGCAGCACCTCGGACGCCTCGATGTCGGGGGCGATGCCGGCGGAGCCCACCGTGCCGTCGAGCAGGTGCCCGGCGGGCGGCCGGCGCAGGCCGGACTTGCCGTGGCACAGCGCGTCGAAGGTGTCGGCGGCGCCCCGGCCGAGCGGGGTGAAGGTGCCGAGCCCGGTGATCACGGCGGCCGGGTGGGAGACGCTCATACCGCCACCTGCTTCGCGGAGGGCTCCGTGCCGAGCAGTTCGCCGTCCAGGAAGCGGCGGCGGAGCAGGAACTTGCGCACCTTGCCGGTCGCGCCCAGCGGGATGCGGTCCGGGCTGACCACCACCACCCGTTCGACCGTGCGGGCCACGTGCTCGTCCAGCGCGGCGAGCACCTCCGGCGTGCGGTCGCTCTCCTGGTCGGCCGCCGGGTCCAGCACGAGCAGGACCGAGGTGACGACCCGGCCCTCGCTGGGCACCGCCACCACCGTGCACTCCAGCACGTCGGGGCAGTCGGCGAGGACGCGCTCCTCGCACAGCATGGTGTACAGGCGGTGGCCGTCGCCCAGGTCGACCGCGTCCACCAGGCGGTCGACGTGGTAGTAGTAGCCCTCCTCGTCGCGCATGACGAGGTCACCGGTGAGGAAGTAGCCGTCCCGGCGGGTGCGGTAGGTGGTCAACGAGTCGTTCCAGTAGCCCAGTGACAGCGTCGGCGCGCTGACGGCCAGCTGGCCGACCTCGCCGGCGCCGAGCTTCTCGCCGTCGTCGTCGACCACCGCGACGTCCGAGAAGGCGTGCGGCCTGCCGATGCAGCGGCCGTAGCGGTCGGTGTCGGGCGTGTGGGTGATGTGGAACTGGGAGTGGCCCATCTCCGAGGAGCCGAGGCCGTCCACGAAGAACGAGCCGGGCCGCGTGACGCGCCCCCGCGTCGTGACGGACTCCCGGGTGCCGTTGGCGATGAGCCGGCGGATGTGCGCCTCGTGCGCGCAGTCCCCGGTGTTCCACCAGGTGCGCACCGAGGCCAGGTCGCGCTGCGACAGGTCCTCGCCCGCCAGTTCGGACCAGGTGGCCGCGAAGCCGAGGACGCTGGTGGGCTGCCAGGACTCGATGGCGTCCAGCACCCGGACGCCGTTCTGCTGGGACAGCACGGCCAGTTGGGCGCGGTTGGTCAGGGCGAGGTTCACCGCGATGACGGTGGCCGCGTGCGCCGAGGGCAGCGCGCCCAGCATCCGGTCCAGGCCCTGGCCCTTGGGCAGGGACAGCCGGTGGCGGATGGCCGCGAAGAGGCTGTGGTGGGAGTGGGTGACGGCCTTGGGCAGGCCGGTGGTGCCGGAGGAGTGGGTGATGACCACGGGTTCGTTGCCGTGGTGCCGGTAGGGCGCCGGTGCCCCGGCCCCGTCGCCCTTGCCGAGGTCGGCCGGGTGGGCCAGCAGCGGCGTCGTGTTGCCGGCGCCGGACAGCAGGTCCCAGTGCGGGACGTCCGCGATCACCCCGACGGCGCCGAGCCGCCGGATGTACTCGGCAGCCTGGTCGGCGGGCAGCCTGCCGTTGACGAGCGCCGGAATCGCGCCGAGGCGGGCCAGCGCCAGGTAGCCGAGCACCTGGTCGGCCCCGTCCGTCACCCAGACGGCGACCGGGTCGCGGGGCCGGACGCCGAGGGCGTGCAGGGCGGCGGCCCGGCCGGCGACGCGCTCGGCGAGCTGGGCGAGGGTGAGGGCCTGCCAGGCCGGATGGCCGTCGACCTCGGTGTCGAAGGTCAGGGTCGGAGTGTCGAGGCCGGTGCCCCGCTCGGTCAGTGTGGTCAGCACGTTGCCCACGCCGAGCCGTTGATCGGCCGCGAGTTGTGCGCGCTCGTTCTTCGGGTTCATTCCCGGGTGTCCCTACGTGTGGGGCGTTGACGCCTTGGACTTGCCGGACACGGCCGCTGCCGTCCCGGCCCGCGCGGGGTGCCGCCGCCCTCCCGCCCGCCACGGGGGCGTGCGAGCAGGGAGGCGCACCCGTGGCCGGGGGCCGGCCGGGGACTCACCTGGCCGCGGCAGCGGCGGCGGCGCGGTCGACGATCTCCTTGACGAGTCCGGAGACGGTGAGGAGCGCGACGGACTCCATCTCGTCCTCCTCGAACTTCACCCCGTACGTGTCCTCGACCTGGATCGCGATCTCCGCGACCGAGAGCGACTCCAGGTCCAGGCCGGCCGGACCGAGCGGGGTGTCTCCGGTGACCTCGGACACGTCGTAGTTCATGTTCTCCAGCGCCTCGATGATGAACTTCTCGACCTCAGCGGACATTTGATTGACTCCGTTCATGGATGGTCGCCCGGGAGCGGACCCGGACACGGTGACGGTGCTGTGGTGCACCACGGACGGGGACGAGCGCAGGAGGGCGCGCGCACTGCTGCTGCGGAGCGCGGCCGCGATGCTGGACGTCCCGGAGTCCGAGGTCTGGGTGGAGCACGAGCCCGGCGGCCGTCCTTGTCTCGGCGGTGCCGGGGGCGGGCTGCGGGTGAGCGTGGCCCACACGCGTGGAGCGCTGGCGATCGCCCTGTCGGAGCGGTGGCCGGTGGGTGTCGACGTGGAAGGGGTGCGTGAGCTGCGCGCCGCGGCGATGGGGCGCGCATGGTTCGACCCCGCGGAGGCGGCCTGGATCGGCGGACTGCCCGAGCGGGAACGCCCGGCGGCTTTCCTGTGGTTGTGGACGCAGAAGGAGGCGGTCGGCAAGGCACTGGGCCGCGGACTGCGCGACGGGGGCATGAGACGGGCCGTGCCCCTGCCGAGTCCGTGGCCTCCCGGTCCGCGCCCTCCGCTCGTCCCCCGCCCGCTGCCGGGGCGGCGGGACGTCCTCTCGCTGGCGCTCGGGGTGGACGACGGCCGCCATGTCGTCGGCGTCGCGCTGCACCGGGACGGTGCGGAGCCCTCAGGCGAGGGCGCTGTCCGGCTCCAGGTGCGCCGGGTCTGATCCGGGGCCCGTTTCCGAACCGCCGGCGGAGGCGGCGGCCCGGACCGCGGCCCGCAGGACGTCGGCGTTGCGCACGGGCTTCCCGGTGACGGTGCGCGGGATCTCGGACAGGGTGTGCACGGCGCGGGGCCGTTTGTACGGTGCGAGGCGCGCCGCGAGCAGGGCGGCGAGCCCGTCCCCGGCCTCCTGTCCCGTCACGGACACGAAGGCCTCGATGCCCGCGCCGTGGACGACCACGGCGCCGGTGACGCCGGGCAGCGAGGTGAGGACCTCCTCGACCTCGGCGAGGTCGACCTTCAGGCCGCCGACCGAGACCTGCGCGTCCAGCCTGCCGTGGACCGTCAGCAGGCCGGCCGCGTCGAGGCTGCCCGCGTCCTTGGTGCGCAGCCATCCGTCGACGAAGCGCGTCGGGTCGGCCGGGCCCACGTAGGGCGTCCGGGGCAGGCCGAGGAGGATCTGCCCCTCGTCGACGCGCACCTTCATGCCGGGGGCCGGGGTGAGTCCGGGCGCGGTGCTCCCGGTCAGGTCGGTGGCGATGACGCCGACCTCGGTCATGCCGTACATGACGCCCAGTTCGGCGTCGTAGCGGCGGGTGAACCGCTCGCGGACGTCCGCGCCGACCAGTTCGCCGCCGACGATCATGCGGCGCAGCTGGGGGAGGCGGGGCGGGGTCCGGTGCGCGGCGAGGAGCGCGGTCTGGGAGGGGACGCCCAGGAGGGTGGTGGGCGCGTCGCCCGCGGCCACGGCACGGAGGACGCCGTCGACCGTCTGGGTGCCGGGCAGGACCACCTCGGCGCCGGACGCGAGGCCGTGCAGCAGTCCGCCGACCAGTCCGAGGACGTGCACGACCGAGGCCAGCACGACGGTGCGCTCGCCCCGCCGGGTAAAGCCGTCGAGCTGCGCGTACCGGTCGAGTTCGGCGAGGAGGCTGCCGACCGTGCGGCCGATGACCTTGGAGGGGCCGGTCGAGCCGGAGCTGAGCTGGAGCAGCGCGTCGGCGGAGCCGGCCGGCCGGCCGCCGTGCAGGGGGGTGATGCGGGTGGTGACGTCGAAGAAGCCGCGCAGCCTGCCGCTCACCTCCTCGACCGGCTCGGCGACCAGCTGCGGGGTGAGCCGGGCGATCGCCTTGCCGACCTCGTACGTGGTCAGCCGGTGGTCGAGCAGCGCGACCTGGGCTCCCGTGCGCCACCCGGCGAGCATGGTGACGACACAGGCCAGGGAAGGGGGCATCCGTACGGCGAGCGTGCCTCCGCCCACCAGTCCGGCGGCCCGCAGTCGCTCCTGCTCGCCGTCGACGAGCAGGCGCAGTTCGTCCAGGGTCACCGGCCTGCCGAGGTGGAGGGCGGTTCTGCTGCCGTCCCCCTCGAGTAATATGTCGTCGATCCAAGCGCCTTCCAGGCAAGCGGCCTTTTTCGGCACCGCTATCCTCACTGAAATCCCCACCCATCGAAATGCGGAATCGAGCCGGCGGCCTTCACAATTTCTCCGTGCCGCCAGATTCATCGTTGCTCACTACCTGTGAGTATGCAAGCAAAGTTTTGGTGACCTGTTGCACTGCGAAGAGGTCCGTGAGCAGCTGTTTTTGGGCATGTCTGATACCCATTCATCCCGTCGTGGAAAGATGAATGGGCGACGGCCGGGCGGTCAGAGGCTATTCACCGGAGAGTAACTCCCGAGGGACCGAAAAGCCGGACGCGTGGCGCTCCCATGAGGGCCATGACCTCTTCGAACTCCTCCATGAGAATCCGCAGCACCGAAAGAACGCCGGCGCTGCCGGAATGTGCGAGACCCCACAGCACGGGACGGCCGACGAAAACGATGTCAGCGCCCAGACAGAGGGCTTTGGCAATGTCGGCGCCATGCCGGATCGACCCGTCCACGATCACCGGACATCGACCGTCGACGGCTTCGGAAATCTCCGGCAGTGCCTCCATCGCGGGGCGGGCGAAATCGAGCTGGCGCCCCCCGTGATTGGAAACCACAATTCCGTCGGCGCCGTGTTTCACCGCCAGTTCGGCGTCCTCCTTGGTGAGCAGGCCCTTCAGGACGATCGGCAGCGACGTGCGTTCCCGCAGCCAGGCCAGGTCCTCCCAGGTGACGGACGGGTCGAACTGCTCGCGGGAGTGCCGCGCGACCGCCGACTCGCCCGGCCGGTCCGTGTGCGAGGCGGACATGAGGGAGGGGTCGATGTTCACCGCGCGGATGCCCTCCGGTACCGCGAAGCCGTTGCGCGCGTCCCGAGGGCGGCGGGCGACCCGCGGGGCGTCGACCGTCAGGACCAGCGCCCGGTACCCCGCCTCCTCGGCCCTGCGGACGAGGTCGATCATGGGCCGACGGTCTCTGAGCCAGTAGAGCTGGAGCCACAGCGGCCCCGTCGCGGCGGCGGCGATCTCTTCCAGGGTGCGGCTCGCGAACATGCTGACGGTCAGGAGCGCCCCGGCCTCGCCCGCGGCCCGCGCCGTAGCCGACTCGCCCTCGTCGTGGGCCAGCCGGTGGTAGGCCATGGGGGCGATGCCGAGCGGCGCCGAGAGGCCGGCGCCCAGCAGCGTGGTGCGCGGGTCGCAGTCCGAGACGTCCACGAGGAGGCGGGGCCGCAACCTGATCCGGTCCAGGGCCTCGCGGCCCGCGGACAGCATGGACTCGGTCCCGCTCCCGCCCGCGAGGAAGTCCCAGACGGGCCCGGCGAGCCGTTCCCGGGCCACGGTCTCGTACTCGTGAAGCGCCGGCGACATCAGCGAACACCCCCGTGTTCTCGGTCTGTTGTGGCGTGTTCGACCGTGCTTCCGAACTAACCGCACGCGCGTACACTGACCGAACTCTCCCACATGACCGCACGGTCGTCCATATAATCCTGGAACCGGCTGGTCACGGCGGCGGACGCCCCGGTGGGGGTCATCGAGGAGGTGTTCCTTGGCAGGTACAGGTATGGACGGACGGGTCGAACGGGGGAACCGGACCCGGCGCGCGATCCTTCGACGAGCCGTCAGGATCGCTTCGGTGGAGGGCCTGGAGGGGCTGTCGCTCGGCCGTCTGGCGGGCGAACTCGACCTCAGCAAGAGCGGTGTCTTCGCCCTGTTCGGATCGAAGGAGGAACTGCAGCTCGCCACCGTGCGCGCCGCCATCAAGGTCTTCATCGCCCACGTGGTGCAGCCGGCCCGCGACCTACCCGCCGGCCTCGGCCGGCTCCGGTGTCTGTGCGGCAACTGGCTCGGCTACTCGGCGCAGCGCGTCTTCCCCGGCGGCTGCTTCTTCTACTCGGTCTCCGCCGAGTACGACGCACGGCAGGGCAAGGTGCACGACGCCGTGGCCGGCGCGCACGGCAACTGGTTCACCCTCGTGGAGCAGACGATCGACGAGGCCAAGGCGGTGGGCGAGGTCCGCGCGGACACCGACTCCGCCCAGCTAGCGTTCGAACTCGTCGCCCTCCTGGAGATGGCCAACGCGGAGTCGGTGCTCCACGACAACTACACCTGCTACGACAGGGCGGCCAGCGGCATCGTCGCCCGGCTGCGCGACATCGCGACGGACCCGTCCGTGCTCCCCGACACCCTCGAACCGCCCGCGACCGCCGTGGCCGCGGGCCCGGAACGGAGACACCATGCCGTTTGACCCGCAGTTGCAGGCCCTCTACGACCGCCGCGCGGCCCAAGGGGTGCGCCCGCTCTACACCATGACGCTCCAGGAGGCGAGGGCGGCCGACCTCGCGGACATCCGGAGCGCGGCGGGCACCCCCGAACCGGTGCGGGAGGTGCGCGACCTGACGTTCGAAGGCCCGGGCGGCCCGCTGCCGCTGCGTGTGTACCGGCCGTCCGGCGAGGGTCCGCTGCCCGTGCTGGTCTACTTCTTCGGCGGCGGCTGGACGCTGGGCTCGCTGGACACCAGCGACGCGCTCTGCCGCCGCCTGGCCAACTCCGCGGGGTGCCTGACCGTCGCCGTCGGCTACCGCCTCGCCCCCGAACACCCCTTTCCCGCCGCGCCGCGGGACTGCTTCGCGGGTCTGAGGTGGGCCGCCGAGCACGCCGCGCGCTTCGGGGGCGATCCCGGCCGCCTGGCCGTCGCCGGGGACAGCGCGGGCGGCAACCTGGCCGCCGCCGTGACCCTCATGGCCCGCGACGCGGGCGGCCCCGGCCTCGTGACCCAGGTGCTGGTCTACCCGAACACGGACTACCTGGCCGACACGCCCTCGCGCCGGGAGAACACCGACCCGCTGCTCTTCAACGACAAGTCGGTGCACTGGTACTGGGACAACTACCTCACCACCCCGCAGGACGGCACGCACCCGCTCGCCTCCCCCCTGCGGGCCCCCGACCACTCGGGCCTGCCGCCCGCCCTGGTGCTCACCGCCGAGTACGACCCGCTGCGCGACGAGGGCGAGAGCTACGCCGAGCGGCTGCGGGCGAGCGGCGTACCCGCCGAGTCGGTCCGCTACGACGGGCTGGCCCACGGCTTCTTCACCATGTCCGGCACGCTCGACGCCGCCCGCCGGGCCGTGGAGCGGGTCGCGGCCCATCTGCGCACCGCCTTCGCCGACGCCACGAGCAGGGACTGACCATGACGTACGCCACGACCGCCCCGGCCCTCGCCCTCGACGACCTGCACGCCTCGCTGACCGACCCGGTGCTGGACGCGATGAACTTCCTCAACGAGGTCGTCGCCCGCTTCCCCGACGCGCTCTCCTTCGCCCCCGGACGCCCTGCCGAGGGCGCCTTCGAGGTCGAGGACCTCGCCCGCCACCTGCGCTCCTACACCGGCCACCTGGAGCGCTCGCTCGGCTGGTCGAGGGACCGGGTGCGCACCCACCTCTTCCAGTACGGGCGCACCAACGGCATCATCCACGAACTGATCGCCCGCACCCTGGCCAACGACGAGGGGATCCACGTCCCCCCGGAGTCGGTGGTCGTCACGACCGGCTGCCAGGAGGCCATGCTGCTCACCCTGCGGGCCCTGTTCGCCCGCCCCGAGGACACGCTGCTGGTCAGCTCGCCCTGCTACGTCGGCATCACCGGCGCGGCCCGGCTGCTCGACATCGCGACCCACCCCGTACCGGAGGGGGCCGGCGGACCGGACCCCGAGGCCTTCCGGACCGCCGCCCGGCGGCTGCGCGCGGCGGGCAGGCGGCCCCGGGCCCTGTACGTGGTGCCGGACTTCGCCAACCCGTCCGGCACGAGCATGGACCTCGCCGCCCGCGAACTGCTGCTGCGCGTCGCGGCGGAGGAGGATCTGCTCGTCCTGGAGGACGACCCGTACGGCTTCTTCGTCCGCGCCGGTTCCGCGCGCCCCACGCTGAAGGCGCTGGACCGCGAGCGCCGGGTACTGCACCTCGGGTCGTTCGCCAAGACCGCGCTGCCCGGTGCGCGCGTCGGCTACGTCGTGGCCGACCAGGAGGTCGTCGGCCGGGACGGCCGGCGCTCCCTGCTGGCGGACGAGCTGTCCAAGATCAAGAGCATGACCACGGTCAACACCTCGGCCGTCGGCCAGGCCGTGATCGGCGGCATGCTCGTGGAGTGCGGCTGCCGGCTGCGCGAGGCCAACGCCGGCGCCATCGCCCACTACGCCGGCAACCTGGCCACACTGCTCGGCGAGCTGGAGCGGAACTTCCCCGAGGAGCGGCGGCGCCGGCTCGGCCTGAGCTGGAACGAGCCGACGGGCGGCTACTTCCTCGTCGTCGACGTCCCCTTCGCGGCGGACCACGCGGCCCTGGAGGAGTCCGCGCGCACCTTCGGCGTGCTCTGGACGCCGATGAGCGACTTCTACACGGACGGCGGCGGCGAACACCGGCTCAGGCTCTCCTGCAGCGCGCTGACGGCCGATCAGATCGTCGAGGGGGTGCGCAGGCTGGCCCGGTTCGTCGAGTCGCGGGCCGCCGGGCCGGCCGGGAGCCGCTGAGGCACGTCCGGAGGGCGCCTCGGCACCGGCCGTCCAAGATCTCCAAAACTGAACGCACGATCGTGCTAATGTTTTTCCCGGACCCACCCACTCGCGAAAGGGCCCGCATGGATATCCGGAAGCTCGACCGGACGGCTGTGCTGGAGACCGTGCGCCTCGTGCGGCAGGCCGACCCGACCCACTGGGACCTGCCGACCCCCTGCGCCGGATGGACGCTCCGCCGGCTCGTGGCCCACATGGCGGGCCAGCACCACGGCTTCGCCGCGGCCGCCGCCGGAGGCGGTGCCGACCTCGCCGACTGGCGGCCCGTCGAGACCGGCGGCGATCCGTCGGCCGCGTACCGGGACGCGGCCTGGACGGCGATCGACGCCTTCGCCCGGCCCGGGGCGCTCACCCGGGAGTTCACCCTGCCGGAGATCAGCACAACCGTCCGCTTCCCGGCCACCGTCGCCATCGGCTTCCACTTCCTGGACCACGTGGTCCACGGCTGGGACGTCGCCCGCACCCTCGGCGTGCCCCTGGAGCTGGACGAGGCGACCACCGAGGCCGCCCTCGCGTTCGCCCTGCGCGTGCCGGACGACGAACGCAGGCTCGTGGCCGACCCCCTCTTCCGCCCCGCGCTGCCGCCGCCCTCCGGCGCGAGCACCCTCGACCTCGTCCTGACCTCGCTCGGCAGGTCGCCCGACTGGTCCGCCGCGCCCGCCCGCTAGGCACCCGCGCCCGCCCGTCGGGCCCCCGCGCCCACTCACCCAGGGAGACACCTTGCTCACCGAGCTGAAGCAGCACGTCGCACGGCGCCTCGGCCTCACCCCGGAGGAGGTCTTCGACGGCCGGCCCCTCTCGGCGGTCCTCGTCGCCTCGCCCACCGCGATCAACTCCATCGACCTGCTGGACGCGTTCGCCGGCGCCCTCGCGGACACCGGCTTCGACGACGACGTCGAACTGCCGACGATGACCCTCGACCACACCGCCGAGGACGTCGTCCAGGCCCTCGGCAGGCAGCTCGCGCCCACCGCGTCCTGACCGGGTCCCTCCACCAAGGAAGGCGAGAGACATGCTGATCATGACCGACATCGTGGGCGAGCTGCGCGCCGGCGCCACCATCACCGACGTGCTGCGCGTCCAGCAGAGCTACCACGAGCAGCGCCGCTGGTCCTCCGACGAACTCTTCGACGGCCGCCGCCTGACCCGGCCGGGCGAGAGCGACAAGGCCGCCCTGTGGCACGCCGCCCGCGCCGAGCTGACCACCCAGCCGGCCGGCATCCGGCTCGCCGTGGACGGCGTCCGGCTCGCCCACGAGATACGCGAGTCCAACCCGCTGGGCAGCGACGTCCTGCACGTGGCCGCGGCCTGGTCGGCGCGCTACTGGCTGGAGGAGGAGGCTCACCACGAGGTCTCCTTCGGGCGCCTGATGGAGATGGCCGGCATCGACCCGATCGAGACCGAGGAGGTCGTGGAGCACCGGGGTGCCTTCCCGACCGACAACTACGCCCGGGTCTGCATCCTCCAGGCCTGTGTGGAGATCGAGGCCTGCGTCTCGTACCAGCACGCGGCCCGCACCAGCGGCGACGAGCTGGTGCACGACGTCTTCCACACGATCATGAAGGACGAGGTGCAGCACCGGCAGTACTTCGCCGCCTTCGCCAAGGCCCTGGTGGAGTCCGGCGTCTACCCGGTCAAGGACGTCCTGTCGATGGCGTACACCTGGATCCGCCCCGACGGCGGCGAGACCTACGGCTCCACCCGCGAGGCCCAGACCGAGCGCCAGGGCTTCGTCAACTGGTGGGAGCGGATCCGCACCGACGAGGACGACTTCGCGCTCGGCGACGACGCCCTGCACGAGGGCTCCGTGCACGCCCGCAAACTCAGCAGCGTCTTCGCCCTGGTACGGGAAGTCACCGGCATCGAGACCCGATCCTACGAGGACCTGAAGCGTGCCTACTTCGCCAGCCTCCGCACCAACGATGTCGACCGGATTCGATCTGCAGTCCGTCGAGGAGCTGGCGCGGCGGCGGCACTTGCGCGATAGCGGAACGGTGTTCACCGAGGGGGAGCGGGCGCACTGCCGCTCCCGCCCCGACCCGGACGCGTCACTGGCCGGGCTGTTCTCCGCCAAGGAGGCCTTCGTCAAGGCCCTCAGCGCGATGCGCGGTGCCCCGGCCCACACCTTTCCGGAGATCGAGATCGGCCACGAGCCCGCCGGCCGGCCCCGGCTGAGGCTGCACGGAGACCTCGGCCGCTGGTGCCGGCAACACGGCATCCACGCCGAGGTGTCGATCAGTCACACCGCCGGCGTGGCCGGGGCCGTGGTCGTACTGCTGGCCGGGACGACGACGAACGAAGGGCATGACGCATGACGACCGCCACGCCGCCGCTCCTGGAGCACGTGTGTGAAGTGGCCCTGCGCCCCAACGACTTCGACCGGGCGGGACACCTGAACAACAGCGTGTACCTCCAGCTTCTGGAGACCGGCCGCTGGGAATGGGGGATCGCGCACGGCGTCGACGCGCGTGCGGACACCCTGGTCGCCATGGTCCTCCAGCTGCACCTGGACTACCTGCGCTCGGTCGACTGGGACCCGGTCGGCCGCGTCGTCGTGCGCACCTCGCTCGCCGAGCACTCGCCCTACAGCTTCTCCCTCGCCCAGAACGTCGAACTCCGCGACGGCACGGTCGCCGCCAGGGGCCGGGTCCGGCTCGCCCTCGTCGACCCGCACACCAAGCGGGCCCACCGGGTCGACCTGGGTGCCATGCCCGCCCGGCCGGAGAGCCCGGCATGACCGGGCCCGCACCCGCGCACCCCACCCTCGCCGCGGCGATCGCCGCCCAGGCGCACCGCGGCGGGGCGACCGTCACCTTCGGCACCTCGGCCCGCCGGGAGACCCTGACCTACCCCCGGTTCGCCGAGCAGATCGCGGCGGCGGCCGGAGGCTTCGCCGCCCAGGGCGTGGCGGCCGGGGACCGGGTGATGCTGCGCGTCGGCAGCTCCCGCGAGAGCGTGCTCGCCCTGCTGGCCCTGCTGCACCTCGGGGCGGTCCCCGTGTCCGTGAAACCGCGGGTGCCCGGGACGGCCGTCGAGCGGTACCTGGCCGAGGTCGCCCGGCAGCAGCGGGCCCGCCACGCCTTCCGGATCTCCGGGCACGGCCTGCGCGAACTGGCACTGCAACCGCGTCCGCACCGGGCGCCCGAGGCCGCCGCGGGGGCGCCGGACGGCCTGGCGTTCGTCCAGTACACCAGCGGCTCCACCGGCATGCCCCGGCCCATCCCGCTCAGCCACCGCGCCGTCCTCGGCAACATCGGGGCGATCGCCCGGGTGTCCGGCATGCGGCCGGGTGACACCGGCCTGCTGGCGCTGCCGCTCCACCACGACATGGGACTGATCGGCACCCTCACGGCGCTCGTCCGGGGCGCGGACGTCGTCCTGGAGGACCCGGGCACCTTCCTGCGCCGGCCCATGGCCGCCCTGCGCCTGGTGCGGGACGCCGAACGCGTCCACAGCGCCTTCCCCGACTTCATGCTGCGCTACCTGGCGGCACGGATCACGGAGACGGCCGCCAGGGAAGTCCCCGATCCCCTGCTGCTGCGGGCCTGGAGCACCGTCTTCTGCGGCGCGGAACCCATCCGCCGCCGGACCGTGCGCGGCTTCCTCGGCACCACCGCCCCCTGGGGCTTCGACCCCTCCGCGCTGGTCTTCTGCTACGGCCTCGCCGAGGCGGTCCTGATGGCCACCGCCCACCGGCTGACGGACCCGGAGGGCGCCTTCCGCACCGACGGCCCCGTCACCACCGCCTGCCTCGGCACGCCCGTGCCCGGCCTCGCCCTGCGCGTCATGGACGAGCGAGGGGACCCGTGCGCGCCGGCGCGCACGGGCCGGGTGCAGCTGCGGGGCGAGACGCTCTTCGACGGCTACGACGGCGTCACCGACCACCGGACCACCTGGTTCGACACCGGCGACCTCGGCCACCTCGACGCCGGCCTGCTGTATCTCGACGGCAGGCGCTCCGACCGCGTCAGCGTCAACGGCACGAACGTCTTCGTCGCCGACGTGGAGCACGCGGCCGCCGCGGAACCGGGCGTCGCGGAATGCGTCGTCCTCCCGCACGGCGCCTCCTTCGCCGTCGCCGTCGTCCCCGAACGCGGCAAGCGGGTCGACACCACCCGCCTCGCGGCCCGTATCGCCGCGGACTTCACGGTCGCGCCGGAGACCGTCGTCGAGGTCGCACACAGCACCGTCGCCCGCACGGCGAGCGGCAAACCCGCCCGCGCCCACCTGGCCGCCCGCCTCACGGAAGCAGGTCTGCTGCCCCCCTCCTCCGCCGGCGACGAGCCCACGGAGGTCACGGCCGTCCCGGGCCCCCGTCCGTGAGGCCGTGTCACACCGGAGCCGGCTCCCCGCCTCGCGGTCCGGAGGCCGTTCCCCGTCCGGGTCCGTCGCACGGGCCGGCCGGGTGCTCGGCGCGGCTCATGCCCCCTGGCTCAAGCGGGCCGGCAGGCGGGCGGCGAGGTGGCCGATCAGCTCGGTGACCCGACGGGGGACGCGTCCGTCGTCCTCGACCAGGGCGTAGATGTCGGCCGCGGGGGTCGGGACACCGGGGAGGACGCGGACCAGATCGCCGCGCTCGATGAGGGGACGGACCTGCCATTCGGAGCGCATGACCAGGCCGCTCCCCTCCAGGGCCCCGCCGCACTCGAAGGAGGCTTCCCCACAGCGAGACGTGGTCCGGGACGACCTCGGGCCGGCCGACCGCACCGAAGAAGAGGGCGTCGAACGCGCCGAGCACGTCCCGCCAGTCCTCGGGCAGCATCGTGCCGTGCTCCAGCCAGTAGTCGGCGCTGGCGAAGTCGAACTCGGTGACGTCGAGGGCGAATCCGTGCGCCCCGGCGGCGGCCCGCAGACAGCGCAGGCCCTCGGGCACGACCTCTCGGCCGATCCCGTCCCCCGGAATCGCGGCGATGCGGTAGGTCTTCGGCACGGAACCACTCCTCGGCCCAGATGTTCGACGTGCGCGTCCGGCGACGGGCGCCCTCTTCCGGGCGTCGCTCCGGAGCGCGGCTGGCCCCACCCTGGCCAGCGGCGACACCTGTTACAAGGGTGTGAACGGCAAGGTAGGTTTTCGCCCAGGGAAAGACGGGCGGCCGGCCGCCGGGCCGACGAGCCGGGCCGGAGCGGCGCCGCGGCGCGGAATTCCCCCGGCTGTGTGAGATCTCGTGGGACGTGAGAGGGTCGGAGCCGTGAGTGAGACACCGCCGAACACCCTGCAATACCGCTTCGACGGGCCCGAAGACGCCCCCGTCCTCATCCTCGGCCCCTCACTGGGCACCACCTGGCACATGTGGGACCGGCAGGTGCCGGAGCTGTCGCAGCACTGGCGGGTCTTCCGGTTCGACCTGCCGGGGCACGGCGGCGCCCCGGCCCACCCGGCGGGGTCCGTCACCGAGCTGACCCGGCGGCTGCTCGCCACGCTCGACGGGCTCGGCGTGCAGCGGTTCGGCTACGCGGGCTGCGCG
Organism: Streptomyces parvulus; assembly: GCF_014648855.1. Classification (GTDB taxonomy): domain Bacteria; phylum Actinomycetota; class Actinomycetes; order Streptomycetales; family Streptomycetaceae; genus Streptomyces; species Streptomyces parvulus. The sequence goes on along the minus strand of NZ_BMRX01000007.1, from coordinate 248,881 downwards.
TTCGGCGGCGCGGTCGGCATGGAGCTGGCCCTGCGCCATCCCGAACGCCTCGCCTCGCTCGCGCTGATCGCCGCCTCGCCGCGCTTCGGCACCGCCGACGAGTTCCGCCAGCGGGGCGTCATCGTCCGCACCAACGGGCTCGACCCCATCGCCCGCAGCTCGCCGGAGCGCTGGTTCACCGGCGGGTACGCCGCCGCCCAGCCGGCGATCACCGAGTGGGCCGTGCAGATGGTGCGGACCACCGACCCCGGCTGCTACATCGCCGCCTGCGAGGCGCTCGCCGCCTTCGACGTGCGCGGCGAACTCGGCCGCGTCGGCGTCCCCACGCTGGTCCTGGTCGGCTCCGACGACCAGGTCACCGGCCCCGCCGAGGCCCGCACCCTGGTCGCCGGCATTCCCGACGCCCGCCTCGCCGTCGTGCCCGGCGCCTCCCACCTGGTCCCGGTCGAGCAGCCGGCGGCCGTCACCGACCTGCTGGTGCGGCACTTCAGCACCGCCTGGCAGAGCCCGCACGACTCCGCCTCCACGGGGCAGATCCCCGTCCAGGCCCCCGTCGCCCAGCCCGTCGCGGTCCCCCCGCAGCCCGCCCTCGCCCCGCCCGCCCAGGCCGCGCCCATCGCCGAGATCGCCCCGGCGCCCGCGGTGCCGCGCCAGGGAGCGGGCCGGCCCGACCCGTACGACGCGGGGCTCAAGGTGCGCCGCGAAGTGCTCGGCGACGCGTACGTCGACCAGGCGCTCGCGCGGGCCGACGAGTTCTCGGGGGACTTCCAGGAGCTGCTCACCCGGTACGCGTGGGGCGAGGTGTGGGACCGGCCGGGCCTGGACCGGCGCGCCCGCAGCTGCGTCACGCTCACCGCCCTCGTCGCCGGCCGCCACACGGACGAACTCGCGCCCCACCTCAGGGCCGCTCTGCGCAACGGCCTCACCCCGGGGGAGATCAAGGAAGTACTCCTCCAGGCCGCCGTCTACTGCGGCGTACCGGCGGCGAACAGCGCCTTCCGGGTGGCCCAGCAGGTCATCCGCGAGGAGACGACCCCCCAGGAGTGAGCGCCGCCGCCGCCTCCGCCCCGCGCGGCGGCAGGATGGGGGCATGAAGCTCACCAAGAAGTCGCATTCCTGCGTCCGCCTCGAAAAGGACGGGCGGACGCTCGTCCTGGACCCCGGCGGGTTCAGCGAGGAGGACGCCGCCGTCGGCGCGGACGCCGTGCTCGTCACCCACGAGCACCCCGACCACTTCGACGAGCGGCGGCTGCGCGCCGCCATGGAGGCGGACCCGGCCACCGAGATCTGGACGCTGAGGTCCGTCGCGGAGCAGCTCACCGCGGCGTTCCCGGGCCGCGTGCACACCGTCGGCCACGGCGACACCTTCACCGCCGCCGGATTCGACGTCCAGGTCCACGGCGAGCTGCACGCCGTGATCCATCCGGACATCCCGCGCATCACCAACATCGGCTTCCTCGTGGACGACGGCAAGGTCTTCCACCCCGGCGACGCCCTCACCGTCCCGGACCGGCCCGTCGAGACGCTGATGCTCCCCGTGATGGCCCCGTGGAACAAGATCTCCGAGGTCATCGACTACGTCCGCGAGGTGCGGCCGCGGCGCGCCTACGACATCCACGACGCCCTCCTCACCGACCTCGCCCGCCCGATCTACGACCGGCAGATCGGCGAGCTGGGCGGCGCCGAGCACCTGCGGCTGACCCCGGGCGGCTCCGCACGGCTCTGAGGGGCCCGGTGGTCGGAAGCCGCGTTGTCGGTGGCGCCCGGTAGGTTGTGGGACATGCGCATCGCGACCTGGAACGTGAACTCGATCACCGCCCGCCTGCCGAGGCTCCTCGCCTGGCTGGAGAGCAGCGGCACCGACGTGCTCTGCCTCCAGGAGGCCAAGGTCGCCGAGGCGCAGTTCCCCTTCGACGCGCTGCGCGAGGCGGGCTACGAGGCCGCCGTGCACGCCACCGGCCGGTGGAACGGCGTGGCGGTGCTCTCCCGCGTGGGCATCGCCGACGTGGTCAAGGGCCTGCCCGGCGACCCGGGGTACGAGGGCGTCCAGGAGCCCCGCGCGATCTCCGCCACCTGCGGCCCGGTCCGCGTGTGGTCGGTCTACGTGCCCAACGGCCGCGAGGTCGACCACCCGCACTACGCCTACAAGCTCCAGTGGTTCGAGGCCCTGCGCGCGGCCGTCGAGGGCGACGCCGCCGGCGACCGCCCCTTCGCCGTGATGGGCGACTACAACGTGGCGCCGACCGACGAGGACGTCTACGACCGCGCCGCATTCGAGGGCGCCACCCACGTCACCCCGGCCGAGCGGGCCGCCCTCGCCTCCCTGCGCGGGACCGGCCTGTCCGACGTGGTCCCGCGCCCGCTGAAGTACGACGTCCCGTTCACGTACTGGGACTACCGCCAGCTCTGCTTCCCCAAGAACCGCGGCATGCGCATCGACCTGGTCTACGGGAACGGGGCGTTCGCCAAGGCGGTCACCGACTCCTACGTCGACCGCGAGGAGCGCAAGGGCAAGGGCGCCTCGGACCACGCGCCGGTCGTGGTCGACCTCGACGTGTGAGCGCGCCGGGCCTGCGCGCCCAGTGGTGCGCGGGGCGGTACGAATGACAGTGTGGAGGTATGAACTTCCCCTTCCTGGGCAGGCGGCGCGAAGATCCCCGGGCGCATGACGCCGAGGGCATCGGCGAGCTGCTCGCCGACTGTGATCTGCTGCGTTCGCAGGCACTGCGGGAGGGGGTCCGACTCGACGACTCCGCGGTCTCGTTGGAGCAGTTGGACCAGATCCTGCCGCGCTGGCGCGCCGACGAGGAGATCCAGACCTGGCTGGGCAACGACGCGGGGCTGTACCTCGGCACGGTCATCGTGCGCACCGTGCTCGGCGCCGCCTGGGCCATCCGCTCCGACGGCCAGCCGGTCGTCCGGCTCGCCTCCGGCCGGGAGTTCGACGTGGTGGCGTCCGGTCACGCCTGGGCGGCCGACGGCGCGCCCGAACTCTCCCAGCTGTACGGGGAAGTCGCCGAAGCCTGAGTCCTCGGCCCGATAATCGCCTTAAACCGGGCTCATGCCCGAATGGTGCGTGTCGTTGGCATGTATGCCCTTTGTCTCGGTACGTTGCATGGGTCAGGGCACACGAACGCACAGGGGGAGTCGCAGGGTGCAGCCGGAGATCACTGCTCGCCCGGCACAGCGGACACCGCGCGCCGGCGTCCGCGGGCGAGGAGAAGGTCAGCTGCACACACCCCCTACGCCCGGTGGGAGTTGCGGGCGGTCGGTGCCGGTGCCGGCAGGGGGCTTGTCGCCGCCCGGGTGACGTCCCCGACGAGTTCGACGACGTCCGGGCCGTACGCCTGGGAGTTGACCACCTTCAGCAGGAGCACGAAGGAGCTGGTGCCGTGTTTGCGGGCCAGCTTCTCGTGGTGCCGGGCGAGGTAGCGGGTGGCCGCCTGGTTGGTGATCGCCCGCTGTCCGCAGAACAGGAAGGCGGGCCGCGCCTCGCGCCGGTCGCCCGCGGTGAGCCGCGCCAACAGGACGTACTCCGTGGTACCCGCCTCCAGCCGGTAGCGCTCGCCGCCGATCTGGAAGGCGCCGCGGTCCGGACCGGGCTCGGGGTCCACATTGACCCGCACCCCGGGCAGCATGGCCGCCATGTGGGCGACCATGCGCCGGTTCGAGCCGGGGCCGCCCACGCAGAACTCCGTGCGCTCGCCGAAGCCCTGGGCGACCATGTCCTGCGTCACCACCTGCATGTGCGCGCCGCAGTCCTTGATCAGCGCCGCCAGCTCCAGCAGCGCGAAGACGTCGAAGCGGTGCACCGCCGGCTCGGTCGCGGCCGGGTCGCGGTTGACCACCAGCAGCGATTCGGAACTCTCCGGCAGCCCGAAGAACGCCTGCTTGCGGCGGAGTCTGCGCCGGGACAGGTAGGTGCGGGTGAACCAGCCCAGCGCGGCGCTGATGCCCGCCGCGATCACACCCAGGACGATGTTGCGTACGTCGTCGCTCATGGGCGCGCATGCTAGCGGGCGTCGGCGTACCGGTGTTCGACGGGCGCCCGCCGCCCCCTCCGGACACCGGACACCGGTCCCTCGTACCCCTGACGCGACCATGACGATCAACTAAGCTGCCCGAACGGCTTTTTCCCTGGAGGTGCGGATGCGTCGCCCTGTCGCACGGAATCTGACGGTCCTGGCGGTCTCGGCCGCCGTGGTGGTGTCCGTGGGGGCCGCGGCGCCGCCCACACCCCACGGCGCCCCCGGCGCCCCGAAGACCCCGGTCGCCGTCGGCTACGGCGGGGCGGTGGCCAGCGTCGCCCCGGACGCCTCCGCCGCCGGCATCGAGGTCCTGCGCAAGGGCGGCAACGCCGTCGACGCCGCCGTGGCCACCGCGGCCGCGCTCGGCGTCACCGAGCCCTACTCCGCGGGCGTCGGCGGCGGCGGGTACTTCGTCCACTACGACGCCAAGTCCCGCACGGTGCGCACCATCGACGGCCGCGAGACCGCACCCCGCACCGCCGACGCGAACCTCTTCACCGAGAACGGCAAGCCCATCCCGTTTTCGGACGCCGTCAGCAGCGGCCTCGCCGTCGGCACCCCCGGCACCCCCGCCACCTGGCAGCGCGCCCTCGACCGGTGGGGCACCCGGAAGCTCGCCTCCGTACTCGAACCCGCCGAGCGGCTGGCCCGCCACGGCTTCACCGTCGACGACACCTTCCGCTCCCAGACCGCCGCCAACGAACAGCGCTTCCGCTACTTCCCGGACACCGCGGAACTGTTCCTGCCCGGCGGCGAACTCCCCGTCGTGGGCTCCACGTTCAAGAACCCGGACCTCGCGCGGACCTACCGGGAGCTGGGCCGCGAGGGCGTCGGCGCGCTCTACCGCGGCGAGCTGGGCGAGGACGTCGTGGCCACCGTCAACAAGCCGCCCGTCGACCCGGACTCCGGCTGGAACGCCCGCCCCGGCGACCTGTCCGCCGAGGACCTCGCCGCCTACGAGGCCGAGTTCCAGGCGCCCACCAGGACCTCGTACCGCGGCCTGAACGTGTACTCCATCGCGCCCTCCTCCTCCGGCGGCACCACCGTCGGCGAGGCGCTGAACATCCTGGAGCGCACCGACCTCTCCGAGGCGAGCAAGGCCCGGTACCTGCACCGCTTCATCGAGGCCAGCCGCATCTCCTTCGCCGACCGCGGCCGCTGGGTCGGCGACCCCGCCTTCGAGGACGTCCCCACGAGGGAACTGCTCTCCCAGCGCTACGCCGACTCGCGCGCGTGCCTGATCAAGGACGACGCGGTGCTCACCAGCCCCCTCGCGCCCGGCGACCCCCGGCACCCCGCCGCGTGCGCGGGCGGCGGCACGGCGGCACCGACGACGTACGAGGGCGAGAACACCACGCACCTGACGGTGGCCGACAAGTGGGGCAACGTCGTCGCCTACACGCTCACCATCGAGCAGACCGGCGGCAGCGGCATCACCGTGCCCGGCCGCGGCTTCCTGCTCAACAACGAGCTGACCGACTTCTCCTTCGCCCCGGCCAACCCGGCCGTCCACGACCCGAACCTGCCCGGACCGGGCAAGCGCCCGCGGTCCTCGATCGCGCCGACCGTCGTCCTGGACCGCCACCACAAGCCGGTCGTCGCCGTCGGGTCGCCCGGCGGCGCCACCATCATCACCACCGTGCTCCAGACGCTCACCGGCTTCATCGACCGCGGTCTGCCGCTGGTGGACGCCATCGCCGCCCCGCGCGCCAGCCAGCGCAACGCCGCCCAGACGGAACTCGAACCCGGCCTCTACGACAGCCCGTTGCGCGGGCGTCTGGAGGCGCTGGGCCACTCCTTCAAGGAGAACCCGGAGATCGGCGCCGCGACCGGCGTCCAGCGGCTGCCCGACGGCAGGTGGCTGGCCGCCGCCGAGAAGCAACGGCGCGGCGGCGGCTCGGCGATGGTGGTGCGCCCGGCGCGCTAGCGGGCGGCCGTCACAGTTCGGGGACGGGCCGGTCAGGCGTACGGAACGCCAGCCGCCCGTCCTCGACGTCGACCGTCACCCGGCCGCCCTCCGCGACCCGGCCGTCGAGCAGCAACCGGGAGAGCTGGTTGTCCACCTCGCGCTGGATGGTGCGGCGCAGCGGGCGGGCGCCGTACTCGGGCTGGTAGCCGCGCTCGGCGAGCCAGTCCACCGCCGCGTCGGTGAACTCGACGGTGACGCCCTGCGCGTGCGCCATGCGCCGGGTCTGCTCCAGGAGCAGGCTGGTGATCTGCCGCAACTGCTCCCCGCTGAGCTGGCGGAAGACCACGATCTCGTCGACGCGGTTCAGGAACTCGGGCCGGAAGTGCTCGCGCAGCGGACGCAGCACCTGCTCGCGCCGCGCCTCCTCGTCCGCCTCCGCGCCGCCGGACCCGAAACCGATGCCCGCGCCGCGCCGGGTGATCACGTCCGAGCCGAGGTTGCTGGTCATCACGACGACCGTGTTGGTGAAGTCCACGGTCCGGCCCTGCGAGTCGGTCAGCCGGCCGTCGTCCAGGACCTGGAGCAGGATGTTGAAGACGTCGGGGTGCGCCTTCTCCACCTCGTCGAGCAGGAGCAGCGAGTACGGGTGCCGGCGCACCACCTCGGTGAGCTGGCCGGCCTCCTCGTGCCCGACGTAACCGGGCGGGGCGCCCACGAGGCGGCTGACCGTGTGCCGCTCCTGGTACTCGCTCATGTCGAGCCGCACCATCCGGTCCTCGCTGCCGAACAGCGCCTCGGCCAGCGCCCGGGCCAGCTCCGTCTTGCCGACGCCGGTCGGTCCGAGGAAGAGGAAGCTGCCGATCGGCCGGTCCGCGCTGGAGAGCCCGGCGCGCGAGCGCAGCACGGCGTCCGATACGACCCGCACCGCCTCCTCCTGGCCGACCACGCGCTCGTGCAGATGCGACTCCAGGCCCAGCAGGCGGTCCTTCTCCTCCTGGGTGAGGCTGCTGACCGGGATGCCGGTCTGCCGGGACACCACCTCGGCGATCGACTCGGTGCCGACGACCAGGTTGAGCCCCTCGTCGGCCTCGCCGTCGCCCGTGGCCTCGGTGATGCGCTGCTTCAGCTCGCCGATGCGGTCGCGCAACTGGGTGGCCTGCTCGTACTGTTCGTCCGCGACGGCCTGGTCCTTGTCCCGGACCAGCTGGTCCACCTGGCGCTCCATGGTCCGCACGTCGGTTCCCTTGGTGCGCGACCGGAGCCGGACGCGGGCGCCGGCCTGGTCGATCAGGTCGATGGCCTTGTCGGGCAGCCGGCGGTCGGTGAGGTACCGGTCGGACATCTGCACGGCGGCCACCAGCGCCTCGTCGGTGTAGCGGACCTGGTGGTGCGCCTCGTACCGGTCGCGCAGGCCGCGCAGGATCTCGATGGCGTCCGCGGGGGTCGGCTCGGGCACCAGGATCGGCTGGAAGCGGCGGGCCAGGGCCGCGTCCTTCTCGATCCTGCGGTACTCCTCCAGCGTGGTGGCGCCCACGATGTGCAGCTCACCCCGGGCCAGCGCCGGCTTGAGGATGTTGCCGGCGTCCATGGAACCGCCCTCGCCGCCCCCGCCGGCGCCGACCACGGTGTGCAGTTCGTCGATGAAGATGATCAGTTCGTCGGAGTGGGCGCGGATCTCGCCGACGATGTTGTTCATCCGCTCCTCGAAGTCGCCCCGGTAGCGGGTGCCCGCGACCACGCCGGTCAGGTCCAGGGCGACCACGCGGCGGCCGAGCAGCACGTCGGGGACGTCGGCGTCGGTGATGCGCTGCGCCAGCCCCTCCACGACGGCGGTCTTGCCCACGCCCGCGTCGCCGATCAGCACCGGGTTGTTCTTGCCCCGCCGGGAGAGCACCTCGACGGTCTGCTCGATCTCGTCCTCGCGCCCGATCACCGGGTCGATCCGGCCCTGCTGCGCCAGGTCGGTGAGGTCGCGGCCGTACTTGTCCAGGGTCGGCGTGTTCGTGGCCCGCGCGCTCTCGGGACGGGCCTTGCCGGTCTCCGGCGGCTCCGTGGGCAGGCCCGAGGGCGCGAACCGGGCCGCGTTCAGGATGTGCCCGGCGGCCGAGTCCGGGTTGGCGGCCAGGGCGCTGAGCACGTGCTCCGGGCCGATGTATCCGGTGCCGGTCGACCGGGCCAGCTCGTGCGCGTCCAGCAGCGCCCGCTTCACCGCGGGCGTGAGCGAGAGCGACGTCGGCGGGGGTGCCTCGCCCGGCGCGTGCTGGGCGGGGCCGGTGCGCTCGTCGATCTGCGACGCCAGGGAGTCGGGGTCGGCGCCGGCGCGGCTGAGCAGCCCCCGGGTCGGTTCGGTGGCGAGCGCGGCCCGCAGCAGGTGCTCCGTGTCCAGGTCCCGGCTGCCGTGCTCGGCGGCGTACTGGGCGGCGCCGCGCACCAGCTCCCGCGCGGGCTGGCTGAGCAGCCGGCCGATGTCGATCTGCCGGGGCTTCGGCCCGCCGAAGAAGCGTGCCAGGAATTCCGCGAACGGGTCGCCCTCCGGGCCCATGAAGCCGCTGGTCATCGTGTCCGGCCCTCCGCTGCTTCGCTGATCGGCGTACCGGAGCCGGGTAACCCGGGCGGCGCGCGTTCATGCCCAACATGTCACGTTATGTGCCGGTGGGCATGTTCGCGGGGGCGGGCGGAGGTCAGTGGTCCTAGAGGCCGTCCCGTGCGGTCAGGACGCGCGGGCCGGCGTCGGTGACGGCCACCGTGTGCTCGACGTGCGCGGCGCGGGAGCCGTCGTTGGTGCGCAGGGTCCAGCCGTCGGCCGCCGCGTGGTAGTCGTCGCGGCCGCCCGCGATCAGCATGGGCTCGATGGCGAGGACCATGCCGTGGCGCAGCGGCATCCCGCGCCCCGGCCGGCCCTCGTTGGGCACGCCCGGGTCCTCGTGCATCCGGCGGCCGATGCCGTGGCCGCCGAAGTCGTCCATGATGCCGTAGCCGCCCGCCCGGCAGACCGTGCCGATCGCGTGCGAGATGTCGCCGATGCGGTTGCCGACGACGGCCGCCGCGATGCCCGCCGCCAGGGCCCGCTCGGCGGTCTCGACCAGGGTGACGTCCGCCTCCCGCGGCGTGCCCACGACGAAGCTGATCGCCGAGTCGCCGGCCCAGCCGCCGAGGGTCGCTCCGCAGTCGAGCGAGACGAGGTCGCCGTCGCGCAGCCGGTAGCCGTCCGGGATGCCGTGCACGATCGCGTCGTTCACGGAGGCGCAGACGACGGCCGGGAAGGGGGTCGGCGCGAAGGACGGCCGGTAGCCGAGGAACGGGGAGCCGGCCCCCGCCTCCTTCAGTACGTCGTGGGCCACCGCGTCCAGCTCCAGCAGGGAGACGCCCACGCCGGCGGCCTCGCGGGCGGCGGTCAGGGCGCGCGCGACGACCTGGCCGGCCTTGTGCATCGCCTCGATCGATGTGTCTGTCTTGAGTTCCACCATGCCAATTACTATACCGGTATTTGAATTGGGTCCGGTACGGGAAGCCGGTATTACAATGCCGGTATGGTGCGCACCCCCCTGACCCCCGAAGAGCACGAGCGCGGCGAGCGCCTCGGCCGGCTGCTGCGCGAGGCCCGCGGCGAGCGGAGCATGACGGAGGTGGCCGCCGAGGCCGGCATCTCCGCCGAGACCCTGCGCAAGATCGAGACCGGCCGAGCGCCGACCCCGGCGTTCTTCACGGTGGCCGCGCTGGCCCGCGCGCTGGGGCTGTCCATGGACGAACTGGCGGGGCTCTGCGTCCTGGCCGGGGTGTGAGCGGTGACGCCACCTGCCGAAAACTCCCCGTAGCGGTGCCGTAACACGGCTGGTGTTCTCTACGTGACCGGACCGACCGGAGTCCTCCGGCCGGGGCGGGAGGCGAACCATGGCCGCGGAACAACTGCCGGGTGGCGTCGGGGACTTCACCCGGTACCTGACGGGGCTGCTGGCGCGACTGGACCAGGGCGCCGGCTGGTGCGGGGTGTTCTGGCGGCGCGACTCCGACGGCATGCGCGCCTGTCTCGACGGGCGCGAGATCCCGCCCTGGGACGTGGTCGAGGCCCTGCTCCAGGACTTCGGCGAGCGGTACGGCGCCCTTGCCGCCGGGGCCGAGGCGGGCCCCGCCCGCGCGCTGTACGCCGCCGCGCTCACCGCGTACGACGCCCTGCAGGGCGCGCGGGAGGCCCTCGTCGACCGGCTCGACGTCATGCTCCGCGAGCAGCGGTACGCCGGGGAGCGCGCGGCCCGGCTGACCCGGACGCTCACCCACCCCGACACCACCCCGGAGACGGGCGGCGCCCTCCGCCTCGACCTCGCCTGGGCCCGCGACGACCACACCCGGGCGACGGCCCGGTGCGCGGAGCTGAGGGCGCGCCTGGCCGCATTGGACGCGGCCCGGCGGGGGAGCGGGGGCCACCCGGCGGACGCCGGGCCGACGGTCCCGGCGACCGGGGCCGCGCCGGGGGTACCGGCCGACGATCCGTCCGGGCATGCGCGGCGCCCCGAGGACTCGGTCTGGGACCTCCACGGGTCGGCGGCCCGTGGGGGTCTGTCCGGCGCCGCCGTCGCCGCGCCAGGGGTCGGGTCCGCGGGGCCCGTACCCGCTCCTGTCGACGGCGGCATGCCCGCAGTGGAGGCCGGGGGGTGCCGGAGTCACGAGGCGACCCCGCCCGCCGACCACCCGCCCGCGGACCATCCGGCGCGCTCGCCCGTCGTGGCGCCTTGGAGCGCCGGGTCCGCAGAGCAGCGGACCGGCGGACACCCGCCCGCCGACCGCTCCGCACCCCCACCTGCCGGTGGGCCCCCGCGGAGCGTCGCCCCCGCCGAACACCCGGCGCCCCTGCCCGCCGCCACCTCCCCGAGCGCCGACCCCGCCGGCCACCCGGCGCCCTCGCCACCCGGTCCCGAACCCACGCACGACCCCACCCCCACCCCCAAACAACGCCGACGTCGCCGAGGCGGCGCCCGTTTCGCCGGAGCCGTCGACGTGGATGTCGAAGTGGGCGTGAGTGGAGTCCCCTCCGGGCCGGTGCCCGTGCCGGAGGGGCCAGGGCCGCGTGGGGCGCGATTCGCGGGAGGCGCCGGATCGGGGGACGAGGAAGCCGTGCCGGTGCCGGGGGAGGACGACCGGGGAGCCGTCGACGCGCTCGTCGAGGAGCTGGCGCGGTTGCGGGCTGCCGGACTCAGCGGCGCGGCGCACGCCCTGCTGGCCGAGGCGGCCCTCGGACCCGCCCCCCGCTTCCCACTGCTCGCCGCGCGCCTGGAACGGGCGGGACTCGGCGCCGACTGGGCCACGCTGCTGTGGGAGACCGCCGCGCTGCCCGCGGACGCGCTGGCCGCCGTCGCCGACGCGCTCGCCCGGGCCGGGCGGCAGTCCGACGCCGAACAGGTCCTGCGGCAGGACGTCGTGCGGCCCGCCGCACAGACCGGCGCCGCCGTCCTCGGCCTGGCCGCCGAGGGCCGGCACCGCGAGGCCCGCGCGCTCCTCGACGCCTGCGTCCGCGCCCGCACCCCGCAGGACGCCGCCCGCGGCGCCGCGGCGGACCCCGAGGCGCTGGTGCCCCTGCTCCTGGAAGCGGCCCGGGGCGTCTCCGCCCGGTGCCACCGGGACCTCGTCCACGCCCTCCGCGTCGCCGGGTTCACCCCATGAAATCCGCCCCCGTGGCCCCACCGGTCCCACCAATCACCCACAGGAGTGCGAAAAGCGATCGACACCGCGCCGTGGCGACGATGGTCTTGGCAAGCCCGTCCGGCCAGGCTTACGTTCGTCCCTCTACGGCCTGCTCTACGGGCGTAGAGGCTCTGACGTCGCGTCGAAGGAGCAGCTCATGGCCAACGTCGTACGTGCCGCTCTCGTCCAGGCCACCTGGACCGGCGACACCGAGTCCATGGTGGCGAAACACGAGGAGCACGCCCGCGAGGCGGCCCGCCGGGGAGCCCAGGTCATCGGCTTCCAGGAAGTCTTCAACGCCCCCTACTTCTGCCAGGTCCAGGACCCCGAGCACTACCGCTGGGCCGAGCCCGTGCCGGACGGCCCGACCACCCGCCGCATGCAGGACCTCGCCCGCGAGACCGGCATGGTGATCGTCGTCCCCGTCTTCGAGGTCGAGCAGTCCGGGTTCTACTACAACACCGCCGCCGTGATCGACGCCGACGGCACCGTCCTCGGCACGTACCGCAAGCACCACATCCCGCAGGTCAAGGGCTTCTGGGAGAAGTTCTACTTCCGCCCCGGCAACCTGGGCTGGCCGGTCTTCGACACGGCCGTCGGCAAGGTCGGCGTGTACATCTGCTACGACCGGCACTTCCCGGAGGGCTGGCGCCAACTCGGCCTCGGCGGCGCCCAGCTGGTCTACAACCCCTCCGCCACCCACCGCGGACTCTCGGCCCACCTGTGGCAGCTCGAACAGCCCGCGGCGGCCGTCGCCAACGAGTACTTCGTCGCCGCGATCAACCGGGTCGGCCAGGAGGAGTACGGGGACAACGACTTCTACGGGACCTCGTACTTCGTCGACCCGCGCGGGCAGTTCGTCGGCGGCACCGCCAGCGACACCAAGGAGGAACTCCTCGTCCGGGACCTGGACTTCGGCCTCATCGACGAAGTGCGGCAGCAGTGGGCCTTCTACCGCGACCGCAGGCCCGACGCCTACGAGGGGCTGGTGCGGCCGTGACCCGCGACCTGCTCGGCCGCCACCGCGCCGTCCTGCCCGAGTGGCTCGCCCTGTACTACGAGAACCCGCTGGAGATCACGCACGGCGAGGGCCGGCACGTCTGGGACGCCGCCGGCAACAAGTACCTCGACTTCTTCGGCGGCATCCTCACCACCATGACCGCGCACGCCCTGCCCGAGGTGGCCAAGGCGGTGAGCGAGCAGGCCGGGCGGATCATCCACTCCTCGACCCTCTACCTCAACCGGCCCATGGTCGAACTCGCCGAGCGGATCGCCCACGTGTCCGGCATCCCCGACGCCCGGGTCTTCTTCACCACCTCCGGCACCGAGGCCAACGACACCGCCCTGCTGCTCGCCACCGCGTACCGGCGCAGCAACACGATCCTGGCGATGCGCAACAGCTACCACGGCCGCTCCTTCAGCTCGGTGGGCATCACCGGCAACAGCGGCTGGTCCCCGACCTCGCTGTCCCCGCTCCAGACCCTGTACGTGCACGGCGGCGTCCGCACCCGCGGCCCCTACGCGCACCTGGACGACCGCGACTTCGTCGCCGCCTGCGTCGACGACCTGCGCGACCTCCTCGGCCACACCCGCGCCCCCGCCGCGCTGATCGCCGAGCCCATCCAGGGCGTCGGCGGCTTCACCTCCCCGCCCGACGGCCTGTACGCCGCCTTCCGCGAGGTGCTGCGCGAGCGGGACGTCCTCTGGATCGCGGACGAGGTGCAGACCGGCTGGGGCCGCACCGGCGAGCACTTCTGGGGCTGGCAGGCCCACGCGCACAACGGTCCGCCGGACATCGTGACCTTCGCCAAGGGCATCGGCAACGGCATGTCCGTCGGCGGCGTCGTCGCCCGCGCCGAGATCATGAACTGCCTGGACGCCAACAGCATCTCCACCTTCGGCGGCACCCAGATCACCATGGCGGCGGCCCTCGCCAACCTCAACCACGCCCTGGAGCACGACCTCCAGGGCAACGCCCGGCGCGTCGGCGGACTCCTCCTCGAACGGCTGCGGGCCGTCGCCGCCCAAGTCCCGCACGTACGCGAGGTCCGCGGGCGCGGGCTGATGCTGGGGATCGAGCTGACCCGGCCCGGCACCGACGAGGCGGCGCCCGAGGCGGCGGCCACCGTGCTGGAGGAGGCCCGCGCGGGCGGCCTGCTCATCGGCAAGGGCGGCGGCCACAACACCAGCGCCCTGCGCGTCGCCCCGCCGATGTCCCTCACCGTCGCGGAGGCCGAGGAGGGCGCCGCGATCCTCGAACGCGCCCTGCGGAGCATCTGACAGCAGCGTCCCGAGCAGAGGAAACGCCGCCATGACCGCCACCCCGGCCACCTCCGGCACCCCCGCCGTTCCGGCCCAGCAGCCCTGGGAACCCGCCCTGTCGGTCCGCCAGGTCCTCGGCCTGGAGCGGGTGCTGGCCGGACAGCCCGAGGTGGTGGCCGGCGCCCACCGGCTCGACCGGCCCGTGCGGTGGGTGCACGTGGCCGAGGCCGCCGACGTCGGCGTCATGCTCAGCGGCGGCGAGATGGTCCTCACCACCGGGGTGCTGCTCGCCGGGGACGAGGACAAGCAGGGCGAGTACATCCGCTCCCTGCACCGGGCGGAGGCCGCGGCCGTCGTGCTCGGACTCGGCCGCGCCTTCCCCGCCCCGCCGGACGTGATGCGGCGGGCGGCCGACCGGTGCGGGCTGCCCATGGTCGTCCTGCACCGCCCCTTCCCCTTCGCCGAACTCACCGAGGAGGTCCAGTCCCGGCTGCTGCGGCGCAAGTTCGCCGCCGTCAGCCTCTCCGAGGCCGTACGCACCGAACTCACCGGCCTGATCACCGCGGGCGCCCCCGTGCAGCGCCTGCTCGACGAGGTGGCCCGGCACGGCGGCTGCCCCGTCGTCGTCACCAACCTCGCCCACCGCGTCCTCGCCACGGCGGGGGAGCGGCCCGCCGTCGACGACGTGCTCCGGGACTGGGAGCGCATCGCCCGCCAGGCCGGGGCCGGCACCGCCGACGGCTGGATCCGCGCCGAGCTGACCTGCCGGGGGGAGCGGTGGGGCCGGCTGGTGCTGTGCGGCTACCGCGGCGACCGGGCCGCCGGACGGCTCCTGGCCGAGCGCGCCGCCGAGGCCCTGGTCCTGCACCGGCTGCTCGGCGGCGGCGACGGACGGCGCGGCGCCGGCCCCGGCAGCGCCGGCGGGACCTGGGACTCCCCGGGCTCCTGGGAGGAGCAGTCCGCGCGGAGCCTGCTCACCGACCTGGTCAGCGGGGCCGTTCCGGCGCGGCAACTGCTGCCCCGGGCGCGGGCCGCCGGACTGCCCGTCAACCGGCGCGTCTTCGTACCGCTCGTCGTCGGCGCTCGGGACACCGCACGGCTGGATCGGGTGCTGCGGCTGCTGGGCCTGCCCGGGATCGTCGCCGGCCTCGCGGACGACCGGGCCGCCGTCCTGCTCAGCCTCGCGCCCGACCAGGACGCCAGGGCGCTCACCGCCCACTTCGCCGCCCGGCTCCGGTCGGCGGCGGACGCCGCGCACACCGTGGTCGCGGCCGCCGACGCCCGCGCCGACTGGGCCGACGTCCCGGCCGGCCTGCGCGAGGCGCAGCAGGTCGCCGACGCCGTGGCCGACTCCCCGGCCGCCCTCGAACTGCCGCCCGTGGTGCGGCTGCGCGACGTCCACCTGCGCGGACTCGTCCGGCTGCTGCGCGACGACCCGCACGTCCAGTCCTTCGCCGAACGGGAGCTGGACGGACTGCTCCAGGGTCCCGACGGGGACCTGCTGTCCGTGCTGCGCACCTACCTCGCCACCGGCCGCAACAAGTCCCGCACCGCCCAGCTCCACCACGTCTCCCGGCCCGCCCTCTACCGCCGGCTGGAGGCGATACAGGGCCGCCTCGGCGTCGACCTCGACGACTTCGAACAGGCCGCCTCCGTCCACATCGCGCTCCTCGCCCACGACGCACAACAGGGGTGACACCGTGCAATGCCCGACCCCCGCGGACGTGACACCGTGCCAGTCGAACCGGCCGCCGGCGCTCCCTAGGCTCGCCCCACACCGAGCGCCACACCGAGCGAGTGGAGGCCGAAGATGAGCCGAGTGATCCGTGCCGCGCTCTTCCAGACCGCCTGGACGGGCGACAAGGAGTCGATGATCCGGGTCCACGAGCAGGCGGTCCGCGACGCCGCCGCCCAAGGGGCCCAAGTGCTGTGCTTCCAGGAGCTGTTCTACGGGCCCTACTTCTGCCAGGTCCAGGACCCCGAGTTCTACGCCTACGCCGAGCGCATCCCCGACGGCCCGGTCGTCGAGCGCTTCCAGCGGCTCGCCCGCGAGCACGGCATGGTCCTGGTGCTCCCGATGTACGAGGAGGAGCAGCCCGGCGTCCTCTACAACACCGCCGCCGTGCTCGACGCCGACGGCTCCTACCTCGGCAAGTACCGCAAGACCCACATCCCGCAGGTGCGCGGCTTCTGGGAGAAGTTCTACTTCCGCCCCGGCAACTCCGGCTGGCCGGTCTTCGACACCGCCGTCGGCAAGGTCGGCGTCTATATCTGCTACGACCGGCACTTCCCCGAGGGCTGGCGGGCGCTGGGCCTCCAGGGCGCCGAGGTCGTCTTCAACCCCTCGGCGACCTCCCGCGGCCTCTCCGGCTACCTCTGGCAGCTGGAGCAGCCGGCGGCGGCCGTCGCCAACGAGTACTTCGTCGGCGCCATCAACCGCGTCGGCGTCGAGGAGTACGGCGACAACGACTTCTACGGCACCTCGTACTTCGTCGACCCCGAGGCCCGGTTCGTCGGTGAGGTGGCGAGCGACAAGGAGACCGAACTCGTCGTCCGCGACCTGGATCTGGCCAAGCTGCGCGAGGTCCGCGACCGCTGGCAGTTCTACCGGGACCGCGCGCCCGGCGCGTACTCCCCGCTGACCGCGCCCTGACTGGAGGGAACAGCATGAGCAGCCGTACCGTCGTCCGCGGCGGCCTCGTCATCACCGCGTCCGACGAGATCCACGCCGACGTCCTGATCGAGGACGGCCGCGTCGCCGCCCTCGCCGCCACCGGCACGCGGGCCGCCGACGCCTTCACGGCCGAACGCGTCATCGACGCCACCGGCAAGTACGTCATCCCGGGCGGCGTCGACGCACACACCCACATGGAGATGCCCTTCGGCGGCACCTACGCCGCCGACACCTTCGAGACCGGCACCCGCGCCGCCGCCTGGGGCGGCACGACCACCATCGTCGACTTCGCCATCCAGAGCGTCGGCCACTCCCTGCGCGAGGGCCTCGACGCCTGGCACGCCAAGGCCGAGGGCAACTGCGCGATCGACTACGGCTTCCACATGATCGTCTCCGACGTGAACCAGGAGACGCTCAAGGAGATGGACCTGCTGGTCGAGGAGGGCGTGACCTCCTTCAAGCAGTTCATGGCCTACCCCGGCGTCTTCTACTCCGACGACGGCCAGATCCTGCGGGCCATGCAGCGCGCCGCCGGCAACGGCGGGCTCATCATGATGCACGCCGAGAACGGCATCGCCATCGACGTCCTGGTCGAGCAGGCCCTCGCCCGCGGCGAGACCGACCCGCGCTTCCACGGCGAGGTCCGCAAGGCCCTCCTGGAGGCCGAGGCCACCCACCGCGCCATCAGGCTCGCCCAGGTCGCCGGCGCGCCCCTCTACGTCGTGCACGTCTCCGCGACCGAGGCGGTCACCGAGCTGATCCGCGCCCGCGACGAGGGCCTGAACGTCTTCGGCGAGACCTGCCCGCAGTACCTGTTCCTGTCCACCGACAACCTCGCCGAACCGGACTTCGAGGGTGCCAAGTACGTGTGCAGCACCCCGCTGCGCCCGCGCGAGCACCAGGCGGCGCTGTGGCGGGGCCTGAGGACCAACGACCTCCAGGTGGTCTCGACCGACCACTGCCCCTTCTGCTTCAGCGGTCAGAAGGAGCTGGGCCGCGGCGACTTCTCCAAGATCCCCAACGGGATGCCGGGCGTCGAGAACCGCATGGACCTGCTCCACCAGGCCGTCGTCGACGGGCACATCGGCCGCCGCCGCTGGATCGAGATCGCCTGCGCCACCCCGGCCCGCATGTTCGGCCTGTACCCGAAGAAGGGCACCATCGCGCCCGGCGCCGACGCCGACATCGTCGTCTACGACCCGCACGCCGAGCAGGTCATCTCCGCCGGGACCCACCACATGAACGTCGACTACTCGGCGTACGAGGGCAAGCGCGTCACCGGCCGGGTGGAGACCGTGCTCTCGCGCGGCGAACCGGTCGTCACCGAGCGGGAGTACACCGGACGCAAGGGCCACGGCGTCTACACCCCGCGCTCCACCTGCCAGTACCTGAACTAGGAGCGGTGCCCATGGACTTCGGACTCGTCCTCCAGACCGACCCGCCCGCCTCCCGCGTCGTCGACCTCATGAAGCGGGCGGAAAGCAACGGCTTCACCCACGGCTGGACCTTCGACTCCGCCGTGCTCTGGCAGGAGCCGTTCGTCATCCACAGCCAGATCCTGGCCCACACCACGCGCCTCAAGGTCGGCCCGATGGTCACCAACCCCGGCACCCGCACCTGGGAGGTGACCGCCTCCACCTTCGCCACCCTCAACGACATGTTCGGCAACCGCACCGTCTGCGGCATCGGCCGCGGCGACTCCGCGATGCGCGTGGCCGGCCGCAAGCCCAACACCCTCGCCCGCATCAGCGACGCCATGCGCGTGATCCGGGCGCTGGGCCGCGGCGAGGAGGCCGACCTCGGCGGCGGCACCACCGTGCGCTTCCCCTGGATCAAGCCGGGCGCCGAACTCCCCGTTTGGATGGCGGCGTACGGCCCGAAGGCCCTGAAGATGACCGGGGAGGAGGCCGACGGCTTCATCCTCCAGCTCGCCGACCTCTACCTCACCGAGTACATGGTCAAGGCCGTCAAGGACGCCGCGGCGGCCGCCGGCCGGGACCCGGACGAGGTGACGATCTGCGTCGCCGCCCCGGCCTACGTCACCCCCGACGACTCGCCCGAGGCGCTGGCCCACGCGCGGGAGCAGTGCCGCTGGTTCGGCGGCATGGTCGGCAACCACGTCGCCGACCTGGTCGCCAGGTACGGCGCCCACACCGGCGCGGTCCCCGACGAACTCACCGGCTACATCAAGTCCCGCGAGGGCTACGACTACAGCCACCACGGACGCAGCGGCAACCCCGACACCCGGTTCGTGCCGGACGAGATCGTCGACCGGTTCTGCCTCATCGGACCGCCGGAGAAGCACATCGAGAAGCTCCGGGCCCTGCGCGCCCTCGGCGTCGACCAGTTCGCCGTCTACGACATGCACGACGCGCAGGAAGCCGTGATCGACGCCTACGGCACCCGGATCATCTCCGCGCTCAACGCCTGACCCCCTCCGACTCCCCTCCCCTTCCTCCCGGGGGAGGGGCCCAGGGCGCACCCGCGCACCCCCCACGGCACCACCCCCGCACGGCCTCTCCCGTCCCACCGCACGATTGGCCTGCCCATGACCGACACCGCGCCCACGCCCATACCTCCCACCACCCAGGTCGCCCTCCCCGACGGCCGGGTGGAACTCGCCCCCGGCGCCCCGCCGCCCAGCGGCCCCTACGCCAACGACGACCTGCTGCCGGTCCCCGTCGAGGGCCGGACCTGGACCACGTACAACTTCTCCGCGCTGTGGGTCGGCATGGCCCACAACACCGCCTCCTGGACCCTGGCCTCCGGCCTCATCGCCGTCGGCATGGACTGGAAGCAGGCGGTGCTCACCATCGCCCTGGCCAACGTGATCGTGCTGGTCCCGATGCTGCTCACCGGGCACGCGGGACCCAAGTACGGCATCCCCTTCCCCGTCTTCGCGCGTGCCTCCTTCGGGATCCGCGGCGCCAACCTGCCCGCGGTCGTGCGGGCGCTGGTGGCGTGCGGCTGGTTCGGCATCCAGACCTGGATCGGCGGCGAGGCCATCTACTTCCTGGCCGGCAAGCTGATCGGCGACGGCTGGACGGGCGCGGCGGAGTTCGGCGGACACGCCTGGACGATGTGGCTGTCGTTCGCGATCTTCTGGGCGATCCAGGTCGCCGTCATCCTGCGCGGCATGGAGACGATCCGCCGCTTCGAGAACTGGGCGGCGCCCTTCGTCCTGGTCGGCGCGTTCGTGATGCTGTGGTGGATGGCCGACAAGGCGGGCGGCTTCGGCCCGCTCTTCGACCAGCCGTCCAGGCTGGGCTGGGGCGGGGATTTCTGGAAGCTCTTCTGGCCCTCCCTGATGGGCATGATCGGCTTCTGGTCGACGCTGTCCCTGAACATCCCGGACTTCACCCGCTACGGAAAGAGCCAGAAGGCCCAGACCCGGGGCCAGGCCCTCGGACTGCCCACCACCATGACGCTCTTCGCGTTCCTGTCGGTGATGGTCACCTCCGGGTCGCAGGCGGTCTACGGTGAACCGATCTGGGACCCGGTGCAGCTCGCCGCGAAGACGGACAACGTGGTCGGGCTGCTCTTCGCGCTCGTCACCGTCCTGGTGGCGACGCTGTCGGTGAACATCGCGGCCAACCTGGTCTCACCGGCCTTCGACTTCTCCAACGTCGCCCCGCGCAGGCTGAGTTTCCGGGCGGGCGCCCTCATCACCTGCGTCCTCGCCGTGCTGATCTTCCCGTGGAAGCTGTACGCCGACCCGCAGGGCTACATCTTCACCTGGCTCGGCCTGGTCGGCGGGCTCCTCGGCACGGTCGCGGGCATCCTCATCGCCGACTACTGGATCCTGCGCCGGGCCCGCCTCCACCTCGTCGACCTGTACCGGGCGGGCGGCCGCTACTGGTACGAGGGCGGCTGGAACTGGCGGGCGGTGGCGGCCTTCGTGACGGGCGGCGTCCTCGCCGTCGGCGGCGCCGACTTCCATCCCCTGATCGACGGCCGGCCCGTGCCCTTCCTCGAACCGCTGGCCGACTACGGCTGGGCGGTGGGTCTCGGCACGTCCCTGCTGCTGTACCTGGTGCTGATGCGGCTGCCCGCGACGCGGCCCCGGGTGCCCGAGGGGCCGGCCGACGCTCAGCCCTGACCGTCCGCCAGGGCGGCCACGGCCTCCTTGGCCGCCTTGATGGCGCCCTTGTTGATCGTGTCCGAGGACGGCGCCTTCTTCGACTCGAAGTCGCTGCCGTTGTACGTGATCATCACCAGGGCGTTGGAGGCACGGACCAGCACCGTGCCCTCACGCGTCTGCTGCTTGTCCTCGGTGGTGAGGTTCACGACCGAGTAGGCCGCGTCGCCGAGCCCCGGCACCTCGCCGCCCCCGCTCCGGTCGGCGACGCGCCCCTCGTACGACTTCCGGGCGGCGTCCTCGGAAGCCATCACCTCGAAGGAGACGTCGAGCCAGCGGTAGTCGTATCCCTTGAGCGCGTTCCAGGAACAGGTGCGGCGCACGTCGGTGTCGGTCGACGGGATCTCCTTGCCGGCCGCCTTGGCGCCCGGGACCAGGGAGGTGACCGTCTTCGCGGCCAGGCTCCCGCAGGGCGCGGGCGCGGCGGCGTACGTCTTCGTCGCCGCCTCGGTGGCGGGCGCGGAGGCGGACCGGTCGGCGGGAGGCGGCGTCTTGTCCTTCGCGGCCGGAGAGGTGTCCGGCCCGGACGACAGCGCCCAGCCCGCCGTGGCGAGCACGGCGACCGGCGCCAGACGCGCGGTCAGGGCGAGCGGCAGGGGAAGAGAACGCACGGCGCACTTCTCGTGGGGGACGGTGCGGAGGGGGTCCGCACAGCGGACGGGACGCCAGTCTCACACGAGTCCCGGTGGGGCGGAAGCCCGAACTCGGTGCGTGCCCGGGCGGTGACGCAGACGGACCGGGACGGGGTGACGAGCGCCCCGGCTCGCGGCGGGAGAGCCGCCGGCCGTCTCCGT
Source organism: Streptomyces parvulus (assembly GCF_014648855.1). Classification (GTDB taxonomy): domain Bacteria; phylum Actinomycetota; class Actinomycetes; order Streptomycetales; family Streptomycetaceae; genus Streptomyces; species Streptomyces parvulus. The sequence continues at coordinate 227,400 of NZ_BMRX01000007.1, read as the reverse complement.
CAGGGCACCCGTGCCGTCCACTCGGCCGAGGAGAACTTCGTCCGCGCCAGCTCCCGCGCCCGGGCCAGTTCCCCGTCGGTCACCTTGCCGCGGCTCAGCCCGTACCGGGCGTCGAAGGAGGAGATCATCCGCTCGATGACCTCCTCGCGGGCCAGTCCCGTCTGGCGGCGCAGCGGGTCCACCCGCTTCCTGGCGCTCCGGGTGCCCTTGTCGGACATCTTCTCCCGCCCGATGCGCAGCACCTCCAGCATCTTGTCCGCGTCGATGTCGTACGACATGGTCACGTGGTGCAGCACGGCGCCGGGACCGCCGCCGGGACCCACCACGCGCTTCTGTGCGGCGCCGGCGATCTTGCCCTGGTCGGTGGCGATGTCGTTCAGCGGCTGGTACCAGGCGCGGATCCCCATCTCGCCGAGCGCTCCCAGCACCCAGTCGTCGAGATAGGCGTAGCTGTCCTGGAAGGAGAGCCCCTGCACCAGCGCGTCCGGCACGGACAGCGAGTAGGTGATGGTGTTGCCGGGCTCGACGAACATGGCGCCGCCGCCGGAGATCCGGCGCACCACCTCGACGCCGTGACGGGCGGCGCCCTCGGCGTCCACCTCGTTGCGCAGCGACTGGAAGCTGCCGATGATCACCGCCGGGGCGCCCCACTCCCACACCCGCAGCGTGGGCGGCCGCCGGCCGGCCGCCACCTCGGCCGTCAGCACCTCGTCCAGTGCCATGTGCAGGGCCGGGGGCTCGGGCCCCTCGTGGATCACCTGCCAGTCGTAGTCCGTCCAGTCCGCGGCCTGTGCGAGCGCCCGCCGCACGGCGACCGCCACGCCCTGCGAGGTCAGTCCGTACATCACGGTCCCCTCGGGCAGCGCCGCGTCGATCCGCGCGGCGAGCCCGGCCGCGTCGGTGTCCGCGGGAGCGCCCTCCAGCGCGCGGTTCACCGCCTCCAGGGCCTCGTCCGGTTCGAGGAAGAAGTCGCCGGCCACGCGCACGTGCCGCAGCGCGCCGTCCTCCTCGTCGACGTCCACCACGACCAGCTTGCCGCCGGGGATCTTGTATTCACCGTGCACCGTCGCGCCTCCGTTCCGCATCCGGGCAACAGCCGGGCCGGCCGGTGTGTTCCCATGCTCCTCCTGGAGCGGCGGTGTCGCCTGCGTGGCCGCCCGGGGGCTGCACCAAAGGGCAGTGGAACTGCCCATTCGGTGCCGGAAGAGGGCCCGCGTCGAAGCCGCCGGGACAGAAGTTCTCCAAGACCTTCACAGCCGATGAACTTCCGGGCCGGAAGCCCGCACAACGGCTGCTAATGTCCCCGCCGTTCCACCCCCACAGCAGGAAGCCCGAGCTTTGGAACTCTCCTCATGACTACGCCAGACGAAACCCCCACTCATGCATTCGCGCCCGGCGGAAACCGCCGGCACCGCAGGGCGAGAGGCGGCCGGACCGGCGCACGCCGGGCCCTCGTGCTCGCCATGGCCGTGCCCGTCGCCTCCGCCACGCTGGCCGGCACCTCCGCCTTCGCCGCCGACGACGGCCCCGCGGCCGCGCGGGGCGTCTCCGCGGGCGTCCTCGACGCCGACGACGCCCAGCTGGTCGCGAACCTCGACGAACGCGTCGCCGACGCGCGCCTCGGCACGAACGTCAGCGGCGTGGTCCTCGACGCCGACTCGGACACCCCCCTGTGGGACCACAACGGCTCCACCACGCTGATGCCCGCCTCCAACGCCAAGCTCGCCACGGCGACCACCGCGCTGACGCTGCTGGGCGCGAACCACGAGTTCACCACGAAGGTCGTGTACGGCGACGGCACCCTCACCCTCGTCGGCGGCGGCGACCGCACCCTGTCCGGCGACGACGTCGCCGAGATGGCGAGGACCGCCGTCGACGGGCTGAAGGCCGCGGGCCTGTCCAGCGTCAAGGTGCGGGTGGACGACAGCCTGTTCGCCGAGCCGAGCCTCGCCGAGGGCTGGAACGAGGGCTACTACCCCACCGAGATCGCACCGGTCCGCTCACTGGTCGTCGACGGCGCCGCGGTCGACGACACGGCGATCGACGCGGGCAAGGTCTTCGCCGAGAAGCTCGCCGCGCTCGGCGTCACCGTCGACGGCGACGTCGCCCGCAGGACGGCCCGGGACTCCGACGTGCCGGTGGCCCAGCACAAGTCGGCGCCCCTGTCGGACATCGTCCGCACGATGCTGAAGACGAGCGACAACAACATCGCCGAGACGCTGTTGCGCATGTCCGCGGTGGAGCTGGGGAGGCCGGCCACCTTCGAGGGCGGCGCCGCACTCGTGCGCCAGGTGCTCAGCTCGTACGGGATCTCCCTCGACAACTTCGTGATGCACGACGGCAGCGGCCTCTCCCGCGCCGACCGCATCCCGGCCGCGACCCTCGCGCAGCTCCTCGACGCGGTCACCGAGTCCCCCGCCCTCGGCTCGATCCTCGACGGGCTGCCGGTCGCCGGCGAGGCCGGTGCCAGCCTCGGCCCGGAGTGGGGGCGCTTCGACGATCCCGACTCCCGGTGCGCGGTCGGCAAGGTGCGGGCGAAGACCGGCACGCTCACGGGCGCGATCGCGCTGAGCGGCGTCACGCGCACCGACGACGGGGACTGGCGGATCTTCTCCTTCATCGAGAACGACTCCACGGCGGCTCCCGGCGACATCAAGGACGCCATGGACGGGCTCGCCGCCACGGTGAACGGCTGCTGGGCCTGAGGCCTGCGGCTGCGGAGTTTCCGTGAAGAAAGTGCTGCTGTCCTTTCGGGCAGCAGCACTTTCTCATCGGCGGGTCAGCCGTGGTACGTGATGTAGCCGTTGCCGTCCCGGTCGTTGGCGCTCTTGGTGTAGGCGTGGACGTCGGCGCGGGCCCCGGTGGGCTTGTAGAAGTAGATCGTGTCCTTGTCGTTGTTCCATATGAAGTTGCAGTTCTGGCGGTAGACGACGTTCCCCGCGTCCGAATCGGTCCCGCGTCCGCCGCGCAGGCTGACCAGGTCGCCGGGCTGGAGCGTGTGGCTGTTCCGGAAGGTGAACGTGTTGCCCACGGCGTCCTTGACCTTGTAGCCCTTCAGGTTCACGGTCGTCGTCTTCGAGTAGTTCTTGATGGTCAGGTACTCGTTCCGGGTGTTGCCGCCGGAGCACTTGTTGGAGTCCCGGCCCGGGGCGTCGTACTGGACGCCCTTGATCTTCAGGGCCGAGGAGTACTCGGCGGCCTGCGCGGGAACGGCGGCGGCCAGACCGAGCGCGAGGGCACCGGCGGTCGCGGCGGCGGCGCTCAGGGTACGGCGGATGCGCATGAGGAATCCCCCCTCAGTGGTGCGGATGGAGCGCCCGGAGCCTATCCAATGTGAACATCAGATGTTGTTGATGTGGTGAAAGTGTGACCGCTCGGCTCTCACCCCCTCCCGCGAGGGCTGCTGCGTACAGGACGGCGGCCGCGCGCGCCGCTGCTTCGGGGCCACCGCCGGCCACCCCGTCCACGCGACGGTCCGCTGATGATCGCCGGAGTGTGCGACGGCGTCGGCTACCAGGCGGTCTGCCCGGTCATCGCGGGAACCTGGACGCCCGGCGCGCTGGTCCTGGCGCTGTTCGGACCGGCGACTCGGTGGCGCCGACCGGCGGCGGAGGCGGCCCCGTGGTCCCGGCCGCGGTCCGTCACGGCGACTCCCTCAGGGCCGGCGCGGGCACCAAGGTCGTCGCGGCCGCGTGCGGTGACGGACACCGCTGGAGGCGAGTCGGCGACCGCGCCGCCGGGCTTGCCGCCGGCCTTCGCGGATTGGCGTTCCGGCGTGCCTGTCAGGCGTCGGCGAGGAGCGGGTCGTAGGGGGTGCTCGTGCGGCGTCGCGCCATGAAGGCCACGAAGTCGCCCACGAAGTCGCTGCGGACGCAGGTGCCGTTCACCGTGGACAGGTCGCGGTGGAAGGCCGTGCGGAACAGGGCCCGGTAAGGGGGATCGGCACCCCTGATTCGTACGTGCGGAACCCTCCGAGGGCAGCGGCGAGGTGACCGGCGCCCGGCTCCGGACCCGGAGCGCGTGGCCGGGGTACCAGTGGCGGTGCGGCACCCGGCTCGGGGGCCACGGGTGCGCTGGCCCAGGTTGATTGAGTATCCGTGGATCCGGCGTCCCGGATGTTCCGGGGGCCCGGAACCGTGGTTGATTTCAGGTGCCGGTCCACCGGGCCCGCGGCGCCGCGCAGCACTTGCGGGGAATCCGCCGGCCCCGGTCGGCCGGCGAGTGCACGGGCGTGTGGAACGAGCCGCCCATGCCGATCGCCGGCTGTCCCGAGCCGGACGGCATGGGACCCCGGGTTCGAGCGGATGGTCGGGCGTGCTCCGCGGCGCGTCCTGACACCGGGAGCTCTTCCAGACGCCCGGGCACGTACGCCCTGGGACGGCAGAGGACGCGGGTGGCCCCCGCCGACCGTGGCCCCCCATCGTCGCTCGGGCCGGGAGTCTCGCGGTTCCTGCGAGGAGAGGCGGTGGACGTTCTGATCCTGTGCATGTCCGATGATGTGATCGTCTTGGTACGGTGCGGCGATGAGCGAGGATGACGGCCTGACCGCCGAGCGCGGTTTCGCTGGATCGCCCCTGGCCCGCGTCCTCGCCGACTCGCGTGCCCAACCGGTGCTGCTGTTCGTGGAGGGCGCCGCCGGACAGGGGAAGTCCCACCTGCTCCGGGAACTGGCCGACCTGCCCCGGGCGGCGGACGTGGCCCGCTCGTGGTGGCGGTGCGGTGCCGGTGACGGACCGCCGCCGGTGGACGCCGGCGCGGACACGCCGACCCTGTGGCTCGTGGACGATGCCCACCGGGCGGTCGGGGATGAACTCCGGTTGCTGCGGCGGATGCTGGAGGGCCTGCGGCCGGGCTCGGCGGCAGCGGTGGCCTACCGACCCGAGGAACTGCCCGTACCCGGGCTGCCTCTGGGCGATCCGCCGGTGACGTACCCGTCCCGGATGACCGTGCTCCGGCACCGGTTGGGGCTCTGGGACGAGGCACGCGTACGGCGGGCCGCCGTACGGGCGCTGGGGGAGGGATTCTCGTCCGAGGCGGCGAGGAGACTGCACGAGCGGACCGGCGGAGTACCCAGGGTCGTCGTCGACCTCCTGACCGAACTCCGCGAACGGCGGCCGGCCTTCGGCGGCACGGCGGCCGAAGTGGAAGCGGCAGGTCCCCCGGTCCGGCTGGCCGAGTTGGTGCTGAGCCGTACGCGCGCCCTGGCCCCCGAGGACCGGCCGGTCGTCTGGGCGGCCGCCGTCCTCGACGGACCCGCCGGCCGCGGCGAACTGCTGGCCGTGTCCGGGCTGGGCCCGGTGCCGGGCAACGCCGCGCTGCTGCGGGCGTTGGGGGGCGCGGCACTCTCGGAACTCGGCGAAGACCGCTACGGCTTCCCCGTCCCCCTGGCGGCATCGGCCGTCCGAGCCTCCCTGCCCGGCCCCGTACGCCAGAACCTCCACCGGCGAGCGGCGAAAGCCCTGCGCCGCGGGCAGCCCGTCCCCTGGGCCGCCGTGGCCGACCACCACAGGGCGGCCGGCCAGAGCCGAAAATGGATCAACGCGGTGGAGAGGGCCGCCGAGTCGGCCGCGGCCTCCAGCCGGCATCAGGAAGCCATCACGCTGCTGGAAAGGACGCTGGCCACCCCCGGACTCCCGCCACAGGTCCGCGCTCGACTGGCACCGCTGCTGGCCCGCAGCGCGGTGACCGGACTCCGCTCGGACCAGACCGTGGAAGTCCTCGCCCAGATCGTGCAGGACGCGTCACTTCCCGCGGCCGTACGCGGAGAGCTGCGGCTCGACCTGGGGCTGATGCTGTGCAACCAGATGGGACGGTACCCCGAGGGCTGGCGCGCCCTGGAGACCGCCGCCGCCGAACTGCACGAGGTCCGCCCCGGCCTGGCCGCACGTGCCATGGGCGCCCTGTCCAGCCCGTTCTGGCCGGGCAACTCCATCGACGTCCACCGGGAGTGGCTGGTCAAGGCCATGGCCGCCGCGGACATGAGCGGGGACGACGCGATGCGGACGGCGGTCCTGGCCAACAGGGTCGCCCTCGCGACGAGTTGCGCCGAGACGGACGCCTGGGAGCTGGTGCGGCGGCTGCCCAGGGGCACCACCGACACCGCCCGCGCCGGGCAGGCGGCACGCGGTCTGTGCAACGCCGCGGACTCCGCCGTGTGGCTGGGCCTGCACGAGCGGGCCTCCGACCTGCTCGCGGAGGGCCGGGAGCTGTCCGCACGAAGCGGTGCGCCCTACTTCGAGCACAACGCGCTGGGGGCGCAACTGCTCCAGGAATGGTGGACCGGCCAGTGGCCTGGTCTGGCCAGACGGTGCGAGGACTTCGTCGCGGCCACCGCCGACATGCCGCTCATCGCCTCCGACGCCTACGTCGTGCGCGGCCTGCTCGCCCTCGCCCAGGGTGACTGGGGGGAGGCGGCCTCCTGGCTGTCCCAGCGCGGGACGTTCGGCAGGGAGGACCTTCCCGTACCGCTGGCCACCACGGCGGCCGGCGCCCTGACCCGCCTCGCCCTGGCCCGCCAGGAGGTGCGGGCCGCGGCGGATCAGGCGCGAGCCGCCTGGTCCGTGGTGGCCGGCAAGGGAGTGTGGCCATGGGCCGCCGAACTCGCGCCGTGGGCCGTGGAAGCACTGGTACGCGCGGGCGACGACGTCACCGCGCGGGCCATGGTCCGGGACTTCGCCCAGGGGCTCGGCCCGGGCCAGGCACCCGCCGCCAGGGCCGCGCTGACCTGGTGCCGGGCCGTACTCGCCGAGACCACGGCGTCGGCCGGGGACCGGCGGGAGGGACTGCTGCGGGCCGCGGAGCTGTACCGGGCGGCCACTACGGCCTACGGGAAGCTGCCCCGCCCCTACGCGCAGACGCTGACGGCGGAGGGAGCGGCGCGCTGCGCACTGGCGGCGCACACCGACGCCGGTCCCGGCCAGGTCGCCGGGATCGAGCACGACGCCGCCCCGCCGGAACCGGCGACCGACCTCACCCGCGCCCTGTCGGCGGTGGCCGAACTGGAGGCCTGCGCCCAGCGCTTCACCGAACTGGGTGCCGTCTGGGACGCGGCCCGCACCAGGGCCCTGCTGCGCACTCGGCAGCCGGCCAGAAAGGGACGGCCGCCCGGACGGCCCTCGCACGCCGACGAGTTGTCGCCGCGGGAGTCGGAGGTCGCGCAGCTCGCGGTTTCCGGACTGACCAACCGTGAGATCGCGGTGACCCTGCACCTGTCTCCCCGCACGGTGGAACAGCACATCGCCCGTGCCATGCGCAAGACCGGCGCCCTCTCCCGTCGTGACCTCGCCCGTCGGCTGGAAGGGGGTTCCGGGACGGGGAACGCCCCCTCGCCCGGCCCCGACGGCCCTCCCGTCAGGACAGATGACGTCTGCTGAGCCGAAGCCTGCCGTCCGGCCTCCAGGCGTCCACGGTCGCACCCGCCCAGTCCAGCACCCAGCCGGGCCGCAGCCCGCGAGCCGACCAGCCGTCCGGACGCCGGCCGGGGGCGGGAAGGCCCGCCTTCTGCGCGGCGGTTGCCCTGTCGCAGGTCTCGCGCGCGATACGCAGGGCTGCCGCCCAGGTGTCGGCCGCGCCGGTGAAGACGTGGAGTCCGCACTGCTCGGGCCGTACGGAGTTCCGGATGGGCACGTGGACCTGGAAATAGATTTCGGGCACGGCACCGGCTCCTTGTTCTGCGTTCCTGCGCGCTTTCCCAGTGGGTCACATCAATGTACGGAACGGCTCGGCTCCTGAATATCCGGTGCCGGTCATCACCTATACGTATCCCCGCTTCGGAGTTTTCTGCGTATCCGTGAAATCGACGACCTGATATCGCGGTGAACGTGGGCTCTCTACTCTTCCCTAACGGCCTGAGGGGCCCCAGATGTTCGCCGGGGGCGGGGTGATTTCGGCTGTATGAATTTCTCGCCGCCGGCCTCTTGAATTTCGATAAATCGCTGCGCAATAGTTCGGGTCCACAGCGGGCTGCTGGCCCGCCGTCAGGCAGGAACTATTCCTGTCCGGGGCGCGCTTGTGTCCCGGCGGTAAACCCCCCATTGGGTTCCTGCCTGTCACCCGGAAGGAATCAGACGTGCGCAACTCTCGTAAGTACCGCCTGACCGCGGTCTGTCTCGTGCTCTCGGCCTCCACGGTGCTGGGGGCCCAGACCGTGGCCCAGGCGCAGGGCACGGACGCCACCCCCCACTACCAGCCCGAGATGGTCCGGGCGCTGGCCGCCTCGCTCGGTGTGAGCGACGAGGCGGCGGCCGGCCGTCTGGACCGGCAGGACACCCAGCAGGCCAAGCTCGCCGAGCTCGCCCGGAGAGGTATAGCCGGCGACGGGGCCTTCTTCGACGCCTCCGGCAGGCTGACCGTCAACGCCGCCGACAGCGCCGAGGCCGCGACGATCGAGAAGGCCGGCCTCGACGCCCGGGTGCCCGCACGGGGCCAGGCCGCACTCGACGAGGTCAAGGCGGAACTGGACGGCCTTGCCGCCAGGAAGGCACCGTCCGGCGTGGTCGCCTGGTCCGTGGACCTGGCGTCCGACAAGGTGACCGTCAAGGTCAACAACGACCGGGGAGCAGCCGCCCGGGCGTTCCTCGCCAAGGCCGCCGAGCACGGATCCGCCGTCCGCATCGTGCGCGGTGAGGAGGAGGCCGAGGCCAAGGCGGCGATCTACCCCGGCAGCAAGATGACGTTCAACAACACCGGCCAGTGGTGTTCCGTCGGGTACGGGGCCCGTGACAGGTCGGGCAACCAGTACCTGGTGACCGCGGGACACTGCGTCACGAACACCCTGCGCTACGACGGGACCGCCTTCGCCAAGGGCTACAAGACCCGCTACGCGCTCGGCACCCGCAGCGTCGACATGGGCATCCTGACCATCAACCCCGGCCACTACATCACCACGAGCGTCGGCACCTGGGGCAACAGCAGCCCGGTCGCCGTCAGGGGCGGCAACCGTGCCGTGTCGGGCGCCTCGGTCTGCAAGTCCGGCGCCACCACCGGTTGGACCTGCGGCACGATCGGCTCCTACAACAACACCGTCACCTACGTAGACCGCAACGGAGGGCCCGACACCGTCATCACCGGCCTGGCCACCTCCAGCGTCTGCGTCGAGGGCGGCGACAGCGGCGGTGCGTACATCTCCGGCAACCAGGCCCAGGGCATGACCTCCGGCGGCCCGATCGACCAGCAGTGCACCGGCGGGGTCTACTCCCGCGGTTCCTCGTACTTCCAGCCGCTCGACGACGCCCTCAACTACTACGGGCTGACGCTCAACTCCAACTGAACGCAGTCGTAGCAGGACCGGCCGGGGCCGCTCGTCAGCCGATGACGAGCGGCCCCGGCCGCCGGCTCGATCTGCCCCCGAGAACGACCCGCATGGCACGATGACCGCCATGTCGGGTCAGGTCTGGGTGTCGCTCATATCGCTCGGCGGCGTAGTCCTCGGCGGCTCGCTGTCCTACCCCGTCCAGCGCAGGACTCGACTCTCGGCGGAACGCGCTGAACAACAGTGGCAGAAGACCGCCTTGTCGGAGGCCCGGCGCGGGGAACGGCTGGCTCTGCTGGAGCGGTTCATCGAGGTGGCTGGCGTTCCTGGACGCGGCCGGGCGGTCATGGGGTAGCACACCGACGAGACGGAGACCCTTCGGGGGACGGCCCGCAGTAAGCCGGCCGCCGGCATGCCCGAGGCGGGGAAGGAGCGGCGCGGGGCGGTCGATAGCCTGCCGGGGGAGCGGGCGGAGAAGAACTCCGGTCCACACTCCTTAGATTCTGGTCCGGAGTGCGGCCCCGACCGTCAGGCGCGCGTAAACAGTGAGGTGAGAGCCCGTATGTTCACCACCCGACCCACCCTCCAGGGCACCTTCGGCATGGTCTCCTCCACCCACTGGCTGGCCTCGCAGTCCGCCATGGCCGTGCTGGAGGACGGGGGCAACGCCTACGACGCCGCCGTGGCCGGTGCCTTCGTGCTGCACGTCGTGGAGCCGCACCTCAACGGGCCCGCCGGTGAAGTGCCGATCCTGCTCGCGCCCGCGCACGGCGAGGTGCGGGTGCTGTGCGGGCAGGGAGTCGCGCCGGCCGGGGCGAGCGTCGCGCACTACAAGGGGCTCGGTCTGGACCTCGTACCCGGCACCGGGCCCCTGGCCGCCGCCGTGCCCGGCGCCTTCGACGCCTGGCTGCTCCTGCTGCGCGACCACGGCACCAAGACCCTCGCCGACGTGCTGAAGTACGCCATCGGCTACGCCGAGGACGGGCACGCGCCCGTGGAGCGCGTCGCGGAGACCGTCGAGACCGTACGGAACCTGTTCGAGACGGAGTGGACGACCTCCGCCGAGGTCTACCTGCCGGACGGCCGCCCGCCCCGCCCCGGCGAGCTGTTCCGCAACCCCGCCCTCGCCGCCACCTGGAAGCGGCTGCTGGCCGAGACGGCCGGCGCGGGGGACCGCGCGGCGGAGATCGACGCCGCGCGGGAGGTCTGGCGCTCCGGGTTCATAGCCGAGGCCCTGGTCCGGCAGGCCGCCCGGCCCACCATGGACACCAGCGGCGAACGCCACACCGGCACGCTCACCGCCGCCGACCTGGCCGGCTGGTCCGCGCACTACGAGGCACCCGCCACCTACGACTGGAACGGCTGGACCCTGTGCAAGGCCGGCCCCTGGAGCCAGGGCCCCGTCCTCCTCCAGCAGCTGGCGCTGCTCCCGCCCGAACTGCCCGCCTACGGCAGCGCCGACTACCTCCACCTCCTGATCGAGGGCTGCAAGCTGGCCATGGCCGACCGGGAGGCCTGGTACGGCGACGCCGACGGCGCCGACCGGGTGCCGCTCGGCGACCTGCTCTCGGACGGCTACAACGCCGCCCGGCGCGGACTCGTCGGTGACCGGGCGTCCTTCGAGCTGCGGCCCGGCGCCCCGGGCGGGCGCACCCCGCGCCTGAGCGCCCACGCGCTGCTGGCGGCCGACGAGGCGGAGGGCTTCGACGCCCTGGGCGTGGGCGAGCCGACGGTCGCCAAGAGCCCGGACTCCCCGGTGCCCGGCGAACCGGACGTCGCCGCCGACGGAGGAACCCGCGGGGACACCTGCCACCTCGACATCGTCGACCACTGGGGCAACATGGTCTCGGCCACGCCCAGCGGCGGCTGGCTCCAGTCCAACCCGGTCGTCCCCGAACTCGGCTTCCCCCTCGGCACCCGGCTCCAGATGACCTGGCTGGAGGAGGGCCTGCCCAACTCGCTCACCCCGGGCCGCCGCCCCCGCACCACGCTCACGCCCTCCGTCGCCCTGCGCGACGGCGTCCCGGTGATGGCGTTCGGCACACCCGGCGGCGACCAGCAGGACCAGTGGCAGCTGCACTTCTTCCTCGCGGTCGCCCTGCGCCCACGGGTACGCGGCGGCCTCGACCTCCAGGGCGCGATCGACGCCCCCAACTGGCACAACGACGGCTTCCCCGGCTCCTTCTTCCCGCGCGGCATGCGGCCCGGCAGCGTCACGGTCGAGTCCCGGACGCCCGCGGACGTCGTCGGGGAGCTGCGCCGCCGCGGGCACGACGTGACGGTGGGCGGCGCCTGGTCGGAGGGCAGGCTGTGCGCCGTCGCCCGCGACCCGGAGACGGGCGTGCTGTCGGCGGCCGCGAACCCGCGCGGCATGCAGGGGTACGCGGTCGGCCGCTGACGCCCGCACTCCGTGTTCGTGTCGATTCCACCCGGAGTACACCACCCGGGCGGGGATTGTCAGCGGGACGTGCTCTCATGGAGTCATGATCGAGAACAACGAAACCATCGACGAGTTTCTCGCCCGGCACGCCGACGACGTGGAGGAGGCCGTCCGCAAGGCGGCCGCACTGGAGATCATGCCGCGCTGGCGGCGGCTCGCCGCGGACGAGGTCGACCAGAAGGCGGGCCCGCACGACCTGGTGACGGACGCCGACCGCAAGGCCGAGCTGTACCTCACCGACGCCCTCGCCGCCCTGCTGCCCGGCTCGGTCGTCGTCGGCGAGGAGGCGGTCCACGCCAACCCCGCCTCCTACGGGGCGATACGGGGCGACGCACCGGTGTGGATCGTCGACCCCGTCGACGGCACCCGGCAGTTCGTCAGCGGCGAGCGGGGCTTCTGCACCCTGGTCGCGCTCGCCCAGCACGGCGTCGTCCACGCCTCCTGGACCTACGCCGCCGCCGACGACCTACTCGCCACGGCGGTGCGCGGGCGGGGCGCCCACCTGGACGGCGAGCGGCTGTACGCGGGCGTGCCCGAGCCGGGCCGCGACCTGCGCGTGGCGACCTCCCACCCGGACTACACGACGGACGAGCAGAAGCACGACCTGCTCGGCCTGCGCACCCCGGGCGTGGCACCGCGGCCCTGCGGTTCGGCCGGCCTGGAGTACCTCGCCGTCGCCCGCGGCGAGTCCGACGCCACCGCCTTCTCGTGGGAGGCCGCCTGGGACCACGCGGCCGGACTGCTCCTGGTCGAGGAGGCGGGCGGCACCCACCTGACCCGTACGGGCGTACCCTTCCGCATCACCGGCGGCAACGACCTGCCGTTCACCGCGGCCCGCGACGCGGCCACCGCCCGGCGGGTGGTGGGCCTGCTGTCCGGCGAGGCCTGATCCCGGCGCCGGGGCGGCTCCGGCCCGCCCGGGGCCGGGGCCCGGGTCGCCCGCCCCACCCGCGGCCGACGACCGCCGGACCCCGGGCCTATCCTGATCCGGAGTTGCCATCGGCTGACGAAGGGGTCCGAAGGTGCCGTCGATGCTCGATGCGGTCGTAGTGGGTGCGGGGCCGAACGGGCTGACCGCTGCCGTGGAGCTGGCCCGCCGGGGCTTCTCGGTCGCCGTCTTCGAGGCCCAGGGCACCGTGGGCGGCGGCGCGCGCACCGAGGAACTGACCCTGCCGGGCTTCCGGCACGACCCCTGCTCCGCCGCGCACCCGCTCGGCATCAACTCGCCCGCCTTCCGCGACCTCCCGCTGGAGCGGTACGGACTGGAGTGGCTGCACCCCGCGCTGCCGATGGCGCACCCCTTCCCCGACGGATCCGCCGCCGTGCTCTCCCGCTCGGTCGGCGAGACCGCCGCCTCCTTCGGCGCACGCGACGCGGGCACGTACCGCAGGCTGGTCGAGCGCTTCCTGCCCCGGTGGGACACCCTGGCCCGGGACTTCATGTCCCTGCCGCTGACCGCGCTGCCCCGCGACCCGGTCACCCTCGCCCGGTTCGGCCTGGTCGGCCTGCCCCCGTCGACGTGGCTGATGCGCCGCTTCCGCGACGAGAAGGCCAGGACCCTCTTCGCGGGCCTCGTCGCGCACGTCATGGCCCCCCTCGGCGGCTTCGCCACCGGCGCCGTCGGCATGGTCTTCGCCCTCGCCGCGCACGCCCGCGGCTGGCCCGTGGCCCGCGGCGGCTCCCAGGCCATCTCCGACGCCCTCGCCGGCCACCTGCGGGACCTCGGCGGCACCGTCCACACCGACTACGAGGTCAAGCGCCTCGACGACCTGCCGCCGGCCCGCGCCTACGTCTTCGACACCTCGCCGACCGCGCTCGCCCGCATCGCCGGGCTCGGCAGCCACTACGCCGGCTACCGGTACGGCCCCGGCGTCTTCAAGATCGACTACGCGCTGGACGGCCCCGTGCCGTGGACCGCCGAGGAACCCCGCCGCGCGGGCACCGTGCAGATCGGCGCCGACAGCGCCGAGATCGGCACCGCCCTGAACGCCGCCTCCCGCGAGGGCCGCGCCCCCGACGCCCCGTTCCTCATCACCGTGCAGCCCAGCGTCGCCGACCCCACCCGCGCGCCGGCCGGCAAGCACGTCTTCTGGGCGTACGGCCACGTCCCCCACGGCTGGACCGGCGACCTGACGGACGCGATAGAGCGCCAACTGGAGCGCTTCGCCCCCGGCTTCCGCGACCGCGTCCTCGCCCGCGCCACCGCCGGCCCGCCCGAACTGGCCGCGCGCAACGCCAACTACGTCGGCGGCGACATCGCCTCCGGCGCGGTCTCCGGCCTCCAGCTCCTGCTCCGCCCCAAGCTCTCCCTCCACCCGTACGCCACCCCGCACCCGGCCGTCTTCATCTGCTCGTCGGCCACCCCGCCCGGCCCGGGTGTGCACGGCATGTCGGGGCACAACGCGGCCAGGGCGGTGTGGCGCAGGCTCCGGCAGACCTGACGGGGCGGAGACCACCGACGACCGGAGAGGCCCCCATGACCACCATCACCCTCGTCCAGGGCGACATCACCCGCGAGAGCGCCGACGCGATCGTCAACGCGGCCAACTCCTCGCTGCTCGGCGGGGGCGGCGTCGACGGTGCCATCCACCGGCGGGGCGGCCCCGCGATCCTGGCGGAGTGCCGGAGCCTGCGCGCCGGTCACCTCGGCAAGGGCCTGCCCACCGGCGAAGCGGTGGCCACCACCGCCGGCGACCTGGACGCGCGCTGGGTCATCCACACCGTCGGCCCGGTGTACAGCACCACCGAGGACCGCTCCGGCCTCCTCGCCTCCTGCTACCGCGAGTCCCTGCGCGTCGCCGACGAACTGGGCGCCCGCACGGTCGCCTTCCCCGCCGTCTCCACGGGCGTCTACCGGTGGCCGCTGGACGACGCGGCCCGCATCGCCCTCGACACGGTCCGCACCACCCCCACCTCGGTGACGGAGGCCCGCTTCGTCCTCTTCGACGAGCGCGCGTACGAGGCGTTCAGCTCGCGGGCCGGCTGACCGGGCTCCCCGGCCCCCTGCCCACCAGCAGGGCCACCCCCACCAGCGCTCCGCTCACCCACAGCGGCCCCGTCGCCCCCGCCGGGGTGCCGAGCGCCGTCGCCGCGAGGAGCGGGCCCGCCGCCGCGCCGGTGTTGAGGGCCGCGGTCGCGTAGGAGCCGGCCATCGTGGGCGCCCCGGAAGCCGCGTAGAGGACCCGCGTGATCAGGGTGCCGCCCACCGCGAAGGACAGGGCGCCCTGCGCGAAGACCAGGGGGAGCAGGGCGGCGGGCCGGTCCGCCAGGAGGGCCAGGGCCGGCCAGCCGAGGAGCAGCGCGGGCGCGCAGACGGCGACGACCGCGCCGGGGCGCCGGTCGGAGAACCGGCCGGCGACGGTGACACCGGTGAGCGAACCGGCTCCGAACAGGACCAGCGCGACCGTGACCCAGAGTTCGCCCAGTCCGGCGGTGCCGGTCACGACCGGCGCGAGGAAGGTGAAGCTCGCGA
This sequence comes from Streptomyces parvulus, assembly GCF_014648855.1. GTDB lineage: Bacteria > Actinomycetota > Actinomycetes > Streptomycetales > Streptomycetaceae > Streptomyces > Streptomyces parvulus. The sequence continues at coordinate 212,238 of NZ_BMRX01000007.1, read as the reverse complement.
AGGTCGCCGCGTTCACCAGGGCACCGAGCAGCATGACCGTCAGCAGGCGCCGGTCGCCGAGCCGGGCGAGTTCCGCGCGCAGCGGAGTTCCCGCGTCCGGCACCCGCGGGCCGGTGCGGGCCGGCACGCCGGCGAGGATGCCGGCGGCGGCGGGCAGGCAGAGGGCGGCGACCGCCCAGAACGTCGCCCGCCAGTCGAGCAGGGTGCCGAGCAGCGACCCGCCGGGCACACCGGCGATCGTCGCCACCGTGGTGCCGGACAGCAGGACGGCGAGCGCGCGCCCCTTCCGGTCCGGCGGGACCAGCGCGGCTGCGGTGGTCAGGGCCACGGCGAGGAATCCGGCGTTGGCGAGCGCCGCGACGACCCGGGTCGCGAAGAGGACGGCGAAGCTCGACGTGACGGCCCCCGCGGCGTGGGACGCCAGGAAGACCAGGACGCAACCGAGCAGGCTCGCCCGCGCGGGCAGGTTCCGGGCGAGGGCGGCCATCGACGGTGCCCCGACGACCATGCCGGCCGCGAAGGCCGTGGTGAGGGTGCCCGCCGTGCCGACGCTCACGTCCAGATCGGCGGCGATGTCCGGCACAAGGCCGGCCAGCATGAACTCCGAGGTGCCCATGGCGAAGACGGCCAGGGCGAGCAGGTACAGGGGGAGAGGCATCGAGTGGCTCCGGGGTGAGGAGAGGAACGAGGAGTCATCTCGTCACCGCGGCCGGCCCGGCCCCGCGGGCGCACCCGTCGGACCGCGGAGCGCGGTGCGACGACGGGGCCGGAGTGCGGGGCTGTGAACTGCGGACTAGGGCCTGTCTGACAATTCCCGTCGTCGCCCGGAGGGCGGCCTTGCGTCGTCAGGTGCGTGCTCTCGGCGTGCCGGGCGTGGAGCCTCGTACTGGATGTACTTGGCTCTGCGCCCGGTGCGGCGAGAGTGCGTGCATGGCGGCGCGAGGCTGGGGGCACCTCCCGGCCGGAGGCTGGGGGAGGGAATTGTCAGACAGGCCCTAGTGGTGCAGGGGGCCGGCGGCGTGACCGAGGGCCCCCACCCTGTCCGATTCGGGACTCGACATGGCCCGCACGCTACCCGACCACCCCGCGCGCGGGCATCCCGGTTTCCCGCCCCGCAGCCTTCGTGCGCCTCCCACCTGGCTTGACGCTTTAATGCGGCTGATGTGCAATAACGTCGCATCGACAACAAGCGTGGGGGAGACATGACAACCCGTCGGATACGAAGTGCCGCCGTCGCGGCGGCGGTTGCCGTCGGCGTCACCGCCTGCTCCGCGCCCGGTGGCGGCGGCAAGGGCGGCGGCGCCGAGGCGGCCGGGTCCGTGGTGATCGGGGTGGCCTCCGAACCGGACACTCTGAGCCCGCTGCTCGGCTACGGCAAGGACGGCAACTCCAAGATCTTCGACGGGCTCCTCGCCCGCGACACCGACCTGAGGCTGAAGCCCGCGCTCGCCACCGCCCTGCCGAAGATCACCGACGGCGGCCTGACCTACACGTACACCCTCCGCGAGGGCGTGAAGTTCAGCGACGGCGAACCGCTGACCGCCCGGGACGTCGTCTACACGTACCGCACCGTCCTCGACGAGAAGACGAACAACACCGCCCGCACCGAACTCGACGCCGTCGAGAACGTCCGCGCCGCGGGCGACGACACGGTCGTGTTCACGCTCAAGTACCCCTACGCCGCCTTCGCCGCCCGCACCGTGCTGCCCGTCGTCCCCGAGCACGTCGCGGGCGGCCAGGACCCGAACACCGGCGACTTCAACACCAGGCCCGTCGGCACCGGGCCGTACGTGCTCAGCGGCTGGAGCAAGGGCGAGAAGCTCACCTTCAAGGCCAACCCGCACTACTGGGGCGCAAAGCCCGCGGTGAAGTCGTTCACCACCGCGGTCATCGCCGACGACAGCGTGCGCGCCACCCGCCTGCGCTCCGGCGACCTCGACGGCGCCGTCCTGCCGCCCAACCTCGCCGCCACCTTCAAGAACGACGGGGGCAAGCGCACCTACGAGGCCCGGTCCTACGACTTCCGGGCCGTCACCCTGCCCACCTCCGGCAAGGTCACCGGCGACCGCGCGATCCGGCGGGCCCTGGACGCCGCCGTGGACCGCCGGGCCATGGTCGACAAGATCCTCGACGGCGCGGGCCGCCCGGCGTACGGGCCGCTGCCCGTCGACGACCCCTGGTACGAGCGCGTCATCGAGCGCCCCCGCGACCTCGCGGGCGCCGGGCGGATCCTGGACGAGGCCGGCTGGAAGGCGAGCTCCGGCGGCATCCGCGCCAAGGAGGGCCTGCGCGCCTCGTTCACCCTGTACTACCCCTCCGGCGACAAGGTCCGCCAGGACCACGCGCTCGCCTACGCCTCCGACGCCAAGAAGGCCGGCATCGAGGTGAAGGTGGAGGGGGCCACCTGGGAGGTCATCGAGCCGCGCATGGGACGCGACGCCGTCCTCGCCGGCTTCGGCAGCGTCGGCGACCCCGACTTCGGCCTCTACACCCTGCTGCACTCCTCGCTGGCCGGCGACGGCTTCAACAACATGGCCCACTACGACGTCCCGGCCGTGGACCAGGCACTCGACGCCGGCCGCCGCAGCCAGGACCCGAAGACGCGCGCCGCCGCCTACGACAAGCTCCAGCAGGCCCTCGTCGACAACCCGGGCTACACCTTCCTCACCCACATCGACCACCTCTACGTCCTCGCCGACCGCTGGGACGGGCTGACCACCCAGCTGGAGCCGCACGAGCACGGCTTCGCCAGCGGCCCCTGGTGGAACATCGAGGACTGGCAGCCCAAGAAGTGACCCGGTCTCCCCGGCGCGTGCCCTGGGGAGCGATGGCGCGGCTGGCGGGGCGGCGGGCGCTGTTCGCCCTCCCCGTCGTCCTCGTCGTCACCTTCGGCGTGTTCGCGATCGCCGCCGCCTCCCCCTTCGACCCCGTCAAGGCGTACGCCGGCACCGCCGCGCTCGGCGCCGACCAGGAGACCCTGGACCGGCTGCGGGAGAACCTCGGCGTGGACCAGTCCTTCGTCGCCCGCTGGTGGCACTGGCTGACCTCCGCGCTCTCCGGCGACCTCGGCCACTCCGGGGTCATGCGCCAGCCGGTGACGCAGGTCATCGGCGAACGCCTCGTCTGGTCCGCGCTGCTGTGCGCCGTCGCCTTCGCCGCCGCCGTCCTGGCCGGCACGGTCCTCGGCGTACTGGCCGCCCGCCGCCCCGGTTCGATGCTCGACCGGGCGGTCACCGCACTCGCGTACGTCCTGGAGGCCGCACCGGTCTTCTGGCTCGCCCTGCTCGCCGTGTGGCTGTTCGCCCTCCAGTGGGACGTCCTGCCGGCCGGCGGCCTGACCGACACCGCGAGCGAGCGGGTCACCGTCGGCCAGGTCGCGAGCCACGTCGCGCTGCCCGCGGGCGTCCTCGCCGTCTCCCAGCTGCCGTGGTTCACGCTCTACGTCCGCCAGGGCGTCGGCGACGCCCTGGCGGAGGACCCGGTGCGCGGTGCGCGGGCCCGCGGGCTGGGGGAGCGCACGGTCCTCGTCGGGCACGCCCTGCGCTCGGGTCTGCTCCCGGTGCTCACCCTGATCGGCTCCCGCGTGCCCGAACTCATCACCGGCGCCCTCCTGGTGGAGAGCGTGTTCAGCTGGCCGGGGATCGCCGCCGCCACCGTCGAGGCGGCCACCGCCGTCGACTTCCCGCTGCTGGCCGCGCTGACCACCCTCGCCACCGCCGCCGTGCTCGCCGGCAACCTGCTCGCCGACCTGCTCTACGGACTGTTCGACCCGAGGGTGAAGCTCAGTGACATGTGACCCCGCCGCGCCCAAGCCCGACCCCGCCGCGCCCAAGTCCACCGCGACCGCGACCGCCGCCGCCCCGGCCCCCGCACCCGCCTGGCGCTCAGTCGGCGCCGCCCGCCGTTCCACCCGCGCCCTGCGCCTGCGCACCTCCGCCGCGCTGCTCGCGCTGACCGTCCTGGCCGTGCTGCTCGTGCCGCCGCTGGTCCAGCTCGACCAGCAGGCCGTCGACCTCGCGGCGAAGCTGCGGCCACCGAGCCCGGAGCACCCCTTCGGCACCGACGACGTCGGCCGCGACCTGCTGCTGCGCTGCGTGTACGGCCTGCGCGTCTCCCTCCTCGTCGGAGTGGCCGCCGCGCTGACGGCGACGGTCGTCGGCACCGCCGTGGGCGCCACCGCCGGGGCGCTGGGCGGCTGGGTCGACCGGGGCGTGATGCGGGTCGTCGACACCGTCTCCTCCGTGCCGCACCTGCTGCTGGGCATCTTCATCGTGGCGATGTTCCGCCCCGGCGTCTGGCCCGTGGTCGTCTCCGTCGCGCTCACCCACTGGCTGTCCACGGCGCGCATCGTCCGCGCCGAGGTGCTGTCCCTGCGCTCGCGCCCCTACGTGGACGCGGCCGTCTCCGGCGGCGCGTCCCGGTGGCGGGTGGCCGTACGGCACCTGCTGCCGGGCGTGCTGCCCCAGGCCGCGCTGGCCGCCGTACTGATGGTGCCGCACGCCATGTGGCACGAGTCCGCGCTGTCCTTCCTCGGGCTCGGGCTGCCCACGCACACCGCGAGCCTCGGCAACCTGATCCAGGAGGCGCGGGGTTCGCTGCTCGCCGGGCAGTGGTGGCCCACCCTCTTCCCGGGCCTGTTCATCATCGTCCCCACCCTCGCCGTCGCCGGACTCGCGGGCGCCTGGAGGGAGCGGATCAACCCCCGCCGCCGATCGGAGCTGATGCTGTGACCGGGCGAACCCCCGTGCTGTCGGTGCGCGGTCTGTCGGTGCGCTTCCTGATGCCCGGCGGCCGCGGCGTCGCCGCCGTGACCGACGCGCACTTCGACGTGGCGGGCGGCGAGTGCCTGGCCCTGATCGGCGAGAGCGGCTGCGGCAAGTCCGTGCTCGCCTCCGCCCTGCTGGGGCTGCTCCCCGGCAACGCGCAGACCGCGGGCGCCGCGCTGCTCGGCGACCTGGACCTGCTCGCCGCCGACGAACGGACCCTCGCGCGCACCGTACGGGGACGCCTCGTCGGCCTGGTCCCCCAGAGCCCGGCCGCCCACCTCACCCCCGTCCGTACCATCCGCTCCCAGCTGGAGGAGACCGTCGCGGAACTCACCGGAGTCCGGGGCCGCACCGCCCTGCGCGCGGCCGCCGAGAAGGCCGCCGCACGCGCCGCCTTCCCCGCCGACCACCTCGACCGCCACCCGCACGAACTCTCCGGCGGCCTCGCCCAGCGCGCCGCCACCGCACTCGCCCTCGTCGGCGACGCCCCCCTGCTGCTGGCCGACGAGCCCACGACCGGACTCGACCGCGACCTGGTGGACCGCACCGTCGACGAGTTGAGACGACATGTCGACACAGCCCACGACGTCGACAAAGCAGACAGTGCGGACAAAGCAGACAGCGCGGACGACGCGGACAACGCAGAGAACGCCGGCAACACGGCGGGCCGCCGGGACCGCGCCCTGCTGATGATCACCCACGACCTGGCCGCCGCCGAACGCGTCGCCGACCGGATCGCCGTGATGTACGCGGGCCGCATCGTCGAACTCACCCGCGCCGCCGACTTCTTCGGCGCCCCCGGCCCCCGCCACCCCTACAGCCGGGGCCTCCTCGACGCGCTGCCCGACCGCGCCTTCACCCCGATCCCCGGCCTGCCGCCCGAACTCGGCGCCCTCCCCGGCGGCTGCGCCTTCGCCGCCCGCTGCGACCGCGCGAGCGACGCCTGCGCCGTACAACCGCCACTGACCGGGACGGCCGCCTGCCACCATCCGCACGCCGCGCTCACGGAGGCCGCCGACCGTGCTTGAACTGCGCACCGTGACCGCCGGATACACCCGCGGCGCGCCGGTCTTCCGCGACGTGACCCTGACCGTCGCACCGGGGGAGGCGGTCGGCCTGCTAGGCCCCAGCGGCTGCGGCAAGTCCACCCTCGCCCGGGTCGCCGCCCTGCTGCACCGGCCCGACGCCGGCACCCTGGTCGTCGACGGCACCCCCGTACGGCAGTGGCGCCACCGGGCCCCCCGGGAGCGGCGCACCGCCTTCGGCGTCGTCTTCCAGCAGGCCCGCCTCTCCGCGGATCCCCGGCTCACCCTCGCCGATCTGATCGCCGAACCCCTGCGCGCCACCGGCCGGCGCGCGGACGCCGCCGTCCGGGTCGCCGAACTGGCCGCCACCGCCGGCCTCACCACCGACCTCCTGACCAGGCGCCCCCACGAGGTCAGCGACGGCCAACTGCAGCGCGCCTGCGTGGCCCGCGCCCTGGTGCTGCGCCCCCGCTGGCTGGTCTGCGACGAGATGACGGCGATGCTCGACGCCTCGACCACGGCCGCCCTGGTGCGGGTCGTGGAGGACTACCGGACCGCCACCGGCGCCGGCCTGCTGGCCGTCGGCCACGACCGCGTGCTCCTGGACCGCTGGTGCGACCGCACCGTCGAGTGGGACGCCCTCACCCGTCCCCGGCCGGAAGCCGCCACAAGTGGCCCACCAGGAACGAACAAAGACCGACGGGATAATTGATTCGGTTGTGTTCGGGTCCTAGGGTGACCATGACCCAGTAGTCGCCGCGTCACCAGCAGTTGCGACCGACCCCCCTGCCAACTGCCCCCACAGCACCGTGTGTTGAGCCGCCCCCGAAGCCCACGGAAGGCCACGGTCATGCCGCACTCGCCCGTGTCACCCACCGGATCCCCGGCCCGCCCCCACCTCCCGGCCGTCAGCCGCCGCCGTCTCCTGGAGGGCGGTGCCGCCGTCCTCGGCGCCCTCGCCCTGTCCGCGTCGCCCACCGGGGCGCACGCGGCCGGACGGCGGCCGGCGGCCGACGCCTCCCCGGAGTGGAACGACTTCGGCGTGTTCCGGCTCGGAACCGAACCGCCGCACGCCACCCTCATGCCGTACCGGGACGCCGAGCAGGCCCTCGCGGGCGACCGCACCCGCTCGCCGTACCGGCTCAGCCTGGACGGCACCTGGAAGTTCGCCTACGCCGACCGCCCCGAGGACCGGGACGCCGACTTCCACCGCACCGACACCGACGACGGGGACTGGGACACCATCCCCGTCCCGTCCGTGTGGCAGCTGCACGGCCACGACTTCCCGATCTACCTGAACATCACCTACCCGTACTGGGGCCCCAACGGCCTCGGCGAGGACCCCCGGCCGCCCGCCGCGCCGACCCGCTACAACCCGGTCGGCCAGTACCGGCGCACCTTCACCGTCCCCCGCGACTGGACGGGCCGCCGCACCTTCCTCCACTTCGAGGGCGTCAAGTCCGCCCACTACGTGTGGATCAACGGCGAACTGCTCGGCTACGACGAGGACTCCTACACCCCCTCCGAGTACGACATCACCGACCACCTGAAGCCCGGCACCAACCAGATCGCCGTGGAGGTCTACCGCTACGCCGACGGCGACTGGCTGGAGGACCAGGACATGATCCGGCTGAGCGGCATCTTCCGCTCGGTCTACCTGTACTCCACCCCCACCGTGCACCTGCGCGACTTCAAGCTGGACACCCCGCTCGGCGACGGATACACCGCCGCCGAGCTGGCCGTCACCGCGAGCGTGCGGGCGTACGGCGAGGGCGGCACCGGCCGCTACACCGTCGAGACCCAGCTCTACGACGCGCGCGGCCACGCCGTCTGGTCCCGCGCCCTCCAGCAGACCGCCGACCTCGGCACGGCAGGCGCCGGCGAGGACGTCACCGTACGGGCCGCCAAGGCGGTGCCCGAGCCCCGGCTCTGGTCGGCCGAGCACCCGTACCTCTACACGGCCGTGCTGCGCCTGCGGGACCCGGCGGGCAAGGTCGTCGAGACCCTGTCCCACCGGGTCGGCCTGCGCGAGTTCGCGCTCAGGGACGGGCTGATGCGGATCAACGGCCGGCCCGTCTCCTTCCGCGGCACCAACCGGCACGAGATGCACCCGTCCCGCGGCACCGCCCTCACCCGCGAGGACATGGTCGAGGACGCGAAGATCATCAAGCGGATGAACATGAACAGCGTCCGCACCTCGCACTACCCCGACAACCCGTACTGGCTGGAACTGGCCGACGAGTACGGCCTCTACCTCGTCGACGAGACCAACCTGGAGACCCACGGCATCCGCGACGAGTACCCCGGCGACCATCCCGACTGGACCGAGGCCTGCGTGGCCCGCGCCCAGAACATGGTCCACCGCGACAAGAACCACGCCTCGGTCGTCATCTGGTCGCTGGGCAACGAGGCGGGCGGCGGCAGCACCTTCACCGCCATGCACGACTGGATCCGCTCCTACGACCCCACCCGCGTCATCCAGTACGAGGGCGACGACCGCCCCGGCATCAGCGACATCCGCTCCGAGATGTACGACACCCCGCAGCGCGTCGAGCAGCGCGCCCGGGACACCTCCGACACCCGGCCGTACGTCATGATCGAGTACGCCCACTCGATGGGGAACTCCACCGGCAACCTCAAGAAGTACTGGGACGTCGTCCGCGCCCACGACGTCCTCCAGGGCGGCTGGATCTGGGACTTCGTCGACCAGTCCCTGTACACCCCGGTCCCCGCCCGCACCCTGCTCACCGAGTCCGGGCCGGCCGCGCTGCGCGGCGAGATCCTCGCCACCCGCGGCAGCCTCGACCGGGACGAGGGCCTGTCCGGCATCACCGTCTTCGAGCGCGACGACAGCCTCGACCTGCGGGGCTCCCTCACCCTGGAGGCCTGGATCACCCCGCACGTGACCGGCTACCACCAGCCGATCATCGCCAAGGGCGACACCCAGTACGCGCTCAAGCAGAACGACCGGAAGCTGGAGTTCTTCATCCACTCCGAAGGCCAGTGGATCACCGCCAACTGGGACGTCCCCGATGACTGGACCGGCAAGGAGCACCACCTCGCCGGCGTCTTCGACGCGGACGCCGGGACGCTGACCCTCCACGTCGACGGTGTCGTACGGGCCACCCGCACCACCGACCGCCGCCCCAGCGGCAACACCGCGCCCCTCGCCCTCGCCACCGACGCCGACAACCAGATCAGGGAGTTCAGCGGCCGGATCCGGCGCGCCCGCGTCTACGCCCGCGCCCTCACCGCCGCCGAACTGGCCCGCGACGACCGCCGTCCGCACGACGACGGCGTGCGGTTCTGGTTCGACGCCGCCACGGTGCGCACCGAGCGGAAACGGCCCCGGGAGAAGACCTTCCTCGCCTACGGCGGCGACTGGGGCGACAACCCCAACGACGGTGCCTTCGTGGCCGACGGCATCGTCACCGCCGACCGCGGGCACACCGGCAAGGCCGCCGAGGTCAAGCGCGTCTACCAGGCCGTCCACGCCACCCGCCGGCCCGGCGGCGGCCCCGGGGCGCTCACCCTCGCCAACGAGTACCTGTTCACCGGACTGCGCGAGTTCGACGGCCGGTGGGAACTCGTCGCCGACGGCAAGGCGGTGCGGGGCGGGAAACTGACCCGGGACCAGCTCGACGTCGCTCCCGGCACCCGCAAGGACATCACCCTCCCCGTCCGGCTGCCGGACGACGCGGAGGAGGGCACCGAGTACTTCCTCGAACTCTCCTTCACCACCAAGGAGTCCGCCCCGTGGGCCGACGCGGGCTTCGAGGTGGCCCGGCAGCAGCTCCCCGCCGGCCCCGAAACCCCCGCCGCCGCCCCCGTACGGCTCGCGAGCGTCCCGGCCCTGCGCCACGACGACCGCGACCGGGAGGTGCGGGTCCGCGGCCGGGACTTCTCCGTCACCGTCGACAAGCGCACCGGCACCATCACCTCCTACGAGGCGAAGGGCACCCGGCTGCTCACCTCGGGCCCCGCGCCCAACTTCTGGCGGGCGCCCACCGACAACGACAAGGGCAACGGCCAGCACACCCGCAACCAGACCTGGCGCGACGCGGGCGCCCGCCGCGCGGTCACCGGCGTCGCCGTGCGGGCCCTCGGCGACCGCGCCGTGGAGATCAAGGTCAGCGGCACCCTGCCCACCACGGTCGAGTCGGCGTACACCACCACCTACACGGTGTTCGGCAACGGCGAGATCAAGGTCGACAACACCCTGCACCCGGGCGCCGCGTCCCTGCCCTACATCCCCGAGATCGGCACCCTCCTCTTCCTGCCGGGCCGCCTGGACCGCCTGCACTACTACGGGCGCGGCCCCGAGGAGAACCACTGGGACCGCAACACCGGCACCGACGTCGGCCTCTACTCCGGCACCGTCGCCGAGCAGTGGACGCCGTACATCCGCCCGCAGGAGAACGGCAACAAGACCGACGTCCGCTGGATCGCCCTCACCGGACCCGACGGCAAGGGGCTGCTCGCGTCCGGCGAACCCCTGCTGGAGGCCAACGCCTCCCACTTCACCCCCGAGGACCTCTCCACCGGCGTCCGGCACGACTACCAGCTGACGCCGCGCGACGAGGTCGTCCTGCGCCTCAACCACCGCCAGATGGGCGTCGGCGGCGACAACAGCTGGGGCGCGCACACGCACGACGAGTTCAAGCTGTTCGCCGACCGGGACTACGCCTACACCTACCGGCTGCGCCCGCTCACCGACGTGCGCGAGGCGATGCGCGCCGCACGGCGGCGCACGGCGACCGAGTAGCCCCCCGCGGGACGGCAGGAAGTCTCCCGGACGCGGGTACCGGTACGCCGGCGCCCAGTCCGGGAAACCTCCATGTCGGATTCCCGCCAGCCCGGGCCCCGTCGGTGCACCATGCTGGACCCATGCAGACGGGAATGCACACCGACACCGAGCGCTGCGTGCGCGCCGTCCGGTCGAAGGACGCGCGGTTCGACGGCTGGTTCTTCACCGCCGTCCTGACCACCCGCATCTACTGCCGGCCCAGCTGTCCCGTGGTGCCGCCCAAGTCCGAGAACATGACCTTCTACCCGAGCGCGGCCGCCTGCCAGCAGGCCGGATTCCGGGCCTGCAAACGCTGCCGCCCCGACACCAGCCCCGGCTCCCCGGAGTGGAACCGGCGGGCCGACCTCACCGCCCGCGCCATGCGGCTCATCGCCGACGGCGTCGTGGACCGCGAGGGCGTGCCCGGCCTCGCCGCCCGCCTCGGCTACAGCGCCCGGCAGGTCGAACGCCAGCTCCTCGCCGAGCTGGGCGCGGGCCCGCTCGCCCTCGCCCGCGCGCAGCGCGCCCAGACCGCCCGCGTCCTCATCGAGACCACCCCGCTGCCCATGGCGGACGTCGCCTTCGCGGCCGGCTTCGCCTCCGTCCGCGCCTTCAACGACACCGTCCGCGAGGTCTTCGCCCTCTCCCCGAGCGAACTGCGCACCCGCGCCCCGCAGCACCGCGTCGCCGGCTCCACCCCCGGCACCCTCTCTCTGCGCCTCCCCTTCCGCACCCCCCTCAACCCCGACAACCTCTTCGGCCACCTCGCCGCCACCGCCGTACCCGGCGTCGAGGAGTGGCGGGACGGCGCCTACCGCCGCACCCTGCGCCTCCCGCACGCTCACGGCACCGTGGCCCTCACCCCCGGCCCCGACCACATCGCCTGCCGCCTCACCCTCGGCGACCCGCGCGACCTGACCGTCGCGATCAGCCGCTGCCGCCGGCTGCTCGACCTGGACGCCGACCCGGTCGCCGTCGACGACCAGCTGCGCGCCGACCCGCTGCTCGCGCCGCTGGTCGACAAGGCACCCGGCCGGCGCGTCCCGCGCACGGTGGACGAGGCCGAGTTCGCGGTCCGGGCCGTCCTCGGCCAGCAGGTCTCCACCGCCGCCGCCCGCACCCACGCCGCCCGCCTGGTCACGGCCCACGGCGACCCGGTCGACGACCCGGAGGGCGGCCTGACCCACCTCTTCCCGTCGACGGCCGCGCTGGCGGCGGTGGACCCGCAGACCCTGGCGATGCCCCGGACCCGCCGCGCGACCCTCACCACCCTGGTCGCCCGCCTCGCCGACGGCTCGGTGAACCTGGGCGTCGAGTGCGACTGGGCCGACACCCGCGCCCGCCTCCTGGCGCTGCCCGGCTTCGGCCCCTGGACCGCCGACGTCATCGCGATGCGCGCCCTCGGCGACCCCGACGCCTTCCTCCCCACCGACCTCGGCGTCCGCCGGGCCGCCGGGGACCTGGGCCTGCCCTCCACCCCGGCCGCGCTCACCGCCCGCGCCGCGGCCTGGCGCCCCTGGCGGGCGTACGCCGTCCAGTACCTGTGGGCGACCGACAGCCACCCGATCAACTTCCTGCCCGCCTGAACCGGGCCGAGGAGCCCCCATGAAACAGCACACCGTGACCGACAGCCCCTACGGCCCGCTCACCCTGGTCGCCGAGGACGGCGTCCTGTGCGGCCTCTACATGACCGACCAGCGCCACCGCCCGCCGGAGGAGACCTTCGGAACACCCGACGACGCGCCGTTCGCGCAGGCGGAGGAGGAACTGACCGCGTACTTCGAGGGCAGGCTGACCGACTTCACCCTCGACCTGCGGCTGAACGGCACCCCGTTCCAGCGCACGGTATGGGACCGCCTCCGCTCCATCCCGTACGGCGAGACCAGGACCTACGGCGAACTCGCCGACGCCCTCGGCAACCCGGCCGCCTCCCGCGCCGTGGGCCTCGCCAACGGCCGCAACCCGATCGGCATCATCGTCCCCTGCCACCGCGTCATCGGCGCCGGCGGCTCCCTCACCGGCTACGGCGGCGGCCTGGACCGCAAGCGCCGGCTGCTGGACTTCGAGCGGGGCGTCCCGGCCCCGGCGCCGCTGTTCTAGCCCAGCCCGCGCAGCAGCTGGGGCAGGGCCGTGCCGATCGGTTCGCGGATCACCTCGTCGGCCAGGTCGTCGTACGGCGTCGGCTCCGCGTTGACGACGACCAGCCGGGCGCCGTGGTCGGCGGCCACCCCGGCCAGGCCCGCGGCGGGCTGCACCTGGAGGCTGGTGCCGACGGCGACGAACACCTGGCAGGCCTTGCTGACGGCGAGCGCCTCACCCATCACGACCGGGTCGAGGCGCTCGCCGAACATCACGGTCGCCGGCTTCAGGACGGAGCCGCACTCCAGACACGGCGGGTCGTCCTCACCGGCGTCGACCCGGGCGAGAGCGTCCGCCATCGGGCCGCGGACCCGGCAGCCGGTGCACACGTAGCTCAGCGCGGTGCCGTGCAGTTCGAGGACCTTGCGGGGGGAGAGCCCGGCGCGCTGGTGCAGGCCGTCCACGTTCTGCGTGATCACGCGGACCGGGACCCCCGAACGCTCCAGCTCGGCGACCGCCCGGTGCGCCGCGTTCGGCTCGGCGCCCAGCGTCCGGTTCGCCCGCCGCATCAGCCAGGAGCGGCGGCGGATCTCCGGATCGCCCATGTAGTACTCGTACGTGACGAGCTTCTCGGCCTCCGGGTCCCGCCGCCACAGCCCGTTGGGGCCGCGGTAGTCCGGGATGCCCGAGTCGGTGGAGACACCGGCCCCGCTGAGGATGGCGACGAGCGGCTTGCTGGACATGCGGTCGAGGGTAGGGCGGCGGGGGCGGGGCCGGCGAACGGTTATCGGCCGACCCGGACGCCGTTCTCCAGCTCCGCCGGGCCCGCTCCGTCCGCCAGTACGTCCAGCGCGGCCAGCACCCGGCCGTGCAGCGACCCGAGCAGGTGGGTGCCGAGTTCGCAGCGCGGCACCAGCCGCCACGACAGCAGTTCCTCCTCCTGGAGCCTGATCGCCTTCAGCTCCTCCTCGGAGAGCACGCCGCCGTCGTACAGGTACGCCACGATCGGCGGCCGGCCCGTGCCGGCCACCCAGTCCACCGCCAGCAGCCGTCCCAGCGGGACGTCCAGACCGATCTCCTCCAGGGTCTCGCGCCGCGCGCCCTGCCGCGGGGTCTCCCCGTCGTCGGACTCGATCGTCCCGCCGGGCAGCGCCCACCCCTCGCGGTAGTTCGGCTCGACGAGCAGCACCCGGCCCCCGGCGTCCCGGAAGAGCGCGGCGGCGCCGGCGAGGACACGGGGGAGGCCGGCGATGTACGTGGCGTAGTCAGGAGTGGTCATCCCGAAAGCGTAGCGAGAGCGGGGCCCGTCCCCGCCGAGGCCGTTCCAGGGTGCGGGCAGGGCATGACTAGGCGGGTGTCCTCCGGTTATGGTCGCAGCGGCGCGACTGCCTTGACGTGCGCAAGGCTCGGAGAGCAAGGGGAGATCAAGGTGGCTGACGCTGCTGTGGACGGGGCCCGCCGGGTGCTCGTCGCCGCGGACAAGTTCAAGGGGTCGCTGACGGCCGTGGAGGTCGCCGAGCGCGTGACGGCCGGGCTGCGCCGTGTCGTGCCCGACGTCGTGGTCGAGGCGCTGCCCGTCGCCGACGGCGGCGACGGCACCGTGGCCGCCGCGGTCGCGGCCGGGTTCGAGCGCCGCGAGGTGCGGGTCGCCGGGCCGCTGGGCGACCAGGTGACCGCGGCGTACGCGCTGCGCGGGGACACCGCCGTGGTGGAGATGGCCGAGGCCAGCGGCCTGCAGCGGCTGCCCGAGGGCGTCCTCGCGCCGCTGACCGCCTCGACTTACGGCTCGGGCGAGCTGCTGCGGGCCGCGCTGGACGCGGGGGCCCGGTCGATCGTGTTCGGGGTCGGCGGCAGCGCCACCACCGACGGTGGCGCCGGGATGCTGGCCGCGCTCGGCGCGCGGTTCCTGGACGCGGACGGCGAGCCGGTCGCGCCGGGCGGGGGCGGCCTCGCCGCGCTGGCCTCGGCCGACCTGTCCGGCCTGGACCCGCGCCTCGCGGAGGTCGAGCTGGTGCTCGCGAGTGACGTCGACAACCCGCTGACCGGCCCGAAGGGCGCGCCGGCGGTCTACGGCCCGCAGAAGGGCGCCTCGCCGGACGACGTGGCGGCCCTGGACGCGGCCCTCGCCCACTTCGCGGAAGTACTGGCGGGCACGGAGTCCGTCGGCGCGCGGGCCGCCGAGTACGCGGCCTCGCCGGGCGCCGGAGCGGCCGGCGGCATCGGGTACGGCGCGCTGCTGCTCGGGGCGCGGTTCCGGCCCGGCATCGAGGTGATGCTGGACGTGCTGGGCTTCGCGCCGGCGCTGGAGCGGGCCGGTCTGGTCGTCACGGGGGAGGGCTCGCTGGACGAGCAGACCCTGCACGGCAAGGCACCGGCCGGCGTCGCGGCGGCGGCGCGGGCGGCGGGCAAGGAGGTCGTCGCGGTGTGCGGGCGGCTGGCGCTGCCGGCGGACGCGCTGGGGCGGGCGGGGATCCGCCGCGCCTATCCGCTGACGGACGTGGAGCCCGACGTGGAGAAGTGCATCGCCGAGGCGGGGCCGATCCTGGAAACGGTGGCGGAGGGCATCGCCAGGGACTTCCTGAGCTGACAGAAGAAGGGCCCCGGACCGATCAGGTCCGGGGCCCTCTCCACATCGCCGTCGCTACGGCTGCGCCGCCCGCGCCTCGCGCCGGTTGTCACGGAAGTTGTTCACCCGCCGCGCCGTCGCGAACAGCGGGATCACCGCCCCCATCACCAGCTGCAGCGCGCACCCCGTCTGGAGCAGCAGCTGCCCGCTCGGCGCGTCGAAGGCCCACGCGGCCAGCAGACCCATGGAGAGCACGATCCACGAGAGCATGGCCACCGCGAGGCGCCCCCGCGGCTTCGGGTACTCGACGCGGCTGACCATCAGCCACGCCGTGCCGATGATCGCCAGCAGCGTCGCCACGAAGGGCAGCTCGAGCAGCACGATCGACACGACCGTCAGCGCACCGAACGGCGACGGCATGCCCTGGAAGGTGCCGTCCTTGACGGTGACGCAGGAGAACCGCGCGAGCCGCAGCACCACCGCCAGCAGCACCACGATCGCCCCCACCGCCGCCACGCGCTGGTAGGCGTCGTCCGCGACCATGCCGTAGACGAGCACGAAGTACGCCGGCGCCAGCCCGAAGCTGATCAGGTCGGAGAGGTTGTCCAGCTCCGCGCCCATGGGCGAGGAGCGCAGCTTGCGGGCCACGAGACCGTCGAACAGGTCGAAGATCGCCGCGCACAGCATCAGGATGACCGCGGTGGCCGCGCTGTGCCGGGCCATGCCCGACTCGTCGCTGCCCATGAGGTGCGGGATGAGGATGCCGGTGGTGGTGAAGTACACCGCCATGAACCCGCACGTGGCGTTGCCGAGGGTGAGGGTGTCCGCTATCGACAGGCGGAGCGAGAGGGGCATCTCCTCCTCTTCGTCCGCCTCGTCGGCCTCGGGCACCCATCCGGCCTGGGTCTGCGGATCAATCACGGTCAATTCGAGTCACCCCAGCCACCGTCTTCTGACCCACTTCGACGTCGACCTCCACACCCTCGGGCAGGTACAGGTCGACACGCGAGCCGAAGCGGATCAGACCGACCCGGTCGCCCTGCTCGACCTTGGTGCCCCGCGGCACGTACGGGACGATGCGGCGGGCCACCGCGCCGGCGATCTGGATCATCTCGATGTCGCCCAGCTCGGTGTCGAAGTGCCACACGACGCGCTCGTTGTTCTCGCTCTCCTTGTTGAAAGCGGGAACGAAGCCGCCCGGCACGTGCTCCACCGACGTCACCGTGCCCGACAGCGGGGCGCGGTTCACGTGGACGTTGAGCGGGCTCATGAAGATCGCGACGCGGGTGCGGCCGTCCTTCCACGGCATGATGCTCTGCACCACACCGTCGGCGGGCGAGACGACCCGGCCCTGGGTGATCTCGCGCTCGGGGTCGCGGAAGAACCACAGCATCCCGGCCGCGAGCGCGGTGGCCGGGACGGCGACGGCCTTGGCCGCGCCGGAACGGCGGGCACGCAGGAGGCTGACGGCTGCGGTGGCGACGGTCGGCAGAAGCCACGGCGATGCTCCGCGCGCGAGGCGTACGCCGGCGAGGCTGTCGCGAGGTGCAGAGGTTTGGCTGTGGGGCATGGATGACCTTCGTAGCGGATGATGCCGCACACTGACGGGGGACGGCGGCTTTCCGGCGATCGTAGCGGCTTTGAGCCGCAACTGGGTAAGCCAGGAAGCCGAGTCGGCGGCCGAACACTGCCTACGGGGTGTGACCTTCTTCTCCAAGAAAACACCCCGTATCCGGACATCTAACCCTGGAATCGATACTCTTCGAGCAGTCGGCGGCCGATGATCATTTTCTGGATCTCGGCGGTGCCTTCACCGATCAGGAGCATCGGGGCCTCGCGGTAGAGGCGCTCGATCTCGTACTCCTTGGAGAAGCCGTATCCGCCGTGGATCCGGAAGGCGTCCTCCACGACCTCTTTGCAGTACTCGGAGGCGAGGTACTTGGCCATCCCCGCTTCCAGGTCGTTTCGTTCGCCCGAGTCCTTTTTGCGTGCAGCGTTCACCATCATCGCATGCGCCGCCTCCACCTTGGTAGCCATCTCGGCCAGCTTGAACTGAATGGCCTGGTGCTGGGCGATCTGCTTGCCGAAAGTGTGGCGCTGCTGGGCGTACTGGACACCGAGTTCGAAGGCACGCTGAGCGACGCCGCAGCCACGGGCCGCCACATTGACCCGGCCGACCTCGACGCCGTCCATCATTTGGTAAAAACCTCGGCCGGTGACGCCGCCGAGCACCCGATCGGCCGGAACCCGCAGGCCGTCCATGATGAGCTCGGTCGTGTCGACGCCCTTGTAGCCCATCTTGTCGATCTTGCCGGGGATGGTCAGCCCGGGGCGCACCTCGCCGAAGCCGGGCTCCTTCTCCACGAGGAAGGTCGTCATCGACTTGTGGGCCGCGGTGCCCTCGGGGTGACCCTCGTCACTTTTCACGAGAACGGCCACCAGAGACGACGTACCGCCGTTCGTGAGCCACATCTTCTGGCCGTTCAGGACGTACTCGTCGCCGTCCCGCACCGCCTTCGAGGAGATGGCCGACACGTCGGAACCGAGCGCCGGCTCGGACATCGAGAAGGCGCCGCGGATGTCGCCCGCGGCCATCCGGGGCAGGAAGTGGTCCTTCTGCTCCTGCGTGCCGTGCTGCTTGAGCATGTACGCCACGATGAAGTGCGTGTTGATGATGCCGGACACCGACATCCAGCCCCGGGCGATCTCCTCCACGCACAGCGCGTAGGTGAGGAGCGACTCGCCCAGGCCCCCGTACTCCTCCGGAATCATCAGCCCGAACAGGCCGAGTTCCTTGAGCCCGTCGACGATGTCCTGCGGGTACTCGTCCCGGTGCTCCAGCTCCGTCGCGACCGGGATGATCTCCTTGTCCACGAAGTCCCGGACGGTGGAGAGGATCTCCGTCTGCACGTCCGTCAGGCCGTGGGTCTGGGCGAGGCGGCTCATCTACTTCCCCTGTTCCTTCAGGTCGGGGCGGCCCGGCTGCTCGCCGCCGCGCTCCTTGATGTACGTCTCTGTCGGCACCATCACCTTGCGACGGAACACGCACACGAGCGTGCCGTCCTGCTTGTAGCCCTTGGTCTCGACGTGGACGATGCCCCGGTCGTCCTTCGACTTGGACGGCCACTTGTCGAGCACGGTCGTCTCGCCGTAGACCGTGTCGCCGTGGAAGGTCGGCGCCACGTGCTTCAGCGACTCGATCTCCAGGTTGGCGATCGCCTTGCCGGAGACGTCCGGGACGGACATGCCGAGCAGGAGCGAGTAGATGTAGTTGCCCACCACCACGTTCCTGCCGAAGTCCGTCGTCTTCTCGGCGTAGTTCGTGTCCATGTGCAGGGGGTGGTGGTTCATGGTGAGGAGACAGAACAGGTGGTCGTCGTACTCGGTGACCGTCTTGCCCGGCCAGTGCTTGTACACCGCCCCGACCTCGAACTCCTCGTAGGTCCGTCCGAACTGCATCGCCGTCACGCCTCCGGGATCTCGAACTTGCTGGTGCGCTTCATGCCGGCGGCGCGTCCCTTGCCGGAGACGACCAGGGCCATCTTGCGGCTGGCCTCGTCGATCATCTCGTCGCCGAGCATCGCGGAGCCCTTCTTGCCGCCCGCCTCGGAGGTGTAGTAGTCGTACGCGTCCAGGATCAGCTCGGCGTGGTCGTAGTCCTCCTGGGAGGGCGAGAAGATCTCGTTGGACGCCTCGACCTGTCCGGGGTGCAGCACCCACTTGCCGTCGAAGCCGAGGGCGGCGGCGCGCTGCGCGACCTCGCGGTAGCCGTCCACGTTGCGGATCTGGAGGTAGGGTCCGTCGATCGCCTGGAGGTTGTTGGCGCGGGCGGCCATGAGGATCTTCATCAGGATGTAGTGGTAGGCGTCCGCCGGGTAGCCGGGCGGCTGCTCGCCCACCACGAGGGACTTCATGTTGATGGACGCCATGAAGTCGGCCGGGCCGAAGATGATGGTCTCGACGCGCGGGGAGGCCTGCGCGATCGCGTTGACGTTGTTCAGGCCCTGCGCGTTCTCGATCTGCGCCTCGATGCCGATGCGGCCGACCTCGAAGCCCATCGTCTTCTCGATCTGCGTGAGCAGCAGGTCGAGGGCGACCACCTGCTGCGCGTCCTGCACCTTCGGCAGCATGATGCAGTCCAGGTTCGGGCCCGCGCCCTCCACCACCGTCACGACGTCGCGGTACGTCCACTCGGTCGTCCAGTCGTTGACGCGCACGACGCGGGTCTTGCCCGTCCAGTCGCCCTCGTTGAGGAACTTGACGATGGTGTGGCGCGCCTCCGGCTTGGCGAGCGGCGCGCACGCGTCCTCCAGGTCGAGGAAGACCTGGTCGGCCGGGAGGCCCTGCGCCTTCTCCAGGAAGCGGGGGTTGCTTCCCGGCACCGCCAGACAGGAGCGGCGGGGGCGCAGGCGGTTGACGGTCGTCGTCATGCGGGGACCTCCAAGGGGTCGAGCTTGTTCGCGTACCGGATCTCGTCGACGATCCTGCCGATGATGCCGGTGATGTCGAAGTCCTTCGGGGTGAAGACCGCGGCCACTCCGGCGGCCTGCAGCGCTTCGGCATCTCCGTTCGGGATGATGCCACCGGCGATCACCGGTATATCCGTGGCACCGGCCACACGGAGGCGGTCCAGCACGTCGGGGACGAGCTGGGCGTGCGAGCCGGACAGGATGGACAGGCCCACCGCGTGCACGTCCTCGGCGAGCGCGGCGTCCACGATCTGCTCCGGCGTCAGCCGGATGCCCTGGTAGACCACCTCGAAGCCGGCGTCGCGGGCCCGCACCGCGATCTGCTCGGCGCCGTTGGAGTGGCCGTCCAGGCCGGGCTTGCCGACCAGGAAGCGCAGCTTGCCGACGCCGAGGTCCTTGGCGGTCAGATCCACCTTCCGGCGTACCCCGGCCAGCGCCGACCCCTCCTCGGCCGCGACGGCGACCGGCGCCGAGGACACCCCGGTGGGGGCCCGGAACTCGCCGAAGACCTCGCGCAGCGCCCCGGCCCACTCGCCGGTCGTGACGCCGGCGCGGGCGCACTCCAGGGTGGCCTCCATGAGGTTGTCGGTGCCCTTGGCGGCCTCCTTCAGCCTGTCCAGGGCCTTGCAGGGGCGCGGGTGGTTGAAGGGCGGCTGGTAGCGGGTGTCGCGCCAGTTCAGCAGCGAGGCGATGACGCGTGCCTCGACCGCCGGGTCGACGGTCTGGATCGCGGTGTCCAGGTCGGCGGTGAGCGGGTTCGGCTCGGTGCCCTCGAAGGCGTTGACGCCGATGATCTTCTCCTCGCCCGACTCGATCCGGGCCCGGCGCTCGGCGTGCGAGGCGACCAGCTGGGACTTGAGGTATCCGGACTCGACGGCGGCCATGGCGCCGCCCATCTCCTCGATGCGCTCCATCTCCGCGAGCGACTCCTCGACCAGCTCGTCCACCTTCGCCCCGACCACCGTCGAGCCCTCGAAGAGGTCGCCGTACTCCAGCAGGTCGCTCTCGTACGCCAGCACCTGCTGGATGCGCAGCGACCACTGCTGGTCCCAGGGCCGGGGCAGGCCCAGCGCCTCGTTCCAGGCCGGCAGCTGCACGGCACGCGCGCGCGCGTCCTTGGAGAGGGTGACCGCCAGCATCTCCAGGACGATCCGCTGGACGTTGTTCTCCGGCTGTGCCTCGGTCAGGCCCAGGGAGTTGACCTGGACGCCGTAGCGGAAGCGGCGGTGCTTGGGGTTCTCGATGCCGTACCGCTCGCGGGTGACGCGGTCCCAGATGCGGCCGAAGGCGCGCATCTTGCACATCTCCTCGACGAAGCGGACGCCCGCGTTCACGAAGAACGAGATGCGGCCCACGACGTCGCCCATGCGCTCCTGCGGCACCTGGCCGCTGTCGCGCACGGCGTCCAGGACGGCGATCGCGGTGGACATCGCGTACGCGATCTCCTGCACCGGCGTGGCGCCCGCCTCCTGCAGGTGGTAGCTGCAGATGTTGATCGGGTTCCACTTGGGGATGTGGGAGACCGTGTAGGCGATCATGTCCGTCGTCAGGCGGAGCGAGGGCCCCGGCGGGAAGACGTGCGTGCCGCGGGAGAGGTACTCCTTGACGATGTCGTTCTGGGTGGTGCCCTGGAGCTTGGTGATGTCGACGCCCTGCTCCTCGGCGACGACCTGGTAGAGCGCCAGCAGCCACATGGCCGTGGCGTTGATGGTCATCGAGGTGTTCATCTGGTCCAGGGGGATGTCCTGGAACAGCCGGCGCATGTCGCCGAGGTGCGCGACCGGCACGCCGACCCGGCCCACCTCGCCGCGGGCGAGGATGTGGTCGGAGTCGTAGCCGGTCTGGGTCGGCAGGTCGAACGCGACCGACAGACCCGTCTGGCCCTTGGCGAGGTTGCGCCGGTACAGCTCGTTGGACGCCTCGGCCGTGGAGTGACCGGCGTAGGTCCGCATCAACCACGGCCGGTCCTTCTCGCGCTTGCCTTCGGCGGGCTGGCGATCGGTCATGCGGCGCTCCTCAGACGTTCCGGAAGCGGTTGATGGCGTCGACGTGCCGGGCGCGCATCTCCTCGTCGCGCACGCCCAGGCCCTCCTCGGGGGCGAGGCAGAGCACACCGACCTTGCCCTGGTGGGCGTTGCGGTGGACGTCGTGGGCCGCCTGGCCGGTCTCCTCCAGGGCGTACACCTTGGAGAGGGTCGGGTGGATCTTGCCCTTGGCGATGAGGCGGTTGGCCTCCCAGGCTTCGCGGTAGTTGGCGAAGTGGGAGCCGATGATGCGCTTCAGGGACATCCACAGGTAGCGGTTGTCGTACTCGTGCATGTAGCCCGAGGTCGAGGCGCAGGTGGTGATGGTGCCGCCCTTGCGGGTGACGAAGACCGAGGCGCCGAAGGTCTCGCGGCCGGGGTGCTCGAAGACGATGTCGATGTCCTCGCCGCCGGTGAACTCGCGGATGCGCTTGCCGAAGCGCTTCCACTCCTTGGGGTCCTGGGTGCGCTCGTCCTTCCAGAACTTGTACCCCTCGGCGTTGCGGTCGATGATCGCCTCGGCGCCCATCGAGCGGCAGATCTCCGCCTTCTGCGGGCTGGAGACGACGCAGACCGGGTTGGCGCCGCCGGCCAGCGCGAACTGGGTGGCGTAGGAGCCGAGGCCGCCGCTGGCACCCCAGATGAGCACGTTGTCGCCCTGCTTCATGCCGGCCCCGTTGCGCGAGACCAGCTGGCGGTAGGCGGTGGAGTTGACCAGGCCGGGGGCCGCGGCCTCCTCCCAGCTGAGGTGGCCCGGCTTGGGCATCAGCTGGTTGGACTTGACGAGCGCGATCTCGGCGAGGCCGCCGAAGTTGGTCTCGAAGCCCCAGATGCGCTGCTCGGGGTCGAGCATCGTGTCGTTGTGTCCGTCGGAGGACTCCAGCTCGACGGAGAGGCAGTGCGCGACGACCTCGTCGCCGGGGTGCCAGGAGTTGACGCCGGGACCGGTGCGCAGCACGACGCCCGCGAGGTCGGAGCCGATGATGTGGTACGGCAGGTCGTGGCGCTTGGCCAGGTCGCTGGTGCGGCCGTACCGCTCCAGGAAGCCGAAGGTGGAGAGCGGCTCGAAGATCGACGTCCACACCGAGTTGTAGTTGACCGAGGAGGCCATGACGGCCACCAGGGCCTCGCCGGGGCCCAGCTCCGGCAGCGCCACCTCGTCGAGGTGGATCGACTTGCGCGGGTCCTTGTCGCGGGTCTCGAGGCCCGCGAACATCTCGGTCTCGTCCTTGTGCACGGTGATCGCGCGGTACGACTCGGGGAGCTGCAGGGCGGCGAAGTCGTCCGGCGTGGAGTCGGCCGACTGGATCGCGGCCAGGATGTCCTTCATGGTCACGGTGTTGCCTCCGGCGTCGAGCGCCCTGAGGGAGGGGCGCTGAGGGTTACGTCGGTGCTGCTGAGGGTCGGGTGAGGGGTGCCGTCGGTTCGGCGGGTGTGGTGCTTCGGCAGCGCTTTGTGGCGCGGAGGGTGCCTGTGACGCAGGCGCCGGGCACGCGGGCGATGGCTCGCGGGGACAGCCCGGACACCTTCAACGTATGGCACCGCGTGTCACCCCGCAAGGCACTGGGTGCCAGAACTTCCACTCAGATGAAAAATTACCGCGACAGATGAGCGATGATCGATCGAACGGGGGTCGCGAGACGCTGGAAAACAGGCGTTGACATGCGAAAACGGCCACCCGGTCGGGTGGCCGTCGTCACAGCGGACAGGCGGAAAAACCGGCGTCAGTGCTCCTTGAGGGCCTGCTCGATGGTCCGCATGACCTCGTGCAGCGGCGCGTCGGTCCGCGCGACCGTCACCAGCACGTCGCCCTGCACGGACGCCGAGGAGCCCGCCTGGCGCCCCGTGGAGGCCGCGCCCCGCCCCGCCCCGATGCCGGTGCCGAAGGTCTTGCGGACGATCGCGAAGGCGTGGTCGAGCTGGCTCTCCACGTCGCCCTGGCCACCCGCCCGCAGCCAGCGCCGCAGCACGTGGTTGTGGGCGGTGACCACGGCGGAGGCGGCCACCTCCGCCAGCAGCGGGTCGTCGTTGGCGTCGTCGTCGTGCGCGTGCTCGTCGAAGTGGCCGAGCAGGTAGCGGGTGAACAGGCGCTCGTAGCGGGCCACCGACGCGATCTCCGCCTCGCGCAGGGTGGGCACCTCACGGGTCAGCTTGTAGCGGGCGACCGAGATCTCCGGCCGCGCCGCGTACATCTTCATGACCTCCTTGATGCCGCGGCACACCGTGTCGAGCGGATGCTCGTGCGCCGGCGCCGCGTTGAGGACCGCCTCCGCGCGCACCAGGGTGTCGTCGTGGTCCGGGAAGATCGCCTCTTCCTTGGAGCGGAAGTGGCGGAAGAAGGTGCGGCGGGCGACCCCGGCCTGGGCCGCGATCTCGTCGACGGTGGTCGCCTCGTACCCCTTGGCCGCGAACAGCTCCATGGCCGCCGCCGCCAGCTCCCGGCGCATTTTGAGCCTCTGGGCGGCGGCCCGGCTGCCCGCCGCGCTCTCCGGAGCGTCGGCCGAGGCTGGGGTACGTGTGGACTTGGCGGGCTGGGGCATGACCCGAACGTACTGCATGTGCACGCAATCATGCGCGTGACCGGGGATCTCCCCGCCCGCGGAGGGCGGGGGAGACCCGGCGGGATCGAGCAGCCCGCCCCAGTCCTCGGGTGACCGGAACCAGTCGCCCGGACGCTCAGCGGCGGGCATGTTCGCGGAAGCCGCGGCCCGTCTTGCGGCCGAGGCAGCCCGCGGCCACCAGATGCTCCAGCAACGGCGCCGGAGCCAGACCGGGGTCGCGGAACTCGCGGTGCAGGACCTTCTCGATGGCCAGCGACACGTCCAGGCCGACCACGTCAAGCAGCTCGAAGGGGCCCATCGGGTAACCGCCGCCCAGCTTCATCGCGGCGTCGATGTCGTCGAGCGTCGCGTAGTGCTCCTGGACCATCTTCACCGCGTTGTTCAGGTACGGGAACAGCAGCGCGTTGACGATGAACCCGGCCCGGTCGCCGCAGTCCACGGCGTGCTTGCGGATCTTCGCGCAGACCTCCCGCACGGTGGCGTGCACGTCGTCCGCCGTGAGCACCGTGCGGACCACCTCGACCAGCTTCATGGCCGGCGCGGGGTTGAAGAAGTGCATGCCGATGACGTCCTGCGGGCGCGAGGTGGCGCGGGCGCAGGCGACGACGGGCAGCGAGGAGGTGGTGGTGGCCAGCACCGCGCCGGGCTTGCAGACCTTGTCCAGCGTCGCGAACAGCTGCCGCTTGACCTCCAGGTCCTCGGCGACCGCCTCCACGGCCAGGTCGACGTCGGCGAAGTCGTCGTAGGACCCCGTCGGCGTGATCCGCTCCAGCGCCCGCGCGGCGTCCTCGGCGCTCATCCGCCCCTTGTCGACGGAGCGGGCCAGCGACTTGCCGACCCGGGCCCTCGCGGTCTGCGCCTTCTCCGCGCTGCGGGCGGCGAGCACGACCTCGTACCCGGCCTTGGCGAACACCTCCGCGATGCCGGAGGCCATGGTGCCCGACCCGGCGACCCCCACCGCGCGCACCGGACGGCCCGCGACGGGGACGGCGTCCGCGCGCGGGGTCAGCGCGTCCGGCACCACGACGGCGCTGCCCGGCGCCTCGTAGGTGTAGAAGCCGCGCCCCGCCTTGCGGCCGGTCAGGCCCGCCTCGCTGAGCTGCCTGAGGATCGGCGCGGGCGCGTGCAGCCGGTCGCGGGAGGCGGCGTACATGGCCTCAAGGACCGTGCGCGCGGTGTCCACGCCGACCAGGTCCAACAGGGCCAGCGGCCCCATCGGCAGGCCGCAGCCGAGGCGCATCGCGGCGTCGATGTCCTCGCGGGAGGCGTAGTTGGCCTCGTACATGGCCGCGGCCTGGTTGAGGTAGCCGAACAGCAGGCCGTCCGCGACGAACCCGGGCCGGTCGCCCACCGCCACCGGCTCCTTGCCGAGGTCCAGGGCCAGGTCGGTGACCGCCGCGACGGCGGCCGGCGCGGTCAGCACCGAGGAGACGACCTCGACCAGCTTCATGGCCGGGGCCGGGTTGAAGAAGTGCAGCCCGAGCACCCGCTCCGGACGGGACGACTCGGCGGCAAGACGCGTCACCGACAGGGCGTTGGTGCCGGTCGCCAGGATGGTCTCCGGACGCACGATCCCGTCCAGTTCCCGGAAGACCAGCTGCTTGACCTCGTACGACTCCGGCACCACCTCGATCACCAGGTCGGCGTCGGCCGCCGCGCGCAGGTCGGTGGTGGTGCGGACGCGGGCGAGGGCCTCGCCGCGCTCCTCGGCGGTGAGGCGGCCGCGCTCGACGGCGCGGGCGGTGGAGGACTCCAGCGCGGCCAGTGCCCTGGCGGCCTGCTCCTCGCTGACGTCGACGCCGACGACGGTGCGGCCGGCCCGGGCCAGCACCTCGGTGATGCCGGTGCCCATGGTGCCGAGGCCGACCACGGCGATGGTCCGGAGCGGGGACAGAGGGGTGTCGGACAGGGGAGTGGCCATCGCGGGACTCCAGGAATGAGGGTGACGACGGACCACGCGCGGACGCCGCTCGGGGCGCGCCGGTCGCGTGGAGGAGGAAGGAGTGCGGAGTGCGGGTGTGGCCGGGCTGGATTCGCACACGCCCGGTGCCGTCGCGGGGGCGTGCACACGCCCGCCCGGCGGCTCTCTCCGGCCCGGCCCTGTCCCGGGGCCGAACCGTCCTGCGGTACCCGTGGTACCGAACCGACTGATCTCCCGGCGGCCGCGTCACCAGACCACCGTGAGGAGTTGCTGCGGGAGGGTGACCCGCTCGTCTGAGGTTAACTCGCGGGTAACGAGCGCGCCAGCCCCTCGTGTTCGTGATGTACGTCCCACGAGGGGTGTGACGCCCCTAACCTCGGTGTCATGGACGAAGAGTTGCGAGTGGTCACGGAGCGCTTACGGGCCGAGGCGGCGGCCTCGGGCGTGCCGGACGCCCCGGCGGCCCACGACTGTCTGGCGGCGACCGCGGACCGCGACGAACTGGCCGCGGTGCTCACCGAGCCCGGACATCCGCTCTGGGCGCGGGAGCTGGCCGCCTTCCGGCTCGGGACCGCCGGGGACCGCCGGGCCTTCGAGTCCCTCGTACTGCTGCTCAACCACCGGGACCCGCCGCGCTGCGCCGCCGCCGCCCGTGCCCTGGCCCGCCTCGGCGACCCCCGCACCGCCCGCGCGGCCGCCGCCCTCGCCACCAACGAACTGCGGGTCGCCTACGCCCTGCAACCGGTGCGGCTGCTGGTCGAGCTGCGGGCCCCCGAGGCCGTGCCCGCTCTGATCACCACGCTGGAACGCCGGCTGCGCCCCCACGACCCGCACCGCCGCGTCGCGCTCGCCTGCGTCGAGGGGCTGGGGGCCCTCGGCGACGACCGGGCCGGCCCCGTGCTGAACGACGCCCTGGCCCACCCGGCGCTGGCCGAGGCGGCGGTGCGGGCGCTGGCGCGCATCCCCGGGCAGCGGTGAGCCGCCGGCCGGTTCAGCCGGCCAGGTCGGCGGCATACCGCACCTCGGGCACCTCGACGCCCTCCACCAGGAACGGCTCCTCGGTGCCGTCGAACCGGAAACCCGCCCGTTCGTAGAAGCGCCGGGCGCGGGTGTTGTCCCGCAGCACCCACAGCAGCATCCGCCGGTGCCCCGCCGCCGCGCACCGGCGCGTGGACTCCCGGATCAGGGCCTGCCCGACGCCCGCGCCGAGCCGCTCCGGGTCCACGTAGATCGCGTACAACTCGGCTTCCTCCGTGGCCCGTTGACCGTCCCGGTAGGGACCGTGGCAGGCCCAGCCGACGACCTCGCCGCGCTCGTCCTCGGCGACCAGGTTCTCCACCCCCGCCGGTGCGCCGTCGAACAGGACGCGGCGCCGCTCGGCGTCGCCGGCGGGGTCCATGCCGTCCAGGTACACCTGCGGGACCAGGCCCCGGTACGCGGTCCGCCAGCCCCGCACGCGGATGAGGGCCACCCGCTCGCAGTCGGCGCGGGTCATCTCCCGCACCAGCGGCCCGCTCACGGCGCCACCACCGCGAAGGCCTCGATCTCCATCAGGAACTCCGGCCGGACCAGCGCGGACACCTGCACGGCCGACGCGGCCGGCAGCCGGTCGCCGGGTATGTGCGCGGCGCGAGCGGCGCGGATCGCGTCCATGTGCGCCATGTCCGTGACGAAGTACGTCAGCTTCACCACGTCGCCGAAACCGGCGCCCGCCGCGGCCAGGCACCGGCGCAGGTTCTCGAAGACCTGGCGGGCCTGAGCGGCGGGGTCGCCCACGCCGACCAACCGGCCGTCCTCGTCGAGGGCGAGCTGACCCGAGACGGCCACGAACCGCCCGGTGCCGACGACGACATGGGAGTACTGGGCGGCGGGCGCGACGCCGTCGGGGGCGTGGATCCTGGTCGGCTCGGTCATACGCCCATCCTGGCCCACGGCACCGACAGCGCCCCCGGCAGGATCCCCCGTGCTAGCCGCGGAAGCCGAGCAGCCCGTGCAGCGTCGATCCGCGCGAGGACGTCGACGCCGCCTTGGACTCCAGCGGCTCCGGCTCGGGCAGTGCCGCGCACACGGCGTCCGGTTCGCCCGTGCCCGCCGCGCCGGGGCCGCCCGGCACGGTGCCGTCGGCCAGGTAGGCGGCCAGGTGCCCGTCCAGGCAGGAGTTGCCGCTCAGCGTGATGCCGTGGTTCCCGCCGCCCTCCTCGACGACGAGGGCCGAGCCGCGCAGCAGCCGGTGCGCGGCGACCGCGCCCCCGTACGGGGTGGCCGCGTCGCCGGTCGCCTGGAACAGCAGCGCGGGCGGCAGATCGCGGTTGGCGACGTCCACCGGGCGGCGCGGACCCGTCGGCCAGGACGCGCACGGCGCGTTGTACCAGGCGTTGTTCCAGACCATGAACGGCGCCTTCTCGTACAGGCCCCAGTGGTCGTCGCGCCACTCCTCCCAGTCGCGCGGCCAGGCCGCGTCGCGGCACTGCACGGCGGTGTAGACGCTGTAGCCGTTGTCCCCGGCCGCGTCCTGGGCCCCGAAGTTCTCGTACGCCTCGACCAGCGGCCCGATGTCCCCGTCGTTCGCGTAGGCGGCGAAGGCCTCCGCGAGGTAGGGCCAGTAGCCGTTGTAGTAGCCGCCCGGGATGAAGGTGTCCTCCAGCTCCGAGGCGCCGACCCGTCCGCCCGCGGGCTCCTTCGCCAGGGCCGCCCGCATCGCGTACCACGCCCGCTCGACCCGCTCCGGATCGCCGCCCAGCCCGTAGGCCGCGTCGTGCCGGGCGACCCACGCCAGGAACGCCCGGTGCCGGTCGTTGAAGGCGAGGTCCTGGTTGAGGTTGGCGTCGTACCAGACGTCGTCCGGGCCGACGACGGAGTCCAGGGCCAGCCGCCGCACCCGCGCGGGGAAGAGCTTGGCGTAGACGGCGCCGAGATAGGTCCCGTACGAGTAGCCGAAGTAGTTGATCCGCTCCGCGCCGAGCGCCGCCCGGATCGCGTCCACGTCCCGCGCGGCGCTCACCGTGTCGATGTACGGCAGGACGTCCGCGTACTGGTCGCCGCAGGCGTCGGCGAAGGCCTCCGCGCGCGCCAGGTTGGCCCGCTCGGCCTGCGGCGTGCCGGGCAGCGAGTCGGGGCGCACGGGGTCGAAGTGGCCGGGCCGGCAGTCCAGGGCGGGGCTGCTGCGGCCCACCCCGCGCGGGTCGAAGCCGACGACGTCGTACTGCGCGGCCACCTTCGCGGGCAGCGAGGACGCCACGAACCCGGCGAGCGTCAGCCCGCTGCCGCCGGGGCCGCCGGGATTGACCAGCAGCGGGCCCTGGTACGCCGCCGCGGTGTGCGGCACCCGGGACAGGGCGAGCGTGATCTGCCGCCCGCGCGGGCGCGCGTGGTCGAGCGGGACCTTCAGGGACGCGCACTGGAGCGTCGGGTAGTCCTCCGTGGCGCACTTCCGCCACTGGAGGTCCGCCGAGGGCGCGGCGGCCGGGGTCCGGGCGGGACGGGCCGTGCTCGCCTCGGCGGGGAGGGCCGTGACACTCCCGGCGGCGATGACGGCGGCGCCGCACAGCACGGCTGCGCGTTGTCTCATGGCGTCCTCCGGAGAAGGCGGCTGCGGTCCGCGCGGGTCGCGGTCCTCGCCGCATCGTCCCGGCGAGCGCCCTCGGAAGAACGCTTTCTGCACCGACGTGACCCGATTGGGCCGGAAGATGCCCTCGAATGCCCCGAAGGCCGTCGAGTGCTGCTAGATGAGCGAAAGTTGGACCGGCTCCGTGGTGGCGGCGGCCCCGGTGGCTTCCCCGGCGTCCGGCGCGGGACCGGGCTCGGCGATCCGCCGGGGCATTCCCGCCCGGGCGGGGCCGATGCCGTACTCGCGGGCCAGGTCGTGCACCTGACGGGTGATCCGGCGCTGGTACCACTTCGGGGCGTAGGCCCCCTCCGCGTACAGCCGCTCGTACCGGCGCACCAGGTGCGGATGGTGCTCCGCCAGCCAGGCCATGAACCATTCGCGGGCCCCCGGGCGCAGGTGCAGCACGAGGGGTGTGACCGAGGTGGCCCCGGCGGCGGCGATCGCCCGCACCGTCGCGCGCAGTTGGGCCGGTTCGTCGCCGAGGAAGGGGATCACCGGCGCCATCAGGACCCCGCAGCCGATGCCGTGCTCACCGAGGGTCCGTACGACCTCCAGCCGGCGTTCCGGCGCCGGCGTGCCCGGCTCCACGGTGCGCCACAGCTCGGTGTCGGTGAAGCCGACCGAGACCGAGATGCCCACGTCCGTCACCCGGGCCGCCCGCGTCAGCCGGTCCAGGTCGCGCAGGATCAGGGTGCCCTTGGTCAGGATCGAGAAGGGGTTGGCGCGCTCGGCGAGGGCGTCGATGATGCCGGGCATCAGCCGGTAGCGGCCCTCGGCGCGCTGGTAGCAGTCGACGTTGGTGCCCATCGCCACGTGCTCGCCCTGCCAGCGGCGCGACGCCAGCTGCCGGCGCAGCAGCTCGGGCGCGTTCACCTTGACGACGATCTGCGAGTCGAAGCCGAGCCCCGTGTCGAGGTCCAGGTAGCTGTGCGTCTTCCTCGCGAAGCAGTAGACGCACGCGTGCGTGCAGCCCCGGTAGGGGTTCACGGTCCACTCGAACGGCATCCGCGAGGCCCCCGGCACGCGGTTGAGGATCGAGCGGGCCCGGACCTCGTGGAAGGTGACGCCGCGGAACTCGGGCGTGTCGAAGGTGCGGGTGGTCACCGCGTCCGCGCCGAACAGCGCGGGGTCGGCCGCCCGGGTGTGGTCGGAGTCGGTGAGGTTCTCCCAGCGCATGGACGCCTCCTCGGTAGTACTGGCCACACAATAGAACATGTGTTCCCTTGATCGTGCGGCGCAGTCGCGCGCGGCCGCTTCACGCCCCCCGATTTGGTGGCCGGGCGGCGGGGTGGTTGGCTTGCCCCGACCCCGAGAACCAGGCCCTGGAGGAACCCGATGGCGCAGGTCGAGGCGGAGACGGAGCGGATCGTCGCGGCGGACGCGGAGACGGTGTTCGACACCCTCGCCGACTACAGCGGAACCCGCGAGAAGCTGCTCCCCGAGCACTTCAGCGAGTACGAGGTCCGCGAGGGCGGCGACGGCGAGGGCACCCTCGTGCACTGGAAGCTCCAGGCCACCAGCAAGCGCGTCCGCGACTGCCTGCTGGAGGTCACCGAGCCGGCCGACGGCGAGCTGGTCGAGAAGGACCGCAACTCCTCGATGGTCACCACCTGGCGGGTCACGCCCGCGGGCGAGGGGAAGTCCCGGGTGGTCGTCCACACCGCCTGGCAGGGCGCCGGCGGCGTCGGCGGCTTCTTCGAGAAGACCTTCGCGCCCAAGGGGCTCGCCCGGATCTACGACGCGATGCTCACCCGGCTCGCCGCCGAGGTCGAGAAGCCGTAGTACCGGCCCCCGCGCCGCCGCACGCCTCCTCGGCCGTCAAGAGGCAAGCGCCGCGCGGTCGTTGGCCGACTCACCGGTTCGAGTGATCTCCGGTGGAATGCGCCGCTTTTCCGTAACTCGCCGCACTTGTTCGCAGTTGTCGCCTCAGGCGGCAATTGTGAGCAGGTGTGACGAGGGGAGCGGGACGTGGGCGGGATCACTCTGGTGCAGGACGAGCCGGTCACCGCGCCCCAGGCGCCACCGCTGCCACCCACGCCCGATCCGGAGCCGGACGCGGCGCTCAGTCCGCGCCGGGTGCGTCTGGTCTTCGTCGGACTGATGCTCGCGCTGCTGCTCGCGGCGCTGGAGCAGATGATCGTCGCCACCGCGCTGCCGAAGATCGTCGGCGAGCTGCACGGCCTGGACAAGATGTCCTGGGCGATCACCGCCTACCTGCTCACCTCCACCGTCGGCCTGCCGATCTACGGCAAGCTCGGCGACCTCTTCGGACGCAAAGGCGTCTTCCAGTTCGCCATCCTGGTCTTCGTCGTCGGGTCCGCACTCGCCGGGCGCGCGCAGACCATGGACCAGCTGATCGCCTTCCGCGCCGTCCAGGGCGTCGGCGCGGGCGGCCTGATGATCGGCGTGCAGGCGATCATCGCGGACATCGTCCCGCCCCGCGAACGCGGCCGCTTCATGGGTCTGATCGGCGCCGCCTTCGGACTCGCCTCCGTGGCCGGCCCCCTGCTCGGCGGCTACTTCACCGACCACCTCTCCTGGCGCTGGTGCTTCTACATCAACGTGCCGTTCGGCCTCGTCACCATGGCCGTCGTCGCCGTCGTCCTGAAGCTGCCCAGGCCACGGGTCAAGGCCCGCCTGGACGTCCTGGGCGCCCTGCTGCTCGCCGCGGCCTCCACCTGCCTGGTACTGCTGACCAGTTGGGGCGGGACCGAGTACGCGTGGGGCTCGAAGGTCATCCTCGGACTCGCCGCCGGAGCCGCCGCGTCCACCGTCCTCTTCCTGGTCGCCGAGCGCTTCGCGCCCGAACCGATCATCCCGCTGCGGCTGTTCCGGGACTCCGTCTTCAACGTCACCGGCCTGGTCGGCCTCGTCGTCGGCGTCGCCCTGTTCGGCGCCGCCAGCTACCTGCCGACCTTCCTCCAGATGGTCGACGGCGCCAGCGCCACCGAGTCCGGGCTGCTGATGCTGCCCATGATGGGCGGCATCGTCGTCGCCTCGATCGCCTCCGGGCAGCTCATCAGCCGCACCGGGCACTACCGCTCCCACCCGATCCTCGGCAGCGCCCTGTCCGTCGTCGGCATGTGGCTGCTCTCCCGGCTCGACGAGGACACCTCCCGGCTGAACTACAGCATCTGGATGGCCGTCCTCGGCGCCGGCATCGGCATGGTGATGCCCGTCCTGGTCCTCGCCGTGCAGAACTCCGTGCGCCCCGCCGACCTCGGCACGGCCACCAGCGCCAACAACTACTTCCGGCAGATCGGCGGCAGCGTGGGCGCCGCCATCTTCGGCACCCTCTTCGCCGACCGGCTCACCGACGCCCTGGCCGACCGCGTCCCCGCCGAGGCCGGGGCCGGACTGCCGGACGCCGAGGCCATCACCCCACAGCTCGTCCACTCCCTGCCCCCGGCGCTGCGCGACGCCTACATCGGGGCGTACGCCGACGCCATGCCGCGGATCTTCCTCTACCTGGTGCCGGTGCTCGTCCTCGGACTGCTCATCGCCCTCTTCCTCAAGGAGAAACCACTGGTGTCCCACAACACCCCCGTCACCGAGCCGGAGACCGCGCAGTCCACCGCCCAGGTCCCGCAGGCCCGCGCGCCGTATGCCGGCGGCATCCCCGTCTGCGGCACCGTGCAGCACCCCGACGGCACCGTCGTACCCCGTGCCGCGCTCACCCTCATCGACGTCGGCGGACAGCAGATCGGCCGGGGCGCCAGCGGCGACGACGGACGCTACGCCCTCGCCACGCCCGGCTCCGGCGCGTACGTCCTGATCGCCGCGGCCGGCGGCCACCAGCCGCAGGCCGTCTCCGTGACCGTCGGCGAACGCCCGGTCGAACTGGACGTCGTCCTCGGCGGCGCGGGCCGCCTGGCGGGCGGCGTGTTCACCGCCGACGGCAGCCCCGTGCGCGACGCGACCGTCACCCTCACCAACGTCCACGGCGAGGTCGTCGCCACCACCCGCAGCGGGCGCGAGGGCGGGTACGTCATCACCGAGCTGGTGGCCGGCGAGTACACCCTCGCCGCGAGCGCGCCCGCCTTCCGCCCGGCCGCCCTGCCCGTCAGCGTCCAGGCCTCCCGCGAGACCCGCCAGGACGTCGAACTGGCCGGCGGCGCCGTGCTGCGCGGCACCGTGCGGGCGAGCGGCGGACGCGTCGTGGAGGACGCGCGCGTGACCCTGCTCGACGCGGCCGGCAACGTCGTCGACACCCTGACCACCGGCCCCGACGGCACCTTCCGGTTCGTCGACCTCTCGTCCGGCGAGTACACGGTCATCGCGGCCGGATACCCGCCGGTCGCCACCGTGCTCCAGGTGGCCGGCGGCGGCCGCACCGAGCGCGACCTCCAGCTCGGGCACGAGGACTGAGACCCGCCCACCGGCGCGCGGGCGCGCGCGCCGGTGCGTTTGCGCGCCACCAATTCCCCCGTTGCGGCACATGGTCACCGGGCGCCGCCGTACGGTGGTGACGGCTACTCAGATCTTGCGGAGCCGTGGGCAGGGAGGGCCTGACGCCATGGACCATGGCACCGAACGGGACACATCTCACGGCCGCCCGGCCGGACGCGGCGCCCCGCCGCCCGACCCCGTGACCGGCCGTGTCCCGCTGGCCGTCGTCGTCGTGGACCGCGACGGACTGGTCTCCCACTGGAGCAGCGGCGCACGGCGCCTGTTCCGGCTGCCCAGACAGGAGGCCGTCGGCCGTCCGGCGCCCGACCTCCTGCCCGTCACCGGGGTGCTCCCCGGAACCGCCGCCGACGACGCCTCCTACGACGCGTACGCCGACTACGACGGCCTCGGACCCGGCCTGGAGTCCTCCCTCGACGGACGCCTCTCCTACCCGGCGGCGGGCCGGGCCCGGCTGACCGTGCCGGCCGCCCGCCGCGTCGACGTGCTCTGGTGGGCCTACCCCCTGGTGGGACCCGGCCCCGAGCGGCTGCTGGTGCTCGCCGCCGACGCCGAGGGGCTGCGCGGGGACCGCGCCGACGGCGGCGCCGGGGCCGCCTCGGCGGAGCGGATCGCGCCCGGATTCGCCCTCCACACCGACTTCCCCGGCGCCGAAGAACTCGCCCGCCGCCTCCCCGAGATCCTGCCCAGCATGAGCGTCGGCGAGAGCGCCCGCATCGTCGCGCAGGTCCTCGAACTGGGCTATCCCGTACTGGAGTTCAGCCAGAGCGATCGCGTGCCCGTCACCCCCGACTGGGGCGTTCCCCGGCGTGCCGAGCGCAAGGCGCGGCGCGAACGGGCCGCCCGCGCGCTCGCCGCAGGCGAACCGGTCCCGGACGACCTGCGCGACGAGGCCGAGGACGCCGAGGACCTGGAGTACGCCGCCGTCCGCGAACGCCTGGAGTTCCTCAACGAGGTCAGCGGACGCATCGGCACCTCCCTCGACCTCGCCCGGACCATCGGCGAGGTGAGCAGAGCGGTGGTCCCGCGCTTCACCGACGTCGCCGGCACCTATCTGCGCGAACAGGTCGTGGCCGGCGAGGGCTTCCCCGACGGCGTGCCCGACACGACGACGATGTGGCACCGGGTCGCCCTGGAGCACACCGACGAACCCGGCCGCTGGGACGACGTCGTACCCGTCGGCGAGGCCATGCCCTTCCCGGCGCACACCCCCTTCTTCCAGTGCATGACCAGTGGCGAACCGGTCCTGGTGCCG
The DNA here is from genome assembly GCF_014648855.1 of Streptomyces parvulus. Lineage (GTDB taxonomy): Bacteria > Actinomycetota > Actinomycetes > Streptomycetales > Streptomycetaceae > Streptomyces > Streptomyces parvulus. The sequence goes on along the minus strand of NZ_BMRX01000007.1, from coordinate 176,772 downwards.
CGCGTCACCGAGGAGATGGGGCACGCCGTCGCCTCGCAGTTCGAGAAGCGGGACATCCGCCCGCTGATCACCGGCCGGTCGATGCTGCTCGTGCCCCTCAAGGCACGCCAGGTCGTCCTCGGCTTCATGATCCTGCTGCGCCATCCCGAGCGGCCCGTCTTCAACGACATGGACCGGGTGACCGGCGCCGAACTCGCCGCCCGCGCCGGGCTCGTGCTCGACAACGCACGCATGTACACGTACCAGGAGAACGTCGCCGAGACGCTCCAGGACAGCATGCTGCCGCACATCCCCGACCGCATGGCCGGCTGCGACATCGCCACCCGCTACCTGCCCGGCACCCTCCTCGGCCGCGTCGGCGGCGACTGGTTCGACGCGGTGAAGCTGCCGGGCGCCCGCACCGCCCTCGTCGTCGGGGACGTCATGGGCCACGGGCTCAACTCGGCGGCGATGATGGGCCAGTTGCGCACCGCTGTGCAGACCATGGCCGGCCTCGACCTGCCGCCCGCCCAGCTGCTGCGCAAGCTCGACGACCTCGCCCAGCGGCTCGGCGACACCCACCTCGCCACCTGCCTGTACGCCGTCTACGACCCCGTCGCCGGGGAACTCCACCTCGCCAACGCCGGCCACATCCCGCCCGTCCTGGTGCGCGCCGCCGACGGCGGCAGCGAGCTGATCGACCTGCCCACCGGTGCGCCGATCGGCGTCGGAGGGGTGCCCTTCGAGTCGGTGCGGGTGCCGGTGGAGCCGGGCGACCGGCTGGTGATGTGCACCGACGGGCTGGTGGAGATGCGGGGCGAGGACATCGGTGTCGGCCTCGCCACCCTGTGCGAGTCCGCGGCCCACCCGGCCGCGTCCATGGACGATGCCTGCGACACCGTCATCCGCGCGCTCGGCGCCCGCGGCGGCCGCAAGGACGACGTCGCCCTGCTGATGACGCGGCTGCGCGGCGTCGAGCCCGACGCCGTCGCCGAGTGGCGGCTCGCCCTCGACCCCGCGGAGGCCGGCCGGGCCCGCGCGGCGGTCCGCGAGCAGCTCCACGACTGGGGCCTCGGAAAGCAGGCCGCCGCGGCCGAGCTGCTGGTCGGCGAACTCGTCACCAACGCCCTGCGGCACTCCCGCACCCGGCCCGTGGTGCTGCGCCTGGTGCGGGCGGACACGCTGCTGTGCGAGGTGGACGACGACGACCACGAGCTGCCCGCGCTCAAGGCCGCCGGGCCGCTGGACGAGGCCGGGCGGGGGCTGCGCGTGGTGAGCACCCTGGCCCGCGAGTGGGGTGCGAGCCGGACCCGGACCGGCAAGACCGTCTGGTGCGAACTGACCCTGCCCCGCCGCTGATCCGCGCACGTTTCGCACGTCCGGTGAAGGAATGCGCCGGGCGCTTGTGGCCGCGCACGGGGCGCGATACACCGTACGCACCCGTCGCTCTCGACGGGCCGTACGTCGTCGCACCTGGGGAGACGGGCATGAGCGTGACGAGTCGGTACCGGGCCGCCTGGGAGGGCTTCTGGCAGGAGGCTCCCGGTGGCCAGGGGGCGGTGTTCTGGGACGCGGAGCCGATGCTGACGGCCGGCCGCCACCTCGCCCACTTCGAGCCCCACCTGACCGACCCCGCCCTGCCGCTGATCGACCTCGGCTGCGGCAACGGCACCCAGACCCGCTACTTCGCCGAACGCTTCCCGCGCGTGGTCGGCGCCGACCTGTCCGCCGCCGCCCTCGACCACGCCCGCCGCGCCGACCCCGGGGGCCGGGCGGAGTACCGGCAGCTGGACGCCGCCGACAAGGCCGAGGCGGAGTCGCTCCACGCGGAGCTGGGCGACGCCAACGTCTACGTGCGCGGCGTACTGCACCAGTGCGAGCCCGACGACCGGCAGCCCCTCGCCGACGCCCTCGCCGCCCTCCTCGGCGGCCACGGCCGCGCCTTCCTGGTGGAGCCCCTCCAGGCGGCCGGCACCGTCCTCGCGGACCTCGCCCGGTCCGCCGACGGCCCGCCCGCCAAGCTCGCCCCCGTCCTGCGCCACGGCCTCACCCCCGGCGCGATCCCCGACGAGGCGGTGCCCGAGCACCTGCACGCCGCCGGACTGACCGTGCTGGCGAGCGGCGAACTGCCGCTGATCACCACGGAGTACACGGGGGAGGGCACCCGCGTCGAGCTGCCGTCGGCCTGGGTGGTCGCCGGAGCCCGGGCGGAGTAGCGCGGGCGGCCGGTCCGGGAGCCGGGTCAGCGCAGGCCGGCGAAGAGGTCGTTCTCCGGGAGGGGCGCGCCGGTGGTGTCCCGGACCCGGACGAAGGTCTCCGTGCCCATCAGCTCGGCGAACGTCTCCTTGCCCATCTTGAGGAAGAAGATGTTCTCGCCCTGGCTGGCGTGCGCGGCCAGGGCGTCGAACTTCCGGTCGCTGAACGCGGTGGTGTCCACCCACGTGGTGACCTGGTCGTCCGGCAGGCCGATCTCGGCCAGGGCGGCTGCCTCGGCCGGGTCCGGCTCCGGCACGTCCTCCTGGAACTCGCTCATGATCTCGCCGAAGCGCCGCATCGCCGAGTGGGGCATCGTCGTCCAGTACACCTTCGGGGTCAGCCCGGACAGCTCCAGCGCCGCCATGGTGATGCGATGGGCCTGGATGTGGTCGGGGTGACCGTAGAAGCCGTTCTCGTCGTAGGTGACGACCACGTCGGGCCGGTAGTGGCGCATGAGGTCCGCGAGGCGGGCGGCGCCCTCCTCCACGGGGGTCCGCCAGAAGGAGCCGGGAGCGTCGTTGCTCGGCCAGCCCATCATCCCCGAGTCGGCGTAGTCCAGCGTCTCCAGATCGCTGATCCCCAGGGCCGCACGGCTCGCGTCCAGTTCCTGACGGCGCATGCGGGCGACGGCCGCCGGGTCGTGGCCGGGATCGCCCGGCTTGACGCCTCCGGGCCCGTCACCGCATCCGCCGTCGGTACAGGTCACCAGGACCGTGCGGACGCCCTCCGCCGCGTACCGCGCGAGGATGCCGCCCGTTCCGGTGGCCTCGTCGTCGGGGTGGGCGTGCACGGCCATGAGCGTCAAGGGCCGGTCGGTCATGAGGCAGTCCTCCTGCGTCGGTACGTCTTGCTCCGGGTGCGCGGCGCCCCCGGTCTCTCCGCCGGATCCAACGGCGCGGGCCGGTCCGGCTGTTCCCGACACCGCCGCGCGCGCTCCGGCCGGCCGGACGAGGCCGCCCGAGTGGTATGGACCACTGGCTGTCGTGTGGCCCCTGGCCAGCCCATTCACCGGCATGTAGCGTCCTGGTCATGAAGATCCTCATCAGCGCCGACATGGAGGGCGCCACCGGCGTCACCTGGCCGGCCGACGTGCTGCCGGGGACGCCGCAGTGGGAGCGGTGCCGGTCGATGTTCACCTCCGACGTGAACGCGGCCGTGCTCGGTTTCTTCGACGGCGGCGCCGACGAGGTGCTGGTCAACGAGGCCCACTGGAGCATGCGCAACCTGCTCCTGGAGCGGCTCGACGAGCGGACCGAGATGCTCACCGGTCGGCACAAGGCGCTGTCCATGGTCGAGGGCGTCCAGCACGGGGACGTGGACGGCATCGCGTTCATCGGGTACCACGCCGGCGCCGGGATGGAGGGCGTCCTCGCGCACACCTACCTCGCCAACCAGATCACGGGCGTCTGGCTGAACGACGTACGGGCCAGCGAGGGTCTGCTGAACGCGCACGTCGTCGCCGAGTACGGCGTGCCGGTCGTGCTGGTCACCGGGGACGACCTGGCCTGCGAGGACGCGCTCGGCTACGCGCCCGAGGCACGCAAGGTCGCGGTCAAGGACCACGTGTCGCGGTACGCGGCCGTCTGCCGCACGCCCGCCAGGACCGCGGCCGACATCCGGGCCGCGGCCAAGGACGCGGCCGCGCTCGCGGTGCGGTACGAGCCCGTGCGCGGGGGCCCCTTCACGGTGGCCCTGGAGTTCGACGCCGAGCACCTGGCGGCGGCCTCGACCGTGGTGCCGGGTGTGGCGCGGGTGGGGGAGCGGAAGGTGGCGTACACCCACGACACCATGTTCGAGACGATCCGGACGTTCAAGGCGGTCACCACGATCGTCTCGGCGGCGGTGGAGGAGCAGTATGGCTGAGGAGACGGGGACCGACGCGCGGGCACTGGACGAGGTCGTCCGGTTCACCTCCGAGCTGATCCGGATCGACACCACCAACCGGGGCGGCGGCGACTGCCGGGAACGGCCGGCCGCCGAGTACGCCGCCGAGCGGCTCGCCGAGGCCGGGATCGAGCCCACGCTGCTGGAGCGCACCAAGGACCGCACCAACGTGGTGGCCCGCATCGAGGGCACCGACCCGTCGGCCGACGCGCTGCTCGTCCACGGCCACCTGGACGTGGTGCCCGCCGAGGCCGCCGACTGGAGCGTCCACCCCTTCTCCGGGGAGATCCGCGACGGCGTCGTCTGGGGCCGCGGCGCCGTCGACATGAAGAACATGGACGCGATGATCCTCGCGGTCGTCCGCGGCTGGGCCCGCGCGGGCGTGCGGCCCCGGCGCGACATCGTGCTCGCCTTCACCGCGGACGAGGAGGCCAGCGCCGAGGACGGCTCCGGCTTCCTCGCCGACCGGCACGCCCCGCTCTTCGAGGGCTGCACCGAGGGCGTCAGCGAGTCCGGCGCGTTCACCTTCCACGACGGGGCCGGCCGGCAGTTCTACCCCATCGCCGCGGGCGAGCGCGGCACCGGCTGGCTCCGGCTCACCGCCCGCGGCCGGGCCGGACACGGCTCTAAGGTCAACCGGGAGAACGCGGTCACCCGGCTGGCCTCCGCCGTCGCCCGCATCGGCGACCACGAATGGCCGCTGCGGCTGACCCCGACCGTGCGCGCCGCCCTCACCGAGATCGCCGCCGTCTACGGCATCGACGCCGACCTCGACGACGTCGACGCGCTGCTGGCCAAGCTCGGCCCCGCCGCCAAGCTCGTCGAGGCCACCGTCCGCAACAGCAGCAACCCGACCATGCTGGACGCCGGGTACAAGCTGAACGTCATCCCGGGAGAGGCCGTCGCCCACGTCGACGGGCGCTTCCTGCCCGGCGGCGAGGACGAGTTCCGCGACACCCTCGACCGGCTCACCGGGCCCGACGTCGACTGGGAGTTCGCCCACCGGGAGGTCGCCCTCCAGGCGCCGGTGGACTCACCCACGTACGCCCGGATGCGCGCCGCCGTCGAGGAGTTCGCCCCGGAGGGGCACGTGGTGCCGTACTGCATGTCCGGCGGCACGGACGCCAAGCAGTTCTCGCGGCTCGGCATCACCGGCTACGGCTTCGCCCCGCTGAAGCTGCCCGAGGGCTTCGACTACCAGGCCCTCTTCCACGGCGTGGACGAACGCGTCCCCGTCGAAGCGCTGCACTTCGGGGTCCGGGTCCTGGACCGGTTCCTGCGTACCGCCTAGAGGCTGGAGAGATGGTGGAGATCGGGGAGCCGGTGCGGACTCTCGCCTACGGATCGTGGCCCTCGCCCGTCGGCGCGGCCCTGGCCGCCGCCCACGACGGGCGGCCGGACGACGTCGGCTTCGTCGGCGAGGAGGTGTGGTGGACCGAACCCCGGCCCGCCGAGGGCGGGCGGCGCACCCTGGTGCGGCGGCACCCCGACGGCACCGAGGAGCAGGTGCTGCCCTCCCCGTGGAACGTGCGCAGCCGCGTCATCGAGTACGGCGGCCGGCCGTGGGCGGCCGTCGCCACCGACTCCGGTCCGCTGGTGGTCTTCGTCCACTTCGCCGACCAGCGGCTCTACGCCTGCCGGCCGGGCGGCGCCGCGCCGCGCCCGCTGACGCCCCGCTCCGCGGTCGGCGGCGGACTGCGCTGGGTCGAGCCGCAACTGCGCCCGGAGCGCGGCGAGGTGTGGTGCGTCCTGGAGGAGTTCACCGGCGAAGGACCCACCGATGTGCGCCGGGTCCCGGTCGCGGTGCCGCTGGACGGCTCGGCCGCCGAGGACCGGGCGGCCCTGCGCGAACTCACCGGTGAGCGCCACCGCTTCGTCACCGGCCCCCGCGTCTCGCCCGACGGCCGGCGCGCGGCCTGGCTCGCCTGGGACCACCCGCGTATGCCGTGGGACGGCACCGAACTGGTCGTCGCCGGCATCGGCCCCGACGGGACCTTCCAGGACGCCCGCACCGTCGCGGGAGGCCCCGAGGAGTCGGTCGCCCAGGTGGACTGGGCCCCGGACGGCGCCCTGCTCTACGCCTCCGACCGCACCGGCTGGTGGAACCTCTACCGCGACGGGCAGCCCCTGTGCGCCCGCGACGAGGAGTTCGGCGGGCCGCTGTGGAAGCTCGGGCAGCGCTGGTTCGCGCCCCTGGACAGCGGCCCGATCGCCGTCCTGCACGGCCGGGGCGCCGCCGTCCTCGGGATACTGGACCCGCAGACCGGCGAGGTCGTCGACGCCGCCGGACCCTGGACGGAGTTCGCGCCCACCCTGGCCGTGCTCGGCGAGCGGGTCGCCGCCGTCGGCGCCGGACCGCACAGCGGCTACGAGATCGTCGAGCTGGACGCCCGCACCGGACGGGCCCGCGTGATCGGCTCCCCGCACCAGGACGCGGTCGACCCGGCGTACTACCCCCGGCCCGAGATCCGCACCTTCGCCGGCCCGGACGGCCGCGACGTCCACGCCCACCTCTACCCGCCGCACCACCCCGGCTGCCGCGCCCCCGACGGCACCCTGCCGCCGTACGTCGTCTGGGCGCACGGCGGCCCCACCAGCCGCTCCCCGCTCGTCCTAGACCTGGAGATCGCCTACTTCACCTCCCGGGGCATCGGCGTCGCCGAGGTCGACTACGGCGGCTCCAGCGGGCACGGCCGGGAGTACCGCGAGCGGCTGCGCGGGCAGTGGGGCGTGGTCGACGTCGAGGACTGCGCGGCCGTCGCCCTCGCCCTCGCCGAGGAGGGCACCGCGGACCGGCGGCGGCTCGCGGTGCGCGGCGGCAGCGCGGGCGGCTGGACCTCCGCCGCGTCGCTGGCCGCCACCGACGTCTACGCCTGCGGCACGGTCATCTACCCGATCCTCGACCTCACCGGCTGGGGCACGGGCGAGACCCACGACTTCGAGTCCCAGTACCTGGAGGGACTGATCGGACCGTACGCCGAGGTCCCCGAACGCTACGCCGAACGGTCGCCCGCCGAGCACGCCGACCGCGTCACCGCGCCCTTCCTGCTGCTCCAGGGCCTGGACGACGTGATCTGCCCGCCCGTGCAGTGCGAGCGCTTCCTCGCCCGGATGGCCGGGCGCGGGGTGCCGCACGCCTACCTCGCCTTCGAGGGCGAGGGGCACGGCTTCCGCCGGGCGGAGACCATGGTGCGCGCCCTGGAGGCCGAGCTGTCCCTCTACGCCCAGGTCTTCGGGCTGGAGCGGCCGGACGTCCCGGTCCTGGAGCTGAAGCCGTGAGCGGCCCGCCGCAGCCGACCCGGCCGGTCCGGCTCGCGTCCGGCGCCCGGGTGGCCGTCGTCGCGCCCAGCGGACCCGTGCCGGAGGAGCGGCTCCAGGCCGGCCTGGACGTCCTGCGGGGCTGGGACCTCGACCCGGTCGTGGCACCGCACGTCCTGGACCGGCACGGCACCCTCGACTATCTCGCGGGCACCGACGCCCACCGGGCCGCCGACCTCCAGTCCGCCTGGTGCGACCCGTCCGTGGACGCCGTGCTCTGCGCCCGCGGCGGCTACGGCGCCCAGCGCATGGCCGACCTGCTCGACTGGGACGCGATGCGCGCGGCCGGGCCGAAGGTCTTCGTCGGCTTCAGCGACATCACCGCGCTGCACGAGGCGTTCGCGACTCGCCTCGGCCTGGTCACCCTGCACGGCCCCATGGCCGCCGGGATCGACTTCGTCAAGAACGCGCGGGCCCAGGACCACCTGAGGGCCACCCTGTTCGCGCCCGAGAGCGTCCGGGTGATCGCCTCCGGCGGCACCCCGATGGTCCCCGGCCGCGCGCGGGGCGTCACCCTCGGCGGCTGCCTCTCCCTGCTCGCCGCCGAACTCGGCGGCCCGCACGCCCGCCCCTCGGCGCGCGGCGGGCTGCTGTGCCTGGAGGACGTGGGGGAGGAGGCCTACCGCGTCGACCGCTGCCTCACCCAGCTGCTCCGCGCCGGCTGGCTGGACGGGGTCGCCGGGGTGCTGCTCGGCTCCTGGCAGGACTGCGAGCCGTACGAGCGGCTGCGGCCCGTGCTGGCCGACCGGCTCGGCGGCCTCGGCGTGCCGGTCGTCGAGGACTTCGGCTTCGGACACGGCGAAGGGGCGCTGACCATTCCCTTCGGCGTGCCGGCGGAACTCGACGCGGACGCGGGCACCCTGGCCCTGGACCGCCCGGCGCTGGCCTGACCCCGCCGACCTGACGGCGCTCCGCGCGGCGCCTTAGGCTGGCCCCATGCCGCACACCCCGTCCCGCCACCTCGCCGAGGGCCCACGCGTGGGCATACGCCCCTTCACCTACGCGGACGCCGCCGAGTTCACCGCCCGCGCCCGGGAGAGCAAGGACCTGCACCACCCCTGGCTCTTCCCGCCGGACAGCCCCCAGGCGTACGACGCCTACGCGTCCCGGCTGATCGAGGACCCGACCAAGGCGGGGTTCCTGGTGTGCGAGAAGGGCACCGGGGACCGGGACGGCGAGGGCGGGGCCATCGCCGGGTTCGTCAACATCAACAACATCGTCCACGGCGGCTTCCTCAGCGGCGCCCTCGGCTACGGCGCCTTCGCCCACGCGGCCGGCCGGGGCCTGATGCGCGAGGGGCTGGGACTCGTCGTGCGGCACGCTTTCGGGCCGATGCGGCTGCACCGCCTGGAGATCAACGTGCAGCCGGGCAACGCCGCCTCGATCGCGCTGGCCCGCGCCGCGGGTTTCCACCTGGAGGGCTTCTCACCGCGGATGCTGCACGTCGACGGGGCCTGGCGCGACCATCAGCGCTGGGCGATCACCGCCGAGACCGCGACTTCCGGTTGACCTTCATGGTGTCCAGGTCCGTCACCGTGGACCGCAGCTCACCGAAGCCGTGACCGAGCCCGCGCAGCGTGGCCTCCGCCCGGTCCTCGGCGATCGCCGCCGCCATCTCCTCGCCGTCCGCCGCGTCCGAGACCACCACGTACCGCATCGAGAAGTGCTTCAGCGGCGACGCCTCGTACGACAGCGACCCCTCCTCGGTGAACCGCATGCTGGTCATCCCGTGCTCACCGGCCTCGGCGAGCAGGCGGGCGCGGCCCTCCTCGGTCAGGTCCTGCCAGGTGCCCCGGACGATCACCCGGTAGGTGTGCCGCTCACTCACGTGCCGCTCCTTCGTACGTACGCCGACCGCCCGACCCTAAGCCCGGGCCCGCACCGCGCCCCAGCGAATTAAACGTGAGCCACGTCGCGTCACGGCGACCGGTTCCGCCCCTGTTCACGCGGTCGGGGAGCGGCTTCCATGGGGCCGTGACGACGATCCGACGTGAGGTACTCACCCTGCCCGCCGCCTCGCCGGGCCCGGACAACCCGCTGCCGCCGCTGCGCCCGCTGGACGAGGCGCACCGCATCGACGACCGCGACCGGGCGGGCCTGCCCCGCGACATGGCCCGCCAGGTCGACCACGAGCCGCTGCGCAGCCTGCTGCCCGTCATGGTCCGGGACGGCTACGACCGCACCCGCCGGGCACGGGAACTGGACGCGCTGGTCATCGAGAACGACCGGCTGCGGGCCACCGTCCTGCCCGCGCTCGGCGGCCGGATCGCCTCCCTGCGCCACAAGCCCTCCGACCGCGAACTCCTCTACGTCAACCCCGTCCTCCAGCCCGCCAACTTCGCCCTCAACGGCGCCTGGTTCTCCGGCGGCATCGAGTGGAACATCGGCGCCACCGGACACACCACCCTCTCCTGCTCGCCCGTGCACGCGGCCCGCGTGCCCGCCCCGGACGGCGGCGAGATGCTGCGCCTGTGGGAGTGGGAGCGGCTGCGCGACCTGCCCTTCCAGGTCGACCTGTGGCTGCCGGAGGGCTCCGACTTCCTGTACGTCGGCGTCCGCGTCCGCAACCCGCACGAACGCCCGGCGCCCACCTACTGGTGGTCCAACATCGCCGTGCCCGAGGAACGCCGGGTCCTCGCCCCCGCCGACGAGGCCTACCACTTCGGCTACGAGCGCCGGCTGCGCCGCGTACCGGTCCCGGAGTACGACGGCGTCGACCGGACCTACCCGCTCAACAGCACCTACGCCGCCGACTACTTCTACGACGTGCCCGACGGCCGGCGCCGCTGGATCGCCGCGCTCGACGAGCACGGCCACGGGCTCGCGCAGACCTCGACCGACGTACTGCGCGGCCGCAAGCTGTTCGTGTGGGGCACCGGCCCCGGCGGGCGGCGCTGGCAGGAGTGGCTCACCGAGCCCGGCACCGGCGGCTACTGCGAGATCCAGGCGGGCCTCGCCCGCACCCAGCTGGAGCACGTCGGACTGGACCCGGAGAGCGAGGTGTCCTGGCTGGAGGCGTACGGCCCGCTGGAGGCCCGGCCCGACGGCGACTGGCACACCGTGCTGCGCGGGGCCGAGGAGCGGCTGGAGGCGGCCCTGCCGCGCGCCGACGTGGACACGGCGTACGAGGCGTGGCGGGCGCACGCCGACACCGAGCCCGGCGAGCGCCTGGCGGAAGGCTCCGGCTGGGGCGCGCTCGAAGTGCTGCGCGCGGACCTGAAGCTGCCGGGCACCCCCTTCGACGAGAGCACGCTCGGCGCGGAGCAGGAACCCTGGCTGCACCTGCTGCGCACCGGAACCCTCCCCGCGGGCGGGCCCCACGAGCCGCCCGGGCCCACCCTGGTCGCTCGGCCCTGGCGGGACATGCTGGAGACCACCGCCGCCACGCCGCTCGCCGAGTACCACCTCGGGATCGCCCAGTGGCACGCCGGCGACCGCGCCCAGGCCGTACGCAGCTGGGAGCGCGGCCTGGGGTGCGCCGCCGAACGCTGGCCGCTGCTGCGCTGCCTCGCCGCCGCCGACCAGCACGACGGCCACTCGGAGCGGGCCGCCGAGCAGTACGCGGAGGCCTTCGACGACCTGTGCGGGCACCGGCCCGGCGCGGCGGACGGGGACGAACGGTGGACGGCCGTCGCCGCCGCCCTCGGCCGGGAGGCGATCGGCGCGCTGCTCGCGGCCGGACGCACCGCCGACGCCCGGGCCGTGTGGGAGCGGCTGGACCCCGAGACGCGCGACCGCGGCCGGTTCAAGCTGACCGAGGGGGAGTTGCTGGCCGCCGAGGGCCGCACCGAGGAGGCGCGCGCCCTCTTCGACGCCGGCTTCGAGGTCGCCGACCTGCGGGAGGGCGACGAGAGCATCGGAGCGCTGTGGGCCCGGCTCGGCGACGAACCGCCCCCGGCCCGGTACGACTTCCGGATGCGGCCGGACGGGAACTGAGCCCGTCTGGCCCGGGCGGTTACGCCCGCCGGTCCACGTACTCGTAGATCGCCCCGTCCGGGTGCCGGGCGATCAGGTTGCGGCCGGCGGGCGTCGGGACCGGGCCCGCGATGACGTCGCCGCCCAGCGAGGTGATGGTCCGCAGGGTCTCCTCGACGTCCGTCACCGCGATCGTCGCCGCCACCTTGCGCAACACCTCGAGCTGGGACTCGGGCCCGCTCATCAGCAGGAAGCAGCCGACGGCGGCCACTTCGACCCCGCCGCGTTCGGAGCGCATGGCCCGGCCGCCGGCCAGCCCCTCGTAGAAGGGGATCGCCTTCTCCAGGTCGTCGACGTAGACGCGCAGTGTGGCACCCAGAATGTCCATGGGGACGAGCCTAGTTGGCGGCGGCCCGGCCCGACTCGGCCCCCGGCCATGGAAGTTCCCGGGCCGGGTACCCGCAGTGCATGGACCGCATGGATCACTTGGAACACCTGGACAAGCATCTGGTCGACGAACTGGCACAGGTGGCACGCGAGACCGTGCGCGACGAGCTGCGCGAACAGACCCGCAAGCAGCGCCGCAAGGCCACGCTGTACGCCGCGTCCGGTGCCGCCGCCCTGTACGCGGGCGCGGCCGTCGCGCTCGCCGTGGGCCTGGCGCTCGCCGTGGGACTGCCCGACTGGGCCGCCGCGCTGATCACGGCCGCGCTGCTGGGCGTCGCCGCCTACCTGCTGCGCGCCGCCGCCCGGCCGCACGCGTCGGGCCCGGGCGCCGGCCCCGGCGTCGGCGGTGACGCGCCCGCCATGCCCGCGGGCGCGCCCAGCGTGCCGCCGATGCCGCCGGTCGCCCCCGGCGTGGGCGACGCGGCCGGCGCCCCGGGCGCGGGCACGGCCGCTCCGGCGCCGGGCGGTGCCGGAGCGGCCGCGCCGCGCCGGGACGGCACCGGCCCCGAGGCCCCGCGCGAGCGCGGCTGACCCCGGCCCGCACGGACACCCCGCCCGCACGGACGGCCGTCCGTGCGGGCGGGCGCGTTCCCCGCGGACGTTTGGGTGCCCCGGCCAAGGGGACGCGGAAGGCTCACGAGGTACGCGACAGCCCGGAGGCGAACCGTGAGCCGACCCCGCATCGTGATCGTCGGTGCCGGCTTCGCCGGGTACCGGACGGCCCGCACCCTGTCCCGGCTCACCCGGCACCAGGCCGACATCACCCTGCTCAACCCGACCGACTACTTCCTCTACCTCCCCCTGCTGCCGCAGGTGGCCGCCGGGATCCTGGAGCCGCGCCGGGTCACCGTGTCCCTCTCCGGCTCGCTGCCGCGCGTACGGCTCGTACTGGGCGAGGCCGACGGCATCGACCTGGACGCGCACACGCTGCGTTACACGGGTCCGGAGGGCGGCGAGGGCACGCTGCCCTTCGACCGGCTGGTGCTCGCCGCGGGCAGCGTCAACAAGCTGCTGCCCATCCCCGGTGTCGCCGAGCACGCCCACGGCTTCCGGGGGCTGCCCGAGGCCCTCTACCTGCGCGACCACGTGACGCGCCAGGTGGAGCTGGCCGCCGCGGCCCGGGACCGCGAGGAGTGCGCCGCGCGCTGCACCTTCGTCGTGGTCGGCGCGGGGTACACCGGCACCGAGGTCGCCGCGCACGGCGCGATGTACACCGACGCCCAGGTCCGCAGGCACCCGATGCGCACCGGGATGCGGCCCCGCTGGATGCTCCTCGACGTGGCGCCCCGGGTGCTGCCCGAGATGGACGAACGGCTCTCCGTCACCGCCGACCGCGTACTGCGGCAGCGAGGCGTCGACGTGCGGATGGGGACCTCGGTCAAGGAGGCCACGCACGACGGCGTGGTGCTGACCGACGGCACGACCGTCGGCACGCGCACGCTGGTGTGGTGCGTGGGCGTGCGGCCCGACCCGCTGGTCGAGTCCCTCGGGCTGCCCATGGAGAGCGGCCGGCTCCTGGTCGACCCGCACCTCCAGGTGCCGGGCCGCCCGGAGCTGTTCGCCTGCGGTGACGTGGCCGCGGTGCCCGATCTGACCCGGCCGGGCGAGTTCACGCCGATGACCGCGCAGCACGCCTGGCGGCACGGCAAGGTCTGCGCGCAGAACGTCGCCGCGTCGCTCGGTATCGGGGAGCGGCGGCCCTACCGCCACCGTGACCTGGGCTTCGTCGTGGACCTCGGCGGGGCCAAGGCCGCGGCCAACCCGCTCGGACTGCCGATGTCCGGTCCCGCGGCGGGCGCGGTCACCCGCGGTTACCACCTGGCGGCGATGCCGGGCAACCGCGTCCGGGTCGCCGCGGACTGGGTGCTGGACGCGGTGCTGCCCCGGCAGGCGGTCCAGCTGGGCCTCGTCCGCTCCTGGTCGGTGCCGCTGGAGTCGGCGTCACCGGAGGTGGCCCGCGTCCCGGGCAGGCCGGAACAGCGCGACGGGGACGCGGTACCTGCCGGAGGCCCCGCGGGGGCGCCGGGCGGGGACACCCCCGAGCAGCGGCCCGATCCGCCGGGCGGCGAGCCCGCGAAGCAGCAGCCGGGCGGTGAGGCCGCCAAGAATCAGCCCGGCGGCGAGTCCGCGAAGCAGCAGTCCGGCGGAGAGTCCGCCAAGAATCAGTCCGGCGGCGAGCCCGCCAGGAATCAGCCGGGCGGTGAGCCCGCGAAGAATCAGCCGGGTGGCGAGTCCGCGAAGCAGCAGCCCGGCGGCGAGCCCGCGAAGAACCAGCCCGGTGGTGAACCCGCCAGGAACCAGTCCCACGCCCCACGCGCCACCGGCAAGCCGCGACCGCCCGGCAAGAGCGACCGGTCGGGCAAGGCTCGCAAGCCCACCCGGGCCGCCGGCGCGAGCCGGTCCGCGGGGCCGGGTGCCGATCCCGGCCCCGAACCCCCGGAGAACCAGCCGGCACCCGGCCCCGACATCGCCCCCGGCCCGGTCAAGCGCACCGACGGCCGTACCGCAGAAGGAGACTCATGAACACCGGTGAACTCGTCGACCTCGGACAGCAACTGCGCGTCGACAGCGTGCGCGCGTCGGCCGCCGCGGGCTCCGGGCACCCGACGTCCTCGATGTCCGCCGCCGACCTGGTGGCCGTACTGCTGGCCAACCACCTCCGCTACGACTTCGCCCGCCCCGCCCACCCCGGCAACGACCGTTTCGTGCTGTCCAAGGGACACGCCTCGCCCCTGCTCTACTCCGCCTTCAAGGCGGCGGGCGCCATCGACGACGAGGAACTGCTCACCTTCCGCAAGGAGGGCAGCCGCCTGGAGGGCCACCCCACGCCGCAGCGGCTGCCGTGGGTCGAGACGGCCACCGGCTCGCTCGGCCAGGGCCTGCCCGTCGGCGTCGGCATCGCCCTGGCGGGCAAGCGCCTGGACCACAGCGACCACCGCGTGTGGGTGCTGTGCGGCGACAGCGAGATGGCCGAGGGATCGGTGTGGGAGGCCGCCGAGCACGCCGGGTACGAACGCCTCGACAACCTCACCGTGATCGTCGACGTCAACCGGCTCGGCCAGCGCGGACCCACCCGGCACGGCCACGACCTCGACGCGTACGCGCGCCGCTTCCGGGCCTTCGACTGGCACACGATCGAGGTGGACGGCCACGACGTGGACGCGATCGACCGGGCCTACGGCGAGGCCCTGTCCACCCAGGGCCAGCCCACCGCCGTCATCGCCCGCACCCTCAAGGGCAAGGGCGTCAAGGCCGTGGAGGACCTGGAGGGCCACCACGGCAAGCCGCTGCCGGAGGCGGACGAGGCCATCGCCGAACTGGGCGGCCCGCGCGACCTGCGCGTCTTCGTGCACGAGCCCGAGGACGCCCGCGCGCTGCACTCGGCCGGCACCGGCGAGACCGAACTGCCCCGCTGGGAGATCGGCGACGAGATCGCCACCCGCAATGCCTTCGGCGAGGCCCTGGCCGCGCTCGGCACCGCCCGCGGCGACGTCGTCGCCCTGGACGGCGAGGTCGGCGACTCCACGCGCGCCGAGTTCTTCGCCAAGGAGCACCCCGAGCGCTACTTCGAGTGCTACATCGCCGAGCAGCAGATGGTCGCCACGGCCGTGGGGATGGCGGCGCGCGGCCGGGTGCCGTTCGCCACCACCTTCGCCGCCTTCCTGACCCGGGCGTACGACTTCGTGCGGATGGCCGCCGTCAGCGGCTCCGGCATCAACCTCGTCGGCTCCCACGCGGGCGTCGCCATCGGCCAGGACGGGCCCAGCCAGATGGGCCTGGAGGACCTGGCGATGATGCGGGCCATCCACGGCTCGACCGTGCTCTACCCGTGCGACGCCAACCAGACCGCGCGCCTGGTCGTCGAGATGGCCGACGCCGAGGGCATCCGCTACCTGCGCACCTCGCGCGGTGAGAGCAAGGTCGTCTACGGGCCCGACGAGGAGTTCCCGATCGGCGGCAGCAAGGTGCTGCGCTCCTCCGACGGCGACCGCCTCACCCTGGTGGCGGCCGGCGTCACCCTGCACGAGGCGCTGGCCGCGGCCGACGCCCTGGCCGCGGACGGCATCCCGGTCCGGGTGATCGACCTGTACTCGGTCAAGCCCGTCGACCGGGCCACCCTGCGCCGGGCGGCGGAGGAGACCGGCTGCCTGGTCACCGTCGAGGACCACCGCAGGGAGGGCGGCATCGGCGACGCGGTCCTCGACGCGTTCTGCGACGGCCGGCCCGTCCCCCGGCTGGTCAGGCTCGCCGTGGAGACGATGCCCGGCTCGGCCTCGCCCGCCGAGGAGCTGCGGGCGGCCGGGATCGACGCCGAGTCCGTCGCCGCGGCCGGACGGATGCTGGTGGAGCAGGCGATCGTGCCGTGAGCGGAGGCGACGGCGCCCGGAGCGTGCGGGCCGGGCGCCGCACCCTGGAGGTCCACCGGCCGGGCAAGGTGCTCTTCCCGGCGACGGACGGGACGCCCGAGTACACCAAGGGCGACCTCGTTGACTACCACCGCGCCGTCGCGCCCTTCGTGCTGCCGCACCTGCGGGGCCGCCCGCTGATGCTGGAGCGGCACCCCGACGGCGTCGGCGGTCCGCGGTTCATGCAGAAGAACACCCCGGAGCACTACCCCGAGTGGATCCGCCGGGTCGAGGTCGGCAAGGAGGGCGGCACCGTCCGCCACACGGTGTGCGACGACTCGGCCACCCTCGTGTACCTCGCCGACCAGGCCGCCCTGACCCTGCACCCCTGGCTGTCCCGGGCCGGGGCGGTCGACCTGCCGGACCGGATGGTCTTCGACCTGGACCCGTCCGGTGACGACTTCGAGGCGGTCCGGGAGGCCGCCCGCCTGGTGGGCGAGCTGCTCGACGAGCTGCGGCTGCCCTCGGCGCTGATGACCACCGGATCGCGGGGACTGCACGTCGTCGTACCCCTGACGGCACGTCAGGACTTCGACGAGGTACGCGAGTTCGCCCGGGACGCGGCCGACGTCCTCGCCGCCGCCCATCCGGACCGGCTCACCACCGCCGCCCGCAAGAAGGACCGCGGGGACCGGCTCTACCTCGACATCCAGCGCAACGCCTACGCGCAGACCGCCGTGGCCCCCTTCACCGTCCGCGCCCTGCCCGGCGCACCCGTGGCCACGCCCGTCTCCTGGGACGCACTGGACGACCCGGCCCTCCATGCCCGCCGCTGGACGATCGCCACCGCGGTGGAGCAGGCCCGCACCCGGCCCTGGGCCGACGTCATGAGCCGCGCCCGGGCCCTGGGCCCCGCCCGGCGGCGGCTGAACGCCCTGCGCGGCTGAACCGCGACGGGGCAGACACGCGAGGTCACGACCGCGTGTGGCACATGCACGTGCCCGCGGAGGTTTGCCGAACAACCTTGCGGCCACACGGAGGGGGAGGTGGCCATGTCGAACACGAACAACACATCCGAATCACAAGACTCGCAACAGAGTTCACGAAAATCACAAAAGCCCCATAACTCGCAGAACTCGCAGAACTCGCAGGACTCTCAGAAGTCGCAGGCGTCACGCAAGCCCCGGCCGATGGAGGTACTGCGCGAGGCGAGGGCTCAGCTGGCGGAACTCACCGGTATGACCGCGGAGTCCGTGTCGTCCTTCGAGCAGACGGAGGACGGCTGGTCGCTGGAGGTCGAGGTCCTCGAACTCGAGCGGGTCCCCGACACGATGAGCCTGATGGGGAGCTACGTGGTGGAACTCGATTCCGAGGGGCAGCTCACGGGTTACCGGCGAGTGAAGCGCTACGAGCGCGGCCGGGCCGACGTCCGGGGTTCCCGCTAGCGGGACGACCGGCCGGAGCGGCCGAACCAACCCATCCGCAACCAAGACGGAGGAACAGCAAGCATGAGTGTGGTACCGGCTCAACAGTCCGGCGGCGGCGGAGGCAGCAGCGGCCTCTACGACGTGCTCGAGCTCGTGCTGGACAGGGGGCTCGTCATCGACGCCTTCGTGCGGGTCTCCCTGGTCGGCATCGAGATCCTGAAGATCGACGTACGCGTCGTGGTCGCCAGCGTCGACACGTACCTGCGCTTCGCCGAGGCGTGCAACCGCCTCGACCTGGAGTCCGGGCCGCGCAAGGACCCGGGCCTGCCCGACCTGGTCGGCAAGATGACCGAGTCCGGCGCCAAGGGCAAGTCCAAGGGGGCGCTGTCCGGTGCCGCGGAGACCATCTCCGACGCGTTCAAGCAGGCCCGCGAGGAAGGCGACTCCGAGCGGCAGACCACCTCGCGGCCGCGCGCCCGCAAGACCGCCGCCTCGCGCCGTAAGGAGGAGCAGGAGTGAGTACGTACGTCTACGGCATCACCGCCGGCACGCACCCCGCGCTCCCCGAGGGCACCGGTGGCGTCGGTGACCCGCCGCGCGGGATACGGATCCTGAAGGAGGGCGGGCTGGCGGCCGTCGTCAGCGACGCCCCCGAGGGTCTGCGGCCCAAGCGCCGCGAACTGCTCGCCCACCAGAACGTGCTGAGCGAGGTCGGCGCCGGCGGCTGTGTGCTGCCCATGCGCTTCGGCAGCGTCGCCCCGGACGACAGCGCGGTGACCGGGGTGCTCGCCGAGCGCGCCGACCACTACGAGGAGCGTCTGCGGGCCCTGGACGGCCGGGTGGAGTACAACATCAAGGCCACCCACGTCGAGGAGGCCGTGCTGCACCACGTGATGGCCCAGAACCCCGAGGTCAGGGCTCTCGCGGACGCCAACCGGCAGGCGGGGGGCGGCAGTTACGAGGACAAGATCCGGCTCGGTGAGATGGTCGCGGCCGCCGTCAAGGACAAGGAGGCCGAGGACGCCACCGTGCTGGAGCGCGCCCTGGAGCCGGGCGCCGACGCCATCAGCGTGGGCCCGGAGTCCACCGGCTGGCTGGCCAACGTGTCGTTCCTGGTGAAGCGGGAGTCCGCCGAGGAGTTCCTGGCCGCCGTGGAACGCGTCCGCGGGGACATGCCGCACCTGGAGGTGCGGGTGAACGGCCCGCTTCCGCCGTACAGCTTCGTGGAGCCCGGCCCGGCCGAGCCCGCGGGCACCGCGGCCGGCGGGATGGACGTCGGAACGGAGTGAGGACGTGGGACTGATCTCAGAGGTCCTGCTGCTGCCGTTCGCCCCGGTGCGCGGCAGCGCCTGGGCCATCAGACAGGTGATGAACGAGGCCGAGCGGATCTACTACGACCCCGCCACGGTCCGGGCCGAACTAGCCCGTCTGGAAGAGCAGCTGGAGGCCGGTGAGATCACGGAGGAGGAGTTCGACCGGCAGGAGGACGAGCTTCTGGACCGGCTGGAGATCGCTTCGCGCACGAGCGCGGGATTGGGCAACGGGACGGCACCATGAATCGAGTGGGACTTGGCCTCGCGGTAGGGGCCGGATATCTGCTGGGACGCACCAAGAAACTGAAGCTGGCGGTCGCCGTGGGCACCATGGTGGCCGGCAAGAAGATGAACCTGACCCCCAAGGGGATCGCCGAACTGGTCAGTACGCAGCTGCAGAACAACCCCCAGTTCAAGGAGATCGGGGACCAGCTGCGCACCGACCTCAGGGGCGTCGGCAAGGCGGCCTCGGGCGCCATGGTCGAGCGTCAGATAGACGCGCTGGCCAACCGGCTGCACGGGCGCACCGCCGAGGTCCGCGACCAGCTCTCCGGCGTGACGTCCCAGGTTCCGGGCGTCGGCTCGGACGACTCCGAGGTCTCGGAGGACTCGGAGGAGTACGACGAGCGCGACGACGACGAGCGCGCCGAGCGTGACGACGACGACCGCGACGAGCGCGACGACGACCGCCGCGAGGCCGAGGCCCCGCGCAAGACGGCCAGGAAGGCGCCCGCGAAGAAGGCGTCGGCGAAGAAGGCACCCGCCAAGAAGACCGCGGCCAAGCGGGCCCAGCCCGCCAAGAAGGCGGCGGCCAAGAAGGCGTCCGGTGCCAGGGGCGCCGCCCGCGGTGCCGCCCGACAGACGAAGGGCGGTGGCGAGCGATGAGCGACACCCTGGGATCCGCCGCCTCCACGGCCGGCAAGGCCGCGAAGAAGAACCCGCTGACGGAGGTCGCGCAGAGCGAGGCCGCCGACCGCCTGAAGGCCGAGGTGCAGGAGTACTTGGCCGCCCAGGTCACCCGGCTGCTGACCGGCGTCGGCACCAAGCTCGGCGAGACCACGGGCAAGCTCAACGACATAGCCGACGGCAAGAGCCCCGGCTTCGCCAAGCTCGCCCTCGACGGCGGACGCAAGCTCGCCGAGGGCAAGAGCCCGATGCGGGCCGCGTTCGAGGTCGGCGCGGGCAAGGTCAAGGACAACGTGGTCGGCGCCTTCAAGAACCTCACCGGGGGCAAGGGCCGCAAGAAGGGCGGCGGCGGCCAGAAGCCGACGGTCATCCTCGAGTACGTCGACGTCGGCGTGCCGGTGCGCACCGCCTACGACCAGTGGACGCAGTACCAGGACTTCAGCACCTTCGCCAAGGGCGTCAAGAGCGCGAGCCGCGCCGACGACACGTCGTCCGACTGGCAGATGAAGGTCTTCTGGTCCAACCGCAGCTGGAAGGCGAAGACCACCGAGCAGGTGCCGGACGACCGGATCTCCTGGTCCTCGGAGGGCGCCAAGGGCACCACCAAGGGTGTCGTCACCTTCCACGAGCTGGCCGACAACCTGACCCGGGTGATCCTGGTCATCGAGTACTACCCCAAGGGCCTCTTCGAGAAGACCGGCAACATCTGGCGCGCCCAGGGCCGCCGGGCCCGCCTGGACCTGAAGAACTACGTCCGGCACATCACCCTCAAGGGCGAGGCCGACGACGGCTGGCGCGGCGAGATCCGCGACGGCGAGGTCGTCCGCAGCCACGAGGACGCCGTGGCGGAGGAGGAGCAGGAGCAGGAGGAGGGTCAGGAGCCCGAGGCCGAGGAGGAGTACGAGGGCGAGGAAGAGGCGCCGTACGCCGAGGAGGAGGGCGAGGCGGACGCCGAGTACGAGGAGGAGCCCGAGGAATCCGAGGAGGAGCCCGAGGGCGAGTACGAGGAAGAGGAGTACGAGGAGGAGCCGGAGGGCGAGTACGACGAGGAGGCCGAGGAGGCCGAGGAGCCCGAGGACTCCGACGACAAGGAAGCCGGGGGGGACGAGTACGCGTCCCGTGAGGAGCACGAGGACGCCGACAGCGGGAGTCGTCGATGACCACACCCAGCCGGCTGCCCGATCCCTATGGCCAGGGACAGAGCGCCAACCTCGCCGACATCCTGGAACGGGTGCTCGACAAGGGCGTCGTCATCGCGGGCGACATCAAGATCAACCTGCTCGACATCGAGCTGCTGACCATCAAGCTCCGGCTCGTGGTCGCCTCGGTGGACAAGGCCAAGGAGATGGGCATCGACTGGTGGGAGAGCGACCCCGCGCTCTCCTCGCGCGCCCGGCACGACGAACTCACCCGTGAGAACGCCGAGCTGCGCGAACGCCTGCGTGAGCTGGACCCGGGCCGCGTACCGAAGGAGGCGTCGTGAGCGGACTGCGGTACGTCTACGCCGTCTGCCGCCCCTTCGGCGCGGCCCTCCAGGCCCAGCTGACCGGCGTGGCGGGCGACCCGCCAAGGCTGCTGGCCCACGGCGACCTGGTCGCGGTCGTGAGCCGGGTGCCCGAGGCCGACTTCGGCGAGGAGGCCCTGCGCGCGCACCTGGAGGACCTGGACTGGCTGGCCGGCACGGCCCGTGCCCACCAGCAGGTGATCGACGCGCTCACCGCCGTCACCACCCCGCTGCCGCTCCGGCTGGCGACCGTCTTCCGGGACGACAGCGGGGTGCGGACGATGATGGAGCGTCGCGAGGACGCCTTCCGGCGCACCCTCGACCGGCTGGAGGGGCGCGTGGAGTGGGGCGTGAAGGTGTTCGTCGAGGCGGAGCCGGAGCGGCCCGCCGCGGCGGAGCCCGCTCCGAGGCCCGTCACGGGCCGCGACTACCTGCGCCGGCGGCGCGAGCAGTCGCGGGCGGGCGAGGACCTGTGGACCCGCGCCGAGGGGTTCGCCACCGGCCTGCACTCGACGCTGTCGTCGCTGGCCGACGACGCGCGGCTGCACGCGCCGCAGAACCCCCGGCTGTCCGGCGCCGCCGGGCGCAACGTCCTCAACGCCGCCTACCTCGTGCGGCGCGACGCCTCCGAGGAGTTCGTGGAGCGGGTCGACCGGACGAAGGACGACGCCCCCGGCATCCGCGTGGAGCTCACCGGCCCCTGGGCCGCCTACTCGTTCGCGGGTGACGCCGCCGGCGAGGAGGAAGCGGGGGCCGGGTCATGACCGTCGTGGAACGCCGGGAGATCGCCCTCGTGGATCTGCTCGACCGGCTGCTGGCGGGCGGCGTCGTCATCAAGGGCGACGTCACGCTGCGGATCGCGGACGTGGATCTGGTCCGGATCGATCTGAACGCGCTGATCAGCTCGGTCAACAGCAACGTCCCCTCGCCGTTCGGGGACTGACGTGAGCGACGAGCACCCCGAGCCCCGCAGGCGCATCGACCTCGACCCCGACACGGTCGAGCGGGACCTCATGAAGCTGGTCCTCACGGTGGTCGAGCTGCTGCGCCAGCTCATGGAACGCCAGGCGCTGCGCCGGGTCGACGAGGGCGGCCTCAGCGAGGAGCAGGAGGAGCGCATCGGCCTCACGCTGATGCTCCTCGACGACCGGATGACCGAGCTGCGCGACCGGTACGGGCTGCGGCCCGAGGACCTGAACCTGGACCTCGGACCGCTCGGACCGCTGCTGCCCCGGGACTGAGCGTCCCGGGGCCGCGGCCCGCCCGTTCACTCCTTGCGGCACAGGACCTCGCCGTGCAGGACGGCGAACCAGGCCTCCGGCCGTTCCCCCCACTCGCGCCAGGCCGCCGAGACGGCCGCCAGCTGCCCGGCGGTCGCGTGGCCGCCCTCGGTCGCGCGGTCGGCGTACGCCGACGCCAGGGTCCGGTCCGCCCACAGCCCGCTCCACCACGCGCGCTCGTCCGCGGTGGCGAAGGTCCAGGTCGCGGAGGTCGCCGTGACATCCGTGAAGCCGGCCCGCAGGGCCCACGCCCTCAGCCGGCGCCCGGCGTCGGGCTCGCCGCCGTTGGCGCGGGCCACCCGCCGGTACAGGTCCAGCCAGTCGTCCATGCCGGAGGAGGCGGGGTACCAGGTCATGGCCCCGTAGTCCGAGTCCCGGACGGCGACGATGCCGCCGGGCCGCACCACCCGCCGCATCTCGCGCAGCGCCCCCACCGGATCCCCCACGTGCTGGAGCACCTGGTGGGCGTGGACCACGCAGAACGTGTCGTCCGGGTAGTCCAGCGCGTGCACGTCGCCCACCGCGAAGTCGGTGTTGCCCAGTGCGCGCTCCGCCGCCGTGTCCCGGGCCCGTTCGACGATCTCCGGTGCCCGGTCCAGGCCGGTGACGTGCCCGTCCGGCACCAGTTCCGCCAGGTCCCCGGTGATGGTGCCGGGACCGCAGCCGACGTCCAGGACCTTCATGTGCGGCCGCAGGGAGTCCAGCAGATAGGCGGCGGAGTTGGCGGCGGTGCGCCAGGTGTGCGAGCGGAGCACGGACTCGTGGTGCCCGTGCGTGTAGACGGCGGTCTCCCGAGGCTTCGGCATGGTGGATCCCCTCTCCGGCGGTGCGCTCACGCTACGCCCGCCCGCCGAATGGTGAGACCCGCGTATTGCATCGTGGACTGACAGACCATCAGGACGGACCGTAGGGACGGGTCGTCAGGACGGACCGTCAGGACGGGTCGTCTCCGGGGCCGGTCCGGTCCGTCAGGGAGAGCAGCCCGCCCTCGCCCGGAAGCGGCCGGTACACCGTGAGCGCCTCCGGCAGCTTCTCCAGCGTCAGGTCGCCCTCGGTCTCCGTCAGCTCACCGTCGAACGCCATCAGCGTGCCCGGTGCCACCCCCGACAGCCGCAGCCGGGGCACCTGCACCGCGGCGTGGGCGGGGGAGCGGGTCAGCGGACCCGCGAGCGCCGCCGACAGCAGCCGCAGCGCGGGCCGGCGCCCGCCGTGCACCACCCGCACGTCCAGCTGCCCGTCCGCCAGGTCCAGCCGGCGGCCCGAGGCGAGCCCCCTGCGGTGGTACGTCCCGTTGCCCGCGAACAGCAGCCACAGCGGACGCCGCCGGCCGCGCACCTCCGCCTCCAGCGGGTGCCGGTCCGCGCGCAGCACCCGCACCGCCGCCAGCACCCCGGCCGGCCAGCCGCCGATCTTCGACGACCAGTGCTCCCGCTCGCGCACCAGCTCCGGGTACACGCCCAGGCTGAAGGTGTTGAGGAAGACGCCGCTGCGCCCGCCGGAGGCGAACCGGCCCACGTCCACCCGCACCCCCTCGCCCCGCTCCAGCGCCCCGCACAGGTCGCGCACGTCCTCCACGCCCAGGTCGTAGGCGAAGTGGTTGAGCGTCCCGCCCGGCAGCACCGCCAGCGGCAGGCCGTGCCGCAGGGCGACCTCGGCCGCGGCGTTCACGGTGCCGTCGCCGCCGCACACGCCGAGCACCCGGGCGTGGTCCGCCGCCTTCTCCAGCTCCGCC
The DNA here is from genome assembly GCF_014648855.1 of Streptomyces parvulus. Taxonomy (GTDB): domain Bacteria; phylum Actinomycetota; class Actinomycetes; order Streptomycetales; family Streptomycetaceae; genus Streptomyces; species Streptomyces parvulus. Next base: position 152,465 of record NZ_BMRX01000007.1, on the reverse strand, counting down.
GGTATGTCCCCGGGCTCGCACTCCACCACCTCGGCGTCGGGCAGCGCGTCGCACAGCGCCCGCACCCGGTCCGAGGTGCCCGAGGCGACGTTGGCCACCATCACGAGCCCCTCACCGCCGGGCAGCGCCGGCACCTCGGCCAGCGGCCGGGCCGGCGGGATGTGCTGGGCGCGGGTCGGCACCAGAGCCCGTACGGCGAACGCGGCGCCCGCCCCGAGCGCGGCGCCCGCCACCACGTCGCTCGGGAAGTGGACGCCGGTGTAGACGCGCGAGAGGGCCACCGCCGCGGCCACCGGTGCCACCGCCGCACCCCACGCCGGGGACTCCAGCGCGACCCCGGTCGCGAACGCGGCCGCCGACGCGGAGTGGCCCGACGGGAACGACGTCGTGATCGGCTGCCGCTTCAACTGCCGGACCCGCGGCACCGCGTCCAGCAGCGGCCGGGCCCGGCGCACCGAGCGCTTGCCGAGGGTGTTGATCGTCAGCGAGGCGAGGCCCAGCGAGGCCAGGCCCCGCGCGGCGGCCCGCCGGGCCCTCGGGGTGCGGGACGCGGCCAGCGCCGCGGCCACCCCGAACCACAGCACGCCGTGGTTGGCGGAACGGCTCAGCCGGGGCAGCAGCGGGTCGGCGCCGGGCCAGGTGCGGGCGGCGACGGCCTCGAACGCCCGCTGGTCCAGCCGCAGGAAACCGTTGCGGAGGGGGTGCGGGCCGGGCGTCAGGGCGGTGAGGTCTACGTCGGGGCTCATGCCCCCCGCCTACCCGGTGCGCGGCGTTTTCTGCCGGTGGCGCTCGCCACGTCGGCCCGCGCGGGAGAGGCCCTCCGTAATCGGTTTGCCCGGGGCGGGGCCCGCCCCGCAGAATCCGGTGCCATGGGTCATCTCGAAGCCGCGCACCTGGAGTACTACCTCCCCGACGGGAGGGCGCTGCTCGGCGACGCCTCCTTCCGGGTGGGGGAGGGGGCCGTGGTGGCCCTCGTCGGACCCAACGGGGCGGGCAAGACCACCCTGCTCCGGCTGCTGTCCGGGGAGCTGAAACCGCACGGCGGGACCGTCACCGTCGGCGGCGGCCTCGGGGTGATGCGGCAGTTCGTGGGCTCCGTCCGGGACGAGACGACCGTACGGGACCTGCTCGTGTCCGTGTCCCCGCCCCGCATCCGCGAGGCCGCGCGCGCCGTGGACACCGCCGAGCACGCGCTGCTCACCGTGGACGACGAGGCCGCCCAGATGCGCTACGCGCAGGCGCTGGCCGACTGGGCCGAGGCCCAGGGGTACGAGGCCGAGACCCTGTGGGACATCTGCACCACCGCCGCCCTGGGCGTGCCCTACGAGAAGGCGCAGTGGCGGCGGGTGAGCACCCTCTCCGGCGGTGAGCAGAAGCGCCTGGTGCTGGAGGCCCTGCTGCGCGGCACCTACGAGGTGCTGCTGCTCGACGAGCCGGACAACTACCTCGACGTGCCCGGCAAGCGCTGGCTGGAGGAGCGGCTGGCCGAGACCCGCAAGACCGTGCTGTTCGTCTCCCACGACCGGGAGCTGCTCGCCCGCGCCGCCCAGAAGATCGTCTCCCTGGAGCCCGGCCCCGCGGGCGCCGACGCCTGGGTGCACGGCGGCGGCTTCGCCACCTTCCACGAGGCCCGCCGCGAGCGCTTCGCCCGCTTCGAGGAACTGCGCCGCCGCTGGGACGAGAAGCACGCCCAGCTCAAGAAGCTCGTCCTGACGCTGCGCCAGGCCGCCGCGGTCAGCCACGACATGGCCTCCCGCTACGCCGCCGCGCAGACCAGGCTGCGCAAGTTCGAGGAGGCCGGGCCGCCGCCCGAGCCGCCGCGCGAGCAGGACATCAGGATGCGTCTGAAGGGCGGCCGCACCGGCGTCCGCGCCGTCACCTGCGAACAGCTGGAACTCACCGGCCTCATGAACCCCTTCGACCTGGAGGTCTTCTACGGGGAGCGGGTCGCCGTCCTCGGCTCCAACGGCTCCGGCAAGTCGCACTTCCTGCGCCTGCTGGCCGGCGAGGAGGTGGCGCACACCGGTCACTTCAAGCTCGGGGCGCGGGTGCTGCCCGGACACTTCGCGCAGACCCACGCCCATCCCGAGCTGCTCGGCCGCACCCTCCTGGACATCCTGTGGACCGAGCACTCCCAGGACCGGGGCGCCGCCATGTCGAGGCTGCGCCGCTACGAGCTGACCCAGCAGGCGGAGCAGACCTTCGACCGGCTCTCCGGCGGCCAGCAGGCCCGCTTCCAGATCCTGCTCCTCGAACTCCAGGGCGTCACCGCCCTGCTGCTCGACGAGCCGACCGACAACCTCGACCTGGAATCGGCCGAAGCCCTCCAGGAGGGCCTGGAGGGCTTCGAGGGCACAGTCCTCGCCGTCACCCACGACCGCTGGTTCGCCCGCTCCTTCGACCGCTACCTCGTCTTCGGCAGCGACGGACGCGTCCGCGAGACACCGGAACCGGTCTGGGACGAGCGGCGGGTCGAGCGGGCCCGGTAGGCACCGGCCGGGGCGGTCACTTCCAGCGCAGCAGCGCCCCCAGACCGCCCACCGGGGACTTGTCCGCCGCCTCGGACGGCAGCGCCGGCGTCACCGAGACCGCCGGCGCGCCGGTCATCACCGCCGACCGCAGCAGCGCGTCGTCCGCACGGGCCGACCAGGAGTTCTGCTCGCCGAGCGTCTTCAGCTCCGTACGGCGCACGGCGAGCTGGTCGGCGTCCTCGCCGATCCACACCTCCCGGTGGGTGTCGGGGGCGTCCGGGACGACGAGCAGTTCGTCGATGCGGTGCTCCCGGGCCGCCTCCACCAGCGCGGGCACGCCCTCGGCGGCGCCCGCCCGGCCCTCGCCGTCCGGCGTCCGCGCGGCGAGGAAGCGGTCCAGCTCCGCCCGCGCGCGCGAACGCACGTGGTCCTCGCGCAGCCCCTCCACCTCGTCGTCCAGCAGCCTGCTGCCGGCGCCGCGCGAGGCCTCGGCCACCCGGTCCTGGAGCCGCTTGGGCAGCCGCTCGTGCACGGACCGCCGCTCGCGGTCGTCACCGACCAGGATCAGCAGGTCGGCACCGGTCTGCTCCTGGGACACGGCGAGGGCGTCCGCGATCTCCGCCGCGTTGTGCTCCCAGGTGTTCTCCACCCGCAGCTGGAAGTGGCGCTCCGACCAGTCGGCGCTGCTCGTGCGGTGCAGCGGCCACTGCCTGCCGGTCACCCCGCCCGCGTCCGAGCTGCCCAGCGCGCCGCGCAGCTCGAAGTCGGCGCCCTTGCGGTCGATGTACGCCACCACGCACACCGGGTCCTGGCCGGCCAGGTCGAGCAGCGGCGCGACGTGCGGCAGCGGCGCCCAGTCCGCGGTGGTCCCGCCGTACGGGGGCCGGGCCAGCCGGGGATCGAGGACCACCTTCCCGGCGCGCGCGAACAGCGCCCGGCCGTGCGGGTCGGAAGCGTGCCGCAGAGCGTCCACGGCCTCCCGGACCGCCCGGCAGGTGGCGTCGTCGGCGCCCTGCTCCGCCAGTTCCCGGGCCACCGCGGCGGCCGTCAGCTCGCGCTCGTGCGGGGTGTCCTCCGTGTGCCGGGACAGGTCGACGTACACGGAGGCCCAGGGCCCCTGGTGCTCGTAGAGGGGGTGCAGGAACGCGAGGTCCATGGCGCTCTCCCGGGTGGGCGCTCGAGGGTGGCAGTGCTGCGGGGGCGGGTACCCGGACCGCATGAACGAACACGACATAGCCGCCATAGGGGGCACGATGACCGGTGTGGACCCGGGCCGGCTGGACGACCAGCAGCTCATGAAGGAGCTGGAGACCATCCACCGCACGCGCCACGACACCCTGCTGTACGGGTCCAACGACGCGCTGCGGGCCCACAACGACCGCATGGCGCGCCTGGAGGGCGAGTGGCTGCGCCGCAATCCGCGGCGCCCGGTCGCCCCGGGCCGCACCCGCGAGGGCGCCCGCGAACGCGGCTGCGGCCGGCCCGTCACCCCCTGAGGAACGGGGCGCCGGACCGGCCGCGGGACGCTCCGGTCAGCCGGCCGCCTTGGCGAACTCGGCGAGGAAGGTCTCGCAGAACGCCTTCAGGTCGTCCGGCTTGCGGCTGGTGACCAGGGTGCTGTCGCCGTGGTCGCAGACCTTGACCTGCTCGTCCACCCAGGTGGCACCGGCATTTCGCAGATCGGTGCGGAGACTGGGCCAGGAGGTCAGCACCCGGCCGCGCACGACGTCCGCCTCGATGAGGGTCCACGGCGCGTGGCAGATCGCCGCCACCGGCGTGCCCCGTGCGAAGAAGTCCCTGACGAACGCCACGGCCTTCTCGTCGGTCCGCAGGAAGTCGGGGTTGGCCACCCCGCCGGGCAGCACCAGCCCGCCGAACGAGTCGGCGGACGTCTCGCCCACCACCTCGTCCACGGAGAACGTGTCCGCCTTGTCCAGGTGGTTGAATCCCTGAACCTTTCCGGACTGCGTGGACACGAGCACCGGCTCGTGACCCGCGTCCTTCGCCGCCTGCCACGGCTCGGTCAGTTCGACCTGTTCCACGCCCTCGGGCGCGGTGAGGAATGCGATGCGCATGGGGTTCGGGTTCCTTTCCTGGCGCGCCGGCCGGTGTCGCCGCCCGCGCGCGTATGTCTCGTCCGGCCCGGGTCAGGCCCCGGACCGGGTGTCCGGTTCCGGCCGGGTGATGCGCGCGGGCGCGGATCCGGGGTCCGGAGCCTCCGGCAGATCACCGAGGCCCACCGTCCCGACGGGCAGACCGTCCTCGACGACCGGCACCCGGCGCAGGCCGTGCTCCCGCAGCAGCGCCGCCGCCCGCGCGACGGGGTCGTCCGGGGCCACCGAGGGCGGGTCGCGATCACAGACCGCCCCGGCGCTCACCGCCATCGGGTCGACGCCCCGCGCCACCGCCCGCACCGCGATGTCGCGGTCGGTGAGCATGCCGACGACCTCCTGCCCGTCCGCGACCACCACGTCGCCGACGTTCTGGGTACGCATCAGCCGCGCCGCCTCGACCAGCGAGGACCCCGGGCGGACGGCGGCCACGCCCGGGGTCATCACGTCCTTCACACGGTCGGTCACGGGACCGCTCCTTGCGGCGCCTACGCGCCGCCCGGTCGCGTCGGGCCGGCCTCGGTGAGGGCCACCGCCAGTTCCTGGACGTTGCCGTAGCGCGCCCGGTCCGGCAGCCGGTCCACTTCCCCGACCAGGGCGTCGGGCGCGTTGCCGTGGCGCAGGGTGCGGGTCAGTTCCCGCGGCCCCGCGGGAAAGCTGCCCCGGGTCAGGTTCCGGGCCAGTTCGAGCCGCAGGGCCTCCAGGTACGTCGGTCCGCGGCCCGGCGTCACGGGCCCGTGGGTGACGTCCGGATCGTCCTCCGCCGGCGGCTCCGGGCCGTGCCACTCCTCGGTGCGGGTGGGATGCCCGGACCTGAGCAGACCCTGGAGCTCGTGCTTCATCTCGTCGTCGCGGTGGGCGCTCATCCGGTCGCTGCCTCGCTGCATGTCTCCCTCCAGATCTTCAGGGGTGCCGCCCGCGTACCCGGACGCCGACGGCCGACACGGATCCACCCGGACGAGTCCCTTCCGATTCCCGCCGCGCGGCACCGGATCAGTAATCGAGAAGCGCGCGCCCCGCCGCCCCCTCTAGCGTGTGGAACACGCGGGCGGCAGCCTTCGCACGAACCCCAGGACGGACGGAGACACGATGAGCAGCGCCAAGAGGACGGACGGCGGAGCGCCCGCGCCCCATGTCGCCGACAGTCACGACCTCATCCGCGTGCACGGCGCCCGCGAGAACAATCTGAAGGACGTGAGCATCGAGATCCCCAAGCGCCGCCTGACGGTCTTCACGGGGGTCTCCGGTTCGGGCAAGAGCTCGCTGGTGTTCAACACCATCGCCGCCGAGTCGCAGCGGCTGATCAACGAGACCTACAGCGCCTTCGTGCAGGGCTTCATGCCGACCCTCGCGCGACCCGAGGTCGACGTGCTCGAAGGCCTGACCACCGCGATCATCGTCGACCAGCAGCGGATGGGTGCCGACCCCCGCTCCACCGTCGGCACCGCCACCGACGTCAACGCGATGCTGCGCATCCTCTTCAGCCGCCTCGGCGAGCCCCACATCGGTCCGCCGAGCGCCTACTCCTTCAACACCGCCTCGGTCCGGGCGAGCGGCGCGATCACCGTGGAGCGCGGCAACAAGAAGGCGGTCAAGGCCACCTACGAGCGCACCGGCGGCATGTGCACCCGCTGCGAGGGCCGCGGCAGCGTCTCCGACATCGACCTCACCCAGCTCTACGACGACTCCAAGTCGCTCGCCGAGGGCGCCTTCACCATCCCCGGCTGGAAGTCCGACAGCCAGTGGACCGTGCAGGTGTACGCCCAGTCCGGCTTCGTCGACCCCGACAAGCCGATCCGCGAGTACACCGAGAAGCAGCTCCGGGACTTCCTGTACGGCGAGCCGGTCAAGGTGAAGGTCAACGGCGTCAACCTCACCTACGAGGGCCTGATCCCGAAGATCCAGAAGTCCTTCCTGTCCAAGGACAAGGAGGCGATGCAGCCCCACATCCGGGCCTTCGTGGAGCGCGCCGTCACCTTCACGGTCTGCCCCGAGTGCGACGGCACCCGCCTGAGCGAGGGCGCCCGCTCCTCGAAGATCGGCAAGATCAGCATCGCCGACGCCTGCGCCATGGAGATCCGGGACCTGGCCGACTGGGTGCGCGACCTCGACGAACCCTCCGTGGCACCGCTGCTCGGCGCGCTGCGCGACGCCCTCGACTCGTTCGTCGAGATCGGCCTCGGCTACCTCTCGCTCGACCGGCCCGCCGGCACCCTCTCGGGCGGCGAGGCGCAGCGCGTCAAGATGATCCGCCACCTCGGCTCCTCGCTCACCGACACCACGTACGTCTTCGACGAGCCCACCATCGGACTGCACCCGCACGACATCCAGCGGATGAACGACCTGCTGCTGCGGCTGCGGGACAAGGGCAACACCGTCCTGGTCGTCGAGCACAAGCCCGAGGCCATCGCCATCGCCGACCACGTGGTGGACCTCGGCCCCGGCGCCGGCACGGCGGGCGGCACCGTCTGCTTCGAGGGCACTGTCGAGGAGCTGCGGGCCGGCGACACCGTCACCGGGCGCCACCTCGACGACCGGGCCGCCCTCAAGGACTCGGTCCGCGCGTCCACCGGTGCCCTGGAGATCCGCGGCGCCACCACGCACAACCTCCAGGACGTCGACGTCGACGTCCCGCTCGGCGTGCTCTGCGTGGTCACCGGCGTGGCCGGCTCCGGCAAGAGCTCGCTGATCCACGGCTCGGTCCCGGCCGGCGCCGACGTCGTCTCGGTCGACCAGAGCCCGATCAAGGGCTCGCGGCGCAGCAACCCCGCCACCTACACCGGACTGCTCGAACCGATCCGCAAGGCCTTCGCCAAGGCCAACGGCGTCAAGCCGGCCCTGTTCAGCGCCAACTCCGAGGGCGCCTGCCCCACCTGCAACGGCGCCGGCGTCATCTACACCGACCTCGCCATGATGGCCGGGGTCGCCGCCCCCTGCGAGGACTGCGAGGGCAAGCGGTTCCAGCCCGCGGTGCTGGAGTACCGCTTCGGCGGCCGGGACATCAGCGAGGTGCTCGCCATGTCGGTCGCCCAGGCCGAGGAGTTCTTCGGCTCCGGCGAGGCGCGCACCCCCGCCGCGCACAAGATCCTCGAACGGCTCGCCGACGTCGGCCTCGGCTACCTCACCCTCGGCCAGCCCCTCACCACGCTCTCCGGCGGCGAGCGCCAGCGGCTCAAGCTGGCCACCCACATGGGCGACAAGGGCGGCGTCTACGTACTCGACGAGCCCACCACCGGCCTGCACCTCGCCGACGTGGAGCAGCTCCTCGGGCTGCTGGACCGTCTCGTGGACGCCGGCAAGTCGGTCATCGTCATCGAGCACCACCAGGCCGTCATGGCGCACGCCGACTGGATCATCGACCTCGGCCCCGGCGCCGGCCACGACGGCGGCCGCGTCGTCTTCGAGGGCACCCCCGCCGACCTCGTCGCCGACCGTTCCACCCTCACCGGCGAGCACCTCGCGGCCTACGTGGGCGCCTGACCGCCGGCCCACGGCGCCGGTACCGCCGGCGGCCGGCGCTGTGGGATCGTGGGAGCGTGACGAGCCTGGAGGACCTGGCCCGGCTGCGCCGGGCACGCGACCTGATGGACCGCGAGTACGCCGAGCCGCTCGACGTGCCGGCGCTGGCCCGGGTCGCCCTCATGTCGGCGGGCCACTTCTCCCGCAGCTTCCGCGCCGCCTACGGGGAGACGCCGTACAGCTACCTGATGACCCGCCGCATCGAGCGCGCCAAGGCCCTGCTGCGGCGCGGCGACCTGTCCGTCACGGAGGTCTGCTTCGCGGTCGGCTGTACGTCGCTGGGCTCCTTCAGCTCGCGCTTCACCGAGCTGGTCGGCGAGAGCCCCAGCGCCTACCGGGAGCGCGACCACACGGACGGCGCCGCCATCCCCGCCTGCGTCGCCAAGGTGTACACCCGGCCGGTCAGGAACGGAGAAGCGGCACCCGCGCGCCCGCCCGTAGCGTGACGCGCATGGACATCAACCTGTCGCAGTGCTTCATAGCCGTCGACGACCACGACACGGCGCTCGCCTTCTACCGGGACGTCCTCGGGATGGAGGTCCGCGACGACGTCGCCTTCGAGGGGATGCGCTGGGTGACCGTCGGCTCCCCGGCCCAGCCCGACGTGGACATCGTCCTCGAACCCCCGCTCGCCGAGCCGGGCGCCTCGGCCGCCGACCGGGACGCCGTGGCCGAACTGCTGGCCAAGGGCATGCTCCGCGGCCTGAACTTCACCACCGGCGACGTGGACGCCACCTTCGAGCACATCCGGGCCGCGGGCGCCGAGGTGCTCCAGGAACCCGTCGACCAGCCCTACGGCGTCCGCGACTGCGCCTTCCGCGACCCGGCCGGGAACATGGTCCGCTTCAGCAGGCCGCGCGGCCGCTGACGCGGTCCCACGCGCCGCCGCGGCCCGGGGACGGCGCGTGGCACCCGTTCGTGCGTCGCGCGAGGGGAAGTGTTTGGGACGGGTGCGAGGGGGCAGGGGCAAGGTCAGTGCTTCGGACAGGAGGCACGTCCGTGGGAGCGGCTGCGCCGCCCCGGACGTGACCGTCCGGGCCCGGACGCCCTCCCACGGGTGACCGCCCGACCCCCAGGGTCGTGTCGTCGCACCGGTGGCGTCCGTCCGGCGCGCCGGAGGTTCACGGACTCCGGCCGCCCCGCACGGGCCGTGCCCGAGGGCCCGCCCCCGTACCGACGACCGGCCCCGCGCTCCGAAGGAGTTGCGACGCACATGCCGATCCACGCCAGCGTGAAGCATCCGCACGACGACGCCCCCGACACCGCGGACGCGTTCCGCCGGCTCAGCACCCTTCCCGACGGCCCGGAGCGCGACGCGGTCCGCGGCCGGATCGTGGAGGCCTGGCTGCCCATGGCCGAACGGCTCGCGGGACGCTTCCGCAGCCGCGGCGAGAGCTACGAGGACCTCCGCCAGGTCGCCGCCCTCGGCCTGGTCAAGGCGGTCGACCGGTACGACCCCGAACGCGGCAACGCCTTCGAGAGCTACGCCGTGCCGACCATCACCGGCGAGATCAAGCGCCACTTCCGCGACCACATGTGGACCCTGCACGTGCCGCGCCGGGTGCAGGAACTGCGCAACCGGGTGCGCTTCGCCCGCCAGGAACTCTCCCAGACCATCCCGGGCCGCACGCCCACCGTGGCCGAGATCGCCGAACACGCCGACCTGGGCGAGGACGACGTCCGGGCCGGTCTGGAGGCGCTGGAGAGCTTCACCGCCCTCTCCCTGGACGCGGAGCTGCCCGGCAGCGAGGACGGCTACTCGCTCGGCGACGCCCTCGGCGGGCCCGACCCGGCCCTCGACACCGTCGTCGACCGCGAGGCCGTCAAGGAGCGCCTGGCCGAGCTGCCCGACCGCGAGCGGGCCATCCTCTACATGCGGTTCTTCGACGACATGACGCAGAGCAGCATCGCCGAGCAGCTGGGCATCTCCCAGATGCACGTCTCCCGCCTGATCAGCCGCTGCTGCGACCGGGTGCGGGAGCAGGTGCTGCGGGATCCGGGGGCCTGACGGCCGCTCCGCCGCGGGGCCGTTCCGGGACCGCGGCCCGGGGTTCCCAAACCTCGGGCTCACCCGCCCGGGCGGCCCGTTCGCGCGAACGGCGCACGGTGGCGCGCGGACCGGGGGCGGGCGGGCTGTGATGGCCGAGGGGCGCGAGTGCCGTGCCCCCGACGCCGCAGCTCGAAGGAGCCCGTCCCATGCGCCGCACCGCCCGCGCCCTGTCCGTGGCCGTCCTGTCCAGCGCCGCCCTCGGCGTCCTCGCGGTGCCGGGAGCGGCGGACCCGGGCGTCCCGCCGCCGCCCGCGGGCGCCGGGGAGCCCGTGCCGCCGCCCGTGGCGGAGGAACCCGTACCACCGCCGGCGGCGGACGAGCCCGTACCACCGCCCGCCGCCGACGAACCCGCGTCCGGGGCCGGCCGGGCCGCCGCCGAGGTGAGCCCCGCCGACGTCACCCCCGGCGGCACCGTCACCGTGTCGGTCTCCTGCGCCCCGACCGGCGGCGCCGCGCCCGACACGCTGGACGCCACCTCCCCGGCCTTCGACGAGGGCACCGTCGCGCTGCGCAAGGTGCGGGGCGAGGCGGCGGCGGGCGCCGGACCCGCCTACCGGGGCACCGCCCGGATAGTCGCCGCAGAGGACGCCGGGGACGCCGAGGGCGAGGGCGGCGTCGAGGACGAGGCGGCCGTCGAGGAGCCCGAGGGCGCCCTGGGCGAGGACCTGACCGTCGACGGCTCCTGCCCCGACGCGACGGGCGGCGAGGGCGACCCGTGGAGCGCGACCATGAACGGACCGGGCGCGGTCGCGGGCGAGAGCGGCACCGCCAAGCCCGCGTGCCCCCCGGCCGCCTCCCACGGCGAGGCTCCCGCGCACGGCACGCCCTGCCCCACCGAGCCGCCGTGCCCCGAGACCGCGGACCCGCACGGTGAGTACTCCGGGGCCGGGGCGGGTGCCGGTACCGGTGCCGGAAGGAAGCCCTGCGGCGACGTGCCGGCGGAGCACGGCGTACGGGCCGGCGCCGGCGGCACCTTCGGCGACTCGGTGCCCGCCCTGGTCGCGGGCGGCGTCCTGATCGCCGGCGCCTGCGCGGCGGCCGCCCACCGGCTGCGGCTGCGGCTGCGCGGGGAGGACGGCGGGCGCTGACCCCGGCGGCCGCCGGCCCGTGTGACGCGGACGACGGGCCGCGGAGCCATGGCCGGTGTGCCGGATGGGTACAGGGACCGACGACCGGTGCGCAACGCGTCGCCCCGCGCGGAGGGGCACTCCGAGGCAAACGAGGGAAACGGGGCGAACGGGGAACACGGGGCAGGGCACGGCACGGACAGGGCAGTACGCACCCGCGCGGAGGTACGCATGCGGCGCACGGACCCCGAAGGCCACGACGCCGTGGGCCACGGCCCGGTCCGGTACGGCCCGCACCTGCCCGACGACGGGCTGCCGGTGCTGCCCGAGCTGGCCGCCGTCCTCGCCTCCGCGGCCGACCGCCCGCAGGCCGAGCCGGTCGGCGGCGGCCCCGGTCTCACGGCCGCCGCGAGCGGCTACTGGTACCGCCGGGGCCTGCCCGCCGAACCCGGCCGGGTGGCCGCGGCCCCCGGGGCGCACGCCCTGCTGGTGGCGCTGACCGCCGCGCTCGGCGGCGACGTCCTGGTGCCCCGCCCCTGCGCCGCCTGGTGGGCGCCGGACGCGCGGCTGCTCGGCCGGCGCGTCTTCCACGTACCGACGCCGGCCGAGAGCGGCGGCGTACCCGACCCCTACGCCCTCCTGGAGACCGTCCGCCGGGTCCGCGCCGAGGGCGGAGACCCCCGCCTGCTCGTACTGGCCGTCGCCGACGACCCCACCGGCACCGTCGCGCCGCCCGAACTGCTGCACGAGACCGTCGAGGCGGCCGCGGGCGAGGGACTGCACCTGGTCAGCGACGAGACCTGGCGCGACACCCTGCACGACCCGCACGCCACGGTGGTCCTCAGCCCCGCCGAGATGCTGCCCGAGCGGGTCACCGTCGTCACGGACCTCGCCGGGGGGCTGCTCCCGCCCGCCTGGCCGGCCGCCGTCGCCCGCTTCCCGGCGTCCGCGGCCGGCGGCGGTCTGCACGCGCGCGTGCTCGACGTCCTCACCGCGCTTGGGGCGGGCGTGGCGGCGCCCGTCGCCGCCGCGGCCGGGTACGCGCTGGACGAGCCCGAACCGGTCACCGCCCGCCGCTCGGCCGCCGCACGCCTGCACGCGCGCGTGGCCGCCGCCCTGCACGCGGCCGTCGTCGACGCGGGCGCGACCGCGCGCCCCCCGCAGGCCGGACGGCACCTGTACGCCGACCTCGGCCCGCTGCGCGACGCCCTCGGCGCGGAGGGGGTCGGCGACGCGCAGGAACTGGAGGACTTCCTCTCCGCCCGCCTCGGCCTGCCCGCCCCCGGCGGCCACCGCTTCGGCGACGACCTCGCCGCCCTGCGCGTGCGCCTGTCCACGGGCCCGCTGCTCGGGGCGGTCCCGGACGCCGACGGCGGCGGGCGGGACGACGTGGGGCGCGTGGACGTCCTCACGTCCCCGGATCCGTTGGAACTGCCACACGTGCGACGGGCGTTGACCGCACTCGGGTCGGTCTTCGGCGGTCTGCGCGACGCTCAGCGATGGGAGCCTCCTCGATGACGCAGCAGCCCCGGTCGACCGCGAGCACCCCCGCCACGGACGGGGCCACCGGGACGCCCCCGGCCGCGTCCTCCCGTCCGGCCCCCCACCCCCCGCTCGCCGACCCCCGGCCGCCCGCCGAACACCGGGTGTGGCCGCGGACCTTCCACGACCGGCTGACCGCCCCGCTGCCCGGCCTGCGGGCGCTGGCCAGATTCGCCCGCGAGGGCGCGGTCCGCCCCGGCCGCGAGGGCCTCGCCGACATCCCCCGGCTGCCCTGTGCCCCGGGTCCGCTGCCCCGCGTCGACGCGGACACCGTCGCCGTCACGTGGGCCGGGCACGCCAGTTGGGTGGTGAGCATCGGCGGGCTCACCGTGCTCACCGACCCCGTCTGGTCCCGCCGCATCCTCGGCACCCCCGCCCGGATCACGCCCGTCGGAGTCCCGTGGAGCGCCCTGCCCCGCGTGGACGCCGTCGTCATCAGCCACAACCACTACGACCACCTGGACGCCCCGACCCTGCGCAGGCTCCCGCGCGACACGCCCGTCCTGGTGCCCGCCGGGCTGGGCCGCTGGTTCCACCGCCGCCGCTTCACCCACGTCACCGAACTGGACTGGTGGGAGGCGACCGAACTGCGTCCGAGGGACGGATTCGACGGCGCCTCCGGCAAGGGCGGTGGCGGGCGACGGGCGGGAGTGCGCTTCGACTTCGTCCCGGCGCACCACTGGTCCAAGCGCAGCCTCGCCGACACCTGCCGCACCCTGTGGGGCGGCTGGGTGCTCACCGCGCCCGACGGCCGCCGCGTCTACTTCGCCGGCGACACCGGGTACGGCCACTGGTTCACCCGGATCGGCCGCCGCTACCCGGGCATCGACCTCGCGCTGCTCCCCGTGGGCGCCTACGACCCCCGCTGGTGGCTCAGCGACGTGCACTGCGACCCGGAGGAAGCGGTCCGCGCGGCGCAGGACGTGGGCGCCCGCCGCATGGCGCCGATGCACTGGGGGACGTTCGTCCTCTCCGCCGAACCGGTGCTCGAACCCCTCACCCGGACCCGCGCGGCCTGGCAGGCCGCGGGACTGCCCCGGGAGGACCTGTGGGACCTGCCGGTGGGAGCCTCTCGGGTACTGGAGTGATCCCGGCCCCCCTCGAACCCGGACCCCCGAACCCCGGCCGGCCCCTGCGCCCCCGCCGGAGCCCTACGCCTTCGCCGGGCCGCGGAAGCGCCGCCACAGCGAAGGGGCCGCGCTGACCAGCACCGTCAGGGCGATGGCCGCGGCCACGCCCTCCCAGGGCTTGCTGAACAGGGCGCCGCTCAGGACGCCGATGAGCTGGTACGTCGCCGCCCAGGCCAGGCAGGCCGGGAGGTTGCCGTGGGCGAAGCGGCGCAGCGGCCACTCGGCCAGCAGACAGGCCAGCATCACCGGTATGCGCCCGGCCGGCACCAGCCGGGACAGGACCAGCACCGCGACGTCGTGCTCGGCGAGCTTGTCCTGCGCCTGCTCCAGCCGGTCCTCCGGCGCCCGGGACCGGATCGCCTCCAGCCAGCGCGAGCCGTTCTTCGAGCCGACCCCGCGCCGGCCCAGCCAGTACAGCGCCATGTCCCCGCAGAAGGCGGCCAGCGACGCCGTCGCGAACACCATGAGCATCGAGAACGGCAGCGACTGGTGCATCGCCACCACGGCCGCCGAACTCACCAGCGCCCCCGTCGGCACCACCGGCACCAGCGCCCCGATCAGCACCAGCAGGAACAGCGACGGATAGCCGAACGCCTGCTGCGTCGGCTCCGTCGGGATGCTCGTCATGCTCGTCGTGGCGGCGTCCAGCCAGTTCACCGCGCGACCTCCACCCGCACACTCTCGCCGTGCCCCAGACGGTGCACCGCCACCCCCGGCGCGCGCAGCGCCGACAGGCGCACGAACTCGTCCCCCGGCGTGTGGAATTCATGGGGGCGCACGGCGTCCATCCCGATCGGCCAGTACGTGCCGTAGTGCACCGGCACGGCCGTCCGCGGCGCGAGCCGGGCCAGCGCCTCGGCCGCCCGCCCCGCGTCCAGGTGCTCCGCCCCGAGGTACGGGCCCCAGCCGCCCACCGGCAGCAGCGCCGCGTCGACCGGCCCGACCTCCTTCTCCATGCCGTCGAACAGGCCGGTGTCCCCGGCGAAGTACGTCCGCGCCTCGCCCTCCACGACGAAGCCGAGTGCCGGGGCGCGGTGCCGTCCCACCGGCAGCCGCCGCCCGTCGTGCTGTGCGGGCACCGCCCGGATCCGCAGGTCACCGACGCGCACCACGTCGCCGGGCGCCACCTCCGCGACCTCCAGGTGCCCGAGCCGCCGCAGCCCCGGCACCGCCCGCCGCGCGCCCCGGGGCACGAGCAGGCGCGTGCCCGGCGCGAGCCGCGCGAGCGACGGCACGTGCAGGTGGTCCGCGTGCAGATGGGACACCAGCGCCACGTCCGCGCGCCAGGCGTCCGGCGGCGGCACCGCCCCCCGCCTGCGGCGCAGATGGGCCAGCCGGCGGGCGAACAGGGGATCGGTCAGCACACGGACGTCCGAGTCCTCGACGGTGCAGGTGGCGTGACCCCACCAGGTGAGCTCCACCGGCACTTCTTTGCCTCCTTCGCGCGACTCCCCGAAGCCTACGTCCAGGAGTAGGGTCGGCGGCGAAAACGGGAGGTGACGGGAGGTGAGGGGGGACACCATGGGGCCGGTGCGGGTGACGGCGATCGCGAGCCTGACGCCGCTGGAACTGCTGGACGACGACCCGTTCCTGGTCGACTCCCGCAGCCAGCACGCCATGTGCGCGCGCTGGGCGGCGGAACACGGCTACGTCGTCGCCAGGGAACTGCTGGTGCGCCGGCTGCGCCCGGACCACGACGCCTTGTGGGACGGGGTCCGCCCGGGCCGCGACCTCTTCGTGGCCCCCAGCCGGCGGGTGCTGGAGAGCGCGCTCTCCTCCGTCGACGACTTCACCGCCGAGTGCGCGCGGCGCGGAGCCCGCGTCGAGACCGCCGGCCACGCCGAACCGGCGTACGACGCCGTGATGAAGGCGTGCGTGCACCGCAGGCTGTCGATGCCGACGGCGGGGTACGACGGCCGCTGACCGTCGCTTTCGGGGTGTGAACCGGGCTCAGGGGGACATTCGGGTGCTCCGGGGCGTTGTGGCAGGGTGGGGAGGCCCGGACTGCGGGCCGGGACGTGAGGTGTGCGGAGCGTGGGTGGAGGCCGTTGGCGCCGGGTCGCCAGTCAGATCGGGCGGAGTGTCGCGGTGTGGGCCGTGTCCACCCTCACCATGCTCGCGCTCGCGGGCATCCTGCCGGACTTCCGGCTCCAGTCGCCCGACGGGGACAGCGCGACCGACATCGCCATGACCGCCGCGGTCGGCGCCGGGGCCTTCGGCCTGCTCTCCGCCCTGGTGTGGCCGCTCATGGTGCGGCTGCTGCTCCTGGTGCCCGCCCTGGTCCTCGGGCTGCTGGTCTTCTTCCTCAACGGCGGGCTGCTGCTCCTCGCCATCGACGTCAACCCGGCCGGCCGCGGCGGGGTCGCCCCCGAGACCGCGGTCGTGGTCGCCGCCGTCATGTCCGCCGTCGCCTCCGCGACCGGCGGTGCGCTGGCCGTGCGCGACGACGACGCCTACCGCCGCCGGCTCTACCGCCTCGCCGACCGCCGCCGCAGATCCGGCCCGCCCTGCCCGGCCGGCCCCGGCACCCTCTTCCTGCAACTCGACGGCGTGGGCCACGACGTGCTGCTGGAGGCCGTCGACGCCGGCGCCATGCCCACCGTCGCCCGCTGGCTCGGCCGCGACGGCGCCTCCGCGAGCCACCGGCTGGCCCCCTGGCGCACCGACTGGTCCAGCCAGACCGGCGCCAGCCAGCTCGGCATCCTGCACGGCAGCAACCACGACGTGCCCGCCTTCCGCTGGTACGAGAAGGACAGCGGCGAGGTCGTCGTCTGCAACCGCCCGACCAGCGCCGCCGAACTCCAGTACCGCGCCGTGCGGCGCACCGGCGACGGCGGACTGCTCAGCCTGGACGGGGCCAGCCGCGGCAACCTGTTCGGCGGCGGCGCCGACGAGCAGGCCCTCGTCCTGTCCATCGCCACCCGCCGCCGCAGCCGCGAGACCCGCTCCCGGTCCGGCTACTTCGCCTACTTCTCCGACCCGGCCAACGCCGTGCGCACCGCGATGTCCTTCATCGCCGAGGTGGGCCGGGAGATCGGCCAGTCCACCCGGGCCCGGGCCCACAAGGTCCGCCCGCGCGTCTCCCGCGGCGGCCTCTACCCCTTCGTCCGCGCCTTCGCGACCGTCGTCGAACGCGACGTCGTCGTCTCCGCGGTGATGGGCGACATGCTCGCCGGCCGCACCGCCGTCTACGCCGACCTGGTCGCCTACGACGAGGTGGCGCACCACTCCGGACCGCGCGGCCGGGACGCCCTCAAGGTCCTCCAGCGCCTCGACCGCTCCCTCGCCCTGATCGAGAAGGTCGCCGAGCACGCCCCCCGGTCCTACCGCGTCGTCGTCCTGTCCGACCACGGCCAGAGCCCCGGCGAGACCTTCCGCGCCCGCTACGGACTCACCCTCGGCGACCTGGTCCGGGCCGGCTGCGGCCTGCCCGTGCCGCGCCGCGCCCAGCGCACCCGCAGCGGCGCCGAGGCCCGCAACACCGTCCGCGCTGCCCTGCACCGCCCCGTCGAGGAGGCGGCCGCCCAGCAGCGGCCCGCCGACACCCCCGCCGGACGCCGCTCCGAGCCGATCGTGCTGGCCTCCGGCAACCTGGGCCTGGTCTCCTTCCCGGACGTGCCGCACCGGATGACCAGGGAGGAGATCGACGCCCGGCACCCCGCACTGCTGCCCACCCTCGCCAACCACCCCGGCATCGGGTTCCTGCTGGTGCGCAGCGAGCGGCACGGCGGCGTGGTGCTGGGCGCGCGCGGCGCCGAGATACCCCTGGACCGGCTCGACGAGGAGCCCGGACCGCTCGCCCCCTTCGGCCCCGGCGCCGCCGACGCGGTACGGCGCACCCACACCTTCCCGCACACCGCCGACATCATGGTCAACTCCTTCCACGACCCGGCCGACGGCGAGGTCCTCGCCTTCGAGGAGCAGATCGGCTCCCACGGCGGGCTCGGCGGCGCCCAGTCGCGCGCCTTCCTGCTGTCACCGGCCGTGCTGTCCGAACCGGTCGAGGACGGCGGGGAGATCGTCGGCGCCGAACAGGTCCACCGGGTGCTGCGCCGCTGGCTGCGCGAGTCGAACGGCCCGCAGGTGCCGCTGGACGATCCACGGCCGAACGTCGTCGAGAGCGCACCTTTTCCCGTGGCGGACGGGTTCGTGCAGGACAAAAGCGCCTGATTTGGAGCCGTGCCGGACTCTGCCCGACCATGGGCGCCGTCCCGGCGATCCCGGGCACCAGTTCCATGAGAGGCGCACCACCCCATGCACGACACCGGGACCGTCCCCCCACCGGCTCCGGATCCGCAGGAGACCCCCGCGGCCCCCGAACCCACCGCCCGCGACGGCCGGCACGCCCGCCGCTTCGGGCTCCCCGTCGCCACCGCCCTGGTCATGGGCAACATCATCGGCGGCGGGATCTTCCTGCTGCCCGCCTCGGTCGCGCCCTTCGGCACCGTCAGCCTGCTCGCCTTCGGCGTCCTGACCGTCGGCGCCATCGCGCTCGCCCTCGTCTTCGGCCGCCTCGCCGCCCGCGACCCGCGCACCGGCGGTCCCTACGTCTACGCCCGCGGCGCCTTCGGCGACTTCGCCGGATTCCTCGCGGCCTGGACGTACTGGATCACCACCTGGGTGTCCAACGCGGCCCTCGCCGTGGCCGCCGTCGGCTACCTCGACGTCCTGATCCCGGTCGGCGACCACCGCTGGAGCGCCTGCCTGGCCGCCCTCGTCGTCCAGTGGCTGCCCGCGCTCGCCAACTTCGCCGGCACCCGGTACGTGGGCGCCGTGCAGCTCACCGCCACCGTGCTGAAGTTCGCGCCGCTGCTGCTCGTCGCCGTCGGCGGGCTGTTCTTCTTCGACGCGGACAACCTCGGCCCGTTCAACGCGAGCGGCGGCAGCGGCATCGGCGCGGTCTCCGCCGCCGCCGCGATCCTGCTCTTCTCCTACCTGGGCGTGGAGTCCGCCGCGGTCAGCGCCGGCGAGGTGAGGGACCCGCGCCGCACCGTCGGCCGCGCCACGGTCATCGGCACCGCCGGCGCCGCCCTCGTCTACCTGCTGGGCACGCTCTCGGTCTTCGGCACCGTCTCCCACGACCGCCTGGTCGACTCCACGGCCCCCTTCTCCGACGCGGTCAACGCCATGTTCGGCGGCGCGTGGGGCGGCTGGGCCGTCGCGCTGGCCGCACTGGTCTCGATGACCGGCTGCCTCAACGGCTGGACCCTGCTCAGCGCCCAGACCCCGTACGCCGCCGCGAAGGACGGCCTTTTCCCGGCCGCGTTCGCGCGCAGGCGGCGCGGCGTCCCGACGACCGGCGTCGCCGTCACCGTCGTCCTCGCCTCCCTGCTCACCGTCTACAACTACACGTCGGGTTCGGCGAAGGTCTTCGAGGTCCTCGTCCTGGTCACCACCTTCACCGCGACCGTGCCCTACCTGCTGGCGGCCACCGCCCAGATCTTCCACCTGGTCTCCGGACGGGGCGAGCAGGTCGACCGGGGCCGCCTGGTCAGGGACCTCGTGATCGCCTCGGTGGCCGCCGGCTTCTCGCTGTGGCTCGTGGCGGGCGCCGGCTACGCGGCGGTCTACCAGGGGGTGCTGTTCCTCTTCGCGGGCGTACTCGTCTACGCGGTCATGGCGGCCCGCAGGGTGGGCCGGGCCGGAGTGTGATCGGATGGGGGCGGAAACCCGGGCACGGGCTTCCACCGCCCCAGTCCAGCAAGTGAATTCGAGAGGAACCGCCGTGGCAACCACGCGCTCCGCACACACCGTCTGGGAAGGCAACCTGCTCGAGGGCAGCGGTGTCGTCACCTTCGACTCGTCCGGCATCGGCGAGCAGCCGGTGTCGTGGCCGTCGCGCGCCGAGCAGGCGAACGGCAAGACCAGCCCCGAGGAGCTGATCGCCGCCGCCCACTCCAGCTGCTTCTCCATGGCGCTGTCGCACGGCCTGGCCGGCGCCGGCACCCCGCCCACCAGGCTCACCACCTCCGCCGACGTCACCTTCCAGCCCGGCGAGGGCATCAAGGGCATCCACCTGACCGTGGAGGGCACCGTCCCCGGCCTCGACGAGGAGGCGTTCACCGCCGCCGCCGAGGACGCCAAGAAGAACTGCCCGGTCAGCCAGGCCCTGACCGGCACCACCATCACCCTCACCGCCAAGCTGGCCTAGCACCGCTAGGAGCCCGTGCGCTCCCAGCCCCGCCGGTCCGGGCGCGGCCCCAGCTGCCTGGGGTCGCGCGACCGGTACACCACGTACGGGCGGGTCAGGTACTGGAGGGGCGCGCTGAACATGTGCACCAGGCGCGTGTAGGGGACCAGGGCGATCAGGATCATGCCGATGACCGCGTGCACGTGGTAGAGCACCGGCACGCCCTCCATCAGCTCCACCTTCGGGTTCAGGGTGAACAGGCTGCGCGACCAGGGGGCGATGGTGCTCCGGTAGTCGTAGCCGTCGCCCGAGGTGTCGGAGAGCTTGGCGATCATGCCCAGCACGATCGCGCCGAGCAGGAAGACGTACATGAACTTGTCGTTGGCCGTCGTGGCGCGGAAGACCGGCGCCTTGGTGCGCCGCCGGTAGACCAGCATCCCGATCCCGGCGACCGTGAGGACCCCGGCCAGGGTGCCGCCGTACAGGGAGAACAGGTGGTACGCGTGCTCGCTGACGCCGACCGCCCCGGTCCAGGACGCCGGGACGAACAGCCCGATCAGGTGGCCCACGAGCACGAAGAGGATGCCGTAGTGGAAGACCGGCGAGGCGATGTTCAGCAGCTTGGACTCGTAGACCTGCGAGGAGCGGGTCGTCCAGCCGAAGCGGTCGTAGCGGTGGCGCCACACCAGGCCCGCGACGAGCAGGGCGAAGGCGGCGTAGGGCAGGACACCCCAGAGGAAGACGTTCATCGGCGGGCTCCGGTGGGGGCGGGCGGCAGGGTGGCGCACACGGCGTCCAGCACGCACGCGTAGGGCGTGCCGAACGCGGTCAGCCGGGAGCGCAGCTGGTCCAGGGCGTCGCGGTGCTCGGTCAGCATGCCGATGTCCCCGGTGCGGGAGGCGAACTCCAGGACCGCCGGCAGGAAGTCCGGCAGCTCCTCGCCGGTGAACTCCAGGCCGTGGGCGCGGTACAGCTGCTTGAAGCGGACCAGGGACATGCCGCGGTTGCGGGTGTCGCCGTCGGTCCACCAGCTCAGGTACAGGCTGTGCCGGTTCTTGAAGTCGAAGACCTCCACGTAGTGCGCCTGGAGTTCGCCGTGGGAGGTGACGGCCGCGTGGTCGGTGAATCCGCGCAGCTGCGGGGCCGCCTCGCGCAGCAGCGGCAGCCGGGCGCGGAAGTCGTCGTCGGGGTAGGTCAGGCAGAGCGCCGCCGCCTGGTACAGCACCTCGAACCCGGGCATGGGATCAGGCCTCCCTCTCGTCGTCCGCGGTCTGCCGTCTGCGCAGGATGTGGAAGTTCTCCACCGGCACCAGCGGCAGCATCCGGCGTCCCGAGTCCTGGCCGAACGGCCCGTCGCCGCCCATGCCGGGCCCGCCCTCGGTGTCCAGGCTGCAGGTGTCCGGCAGCGCCGACGCCTCCAGCCGGTGCGCGTCCCCCACGGCCGCCGTCGGGATCACGTACCGCTCCTCGTACTTGGCGAGCGCCAGCAGCCGGTACATCTCGTGGATCTCCTCGGGCCGCATGCCGACGCCCGCGCAGACCGCCGGGTCCGGGTCCTCGCCGAGGTTGACCGAGCGCATGTGGGCGCGCATCGCGGCCAGCTTCTCCAGCGACGCCCGCACCGGGCCCACGTCCCCCGCGGTGAACAGCTCCGCCAGGTACTCCAGCGGGATGCGCAGGGTGTCGATGGCGCCGAAGAGGTTGTCCGCGTCCTCACCGTCGTGCCCGGTCTCCGTCAGCGCGTCCACCACCGGCGACAGCGGCGGGATGTACCAGACCATCGGCATCGTCCGGTACTCCGGATGCAGCGGGAGCGCCACCCGGTACCTGCTGACCAGGGCGTGCACGGGGGAGCGCCGGGCCGCCTCGATCCAGTCGAACGGGATCCCCGCCTCCTCGGCCGCCCGTCGCACCGCCGGGTCCTCCGGGTCGAGGAAGAGCCCCAACTGGGCCTCGTACAGGTCCTGTTCGTTCGGCGTCTCGGCGGCCTCGGTCACCTTGTCGGCGTCGTACAGGACCACCCCCAGGTACCGCAGCCGCCCCACGCAGGTCTCCGAGCAGACCGTCGGCTGCCCGATCTCGATGCGTGGGTAGCAGAAGGTGCACTTCTCCGCCTTGCCGGTGCGGTGGTTGAAGTACACCTTCTTGTACGGGCAGCCGGTCACACACATCCGCCAGCCCCGGCAGCGGTCCTGGTCGACGAGGACGATGCCGTCCTCCGAGCGCTTGTACATCGCCCCGGACGGGCAGGACGCCACGCACGACGGATTGAGGCAGTGCTCGCAGATGCGCGGAAGGTAGAACATGAACGTCTCTTCGTACGCGAACCGCACCTTGTCCGAGGCCTGTTGGCGGGTCCGCTCCACCATCGGGTCCAGGTCGCCGTAGGCGGGCGCGCCTCCCAGGTCGTCGTCCCAGTTCGAGGACCAGCCGATCTTCATCGGCTTGCCGTCGAGCTGCGAGACGGGCCGGGCGACCGGGTAGTCGTCGCCGAGCGGGGCGTCGGTGAGGTTCTTGTAGTCGTACGTCCAGGGCTCGTAGTAGCCCTTGATCTCCGGCAGCTTCGGGTTGGAGAAGATCCCGGCGAGCTTCCTGATCCGGCCGCCCGCCTTCAGTTTCAGCGCGCCGCGCCGGTTCAGCTCCCAGCCGCCGCGCCAGCGCTCCTGGTCCTCGTAGCGGCGCGGGTAGCCCTGTCCCGGGCGGGTCTCGACGTTGTTGAACCAGACGTACTCCATGCCCCGCCGGTTGGTCCACGCCTGCTTGCAGGTGACCGAGCAGGTGTGGCAGCCGATGCACTTGTCGAGGTTCATGACCATCGCGATCTGGGCCATCGGGCGCATCAGTACTCGACCTCCTGGCTGCGGCGGCGGATGACCGTCACCTCGTCGCGCTGGTTGCCCGTCGGGCCGAGGTAGTTGAACGCCCAGGACAACTGGGCGTAGCCGCCGATGAGATGGGTCGGCTTGAGCAGCAGCCGGGTCAGCGAGTTGTGGACGCCGCCGCGCTTGCCGGTGGTCTCCGCGAGCGGCACGTTGACCGTGCGCTCCTGCGCGTGGTGCATGTAGACGGTGCCGGGCGGCATGCGGTGCGAGACGATCGCGCGGGCCACCACCACGCCGTTGCGGTTGACCGCCTCGATCCAGTCGTCGTCCGCGACCCCGATGGCGTCCGCGTCCTGCGGCGACATCCAGACGCACTGGCCGCCCCGGGACAGCGCCAGCATGAACAGGTTGTCCTGGTACTCGGAGTGGATGGACCACTTGTTGTGCGGGGTCAGGTAGCGGACCGTCACCTCGCGGTGGCCGTCCGGACCGAGCCGCGGCTCCCCGAACAACCGGTTCATGTCCAGCGGCGGCCGGTACACCGGCAGCGCCTCGCCCAGCTCGTGCATCCAGTCGTGGTCCAGGAAGAAGTGCTGCCGGCCGGTGAGGGTGTGCCAGGGCTTGAGGTGCTCGGTGTTCAGGGTGAACGCCGTGTACCGCCGCCCGCCGGCCTCGCTGCCCGACCACTCGGGAGAGGTGATCACCGGCACGGGTGCCGCCTGGGTGTCCGCGTACGTGATCCGCTTGCCCTCGTGCTCGGCGGCCAGGTGCGCCATCTCCTGCCCGGTCCTCGCCTCCAGCGTGCGGAAGCCCTGGGTGGCCAGGCGGCCGTTGGTCGTGCCGGAGAGGGCGAGGATGGTGTCGGCGGCCTTGACCGCGGTGTCCAGCGCCGGGCGTCCGTCGGCGGGGCCGCCGCGCACCGGGCCGTTCGTCCGCCGCAGCCGCTCCACCTCCTCGTCCGGCTTCAGGGTGATGCCCTTGGCGGGCAGCCCCTTGGTCTCCACCAGCGGGCCGAGGGCCGCGAACTTCGCCCCGATCGCCGTGTAGTCGCGCTCCACCACGACCAGGTTCGGCATGGTCTTCCCGGGTTCCGGTTCGCACTCCCCGCGCCGCCAGTCCCGCACCACCCCTCCCGGCTGGGCGATCTCGCCGGGCGTGTCGTGCTGGAGCGGCGCCGCCACCAGGTCCCTGCGCACCCCGAGGTGCCCGGCGGCCAGCTCGCTCAGCTTCTCCGCGATCGCCTTGAACGTGTCGAAGTCGGTGCGCGCCTGCCACGGGGGGCTCACCGCCGGGGAGAAGGCGTGCACGTAGGGGTGCATGTCGGTGCTGGACAGGTCGTGCTTCTCGTACCAGGTGGCCGCCGGGAGCACCACGTCGGACAGCAGCGTCGACGAGGTGTGCCGGAAGTCCAGCGACAGCAGCAGGTCGAGCTTGCCCTCGGGCGCCTCCTCGTGCCAGACCACGTCCCGCGGGCGCTCGCCGGGCGCGGCCTCCTCGGCGCGCAGCGAGGAGTGGGTGCCCAGCAGGTGCTTGGTGAAGTACTCGGCGCCCTTGCCCGACGAGCCGAGCAGGTTGGCCCGCCACAGGGTCACGATCCGCGGCCAGTTCTCCGGGGCGTCCGGGTCCTCGCACGCGAACTTCAGTGTGCCCGCGCGCAGTTCCGCCACCGCGTCGGCCACCGGGTCCCCGGCGGCGTCGCCCAGCTCCAGCGGGTTGCGGTCGAAGGTCGGGTAGGAGGGCATCCACCCCGTGCGCGCCGACAGCGCGAGGCAGTCGGCGCCGGTCATCCCGGACAGCCGCCCCTCACCGAGCGGCGAGGCCAGCACGTCGGCGCGGAACCGGTCGTAGCGCCACTGGTCCGTGTGGAGGTACCAGTACCCGGTGCCGATCATCTGGCGCGGCGGGCGCGACCAGTCCGACGCCGCGGCCAGGGTCGCCCAGCCGGTGGAGGGACGGCACTTCTCCTGGCCGACGTAGTGCGCCCAGCCGCCGCCGTTGCGCCCCTGGCAGCCGGTGAGCTGGAGCAGGGCCAGGAAGGTCCGGTAGATCGTCTCGGAGTGGAACCAGTGGTTGGTGCCCGCGCCCATCAGGATCATGCAGCGGCCCTTGGACCGCTCCGCGGTCCGCGCGAACTCCCGCGCGATGCGCACACAGGCCGCCGCCGGGACCGAGGTGTGCGTCTCCTGCCAGGCCGGGGTGCCGGGCGCCCCGGCGTCCTCGTACGACGCCGGCCAGTCGCCCGGCACCCCGGGCCGCGCCACCCCGTACTGGGCCAGCATCAGGTCGAACACCGTCGTCACCAGCGGCCCGGTCGCCCCGCCCAGCCGGGTCGCGGGGACACCCCGCCGCAGGACGTCGCCGCGCCCCTGCCCGTGCGTGCCGCCCTCGGTGTCGAAGCGGGGGAGCAGCACCTCGGTACCCGAGGCCATCTCGTGCCCGTGCAGGCTCAGCAGGGGCCGGACCTCGCCCAGGTCGAGGTTCCAGCGGCCCCGGTCGGCCTCGTTCCAGCGGAAGCCCAGCGAGCCGTTCGGGACGACCGCGCGGCCCGTCCCCTCGTCCAGCACGACCGTCTTCCAGCGGGCGTCCTCGCCGCCCTGCCCGAGGTCGGCGGCGCGCAGGAACTTCGCCGGGACGTACGCCCCGTCCCGCTCGGTCAGCGTCACCAGGAACGGCAGGTCGGTGAAGCGCCGCACGTAGTCGTCGAAGAACGGCGTGGCGCGGTCGACGAAGAACTCCTTGAGCACCACGTGCCCCATCGCCAGCGCCAGCGCGGCGTCCGTGCCCGGGTGCGGGTGCAGCCACTGGTCGGCGAACTTGGTGTTGTCGGCGTAGTCGGGCGAGACCACCACGACCTTCTGGCCCCGGTAGCGGGCCTCCGCCATCCAGTGCGCGTCCGGCGTGCGGGTCACCGGCACGTTCGAGCCCCACATGATCAGGTACGCCGCGTCCCACCAGTCGCCCGACTCCGGCACGTCCGTCTGGTCGCCGAAGACCTGCGGGGACGCCACGGGCAGGTCCGCGTACCAGTCGTAGAACGAGAGCATCGGCGCGCCGATGAGGGAGTGGAAGCGGGCGCCCGCCGCGTGCGACACCATCGACATCGCGGGGATGGGGGAGAAGCCGGCGATCCGGTCGGGGCCCTGGGCGCGGATGGTGTGGACGTGGGCGGCGGCGATCATCTCGACGGCCTCGTCCCAGCCGGCGCGGACCAGCCCGCCCTTGCCCCGCGCCCGCTGGTAGCGCCGCCGGCGCTCCGGGTCGCCCTGGATGTCCGCCCAGGCGAGCACCGGGTCGGTCAGCCGCGCCTTCGCCTCCCGGTACATCTCCAGGAGCACCCCGCGCACGTACGGGTAGCGCACCCGGGTCGGCGAGTACGTGTACCAGGAGAACGCTGCTCCCCGGGGGCAGCCGCGCGGCTCGTACTCGGGGCGGTCCGGGCCGACCGACGGGTAGTCCGTGGCCTGGGTCTCCCAGGTGATGATGCCGTCCTTGACGAACACGTTCCAGCGGCACGAGCCCGTGCAGTTCACGCCGTGCGTCGAGGTGACGACCTTGTCGTGGCTCCAGCGGTCCCGGTAGAAGGCGTCCGCCTCCCGGCCGCCGACCAGTCCGATGCTGTGCAGGTCGGGTGCGGCGGTGCCCGGCCGGAAGAACCGCCCGGCGCGCAGCAGCGCCGCGCCCGGCTCGGTGGGCGGTGTCCGCGTGTCGGTCACGTGCGCTCCCTTGCTGGCCCTGGTTCCCGAACCTAGGGGCGGACAGGGGAGCGCACCCGTTCGCGGGGCCCGTACGGGTCAGTGCGGCCGTCCGGCGCCCGGACCGGGCCGGGCCGGGAAGGCGGGAGCGACCGTCCGCCGGGTCAGTAGTTCTCGCGGTACTCGCGCAGGACCTTCTCGGTGCGCAGGGTCGAGGCGGCGCGCGCCGTCATGTGGTCCAGGACCTCCAGGTGCGCGGAGACCTCGGCCCGGGAGTCCAGGTACAGGGCGCCCGTCAGGTACTCGGTGAAGACCATGTCGGGCAGCTCCGGCTCCGCGAACCGGAACAGCGTGAAGGGCGCGTACGTCCCCGGGTGCGGTCCGTCCTCGAACTCGGCGACCTGGAGCGTCACCCGGTCGTGGGTGGCGAATTCCAGGAGCTTGTCCAGCTGTTCGCGCATCACCCGGCCGTGCACGCTGACCGGGCGGCGCAGCACCGTCTCGTCCATCACCACCCACAGGTGCGGCGGGTCCGGACGCTCCAGCAGCCGCTGCCGCTCCATCCGCAGGGACACGTGCCGCTCGACGGCGTCCCCGCCGGCGTTGCCGATGGTCCCGGCCTCCAGGACCGAGCGGGCGTAGTCCTCGGTCTGGAGCAGCCCCGGCACGAAGTGCGGCTCGTAGGAGCGGACCATCCGGGCGGCGCCCTCCAGGCTCACGTACATGCTGAACCAGTCCGGCAGCACGTCGTGGTACCGCTGCCACCAGCCCGGCTGGTTGGCCTCCTCGGCGAGGGTCACGAACGCGGAGACCTCGTCGGCGGGGACTCCGTACGTCGTCAGCAGGATCTGGACGTACGGTATTTTCAGGGCGACCTCGGCCGCCTCCATGCGCCGCACCGTGGCCGGGGCCACCCGGAGCACCTTGGCGGCCTCGTCGCGCCTGAGGCCCGCGGCCTCCCGCAGCTCCTGCAGCCGCCTGCCGAGGACCACCTGGCCCACGGTGGGTGCGGCCCGTCGCTCGCTCACGCCCCGCCTCCCCAACGCCCCCAGGTCACACCGCAGTCTGCCACGGCACCCCGCCCGCCCCACAAGGGGTGTTCGCGATCAACCTCGTCAGGACAGCAGCGTGTGCAGGTACTTGGCGGTCGCCGGGTCGGCCGGCAGCAGCGTCTCGATGGCCAGCTCGGCCACGGTCACGTCCATCGGGGTGTTGAAGGTGGAGATGGACGAGATGAACGACAGGGTCCGCCCCTCGTGTTCGATGCGCATGGGCAGCGCGAAGTACGGCACCGGCCCGTCCGCCTCCAGGTCCGGCGCGGTGTCCGGCGGAGGGCCGGGCACGGGGTAGGCGGCCACCTCGTCGTACAGCGCGCGCAGCGGCTCGGAGCGCTGGAGGGCGATCTGCCGCTCCATCTGGTCCAGCAGGTGACCGCGCCACTCGCGCAGGTTGCGGATGCGCGGTGCCAGGCCCTCCGGGTGCAGGGTGAGCCGCATCGCGTTGAGCGGCGGCGCGAGCAGGTGCTCGGCGACCCCGTCCAGCAGCATCGCGATCCCCCGGTTGGCGGCCAGCACCCGGTACGTGCCGTCCACGACGAGCGCCGGATACGGCTCGTAACCCCGGATCAGCCGCTCCATGCCCTCGCGCAGGGCGCCCAGCGCGGGGTCGTCCAGCGGGGTCTCCGGGTAGTGCGGGGCGTATCCGGCGGCGAGCAGCAGGGCGTTGCGTTCGCGCACCGGCACGTCCAGGTGCTCGGCGAGGCGGAGCACCATCTCCTCGCTCGGCCGGGAGCGGCCCGTCTCGACGAAGCTGATGTGCCGGGCGGAGGAGTCGGCGCGCAGCGCCAGCTCCAGCTGGCTGACCCGCCGCCGCTCCCGCCAGGCCCGCAGCAGCGGGCCCACGCCCTGGGCGGCGGGGGCGGTGCCGGGCGTGAGTGCGGTCATGGGCCGAACGGTAGCCGACGGCGGCCCCGCCGGGACCCGGCCGGAGCCGCGGCCCGGGGCTCCGGCGGCCGCGCTGTGGCAGGCTGAACGGCGGTAACGGAACGCCCAGGAGCAGGGAGCGTGTCACATGCCCGTCGAACCGCTGTCGCCGCAGGAGATCGACGAGCGGCTGACCGAGCTGCCCGGCTGGTCGCTGGAGGACGGCCGCCTCACCCGGATCTACCGGCTCGGTTCGCACTTCGCGGCGACCGCCCTGGTGGTGCACGTCGCCCAGGTGCAGGAGGAGCTGGACCACCACTCCGATCTGACGCTCGGATACAACACGGTGTCCCTCGCGGTGCACACGCACAGCGCGGGCGGTGCCGTCACCGCGAAGGACGTCGAGCTGGCCCGCAGGGTGGAGGATCTGGCCGCCGGTCACGGGGCACACTGACGGTGTGCTCGACTACGACAAGGAAGCGGAGCGGTACGACGCGTCCCGCGGCGGCGAGCCCCGGGCCGAGGCCGCCGCGCGGGCCGTCCTGAGCCTCGTGCCGCGCCGGGCGCGCACCCTGCTCGACGTCGCCTGCGGCACCGGCATCGTCACCCGGCGCCTGGCGGCCGCGCCGGGCGCCCCGCGGGTGACCGGCGCGGACCTCGCCCCCGCCATGGCCCGCCGCGCCGCGGCCCGGCTGCCCGGCGCCGTCGTGATCGCCGACAGCCGCCGGCTGCCGTTCCGGGACGGCGGCTTCGACGCCGTCACCAGCGTCTGGCTGCTGCACCTGGCGGGGAGCGCCGACGACGTGCGGGCGATCGTGGGCGAGTGCGCCCGCGTCCTGCGGCCCGGCGGGGTGTACGTGACCACCGTCGACAAGGGCGCCTCGCACAACGTGGGCAGCGACATCGACGCCGTGCTCGCGGCCCGCCCGCCCAGCACCGTCCACGACACGGCCGCGGCGGTCGAGGCGTACGCCCGCGAGCAAGGCCTGCTCCCGGCGGGAGACGCCCGCTTCACCGGCCACGGCCAGGGCCGCAGCCCCCGCCGGACCGTCGCCGACCTGCGGCGCGGCTGGTTCGTCACCCTGCCGCCGGGCGGCCCGGACGCGGAGCGGTTCGCCGGCCGGCTCGCGGCCCTGCCGGACCAGGACCGGCCGCGGCCCGACCCGGTGTTCACGCTCAGGGCGTTCCTGAAGCCGTAGGGCGCCCCGCGGGGGCCCGGTGTGCGTTCAGCATGGTGCTGGTTCCTCCTTGCGGCTCGGAAAGGGAGTGGGGGAGGAGCGACAAGCCTTGAACCAGTGGGAGCGCTCCCATAGTGGGGAACGGGGCAACGGCGGTCAAGATGCGTGAAGAGTCGAAATGATTCGACGGGGTGAGAGCCGAGAAAGTCGGTAACTCCTCTGTTCTTCACGGTCACTTGGCGCTACCTTCGCTGAACCAGTGGGAGCGGTTCCATCAGTCGGCGCGACCCTCACGGCGCGCCCGGACTGCAAGGAGTCGCTCATGCGACACCCCCCGCACTGCCTTCCGCGTCCCGGACTCCCGGCCTCGACCACGGCCCGTCCCCGCGCGCGTCCACGGCCGGCCCGCCGGCCCGCACACGCACTCGCACTCGCACTCGCACTCGCCCCGGGCTTACGCACCGTGCCCGCGGACCGTTCCTGACCGCCGGTCACCACGGCACCCCCATGCCGATCGGCGACGGGCCGCGCCGAGCGTGCGCGCGGCCCCGGACGACAGCATCCGCACCCCCACGAAAGAAGGAACCCGCACCCATGACCCGTACCAGAACCGCGATGCTCGCCGCCCTCACGCTGGTGGCCGGCGCCTCCGGCACGGCGCTGGCGGCCCACTCCGCGAGCGCCGGAGCCGCGGCGCCCGCCTGCACCGTCGACTACAAGGTGCAGAACGACTGGGGAAGCGGCTTCACCGCCGCCGTCACCGTGACCAACAACGGTGCCGCCACCTCCGCCTGGTCGCTGGGCTGGACCTACGCCGGCAGTCAGAAGGTGACCAACGGCTGGAACGCGAAGGTCAGTCAGAGCGGCGCCGCCGTGACCGCGGCCAACGAGTCCTACAACGGCACGCTGTCCACGGGCGGTTCGGCGAGCTTCGGCTTCCAGGCCACGTACAGCGGCACCAACGCGGTGCCGGCCGCGTTCACCCTCAACGGCGTCACCTGCAACGTGGACGGCGGCGGCCCCACCGACCCGACGGACCCGACGGACCCGACCGACCCGCCGGAGACCGGCGACCGGGTGGACAACCCATACGAGGGCGCCAAGGTCTACGTGAACCCCGAGTGGAGCGCCAAGGCGGCCGCCGAACCCGGTGGCGCCAGAGTCGCGAATCAGCCGACCGGCGTGTGGCTCGACCGGATCGCCGCGATCAACGGCGTGAACGGTGGCATGGGGCTGCGCGACCACCTCGACGAGGCGCTGGCGCAGAAGGGCTCCGGCGAACTCGCCGTCCAGCTCGTCATCTACAACCTGCCCGGCCGCGACTGCGCGGCCCTCGCCTCCAACGGCGAACTGGGCCCGACGGAGATCGACAAGTACAAGACGCAGTACATCGACCCGATCGCCGCGATCCTCGCCGATCCGAAGTACGCGGGCCTCAGGATCGTCACCACGGTCGAGATCGACTCGCTGCCCAACCTGGTCACCAACGTCTCCGGGCGGCCGACCGCCACACCGAACTGCGACGTGATGAAGGCCAACGGCAACTACCAGAAGGGCGTCGGTTACGCCCTGAACAAGCTCGGCGACATCGGCAACGTCTACAACTACGTCGACGCCGGCCACCACGGCTGGCTCGGCTGGGACGACAACTTCGGTGCCTCCGCCGACATGTTCAAGACCGCCGCCACCACCGAGGGCGCGACCGTCGGAGACGTGCACGGCTTCATCGTCAACACCGCCAACTACAGCGCCCTGAAGGAGGACCACTTCAAGATCACGGACTCGGTGAACGGGACGTCCGTGCGCCAGTCCAAGTGGGTCGACTGGAACCGCTACACCGACGAGCTGTCCTACGCCCAGGCCATGCGCGACAAGCTGGTCTCCATCGGCTTCGACCAGAGCCTCGGCATGCTGATCGACACCTCCCGCAACGGCTGGGGCGGCACCGCCCGGCCCACCGGACCGGGCGCGACCACCACCGTGGACACCTACGTGAACGGCGGGCGCTACGACCGCCGCATCCACCTCGGGAACTGGTGCAACCAGTCCGGAGCGGGCCTCGGCGAACGCCCGCAGGCCGGCCCCGCCGCGGGGATCGACGCGTACGTCTGGATGAAGCCCCCGGGCGAGTCCGACGGTGCGAGCAAGGAGATCGAGAACGACGAGGGCAAGGGCTTCGACCGGATGTGCGACCCCACCTACCAGGGCAACGCGCGCAACGGCAACAGCCCCTCGGGCGCCCTGCCCGACGCCCCGGTCTCCGGGCACTGGTTCTCCGCGCAGTTCCAGGAGCTGATGAAGAACGCCTACCCGCCGCTGTCGTGAGCGGTGCGCCACGCGGGTGAGTCCGAGGGGTCCGGGCCTTGCGGTCCGGGCCCCGCCGGACGGAGGTTTTTTGCGGTACCGGCAATGTCGTTTGCCCCGGCCGGGTGGCCCGTCGCACTCTGAGGTCACCGCGAACGGGAGGCTGACCAGCATGGCGCACGACCACCACCACGACCACCACGGCTCCGCACCGGCGCACGGCCACGGCCACGCCCACGGGTCCGGACACGACCACTCCGACATGGACTGGGCCGAGATGGCCCCGCTGCTGGAGGCGCAGGCCGAGCTGTACACGCCCCTGTACCGGCAGGCGCTGGACTGGCTGGCCCGGGAGGCGCCCGACCCCGGGCTGGTCGTCGACGTCGGCAGCGGGCCGGGCGTCGTCTCCTGCCTGTTCGCCGACACCTTCCCCGGCGCCCGCGTGGTCGCCGCGGACGGCGCCGGCCCCCTGCTGGAGCGGGCCGGCGACCGGGCCGCCCGGCTGGGCGTCGCCGACCGCTTCGGCACCCTCACCGGCGATCTGCCCGACGCCCTGGGCGAGCTGGAGTACCCCGCCGACCTGATGTGGGC
Source organism: Streptomyces parvulus (assembly GCF_014648855.1). Taxonomy (GTDB): domain Bacteria; phylum Actinomycetota; class Actinomycetes; order Streptomycetales; family Streptomycetaceae; genus Streptomyces; species Streptomyces parvulus. The sequence continues at coordinate 119,936 of NZ_BMRX01000007.1, read as the reverse complement.
GAGCCAGAGCCTGCACCACCTGGGGGACCAGCGGGCCGCCCTCGCCGCCCTCGGCGGACACCTCGCGCCCGGCGGCACCCTGGCGATCCTGGAGGGCGGTCTGCCCGCCCGTTTCCTGCCCCGCGACATCGGCTTCGGGCGTCCCGGGCTCCAGGCGAGGATCCACGCCGTCGAGGAGGACTTCTTCGCCGAGATGCGCGCGAGCCTGCCCGGCTCCGTGCCCGAGACCGAGGACTGGCCCGCGCTGCTGACCGCCGCCGGCCTGAAGCACACCGGCACCCGCAGCTTCCTGCTCGACCTGCCCGCCCCCGTCTCCGACGCGGCCCGCGCCTACGCCGTCTCCTCCCTCACCCGGCTGCGCGAGCGGGTCGGCGAGGGCCTGGACGCGGGGGACCGGGACACGCTGGACCGGCTGCTCGACCCCGCGGACGCCGGGAGCGTGCACCGCCGGCCGGACGTGTTCGTGCTGGTCGCCCACACGGTGTACACGGCGGTCCGGCCGGCCTGACCCCGTTGCTGGGCGCGGGAGGGGCGGGACCCGGCAGGGTCCCGCCCCTCCCACGTCACGCCCGGGCGGTGCTCAGGAGTTGACCTCCGCCGGGTCCGAGCCCAGGCGCCGGTCCTCGTTCAGCGCGCTGATCGCCGCCAGGTCCTCGGTGTCCAGGGTGAAGCCGAACACGTCGATGTTCTCCTTGATCCGCGACGGCGTCACGGACTTCGGGATCACCACGTTGCCGAGCTGGAGGTGCCAGCGCAGCACGACCTGGGCCGGGGTGCGGCCGTGCTTCTGGGCGATCGCCACGATCGCCGGGATCTCCAGGATGCCCTTGCCGGAACCGAGCGGGGACCAGGCCTCGGTGGCGATGCCCTGCTCCGCGTGGAACTCGCGGGAGGCGTGCTGCTGGAGGTGCGGGTGCAGCTCGATCTGGTTGACGGCCGGAATGACGGACGTCTCGCCGGTCAGCCGCTCCAGGTGCTCCGGCAGGAAGTTGGAGACGCCGATGGCCCGCACCCGCCCGTCGGCGAGCAGCTTCTCGAACGCCTTGTACGTGTCGACGTACCGCTCCTTGGCCGGCATCGGCCAGTGGATGAGGTACAGGTCCACGTAGTCCAGGCCCAGCTTCGCCAGGGAGGCGTCGAAGGCGCGGAGGGTGGAGTCGTACCCCTGGTCGCTGTTCCAGAGCTTGGTGGTAACGAAGAGGTCCTCGCGGGCCACGCCCGAGGCGGCGAGCGCCTTGCCGGTGCCCTCTTCATTGCCGTAGATCGCCGCTGTGTCGATGCTGCGGTACCCGGCCTCCAGCGCCTGGACCACGGCCGTCTCGGCCTCGTCGTCCGGCACCTGCCAGACGCCGAAGCCCAGCTGGGGCATCTCGACGCCGTTGTTCAGGATGATCGGGGGGACCTTGCTGCTCACGAGCTCTTGATCCTTCGGTTGTGGTCAGGTGGTACTCATATCGTCAACGATCACGAGCCGCCACGCATTCCTGACCGTGGAACTCACGCCGTGTAGAGCGCCTCGACCTCGGTACCGTAGGCCTTCTCGATGGCTTTGCGCTTCAGCTTCAGCGAAGGCGTCAGCAGACCGTGCTCCTCGGTGAACGGCTGCGCGAGGATGCGGAAGGTGCGGATCGACTCGGCCTGCGACACCAGCGTGTTGGCCGCGACGACCGCCCGCCGCACCTCCGTCTCCAGGTCGGCGTCGTGCACCAGTTCGGCCGGCGGCATCTGCGGCTTGTTCCGCATCGCCAGCCAGTGCTCGACCGCCTCCTGGTCCAGGGTGATGAGGGCGGCGACGTAGGGGCGGTCGTTGCCGACGACGATGCACTGGTTGATCAGCGCGTGGTCCCGCACGCGCTCCTCCAGCAGCCCGGGGGAGACGCTCTTGCCGCCGGAGGTCACCAGGATCTCCTTCTTGCGGCCGGTGATGGTGAGGTAGCCGTCCTCGTCCAGGGTGCCCAGGTCACCGGTGGCCATCCACCCGTCGTGCAGGGTCTCGTCGGTCGCCTTGGGGTTGTTGAGGTAGCCCTGGAAGACGTTCTCGCCGTTCAGCCAGATCTCGCCGTCGTCCGCGATGTGCACGGTGACGCCGGGGACGGGGCGGCCGACGGTGCCGTAGCGGGTGCGCTCGGGCGGGTTGGCGGTGGCCGCGGCGGTGGACTCGGTCAGGCCGTAGCCCTCGTAGATCTGCACGCCCGCGCCGGCGAAGAAGAGGCCGAGGCGCCGGTCCATCGCCGAGCCGCCCGACATGGCGTTGCGGATGCGGCCGCCCATCGCCGCCCGCACCTTCGCGTAGACGAGCTTGTCGAAGAGCTGGTGCTGCACGCGCAGCCCCGCCGAGGGCCCCGGTCCGATGCCCCAGGCCTTCGCCTCCACCGCCTCGGCGTACTTCACGGCCACGTCGACGGCCTTCTCGAAGGGCCCGCCCCTGCCCTCCTTCTCGGCCTTGCGCCGGGCCGCGTTGAACACCTTCTCGAAGATGTACGGCACGGCCAGGATGAAGGTGGGTCTGAAGGCCGCCAGGTCGGGCAGGAGCGCGGCGGCGTTCAGCTGGGGCTGGTGGCCGAAGCGGACCCGGCCGCGGATCGCCGCGACCTCCACCATCCGGCCGAAGACGTGCGCGAGCGGCAGGAACAGCAGGGTCGCCGCCTCGTCGCCCTTCTTGGAGTGGAACACCGGCTCCCACCGCTCGATGACGGTGTCCGCCTCCCACATGAAGTTGCCGTGCGAGATCACGCAGCCCTTGGGGCGTCCCGTGGTGCCGGAGGTGTAGATGATGGTGGCGACCGAGTCGGGCGTGACCGCCTTGCGGTGCCGGTGCACCACCTCGTCGTCGAGGTGCGCCCCGGCGTCGTACAGCTCCTGGACGGCGCCCGAGTCCAGCTGCCACAGGCCCCGCAGGTGCGGCAGCCGGTCGATGACGGTGGCGATCGTCATCGCGTGGTCCTCGTGCTCCACGACCGCTGCGGTCACCTCGGCGTCGTACAGCATCCACATGCACTGGTCCGCCGAGGACGTCGGGTAGATCGGCACCACCTGCGCGCCGATCGTCCACAGGGCGAAGTCGAACAGGGTCCACTCGTAGCGGGTGCGGGACATGATGGCGACCCGGTCGCCGAAGCGGATGCCCTGGGCGAGCAGGCCCTTGGCGAGCGCCAGGACCTCGTCGCGGAACGCGCCCGCGGTGACGTCCCGCCACTGCCCGGCCGCGTCCTTGCGCCCCAGGGCGATGTGCTCCGGGTCCTCCTGGGCATGCTGGAAGACGACGTCGGCCAGACCGCCCACCGGCGGTGCCGACGTCAGCGCAGGACTGGTGAACTCACGCAAACCCCGCTCCCCGCTCTGGAATGAAGCCCCCGCACAGCGCGGTGAAAGCTACCCCACCCCGAAGAGGGGCGGGAGGGGCGCCGGACCCGGACGGGGCTCATGTTCGCGCTGGTCAGCGAGAGAAAATGCGCTCACATGGGGAAGGGTCGGACACTTGTTCAAGAGTTGCGCGGGATTCGGTGGCGTAATCTCCACCGAATCCATACGGCGCGCTTACCGCCGGTACGGGGCCGCCGGCTCCGGTTCCGCGGCGGGTCCCGCGGGGGCCGCCCCCCGGGTGCCGGGCCCGGTGCGGCCGGCCCGGACCAGCACGAGCACCAGCACTCCGCCGACCGCCGCCACCGTCCCCGCGGTCACCGCCGCGGCGTTCAGTCCGGAGGCGAAGGCCGCCCGCAGCGCGTGCTCGCCGAACACGCCCTCCAGGGCGCTCGCCGCGCCGCCCGCCAGACCGTGCGCCGCGTCGTGCGGCAGCGTGTCCGTCATCCGCGAGGTCAGCACCGTGCCGAACACCGCGATGCCGAGCGCGTACCCGAGCTGGCGGAAGGTGTTGACCGCGCCGCCCGCCATCCCGGCCCGCTCCGCCGGCACCGCGGCCAGCGCCGCACCCGCGATGCCCGGCGACACCAGGCCGGTGCCGACGCCCACCAGCAGCAGCCCCGGCACCAGCTCGGACGCGCCGGACGAGGAGTCGAGGAACGCCATGGCGTACTGGCCCGCCGCGACCAGCAGCAGCCCGCCCCCGATGGTGAACCGCGCGGGCACCCCGTGCAGCAGCCGTCCTCCCGCCGCCGCGACCACGAACGACGCCAGCGACAGCCACACGAACACCAGACCGCCGCGCACCGGGCTCATCCCGAGCAGCGTCTGGAGCCATATCGACGTGTACGCCATCACGCCGAACGCCGCCGCGTTGAAGGCCAGCGCGCCCAGCATGACGCCGGAGAACGCCGGCCGCAGGAACAGCCGGGGGTCCAGCAGCGGATCGGCGACCCGCCGCTCCACGGCCACGAAGGCGGCCAGCGCCACCACCGCCAGGCCGAAGGAGACGAGGGTGCCGGCCTCCGACCAGCCGTGCGACCCGGCCCGCACCGCGCCGTAGGTGAGCGCACCCGCGAACGCCGCGAAGGCGGCCGTGCCCGCCCAGTCCACGCGGCGCCCGCGCGCACCGCGCGACTCCGGCACCACGCGCAGCGTCAGCCAGACCGCCGCCACGCTCACCGGCAGGTTCACCCAGAAGATCCACCGCCAGCCGGGACCGTCCGTGAGCAGCCCGCCCAGCACCGGCCCCACGGCCGCCGCCGCGCCGCTGACCGCGCCCCACACCCCGAGTGCCATCGACCGCCGGCGCCCCTGGTAGACCGAGCCCAGCAACGGCAGCGTGGTGGCGAACATCGCCGCCGCGCCCACGCCCTGCAGGCCCCGCGCCGCGACCAGCATCCCGGGCCCGGTCGCCAGCCCGCACAGCAGCGACGCCGCCGCGAACAGCACCACGCCCGCCACGTGCACCCGGCGCCGCCCCAGCACGTCGGCCGCGGCCCCCAGACCCAGCAGCAGCGCCGCCAGCGCGAGCGCGTAGCCGTCCATCACCCACTGCAGGTCGCTCAGCGAGGCGTCCAGGCCCCGGGCCATGTCCGGCAGCGCGACCACCGCGATCGTCACGTCCAGCAGCAGCATGAACGTCCCGAGGCACACCGCCGTCAGCGGCCCCCATGTACGCATTCCGTCTTCTCCCTGTGTGCTACGACTTGCCACGCCTCCGTACGATGCGGTGTGACCGGCCGATCGCGCCGGTCCTGGGCGCACAGCCGGCCGAATCCGACGGAGACAGCACCATGCGGATGGAATCCGACACCTTCGACGAGCTGGACCTGCGGCTGCTGGACGCGCTGGAGATCAACGGACGCGCCTCCTTCAGCCGCATCGGCGCGGTCCTCGGCGTCTCCGACCAGACCGTCGCCCGCCGCTACCGCCGGCTGTGCGACGAGGGCGGGCTGCGGGTGGTCGCCGTGCGGGACGCCGAGCGGCTCGGCCAGGACCACTGGACCCTGCGGCTGCGCTGCGTCCCCGACAGCGCCCCGGCCATCGCGGAGGCCCTCGCCAAGCGCCCCGACACCAACTGGATCGGACTCGCCGCGGGCGGCACGGAGATCATCTTCGGCACCCGTCCGCGCAGCCCGGGGGACCGGGACGACCTGCTCCTCGGCAAGCTGCCGCGCACCCCGCGCGTCCTGGAGATCCACGCTCACCAGATACTGCACCGCTTCTACGGCGGGCCCAGCGGCTGGCTCCGCAAGTTCGCCGTGCTCGACGACGACGAGGTCGCCGCCCTGCGTCCGGAGCCCCGCCCGGCGACGTCGGGACCGGCCCGCATCGAGCCCGAGGACGAGCCGCTGCTGGCCGTCCTGGAACGCGACGGGCGCGCCACGTACCCGCGCTTGCAGCGGGCCACCGGTCGCTCCGAGTCAGCCGTCAAGCGCCGCCTGGCCGCGCTCCTCGCCTCCGGTGCCGTCTACGTCGACGTGGAGTACCGCTCCGAGATCCTCGGCTACCCCACCGCCGCCGTACTGTGGATCACCACCAGCCCGGCCGCACTGCACCGGGTCGGCGAGGCCCTCGCCGCGCACGACGAGATCGCCCACGCCGCCGCCACGGCCGGGCCGTCCAACATCATCGCCACGGCGGTCGTGCGCAACACCGCGGACCTCTACGCCTACCTCAGCGGCCCGCTCGGCCGGCTGGAGGGCGTCCAGCACGTGGAGGCGTCCCCGTTCCTGCGCCGGGTCAAGCAGCTCACCTATCCCAGCCCCGGCCGCTGAGGGCGGTGCAGCCGGTCGCCGCCCGCGAGGACGGCGGCGGCCAGCGCGTCCGCGGCGCCCTGCGCCGAGGGCCGGCGCCGGCCGTGCACCAGCACGAAGTCGACGCGGCCCAGCTCGGGCAGGTCCGCCCGGTCCGGGACCCGCACCAGGCCGGGCGGGACGAGTCCGCGCGAGTGCGCCATCACGCCGAGGCCCGCGCGGGCGGCCGCGAGCAGACCGTTGAGGCTGCCGCTGGTGCACGCGACGTGCCACTCGCGGCCCTGGCGCTGAAGGGCCTCCAGCGCCAGGGCACGGGTGATGCCCGGCGGCGGGTAGACGATCAGCGGCACCGGGCGGTCGGGGTCCAGGCGCAGCCGCGGCGCGCCGATCCACACCAGCCGGTCGCTCCAGACCGGCTCGCCCCGCGGGTCCTCGGGCCGCCGCTTGGCGAGCACCAGGTCCAGCTCCCCGTCGGCCAACTGCCGGTGCAGCGTGCCCGAAAGCTCCACCGTCAGCTCCAGGTCGACCTCGGGATGGTCGTGCCGGAAGCCCTCCAGGATCTCCGGCAGCCGGGTGAGCACGAAGTCCTCCGAGGCGCCGAACCGCAGCCGCCCGCGCAGCCGGGTGCCGGAGAAGAAGGCGGTGGCCTGCTCGTGCACCTCCAGGATCCGGCGGGCGAAGCCGAGCATCGCCTCCCCGTCCTCCGTCAGCTCCACCGAGTGCGTGTCGCGGCTGAACAGCCGGCGCCCGGTGGCGCCCTCCAGCCGCCGCACGTGCTGGCTCACCGTCGACTGGCGCAGCCCGAGCCGCCGGGCGGCCTGCGTGAAGCTCAGCGTCTGGGCCACCGAGAGGAACGTGCGGAGCTGCGAGGGGTCGTACACGTCGCCAGGCTATCGCGGTACGTGATGACAGTCAGAGCGGTATACCGGATTCCCGATCGCTCGCCGGGCGAGCAGGATGGAGCGGGGACCCGTGACCCTTCGCCACCGGGTCCTCGAACGACCGTGAACAAGCAAGTGGAGTACCGTGAAACGCCTGCGCCGGCCCCGCTGGATGCCGATCGACCCGTACGTCCTGCTGCTGCTCGGGACGGTGGGCCTCGCCGCACTGCTGCCGGCCCGCGGCACCGGCGCGGACGTCGCCTCCGGGGCCTCGACCGCCGCGATCGCGTTCCTCTTCTTCCTCTACGGCGCCCGGCTCTCCACCCGTGAGGCGATGGACGGGGTCCGGCACTGGCGGCTCCACGGCACCGTGCTGGCCTGCACCTTCGTCGTCTTCCCGCTGCTGGGCCTCGCCTCGCGCGGACTCGTGCCCGTCTTCCTGACCGACCCGCTGTACCAGGGCCTGCTCTTCCTCACCCTGGTCCCGTCCACCATCCAGTCCTCGATCGCCTTCACGTCCATCGCCCGCGGCAACGTGCCCGCCGCGATCTGCGCCGGGTCCTTCTCCTCGCTGGTGGGCATCGTCGTCACGCCGCTGCTGGCCGCCGCCCTGCTCGGCGGCACCGGGGGCGGGTTCTCCGCCGACTCGGTGGTGGGGATCGTGCTCCAGCTGCTGGTGCCGTTCGCCGCCGGGCAGCTGCTGCGCCGCTGGATCGGGGGCTTCGTCGCCCGGCACAAGAAGGTCCTCCAGCTCGTCGACCGCGGCTCGATCCTCCTCGTCGTCTACACCGCGTTCAGCGAGGGCATGGTCGAGGGCATCTGGCACCAGGTGAGCCCGGTCCGGCTCGCCGGGCTGCTGGCCGTGGAGGCGGTCCTGCTCGCCGTGATGCTGCTGCTGACCTGGTACGGGGCCAAGGCGCTCGGCTTTGGCCGGGAGGACCGGATCGCGATCCAGTTCGCCGGGTCCAAGAAGTCCCTGGCCGCCGGACTGCCCATGGCCGGCGTCCTGTTCGGCGCGCACGCCTCGCTCGCCGTGCTGCCGCTGATGCTCTTCCACCAGATGCAGCTCATGGTCTGCGCGGTCATCGCCAAGCGCCGCTCGCACGACCCGGAACCGCCCGCCGCGGCCGCCGACGGCGAGGCGGAGCCCGCCCGCGACCGGGTCGGCACGGGCCGCCGCTGAACCGCCGGGCGCGCCTCAGCCGCCCGCGCTCGTCCCGTCCAGGGGCAGGTGCACCACGGCGTTTGCGAGCGCGGACGGCGGGTCGCCCGCGGCGATCTCCTCGTCGGTCAGCGCCCGGTTCCAGACGTGCACCTCGTCGACCGCGCCTCTCAGCCGGGCCCGGCCGTCCACCCGCTCCCCGACGTGCACACCGAAGGGCGACCCGGTGCTGACCGAGCCCGGCACGTCCGCCGCGCCGGTCTGCTCGCCGTCGACGAAGAGCGTGAGCCGCCCCCCGCCCCGGCGGAGCGCCAGATGGTGCCAGCGCCCGTCGTTGAGGGCGTCGTCGGTGCGCACCCAGGCAGAGCGGGGGGCTGCCGCCCCATCGCGCGCGGTGATCAGCCCCTGGACCCTGCCGTGAGCGGGCTCGGCCCGCAGCCACACCTGCGGCTGCGCGATCCCCACCCCGCCCATCCACAGCAGCGGCTGCTCCCCGTCGGCCTCCGAGTAACGGAACCGCAGCGACGCGGTGAAGTCCCCGTCCCCCAGCGGCAGCCGCTCGTCGAACGGCAGCCGCACGGCGTCGTCGGCGCCGTCGAAGGAGAGGGCGCCGCCCACCGCGCCGGTCGTCGGTCCGGCACCGCCCAGCACCGCGGCGGGGGCCGCGCCGGGCGCGAGGTCCGGTGTGGTGGGGTCGGCGGCCCGGCGGGCCTGGAGCCAGTCCTCGGTGAAGCGGGCGAAGCGGATCTCGTCGCGGGCGTCGACGGCTCCGGCCTCGTACAGGAGGCCCACCGTCGCGTCGTCGACGTCCACCATGTCCGAGTACCCGGACCAGTCCCGCGTGAGGACGGTCCCGCGGTCCACGCTGTCCCAGGTCGCGCCGCCGTCGTAGGAGGAGCGCACGGACATCGTCCGGCGGCGGTCCGGATCGGCCGGGGCGGACAGCAGCGTGCGGTCGCCCATGCGGAGCACGGCGCCCTGCACCTGCGGCGTGTACAGGTCGGGCAGGGCGCGGAAGGGGGCCGCGAAGCTGTCGCCGCCGTCCAGGCTGAGGGCCTGGGTGCGGTGGCCGAGGTCGGTGCCCCGCTCCTCCCGCCCGCTGACCAGGAGGGCTCCGTCGGCGCGCTCGGTGAGGGTCAGTTCGGAGGGCTTCTGCCGGAAGGTGCCGTCGGCCGCGACGGGCCAGGTGTCGGTGGCGCCGACCTTCCAGTGCGCGCCGCCGTCGTCGCTGACCACCAGCGCCGCGTGGTTGGCGGTGATCCGGTCGCCGTCCCAGGTCTCGGCGTTGACGCCGACCACGAGCCGCCCGGGGTGGCCGCCGCCGGTGAGCTGGACGCCGTGCACGGGTCCGGTGGCGTACCAGGAGTTCCACTCGGCCGGCAGGATCTCGGGGCTCAGGTCGCGGGGCGCGGACCAGGTGACGCCGTCGTCGTCGCTGTGCTGGAGGTGGGGCGTGCGGGTGCAGGGGATCGCGCAGTTGGCGGCGTCGGTCCGGCCCGCGTTGTAGGTCTCGGTCAGCAGGACGCGGCCGGTGGCCCGGTCGACGACCGGCGCCGGGTTGCCGTGGGTGTCGCCGCCGCCGTCGTTGACGACCTGGAGCGGGCCCCAGGTGCGTCCGCCGTCGGTGGAGCGCTTGACGACGATGTCGATGTCGGCGGCGTCCCCGCAGTTGAGGACGCGCCCCTCGGCGAAGGCGAGCAGGGTGCCCTCGGTCGTCCGGACGATCGCGGGGATGCGGAAGCAGGCGTAGCCGCCCGGGTCCGCGTCCGCCCGGAAGAGGACCCGCTCCTCGAACTCAGGGGCCCGCTCGCCCGGCCGGGCGTACGCGGGCGGCGGGGCGGTGGCGGCGGCGAAGGCGGTGGCGGTGGCGAGGGCCGCGGCGAGAGCGGGCCTGAGAGAACGGGGGGGTCGGGACGGCATGGCGCGGTCTGCCCTTCAGGCGGCTGGTCGGAGCCGGTCGTCAGGACATCAGTACAACAGGACGTTCGGCGGCCCCTCCCGCTCCGGGCCGCCGCCCGCGTGTCGGACCGTCAGGACCGCGCGGGGGCGGTGACGTCGAGGCGGGGTCCCCGCGGCGCAGGGGGCGCTCCCCGCCGTCCGGGACCCCGCCGCCGTGCCGCGGGGAGCGGCGTCAGCCCTGGCCGGCCGCGGCCCGCAGGGCGACGCGGTCCTCGCCCGCGTACACGTTCATGGAGCTGCCGCGCAGGAATCCGACGAGCGTCAGCCCCGTCTCGGCGGCCAGGTCCACCGCGAGCGAGGACGGCGCCGACACCGCGGCCAGCACCGGGATGCCCGCCATGACCGCCTTCTGCGCCAGCTCGAAGGAGGCCCGGCCCGACACCAGCAGCACGGACCGGGACAGCGGCAGGTCCCCGTTCTGCACGGCGCGGCCGACCAGCTTGTCGACCGCGTTGTGCCGGCCCACGTCCTCGCGTACGTCGACCAGCTCCCCCTCCTCGGTGAACAGGGCGGCCGCGTGCAGCCCGCCGGTCCGGTCGAAGACCCGCTGGGAGGCGCGCAGCCGGTCGGGCAGGTCCGCCAGCAGTTCCGGCGTGACCCGGAGCGGGGGAGTGTCGGCGATGGGCCAGCGGGCGGTGGTGCGCACCGCGTCCAGGCTCGCCTTGCCGCACAGCCCGCAGGACGAGGTGGTGTAGACGTTCCGCTCCAGGGTGATGTCCGGGACCGTCACGCCGGGGGCGGTGCGCACGTCGACCACGTTGTACGTGTTGGAGCCGTCGGCCGTGGCGCCCGCGCAGTACACGATGTTCTGGAGGTCGCCCCGCTCGGCGAGCACGCCCTCGCTGACCAGGAAACCGGCCGCCAGCGCGAAGTCGTCGCCGGGCGTGCGCATGGTGATGGCCAGCGGCTTGCCGTTCAGCCGGATCTCCAGCGGTTCCTCGGCGACGAGGGTGTCCGGGCGGGTGGAGACCGCGCCGTCCCGCACGCGGATCACCTTGCGTCGTTCCGTGACTCGTCCCATGTCGTGCCCCTTGCCGGTCAGTCCCGGTTCTGTACGTGCTGGTAGCCGAAGCGGCCCTTGATGCAGAGGTTGCCGTGGGTCACCGGGTTGTCGTGCGGAGAGGTGACCTTCACGATCTCATTGTCCTGCACGTGGAGCGTGAGGTTGCAGCCCACACCGCAGTACGCGCACACCGTCGTCGTGGCGCTCTGCCGCTCCTCGTCCCACGTCCCGGCGGCCCGCATGTCGAACTCCGACTTGAAGGAGAGGGCCCCGGTGGGGCAGACCTCGATGCAGTTGCCGCAGTAGACGCACGCCGAGTCGGTCAGCGGGCCGTCGTGCTCCACCGCGATGCGGGCGTCGAATCCGCGGCCCGCGACGGAGATGGCGAAGCTGTTCTGCCACTGGTCCCCGCAGGCGTCCACGCACTTGTAGCAGAGGATGCACTTGCCGTAGTCCCGCACGTACAGGTCGTTGTCGACGCGCGGTTCCTCGTCGACGCGGGCCGCGTCGGGGCCGAAGCGGTCGGGCTTCGCCTCGTACTCCTTGATCCACTGCGCCGCCGACGGAGTCGTCGACAGGTCGACCGAGGAGGCGAGCAGTTCGAGCACCACCTTGCGGCTGTGCCGGGCGCGCTCGGTGTCGGTGCGCACCACCATGCCCTGCTCCGCGCGGCGCGAGCAGGCCGGGGCGAGCGTCCGGGCGCCCTCGACCTCCACCACGCAGACCCGGCAGGCGTTCTTCGGGGTGAGGGTGTCGCCCTGGCACAGGGTCGGCACGTCCTTGTCGGCGGCCCGGCAGGCGTCCAGGATCGTCGAACCCTCGGGGACCCGGGCCTCCTGCCCGTCCAGGGTGAACTCCACCAGCCGGCGCGGCACTCCGAGCGGTATCGCGGTCATTCGTACGCCCCCAGACGGTCGATGGCGGATTCCACGGCGTTCCACGCGGTCTGCCCGAGACCGCAGATGGAGGAGTCCCGCATGGCCCGCCCGACCTCCCGCAGCAGCGCGACGTCCCCGGCCGCGGCGGCGCCCGTGCGCTCGGCGATCCGGTGCAGCGCCTCCTCCTGGCGTACCGTCCCGACCCGGCACGGTACGCACTGCCCGCAGGACTCGTCGCGGAAGAACTCGGCGATGCGCAGCAGCAGCCGGGGGAGCGGGACGGTGTCGTCGAAGGCCATGACGACACCGGAGCCGAGCGTCGTGCCGGCCTCGCGGGTGCCCTCGAAGGTGAGCGGGATGCCGAGTTCGTCCGGGCGGACGAAGCCGCCGGCCGCCCCGCCGAGCAGCACCGCCCGCAGTCCGTCCCGGACGCCGGCGAGGGTGAGCAGTTCCCCCAGGGTGGCGCCGAAGGGGAGTTCGTACACGCCGGGCCGGCGGACGCTGCCCGAGACGCAGAACAGCTTCGGGCCGGTGGACGACGGGGTGCCGATCGCCGCGTACGCCTGCGCGCCCATGGTGAGGATCGGCAGGACGTTGACCAGCGTCTCGACGTTGTTCGCCGCCGTCGGTTTCCCGAACAGGCCCTTCTCCACGGGGAACGGCGGCTTGGAGCGCGGCTCACCGCGGCGGCCCTCGATGGAGTTGAACAGCGCAGTCTCCTCACCGCAGATGTACGCGCCCGCGCCCCGCCGGATCTCGATGTCGAAGGCGTAGCCCTGGCCGAGGACGTCGTCGCCGAGCAGCCCGCGGGCCCGGGCCCGGGCGACCGCGTGGGTGAGGCGGGCCAGGGCGCGCGGGTACTCGCCGCGGAGGTAGAGGTAGCCGCGGTGGGCCCCGGTGGCGTAGCCCGCGATCGTCATCGCCTCCACGAGGGCGTACGGGTCGCCCTCCATGAGGACGCGGTCCTTGAAGGTGCCCGGCTCGGACTCGTCGGCGTTGCACACCAGGTAGTGCGGCCGGTCCGGCTGGGCGGCGGTGGCCTGCCACTTGCGTCCAGTGGGGAAGGCGGCTCCGCCGCGGCCGACCAGGCCGGCGTCGGTGACCTCGCGGATGACGCCGGCGGGGCCGAGGGCGAAGGCGCGGCGCAGGGCGGTGTAGCCGCCAGCGGCGCGGTAGGCGTCGAGGGAGGTGGGGTCGGTGGTGCCGATGCGTCTGAGCAGGGTGAGGGTGGGGTCGCCGGTCTGTGGGACGGCGAGGGCGGGGGCGGGTTCGGGTGGGGCGTCCTCGGGGGTGGTGGCCGCGGTGATGGCGGCCTCGGGGGTCGCGGGGGCGGTGACGGCGGTGGCGTAACGGGGTTCTCGCATCCGCCGCCCCTTCCCGTTCCCGACCCCGGGGGCTGCCGCCCCCGGACCCCCGCTGTCGGCCTGAACGGCCTCGTCCTCAAACGCCGGACGGGCTGAGATATCGCCGGACGGTGGATGTCCCGCGCGTATCGCCAAGGCCGCGGGGGCCCGTTCGCACAGGCCCAGGCACGGGGAGCGTTCGACCTTCACCCCGCTCTCCGGGCCCAGGCGCGCCTCCACCGCCGCGCACAGCTCGCCCGCGCCCGCCGTCGCGCACGCCAGGTCGGTGCAGACGTGCAGGACCGTCGCCGGGCGGGGGCGGACCGAGAACATGGCGTAGAACGTGGCGACGCCGTACGCCTCGGCCGGCGGCACGGTCAGGCGGCGGCACAGGTAGTCCAGGGCGCCCTCGCTGATCCAGCCGACCCGGTCGTTGAGCGCGTGCAGTCCGGGCAGCAGCAGGTCGCGGCGGTTCCTGGCCTCGCGGCCGCCGCGGGCCCACCTCAGGTCGGCGGCGTCCGCCGCGTCGCGGTCGGCGCCCTCCCAGGACGACTCGGGCGGGCCGAGCAGGGCGTCGACGGCCTCGCGTTCCTCGTCGGTCGGCTTGCCGTCACCGAAGCGCAGGTCCACCGGTGCTCACCTTCTCGATCCGGATCGCCGAGGCCTTGAACTCCGCCGTCCCCGCGATGGGGCAGTTGGCCTCGATGGTCAGCTGGTTGGTGTCCACCTCGTCGGGAAAGTGGAAGCTCATGAAGGCCAGCCCGGGACGCAGCGCCGTGTCGACCCACACGGGCGCCAGCAGCGACCCGCGCCGTGAGGTCACGCGCACCTCCTCGCCGACCGCCACCCCGTAGCGCTCGGCGTCCTCCGGGCACAGCTCGACGGACTCGCCGCGGCGCAGCGGGGAGGCGTAACCGCCGGTCTGCACCCCGGTGTTGTAGGAGTCGAGGCGGCGTCCGGTGGTGAGCCGGATCGGGTACTCCTCGTCGGTGAGGTCCACGGGCGGGTCGTGCGCCACGATCCCGAAGGGCGCGGGCACCCCGCGCAGGGCCGGGTCCGCCTCCCACAGCCTGCCGTGCAGATAGGACGGTTCCATGCCCTCGGTGCTCGGGCACGGCCACTGGATGCCCTGGTGCTCCTCCAGGCGGGCGTACGTCATGCCGTGGTGGTCGGGGGACAGCGAGCGCAGCTCGTTCCATACCGCCTCGGCGTCGGCGTACTTCCAGTCGTGGCCGAGGCGGGTGGCGAGGTCGCAGAGGATGTCGATGTCCTCCCGGGCCTCCCCGGGCGGCGTCACCGCTCGGCGGACGCGCTGCACCCGGCGCTCGCTGTTCGTGGTGGTGCCGTCGGTCTCCGCCCAGCCGGCCGTCGCCGGCAGCACCACGTCGGCCAGCTCGGCGGTCTTGGTCAGGAAGATGTCCTGGACGACGAGGAAGTCCAGGGCCCGCAGCCGGCGGACCGCCTGTTCGCTGTCGGCCTCCGACTGGGCCGGGTTCTCGCCGATGCAGTAGACGGCCCGCAGCGAGCCCTCGTCCATCGCCTCGAACATCTCGGTCAGGGTGAGTCCGTGGCGGGGCTGGATGACCGTGTCCCAGGCGGACTCGAACTTCAGCCGGACCTCCGGGTCGAGCACGTCCTGGAAGCCGGGCAGCCGGTTGGGGATGGCGCCCATGTCGCCGCCGCCCTGCACGTTGTTCTGGCCCCGGAGCGGCTGGAGCCCCGATCCGTAGCGCCCGACGTGGCCGGTGAGCAGGGCCAGATTGATCAATGCCCGGACGTTGTCGGTGCCGTTGTGGTGCTCGGTGATCCCGAGGGTCCAGCACAGCTGGGCGCGTTCGGCGCGGGCGTAGGCGTGGGCCAGTTCGCGGATCGCGGCCGCCGGGACGCCCGTCACCTTCTCGGCCAGGGACAGCGTCCAGGGTTCGACCAGTTCCCGGTACTCGGCGAAGCCGGAGGTGGCCCGCGCGACGAACGCCTCGTTGGCCAGCCCGGCGTGGATGATCTCCCGGCCCACCGCGTGCGCCAGCGGGATGTCCGTGCCGACGTTGGGCCCCAGCCAGCCCTCCGCCCACTCGGCGGTGGAGGTGCGGCGCGGGTCGACGGCGTACAGGCGGGCCCCGGCCCGGACGCCCTTGAGCACGTGCTGGAAGAAGATGGGGTGCGCGAAGCGGGCGTTGGAACCCCACATCACGATCAGGTCGGTGTGCTCCACCTCCTCGTACGACGAGGTCCCGCCGCCCGAGCCGAAGGCGGCCGACAGGCCCGCCACGCTGGGCGCGTGGCAGGTCCGGTTGCAGGAGTCGACGTTGTGGGTGCCCATCACCACGCGGGCGAACTTCTGCGCCACGTAGTTCATCTCGTTGGTGGCCCGGGCGCAGGAGAACATCCCGAAGGCGTCGCGCGCCGCCGTCAGGCCCCGTGCGGTGCGGTCCAGGGCCTCGTCCCAGGTGGCGCGGCGGAAGGGCGCGTCGCGCGAGTCGCGGACGAGGGGGTGGGTGAGGCGGGTGTAGGTCTTCGGGGCGCGGCCCCGGCGGTTTCGCTGGCGTTCGCTCATGCGGCGCTCCTCAGCGCGAGCAGGTCCGACAGGGCGTGCACGGTGCGCAGGGTGGGCACCGGGACCCCGGTGATCTCCGCCAGTTCGACCACGGCCGCGAGCAGCACGTCGAGTTCCAGCGGCTTGCCGCGCTCCAGGTCCTGGAGCGTGGAGGTGCGGTGGTCGCCGACCCGTTCGGCGCCCGCGAGGCGGCGTTCGATGGAGACGCCGACCTCGCAGCCGAGCGCGGCGGCCACCGCCAGCGTCTCGGTCATCATGGTCTCGATGACCTGCCGGGTGCCGCCGTGCAGGCACATCTGCCGCATGGTGGCGCGGGCCAGGGCGCTGATCGGGTTGAAGGAGATGTTGCCCAGCAGCTTCAGCCAGATGTCGCCCCGCAGGTCGGGCTCGACCGGGCACTTCAGGCCGCCGGCCCGCATCGCCTCGCTGAACGCCAGACACCGCGCCGAGACCTCGCGGCCGGGCTCGCCCACGGAGAACCGGGTGCCTTCCACGTGCCGGACGACGCCCGGCTGTTCGAGTTCGGTGGCCGCGTAGACCACGCAGCCCACCGCCCGTTCGGGGGCGAGCACCGCGCTGACCGCGCCGGCCGGGTCCACGCTCTCCAGCCGGCGCCCGTCGTAGGGGCCGCCGTGGCGGTGGAAGTACCACCAGGGGATGCCGTTCTGGGCGGCGACGACCGCCGTGGTCTCGTGCAGCAGCGGCTCGATCAGCGGCCCGCACGCCGCGTACGAGTTGGCCTTCAGACCCAGGAAAACGTAGTCGACCGGGCCGACTTCGCCCGGGTCGTCGGTGGCGCGGGGGTGCGCGGTGAAGTCGCCGCGCGGGCTGCGCACCCGCACTCCGTACTGCCTCATGGCCGCCAGGTGCGGTCCACGGGCGATGAGATGGACGTCGGCGCCCGCACGGTGGAGCGCGGCGCCGACGTAGGCGCCGATCGCACCGGCGCCGAGGACTGCGACTTTCATGGCGGGGAGCTCCGTTCGGTCGAGGGATACCGCGGAACTGCCGAACAGATGTCGACGAAATATTGTCTACAGTATGGAAGTTGAGCCAGCAAGCCTTTGTGCAGCACTGGTGGTTGTCCGCTCAACAGTCTTCTCAAGCGCTTTCCCAGTCCATACGGTTGGGGACCCATGAGTCCCCCCGTCGCACCCCCGGGCTGGAGCCGCTGGCTCGTTCCCCCGGCAGCTCTCTCGGTCCACCTCTCCATCGGGCAGGCCTACGCCTGGTCCGTGTTCAAACCGCCCCTGGAATCCGCGCTCGGCCTCAGCGGCACCCAGAGCGCGCTCCCCTTCCAGCTGGGCATCGTCATGCTCGGCCTGTCGGCCGCGTTCGGCGGCACGCTCGTCGAACGGAACGGCCCGCGCTGGGCGATGACCGTCGCCCTGGTCTGCTTCTCGTCCGGCTTCCTGCTCTCCGCGCTCGGCGCGGCCGTGGAGCAGTACTGGCTGATCGTCCTCGGCTACGGCTTCGTCGGCGGGATCGGCCTCGGCATCGGCTACATCTCACCCGTCTCGACCCTGATCAAGTGGTTCCCGGACCGGCCGGGCATGGCCACCGGCATAGCCATCATGGGCTTCGGCGGCGGCGCCCTCATCGCCTCGCCGTGGTCCGCCCAGATGCTGGAGTCCTTCGGCACCGACAGCTCGGGGATCGCGCTCGCCTTCCTCGTGCACGGACTGGCGTACGCCGTCTTCATGCTGCTCGGCGTACTGCTGGTGCGGGTGCCCCGTCCCAAGGAGCGGGCGGACGGCACGGCGGCCCCCCTGGAGGGCGTGCAGGTCTCGGCCCGCGATGCCCTGCGCACCCCGCAGTTCTGGCTGCTGTGGGTCGTGCTCTGCATGAACGTCACGGCGGGCATCGGCATCCTGGAGAAGGCCGCGCCCATGATCACGGACTTCTTCGCCGACACCTCCACGCCCGTGTCGGTGACCGCGGCCGCGGGCTTCGTCGCCCTGCTCTCGGCGGCCAACATGGCGGGCCGGATCGGCTGGTCCTCGACCTCCGACCTGATCGGACGCAAGAACATCTACCGCGTCTACCTCGGCGTCGGCGCGCTGATGTACGCGCTGATCGCCCTGTTCGGCGACTCCTCCAAGCCGCTGTTCGTCCTGTGCGCCCTCGTCGTGCTCTCCTTCTACGGGGGAGGCTTCGCGACCATCCCCGCCTACCTCAAGGACCTCTTCGGCACCTACCAGGTCGGCGCGATCCACGGCCGGCTGCTCACCGCCTGGTCCACGGCCGGTGTGCTCGGGCCGCTGATCGTCAACTGGATCGCCGACCGGCAGGAGGAGGCCGGCCGCCACGGCTCGGCGCTGTACGGCACCTCCTTCGTCATCATGATCGGGCTGCTGGTGGTCGGCTTCGTCGCCAACGAACTCGTCCGCCCGGTCCACCCCCGCCACCACCGGCCCACGCCCGAGGCACCGAAGGAGGCCGCCGATGTCCCACGACAGCAGCCCGAGTCCGCCTGAGGTCCCCGACAGGCGGCCGCTGATCGCCTTCACCTGGCTCTGGGTGGGCGCACCGCTCGCCTACGGGCTGTACGAACTCGTCCGCAAGGCGACCCAGCTCTTCACCGGGTAGCCGAGGAGGACGGACGGGGGAGACGGGGGAACGGGTGTCCCGCCGGCGCCGGATGCTGACCGAAGCCGACAAGCCGGGCGCCCGTTTCCTGTCGTATCACCTGCCGTCGTACCCGTCGGTCACTGATCACACTGGTGGATCCCGTACCCGAGGCAGCGAGGACTCCACCCATGCACCACGGCTCCCGGATCACCGCCGTCGGCCACTACCAGCCCGCCCGGGTCCTGACCAACGAGGACCTGGCGGGCATGGTCGACACCAGCGACGAGTGGATCAGGAGCCGGGTGGGCATCCGCACCCGCCGGATCGCCGGGCCGGACGAGCCGGTCGACGAGCTGGCCGGCCACGCCGCCGCCAAGGCGCTCGCCTCGGCCGGCCTGACCCCCGCCGACGTGGACATGGTCGTGGTCGCCACCTCCACCGCGATCGACCGCTCCCCGAACACCGCCGCCCGCGTCGCGGCCCGCCTCGGCATGCCCGGCCCCGCCGCCCTGGACGTCAACGTCGTGTGCGCCGGCTTCACCCACGCCCTGGCCACCGCCGACCACGCGGTACGGGCCGGGTCGGCCGGCCGGGCGCTGGTCATCGGCGCCGACAAGATGTCCGAGGTGACCGACTGGACCGACCGCACCACCTGCGTCCTGGTCGGCGACGGGGCCGGCGCCGCCGTGGTGGAGGCCTGCGCGCCGGGCGAGGAGGCCGGGATCGGTCCCGTGCTGTGGGGCTCGGTGCCCGAGATGGGCAACGCGGTCCGCATCGAGGGCACGCCCCCGCGCTTCGCCCAGGAGGGGCAGAGCGTCTACCGCTGGGCGACCACCCGGCTGCCCGCCGTCGCCCGCCAGGCCTGCGAGCGCTCCGGCCTCGACCCCGCCGACCTCGCCGCGATCGTCCTGCACCAGGCCAACCTGCGCATCATCGAACCCCTCGCCGCGAAGATCGGCGCCGCCCGCGCCGTCGTCGCCCGCGACGTCGTCGAGTCCGGCAACACCTCCGCCGCGAGCATCCCCCTCGCCCTGTCCAAGCTCGTCGAGCGGGGCGAGATCACCACCGGCGACCCGGTCCTGCTCTTCGGCTTCGGCGGCAACCTCTCCTACGCCGGACAGGTCGTCCGCTGCCCCTGAACACCCCCGCGCATCCCTCGATGTGACGTGGCCTACACCCCGGCTCCCCGCCCGCCGCGCGCCGTAGACTGTAGACGAAAGACAATCGATACTTCCCCGTACGGGGTTGTGTGCCGGCTTTCGAGGGGGACCGATGTTGTCCGCAGGACTGCCGCAGGGCGCGGTGCCCAAGCTCGAACGCCCCGGCCCGCTGCGCGACCGGGTCTACGAGGCGCTGCTCGAACTCATCACGACCCGCGCCCTCCAGCCGGGCCAGCACCTCGTCGAGAGCGAACTCGCCGGGCACCTCGGGGTGTCGCGGCAGCCCGTGCGGGAGGCCCTGCAGCGGCTCAACACCGAGGGCTGGGTCGATCTGCGCCCGGCGCAGGGCGCGTTCGTGCACGAGCCCACCGAGGAGGAGGCCGACCAGCTCCTGACCGTGCGCACCCTCCTGGAGGCCGAGGCCGCCCGGCTCGCCGCCGCCAACGCCGGCCGGGCGGGCGTGACCGCGCTGGAGGAGCTGTGCGGCGAGGGGGAGCGGGCCGTCGCCGCCGACGACGTGGACGCCGCGGTCGTCCTCAACGCCCGCTTCCACGCGAAGATCATGGACCTGGCGAGCAACGCCGTCCTCGGTGAACTCGCCGCGCAGGTCGACCGCCGCGTCCGCTGGTACTACACGCCGATCGCCCGGCAGCGCGGCCGGCAGTCCTGGATCGAGCACCGCGCGCTGATCGCCGCGATCGCCGACCGGGACGAGCAGACGGCGACCCGGCTGATGCGCGAGCACACCGAACACACCCGGCGTTCGTACCACGCGCGCGGAGAATCCTGAGGTCACAGCCCCTCCAACGGCCGCCCGGCGAGCATGCCGGGCGGCCTCGTCGCATCCGGGTACGTCGGATCCCGCCCCTGCCTTTGTCCACTCAGTGGAGAAAGTTCGCAGCAATTCGTGCGTGACTTCTTCCCACACCCGGCGCCCACTGCTACGTTCCCTCCGAAAGCAGGCCACAGCACGTGGCCGGAAACCGGCAGACCCAAGGCCGATCGAGGCGGGGAGGGGCTCGTGAGACGCATGACCGCACGACCCGCCAACACCCACCAGGCGCGACTGCTCCAGCTGTTGCGCGACGGCGGGCCCAACTCCCGCGCCCAGCTGGGCGACCAGGTCGACCTCTCGCGGTCCAAGCTGGCCGTGGAGGTGGACCGGCTGCTGGAGACGGGGCTGGTCGTGGCCGACGGACTCGCCGCCTCGCGCGGCGGGCGCCGCAGCCACAACGTCCGGCTCAACCCGGAACTGCGCTTCCTCGGCGTCGACATCGGCGCGACCTCGGTCGACGTCGCCGTCACCAACGCCGAGCTGGAGATCCTCGGGCACATCAACCAGCCCATGGACGTACGCGAGGGACCCGTCGCGGTCTTCGAGCTGGTGCTGTCCATGGCCGCCAAGCTGCGGGCCTCGGGACTCGCGGAGGGCTTCGACGGCGCCGGCATCGGCGTCCCGGGGCCGGTCCGCTTCCCCGAGGGTGTGCCGGTGGCCCCGCCGATCATGCCCGGCTGGGACGGCTTCCCCGTGCGGGAGGCCCTCAGCCAGGACCTCGGCTGCCCGGTCATGGTCGACAACGACGTCAACCTGATGGCGCTCGGGGAGCAGCACGCGGGCGTCGCCCGCACCGTGCACGACTTCCTCGTCGTCAAGATCGGCACCGGCATCGGGTGCGGCATCGTCGTCGGCGGTGACGTCTACCGGGGGACCACGGGCAGCGCGGGCGACATCGGGCACATCCAGGCCGTGCCCGACGGACGCCAGTGCGCCTGCGGCAACCGGGGGTGCCTGGAGGCCCACTTCAGCGGAGCGGCACTGGCCCGCGACGCCACGGAGGCCGCCGAACAGGGCACTTCGCCCGAGCTCGCGAACCGGCTGGAGGCGAACGGCGGGCTCAGCGCCGCCGACGTCGCCGCCGCGGCAGCCGCCGGGGACGCCACCGCGCTCGACCTGATCCGCGAGGGCGGCCGCAGCACGGGCCAGGTCATCGCGGGACTGGTCAGCTTCTTCAACCCGGGCCTGGTGGTGATCGGCGGCGGGGTGACCGGCCTCGGCCACAACCTGCTCGCCGCCATCCGCACCCAGGTCTACCGCCAGTCGCTGCCGTTGGCGACCGGCAACCTCCCCATCGTCCTGGGGGAGTTGGGGCCCACCGCCGGCGTCATCGGCGCGGCCCGCCTGATCAGCGATCACCTCTTCTCACCGGCGTAGGAACCCTCCGGTACCTCCGTCACCTCCGTCCCGCTCCACCAGCACAGCGCTCTGCCCTGCCCTGCCCTGCTCTGCCCTGACACCGGCCCGCATGCCCGCCGAGGGGACCTCACATGGCACCAGAACCACCGCTGCTCAGCATGTCCGGCATCACCAAGTCGTTCCCCGGAGTCCGGGCCCTGGACGGCGTCGACCTCGACGTCCAGGCCGGCGAGGTGCACTGCCTGCTCGGCCAGAACGGCGCCGGGAAGTCCACGCTCATCAAGGTGCTGGCCGGCGCCCACCAGCCCGACACCGGCACCATCCGCTGGCGCGGCGAGGACGTCACCCTGCGCTCGCCCATCGCGGCCATGCGCCTCGGCATCGCCACCATCTACCAGGAACTCGACCTGGTGGAGCACCTGTCGGTGGCCGAGAACGTCCACCTCGGCCACGAGCCGACCAGCGCCGGCTTCGTCGTGCGCGGAAGGGCGGCGAAGACCTCGACGGCCCAGCTGCTGAAGCGGCTCGGGCACCCCGAGGTCGACCCGGGCCGGCTGGTCGGGGACCTCTCCGCGGCCCAGCAGCAGATCGTGTCCATGGCGCGGGCGCTCTCGCACGACGTACGGCTCATCGTGATGGACGAACCCTCCGCCGCGCTCGACCCGGACGAGGTCGACAACCTCTTCCGCATCGTCGCCGACCTCACCGCCGACGGCGTCGCCGTCGTCTACATCTCGCACCGCCTGGAGGAGATCCGCCGCATCGGCGACCGGGTCACCGTCCTCAAGGACGGCCGGGCGGTGGCCGGCGGACTGCCCGCCAAGGACACGCCCACCCGCGACGTGGTGGCCCTGATGACCGGGCGCAACGTCGAGTACGTCTTCCCGGAGCGGCCCGCCGCCCCCGGCACCGGCGAGCCGGTGCTGAGCGTCCGCGGACTGACCCGGCACGGCGAGTTCGCACCGCTCGACCTGGACGTCCGCCCCGGCGAGATCGTCGGCCTCGCCGGACTCGTCGGCTCCGGCCGCTCCGAGATCCTGGAGACCGTCTACGGGGCCCGCAAGCCGAACGCCGGACAGGTCCTCGTCGACGGGCGGGCGCTGCGGCCGGGCAGCGTGCGCGCCGCGGTGCGCGCCGGACTCGGACTCGCCCCCGAGGAGCGCAAGGCGCAGGCCCTGCTGATGCTGGAGTCCGTCACCCGCAACGTGTCGGTCTCCGCCATGTCCCGCTTCTCGCGCGGCGGCTGGATCGACCGCGGGGCCGAACTGAAGGCGGCCCGCGCCGCGACCCGCGAACTGTCGCTGCGGCCCGACAACCCCACCGCCCCGGTGCGCACCCTCTCCGGCGGCAACCAGCAGAAGGCGGTCCTCGCCCGCTGGCTGCTGCGCGGCTGCCGGGTCCTGCTCCTCGACGAGCCCACCCGCGGCGTCGACGTGGGCGCCCGCGCGGAGCTGTACGCCGTCATCCGGCGCCTCGCCGACGAGGGCCTCGCCGTCCTGCTGGTCTCCAGCGAGGTCCCCGAGGTCCTGGGCCTGGCCGACCGGGTGCTGGTACTGCGCGAGGGGAGCGTCGTGCACGAGGCCCCCGCCCGCGAACTCGACGAACACCGCGTACTCGACCTCGTGATGGAAGGAAGCCCGGCGTCATGACGCAGCACGTGTCCCCGCCGCGGGACGGCACCAGCAAGGCGGCACCGGTGGACACCCGGCCCGCCTGGAAGAACCTGACGGCCGGCGCCGACGTCCGCACCCTCAGCCTGCTCGGCGTGCTCGCCGTCCTGGTCCTCATCGGCGGCATCACCCAGCCCGACTCGTTCCTCGACACCCGCAACCTCCAGCTGGTGCTCACCCAGGCGTCCGTCATCGGCGTCGTCACCGTCGGCATGACCTTCGTGATCATGTCCGGGGGCATCGACCTCTCC
Organism: Streptomyces parvulus; assembly: GCF_014648855.1. GTDB lineage: Bacteria > Actinomycetota > Actinomycetes > Streptomycetales > Streptomycetaceae > Streptomyces > Streptomyces parvulus. The sequence goes on along the minus strand of NZ_BMRX01000007.1, from coordinate 96,191 downwards.
GTGGGCGCCATCGTCGCCCTGTCCTCGGTGTGGGCGACCACCGTCGCCACCCAGGACTTCGGCTTCGCCGGCATCCTCTTCACCGCGGTCGTCGTCGGAGTCGGCTGCGGCCTGGTCAACGGCGTGCTCATCGCCTACGGCACGATGGTGCCGTTCATCGCCACCCTCGCCATGCTGGCCTCGGCACGCGGCCTGGCCCTGCAGATCACCGACGGGCGCACCCAGGTCGTCACGGTGCCGGGCGTCCTGGACCTCGCCGAGCGGGACTCCTACGTGCTCGGCATCCCGCCGCTGGTCCTGGTCTTCGCGGCCGTCACCGTCATCGGCTGGCTGGTGCTCAACCGGACCACCTTCGGCCGCCGCACCGTCGCCGTCGGCGGCAACCCGGAGGCCGCCCGGCTGGCCGGCATCGACGTCCGCCGCCAGCGCCTCTACATCTACCTGCTCTCCGGGCTGTGCTGCGGCATCGCCGCCTTCCTGTTGATCGCCCTGGCCGGCTCCGGCCAGAACACCAACGGCAACCTCTACGAACTCGACGCCATCGCCGCCGCGATCATCGGCGGCACGCTGCTCAGCGGCGGGCGCGGAACCATCATCGGCTCCGTGCTCGGCGTCCTGATCTTCACCACCATCACGAACATCTTCGCCCTGAACAACCTGCAGACCGACGTGCAGCAGATCGCCAAGGGCGCGATCATCGTCGCCGCCGTGCTGGTCCAGCGCCGTACCGCAAGCACGCATTGAGGAAAGGGTTCACCGTCATGACGAAGCTCACGAGTCGCAGAGGGCTGCTCTTCGGAGCCGCCGCCGTGTCCGCCGGTGCCGTCCTCACCGGGTGCACGAGCAACGACCCGGACGACGGCGGCGACAAGGCGGCGGACACGCAGCCCGCCGCCGACGACAAGCCCGGCAAGCAGGTCACCATCGGCTACGCGGGTCCGCAGGCCGACCACGGCTGGCTCAACGCCGTCAACGACCAGGCGCAGAACCGCGCCAAGAAGTACTCGGACGTCAGCCTCGAGGTCACCGAGGGCTCCAACGACACCGCCCAGCAGATCGGCCAGATCGAGACCCTCATCAACAAGAAGGTCGACGTCCTGGTCATCCTGCCCGCGGACGGCAAGGCCCTCACCCAGATCGGCCTCAAGGCGATGCGCGCCGGCATCCCGGTCGTCAACCTCGACCGCATCTTCAACAGCCCCCAGGCCTACCGCTGCTGGGTCGGCGGCGACAACTACGGCATGGGCCTCAACGCCGCCCACTACATCGGCGAGAAGCTGAAGGACAAGCCGGACGCCAAGGTCATCGAGCTGGCCGGCATCGACAACCTCGAACTGACCCAGCAGCGCACCCAGGGCTTCGACGACGGTCTGAAGAACTACCCGAACATCAAGAAGGTGGCCCGCCAGGCCGCCGAGTTCACGGTCGAGTCCGGACAGTCCAAGATGGCCCAGCTGCTGCAGGCCCAGTCGAGCTTCGACGCCCTGTGGAACCACGACGACGACCAGGGCGTGGGCGCCCTGCGCGCCATCGAGCAGGCCGGACGCGACGACTTCCTGATGGTCGGCGGCGCCGGCGCGCTCTCCGCCTTCCAGGCCATCAAGGCGGACAGCGGCGTGCTGAAGGCGACGGTGCTCTACCCGCCGACCATGGCCGCCTCCGCGATCGACCTGGCCCGCGCGCTCGGCCAGGGCAAGGGCGTCAGCGGGCTCGCCGAGTTCGAGATCCCCTCGACGGTCACCTGCTACTCGGCCGTCGTCGACAAGGAGAACGTCGACCAGTACATGTCCACGGGCTTCAAGTGACGGATCTCCAGGACCCGGCCCCGGCAGCGGCCTGACCAGCCGCCCGGGGCGGGTCCCACCCCCCACCGCGCCACCACGACGAGGAGGACATCCGCATGGGACAGCCGCAGCAGCCCGAGGGGGCCGGGGCAGCCGCCGCCGGGACCGGGAACGGGGCCACGGGGGCATCCGCGACCAGACCGCCCCTGCGCATCGGCATGGTCGGCTACGCCTTCATGGGCGCCGCCCACTCCCAGGGCTGGCGCACCGCCGGCCGGGTCTTCGACCTGCCCCTGAACCCGGTGATGGCGGCCATCTGCGGGCGGGACGCCGACGCCGTCCGCACCGCGGCCGAGCGGCACGGCTGGGAGAGCACCGAGACGGACTGGCGGGCCCTGGTCGAACGGGACGACATCGACGTGGTCGACGTCTGCACCCCCGGCGACAGCCACGCCGAGATCGCGCTGGCCGCGCTGGCCGCTGGCAAGCACGTGCTGTGCGAGAAGCCCCTGGCCAACACCGTCGAGGAGGCCGAGGAGATGACCCGCGTCGCCGAGGAGGCGGGTGCGCGGGGCCAGCTGGCCATGGTCGGCTTCAACTACCGCCGGGTGCCCGCCACCGCGCTGGCCCGGCGGATGGTCGCCGAGGGCCGGGTCGGACGGCTTCGGCACGTGCGGGTGACCTACCTCCAGGACTGGCTGGTGGACCCCGGGGCCCCGCTCACCTGGCGGCTGCGCAAGGAGCTGGCCGGATCGGGCGCCCTCGGCGACCTCGGTGCCCACATCGTCGACCTCGCCCAGTACCTGACGGGGGAGAGGATCGCGGGCGTCTCCGCCCTCACCGAGACCTTCGTACGGCAGCGCCCGCTGCCCGCCGGCGCCGCCCGGGGCCTGACCGCGGCCTCGGCCGACGGCGTCATGGGCGAGGTCACCGTCGACGACGCGGCCGTCTTCACCGGCCGCCTCACCTCCGGCGCCCTGGTCTCCTTCGAGGCCACCCGCTACGCCACCGGCCGCAAGAACTCCCTGCGCATCGAACTCAACGGAGAGCGCGGCTCGCTCGCCTTCGACCTGGAGCGCCTCAACGAGCTGTCGTACCACGACGGCACGGAACCGGGGGAGCACGCCGGCTTCCGCCGCATCCTGGTGACCGAACCGGAACACCCCTACCTCGACGCCTGGTGGCCGCCGGGCCACGGACTCGGCTACGAGCACACCTTCGTGCACCAGGCCCGCGACCTCGTCCACGCCGTCGCCGAGGGCCGCCGCCCCGAGCCGTCCTTCGCCGACGGGCTCCAGGTGCAGCGGGTGCTCGCCGCGGTCGAGGAGAGCGCCGAGAAGAACTCCGTCTACACCCCGATCGCCCCCTGAGGAGGCTGGCAGCGACATGCCGCGCAACTTCACTCTCTTCACCGGCCAGTGGGCGGACCTGCCCCTGGAGGAGGTCTGCCGCCTCGCCCGCGACTTCGGCTACGACGGCCTCGAACTCGCCTGCTGGGGCGACCACTTCGAGGTCGACAAGGCCCTCGCGGACCCCTCGTACGTGGAATCCCGGCACCAGCTGCTCGACAAGTACGGGCTCAAGTGCTGGGCCATCTCCAACCACCTGGTCGGCCAGGCGGTCTGCGACGCCATCATCGACGAACGCCACGAGGCGATCCTGCCCGCCCGCATCTGGGGCGACGGGGACGCCGAGGGCGTGCGGCAGCGCGCCGCCGCCGAGATCAAGGACACGGCGCGGGCCGCCGCCCGCCTCGGCGTCGACACCGTGATCGGCTTCACCGGCTCGGCCATCTGGCACCTGGTCGCCATGTTCCCGCCGGTCCCCGAGGCGATGATCGAGCGCGGCTACCAGGACTTCGCCGACCGCTGGAACCCGATCCTCGACGTCTTCGACGCCGAGGGCGTGCGGTTCGCGCACGAGGTGCACCCGAGCGAGATCGCCTACGACTACTGGACCACCCAGCGCGCCCTGGAGGCGGTCGGCCACCGGGAGGCCTTCGGGCTGAACTTCGACCCCTCGCACTTCGTGTGGCAGGACCTCGACCCGGTCGGCTTCCTGTGGGACTTCCGCGACCGCATCTACCACGTCGACTGCAAGGAGGCCCGCAGGCGCCTGGACGGCCGCAACGGCCGCCTCGGCTCCCACCTGCCCTGGGGCGACCCCCGCCGCGGCTGGGACTTCGTCTCGGCCGGCCACGGCGACGTCCCCTGGGAGGACGTCTTCCGCATGCTCCGCTCCATCGACTACCAGGGGCCCGTCTCCGTGGAGTGGGAGGACGCCGGCATGGACCGGCTCCAGGGCGCCCCCGAAGCCCTCACCCGCCTCAAGGCCTTCGACTTCGAGCCGCCCAGCGCGTCCTTCGACGCCGCGTTCAACAGCTGATCCACGCTTCCGGCCGATGGCCGGGAAGGGGGCCGGTGAGAGCACCGGTCCCCGGTCCGGCCTGCCCGGATCCCGCTTTGTCCTGAGTTGGGAAAAAGTTCAAACAAGTCCCGGCCCAAGGGGTGTTGGCCCCGGACGAACGCGGTTACCGTCCCTGAAGTGTTCAGGACACCCACGCCTCCGGGGTGACGGCGCACCCCGGCGCCCGCATCGCACGCCTTCGCACCCGATCCGTACGGCCCACCCGTTCCCGGAGGGACTTCGTGCACAGAACCAGACTCAATGGCACCAGGACCACGAGGCGTCCCAGGCTCCGCACCACTCTCGCCCTCTTCACCGGCCTGATGCTGGCCGTGGGCGCCCCGGCCACCGTCGCCGGCGCCCACCCAGGCCACCCGGAGCACGACGAACCGGCAGCCGCCGAGGGGCAGTTCCAGCAGGTCCCGCTCGCCAAGGGCGAACCCGAGATGGGCGAGCCGATGTCGCTCGCCGTGCTCCCCGACCGCAGCGTCCTGCACACCTCGCGCGACGGCACACTGCGCCTGACCGACCAGGGCGGCGTCACCAAGGTCGCCGGCAAGCTCGACGTCTACAGCCACGACGAGGAGGGCCTGCAGGGCGTCGGCATCGACCCGGACTTCGCGAACAACCGGGCGATCTACCTCTACTACGCCCCGCCGCTCGACACCCCCGCGGGCGACGCCCCGGAGACCGGCACCGCCGCGGACTTCGCGAAGTTCGACGGCGTCAACCGCCTCTCCCGCTTCGTGCTCAAGTCCGACGGGACGCTGGACACGGCCAGCGAGAAGAAGGTCCTGGACGTCGCGGCCTCCCGCGGCACCTGCTGCCACGTCGGCGGCGACATCGACTTCGACGCCGAGGGCAACCTCTACCTGTCCACCGGCGACGACACCAACCCCTTCGCCTCCGACGGCTTCACGCCGATCGACGAGCGCGCCGACCGCAACCCCGCCTTCGACGCCCGCCGCAGCGCCGGCAACACCAACGACCTGCGCGGCAAGATCCTGCGCATCAAGGTCGCCGAAGACGGCTCCTACACCGTCCCGGAGGGCAACCTCTTCGCCCCGGGCACCGAGAAGACCCGTCCCGAGATCTACGCGATGGGCTTCCGCAACCCGTTCCGGCTGAACGTCGACGAGGAGACCGGCACGGTCTACGTCGGCGACTACGGCCCCGACGCCGGCGCCGCCGACCCGAACCGCGGACCGGCCGGACAGGTCGAGTTCGCCAAGGTCACCGAGGCCGGCAACTTCGGCTGGCCGTACTGCACCGGCGACAACGACGCCTACAACGCCTACGACTTCGCCACCGGCGCGTCCGGTGCCAAGTTCGACTGCGCGGCGCCCAAGAACACCTCCCGGCACAACACCGGCCTCACCGACCTGCCGCCCGCGCAGGCCGCCTGGATCCCGTACGACGGCGCCTCCGTGCCCGAGTTCGGCACCGGCTCCGAGTCCCCGATGGGCGGCCCGGTCTACCGGTACGACCCCGACCTCGAGTCCAGCGTGAAGTTCCCCGAGGAGTACGACGGGGACTTCTTCGCCGGTGAGTTCGGCCGCCAGTGGATCAAGCGGATCGAGCAGAACGCCGACGGGACGGTCGCGAAGATCAACGACTTCCCGTGGACCGGCACCCAGATCATGGACATGGAGTTCGGCCCCGACGGCGCGCTCTACATCCTCGACTACGGCCTCTCCTGGTTCCAGGGCGACGAGAACTCCGCGCTCTACCGGATCGAGAACGCCGAGGACGGCTTCTCCCCGATCGCCGAGGTGAGCGCCGACAAGACCTCCGGCGCGGCGGGCCTCAAGGTCCGGTTCACCGCGAGCGCCAAGGACGCCGACTCCCCGGACCTCACCTACAGCTGGGACTTCGGCGACGGCACCAAGGGCGAGGGCCTGACGCCCACCCACAAGTACAAGAAGGTCGGCACCTACACCGCGACCTTCACCGCCACGGACCCCGAGGGCAACACCGGCACCGCCAGCGTCCGGGTCGTGGTCGGCAACACCGCGCCCACGGTGACCATCGAGACCCCGGGCAACGGCACCCTGCTCCCGATGGGCGAGCCCATCCCGTTCAAGGTGAAGGTCACCGACCCCGAGGAGACGATCGACTGCTCCAAGGTCAAGGTCGCCTACAGCCTCGGCCACGACTCCCACGCCCACGAGCTGACCAGCGAGATGGGCTGTGAGGGCACTCTCAACCCGCCGCCCGGCGACGGCGGCCACGACCCCAACGCCAACATCTACGGTGTCGTCGGTGCCAGCTACACCGACGGCGGGGCGAACGGCCAGGAGGCCCTGACCGGCACCGCCCGCACCGTCATCCAGCCGCCGCACCGCCAGGCCGAGCACTTCGGCGGCCAGTCCGGTGTCTCGGTCATCGACAAGACCGGGGCCAACGGCGGCAAGACCGTCGGCAACATCGAGGACGGGGACTGGATCTCCTTCAGCCCCTACAAGTTCGACGGCCAGAAGAAGCTGACCGTCCGCGCCTCCTCCGGCGGCGCCGGCGGCTACCTCGAGGTGCGCACCGGCTCGCCCGAGGGCCCGCTGCACGGCTCGGCGTACATCCCGCCGACGGGCAGCTGGGAGACCTTCCAGAACGTCGACGTACCGCTGCGGGCCCTGCCCAAGAAGACCACCGACGTGTACCTGGTCTTCCGGGGCGGCGACGGCGCGCTCTACGACGTGGACGACTTCGAGTTCTCCACCGAGCCCTTCAAGGCCGGCAAGAAGGTCCTCGTCTTCTCCAAGACGGCCGGCTTCCGCCACGACTCCATCCCGGCGGGCATCGCCGCGCTCAAGGAGATCGGCGCCCCCGCCGGCATCTCCGTCACGGCGACCGAGGAGGCCGGGCAGTTCACCACCGCCAACCTCGCCAAGTACGACGCGGTCGCCTTCCTGTCCACCACCGGTGACGTCCTCAACGCCGCTCAGCAGACGGCGTTCGAGAACTACGTCAAGAACGGCGGCGGCTACATGGGCGTCCACGCCGCGGCCGACACCGAGTACGACTGGGAGTTCTACGGCGGCCTGGTCGGCGCCTACTTCGACTCGCACCCGGCCATCCAGAAGGCCACCGTCCGCGTCGAGGACCACGACCACCCGTCCACCGCGCACCTGGACGACGCCTGGGAGCACACGGACGAGCTGTACAACTACCGCACCAACCCGCGTGAGCGGGCCAAGGTCCTCGCCACCCTGGACGAGACCACCTACCAGGGCGGCAACATGAAGGGCGACCACCCGATCGCCTGGTGCCAGCCCTACGAGGGCGGCCGCGCCTTCTACACCGGCCTCGGCCACACCAAGGAGTCCTACGCGGAGGAGGCCTTCCGCGGCCACCTGCTCGGCGGCATGCAGTACGCCACCGGCCAGGTCAAGGCCGACTGCAAGCCGAGCACCGACTACCGGGACATCTTCAACGGCCAGACCCTGGAGGGCTGGAAGCAGGCCGGCCCCGGCAAGTTCAACGTCAAGGACGGCGCCCTGGAGTCCGAGGGCGGCATGGGCCTGCTGTGGTACCAGGCCAAGGAGCTGAAGTCGTACTCCCTGAAGCTCGACTGGAAGATGCAGGGCGACGACAACTCCGGGATCTTCGTGGGCTTCCCCGCCTCCGACGACCCCTGGTCCGCGGTGAACAAGGGCTACGAGATCCAGATCGACGCCACGGACGCGGCGGACCGCACCACCGGCTCCGTCTACACGTTCAAGGCGGCGAACATCAAGGCCCGTGACCAGGTTCTGCGGCCGCCCGGCCAGTGGAACTCCTACGAGATCAAGGTCCAGGGCGAACGCCTCCAGGTGTTCCTCAACGGAGTCAAGATCAACGACTTCACCAACAAGGACCCCGAGCGGAGCCTGACCGACGGGTACATCGGCCTCCAGAACCACGGCGCCGACGACCAGGTCTCCTTCCGCAACATCCAGCTCAAGGAACTGCCCTCCTAAGGGCGATCAGACGGCGGCGGGCGGAGGACGCCGGACCTCCGCCCGCCGTCTCGCCGGGCCCCCTGCCCGGCCCCCGCTTCCGGCGCTCACATCCGGTTCGCGTACGACAAGGAGGCTGCCCATGTCCGCCGAACCGTTCCTGCCCACCCCTTCCACGGCCCCGCGCTTCGGCGTCTGGCTCATCGGGGCACGCGGCTCCGTGGCCACCACGGCGATCGCGGGCTGCGCCGCCGTCGCCGCCGGGCTCCACCCGGCCACCGGCATGGTCACCGAGACCGCGCCCTTCACCTCGTGCGGTCTGCCATCGTTGTCGTCGCTCGTCTTCGGCGGGCACGACACCCTCGACTGCCCGCTGCCCAAGCGGGCCGAGCACCTCGCCGCCGGCGGTGTGCTCCCGCACGGACTGCCGTCCGCCGTGCACGCCGAACTCGTCGCCGCCGACCGGGAGATCCGGCCGGGCGGCCCGCTGCCGGGCGCCCCCGCGCCCACCCAGGAAGCGCTGATCGACGCCTTCGCGTCCGACATCCGCGACTTCGTGCGCCGCCAGGATCTCGCGGGCGCCGTCGTCGTGAACGTCGCCTCCACCGAGCCCGCCCCCACCGACGACTCCCTGCCGCCCAGCTCCCTCTACGCGGCGGCCGCCCTGCGCGCCGGCTGCCCCTACGTCAACTTCACCCCGTCCACCGGCCTGCACCACCCGGCACTGGCCGCGCTCGCCGAGTCCTCCGGGCTCCCGTACGCGGGCCGCGACGGCAAGACCGGGCAGACCCTGCTGCGCTCGGTGCTCGGCCCCATGTTCCTCCAGCGGGCCCTCGCCGTGCGGGCCTGGTCCGGCACCAACCTCCTCGGCGGCGGTGACGGGGCCGCCCTCGCCGATCCCGCGGCCGCCGCCGCGAAGAACGCCGGCAAGGAACGCGTCCTCGTCGACACGCTCGGCGCCGCGCCCGAGGGCGAGGTGCACATCGACGACGTGCCCGCGCTCGGCGACTGGAAGACCGCCTGGGACCACATCGCCTTCGACGGTTTCCTCGGCGCCCGGATGGTCCTCCAGACCACATGGCAGGGGTGCGACTCGGCGCTCGCCGCGCCGCTCGTCCTCGACCTGGCCCGGCTCGCCGTCCGCGCCCACGAGAAGGGCCTGTCCGGACCGCTGGGCGAGCTGGGCTTCTACTTCAAGGACCCGGTGGGCTCGGGCCCCTCGTCGCTGGCGGAGCAGTACGCGGAACTGAGGGGCTTCGCGGGGCGGCTGCGGGACGACGGGGGCGTCGGCGACGACGCGAGCGGTGCCGCCGAGCGCGGGACGGGACGATGAGGCGGGGGACCGCGGGGGAGCGGGGCACGTCCGCGTCCACCGGCGGTGCGAGGGCACCTCGGGCGTCTTCGCCGGCCTCGGGCGCACCCGGCTCTTCCGGCTCGGCGGGCTCTTCGGGCTCTTCGGGCTCGGCGGGTTCTCCCGGCCTCTCAGGCCTTCCGGGCTATCCCGGCTCGGCGGGCTTCTCCGTCCCGCCGGACTCACCCGGCCTGCCGAGCTCACCCAGTCCCGCCGACCCGCCCGGTCCGCTCGGGGCTTCCAGGGCGCCGACGGCCGGCCGGGCCGCGGTCACGGCGTCCGCCGGCACCGACCGGGCCGCCGACGCCGCGGCACCCCCCGCCGGCGGCCGGCCGCCCCGCACCGCCCCCGTACGGTCCGCCCGGTCGGCGCGGGCCGGTGCCTGGGCCGAACTGCTGCGGCTGCCCGCCCTGTTCACCGTCCCCGGCGACGCCCTGGCCGGCGCCGCCGCGGCCGGGACGCGCCCCGGCCGCCGCACGCTGCTCGCCATCGGCTCGTCCCTGTGCCTGTACGAGGCCGGCATGGCCCTGAACGACTGGGCCGACCGTGCCGAGGACGCCGTGGAACGCCCCCACCGCCCGATCCCGTCCGGCCGGATCCGCCCGGCCGCCGCCCTCACCGCGGCCTGCGGCCTGACCGGCGCCGGCCTGGCCCTCGCCGCCGCGGCGGGACGCCCCGCGCTGACCGTGGCGGCGCCGCTGGCCGCCTCCGTCTGGGCCTACGACCTCGCCCTCAAGCACACCCCGGCCGGCCCCGCCGCCATGGCCGCCGCCCGCGGCCTCGACCTGCTCCTGGGCGCGGCCGCCACCTCGGGCGGCACCCGCACCGCGCTGCCCTCCGCCGCCCTGCTCGGCAGCCACACCCTCGCGGTCACCGCCGTGTCCCGCAAGGAGACCACCGGCGGTTCGGTCCTCGCCCCGCTGGGGGCGCTCGCCACGACGGGGGTACTGACCCGGCTGGCGGCCCGCCGCGGCACCCGACTCCCGGCAGGCCGGCGGGCAGCAGCCGCCCCCGGTCTGCCGGGCCCCATCCGGGACACGGGCGGACGGGGGAGCGCGGACGCCCTCGCCACCGCCCTGGGCGCCGCGTACGCCGCCACCGCGGCCCGTCCCTACTTCCACGCCGCGCTCAACCCCTCGCCCCCGCTCACCCAACGCGCCGTCGGCGGCGGCATCCGGGCCACCATCCCGCTGCAGGCCGCTCTCGCCGCCCGGGCGGGCGCACCCGCCACCGCCCTCCTGATCGCGGCCCTGGCCCCGGCCGGCCGGCTGTTCGCGAAACGGGCCGCCATGAGGAAGGTGAGCATCACGTGAGCCACGCCCCGGACGCCGCCGTCCCTCCGCCCGGCGCCACCCCGCCGTCCCCCCTCCGCTTCGGCTACGGCACCAACGGCCTCACCGACCTCCGGCTCGACGACGCCCTCGGCCTCCTCGCCGACCTCGGCTACGACGGCGTCGGCCTGACCCTCGACCACATGCACCTCGACCCGCTCGGCGACGACCTCGCGGACCGCACCCGCCGGGTCGGCCGCCGCCTCGACGCCCTGGGCCTCGGCGTCACCGTCGAGACGGGCGCCCGCTACGTACTCGACCCGCGCCGCAAGCACGGCCCCTCCCTGCTCGACCCGGACCCCGTCGACCGCGCCCGCCGCACCGACCTCCTGGTCCGCGCCGTCCGGGTCGCCGCCGACCTCGGGGCCCACGCCGTGCACTGCTTCAGCGGCACCACCCCCGCCGGCACCGACGAGGACACGGCCTGGAAGCGGCTGGCGGAGTCCCTCACCCCGGTCCTGGAGGCCGCCGCCGACGCGGGCGTCCCCCTCGCGGTCGAGCCCGAACCCGGCCACCTCCTGGCGGACCTGGCGGGCTTCCACACCCTGCGCGGTGTCCTCGGAGACCCCGAGCACCTCGGGCTCACCCTGGACATCGGCCACTGCCAGTGCCTCGAACCCCTCCCGCCCGCCGACTGTGTGCGCGCCGCCGCCCCCTGGCTGCGCCACGTCCAGATCGAGGACATGCGGCGCGGCGTCCACGAACACCTCCCCTTCGGCGACGGCGAGATCGACTTCCCGCCCGTCCTCGACGCCCTCGCCGCCACCGGCTACCAGGGCCTGACCGTCGTCGAACTGCCCCGCCACTCCCACGCCGGCCCCCACTTCGCCGAACGCTCCCTCCCGTTCCTCCGCCGGGCCGCGGCGACCTCCCCCACGAACCGTCCGGGCGAGCCCTCCGCCACCCGTTGAAGGGAGCCACACCATGTCGCAGCAACGCGCCACCCACGCCACCCCCACCCAGGGCGCGGACGGCGACCCCGCCGGGCAGGGCCGCCGAGGCACCGACCCCGCCCACCCGGTCCCCGCCGACCTGCGCGCCGCCCTCACCGCCGAGCTGGGCGGAGCCGCCCGCGCCTGGCTGGACCAGGCCCTGGACGAGGCCGCCGCCCACCCTGGCACGCACGGCCCCATCTCCGTGTGGGAGCTGCGCCTCGCGGAGGCGGGCCGGCGCTGCGGTCCCGCCCACGCGGACGCCGCCCGGGTCCTCGTCCTGCACGCCGCCCGCGCGGACACGGAGGCCCTCAGCCGGGTCTACTCCCAGGGCACCGCCGACGAACGCCGCGCCGTCCTGCACGCACTGCCCCACCTCGTGCCCGGACCCGACGCCCTCCCGCTCGTCGAGGACGCGCTGCGCACCAACGACACCCGGCTCGTCGCCGCCGCCCTCGGCCCGTACGCCGCCCGCCACCTCGACGCCCACCAGTGGCGGCACGCCGTGCTCAAGTGCCTGTTCACCGGGGTCGCCGTCGACCGTGTGACGGACCTCGCCGACCGGGCCCGCGGGGACGGCGAACTCGCCCGCATGCTCACCGGCTACGCCGCCGAACGCACCGCCGCGGGCCGCACCGTCCCCGAAGACCTCCACCGCGTCCTGGCCCTGACCGGGTCCGAGCCTCCCGCGCCCGGCAACGCCGGCCCCCACGGCAAGGAGTCCTGATGCGCATCTTCGACCCCCACATCCACATGACCTCCCGCACCACCGACGACTACGAGGCCATGCACGCCGCCGGTGTCCGCGCCGTGGTCGAACCCTCCTTCTGGCTGGGCCAGCCCCGCACCTCACCCGACTCCTTCCGCGACTACTTCGACGCCCTGCTCGGCTGGGAACCCTTCCGCGCCGCCCAGTACGGCATCGCCCACCACTGCACCATCGCCCTCAACCCCAAGGAGGCCAACGACCCCCGCTGCCTCCCCGTCCTCGACGAACTGCCCCGCTATCTGGTCAAGGACCGCGTGGTGGCGGTCGGCGAGATCGGCTACGACTCGATGACCCCGGCCGAGGACACCGCCCTCGCCGCTCAGCTCCAGCTCGCCGCCGACCACGGCCTGCCCGCCCTCGTGCACACCCCGCACCGCGACAAGCTGGCCGGCCTGCGCCGCACCCTGGACGCGGTCCGCGACTCCGCGCTGCCCACCGACCGCGTGCTCGTCGACCACCTCAACGAGACCACCGTCAAGGAGGCCAAGGACAGCGGCGCCTGGCTCGGCTTCTCCGTCTATCCGGACACCAAGATGGACGAGGCCCGGATGGTGGCCCTGCTGCGCGAGTACGGGCCGGAGCGGGTGCTGGTGAACTCCGCCGCCGACTGGGGCAAGAGCGACCCGCTCAAGACCCGCAAGGTCGGCGACCTGATGCTCGCCGAGGGCTTCACCGAGGACGACGTCGACCAGGTCCTGTGGCGCAACCCCGTCGCCTTCTACGGGCTCAGCGGACGCCTGGAACTGGACGTCTCCACCGCCGACGCCACCCACGAGGGCAACTCCATCCTGCGCGGAGGGGAGTGAGCCATGCGCTTCCGGCACCCCGACGGCTCCACCGTCCACCTCGCCTACTGCACCAACGTGCACCCCGCCGAGACCCTCGACGGTGTCCTCGCCCAGCTCCGCGACCACTGCGAGCCCGTCCGCCGCCGCCTGGGCCGCGACCGCCTCGGCATCGGGCTCTGGCTCGCCCGCGACGCCGCGCACGCCCTGATCACCGACCCCGCCGCGCTGCGCGGCCTGCGCACCGAACTCGACCGCCGGGGCCTGGAAGTCGTCACCCTCAACGGCTTCCCCTACGAGGGCTTCGGCGCCGAGGAGGTCAAGTACCGCGTCTACAAGCCGGACTGGGCCGACCCGGAACGCCTGGAGCACACCACCTCCCTCGCCCGCCTGCTCGCCGGACTGCTGCCCGACGACGTCACGGACGGCTCCATCTCCACGCTGCCCCTGGCCTGGCGCACCGCCTACGACGGGACCCGCGCCGACAAGGCCCAGGCCGCCCTCGTCACGCTCGCCGAACGCCTCGACGCGCTCCAGGAGCTGACCGGCCGCTCCATCCGCATCGGCCTGGAACCCGAACCCGGCTGTGTCGTGGAGACCACCCGCGACGCGATCGCCCCGCTCACCGCGATCGGCCACCACCGCATCGGCATCTGCGTCGACACCTGCCATCTCGCCACCTCCTTCGAAGACCCGGACACCGCGCTGGACGCCCTCACCGACGCCCGGGTCCCCGTCGTCAAGTCCCAGCTGTCCGCCGCCCTGCACGCCGAGCACCCCGGCGACCCCGGCGTCCGCCGGGCACTGGCCGCCTTCGCCGAACCGCGCTTTTTGCACCAGACCCGGACCACCACCCCGGCGGGCGGCCGGCTCGGCACCGACGACCTCGACGAGGCCCTGGCCGAGGACGGCCCGCTGCCCGGCACGGCACCCTGGCGCGCCCACTTCCACGTCCCCCTGCACGCGGCCCCCGCCGCGCCGCTCACCTCCACCCTCCCCGTGCTCAAGGCCGCGCTGACCCGGCTGGTCGGCGGACCGCGCCCGCTCACCCGCCATCTGGAGGTCGAGACCTACACCTGGCAGGCCCTCCCGCCCGAGCTGCGCCCCCGCGCCCGCGCCCAGCTCACCGACGGCATCGCCGCCGAGCTGACCCTCGCCCGCGACCTGCTGACCGACCTCGGCCTCAAGGAACTGCCATGACCCGCCCCGCCCCCCTCCTCGTCCTGGACGTCGTCGGCCTCACCCCCCGTCTCCTGGACCACATGCCCCACCTCAAGCGGCTGGGCCAGTCCGGCTCCCGGGCGCCGCTAGGCACCGTGCTGCCCGCCGTCACCTGCGCCGCCCAGTCCACCTTCCTCACCGGCACCCACCCCTCCGAGCACGGCATCGTGGGCAACGGCTGGTACTTCCGCGAACTCGGCGACGTCCTGCTCTGGCGCCAGCACAACGGACTCGTCGCCGGCGACAAGCTGTGGGACGCCGCCCGCCGCGCCCACCCCGGCTACACCGTGGCCAACATCTGCTGGTGGTACGCCATGGGCGCCGACACCGACTTCACCGTCACCCCCCGCCCCGTCTACTACGCCGACGGCCGCAAGGAACCCGACTGCTACACCAGGCCCCCGGCCCTGCACGACGAACTCACCGACAAGCTCGGCACCTTCCCGCTCTTCCACTTCTGGGGCCCCGGCGCCGACCTGGTCTCCAGCCAGTGGATCATCGACGCCACCCGGCACATCACCGCCACCCGCCGTCCCGACCTGACGCTCTGCTACCTCCCCCACCTGGACTACGACCTCCAGCGCTTCGGTCCCGACGACCCCCGCTCCCTGAAGGCCGCGGCCGACCTGGACACGGCGCTCGCCCCGCTGCTGGAGGACGCCCGCGCCGAGGGCCGCACGGTCGTCGCGCTGTCCGAGTACGGCATCACCCCCGTCAGCCGGCCCGTGGACATCAACCGCGCCCTGCGCCGCGCCGGCCTCCTCGAGGTGCACACACAGGACGGCATGGAGTACCTCGACCCGATGGCCTCCCGCGCCTTCGCGGTCGCCGACCACCAGATCGCCCACGTGTACGTCCGCCGGCCCGAGGACCTCGACGCGACCCGCGCCGCCCTGGACGGCCTGCCGGGCATCGCCCAACTCCTCGACGACGAGGGTAAGAAGGCCCAGCATCTGGACCACCCGCGCTCGGGCGAGCTGGTCGCCGTCGCCGAGCCGGACGCCTGGTTCACGTACTACTACTGGCTCGACGACGACCGCGCGCCCGACTTCGCGCAGCTCGTCGAGATCCACCGCAAACCCGGCTACGACCCGGTCGAGCTGTTCATGGACCCGCTCGACCCCTACGTCAAGGTCAAGGCCGCCTCCGCGCTGGCCCGCAAGAAGCTCGGCATGCGCTACCGCATGGCGGTCGTGCCCCTGGACCCCTCACCTATTCGAGGCAGCCACGGCCGCCTCCCCGCGAGCGACGACGACGGTCCGCTCCTCATCTGCTCCACCCCCCGCGCTGTCGGAGACCGCGTAGCGGCCACCGATGTGAAACAACTCCTGCTCCGGCTGGCCGGACTCGACTGACGCACCCGCATCCGCGCCTCCGAGATCCGACTACTGAGAGTGAAACACACGGCACTGACAACGGCCCGCCCGAGCCGCATCGCGGCAGGCCACGACCCAGAAGGCAGGCACCGTGAGCCCGTTCACCGACCCCTCCCGCACCGACTCCGGCACGGACCCGGCCCTCGACGGCCCGGACGAGAGCCTCCGCCGCAGCCTCGGCGTGGGCCGCCGCCGCTTCCTCTCCACCTGCACCGCCGTCGCCGCCGGCGCCGTCGCGGCCCCCGTGTTCGGAGCCTCCCCGGCCCTCGCGCAGGACCGCGGCAGAGACCACGGCCACGGACACGGCCATGACCACGACCACGGTCACGGCCGCGGGCAGGTCCTCGTCCCCGCCGACAGGCGCGGCATCATCCTCTACACCGTCCGCGACGCCACCGCCCGCGACCCCCTCGCCTCCGACCTGCCGTCCGGCTTCCGCGAGGTGTTCAAGCAGCTCGCCCGCCACGGCTACCGCCAGGTCGAGTTCGCCGGGTACAACCAGCACGCCAACGCCCCGGGCGGCGCCAGCCTGGAGTCGGTCCAGGGCGCGCGGCTGCTGCGCTCCTGGCTCGACGACTACGGCCTGCGCGCCCAGGGCAACCACGGCTTCATCCCCTCCTCCTGGCCGCTGACCGCCGAGGACAAGGAGACCTTCAAGAAGCACCTGGAGATCGCCAACATCCTCGGCATGGACCACATGGGCACCGGCGGCGACCCCACCGGCAGCTCCTACCGCGCCGACTGGGACGTGGCCGCCGACAAGTGGAACGAGCTCGGCCGGATCGCCCACCGGGAGGGCATCAAGCTCTACACCCACAACCACGACGGCGCCTACGGCTTCCTGCTGGACGGCGGCCCGCTGGACGACCAGGGCCGGCCGACCCGCAGCTCGGGCATCCGGAAGCTGGAGTACTTCCTCAAGGTCACCGACCCGAGGGTGGTCTGGCTGGAGATGGACATCTTCTGGGCGCACGTGGCCCAGTACAAGTTCCACACCTACACCGCCCACGACGGCTCGACCCGCAAGAAGGTCTTCGACCCGGCCGGCCTCGTGGTCCGCAACAACAAGCGCTACCCGCTGTTCCACGCCAAGGACGGCGTGGTCAGCACCACCAACGGCCAGGGCTACGACATGGTGCCCTTCGGCACCGGCGTCATCGACTACCGCACGTTCTTCTCCCGGGTCGGGGACCGGAACTACCACAACCCGATGATCGAGGACGACAACTCCCCGAGCGCCACCGACCCCGCGCAGTCGCTGCGCGAGGCCAAGATCAGCTACGACAACCTGGCGGCCCTGCGCAAGCGCTGCTGAACCGCGGCACGGACGGGCGGCCCTTCCCGCAGCTCGCGGGAAGGGCCGCCCGTGCGTGCGAGGGGAGCGCTTGGACGCGTCACCCCTCACCGAGCGGCTGGGGATTGGGCGTGACGCGCTTGTTCCCCGGCCGTCCCGGCGGCTGCAGGAACAGCGCCACGAATCCGGCGAAGATCGAGATGCAGCCCGCCAGCATGAACGCCCCGTTGTAGCCCCACGCGCCCACGACCACGGCACCCATGCCCGCGCCCAGACCCGAGACGAGCTTGGAGCTGTAGACCATCCCGTAGTTGGTGGCGTTGTTGTTCTCGCCGAAGTAGTCCGCCGTCAGCGCCGCGAACATCGGGAAGATGGCGCCGCCGCCGAAGCCGGAGACGGCGGAGAAGAACAGGAACAGCGGCAGGTTCTGGATCTCGGCTGCCCAGATGATGCCGAACTGGGCGAGACCCAGGATGGCGCACACGTACAGCAGGCACTGCTTGCGGCCGTAGAGGTCGGAGAGCCAGCCGATGACCCCGCGCCCGGTGCCGTTGACGATCGCCTTCAGCGACATCGCCGTGGCCACGATCCCGGCCGCGAAGCCGGCTTCCTCGCCGATGTCGACCTGGAAGGCGATGCCGAAGATGTTCACGCCCGAGGTGCAGGCGAGACAGAACCACATCAGCGCCACCCGGCCGGTCCGCCAGGCCTCCAGCGGGGAGAACTGCTTGGTGGCCGGGGGGTTCTTCTCCAGCGAGCGCCGGGCCCGCGGGTCGTCCGGCGGGTTCAGCGGGTCGATCGACGCCGGCCACCAGTTCTTCGGCGGGTCCCGGAAGTAGAAGCCGGCCAGGGCCACCATCGCGGCCAGGAAGACACCCGCCGAGACCAGCACCCAGCGGAAGTTGGAGCCGTCCATGTAGCCGTGGAAGATGAAGACGAACGGCACCGAACCGTACGCGAAGCCGCCGTTGACGAAGCCGGTCTTGCCGCCCCTGCGCTCCGGGTACCACTTGCCGACCATGTTGACGCAGGTCGCGTAGACCATGCCCGCGCCCATGCCGCTGAAGACGCCGAAGCCGATGAAGGCGAGCACGACGTGCGGCGCGAACGCCAGCGACAGATAGCCCAGCAGCGTGCCGCCCGAGCCCAGCATCATCGCCCAGCGGGCCGGCAGCTTGCCGTTCTCCCGCAGGCGCCCGGCCGGAAACGCGACCGCGGCCTGGCAGAAGATCCAGACGGTCATCATCCAGTAGATGCTGCCGCTGGACCAGTTGTGTGCCTCGTGGAGCGTGTCCTCCGCGGACGCGAACGCGTACTCGGCGGAGGAGATGCCCATCATGCCGATCCAGGGCAGGATCACCATCCACTTGCGCTTGCGCCCCATGATGTCGATGTCGGACTCGCCCACCCGGTAGACGCGCCCGTTCCGGTCGGTCACCTCCCGGTGGACGGCGACCCGTGTGACGTCCGTGGTTGTCATGTCGTTCGCACCCCTTGCGTCGAAAGAACTGGCCAGCGCCCCCTGTCCCGTGCCTTTCGTGCGCGCGCGGGTCCCGGGACCGGCCGACGCGCACCCGTCGGCCGGCCCCCCGCCGGCTCACCTCATGTACCGCCCCCCAGGAGCCCGCCCGTCTCCCGCCACCGCCCTGACGGAGGGCCTGCGGCCCCCAGCCTTGATGCCGCCCGCGCCCAGCGGTACTTCGCCCCGAGGACGGCGACCGGCTTCTCCGTCGTGTACGGGTAGGCCACGACCCCGTGCTCGAAGAGGTACTGGCACGCCTCCTCCACCTCGACGTCGCCGGCCAGGGAGGCCACCACGGGCTTCTCGACGCCCCGCGCGCGGAACTCGCCCACCACGCGCGCGGTGAGTTCGGCGAACGCCATGGGGGGAGTGACGATGGTGTGCCAGTAGCCGAGGACCAGAGCGTGGATGCGCGGATCCTCCAGACCCAGCCGGATCGTCGCCTCGTACGTCGACGGCGGCTCGCCCCCGGTGATGTCCACCGGGTTGCCCGCCGCCCCGAACGGCGGGATGAACGCGCGGAACGCCTCGTCCAGGTCCGGCGGTATCTCCATCAGCGTCAGGCCGTTGTCCGTCACCGCGTCCGAGAGCAGCACGCCGCTGCCGCCGGCCCCGGTGATGATCACCACGTTGTCGCCCTCGGGGGCGGGGAGCACCGGCAACGCGCGCGCGTACTCCAGCATCTCGTTCAGCCCGGGCGCCCGGATGACGCCCGCCTGCCGGAGGATGTCGTCGTACACCGCGTCGTCCCCGGCGAGCGCCCCGGTGTGCGACCCGGCGGCCCTCGCGCCCGCCGCGGTCCGGCCCGCCTTGAGCACCACCACGGGCTTCCTGGGCACCGTCGCCCGCGCGGCCTCGACGAAGGCGCGCCCGTCCTTGAGGTCCTCCAGGTGCATCGCGATGCACTCCGTCCGCGGGTCCTCGCCGAACCAGGTCAGCAGGTCGTCCTCGTCCAGGTCCGACTTGTTGCCCAGGCCGACGATCGCCGACACGCCCGTCCTGGTGGTCCGCGCGAAGCCCAGGATCGCCATCCCGATCCCGCCCGACTGCGAGGTCAGCGCGACCCCGCCCTTGACGTCGTACGGCGTGCAGAACGTGGCGCACAGGTCCTGCCAGGTCGAGTAGTAGCCGTAGATGTTCGGCCCGAGCAGCCGCACGCCGTACCGTTCGGCGACCGCCACGATCTCGTCCTGCAGGGCCTGCTCACCGGTCTCCGCGAAGCCGGAGGGGATGAGGACGGCGTTGGGGATCCGCTTGCGCCCCACCTCCTCCAGCGCCGCCGCCACGAACCGCGCGGGGATCGCGAAGACCGCCACATCCACCTCACCGGGAACGTCGGTGACACTCTTGTACGCCTTGCGGCCCAAGATGTCATCGGCCCTGGGGTTAACCGGGTGGATCTCGCCCGCGAAGCCGCCGTCGACGAGGTTGCGCATCACCGAGTTGCCGATCTTGCCGGACTCGGCCGACGCGCCGATGACGGCCACGGAGGAGGGCTGCATCAGGCGGCGCATGGAGGTGAGGATCTCCTCGCGCGTGTACCGCCGGCGCTCCTTCGGCGCGCCGGTCGCGAGGATGACCCGGATGTCGGCGGCGACCGCGCCCCCGGGCGCGGCGATCACCGGGTTGAGGTCCACCTCGGCGATGTCCGGGAAGTCGGCGACGAGTTCGGAGACCCGCCGGATCTGCTCGGCCAGCGCCCACCGGTCGACGCCGGCCTGCCCGCGCACCCCGCGCAGCACCTCCGCCGCCCGGATCGAGTCCAGCATGGACAGCGCCTCGTCGGCACTCACGGGGGCGAGCCGGAAGGTGACGTCCTTGAGCACCTCGACGAGCACGCCGCCGAGGCCGAAGGCCACCACCTTGCCGAACGTCGGGTCCGTCACCGCCCCGACGATGACCTCTTGGCCGGGCGGCAGCAGTTCCTGCACCTGCACGCCCTCGATGCGCGCCGACGCGTCGTACGCGCGCGCGTTGTCGACGATCCGGCGGAACGCGGCCCGCACGTCCGCCGCCCCCTCCACGCCGACGACCACACCGCCCGCGTCGGTCTTGTGGAGGATGTCGGGGGAGACGATCTTCATCACCACCGGCCCGCCGAAGCGCGCCGCCGATGCCACCGCCTCCTCGACGTCCCGGGCCAGCCGCTCGCCCGGCACGGCGATCCCGTAGGCGTCCGCCAGCACCTTCCCCTCGGGCGCGGTGAGCGCGGTGCGCCCCTCGGCCCGTACGGAGTCCAGCAGCGCCCGCACGCGCGCCGTCCGGTCCTCGGCCATCACGTCAGACCACCCCGTTCGACTTGAGCAGGCGCAGTTCCTCGTCGCCGAGGCCCAGTTCGCCCACGTACACCTCTTCGTTGTGCTCGCCGAGCAGCGGTGAACTGGTCACCCGCACCGGCGAGTCGGAGAGCTTCAGCGGGCTCCCGACGGTGACGAACTCGCCCCGCTCGGGGTGCGGGACGGTCACGACCATCTCGTTGGCGGCCAGCGAGGCGTCCTCGATGATCTCCTTGGTGGACAGGATCGGCCCGCACGGGATGTTGTGGGCGTTGAGCCGCTCCAGCACCTCCCACTTGGGCAGCGTGGACGACCACTCCTCGATCAGCTGGAACATCTTGCCCAGCTTCGGCAGCCGCGCCTGCGGCGTCGCCCACTCGGGGTCGTCGGCCAGCTCTGGCCGGCCGATCAGCTCGCTGAGCGGCTGCCAGCCGACCGGCTGGACGATGACGTACACGTAGTCGTTCGGGCCGCCGGGCGCGCACTTGACCGCCCAGCCGGGCTGCCCGCCGCCGGACGCGTTGCCGGACCGGGGAACCTCGTCGCCGAAGTCCTCGTTGGGATATTCGGCGAGGGGACCGTGGGTCAGGCGCTGCTGGTCGCGCAGCTTCACCCGGCAGAGGTTGAGCACCGCGTGCTGCATGGCCACGTTCACCCGCTGCCCGCGCCCGGTGTGCTCCCGCTGGTACAGCGCGGCGAGGATGCCCGCCACCGCGTGCACGCCCGTGCCCGAGTCCCCGATCTGGGCGCCCGTCGCCAGCGGCGGCCCGTCCTCGAAGCCGGTGGTGGACATGGATCCGCCCATGGCCTGCGCGACCACCTCGTACGCCTTGAAGGCGGTGTAGGGGCCGTCGCCGAACCCCTTGATGGAGGCGTAGACGATCCGTGGATTGATCTCCTGGATGCGGTCCCAGGTGAAGCCCATCCGGTCCACCGCGCCCGGTCCGAAGTTCTCGACCATGACGTCGGAGCGCCGGATCAGCTCGGTGAGGATGTCCTTGCCGCGTTCGGTCTTGGTGTTGAGGGTGATGCTCCGCTTGTTGCAGTTGAGCATCGTGAAGTACAGGGAGTCGACGTCCGGCAGGTCGCGCAGCTGCTTGCGCGTGATGTCGCCGCTCGGCGCCTCCAGCTTGACGACGTCCGCGCCGAGCCAGGCGAGCAGCTGGGTCGCCGAGGGCCCGGACTGCACGTGCGTCATGTCCAGGACGCGGATGCCCTCAAGAGCCTTGGCTGTCATGGGCCTTCACCTCACTTGTACATCGTCTGGTTCATGGTTCCGGGGGCGTACGTGTCCGGGTCCACCCAGACGTTGACCAGGGACGGCTTGCCGGACTCCCGGGCGCGCCTGAGGGCCGGGCCGATGTCGGCGGGGTCGCGGACCTCCTCGCCGTGGCCGCCCAGCATCCGGGCGAACTCGTCGTAGGGCACGTCGCCGAGGGTGTTGCCGACCCGCTCGCGCTCCTTGCCGTACTTGGCGGCCTGGCCGTAGCGGATCTGGTTCATCGAGGAGTTGTTGCCGACGATGCCGACGAAGGGCAGGTCGTAGCGGACCAGGGTCTCGAAGTCCCAGCCGGTGAGCGAGAAGGCGCCGTCGCCGAAGAGGGCGACCACCTCCTTGTCGGGCCGTGCCTGCTTGGCGGCGAGCACGAAGGGCACCCCGACGCCGAGCGTGCCGAGCGGCCCGGGGTCCATCCAGTGGCCCGGTGATTTGGGCTGCACGACCTGCCCGGAGAAGGTGACGATGTCGCCGCCGTCGCCGATGTACACCGAGTCCTCGGTGAGGAAGTCGTTGATCTCGCTGACCAGCCGGTAGGGGTGGATGGGGGAGGCGTCCGACCTGAGCTGCGGCAGCCGCTTGTCCAGCGCGGTCCGCTCCGCCGCGCGCAGCTCGTCGAGCCACTCCTTGCGCTTGGCCGCGCCCCCGTTGAGCCGCCCCGACGCGGCCTCGGCCACCGACCGGAGCACCAGCCCGGCGTCACCCACGATCCCGAGGTCGATGTCGCGGTTCTTGCCCACGGTGCGGTAGTCGAGGTCGATCTGGACGACCGTCGCGTCCGGCGACAGCCGCTTGCCGTAGCCCATCCGGAAGTCGAAGGGCGTGCCGACGATGACGATGACGTCGGCGTTGGAGAAGGCGTACCGGCGCGAGAGCTGGAAGTGGTGCGGGTCGCCCGGCGGCAGCGTGCCGCGGCCGGCGCCGTTCATGTACGCCGGGACGTTGAGGGTGCGGACGAGGTCGACGGCGGCCTCGGTCGCGCGGGTCGTCCACACCTGGCTGCCGAGCAGGATGGCCGGTTTCTCGGCGTGCACCAGCAGGTCGGCGAGGTGCTCGACCGCGTCCGGGTCGCCCGCCGACCGGGTCGAGGCGCGGTACGCCCCCGCCCTCGGGACCCGCGCCTTCTCCACGGCGACCTTGGCGTCGAGCACGTCGCGCGGGATCTCCAGGAAGGAGGGGCCGGGCGCGCCGTGGTAGCACTCGCGGAAGGCCATCGACACCATGTCGGCGGCCCGCGCGGTGTCCGGCACGGTCGCCGCGAACTTGGTGATCGGCGTCATCATGTCGACGTGCGGGAGGTCCTGGAGCGACCCCATCTTGTGCTGGCTGTGCGCGCCCTGACCGCCGATCAGCAGCATCGGCGACTCGGCGCGGAAGGCGTTGGCGACGCCGGTGACGGCGTCGGTGGTCCCGGGGCCGGCGGTGACCACCGCGCAGCCGGGCTTGCCGGTGATACGGGCGTAGCCGTCGGCGGCGTGCGCGGCGACCTGCTCGTGGCGTACGTCGACGACCTCGATGCCCTCGTCGACGCAGCCGTCGTAGATGTCGATGATGTGGCCGCCGCACAGCGTGTAGATGCGGTCGACGCCCTCGGCCTTGAGTGCCTTGGCGACGAGGTGACCGCCGGAGATGACGTCCTGGGTGCCGTCGGGCATGGCGAAGTCCTGTCCCTTCACACGGGGTTGGGGGAGCTCTCGCGGTAGATTGCATACAGTCGACGAATACTGTATGAAGCTTGTTATCCCGCATCCGGTGGGTGGTGTCCAGGGGGCGTGCGGCACTTTCAGTCAGGAGCCGGAATGGACCTGTACGAACACCAGGCAAGGGAACTCTTCGCAGAACACGGCATCGTGGTGCCGAGGGCCGAGGTCACCGACTCGCCCGCACGAGCCCGCGAGATCGCCCGCGCACTCGGCGGCCGCGCCGTCGTCAAGGCGCAGGTGAAGACGGGCGGACGCGGCAAGGCCGGCGGCGTCAGGCTCGCCGCCGACCCGGCCGCGGCCGAGGAGGCCGCCCGGCACATCCTCGGCATGGACATCAAGGGACACCGGGTCGAGGCGGTCATGCTCGCCGAACCCGTCGACATCCAGCAGGAGTTCTACGTCTCCTACGTCCTGGACCGCGCGGCCGGCGGCTTCCTCGCCGTCGCGTCGGCCGAGGGCGGCACGGAGATCGAGGAGGTCGCCGCCGAGCGGCCCGAGGCCGTGGTCCGCGTCCCCGTCGACCCGGCAGCCGGCCTCACCACGCCGACGGCGGTGCGCATCGCGGACGCCGCCGGGCTGCCCCCGCAGAGCGTCGACGTCCTCGTCCGCCTCTGGCAGGTGCTGGTCCGCGAGGACGCCCTGCTGGTCGAGGTCAACCCGCTCGTCAGGACCGTCGACGGCCGGATCGTGGCCCTCGACGGCAAGGTCACCCTGGACGACAACGCCCTCTTCCGCCAGACCCGTTGGGGTGAGCGGCACGCCACGGCCGCCGACCCGCTGGAGGCCCGGGCCGCCGCGAAGGGCCTCAACTACGTCAAGCTCGACGGCGAGGTCGGCGTCATCGGCAACGGCGCCGGACTGGTCATGTCGACGCTCGACGTCGTCGCCGGCTGCGGCGCCCGGCCCGCCAACTTCCTGGACATCGGCGGCGGCGCCTCCGCCCGGGTCATGGCCGACGGACTGTCCGTCGTCCTCTCCGACCCCGCCGTGAAGTCCGTACTCGTCAACGTCTTCGGCGGCATCACCGCCTGCGACGCGGTCGCCGACGGCATCGTCCGCGCCCTGGACGAGGTCCGGCCGACCAAACCGATCGTCGTACGCCTCGACGGGAACAGCGCCGCCCGCGGCCGGGCCCTGCTCGACGCGCGCGCCCATCCCCTGGTCGAACAGGCCACCACCATGGACGGCGCCGCGAGCCGTGCCGCCCGCCACGCCACCGCGGCGCCCACCGCCGGATAGCCGGGAACCCGGGAACCCAGAAAAGGAGACAGGACGACATGGCGATCCACCTCACCAAGGAGAGCAAGGTCCTCGTCCAGGGCATGACCGGCGCCGAGGGCATGAAGCACACCCGCCGGATGCTGGCCGCCGGCACCGACGTCGTCGGCGGCGTCAACCCGCGCAAGGCCGGCCGCACCGTCGACTTCGGCGAACGCTCCGTACCGGTCTTCGGCTCGGTGCGCGAGGGCGTCGAACGCACCGGCGCCGACGTCACCGTCGTCTTCGTCCCGCCCGCCTTCGCCAAGGCCGCGGTGACCGAGGCGGCCGACGCCGGCATCGGCCTGGCCGTCGTCATCACCGAGGGCATCCCCGTCCACGACTCCGTCGCGTTCACCGCCCACGCGAAGGCACGCGGCACCCGCGTCGTCGGCCCCAACTGCCCCGGCCTGATCAGCCCGGGGCAGTCCAACGCGGGCATCATCCCGCCCGACATCACCAAGCCGGGCCCCGTCGGCCTGGTCTCCAAGTCCGGCACCCTCACCTACCAGCTGATGTACGAGCTGCGCGAGGTCGGCTTCTCCACCTGTGTGGGCATCGGCGGCGACCCCGTCGTCGGCACCACCCACATCGACTGCCTCGCCGCCTTCGAGGACGACCCGGACACCGAACTCGTCGTCCTCATCGGCGAGATCGGCGGCGACGCCGAGGAGCGCGCGGCCGACTACATCCGCGACCACGTCACCAAGCCCGTCGTCGGCTACATCGCCGGGTTCACCGCACCCGAGGGCCGGACCATGGGACACGCCGGCGCCATCGTCTCCGGCTCCTCCGGCACCGCGCGGGCGAAGCGGGCCGCACTGGAGGCGGCCGGCGTCCGGGTCGGCAGCACCCCCACCGAGACGGCGCGGCACGTCCTGGCCGCGCTCGGGCGCCCCGCACGCGACGGAGCCGGCGCGTGACCGCCGGCGGGGCCGCCCCGGCCCTCACCCTCAAGTCCGGCACCGCCTGGGCCGACGCCTGGCAGCGCTGCCGCACCGTCGCCCCCGAGGCGTTCCGCGACGACCGCGTCCTCAACCTCTGGGACGCCGGCTGGCGGGCCGACGGCCGCGTCCTGCCCGCCACCAGCCCGGTCGACGGCACCCCCGTCGCCGGCCCGCCCCGCCTCGACGGCGCGACCGCACACCGCGCGGTACGCGCCTCCCTCGACCAGCACCGCGCCTGGCGCCACGTCCCCCTGCCCGAACGCCGCGCCCGCGTCGCGGCCACCCTCGACGCCCTCGCCCACCACCGCGACCTGCTCGCGCTGCTGCTCGTCTGGGAGATCGGCAAACCCTGGCGGCTCGCGTGTGCCGACGTCGACCGGGCCGTGGACGGAGTCCGCTGGTACCTCGACGGCATCGACGAGATGACCGAGGGCCGTGCCCCGCTGGACGGGCCGGTGTCCAACATCGCGAGCTGGAACTACCCGATGAGCGTGCTCGTCCACGCCCTCCTGGTCCAGGCACTCGCGGGCAACGCCGTCATCGCCAAGACCCCCACCGACGGCGGCGTCGCCTGCCTCACCCTGGCCTGCGCGCTCGCCGCCCGCGAGGGCGTCCCCGTCACCCTCGTCAGCGGCAGCGGGGGCGAGCTGTCCAGGGCGCTGGTGCGGGCCCCCGAGATCGGCTGCGTCTCCTTCGTCGGCGGCCGCGACACCGGCGCCGCCGTCGCCACCGCCGTCGCCGACCTCGGCAAACGGCACATCCTCGAACAGGAGGGCCTCAACACCTGGGGCGTCTGGAACTTCACCGGCTGGGACGCCCTCGCCGCCGTAATCCCGCGCCTCTTCGACTACGGCAAGCAGCGCTGCACCGCCTACCCGCGCTTCGTCGTCCAGCGGCAGCTGTTCGACGCGTTCCTCGCGGCCTACCTCCCGGCGGTCCGCACCCTGCGCGTCGGCCACCCGCTCGCCGTGGAGGCGCCGGACGACCCCTTCCCGGACCTCGACCTCGGGCCGGTCGTCAACGCGGCCAAGGCCAAGGAGCTGCACGACCAGGTCGCCGAGGCCGTCGACCGGGGCGCCGTGCCCCTGCACCGCGGCAGCGCCGCCGACGCGCGGTTCCTCCCCGGCCAGGACACCTCCGCCTACGTCCATCCGGTCACCCTCCTCAACCCGCCCCGGTCCTCGCCGCTGCACCACGCGGAACCCTTCGGGCCGGTCGACACCATCGTCCTCGTCGACACCGAGGCCGAACTGCTCGCCGCCATGAACGCCTCCAACGGCGCGCTGGTGGCCACCCTGTCCACGGACGACCCGGCGACCTACGACAGGCTCGCCCCGCAGATCCGCGCGTTCAAGACCGGCCACGGCGTGCCCCGCTCCCGCGGTGACCGCGACGAGCTGTTCGGCGGCCACGGCGCGTCCTGGCGCGGCGCCTTCGTCGGCGGCGAACTGCTGGTGCGCGCCGTCACGCGCGGCCCGGCGGGGGAGCGGCTGCCGGGCAACTTCCCCGACCACCACCTGATGCCCTAGCGGCTCAGCCGATGCCCTGGCGGTCGGGCCGCAGTGCGAAGGCCCGGTCCGCCGGGGCGGGCGTGGCGCGTTCGACGGCCTGCCGCAGCAGCTCGCGGTGGCGCAGCAGCGGTTCGCGCCGCTCCGGCGGCACGAGCAGCAGCAGGTCGTCGAGGCCGGCCAGCAGCCGCCGCGAGACCTGCGGCGCCTCGGCCGCACAGCCACGGACCTCGGTGAACCCGAGGTCCACCAGCTCCGCCCAGCCCGGCACGGACCGCACCAGCCGGGCGGCACCGCGCCGGTCCCGGTCCACCACGGCGTCCAGGGGCCGCCGGGCGAGCGCCGCGAGGATCTGCACCACCCGGTCCAGGGCCTGTACGGCGGTGGTCGGATCGTTGACCGCCGGCGACAGGGCGCGCAGCCCGATGTCGGACAGCTGGCGGAGTCCGAAGGCCAGGTCCTGGTGGAAGGTGCGCTCCACCCCCACGGACAGCGTGTACCGCAGCGCCCGGCGTGGCGGCGCGGCCCCGCCGTGCACCGCCAGCACGGGCGTGCCCGGCACCAGGAAGTCACCGATGCGCGGGACCAGCCGCAGCACCACCCCGTGCCCGCGCGCCACCCGCACCAGCCGCGCGCTGTGCACGTCCCGCAGGACGCCGGCCCGCCCCTCGTGCGCCACCCACGCCGTGACCGGGCCCAGCCCGTCCGCCTCCCCGTCCCTCGCGGGCGCCGGCATCAGCGCCGCCGCCCGGAAGGTCTCCGCGGCGATCCGGGCGATCACGTGACTGACCCGCATCAGCCGCAGGGTCCCGTTCACGTACATCACGAAGAGCACCAGGCTCAGCGCCACCATGAGCAGCGTGAGCACCGACTGCACCAGCGGCACCGAGGTGGCGGCCCGGGGGTCCGGATTGCCGTCGTAACTGGTCAGCACCAGCAGCGTCAGCACGAAGGTGGCCAGGAACACCGCGAACGTCGCCTTGGTGATCCGGCTGCGCACGAACAGCCGCACCACGCGCGGCGTGAACTGCCCGCTCGCCATCTGCACCGCGACCAGCGAGATGCTGAACACCACGCCGATGAACGTCATCATGGCCGAGCCGACCGCCGACACCACGGCCTTCGCGTCGTCCGCGAACCGCAGCAGCTCGGCGAGCGTGTCGTAGTCGCCGGCGTCCTGCAGCGAACGCACCAGCGCGGCGTCCAGCTCCTGCGCCGCCAGCCACACCACGAGGACGCCGGCCATCGCCGCCGTGGGCGCGAACCAGAACGTGTCCCGCAGATGCTCCCTGAGCGGCGACAGCGCCCGCGCCCGACGGCGCGGCTGCGGGCTCCCGGTAACCATCCAGTCACTCATGGTGCGACCCTAGGCGCCGCGGTGCCACCGCCCGCGGACCGCCGCTCAGGCGAAGGAAACGCAGGTGAAAGGCGCTGCGAAACCTTGGTATGGTTGTCCATGTCGCCGCGGGGGAACACCCCGCACCGCGACAGACACCTGGTCCGGGTGGCGGAATGGCAGACGCGCTAGCTTGAGGTGCTAGTGCCCTTTATCGGGCGTGGGGGTTCAAGTCCCCCCTCGGACACTTTCGGGGACGTTCACGAGATCGTCCCGGTACTCCCGCTGACACGCATGCGAGGACCTAGACCTGACGGTCGCGGTCCTCGTTGCGTTTTCGTAGCCGACGGCGATGCCCGGAGGCTGTGATCGCTGAGGGTGCAACATCCCGCGAAATCGCACGCGGCCTCGACCCGTCGTGCGTTGGCCGCCAGTCCCGCCAACCGGGCCGCGCCGCCCGGTCATCGTATGACACTATGTCAACTGTGCAGGCCCGTAAGAGATCCCATGGGGCGAACCCGCAGGGCGCCATGATCGACTCTGACTTGTCCAGCGAGACCTTGTCGTGGCTCACCGGTACGTGGCTTCCCAAAGGCCCACCGGTCACGGTCATTGCCGGTTTCAGTGGAGTGGGCAAGACCGCGACCGTCGCCCAGTTCGCTGGCATGGTCACCTGCCCGACCATTGTCGAGACGGTCCCCGCAGGGGGGTATGACCTCGACGAACTCGTCTTCAATGTAGCCGGGGCCCTGGAAGAGGCTGGTCGGCCGGAGATGGCCGACCATTTAGGTGAGAGGTACCCTCAGGCTTTCGTCCGGGCACTGTCTCAGCCTGTGCTCATCGTCTTGGACGACTTTCAGGAACTGCTGGACGCCGCAGGCCATCCGCCGGGTTCCATGCAGACGATCATTTCCGCGATCTCCTCGCGTATTCCCTCTCTCAGCGGCCGTCTGCTGCTGGTCGGCAACAGGATTCCGGAGGAAGAACCCTGGCTGGAGGGAACCCGTATCCGGAGGTTCAATCCCCCTCCCGCACACGAGGCGTCGTCCCTGCTCGGCAGGCTTCTGGCGGATCGAGGGATCGATCGTGAGGTGTCGCCCCATCTCCGGCAAGATGTGGCGAATTGGCTGGGCTGCAACCCGCGCGCCATTCACGCACTGGTCGCCTGCCTCATGCACGACTCGCTGGACCAGCTGATCCGCCTGGATTCCGATTCGTGGGAAACCCGCGATGAAACGATCAGCGCGGAACTGGTCCGCCAGTTGGAAGCGATGTTCATCAGCCGGACGGTGCGCCACCTCACGGACGATGCCCGCACGCTGCTTGACGCCCTGAGCATCCACCGAAGACCCTTCACGAAGGATGCCATCGAAAGGGTGCGCTCCCAAGTGCAGGACGTGAATGCAGCACGTAGAGAACTATCAAGCTTTTTCATCCTGGAGCGGCAGGGCAGCAGACATTCGCTCAACCGAGTGAGCCGGGAAATCGCGAGGTCGGGTCTTTCCCTGGACGCTCGGAAACTTCAGCGGTTCCACTCGCTGGCCGGAGACCACTACAAGCGTCACTTCAACGTCCGGCAGAACGACACGCGAAGTGACTATTCGGCTGAGTTCATCGAAGCGCGCCATCACTTGGTCAATTCAGACAGGGAAAGCGAGTTCCACGACATCGCGCAACAGTTCCGGTCCCGCCTGCAAGTGATGTACAACAACCACGGTTCGGTACCCGGCGATGCGACGGCCCAAAGACGTCTCCTGGCGACCTTGTGGGCGGTTCTCGACGGAACGCAGGGACCGCACGCGGGTTTGCGGCTCCTCTTCGCCAAGCTTCTCCTTGCCCGCTCCGCGTCGGGAGATGACCTGCTCGCCTACCGCCAGGTGACGAAGGCGAGCCGAGGATCCAAGCGCAACGACGTATGGATCCTGCGAGCCAAACTGGCCGCGCAGTTGGACGGATCGACCGCCGCGCGAGCCGTGGTGGACCAGGCGGAGGGAGCCCTGCCGGCGGGAATGGTCGTGCAGATCATCCAGGTCGCCGCGAAGTCCCTGGCGGAAAAGGGGGCACTCCGGGAAGCCCTCCGCCTGCTCGACGGCGTGAGTCAGGAAGTCCTCGAACAGCGGGGTTCTTGGGTGATCCATCAACTCCAGGCCACTCTGCTGAGCCACCTGGGAAGGGACGTCGAGGCTATTGACACTCTCGTCGCCGCCTTCAAGAGGCTGGGGCTCACGGTGGGCGGCACGAGCAGGCTGGTCGAAGAAGGCGCCATGATCGCGGCCGCATCGAGGAATCACAAGGCCCTGAGAAGAATACAGCTGGCGATTCTTGAGAACGACGGGATCGACGGGACCGAAGAACTGTCCACTCTGTGTGAGACTCTCATGCTGAAGATCAAGGGAAATTTCTCCGCCGCTGCCGAAGTAGCCGCTTCCCATTCGCACTACGTGACCTTGAGGGCTCAGCAAGCGTTCTGTCATCTTTGTGAAAATGAGCCGGAGAAGGCCGTGGAGGCGTTTGAGGGCACTAACAGTCGGCACTTCTTGGGGTGGCTCAAAGCTGTGACGGCACTGTCCATGATAAATGCCAGGAACAATAATCGGTACGCAGACTGGATCGACGGCTACGCAAGAGAAGAAGGCGTTACTCCTGCAGAAGTGACCGACCAATACCTGCTGGAACGCTGGGATGCGACAGCGCGAACCTTGGGTCCGTCCCCGGCTTTCTATTATCCGGAACTTCCGGCATCGCTGACCGGTCTTCCGGTCGACCTCAGACGCTTGCAACACGGAGACAGCTGCCTTATTGGAGTCGCTGTCGAAAAAGTGCGATTCGGAGTACCCTACAGAAAGCCGGGAATAAAGGCCGGACGCGAGTCCAACACGGTTCGAATCTATCGCCCCAATGGCGACATCTACATCGCCGGATATGTGCAGCGCGAAGGAGACCAATCTGTGAGCAATTACAATTTCTCCGGTAGTCAGATCGGGGCCGTGGGCGACCAGGCATCTGCATCGAACAACACCTTCCAGCAGTTTTCCGCAACCTCGGGCAGTGACCTCGCGAGCCTCGCGAGCGAACTTGGGAAGCTGAGCAGCGCGCTGCGGCAGCGTCCCGCCGAGGAGCGCGACGAGGCGGCGCTGGCCGAGATCGACGCCGCCGCCGTCGCGGCTGCCGAAGGCGATGAAGCGAAGACCAGGGGCCACTTGGCGCGTGCCGGGCAGTGGGCCCTCACCGCGGCCACCGCCGTGGGAGCCGGAGTCGCGGCCGCCTGGATAGAGGGCGCCATCGGTCTGTAAGCGTGACGTACGGCCTGTCGGAGCGCTTGCTGCGGGCCATGGGCCGTCGAGTCACCGGAGCTGCGCCCGTGACAGGCGACAGGGGTGCAATTCTCGGACATCTTCCGCTTCTTTGAGGCGCGCTCCCCCTGGGTAGAGCCCCACTCGTGAGAGTGGGGCGAGGGGGAATGGACGGGCTCGAAATGGACCGCGTCGCCGAGGTCATCGTCGGCGGTGCGGGCGGAGCCCCGGGGCGCAGGGGATCCGGTTACCGCGTCACCGAACGCCATGTGCTCACCGCGGCCCACCTGGTCGAGCCCCCGCCCCCCACGCTGAAGGTCCGCTTCGATGCCGACCGCCCCGCCGAATGGTCCACCGGAGCCCGGGTCGTCCTCAGCTCCGGCCCCGCAGACCTGGCCCTGCTGGAACTCACCGGCGGCCTCCCGGAGGCCGGCTCCGCCCTCCGACCGCCCCGTTACGCCGTCCTGCCCGACGAGGCCGTCACCCTCACGGTGACAGCCGTGGGGTTCCCCCGGTTCAAACTCCGGGAGTACCGGGGAGCGGACGCCGGCGGGCCGCCCGTCCGGTACCGGGACTCCTGCCACGTCGACGGCACGGTGTCGGTGCTCTCCAACCGCCGGGCCGGGACCCTGGAGGTCGCCGTACCGCCCCCGGCCGAGGACGTCGAACCCGACCGGTCCCCCTGGGAGGGGATGTCCGGCGCACCCCTCTGGGCCGGTGGCGCGGTCATCGGTCTGATCACCACCCACCACCGGTCCGACGGTCTCGCCCGTCTGGCCGCGGTGCGGGTGGCGCGCTGGTACGACCTGCTGACCGCGGCGGAAGCGGACGCCCTCCGGACCCGGGCCGGCCTCCCCGGCCGCCCCGAAGCATTGGCCGGGCCCGGAACCGGGGAGGGGGACGGCGCTCCGTCCGGTGCTCCGCCGTCCCTCGCCGCGCTGCCGCACACCCTCACGCTCGGCGAACTCCGCCACCTCGTGGACGCGTTGACCGCACTGCCCACCCTGCGCCGGGCGAACGGGCTCGACGCCGTCCTGGCGGGAATCGATCCCCGGGTGGCCGCCCACCGGCCGCGCGACGACCGGCTGCGGTTCGAGGTCTACGGCGTCATACGCACCTGCCTGCGCTTCCCGGGCACTCTTGACAGGTTCCTGGCAGAGCTGCGGACCTGGGAGGAGGGCTCGGCGGAACTGCTCGCCGTCGACCGCGCGATGGCCGAACTGGCCCTGCGCCACAGCTGACTTGATGGCGCAGCTGGCCGGTACACAGGTTTCGGGCCGCCTCCCCCTGGGTCATGATGAAGGAGGAATGACGGCGCGTAGAGGAACGACGGCGCGCAGAAGACGAACCGCAGGAGACCAAAGGGGGAGGGGACTTGGCAGCCGTGGAGCGGGCGACGCCGGCCTTTGAGTCCGGACTCATCGACCTCTCGGGGGTATCACTCGAGGCGTTGCGTTCTCTTGACGGCCCAGTGGTGTCCGCGTCTCTCGAACGGTTGCTGGCCGACGTCGACGACCCCCACGCGATCACGGTCGCAGGTGTCAACCAGACGCACACGGGGCTGGGAAACTAGGACCTCGGTCGTGTGCGGGGGGAGTGCCAGTGAGTGCCATGCACGGCGCCGCCGGGCGCCCCGTCTTCCACGGCATCTCGGAGACCGGCCTGCGCCGTCTCGTCCGGGGCGGCGGTGACGGTGCCGTCGTCGAGGAGCTGCTGAGCGCCGAGCGCAGCCGCCGGCTCCTGCTGCTGCGAGCCCTGCTGGACTGCACCGCCGACCGCGGTCACGGCCATGACGGGGAACGGCCGTTGTCCGTCCGGGACGCCTGGGACCTGCTCGAACGCGCGCAGGTCCGGGCTCCGGAGGCGGTGGACGGCGTCCTGATGGCACCGGGGACCGGCACCTGGCTGTCGTCGGCGCTGCGGCTGCTGCGCGGGGCTCCCCGGGGCGATGCCGCCGTCCGGCGCGTACTCGGGCACCTGTCCGCGCTGGCCGCCGCCGGCGCCGCCGGTGCCCGCATCCGCTTCTCCCTGTGGGTTCCGGCGACCGGGGGAATCGTTTCCCTCCCGGGGCTGGGATCTGCGGTCCTGGCCGGCGCGGAGGAGCGGGGGGCGGTGCGGGTCACGGGGGACGGGGAACGCCTGCGGATCGGCGGACCGGACGGGGACGTGGTGGTGGGCCCCGCATGGGAGCGCCGTACGCCGTATTGGCGGCCCACCCGGCGGCTGACCCTGGGGCGAGGCGACGCGGCGGCCTCGCTGGCACTCGAAGAACACGATCCCTTCCGCACGTTCGGCGGGCCCACCGCGCCCTTCACGCTCTCCGAGCAGGAGGCCGCGGCCTGGCAGCGCGTGGTCGACGACGCCTGGGAGCTGCTGGACGGCGAACCGGAGCAGACGGAGGCGATGCGCCGGGGACTGAGGTCGATCACTCCCGTGCCCAGAGGTGAAAGGTTTCGGCCATACAGCAGCTCCTCGGCGGAGGCGTTCGGAGCGATCAACGCGTCCCTGCCCGACGAGGGCCCGGAGCTGGCCGCCACCCTGGTGCACGAGTTCCAGCACATCAAACTGGGCGCACTCATGCACCTGGGGCCGCTGGTCACACCGGCCGACAAGACGGGTGAGCAGCCGGAGTTGTTCCACGCGCCGTGGCGCGACGACCCGCGCCCCCTGGAAGGGCTGCTCCAGGGGATATACGCCTTCTTCGGCGTGACCCGCTTCTGGCGCGCCCACCGGCACTCCGCCGAGGCGCCCCACGGACCGCTGGCCCACTTCGAGTTCGCCCTGTGGCGGGACGCCGTGTGGTCGGCCCTCGACAGTGCCCGGGGGCACGAGCGCCTGACAGCCCTGGGGAGCCGGCTCCTGGAGTCACTGGCCCAGATCTGTGCGGGCTGGCTCACCGAACCCGTGCCCGCCGAGGAACTGCGGCTCGCGCGCGAGGCCACCGCGGGCCACCGGGCCCGGTGGCGCGAACACCACCTGCGGCCCTCCGCCGAGGCGGTGTACGAGGCCGTCCGGGCCTGGCGGCGCGGGGAGCGCTGCCCGCCGGCGGTACGGACCGCGCCGTCGGTCCTGCGCACGGACCCCGACGCCTGCTTCCTGGACACGGCCGCGGTACTGGCCCGGCATCGGCTGACGGATCCGCGAGGCCCCTGGCGGGAGACCGCGACAGCGGCCGTACGAGGGGCAGGTCCGGTGGACGTCCTGCTGGCGGGCGACGCCCGCGGGCCGGCGCGGCGCATCCTCACGGACCAACTGCGGGGGGACGAACCACCGGTGGGGTCCTGGGCGGCACTGGGGCGGGCCACGGCCGGCGACCCGGAACACGGGAGCGCCTCGGCGTTCCTGCTCGGATCGCCCCACTGGGCCCGGTCGGTGCGGGACACCCTGCTCGCCGAGCACGGAGAGCGGCCCGAGCCGGTCGCCCTCGCCGCGTGGCTGGGCGGCGCCGGACCGGCGCCCGTGCCCGCGGGCTGAACGCCGCGAGGCCGCGCACCCGGTGGCGGGTGCGCGGCCTCGCGGATTCCGTTCCGCCCGGTCAAGCGGTCGGGGACCGCCCTGTCACAGCGGCATGGGGTCGATGTCGCAGTTGGCCCGCAAGCCGTTCATGGCCGCCACGGTCGCCGGGTGGGGCGTGGCCTCCTCCTGGCCCTCGGGCTGGGCGCCGAGGACCCGCCCCATGCGCTCCAGCGTGTCGGCCCGCATCGTCTCGCCCTCGTCCCCCTGGCCGGCGGCCACCAGGTCGAGGGAGAGGTTCGCCGCGCAGGCGAGCGTCGTCGGGTGGTCGGGCCCGAAGGCCCGCCTGCACCGCTCCAGCGTGTCCCGCCCGGCTTCGACCGCGGCGTCGCGTTCTCCGAGCGCGGCCAGGTCACTGGCCAGGTTCACGGCGGCCACCAGCGTGAACGGGTGGTCGGCGCCGAGGGTCTCGGACAGCCCGGCGAGAGCCTCGTCGTCCAGGCGCCGGGCCTCGGCGAGCCGGCCGAGGAGCCGCTCGGACACGGCGAGGCCGACGTCCGCGGCCAGCGTGTAGGGGTGCTGCGGGTGGAAGACCTTGCGGTAGCCCGCGCAGGCCTGGGCACCGCGCGCCCGTGCCGCCTCCAGGTCGCCGTTCTGGCGCAGCGCGATGGCGAGGGGCAGCGCCGTGGCCAGGGACTGCGGGTGGGTGTCGCCGTAGCGCCGGGTGAACGCCTCGTGGGCCTTGATGGCCAGCTCCAGCGCGCGGGGGTGGTTGCCGGCCTTGCGGCACGCGATGCCCAGTTCGCGCTCGGTGCTGATGGTGGCCGGATTGTCGTTGCCGAAGACGTCGCGGAACGCCTCCAGCGCCGCCTCCTGGAGCCGCAGCGCACCGATGTAGTCACCCGACTCGCGGACGTCGATCGCGATCGAGTTCTCCGTGATCAGGCTCCGCTGGTCGTCGCGGCCGAACAGCCGCAGCTTCAGGTGCCAGGTCTTGCGGTCGAGTTGCAGTGCCTCGTGGAACTCACCCGACAGCCGCAGACTCACGCCCAGGTTGTGCGCCATGTTCAGGCTCGCGGGGTCGTCGTCGCCGAACGCCCGGTGCGCCCGGTCGTGGACCAGCCGGTCCAGCTCGGCGCCCTCCAGGAAACGGCCCTGGGCGCGCCGCACGGCGGCCTCCATCTGGGCCGCGTCCAGGGACTCCTCGCTGTCGGGCGACGAGACGCGTTCGTGGACGCTCCGGATGTGCTCCACCAGGGTGGAGGCGTCGGTGTACCGGCCGACCATCAGGTAGACGAAGACCAGCCAGCGCCCCATCAGGAGCGTCTGCACGTCCTCCTCCCCGAAGCGGTTCACCCAGGCGTTCCAGGCCGTCTCGGAGAAGTCCAGCGAGACCTCGTGGTCACCCCAGTAGTAGAGGTACTTGGCGATGTTCATCACCAGCTGGCGCATCCAGGGCTGGTCGGAGGTGACGGCACCGGAGGCGATCACATGGGTGTAGAGCTCCGCATACCGGGGCCAGCTCTCCGGGTCGGTCGGCGTCCTCGGATCCGCGGCCGCCATCAGGGCGTGGGCGCCTTCGCGCATGCGGTTCTGCTCCTCTGGGCTCATACGGTTGATCAGTACGTGCTGGACCAACCGGTGCATCTCGATGCTGTTCGTTCGGTGGTCGATTCGGGCGAGCGAGTAGCGGTTGATCTCCCGTATCGCGCGAGCGAGCTTCATCGGGTCGTTCAGAGCCGCGTCCAGCTCGGGGAAGATGGTGTTGTACCCCGGGCCGGACAGGATTTGCCGTGAGATGGGGTCGGGGGCGAAGTAGGAGCACAGCTGGAGCAGGCGCAGCGCGGCGGGGCTGCGGGTCTCCAGGTGGTCGAGCGAGACGTTCCACGCGGCCGCGACGGGCAGTTGGTAGTCGGGCGGCGGCGCCGTCTCGAGGAGTTCGTTGCGCTTGCTCTCGAAGAGCCGCAGGTACTCGGATGCGGGCATGCCGGTCTCGGCCCGCCAGGCCGCCGCCTGGACCAGGGCCAGCGGCAGGTCTCCCAGCGCGTCCGCCAGCGCCTCGGCCTCCTGGTCGGCGAGTTCCGGCCCGGAGCCGCGGAGCAGTTCCTTGCTCTCCTCACGGGTGAACACGTCGACCTCGAGGGAACCGCCCACCAGCCCCCAGCGGCGGTTGCGGGAGGTGACGAGGATCGTGCCGGTGCCCCCGGTCGGGAAGTAGGGGCGCACCTGTTCGGGGCTGTCCGCGTTGTCGAAGATCAGCAGCCACCGGGAGTACGGCCGGCCCTCGCGCAGCGCCTCCCGGACGGCCGGCCCGGCGATGTTCGCCTCGGACGTCGTCACGAGCCCCAGGCGCTTGGCCAGCTCCACCAGGGACTGGCCGATCTGGCCCGGCCGCTCCGACGGGATCCACCACACGATGTCGTACTCTGACTGGTGCCGGTAGGCGTACTCGATCGCCAGCTGGGTCTTGCCGACACCCCCCATGCCGTGGATCGCCTCGGGCAGCACCGTGGTCGTGCCCTCCCGCAGCCGCTGGCCCAGCAGGTCGAGCAGCTCGCTGCGCCCGGTGAAGTTCTGGTTGCGCGGCGGCAGGTTCCCCCAGACGCGTGGCTGGACGGCGCGCTCTCCCTCCAAGGTGCGCTGGGGTGTGGTGGACATCGGGGTGGCTCCTTCGCTAGCTGCGGCAGCGGCGGTTGTCAGGGGGGCTTCGGCGGGCGGGACCTTGGCGAGCGGCACTGCATACCGCTGATCGTGCCATTTCAGGGCGTGGCGTAACAATTTGGCGCGCTGAATGTGTGACCCGGACAAAGCGTCCAGCGCCTTCAGTTCGATACGCAGGAACGGGGCGTTCCTGCGGGTCACGTTCGGCGGGGCCGGCTTGTACGACGCCTCGTCGGGCGGCGGGAGCAGGGACGCCGTGGCGGGTTCGGACGCCAGTACGTCGCGTACGTCGTGCAGGGTGCGGATGGTCGCGCTGCGCCGTCCCTGGGCGAGCAGTTGCTCGCGGACGTCGGGCAGGAACTCGTAGACCACCGCCCCGGCGGAGTCGTCGTGCACGCCGGTGGGCCGCACCAGGCCGCTCATGAAGAACTCCGCCGCGTGCACCGGTTCCGCCCCGTGCGTCGAACGGATCACCCGGCGGACGACCGGCAGGGTGAGCGGCGCGGCGGCCAGGCGGGTGCCCA
Source organism: Streptomyces parvulus (assembly GCF_014648855.1). Lineage (GTDB taxonomy): Bacteria > Actinomycetota > Actinomycetes > Streptomycetales > Streptomycetaceae > Streptomyces > Streptomyces parvulus. The sequence continues at coordinate 57,251 of NZ_BMRX01000007.1, read as the reverse complement.
GGCGGAAGGCGACGGGGGATGCCGCTGCACGGAAATCGAACACCCGGTCGGCGGCGGACGGTGGGCCCTTCACCGAGGGGAATTCGGCCTCCCAGGGGAAGACCCGCGCCGCGTCCGGCCGCCCCTTCCAGGTGTGCGCCCACGTCACGGGCAGGTCCAGCGGCTGCGACGGGGCCCCGGCGAGGACGTCGGACAGGGCACGGGCCCCGTGGTGGGTCAGCGACAGGACGGGAACGGCGAGACGGACATCATCCTCGTCGTCGCCGCCGTCACCGTCGGCTTCGTCCGCGGGCGCCGTGTCCCGGGGAGCCGCGGGCAGCTCCCGTTCGTGCCATTCCCAGTCGGCGTTGGCCGCCCAGGGGCGGGGCGTGGCGACCTGGGCGTGCAGCACGTCGAGGCCGGTGCGGAACCAGAGGTGCGGCGGCAGCGGATCCACCAGGGCCACGGGCCAGGCCGCCGCCCAGCCCAGCAGCAGGGGCTGGACGGCACCGAGGTGCCAGCCCGCCCCCAGGGCGTCCGTGACCACCAGCACGACCCGTCGCGTGCCCCCGCCGGGCGCGCCCAGCGGATGCTCCGTGCGGACCCGGGCGGGCAGCGCCTCGTCCGTGCCGAGCAGGGGTACGACGCGCACCGAGGTGAAGCTCTCGGCCAGCGCCGCGGACAGGGCGCCGACCACCTGGTCCCAGACCCGCATCGTCACGTGCGAGTCGACCACGAGCACGGCTTCTCTTGGTGCCGCGTCTTCCTCGGGAAGCCAGTCGCGCCACAGAAGGGCCACGTCGGCCTCCGGCCGCGACCGTTCACGCCGGTCACTGTCACTGGCCATGATCACGCCCACGGTCTCGCAGTCGAAGGGGTGTCGGAGGCGGGGCGCCTCCCGGTCTGTCCCGGCTCCGCGTCCCGCGGGCCGGTCCCCGTGCGGGCCGGGCTCCCGGCGGGTGACCGTACTTCTCGGCCGACACAGCTGACATGACGGGTGCCCTCCCTCCGGATCCGGTCCGCGGTCCATCTCTCATCCGGCACGCTCGGAACCGCCGCCCGGTGCCGACGGGCCGGGCAGTCGCTCCGGATCGTCCAGCAGCAGGGCCAGATGGCGGCCCACGTGCCCGTCCCACTCCTCCGGTCCCAGGGCCAGGGCGCGGTCGCGCCAGCGCCGGGTGCGCTCCAGGACGCCGGCCAGGCCGCGCTCCTGGAGGATGTCCGCGGCCGCCTCCCGGAAGGCCGTGCCCGAGCCGGCCCGGTCCCAGATGATGGCCGGGATGCCGGACCGCAGCGCCGCCACGAACTCCTGGCGGGCGACGGGCGACTCGGTGCCCGGCGGTTCGCTGAGGACCAGGCAGACGATCTGCTGGTCGTCCTTCAACTCCCGTTCGAGATGGAAGGCGGACTGGTCCGCCGGGCTCCAGTGCGACCGGCTCTCGGCGGGTCTGTCCTTGAGCTGGCGCCAGCGGTTGTTCCAGGGCCGGTGCCAGGCGGCCTTGCGCAGGCGTTCGAAACTGCGCACCACCACGGTGTAGTCCATCACCAGCGGTGTGGGCACGGGGGCGTCGGCCTCCTTGTGCCACCACTCCACGGGCTCGGCCAGCAGTTCCCAGGGCAGGATGAACTCGACGACGACGGGCTGGCGCAGGTCGGACCAGCGCTCCTCGGCCTCCTCGACCAGGCGGTCCGCGGCGCCGGGGAGATCGTCCCGGTGCAGCTTCACCGTCTCGCCGGGGATGGGGTGCCAGCCGTCGGAATCGGACTGACGCCAGTGCGACACCCAGTAGTTGTCGGGGTCCACGCCGTCGGGTTCGAACTGGATCAGCAGATACGCGGGGTGGAGCGAGGGTTCGCCGGGCGGGGCGAAGTCGCCCTGCTGCCAGTCGGCCATCTCCTCCGCCAGCCCCCGGAGCTGGGCCTGCCGTCGGTTCCAGCGGCGTAAGTGCTCCGCCTCCTCGGTGCGCCCCTCCTTCACCAGGTGCTCGGCGGCCAGCGACAGGAACGCCATGGACGGCGGCAGTTCGTCCACCGCCGTGTTGTCGCCCGCCAGGCGCAGGAAGACCTCCCAGCCGGTGTCGCACCACTCCTGGAGCTCCTGGGTGCGGGAGTGGCTGGCCCGGCGGGCGAGGGCGGTCAGGAGGGAGACGGAACGCAGCTCGCGGAGCAGGGGGCGCAGCGGGCGCAGGTCCGCGTCCTTGAAGAACGAGGTGGCCTCCCACTCGTCCACCAGCCGCCACAGCGACAGCAGCCCCACCGACCCCTGCTCGGCGTACCCCAGACACCGGGCGAGGGTCTGCAGGCCTTCGTCGATCTCCGCGCACTTCTTGACCAGCTGCCGCGACCACAGGGCGAGCGGCTGCTCCTGGTGCGGTTCCACGGACAGCCGCAGCTCCGAGGAGAGGTCCTGGACCAGCATCTCGGTGCCGGCCCGCCGGCGCACGGTGTCCGTCGCGACGAGCACACCCGCCATCTCGGCCAGAAGTTCGTTTCGAACGCGTGCGGCGCTGCGCCCCTCCACCTGACCTCCCCCGGCCGTCATCGAGTTCGTCCGCGTCCGGTCCGGACAGCGTACGACTAGCCTTCCCACTGCGTCAGCGGCGCGAACAAGGCGGAATCCTCAACGCTCCCCGCGCGCCTCGTCGTCGGAGACCAGCACGTGGCGGCGGGTTCCGTCCGGCGCCACCAGCGTGGGCTGCAGCGTGAGCGTGACGCGATGCGTGCGGGAGGAGGACACCGACGCGTCGGCGTTCGCCTCGACCACCCAGAAGTTCACCTTGCCCCCGGCGCCGCCCGTCCGGTCGATGGCGACGGTCGCCTCGATCTCCACGGGGCCCAGTTCGAAGCGGACCGGGCCGGGGCCCGCCGAGGTCAGTGCGGTGTTGAGCTGATCCCTCAACTCCCGCACCATGTCGGCCAGTTCAATCATGGACCCTCCCGCGACGACCGTGCGGGGCGATCTTACCGACCGGTGCGGGTGCTCTGCGCCACTCTCACGGAGAAAGCTCCGTTGGGATGAACGGGTACACGGAAAATCCAGTGCGTCACCGTCCCGCCTCTTCCTAGACTCACCCCGACATCGAGACCGAGCGAGGGGAGCAGGGCCGTGCGCATCCGCACCGCTGCCGTCGTTCCCCCGTCCCGGTACGAGGTGATCCTGGTGTCCTCGGCCGTCCGGTGCCCGCCGCGCGGCCGGTACCGGATGCCCGTGACGGGCCGCTGACGTCACGCCGCGTACGCCCTCCGGGGCCGCGGCCCCCCTCCGCCCGTCCCGGGAATCGCGCCGCCCTGCTCGCAGACCAGCGAAAGGCCACCGGCCGTGCGCACCCGTACCAGCAACCTCGACCTCATCCGCAACCTCGGCATCCTCGCCCACGTCGACGCCGGCAAGACGACCGTCACCGAGCGGATCCTCTACGCCACCGGTACCACCCACAAGCGCGGTGAGGTGCACGACGGAACGACCGTGACCGACTTCGATCCGCAGGAGCGCGACCGCGGGATCACCATCTTCGCCGCGGCCGTCAGCTGCGGCTGGGACGGGCACCGGATCAACCTGATCGACACCCCGGGGCACGTCGACTTCGCCGACGAGGTCGAGCGGGCGCTGCGGGTGCTGGACGGCGCGGTGGCCGTGTTCGACGCGGTCGCCGGAGTGGAGCCGCAGAGCGAGTCGGTGTGGCGGCAGGCCGACCGGCACGGCGTGCCCAGGATCGCGTTCGTCAACAAGATGGACCGGGCCGGCGCCGATCTCGACGCGGCCGTCGACTCGATCCGCGGGCGCCTGCACCCCGTACCCCTGGTGGTGCAGTTGCCCATCGGCTCCGAGGACGGCTTCACCGGCGTCGTCGACCTGGTCCGCATGCGCGCCCTCGTGTGGTCCGAGGGCGCGGAGGCGGCCGAGGAGGGCCCGGTGCCCGACGCCCTGCGCGAGGAGGCGGCCCGCAGGCGGCGGCTCCTGGAGGAGGCGGTGGCCGAACGGCACCCCGCCGCGCTGGAGGAGTTCTGCGACCGGGAGACGCTCACCGCGGACACCCTGGTCAGCGCCCTGCGCGACCTGACGCGCGGCGGCGACGGCGTGGTGGTGCTGTGCGGCTCGGCCTACCGCAACCGCGGTGTCGAACCGCTGCTCGACGCCGTCGTGGCCTACCTGCCGTCACCGCTGGACGTGCCGCCGGTGCGCGGCACCCGCGACGGCGCGCGGGACGAACGGCCCGCGGACCCGCGGGCGCCGATGACGGCACTGGCGTTCAAGGTGAACGCCACCCCGACGGGACGGCTGACGTACCTGAGGGTGTACTCGGGCACCCTGGAGAAGGGAGACACCGTGTGGGACGCGGGCACCCGCCGCACCGAGCGCGTCGCCCGCATCCTGCGGGTCCGGGCGGACCGGCACGACCCGCTGGAGCGGGCCGTCGCGGGGGACATCGTCGCCGTGGTCGGGCTGAAGGCCGCCCGCGCCGGGTCGACGCTGTGCGCACCGGGCGACCCGCTGGTCCTCGAACCCCCCGGCGTGGCCGAACCCGTCGTCCACGTCGCCGTGGAGGCCCGGCGCGCCGCGGACACCGGCCGGCTGGCCGCCGCGCTCGCCCGGCTGACCGAGGAGGACCCCTCGCTGGCCGTGCGGACCGACGCGGAGACCGGGCAGACCGTCCTCTCGGGCATGGGCGAACTCCACCTGGAGGTCGCCGTCGAGCGGGTCAGGACCGAGCACGGCCTCGCGGTCGCGGTCGGCCGCCCCGGCGTCGCCTACCGCGAGACGGTGGGCGCGGGAGTGGCCGGGTTCGTCCACCGGCATGTCAAACAGGACGGCGGCGCGGGGCAGTTCGCGCACGTCGTGCTCGACGTCGAGCCCTGGGAGGAGGGCGGATTCGTGTTCCGTTCGACGGTGACCGGCGGCGCGCTGCCGCAGGACTATGTGCGGGCGGTCGAGGCCGGCTGCCGCGACGCCCTGGCCGAGGGGCCGCTCGGCGGACACCCGGTGACCGGGCTGCGGGTCACGCTCACCGACGGCCGGACCCATGTGAAGGACTCGTCCGACACGGCCTTCCGCACCGCCGGCCGCGCCGGTCTCCGCGACGCCCTGCGCGCCTCGCGCATGGTCCTGCTCGAACCGGTCGTGGAGGTCGCGGTCACCGTGCCCGACGACGCGGTGGGCGCCGTGCTCGGCGACCTCGCCGCGCGCCGGGGCCGGGTCACCGGGTCCGACCCGAGGGGCGGCACGACGGTGGTCACGGCCACCGTGCCGCTGGCCGAACTGTTCGGCTACGCGACCCGGTTGCGCGGCCGCACCCGGGGCCGCGGCACCTTCACCGCCCGGCCCACCGGATACGCGCCCGCGCCCGCGCCGGCCCCCGCTCGGTAACGGCGCCGGGCCGCCCCGCCCAACCCGGGCGGGGCGGCCTCCGGCAGCGGTGCTCAGGGGTACTGCGTCACCGTCGACGGCACGGTCGACGTCCCGGACGTCGGCGAACCCGTGTCGTTGATGACGCACTCGTACTGCCCGTTGCCGCCCAGCGACACCACGAGCAGCCCGTGGAAGCGCACCCCGGACCGGTTCGGCGCGGCGAAGCCGTGGTGCTGCACGATGGACGGGTTCACGTTGTAGTAGCAGTAGCTGCCCAGGCCCCAGCCCTCGTGCTCGGTGACCTGGTCGCCGACCTTGTAGGCGGCGTAGCCCTTGACCGAGCCGTTCTGGACGGCGGCCTGGTCGGGGGCGTCGTACGCCTTCTCGTTCTGGAAGAAGATCGTGCGGCCCCGCTGGCCGTTCCACTGCACGTCGTACTTGTTGAAGTGCTCCACGAACAGCCCGGTGGCCAGCACGTCGTCACCGTTGACGACCACGCCGTAGTCCGCCCGGTTGGTCTCCCAGCCGACGCCCTCGCCGTGGTCGGCCCGCCACACCCAGGTGTGGTCGACGATCGTGTGCCGGCTGTTGATCACCATGCTGGTGGTGGCCTTGCCGGGGCCCGCGCCGCCGATCCGGATGAACACGTCCTGCACGGTGGTCGGGTTGGCGGAGTGGTCCGCGGACGCGCCGGCCGGCCCGACCTCCAGCAGCGTCGAGGAGTTGACCGGCCCCGCGTCGATGAGGAACCCGGCGAGCCGGACCCCGTCCACGTCGGCCACCTTCATCGCGGTGACGCCGTTGTCGGGGATGAGCGTGGCGTAGCCGAGGCCCAGCACGACCGTGCCCGCGCGCTTCACCTCGACCGTGCCGTCCAGGTGGTAGATCCCCGGCGTCAGCAGCAGGTGCAGGCCCTCCTCCAGCGCCTGGTTCAGGGTGGCCGCCGAGACGCCGGGCTTGGCGACGTAGAACTGCGCCAGCGGCAGCGAGGTGCCGCGCGGGGTGCCGTTGCCCCAGGACACGCCGCGGGCGTTGGTGCGCTTCTCCGGCAGGAAGACGCGGTACGCGTCGCCGTCGAGGTACAGGAACGGCTTCTCCCGGGAGACGGGCGTCGTCTCCAGCGTCGTGTACGGCGGGTCGGGGAAGCTCTGCGCGGGCGCGCCCTCCACGCCGGAGAACACCATGTTCCACACCGCGTTGAGCCAGCCGCCGACCGAGCTGTCCCGGGTGTACCACTGCTGCTGGGAGTACGGTCCGACGCTGCCGTCGATCCGGCTGTCGGCGATGTAGCCGCCGCTCGCCCAGCCGTAGCCGTCGGGGGCGAGGTTGAGCCCGCCGCGCACGTGCATGCGCCGGAAGGGCGCCGCCTGCGACACCGCCCAGCGGTTGGTGCCGTTGACCGGGACGAGGGCGAGGTTCTCCGCCGAACGCCAGAAGTTCTGCGTGGCGTTGCCGTTGAACCAGCCGGCGTCGACCGTGACGTCGCCGTTGATCGTGGTGTCGTCGGGGGAGAGGCCGAGGCCCGCGATGGAGGTGTAGAAGCCGATCTGGGCGTTGAGCCCGTTGTACGTGCCCGGCTTGAACAACAGCGCGTAGCGGCCGGTGCCGAACTGCGCGGACTCCTGCTGCCGGAAGATCTCGTCCAGCCTGCCCTGGATGTTCGCCGTGGACGGGTCGAAGACGATGACGTTCGGCCCGAGGTCGCCGCCGCCGGGCAGGGCGCGGGGGCTGTCGCCGGGGGCGGCCCCGCCCGTGCCGGTGGCGGCGGCCGCGGGCACGGCACCGGCCAGCCCGGCGATCACCGGGGCCGCGGCAGCCGCCGTCAGGACGCTGCGCCGTCGTACTCCGGACGGCTCGGACGTGGAGGAAGGCGTGGGGGAGGGCGTGGGGGAAGAGGGCATGGGGGCGGCTCTCCTTGTTCGGAAAATGAACGAAGTGGGGGTGGGGGAGCGCTCTCTGGGTGTGCATGTTTCATCCGCCCGCACGGCGCGTCAAGAGTTGTGACCGTTTCTTGTGTGCTGTGTTCAACAAGTAGGAGCAGCAGGCTTGTTGGCCGCACCTGGCCTTCCTGTCGAATCCCTTGACACCTCCCGTCGCGCCCCTCAACACTCCGCCGTGGGAGAGCGCTCTCCGAGATTTTCCCCGACACTCCCAGGAGGTCTCCATGCCACGGAGATCAAGAGTCCTGTCCGGCACCCTCGTCGCAAGCGCGCTGCTGCTGACGTCGATCGGCGTCGGCACCCTCGCTGTGAACGCCGGTGCCGCGACCCCGCCCGCACAGTCCGCGCACTCCGGGCACACCATGGCCGCCTCGACCGCCTTCTCGCCCGAGGACCCGGACGGCGACGGCTACATCCCCGCCAACCCGCCGGTCACCGGCGTCACCCCGTCCACGAAGGAGCCGCCGCACCGCTACTTCCACGAGTTCCAGGCCAACTGCGCGGTCAGCCACACGGCGCCCGACGACCCGATCGTCTATCCGCAGCAGCCCGGCAAGTCCCACGACCACACGTTCATGGGCAACACCACGACCAACGCGAACAGTACGACCGCCTCGCTGGACGCCGGCTCCACCACGTGCCTCGCGCCCGGTGACCGGTCGGGCTACTGGATGCCCACCATGTACGACGGCGACCGGCCGGTGCTGCCCGTCGGCCCGCAGGTCATCTACTACAAGGCCGGCGTCACCGACTACACCAGCGTCCGGCCCTTCCCGAAGGGCCTGCGCTACGTCGTCGGCAGTCCCATGCAGAGCGCGCAGGAGTTCCGCAACCACCGGGGCTTCGTCGAGGGCTGGGAGTGCGGCGACAGCTTCTTCAACGTCGACTTCCCGGCCAACTGCCCCGACCGCGAGGACGTGCAGGTCAACATCCGCTTCCAGGCGCCCAGTTGCTGGGACGGCAGGAATCTGGACACGCCCGACCACAAGAGCCACATGGCGTATCCGGTGGTCAACCCCGGCACCAACAACAACATCTGTCCGGCCACACACCCGGTCGCCCTGCCGATGATCGAGTTCAAGATGGCCTTCCCGGTCAACGGTGACCTGTCCCGGGTCCGCCTCGCCAGTGGCGCGAGCTACTCGTTCCACTACGACTTCTTCAACGCCTGGGACGACGCCACCCTCAAGGCCCTCGTCGACCACTGCGTCGTCGGCGGCCTCCAGTGCAACGCGCGCGGCTACGACGAGACGCACCCCGAGGCGGGCGCGGCACTCGACGCCAACTACGAACTCCCCTGACCCCGGCCCCCCACCGAGACCGGCGGCCCGGCCGTCCACTGCCCCGCGGGCGGCCGGGCCGCCCCACCCGCAGACCGGAGACACACCACCATGAGCCGACCCCGCACCCCCACCCCGGGCCCCGCCCCGGCCCGCAGACTCACCGTCCCGCTGACCGCCGCGCTGCTCACCGCCTGCGCCCTGACCGCCGTGCCGGCCCAGCAGGCGCACGCCGCCGGCAGCGTCGTGAAGGTCACCGGCGGCCAGGGCAACTGGCAGCTGACCGTGGACGGCAGCCCCTACCAGGTCAAGGGCCTCACCTGGGGCCCCTCACCCAACGACGCCGACCGGTACATGCCCGACCTCAAGTCCATGGGCGTCAACACCATCCGCACCTGGGGCACCGACGCGAGCAGCAAGCCCCTCCTCGACTCCGCCGCCGCGCACGGCGTCAAGGTCATCGCCGGCTTCTGGCTCCAGCCCGGCGGCGGACCCGGCAGCGGCGGCTGCGTGAACTACCTGACGGACACCGCGTACAAGGACCAGATGCTGGCCGAGTTCCCGCGCTGGGTCCAGGAGTACAAGGACCACCCGGGCGTCCTGATGTGGAACGTCGGCAACGAGTCGGTGCTCGGACTCCAGAACTGCTACAGCGGCGACGAGCTGGAGCGCCAGCGCGACGCCTACACCACCTTCGTCAACGACGTGACGAAGAAGATCCACGCCGTCGACCCGAACCACCCGGTGACCTCCACCGACGCCTGGGTCGGCGCCTGGCCGTACTACAAGAAGAACGCCCCCGACCTCGACCTGTACGCCGTCAACTCCTACGACGCGGTCTGCGGTGTCCGGGCCGCCTGGGAGCAGGGCGGCTACACCAAGCCCTACATCGTCACCGAGGGCGGTCCGGCCGGCGAGTGGGAGGTGCCGGACGACGCCAACGGCGTACCGAGGGAACCCACCGACCAGGCCAAGGCGCAGGGCTACACCGACGCCTGGAACTGCGTCACCGGGCACCGGGGCGTCGCCCTCGGCGCGACCCTGTTCCACTACGGCACCGAGTACGACTTCGGCGGCATCTGGTTCAACCTGCTGCCCGCCGGCCAGAAGCGGCTGTCGTACTACGCGGTCAAGCGGGCCTACGGCGGCGACACCGCCGGCGACAACACACCGCCCGTCGTCTCCGCCTTCGGCGTCGAGGGCGACGCGGGCAAGGTGCAGGCGGGCAAGGACCTCGTCCTGACCACCCGCGCCACCGACCCCGACGGCGACCCGATCGCGTACGAGGTGCTGGCCAACAGCAACTACATCGACCAGGGCAAGCAGCTCACCACGCTCCCCGCGACCGACCTCGGCGGCGGGCGCCTGAAGGTCACCGCCCCCGACCGGCCCGGCGTCTGGAAGCTGTACGTCAAGGCCACCGACGGCCGGGGCAACGTCGGCGTGGAGACGCTCTCGGCGCGCGTCGTGCCGCCCGCCGTGGACGGCACCAACGTCGCCCTCGGCAAGCCGGCCACCGCGTCCTCCTTCCAGCCGAGCTACGGCGACTGCCCCTGCACCGCCGCCAACGCCGTGGACGGGAACCCGAACACCCGCTGGGCCAGCGACTGGAGTGACCCCCAGTGGGTCCAGGTGGACCTCGGGACGCGCACCACGTTCCGGCACGTCCAGCTGTACTGGGAGGCCTCCTACGCCAGGGCCTACACCGTCCAGACCTCCGACGACGGACAGAACTGGCAGACCGTGCGCACCGTGACCGACGGCAACGGCGGCGTCGACACCCTCGACGTGTCCGGCACCGGCCGCTACGTGCGCGTCAACGGCACGGCCCGCGGCACCGGTTACGGCTACTCGCTCTACGAGTTCGGCGTCTACAGCTGACGCCGGACGGACACGCACGGCACGACTGGGAGGGGAGACCCGGGTGGGGACGAGCGACGAAGAGATCGACCGGCTGCTCGGCAAGCTGACACCGCGCGCCCGCGCGCTGCTGCTCGACGGCGCCACGACCTGGCGCACCCGGGCGGAACCGGCGCTCGGACTGCGGGAGCTGGTGATGTCCGACGGCCCGGCGGGCGTACGGGGCGAGGCCTGGGACGAGCGGATCACCTCCGTCCTGCTGCCCTCGGCCTCGGCGCTCGCCGCCACCTGGGACGAGGACCTGGTCGAGAGCCTCGGCGGCCTGCTCGCCGCCGAGGCCCGGCGCAAGGGCGTGGACGTCCTCCTCGCCCCGACCCTCAACCTGCACCGCAGCCCCCTCGGCGGCCGGCACTTCGAGTGCTTCTCGGAGGACCCGGAGCTGACCGGCCGCGTCGGCGCCGCACTGGTGCGCGGCGTCCAGGCGCACGGCGTGGCCGCCACCGCCAAGCACTACGTGGCCAACGACTCCGAGACCGACCGGCTCACCGTCGACGTACGGGTGGACGAACGGGCGCTGCGGGAGGTCTACCTCGCGCCCTTCGAGGCGGCGGTGGACGCCGGGGTGCGCCTCGTCATGGCCGGGTACAACGCGGTCGACGGCACGACCATGACCGCGAACGCCCTGCTCTCCGACCCGCTGAAGGGCGAGTGGGGGTTCGACGGCGTGGTCGTCTCCGACTGGGGCGCGGTCCGCTCCACCGAGGACACCGCCCGCTCCGGACTCGACCTCGCCATGCCCGGCCCCGACAGCCCCTGGGGTGAGGCGCTGGCCCGCGCGGTGGCCGACGGCGCCGTGCCCGAGGACACCGTGGACGACAAGGTACGGCGGCTGCTGCGGCTCGCGGCCTGGCTGGGCGCGCTGGGGGAGGGGGAGCCGACGGCGTCCGGCGCCGCCCGCGCCGGCACCGAGGCCCCGCCCGCTCCCCGTCCGGCCGTCGCGCCGCGGGAGCGGGCCCTGGCCCGCCGGGCCGTCGCCGCCGGGAGCGTGCTGCTCGCCAACCGGGGTGTCCTGCCGCTGGACCCCGGCCACCTGCGCACCGTCGCCGTGATCGGCGCGCACGCCGCCCGGACCCGTACGCAGGGCGGGGGCAGCGCCGGGGTCTTCCCGCCGCACGAGGTCTCCGTACTCGACGGCGTCCGCGCCGCGCTGCGGGGCCGCGCCCGGGTCGTCCACGTCCCCGGTCCGCGCCCCGACGGGCCCGCGCCCCCGCTGGGCCACGACGCGTGCACCGACCCCCGCTCCGGGCTGCCCGGCGTGCTGCTGCGGATGCTGGACGCCGACGGCCGCGAACTGTACGCCGAACGACGGCGCGGGGGACGCCTGCTGGAGCCCCGGCTGGTACCGGGGGCGCACACCGTCGAGATCAGCGCGCGCCTGCGCCCCCGGACGGCGGGCCGCTGGACGCTGGGCGTCGCCGGTTTCGGCCGGATGAGCCTCGCCCTGGACGGGCGGCCGCTGCTGGCCGGGGACTTCCCGCCGCCGACCGACGACCCGGCGGTGGTGCACGTCAACCCGCCCGCCCAGTACGCCGGCGCCGACCTGGCCGTCGGCCAGGACGCCCTGCTCGTGGCCCGCCGCGAGCTGGCCCCCGGCACCGGCCGGGCCACGGTCGTCAGCGCGGCGCCGCCCGCCCCCGACGCAGCCGCCTCGCCGGCCGAGGCCGCGCGCGCCGCCGCCGGGGCGGACGCGGCGATCGTCGTCGTGGGCACCACCGAGCACGGCGAGTGCGAGGGCTACGACCGCACGACCCTCTCGCTCGGGGCCACGCAGAACGCCCTGGTGCGCGCGGTCGCCGCCGCCAACCCGCGCACGGTGGCGGTCGTCAACAGCGGCGGCCCGGTGGAACTGCCCTGGCGCGACGCTGTGGGCGCGGTGCTGCTCGCCTGGTTCCCCGGTCAGGAGGGCGGCGACGGACTGGCCGACGTCCTCTTCGGGCGCGCGGAGCCCGGCGGCCGGCTGCCCACCACGTGGCCGGCCGCCCTCGCCGACGCCCCGGTCACCCGCACCCTCCCGGCGGACGGCCGGCTCCCCTACGACGAGGGCCTCCACGTCGGTCACCGCGGCTGGCTGCGCCACACGCGCGTGCCCGCCTACTGGTTCGGGCACGGACTGGGCTACACCACCTGGGCCCACGAGGAGCTGACCGTGCCGCCGCGGGCGGGCGCGGGGGAGGACGTGACGGTCCGGGTCCGGGTGCGCAACACGGGCGCGCGGCCCGGCCGGGAGGTCGTGCAGGTCTACCTCGCCCGGCCCGGGTCGGCGGTCGAACGCCCGGTGCGCTGGTTCGCCGGGTACGCGGCCGTCCGCGCGCGGCCGGGGGAGAGCGTGACGGCGACGGTGCGCGTCCCGGCGCGGGCGCTGCGCCACTGGTGCGTGCGGGAGCGCGCCTGGCGTACGGAGACGGGCCGCTGGCGGGTGCTCGCGGGCCCCTCGGCGGGCGAGGTGCCCCTGGTCGCGGACCTGGAGGTGGTGGGCCCCCGCACCGGCTGAGGCGGCGGAGAGCGCTCTACCACCCGCCCGACCCCGCCGGTTAGGGTGCGGGCATGAGCAGACAGGCCCCGACCCTGGAGGACGTCGCCCGGGAGGCCGGCGTGTCCCGGGCGACCGTCTCCCGGGTGGTCAACGGCGTCCGCAACGTGGACCCCGCCATCCAGGACCTGGTCCGCCGGGCCATCGAACGCACCGGGTACGCGCCCAACCAGGCCGCCCGGCAACTGGTCACCCGGCGCACCACCACCGTCGCCCTGGTCGTCTCCGGCGCGGGCGACGCCTCCGACACCGAGCAGAACGCCTTCGCCACCCGGGTGTTCGCCGACCCGTTCTTCGGCCGTGTCGTCGGCGGCGTCGTCGGCCACCTGCGGCCGCGGTCGATGCACCCGGTGCTGATGTTCGCCGAGACGCCCGAGGCGCGGCAGGAGGTCGTGGCGTACCTCAGGCAGGGCGGCGCGGACGGCGCGCTGATCGTGTCCACCCACCCCGACGACCCGCTGCCCGCGCTGCTCGCCGGTGCCGGGCTGCCCGCGGTGCTCTTCGCCCGGCCCGGGCGTCCGGTGCCGCTCAGCTACGTCGACCTCGCCCACCGCGACGGCGGGCGGCTGGCCGCCGAGCACCTGCTGGAGCGGGGCTGCCGCCGGATAGCCACCGTCACGGGGCCGCTGGCCGTCGCGGCGAGCCAGGAGCGGCTGGCCGGCTTCCGGGACACCCTCGCCCGGCACGGGCACCCGTACGTCCCCGTCGCCGAGGGCGGCTTCACGGTCGACAGCGGCATGGCGGCGGCGGCCTCGCTGCTCTCCGAACACCCCGACCTCGACGGCCTGTTCACCGCCAACGACCTGATGGCGCAGGGTGCCGTGCAGGTGCTGCGCGACCACGGACGCCGGGTGCCGGGCGACGTCGCGGTCATCGGCTTCGACGACTCCAGCGTGGCCGTCACCTGCCGGCCCCGGCTGACCACGGTGCGGCAGCCGGTCGAGGAGATGGCGGCCACCATGGCCCGTCTCCTCGACGAACACATCAAGGGTGAGCGCAAGGACCCCACGTCGGTCGTCTTCGACCCGGAACTGGTGGTACGGGACTCGGCGTAGGCCCCGCGGACACAACGCGGGCCTCCGCCGCGCCGACGGCTCCCGTACGCCGCGCCGCCCGCGCCGCCCGCGCCGCCCCGCCCGCGCCGCCCCGCCCGTGTCCGTGCCCCTGCGCCCCGCCCGGTCACGTCACCCGCCACCCCGCTGTCCCGCCAGCCGCCCGCCGAGCGCCGTCCGCCAGGCGGGTGCCGGGCCGGGGGAGGCCACCGGCGGGCGGCGGCCGCCGCGGGCGAAGAAGGCCGCGAGGGGCAGGGTCGCCGCGCCCACCGTGACCGCGTCGGGGCCCAGGCGGCCGAGGGCGATGCCCACCCGTCCCGCGGGGTGCCGCAGCGCGTGGGCCAGGGCGTGCGCCCGGACGGACTCCAGGAACGGCGCGCCCAGTTGCAGGCCGGCCCAGCCGCCCACCACCACCCGCTCCGGCTGGAAGAGGTTGATCAGGTCGGAGAGGCCGGCGCCCAGGTACTCGGCGGTCTCGGCCAGCACCCCGGCGGCCACCGGGTCGGGCGTGCCCCCGTCGCCGGGCCGGGCCGCGGACAGCAGGGCGGTGAGCGCGGCCTCCTCGTCGGCGCCGGGCGGCGGCTGCCCGCCCGACTCACGCCACCGCGCGACCAGCGCCTCCGCGCCCGCGTACGCCTCCAGGCACCCCCGCGCCCCGCACCGGCACCGGCGCCCCCGCACCCGTACCGTCAGGTGCCCCCACTCCACCGCGCGCCCGTGCTCCACGTCGTCCGTGACGACACAGGCGCCGACCCCCGAACCGAACAGCACGACCACGGCGTTGTGCGCCCCGCGACCGCCGCCGAACCACATCTCGGCCTGCCCCAGCGTCTTGGCGCCGTTGTCGATGAACAGCGGCACGTGCGCGGGCAGCCGACCCGCGTCCCGCAACAGCGCCTCCAGCGGCACCGCGTCCCATCCGATGGTCTGGCCGTGCACGAGGGTGCCGTCGGCGGTGTGCTCCACGATGCCGGGGACCCCGACGCCGACGCCGAGCAGCTCACCGGAGCCCGCGCCGGGGGCCTCCAGGACCTCCGCGACGCCGTCCAGGATGTGCCCGGCGACGACCCGCACGTCGTAGGAGCGCGAGCCGTGTCCGGGCAACGCCCGCTCCGCCCGCGCGAGTTCCGACATCGCGAGGTCGAACAGCTCGACGCGCACCCGGGTCTCGCCGACGTCGACCCCGATCAGGCGTCCCCGGTCCGCCGCGACGCGCACGAGGGTGCGGGGCCGGCCGCCGTCCGCCCCGAGGCTGCCCGCCTCCTCCACGAGCCCGTCCGCGATGAGTTCGGCGACGACGGTGCTCACGGAACCCGAACTCAGCCCGGCCGCCGAGCCCAGCGCGAGCCGGCTCATCGGCCCGTCGAAATACAACCGTTGCAGAACGGCGGTGCGGCTCTCGCGCCGCAGGTCACGGACCGTTCGCCCGCCGTGTCCGGCCATCCGGCACCTCCTTTCCAGGACTCCGCCCGCCGTCCGACCGCGCGCGACACCTTGACGAGTCTTTCTCTCGGGGTTTAACTCACGTCCTAAATTAAGCCATGAGGGGCTTCGGGAGGGATACCGGGGCCGCCCTCGGACTTCCCGACCGACTCCCCGGAAGGACCCAGGAGCCATGCGCAGCATCCGAGCCGCGGCCGTAGGCGCCGTCACCATGTCTCTCGCTCTCGCCGCCTCGGCCTGCGGAGGCGGTTCCTCCTCGGGCGGCGGATCCAACGACTCGCCCAAGGAACTCACCTACTGGGCCTCCAACCAGGGCGCCAGCGTCGAGGTCGACAAGAAGGTCCTCCAGCCCGAACTCGACAAGTTCGAGAAGGAGACCGGCATCAAGGTGAAGCTGGAGGTCGTGCCCTGGTCCGACCTGCTCAACCGGATCCTCACCGCCACCACCTCCGGGCAGGGCCCGGACATCCTGAACATCGGCAACACCTGGAGCGCCTCCCTCCAGGCCACCGGCGCGCTGCTGCCCTGGGACGCGAAGAACTTCGACACGATCGGCGGCAGAGACCGCTTCGTGGAGTCGGCGCTCGGCTCGACCGGCGTCGAGGGCCAGGACCCGGCCGCGGTCCCGCTGTACTCGATGGCCTACGCGCTCTACTACAACAAGCAGATGTTCGCCGACGCGGGCGTCACCAAGCCCCCGGCCACCTGGGACGAGCTGGTCGAGACCGGCAAGAAGATCTCCGGGGACGGCAAGTGGGCCCTGGGCGCAGAGGGCTCCAACCTGTCGAACAACATCCACCAGGTCTTCGTCCTCGGCAAGCAGCACGGCGCCGACTTCTTCACCGCGGACGGCAAGCCCGACTTCACCTCCGAGGGCGCCGTCGCGGCCGTCAAGCAGTACGTCGACCTGATGGCCAAGGACAAGGTCATCGCGCCCGGCAACGCCGAGTACGCGCAGAACCAGTCCCTCAGCGACTTCGCCAAGGGCAAGACCGCGATGGTGCTGTGGCAGACCGCCTCCGCCACCTTCAAGACCATGGGCATGAAGGAGGACGAGTGGGGCGTCGCGCCCGCACCCGTCGCCTCCGGCACCCCGGGCGCCGGCCAGGCCACCAACTCCATGGTCGCCGGCATCAACATGGCCGTCTTCAAGAACACCGACAACGTCGACGGCGCCACCAAGTTCGTGAAGTTCATGACCAGCGACGCCGAGCAGAAGATCCTCAACGAGGCGTACGGCTCCATCCCGCCGGTCAAGGCCGCCCAGTCCGACCCGGCGTTCAACACCCAGGCGACCGCCGTCCTGCGCGAGACCCTCGCCACCAGCGCCGCCGCGCTGCCCCAGGTGCCGGACGAGTCGCAGTTCGAGACGGCGGTCGGCACGGCCGTCAAGGAGCTGTTCGCGGACGCCGCGGCCGGCCGTGCGGTGACCGCCGAGTCGGTCAAGGAGAAGCTCGCCAAGGCCCAGCAGCAGATGCCGACGAAGTGAGCCCCCGGAACCCCATCGTCTCCGACACGACACGGATCTCGCCATGACCACCACGACCGCCTCGGCGCAGTCCCGTGAGCGGACGGTCGGCAAGAGCTCCCCCGGGACGGCGCGCGGACCCCGCCGCCGTCCCGGGCGGATCCGCCGCATCGGCCTGCCCTACCTGCTGCTCCTGCCGGCCCTGCTCCTCGAACTCCTCGTCCACCTGGTGCCGATGGTCATCGGCATCGTGATGAGCTTCAAGGAACTCACCCAGTTCTACATCCGCGACTGGACCGTCGCCCCGTGGACCGGCCTCGACAACTACAGCCTGTCGGTCGACTTCGACGCGCCCGTCGGCGAGGCCCTGCTCCACTCCTTCCTCGTCACCTGCGTCTTCACCGTGCTGTCCGTCGGACTGTGCTGGCTGATCGGCACCGCCGCGGCGATCTGCATGCAGGACGCCTTCCGCGGCCGGGGCCTGCTCCGGGCGATCTTCCTGGTGCCGTACGCCCTGCCGGTCTACGCGGCCGTCATCACCTGGGCGTTCATGTTCCAGCACGACAACGGCCTGGTGAACCACGTCCTGCACGACCAGCTGGGCCTCACCGACAAGCCCTCCTTCTGGCTGATCGGCGACAACAGCTTCGTCGCGCTGCTCGTGGTGTCCGTCTGGAAGGGCTGGCCGTTCGCGTTCCTCATCGTCATGGCGGGCCTCCAGAACATCCCCAAGGAGCTGTACGAGGCCGCCGCCCTGGACGGGGCCGGCGTCTGGCAGCAGATCCGCCGCATCACCCTGCCGTCGCTGCGTCCGGTCAACCAGGTCCTGGTCCTCGTGCTGTTCCTGTGGACCTTCAACGACTTCAACACGCCGTTCGTCCTGTTCGGCAAGGCCGCGCCGGAGGCCGCCGACCTGATCTCCATCCACATCTACCAGTCGTCCTTCGTCACCTGGAACTTCGGCGCCGGCTCCGCGATGTCGGTCCTGCTGCTGCTCTTCCTGCTGCTGGTGACGGGCGTGTACCTGTTCCTGACCTCCCGGTCCTCCCGGACGCCCCGGGCCGCCCGAGAAGGGAAGACGGCCGATGTCTAGGTCCCCGATGGCGGCGCCGCGCTCCTTCCTCTGGAGCCGCCGCGTCTTCCTCACCCTGCTCACCGGGTTCGTCCTGCTCCCGGTGTACGTCATGGTCTCCAGCTCGCTGAAGCCGCTCGAGGACGTCTCCAGCAAGTTCCGCTGGCTGCCCAGCGAGCTGACCGTGCGCCCGTACATCGACATCTGGTCGACCGTCCCGCTGGCGAAGTACTTCGTGAACTCGCTGATCGTGGCGGGCGCGGCGACGGTCTGCTCGGTGGTGATCGCGGTCTTCGCCGCCTACGCGGTCAGCCGTTACGAGTTCCGCGGCAAGCGCGTCTTCTCCGTGACGGTGCTGTCCACGCAGATGTTTCCCGGCATCCTGTTCCTGCTGCCCCTGTTCCTCATCTACGTGAACATCGGCAACGCCACCGGCATCGCCCTCTTCGGCTCCCGCGGCGGCCTCATCCTCACCTATCTGACCTTCTCCCTGCCCTTCTCCATCTGGATGCTGATCGGCTACTTCGACTCGGTGCCGCGCGACCTGGACGAGGCCGCCCTGGTGGACGGCTGCGGGCCGCTGCGCGCGCTGTTCAAGGTGGTCGTTCCGGCCGCGATCCCGGGCATCGTCGCGGTCGCCGTCTACGCCTTCATGACCGCCTGGGGCGAGGTGCTGTTCGCCTCGGTGATGACCAACGACGCCACCCGCACCCTCGCCGTCGGTCTCCAGGGCTACTCCACGCAGAACGACGTGTACTGGAACCAGATCATGGCCGCCTCCCTGGTGGTCAGCGTCCCCGTGGTGGCGGGCTTCCTGCTCCTCCAGCGCTACCTCGTCGCGGGGCTGACGGCGGGTGCCGTCAAGTGACCGCGACCAACCTTCCCGAACCCGAGAGGACCCACGTGACCATCGACTTCGCCGCACTCCCGCACGACTTCCTGTGGGGCACGGCCACATCGGCGTACCAGATCGAGGGAGCCGTGGCGGAGGACGGACGTTCGCCGTCGATCTGGGACACCTTCTCGCACACCCCCGGGAAGATCGACAACGACGACCACGGCGACGTCGCCTGCGACCACTACCACCGCACGCACGAGGACATCGAGCTGATGCGGAGCCTGGGCACCAACGCCTACCGCCTCTCCATCGCCTGGCCGCGCGTCGTGCCGGGCGGCGACGGACCGGTCAACGCGAAGGGCCTCGCCTTCTACGACCGGCTGATCGACGACCTGCTGGCGGCCGGCATCACACCGTCCGTGACCCTCTACCACTGGGACCTGCCGCAGGCGCTCCAGGACCGGGGCGGCTGGCCCGAGCGCGCGACCGCCGAGCACTTCGCCTCGTACGCCTCCGTCGTCGCCGAACGCCTCGGCGACCGCGTCCAGCACTGGGCCACGCTCAACGAGCCGCTGTGCTCCGCCTGGATCGGCCACCTGGAGGGCAAGATGGCCCCCGGCTGGACCGACCTCACGGCCGCCGTGCGCGCCTCCTACCACCTGCTCCTCGGCCACGGCCTGGCGATGCGTGCCATCCGCGAGGCGGCCCCGGGCGCCCAGGTGGGCATCGTCAACAACCTCTCCACCATCCACGCCGCCACCGACCGGGACGAGGACCTGGCCGCCGCCCGCCGGATGGACGGCCACACCAACCGCTGGTGGCTGGACCCGGTCCACGGCCGGGGCTTCCCGGAGGACATGCGCGAGGTCTACGGCGTCGAACTCCCCGAGCAGCCCGGCGACATGGACCTCATCGGCGCCCCGCTGGACTGGCTGGGCCTGAACTACTACTTCCCCCAGACCGTCGCCGACGACCCCGCCGGACCGGCCCCGCACGTGCGCACCGTGCGCCGGGCGGGCGTACCGCGCACCGGCATGGACTGGGAGATCGACGCCGGCGGCATCGAGGAGCTGCTGCTGCGCCTGACGAACGAGTACGGTCCGCGCAGGCTGTACGTCACCGAGAACGGCTCGTCCTTCCCCGACGTCGTCCGCCCCGACGGCACCATCGACGACCCGGAGCGCCAGGAGTACCTGAGCGCGCACCTCGCGGCCTGCGCGTCCGCGGCCCGCCGCGGGGCCCCGCTCGCGGGCTACTTCGCCTGGTCGCTGCTGGACAACTTCGAGTGGGCGTACGGCTACGACAAGCGCTTCGGCCTGGTCCACGTCGACTACGCGACGCAGGTCCGCACGGTCAAGGGCAGCGGCCGGCACTACGCGGACATCATCCGCCGGGCGGGGGAGAGCGAGCGCAAGGCGGCCTGACCCCGTGGTGGGCGCGGACGCGGGAGTCCGCGCCCACCACGGCACCACCGGCACGGCCGAGCACATGCATGACAGGTACATGGCATTCGTCTGTGGCATTCACCCATGGCAGAACTCGTCCGGAGGAGACCCCCCATGCCATCCCGCACCCCCCGCACCCTCCTGACCGCCCTCGCCGCACTCACCCTGCTGGCGGCGGGCCCGGTCCTCACCACCCCCGCGGCCGCCGAGGCCTCCGCCGCCACGGCCGCCTGGGACACCGACCGCGCGGCCTCCGCCTACGCCGCGAACCCCGCCGCGGTGACCGCCTCGGCCAGCGAGAACGCGGGCACCGCACCCGGCCTGGCCTTCGACGGCAGCGGCGCCACCCGCTGGTCCAGCGACTTCACCGACGACGCCTGGATCCGGGTCGACCTCGGCGCCGTGCTCCGCGTCGACCGCGTGACCCTGGACTGGGAGGCCGCCTACGGCAAGAGATACGTGCTGGAGGCGTCCAGGAACGGCACCGACTGGACGCCCTTCTACACCGAGACGGCCGGCACCGGCGGATCGGTCACCGCCCACACCTACCCGCAGGAGGTCACGGCCCGCTACGTCCGCATGCGCGGCGTCGAACGGGCCACCCCCTACGGCTACTCCCTCTACTCCTTCAAGGTCTACGGCGGTGAACCGGCCCCCGCCTCCACCACCCGCACCAACCTCGCGCTGAACCATCCGGCGTACGCGAACTTCTACCAGCACGCGGGCAACTCACCTGCGTTCGTCACCGACGGCGGCCGCCCGGCCGACCTGAAGGCCGACGTGAGCCGGTGGTCCAGCGACTGGAACGCCGACCGCTGGGTCTCCGTCGACCTCGGCGCCACCTCGGTCGTCGACACGGTGGACCTGTACTGGGAGGCCGCCTACGCCGTCGACTACGAACTCCAGGTCTCCGACGACAACCGCACCTGGCGCACCGTGTACCGCCCCTCGGCGAGCGAGGTGGCCGCCCGCCGCGCCGACGTGAAGTCCCCCGGCGAGGCCGCCGGCCGGCACGACAGCGTCCGGCTCCCGCAGCCCGCCACCGGCCGCTACGTCCGCATGCTCGGCAAGGAGCGCCGCTCCTTCTACAACCCGGCCCCCTCGACCGCCCAGTTCGGCTACTCGCTCTACGAGTTCGAGGTCTGGGGCACGGGCGGCAGCGCCGCCGCGGCGTACCCGGCACTGCCCGGCGAGCAGTCCGGCGCCTACCGCACCACGTTCTTCGACGACTTCACCGCCGGCTCCCTGGACCGCTCCAAGTGGCGGGTGGTGCGCACCGGCACGGAGATGGGCCCGGTCAACGGCGAGTCCCAGGCGTACGTCGACTCCGCCGACAACATCCGCCTGGAGAACGGCGCCCTGGTCCTGCGCGCCAAGTACTGCAAGGGCTGCACCCCGGCGGGCGGCGGCACCTACGACTTCACCTCCGGGCGCATCGACACCAACACCAGGTTCGACTTCACCTACGGCAAGGTCAGCGCCCGCATGAAGCTGCCGGTGGGCGACGGCTTCTGGCCCGCCTTCTGGATGCTGGGCAGCGACGTGGACGACCCCTCGGTGTCCTGGCCCGCCTCCGGCGAGACCGACATCATGGAGAACATCGGCTACGGCGATTGGACCAGCAGCGCCCTGCACGGTCCCGGCTACTCGGCCGACGGCAACATCGGGGCACGCCAGGTGTACCCGGGCGGCGGCCGGGCCGACCAGTGGCACACCTACGCGGTGGAGTGGACGCCGACCGGCATGAAGTTCTCCGTCGACGACCGCGTGGTCCAGGAGACGACCCGCAACAAGCTGGAGTCGACCCGCGGGGACTGGGTCTTCGACCACGACCAGTACGTGATCCTCAACCTCGCGCTCGGCGGCGCCTACCCGGCGGGCTGGAACAAGGTCACCAGCCCGTACTGGGGACTGCCCCAGTCCAGCGTGGACCGCATCGCCGCCGGCGGGGTCCAGGCCGAGGTGGACTGGGTGCGGGTGGAGCAGAAGGGGTAGCGGCCGGGACACGCCGAAGGGCCGCCGGGGCGCGCCGGCCGCCCGGCGGGGCGGGCGCCCTATGTGCTCTCAGGCGCCCTTCCTCGCCACTCCGCCGTAGATGCCGATCGGCGCGGCGTCCGGTCGCGGGGGCTCCTCGGGACGCCAGTCGGTGACCCGGACGAGCCCCGGCTCGACCAGGGTGAAGTCGCCGAACAGGTCCAGGACCTCGGCGTGACGGCGCAGGTTCATGGAGGCGGTGGCGTTCCTGTAGACGGCCGCCGCGTCCGCGCGCCGGTCCTCGTGGACGTCGCCCGTCGCGTGCGACAGCACCAGGTAGGACCCGTCAGGCAGCGCGTCGCGCAGGGTGGCGACGATGCCCGCCGGGTCCTCGGCGTCGGAGACGAAGTGCAGGACCGCCACCAGCAGCAGCGCCACCGGCCGGTCCAGGTCGACGACCCCGCGGACCTCGGGGTGGTCGAGGATCGCGCGGGGATCGCGCAGGTCGGCCAGCACGACGGAGGTGTCCGGATCGTCGGACAGGGCCCTGGAGTGCGTACTGACGATGGGGTCGTTGTCGACGTAGGCGACCCGGGTCTCAGGCGCCAGGGCCCGGGCGATCTGGTGGACGTTGGGCTCGGTGGGCAGTCCCGTGCCCACGTCGAGTATCTGCCGGACGCCGCCCTCGGCCACCACGTGCCGGACCGCGCGGTGCAGGAACCGGCGGTTGGCGAGGACGCCCTCGCGCACCTCCGGCGCCGCCTTCATGAACTCCTCGGCGGCCCGCTGGTCGACCTCGTAGTGGTCCTTCCCGCCGAGGAAGTAGTCGTACATCCGGGCGGGATGGGGCTTGCTCGTGTCGACGCGATACGGGTGGGCGGCGTTCTCGCCACCGCTCAGGGAGGTCATGCGGGCCTCACTCCGTCCTCAACTCGCGGTCCGCCCGCGGGAGCTGCCCGGCGGCCGGCTGTCGGAACATCATCCTGGCATGCCCCGCGCCCGATGGACCGGCCCCGGCTCCCGTCCGCCGCCGGGATCCGGTCCAGGCGGCGTCAGCTCCGCGCGAGCACCGCCTCCCACGCCTCCCCGGCCCGCGGATGACGGGCCGTCAGCAGCGCGCCGGGTACATCGGCACCCCTCCCCGTGTCCCAGGCACCCCCGCACCCCAGCAGGGCGGCCACCGCGTCGCAGGCCGCCGGGTGGGCGGCGAGCAGCGCCACGCCGGACGGGCCCCCGGCCCCTTCCGGCGACGCCTCGGGGCCGGACCATTCCCCCGCGCACCCCAGCAGGTCCGCCACCACGTCGCAGGCCGCCGGATGCCTCGGCAGGAGCGCGGCGCCCCGGGGCCGCGGGCCGCCGGAGCCCGGCCGGGCGGCGTCCGCCGGCACCGGGGACGCGTGCCACGGCGGCACCCAGGCGTCCAGCGCGGCGAGCCGCCCCGGGAAGATCCGCCCCGCCTCCCGCACCAGCAGCGCCGCCGGCTCCGCGGCACCCGAGCGCAAGGTCGTGATCAGCAGCGGCAGCCACGGCAGCAGCACCGGGTCGGGCAGCCGCGCGAACGCGTTCGACACCGCCTCCACCACCACGTCCGCCAGCCCCGGCACCGGCTCCAGCGCGTGCACGAAACCACTGAGATAGCGCGGATACGAGGGCACCACCAGCGGGTTGTCCAGCAGCGCGTCGCACCGGGCCCGCAGCTCGGCCCGCGACAGGGTGCCGAGCCGCACCCGCGCCGCCCACAGCAGGGCCGTCTTCGACGGGTCCCCGGGATGCGACTGCCCGACCGCCAGCTCCAGCTGGGCCCGGTCGCAGCCCAGCGACAGGGCCAGCCCCTCCATGCCGAACAGGAAGCCCAGCATGGCCGCGACCTGCCCGACCGTCGCGTCCTCGTCCTGGAACGCCGTGGGCAGCAGCGTGCAGTAGTGGGCGTAGCCGGTCTTCACGAACGACTCGATCCACGGCGGCAGCACCGGCTCGCTCGTCCGGTAGTACGCCAGCAGCGCCCGCACCCGGCGCAGCACCTCCGGGGCGCCGTCGACCGTGCGCTCGGTGGCGAGCACCTTCAGCGCGTGGCCGCCCAGCTCGTCCGCGAGGCGCCGGCCGCGCAGGTACAGCGTGGCGTCCTCGACCGCCGCGAGCACGTCCGCGGTCGTCGCCCGCGGACCGTACGCGTCGCGCCGCAGCCGCTGTTCGAGGACCTGCTCGATGCTCACGCCCTCGTAGCCCAGCTCGATGAGCGCCCGCTGGTGGGTGCCCAGCGAGAGGTCCCAGGACTCCTGAACGGACCTCTCACCCAGCCGCCGCTCACCCATGATCGGGCGGACCGCCCCCTGTGGCAGCAGGCGGCGCAGCATCCACAGCGCGTCGGAGCAGGCCGCCAGTTCCGGCCGGGCGGCCAGGTCGAGCAGGGCCCGCCGCACTCCGCGCTGCTCGGGCTTCAGCTCCAGCGGCGCGAGGCGGTCGTACACGTCACGGGCCAGCGGCGGCAGCGACTCGTACCCGACCCGGCCGACGCGGTCGCCGCCCATCATGATCTCGACCAGCCGCCGCACGTCCCGCCGCCCCGGCACGCTGTCCTTCTCGATGCAGGTGACCGCCGCGTCCTGGAAGTCGTACGGCGTCGGCTTGGCCCGGTCCCGCATCCCGGCCAGCAGGATCGACGTCTCGAAGACGGCGATGGCGTCCGCCGTGGAGGCGAGGTACCCGTTGCGGCGAGCCGCCCGCACGATCTCCACCGACCAGCCGAGCAGTTCCGCCTCGTCCAGCCGGTCGATCGCGGGCGGTTGGCGCAGGAAGCCGGACAGCCTGTCCGCGGCAGGGCCGGCGGCGACGGCCGGGGCGTCGGCCGCCTTCCTCGCCGCGGACTTCCGCCGGCCGGCCTGCCCTTCGAGGACGTACGGCTTCACCCGGCTCCGCCTGAGCCCCTTGGCCCACTCCGTCGCCGCGATCGACACCGAACCGGGAGCCAGGCCGAACTGCGCCTCGATCGCCGCGTGGCTGGACGGGATCAGCCCGTACTGCCAGGTGGTGGCCGTACGCGGCGGGATCGTGAACGTGTCGGACCCGCCCGCCACACCGAACTCCTCGACGCGGCTGGCCGCGTGGAACGCTCCGCACACGTACAGGCAGTCCCGCGGGTCCGTGCCGCTCGCCGCCAGGTGCTCGCGCATCCGCGTCCACATGTACCGCTCGCGGTCCTCGTCCACCCGCAGCCGGGACCCCTCGCCGGGGGCGAGCCGGCGGAACAGGCTGCCGATGAGGAACATGACCTGCCGGTAGGTGGCGTGGTCGCTGTCCCCGAGGGGGACCTCCACGTACTGGTGCCACCACTCCGACCAGTGCCGCACCTTTCCGTGGCGCAGCAGGTGCTCCTCCAGCTCGGCGAAGCGCGGCCGCAGGTCGCCCAGCTCGACACCGACGGCCTCACCGTGCAGCGCGGCCTCCTCCTCCTTGGGGGCGTCGTCGCCGCCGGCCGTCCCGGCCTCCGGCCCGGCGCCGCCGTCCCACTGGAAGACGTGGTCCGCGGACCGGTCCACGAGCACCAGCTCGACGCCCGGGGTGTCCAGGGCGTACGCGATCGCCTGGTACTCGGCCGACGCCTCCGTGACCGGTGCCACCACCGACAGGGGGGCCCACTGGGCGGGGAAGCCCTCGACGTCGCCCGCGAACGCCTGCACCGCCACCGGCAGCCGGCAGTTGCGCAGCTCGGCCAGGAGCGGCGCCATGTCCTCGCACAGCTCCAGGTAGACCACCTTGGGCTGCTTCTCGCGCAGCCGGCGGGCCATGGCGGTCGCGGAGGCGGGGGAGTGGTGGCAGACCGGGAAGATCTCCAGCGGTTCGCGCACCGCGCGGTCCACGTCGTCGACCAGTCCGAGCAGGATCCCCTCCAGGGCGTCGGGCCCGTCCGCGAAGGCCGCCGCGGCCTCCTGGAGCTGTCCGCGCAGCGCGGCGAACGACGTGTCCTCCTGGGCCCCGCTCATGACAGGGTGGCGATCGCGTCGCGGCCGCCCTCCAGGAACTCCGTCCAGGGGCCGCCCTCCTCCTTGCCGCGCGGCTCGACGACACCGTGCAGGTACTTGTTGAGGATGGCCAGGTCCTCGGGCTCGCGCCGGGTCAGGGAGCCGACCAGCGAGGCGGCGAGGGTGCGGGCGGTCAGGGCGCTCTCGCCGAAGAAGTTGCTGTGCAGGACGGCGTCCTCCAGCACGCCGATCTGCTCCGCCGTCGACAGCGCGGACTCCAGCTTCTCGTCGTCGCTGCCGGCCGCCGCGGCGGAGGCGCGCAGGTCGGCGAAGCTCCGCAGCAGCACGTCGAGCAGGGTGGGCGGCACGTCGAGGTCGATGGAGTGCCGGCGCAGCAGCTCCTCGGTGCGGAAGCGGACGATCTCCGCCTCGCTCTTCTTGTTCGTCACGACGGGGATGCGGACGAAGTTGAAGCGGCGCTTGAGCGCGGACGACAGGTCGTTGACGCCCCGGTCGCGGCTGTTGGCGGTGGCGATGACGGAGAAACCCGGCTTGGCGAACACGATGTTGTCGTCGCCGGCGCCGCTCTCCAGCTCGGGGACGGAGATGTACTTCTCGGAGAGGATCGAGATCAGCGCGTCCTGCACGTCGCTCGTGGACCGCGTCAGCTCCTCGAAGCGGCCGATCGAGCCGGTCTCCATGGCGGTCATGATCGGTGAGGGGATCATCGACTCCCGGGACTGACCCTTGGCGATGACCATGGAGACGTTCCACGAGTACTTGATGTGGTCCTCGGTGGTGCCCGCGGTGCCCTGCACCACCAGCGTGCTGTTGCGGCTGATCGCGGCGGACAGCAGCTCGGCCAGCCAGCTCTTGCCGGTCCCCGGGTCGCCGATGAGCAGCAGCCCGCGGTCGGAGGCGAGGGTGACGATGGAGCGCTCGACGAAGCTCCGGTCGCCGAACCACTTCTGGGACACCTCCCGGTCCAGGCCGTCGGACCGCTCGGAGCCGAGGACGAACAGGCGGACCATCTTGGGCGACAGCCGCCAGGAGAACGGCCGGGGGCCGTCGTCGACCGACTCCAGCCAGTCGAGTTCCTCGGCGTACTTGATCTCGGCGGGGGCGCGCAGCAGTTCGGACATGGGTGAGGGGCCTTTCCTTGCGGTGGGCACGAGGGTCGCGTGGGCGTCCGTCGGTCAGGTGAGGAACGTCTTGAGTTCGTGCACGAGCTTCTTGATGTGGCCGGAGATCACCGGCGCGCCGAGGTCCTTGAACCGCTCCCTGAACCACGGGTTGACGCTGCCGCGCCCGGAGCTGGTCACCGATCCGACCGGGATGAACTTCGCCCCCGAGCGGTGGACGGCGGCCATGGCGTCGAACAGCTCCTGCTGCCGCCATTCGTAGAAGTCGGAGATCCACACCACGACCGTGTTGCGCGGCTCGGCGATCTTCGGCTGGGCCAGCGCCATCGCCACCGTCCCGTCGGTGCCGCCGCCGAGCTTGGTCCGCAGCAGCGTCTCGAACGGGTCGTGGGCCCAGGGAGTGAGGTCGAGCGCCTGCGTGTCGTACGCGATGAGGTGGACGTCGACCTTCGGCAGCCCGGCGAAGATCGACGCCAGGATGGTGCAGTTGACCATGGAGTCGACCATGGAGCCCGACTGGTCCACGACCACGACGAGGCGCTGCGGTGTCGTCCTGCGGCTGGTGTGCCGGTAGTAGAGGCGGTCGACGTAGAGCCGCTCCTCCTCCGGGCTCCAGTTGGTGAGGTTCTTCCAGATGGTGCGGTCGATGTCGAGGTTGCGGAAGACCCGCTTGGGCGGCACGGACCGGTCCAGTTCGCCCGCCGTGGACTTCTCGACCTGGGTGCGCAGCACCTCGGTGACCTCGTCGACGTAGCGCCGGATGAGCGACTTGGCGTTGGCCAGGGCGACGCCCGAGAGGTTGTCCTTGTCGCGCAGCAACTGCTCGATCAGGGACATGCTCGGTGTCAGCCGGGAGGCCAGTGCCGGGTCGGCGAGCACCTCGCGCAGCCGCATGCGCCGGACGAGTCCGGCCTCGACGGCGGCGAGTTCGGGCCCGATCGCCGGGACCAGCCGGTCCAGGCCGGGTGCCGGGCCGCCGACGCCGGTGCCGGACGGGCTCACCCCGGCGCCGGACGGTCCCGCGCCGCCCGCCGCGCCCCGTCCGCCCCGCAGCTCGCCGGGGCGGCAGCCGAGGGCGCGCTCCAGCCAGTCGGCGTCGGACTGCCAGCGCGCCAGCTGTCCGGCGCTCACGTTGCCGGAGCCGGTGGTGAAGACGTTCAGCAGCAGCTTGGAGGCGAGCGCCGCGCGGCGCACCTCCTCGGCCCGGTCCCGGTCGCCGTCCTCCCGCGGCTCGGGTGCCATCAGCCCGTCGAACTCGGCGGCCAGCTCCGGGTGCCGCTGGACGACGGAGTCGACGGAGGCGCCGGGGTCGAGCAGCGCCGGGGGCAGGCCCACGTCCTCGACGACGGCCAGGCTCGCCGACTCCAGGGCGGCCTGCTCGTCGGGGTCGAAGAGGCGGGCCAGCAGACGCCAGTAGAGGACCTGGCGGCGGTTGTCGTCGGCGTGCGGGGCGTGGCTCTGCCGGTCGGGGGCGGGCTGGGCGGGGGCGTCCGCGGGCTGTGCGGCGGGGTGGCAGGGGCCCGGGGCAACGCCGGTGGGGCGGTCGGGGCGGGGAGTCTGCCCGGCGGCGGGGCGGGTCATTTCCGCAGCAGCTTTCCGGCGCGCTCGCGCAGCACCGTCACGGCGTCGGTGGCGGCCTTCTCGGCCCGCACCCCCGCCTTGTCGGTGGTCCCCCCGGCCCAGGCGCCGGCGTGCACGGCCACGGACTTCCCGCGCGCCGTCCGCTCGACGGCGAGCGGCTGGAGCAGGAACTCCCCAGCGTCCCAACGCAGCAGCCCCAGACAGGCACCCGAGGCGGTGACCGCCTTCGGGGTGAGCGGTCCGGCGGCCGGCACGCGGTCCGCGTCGACCCGCAGACGGCACCCGGCGAGGTCGAGGACGACGCCGCCGTCCTCCTCCGGCCCGCCGGCCTCCTCCCGCACGCGATACCCCTCGACCAGGACGGGCACCGCGATCCGGGCGGGGTGCCGGTCCAGCGGAGCCACGGCGTACGCGGCCGCCGCGGGCAGCGCCACCCGGGCCGTGGCGAACACGTCGGCCTCCGCGCCGGTGCGCGCACACGCGTCGTCCCACAGCAGATCGCCCTCGGCCGTCACCGGCATCCCCTCCAGCTCCACGGCACGGCCCTCGCCCACCGCCGCCAGCAGCGACATGTGCGGCCGCAGCAGCTGCCACAGCCCGGCACCGACCACCGTGTCCGGCTTCGGGGCGGACACCGAGGCCCGCACCAGCCGGGGCGCACCGCCGCCGGCCGGCTCGAACACCGCGTGCACCTGGGCCTGTACGGCGGTGGCGTGCTCGTGGACGTCGACGCCGAGCGGCAGCAGACGTCCCGTGGCCGACCCCGTGGCGGGCGCGGCCGCGGCCCCCGGCAGCGTCAGCAGCAGGGCCCGCGACCAGAGGTCGGCCCAGCGGCGCACCGGCACCCGCTCCAGGGCGGCGCCGGGACAGCAGGCGGCCAGCTCGGCGGCGAAACCGTCGAGCAGCGTGGCCACGCGGCGCAGGGCCGGGTCGGCCAGCATCGCGGAGACCACGGGCGCCGCCCCGCCCACGAGGTCGTGGTCGACGCCCCGCCAGCCGGCCCGCGCCAGGTCGCACAACCAACTGCGCGCCGCGGCCATGAGGTTCGGAGCAGGCGCCGATGCGTCGGCCGCTCCGGCCTCCGCCGAAGGGTCGGCCGTCCCGTCGGCCGCGGGGCGCCCCACGGCCTCGTCCACGCGCAGGACGAGCGCGTCGTGCACGGCTCCGAGCAGCGCGGTGCGGGCGGCGGCGAGCGCGACGAAGTGCTCCTCGTCGCCCGCGCCGGCGACCGTCTTCTCCGCGGCCTCGGCCACCCGCGCGGCCAGCGGCGTCCCCGCCACTGCCGCGGCGAGTCCGGCGGGCCCGTCGGCCTGCCCCGGCTGCGGGCGGAGCAGACCGCCGACGAGCGAGGCGTCGAACCCGTCCACGGCCGCGAGCGCCTCGTCGAGGCCGTCGATGTCGTCCAGAAGCAGGTCGGCGCGCATCAGGCCGCCACCGCCCCGCCGGCCGGGAACCAGTGCATCTCCGGCAACGGGGCCGTGGTCGCGACGAGTTCGAGGTAACCGAGGTGGCGCAGGAAGCGGCTGAACACCTGGGCCGCCGCTCCGCCGTCGCCCGCCCCGGGCCGCGTGACCGTCATCGCGGAGAGCAGCGCGGCCGCGTCGGCGCCGCTCTCGGCCTCGGCCTTCAGATAGCGGGCGACGCGCTCGGCGCCGTACTGGAGCACGGCCTCGGTGACGAGTGGGCGTATGTGGTTGCAGAACGAACCGCGAGCCCCGCCGCAGGGGCGGTTGTTGTTGGTGCTGCACGAGAACGCGTAGGTCGCCGCCGCGACCGACGACACGTACACCCGCCCCGCGTCCGACCCGCTGGACACCACGCCCTGCAAGCGTCCGTCGGCCAGTTCGACGAACGGCACCTTGGCGAGCTTGCGGGGCCGCGCGGGCGGCACCACACGCACCGTGCTCGACTTCTCCCAGACGGACAACGCACCATCTCCCATGCACGCGAAAGAAAGGGGGGTGTTCGCGCCACGTCGGCGGAACAAGAACGAACCTATCCCCGACCACTGACAACGCCCCCGGAACGACCACCGCTCCCGGACCGCCGGGCGGCCGCCGCTTCTTGACGCGTGCCGTCAGGGGTCGATACTTGTGCGCAGCATGGGTCGGTTGGTGTCCGTGGTCGGCAAGGGGCGGATCGGATGAAGAGCCGGACGAGCAAGAGGCTGTGCGCCGCGGTCGCCGCGCTCGGCATCGCCGCCACACCGGGCGCACTCCCCGCGCACGCCTCCGCCTCCCCGCCGCCCCGGCCACCGAGCGGCCCCACCCTGCCCCTCGGCCCCCGCGACCTCCCCGAGACCCGCACCACGACGACCCTCCAGCCCGGCGTCACCCTCACCCGTATCGTGCGCGGCGACGCCGAGGACCCCGCCCTCCACTGGACGGTGGAGGTCTCCATCCCCGGCGGCGACACCTCACCCGACCCGGACGCACCGCCGACGGCGCTGAGGGACCGGGCGAGCGCGGACGAACTCGCCGCCGATCTGCGGCAGAAGGGCTTCGAGGTCCGCGTCGAGCAGGTGCGGACACCGCGCACGGCCGACTACGCCGGCGGCACCCTGGGCTGGCGGGTACGGGTCGGCGCGTACGACGAGCAGTCCGAAGCACTCGCGGAGCGCGCCCGGCTGACGGCGGCGGGCCACACCGGCTCCGCCGTGTACACGGGCTGGGACGGCGAGGCCACCGACCGGGGCCCGTGGCGCGTGGACGTGCTCACCGTCGACCCGCGCGGATTCCGCGGCAGCCTCGGCGCGTCGTACGGCCCCGACCTGGAGGCCCGCGAGACGACCAGCCGCCTTTCCGCCTCGGCCGGCGCGACCGCGGCGGTCAACGCGGGCTTCTTCGTCCTCGACCCCAAGGCGGGCGCACCGGGCGACCCGGCCGGCGTCGGCGTGTACGACGGACGCCTGCTGTCCGAACCGGTGGCCGGACGCCCCGCCCTGGTCCTCGACGACGACGCCCGCGCCACGCGGGTCACCCGCTTCACCTGGCGGGGCCTGGTCACCGGCCGCGGTGCGTCCCTGCGGCTGGGCGGCGTGAACCGCGTACCCGGCCTGATCAGGAACTGCGGCGGCGCTACGGGAGACACCCCCACCTCCCTTCCGCTGCACGACGTCACCTGCACCAACCCGGACGACCTGGTCGCCTTCACACCCGAGTTCGCGGGCGGCCGGACACCCGGCGGCGAGGGAGCGGAGGCCGTGCTGGACGCGCACGACCGGGTGGTGGAGGTCCGCTCGCCCCGGGGCGGAGCCCTTCCGCCGGGCGGCAGCTCGGTCCAGGCGACGGGACGGCGCACGGCGGACCTGATCGCGCTGGCCCGGGTGGGCGAAACGCTGCGCGTGCACACGACCCTGCTGGACGCCCGGGGCCGCCCCTACCGGCCCTCGCCCCGCACCGACATCGTGAACGCCGGCCCCGAGCTGGTCCGCGACGGCCGCGTCCACGTCACACCCGCCGCCGACGGCATGGTGCACCCCGGCGATCCGAGCTGGTACTACGGCTGGGTCCACAAGCGCAATCCGCGCACCCTGGCCGGTGTGGACGCCGCGGGCCGCACCGTACTCGTCACCGCCGACGGACGCGGCACGCGATCCCTCGGACTCGGCGTCACCGAGAGCGCGGCGGTCGCCAGGTCACTCGGACTGCGCGACGCGGTGAACCTGGACGGTGGCGGCTCGACGACGATGGTGACGGACGACGCCGTCATCAACATCCCGTCGGACGCGACCGGCGAACGCCCGGTCGGTGAAGCCTTGTTGATCCAGCCCCGCCCGCAGGGCGGCTGACGTACGTGTGACATCCGAGGACCCGCACCACAGCGCGACGAAGAGCCACCCACCCCAGGGAGCCGCCGTGTTCGCCAACGTGTCCACTGCCCCGACCCACCCGCGCACCAGGGCGTTCCTCGCCCCGGCACTGCTTCTGATCGTGCTGCTCGCGACACTGGCCCCGACGGCCCCCGCGCGGGCCTCGGGAAGCCCGGCTCCTTTCCCCTCCGGCGCGGAGGTGGTGGCCGTCACCCGGGTCGCGGACCGGCAGGTCGACCTGTCCGTCCGCTCCACGGCCCTGGGCGGCCGCACCGTCAAGGTCCGCCTCCTCACCCCCGACGGCTGGGACCCCTCCGACCGGCACCACCGCCGCCACTGGCCCACCCTCTGGCTCCTGCACGGCTGCTGCGGCGACTACACGTCGTGGACCGCGATGACCGACGTGGCGCGCACCGACAGCCTGCGCGACGTGCTGGTCGTCATGCCCGAGGCGGGCTGGAACGGCTGGTACAGCGACTGGTGGAACCACGGCGAGGGCGGCGACCCGGCGTGGGAGACCTTCCACACGGTGGAACTCCGCCGCCTCCTGGAACGCGACTGGGGCGCCGGCGACAACCGCGTGGTGGCGGGCCTGTCGATGGGCGGCCAGGGAGCCCTGTCGTACGCGGCCCGGCACCCCGGCATGTTCCGGGCGGCGGCGGCCTACTCGGGCTCGGCACACCCGCTCCTGAACGACGAGTCGACCAACCGCATCCTGGGCTTCTTCGCGGGCCAGGGCGACGATCCACTCCGCGTCTGGGGCGACCCCGTGGCACAACGCCGCATCTGGCAGTCGCACGACCCCTTCCACTTGGCCCGCCGCCTCAAGTCGATCCCGGTCTACCTGTCCTGCGGCGACGGCACCACGGGCCCCCTCGACGCGCCCGGCAGCACCAGCGCCCTGGAGGCCGACTTCAACCGCCAGAACCAGGCGCTGGCGGCGGAGCTGAAGCGGGTGGGCGCGAGGCACGTGACGACGAACTTCTACGGCCCGGGGACGCACGGATGGGCCTACTGGGAGAGGGAGTTGCACGCGTCGCTGCCGATGCTGCTGAAGGCACTGCGGGTATCCGGCTGACACCTCGCGGCATCCCCAACACCCCTTGCGGCAAAGGGAACAGCCCTCTAACTTAACTCCAACGCGTAAGCACATTTACATTTCTGCTTACGTCAACCGCTTACGTCACCGTCGTCGTCGTGGGGACCTGTCACCGTGCACATACGCGCTCGTGGAACCGCGGCGGCGACCGTCCTCGCCCTGGCCGCCCTCCTGCCCACCACCGGCGCGGTCGCGGCCGATGCCCCGACGGCAGGGCAGGAGGGCGGCCGGGTCGGCGTCGAGTACTTCCCCGACCCCGGGGGCGAGGGAGCCCGCACGGACGTCCCGGCGACGAGCCCGCACGCCCAGTCGGCCCCGGCCTCCCGGCAGCGGACGGGGGCGGGGGACGGCGAGGTGGTCCCGATCGCCGAGACGGGTCCGACCGCCGACCGCCTGGACGTGACGATCATCGGCGACGGCTACACCGCCGCACAGCAGGAGGACTTCCTCGCGGACGCCCGCGCGAAGTGGAACGCGGTGACGGACATCGAGCCGTACAAGAGCTACGAGGGCCTCTTCAACGTCTGGGCCGTGCAAGCCGTGTCCCAGGACTCCGGCGTCACGGGCGACCCGACACAGGACGTCACGCGGAACACCGCACTCGGCTCGTACTTCTTCTGCGACGAGATCGAACGCCTGATCTGCGTGGACCTCGACAAGACCAAGTCGTACGCCGACCGGGCCCCGGCGACCGACCTGGTGATCGTGGTCTCCAACTCCACCAAGTACGGCGGCGCCGGCTACTCCGGACTCGCGGGCGACTACGGCTACGACGGCGTCTCGACCCTCTCGTCCGACAACGCGCAGTCGACCCTGATAGCGGCCCACGAGATGGCCCACTCCATAGGCCTCCTCGCCGACGAGTACCAGTACGACGGCTACGGCGCCCACCCGGGCGACGAACCGGCGGCGGCCAACGTCTCGAAGCTCACCGCCGACCGGATGGCCGCGCAGAGCACCAAGTGGGCCGACTGGCTGGGAGAAACCGACCCGAGCGGCGGCGTGGTCGACACCTTCGAGGGCGGCGACTACTACGAGTACGGCATCTACCGCCCCACCGCCAACTCCATCATGCGCTCCCTGAACACCGACCAGTTCAACCTCCCCGGCCGCGAGGCGATGATCGCCGGCTTCTACCGCTCGGCGAACGCCCTCACCCCGCTGGCCGACCCCGCCACCCGCACCTCCCGCTTCGCCCGCCTCTCCGTCTCCCTCGCCACCCTGCCCACCGGCACCCTCGCCCGCCCCCAGCTCCGCTGGTACGTCGACGGCCGCGAGGCGAGGCAGGCCCGCGGCAGGACGTCGATCGTCCCGGCGGCCCTCGGAGTCCCGTCGGGCCGCCGCGCCCACACGGTGACGGCAAAGGTGGTGGACATGACGGTGGCGGTGCGGAGCGCGGAGGTGCGGGGGATTGCGTCGAACTCGGTTACGTGGACGGTCAAGGGGTGAGTCGCGGCGGCTCACCGCCGGTGCGCGGCGTCAGACTCGGTGGCGGCACCGGTCCCGAAGCTCGGCTATGACAGCTTTCTCGCGTGGGCTGACGTCGCCGTCCACCTCGGCCACTCGGTCGGCCGCGTCGAGGATGTCACTCAGATCCCCCGATGCGGCCTGCACGCGCCGCCACACCTCGACGGGGTCGATGTCGACGACTCACCAAGTGACGCATCAGAATCGACTCGTCGTCGCTGATCCCCGATCTTTACGACGTTCCGCTGAATCGTGCGCAGAGAGTCACCGCTGCCGCGAGGGCCGCCAGGGGTCTCCCTCAGCGGGTTTCCACTAATGCGTACGATGTGCAAGTGCGCACCACCGACTACACCATCAGGACCGCCACCCCCGCCGATCTCCCCCACGCCCGAGCCGTCATGCTCGACACCGTCTACCGGGACTTCGGCACGGGGTACGTCCCCCGCTGGCACGGTGACATCATCGATCTCGTCGGGGCCTACGTGGAGCCCGCCCGGCACACCCTGCTGGTCGCGGTGGACGGGGAGGGTGGGGTCGTCGGTACCGGGGCGCTCGACTCGCGGGGGCCCGCGCACCCCCCGAACCCCGTGCGCGTCGCCGAGCGCTACCCCTCCGGGGTGACCGCGCAGCTGCGGCGCGTGTATGTGCGGCCCGAGCATCGGCGGCGTGGGCTCGCGCGTCGACTTGTCGACGAGTTGATGGCGTTCGCGGTCGCCGACGGGGGATACCGGGCCGTCTACCTGCACACCGACCCCGCCGTCACCGGTGCCGAGCCCTTCTGGCGGTCGCTCGCCAAGGTCGTGCACGACGAGCGGGAGGACGTGGGCGGCGGGCAGGGGATCGTGCACTTCGACGTTCCCCTGGGGTGAGCCACGCGTGAAAATCGTTTCCATGTAGGCTCCCCTTCGCGTGCCGTTCCCCCTTTTCTCCCAGATCGATCCGAGGACCATGCCCTCCCACCGCCGCCCCCGGCTGCTCGCCCCGCTCCTGCTCATACCGCTCCTGTCGAGCTGCTTCGCCTCCGGAGGCGGCGGCGACTCCGGGGACGATGGCGGCAAGGGC
The DNA here is from genome assembly GCF_014648855.1 of Streptomyces parvulus. GTDB lineage: Bacteria > Actinomycetota > Actinomycetes > Streptomycetales > Streptomycetaceae > Streptomyces > Streptomyces parvulus. Next base: position 20,842 of record NZ_BMRX01000007.1, on the reverse strand, counting down.
GGCGACGGGTCCCGGCTGCGCGTCGCGCTCGCCTTCCCGCCCGCCGAGAACCTCTCGCCCTACGGCGCCGACGCCACCCTCCTCAGCCGGCTCGGGGTGACCGAGGGGCTCACCTCCCTCGACGCCAACGGCTCCGCCGCCCCCGCGCTCGCCGAGTCCTGGCGCCGGGACGGGGACAAGGCGTGGGAGTTCACGCTGAGGGACGCCGTCTTCCAGGACGGCACCGCCGTCACCCCGGCCGCCGTCGCCGCGTCCCTCGGCAAGGCCACCGGCGCCGACCCCGCCCCCGCCGCCCTGGAGGGCGTCACCCTCACCGCCCGGGGCAGCGGCGACCGGGTCGTCCGCATCACCACCGACGAGCCCGATCCCGTACTGCCGCTGCGGCTCTCCAGCCCCAGCCTCGCCGTCCTGTCCAAGGACGCGTACGCGAAGGGCGGCCGCGTCGACCCCCTCGGCCACGCCACCGGGCCCTTCGAGCTGACCGAGGCCAACGGCGCCACCTCCGCCTCCCTCGACCGGTTCGACGACTACTGGGGCGGACGCGCCCAGGCCTCCGGCATCGACGCCCGCTTCATCGCCGACGGCACCGCCCGCGCCAACGCCCTGCGGACGGGGGAGCTGGACATCGCCGAGGCCGTCCCGGTCGCGCAGGCCGCCTCCCTCGACAAGGAGACGCGGCGCGACACCGCCACCACCCGGACCACCAGCCTGCTGCTCAACGCCTCGTCCGGCACGTTCCAGGACGCGGGCCTGCGGGCCGCCGCCAGGGCCGGCCTCGACACCTCCGTGTTCGCCAAGGACGTCTACGAGGGGTACGGCGATCCCGGAGCCGGCGTCTACGGGCCCGCCGTGACCTGGGCCGAGGGCAAGCGGACGAAGCCGGTGGGCAGGGCCGACGCCGGGAAGCCCGACGGCGAGACCGTCCACCTCGCCACCTACGACAACCGGCCCGAGCTGCCCGAGGTCGCCCAGGTCGTCAAGCAGCAGCTGGAGAAGGCCGGGTTCAAGGTGAAGCTCACCGTGCGGGAGTACTCCCGGCTCGAAGGCGACGCCCTCGACGGGAAGTTCGACGCCTTCGTGCTCGCCCGCAACACCCTGCTCGACACCGGCGACCCCGTCGCCGTCCTGGCGAGCGACTACACCTGCGACGGCGGCTACAACATCGCCCAGCTCTGCGACGAGGGCGTCGACCGCGCCGTCGCCGACGCCGAGAAGACCGCCGACACCGCGAAGCGGCAGGACGCCGCCCTGGCCGCCGAGGCACGCATCCTCGGCAGCGACGCCGTCCTGCCGCTCGTCCACCAGCGCATCATCACCGGCGTCGCCGACTCCGTGCAGGGCGTGATCCTCGACCCGTACGAGCGCACCCTCGTCGGCACCGGCACCCGGCGCTGAGCCGTGCGGCAGCGCTTGGCCGCCCTCGTGTGGCGGGTCGTGCTCGCGGGCGGGCTCGTCTGCGGGATCGGGCTGCTGCCGTGGCTGACGCACACCGACCCGGCGTACACCGTCCTCAAGGCGCGCTCCGCCGAACGGGCACCGACACCCGAGGTGCTCGCCGGCATCCGGCGGCAGCTCGGGCTCGACGGCGGGCCGCTGCACGTTCTCGGCGACTGGCTCGGCGGGCTGGTGCGCGGTGACGCGGGGGAGTCGTGGATCTCCGGCGGGGACGTCCTGCCCGGTGTGCTCCAGGCGCTTGGTGCCTCGCTCCTGCTCATGGGCGTCGCGCTGCTCGTCGCCGCCGTCACCGCCGGGCTCGTCTGCGCCCGCACCCTCCGGCTGGGGGCCCGGCGGCGCCTCGGCGGGCGGCGGGCCGGCGGGACCGCGTCCGCCGTCCTCGCCTCGCTGCCCGAGTTCCTCGTCGCCTCCGTCCTCGCCACCGTCGTAGGGGTGCAGCTGGGCTGGCTGCCCGCGCTCGGCTGGTACGGGTTCCAGTGGACCGTACTGCCCGCGCTCGCCCTCGGGCTGCCCGCCGGTGCCGTGCTCGGGCGGCTGCTCGACGACCTGCTGCCCGGCGCGTTCGGCGAGCCGTGGGCGCTCGCCGCGGCGGCCCGCGGTCTCACCGGACGGTCGATCGCCCGCCAGGCCGTACGCCGCTGCGTGCCCGCGCTGCTGCCCAACCTCGGGCTGTTCGTCGTCGGACTGACCGGCGGCGCCGTCGCCGTGGAGCAGGTCTTCGACATACCGGGCCTCGGACGCACCACGCTCCAGGCCGCTCTCGCCCAGGACCTGCCCGTCCTCCAGGCCGGCACTCTCGCGCTCGTGCTCCTCGCCGTGCTCGCCACCGCCGCCACGCGGCTCGCGGCCCGCCTCCTCACCGGGCCCGCCCTGCGCGACGGCGCCCTGTCCTCCCTGCACCGGCCCGCCCCGCCGGCCCGTGCGCTGCCGCCCCTGCTCTACGCCGCCGTCCTGGGCGCCGTCGTCGCGCTCGGCCTGACCCGGGACCCGCTGGCCCTCGACACCGGGCAGAAACTGCGCGCCCCCACCCTCGCCCATCCCTTCGGCACCGACGCCCTCGGCCGCGACCTGCTCGCCCGCGTCGGCCACGGGGCGCTCGACACCCTGCTCATGGCCGCCGCCATCAGCGCCGCCGCCCTGCTCGCGGGCGTCCTCCTCGGGCTCGTACCGCGGGTGTCCGGGCCGCTCGTCGACACCGTCAACGCCGTACCACCCGTACTCGTCGCCCTCCTCGTCACCGCCGTCGTGGGCGGCGGGGCGGCCACGCCCGCGCTCGCGGTCGGCGCCGTGGCCTGGGCGCCGCTCGCCACCCACACCGCCGCGCTGCTGCGGCAGGAGCGCGCCACCCTGCACATCACCGCCACCAGAGGGCTCGGCGCGGGACGCCGGTACCTGCTGCGGCGCGAACTGCTGCCCGCCGTGCTGCCACCGGCCCTGCGGCACGCCCTGCTCCGGCTGCCCGGCGTCGCCCTCGCGCTCGCCTCGCTCGGATTCCTCGGGCTCGGCGCCCAGCCGCCGTCGCCCGAGTGGGGACTCCTCCTCGCCGAGAACCAGCCCTACGCCGAGCGCGCCCCCTGGGCCGTCCTCGCCCCGGCCGCCGTCCTCGCCCTGCTGGGCGCGCTCGCCGTCACCGCGGCCGGGGCCCTGCGTCCGCCCCGGCCAACGCGTACCCGGGTGGGCGTCGGCCGGCCGGCCGACGGACAGGCCGAACCGGCCGGCGCGCACAAGGAACCGGCCGCGGTCCGATGATCTCCCTCTCCGGCCGCCGCCCGGCCGTGCGCGCTCCGGGCCGCGGCACCCCGCTCTCCCCGCTGCTGCGGCTGCTCGTCCTCACCCAACTCGCCTTCAACGTCGGCTTCTTCGCCGTCCTGCCGTTCCTCGCCGAGCACCTGGGGACCGCCGTCGGCATGGCGGGGTGGCTGGTCGGGTTCGTGCTCGGGCTGCGGACCTTCAGCCAGCAGGGGCTGTTCGTGGTCGGCGGGGCGCTCGCCGACCGGTACGGCATCCGGCCCGTGGTGCTCACCGGGTGCGTGCTGCGGATCGCCGGCTTCGTGTGGCTCGGGTTCGCCGCGCGGACCTGGGCCGTGATCGGCGCGGTGCTGCTCATCGGGTTCGCCGCCGCGCTGTTCTCGCCCGCCGTGGAGTCCGAGGTCGCCCGCCAGGCCGTCATGTGGGAGGCGGCGGGGGGCGGGGACCGGACGCGGGTGCTCGCGCTGTTCACCGTCGCCGGGCAGGCGGGAGCCTTCGTCGGACCGCTGCTGGGCGCTCTGCTGCTGGCCGTGGACTTCCGCACGGCCTGCCTCGCCGGGGCCGCCGTGTTCGTGCTCGTGCTCGCCGGGCACGCGCGGCTGCTGCCGCAGCACATCCCCGGCCGGAAGCGCGTCCGGTTCGGCGGCGGGGCCCGGCTGCTGCTGCGCAACCGGCGCTTCCTCGCGCTGTGCTGCGCGTACGGCGCCTATCTGCTCGCCTACAACCAGCTCTACCTCGCGCTGCCCGCCGAGGTCGAGCGGGCCGCCGGTTCGCAGGCGCCGCTGGCCTGGCTGTTCGCGCTCTCCTCACTGCTGGTGGTGGGCTCGCAGTTGCCGGTGACGCGGTGGGCGGGCCGGCGGCTGGCGCCGCGCCGGTCGATGGTGGCGGGGCTCGGACTGATCGCCGCCGGGTTCGCCGCCGTCGCGCTCGCCCGGCCGGCCGGCTGGACGGGGGCGGGGGGACTGGTGCCCGCCGCCGGGTTCGTCGTCCTGCTCACCCTCGGGCAGATGCTGGTCGCGCCGGTCGCCCGCGCCTGGGTGCCGGACCTCGCCGAGGACGGACGGCTCGGGCTGTACACGGGGGCACTGTCGTCGGTGTCCGGCCTGATCGTGCTCGCCGGCAGCTCCGCGACCGGCCTCCTGCTGGACTCCGGACTGCCGGCCGCGGTGCCGTGGCTGGTCCTGGCCGCCGTACCGCTGGCCGCGGCGGGGTTGCTGCCGCGGCGGGACTGAACCTGGGCGCCGGGGGCGCGGAGCGGGAGGCTTTGCACACCGAGCCGCGAGGCCCCTCACCGGGCGAGGCCCTTCACCGGGCGAGCCCCCTCACCGGGCGAGGCCCTTCACCGGGCGAGCCCCCTCACCGGGCGGAGCCGCTCAGCGCGTCGCCAGCTCCGGCACCGCCCGCCGCACCGGCGCCCGCAGCGTCCGTGAGCCGCGCCACAGCCACAGCACGTCCCGGCCGAACGACCACACCAGCAGCCCCAGCGACAGCGCCACCAGGGCGGCGTTCACCGGCCGCGGGAGCAGGGCCGCCCCCGCCGCGAGCAGCAGTACGCCCTGGAGCGCGGCCACCGTCTTGCGGGCCTTGCTCGGGGGAAGCGGCGCGGTCAGCCACGGCCACAGGCGGGCCGCGGCGACGAACACGTACCGCATGGAGCCGATCAGGAGCACCCACGGGCCCAGGTCCATCGCGACGTACACACTGAGGACCAGGATGAGGAACGCGTCGACCTCCATGTCGAAGCGCGCGCCGAGCGGCGAGCACGTGCCCGTGCGGCGGGCGACCTTCCCGTCCACGCCGTCCAGGACCAGGGCCACGGCCGTCAGCCCGACGAGGAGCGAGACCGGCGGGGCACCGCGGACGGAGTCCGCGACCAGCGCGGTCACCCCGCCGACCAGTGTGGCCCGGCCCAGGGTGACCCGGTTGGCCGGGCCGAACGACGCCGGCCGGGACCGGTGCAGGGCCCGCGCCAGCACCGCCCAGGTCGCGAACGCGAAGGCGAGGCCGGTCAGCCAGCCCGCCGTGCCCATCCCGATCGCCGTGCCGAGCAGCGCCAGCAGCAGGATCTGCGCGCCCGCCCCCACCGCGGTCTCCTGCTGAACGGGCCTCGCGTCGTACCCGTCGTACGTGTTGTTCAGGGCCACCGAACACCCTCCGGCCGTGTGACAGAGTCGATCAACGCCGCTACCTTGTGCGCGGCTGTGCATCCCTCGGTACGTGGGCGGCTTCCCGATCGTTCAGGAGGACATCCGATGACACGCAGGGCACGCGCGTTCTGGGTCGAGGCGCCCGGCCGCGGTGCGATCCGCGAGGTGGAGGTGGCCGAACCCGGCCCGGACGAGGTGCTGGTGCGCACCCTCCACAGCGGCGTCAGCCGGGGCACCGAGACCCTCGTCCTCGCCGGACGCGTGCCGGAGAACCAGTACGCGGCGATGCGCGCGCCGTTCCAGGAGGGCGACTTCCCCGGACCGGTGAAGTACGGCTACCTCAACGTCGGCGTGGTCGAGGAGGGCCCGGACGCGCTCGTCGGGCGGACCGTCTTCTGCCTCTACCCGCACCAGACGCGCTACGTCGTCCCCGCCGCCGCCGTCACCCCGGTGCCGCCCGCCGTGCCCGCCGCGCGGGCCGTGCTCGCGGGCACCGTGGAGACCGCCGTCAACGCCCTGTGGGACGCCGCGCCCCTGGTGGGCGACCGCGTCACCGTGGTCGGCGGCGGCATGGTCGGCTGCTCGGTGGCCGCCCTGCTGGCCCGCTTCCCCGGCGTCCGGGTCCAGTTGGTCGACGCCGACCCGGCCCGCGCCGAGACCGCCGAAGCGCTCGGCGTGGACTTCGCCGCACCCGGCGGCGCGCGCGGCGACCGCGACCTCGTCGTGCACGCCAGCGCCACCGAGGCCGGGCTCGCCCGTTCCCTGGAGCTGCTGCGGCCCGAGGGCACCGTCCTCGAACTGAGCTGGTACGGGGACCGGACCGTCACGCTCCCGCTCGGCGAGGCCTTCCACTCCCGGCGCCTGACCCTGCGCAGCAGCCAGGTCGGCACCGTCTCCCCGGCCCGCGCCACCACCCGCACCTACGCCGACCGGCTCGCCCTCGCCCTGGACCTGCTCGCGGATCCGGCGCTGGACGCCCTCGTCACCGGGGAGTCGGCGTTCGACGAACTGCCGGACGTGCTGCCGCGGTTGGCCTCCGGCGAGATCCCCGCCCTGTGCCACCGCATCCGCTACGACGGTGCGCACGCCGGCGCCTGACCTCGCCCGGCGCCGCCCGACCTCGCCTGACCTTGAGAAAAGACGTACGGACCGCTGAACAGGGGAAGACCTCCAGCCGTACTAGACGGCACCCCGCGCGGCGATCGGCGGGGGATCAGACGCGCCACACCTGGAGGGTCGTCCGTTGTTCAGCATCACCGTCCGCGATCACATCATGATCGCCCACAGCTTCCGCGGCGACGTCTTCGGGCCCGCACAGCGCCTGCACGGAGCGACGTTCCTGGTGGACGCCACCTTCCGGCGCGAGCAGCTGGACGAGGACAACATCGTCGTCGACATCGGACTGGCCACGCGCGAACTGGGCGCCGTCGTCGGCGAGCTGAACTACCGCAACCTCGACAACGAGCCGGACTTCGCCGGCGTCAACACCTCGACCGAGTTCCTGGCCAAGGTCGTCGCCGACCGGCTCGCCGAACGCGTCCACAAGGGCGCCCTCGGCGAGGGGGCCAGGGGCCTGGCCGGACTCACCGTGACCCTGCACGAGTCGCACGTCGCCTGGGCGAGTTACGAGCGTGCGCTGTGACCGACACGTCCGTCGAGGCGGCCGGGACCAACCGGCTGACCTACGTGCCCACGCAGATCCCGGCCCGGATCGCCACCCGGCGCGCCGCGCCGGCCGACGACGGGATCATCCCCATGTCGCTGCGGTCCGTGCACTTCGTCGTGCCGGGCGGCATCGACGACCCGGCCGCCCCGAGCGGCGGCAACGCCTACGACCGGCGGGTCCGGCTCGACCTGCCCGGCTTCGGCTGGCGGGTGCGGGGGCTGACCGTCGACGGCGACTGGCCCCGGCCGGACGACGCCGCCCGCGCGGAACTGGCGCGCGTCCTGCGCCGGTTGCCGGACGGCGCGGTCGTCCTGCTCGACGGCCTGGTCGCCTGCGGGGTGCCGGAGATCGTCGTCCCGGAGGCCGAGCGGCTGCGCATGGTCATCCTCGTCCACCTCCCGCTCGGCGACGAGACCGGCCTCGAACCCGCCGTCGCCGCCGAACTGGACGCCCGTGAGCGGGCGGTGCTGCGGGCCGTGCCGGCCGTCGTCGCCACCAGCGACTGGGCGGTGCGGCGCCTCGTCTCGCACCACGGCCTCGACCCGGCCCGCGTGCACGTCGCCGCGCCCGGCGCCGACATCGCGCCCCTCGCGCCCGGCACCGACGGCGTCTCCCGGCTGGTGTGCGTCGCCGCCGTCACCCCGCGCAAGGGCCAGCACCGGCTGGTGGAGGCCCTCGCGGCCGCCGCCGACCTGCCCTGGAGCTGCGTGTGCGTCGGCGGGCTCGGCCACGACCCGGAGTACGTCGAGGGGCTGCGGCGCCTGATCGCGCGGCACGGGCTGGAGGACCGGCTGGTCCTCGCCGGGCCCCGGTCCGGCGCCCAACTGGACGCCACCTACGCGACCGCCGACCTGATGGTCCTCACCTCCTACGCCGAGACCTACGGCATGGCGGTCACCGAGGCCCTGGCGCGCGGCATCCCGGTGCTGGCCACGGACGTCGGCGGCCTCCCGGAGGCGGTCGGACGCGCGCCCGACGGAGGGGTGCCCGGCATCCTCGTCCCGCCCGAGGACCCGGCCGCGCTCGCCGCCGAACTGCGCGGCTGGTTCGGCGAGGCGGACGTGCGACGCCGGCTGAAGAGCGCCGCCCGGGGGCGCCGCGCCGCGCTGAACGGCTGGGCGAGCACCGCCCAGAGCCTGGCCGGCGTACTGCATCGGCTGCCCGGCGAACCCGGGGGGACGGCATGAGCGACTCCACGACCGGCGTCGTCCCCGGCGCGGGCCCGACCGGCGGGTCCACGGCCCGGCCCACCGCGTCCACCGCCCCCGCCGCCGCCCCCGCCGAACGCGCCACCCTGCGCCTGCGCGAGGCTCCCGCCCCCGGCGCCCCGCACCCCGACGACCCCCCGCGCTACGCCCCCGAGTGGCTGCGCCTGCGCGAGCCCGCCGATGGAGCCGCGCGCGCCCACGACCTGCTCGGTCCGCTGCGGGCCCATCTCGCGGAACGCACCCCGCCGACGGGGGGACTGGTCGTGCACGACCTCGGCTGCGGCACCGGTTCGATGGGACGCTGGCTCGCCCCGCGGCTCGACGGCGCCCAGCACTGGGTGCTGCACGACCGCGACCCCTACCTCCTGCACTTCGCGGCCGCGGGCGCCCCTCGCTCGGCCGCCGACGGCGGCCACGTCACCGTGGAGACGCTGCGCGGGGACCTCGCCCGCCTCACCCCGGACGCGCTGTCCGGCGCCGATCTGGTGACGGCGTCCGCGCTCCTCGACGTCCTGACCGCCGAGGAGATCGGCACCCTCGCCGCCGCCTGTGCCGCGGCCGGCTGCGCGGCCCTGCTGACCCTCTCGGTGGCCGGACGCGTCGAACTCGACCCCGCCCACCCGCTGGACGCCGAGATCGCCGAGGCGTTCAACGACCACCAGCGGCGCACCGGGCTGCTCGGCCCGGACGCGGTCACCGCCGCGGGGGAGGCCTTCGCCGCGCACGGCGTCAGCGTGCGGGCGCACCCCAGTCCCTGGCGGCTGGGCCCCGACGAGGCCCCCCTCACCGCGCAGTGGCTGCGGGGCTGGGTGGGCGCGGCCGTGGAACAGCGCCCCGAACTGCGGTCAAGGGCCGAGGCGTACCTGGACGAGCGCCTCGCCGCCTGTGCGGACGGCACCCTGCGCGTGGTGGTCCACCACACCGACCTGCTGGCGCTGCCCCGGCCGACGGGCGGGACGCCGTGAGCGCCCCCGCCCTCCCGGCGGACCTCCGCCGCACCCCGCCCCGCCCGGACACCCCCGCCGACGCCGCACCCCCGGCCCGCCGCGCCCTGCGCACCCACCTCGGGACCCTCGCGGGCACCGCCGTCCTCGCCGTGCTCCTGTGGCGGATGGGCACCGGCGCCTTCCTGGACGGGCTGCGCCGCATCGACGCGCCGACCGTGCTCGCGGCGCTCGGCATCGGGCTCGTCACCACGGTGTTCAGCGCCTGGCGCTGGGCCCTGGTGGCCCGGGGCCTGCGCATCCGGCTGCCCCTCGGCCCGGCCGTCGCCGACTACTACCGCGCCCTGTTCCTGAACGCGGCCCTGCCCGGCGGCATCCTCGGCGACGTGCACCGGGCGGTGCGGCACGGACGCGGCGCCGGCGACCTGGGACGCGGGGTGCGGGCCGTCGTCCTCGAACGGGTCGCCGGACAACTGGCGCTGATCGGCACCGGCGCCGTCGTCCTGCTCACGCTGCCGTCCCCGGTGCGGGACGAGGCCCGGCGCGCCGCTCCCCTCGTGGCCCTCGCGCTGCTCGGCGCGGTCGCCGTCGTCCTCGCCCTGCGGCCGCACCGGGCGCCCGCCCGTCGCGGACGGGCCCTGCGGGCGCTCGGCGAGACGCGGCGAGCGCTGCTGTCCCGGCGGAACCTGCCGGGCGTCGCCGTGTCGTCCGCCGTCGTCCTCGCCGGGCACCTGGTGATGTTCGCGCTCGCCGCCCGGGTGGCCGGCAGCGGTGCCACGCCCGCCGAACTGACCCCGCTGGCCGTGCTGGCCCTGCTCGCCATGGGCCTGCCGCTCAACGTCGGCGGCTGGGGGCCCCGGGAGGGCGTCACCGCCTGGGCGTTCGGCGCGGCCGGCCTCGGCGCGGGCACCGGTCTTGGCGTCGCGGTGGTGTACGGGGTGCTCAGCCTGGTGGCGAGCCTGCCCGGTGCCGTCGTCCTCGTCGTCCGCCGGTTCGAGCGCCCCGACGGCTCCTACGGCCGCCCCGTCCGCTTCTCGGGAGCCGGATCGCCGGTCAGGAGGGAGAAATACGCCCCGAAGGACTCCGCGAGGCTCGCCAGCAGTTCCTTCCCCTTTTCCGCCGAACCCAGCGAAGGGCGCCCGATGACACCGGAATCGGTATAGGCGGACATTCCGAGGGAGAGCAGATGACGCCGGTCGTCCGCGACGAAGTCGGCCGTCTCGTAACCGGGCCGGACCGATTCGGGGTGCGCGTGCAGAAGAATGGAGGTCTCTATTTCCCCCGCGTGCATGTCGGAGAGCAGCGAGGTGGCCACCCCCGCCCGCTTCCGCGCCGCCTCCCAGTCCTCCGCGGCCGGGAACAGCGCCATCCGCTCGCCGCGTGCCGAGGACTCCTGCACCACGTTGCCCAGGACGTAGTTCCCGCCGTGCCCGTTCACCACGACCAGGGCCTCGACACCCGAGCGGCGCAGCGAGGAGGCTATGTCCCCGACCACCGCGTGGAGGGTCACCGAGGAGATGCTGACGGTTCCGGGCCAGTCCGCGTGCTCGTGCGAGCAGCCGATGGTCACCGGCGGGAGCAGGTGCACCGGGTACGCCGCGGCGATCTCCCGGGCCACGGCGCAGGCGACCAGGGTGTCGGTGGCCAGCGGCAGGTACGGGCCGTGCTGCTCGAAGCTGCCCACCGGCAGCACCGCCACCTGCCGCGCGAGTCCCGCGCCCCGGACGCGCACGTCCTCCGAAGTGTCCGCCGGCACAAGTGAGGCATCCATTTCCGCACGGCCTTTCGTCCTTGTCGGGCGACCTGCCCGGAGATCCGCTGAGAGATCCGCTGAGAGATCTGTTGAGGAACGCGAGAATCATGACAGAAAAAATTGGTGTACTCGGCAAGAAGACGTCGCAGCGCACGGACGTGGAACGGGTGGTGGTGACACCGCTGCCCACCGTGTACGGGGAATTCCGGGCGTACGGCTATTTCGACCACGAGCGCGGCGACGAACAAGTGGCGCTGGTGTACGGCGAACTCGGCGCCGAGGGGGTCCTCGCCCGGCTGCACTCGGAGTGCCTGACGGGCGACGCCTTCGGTTCCCGGCACTGCGAGTGCGGCGACCAACTGGCCTCCGCGCTGCGGTCGGTGGCCGCCGCGGGCAGCGGTGTCGTCGTCTACCTGCGCGGCCACGAGGGGCGCGGCATCGGGCTGCTGGCCAAGCTCCGCGCGATGGCGCTGCAGGCGGAGGGCCTGGACACGGTGGAGGCGAACCTCGCCCTCGGCCTGCCGGTGGATGACCGCGACTACGGTGCCGCCGCCCGCATCCTGGGCGACCTCGGGGTGCGGTCGGTGCGCCTGATGTCCAACAACCCGCGCAAACGCGAGGCGTTGGTGCGGCACGGCATCGAGGTCGCCGAGCAGGTGCCGCTGCTCATCCCGCCGTGCGAGAGCAACATCACCTATCTGCGGACCAAGCGGGAGCGCCTCGACCACCACCTGCCGCACCTGGACGCGCTGGCCCATCTGACGTCCTGACCCCGGTGGCCGGGTCAGTCCGCGAGGGCCTCGTGCACCAGCCGCTTCAGGTCGGGATAGACGGTGTGCGACGACCGTGGCCGCACCTGCGTCATGAACTGCACCGTCAGGTCGCGGCCCGGGTCGACCCAGAAGGTGGTGGTGGCCACCCCGCTCCAGCCGTACGTGCCGAGCCCGGAGGGCGACTGCGTGCGGTCCGGGTCGGTCACCACCGAGACGCCGAGCCCGAAACCGACGCCGTCGTTGCCGGGCCGGTCGTGCGCGGGGCGGCTGCCGACGGCGCGCAGGTCGGCGCCGCCGGGCAGGTGGTTGCGGGTCATGAGGTCCACCGTCGAGGGCCGGAGCAGCCGTACGCCGTCCAGTTCCCCGCGCCGCCGCAGCAGTTCCGCGAAGCGGTGCACGTCGTACGCGGTGGAGACCAGGCCGCCGCTGCCCGACAGCAGCCGCGGCCGGCCCCGCAGCGGCAGTCCGGGCACCGGTTCGAGGCCGCCGTCGTCCGTCTCGCCGTACAGCTCGGCCAGACGCTCCGCCTGCTCGTCGGTGACCTGGAATCCGGTGTCCGGCATGCCGAGCGGGCCGAAGACGCGGGTGGCGAGGAACGTGTCGAGGGGCTGTCCGGACACCACCTCGACGAGCCGGCCCAGGACGTTGCTGGCGACCGAGTAGTTCCACTCGGTGCCCGGCTCGAACTGGAGCGGCAGGCTCGCGTACAGGTCGACGGTCCCGGCCAGGTCGTCGCCCGGCCGCACCGAGGAGTCCAGGCCGGCCGCCCGGTACAGCCCGTCCACCGGGTGGGAGTGGTAGAAGCCGAAGGTCAGCCCCGCCGTGTGGGTCATCAGGTGCCGGACGAGGACGGGGCCCGCGGCGGGCCGGGTGACGGTGCCGGCCCCGGAGCCCCGGACGTACACCCGCGGCGCCGCGAAGGCCGGCAGGTACCGGGCCACCGGGTCGTCCAGGGAGAGCAGCCCCTCCTCCACCAGCATCAGCACGGCGACGGACGTGACCGGCTTGGTCATGGAGTAGATCCGCCACACCGTGTCGGCGCTCACCGGCAGGCCGGCCGCGAGGTCCCGCCGGCCGTGCACGGTCAGGTGCCCGACGCGCCCACCGCGGGCGACGGCGACCAGGAAGCCGGGCAGCCGCCCCTCGTCGACCTGCCGGGCGAAGTGCAGGTCGAGCCGGTCCAGCGCCTCGGCGTCCAGCCCGGCCGCACCCGCGTCGGTCTCCTGCCGCAGGGGTGGCATCGCCATCGTTCTCCTCGGTCGTTCGTCGAAGACCCGTCCGGCATACCCCGCGTACCCCCCTTCGGAACTCGTGATCCGGCGCGGCCGGACCCGGGACCGGACGTCAGGCGGTGGCCGTCTCCGGTTCGGCGGCCCGGCCCCCGGCCCGGATGCCGAGTTCGTCTGTCGGCACCTTGTGGGTCTCCCGGGCGGTGAGCGCCGCGATCACCGGCGGGACGCACAGCGCGGCCGTGAACAGCGCCACCGCGAACCAGTCGTCGCCGTCCGGACCGGCGATCCGCGCGGCGAAGGTCACGGCGAACCCGGCCACCGCGAAGCCGATCTGCGTACCGATCGCGACGCCCGACAGCCGGACCCGGGTGGAGAACATCTCGCCGTAGAAGGCCGGCCAGACGCCGTTCGCGGCGCTGTAGACGACGCCGAAGGCGACGATGCCCAGCAGGAACGTCAGCGGATAGGAGCCGGTCGAGACGGCCCACAGGTACAGGAACATCGCCACCGCGCTGCCGGCCGCGCCGATCAGGAACACCGGGCGCCGCCCGATCCGGTCGGACAGCGACGCCCACAGCGGGATCGCGCCGAGCGCGACGACGTTGGCGAGGGCGCCCACCCACAGCATCGCCGTGCGGGACATGCCGACCGAGTCGCTCGTGGCGTAGGCCAGCGCCCACACCGTGAAGATGGTGCTGACCGAGGCGACGAGCGCGCCCGCGACCACCCGCAGCACGTCCGCCCAGTGATCCCGGGCCAGCACCGCGAGCGGCATCTTCACGACGCCCCCGGTGGCCGCCGCCCGCTCGAAGGCCGGCGTCTCGTCGAGCCTGCGGCGAATCACGTAGCCGACCACCGCCACCACCACGCTCAGCCAGAACGGCACCCGCCAGCCCCAGGACAGCAGATGCTCCTCGGGCAGCGCGGCGACCGGCAGGAAGACCAGGGTGGCGAGGAGCTGCCCGCCCTGGGTGCCGCTGAGGGTGAAGCTGGTGAAGAAACCGCGTCGGTGCCCCGGCGCGTGCTCCAGCGTCATCGAGTTGGCGCTGGCCTGCTCACCGGCCGCGGATATGCCCTGCAGGATCCGGCACAGCACCAGCAGGACGGGGGCGAGGGTGCCGACCTGGTCGCGCGTGGGCAGACAGCCGATGAGGAACGTCGAGACGCCCATCAGGATCAGCGTGAACACCATGATCTTCTTGCGGCCCATGCGGTCGCCGACATGGCCCAGGAAGAACGCCCCGACCGGACGGGCCGCGTACGCCACACCGAACGTGGCCAGCGACAGCAGGGTCGCCGTGGCCGGGTCGGACTCGTCGAAGAAGACGTCGGGGAAGATCAGCGCGGCGGCGCTGCCGTAGATGAAGAAGTCGTAGTACTCCAGCGCACTGCCGATCCAGGCGGCGGTCGCGGCCTTCCTGGGCTGGCCGGGCGGGGCGGCGCCTGGGGAGGCGGGGGCGGGGACGGACACGGCTTGCTCCTTCGGGGGACTCCGCGGCGGTGCGGAGTGGGCGGAGGGGGCAGAGGGGAGGACGGCTCACGGGACGCGGCGCTAATTAACCCACTGGGTAGTTAGTCGCGGTTGGGAAGGGATGTTGCGCGCAGGTGTCCCCGGTGTCAAGAGGTCCGGCCGTCCCCGGTCCCGGCGGCTTCAGTCCGCCGCGCGCTCCGCCGTCAGATAGGCGATCACCATGTCGCCCAGCATCGCCCGGTAGTGCGCCCGCTGGTCCGGCGCCACCAGGTCGCGCCCGAACAGGGCGCCGAACGTATGCCGGTTGGCGACCCGGAAGAAGCAGAAGGAGCTGATCATCGCGTGCAGGTCCACGGCGTCCACGTCGGCGGTGAAGAGCCCGGAGCGCCGCCCCTCCGCCAGGATCCGGCGGATCACGTCGAGCGCCGGGGAGCCGATGCTGGCCAGCGACTCGGAGGACGCGATGTGTTGGGCGTCGTGGATGTTCTCGATGCTGACCAGGCGGATGAAGTCGGGATGCCGCTCATGGTGGTCGAAGGTCACCTCCGCCAGCCGCCGGATGGCCGCCACCGGGTCCAGGTGCTCGACGTCGAGCGCCTGCTCGGCCTCCCGGATCACGCCGTACGCCCGCTCCAGTACGGCCGTGAACAGCTGCTCCTTGCCGCCGAAGTAGTAGTAGATCATCCGCTTCGTGGTCCGGGTGCGGGCGGCGATCTCGTCGACCCGGGCCCCGTCGTAGCCGGCCCGGGCGAACTCGCGCGTCGCCACGTCGAGGATCTCGGCCCGGGTGCGGGCGGCGTCGCGGGTGCGCGTGCCGGATCGTGCCGGTTCGTCGACGCTGGTCATCGGGTTCCTTCGGCTGCGGGGCGGAACTGCGGGCGCGGGGCGTGCCGGTGATTCTAGAAGCCTCCGCCTTCCCTCCCGCCGCACCCTCCTGCTATGACTAACGTACTGGTTCGTACATTGCCCGCTCGGTCCCCGGCCCGAGCCGCTCAGGAGGTCGTCACCGGTGGCCAAGGACGCGTTTCTCGTCGGACTGATCGGTTCCGGCATCGGCCCGTCGCTCAGTCCGGCCCTGCACGAGAGGGAGGCCGGCCGGCAGGGTCTGCGCTGCGTGTACCGGCTGATCGACATCGACCGGCTCGGCGTCCCGCCCGAAGCGGTCGGCGACCTGGTGCGCGCCGCCCGCGACCTGGGCTTCGACGGGCTGAACATCACCCACCCCTGCAAGCAGCTCGTCCTCGCCCACCTGGACGAACTCGCCCCGCAGGCCGAGGCGCTGGGCGCCGTCAACACCGTGGTCTTCGACGACTCCGGCCGCGCGCGAGGCCACAACACCGACGTCACCGGGTTCGCCGCCTCCTTCGCCCGGGGCCTGCCCGACGCGCCGCTGGACCGGATCGTGCAGCTCGGCGCCGGCGGGGCGGGAGCGGCCGCCGCCCACGCCGTCCTCACTCTGGGCGCCGGGCGCGTCACCGTCGTCGACGCGCTGGCCGAGCGGGCCGCAGCCCTCGCCGGGCGGCTGAACGCGCACTTCGGGCCCGGACGCGCCGACCACGTCCCGGCGGACGCGCTGCCCGGCCCGCTGTCCGGCGCCGACGGCATCGTGCACGCCACCCCCACCGGCATGGCCGCCCACCCCGGCCTGCCCCTGCCCGCCGGGCTGCTGCACCCCGGGCTGTGGGTCGCCGAGGTCGTCTACCGCCCGCTGGAGACCGAGCTGCTGCGCACCGCCCGCGCCCTGGGCTGCGCCACCCTCGACGGCGGCGGGATGGCCGCCTTCCAGGCCGCGGACGCGTTCCGGCTGTTCACCGGGCGGGAACCCGACGCCGTGCGGATGCTCGCCGACATCACGGGCCTGGCCGGCGCCGTGACCGCCCCCGAGTAGGAAGAGGTACCGACGTGCGGACCTCCATCGCCACCGTCTCCCTCAGCGGATCCCTCACCGAGAAGCTCACCGCCGCCTCCCGGGCCGGCTTCGACGGCGTGGAGATCTTCGAGAACGACCTGCTGGCCAGCCCGCTCACCCCCGAGGAGATCCGCGCCCGCTGCGCCGACCTCGGCCTCACCATCGACCTCTACCAGCCGATGCGCGACGTCGAGGGGCTCCCGGCGGAGGAGTTCGCCCGCGCGGTGCGCCGCGCCCGGCACAAGTTCGAGCTGACCCGCAGGCTCGGCGCGGACACCGTCCTGGTCTGCTCCAGCGTCTCCCCACTGGCCGTGGACGACGACGACCTCGTCGCCGGACAGCTCGCCCGCCTCGCCGGGGCGGCCCGCGAGCACGGCGTCCGCCTCGCCTACGAGGCGCTCGCCTGGGGACGCCACGTCAGCACCTGGGACCACGCCTGGCGCGTCGTCCGGAACGCGGACCACCCCGCCCTCGGCACCTGCCTGGACAGCTTCCACATCCTCTCGCGCGCGCGAGGGCCCGAGGACCTCGAAGGGATCGAGGACATTCCCGGCGACAAGATCTTCTTCCTCCAGCTCGCCGACGCCCCGCTGCTCGCGATGGACGTGCTCCAGTGGAGCCGCCACTACCGCTGCTTCCCCGGCCAGGGCGGCTTCGACCTGGCCGGACTGCTGCGGCGCGTGCTGCGCGCCGGCTACACCGGCCCGCTGTCGCTCGAGGTCTTCAACGACGTCTTCCGGCAGTCCGAGGCCGGCCCCACCGCCGTCGACGCCCGGCGCTCCCTGCTCACGCTCCAGGAGAGCGTCGGCCTCGCGGCACCGCCCGCGCCCGCCCCGCCCACCGGAGTCGCCTTCACCGAACTGGTCACGCCCGACGCGGCCCCCGTCGCCGCGGTACTCGGCGCGCTGGGCTTCACCCGCACCGCGCGCCACCGCGGCAAACCGGTCGACCTCTGGGAGTGCGGCGAGGCGCGGATCCTGGTCAACACCGGTCCCGCCGGACGCCGCGAGGGCACCCGGCTGGCCGCCGTGGGCCTGGAGTCGCCGGACCCGTCCGGCGCGGCCCGGCGCGCCGAGGCCCTGCTCGCCCCCGTACTGCCGCGCCGCCGGGCGCCGGGCGACGCCCCGCTGGAGGCGGTCGCCGCGCCCGACGGCACGGAGCTGTTCCTCTGCGCCACCGGACGCCCGGGACTGCCCGACTGGCGGGCGGACTTCGAGGCAGCGCAGCCGCCGACCGGCACGGAGCCCCGAGCGGGAACGGAGCCTGGGGCCGGAGCGGTCCGGCGCGTCGACCACCTCTCCCTCACCCAGCCCTGGCACCAGTTCGACGAGGCCGCGCTCTTCCACCGTGCCGTCCTCGGGCTGCGCCCGCAGGAGAGCGTGGACGTCGCCGACCCCTACGGACTGCTGCGCAGCCGCGCCGTCAGCACCGACGACGGCGCCGTGCGGATCGTCCTGACCGTCGGCGCGGCACCCGTCGACGACACCGCGCACGCCCAGCACATCGCCCTCGCCGTCGACGACGTGGTCGCCGCCGCCCGTGCCCTGCGCGCCGCGGGCGGGACGCTGCTGCCGATCCCCGCCAACTACCACGACGACCTGGCCGCCCGCTTCGAGTTCGCCGACGGGGAGCTGGAGGCGTACCGCGAACTGGGCATCCTCTACGACCGCGACGCGCACGGCGAGTTCCGGCACTGCTACACCCGCACCGTCGGCCGGGTCTTCTTCGAACTCGTCCAGCGCGACGGCGGCCACCGCGGCTACGGCGCGGCCAACGCACCCGTGCGGCTGGCCGCCCAGCACGCGGCGCGGGGCCTCACTGGCGGCTGACGGTGCGGGTCAGGCCGGTGATCACCGTCGTGGCCAGGATCCAGCCCGTGATGATGAGGACGTAGGACAGGGTCTGGTACCAGCCGCCGGGGGAGAAGGCGTTCTCCTGGCCGAAGGAGATCACCGGCAGCAGCAGGTCGAGGGTGTAGAACACCGGGTTGAAGTCGGGTGCCTCCTGCGGCTTGAGCGGCGCCGGATGGTGCAGCCCGTACGCGACCGAGCCGACCGCCAGCAGCGACAGGAGCCAGCCGCCCGCCCGCAGCGGCCGGAAGCCGTAGCCGACCGTGACGTCCTGGAGGTGGCCCCACAGGCGGCCGTACCAGGGCAGGGTACGCCGGCGCCGCCGCTGCTTGGCGAGCTGCACCAGCCGGGCCGCGTCGTCGTCGCCGATCCGCCGGTAGGCGGCGGTCAGCTGCTCGTAGGTGAAGGGGAGGTAGCTGTCGCCCATCTCCAGCATCGGCAGCCGCCGTTCGGCGGGTTCGTGCGGGATGAGCGAGGTGTAGGTGAGGTCGTTGAGCTGCACCCAGTCCGGGACCACGTCCGGATGGACGAAGAGCACCTCCACCTGGGCACGGCGCAGATTGAGCGTGCCCCGCACCACCGGCCCCTCGCGCAGCCAGAGTTCACCGATCACGCAGCTGCTGGCGCGCAGCGCCGTACCGCCGGGGTTGGCCAGCCGGGCGTGCGACAGGTCGAGCCGGCCCGGTATCCGCGCGCCGCGCAGCTCCAGCCGGCCCCGGACGTCGGCGTGGCGCATCAGCACGTCGGCCTCGGCGGAGAGCGTCTCGGCCTGGAGTGCGGTGCCGCCCGGCCGGTCGAGGACCGCGTCGGTGAGGTTGACCGTCCCGGTCACCCGGGCGCCGTTGAGCCGTACCTCGCCCCGCGCGTGCAGGCCCGGCGCCCACAGGTCGGCCGCGAGCACCGCCTGGTTCAGCTGGAGCACCGGGCCCTCGGCGTCCGGGGCGTGGATCCGGGTGCTCTCCAGGTACACGCTGCCGCTGATCTCCGCCCCGCCGAGCCGCACCATCCCCCCGAACCGGGCGCGGGTCAGCCGCAGTACGCCGTCCACCCGCGCGGCGTGCCCGATCAGTCCGGGCAGCACGGACTCGCTCAGGTTCAGCTCGCGCAGCCGCGCCGCGTAGAGCCGCGGTGCCTCGTCGAAGTGGCAGTGCCGCAACCGCACGGGGTGGTCGACCTCGGCGTACTGCAACTCCAGACGCCCGGTGACGCGGGCGCCGGCCAGGCTCAGCGCGGGCACCTCGCCGTCCTCGCGGGGGCCGTCGAGGAGCAGGGCCCGCAACACCGCCGCCCGCACGGTCCGTTCGGGCCCCCAGGAGGCACCGTCGGCGGGGTCGTCGTCGTCCGCGGCGCGGAAGTCCACCGCCGTGCCGGTGGCGAACGCCCGCCAGACGCGCGCCTCGGCCGGTGTCAGGTCGTTGATCTCCATCGCTGGGGACTCTGACCCGAACCGGCCGGTCGCGTCAACGTGTTGCCGAGGTGGCGCTACTTCTTCGACGCCTCCACGGCGTGGCCGCCGAACTGGTTGCGCAGCGCGGCGATCATCTTCATCTGCGGCGAGTCCTCCTGGCGGGACGCGAACCGGGCGAAGAGGGAGGCCGTGATCGCCGGCAGCGGCACCGCGTTGTCGATGGCCGCCTCGACGGTCCAGCGGCCCTCGCCGGAGTCGTCCGCGTACCCGCGCAGCTTCTCCAGGTGGTGGTCCTCGTCGAGGGCGTTGACGGCCAGGTCGAGGAGCCAGGAGCGGATCACCGTGCCGTCCTGCCAGGAGCGGAAGACCTCGCGGACGTTGTCCACCGAGTCGACCTTCTCCAGCAGCTCCCAGCCCTCGGCGTAGGCCTGCATCATGGCGTACTCGATGCCGTTGTGGACCATCTTGGAGAAGTGCCCGGCACCGACCTTGCCGGCGTGCACGAACCCGTAGGGGCCGTCCGGCTTGAGCGCGTCGAAGACCGGCTTGAGGTCGTCGACGTGCTCCTTCTCGCCGCCGACCATCAGGGCGTAGCCGTTCTTCAGGCCCCACACCCCGCCCGAGACGCCGGCGTCGACGAAGTTGATGCCGTGCTTGGCCAGCTCCTCGGCGTGCTTCTCGTCGTCCGTCCAGCGGGAGTTGCCGCCGTCGATGACGGTGTCGCCGTGCCGCAGCAGGGTGCAGAGCTGGTCGATGACGTGCTGGGTGGCGGCGCCCGCGGGCACCATCACCCAGACCGCGCGCGGCCGGTCCAGCTGCTCGACCATGTCGACCAGGCTGTTCACGTCGGCCCGCTCGGGATTGGTGTCGTATCCGACGACGGTGTGGCCGGCGTTGCGCAGACGCTCGCGCATGTTGCCGCCCATCTTGCCGAGACCCACAAGACCGATCTGCATGTCAGTGCACTTCCTTCAGTTCACGGTAGGCGGCCACCAGCGCGGCCGTGGACGGATCGAGGCCGGGCACGTCCGCGCCCTCGGTCAGGGCGGGCTCGACGCGCTTGGCGAGCACCTTCCCCAGCTCGACACCCCACTGGTCGAAGGAGTCGATGTTCCAGACGGCGCCCTGCACGAACACCTTGTGCTCGTACAGCGCGATCAGCTGCCCGAGGACGGACGGGGTCAGCTCGGTGGCGAGGATCGTGGTGGTGGGGTGGTTGCCGCGGAACGTCTTGTGCGGGACGAGTTCCTCCGGCACCCCCTCGGCGCGCACCTCGT
>NZ_BMRX01000006.1 GCF_014648855.1 Streptomyces parvulus | reverse complement strand
GACGTCACCAGATACAGCGTGCCGATCGTCTTGTGGTCCGTGGTCGTCAGCCACTTGATCACGACGTTGCCGGGCTGCTTGCGCCGTACCGGCAGCTCGTTCTCGTACGAGTCCTCCGCTGCCGAGGCACCCTGGGGTTCGTTGAGGATGCTCACAGGTTGTTCGTCTCCCGGTTCTTCTCGTGGCTCGTCTGCGCGATGCCTGCGGGAACGTAACCGGTCTGCCCCTTCTTCACGAGGTCCTGGAGGTGCTGCTCGTAGCGCTCCGGGGAGACGACCTTCACGTTGAACAGCATCCGGGAGTGGTCCACGCCGCACAGCTCGGCGCACTTGCCGAGGAAGGTGCCCTCCTTGTTGGGGGTCACCTCGAAGGCGTTGGTGTGGCCCGGAATGACGTCCTGCTTCATGAGGAACGG
The DNA here is from genome assembly GCF_014648855.1 of Streptomyces parvulus. Lineage (GTDB taxonomy): Bacteria > Actinomycetota > Actinomycetes > Streptomycetales > Streptomycetaceae > Streptomyces > Streptomyces parvulus. The sequence continues at coordinate 468,366 of NZ_BMRX01000006.1, read as the reverse complement.
CACCACCCAGAAGGAGTGGATGACGTCACGCGAGGTCAGGACGAAGCGAACCGTCTTGCCCTTGGGGAGCCAGAGGGTCGGACCGGGGTTGTCGGTCTGCGGGTTCCGGGTGCTCGGGGTACCGCAGTCGTAGGTGCCGCCGGCGCCTGCCGGGAAGTCCTCCTTGAACCGGTCCGGGATGGCGGACAGTTCCTCGGAGGTCTTGGCGTCACCGGAGGAACCGTTGACGCTCTCGACGTAGTTGAAGCACCAGCTCCACTGGAAGCCGACCACGTTCACCGTGACGTCGGGCTTCTTCTTGAGGTTCAGGAGCTCGGACTCGTCACGCGCGGTGAAGTAGAACAGCACCGAGACGATGACGAGCGGAACCATGGTGTACAGCGCCTCGATGGGCAGGTTGTACCTGGTCTGCGGAGGGACCTCGACCTTGGTGCGGCTGCGCCGGTGGAAGAACACGCTCCACAGGATCAGGCCCCACACCAGCACGCCGGTGGCCAGCGCGGCGGCCCAGGAGCCCTGCCACAGGGAGAGGATCCGCGGAGCCTCTTCCGTGGTGGGGGTGGGCATGCCGAGGCGGGGGAAGTCCTCGTATGTGCAACCTGTGGCGGTCGCCAGGACCAGGCCCGCGGTCAGTGCCTGCAGCAGCTTCCGCCGCATCGGGCGCCGCGGCGAGCGGTCGGAGCCGTTGGGACTCACGTAGCGCCTTCCCGAGAGTCTCGCCCGCGCTGTTCGGCTGCGGCCTTCTCGCTGGTCGGTCGCCGCCCTGCGTCGGGCAGGGGTTTGATGTTTATGCGGACCAAACCCTAGCCGACGCCCTCCGGGGGGTCGCGGGGAGGGTGGCATACGCGCCGGGGGTCACTCTTTAAGGGTGGGATGGGGACGCCTCGGGGGGTGGAGGCGGGGGTTGTCTCGCGGCTGACGGTGCGTCGTGGCTTGTCGCGCGGTTCCCCGCGCCCCTGATGGGGCGCCGTGCCACCCGGCGTTCTAGCGTTGCCGTGTGGCCTACTTCGATGCTGCTTCCGCTGCTCCCCTTCATCCTGTTGCCCGGCAGGCCCTGCTGGCCTCGCTCGACGAGGGGTGGGCCGATCCGGCGCGGCTCTACCGGGAGGGGCGGCGGGCTCGGTTGTTGCTGGATGCCGCCCGGGAGGCCGCCGCGGAGGCGGTGGGGTGCCGGGCCGACGAGCTGGTGTTCACTCCTTCGGGGACGCGGGCGGTGCATTCAGGGGTGGCGGGTGCCCTCGCCGGGCGGCGGCGCGTCGGACGCCACCTGATCGTGTCGGCCGTCGAACACTCCTCCGTACTCCACGCGGCGGAGGAGCTGGAGCGCGACGGCGGGACCGTCACCCGGGTCCCCGTGGACCGCGCCGGCGCGGTGGACGCGGGGGTCTTCGCCGCGGCCCTCGGCGACGGCACCGCGCTGGCCTGCCTCCAGTCGACCAACCACGAGGTGGGCACCGAGCAGCCGGTGACGGAGGCGGCGGAGGCGTGCCGCGCGGCGGGCGTGCCGCTGCTGGTGGACGCGGCCCAGTCGCTGGGCTGGGGGAAGGTGCCGGGCGGCTGGTCGCTGCTCACGGCGAGCGCGCACAAGTGGGGCGGGCCCTCGGGGGTCGGGCTGCTGGTCGTACGCAAGGGAGTGCGGTTCGCGCCGCAAGGGGCGGCGGACGAGCGGGAGTCGGGGCGGGCGCCCGGCTTCGAGAACCTGCCGGCGATCGTGGCCGCGGCGGCGTCGCTGCGGGCGGTGCGGGCCGAAGCCGCGCAGGAGGCGGCCCGGCTGCGGGAGCTGACGGAGCGGATCCGGGCGCGGGTGCCCGGCCTGGTGCCGGACGTCGAGGTGGTCGGCGACCCGGTGCGCCGGCTGCCCGGGATCGTCACCTTCTCGTGTCTCTATGTCGACGGGGAGGCTCTGCTGCACGAGCTGGACCGGGCCGGCTTCTCCGTCTCGTCCGGGTCGTCCTGCACCAGCAGCACGCTGACGCCGAGCCACGTCCTCAAGGCGATGGGCGTGCTCACCGAGGGCAACGTCCGGGTGTCGCTGCCCCCGGGGACACCCGGCGAGGACGTCGAGCGCTTCCTCGAGGTGCTGCCGGGCGCGGTGGCCGCGGTGCGGGAGCGGCTGGGGGCGCCGGCGGCCGCGGAGTCCGCCCCGGAGACCGGGGCGGACCTCGTCGTGGACGCCCTCGGCCGCCGCTGCCCGATCCCGGTCATCGAACTGGCCAAGGTCATCGGCGACGTCCCCGTCGGCGGCACGGTCCGCGTCCTGTCCGACGACGAGGCGGCGCGCCTGGACATCCCGGCGTGGTGCGAGATGCGGGGCCAGGAGTACGTGGGCGAGGAGCCGGCGGAGAGGGGTACGGCCTACCTGGTCCGGAGGAGCGGGTAGGCCGTACCCGTCCGGTCAGCCCAGCCGCCCCCGGACCTCCTCCGCGGCCTCGTCCCCGTACGCCTTGGTGAACCGCTCCATGAAGTGCCCGCGCCGCAGCTGGTACTCCTGCGTGCCCACCGTCTCGATGACGAGGGTGGCGAGCATGCAGCCCACCTGCGCCGCCCGCTCCAGGGAGACCCCCCACGCCAGTCCCGACATGAACCCGGCCCGGAAGGCGTCGCCGACGCCCGTGGGGTCGGCCTTGCGCTCCTCGTCGGGGACGCCGACCTCGATGGTCGGCTCGCCGGCCCGTTCGATGCGCACGCCCCGCGCGCCGAGGGTGGTCACGCGGTGGCCGACGCGGGAGAGGATCTCCTCGTCCGTCCAGCCGGTCTTGGTCTCGATGAGCCCCTTCTCGTACTCGTTGGAGAAGAGGTAGGTCGCCCCGTCCAGCAGTATCCGGATCTCGTCGCCGTTCATGCGGGCGATCTGCTGGGAGAAGTCCGCGGCGAAGGGGATGGACCGCGAGCGGCACTCCTCGGTGTGCCGGAGCATCGCCTCCGGGTCGTCGGCGCCGATGGACACCAGGTCAAGGCCGCCCACCCGGTCGGCGACGGTCTTCAGCTCGATGAGGCGGGCCTCGCTCATCGCGCCCGTGTAGAAGGAGCCGATCTGGTTGTGGTCGGTGTCGGTGGTGCAGACGAAGCGGGCGGTGTGCAGGGTCTCGGAGATGCGCACCGAGCCGGTGTCGACGCCGTGCCGGTCCAGCCAGGCCCGGTACTCGGCGAAGTCCGAGCCGGCCGCGCCGACCAGGATCGGGCGGGTGCCGAGCTGGCCCATGCCGAAGGCGATGTTCGCGGCGACGCCGCCCCGGCGCACGTCCAGCTGGTCGACGAGGAAGGAGAGCGAGACCGTGTGGAGCTGGTCCGCGACGAGCTGGTCGGAGAATCGGCCGGGGAAGGTCATGAGGTGGTCGGTGGCGATGGAGCCGGTGACTGCGATGCGCACGGCGTGGACTCTCTCCTGAGGGGAGGCGGGTTGACGGTTCACGCTACCCGGGACCGCCTCCCGATCGAAGCAGGCAAAACTACCCGGTAGTACAACTTTCTTCGCGGTCCGTGACGTGTCTACGGTTCTGTTATGACGAACCTGAGGACCGCCGACCCCGCCCCGGCCGATCTGGACGGCGACCTGGCGTCGCTGCGCGGCGACTGCGCCCGGATGTCCCCGCGCTGGTCGGCCCCGGCGCACGTCTCCGCCCGCCCGGTGCCCGTCTCGCTGCTCCACGGCGTGCGCGTGCCGCAGACCTCGGCCCGGCTGCTGGAGGCGATGTCGGACTACGGCGACTGAGCCGTCCGGGCGACGCGCGCCGTCGCCGGGAACCGGATGACCGTCCACCGCGTCCCATCGCTGTCCCCGGTAACAGCAGAAGGAGCGATGCGGTGAACAGCGACCGACCCGACAACGACGACGCCACCGCGGCCGACGAGGCCGGCACCGGGCGTCCCGCGCGGCGGCGTCCCTCTGCGGTCGTCGTCGCGTCGGTCGCCGCGGCCGTGCTGCTGGTCGGCACGGGCGGCGCCTACCTCGCCACGTCCGCCTCCGGCGGCGACCCGGACGGCGGTACGGCGTCCGGCGCCTCGGGGGACGACACTCCCCCGCCGCTCGCCCTGGACGACCACGGACCCTCCGCCGGCAGCGGCACGGACGGGGCGAACGGCATCGCGCCCGGCGAGCCCGACCCGTACGGCGTCATCTACCGCGCCGACGGCCCACTCCCCGAGGGGCCCGGCTCGGCGCCGGTGTACCGGACGAAGGGCCAGGTCGGCGAGGCGGAGGTGGCCCGGCTGGCCGACGCGCTCGGGCTGGCCGGCGCGCCGCGCGTCCAGGGCGGGTCCTGGCAGGTCGGCAACGCCAAGGACGGCTCGGGGCCCCTGCTGACGGTGGCCAGGCAGGCGCCGGGCACCTGGACCTTCCATCGCTACGCGCCCGGCACCGACGACTGCCGGAAGGGCGCCGTGTGCGCCGCACCGTCCGAGGACGGGAGCCCGGTGAGCGAGGCTGCCGCGAAGAAGGCGGCGGCGCCCGTGCTGAAGGCGCTGGGCCAGGACGACGCCAAGCTGGACGCGGGCCAGGTCATGGGCGCCCGGCGGGCCGTGAACGCCGAGCCCGAGGTCGGCGGGCTGCCCACGCACGGCTGGACGACCGGCGTGGTCGTCGGCGCGCAGGGCGACGTGGTCGGCGGCAGCGGACAGGTCAAGGCGCCGGTCAAGGGCGACACGTATCCGGTCCTGGACGCGAAGGAGGCCCTCGCGCTGCTGAACTCGCCGGGCGGCGGCTCCGGGGGCGTCGGCGGCTGTGCGAGCCCCGTGCCGCACGGGGAGGGCGCGGACACGCCGTGCGCGCCGTCGACGGAGGTGCCGACGAAGCCCGAGAAGCCGCGGAAGCAGGCGGTCACGGTGGAGGACGCGGTGTTCGGCCTGGCCGCGCATCCGGTGCGGGGACGGCAGACGCTGGTGCCGTCCTGGCTGTTCGAGGTGCGCGGGCCGGGCGGGCAGGAGGGCTCCACGGTCACGTACCCGGCGGTCGAGCCGAAGTACCTGACCGCCGCGTCCCCCGCCTCCCCGTCGCCGTCGCCGTCGGACGAGCCCGGGTCCGGGTCCGGCGAGCCGCGGGACGTGCGGGTGAGCGGCTACACGGCCGCGGGCGGGGAACTGACCGTGCACTTCACGGGCGGGGTGTGCGCCGACTACGCGGCGACGGCCGAAGAGGAGAAGGGCGAGGTGACCGTGACGGTGACCGAGACCCCGCACGAGGGCAAGGCCTGCATCCTGATCGCCAAGGAGTACGAGCGGACGGTGCGGCTCGACGAACCGCTCGGCGACCGGAAGGTCGTGACCCCGGAGGGCGAGAAGGTCCCGCTGCACAAGCCCGGCGCGCGGCTGCCGGCGCCGTCCGAGGGCCGTTGACCTCTCGGGCACGGGACGGGAAGAGGGCGGCGGCCCGGGGAGATATCCCCGGGCCGCCGCCCTCTTCGTACTCCGTGCGTGCCGCGCGGCTCAGCTGAAGGAGTCGCCGCAGGCGCAGGAGCCCGTCGCGTTCGGGTTGTCGATCGTGAAGCCCTGCTTCTCGATCGTGTCCACGAAGTCGATGGTGGCGCCGCCCAGGTACGGGGCGCTCATGCGGTCGGTGGTGACCTTGACGCCGCCGAAGTCCTTCACGACGTCGCCGTCGAGCGAGCGCTCGTCGAAGAAGAGCTGGTAGCGCAGGCCGGAGCAGCCGCCGGGCTGGACGGCGACGCGCAGCGCCAGGTCGTCACGGCCTTCCTGGTCGAGCAGTGCCTTGACCTTCGACGCGGCGGCGTCGGTCAGGATGATGCCGTCGGTGACGGTGCTGGTCTCGTCCGATACGGACATCTACATCTCTCCCGGGTTGTACGGAGACTGCTTGCCGACGGTTTCAACCGGCGGAGCCGCGGATTCATTCCGGGCGGGGCCGAGTCTTTGCACTCGGCGTCCTCGGCGTCCCTTCATGCTCGCACACAGCCCCGCGCACGTTAAGCGGCGCCGGGATTCACGTCACACCGACACAATCGCCATCGTCAAACTGACGTGAAGCGGTTATGATATATAGCGTCAGTTAGACGAAAAGTAGAAAGGGTGCGTGTCGTGACCACCGCCCAAACCCAGGAGCTCGACGTACAGCCGACGCCCCTCGCCCTGCTCCTGCTCGGCCGGGAGGCCGACCCCAGGAGCGAGCGCGGCGTGGAGTGCCCCGGCGACCTGCCCTCGCCCTCCGACCCGGACCTGGTCGCCCGCGCCCGCGCGGCCAAGGAGAAGCTCGGGGGCAAGGTCTTCGTCCTCGGTCACCACTACCAGCGCGACGAGGTCATCCAGTTCGCCGACGTCACGGGTGACTCCTTCAAGCTGGCCAAGGACGCGGCCGCCCGCCCGGAGGCCGAGTACATCGTCTTCTGCGGTGTGCACTTCATGGCGGAGTCGGCCGACATCCTGACCTCCGACGACCAGAAGGTGGTCCTGCCCGACCTGGCCGCCGGCTGCTCGATGGCCGACATGGCCACCGCCGAGCAGGTCGCCGAGTGCTGGGACGCGCTGACCGAGGCCGGGATCGCCGAGCAGGTCGTGCCCGTCTCGTACATGAACTCGTCCGCGGACATCAAGGCGTTCACCGGCAAGCACGGCGGCACCATCTGCACCTCGTCCAACGCCAAGCGCGCCCTGGACTGGGCCTTCGAGCAGGGCGAGAAGGTGCTGTTCCTGCCCGACCAGCACCTGGGCCGCAACACCGCGGTGCGGGACATGGGCATGACGCTGGAGGACTGCGTCGTCTACAACCCGCACCGGCCGAACGGCGGACTGACCGCCGAGGAGCTGCGCGGCGCGAAGATGATCCTGTGGCGGGGCCACTGCTCCGTGCACGGCCGCTTCAGCCTCGACTCGGTGAACGACGTGCGCGAGCGCATCCCCGGCGTCAACGTCCTGGTGCACCCCGAGTGCAAGCACGAGGTCGTCGCGGCGGCCGACTACGTCGGTTCGACCGAGTACATCATCAAGGCCCTGGAGGCGGCCCCGGCCGGCTCCAAGTGGGCCATCGGGACCGAGCTGAACCTGGTCCGGCGGCTGGCGAACCGTTTCGCTGCGGAGGACAAGGAGATCGTCTTCCTCGACAAGACCGTCTGCTTCTGCTCCACGATGAACCGCATCGACCTGCCGCACCTGGTCTGGACGCTGGAGTCGCTCGCCGAGGGCACGCTGGTCAACCGGATCGAGGTCGACAAGGAGACGGAGGCGTTCGCGAAGCTGGCGCTGGAGCGGATGCTCGCCCTGCCGTAGCCGGCCCTCCCCGGCCCTCTGGTGCGGGGCCGCCGCGAGGACTTCCCTCGTGGCGGCCCCGCGCCGCCTCCCGGCCCCGCTGTCGGTGCCCTGCCGTAGGCTTCCCGCCGCCGCACACCGACTGGGAGGATCCGGAGTTGACCGGCCTGTCTGCTTTTCCGCTGCCCTTTCACGCTTCCCGCTCCATAGCGTTCGCGACACCGCGGACGCTGCGGGAGCTGCAGATGATGGAGTGCAGCGCGCACCTCCGGGCGAAGCCCGGGTGGTCCGACAAGATGAACGACGCCGAGATCGTCGCCAGATGGACGCGCGAGGCCGTCGAACAGGGCCTCACCGAGGCGCAGATCCGGTACGTCCTCGCCGAACTCGCCCACTACGCCGCCCTGCGGGACGCGCGGACCGGCGTCGAGGTGTCCGCCGTCGACGGGGTGTGGCAGTCGGACACGCTGATCGACGACGCGCTGGGCGCCCGGCTCCGCGCGGCGGTCCGGGTCCTGGAGCAGGTTCCCGAGGCGGACCGGGACTGGCACCCCGGATCCGGCGGCCAGGTGCTGGATCTGGTGCACCCCTCGCTGTTCTGCCTGGTGCGCGAGGTGAGCGGCGCGCCCGAGCGGGCCTGGCTCAACCCGACCACCCAGTACTCGCGGCACGAGTTCTCGGAGCGGTTCCAGTGGCTGCCCACCGACGTCGACGTCAGTGCGGACGGCTCCGTCGCCTTCCGGTCGTACGTGAACAACGTCCACCCTCACACCCACGGCGAACTGCTCTCCGTCCTGCCGGACCTGTTCGCGCGGATGCTCCCGCTGCTGGAGAACGTGCTCACCGACCTGCGCCGTCCCCGGCCGCCGCGGATCGAGGCCGACCCCTACGGCTGGTACGACTCGGAGCCGGAGGAGCCGGACAAGGACTCCTTCCCCGACGACGCCGCCTACCAGGAGGCCCAACGCGCCTGGGAGGAGGCCGCCGACGACTGGTGGGAGAACCGCCGCCCGGTCGTCCCGGACGCCCCGGCCTTCACCCCGCCCGAGCCGCCCGACGCCTCCGCCCGCGTCGGCCTGCGCGGCCGCCGGCTCCAGGTGATCGTCAAGCTCGCCACCATCCACCTCACCCCGGACGCGCCCGAGTACGCGGGCGGTTCCTGGCACGTCGAGGGGATGCTGAACGAGCGGATCGTCTCGACCGCCCTCTACTACTGGGGCAGCGAGAACATCACCGAGAGCCGGCTGGCCTTCCGGACGGCCCTCGACGACCCCGACTACGAGCAGAGCGACGACAACGGCATGCGCGAGGTCTACGGCCTGGAGAACGAGGACGCGCTGAACCAGGTGCTGGGATCGGCGGCGACCCCGGCGGGCCGGTGCCTGGCCTTCCCGAACATCCTCCAGCACCGCGTCGGCCCGTTCCGCCTCGCGGACCCCGACCGCCCGGGACACCGCAAGATCCTCGCGTTCTTCCTGGTCGACCCGTCGGAGACGATCGTCTCGACGTCCGACGTGCCCCCGCAGCAGCCCTGGTCCGCCACCTCGACGATGACGCTGGAACAGGCGAGGGACTTCCGCGAACAGCTGATGCGGGAGCGCAAGTTCTTCGTCGCCGAGCACAACGAGCAGCTCTACGAGCGCGAGTTCTCCCTGTGTGAGCACTGAGGCCGCATGAGCCGAGGCCGTACGAGCCGAGGCGACGCGAAGGGCGCCCCCGCGGAAGATCCACGGGGGCGCCCTTCGCCGTGCCGGCGGGTGTCAGACCTGGGCCGGCTCCGGTTCCTGCGAGGGCTGCGCCTGCTCGGGCAGGCCCTTCTTGGCCGCCTTCTTCCTGGCCCGCCGCTCCTTGCGCAGTTCGAGCATCGCGTACAGCGTCGGGACCAGCAGGAGGGTCAGCAGGGTCGAGGTGACCAGGCCGCCGATCACGACCACCGCGAGCGGCTGGGCGATGAAGCCGCCCTCGCCGGTGACGCCCAGCGCCATCGGGAGCAGGGCGAAGATCGTCGCCAGGGCCGTCATCAGGATGGGCCGCAGACGGTGCCGGCCACCCTCGATCACGGCCTCGACGACCCCGTAACCCTGCTTGCGGTACTGGTTGATCAGGTCGATCAGCACGATCGCGTTGGTGACGACGATGCCGATGAGCATCAGCATGCCGATCATCGCCGGGACGCCCATCGGGGTGCCGGTGGCGACCAGCAGGCCGATCGCGCCGGTCGCGGCGAACGGGATGGACACCAGCAGGATCAGCGGCTGGGCCAGCGACCGGAAGGTGCCGACCAGCAGCATGAAGACGATCGCGATCGCCGCGAGCATCGCGAGGCCCAGGTTGACGAAGGCCTCGTCCTGGTCGGCGGTGACGCCGCCGATCTCGGCCGTGGCGCCCTCCGGCAGGTCCAGCGCGTTGATCTTCGACTGGAGGTCCGTGCTCACCGCGCCGGTGTTGTCGCCGGTCGGCTTGGCGGTGATGGTCGCCGCGCGCTGGCCGTCGATGCGGGTCATCGAGACCGGCCCGGCCACCTCCTGCACGGTGGCGATGTCACCGAGCTTGGCCGGACCGAGGTTCAGGGCCCTCAGCTCGGCGATCGTCTCGGCGGGGCGCGCGGAGCGGATCACCACGTCGCGCTCGGTGTCCTCCAGGGTGGCCTTGGCCGCGGGCGTGCCGCGCACGGCCTGGCCGACGGCGGCGCCGAGCGTCTGGTCGGTGAAACCGGCCTCGGCGGCACGGGCGTTGGCCTTGACGGAGATGCGCGGCACGCTCTGCGCCAGGTCGCTGGTGACGTCGGTGACGTCGTCGAGGCCGGCGACCGTCTTGCGGACCTGCTCGGAGGCGTCCCGGAGCACCTTGGCGTCGGACGCCTTGACGACGACGCTCAGGTCCTGGCTGCCGAAACCGTCACCGGCGGCGACCGTGGTGGTGCCGATGCCGTCGAGCTTCGCGAGGCCGTCCTCGATGTGGTCCTGGACGTCCTCGGAGGACGCGGAGTCCTCCAGCATGATCTGGTACGAGGCCTGGTTGGTGTCCGTGCCGCCGCCGAAGGCGGCCATGAAGCCGGAGGAGCCGATGGTGACCTGGTAATCCTTGATGCCCTCGGTGTCGCCGAGGAGCTTCTCGACCTTCTTCGCCTGGGCGTCGGTCGCGCCGAGGCTGGTGCCCGGCTTCAGCTCCTGCTTGATGCTGAGGACTTCCTGCTCGCCCTGGTCGAAGAAGTTCGTCTTCAGCAGCGGCGCCATGCCGAACGTGCCGATCAGCACGACGACCGCGATGGCCACGCTGGTCAGCCGGCGGCGGGTGGCGAAGCGCAGGACGGGAACGTAGAAGCGCTGGAGGCGGCTCTTGGCCTCCTTCTCCTCGGCCAGCCTGCGGGCTTCGGCGGCGTCCTCGGGGGTGCCCTTGGGGGGCCGCAGGAACCAGTACGACAGCACCGGGACGACCGTCAGCGACACCAGCAGGGACGCCAGCAGCGCGGCGGTGACGGTGAGGCTGAAGGAGCCGAACAGCTCGCCGACCATGCCGCCGACCAGACCGATCGGCAGGAACACGGCGACGGTGGTGAGGGTCGAGGAGGTGACGGCTCCGGCGACCTCGCGGACGGCGTTGAGGATGGCCTCCCGGCGCTCCTCGCCGTAGCCGAGGTGCCGCTTGATGTTCTCCAGGACCACGATCGAGTCGTCGACGACCCGGCCGATGGCGATGGTCAGCGCGCCCAGCGTCAGCATGTTCAGCGAGAGGTCGCGCGTCCACAGGACGATCAGCGCCAGCACCACCGACAGCGGGATGGACACCGCGGTGACCAGGGTGGAGCGGATGGACGCCAGGAAGACCAGGATGATCAGGACGGCGAAGAGCAGACCGAGCCCGCCCTCCGTGGTCAGACCGGAGATGGCCTTGGAGACCGCCGGACCCTGGTCGCTGACGACGGTGAGTTCCGCGCCGGAGCCGAGCTGCTCGCGCAGGTCGGGCAGCTTGTCCTCGACGGCGTTCGAGATGGCGACCGCGCTGCCGTCGTGGTCCATCGTGACGGCGACCGCGAGGGACGGCTTGCCGCCGGTGCGGGTGAGGGAGTCGGCCTTGGCCTCCTCCTCCTTGACGGTGGCGACGTCACCGAGGCGGACGGGCTTGTCGACGCCCTCGCCGGTGACCATGAGGTCCTGGATCTGCTTCAGCGAGGTGAAGCCGCCGCCGACCTGGACGGTGCGGTTGGCGCCGCCCTCGTCGAAGGAGCCGGCGGGCACGGTGGCGCCGCCGGCCTGCAGGGACTGGGCGAGCACCTGCGGGCTCACCCCGGCCGCGGCCAGCTTCGCGGCGTCCGGCGTGACGGTGACCTCGACGTCGCGCACACCGTCGACGGTGACCTGGGCGACGCCGTCGATGTCCTTCAGCTCGGAGACGACGGTGCGGTCGAGCCGGTCGGCCAGGGCCTGCTGGTCCTCGTCCGAGGTGACGGCGAGGACGACGGTCGGGATGTCGTCCGTCGAGCCGGAGATGACCTGCGGGTCGACGTCGTCGGGGAGCTGCGCGCGGGCCCGGTTGACGGCCTGCTGGACGTCGGCGACGAGCTGCTGGGTGTTCGGGCCGTAGTCGAAGGACGCCATGATGACGGCGTTGCCCTCGCTGGCGGTGGCGGTGACGCCCGATATCCCGTCGACGGCCTCGAGGTTGTCCTCGATGGGCTCGACGACCTGCTTCTCGACCACGTCCGGGGAGGCGCCCTGGTACGGGGCGAGCACGGACACCATGGGCAGTTCGATGGTGGGCAGCAGCTGCTGCTTGAGCTGGGGGATCGCGATCGCCCCGAAGACGAGCGCGACGATCGACATCAGCCCGATCAGGGCCCGTTGCGCGAGGCTGAACCTCGACAGCCAGGACATGGGTCAGGGTCTCTCTTCTGTGGCCGAGCGGAGGGGACGGGGCACGTCTGTACGCCCACTCGACCACCCTGGTCCATGGACGGCCCCGGTTCCCCAGCCCACAGGGCCATTTCCTTATGCGGCGCCTACTCCCGCCGCAGTACGGGCGGGTAGAGGTCACTCCACCCTTGGACGTACCAGCCCCGACTCGTAGGCGATGACGACCAGCTGGGCGCGGTCGCGGGCGCCGAGCTTGGCCATGGCCCGGTTCACGTGGGTCTTCACGGTGAGCGGGGAGACCACCAGGCGCTCGGCGATCTCGTCGTTGGACAGGCCGCCGGCCACCTGGACCAGCACCTCGCGCTCGCGCCCGGTCAGCGTCTCCAGCCGCTCCGCCCGGGCCGGGTCGCGGTCCTCGCCCGCGGTGCCGTCCTGGGCGAGGAAGCGGGCGATCAGGCCCTTGGTGGCGGCCGGTGAGAGCAGGGCCTCCCCGCCGGCGGCGACGCGGATGGCGCTGAGCAGCTCGTCCGGTTCGGAGCCCTTGCCGAGGAAGCCCGAGGCGCCCGCGCGCAGCGACTGCACGACGTAGTCGTCGACCTCGAAGGTGGTCAGTATGACGACCCGGACGTGGGCGAGGGCGGGGTCGGCGCTGATCAGGCGGGTGGCCGCGAGGCCGTCGGTGCCGGGCATCCGGATGTCCATCAGCACCACGTCGGCGCGCCGCTCGGCGGCCAGCCGGGCCGCCTCCGCGCCGTCGGACGCCTCCCCCACCACCTCCATGTCGGGCTCGGAGTCGACCAGCACCCGGAAGGCGCTGCGCAGCAGCGCCTGGTCGTCGGCGAGCAGGACACGGATCGTCATACGGGGTCCTCCGCGGCTTCGGTGCGGTTCCTGACCGGAAGGATCGCATGGACGCGGAAGCCGCCTCCGTAGCGGGGACCGGTGGTGAGGGTGCCGCGCACGGCGGTGACGCGCTCGCGCATCCCGAGGAGGCCGTGGCCGCCGCCGTCCGGGGCCGCGCCGTCCCGCGCGCCGTCGCCGGTCCCGTCGTCGAGGACGGTCACCTCGATGTTCGGCCCCACCCGTACGACGCTGACCTCGGCCTTCGCCTGCCGGCCCGCGTGCTTGCGGACGTTGGTCAGGGCCTCCTGGATGATCCGGTAGGCGGCCAGGTCGACGGCGGCGGGCAGCTCGGTGCCCTGGTCGGCGCGGGCGACCTCGACGGGCAGCCCGGCGTGGTGGAAGGTGCCGACGAGTTCGTCCAGCCGGTCGAGGCCGGGAGCGGGCTCGGTCGGTGCCTCCGGGTCGCCGGACTGGCGGAGCAGCCCGACGGTGGCCCGCAGTTCGTCCAGCGCGCTGCGGCTGGCCGCCCGCACGTGGGCGAGCGCCTCCTTGGCCTGGTCGGGCCGCTTGTCCATGACGTGCGAGGCGACCCCGGCCTGGACGTTGACCAGGGCGATGTGGTGGGCGACCACGTCGTGCAGGTCGCGGGCGATGCGCAGCCGCTCCTCGGCCACCCGGCGGCGGGCCTCCTCCTCGCGGGTGCGCTCGGCCTTCTCGGCCCGGTCCCGGATGGCCTGCACGAAGGCGCGGCGGCTGCGGACCGCGTCCCCGGCGCTGGCGCCGATGCCGGTCCAGGCGAAGACGGCGAGGTTCTCCTGCGCGTACCAGGGCAGCGGTCCGAACAGCATGGCGGCGCCGGTCAGCACGGTCATGGTGAGCAGGCCGACGCGCCAGGTGGTGGGGCGGTCGGTGGAGGCGGCGACCGTGTAGAGGGCGATGACGGCGGACATCACCACGGGGGCCCGGGGGTCGCCGGTGATGCTCTCGACGACGGAGACGGAGCCGGTGACGCCGAGGACCACGAGCGGGGCGCGGCGGCGGAAGGCGAGGGCGGCGGCGCCGACGGCCATCAGGACGAGGCTGAGGACGGCGGGCGTGCGCAGGCTCCAGGTGACGCCCTCGGGTCCGTGCGGGTCCGCGAAGGAGCCCGCGACCATGCACACCAGGACGCCTGCGGCGAGGGCGCTGTCCAGTGCGGAGGGGTGGGCGCCGAGGGTGCAGCGGGCGCGGGCGAGGGTGCTCACGGCTGTCTACGGTAGCTGGAGTGGGCGTGGGGCTTGAGCGGGCCCGCGTTCAGTGGGCGTCTGCTGGGGGCTGCGCCCCCAGACCCCCGCTTCGGCCTGACGGCCTCGTCCTCAAACGCCGGACGGGCTGAAAGACAGAACGTCACGTCCCGCCCGGAATGAGGCCGTCGTCGCTCAGCAGTTCCTGGACCTCCTCCAGGGTGGCGTCCGGGGAGGGCAGGATCAGGTCCGAGGGCTCCAGGGAGTCCTCCGGGAGGGGCTCGCCCAGGTCGCGGACCTTGGCGAGGAGGGCCTGGAGGGTGGCGCGGAAGCCGGGGCCGTCGCCGTTCTCCATTTCGGCCAGGAGTTCGTCGTCCAGCTTGTTCAGCTCCGCGAGCCGGTCGTCGGCCAGCGTCAGCTGTCCCTCCCCCATGATCCGTACGATCATGTCGGCCCTCCTAGGCGCGTGGGCTACTGCTTGTCGAAGCGCGGGGTGTCCCGCGGCTGCTGCTGGGGCTGCGACGTGCCCTTGCCCTCGCCGCCCTCGATGGCCTGCCGGTCCGCGGTACTGCCGCCGGCCAGCTCGGCCTTCATGCGCTGGAGCTCCAGCTCTACATCCGTACCACCGGAGAGCCGGTCCAGCTCGGCCTGGATGTCGTCCTTGTGCATGCCGGACTGGTCGTCGAGGGCACCGGAGGCGAGCAGCTCGTCGATGGCGCCGGCGCGGGCCTGGAGCTGGGCGGTCTTGTCCTCCGCCCGCTGGATGGCCAGGCCGACGTCGCCCATCTCCTCGGAGATCCCGGAGAACGCCTCCCCGATGCGGGTCTGCGCCTGGGCCGCCGTGTAGGTGGCCTTGATGGTCTCCTTCTTCGTGCGGAAGGCGTCCACCTTGGCCTGGAGGCGCTGGGCCGCGAGGGTGAGCTTCTCCTCCTCGCCCTGGAGGGTGGCGTGCTGCGTCTCCAGGTCGGTGACCTGCTGCTGGAGCGCGGCCCGGCGGGAGAGCGCCTCGCGGGCGAGGTCCTCGCGGCCGAGCGCCAGCGCCTTGCGGCCCTGGTCCTCCAGCTTGCCCGACTGGGACTGGAGCTGGTTGAGCTGCAGTTCGAGGCGCTTGCGGCTGGTCGCCACGTCGGCGACCCCGCGGCGCACCTTCTGGAGCAGCTCCAGCTGCTTCTGGTACGAGTAATCGAGGGTCTCGCGCGGGTCCTCGGCCCGGTCCAGGGCCTTGTTGGCCTTCGCGCGGAAGATCATCCCCATACGCTTCATGACACCGCTCATGGGCTTCGCGCGCCCCCTTCTGGCCGACTCCTGGCTCCAGCGACTGCAACAGAACCCACAGTACGGGCCCTGCATCCATTACCGCACTGTTCGGGGACGGATGCGCTCATCCCCAAGGACGACTGCGTACGCTCCCGATCCGGCGGAAGGAGTAGGTGCTCCCCGGGGTTGTCCGCAATGACCGGTGTCCGAGGGCGTACGCAACGTCCCCTCTGTCCACTTACTGACGTCCGGCGTTGCCGGATCGTTCCCCACCGCGCGAGGGCCCACACCCGCGCACCCCGTACCCTTGGGTTTTGTGTTCCGTAGCCGTGCCAAGGATGAGAAGGCCCAGAGCGCCAGCGCGCCGGTGACCGACTCCAGTCAGCCCCGCGACCCGCAGGCCCCGAAGGGCAGGCCCACGCCCAAGCGCAGCGTGGCCCAGTCCCAGCGCCGCAGCGTCGCCAATACGCCGTTGACGCGCAAGGACGCCGCCAAGCGGCAGCGCGAGGAGCGGCGGACCGCGATGGCCCGCCAGCGCGAGGCGCTGGCGAAGGGCGACGAGCGGTACCTGCCCGCCCGCGACAAGGGGCCGGTCCGCAGGTTCGCGCGCGACTTCGTCGACTCGCGGTTCAACATCGCGGAGTACTTCCTGCCGATGGCCGTGGTCATCCTCGTGCTGAGCATGGTCCGGGTGGCCTCGCTGCAGAACGTGGCGCTGCTGCTGTGGCTGGTCGTGATCGTGCTGATCGTGCTGGACTCGATCGTCACCGGCTTCCGGCTGAAGAAGCGCCTCGCCGAGCGGTTCCCCGACGAGCGCCGCCGCGGTGCCGTCGCGTACGCCCTGATGCGTTCGCTGCAGATGCGTCGCCTGCGGCTGCCCAAGCCCCAGGTCAAGCGCGGAGAGCGGCCCTGAGCACGACACCGTTCGCCGGTGACGCGGCCGAGGCCTGGACGGCGAAGCTGCCGGGTCTGCGCAACGTCGTACGGCAGGAGATGGTGGCGCGCCAGCTCGACGAGCAGATAGCCGGGCGCTTCCCCGTCGGCAGGCGCCTGCGGGTGCTGGACGTCGGCATGGGCCAGGGCACCCAGTCGCTGCGGCTGGCGCGGGCCGGTCACCAGGTGACCGGCGTCGAGCGGGACGCCACGATGATCGCCGCGGCGCGGGACGCGCTGGCCGGCCAGCCCGAGGGCATCCGGGAGCGGATGCGCATCGTCGAGGGCGACGGCCGGGACACGGGGGTGCACTTCCTGCCGGGCAGCTTCGACGTGGTGCTCTGCCACGGCGTGCTGATGTACGTCGAGGAGCCCGACCCGCTGCTCGCGGGGCTGGCCCGGATGCTGGCGCCGGGCGGCCTGCTGTCGCTGCTCGTGCGCAACGGCGACGCGCTCGCCATGCGCCCCGGCCTGCACGGCGACTGGGCCGGCGCGCTGGCCTCCTTCGACACCACGGCCTACCGCAACCGCCTGGGCCTGGACGTGCGCGCGGACCGGCTGGCGACGCTGACGGCGCGGCTCGCGAGCATCGGCGCCCCGCTGCACGCCTGGTACGGCGTGCGGGTCTTCACGGACACGGCGACCGACGAGACCGCGCTCCCCGCCGATCTCGAACCCCTGCTGGCCGCCGAGGAGCGGGCCGGCCGGACGGACCCCTACCGCGGGATCGCGGCGCTGCTGCACCTGTGCGGGGTGCGCGGCCAGTAGGACCGGCGGCGCCCGTTCGGGTGTGCACCGGGAGCCGCGGGAGGGGTGCGCGGCGAGACTCGGGGCATGGACGCTTCCCGTACCCGCGGGCCACGCAGGCTCGTCTCCGTCGCCGCGCCCGTCTGCGCCCTGCTGCTGGTGGCGGGCTGCTCCGGAACCGACCGGGCCGCCGGCGGGGCACGGGAGGGCGACACCGCGCAGGCCGCGGCGCCGCGCGCGGCCAACGACCTCCAGGCCGACTACGAGCGGGTGATCAAGGACGTACTGCCGTCGGTCGTGCAGATCCAGGCGGGCGACTCGCTGGGGTCGGGGATCGTCTACGACGGCAAGGGGCACGTGGTCACGAACGCGCACGTCGTCGGGGACGGCAAGTCCTTCCGGGTGACGACCGCCAGCAGCGAGGGCGCCGAGGCCGCGAAGCTCGTCTCCTCGTACCCGGAGCAGGACCTCGCGGTCATCAAGCTGGACCGGGTGCCCGACGGATTGAAGGCGGCCCGCTTCGGCGACTCCTCGAAGGTCGCGGTCGGCCAGATCGTGCTGGCGATGGGATCGCCGCTCGGGCTGTCCTCCAGCGTCACGCAGGGCATCGTGTCGGCGACCGGGCGCACGGTCACCGAGGGGCGCGGCGGGGGCGGGACCGGGGCGACCATCGCCAACATGGTGCAGACGTCGGCCGCCATCAACCCCGGCAACAGCGGTGGGGCCCTGGTCAACCTGGACGGGCAGGTCGTCGGCATCCCGACGCTGGCGGCGACCGACCCGGGCCTCGGGGACAGCGCGGCGCCCGGTATCGGCTTCGCGATCCCGGCGTCGATGGTGCGGACGGTCGCCGACCAGATCGTCGCGGACGGGCGGGTCACCGACTCGGGGCGGGCGGCGCTCGGCATCACGGCCCGCACGGTCGTCGACGACGGCTACCGTCCCGCCGGGGTGGCCGTCGTCGAGGTGAGCGACGGCGGGGCCGCGGACGACGCGGGACTGCGCCCCGGCGACGTGATCGTCAAGGTCGGGAACACCGGCATCGCCGACATCACCTCCCTGGCCGAGGCGCTGGCGTCGATGTCGCCGGGCGACCGGACGAAGGTCGCCTACACCCGGGACGGCGACGAGCGCACCGCCGAGGTGACGCTGGGCGAGCAGTGACGGGGACGCGGCCGTCCCCGCCCGCTCCCCGCGGCTACGCCTCGGAGGCCTCGGCCTCCTCGGCGCTCCCGGCCTCCTCGGCGTGCAGGCTCATCGGGCCGTAGATCTCGGTGGCGTCCTCGAAGAGCCGCACCTGGTCCGCGCCGCCCTCCTTCAGCTGCTGCCAGTACTCCCCGATCCAGGACTCGGCGTCCCCTTGCGTGGTGAACTCCTCGGGCTGCACCGCGGGCTGGACCTCCGCCCCGTCGGCCGTCTCGAACCGCCACGTCCATGCCGCCATGTACGCCTCCAAGATGTGAGCACATGCAGAACGGAAGCCGGATCTTGGTCCGGCCTCCGACCGCAGCCTATGCGCTGAGCGGGGTGCACCGTACAAGGCGCCGTGACCCCAGGGGGGCCTCGGGCGCGCACGTCGCCGGGCGACCGGCGAAAATCGGGTGCGTGGACGTGACTCTGCTCGGCACCGGTGCCCCCGCGGGACTCCCCCGCCCCGACTGTCCCTGCGCGGCCTGTGCCGCGGCGCAGGGCGCGCAGGCACGCGCGGCGACCGCGCTGCTGGTCGACGGCGCGCTGCTGCTGGACCTGACGCCGGGCGCCGCGTTCGCCGCCGCCCGCGCCGGGCGGTCCCTGGCCGGGGTGCGGCAGGTGCTGCTCTCGCACCCGCACGACGGGCCCGCGGTGGAGGTGCCGGCCGGGCTGCCGCAGCCGGGGCGGGTGCCGGACGGGCGGGAGCTGGCGCTGCTGACCGGGCACCGGGTGCGGGCGGTGGCGCTGGACGCGCCGGGTACCGGGTACGCCGTGACGGGACCGGACGGACGGCGGCTGCTGTACGTGCCGCCGGGGGGCGCGCCGGCCGGCCTGGAGGAGCCCGCGGAGCCGTACGACCTGATCCTCGCGGACGTCGTGGGGCGGCCGGACGGGCTGGCGAGGCTGCGGGCGGTCGGCGCGGCGGGGCCGACCACCGACGTCGTCGCCGTGCACCTGGACCACGACGTGCCGCCGGGCCCCGAGCTGGCGCGGCGGCTCGCGGCGGCCGGCGCGCGGGCGGTGCCCGACGGCACGACGCTGACGGTGGGCGCCTACGAGGACGTGCCCGACGTACCGCGCCGGACCCTGGTGCTGGGCGGCGCCCGGTCGGGCAAGTCGGTGGAGGCCGAGCGGCGGCTGGAGGCCTTCCCGGACGTGCTGTACGTGGCGACCGGCGGCACCCGGGGCGGCGACACCGAGTGGGCGGCCCGGGTCTCGGCCCACCGGGAGCGGCGCCCGGGCTCGTGGCGCACCACGGAGACCTGCGACCTGGTCCCGCTGCTGAAGGACGACGGGCCGCCCTTGCTCGTCGACTGCCTGTCGCTCTGGCTGACCGACGCGATGGACGCGGTCGGCGCCTGGGACGACGCGGAGTGGGCCGGCGGGGGTGAACGGGCCCTCGGGGACCGGGTGCGGGAGCTGGCGGAGGCCGTGCGCGACACCCGGCGCACGGTCGTCGCGGTGTCGAACGAGGTGGGCTCCGGCATCGTCCCGGCCACCGCGTCCGGCCGCCGCTACCGGGACGAACTGGGGCGGCTGAACGCGGCGTTCGCGAACGAGTGCGAGCAGGTGCTGCTGCTGGTGGCGGGCCAGGCGCTGGTGCTACGCGGCTGAGGCGTCCTTGCGCGCGACGACCCGGTGCCCCCGGGCGCCGCCGAGCACCGTGCAGCCCTCGGCCGCCAACTCGGCCGCCAGGCCCACCGGATGCGCCGGCAGCAGGCGGCGCGGGTCGGCCGTGTCGACGAGCAGGTGCCCGCCGGGTCGCAGCGCCCGTACCGCGGCCCGCAGTTCGGCCCGCGGGTCGGGAACGCCCTCCAGGTGCTGGAAGAGGCTGACGACGTCGTAGCGGGCGCGCAGCCTGGGCGCGATGTGCGGGTCCGTCAGCCGCCCCACGAAGGCCTCCTCCACCCGTTCCACCGCACGGGCCCGCAGCACGCGGTGGGTGGCGTCCAGGCCGTCGAAGGAGGTGTACGGGAAGTACGCGCGGGCGGTGTGCGGGAAGTCGGCGTCGCCGGTGCCGACGTCCAGCCAGCTCTCGGGTTCGGGGCAGTGGCGGAGCATCGCCCGGGCGGCGAGCGCGTGTCTGAGCCGGACTCCGGCGCGGACCGCGGGGTGCCCGGGTTCCACCGGCAAGGGCGGGTTCCGGAACCCGTGCCGGCAGTCGGCGCAGCGTTCGAGGACGGCCCGCCCCGGCTCGCCCTGCCGCGGCTCGTCACGGCGCACCCGCGCCCGCAGCCGCCGGGAGCCGCACCAGGGGCAGTCCTCGCGGTACGGCCCGTAGCGGGGGACGGGAGGCACCGAGGGGGCGGGCGGTGCGGACATGGGCGGCTCCCGGGTCGACGAGGAACGACAATCCAGGCAAAACGTTACGTAGGTGAGCGCGTTCCGGCGTGCAACGACGCCGCCCGGGCGCGCTGCCCACGGGCCCTCCTTGGTGTTCGACCGGGGCCGGTACTGTTCGGCGAATGAGCTCGCTGAATCTCGACGACTTCACCGACCTGATCGAGCGCCCCGACGGCGGCGTACGCCGCGACGCGGAGGCGCGCCGGGAGCGTCAGATCGTCCCGCCCGGAGCGCTGGGCCGCCTGGACGAACTGGGCGAGTGGCTGGCCGCGGCCCAGTCCGCCGTACCGGTGCGGCCCGTCGAACGCCCCCGGGCCGTGCTCTTCGCCGGTGATCACAAGATCGCGGAACTGGGAGTCTCGGCGCGGCCCGCCGGCGGTGCGGGCGAGTTGGTGCGCGAGGTCCTGGAGGGCGGCCGGCCGGTGTCGGTGCTGGCCCGCCGGCTCGGCGTCCCGGTCCGCGTCGTCGACATGTCCCTGGACTGCGACCCCGAGTCCTTGCCGGCCGAGGTTGCCGGCCACCGGGTACGGCGCGGCGGCGGGCGCATCGACGTCGAGGACGCGCTGACCGCGGAGGAGGCGGAGGCCGCCTTCCGGGCCGGGATGGCGGTGGCCGACGAGGAGGCCGACGCGGGCACCGACCTCGTGGTGCTCGGTGACGTGAGCGTGGGCGGTACGACGGCCGCGGGCGTCCTGGTCGCGGCGCTGTGCGGGACCGACGCGTCGGTCGTCACCGGGCGCGGCGGGCTGCCCATCGACGACCTGGCCTGGATGCGCAAGTGCGCGGCGATCCGCGACGCGCTGCGGCGCGCGCGTCCGGTCCTCGGCGACCAGCTGCGGCTGCTCGCGACGGTGGGCGGCGCGGACCTGACCGCGATGACGGGCTTCCTGCTCCAGTGCGCGGTGCGCAAGACGCCGGTGATCCTGGACGGCGTGGTCTCGGCGGCGTGCGCGCTGGTCGGGCAGCGGGTGGCCTTCCGCGCCCCCGACTGGTGGCTGGCGTCCCACGACAGCGGCGAGCCGGGCCAGGCGAAGGCGCTGGACCGGATGGCCCTGGAGCCGCTGCTGTCCCAGGGCGTGACGGTGGGCGAGGGCGCGGGCGGCCTCCTGGCCCTCCCCCTGGTCCAGGCCGCGGCATCCCTGGCAGCGGAGCTGCCGGAGTCCCCCGCCCCGAAGGAACCGGCCCCGGCGGAGTGACCCGCCGCGGGTGCGGGGCCCGGCGTTCACGTGTCACCCGGGGTGGGTGCGGGCCGGGGGTGGGTGACGCAGCCCGGCGTAGCGGGGTGCCGCCCGCGCCCACCCGTGCCGCCCCAGCGGCACGACTGCCCGCAGCTGGGTGGGAGAGCCGCGTACGGCGAGAAGGGGGTGTGCCGGGGGGTGTCCGCCCGCAGCGGTTGGCGCGTCAACGCCCCTGGGATCTTGAGCCACCGATTCCGCGCCGTTCCGAGGACGGACACCCCCCGGCGCACCCCCGACCCGAAACACCACGCACCGCGCTACACGCACCCCCACCGAACCAGCCACAGGCCGCCGCAGGCATCGCCCCCCGAAGACGCCGTCAGGCATCCCGTGCCGGAGGATCCGGCCGCCCCCCGATCCAGTCCTGAACCACCCGCCGCGGCCCCGACCACCGCCGATCATGGCGATAGGCCCGCAGCCGCGCCCGCGCCCGCGCCCGCGGCCGCCCGGCGTAGAAGCGCCGGGCCCAGGGCGACCCGGGCCGCGCCAGCCGCACCGCCCCCACCAAGCCGATGACCGGCACGATCACGCCGAAGACCGCCAGCCGCGCCTTGCCCTTGGCCAGGGCGAGCAGGGAGAACAGGAAGTTCCCCGCGACGGTCGTGATGACGCTCGCCCGGTCCTGCAGCTCGTCCTGGTCCACCCCGTTCACCCCGAACGGTGTGAACCCGGCCAGCACCAGCCCCACCAGCGCCGCCGTGAGCACCACGACCTCCACGCTCTGGCGCCCCGCCTCGCTCCAGTACACGTCGTCGAGATGCAGGATCAGCGCGAACTCGTCCAGCACCAGCCCCACCCCGATGCCGAAGACCACCGCCGCCAGTGCGGACCCGAACCCGTGCCGCCCCCCGGCGACCGCCCCGAACCCCCCGACGACGGTGAGCAGTACGCCGGGCACCACGTGGTGGATGTGCACCCCGCCCGCCTGGACGTTCCCGAAGGGCCCCTTGCCCGCCCGGATCAGCCGCGTGATGACCCGGGTGATCACGAACGTCAGCACGAAGGACCCCAGGGCGAGGAGCAGCGGCAGCTTGCCGGGTTCCAGGATGTTCCGCTGCCACCAATCTCCCATATGCGCACTTTATCCCCGCATCTCATCCGCGCCCTGCCGACCACCCCGCCCGCCCCGCCGGCCCAGACCGCCGCCGGGTAGTCTGCGCCGGTGTCCCGCACCCCCTCCCCCGACGGCCTCCGCTTCGCCTTCGGCACCCTCACCGTGTTCCCGGTCCGGGTGACCCGCTGGGACAGGGAGGCCGCACGCGGCGGCATGCTGTGCGCGCCGCTCGCCGGTCTGGCCGTCGGCGCGGCCGCCGCCGGCACCGGGCTCCTGCTGCTGTTCCTGGGCGCCGGCAGCCTGCTCGCCGCCGTCGCCACGACCGCCGTACCGGCGGTGCTCACCCGGGGACTCCACCTGGACGGCCTGGCCGACACCGCGGACGGGCTGGGCAGCGGCAAGCCCGCCGAGGACGCCCTGCGGATCATGAAACAGTCGGACATCGGGCCGTTCGGCGTGCTGGCCCTGCTGTTCACGCTCCTCGCCCAGGTGGCCGCGCTGGCCCAGGCCTACGACGGCTCGTGGGCGCGGGGCGCGCTCGCCGCCGTGGTCTCGGCGACCGCCGCCCGGCTGGCGCTCACGCTGGCCGCCCGCTCCGGCGTGCCCGCCGCCCGCCCGGAGGGGCTGGGCGCGGCGGTCGCCGGCGTGGTCCCGTCCGGCGCGGCACTGGCCGTGGCCGCCGCGGTGACGCTGGCGGCCGCGGCGGCGGGCGCGCCGCTCGGCCCGTACGGGATCGCGCGCACGGCGGTCGCGGTACTGGCCGCGGTCGCCGCCGCCGAACTGCTCCTGCGGCACTGCGTCCGCCGCTTCGGCGGGGTCACGGGTGACGTCTTCGGCGGCGTCGCGGAGACGGCGGCCACCACGGCCCTGGTGGTGTCGGTCCTGGGCTGAACCCCGGCCTCAGCAAGCCTCCCGCTCCACCCCCAACTCGTACTTCTTCAGCATCGAACTGAGCCGCATCTCCCGGGACTCGGCGCAGAACCGCTCCGTCGGCAGCTCGTACTCGACGTGGAAGACCGCCTTGCCGGCCTCGATGAACGGCAGGTTGTCCGCGCACTCGCCGTACTGCGCGCACTGCTCGTTGACCGCGAAGTCGAAGTCGTCGACGAGTTCGGGGATCTGGTCCAGGTCGTTCTTGAGTCCGACGGCCATCCCGCGCTCGTGGGCGAGATCCGCGATCAGCCGGTTGTAGCGGAGCTGGTCGTCCGCGGTGAGGGGGAAGCCGGTCTCGTTCCGGTAGCCGTCCATGTTGTCCGGCTCGACGGCGTCGAAGCCCTTCTCCCGGCACATGTCGAGCCGTTCGGCCATCAGCGGCTCCAGGACGTCGGTCGCCCGGACGTCGAGCCAGCGTTCGCCCTCCCAGCCGTTGCCCTTGCCGAGCACGGACTCGGGGAACCTGCCCGCGTCGGGCCGGAAGTCCTCCCAGGCGCCGGTGGAGAGGTAGCAGATGACCTTGCGGCCGTCGTCGTGCAGACCGGCGACCGTGGCCTTCGGGTGGTCGAAGCCGTCGATGTCGTAGACGGGCACGTCCACGGACGTGTCGAGCTTCCCGCTGAGCTGCCACTGCCAGGCGGTGCCGGGCCGCGGCCGCCAGTGGTCCCCGCGATCCGCGCCGTCCGCGCCCTCCCCGCCCCCGACCGGGGACGAGGTGCACCCCGCGAGCAGCAGCAGGAGAAGGGCTGTCGACAGGACCGGGCGTCTCACGGGGTGCTCCAAGCTGAGGGACGGCGTGTCCGGGAATGATCTCCCATCGCGGGCACCCGGCGGAAAACCGCGGCCCCGTGGGAGGGGACGCGCGCGGGCGCGAGCGTAGGCTCGTCCCGGGTGTTCGCCCGCCCGGGCGAGGACCGCGTCGCAGGAGGGATCTAGGGTCGGATGTCGGGCCCGGTCGACCCACCCGCATTCGGCCACACCAGACTTCATACGGAAGCGAGAATTCACCACCGTGACTGCTCTCACTCTCAGCACCGCAGCGGCGCCCGGCCTCCGGGCCGACGCGATCGTGATCGGTGTCGCCAAGGACACGTCGGCCAGGTCCCAGGGTCTGGTCGTCGCACCCGGCGCCGAGGCCGTGGACAAGGCGTACGACGGCCGGCTCGCCGGCGTCCTGGAGACCCTCGGTGCCTCCGGCGCCGAGGGCGAGGTGACGAAGCTGCCCGCTCCGTCCGGCTTCAAGGCACCCCTCGTGGTGGCGGTGGGCCTCGGCGCCCAGCCCGAGAAGGACGCCGCCTTCGACGCCGAGGCGCTGCGCAGGGCGGCCGGCGTCGCCGCCCGCACCCTGGCCGGCGCGAAGAAGGCGGCCTTCGCGCTCCCGCTCTCCGAGGCGGCCGACGCCGGTGCGGTGGGCGAGGGCGTGCTGCTCGGCGCGTACTCCTTCAACGCCTACAAGGAGCAGGGCGGCGCCAAGGCGAAGAACGGCAAGGCGCCGCTGGCCGAGGCCACGCTGCTCGGCGGCAAGCCCCGCGACAAGGCGTACAAGGCGGCCGTCGAGCGCGCCGCGGCCGTCGCCGAGGAGCTGAACCGCGCCCGCGACCTGGTCAACACCCCGCCGAACGACCTGAACCCGGAGGCCTTCGCGGCGGTCGCGCAGGCCGCGGCCAAGGAGCACGGCATCAAGGTGCAGGTGCTCGACGAGAAGGCGCTGACCAAGGGCGGCTACGGCGGCATCCTCGGCGTCGGCGCCGGTTCGGCGGCGGGTCCGCGGCTGGTGAAGCTGTCGTACACGTCGTCCAAGGCGACGAAGTCCCTCGCCTTCGTCGGCAAGGGCATCACCTACGACTCGGGCGGCATCTCGCTGAAGCCGGCCGGGCACAACGAGACGATGAAGTGCGACATGGCCGGTGCCGCCGCCGTGTTCGCCGCGGTCGTCGCCGCCGCGCGGCTGGGCCTGGAGGTCAACGTGACCGGCTGGCTGGCGCTGGCCGAGAACATGCCGTCCGGCTCCGCCACGCGCCCGGGTGACGTGCTGCGGATGTACAGCGGCAAGACGGTGGAGGTGCTCAACACCGACGCCGAGGGCCGGCTCGTGCTCGCGGACGCGCTGTGGGCGGCCTCGCAGGAGAAGCCGGACGCGATCATCGACGTGGCGACGCTGACCGGCGCGATGATGCTGGCGCTGGGCAGCCGGACGTACGGCGTGATGGCGAACGACGACGCGTTCCGCGCCGCGGTGCACGAGGCGGCCGAGGAGGTCGGCGAGCCGGCGTGGCCGATGCCGCTGCCGGAGCACCTGCGCAAGGGGATGGACTCGGCGACCGCGGACATCGCGAACATGGGTGAGCGGATGGGCGGCGGTCTGGTGGCCGGCCTCTTCCTGCGCGAGTTCGTGGGCGAGGGCATCGCCTGGGCGCACCTGGACATCGCGGGCCCGGCCTTCAACGAGGGCGGCGCGTTCGGGTACACGCCGAAGGGCGGCACGGGCACGGCGGTGCGGACGCTGGTGCGGGTCGCCGAGCTGGCGGCCGCGGGTGATCTGGGCTAGGGGCGCCTGAGAGATCGGGGGTGCGGGGATCTCGCGGCCGCAGGGCCGTCGTGGCTGGTCGCGCGGTTCCCCGCACCCCCGGCGGCGTGGCGGTGCCGTCGGAAGCGAGTGCGGCGGTCCTTCTCCTCACCGGAACGTGGGGCGTCTCACACCCCGGCCCCACGTCTCGTTCGCCTCTCACAAGTGCGAAGATGGAGCCCGGCAGGACAGGGCCCACCCATAGGGCCGAGAACAAAGAGCGGCCGGACACCAGCCGCCGACCGGTCACTGGAGACCGGCGTGGCGCACATGCATGGAGGACGTGACGTGGCGAACGACGCCAGCACCGTTTTCGACCTAGTGATCCTCGGCGGTGGCAGCGGTGGTTACGCCGCGGCCCTGCGCGGGGCTCAGCTGGGCCTGGACGTCGCCCTGATCGAGAAGGGCAAGGTCGGCGGTACCTGCCTGCACAACGGCTGCATCCCCACGAAGGCCCTGCTGCACGCGGGCGAGATCGCCGACCAGGCCCGCGAGAGCGAGCAGTTCGGTGTGAAGGCCACCTTCGAGGGCATCGACATGGCGGCCGTCCACAAGTACAAGGACGACGTGATCTCGGGCCTCTACAAGGGTCTCCAGGGTCTCATCGCCTCGCGCAAGGTGACCTACATCGAGGGCGAGGGCCGGCTGTCCTCGCCGACCTCCGTGGACGTGAACGGCCAGCGGGTCCAGGGCCGCCACGTGCTCCTGGCGACCGGCTCCGTGCCGAAGTCGCTGCCCGGCCTGAACATCGACGGCGACCGGATCATCTCCTCCGACCACGCCCTCAAGCTGGACCGCGTGCCGAAGTCGGCGATCGTCCTGGGCGGCGGCGTCATCGGCGTCGAGTTCGCGTCCGCGTGGAAGTCCTTCGGCGCCGACGTCACGATCATCGAGGGCCTCAAGCACCTCGTCCCGGTCGAGGACGAGAACAGCTCCAAGCTGCTGGAGCGCGCCTTCCGCAAGCGCGGCATCAAGTTCAACCTGGGCACCTTCTTCGAGAAGGCCGAGTACACCCAGGACGGCGTCAAGGTCACCCTCGCCGACGGCAAGGAGTTCGAGGCCGAGGTCCTGCTCGTCGCCATCGGCCGCGGCCCGGTCTCCCAGGGCCTGGGCTACGAGGAGGCCGGGGTCGCCATGGACCGCGGCTTCGTCCTCGTCGACGAGTACATGCGGACCAACGTCCCGACCGTCTCCGCCGTCGGTGACCTCGCCCCCACCCTCCAGCTCGCGCACGTCGGCTTCGCCGAGGGCATCCTGGTGGCGGAGCGGCTCGCCGGCCTGAAGACCGTCCCGGTCGACTACGACGGCGTGCCGCGGGTGACGTACTGCCACCCCGAGGTCGCCTCCGTGGGCATCACCGAGGCCAAGGCCAAGGAGATCTACGGCGCGGACAAGGTCGTCGCCCTGAAGTACAACCTGGCCGGCAACGGCAAGAGCAAGATCCTCAAGACCGCGGGCGAGATCAAGCTCGTGCAGGTCAAGGACGGTGCCGTGGTCGGCGTCCACATGGTCGGCGACCGCATGGGCGAGCAGGTCGGCGAAGCCCAGCTGATCTACAACTGGGAGGCGCTGCCCGCCGAGGTGGCCCAGCTCATCCACGCCCACCCGACGCAGAACGAGGCGATGGGCGAGGCGCACCTGGCGCTGGCCGGCAAGCCGCTGCACTCCCACGACTGACCTCCCCGGTCACTGGGCGCGACGACACAGACTTCCGCAATTTCGTAAGGAGCAACCGAAACCATGGCGGTTTCCGTAACCCTTCCGGCGCTCGGCGAGAGCGTCACCGAGGGCACCGTCACCCGTTGGCTGAAGGCCGAGGGTGAGCGCGTCGAGGCCGACGAGCCGTTGCTCGAGGTCTCGACCGACAAGGTCGACACCGAGATCCCGGCCCCCGCGTCGGGCGTGCTGTCCTCCATCAAGGTCGCCGAGGACGAGACCGTCGAGGTCGGCGCCGAGCTGGCGCTGATCGACGACGGCACCGGCGCCCCGGCCGCCGAGCAGGCCCCGCAGGCCGAGCAGGCCGCCGAGCCCGCTCCCGAGCCCGCCGCTGCCGCCCCGTCCACCGAGCAGTCCGCCCCGGCGCCCGCGCCGAGCGCCGAGCAGTCCGGCGGCGGTTCCGCCGAGGGCACGGACGTCGTCCTGCCCGCGCTCGGCGAGTCCGTCACCGAGGGCACCGTCACCCGCTGGCTGAAGTCGGTCGGTGACAGCGTCGAGGCCGACGAGCCGCTGCTCGAGGTGTCCACCGACAAGGTCGACACCGAGATCCCCGCCCCCGCGTCCGGCACCCTGCTGGAGATCGTGGTCGGCGAGGACGAGACCGCCGAGGTCGGCGCCAAGCTCGCCGTCATCGGTGAGGCCGGCTCCGCCCCGGCCGCCGCCCCCGCCCAGGAGGCGCCGGCCCAGGAAGCCCCGGCCCAGGAGGCCCCGGCCGAGCCCGAGCCCACCCCGGCTCCGGCTCCCGCGCAGGCCGCCCCGGCTCCGGCCGCCCCGGCCCCGCAGGCGCCCCCGGCCCCCGCCCCGCAGCCCGCCGCCCCGGCGCCCAAGGCCGCCCCGGCCGCGGCCCAGCCGGCGGACGACGGCGCCTACGTCACCCCGCTGGTGCGCAAGCTCGCCTCCGAGAACGGCGTGGACCTGTCCACCGTCAAGGGCACCGGCGTCGGCGGCCGCATCCGCAAGCAGGACGTCATCGCCGCCGCCGAGGCCGCCAAGGCCGCCGCTCCGGCGCCGGCCGCCGCGACCGGTGGCACGGCCACCGCCGCGAAGAAGGCCCCCACCCTGGAGGCCTCCCCGCTGCGCGGCCAGACCGTCAAGATGCCCCGCATCCGCAAGGTCATCGGCGACAACATGGTCAAGGCGCTGCACGAGCAGGCCCAGCTGTCGTCGGTCGTCGAGGTCGACGTCACCCGCCTGATGAAGCTGCGCGGCCGGGCCAAGGACGCGTTCGCGGCCCGCGAGGGCGTCAAGCTCTCGCCGATGCCGTTCTTCGTGCGGGCCGCCGCCCAGGCGCTGAAGGCGCACGCGCCGATCAACGCCAAGATCAACGAGGCCGAGGGGACCATCACCTACTTCGACACCGAGAACATCGGTATCGCGGTGGACTCCGAGAAGGGCCTGATGACCCCGGTCATCAAGAACGCCGGCGACCTCAACCTGGCCGGCATCGCCAAGGCGACCGCCGACCTGGCGGGCAAGGTGCGGGCCAGCAAGATCAGCCCGGACGAGCTGGCCGGCGCGACCTTCACCATCTCCAACACCGGCTCGCGCGGCGCGCTGTTCGACACGATCATCGTGCCGCCGGGCCAGGTCGCCATCCTCGGCATCGGTGCCACGGTCAAGCGTCCGGCCGTCATCGAGACGGAGGACGGCCCGGTCATCGGCGTCCGCGACATGACGTACCTGACCCTGTCCTACGACCACCGCCTGGTGGACGGCGCCGACGCCGCCCGCTACCTGACGGCGGTCAAGGCGATCCTGGAAGCCGGCGAGTTCGAGGTCGAGCTCGGCCTGTAGTCCCTCGCCAGTGGGCCTGTACGGTGCCCCCGCCCGGAATCCTCCGGGCGGGGGCATCGCCGTGTTCCGGGCGGGGAACGCTGTGTAAGTCTCGTCTCACCTGCGCCGAAGCGCCCCCGTGCGCCCTGCCCGCGCGCCGGGACGGCCGTATTGTTGCTCAACGTCAGCCGCCCCAGGGGGCCGAAGGGGCCCCTCCCGAAGGAGCTCCCATGACCGCGCCCGTCGTCCACTCGCTGCGCGAACAGATCCGCGAGCACATCCTGGAAGGGATCATCAGCGGACGCTGGCAGCCGGGCGAGCGGATCGTGGAGCGCCGGATCGCCACCGAGCTGGAGGTCAGCCAGACGCCGGTGCGGGAGGCGCTGCGGGAGCTGGAGTCGCTGCGGCTGATCGAGTCGGCGCCGAACAAGGGCGTCCGGGTGCGCAATCTGACCGCCGCCGACCTGGAGGAGAGCTACCCGGTCCGGGCCGGCCTGGAGGCGATCGCGGCCGAGCTGGCGGCCGAGCGGCTGGCCGTGGACTGCTCGGCCCTGGAGCCGCACGTCGCCGCGCTGTACGAGGCCGACCGGGGCGCCGACGGCACGGCGCAGGTGCGGCACACGGTGGGCTTCCACCGGGAGCTGGTCCGCGCCGCGGGCAACTCGGTGCTGCTGCACACGTGGGAGGGCCTGGGCATCGAGGTCTTCACGGCGCTGTCGATACGGTGGCTGGGGACGGTGCAGCAGTCGTACGCGGAGGAGCACGACGAGCTGGTCGCGGCCTTCCGCCGCCGGGATCCGCGGATCCCCGAAATCGTCAAGGCCCACGTCCTCGGCTGCGCGCCCCGGGCCTGACCACCCCTGGGCGCTGCGCCCCGGAAGGGGCGCGGGGAACTGCGCGATCAGCCACGACGGCACCCGCACCCGCCACACAACCGCACCCCCGAGCTCATCCGCGCCCACCCCACCTCACCTGCACAAACCCCCCGACGGGCACCGTCACTCCGTGCCATCGCCGAAGGCACCCCGTGCCGACTTTCTCGGTATCGAGAGGTTTTGCCCCTCAACCCTTTGATCGATCATCGATCAGGGAGTTACAGTCACGGACGGGCTTCCACCCGAGCCCCACCGCCCTGTCCTGCCAAAGACCTAGGGCACCCCCGAACCCTTGCCGATGAGGGAACCCCCTTCGACTGAGGAAGGCGGCGACATGACCGACCCCAAAGCCATCCAGCCGAGCGAGCTCGACCAGCTCCCGGACCGCGACCCGGAGGAGACCGCCGAGTGGCAGGCCTCCCTGGACGCCGTCACCAAGGCTGCCGGGCCGCACCGTGCCGCGTACTTGATGCGCCGCACCCTGGAGCGCGCCGAGGGCGCCGGCCTGGCGCTGCCGAAGCTGCTCGAGACGGACTACGTCAACTCCATCCCGACCGCCGACGAGCCCGCCGTGGACGGCGACGAGGACCTGGAGCAGCGGATCACCGCGTGGAACCGCTGGAACGCGGCAGCCATGGTGACCCGCGGCAGCAAGCACGGCGTCGGCGGCCACATCGCCACCTTCGCCTCCGCGGCCTGGCTGTACGAGACCGGCTTCAACCACTTCTTCAAGGGCAAGGAGGGTGACGGCTCCGGCGACCAGCTCTACGTCCAGGGCCACGCCTCCCCCGGCATCTACGCCCGTGCCTTCCTCGACGGCCGGCTGACCGAGGACCACCTCGACAACTTCCGCCGCGAGTCCGGCGGCAACGGACTGCCGTCCTACCCGCACCCCCGCCGCCTGCCCTGGCTGTGGGAGTTCCCCACCGTCTCCATGGGCCTCGGGCCGATCTCCGCGATCTACCAGGCGCGGTTCAACCGCTACCTGACCAACCGCGGCATCAAGGACCTGACCAACTCCCACGTGTGGGCGTTCCTCGGCGACGGCGAGATGGACGAGCCCGAGTCCACCACCGCGCTGACGCTCGCGTCCCGCGAGGGCCTGGACAACCTGACCTTCGTCATCAACTGCAACCTGCAGCGCCTCGACGGTCCGGTCCGCGCCAACTTCAAGATCGTGCAGGAGCTGGAGGCCCAGTTCCGCGGCGCCGGCTGGAACGTCGTGAAGTCGCTGTGGGGCACGGCGTGGGACGAGCTGTTCCAGCTCGACACCAACGGCGCCCTCGTACGCCGGCTGCGCGAGGTACCCGACGCGCAGGTGCAGACGTACCAGACGCGCGACGCCGCCTACATCCGCGAGGACTTCTTCGGCAAGGACCCGGAGCTCGCCGCGATGGCGAAGCTGCTGTCCGACGACAAGATCCTCGAGTGCTTCCACTACTCCCGCGGCGGCCACGAGGCCCGCAAGGTCTACGCCGCGTACAAGGCCGCGCTCGCCCACAAGGGCGCGCCGACCGTGATCCTGGCCCAGACGGTCAAGGGCCACACCCTCGGCACCGGCTTCGCCTCCAAGAACGCCAACCACCAGATGAAGAAGCTCTCGGTGGACGAGTTCAAGGACATGCGCGACCTGCTCGGCCTGCCGATCAAGGACAGCGACTTCACCGACGGCGTGGTCCCCTACGGCCACCCGGGCGCCGACTCCCCCGAGGTCCGCTACCTCCAGGAGCGCCGCGCGGCGCTCGGCGGTCCGGCCCCGGCCCGTCGCGTGCACCCGGTCGCGCCGCTGCCCGCGCCCGCCGAGAAGGCGTTCGCCTCCTTCGACAAGGGCTCCGGCTCGCAGAGCGTGGCCACCACCATGGCCTTCGTCCGCCTCGTCAAGGACCTGGTCCGCGACAAGGAGACCGGCAAGCGCTGGGTGCCGATCGTCCCCGACGAGGCGCGCACCTTCGGTATGGAGAGCCTCTTCCCGTCCCTGGGCATCTACTCCCCCAAGGGCCAGACGTACGAGCCGGTCGACCGCGACCAGCTGATGTACTACAAGGAGGCCGAGAACGGGCAGATCCTCAACGAGGGGATCACCGAGGCCGGTTCCATGGCCGACTTCATCGCCGCGTCGACGTCGTACGCGACGCACGGCGAGACGATGATCCCGTTCTACATCTTCTACTCGATGTTCGGCTGGCAGCGCACGGCCGACCAGATGTGGCAGCTCGGCGACCAGCTCGGCCGCGGCTTCCTGGTCGGTGCCACGGCCGGCCGCACCACGCTGACCGGCGAGGGCCTGCAGCACGCGGACGGCCACTCCCCGGCCATCGCGGCGACCAACCCGGCCGCGCTGACGTACGACCCGGCGTTCGCGTACGAGGTCGCGGCGATCGTCAAGGACGGTCTGCGCCGGATGTACGGCGAGGCGGCCCCGGGCGAGGACCCGGACGTCTTCTACTACCTGACCGTCTACAACGAGCCGATGCCGCAGCCGGCCAAGCCGTCCGCGGCCGGTGTGGACGAGGGCATCGTCAAGGGCCTGTACCGCTTCAACACGGCGGAGACGGCGGGCCTGACCCCGGCCGCGAACGCCCCGCGCATCCAGCTGCTGGGCTCCGGCACCGCGATCCACTGGGCGCTCAAGGCGCAGCGCCTGCTCTCCGAGGAGTGGGGCGTGGCCGCCGACGTGTGGTCCGCGACCTCCTGGACGGAGCTGCGCCGGGACGCGATGGACGCCGACGCGGCGCTGCTGCGCGGCGAGGAGCGGGTGCCGTACCTCCGCCGGGCGCTCCAGGGCGCCGAGGGCCCGGTCCTCGCGGTCTCCGACTACATGCGCCAGGTCCCGGACCAGATCGCGCAGTGGGTCGAGCAGGACTACTCGTCGCTCGGTGCCGACGGCTTCGGTCTCTCGGACACCCGCGACGCGGCCCGCCGGCACTTCGGTGTCGACGCCGAGTCCATCGTGGTCGCGGCTCTCGCCCAGCTCGCCCGGCGCGGCGAGGTCAAGGCGGCGGCCGTGAAGGAGGCGCGCGAGCGCTACGGCCTGTAGGGACAGGGAACACAGGAGGCCCCCGCCCCGGCGGGGGCCTCCTGCATGATGTGGGGATGCGCGCTGCCCGCCTCATCAAGATGGTGCTGCTCCTCCAGTCCCGCCCGGCCATGACGGCCGCCGAGCTGGCCAGGGAGCTGGAGGTCTCCGAGCGGACCGTGACGCGGGACGCGCAGGCGCTCTCGGAGGCCGGGGTGCCGGTGTACGCGGAGCGCGGGCGGGCCGGGGGCTACCGGCTGGTCGGCGGCTACCGGACGCGGCTGACCGGGCTGGCGCGGGGCGAGGCCGAGGCGCTGTTCCTGTCGGGGGTGCCGGGCGCGCTGCGTGAGATGGGCCTGGAGGACGCGGCGTCGGCGGCCCGGCTGAAGGTGTCGGCGGCGCTGCTGCCCTCGCTGCGGGACGCCTCCCGCACGGCGGCGCAGCGCTTCCACCTGGACGCGCCGAACTGGTTCCGGGAGCCGCGCACGCCCGAGCTGCTGCCGGCGGTGGCGGACGCGGTCTGGGACGACCGGCGGATCACCGCGCGCTACCGGCGTGCGCAGGACGAGGTGGTGCGGGAGCTGGAGCCGTACGGGCTGGTTCTGAAGGCGGGGGTCTGGTACCTGTGCGCGCGCGTCGCGCGGGAGCGGGAGTCGGCCGGCGGGCCGTACCGGGTCTACCGGATCGACAAGTTCACGGCGGTGGAGCCGGGCGAGGAGCGGTTCGCGCGGGACGACGGCTTCGACCTGCCCGCGTTCTGGGCGGAGCGGGCCGAGCAGTTCGCGCGGTCCATCCTGCGGGCGACGGTCGTGGTGCGGCTCTCGGAGCGCGGAGCGCGCGGGCTGGCGTACGCGGTGGACGCGCTGTCGGCCCGGGAGGCGCTGGAGGCGGCCGAGGGGCCGGACGCGGACGGGTGGGTGACGGTGACGCTGCCGGTGGAGTCGGAGGAGGTGGCGCACACGCAGCTGACGGGTCTGGGGCCGGAGGTGGAGGTGCTGGCGCCCCAGGGGCTGCGGGACCGCTTCGCCCGGGACGCGCGGCGGCTCGCGGAGCTGTACGCGGGCGCGGGGCCGGACGGCGGCTGAGGGTCGCCGCGCGGCGGCGCGCGCACGACTCCGTCGTACGTTCCCTCGTGCGTTCCGTCGTACGGCGATTCCCGCATAACGATCCGCCGCACTCCGCGTGCGTCGCACCCCCGCAGGGCCGATGCTGGACCCGTGATGGACGAGACGGAGTTCTGGGAGCTGATCGACGCCGCCCGCGAGGGCGCCGACGGCGATCCCGAGGACCAGGCCGACCTGCTGGTGGACCGGCTGCTCACCATGGACCCGGACCTGGTGCTCGACTTCGCCCGCCACTTCGAGGCCCGCTACAACCGCGCCTGCACCTGGGACCTGTGGGGTGCCGCGTGGGTGCTGCTGGGCGGGGCCAGCGACGACGCGTTCGACTTCTTCCGCTGCTGGCTGATCGGCCAGGGCCGGGAGGTGTACGAGGGCGCCGTGCACGAGCCCGACTCGCTCGCCGAGCTGCTCGACGACTTCGACGAGGAGCTGGACGGCGACGGGGAGGAGCTGGGCTACGCGGCCGACGAGGCCTACGAGCAGCTCACCGGCACCGTCGCCCCCGACCTCGGTATCGCGCCCGCCCCGGCGGAGCCGCTGGGAACGGCGCTCGACCTGGAGAACGACCGGGCCCTGGCCGGACGCCTGCCCCGCCTGTGGGAGCGGTTCGGGCCGGAGTGAGCCCGGCGCCGGCCACCTCGACCGGCCCGCCTGGCCCGCCCGGCGCGGTGCGGGCCGGCCGGCTCAGCCGGTGCGGCCCTGGAGGCGGGCGGCGGTCTGCCGGATCTCCGGGAGGCGCTCGGACAGGGCGGCGCCCGGGCAGCTGGTCTGGTAGCCGTCGTCGTGGCCCGCGACGGCCGGCAGCGTCGCCTTGGCGCCCGCCGCGTACCGGCTGAGCCCGTTGCTGGAGACCAGGGCGACCTTCCCGCGCGGGTCGGTGTCGGTCTCGCCGAGCTTCCAGGCGGCCACGGCGGCGATGGAGTCGGTCAGCGCGTCCGGCACGGGCACGCCCGCGGTGAAGGTGCCGAGGGCGGCGATGCCGGTGGTGCGGTGGTTGAAGCCCTGGGTGTGGGCTCCGGTGACGGGGCGGTCGGCGCCGCCGGCGCGGCCCTCGTAGACGGTGCCGCAGCGGTCGACGACGAAGTTGTAGCCGATGTCGTCCCAGTCCCGGGCGCCGGTCTGGCCCATGTACACGCCGCGCAGGATGGACGGCACGTCGGCGCAGTCGTAGCCGTTGGGCGTGTCCGTGTGGTGGACGAAGACGGCGAGGATCTTGTCGTCGTAGCGCGGGGCGGGCTGGTCGCGGGCGGCCTCGCCGAGCCACTGGGACCGGGGCACGATGGCCGGCCGGGGCGCGGTGTGCCGGTCGGCGGCGACCGGGGCGGTCTCGGTCTGGGCCGCCTGCTCCACGCCGTTCGCGCAGAGGAACAGCGCGGCGACGGCGGCCAGGCCGGGCAGCGCGCCGAGCACCACCCGCACCGCGCGCGGCACCCCGGCGGCACCGGGTATGGGGGCGCGGGTGGCATCCGGTGCGGGAACGGTTTTCCGCTCCCGGGCCCCGCGTGGTCGGAGAGGACGCATGTGACCCACTCTCCGGCGGATCCGGTCCGTCCGCGATGTGTGCTGTGCCACCCGGTGGAACCATCGTCCCGGTCCACGACGTTTTCCGGTTGATCGCACATGCTGCTTTGGTGACCTTTTCCGGTCGCTCTCGCGGCGCGGTCTGATCAGCGGGGGCGTACGGCGCGTACTGAGGGTTCCCGGGGTCCGGTGGTGGAAAGGCGGCTCGCGTGGATCTGCTCGACGTTCTGCTGGTGCTGGTGGTGCTGGTCTACGCCGCGTCCGGATACCGGCGCGGACTGGTGGCCGGCTGTGTCTCACTGGCCGGCTTCGTGGGCGGCGCGGCGCTCGGCGTATGGGCCCTGCCCCGGGTCACCGACCTCGCGACGCCGGGCTCGACGTCGGCGACGGTGCTCGCCGTGGTCACGGTGCTGCTGCCGGCGATCGTGGTGCACGAGCTGGCGGGGCGGCTGGCGGTGCGGCTGCGCCGGGAGCTGGACGCCGGGCCGCTCCGGGTGGCCGACGGGATCGGCGGGGCGGCGGCGAACGCGGTGGCGGCGCTGATCGTGGCGTGGGTGGCGGCCAGCGTGCTGGCGGCGTCCTCGTCCTCGCTGCTGACCTCGGCGATCCGGGACTCGACGCTGCTGGGCGCGGTGCAGCGGGCGATGCCGGACACCACGCCGGCGTGGTTCTCGGGGGCGACGTCCGCGCTGGCCGAGGCGGGGTTCCCACAGGTCTTCAACCCCTTCGAGAACGAGGCGACGGCGCGGGTCGCCGAGCCCTCCGGTGACAGCGTGACGCCGGCGGCGACGCGGGCGGCCCAGCGCAGCACGGTCAAGGTGGAGGGCGTCACCGGCACCCAGGGCCGGGAGGGCAGCGGTTTCGTGTTCGCGCCGGAGCGGGTGATGACCAACGCCCACGTGGTGGCCGGCATCGACGACCCGACCGTGCGGATCGGCGGGGTGGGGCCGGCGTACGAGGCGCGTGTGGTGCTCTTCGACCCGGCGAAGGACGTGGCCGTCCTGTACGTGCCGGGCCTGACCGCGCCCGTGCTGCGGTTCGACGACGGCGCGGAGCGGGGGGACGCCGCGGTGGTGGCGGGCTACCCGCAGGACGGCGACCTGGACCTGCGGGCGGCGACGGTGGCGAACCGGATCCGGGCCACCGGGCAGAACATCTACAGCGACGCGAACGTCACCCGGGAGATCTACTCGATCCGCTCCACCGTCCGCCCCGGCAACTCGGGCGGGCCGCTGCTGACCACCGAGGGCCGGGTGTACGGCGTGGTGTTCGCCCGCTCCACCTCGGACGCCGGGACCGGCTACGTGCTGACCGCGGCCGAGGTCGCCGCCGACGCGGAGCGCGCCGCGGACGCCACCGCGGCGGTGGACACGGGCGAACCGGTCACGTCGTGACGGGCGCCGGCTCCCGCTCGGTCAGGAACCGGCCCATCGTCACGTCGTCGACGTAGGCGCCGCCGAGGTAGAACTCCTCGGGCTGCACCCCCTCGACGACGAAGCCCTCGGACTCGTAGAGCCTGCGGGCGGCGGTGTTGTGGCCGAGGACGCGCAGGGTGATGCGGCGGGCGCCCAGGCGCCGGGCCTCCTCGACCGCGGCGCGGACGAGCGCGCGGCCGACGCCCGCCCCACGGGCCGTGCCTGCGACGGCGAGGCCGCGGATCTGGCGCACGTGGGCGTTGGCCGCCAGTGGCGTCGGGAAACCGAGCCTGACGTAGCCCACGACGGCGCCGTCCAGCTCGGCCACGAGGTGGTCGTCCGGGCCCGAGTGCGGGCGGAAGAAGGGGTCGTCGGGGCCCGGCGGGGGCGAGACGGCGTGCAGGAGCGACCAGGTGTCGCGGTCGAGCCGGCCGAGCGGCTCCTCGTCGTCGGACCTGGCGGGACGTATGTGCGGGGCTGGCATGACGGTCACTGTACGACGCGGACGCGGGCACCGGTCCGCCCCTTTTCGCCGGCCGACCGGCAGGATGGGCCCATGGATCTGGAACGTTCCCGCATCGTGGTGGCCGGCGCGTCCGGTCTCATCGGCAGCGCACTGGTGCGGTCCCTGACCGCGGACGGCCACGAGGTGGTGCGTCTGGTGCGGCACGCGCCCCGGAGTGCGGACGAGGTCCGCTGGGACCCGGAGAACGGCCGGGTGGACGCGGCCGGGCTCGATGGCTGCGACGCCGTGGTCAACCTGGCCGGGGCCGGGGTGGGCGACCGCCGCTGGACCGACGCGTACAAGACGCGCATCCGCAGCAGCCGGGTGCACGGCACGACGGCGCTCGCGGAGGCGGTCGCCGCGATGGAGCGGCCGCCGCGGGTCTTCGTGAACGGCAGCGCGATCGGCTACTACGGGGAGACCGGCGACCGGGCCGTGGACGAGGGCGCGCCGGCCGGCGAGGGCTTCCTGCCGGCCCTGTGCGTGGAGTGGGAGGCCGCGGCGGCGCCCGCCCGGGAGGCGGGCGTGCGGACGGTCTTCACCCGGACGGGACTGGTCGTCTCGAGCGGCGGCGGGGCATGGGGGCGGCTCTTCCCGCTGTTCAGGGCCGGGCTCGGCGGGCGGCTGGGCGACGGGTCGCAGTACTGGTCCTTCGTGGCGCTGCACGACGAGGTGGCGGCGATCCGCCACCTGCTGGAGCGGGAGGACCTGTCGGGGCCGTTCAACCTGACGGCCCCGCAGCCGCTGACGAACCGTGAGATCACCGCGGCCATGGGCCGGGTGCTGCGGCGCCCGACGCCGTTCCCGGTGCCGGCCGCGGTGCTGCGCGCCGCGCTCGGCGAGATGGCCGGCGACGTCCTGGGCAGCGCCCGCGTCCTCCCGGCGCGCCTCGAGGAGTCCGGCTTCCGGTTCGCGTTCCCGGAGATCGACGGGGCGATCCGCGCGGCGCTGTGATGTGCGGACGCGACCACTCCGCACCCTTGTGCGACCGCCGTGCGACCGTGCCCTGCCCCTGCGCGACTCATCTTGACGATTTCTGGACCTAACCTCGTCTCGAACTCGGGTATCCCTCAAGGCGGTTGGGGGCATGACGTCTCCAGCGGCCGCGCAACCTCTAGGAGGGGCACGTGCTTGAGCCCGCGTACCAGGCGGACGTCGTCGTCGTGGGGGCCGGGATCGCCGGACTCGCCGCGGCACATCGGCTGACCAGCGCAGGAGTGAGGACCACGGTCCTGGAGGCTGCCCATGCGGTGGGCGGCCGGCAGGCGACCGAGAAGGTCGACGGATTCCGGCTCGACAGGATCGGACAGCTGCTGTCCACGGCCTGTCCCGAACTGCGCCGCACCCCCGGGCTCGGCGGCCTGGCGCTGCTGCCCTTCGACCCCGGTGTCCTGCTGCACAGCGAGGGCCGGCACCACCGCGCGGGCGCCCCCGCCGCTGCACGGGGCGCAAGGGGCGCACTCCATGCGGTGCGCGCCCTCGCGAGCGCCCCTCGGTCGATCCCCGCGCCCCGGCGTACGGCCGGCGCCCACCTGCCGTACGGCAGGCCCGCGGCCACGCCCCGGGTCCGCGCCGGCGCCCCGCTCGGCACCGCCGTGGACCAGGCCCGGCTGACCGCGGCGCTGGCGCGGCTCGCGGCCACTCCCGCCGAACGGCTGCTGGCCCGCCCGGAGCTGCCCGCCGCGCCGGCCCTGGCCGCCCGCGGGCTGCCGCCCCGCACGGTGGACGGCTTCCTGCGGCCGCTGCTCGCCGCCCTGCTGTGCGACCCGGACCTCACGACCTCCAGCCGGTGCGCCGACCTCGCGCTGCGCGCCTTCGCCGCCGGGCGGCTGGCCCTGCCCGAGGGCGGCGCCGAGGCCCTGCCCGAGCATCTGGCCCGCGCCCTGCCGCCGGGCACCGTGCACACCGGCGTCCGGGTCACCGCGGTGGCCACCAACGCCGTGACCACCGCGGAGCACGGCGTCATCCGCTGCCGTGCCGTCCTGGTGGCGACCGACGCCCGCGCGGCGGCCGCGCTGCTGCCGGGGCTGCGGGTGCCGGACTTCCACCCGGTGACGGTGGTGCACCACACCACCGACGACCCGCCGGCCACCGGCGCGTCCCTGCTGCTCGACGCCGACCGCGGCGGTCCCGTCGCCCACACGGCGGTGGTCAGCCGGGTGGACCCGTCCCGGGCGCCGGCCGGACGCGCCCTGGTCTCCACCACGGTCCTCGGCCCGCCCCCGTCCGACGTGGACACCGCCGTACGCATCCACCTGGCCCGCCTCTACGGCACCTCCACCACCCGCTGGGAGACCCTCGCCGTGCACCACACCCCGGAGGCGGTCCCCGCGATGCGCCCCCCGCACGACCTGCGCCGCCCGGTACGCCTCCTGGCCGGCCTCTACGTCTGCGGCGACCACCGCGACACCAGCACCGTCCAGGGCGCCCTCCACTCGGGCCACCGCGCCTCGGCGGCCATCCTGACGGACCTGGGCACGGGGCGTCCGATGCACACGGCGGAGGCGGTGGGGGCGGCGCGGGCGGCCTAGGGCCTGTCGTTTGGATCAGGCCGGCTGACAGGGAGGGCCCTTGCCGGCCCACCCGAGCGGGGCGTGGTGCGTGCAGCTGCAAGGCGGAGGAGGGCGACAACGCGGAGCGTTGGCAACCGACGACAACGCCGCAGATGCGCGTGCCACGCCCCGCGACGCCGGCATGATCCAAACGACAGGCCCTAGGCGCGGACGGCTACCCCAGCGCCGCCACCCTGTCCCGGTACCCCCGTACCGGCGGTGCGTCGCGGTACGGCTCCAGGCGGCGTTCGAAGTCGCGGACGTATTCGGCGGCGCGTACCGAGCGCATCTCGGCCGCCTGGCCGGCCGCCTCGGCGGCCAGCTGGCAGGCCTGGTCGAGTTCGCCGAGGCCGAGGCGGGCGGTGGCGAGGACGACGCGGCAGAACAGGCGGCTGCGGGCGTAGACGGGGGCGCGGAGCTGGAGCGAGCGTTCCGCGTGCTGGGCGGCGGCGCGGAACTGCTGGAGGTCGCGGTGGCAGTGGCCGAACTCGTCGGCCAGCTGGGCCTCGTCGAAGAAGCGCGCCCAGTGCGGCACCTCGTCGCCCGGCCGCGCGGTCTCCAGCGCCCGCTCGGCCCGCACCAGCGCGGCGGTGCACGCCCGCACCTCCCCGAGCAGGCCGTGCGCCCGCGCCTCGGCGGCGTGCAGCAGCGTCTGCACGACCGGCGGCGCGGAGGTCCCGACGCCCTGCTGCGCCACCCGCGCGAGCTGCACGGCCTCGCGCCCGTGGCCCAGGTAGACGGCCTGGCGGCTCATGGTCACCAGCACGTACGAGCCGTACGCCCGGTCGCCCGCCGCCTGCGACAGCCGCAGCGCCTGCACGAAGTAGCGCTGGGCGAGGCCGTGCGCCGCGATGTCGTACGACGTCCAGCCGGCGAG
Source organism: Streptomyces parvulus (assembly GCF_014648855.1). Lineage (GTDB taxonomy): Bacteria > Actinomycetota > Actinomycetes > Streptomycetales > Streptomycetaceae > Streptomyces > Streptomyces parvulus. Next base: position 426,620 of record NZ_BMRX01000006.1, on the reverse strand, counting down.
CCGGGTGAGGTCCGCGGCGGCGCCGAACAGGCGGCGGCCGGTCTGCTCGCCGTAGGTGCCCCGGAGCATCGGCTCCAGCTCGTGCTCCAGGTACCGCACCAGGGCCTGCCTGGCGTGCCCGCCGCCGTACCGGTCGTCCAGGCTGCGGAACAGCTCGCCGACCGAGCGCAGCGCCGCGAGGTCGCCGCCGGTGACCTTCTGGCCGGGGCCGCGCTCGGCGGGGGCGCGCCGCCGGGCGGGGTCGAGCGGGACCGCCGGGAGCCTCGGGGGCGCCGGGCGGCCCTGGGCCGGGATGCGGACCGGCACCTCGGCGCGGGCCACCCGCTCGTCGGCGCGGCCGATCAGCCAGTCCCGGCTGGGCACGACGAGCCCGGCCGGGGTGAAGGCGATCTTCCGCAGTTCGGCGTGGCTGCCGGAGTCCTTGCGCCACAGCCCGCCCACGATGTCGACGGCCTCGTCGGGGCTGCCGGCGAACTCCAGGCCCGCGTAGACGGGGGCGCAGGCGTCCAGGCCGAGGTCCTGGGCGGTCAGGCGGCGGCCCAGGCGCCGGGTGAAGACCTCGGCGATCAGGGCCGGTGTGGTGCCGCGGGGCTGCTGGCCGCGCAGCCACCGGGTGACGGACGTCTTGTCGTATCTCAGGTCCAGGCCGTGTTCGAGTCCGAGCTGGTCGACGCGACGCGCGAGACCCGCGTTCGAGAACCCCGCTTCGGCGATGAGCGCGGCGAGCTGGCGGTTGGGGGTGCGCTGCGCGGGTCGTTCCGTCATGGTGCGGTGCGGTCTCCTGCCTTCCGGGCCGTTCGATGTGCCCGGAGCGCCTGTGAGCAGCCCTTATGGCCTCGTGAACGGCGTGAATGTAGCGGAGAGTAAGCGCCCGATCGCACACTTCCAGAACCATTCATCCGATCGTGTGAGGATTGCCCGCCCGGCTGACGCCGAGCGGGCGGTCGTACAGTGGCTTGGGCACGCTTCGTGCCTTACGACCTTGCAGGGAGGCCTCGCCGTGAGTGAGCTGCGGTTCGTCCGCATGGGGTTCGGCGCCGAACCCGTCGAGTACCAGGAGGCGTGGGACGAGCAGCGCCGGGTGCACGCCGCGCGGTTCGCCGACGAGGTCCCCGACACCGTGCTGCTGCTCGAACACCCGCCGGTCTACACCGCCGGCCGGCGCACCGCGGAGAGCGAGCGCCCGCTGGACGGGACGCCCGTGATCGACGTGGACCGCGGCGGCAAGATCACCTGGCACGGCCCGGGGCAGCTGGTCGGCTACCCGATCCAGAAGCTCCCGCGCCCGGTGGACGTGGTGGCCCACGTGCGGCGGCTGGAGGAGGCCCTGATCCGCACCTGCGCGGAGTTCGGCCTGGAGACCACCCGGGTCGAGGGCCGCAGCGGCGTCTGGGTCCTGGGCGACCCGGTCGACAGGCGCCCGGCGCTCGGCGGCCTCTCCCTGGACTTCGACCCCCGTCTGACGGACGACGAGTTCGACCCCCGCATGAACGGGCCCGAGTACGCCCCGTCCAACGCCGGGCAGCGCCGCGAGGACCGCAAGATCGCCGCGATCGGCATCCGGGTCGCCAAGGGCGTCACGATGCACGGGTTCGCGCTCAACGTGAACCCCGACAACAAGTGGTTCGACCGGATCATCCCGTGCGGCATCCGCGACGCGGGCGTCGCCTCCCTGGCGAACGAACTCGGCCGCGACGTGACCATCGAGGACGTCCTGCCGGTGGCGGAGCGCCATCTGCGGGACGTCCTGGAGAACGCGGACCTCAAGCCCCGGGAGATCGAGAAGGCACCGGCGGCGTGATGCGGTGCCGGGGGGCATAAATCCAGCCCGTCCGGCGTTTGGGGACGAGGCCGATCAGGCCGGGAGCGGGGGCCTGGGGGCGGCAGCCCCAGCACGTCAAGCACCCACGCCGGACATTCAAAACAACGGGCGTACGCTTAAAGGCGCCGAAGAATCAAACGCTAGGGAGCCGGTCGTGTCCGCAGTCGCACCCGACGGACGCAAGATGCTGCGCCTGGAGGTCCGCAACAGCCAGACCCCCATCGAGCGCAAGCCCGAGTGGATCAAGACCCGGGCGAAAATGGGCCCCGAGTACAAGAAGATGCAGAGCCTCGTGAAGGGCGAGGGGCTGCACACGGTCTGCCAGGAAGCCGGCTGCCCCAACATCTACGAGTGCTGGGAGGACCGCGAGGCGACCTTCCTCATCGGCGGCGACCAGTGCACCCGGCGCTGCGACTTCTGCCAGATCGACACCGGCAAGCCCGAGGCGCTCGACCGCGACGAGCCCCGCCGCGTCGGCGAGTCCGTGGTCACCATGGACCTGAACTACGCCACCATCACCGGCGTCGCCCGCGACGACCTGCCCGACGGCGGCGCCTGGCTGTACGCCGAGACCGTGCGCCAGATCCACCAGCAGACGGCGGAGCGCGCCGACGGCCGCACCAAGGTCGAGCTGCTCGCGCCCGACTTCAACGCGGTGCCGGAGCTGCTGCGCGAGGTCTTCGACTCCCGCCCCGAGGTCTTCGCGCACAACGTCGAGACCGTCCCGCGGATCTTCAAGCGCATCCGCCCGGGCTTCCGCTACGAGCGCTCGCTGAAGGTGCTCACCGACGCCCGCGACTACGGCCTGGTCACCAAGTCGAACCTGATCCTCGGCATGGGCGAGACCCGCGAGGAGGTCAGCGAGGCGCTGAAGCAGCTGCACGAGGCCGGCTGCGAGCTGATCACCATCACGCAGTACCTGCGCCCCTCGGTGCGCCACCACCCCGTGGAGCGCTGGGTCAAGCCCCACGAGTTCGTGGAGCTGAAGGAGGAGGCCGAGCAGATCGGCTTCTCCGGTGTGATGTCCGGCCCGCTGGTCCGGTCCTCCTACCGCGCCGGCCGGCTCTACGGCATGGCCATGGAGCAGCGTCACTCCGCCACCGTGTGAATTCACGCACAAGGCACTACTCGCCAGTAATGGCCGATATTCCGCGGCCCCGACCGTCCTCGCAGATGAGGACACCGGTCGGGGCCGCGCGCCCGTTCCGGGCCCCGGCATCGCGGCTTCATGTCCGTTTGACCGGCGGGTCACGCCCTGGTAACACCAGTCAGTGACCCTGGAATCACACCACGTACACCCGTCTCCGTACCCGGAGCCGTACCGAGGGGGGACCTCCACGATGCAGGCCGCGCCCGTTCGCCCCACCGCCGTCCGCGCCACCGCCATCCCGTCGTTCACCACCGCCCTGCGGGCCGTCGAGTCGCTGCTGCTGAGCAGCGGCCAGCGCACCGCCCGGCGCAACGCCTGGACCTCCGTGCTCGAGGACCGCCGCCGCGCCAAGGACCGGATCGAGACGGAGCGGGTGCTCGGGCAGTCCGTCGTCGGCCGCCCCTGAACCTCGCCCGGCCTCCTCTCCCCGCCCCCGCCGGGCACTGCCGTCGTCGGCGCTTTCGGGGCCACGTAGACTTCGTGCCATGGCGAGGAAGGAACCTGCAGCGGATGCTGCGAATCCAGGGCGACTGAAGCAGATCGCTCTGACCTACAAGATGACCCGCAAGGCCGACAAGAAGATCGGTCTTGTGCTCGCGGGTGTCGGCATCGTCGTCTTCGGTGTCTTCCTCGCGATCGGTTTCCTGGTCGGTCACCCCATCTATCTCGGCATCCTGGGCGTGCTGCTCGCCTTCCTCGCGACGGCGATCGTCTTCGGACGCCGGGCCGAGCGGGCGGCCTTCGGCCAGATGGAGGGACAGCCCGGCGCCGCGGCGGCCGTGCTGGACAACATCGGCCGGGGCTGGAGCACGACTCCGGCGGTGGCGATGAACCGCAACCAGGACGTCGTGCACCGCGCGGTCGGCAAGGCCGGCATCGTGCTGGTCGCCGAGGGCAACCCGAACCGGGTGAAGTCCCTGCTCGCGGCCGAGAAGCGGAAGATGAACCGCATCGTCGCCGACGTGCCCGTGCACGACCTGGTGGTGGGCGACGGCGAGGGCCAGGTCGAGCTGAAGAAGCTGCGCACGACCATGCTCAAGCTCCCCCGCGTCCTGTCCGGCCCGCAGGTCACCGTGACCAACGACCGGCTGCGGGCGCTGGGCGACCTGATGAGCAACATGCCGCTGCCGAAGGGCCCGATGCCCAAGGGCATGCGCATGCCGCGCGGCGGCAACCCGCGCCAGCGCTGACCCCGTAGGACTCCGAGACGCCGGTACGGCGATGGGGGCGACCGAAGTGATTCGGTCGCCCCCATCGCCGTACCGGCGCGGTCGTCTCCGCGCCGGCGTCGCGCCGGGTGTGGTGTCAGGTGCGGACCTCGACCGTGCGCGCCAGCCTGTCGTGCAGGCCCCGGCCGTCGCGGTCCCAGATGAGCGCCGGGAGGGCGAGGCACAGCAGGACCGAGCGGAGCAGGGCGCGCAGCGGGCTCGGGCGGCCGGTGGCCAGGTCGACGACGCGCAGCCCGAGGAGGCGCTTGCCCGGGGTGAAGCCGAGCGTGCCGACGGTCAGTACGCTGAGCACGAAGAAGATCAGCAGGGCCCAGTTGCCGGTCGCCTGGTCGTAGCCGTCCGTGATCAGGCCGTATGCGATCAGGAGGCACAGGGCCCAGTCGATCGCCAGGGCGCCGATGCGCCTGCCCGGGCGGGCGATCGAGCCCGGCCCCTCCTCGGGCAGACCGAGCTGCTCCCCCCGGTAACCGAGGTCGGCGCCGGACTCCTCGATGGCCGCGCGGGGCCCCGAGAGCCACGATCCGATTGCTTGCCTGTTGTCCACCCGACCACGGTACTGCGCCCCCTTGCGCGCGGGGGACGGCGGGGTGTGGCGGGCTCCGATCCGGCCTAGGCTGGACGCGAAGCCGGTTAACTTCTGCGAAACAAACGGGTCACGTTAGAGAAATCACCCGTCCCTAGGGTCGAGGAAGCGTGTGCCACCCGCACTGGCCGCACGAACGATCTACCACCCCGGCGGGACGGTCGGGAGTAGGAGGAGCTGGATGTTCCAGAACGCCGACGACGCCAAGAAGTACATCGCGGACGAGGACGTCAAGTTCGTCGACGTCCGGTTCTGCGACCTGCCGGGCGTCATGCAGCACTTCACGTTGCCCGCCGAGGCGTTCGACCCCGACGACGAGCAGGCCTTCGACGGATCCTCGATCCGCGGCTTCCAGGCCATCCACGAGTCGGACATGGCCCTGCGCCCGGACCTGTCCACCGCGCGCATCGACCCGTTCCGCCGGGACAAGACGCTCAACATCAACTTCTTCATCCACGACCCGATCACGGGCGAGCAGTACTCCCGCGACCCGCGCAACGTGGCGAAGAAGGCCGAGGCCTACCTGGCGTCGACCGGCATCGCCGACACCGCGTTCTTCGGCCCGGAGGCGGAGTTCTACGTCTTCGACTCCGTCCGCTTCGCCACCAGCGCGAACGAGTCCTTCTACCACATCGACTCCGAGGCCGGCGCCTGGAACACCGGCGCCCTGGAGGACAACCGCGGGTACAAGGTCCGCTACAAGGGCGGCTACTTCCCGGTCCCGCCGGTCGACCACTTCGCCGACCTGCGCGCCGAGATCTCCCTGGAGCTGGAGCGGTCCGGCCTGAAGGTCGAGCGCCAGCACCACGAGGTGGGCACCGCCGGCCAGGCCGAGATCAACTACAAGTTCAACACGCTGCTGGCCGCCGCGGACGACCTCCAGCTCTTCAAGTACATCGTGAAGAACGTGGCCTGGAAGAACGGCAAGACGGCGACCTTCATGCCGAAGCCGATCTTCGGTGACAACGGCTCGGGCATGCACGTCCACCAGTCGCTGTGGGCGGGCGGCGAGCCGCTCTTCTACGACGAGCAGGGCTACGCCGGCCTGTCCGACACCGCCCGCTACTACATCGGCGGCATCCTGCGGCACGCCCCGTCGCTGCTGGCCTTCACCAACCCGACGGTGAACTCCTACCACCGCCTGGTCCCGGGCTTCGAGGCGCCGATCAACCTGGTGTACTCGCAGCGCAACCGGTCCGCCGCGATGCGTATCCCGATCACCGGCTCGAACCCGAAGGCCAAGCGCGTCGAGTTCCGCGCCCCGGACTCCTCCGGCAACCCGTACCTGGCCTTCTCGGCCCTGCTGCTGGCGGGCCTGGACGGCATCAAGAACAAGATCGAGCCGGCCGAGCCGATCGACAAGGACCTCTACGAGCTGGCTCCGGAGGAGCACGCCAACGTGGCCCAGGTCCCGACCTCCCTCGGCGCGGTCCTCGACCGCCTGGAGGCCGACCACGAGTTCCTCCTCCAGGGCGACGTGTTCACGCCGGACCTGATCGAGACGTGGATCGACTACAAGCGCGCCAACGAGATCGCGCCGCTCCAGCTGCGTCCGCACCCGCACGAGTTCGAGCTGTACTTCGACGTGTAAAGATCAAGAGGGCTCTACGCTGCACGGACCCTGTGCGGACTCATCGACAGTCCGCACAGGGTCCGCAGTTTTGTTGATCATGGGCCCCATGGTCCGCTCGACGGTCGCCCTGGTGGACTCGTCAGCGTCCGGCCAGAGGTGACTGTACGTATCGAGCGTCGTCTTCGCTGACGAGTGCCGTAGCCGCTGCTGCACCACCTTGACGTCGCTGCCACCCGCGATCAGCAGCGAGGCAAAGAAGTGGCGCAGGTCGTGAAAGCGAAAACCGTCGGGCAGGCCGGCGACCTGCTTCCTGATCCGCCTTATGTGACGCTCGACCTTCCACGGTCCCAGCTGGGAGCCCTCGTCGTCCGGCACCACCCACCCGGCCGTGCGGCCGTCGAGTAGCCGCTTCAGCTCCCCGACGAACGCGTCCGGGATCGGGACCGCGGACATGCTCATCTCGGTCTTGAGCGGCTCCGCCGGGTACTGCACGGCCGGGTTGATGACGCGCGCGTCCAGGTCGACGTCGCCGACACGGAGCCCGCAGACCTCGGCGACGCGCAGGCCGGCGAACGCCCCGAGCAGGATCGCGGGCCGGTACTTCTCCTCGGCCTTCCCATACAGGCTCCACAGCTGCGCCTCAGTCGCAACGTAGGGCCGCTGCTTCCCCGCTCCGGGTGAAGTGCGCCGGCTGCAGGGGTTCGTCGCCAGCTTCCGCGGCTTCGCGCGCACCGCGTCCTCGAGCACCTGGGCCAGGCGGCCGTGCAGCGCGAAGCGGTAGGAGTCCGACAGTCCCTCCCGCTTCAGCTTGGCCATCCAACCCTTCACGGCCATCTCGTCGATGGCGACCAGAGGAAGCGGCCCGAACTCCTTGCGGATGCGCGCCAGGTGCACGCGGGCCTGGCGCTCCGTCGACTCCCGCTGCGCGTAGCTCGCGAGCCACAGGTCGCACCACTGGTCGACGGTCATCTTCTGGCTCTTCGGGTCGACGTAGTCCCCGGTGACCAGCGCGGCCGTGACCTCGTCGAGCCAGCGTTCCCCGTCGATCTTCCGCTCGAAGTGTCGGGCGTGCTCCTTGCCGGCGAGATCCCGATACCGGGCCCGCCACTTACCGTTCGGGCGCTTCTTGATGCTCTTGCTTGCCATCGGCGTCCTTCCGCGGAGTCGACACCCGGTGTCCGACCCACCAGTCAAAATGCTGCTATGAAGCTACTTACGGCCACCAGCCGCGCGCAGGGCGATCGGGACAACGACTTCACGTTCTGCGTCGAGGGTGAACTCGTCATGGTCACCCCGTTCGTGTGCGAGACCGACCGGCTCGACCCGGACGGGGGATGCGGCTGCGGCCGTTCCTTCGTCGGACTCAACAGCGGCAAGGCCACCACCACGGCGCTGGTGTCGGACCTCGACTTCACCCCGGAGGACGCAGCAGAAGCGATCCGCTCCGCCCTCCAGCGCTCCAAGCTCGTCAGCGACGACGAGATCCCCGGCATCATCGAGGACGTCCTCGAGCTGGCCGACGAGTTCCCCGTCGGGACGGTCCTCGAGCAGCGTCTCGGAGACGTCAACTCGAGGATCTAGGAGCGGCGGGGCCGTCCCCGCTTGTAGTAGGTGGCGATGAACTTGGCCTGCGGTTCTTCACGGCGTTCGTTGCGGGCAGGCTGCTCCGACGTCGGCCGGCCCCTCCGTGCCCACTCCTGCCCCGTGTACGGGATCGGGTCCGGCAACGGCCGCTCCGGCGGCAGCAGCACCGGCTCACCAGCCAGCCACGCATCCCGAGCATCCGAGAAATCCCGGTAACCCATGATCCATTCCGCGTAGTGCGGGAACGGGTCATCCGGCACGGCCGGCGGCCTCCACTCCCGCCAGTCGAAACGGGTCAGACACTCCGGCATCTCAGCGGCAGACGGGCGTCGGCGGCGGCTCACGACGGCCACCTCGGCGCCGGGGTGCCGAACGTCAACCGCACCCAAGCGAACGGGGGCCGCGGTGTCCCCAGAGTGTCCCGGCCGTCGACGTACCGGCGTACCTGGTGGTCCCGCATCCAGTCCCGGCGCTCCGCCAGATACGCCTGCCAGACGGCCATGGCCGCCCCGTGCGTGTCATCCGGCCGGGCCTCGAGGTGTTCTTCCGCCAGCTGCCGGTACCGGTCGGGCTGCATCTCCGAGACGTGCGGCGGCATCTCGGCCGGCGCAGAACGGCGGCGCGGGCGGCTCACGACGCATCCCCTTCCCGCGGCGGCCACATCGGACGGACCGGCGCCAGCGACCGCGCCCCGTGATGACGGGCCATCGCCGCCTTACGGCCCCGCTGCGAAGGCGTCAGCCGCTCCTCCTCATCCTCACCCGGCCTCGTCGCCCCCAGCTGCCGCAGCACCCGCGACAGCGCCAGCCGGTGACCGCGGATCTCCCGGATCAGCGGATTCGCCACCTGCTGGCCACGCGACCCGACCGACAGCATCGACGAGCCGGCCAGCAACGTGCCCATCTCGTCCAACTCGTCAGCCAGACGGCACGCTTCCTCCAGCAAAACCAGCTCGTCCGGGTCCATATCCAGCTCTGCGAGCGTGTCCGTCCAGAGCCTCAGACCCCTCTCCCCGAGCCCGTCAGGGGCCCGTGGAGGGGTGTTCTCGTCGTCAGCCACGGCTGGCCTCCCTGGTAAATCCAACGTTTCTGCGGTGCAGCGACAGGCAGCAGGTATACGGTCCCGATCCGTGAAGATCACGGGGGCGGGGGCCCGTTCCCTCCCTTTCTGTCCGAGTTTGGGTGCGGTCCGGCCGGCTGGCGGCTACGAGTCGGGCCGGCCGGACCGCGGGTCGACGCTGGCGAGTCGCTTGCAGCCGCCCCTGGAGGAATGGGCTGCTCGCTCGCCATCGGTTCGCGTAAGCGTCTTCGGAGCGCTTCGTGATGCCGTTGACGTCGACGTTCATGGATCAGCCTTGCAATGCCGTTGTGACAGCCTGCTTGGCCTGCTGGTGTGACAGTCCTGATCCCATGACGATCTGGACCGCGTCGTGCCATCGGTCCATGACCTGCTGTCGCTGCTTGACCTCTCGTGGTGCGGCAAGCGACAGCTCGAGGTGAGGTGAGCGTGCGAGGTACAGCCAGCGTGACACTGGCTGATGCCTCAGCTCCTTCACCTCTCGGATCGCGGGGCCGACGTGGTCGCGCAGCTGGTGCCCGAACACCGCGTCGTTGTCGGGTTCCTTGGCCAGCTTGGCGACGGCCCACAGGTCTGCGTCGCGTCCGAGATCCTGGTTCGCTGCTCGCGCCATGATCTGCCTGTCGGCTACGAGCTGGTCGAGTGCGATGGCTGCGGACTCGGCCATCTCCCACGGCCCGGTCACCTTGGGGTCACGCCAGTCGAGCCGTTCCCGGTCGAGGTTGGCGGGCAGCTTCTTCTCCTGCGCGGTCAGCTTCTTGGTGAGGGCGAGGAAGTCGGTCTGGAGTCCTGCGATCCAGCCGGGCACGTGCTCGCGGACGAGCTGGTTGTAGCGGCTGGAGATGGGTTCCTTGAAGTCGGCGGACACGTAGCGCAGGGCGGCGGCGATGCGGTGCTGGTGTGCCCGCTCCTCGATGAGCGCGGCCAGCTCCTCGGCGGTGGCGGGCACGTCGTCGCGGCCGGGCTTGTCGGGGACTCGGGCGTGCGCGGCGTCCATGACGACCTGCCACATGCCGGCGGTGTCGTAGATGGCCTGCGGCACGGGCAGCTTCCGCCGTTCGGCTACCTTCACGGCGGCCTGCGCGCGGGCGGTGTCGTGCCCGAAGTCGATGGGCGTGGTCATGCCGCCTCCGGTGCGTCGTTGCCGTACACGGTCATGGGACTGTCGGCGAGGCTGGCCACCTGCTGGGGGCTCATCCGGCCGAGTTCGGAGGGCACGTCCGGGGTCACGTAGGTAGTGGCGCGGAAGTCGTCCGGGTTGTGGAGGCCGCGGAGTTCTTCGAGGTTGCCGGCGTAGCCGGGGGTGGCTGCGGCGTGCGCTTCGACGAGCCCGTACCAGGCTTGGCCGAGGACGGGCAGGGCGGCCTGGTCTGCGGCCATGGAGCCGAGGGCCCGCATCATGTCCTTGTCGCCGTCGCGCTGGGCCCGCTGGTAGGCCTTGAGGGCTTCGTCGGGGTGCGTGTACTGGGCGGCGCGTTCGCGGGCGTCCCGGGCGGACAGGGCGTCGGTGCCGGACAGTTCCCGGTTGCCGAACAGCCGCTTCTCCAGGGTCTGCCGGCGCTGCTCGTACTGCCGCTGGTCGGCTTCGCGGACGGCCGCGATCTGCTCGGCGGCGGTCTGGTGGGCGCGGGCCATGGCGACCTGCTTGGCCTGCGGGGTGAGGTCTTCACGGCCGCGGATCTTCTCGATCTTCCGGTTGTACTGCTCGCGGATCTGCTCGGGGGTCATGGTCAGATTCCTTCCGGGGTGGCGCGCTTGGTCGAGACAGCGACAGACAGGTGTCCGACGGGGGCGAACGTGTCCGGGTAGGGGACCGTCGCGACGGTGTCCGGGGCGTGGCTGTGGAGGGTGGTGCCGAGCTGCCAGATGGCGGTGAGAGCGAGTTCGCGCAGCTGCTCAAGGTCGCGGCTGGCGAGGATTTCCTGGACCTCGTTGTACGAGCCGAGGTCGCCGTGCCAGCTGATGGCGCGGTCGACCACAACGAGGGTCAGCCCCGTGTTCTGCGAGATGGGGTCGGGTGCCTGGGTCATGAGCGGTTCCTTACTGGGCGTATCGAGTTCGGGTGATGCCGCAGATATTCGGGCTCTCTTGGCGGACCAAGTGCGTACCCCCTACTTCGGGGGGTCCTTCACGCCCTTTGACCTGCGGGGATGCTCGGGCTAGTGGGGGTACGCAGGGCCGCGTACCCCCTGACCTCGACCCCGGGGGGTACGCAGGGCTGCGTACCCCTTCCGAATAGCCGTTGAGCTGCGGCGATTCCCACTGTGAGAGGGGGTACGCACTTTGGGTGGGGAGAGGGAGGGTCTTTCTCCGACGTCGAGGGCTCATGTCACTCTCCGTCCTCGTCGTCCGGGGCGGCGAACACCTCGGGCTTGAAGATGTAGAGACGGACCTGACCGCCGTTCATCTTCTTCTTGGCGAGATAGGGCGGTCGGTACGAAGCGTTCTCGACCAGCACGGCCGCCTCCCGCCAGCTGGGGATGACCGACTCCAGTTCGTACCCGGCGCGGCTCAGTGCCTCCTTCAGTTTCTGCGCAAGGAGACCGACCGTGGGCTCGTTGTCGACTTCGAGTTCCCTCCCGATCCATCCGGAGAACGGGGGGTCGTTGCTGGTCCCTGGCGCCCACAGGGAACGCCGGTTGGAAGCGACGTACTCGCGGACGACGTCCAGCGCCATCTCGCCCCGGTTGTCGGTCTGGTCTCCCACGGCGAACAGCCGCTCCCAGACGGACATAGGCGGCGCCGGGAAGGGGACGATGCCCCATTCGTGGCCGGCCTCCGCAGCGAGGGCGAGAACGGCCACCAGGGGTGCGCGCCGGGCCGACATGTCGCTGTCGTACCGGTGAGCCTCCGTCAGTTCCTTGTGACGGGCGACCAGGCGGCGTTTCCCGTCTCCGGCGGTCTCCTCGAGCAGCTTCTCGACGAACCGGGGGCCGGCCGTGCCGTAGTGCTCCGCACAGCCGTCCCGGACGTCGATGGCCGCGGTGGCCGACTCCGGTCCGTCCGTGCCAAACGGCGCTTCCTTCACGGTGAGGACGCGGGCCCCGGCGCCCTGGTCAGTCGTGAAGGTGAGGACGGACTGTTCCCCGGTCGAGATCATCACGGTTCGCCACGGAAGCCCGGACGGCCAGCCACCGCCGCGGGCTTGCCCGTGGTTCTTCGGGATGGAGTACAGCAGCGCGTGCACCATTTCCGGGTCACGCACAAGCTTGGTCTCGTCGAACACGACCGGCAGCCCGTTGACCAGGTTCAGACGCTTCTCCGCGGCCAGCATCGTGGTGCGCCACGAGTACATGCCGTCCGCCTTCTCGCTGGGGTCTGCCCAGACGCTCATCCCGGCGCCGGCCGCCGTAGTCTTCCCTCGCGTCGACCGCCCGGAAATGTCGACGGTGAAGGAGTTGACGCCGACTAGTTCCAGCAGCGGTGCCGCCAGGGAGGCGTACAGCGCCATCTGTGCGGCCGGGTACGCCTCCATCGGTTTCACAGATGCCTGCCAGCCTGCGAACGTCCCTGCCGGTGCGTGCGCTGCGAGTGCTGGCTTCTGCTCGTCGAACTTGACCTCGACGCGGTGCGGGGTGTCCTGCGCAGTGACGAACGTGCCGTCCTTCTGCCAGCCCAGTTGGCGGGCCAGGTGGACGCGGGGGATCTTGCCCTGGTTGATGGACTCGAACGCGGCGAGGTATCGCTCGGCCAGCTTGGCGTCAGCCTCAATAACGGGCAGGCCGGCGTCTCCGAGGGTGGCAACGAGGATGCGGCCCCGTCGAACGATGGAGCGCTGCACGGTCCTGGTGACGACCTGCCCGCGGTCGACCCACGCCAGTTCAACGGCCTGGTCGCCAGCGGGGTCGACGTACACGGCCTTAATGACCAGGGGCGCCCACGCAACCCGGACGTTGACGATCTCCTTGCCGAACTGCTTCTCGACCCACACCCCGCTGTAGCTGATGCTGTAGCCGGCAGGCATGCGCACGCCCTCGGGGACCAGGCGGTGATCCGCCCATTCCTCCGTCGCCTGCTCGGTCGTCTCGTCGCTCACGCGGCCACCCCCCGCCCTGCGGAAGCGACGGTGCGCATGGCCTCAGCGGCACCCAACCCGACCCGGATAGCCGCTTCCACGAGCTGCCCCTCGACGTCGCTGGCCGCGACATGTCCGTCTCGCACGTGCTCCCACGCCTTGGCGGCAGCCCAGAACAGGCGGTCGTTCCGGTTGCCCTCGGAGGAGTTGAGGACGACCCGCACGAGCCCGTCGAGGGCCCGCCCGCCAGCGCCGGGCATGGGGGAGGAATGACGCTGGGGGCGGTGCTTGGGGGGCGGGGGCAACATCAGCTTGAGCAGTTGCTCGGGGATCGGCTCGGGGTCGATGAACCCCAGCTTCGGGTGCAGGACATAGGCACCCTTCCGGCCGATGCTGCCGGGCCCGACGACGTACCCGCGGGAACTGCGGACGTCGATGCCGGGGCCGACTTTGCCAACCGAGTTGGGGACGATCGTCCCGCCCGGTACGGCCAGCCACAGATGGAAGCCACCGGAGGGGGTGCACACCGTCGTCGTGCGGGGCACGTCGAACCCGTGACGGCCGGCGAGCCGGTTGAGAGTGGCGACCCCGTCGACGTTCTCCTTGCGGTCGAGGTCGAGGCCGACGAGTCGGGCGCCGCAGCGGATGCCGTAGCCGACCGCCTTCGGTGCCTGGTCGAACAGCCAGCGGACCAGGTCGGGATCGCTGGTGGCGTCGCCGACACCGTGCCCCGGGCTGCCGCACTGGTGCATGCCCTGGCAGCGGTGCCCCTTGTCGTGCGGCGACCGGATGATCGGCGTCTTGTTGATCGACAGCGGGAAGACCTCGTATCCCCACTCGGTGGCGTTGAGAGCCGCGTCGAGGGCCTTGTCGTGGTTGCTCACGCGGCGGCCCCCTTGCTGGCGAACTCCAGCCGGTAGTGCGCACCGCAGGGTGCGTCTTTCTCGCCGAGGCTGACGTGCCTGTGCCAGGTGCGGCACTCGGGGCAGCGGGCGGCGAACTCCAGCCGGCCGGACGTCTGGACGGGTACGGGCCGCGCGATGGTCGGCGCCGGGTCGGCGGGGAACAGTCCGTCGCCCTGCTGCGCGTTGTCGGAGTCCTGCGGTACGGTGACAGCGGACTTACCGCCCGCCGCGGAGTCTTTCCGAAACGCCCCGGATTCCGCCCGGGGCGTTTCTGCTTTCTGGTTCATGCTGCGGCGCCTCCGGCCTGGTCGGCGTCCCACTGGTCGAGGACGTCCGGGTCGTACAGGACGCGCCGGCCGCGCTTGACGCCGTCGGGCAGGTAGCCGATGTGCCGCCAGTAGCGGACGGTGCCCGCTGCCACGCGGTAGCGACGGGCTACCTCTTCGGTGGTCAGGTACTTGTCGATGCGTTCTGCGAGATTCATCTACGCCTCTCAAGACGTGTCGTGTCGCTTTCGATCAATCACGACAGCCACAGGTGTACCGCATCGTGTCGTGATTGCGCAAGGGTGTCATCGTGTTTGTGCAGCCACGTTGACTGGCGTTGGGAACGGGCATACCGTCGGCCCGTGATTACTGACCGGGATCTTCCGAAGCCGTGGCGCGTGGTCGCCTCCCCCATCGACCAGGAGAGTGCGAGCCAGCTCGACGCGGTCGCTGGCCTGTCGACGGGGGTCGAGGACCCCGTGTCGTGGGACCTGCTCGAGAACACCGAAACCGGCCGGCGCCTCATGCTGCGGATGGGACTCGACGACGCCGGAATTGCGATCACCGGCGTCTACGTCCCCGGTCCTGGCTCCGTCGGAATCGGGGAACTGCGATCCTTCCCGCTCGCAGCGATCGAGGCGGCCGTGCGATCCCGTCGGGCAACGGCCGGCGCCTCCGTTCAGGCCGCGGTTATGGCTGGCCCCGGCGACCCGCACGAGGGCCCCCTCGGTAACCCGGGCGGTCCCGACGATCAGAGGTTCTACGCCCGACTCGCTCTGCGGTATCTGCGCGTCGCTGCGGACTCGCCGCGGCCAGCTACCGACTTGGCGAAGGCCGAGGGCGTGACTCCTCGGACGGTCCAGCGATGGACGTCTCGTGCGCGGGAGTTGGGCCTGCTGCCTCCGGGACGCCCTGGCCGCTCGTCGTAGCGTCACAGCCGCGTCAGCCGCCGCTGTCGGGGCGCGTGACACCTGCTCCCGCCTAGGGAGGGAGACTGCGGCGGGGAGGCCGGCGGCCTGATCTGCGCGCCCTGGGGGTCTCTCCGAGGCCGCCTCCCTCGCCTCCCTGGCTGGCCATTTCCGCTGGTCATGTACAGGGAGGCGGTACAGGGAGGCGGGTAGGGAGAACTCCCTCAGATCTCGTCGTCTCCCTCGTCGTCGGCGTCCTCGGCCAGGCGCTCGAGGATGGCGTCCTGGACGCGGTCGCGGGCGACGACCATGCGGCCGTCGGACTTGTACTGCTGGGCGCCGTAGGGCTCCAGAACCTTCTTCAGATCGGCCGGCCCCCAGCTGCGGTAGTGCCCCGGGTTGTGTTCGGCGAGCCGGTGCAGCACCTCCTGTACGAGGACGCGTGACTCGTCGCCCAGGACCGCGGCGACGTCGGCCAGCGGGTCGGGTCGTTCGGCGCGCTGCGGGACGTCCGCAGGGGCTACGCCTTCCCGCAGGGCGACGGCCCGCTCGACAACCGGGGTCACCTCGTCGATGCCCGCCTCTTTCCGCACGTAGTACGAGCGGATCAGCCCGGGAGTCTTCGAGAAGCCGGCGGCCATGGCGGTGCCTACGTCCTCGCCCGCGACCAGCGTCGTCGCCGAATAACCGTTCTTATGCATGCCGGTGCCCAAGATGGCGTCGTTGCCCTGGTGGTCGTTGATGGCGAACGCGACCCTGTGGGACACGGTCTTGGAGATCCCGCGGGGCAGGCTCGCCGCGTCCGCGTCCGGGGTGATCCACAGCAGGGTGATGGCCGTCTTCCTGGCCTTTTTGGTGACCCTCAGCGCCAGTTCCTTGGCTTCCTTGCCGTGCTCCTTGCTGGTGAACAGCTCGTGTACCTCGTCGAACACGACGATCCGCGGGCGCATGGACGGGTCGCGTTCCGCCATCTCGCGCGTGACCTTGGTGTCCGTGCCGATCCGCTCCAGTTCCTGACCCCGGCGGGACACTTCGCCGACGAGGGCGCGCAGCGTGTCCATGGCCGCGACGACGTGCTCGGGGTCGTCGCCCTTGACCAGGCTCCGCAGCCGGGGCCGCATCGCGTCGTAGTCGTTGTTGTAGGCGAGGACGTGCACGTCGACCTCGACCAGCGGATCGAGCATGGCGCCGAGCAGCAGTGAGATGACCAGCGACGACTTGCCCGAGCCCATGATTCCGGCGATCAGGTAGTTGGAGGCCATCAGCCGGCCGATGACCTGCTCGCCGCGGGCGTTGAGGGCGGAGGGCACCCCCTTGAAGTAGTCGGCTGTCCCCTCGGTGAGGAGCGGCCACGGCGGTACCGGCTTGGTGAGGACGCCGGGGTCGGCCACCCACAGGTCGAGGACGCCAGCCTGGTCGCGGGGCTCGGTCGGCCACACCTCGATGGGCTTGCGCATCAGGTTGTGCGCCAAGATCCGCTTCTTGTCGGCGATCATCTCGACGGGCACGCCCTCGGGGAGCTGCAGCTGCGCATGCCAGCCGTTTCCGGAGCGGGTGGACGGCTGCACCCAGCGCGGCTTCCAGCCTTCCTTGAGGGCCGCGTTCAGCGGGGCAATGCCCAGCTTGCCCAGGGCACGCAGGATGGCGTTCTCATCAGGCACGACGTCCCGCTCGTCACCGTCCTCGGGCAGCGCCCAGACGGGGGCGGTGCGCTGGCCGCGTCCAACGGACCAGGCGCCGGCCACGGCCAGGAACGGCAGCGCGGTCAGCAGCGGCTCCCAGACGACGGAGGCGAGGAACGCCACCCATCCGACCAGGTCGACCACCGTGTTCAACGGGGTGAGGACGTCGGCGACGTCGCGGCTTGCCCAGGCGAGCAGCATGCCGAGGACGAGCAGGATGCCAGCCGACCCGACGACACCCATTGCGATCGCCTTGGGGGCGTTCACCATCATCTGCAGCATCTCGACGCGCCGCTTCTGACGGGCGGCCCGGTACGCCTGGGCGCGCTGCTCCCACTCGCGTACCAGTTCCTCGTTCCCGGACGCTTCGGCGATGCGCATCATCCGGTCGTGGCGGGCGGTCGTCCTCGAGTCCCAGGCCCGACGGGTGAGGATCCGGGTTCCGCCGATGATGTAGGCGCCGTGCCGTACCGCGGCCCGGTAGCCGGCGTTCGTGCGGACCTCGACGACGACGCGCCGCAGGTGGTCGACACGCACCCGGCGGCGCGGCGCAGGTGGGTCAGTTTGACCCACCTCGACGGCCGGGGCGGTGGCTTGTTCGGGGGCGAACTTGAGGAGGGACACTTGCGGCTTGACGTGCCCGTTCACCCTCTCGGGTGCGGTGTCCGTCATGATGGGCTCTCCAGTTTCGTGACGTATTTCGTGACGGGCTGAGAGGCCCGGGGCGGCGGCTGCTTGGCGGTAGGACGCCGCCCCGGGATCGAGCTACTTGCCCTTGCGGCTGGCGGCCTTGTTCTCGATGGCCTCGACCTGCCGGCGCAGCTTGGTGATGTTGGCGCGGGGCAGGGCCATGCGGGCGGTCAGCGCGGTGATCTGAGCCTTCTCGGCGCGGGTGAAGTCGCTGAAGCGGACGGGGTTGGCGGCCATGGGCTACTTCTCCTCGGTGTCGTCGGCGGGCGCCGGCAGGGTCATGGAGAAGGTGATCGTGTAGTCGCCGGTTCCGTCGTCCTCGTACTCGACCTCGGTGTCGTTGGTGTCGGCCACGGTGGGCTCCTCTCGGGCGGGCCGGGCTGTCCGGCCCCACCGCACCCCCACGGGCGGGCCGTGAGGGACGGAAGGGCAGGTCAGTGGTCGCCGGGACGGCCCGGGTGGACGGGGCACGGCCCGGTGACGCCGGGGAATCCGGGGGTCTCCGGGTGGACGTGCGGGGCGCCGGAGAGGCCGCAAGCCGTCTTCGGGTCCTCGTCGCAGAACTCGATACAGGTGCAGTCGTCGATCTCGTTGAGGTCCTCAACCGTGATCTCGGGCATGGTCACTTCCCCTTCTGGTAGTCGCGCCACATGGACCGGAGGACCAGGGCGAGGATGGCGACGGACACGGCGCCGATGGCGACGGCGACGGCGAACAGGGAGGCGACCAGGCCCCCGGCGATGCCGAGGAACCCGATCGTCAGCCACTTCTTGGCGTCGAACTCGGACCGGGCCGCCGGGGGAGGCGCGGCCGGCTGCTGGGTGGTCTGCTGGGCGGCGAGGACGGCGGCGACGATCTGTGCGACGTCGACACTGTTCTTCGCGGCCTCGCAGGCGGCGGCCTCTGCCTTCTCCAGGGCGTCGCTCACGGCGTGACCACCTCCCGGCGAAGGTCCGTCGCGTCGCGGCGCGACAACCCCAGCTCGTCTTGCAGCGCCTTGATGGTCACCGGGCGCTTCGTCATCATGACCGCCAGCTTGTTCATCCTGCGGGCCTTGCGTCGCAGCTCAGCCGGGCTGAGCGCGACAACCTCAGTGACCACCTCCCGGGCCGTCTCGGCGGGCACCGACGTGGTCACCGGAAGGGCTTTCGGAGGCGCCACCGAGTCCCACAGGAACGGCGCCGCGGTGAGCGTCCGCTCCGCCGGGATGACCACCGGCGCGGGGACGACCGGACCCGTAGGCCGCTCGTCCTCGACGCGCTCGACGTACACCGGGGCGGTCACGTCGATGGCGAGGCTATGGACGCGCCACAGCACCAGCGGGGCGATCGCGGCGACCGCCACGACCAGCCACACGTTCACCGGCACCAGGCCCGTGGTCACCAGGTGCGAGGCGGCGTTGACGCCGATCATCGCGGCGACCGCGGCCAGCACCTCCCGGTGCGCGCGCAGGGCCCGCACCGTGTACA
The DNA here is from genome assembly GCF_014648855.1 of Streptomyces parvulus. GTDB lineage: Bacteria > Actinomycetota > Actinomycetes > Streptomycetales > Streptomycetaceae > Streptomyces > Streptomyces parvulus. The sequence goes on along the minus strand of NZ_BMRX01000006.1, from coordinate 407,667 downwards.
GGTCCAGGGCGGCGGGCACGGCGGCGGCCACCCACTGGTTGAAGCCGACCGCGCGGGCCAGCTCGTACTCGGCCGAGGCCGTCGCGACGAGCGCGGCGGCCAGGGCACCCCACTTCAGGTAGTCGTTCTTCACTGCTGCTCCTCGGCGGCGCGCACGACGCGGTGCGCGGCCAGGCAGACGCCCTCGCGGTCGCGGCGCTCGTTCGCCTCGATCAGTGCGGCCATCAGGGCGGGTACGGAAGGGGTCGGCCGTGCCGACCGGCACACCGCGCGGATGGCGGCGTGCTCGGTCGGCCGGCGAACGGGCCAGCGGGCGCTCACGCGACGTCTCCTCGGAAGGCGATCGCCTGGGCGGCGACCTGCTCCATGCGGTTCGCGGCGGTGCGCAGGGCGCCAGCCACGTGCGCGATCTCCTCGGCCTCGAAGTCGCCCTGCACGTCGACCTCCACGGACACCCGCGGCACCAGCTCGGCGAACGGCGCCCACGCCATCCACACCCGCAGCAAAGAGACGTAGCCGTAGGAGTAGGTGTCGGACGCGGCCTTCACCGCCACGGACTTGTGGACGATGTCGTTGCGGCCGATGCCGGCGCCGGCCTGCCACGCGTGGCCGATGCACCACGCCGGGCACTCGAACTCGACGCGGCCGTGGTCCTTGGTCTGCAGGACGACCGTGCGGGCGGTCACCGCGTCCACCCCGTCCGGCGGGCCTTGCGGTTGATGCGGCGGACCACCTGCACGGACAGCTCGCCCCGGAGGTTGGGGCGGGGGTCGCCCTTCACGTTGTTGTTGCGCCTGGGCATCAGACGGCCTCCCCGCGGACCCGGCGCAGCGCCTCGTCCATGTCGGGATCCGAGTCGCCCTGATTCGCGAGCCGCACGGTGCGGGCCAGGTGGCGCAGGTGCGACGCGAAGCCGATGACCTCGTCAGCGAGCTTCTCCGCCATCTCCGGGGTGAGGTAGGCCATGGTCGCGGCGCGCGGGTCCTCGACGGTGACGTGCGCGGCCTTCAGCAGCGGGTTCGTGTCGGACGGGTCCGCCTCGACGTAGGCGAACAGCTGCTGCGGGTACGGCGCCACGCCGAACGACGGAACGATGACCGCCCCCTCGTAGGTGGCCTGCGTCCGGTGAATGACGTCCTCAACGGCCCCGACGAAGTCGGCGACGTGGTCCTCGTCGCACCAGTTGGGGCACTCGATGTAGACGATCTGCGCGGAGTCGTCCGTGCCGATCTTCGCGGGCGCCAGCCGGTAGCCGGGCTTGATGGCCGGGAACGGGTGGACGGTCGCAGCGGTGCGCTGCTGGGGAATGTGGTTCGTCGTCACAGCGTCACCGCCAGCTCTGCGGCGGGGATGCCGCGGTCGGTGAGGTACTGCGCGAAGGCGGCCCGGGAGACGCGGATGGTGCCGCGGCCCTGGCCGACGCGGTAGGAGGGCAGCCGGCCCGCCTTGATCTCGGCGTACACCGTGGCGTTGTTGATGCGTAGCGCGGCGGCGACGTCCTTGACCCGGAGCGGACCGCTCTCGGACGCCTGCATCTGGGCAGGCGGGATAAGCTCAGCGTGCATCTGAGACCTCGACTCTTGGATGCGAGGCCCTGGCGGGCTCGGTGCTGGAACACCGAGATCACCCCGTCAGGGCTTTGGCATGACTGTCTTGTCCCAATCGGCATCTGACGCGCCGACTGGGTACACGCCTAGGATGTTCTAGAAGACCAGCGAGAGTCAACAAGCATTGCAGAACATTCTAGAAGTTAGGAGATTTCATGGTTCGTGATCTCTCGGGACTGCCGCCGTACCAGCGGATCGCGGCGCAGATCATCGAGCGCATCGAGAGCGGCGAACTCCAGCCCGGAGACCGCGTCCCGTCCGTGAGCCAGATCATCGAGACCGAGGGCGTCAGCCGTGCCACAGCTGCGCGAGTTCCTGGCGTCCTCCGCGCCGAGGGCTACGCCACCGCGACGCCCGGAGTGGGCACCATCGTCACCAGGCCCAGGAAGCTCACTGCGGGCGCCGACAGGCTCGCCAAGCTGCAAGCCGGCGGCCCGACGCTCGGGAACGACGAACGTGTCGAGATCCTCGACGCAGTCAGGGAACCGGCATCCCAGGAAGTCGCCGACGCACTCGGCCTGGAGGCCGGCGCCGAAGTTGCCCGGCGGCGACGCCGGTACCTCGACGGCGCGGGCGTGGTCACCGTCTCCACAACGTGGGTTTCGGCAGCCATTGCAGAGCAGGCCCCCGAGTTCCTCGACGCCGCACCGCTCCCGAAGATGACGTTCGGACTGATCGAGGAGCGCACCGGTCGGCGCGTCAGCCGACGGCGGGACACGGTGGCGCTGCGGAAGGTCCCCGAGGACGTCTCCGACGCGCTGGAAGCCGAAGCGGGCACGACGACCATCGTCGTCATCAATCACTACTGGGACCAGAACGGCGAGCCCACCGAGTACGCGGTCGACTACCTCGGCGCCGGCCGGGAGCTGTCCTCGGAGTACGACCTGGAGGAGTAGGCGGGCCGGAACGCAGAAAGGGGCCCCTCGCCCGGTGGAGTCAGGCGAGGGGCCCCTTCACGTGCAACGCAACTGACAGTGACACGCGCGGTCCGCAATCAGTCCGCAGAACATTCCAACGTTCTTAGCGTTACCCAACGTGTCCCAACGGTCAAACACACAGGTCAACGCACTGCCGTGGCATCTCCACAGGCGGCCAAGGTGCCGTCAGAGTTCGAGCTGTACTTCGACGTGTGATCGACGCCTGAGCCGTCCGGCGCCCCCGTCCCCCGCCTTCGCGTGGGGGGCGGGGGCGTCCTCGTTCCCGGCTTCGTTCCTGGCTGAAAACCTTCACACCGCGCTCCCGGCGCGGAATCATGGTGAGTGAAACGATTGTTCGACCGAGGGGGACGGGGAGCGTGCCGGAGATGGCGGAGCGGGACGACGAGGAGCGGGAGTTCGATCTCCGATGGGCGGACGGCGCCGAGCACAAGGAGCCGTCGGCGCGCGCCCGGATGCTCGCCGCGCGCTGGAAGGAGAACCCTCCCGGACCGGTCCCCTTCCGTGCGGACCCCGACCACGTGGGCTCCCGGCGGCGCTCGTCGTGGGTGTCCACGGCCGTGGTGCTCGGCTGCGTGGCCGCGGTCATCGTCCTGCTGGGATACGTCAACTTCCGGGCGCCCTAGACCGCCGTCCGCCCCGTCCCCGCCGTCGGCCCCGGCGTCGTGCGAGCGGCCGTTGTCAGTGGGCTCGGGCAGGATGGCCGTACCGAGGGCGGTGGGCGGACGGGCGGAGGGCCGGTATGGGTGACGACGGGCGGCGGCACATCGGGACGGCCGAGCGGCGCGACCGGCTGGCGCTGCGGCAGCGGCTGGCGGGGGCGGCGCGCGCCGGGAGCCCGGAGGAGGTCGCCGGCGCGCTGGTCGCGCTGCACGGTACGGACCCCGCCACCGTGCACCTGGCCGTGGGCGCGCGGCTGGCGGACGCGGCGAAGACCGTGAGCGGCACGGAGCGGGCGCTGTACGAGGACGGCACGCTGGTGCGGATGCACGGCATGCGGCACACCGTGTTCGTCTTCCCGGCTCAGCTGACCGCGGTCGTGCACGCCTCGACCGGCATCGGCGTCGCCGCCCGGGAGCGGGCCTCGCTGCTGAAGGACATGGCGGCGGCCGGGGCGCCGGACGCGGTCTGGCTGGCGGAGGTCGAGGAGTCGGCCCTCACGGCGCTGGCCCGGCGCGGCCAGGCCACGGCGGCCGAGCTGGCCCGGGACGAGCCGCGCCTGAAGGAGCGGTTCGTCTACGCGGCCGGGAAGAGCTACGAGGGTGTGCACACCGTCTCGACCCGGCTGCTGAGGGTGCTGGGCGTGGAGGGCAAGGTCGTCCGGGGCCGGCCGCTCGGGTCGTGGACGTCCAGCCAGTTCCGCTGGGTGCCGGCGCCCGAGCATCCCGAGCTGGACCCGGCCGGGGCCCGGGCGGAGCTGCTGCGCCGGTGGCTGACGGCGTGCGGCCCGGCGACCGAGGGGGACCTCAAGTGGTGGACGGGGTGGCCGGTGACCCAGGTGCGCCGCGCGCTGGCGGCGATCGGCGCGCGGGAGGTGTCGCTGGACACGGGCACGGGGTACGTCGCCGCCGGCGACACCGGCCCGGTGGCCGCGCCGGAACCGTGGGCGGCGCTGCTGCCCGCCCTCGACCCGACGGCGATGGGCTGGCAGCAGCGGGACTGGTACCTCGCCCCCGAGCTGCGGCCGGCGCTCTTCGACCGCAGCGGGAACGTGGGGCCCACCGTGTGGTGGAACGGCCGCGTGATCGGCGGCTGGGCCCAGCGCGCCGACGGCGGGATCGCCTGGCGGGTGCTCGACGGCACGGGCGTCGGCCGGGAGGCGGAGGCCGCGATCGGGGCGGAGGCGGAGCGGCTGGCGGCGTGGGTGGGCACGACCCGGATCACGCCGCGCTTCCGGACGCCGCTGGAGCGGGAGTTGTCGGCGTAGGGCGCACTTCCCCGCGCCGGGTGGGCGATCTCAGCCCGTCCGGCGTTCGAGTACGCACTTCTCAGCGCCGGGTGGGCGATCCCAGCCCGTCCGGCGTTTGAGGACGAGACCGTTCAGGCCGAAGCGGGGGTCGTCCGGGTGCGGCAGCCCCCAGAGACGGCAACGCCGGGCACCGCACGGACCAACGGCACCCGGCGCCGGGCTCACCGCGAGTAACGCATCAGCGCCCGCACCATGTGGCAGGTGGTGTCCGACGGCGGATGAACCCCGATCGTCAGCGCGGCGCTCCGTATCCTCTCGTTGCGCGCCTGGTTCGGCAGGTAGACGCCGGAGTCGAGCAGGGCGATGGCGAGCCGCATCGCCTTGAGCCGGCGGTTGTGCGTGACGTACCAGTCGCGGGGGCGGCCGGCCGGCAGCGGGCGCTTCTCCACGGGTGCGTACGGCAGGTCGAGCTGGACGGGCCGCTTGGCGGTGGACTGGGTGGGCAACGGCTTCGACTTCACAGCGGCAGCGGGCACGGGCATCCTCCTGTCGCGGTCAGGGCGCCGTCCGGACCACCCGGCGACACCCTCGAACACTGCTTCTATTTTAGCGCGCCCCACTGACAAAAGCCCCTGGCCACAAGGGCTTTCGGGGTTCCTGTGACGCACGGGAAGAACGAGTTCCGAAGCCCTCCGGCCAATCGGACCCCGGGACATCACGGCGGCCGACGGGACGGCCGTGGTGGGCCGCACGGAGGAGGCGGTGCGCGAGGCGCCGGCGCGCGAACGGGGCGGTTTGTGACGCAGGTTACGTACGCGAGTCGGCGTGACCGCTGAGTAACCGCGTTCGGCATCTCGTACCTAGCGGCGTACGCTCCCCTAGCCCTTCAGGAGGCGCGCATGTCGCGCAGGAGAACTCTCGGCACGAAGAAGAAGGTCGCGCTGCTGGTCAGCGCCGCGGCGGTGGCGGGCGGCGGGGCCTTCATGGCGGCGAACGCGTCCAACGCATCGCCGGCCACCGCGAACGCGCAGACCAGGTCCGCGCAGGACTCGACGGTCTGCCAGGGCCTGGCCACCGCGGTCGGCAACAACCAGCGCTTCATCGACGACCAGCGGGCCAACCCCGACGCGCAGTCCGAGGCACGGATCGCCAACCGCGAGGCCGTCATCGCGGAGATCGGGCGCCAGCAGGCGGCGTCGGGCTGCACGGCCGGGGAGTCGGCGGCCGGGGGGTCGGCTCAGGACTCCCAGGCGTCGCAGCCCCCGCAGGCCGGACAGGGCGCGGACCAGGGCGCGGACCAAGGAGGCGGCCAGGAAGCCGGCGCGGGAGCCGGGCAGGCAGGCGAGCAGGCGGGCGGGGGTGCCCCCTCGGGTCAGCAGGTGTGCAACGGCTCCACCGTCACCCTGTCCGGCGAGGCCGGCGCGCCCGCCGCGTCCAGCAACCAGTTCCCGGTGGGCACCCGGCTCAAGGTCACCAACCTGGACAACGGCAAGTCCACGACGGTGGAGGTGAACTCGGTCTCGGGCAGCTGCGCGCTGCTGAACAACGCCGCGTTCGAACAGGTCCGGGAGGAGGGCAAGTTCCTGATCCGCAGGGCGCTGATCGAGAAGGTCGGGTGAGGCTCAGTCACCCGGCCCGGTGAGGAAGCCGCCGCGGGGCGGCGGCCCGGCGGCACCGCCGCCCGGGTCGCCGCCTCGGCGGCACCGGGACGGCGCAGCCCGTGAGGCGGGCCACATCCGCCCCGGGTAACACGGGGTTCACACCTGGGCAACGGTCGGGAAATCGCCTGTTGACACGCTGCTGCGCAGTAGAGGCGGCGCCCCAGTGCCGCAGCGCCGCAGCACCCGCAAGTGCGCCCGTAGACCCACCCGAAGGATGTGGCCCCGTGACCTTCAAGGCTGAGTACATCTGGATCGACGGCACCGAGCCGACGGCCAAGCTCCGTTCCAAGACGAAGATCATCACGGGTGCCCCCGCCGGTCTCGACGCCCTGCCGGTCTGGGGCTTCGACGGCTCCTCCACCAACCAGGCCGAGGGCAGCTCCTCGGACTGCGTGCTCAGGCCGGTCTTCTCCTGCCCGGACCCGATCCGCGGCGGCGACGACGTGCTGGTGCTGTGCGAGGTCCTGGACACGGACATGACGCCGCACCCGTCCAACACCCGTGCCGCGCTGGCCGAGCTGTCCGAGCGGTTCGCCGCGCAGGAGCCGATCTTCGGCATCGAGCAGGAGTACACCTTCTTCAAGGGCTCGCGCCCGCTCGGCTTCCCCGAGGGCGGCTTCCCGGCCGCGCAGGGCGGCTACTACTGCGGCGTGGGCTCGGACGAGATCTTCGGCCGCGACGTCGTCGAGGCGCACCTGGAGAACTGCCTCAAGGCCGGCCTCGGCATCTCCGGCATCAACGCCGAGGTCATGCCGGGCCAGTGGGAGTTCCAGGTCGGCCCGCTGGCGCCGCTGGAGGTCTCCGACCAGCTGTGGGTGGCCCGCTGGCTGCTCTACCGCACCGCCGAGGACTTCGACGTCTCCGCCACCCTCGACCCCAAGCCGGTCAAGGGCGACTGGAACGGCGCGGGCGCGCACACGAACTTCTCCACCAAGGCGATGCGCGAGGGCTACGACGCGATCATCACCGCCGCCGAGTCGCTGGGCGAGGGCTCCAAGCCGCTCGACCACGTCAAGAACTACGGCGCCGGCATCGACGACCGCCTCACCGGCCTGCACGAGACCGCCCCGTGGAACGAGTACTCCTACGGCGTCTCCGACCGCGGCGCCTCGGTGCGCATCCCGTGGCAGGTCGAGAAGGACGGCAAGGGCTACATCGAGGACCGCCGCCCGAACGCCAACGTCGACCCGTACGTCGTGACCCGCCTCCTCGTCGACACCTGCTGCACGGCGCTGGAGAAGGCCGGCCAGGTCTGACCGGCCCCACCCGCTCCGAAGGGGCGCCCACCGCCGTGGTGGGCGCCCCTTCGCGCTGCCCCGGGCGGCCCGGCCCGGGGACTCGGCCGGGGTGCACTTCGCGCCAGTCCGTGTCCACGCAGTGAGAGGAGTCTCCTAACGGGCGGCGGTGTCTGCTTGAATGGGCGCATGGTCGGTTTCCGGAAGTACGCAGCGACGGGTCGTCACGACCTCGAGCCCTTCTGGCCTTCCCGTCAGCACGACGACTTCGACCGGGTGTGTTGCCGCGCGACGACCGCGCCGGCCCGCTAGGAAGCCGTACACCCCAGGCCTTCGGCCGGCGCGCACGACGTACGTCCGCGACGCGCCCGACCATGAACTCGCGCCCGTCGCCCCCTCCGACGAACCCCTCGCGCGAAAGAGCTGACGTCTCATGGCGACCACCCGTTCCCTCTCCACCCTCCCCGTCGACTCCCCCACCCCCGCCGCCGGTCCGCCCCGGCACCGGCTGCGCGCCGTCGACCGCGACGAGGTGGTGGACGTCGCGGACCTGCTGCCGCCGGGCGCGACCTGGCTGCCCGCTCCCCCGCACGCCCTGCCCTCGCTGCCGGGCCGCCCGCCGATGGTCGGGTACCTGGTACTGGTGCCGGCCGACCAGCGGCCGCCGTTCCCGCCCGACGCCGGACCCGCGCAGGCGCCGCCCCGGCCGGAGGCGGACCACGGCGACACCCTCGTGCGGATCGACGCGGCGCGGCGCACCGCGGCCGTCGACGGCCGTGAACTGGACCTGACGTACCTGGAGTTCGAGCTGCTCGCGCACCTCGTGGCGCACCCGCACCGGGTGCACACCCGCGACCAGCTGGTCACCACCGTCTGGGGCTACGGACACGTGGGCGACGGCCGCACCGTCGACGTCCACGTGGCCCGGCTGCGGCGCAAGCTCGGCGCGGCGCACCGGCAGACGATCCAGACCGTGCGACGCGTCGGCTACAAGTACACGCCGCCCGCGGGACGCTGAGCGTCTGCTCTCGGCAGAGGACCGTTCCTCCGCCCGGCGGGCCGGGCACAGTGGGCGCATGAGGCTACTGGTGCTGGGCGGTACGGAGTTCGTGGGGCGGGCCGTGGTGGAGGCGGCGGTCGGGCGCGGCTGGGAGGTGACCGTCTTCCACCGCGGCCGGCACGCGCCCCCGCCCGGGGTGCGGGCGCTGCACGGCGACCGCACCTCTCCCGACGGCCTCTCCGCCCTGGCCGAGGGCGCCTGGGACGCGGTCGTCGACACCTGGTCGGGGGCGCCGAGCGCGGTGCGGGACGCGGCCCGGCTGCTGCGCGACCGCGTCGGCCGGTACGTGTACGTGTCCAGTTGCTCGGTGTACACGTGGGCTCCCCCCGCCGGGTACGACGAGCAGGCGCCGACGGTCGGGGGCGCCTCCGCGGACGCCGGGCCGGGCGACTACGCGCGGGACAAGCGCGGCGCCGAACTGGCCGTGCTGGACGCCTTCGGCGCGGACCGCGCGGTGCTGGTCAGGGCCGGGCTGATCCTCGGCCCGTACGAGAACATCGGCCGCCTGCCCTGGTGGCTGAACCGCGTCGCGCGCGGCGGCCCGGTCCTCGCGCCCGGCCCGCACGGCCTGCCCCTCCAGTACGTCGACGTCCGCGACCTGGCCGACTGGACGCTCGGCGCCGTCGGACAGCGGCTGGGCGGACCGTACAACCTGGTCTCGCCGCCGGGGCACACCACCATGGGCGCCCTCCTCGAAGCCTGCGTGCGGACCACGGGCGGGCCGGCCGAGCTGCGCTGGACCGACCCGGAGACGCTGCTCGCCGCCGGGGTGGAGCCCTGGAGCCAGCTGCCGGTGTGGACGCCGCCGGGCAGCGAGCTGCACGACGCCGTGCAGAGCGCGGACGTCTCCCGCGCCCTCGCCACCGGACTGCGCTGCCGCCCGGCGGAGGACACCGTCGCCGACACCTGGGCCTGGCTGCGCGGCATCGGCGGCACCGCCCCGCAGCGCCCCGACCGGCCGCCGGTCGGCCTGGACCCGGAGACGGAGGCGAAGATCCTCGCCGCGGCCGGCGGACCCGGCGGGGGTGTACCTGGCACCACCCCCTGACCGGGGTGCCCGGCCCAGTGACCCGCCCCGCGGGCTCCGCGAGACTGACGGCATGAACATGGAGACGAAGAGCGGAACCCGTACGGCACGCACCCGCGATGTCGCGCTGTCGGCCGTGCGGGGCCTGGCGGTGGCGCTGATCGCGCTGCCCGGGTCGGTGCTGTGCTTCTGCCTGACGCTGGTGTCGGTCGCCCTCGTCCCGATCGGCGTGGGCATCGTCACCACGCCCTGGGTGCTGACGGGGGTGCGGGCGTTCGCCGACTGGCGGCGGCTGCTCGCCGCGCGGTGGGGCGGGGTGCGGATCCGGCGCCACTACCGGCCGCTGCCCGCCGACGCCAACCCGTGGGCACGCACCTTCGGCATGCTCCGCGACCCGGCGACCTGGCGGGACTTCCTGTGGCTGCCGGCCGACATGACGGCGGGCTTCGTCACCGCGCTGCTGGCCTTCGCGCTGGCGCTCTACCCGCTGGAGGGCTTCGCGATCGCCGCCGGCCTGTGGCGGGTGCTGCCCGACGGGTACTGGTACGGCTTCGTCCGGGTCACCGACCAGACGTCCGCGTTCTACGCCGCCGCACTCGGCGTGGTGCTCCTGGCCGCCGCCCACTGGCTCACTCCGCGCCTGCTGCACGCCCACTTCCGGCTCACCGGGGCCCTCCTCGGCTCCGGCCGGGGCGAACTGGCCGAGCGGGTGAGGGTGCTGACCGAGACCCGCCGGGACGCCGTCGACACGTCCGCCGCCGAACTGCGGCGCATCGAGCGGGACCTGCACGACGGGGCGCAGGCCCGGCTGGTCGCCATGGGCATGGACCTCGGCACCATCGAGTCGCTGCTGGAGAAGGACCCGGCCAAGGCCCGCCAACTGCTGGCGCAGGCCCGCGCGTCCTCCGCCGAGGCCCTGACCGAGCTGCGCGAACTGGTGCGGGGCATCCACCCGCCGGTGCTCGCCGAACGGGGTCTCGGGGACGCCGTGCGGGCCCTGGCGCTGCGGCTTCCGGTCGCCTCCGAGGTGAACGTGGACCTGCCCGGCCGCGCCGAGGCGCCGGTGGAGGCCGCCGCCTACTTCGCGGTCAGCGAGGTCCTCACCAACGCCGTGAAGCACTCCGGCGCCGACCGGCTCTGGATCGACCTGCACCGGGCCGAGGGGCGGCTGCGGGTCACGGTGACCGACAACGGCAGGGGCGGCGCCGTGATCGGAGCGGGCTCCGGCCTGGCCGGGGTGGAGCGGCGGCTCGGTACATTCGACGGCGTCCTGGCCGTCAGCTCGCCCGCGGGCGGCCCCACCATGGTCACCATGGAGATCCCTTGCGCGTAGTCCTGGCCGAAGACCTGTTCCTGCTGCGCGACGGCCTGGTCCGGCTCCTGGAGGCCCACGGCTTCGAGATCGCCGCGGCCGTCGAGACCGGCCCCGAGCTGACCCGGGCGCTGGCCGAACTGGAGCCGGACGTGGCGGTGGTGGACGTACGGCTGCCGCCCACGCTCACCGACGAGGGGCTCCAGTGCGCTCTGAAGGCCCGCCGCGACCGGCCCGGGCTGCCGGTCCTGGTGCTCTCCCAGCACGTGGAGCAGCTCTACGCGCGCGAGCTGCTGGCCGACGGCAACGGCGGGGTGGGGTACCTGCTCAAGGACCGGGTGTTCGACGCCGAGCAGTTCGTGGACGCCGTACGGCGGGTGGCGGGGGGCGGTACGGCGATGGACCCGCAGGTCATCCAGCAGCTGCTGAGCCGGCGTGCGGCGGAGGACCGGCCGCTGGAGCGGCTGACGCCCCGGGAGCTGGAGGTGCTGGAGCTGATGGCGCAGGGGCGGACCAACGCGGCGATCGCCGGCCGGCTGGTGGTGACGGAGCGGGCGATCGCGAAGCACACGGCGAATATCTTCGCGAAGTTGAGCCTCGAGGTTTCGGACGACGACAACCGCCGTGTCCTGGCGGTTCTCGCCTATCTGGACCACGGGCGCTGACCGTTTCGCCCCTCCCACGCGTCCCAGGCGACCCACCGATCTCGGTGGCGGCTGAACACCCCGGGCGCGGCCCGCGTATCCATGGGAGCCGCTTCACTCCTGTCGGGCGCCCTCGATGCCCCGCAAGGAAGTCAGAGGAGTTCCATGGGACGCAACACGAGAAAACGCCGTTCGCCGCTGGCCACCAAGGTCATAGCCGGGGCGGCGGCCCTGGCGGTCGGCGGGGGCGGGCTGGTCTGGGCCAACTTCTACGCCTCGGCGCACGAGTCGGGCCCGTCGCACAACCGCACCCGCTCGGCCGGCGCGCAGGTCGCCACGATCCAGTGCCCGGACGTCGGCCAGAAGCTGCGGAAGGTGCCGCGGGGGGCGCGGGCGGGGGTCGACCGGGAACTGGCGCAGCTCGACAAGCAGATCACCGAGGCCTACGCCCGGCTCGCGTCGACGCGCCAGGCCCAGGCCGGTGACGCGAGCTACGTGCAGAACGCCATCCTCGGTCCGCTGAAGTCCAAGCGGACCGCCGCCCTGGACCGGATCGGCACCAACATCCGGCGGGTGGGCGGCAACGCCCCGCAGGGCCTCGACCGCTTCGCCGGGTGCCGCGGCATGGGCGTCGACCAGCCCAACGACGGCAACGCCGGGAACGGCCAGGACGGCCAGAACGACGGCGGCCAGGGCCAGGACGGCGGCCAGGGTCAGGACGGCGGCCAGAACCAGGGCGACAACGGCAACGGGGCCGCGGGTCCCTTCGCCGAGGACTTCGTCGACATCAACGACGTCCAGCCCGGGTCCAGGGACCTGGAGAACGGCTTCGCCGCCAACGGCGACGGCGGCTCCCAGGGCTCCTTCACCGCCGTCTGCGGGGTGAACGAGAACAACCTGTTCAACAGCGACAACCTGATCGTGGCCCCCGGCGTCGACAACGGCGCGCACCACACGCACGACTACGTCGGCAACCAGGACAACGACGCCTTCTCCAGCGACGAGGACCTCGCGAACGCCGAGACCTCGTGCCAGAACCAGGGCGACAAGTCCACGTACTACTGGCCGGTGCTCCGGCTCCAGGACGGTACCCAGGAGTTCGACGCGGGCGACCTGGGCGGTGGCGCCGAGGGCAACGTCGGCAAGATCCTCAAGGCCTCCGAGGCGGAGATCAAGTTCGTGGGCAACCAGCGGAGCGACGTCGTCGCGATGCCGAAGTTCCTGCGCATCATCACCGGTGACGCCAAGGCCTTCACCAACGGGGTCGCCAACGCAAACAGCTCCTTCAGCTGCACCGGCTTCGAGGACAGGCAGGTGACGGACAAGTACGTGCTGTGCCCGGAGGGCAGCCAGGTGGTGCGCACGTCCAACTTCCAGAGCTGCTGGGACGGCCAGAACATCGACAGCGCCAACCACCGCGACCACGTGGCCTTCGTCCAGCAGGACGGCAGCTGCCCGAACGGCTTCCAGGCGATCCCCCAGCTCCAGGTCCGCCTGGTGTACGACGTGCCCGCCCCGACCGTCGAGAACGGTCAGGTGCAGAACCCGTACGCCGTCGACGGTTTCCCGGAGCAGCTGCACAAGCCGATCACCGATCACAACGACTTCATCAACGTGATGGACGAGAACCTGATGAACGAGGTGGTCGACTGCATCAACAGCGGTGAGGACTGCCAGTAGTCCCACCGGGACCGGGTGAGCAGGCGAAGGGGGCCGGTGGCGGATTCCGCCACCGGCCCCCTTCGCCGTGCCCGGCGCGAGGTCAGCCGCTGTGCCCGGCGTGCTCGCCGCCTCCGCCCGCGTGGCCCCCGTCCCCGTCCGAGTGGCCGCCCCCGCCGTGCACCGTGCCCTGCTCCAGGGTGCCGCCGAGCCGGCCGCGCAGACCGGCCACCACGTCCTCGTGGCCGACGGCGACCCACTTGCGGCCGACGAGGTAGAAACCGCCGTAGTCCTTGGCCGTGTTGATCCACTCGCGCTGGCCGCGGTCTGTGGAGAAGGTGGCGAGGACGTAGCGCTCGTCGCCCGAATCGCAGATGGCCTGCCGGATGGTGTCGGCGTCCGTCTGCATGTTCGGGGCGCACTTCGCCTCGGCGGCCAGGTGTTCCAGGCTGCCGGTCGCCGTCTCGGGCACGGCGGCCCCGCCGTCACCGCCGGATCCGCAGCCCGTCAGCGCCAGTACCGCCGCCAGGGCGGCCGGCGCGAGCATCGGTCGGGTCAGCCTCATGTGTTCCTCCGGTCCGTTCCGGCGACATGCCGCACGGAGCCCCGGCACGGGGCTCTGGTCATCGATACGGGCGCGGGCGGCGAAGTATTCAGGTGTGCGGCTGACCTTGCGGCGGCCCGCGTGCGAGAGTGGCGGCGTGGACCAGGACTGGGAAGACCGCGTGAACGCCGCCTGGACGGCCTTCGACGCCTACGCCGAAGAGGACGCCGCCGAGTTCCGGGCGGTGATCGACGCCCTCGCCGACGAACTGCCGGCGGACAGTCCGCTCGGCCTGTTCGAGCGGGCCTGCGCCTGGGACTCCACCGGTCACTCCGACCGCGCCGTGCCGCTGTACCGGGAGGCCCTGGAGCGCGGGCTCGGCGAGGCGAGCGCCTACAAGGGGCGCCGAGCGAAGATCCAGCTCTCCAGTTCCCTGCGCAACACCGGCCACCCGGAGGAGGGCGTGAAGCTGCTCTCCCCCGAACTGGTGGCGCCGTCGGACGAGTTGGACGACGCCGTACGGGCCACGCTGGCGCTGTGCCTGTCGAGCATGGGCCGCGACCGCGAGGGCCTGTCGCTGGTGCTCGGGGCCCTGGCACCCCATCTCCCGCGCTACCAGCGGTCGATGGCCAACTACGCCCGGATGCTGGTGGAGCCGGAGGAGTAGCCCTCCCCGCACCGGTGACCGCCACGGTGACCATCGCTCCGTTCGCTCGTTCTGCTGGGCGTGCAGCCACAGGATGTCGCCCCGCGCCCCGCACCGCCCTCGGCCTCCTCCGCCGACCCGGTCGTCGACGTCGAGCAGGCCGAGGCGGCGCTCGTCGAGCACTATCCGCGCCTGGCCCGGCTGGCCTACCTGGTACTGCCGCCGGGCCTCGGCCGCAGCCGGCGCGTCCTGACCGCCCACGCCCTCACCCAGCGCGCCCTGCCGCGCAACCGGACGACGACGCCGGTGATCCCGGCCCAGTCGGCCGGCCGCGAGGTCGACCCCGGCTACGCCCTGATCCGCCTGCGGGTCGTCCGCACGGCGCTGGAGGCGGGCCGGCCACTGCGCCGGCGCGCCCTGCCCAGGCGGTCCCAGCTGCCGCCGCTGCTGCCGCACGTGCGCGGCCTCAAGCTCTTCCCGCGCTCCGGCGGAGCCGACGAACTCGCCCTGGACCAGCGCCTGTCCGCGCTCTCGGGGCCGGCCCGCGCGGCGTACGTGCTGCGGGGCCTGGAAGGCCTCTCCGACGACGGTGTCCGCCACCTGCTGCGGGCCGCCGGCGCCGAGGACGTGGACGGCGCCCTGCGGGAGGCCGGCGCGCTGCCGGACGAGCCCGCGCTGCTGGGCTCCCCCGAGTTCGACCCCTGCTCCCTCCAGGCCAGGCCGACCGATCTGATGCGCCGGCGCCAGCACACGAGGGCCGCGCTGGTCGCCGGGGCCGCCCTGGTGGTGTGCGGGGCGCTGCTCGGGCTGCCCGGCGACGGCTGGGGGCCGGACGGCGCCGCCGCCCCGGCGTACGCGCAGAACCCGTCGGCCCAGGCCGCGCTCGATCCCGCCAGGCTCACCAAGGCCGCCCCCGCCGCGTGGGAGACGTCGGCGCGCACGGACTTCTCGGTGTGGCCGGCCCGCGGCGGCCTCACCGGAGACCGGGAGCTGCTGCGCCGCGCCCTGGCCGTGTGGGCGCGGCCCGGCGGGAGCGTGGGGGTGTCCGCGACGCCGGGCACCGCGACCGGCGGACCGGCCGGGCCCCCGCAACTGCTGTACGCCGGGGACGTCGACAACGCCCGCGTGGTGATCCTGCACGACGGGCTGCGCCTCGTCCGGTACGCCGAGCCGAAGGACGGCACGGCGGGTGCCGCCCTCGACCTGGCCCGCACCGACGGGGCCGACCGGGCCGCGGCGACGGCGGTGGTCCTCGGGCGGGCCGACGGCAACGTCCGCTATCTGACGGCCCCGTGGGTGACGAAGGCCGCCGGGCGGGACCTCGGCAGGCCGGACGGCGGGGCGCGGGAGCTGCCGCTGACCGACGGCGTGACCGCGCCGCTGGCCAGCCCGGTCCAGCAGGAGTCCGGCGCCTGCACCTCCTGGAACGTGCTGGAGCTGACCGACGGCCCGGACACCCGCGTGGTGACCGACCTCGGCGAGCTGGTCCCGGCCCGCCTGACCGCCGGCCGTCCCGGTGCGGCGAAGGACGCGGCGGGCGTCGAGGCGCTGCGCTCCTGGGCGCCGTACGCCTGCTCGCTGGGCGCGGTGCGGGGGCAGGGGGTGCGGTCGGTGAACGCCTGGGAGTTCGCGGAGCAGCCGCTGCCGGACTCCACCGGGTCGGGCGCGTGGGTGTGCACCCGGGCCGAGACCTGGCGCGGCGACGGGGCGCGGGTGCTGGCCCAGTTCCGCACGCCGGGCGGGACGCAGGGGGCGGTGGCGGCGAAGGCGGAGTCCGTGCCGGCCTGCGGCGAGCGCGATCCGCACGTGCTGGCCGGCGTGCTGTGGAAGTCGTCGGGCGGGCACTGGTACCTGCTCGCCGCGGGCAGCCGGGGCATCGGGTCGATCGAGGCTTCGGGCGGCATCACCGGCTCGGCGGACGGCAACCTGCTGACGGCCGAGGCCGAGCAGGGCGCCCGGGCCGAGCTGACGGGCACGCTGGAGGACGGCCGGACGGTCGGCGGGCTGCGCTAGCCCGGCACCCCCGAGCCTGTTGACGTCGACGTCAACAAGTGGCGTCACAAGGGTTCCCCACACCCTTACCCGTCAGTACATTGACGCCATGTCTAACACGCATGTCCCGCTCAAGGCCCGCAAGGTGTCCTTCGCCTGGGAGGACACCCCGCTGCACTGGGTGCCCGGGGACCCGTTCACGACGCACACCATCAACGTGCTGCACCTGCTGCTGCCCGCCGGGGAGCGGTGGTTCGTGCACGTCTACAAGCAGGTGCTGCCGTTCATCCGGGACGAGCGGCTGCGCGAGGACGTCATCGGCTTCATCGGGCAGGAGGCGATGCACTCCCAGGCCCACGACGAGGTGCTGCCGCACCTGCGCGACCAGGGTCTGGACCCGACGCCGTACACCGCGCAGGTCGACTGGCTCTTCGAGAAGCTGCTCGGCGACCGCACCCTGCCGCCGGGCCGGCCGCGCCGCTGGTGGCTGATGGAGCGGGTGGCGCTGATCGCGGCCATCGAGCACTACACGGCGTTCCTCGGCGACTGGGTCCTGAACGCCGAGGCGCTCGACCGGCGCGGCGCCGACCCGACCATGCTGGACCTGCTGCGCTGGCACGGCGCCGAGGAGGTGGAGCACCGGTCGGTGGCCTTCGACCTCTTCCAGCACCTGGACGGCGGCTACGCGCGGCGGGTCCGCACCTGGGCCACCGCGTTCACCGCCCTGGTGTTCCTGTGGCAGCGCGGGACCCGGTTCTTCATGGCGAACGACCCGACGCTGACCGACGGCCGGGCCGGCTTCGGCGACTTCCACCGGCGCGGGCGCAGCGGCCTGCTGCCGTCCACCGGCGCCGTGCTGCGCTCCATACCCGGCTACCTGAGCCGCGACTACCACCCGTCCCGGACGGGCTCGACCGAGCAGGCGGTGGCGTACCTAGCCGCCTCCCCCGCCGCCGTGGCCGCCGAGAAGTCCCAGGAGGGATCCGCATGAGGCCCGGGCCGACGACCCTGCTGCTCGCGGCGGGGACCGCGCTGGTGGTGCGCCGCGCGCTGCGGCGCCGCATCCAGGGCTCGCCGCTGTGGCCGATGCCCGCCCTGGACCCGCCGGTCTCCGGGCGGCCGCGTTCCCGGGCGCTGACGCTGCTGGTCACCTCGCGCGAGGTGGTGGCCGACGGGGTCGTCCTCCTCCGTCTGGAGGGGCACGACCTGCCGCGCTGGGAGCCGGGCGCGCACCTGGACCTGGTGCTGCCGTCGGGTCTGGTGCGGCAGTACTCGCTGTGCGGCGACCCCGAGGACACCTCGTCGTACACCGTCGCCACCCGGCTCGCCGAGGACGGGCGGGGCGGTTCGCGCGAGGTGCACGAGCAGGTGCAGGAGGGCACGGAGCTGGAGGTGCGCGGCCCGCGCAACCGCTTCCCGCTGGTCGGGGCGCCCGCCTACGCGTTCGTGGCGGGCGGCATCGGCATCACGCCGGTGCTGCCGATGCTGCGGGCCCTGCCGGAGGACGCGGAGTGGCGTCTGCTGTACGGGGGCCGGACGCGGGCCTCGATGCCGTTCCTGGAGGAGATCGGGAAGCTGGACCGGGACGGCGGGAGAGTCACCGTGGTCGCCGAGGACCAGGACGGGCGGCCCGGCATCGACGCGTTCCTGGCCGGCCTGCCCGAGGGCACCGCCGTGTACTGCTGCGGCCCGGAGGGTCTGACGGCGGCCGTCGAGGAGCGCCTCCCCGCGGGCACCTCCCTGCACCTGGAGCGGTTCGCGCCGCGCACCACGGCGGGCGGCGACGGCGAGTTCGAGGTCGAGCTGCACCGCAGCGGGCGCACGCTGACCGTGCCCGGCGACTCGTCGGTGCTGGCCGCCGTGCGGGCCGAACTGCCGGGCACCCCGTACTCCTGCGAGCAGGGCTGGTGCGGGACCTGCCAACAGAGGGTGCTGGAGGGCGAGATCGATCACCGGGACGAGCTGCTGACCGACTCCGAGCGGGGCGACTCGATGCTGATCTGCGTCTCCCGCGCCCGCGGTACCCGGCTGGTCCTCGACATGTGAACGCCGATGCCCGGTCCGGCCCGTTCGGGGGCCGGATTCGATCGGTAAGGTGTTCGTATGAGTACCGGGGTACGCCGCAGAATGGGCGTCGAGGAGCGGCGGCAGCAGTTGATCGGCGTCGCGCTCGAACTGTTCAGCCGCCGCTCGCCCGACGAGGTGTCCATCGACGAGATAGCGTCGGCCGCCGGCATCTCCCGCCCGCTGGTGTACCACTACTTCCCCGGCAAACTCAGCCTGTACGAGGCCGCGTTGCAGCGTGCCTCGGACGATCTCGCGGCCCGGTTCGTGGAGCCGGCCGAGGGGCCGCTGGGGGCGCGGCTGCTGCGTGTGATGGGGCGCTACTTCGACTTCGTCGAGGAGCACGGCCCCGGTTTCTCGGCCCTGATGCGCGGCGGCCCGGCGGTCGGCTCGTCGACCACCAACGCCCTCGTGGACTCGGTGCGGCAGGCCGCGTATGTCCAGATCCTTTCGCACCTGGGCGTCACCGATCCGCCCGCGCGGCTGGAACTGGTCGTCCGCTCCTGGATCTCGCTCGCCGAGTCGACGGCCCTGATCTGGCTGGACGGGCGCCGCATCCCGCGCGCGGAGCTGGAGACGCAGCTGGTGCACGACTTCGCCGCGCTGACGGCGGTGAGTGCCGCCTACGACGAGGAGATGGGCGCCCTGCTGCGCCGCGTCATCGCGGACGAGCCGGCCGACGGCCCGTTCGGGGACCTGGTCGGCCGGCTCATCGGGCTGGCGTCCTGAGGCCCCTGTCTCAGACCTCGGCCTTGCGGTAGGACGGGTCGAGGTCGCGCACCTCGGCCGACAGGTGCAGGGTGACGCCGTCCCTCGGTCCGACGTGCTTGCGCAGCAGCTCGACCACGGCCTCGGTGAGCCGGGCCTTGGTCTCCTCGGAGCGGCCGGCGAGCAGCGCGATGGAGACGTCCACGATGGCGTGCCGCTCCTTCTCGGCGCCGACGGCCTCGTCCTCGCTGCGCAGGACCCGGGTCTTGCAGGCCTCCAGCCGCGCGGCCGCGGTCTCGACGACCACCGGGTGCAGGGCGAGCGCGAACTCCTCCCAGTCGACGTCGTCGAGGATTCCGGAACGCTCGACGGTGATCTGCGGCATGGGTGCTCCTGTTCTACGGCGGACAGGAGCACCCTAACCGCAGGGTTCCGCTAGCCCGCGCGGGTGAAGACCGCCACCGTGCGCGCCGGGACCGTGAAGGTGCCCGACGCCTTCGCGTAGGCGGCCTCGCGGACCACGGGGTCCGCGCCCGACGCCTGCGCCGGGTGCAGCCGGTAGCCGGTCCCGGCCGCCCCGCTCAGCCGCTGCCGCTGCTCCTGCGGGGTCGCGTTGAAGACGACCACCAGGTCACCGAGGCGCATGGTGATCACGCCGGGCGTCTCGTCCTCCCCGGAGAGCGGGAAGGAGAGCCGGGACTGCACCTGGCCCGCGGTGGCGAGGGAGAAGTCCCGCTCACCCGTACGGATCCTCAGCAGGTCCTGGTACGCCGCCGAGGCCCCGGTGATCTGGGGGCAGCCGACCCGCACCGTGCCCAGGAGGGGCTTGGCGTGGGGCCACTTGTCCCGGTTGTCGGCGGCCGGCGGCAGCCCGCGTCCGAAGCCGTTGCCGTCGGCGCAGTTCCAGTGGACGGCGTTGAACCAGTCGCCGCTGTCGTAGGAGTTGCGGTCCAGCGACTTGGAGCGCAGCAGGTCGGTGCCGGCCTGGGAGAGCGCCGGGCCCTGGGAGAGGGCGGCCGTGGCCATGGCGAGGACCTGCATGCGGGCCCGGTCGGCGGCGGACGTGCCCGCGGGCAGCTTGAAGGCGAGCGCGTCGAACAGGGACTCGTTGTCGTGCGCGTCGGCGTAGGCGAGGGCGTCGCCGGGTGCCGCCGCGTAACCGGCGGGGGCGCCGTTGTAGTCGACCTCCGAGCCCTTGACCCGCTTGCCGCCGGTGTCCGTGAACGCGTAGTCGGCGAGGTTCCCGGAGAGGCCGACCTTGATCAGGTCCTGGTAGTGCAGCAGGCGGGCCCGCTGCTCGGCCTCGGTGCCGTTGGCCGTCGAGGAGTTGGGGTCGGTGAACAGGCCGGAGGCGAAGCCCTGGACGCCGGGGTCCTCGTCGAAGGGGCCGCCGCCGCGCACGGCGTCGCGGGCGCGGTCGGAGAAGGTCGCGACGCCGGTTCCGGCCATGTTCTTCTGGGTGGCCTGCGTGAAGCGGGCGTCGTCGGCGACCTCGCCGAAGTTCCAGCCCTCGCCGTAGAGGATGATCTTCTTGCCGTCGACGCCGTCCTTCTTGAGGGTCAGCGCGTCGAGGGCCTTGCGGACGGCGAGGATGTTGGCCTTCGGGTGGTGGCCCATGAGGTCGAAGCGGAAGCCGTCGACCTTGTACTCCTTGGCCCAGGTGACGACCGAGTCGACGACGAGCTTGCCCATCATGGCGTTCTCGGTGGCGGTGCCCGCGCAGCAGGTGCTGTTCGCGACCGATCCGTCGGCGAGGAGCCGCTGGTAGTAGCCGGGCACGATCCGGTCGAGGACGCTCGTCCTCGCCTGACCGCTCGCGGCGGTGTGGTTGTAGACGACGTCCATGACGACGCGCAGCCCGTCGTCGTTGAGGGCCTTGACCATCTCGCGGAACTCGACCGTGCGGGCGGTGCCGTCCGGGTCGGTGGCGTAGGAGCCCTCGGGGACCGTGTAGTGGTACGGGTCGTAGCCCCAGTTGTAGGCGTCCTTCGCCGCCGCCTCGGCCACGCACTCCTGCTGCTTCTCGGAGTCGGCCGGGAGTGCGGCCAGGTCGCAGTCGACGGTGGCCCGGTCGGACTTCTTCTCGGGGATCGTGGCGATGTCGAAGGCCGGGAGCAGGTGGACGTACGAGGTGCCCGCCTCGGCCAGTTCGCGCAAGTGCTTCGAGCCGTCGCTCCGCTTGTCGGTGAAGGCGAGGTAGGTGCCCCGGTGGCCGGCGTCCGCCGTCCGGTCCGCGACGGAGAAGTCACGGACGTGCAGTTCCTGGATCTGGGCGTCCCTGAGCGGCACGGCCTTGGGCTTGTCGTAGCTGTTCCAGCCGCGCGGGGCGAGGTCGCGGTCGGCCAGGTCGACGACGAGGCTGCGCTCGGAGTCGGTGGTCAGGGCGAGCGAGTAGGGATCGGTGACCTTGTTGGTGACGACCTTGCCCGCCTCGGGCGCCCACACCGTCACGGCGTACCGGTAGGCCTCGCCCTTCCAGGAGCGGGGGCCGGTGACGGACCAGACGCCGGAGCGGTCGTCGCGCCGCATGGGGACCGTGCGGCCGCCGATCTCCAGGCCCACCTGCCGGGCGGTGGGTGCCCACAGGGAGAGGGTGGGGCGGCCGTCACGGAAGACGGGCCCGAGGCCGGCCTTGGTGGCGTCGGCCGCGTAGAGGTCGTCCAGCGCGCCGGCGATCTGCACGCCGGTCGCCGCGAGGACGGCGCCGGTGGCGGTGCGCTGGGCGGCGACGACCTGGCCGCGCAGGGCCTCGCGGACCCGGTCGCGGTCGCGCGGGTCGACCGACCAGGCGGCGTACTCCTTCAGGTGCGGGTACCTCGCCTTCTGGGCGTCGGTGAGGGCGGTCTCGGTGAGGCGGAGCCAGGTGGCCTCGTCGTCACCGGTCAGTCTGCCGTTCGCGGCCTTGACCGAGCCGGTGCGGGAGGCGAGCAGCTGGGTGGAGGCGGCGCCCTCGGCGCCGTTCCAGGCGATGGTGTTCCGGTCGATCCAGACCGCCTTGGAGGTGGCGAGGTCGACGGCCGCGGCCGAACCCGCGGGCTGCGGCAGCAGGTACTCCTCCTGGCCGCTCAGCAGCCACACCTCGTGGCCGTCGGCGGTGAGGTCCAGGGCCCGGTCGGTGGGCAGGTCCTTCTCGTCGCCCTTGTGGATGATGTAGCTGAGGCTGGTGGCGCCCTCGGCGAGCGGTACCTCGAAGACCGCGCCGTAGGGGTCGGTCCTCACCGGCTGGAGGGGCTTCGCCCAGTCGGTGGGGTTCGCGGCGCCGCTCCAGACGTGCAGGCCCCAGCCGTCGTAGTTCCCGTCGGCACGGTGGTAGTTGAGGACGGCCTTGGTCTTGTCCTGGGCCGGATATTCGGGCCGTTCGGTGACGACCTGCTCCTTGCCCTGCTCGATCCAGACCTCGCCGGTCCGGGTGACGTCGATGGTTCGGTCGGCGGCGACGTCCTTGTCACCGTCCTTGTCGACGACGAGGAAGTTGACGTCGCTCGCGCCGGGCTTGAGCTTGACGTAGGCGAAGGCGCCGTAGGCGTCCCGGCCGGTGAAGGGATGGCCGGCCGGCCACTCGGTGGCCTCGCCGTCGGCGAGGTCGCCCCAGGCGTACAGGTTCCAGTCCTCGTAGTTCCCGTCCGCCCGCTTGTAGTGGACGATCGCGTGGTCGCGGGAGGCGGCGGTGGGCGGCTCCTCGACCGGCGGGGCGCCGGTCGTCGACTCGGCCATGGCGCTCGCGGTGCGGCCCGCCGAGTCGACGGCGACGGCCTTGTAGCGCAGGGCGGTGCCGGGCGGGGTGTCCGCGTCGACGGTGTGGGTGACCTTGTAGGGGGCGTGGTCCGCGGAGCCGAGGGTGCGCCACCGGCCGTCGCCGGTCTGAGCGGCGAAGACGACGCGGTTGAGCTGTCCGCCCGCGACGTCGGCGGTCAGCTCGACGGTGCCGGTGGCGCCGGGGCCGGGGGCGGTGAGGGCGATCGTGGGCTTGGTGGCGGGCTCGGCGAGCCTGCCCGCGGCCTTGAGGACGACGGCCGACCCGGCGGGCACGGTGAGCGTGATCTTCTTGTCGGCCCCGGACCTGGCGGTGTCGTCGGTGCCGTAGAGACCGCGGAAGGTCATGTCCGCCGAGCCGGTGGCGAAGGTCGCCGTCCGCGCCTCGTCGGCGTTGTTGAGGGCGACGACGTACTCGGTGCCGCGGGCCGCGTCGGTGCGCGAGAAGGCGTAGACGCCGGCGCCGTCGGCCGCGTAGCGCTCGGTCTGGACGCCGTCGGCGAGGGCGGGGTGGGCCTTGCGCAGCTTGGCGAGGGTGCTGATCTGCCGGTACAGCGGCGCGTTCGGGTCGTAGGCCGACTCGGCGTGGGTGCGGTCGGTGCCGAGCTGGTCGTCGTCGAGGTAGTCGGCGGTACGGGAGGCGAACATGGGCTGGCGGGCGTCCTTGTCGCCGCCCGCGCCGGTGAAGCCCTGCTCGTCGCCGTAGTAGACGACCGGGTTGCCGCGGCTGAGGAACATCAGCTCGTTGGCGAGCCTGTCCTTCCTCAGCAGTTCGGCGTCGGTGGCCTGCGGGTCGTCCTGCTTCAGGAAGGTGCCGAAGCGGCCCATGTCGTGGTTGCCGAGGAAGGTGACCTGCTCGTACGCGTTGGCCTTGTCGGTCGTGTACTTGTAGTCGTCGCCGAAGACCGAGGCGAGCTTCCGCGCGCTGCCGCCCTGGGAGGCGTAGGCGCGGGCCGCGTCCTGGAAGGGGAAGTCCAGCGTGGAGTCCAGGCGGCCCTCGGTGACGTACGGGGAGGTGACCGAGGTGTCGGCGGAGTAGACCTCGCCGAACATGAAGAAGTCGTCGCGGCCCCGCTTCGCCGCGTAGGCGTCCAGCGCGGTCGCCCACTGGGTCCAGAACTCCATGTTGACGTGCTTGACCGTGTCGATGCGGAAGCCGTCGATGGCGAAGTCCCTCACCCACCGCTGGTAGATCTTCTCCATGCCCTCGACGACCTCGGGCCGCTCGGTCCACAGGTCGTCGAGTCCGGAGAAGTCGCCGTACGTGGTGGACTCGCCGGCCCAGGTGGAGTCGCCCCGGTTGTGGTACATCGCCGGGTCGTTGAGCCAGGACGGCACCTTGAGGTTCCGCTTGGCGGCCGGGACGGTGGGCGTGCGCGGGAAGGAGCCGGAGTCCACGCGGGGGAAGCGGCGCTCGCCGTCGGCGTAGTCGGCGTCGTCGAAGGGCTCGCCGTCCTTGGTCAGGTAGGGGAAGGCGCCCTTGGAGAGGTAGTCGTAGGACTTCTCCTCGTAGTCGACGACGTCGGCGGTGTGGTTGGTGATGACGTCGAAGAAGACCTTCATGCCCTTGGCGTGCGCCTTGGAGACGAGGTTCTCGAGGTCCTGGTTGGTGCCGAAGTGCGGGTCGACCTGGGTGAAGTCGGTGATCCAGTAGCCGTGGTAGCCGGCCGAGGCGTTGTCCCCCGTGCCCTGCACGGGCTGGTTCTTGAAGATGGGGGCCATCCAGATGGCGGTGGTGCCCATGCCCTTGATGTAGTCGAGCCGGTCGGTCAGGCCCTTGAGGTCGCCGCCCTGGTAGAAGCCCTTGTCGGTGGGGTCGTAGCCGGTGGCGAGCCGGGTGCCGGTCAGGCCGCCCTTGTCGTTGCGGGTGTCGCCGTTGGCGAAACGGTCCGGCAGGACGAAGTAGAACTGCTCACGGGTCAGGTCGTGGCGGGCGGCCGCCTGCGCGAGCTTCGCGTCGGACGGGGGCGCGGGCGGGGCGTCGGCCCGCGCGGCGAGGGGCGGCAGGAGGGCTGCGGCGAGCGCGGTCACGGTGACGGCCGCGACCCGTCTCACTCGTGCGGTGCGGCGCGCGACAGGCACCGGCCATCTCGGTATCACGGCGTGAACTCCTTGTGCTGACGGCTCGATCGGGTCCGACCCCGGCGTGACCGTAGCGCTGCCGCAAGTCTTGCGGCAAGGGTCGTGAAAGTACCGGTAAGAATTTTCACGACCCTTGCCCTCGGGGCCCGTTCAGCAGGCCGACTTGCCCGCGTGCAGCGCGAGCGCGGTGTTGGCGCCCAGCGTCGCCGTGAACTGCCCGGAGCCGTTGACGCTCACCGTCCTGCCGCTCTGGACGTCGCAGTACGTCCCGGCGGGCAGCGAGGTCTGGTAGGTGCGGTTCAGCGCGCCCGCCTCGTGGTTGACGGCGAGGAAGCCCTTGGTGCCGCGGCCGAAGGCGATGGCGTCGTTGCCGTTGTCCCACCAGTTCGTGACCGCCTGGCCGCGGGTGGCGTTGCGGAAGCCGACCATCGACCTGATCTCCGGCCAGGCGTGCTGGCACTTCCAGCCGCTCTGCCAGCAGGCGTCCACTCGGCCGCCGTTGGGCGGTCCGGCGTCGGCGTTCGACCACTCGTAGCCGGAGTTGACGTCGGGGGCGCCGTAGGGCCAGGCCAGCATGAAGACGTTGGCCAGGGTGTAGGTGGCGTTGTCCTTGTAGCTGAGGGTGGAGCCGTTGCGCTCGGTGTCGTGGTTGTCGACGAAGACGCCGGAGACGCCGCTGCCCATGTACCCCCAGCCCTCGCCGTAGTTCTTCAGGTAGGCGAGGTTCTCGTTGTTGAAGACGCGCTTGAGGTCGTAGGCGTACCGGAACTCCTGCACGTCCCCGGTGCCGGTGTACTCGGTGGGCTGGACGGCCTCCCCGGCGCCGAAGATGGCCTCCTGCTTCCAGTACACGCCCGGGTTGCTCAGCCGGGACTTGATGTTCGCGAGGTCGGCGGCCGGGATGTGCTTGGCCGCGTCGATGCGGAAGCCGTCGACGCCGAGCGAGAGCAGGTCGTTCAGGTAGCCCGCGATCCGCCCCCGGACGTAGTCCTCGCCGGTGTCGAGGTCGGCGAGGCCGACCAGTTCGCAGTGCTGGACGTTGTAGCGGTCCTGGTAGTTGGCGATCTGGGAGCGGCAGTCGTCGAAGTCCGGCGACGAGTAGAGCCCCGGGTAGTCGTACTTCGCGTACGTGGAGCCGCCGGTGCCGGTACCGGCGCCCGCGGACATGTGGTTGACGACGGCGTCGGCGACGACCTTCACGCCGGCCGCGTGGCAGGTGTCCACCATGTTCTTGAACGCGGTCCGGTCCCCGAGCCGCCCGGCGATCTTGTAGCTGACGGGCTGGTAGGAGGTCCACCACTGCCCGCCCTGTATGTGCTCGGCGGGCGGCGAGACCTGCACGTAGCCGTAGCCGGCGGGGCCGAGGGTGTTGGTGCACTCCTTCGCGACGGAGGCGAAGTTCCACTCGAAGAGGACGGCGGTGACGTCCTTGGCGCCGGGCGGGGAGGCCTGCGCGGACGTAGTCGGGGTCATGACAAGGGTGGCAGCCGCCAGAGCGACCGCCCCCGTGAGGGCTCTGCGTGCCATGTGGGGTTCCTTCATCGTCGAAGGCGCTGTGGGGAGCCGAAGGCGCCCGAAGATCGCTTGAATGCTCTTGCTGAAATCTTCAGAAACCTTGCGGTGACGCAGATGTTAAGGGTTCATCGACCGAAAGGGCAGCCGTCGGGGCGAAGTCGGGGAAGAACTCGCGCCGGCCGGGCCGGGCTGATGGACCGGGTGGACCCGGCCTGGGGCCGCCGCTTCCGCGGCGGCGGCCCGGACGGTGAGGACCCCGCTCCGCCCTGCGGACGGGACCCGCTGGACGGGTTCGCATGGATCGCCGAGTCGTGGCGCGAGCAAACCCCGTACACCAGCCTGGCGTTCTTCCGCGGCGAGGACGTCAGCGCCGAACGGATCGCCCTTCTGTACGGGGCCGACCCCGGCCAGGTCGCCGCCGGGACCCGGCTGGCCGATCTGACCGACATGACCGGCGCCGACCGCGGCCACTGGAGCACGGACTGGGACAGCTGCTGTTTCGGGCAGGCGGGTGACTGGGCGTTCCTGCTCCACCACGACACCCCGCCCGGAGCACGCGCACGCCGGGAAGGGCTCGCCGGGATGGGGGTGTCGGAGACCGTGCACCTGAGCGCCTGCTCCGCGAAGGCCATCTACACCCTGGACTACCTGCGCGACGGCCACCGGATCGACGACGACGGGATCATCGAGCTGATCCACTACGACCGGGGCCGCACCCCCTACGTCCACGGCGGCCGGCTCGACTTCCTCAACCGGGCGATACGCCGCGCCGAACTCGACCACCCCGGGACGACCGACGAGTTCTCCCTCTATTTCCACGCCCTGGAGACCTCCCTCGGACTCCGGCTGCCCAGGCGGGACTTCCAGGAGGGGACGGTCCGGGCCGCCATGTGGGCACCGGGCGGCGGAGGCTGAGCGGCCCGCCGCGCCGCACGCGGCGAGGGCCCGCCGCTGCGGAGGGAGCGGCGGGCCCCGGCGGGCGAGCGGTCAGGCCGTCGTCCACCACACCGTGGTGTCCGCCGGCACCTTCGCCTCGCCGGCCGCCTCGGTCACCTCGTCGCTGGCCAGCAGCACCCGGCCGTGGCCGGGCACCGTCACGGACTCGCCGGTGGTGTTGGCGACGCACACGAAGTCGCCGCGCCGGAAGGCGACGACGCCCTCGGGGGCGCGCAGCCACTCCACCGCGCCGCCCGCGCCCAGGTCCGGCCGGTCGCGGCGGACGGCGAGCGCGGCGCGGTACAGCTCCAGGGTCGAGTCCGGATCGCCGGTCTGCGCCTCGACGCTCAGTTCGCCCCAGCCGGCCGGCTGCGGGAGCCAGCTGCCGCCGTCGCCGAAGCCGTACGACGAACCCGCGCGGGTCCAGGGGATCGGCACCCGGCAGCCGTCGCGGAAGCCGTCCTGGCCTGCGCCGCGGAAGTAGGCGGGGTCCTGGCGCACCTCGTCGGGGAGGTCGACGACGTCCGGCAGGCCCAGTTCCTCGCCCTGGTAAACGTAGGCCGAGCCGGGCAGGGCCAGCATGAGGAGGGTGGCCGCGCGGGCCCTGCGCAGGCCGAGGGCGCGGTCGCCGGCCAGGCGGATCTGGGTGCCGAGGCCGGGCGGGTTGGCGAACCGGGTGGCGTGCCGGGTGACGTCGTGGTTGGAGAGGACCCAGGTGGCGGGGGCGCCGACGGGGCGCATCGCGTCCAGGGTCCGGTCGATGACCGTGCGCAGCTCCCCGGCGTCCCAGTGGGTGCCCAGGTACTGGAAGTTGAAGGCCTGGTGCAGCTCGTCGGGCCGGACGTAGTTCGCGGTGCGCTCGACGGTCGGGGTCCACGCCTCGGCGACGAAGATGCGCTCTCCGCTGTACTCGTCGAGGATCCGCCGCCACTGGCGGTAGATCTCGTGGACGCCGTCCTGGTCGAAGAACGGCATGACATCGTTGCCCAGAAGCTTCAGTTGCTCATGGGATCCCAGGTCCGGGAGGCCCTCCGCCTTCACCATGCCGTGCGCGACGTCGATACGGAAGCCGTCGACGCCCATGTCCAGCCAGAAGCGCAGGATGGAGCGGAACTCGTCGCCGACCGCCGGGTGCTCCCAGTTGAAGTCGGGCTGCTCGGGCGCGAACAGGTGCAGGTACCACTCCCCCGGCGTGCCATCGGGCTCGGTGACCCGGGTCCAGGCGGGCCCGCCGAAGATGGACTCCCAGTCGTTGGGCGGCAGTTCGCCGCTCCTCCCCTTGCCGGGGCGGAAGTGGTACCGGTCCCGGAGCGGGGAGCCGGGGCCCTCGGCGAGGGCGCGCCTGAACCACTCGTACTGGTCGGAGGAGTGGTTCGGCACCAGGTCGACGATGATCCGCAGGCCGAGGCCGTGGGCGTCGCGGATGAGCGCGTCGGCGTCCAGGAGGGAGCCGAACATGGGGTCGACGGCCCGGTAGTCGGCGACGTCGTAGCCCGCGTCGGCCTGCGGCGAGGCGTAGAAGGGGCTGAGCCACACGGCGTCCACGCCCAGGTCGCGCAGGTACGGCAGACGGGTGCGGACACCCTCCAGGTCGCCCATGCCGTCGCCGTTGCTGTCGGCGAAGCTGCGCGGGTACACCTGGTAGATGACCGCGTCCCGCCACCAGTCGCGGCGCCCCGCGACGGTGGCCGTGGCGGAGGAGGTGACGGAGGTGGGGGCCGGTGCGGCGGAAGGCTGCTGGCTCATGGCGTCCTTGATGTGTAACGGAGTTCCGGTCATGGAGGCATGGGTGGGGGCGAGGCGGCCGGCCGCGGTGCCGCGGGGTCGGATCGCACCGCGGCCGGACGTTCTCCCGGTCGGGCGTCAGCCCTTCGTGCCGCCGGCGGTGAGGCCGGCCACCAGGTTCTTCTGCACGAGGTAGAAGAAGGCGGAGACGGGTATCGCCACGAGCACGGCGGTGGCCGCCATCAGGTGGCGCTGCGCGTCGTGTTCGCTGATGAAGCTCTGCAGGCCGACCGCGAAGGTGTACTTCGTGTCGCTGAGCATGAACGTCGAGGCGAAGGCGACCTCGCCGAAGGCGGTGATGAAGCTGTAGAAGCCCGCGACCGCCAGGCCCGGCCGGGCGAGCGGCAGGATCAGCCGGAAGAAGGTCCCGAACGGGCTCAGTCCGTCCACCCGTCCGGCCTCGTCGATCTCGAAGGGGATCGTGTCGAAGTAGCCCTTGAGCAGCCACGCGCAGTACGGCACCGCCGTCGAGCAGTAGACCAGGACCAGGCCGAGGTAGCTGTCGACGAGCTGGAGGTCGGACAGGATCTGGTACATCGGCACGATCAGCACCGCGATGGGGAACATCTGGGTGACCAGCAGCACCCACATCAGCTTGCGGTAGCCGGGGAAGCGCATCCGGGAGACGGCGTAGCCGGTGGTGGCGGCGACCATGACGCCGATGACCGTGGTGCCCAGCGAGACGATCAGCGAGCTCTTCAGCCAGTCGAAGAAGTTCGTGTGCTGGAGCACGAAGGCGTAGTTGTCGAGGGTCATCTTCGACCAGATGCGCCCGGGGTGCAGGTAGTCGTCCTTGTCCGGGCCGAGGGACAGGTAGACCAGCCAGGCGACCGGGAAGAGCGCGACGAGGCTCGCGACGGTCAGGACGCCGTGGGAGGCGAGGGACGCGGCACGGCTGCGCTCGCCGCGCCGGCGGATCCGGGGCGGCTTCGCCGCCGGCTCGGCGACCGGTCCGGCGGGAGCGGTGGTCGGCACTGCGGTGGTGCTCATGGTGGCTCCTGCCTCAGATCGCGAGCTGCTGCTCGTTGCGGTTCAGCCAGCGGCGGTAGAAGGAGGTGAAGACGATCAGGATGGCCAGCAGCAGCATGCCGTAGGCCGCGGACTGCGCGAAGTCGCGGGGCTGCTGGCCGAAGCCCAGGTGGTAGGCCCAGGTGACGAGGATCTGCGCCTCGGGCGCGGAGTTGCCGAACAGCAGGAAGATCACGGCGAACTGGTTGAAGGTCCAGATGATGCCGAGCAGGACGACGGTGGAGCTGACCGAGCGCAGGCCGGGCAGGGTGACGAAGCGGAAGCGCTGCCAGGCGCTCGCGCCGTCCATCTCGGCGGCCTCGTAGAGGCTGTTGTCGATGGACTGGAGGCCGCCGAGCAGGGAGACCATCATGAACGGCACCCCGCACCAGGTGTTCACCATGACCGCGGAGAACCGCTGCCAGAAGGTGTCCTCCAGCCAGGCCGGCGTCGGCAGGTGCAGCCAGTCCAGCGCGGAGTTGACGATGCCGGCGTCGGCGAGCATGAAGCGCCAGCCGAAGACGGTGACGAAGGTGGGCACGGCCCAGGGCAGCACCAGCAGCAGCCGGTAGAAGGTGCGGCCGCGCAGGTTCTGGTTGAGCAGCAGCGCGAGGCCGAGACCGATGAAGAAGTGCAGCCCGACGCAGACGGCCGTCCACACGATGGTCCAGATGAAGTGCGACCAGAAGCGGTCGTACGCCGTCGGGCCCCACAGGATGTCGGCGTAGTTGTCCAGGCCGATGAACTTGTAGGTGGCCTCGATCTCGTTGACGCCGATCGTCCGCGCGGTGTTGAGGCTGTTGGCGTCGGTGAGGGTGAGGTAGAGGCCGTACCCGAGCGGGTACAGCACGAGGACGCCGATCACGACGGCCACCGGCGCGATCATGGCGTAGGCGTACCAGTACTTCTGGTAACCGTCCTTCAGACGGCGGCCGAGGCCGGGCTGCGGCGTGCGGTCACCGCGGCGCTTGCCGGTCGCGCGGTCGATGGTGACTGTCATGGTTCGGCACCTTCGGGAGCATCGGGCTGGGCGGGACGATCGAGGGGTACGGCGCACCGGCCGCCGGGTCCCCTCCCCCCACGCGGGGGACCCGGCGGCCGCGGACTCACTTGGAGAAGTCCGGCACCAGCTTGGCGATCGCGGCCTCGGCGTCGCCCATCCCCTCGTCCAGGGACTTCTTGCCGCCGGCGATCTGCGGGAGCTGCTCGTCCAGCGGGGCCCACAGGGAGCCGTACTCCGGCAGCGCCGGGCGCGGCTGGGCGGCGGGCAGGACCGTCTGGTAGCCGGCGATGCCCGGGTCGGCCTTGACCTTGTCGGTGTAGGCGTCGTCGCGGGTCGGCAGCGTCGAGTTCTTCAGGGCGATGGTCTCCTGGGACTTCGCCGAGGTCATGAAGTTGACGAGCTTGAGCGCCGCTTCCTGGTGGGCCTTGTCGGAGCCCGCGTACACGGAGAGGTTGTGGCCGCCGGTCGGGGCGCCCGCCTTGCCGGTGGAGCCGGCCGGGACGGTGGCGATGCCGAGGTTGTTCTTGTCCTTGAACGCCGAGCCCTTGTAGAAGTTGGTGATCTCCCACGGGCCCTGGACGATCGAGGCGACCTTGCCGCTGACGAACGCCTCCTGGATGTGGGCGTAGGCGTCGGCGGTGGTGTCGGCCTTGTGCAGGCCCTTGCCGTCGAAGAGGCCCAGCCAGGTGCCGTACGCCTTCTTCGCCTCGGGCGAGTTGACGGTGACCTTCTTGCCCTCGGCGTCGACGGTGTCGGTGCCCTCGCCGAACA
This sequence comes from Streptomyces parvulus, assembly GCF_014648855.1. GTDB lineage: Bacteria > Actinomycetota > Actinomycetes > Streptomycetales > Streptomycetaceae > Streptomyces > Streptomyces parvulus. Next base: position 375,811 of record NZ_BMRX01000006.1, on the reverse strand, counting down.
GGAACGGCTGGCCGTAGTAGCCGGCCGTGGAACCCCAGTAGCCGTCGGCGCCGGTCTTGTCCTTGATGGTGGCGGCGGCCTTCTTGAGGTCGTCCCAGGTCTTGGGGGCCTCGACGCCGGCCTTCGCGAACAGCGCCTTGTTGTAGACGAAGGCGAGGGTGTCGGTGACCAGCGGCACGCCGTAGGTCTTGCCCTCGTACTTGGCCTGCTCGATCAGGTTGGGCTGGAACTTGTCCTGCTCGGCGAGGGCCTCGGTGCCGTCCAGCGGCAGGAAGAAGCCCTTCTTGGCGAAGGCCGGCGTCCAGCCGACCTCGGAGCGCAGCACGTCGGGGGCACCCTTGGAACCGGCGGCGGTGTCGAACTTGTTCTGCGCCTGGTCGAAGGGGACGTTGACGAAGTCGACCTTGATGTCCTTGTTGGCGGCCTCGAACTCCTCGACCAGCGCCTTGTAGGTCGGCGCCTCGTTCGTCGCGTTCGAGGTGTCCCAGTAGGTGATGGTGACCGGTCCGCCGGACTCGCTGTCGCTGTCGCCGTCCCCGCCGCACGCCGTCGCCGCCAGGGCGAGGGACGCCACCAGCGCGGTGGCCGCTATGCCACGCCGCATGAGTTCTCCTTGAGGGTGAAAGCCCGTGTGGTGCAGGGTGCGGGCCCGTCCGCCGCTCCTGCCGCTGCCGACCGCGTCGTTGCTGCCGTCGGGCGACGTGAACGTAACAGCGATGTAAGCGGCGCGAAAGGTCTTGCAGCAAAAAAGTGCAAGGGATCTCCGAAGTTATCCGCGCGTGACCTCCTGGCGACCACCATGAGACGCTTGTTTACAAGGGCCGAGCGGTATCCGGTCGGTTGTGCAAGACTCTGCAAGCTCTTGCCGCCACATTCTTGAGGGAGCGCGATGACGCAGCAGCCCGCCCCGGGCCGGCCAACAGGCCGCCGACGGCGCCCGATCGGTGTGCAAGGCGGCGGCCGACAGGTACAGTCCACCCCTGTGACCACACGGCTTGCCGACATCGCCGCCCAAGCGGGGGTGAGCGAAGCGACGGTCAGCCGGGTCCTCAACGGAAAACCGGGCGTCGCCGCCACCACCCGCCAGTCCGTGCTCGCCGCGCTCGACGTCCTGGGCTACGAGCGACCGGTGCGGCTGCGGCAGCGCAGCGAGGGCCTGGTCGGCCTGATCACGCCGGAGCTGGAGAACCCGATATTCCCCGCGCTGGCCCAGGTCATCGGCCAGGCGCTGACCCGCCAGGGATACACGCCGGTCCTCGCCACCCAGACCCCGGGCGGCTCCACCGAGGACGAGCTGACCGAGATGCTGGTCGACCGCGGGGTGGCCGGCATCATCTACGTCTCCGGGCTGCACGCCGACACCACCGCCGACATGCAGCGCTACGAACGGCTGCGCGCCCAGGGCGTGCCCTTCGTCCTCGTCGACGGATTCTCCTCGAAGGTGCAGGCGCCGTTCATCTCCCCCGACGACCGGGCCGCGATGAGCCTCGCCGTCACCCACCTCGTCTCGCTCGGCCACACCCGGATCGGGCTGGCCCTGGGGCCGAAGCGGTTCGTGCCGGTGCAGCGCAAGATCGAGGGATTCGTCCGCACGGTCCAGGACCAGCTGGACCTCGGCGCGGAGACCGTGGAGAAGGAGTTCGTGCAGCACTCGCTGTACACCCTGGAGGGCGGCCAGGCGGCGGCCGCCGCGCTCATCGGGCGGGACTGCACGGCGGTGGTCTGCGCCAGCGACATGATGGCGCTCGGCGCGATACGGGCGGCGCGGCAGCTCGGCCTCGACGTGCCCAAGGACGTCTCCGTCGTCGGTTTCGACGACTCGCCGCTGATCGCCTTCACCGACCCGCCGCTGACGACCGTCCGCAAGCCGGTGCCCGCGATGGGCCAGGCCGCGGTGCGCACGCTCCTGGAGGAGATCGCCGGGACGCCCGCGCCGCACAGCGAGTTCGTCTTCATGCCGGAGCTGGTCGTCCGCGGCTCGACGGCCTCCGCGCCGGGCGAGCGCAACCGCTCCTGACGTCCGCCCTCCGCGCGGCGGATGCGGGCCACAGCGGACGGGGGGATGATCGGTGGGAGAGGGCTTTTCTGGCAGACTTGATGCCTATGGGTGACGCGACCGTGAGGACTCCGGAACGCCGTGCAGAGGCCGTTCCGCACCCCGTCCCGGAGGGGACGGGGCGAGGACTCGTGCGCCGTCTCCGCGCGCCGCGCCGGCCCCGGCTGTGGTTCGAGATCCTGCTGATCGCGGTCAGTTACTGGACGTACTCGCTGATCCGCAACGCGGTACCGGAGCAGCGGTCGCAGGCGCTGCGCAACGCCGACTGGATCTGGCGGGTCGAGCAGCAACTGGGCATCGCCGTCGAGGAGTCGGTGAACCACGCCGTGAACTCGGTGACTTGGCTCATCATCGGGATGAACTACTACTACGCCACCTTGCACTTCGTGGTCACGCTGGGTGTGCTGGTGTGGCTGTACCGCAGCCATCCCGGCCGCTACGCGGCGACCAGGCTCGTCCTCTTCGCCACCACGGGCGTGGCGCTGGTCGGTTACTACCTGTATCCGCTCGCCCCGCCCCGCCTGATGAACGGCGAGCACTTCATCGACACCGTCATGGTCCACCAGACCTGGGGTTCGATGGCGTCCGGCGACCTGAAGAACATGTCCAACCAGTACGCGGCGATGCCGTCCATGCACATCGGGTGGTCCCTGTGGTGCGGGCTGACCATCTTCGCGCTGGCGTCCGTGCCGTGGGTGCGGGTGCTGGGGCTGCTGTACCCGGCGCTGACGCTGGTGGTGATCGTGGCGACCGCCAACCACTTCTGGCTGGACGCGGTGGGGGGCCTGATGTGCCTGGCCTTCGGCTACGCGGTGGCGGCGCTCTGGTACGGGAAACTGCCGTACGCGCTGCCGCGGGTGGTGGCCGCGCGCCGCAGAGCGTGGCTGCCCACCCGGGCGTGACCCGCGGGACGTCACGCCCGCGCGTGACCGCGGGGCCTCACGCGTAGAACAGCTCCTCCACCACCGCGCGCGCCCTGCGTGCCGTGCGCCGGTACTCGTCCAGCATGTCTCCGGCGTGCCCGGGCCCGTGCCCCAGGTAGCGGCCCACCGCGGCCAGCTCGCGCGGGTCGTTGGGGAAGGTGTCGCCGGCCCGGCCGCGGACCAGCATCACCGCGTTGCGCACCCGCGTCGCCAGCACCCACGCCTCGTCGAGGATCGCGGCGTGCTCCGCGGAGATCAGCCCGGCACCGGACGCGGCGGCCAGCGCGGCGCGGGTCCGGGTGGTGCGCAGCCCGGCCTCGGTGTGCCCGTGCCGCAACTGGGCCAGCTGCACGGTCCACTCCACGTCGGTCAGGCCGCCCGGCCCCAGTTTGGCGTGCAGCTTGGGGTCGGCGCCGCGCGGCAGCCGCTCGGACTCCATGCGGGCCTTGAGCCGCCGGATCTCCCGGACGTCGTCGTCGCCGAGCCCGTCCGCCGGGTAGCGCAGCGGGTCGACCAGCTCGGTGAAGCGCCGCCCCAGGTCCGCGTCGCCGGCCACGAACTCGGCCCGCAGCAGCGCGTGCCGCTCCCACACCAGCGACCAGCGCCGGTAGTACGCCTCGTACGACCTGAGCGTCCGCACCAGTGGCCCGGACTTGCCCTCGGGCCGCAGGTCGGCGTCGATCAGCAGCGGCGGGTCGGCGCTGGGCACCTGGAGCAGGCGGCGCAGCTCGGCGACGACCTTGTTGGCCGCGTCCCCGGCCTCCCGTTCGTCGACGCCCTCCCGGGGCTCGTGCACGAAGAGCACGTCGGCGTCCGAGCCGTAGCCCAGCTCGTGCCCTCCGAACCGGCCCATGCCGATGATCGCGAACCGGGTGGGCAGGGTGTCGCCCCAGCCCTCCCGCACGACCGCCCGCAGCGTCCCCGCCAGCGTCGCCGCCGTCAGGTCGGACACCGCGTCGCCGACCAGGTCCACCAAGGCGCCCTGGTCGGCCTCGACCGGGTGCGCCTCGGTGCCGTAGGAGCCCACGATGTCCGCGGCGGCCGTGCGGAACAGCTCCCGGCGCCGCACGCCGCGGGCGGCGGTGACCGCCTGTTCGCCGCCGTCGGCACGCCGGACCGCGGCCAGTATCTCCTGCTCCAGCTGGGGGCGTCCGCGCGGCGCCAGTCCCCCCGCGGCGCCGTCCCCGAGCAGCGCGACCGCCTCCGGGGCCCGCATCAGCAGGTCGGGGGCGAGGCGGCCGGCGGAGAGCACGCGGGCCAGGTTCTCGGCGGCGGCGCCCTCGTCCCGCAGCAGCCTCAGGTACCAGGGGGTCTTGCCGAGGGCGTCGGAGACCTTGCGGAAGTTGAGCAGGCCCGCGTCCGGGTCGGCGGAGTCCGCGAACCAGCCGAGGAGCACGGGCAGCAGGGTGCGCTGGATGGCCGCCTTCCGGGTGACGCCGGACGCCAGCGCCTCCAGGTGCCGCAGGGCGGCGGCCGGGTCGGCGTACCCGAGGGCGACCATGCGTTCGCGGGCCGCCTCGGGGCTGAGCCGGGCCTCGCCTGGGGCGAGCTGGGCGACGGCGTCGAGCAGCGGCCGGTAGAACAGCTTCTCGTGCAGCCGGCGCACCACGGAGGCGTGCCGCCGCCAGGCCCGCTGGAGCCCCTCCACCGGGTCGGTGCGCAGGCCCAGGGAGCGGCCGAGGCGGCGCAGGTCCGCCGGGTCCTCGGGCACCAGGTGGGTGCGCCGCAGCCGGTGCAGCTGGATGCGGTGCTCCATGGAGCGCAGGAAGCGGTACGCCTCGTCGAGCTGCGCGGCGTCCGCCCGGCCCACGTACCCGCCCGCGGCGAGCGCCTCCAGGGCGTCCAGCGTGGTGCCGCTGTGCAGGGAGGTGTCGGACCGCCCGTGCACCAGCTGGAGCAGCTGTACGGCGAACTCGACGTCCCGCAGGCCGCCGGGGCCCAGCTTGAGCTGGCGGTCGATCTCGGCGGCGGGGATGTTCTCCACCACCCGGCGGCGCATCTTTTGCACGTCGGCGACGAAGTTCTCGCGGTCGGCGGCCTGCCAGACCAGGGGCTGGAGGGCGGCCACGTACTCGGCGCCGAGGCCGGGGTCGCCGGCCACCGGGCGGGCCTTGAGCAGCGCCTGGAACTCCCAGGTCTTGGCCCAGCGCTGGTAGTACGCCACATGGCTGCTGAGGGTGCGCACCAGCGGGCCGTTGCGGCCCTCGGGGCGCAGGTTGGCGTCGACCGGCCAGATGGAGCCCTCGACGGTCGTCTCGGAGCAGATCCGCATCATGTGCGAGGCCAGCGAGGTCGCGGCCCGCAGCGCCTTGGTCTCGTCGGCGTCGCCGGCCGCCTCGCCCACGAAGATGACGTCGACGTCGGAGACGTAGTTCAGCTCGTGTCCGCCGCACTTGCCCATCGCGATCACGGCCAGCCGGCACAGCGCGGCGTCGTCGGGCGCGGCCTCCTCGGCGATGGCCAGGGCGGCGCGCAGCGTGGCGGTGGCGAGGTCGGCCAGCTCGGCGGCGGTCTCGGCGAGGTCGATGGTGCCGCACACGTCGCGGGCGGCGATCGACAGCAGGCAGCGCCGGTAGGCGACGCGCAGGGCGACGGGGTCGGCGGCCTCGGCCAGGCCGCGCTCGAACTCCTCGACGCCGGGGTGCAGGTCGCGCGGCTCGTAGGTGACCAGGGCCTGCCAGTCGCCGGCGTGCCGGGCGAGGTGGTCGGCGAGGGCCTCGGAGGCGCCGAGCACGCCGAGCAGGCGGTCGCGCAGCGGCTTGGCCGCTATCAGGGTGTCGAGCAGCTCCTGGCGGGCGGTGGGGTCGGGCTGCGCCTCCAGGAGCCGCACCAGGCCGTGCAGCGCCTGGTCCGGGTCGGCGGTGGCGCCGAGGGCCTCCAGGAGCACGGGGTCGGAGCGGACCTCGGCCAGCTCCACGCCGTCCAGCAGCCTCTCGGCGGCGGAGGGATCGGTGAAGCCGTGCCGCAGCAGCCGCGTGAAGGTACTGCTCCTGCGCCCCGGCGCCGTCATCTCGGCCTCCTGTCGGACCTGTGGGAGTGACTGGTGGGATGGACCCGTGGGACCCGTGGGATCAAGGTCGTAGAGCGAGCGTAACCGGGGAACGGCCGCGGGGCACCGAACGGGCGGCGTCACCGGCGGGAAGCCGTTAGCTTGTTGTACACCGCGGCCGGCGCCGGAGCCGGCCCGGACGCCGAAGGAGTCATGCCATGGACTTCACCCTCGAGGTCGTTCCGCTGCCCGTGAGTGACATCGACCGGGCCCGGGACTTCTACCGGGACAAGGTCGGCTTCCACGTCGACATCGACCAGGAGGTCATGCCGGGGATGCGCATCGTCCAGCTGACGCCCCCGGGCTCGGGCTGCTCGATCGCGCTCGGCGACGCCATCTGGGACATGGCGCAGGGCCAGACCCGGCCGGAGCCGGGCTCGTACCAGGGCCTCCAGCTGTGCGTCGCCGACATCAAGGCGGCCCACGCCGAGCTGTCCGGGCGGGGCCTGGACGTCTCCGAGCCGGTGCAGTACGCCCCGGACGACGGCGCGACCTTCATGTACTTCAAGGACCCGGACGGCAACGGCTGGGCGGTCCAGGAGTACCGGCGCCGGGTGACCGAGCCGCTGCACAAGGTGCTGGCGGACCAGCGGCCCCGGGGCTGACCGGGGCCGTGCCGCCGTCTCAGCCGGTCTCCCGCCAGCGGTTGGTGACCGGCAGGCGGCGGTCCTTGCCGAAGCCCTTGGCCGAGATCTTGGTGCCCGGCGGGTACTGGCGCCGCTTGTACTCGGCGGTGTCCACCATGCGCAGCGTCCTCGTCACCAGGTCGCGGTCGTACCCGGCGGCGACGATCTCGTCCGCGCCCCGGTCCCGGTCGACGTACAGGGCGAGGATCGCGTCCAGCACCGGGTAGTCCGGCAGCGAGTCCGTGTCGACCTGGCCGGGGCGGAGTTCCGCGCTCGGCGGCTTGGTGATCGAGTTCTCGGGGATCGGCGGTGTCTGCCCGCGGGCCTCGGCCGCCCGGTTGCGCCATTCGGAGAGCCGGAAGACGGAGGTCTTGTAGACGTCCTTGATCGGCCCGTACGCGCCGACCGAGTCGCCGTACAGCGTCGAGTAGCCCACCGCCAGCTCCGACTTGTTGCCGGGCGCAAGGACCAGGTGGCCCTCCTGGTTGGAGAGCGCCATGAGCAGGGTCCCGCGCAGCCGGGACTGGAGGTTCTCCTCGGCCAGGCCGGTCAGGCCCAGGGCTCCCATGTAGGCGTCGAACATCGGCCCGATGGCGACGGTGCGGTAGTGCAGGCCGGTGCGCCGGGCCAGCTCGGCCGCGTCGTCCTTGGAGTGCTCGGAGGAGTACCGGGAGGGCATGGACACGCCGTGCACGTGTTCCGCGCCGAGCGCGTCGCAGGCGATCGCGGCGACCAGCGAGGAGTCGATGCCGCCGGAGAGGCCGATGAGTACGGAGCGGAAGCCGTTCTTCGTGACGTAGGCGCGCAGGCCGGCGACGAGCGCCGAGTAGACCTCCGCGTCGTCGTCCAGCGGCTCGGCGCGGCCGCCGGAGAGCCGGGGGCCGTCCTCCGCCACCGGCTCCTCGGAGAGCACGGCCCGGTCGACGCGCAGTCCGTCGTCCACCACGCCGGCCGGTGCCCGCGGGTCGGCGGCCGGGAGGTCGAGGTCCAGGACCACGCACTCCTCGGTGAACTGCGGGGCGCGGGCCACGACGGCGCCGTCCCGGTCGACAACGATCGAGTCGCCGTCGAAGACCAGTTCGTCCTGCCCGCCGGTCATGGCGAGGTAGGCCGTGGTGCAGCCGGCCTCCTGAGCGCGCTTGCGCACCAGTTCGAGGCGGGTGTCGTCCTTGTCGCGCTCGTACGGGGAGGCGTTGACGGAGAGCAGCAGACCGGCCCGGGCCGAGCGGGCGGCCGGCACCCGGCCGCCGTCCTGCCACAGGTCCTCGCAGATGGCGAGGGCCACGTCGACGCCCCGCACCCGGACCACGGGCATGGTGTCGCCGGGGACGAAGTAGCGGAACTCGTCGAAGACGCCGTAGTTCGGCAGGTGGTGCTTGGCGAAGGTGAGCGCCACCTCGCCGCCGTACAGCACGGCCGCCGCGTTCTGCGGGGCGCCGGCCGGCTGGCCGTACTTCGGCCGGGCGGTCGCCGAGCGGTCCAGGTAGCCGACGACGACCGGGAGGCCTCCGAGGCCCTCCGCGGCGAGGCGCGCGGCGAGGGCGCGCAGGGCGGCGCGGGAGGCCTCCACGAACGACGACCTGAGGGCCAGGTCCTCCACGGGATACCCGGTGAGCATCATCTCGGGGAACGCCACCAGGTGGGCTCCCCGGTCGGCGGAGTGCCGGGTTTGGCGCAGGACCGCCTCCGCGTTCGCGTCGAGGTCGCCGACGGTCGAGTCGATCTGGTTCAGGGCGAGTCGTAGTCGAGGCACGCGGCCCAGTGTAATCGTCAGAACGACGCAATGGGGTTGCGCGCCCGTGTCCGTCTCGTGTCAGGGGCTGCGCGGTCACCCTGGGGGTCGCGGTCACGCGCGGGGCTGCGCGGTCACGCCCGGGGCTTCGCGCCCCGCTCGGCCAGCAGGTCCGCCATCAGCCGGATCTCCGACTCCTGGGACTCCACCATCCCGCCGGCCAGGCGCTTCTCCACGCCGACCGAGCACTTCTCGACGCACCCCTTGGCCATGTGGACGCCGCCCTTGTGGTGCTCGGTCATCAGCTGGAGGTAGTAGACCTCGGCCCGCTTCCCGTTCAGCGTGCCGAGCCTCTCCATCTCGGCGTCGGTGGCCATGCCCGGCATCAGGGAGCCCTCGCCGGCGGACGGCGCGCCGCCCATGCCCATCCAGCTCATCGGCGGGTCGGACGACACCTTCGGCAGCCCCCACAGGTCCAGCCAGCCGATCATCATGCCGCGCTGGTTGGCCTGGGTCTGCGCGATGTCGTAGGCGAGCCGGCGCACCTCCTCGTCGTCGGTGCGGTCGCGCACGACGTACGACATCTCCACGGCCTGCTGGTGGTGGACGGACATGTCCCGCGCGAAGCCGGCGTCCGCGGAGTCGGCGGAGGGCACCCGGTCGGCACCGTCGTCGCCCGCGACGGCGTAGGTGATCGCGCCGGCCGCGACGAGGACCGCGGCGGCGGCCCCCGCGGTCCAGCCGGCCCGTTTGGGTGTCACTGGGAGAGTCCGCCCGTGCACGCGGCCCCCGGCTCGGGGGTCTGCTCGCCCTGGACGAACTTCTCGAAGAACTTGTCCACGTCCGGGTCGTCGGCGCCGGTCACCGTGCGCTGGTGGCCCCAGGCGGTGAGCATGATCGGGTCCTGCTGCTTGTCGTCCGGGCTCATCAGCGAGTACGGCGTCTTCTTGACCTTGGCGGCCAGCTTCTCGACGTCGGCCTTGTCGGCGGCGTCGGTGTACGTCACCCACACGGCCCCGTGTTCCAGCGAGTGCACGGCGTTCTCGTTGTTCAGCGGCTTGGTGTAGACGTCGCCGTTGCAGTTCATCCAGACCTGGTTGTGGTCGCCGCCGACCGGGGGGTCCACGGGGTAGGAGACCTTCTTGGTGACGTGATTGCGGGCCAGGTCGCCCTTCCAGGTCTTCACGCCGTCCGCGCCGGTGACGAACTTGCCGGCGGTCTTGCCGTCGGACGCGGTGTCGCCGGAGTCGTCGGACTGCCCCCGGACGAGGAAGACGCCGCCGACGACGAGACCGGCGACCACCACGGTGCTGACCGCGATCGTGAGGATCCGGTTCCGGCGCTCGCGTGCCTCCTCCGCACGCCGCATCTCGGCTATGCGGGCCTGTCGCGCCGTGTTGCTGCTCTTCTTCGCGGAACCCATGGGGTGCAGCCCTTCTGGGAAGTCTTCTGCCGTCAAGCGGGTGGCCGGGTCCGCTGATCGTAAGGGCGGAAGGCCGCTCCTTCGTAGGGAGATCACAACATCGGTCCCGGCCGGATCCCCGGAATGGCCCGATCGAACAGGTGGCCTCTACGCTGCGGTCATGGGGTGGGCCGGCCGGCCGGGGCCCGCAACGCGTTCGAAACGGCGCTGTGGTGTGATGCTGAGGTGCCCGACCGCCTCCCGCCGTACCGGGGACAGGCGGCCTGACCAGCGAGGATGGGGAAGCGGAAGATGGACAAGCAGCAGGAGTTCGTGATCCGGACGCTGGAGGAGCGCGACATCCGGTTCGTGCGTCTCTGGTTCACCGACGTGCTGGGCTTCCTCAAGTCCGTCGCCGTGGCCCCCGCGGAGCTGGAGCAGGCCTTCGACGAGGGCATCGGCTTCGACGGCTCCGCCATCGAGGGCTTCGCGCGGGTCTACGAGTCCGACATGATCGCCAAGCCCGACCCGTCGACCTTCCAGGTCCTGCCCTGGCGCGCGGAGGCTCCCGGCACGGCCCGGATGTTCTGCGACATCCTGATGCCGGACGGCTCCCCGTCCTTCGCGGACCCGCGCTACGTCCTCAAGCGCGCGCTGGCCCGCACCTCGGACCTGGGCTTCACCTTCTACACCCACCCGGAGATCGAGTTCTTCCTGCTGAAGGACAAGCCGGTCGACGGCTCGATCCCCACCCCGGCCGACAATTCCGGCTACTTCGACCACACCCCGCAGAACATCGGCATGGACTTCCGCCGCCAGGCGATCACCATGCTGGAGTCGATGGGCATCTCGGTGGAGTTCTCCCACCACGAGGGCGCGCCGGGCCAGCAGGAGATCGACCTGCGCTACGCGGACGCGCTCTCGACGGCGGACAACATCATGACGTTCCGCCTGGTGATGAAGCAGGTGGCGCTGGAGCAGGGCCTCCAGGCCACGTTCATGCCGAAGCCCTTCTCCGAGTACCCGGGCTCGGGCATGCACTCGCACCTCTCGCTCTTCGAGGGCGACCGCAACGCGTTCTACGAGTCGGGATCCGAGTACCAGCTCTCCAAGGTCGGCCGCTCCTTCATCGCGGGCCTGCTGCGGCACGCGGCGGAGATCTCGGCGGTCACCAACCAGTGGGTGAACTCGTACAAGCGCATCTGGGGCGGCTCCGAGCGCACCGCCGGCGCCGGCGGCGAGGCCCCGTCCTACATCTGCTGGGGCCACAACAACCGCTCGGCGCTGGTCCGCGTCCCCATGTACAAGCCCGGCAAGACCGGTTCGGCCCGCGTCGAGGTCCGCTCCATCGACTCGGGCGCCAACCCGTACCTCACCTACGCCGTCCTGCTGGCCGCCGGCCTCAAGGGCATCGAGGAGGGCTACGAGCTGCCGCCGGGCGCGGAGGACGACGTCTGGGCCCTCTCCGACGCGGAGCGCCGCGCGCTGGGCATCGAGCCCCTCCCCCAGAACCTCGGCGAGGCCCTCGCCCTGATGGAACGCAGCGACCTGGTCGCCGAAACCCTGGGCGAGCACGTCTTCGACTTCTTCCTCCGGAACAAGCGGCAGGAGTGGGAGGAGTACCGGTCGCAGGTGACGGCGTTCGAGCTGCGGAAGTCGCTGCCGGTGCTGTAAGGACGCCTCAGCGAGGCAAGGGGCCGGCGGCCGGGTGCCGTCGGCCTGCTCCGCCGGTCACGTGGTCCCGCGGTGGCTTGCGTTGAAGCGGGCCTTTTTCTGGCGGTTTCCGCAGGTGTTCATGTCGCACCATCTGCGGGTGCGGCTCTGGCTGGTGTCGAAGAAGGCGGCCCGGCAGGTCGGTGACGCGCACAGGGCCAGCCTTCCGTCCCGTTCGCCCGCGATGACGCCGACCGCGTCTGCGGCGACGACGCTCAGGGCGTCCTCCACGGACGACGTCGCGCCGAGGCGCCACCGCCGCTCGCCCTCGGGGGTCAGGACGGCGGCGGCCCGGCCCCGGGCGCTGTAGTCGTTGATGACCCGGACCGCGGAGGCGGGGAGCGGTTCGTGGAGGGCGGCCGCGGTCGCGGCGGCGTGGATCGACTCCCGCAGCTCCCGGGCGCGTTCGAGCTGGGCGGTGGTGCAGGAGCCCACCGCGAGACCGCTCACCGTCAGCCAGTCGACGAGCCGTTCCGGCGTGGGGATGCGCTCCACGGGGTCGCCCTGACGCTCCGACAGCGTCCCCGTGAAGCTCGTCGCCAGCACCTCGCCGAGGCGGAATTCGGGGAAGCGAGCACTCATGGAACCACCTTAGCCGGTTGCGTGGTGTCTTCCATCACTGTTAGAACCGTCTTAGACGGTTCCATGGCGGCGATCGGGAGACCTCATGACTCACGGCGAGGTGCGGGCGTTCGACTCCCGCGCGGCCGACGGCGATCTCGACGACCTGCGGGCCCGGCTCGCGGCGGCCCGGCTGCCGGAGGCCGAGACGGTGGACCGGGCCGCGACCGGACGGCACAGGTGGGAGCAGGGCGTTCCGCTGGCCGACCTCGTGGATCTCGTGGACTACTGGCGCACCGGGTACGACTGGCGGGCGTTCGAGGCGCGGCTCGACCGGATCGGCCAGTTCCGCACGAGCGTCGACGGACTGGGCATCCACTTCCTGCACCGCCGGTCCCCCCGCGCGGACGCGACGCCCCTGGTCCTGACCCACGGCTGGCCGGGCAGCGTCGCCGAGTTCGCCCATGTGGTGGACGAGTTGGCGGACCCGCCCGACCCCGGCGCGCCGGCCTTTCACGTCGTGGCGCCCTCGCTGCCCGGTTTCGGCTACAGCGACAAGCCGGCCACCACCGGGTGGGGGACCGAGCGGATCGCGGCCGCCTGGGTGGAGCTGATGGGCCGGCTCGGCTACGACGGGTTCCTCGCCCACGGCGGCGACTGGGGCGGCGTGATCACCACGATCCTCGGCGGCAGGTTCCCGGACCACGTCATCGGTATCCACACCACGACCGCGCAGGCGCCGCCCGGACTGACGACGGACGGACTGACGGCCACCGAGCGCGCATGGGCCGAGGGGACCCGCGACTTCTGGCGCCACCGCGCGGCGTACGCGAAGCAGCAGGCGACCCGCCCGCAGACCATCGGCTACGCGCTCGTCGACTCACCGGTGGGCCTGCTCGCCTGGATCCTCGACAAGTTCGCCGAGTGGACGGACACCGGGGACAGCCCGTTCGAGACGGTCTCCCGCGACCGCCTCCTCGACAACGTCACCCTGTACTGGCTGAACCGGACCGGCGCGTCGGCGGCCCGGATCTACCACGAGAGCCACGACTCCCTCGATCCCGGACTCCGGGTCGACGTCCCGTCGGCGATCACCGTGTATCCCCGTGACATCGAGAGGTGCCCGCGGGTGTGGGCGCGGGAGCGGTTCCGCCGGATCGTCCGGTGGGGGGAGCCCGAAACGGGGGGACATTTCCCGTCGCTCGAGGTTCCCGGGTATTTCGTCGGGGATCTGCGGGAAGGGCTGGCGGCGGTACTGGCCGCGGGTGGCGGTCGCTGACGGGGGCGGGGCCGTTCCCGAAAAACCGCCGTATCCGCACACCCTTCATCCGACGGTCGCACGTGCGGCGCCCGACGCGCGCGGACCGGCTCCGACGCGTCCGTGTACGTCCCTGGACGTCTCCCTCGCCGGGGAAAGCGTGAAGAGTCGGGCCCGTTTCCCGACCGTATGCACACACCGATGAACGCGTCACGGGCGGCCGTTTCAACCCCGTGTTCTGATCGGTGCGCGAGTTTCAGCGCTTCCCCCGCCCGTCGGCACGAAAGGCAACACCTCCCATGAACCACGTCCCCCAGACGGAAACCGCCCACCTCTCCGACGCGGACCTCGACCAGGTCTCGGGCGGCACCATCGCGCTCGGCGCGGCCCTCCTGGCCTCCGACGGCGGCTTCGGCGCCGGCCTCCACGCGGAGGCCGGATGCATCGGCCTCACCACGGGCGTCGGCGCCTCCGCGATCCACGGCGACGCGCACACGACGGTGGCCTGAGCCACCCCATTTTTGCGTTCGTGGGCCCCGGATCACGGTGTCCGGGGCCTGACGAATGCCGTCCAGGCTGCCGGGGCAACGGCGAGGCGGGGGCCGTCGGGGCGCTTGGAGTCGCGGATGTGGATGGTGGCGAGGGTTATCGCGACCTCGACGCAGTCGCTGGGGTTGCTGCTGTCGCTGTAGCTGCTGGTGAACCAGATCAGGTCGGACGCGTTTTCGCGGCTCATGTCTCCCCAAGCAGTTTTTCGATGAAGGCCGTTGATTCCCGGGCGGTCAGCGCCTCGGACCGGATGATGCCGTAACGCAGTTCGAGGACGCGAACGTGCCGGGGGTCTGTGACTGGACGGTTGTCGAACTCGTCGTCAGCCCGGCCTACGGCCGTGCCGTCGCCGAACTTGAGCACGTGGATCCGCCCTCCCGTTCCCGGATGGTCACCTCGAGATGTCGGCATCACCTGGATTTGGACATACGGCAACCGCGCCATCTCAAGCAGGTGTTCGAGCTGACGGCACAGCACCATCTTGCCCCCTACCGGGCGCCTCAGCGTCACCTCTTCCACGACGAAGCTGAGTTCGGGAGCGGGCTCCCGATCGAAGATCGTCCTGCGAGCCATCCGTGCGGCGACCGCCCTCCCCAGCTGTGCCTCTGACAGCACTGGCCGCCGCGTGCCAAGCAGGGCACGGGCGTACTCCTCGGTTTGCAGGAGGCCGTGCACATTGTGGATGCCGTACGAAAGCGACTCGACGGCCCGCGACTCCAGTTTCGCCAAGTCCCTTACCTGCTTGGGGTACCGGACCCTCTTCACGTCCTCCCAGGTGGCCGCGAGCAGCCCGCCCGCGTCCAGCACCTGGTCCGCCTTCTCCAGGTACTCCCGCCGGGGAATCCGCTTCCCGCCCTCGACCTTGTAGACGAGATCCTCCCCGTAGCCGACGGCGATGCCGAAGTCCCCGGCCCGCATGCCCGCCGCCTCGCGCCGCAGCTTCAGCTGCCGCCCGACCGTGGCCAGGACCGCCACGCCCCACTCGTCGTCCGGGTCGACCTCCCAACCCGGCTCGTCCGCCCCGCCGTTCACCAACATCCGCATCCTCCGACGTACGCGTTGTATCGCGACGGGCGACACGGTAGGGGCCGAAGCCGCGCCGTGACGCCGGAATGGAACTCCGCCCATGCCAACGGGTGATACGACAGGCGGCGACCCGATACAGCCCGTCCGCTTGGCCGGTGCGGGCGGTCCGCCTACGGGATCCTGGGGACGGATTGCCCCTGCGGACCGTCCGACACTGACGGAGGGAAGGGGAAGGCAAATAGAGGTCTCACATCGAAATACCGCGACCACTCAAGGAAAAGGGACTTCGATGGGATGCCTCGAGCGGAGATTTCCACGGGTGACGCAGTGCCTGCCTCGTGCGACCACGTTTGGTCCTCGCCAAGCAGGCGCCCCTACTGCCGGGACAGCCCGGCCGGATCGATGGCGAGCGGGAACGGGGCCGTCAGGTGGGTGGTCGCACCCGCCAGGGCGGTGGCCTGCTCGGCGTAGCGGCCGCCCCGCAGTTCGTAGGTCACGAGCATGGGGGCGGGGTCGAACTCCAGTCGCCAGAAGTGCGGGATGGCTGCCTCCGCGTAGAGCATCGGCTTGACCTTGCGGTCCACGGTGCTGTTGCCGGGAGAGACGAGTTCGATGACGAGTTGGACGGCCTCGACGTCGACGGTGACGGGGTCGTCGGCGGTCGCGCCCGCATCGGCCACCACCAGGTCGGGCACGACCAGCCCGGACGGCAGGACGACGTTGACGCCCTCGAGGACCTCCACGGGCGCACCGGCGGCCCGGGCAGCCTCGTCCAGGGCGAGATGGAGACGGAACGAGGCGCGCTGGTGACGGACGCCCGGAGCCGGGGACATCAACAGGGACTCCCCAAGGAGCTCGTAGCGGGTCGTTCGGTCTTCGGGCAGGGCCAGGACATCGGCGACGGTCCACGGCCCGGTGTGATCGAGGGCAACGCTCATTCCCTTTCACCTCCTCGTCCGACCGGGCAGTCTCGGTGCGAGCTCCACATGCCGTACACGGTCAGCATACGGGCGCCCGGACCTGCGGGCTCCCGGTTCCGCCGCCGCGACCGGCTGCCCCTCAGCCCCGCACCCTCTCCACCCCCTCCGGCACGTGCCCCGCGACCACCCGGTCGCGTCCGGGCGCCGAGGCCGCCGCCCGCCGGTCCACCGCCCAGGCCGCCCCCGCGACCCCCAGCCCCAGCACCGCCAGCGCCGACCCCGCCAGGGCCGGGGACGTGACGCCGAAGCCCGCCGCCAGGGCCAGGCCGCCGATCCAGGCGCCGCCGGCGTTGGCGAGGTTGAAGGCGGCCTGGTTGGCCGAGGAGGCGAGGGACGGGGCCGCCGTGGCCTTCTCCATGACCATCAGCTGGAGGGGGGAGCCGGTGACGAAGGCGGCCATGCCGAGCAGGGCCACCGACGTCGCGGCCGTGACCGGCGTACGCATGAGGACGGGGAAGAGGGCGAGGACCACGACCAGCGCGGCGAGGCCGCCGAAGAGGGTGCCGCGCAGGGAGTGGTCGGCGAGCCGGCCGCCGAGCAGGTTGCCCGCGGTGGCGCCGACCCCGAAGAGGGCCAGCAGCAGCGTCACGCTGGTGTCGGCGAAGCCGGCCGCGTCCGTCAGCATCGGCGTGATGTAGCTGTACGCGGCGAAGAGCGCGCCGAAGCCGGCGACCGTGGTGCCGAGCGCCAGCCAGACCGGCAGGGAGCGCAGCGCGGCCAGCTCGCCGCGCAGGCCCGCGGTGGGCGCGGGGGCGTTCTCGCGCGGGATGAGGACGACCAGGGCCGCTATCGCCGCGACGCCGATCGCGCTCACGCCGAGGAAGGTCGCCCGCCAGCCGAGCTGCTGGCCCATCGCGGTGGCCGCCGGAACGCCGACGATGTTGGCGACGGTGAGGCCCAGGAACATGAGGGAGACGGAGCGGGCCTTGCGCTCCGGGGCCACCATGCCGGTGGCGACGACCGCGCCGACGCCGAAGAACGCGCCGTGCGGGAGGCCGCTGACGAAGCGGGCGGCCAGCAGGGAGATCTCACCGGGCGCCACGGCCGACAGGGCGTTGCCGAGCACGAAGAGCGCCATCAGACCGATGAGGACGGCGCGGCGGGACATCCGCGTGGTGGCCGCCGCCAGCAGCGGGGCGCCGATGACGACGCCCAGCGCGTAGGCGGACACGAGGTGGCCCGCGGTGGGGATGGAGATGTCGAGGTCGTCCGCGACGTCGGGCAGCAGGCCCATCATCACGAACTCGGTGGTGCCGATGCCGAAGGCGCCCACGGCAAGGGCGAGCAGGGCCAGGGGCATGAAGGGCGGGCCTTTCGAGAGCGGAGTGCGTACGGGAGGGACGACTGTATGTTCCCGTACGGAACAAAGGCTCTCAGGGCAGGTATTCCGCGGGCGAATCTCAGGAGTCGGTTGTGTCGACCTTCACACGCGCCGCGATCGGCAGGTGGTCGCTGCCGGTGGACGGGAGCGTCCAGCTGGTCATCGGCTCGACGCCGTCGACCAGGATCTGGTCGATGCGCGCCATCGGGAAGGACGCGGGCCAGCTGAAGCCGAAGCCGTCGCCGACGGCACCCTGCGGGGAGCGCATCTGCGAGGTGATCGCGGTGAGCGAGCGGTCGTTCATCGTGCCGTTGAGGTCGCCGAGCAGGATCCGGCGGGGCAGCTTCTCGTCGGCGATGGCCTCGCCGAGGGCGTCGGCGCTCTTGTCCCGCTGCCGGGCGGTGAACCCCGCCTCCAGCTTCACCCGGACGGACGGCAGGTGCGCGACGTACACCGCGACCGGCCCGGCGGGGGTGGCGACGGTGGCGCGCATCGCACGCTTCCAGCCCAGCTGGATGTCGACCGCCCGCACGTCGCCGACCGGGTACTTGCTCCACAGCCCGACGGTGCCGACGACCGCGTGGTGCGGGTACTTCGCCTCCAGCGCCTTCTCGTACGTCGGCACGGCCGACGCCTTCAGCTCCTCCAGGGCGAGGACGTCCGCCCCGGCCGCGGACACGGCGCGGGCGGTGCCCTCCGGGTCGGCGTTGTCGGCGTTGACGTTGTGCGTGGCCACCGTGAGGTCGCCGCCGGTGCCGGTCTTGTCGAAGAGCAGGCCGCCGAAGAGGTTCAGCCAGACGCTCACCGGCAGGACCAGCGCGATCAGCGCCGTCGCCGACCTGCGGACCAGGGCGATCACCAGCAGGACCGGGATCAGGAGGCCGAACCACGGCAGGAAGGTCTCGGTGAGGCTGCCGAGGTTGCCGATGGCGTTCGGGATGTGCGAGTGGGCCGCCATGACGCCGGAGAGGAGGAGCGCGACCGCGGCCGTGACCAGGCCACGGGTCCAGATCCGCCGGTCCCCGCGCCAGCCGGCGGCCGCCCGGCCGGCCAGGCGCCGAAGCCGGTTCCCCCGGCGCTCGGGATCCGAGCCTCCGTTGTCCGTCTCCGTCATGTACGCCTGCTGCGCCATACCGTCGCCTCACTGCCCGCCGTGCTCACCGTCGCCCCCCGTGACTCAGCACCATAGGGGATGATCGGTTCCGATCCCGCCGTCCCTCGACGGCCGTACGGGCACTGGGACGTACGAGTCGCCACGCGGAGTTCCGCGTCCCGCGTGGACGGGTCGCTCTGTGACAGAACGGGCACATTTCGCCTCATGGGCCGATCATGGCCTCGTGACGAGGGTCCCCTAGCCGCGAGGGCGCGGGAGGTGCCACCATGGGAGGGATCCGGGGACGCCGTCAGGGCGCCTCGAGATGACATGAAGGAGCCGTTGCCATGACGCAGCTTTCGGCTGCCCCGACACCGCAGCGCACCCCCGGGGACGGGAGCAGGGCGCTGTACGGGGGCAAGATCAACCGTCGCATCACCGTCCGGGACATCACCGCCGCCAAGGAGCGCGGCGAGAAGTGGCCCATGCTCACCGCGTACGACGCGATGACCGCGTCCGTCTTCGACGAGGCCGGCATCCCGGTGATGCTCGTCGGCGACTCCGCGGGCAACTGCCACCTCGGCTACGAGTCGACCGTGCCCGTCACGCTGGACGAGATGACCATGCTCTCGGCGGCCGTGGTGCGCGGCACCTCCCGCGCCCTGATCGTCGGCGACCTGCCCTTCGGGACGTACCAGGAGGGCCCCGTGCAGGCGCTGCGCTCGGCGACGCGCCTGGTCAAGGAGGCCGGGGTCGGCGCCGTCAAGCTGGAGGGCGGCGAGCGCTCGCACCGGCAGATCGAGCTGCTGGTCGAGTCCGGCATCCCCGTGATGGCCCACATCGGCCTCACCCCGCAGTCCGTGAACGCCATGGGCTACCGGGTGCAGGGCCGCGGCGAGGAGGCGGCCCAGCAGCTGCTGCGCGACGCCAAGGCCGTACAGGACGCGGGCGCCTTCGCGGTCGTCCTGGAGCTGGTACCGGCCGAGCTGGCCGCCGAGGTGACCCGGACCCTGCACATCCCGACCGTCGGCATCGGCGCGGGCCCCGAGACCGACGCCCAGGTGCTGGTGTGGACCGACATGCTCGGGCTGACCGGCGGGCGGGTGCCGAAGTTCGTCAAGCAGTACGCCGACCTGCGCCAGGTCATCGGCGACGCCGCGAAGGCGTACGCCGAGGACGTCGTCGGCGGAACGTTCCCCCAGGACGAGCACTCCGTCCACTGAGCCACCGCGGTACGACACCGGCCCCGCCGATCTTCCCCCGTCGGCGGGGCCGGTGCTTTTCCCGGCGCCGCCGGTGTGCCGCCGGTGCCGTCGGCGCGTCGGCGTGCCGTCGGTGCCCTGTCGGTGGCCGCGGAGCCCTGTCGGCGGGATGTCGGCGCTTTGTCGGTGGGGGCTGGCACCGTCGTCGGCATGAAGCGAATCGACGACAACCCCTCGGCCGCGGACGCCGCGGTCACCGTACGGGGGCTGGTCAAGCACTACGGCGAGACCAAAGCGCTGGACGGCGTCGACCTGGATGTGCGCGAGGGCACCGTGATGGGTGTGCTCGGACCGAACGGCGCCGGCAAGACCACCCTCGTCCGCATCCTGTCCACCCTCCTCGCACCCGACGCCGGCCGGGCGCACGTCGCCGGCTACGACGTCGTACGGCAGCCCCGGCAGCTGCGGCGGGTCATCGGCCTCACCGGGCAGTACGCGTCCGTGGACGAGAAGCTCCCCGGCTGGGAGAACCTGTACATGATCGGCCGGCTGCTCGACCTGCCCCGCGGGGAGGCCCGCGCCCGGGCCGACGAGCTGCTGGAGCGGTTCTCGCTCACCGACGCCGGCAAGCGGCCCGCGGCCACCTACTCCGGCGGTATGCGGCGGCGCCTCGACCTGGCGGCGTCGATGATCGGGCGCCCGCAGGTGCTCTTCCTCGACGAGCCCACCACCGGCCTGGACCCCCGCACCCGCAACGAGGTGTGGGACGAGGTCAAGCGCATGGTCGGCGACGGCGTCACCGTGCTGCTCACCACCCAGTACATGGAGGAGGCCGAGCAGCTCGCCTCCGAGCTGACCGTCGTCGACCGCGGCCAGGTCATCGCGAAGGGCGGCATCGAGGAGCTGAAGGCCAAGGTCGGCGGCCGCACCCTGCGCGTCCGCCCGGCCGACCCGCTGCACCTGCGCCCGCTCGCCGCCCACCTGGACGAGCTGGGCATCACGGGCCTCGCGAGCAGCACGGTGGACACCCAGCGCGGCGCCGTCCTCGTGCCGATCCTCAGCGACGAGCAGCTGACCGCGGTGGTCGGCGCGGTCACCGCGCGCGGCATCACCGTCGCCTCCATCACCACCGAACTGCCCAGCCTGGACGAGGTCTTCCTGTCCCTCACCGGCCACCGCGCCAGTGCCCCGCAGGACCCCGCGCCCGCCGACACCCGCGAGGAGGTCGCCGTATGAGCGCGACCACAGCCCCCGTCACCGCGACCACCGCCCCCGGCACCGCGGACGACGCCCGCATCCCGCTGCGCGGCCACGTACGCCACACCGGTGCCCTGGTCCGCCGCAACCTGCTGTGGATCCGGCAGGACCCGGAGTCGATGTTCGACGCGCTGCTGATGCCGGTCGTCTTCACCCTGCTGTTCGTGTACGTCTTCGGCGGGTCGATCGGCCAGGCCCTGGGCGGCGGGCAGGACGGCTACGTGCAGTACGTGATCCCCGGCATGATCGCGATGATGAGCATGACGCTGTCGCAGGGCGTCGGCACCGGCTTCAGCCAGGACTTCAACTCCGGCGTCATGGACCGCTTCCGCTCGCTGCCCATCGGGCGCGGCTCGGTGCTCTTCGCGAAGATCGCGGTGGAGATGGTGCGGATGCTGTTCGCCACCGCCGTGCTGATGATCGTCGCCGTGCTGGTGGGCTTCGACATCGACCACTGGGCCGGACTGTTCGCGGCCGTGGGGCTGTCGGCGGTCTTCGCCTCGTCGATCATGTGGGTGTTCCTCACCCTCGGCGTGATCCTGAAGAACGCCCAGTCGGTGCAGGCGATGGGCTTCCTGGTGCTGTTCCCGCTCCAGTTCGGCTCCTCGATCTTCGCGCCGCCGCAGTCCATGCCGGGCTGGCTCCAGGCCTTCACCGACTACAACCCGCTGTCCACGCTGGCCGACGCCGCGCGCGGACTGATGGTCGGCGGACCGGTCGCGCACGACCTGTGGATCACGCTCGGCTGGTCGGTGGCGATCACGGCGGTGATGGCGCCGGTCGCCATCCACAAGTTCCGTACGAAGAGCTGACCCGCGCACCCGTCACACCAGGGCGGCGGCCTCCTCCAGGGAGAGGCCGCCGCCCTCGGCGTACCCGGCCTCGTACGCCTCGGCGCCGAGCACCGCGCGGACCCGCTCGACGGCCCACATGCGCGCGTCCCGCTCCATGCCGTACGCCACGTGGCCGGGCGGCAGCAGCGCGTCGGCGGCACCGATGCACCGCGCTCCGTCCGCGGCGCGGTGCCCGCCGTCCACCCGGGCCAGCGCCATCGCGGCGATGGTCAGGAAGGACGACCCCATGTGCGGTGCGATGGCCGTGGACAGCGGGTCGTCGACGCGCTCCAGCGATCTCCTGACCTTGGCCAGGCACTCCTCGTGCCGGTCCTCCAGCGTGGCGAGCCAGGCCTCCGCGGCGAGGATGAACGCGTCGAAGACCACGAAATGGGAGATGCCGAACTCCTCGCGGAGCAGGCGCAGTTGCTCACCCGCCTCGGCGGTGCGGCCGGTCATGCCGAGCCGGCCGGCCAGATGCAGGCGGGCGGCGGGCATCGCGCCGTTGTGACCGGTGCCCCGCGTCCGCTCGATCACGTCCCGCAGGATGCGCTCGCCCTCCTCCGGGTCACCCGCCTCCACCAGCACGCTGCCGAGCCGGGCGTCGAGAACGTCCACCTGGGCGTGCGCGCCGAGCCGCTCGGCGTGTTCCGCGGCCAACCGGTAGTCGGCGGCGGCGAGCTGGAACTCACCGGTGCGCTCCCGGGCCTCCGCCCGCCCCGAGAGGGCCTCGGCCATGCCCCAGGCGTCGCCGAGGCGGCCGTAGATCTCCAGCGACTCGTCGGCGTCGCGGGTGGCGTCGCCCGCCCAGTCGGTGCGGTTGGCCAGCATGTTGGCGCGCATCTGGAGGGCGCCGGCCAGCTCCCACTCGTAACCCGGCGTCTCCCGGCAGGTCCGCACGGTGGCGTCCTGGATCTCGCGCAGCCGCTTGACGTCCCCGGCGAGGAGCACGGCGAAGAACCAGAGCACACCGGGGCTGCGGCAGGTCTGCGGCATGCCCGGCTCGTACGTCGCCGCGATGATCCGCAGCTTGCTCTGCGCGGCGGGCCGCTGCCAGGCGTCCAGTTCCGTGTCCATACAGGCCAGATGGGCGAGATGCGCCCCGCGCCGGGCCTCGGCGAGGGTCTCTCCGGTCATCGGCGGCGGGGCGGCGGTGCAGCGCTCCCACACCGGCCGGGCGGGGCGGACCGGTTCGGTGAAGGGGTCGGGGCCGAGGGCCATGATCTCGACGAACCAGTTCCGCGCCTCCACCCGCAGGTCGCGCATCTGCCAGTACCAGACCAGGGACAGGGAGAGGCACAGCGCCTCCTGCTCGTCGCGGTCGGCGATGGCGTGGCGCAGGGCGGTGCGCACGTTCTCGTACTCCCGCTCCAGCCGCTCGATGGCGGCGAGCTGGTGCGGGCCGCGCAGCAGCGGGTCCGTCGTACGGGCGAACTCGCGGTAGTGCGTCAGGTGCGCGCGTTCGGCGGCGGCGCGGCCGCCGGCCTCGTCGAGGCGTTCGCCCGCGTACTCGGCGACGGTCTCCAGGAGCCGGTAGCGCATCTCCTCGCCGGTCTGCCGGTCGGTCACGGGGGCGGCCACCACGAGCGACTTGTCGACGAGGGAGCCGAGGGCGTCCAGGGCGGCGGGCCCGCACACGGCCTCGGCGGCGGTGAGGTCGCAGCCGCCGGCGAAGACGGAGAGCCGGCCCAGCACCTCCCGCTCGGCCGCGTCGAGCAGGTCCCAGGACCAGTCGACGACCGCGCGCAGGGTCTGCTGGCGGGGCAGGACGGTGCGGCTGCCGGAGCTGAGCAGGCGGAACCGGTCGTCGAGGCGGTCCGCGATCTGCCGCGGGGTGAGCATGCGCAGCCGGGCGGCGGCCAGTTCGATGGCCAGCGGCAGTCCGTCCAGGCGCCGGCAGATCTCGGCACAGGCGGCGGCGGTGTCCTCGTCGGCGTCGGGCCGGAAGCCGGGGCGGGCGGCGACGCCCCGGTCGGCGAGGAGCCGGAGCGCGGCCGGCTCGGGCAGCGGCTCCACCGGGCGCAGCGACTCGCCCGGCACGCCGAGCGGTTCGCGGCTGGTGGCGAGGACGGTGAGGTGCGGGCAGCGGGCGAGCAGTTCCTCGGTGAGGCGGGCGGCGGCGTCGACGACGTGCTCGCAGTTGTCGAGGACGATGAGCATGCGGCGGCGGCCGCAGTGCTCGACGAGGCGCTCCACGGCGGTGGCCGGCCGTTCGGCGCCGGCGGCCCGCATCTCCTCGGCACCGGCGCCGTACAGCACGGTCTCGCGGGCGCCGAGCGCGGTCAGCACGGCCTCCGGTACGGCGTCGGGGTCGTCGACGGGTGCCAGTTCGGCGAGCCAGACGCCGTCGGGTGCGGTGTCCCCGGCGCCCTCGGCGGCCTCCTGCGAGAGGCGGGTCTTGCCGGCGCCGCCGGGCCCGAGGAGCGTGACCAGCCGGGCGGTCGCGAGATCGGCGCGCAGGGATTCGATGTCGGCGTCACGGCCGACGAAGGAGGTGAGCCGGGCACGGAGGTTGCCCCGGCGGCGGGGCGCGGGGGCGCGAGGGGCCTCGGCGGGCGCTGGCCGGGAGCCGGGGGACGCGGGTGGCGCCGCCCCCTCGGCGGGCGCGGGCCGGGAGCCGGAGGGCGCGGGTGGCCCAACCGGTTCCCCGGGCGCGAGCAGCTCCCCGTGCAGGGCGCGCAGTCCCGGCCCCGGGTCGGTGCCGAGCCGGTCCGCGAGCAGGTGCCGTACGGACGCGTAGGCGGCCAGGGCCTCGGCGGTGCGGCCGGTGTCGCGCAGGGCGCGCAGCCGCAGCGCCTGGAGCGGTTCGTCCAGGGGACGGGCGTCGCACAGCGCCGTCAGTTCGGGCAGGGAGCGCTCGGCCTCGCCGAGGTCCAGGGCGGCGGTGTGCCGGGCCCGCAGGGCGTCCAGGTGCCGGGTCTCCCAGCGGGCGGCCTCGGCGGTGCGGTCGGGCAGGTCGGCGAGGGCGGGGCCGCGCCACAGGGCGAGGGCGTCGTCGAGCGGCACGGCCGCCTTGGCCGGGTCGCCGTCGGCCAGCGCGCGGGCTCCCTCGCCGACGAGCCGGTCGAAGCGGTGCAGGTCGACGTCGTCCGGTGCGGCGGTGAGCCGGTACCCGCCGTCGGCCGAGGCGACCGCCTGCGCGCCGATCGCCCGGCGCAGCCGGCCGACCAGTGCCTGGAGGGCTCCCGTCGCGTCGGCGGGCGGGTCCCCGCCCCACACCTCCTCCACCAGCAGCCCCGCGGGCACGGCGCGGCCGGCCCTGAGCGCGAGCACGGTCAGCAGCGCACGCAGCCGTGCCCCGCCGAGCGGGACGGCCGTGCCGTCGGGGCGGAGTACCTGGGTGGTGCCGAGGATGCGGTAGCGCACGGGCCCCATTGTCCCTGCTGCCGTCTCGCCCGGTCACGGGGTTTTGGCGGCACGGCGTGGCCGGCCCGCGGGGCGCCGGTCGGCCTCGGATCGGCCGCGCCGGAACCGGCCGCCGCCCGCGAGACGTTCTCCCCGTGCGCCCGGTACGGTCGGGCAGTCCCGCCGTCCCGCAGCGTCGCGCGCGTCCGAGAGTCAGGAGTCCCATGTCCACCGCCACCGCCCGCCCCAGTGACCGGCGGATCAGTCCCGTCTTCCTCGGGATCGTCGCCGTGGCCGCCGTCACGGGGTGGGCCACCTGGACCGGGTTCGCCGAGCAGCAGGGGCTCGCCGTGTTCCTGTTCGTGACGGCCGCGTGGGTCGTCTCGCTGTGTCTGCACGAGTACGCGCACGCCCGCACCGCGCTGCACAGCGGCGACATCTCGGTCGGCGCCAAGGGCTACCTCACGCTGAACCCGGTCAAGTACACCCACGCGCTGCTGAGCATCGTGCTGCCCGTGCTGTTCGTGATCATGGGCGGGATCGGGCTGCCCGGCGGTGCCGTCTTCATCGAGCGCGGGCGGATCCGGGGGCGGTGGCGGCACAGTCTGATCTCGGCCGCGGGCCCGCTGACGAACGTGCTGTTCGCGGTGGTGTGCACGGCGCCGTTCTGGCTGGACGCGCTGGACGGGGTGCCGCGGGACTTCCGGCTGGCGCTGGCCTTCCTGGCGCTGCTCCAGGTGACGGCCGCGATCCTGAACTTCCTGCCGGTGCCCGGCCTGGACGGCTACGGGGTGATCGAGCCCTGGCTGTCGTACAACGTGCGGCGGCAGGTGGAGCCGCTCGCGCCGTTCGGGCTGCTGATCGTGTTCGCGCTGCTGTGGATCCCGGCCGTCAACGGGGTGTTCTTCGACGCCATCGACGCGATCCTGCGCGGGCTGGGGATCGGCGAGATCGACACGTACTGCGGCTTCGAGCTGTACCGCTTCTGGCAGACCGACGAGCTGTGCGCGGTCGGCGGGTGAGGGCCGCTCAGCCCGTGGCGGACTGCCGGCGGGTGTCCCGGCCGCGCTTGACGTAGTACCAGCACATGTTCGACGAGAGCCCCGACAGCAGCACCCACACGACGCCGATCAGCACGCTGCCCTGCACGAAGGAGACGACGGCGGCGGTCACCGCGAGGACGCAGACGACCAAGGCGTAGAGGGCGAGGCGGGGCATGGGGCTGGCTCCTGTCGGGGGGACACGTGCGGGTGGCGCGGGGGTACCGCGGCTCCCACCAGTGTCCCCCATCGCCTCATACGTCCGTGACGCGGAGCCCGGCGTGCGCCTTGTAGCGGCGGTTGACGGAGATCAGGTTGGCGACCAGGGACTCGACCTGGTGCGCGTTGCGCAGACGGCCGGCGAAGATGCCGCGCATGCCGGGGATGCGTCCGGCGAGGGCCTGCACGGTCTCCACGTCGGCGCGCTCCTCGCCGAGCACCATCACGTCGGTGTCGATCTCGTCGATCTCCGGGTCCTGGAGGAGGACGGCCGAGAGGTGGTGGAAGGCGGCGGTGACCCTGCTGTCCGGCAGCAGGGCGGCGGCCTGCTCGGCGGCGCTGCCCTCCTCGGGCTTGAGGGCGTAGGCGCCCTTCTTGTCGAAGCCGAGCGGGTTGACGCAGTCGACGACGAGCTTGCCGGCCAGTTCCCCGCGCAGGGACTCCAGGGTCTTGCCGTGGCCCTCCCAGGGCACGGCGACGATCACGACGTCGCTGCGGCGGGCGGTCTCGGCGTTGTCGGCGCCCTCGACCCCGTGGCCGAGTTCGGCGGCGGCGGCCTCGGCGCGTTCGGCGGCGCGCGAGCCGATGATCACCCGCTGGCCGGCCTTGGCGAGGCGGTACGCGAGGCCCTTGCCCTGGGGGCCGGTGCCGCCGAGCACGCCCACGACCAGCCCGGAGACGTCGGGCAGGTCCCAGGGGTCCTTGGCGGGGGCCTTCTGTGCGGCACTGTCGGTAGAGGTCATGGGCCGACCCTACGTCCGCGCCGGTCACGAGGGCCGTACGGGTCCCGGCGCCGGGGGCGGGCCGGCCCCCGGGTCCCCGGGTCGGGCGAATCCGGGGCGAACGCCGGACCGGGCGGGCCGGGTTGCGGCAGGATGCGGTCGCATGGACGCCGTACGGGTCGCGCTGCTGCGGGAAGTGCTCGCCGGGACCGAGTGGCTGGGGGCCACCCGGAGGTTCGCCGGGGCGCTGCGGGGGTCGGTGGTCCCGCACGGGGGCGGGCTGCTGCTCGTGGGCACCGCCGAGCACGAGCCCTGGCATCTCGCCGCGCACCTGGTGGACGAGGCCGCCTGGTCGGGGACGCCCGCGCTGGCGCCCACGCTGGTGCGGCACGGCGCGCGGCCCGCGGATCCGCCGCATCTGGCGGTGGGGCTCGGCCGGCTGGCGGCGGCCGGGCGCGGGGAGACGCTGCTGGTGGTGACGCCGGACGAGCCGGGAGCCCCGCTCCTGGAACGGGTGCACGACGCCCGCCGGGCGGGTGCGACGGTGCTGTCGCTGGGCACCGACCGCGGCCCGGGCGAGCGGGAGCTGACGGCGATGGCGCACGAGGCGCTGACCGTGCCGGACGGCGCCGAGCTGGACCTGGACACGGTGCAGCACCTGGTCAGCGCGGCGGCGGGCGAGAACGCGGTGCCGCAGCCCCGCGGCCGGCGCCGCTTCCGGGACCGCCTCTCCCGCCTGGCCGACCACCTGACGGCCCCGCCTCCGCCCGGCTGGTGAGGCCCGGCGGGCGAGGGCGCCGCTCCCGGCCTCCCGCGGGCGTGCCGGGCCCGGCGAAAACCGGTTGCCGTCGTTCTCCGCCCGGCCCGACGATGACTCCTCGTGACCGAAGCCTCCCCCGTCTCCGCCGACGTGCCCACCGGGCTGCGTGCCCTGCTGCCCGACCTCTCTCCCTGGCGGGCCTCCCGGGACTTCCGGCGGCTCTGGGTCGCCGGGCTGATCACGACCTTCGGGAGCTTCCTGACCTTCGTCGCGCTGCCGGTGCAGATCAAGGAGCTGACCGGGTCCGCGGCGGCGGTGGGTGCGATCGGCGCCGTGGAGCTGGTGCCGCTGGTGGTGTTCGGGCTGTACGGCGGCGCGCTGGCCGACGCCTGGGACAAGCGGAAGCTGATCGTGTGGACGGAGGCCGGCCAGGGCGTGCTGTGCGCGGCGCTGCTGGTCAACTCGCTGATGCCGAGCCCCGCCGTGTGGCCGCTCTACGTGATCGCCGCGCTCACCTCGGCGCTCGGCGCGGTCCAGCGCCCCGCCCTGGACGCGCTGATCCCGCGGATCGTCGCCCACGAGCACCTGCCGGCCGCCGCCTCGCTGAACGCGCTGCGCTGGCAGGTCGGCGGGATCGCCGGGCCGGCGCTGGCCGGTGTGGTGGTGGCGTACGCCGGCCTCGGCTGGGCGTACGCGGTGGACCTGGTCACCTTCCTCGCCTCCGTGGGCCTGGTGGTGGGCCTCGCCTCCGCGCCCGCCTCGCACGAGGCGGCGAAGCCGTCGTGGGCGGCGATCGCCGAGGGCGCCCGGTACGCGTGGAGCCGCAAGGAGCTGCTGGGCACGTACGCGGTCGACCTGGCGGCGATGTTCCTGGCGATGCCGCTCGCGGTGCTGCCGTTCCTGGCGGACGAGCTGGACGCGGAGTGGTCGCTGGGGCTGATGTACGCGGCGATCCCGGCGGGGTCGCTGCTGGTGAGCCTGAGCAGCGGGTGGACGTCGCGGGTGCACCGGCACGGGCGGATGGTGGTGCTGGCGGCGGCCGGCTGGGGTGTGGCGATCGCCGCCGCGGGGGTCGCCGGGAACGTGTGGCTGGTGCTGGGGTGCTTCGTCCTGGCCGGCGCCTGCGACATGGTCAGCGGCGTCTTCCGCAGCGCGATGTGGAACCAGACCATCCCGGACGAGCTGCGCGGTCGGCTCGCGGGCATCGAGCTGCTGTCGTACTCCGTGGGCCCGCAGCTGGGCCAGGTCCGGGCGGGCGGCACGGCCGCGCTCGCCGGGGTGCGGGCGTCGGTGTGGTCGGGCGGGCTGCTGTGCGCGGGCGCGGTGGGGCTGCTGGCGCTGTGCCTGCCGACGATGATGACGTACGACGCCCGGACCAACGAGCACGCGGTGCGGCTGCGCGAGAGACGCGCGGCCGCCCGCACGCCGGGCACCACGTGATCAGATCCCGGGCCGGTGGCGCCGGGGCCCGGTCACTCGTCGTCGGGACGGCCCGCCGGGGCGTCGTGCCACTTGGGGTCGTTCTCCCATTCGAGGTTGCGCTCGCGCGCCGTCCGCATCGCGTGCTCGGCCTCGGCGCGGGAGGCGTACGGCCCGAACCGGTCCTTCGCCGGGCACTCCGGGCCCTCCTCCACCTTCTTGTGCTCCAGGCAGTAGTACCACTCGCCCGGCTTGCCGACCGTGCGCTTCTTGAACAGGGCCATGACCAGCTCCTCTCGCCACCGACATGTTCCCCCAAGCCCGCTGGTTAGACTCCTCGGCATGTCTGGCCAGTCGCTGCTCGTTCCAGGGGAACTGTCCCCCACCCGTTCCGTGCCCGGAAACATCCGCCGGCCCGAGTACGTCGGAAAGCCCGCACCGACGCCGTACACCGGCCCGGAGGTGCAGACGCCCGAGACCGTCGAGGCGATGCGCGTGGCGGGGCGGATCGCGGCGCGGGCGATGGAGGAGGCCGCGAAGCTCATCGCGCCCGGCGTGACGACGGACGAGCTGGACCGGGTCGCGCACGCGTACATGTGCGACCACGGCGCCTACCCGTCGACGCTGGGCTACCGGGGCTTCCCCAAGTCCCTGTGCAGCTCGGTCAACGAGGTGATCTGCCACGGCATCCCGGACTCCACGGTGCTGCGCGACGGCGACATCGTGAACCTCGACGTGACGGCGTACATCGGCGGCGTGCACGGCGACAACAACGCGACGTACCTGGTCGGCGACGTGGACGAGGAGAGCCGGCTGCTGGTCGAGCGGACCCGGGAGGCGCTGGCCCGCGCGATCAAGGCGGTCCGGCCGGGCCGGCAGATCAACATCATCGGCCGGGTCATCGAGTCGTACGCCAAGCGCTTCGGGTACGGGGTGGTGCGGGACTTCACGGGGCACGGCATCAACACGTCGTTCCACTCGGGCCTCATCGTGCCGCACTACGACAGCCCGCACGCGACCACCGTCATCCAGCCCGGGATGACCTTCACCATCGAGCCGATGCTGACGCTCGGCACGCACGAGTACGACATGTGGGACGACGGCTGGACGGTCGTGACGAAGGACCGCAGGCGGACGGCGCAGTTCGAGCACACGCTGGTGGTGACCGACTCGGGCGCGGAGATCCTGACCCTCCCGTAGCCCGCCGCCGCTCCGGCGGAAGACGTGCGAAGGCCCGCACCCATCGAGGTGCGGGCCTTCGCGCGTCTGGGTAGTCTCTTACCGACACATCGTCGGAAAGACCCTTGACTTAGGTAAGCCTAACCATAGAAAATCGGCCTCATGGACTCCTTCTCGACCCTCATCCGCACGGCCTCGCACGAGCAGCACGTGGAGGCGGAGACCTCCACGTTCATGAGCGACCTGCTCGGCGGCCGGCTCGGCGTCGACGCCTACGCGCGCTACACCGAGCAGCTGTGGTTCGTCTACGAAGCCCTGGAGGCCTCCGCCGGCCGTCTCGCGTCGGACCCGGTGGCGGGCCCCTTCATCCGCCCGCAGCTGATGCGGCTCGCCTCGCTGGAGCGGGACCTGGCCCACCTGCGCGGCCCCGGCTGGCGCACGGGGCTCACCGCCCTGCCCGCGACCGGGGAGTACGCCGCGCGGGTCCGCGAGTGCGCCGAGGAGTGGCCCGCGGGGTACGTCGCCCACCACTACACGCGCTACCTCGGCGATCTGTCGGGCGGTCAGATCATCCGCGACAAGGCCGAGCGGACGTGGGGCTTCGCCCGCAAAGGCGACGGGGTCCGGTTCTACGTCTTCGAGGAGATCGGCAACCCGGCCGCCTTCAAGCGGGAGTACCGCGAACTGCTCGACGGCATCCGGGCGGACGACCTGGAGAAGCAGCGCGTGGTGGCCGAGTGCAAGCGCGCCTTCGCCCTGAACACGGGGGTCTTCCGGGCGCTGGGCGAGGAGTTCCCCCTGTCCGCCTGACGGACCCGGACCCGGACACACGACGACGGTCCCCGCCCGGCCTGCGCCAGTGGGGGACCGTCGTCGGTCTGCCGCGGGTCTCAGTCGATGTCGTAGTCGTCGCTGCGGCAGTTGATGCCGCCGAAGACCAGGTCACCCGTGCTGTCGGTGTCGATGGCGCCGAAGTACGGGCTGCAGGTGGCGTCGCTGTCGCCGTGCAGGGGGCCGTCGAAGGCGGTGGCGGTGGCGGCGCCGCCGGCGGTCATGGCGGCGGTCAGCAGGACCGTGGCAAGGGCGGAGCGGATGCGCATGGGTTTCCTCTCGCGGGGGTGAGCGGTCACGCCCACTGGTCCCCCCGGCCGGTCGCGCGCACACGCCGTTCCACCCGAACGGAGCCGTGCTGCCGTGCGGACTTCACCGCTCCAGGCGTACCCTGCCCCCGATCTCGACCCAGCCCTCCGGCTGCGGCGCCGTGAGGATCTGCGAGCCGGCGCCCTGCGTGATGTTGAGGGCCCGGCCCAGCCGCTCGGTCAGCAGCAGCGCCGCCGCCCCGGTCGCCTCGTCCTCCTCGATGCCGTCGCCCCGGCCGGGGAAGGCACGGGCGCGCACCCGGCCGCCCGCCTCGTCCTCCCAGGCCCACGCGTACACCCACTCCCCCGGCGGCGGCACCCGCAGGTCGTCCACCTCGGCGACGGTGGCGTACTGGCGCAGGGTGCGCGGCGGCGCCCACTCGGGGCGGGCCTCGATCCAGCTGAACTCCCCGTCCAGCCGGGCGCCCACCACCCCCGCGGGGGTGACGAGTTCGGGCACGTCGAGCAGCCAGGCGGTGCCGACGCAGGGGTGGCCGGCGAAGGGCAGCCGCAGGGTGGGCGTGTAGATGTCGACGACCCCGCGCTCGGGGTCGTCGACGAACACCGTCTCGCTGAAGCCGAGTTTCGCGGCCAGCTCCTGCCGCCGGCCGGTCTCGGGCAGCACGGAGCCGTCCCGGACGACGCCCAGTTCGTTGCCGTATCCGCCGTTCGGCGCGCAGAAGACGCGCAGTACGTCGTAGTCAGTCACCCGGGCATTCAAGCATCGCCGGAGGGCCGGGGCGGCCCCGGAGGCCGTCCCGGCCCCGCAGGGACCGGGGCCGCGGGACGGCTACGGCTACGGCTGCGCCCGGCGCCTGCGGGTCGCGTAGACCGCGCCCGCGCCGATCGCGACCGCGACGCCGGCCGCGGCGCCCAGGGCCGGGCCGGGGATGTCCGAGCCGGTGCTGGCGAGGCTGCCGCCGCCGGTGGTGGTGCCGGTGCCGCCGACGGTCGAGGCGGTGCCGCCGGTGCCCCCGGTGCCGCCGCCGGCCGATCCCGCCGAGCCGCCCGTGCCGCCGCTGCCGCCGGAGGTGCCCGCCGTGCCGCCGTCCGGGAGCTGCGCGTCGTCGCTCAGCGCCACCGACAGGTCCACGGCGTCGAGGCTGGTGCCGGCCGGGTAGAAGTCGCCGAAGGCCTTCGCGCCGGCCGCGGTGAGCGTGGCGGCGACGCCGTCGACGGTGATGACGTTCTTCTCGGCGGTGAGGTCGCCGGACTTGGCCTTGAGGTCGGCCAGCACCACGCCCTTGCTGCCCGTGCCCAGGCTGTCGACGTCGGCGCTCAGTTTGCCGCTGCCGCCGTCGAGGGTGGCCTTGAGGTTGCTCAGGGTCAGGTCGAGGCCGTACGTGCCGTTGGTCTCGTGGCCCTTGAAGTTCACGGCGCCCTTGAAGGAGGCGGTGAGCCTGTCCGCGTCGGTGTCGTAGGTGCCGGTGGCGTCCTTGAAGGTGAAGGCGCCGTTGCCGGCCGCCTGGGTCGCGCCGCCGGAGACGGTGACCCGGCCCTTGGCTATGGGACCGGTGACGTAGGCGCGGAAGGTCTGCTTCACGCCCCAGCCGAGGGTGCCGTCGGCGATCTCGCCCCTGGTCGCGGCCTCGGTGGCGGAGGCGGAGGGCGAAGGACCGGTGTCCGCGGTCTTCGTCGGGGACGGGTCGGGCGAGCCGGTGCCGGGCTCCTCGGTGGTGGTCTGCGAGGCGGACGGGGACGGTTCCTGCGTCTGCGTCCGCGAGGGGGACGGGGAGGCGGGCGGGGTGGTCGGCGGGGTCTTCTGAACGACCGTCAGCGGGTCGCCGGCCGCGCCCGCGTAGCTCGCGCTGCCGAGGTACTCCCCCGCCTCGGCGGTGAGGGTGGTGGCCATGTCCTTCATCTCGCGGGTCACGGCGACCGTGGCGAGCGGGACGTCGTCGCCCTCGGTGGTCTTGGGGGCGCCCGCGGAGGTGTCGACCTTCTTCACGTCGGCCGTGATCGCGGCGGCCTTGCTGTCGAAGCGCACGTCGGTGAGGGTGATCTCGAAGCCGTGCGCCGCGGACTTGCTCACCAGGCCGCCCTTGAAGGCCAGGTCGACGGTGTGCCCCGTGGTGTCGTAGGTGCCGGTGCCGTCGACGAAGGTGAAGGCGCCGTTGCCGGCGGCCTGGGTGGCGCCGCCCGAGGTGGTGAAGGTGCCGAACATGCCGACGTAGTTGCGGTACGACTGCTTGACGCCCCAGGTCAGCTCGTAGTCCTTGAGCGGCACCTCGGCCGCCGTGGCGGTGGTGGCGCCGGCCGTGACGAGGACGGTGGCGCCGAGCGCGGCGGCCGTGGCCACGGCGGCGGCGAGGGCGGTGGAACGGCGTCGTCTGACGGGCATGGCTCGGTTCTCCTTGGGTGAGGTGCCGCCGGGAGGCGGCCCGGGTCGGGTGGCGTGGGGGGTGTCAGCCCTCGTCCGCGGGGGACGTGGCGGGGCGGGCCCGGCGCCTGCGCAGGGCGACGGTCACGAGGGCCGCGGCCGCCAGCAGCAGGGCGCCGGCCGTGAGGGAGACGGGCAGGGCGGGGAAGTCGCCGTCGTCGGTGGCGCTCGCGACGGGTGCGGCGGAGGTGTCGGCGGGCCCGGTCTTCGCGGCCCGGGGGCTCGGCTGGGCGGTCGGCTCGCTGCCCAGGTCGGGCAGCGCGGGCAGTTCGGCCCCGGCGGTGAGGGCGACGGCCAGGGACAGCGGGTCCATGGCGGTGCCCGCCCGGTACATGCCGCCGAAGGCCTCGGCGCCGCGCGCGGTGAGCTTCGCGGGGGCCTCGGTCACCTTCACCACTCCCCCGGTGGCCTTGAGGCCCTTCGCGGTGAAGGTGACCAGGGGGACCTTGCGGGCGTCGAGATCGGGGGCGGCCACGTCGGCGTAGAGGGTGCCCGCGCCGTCCTCGACGGTGACCCTCACGGCGCTGAGTTTCAGGTCGAGGCCGTGGGCGCCGGTGAAGTGCACCGCGCCCTTGAAGGCGGCGGTGAGGCCGCCGTCCTGGAACGTGCCCGTTCCGCCCGGGAAGCGGAAGAGCGCGCCGCCGTCCTGGGCGCCCGCGGACAGCGTCCACTCGCCGTCGGCGATGTCGCCGGTGACGTACTCGCGGAAGGTGCGGCGCACGCCCCAGTCGACGGCGCCGTCCTTGACCGCGTCACCCCCGGCCGCCGTGGCCTTCGGGGACTCGGCGGGCGCGGTCGGGGTGCTCGACGGCTTCTTCTCGGGCTGCCGCGCCGCCGCCTCGACGTCGGCGGACAGGCTCACCGGGTCGAGCGCGGTGCCGGCCGTGTAGTAGCCGGCGAAGGAGCGGGCGCCCTGGGCGGTGAGGGTGGCGGGCACGCCCGCGAGGACCACGGTGCCGCCGGCGCCGCGCATGTCGACGCCGCCGAGGGAGAGGGTGGCGAAGGGCACCTGACGGGACGTCGTGACCGCCCCGGTGTCCTTCGCCTTGCTGGTGACGTCCACCAGGAGCGTGCCGGTGGCGCCGGTGATGCTCACGGTGGGACGGCTGATGGTGAGGTCGAGCTGGTGGGCGCCGCCGCTCGTGCGGTGGCCCAGGAAGCGCACGCCGCCGGAGAAGGCGGCCCGGAAGCTGCCCCGGTCGCCGTCGTAGGCGCCGGTGGCGGAGTGGAAGCGGAAGGCGCTGCCGCCGACGGTGGCGGCGCCCCCGGTCAGGGAGTAACTCCCCTTGGCGATAGGGCCGGTGACGTAGCTCTGGAACGAGGACTTGATGCCCCAGTCGAGCCGTCCGCCCTGCACGGTCCGGCTTTCGGCGTGGGCCGCGGTCATGGGGAGCAGGGCGCCGAGGACCGCCGCGCACACCACGGTGACCAGGGCTCGAAGGCGGGCGGGCATGGCGAAGTCCTCCGGATCGGGGGGCCGGTAGCGAACGAAGGTAAGGCTAACCTAAGCTCTAACGGACTGATACCGGCAGTCCAGGGAAGGACGGGACGGAACGTGCGACGCTTGCGAAACCGACTGGCGGGAGCAGCGCTGTCCGTGCTCGCCCTCACCGTGACCGCGACCGGATGCGGAGGGTCCTCCGAGGCCTCGTCCGGCTCTCCGGCTCCCTCGGGGGCCGCGACCGCCGGGCAGACCGTGGCCAACCGGGTCGAGCCCCTGGAGCGGAGACCCGCGCCCCGCCTCCCGGCGACCGTCCGGTCCGCCGACGGCGAGAAGGTCACCGTGGAGAAGGCCGAGCGCGTCGTCCCTCTGTCGGGCAGCCTCAGCGAGATCGTGTTCACGCTCGGGCTCGGCGACCGCGTCGTCGCCCGCGACGTCACCGCCACCTTCGCGCAGGCGGCCGGGCTCCCCGTGGTCACCCGGGGCCACGACGTCTCCGCGGAGAGCGTGCTGTCGCTCAGGCCCGACCTGGTGATCGCGGAGACCACCACCGGCCCGGCGGAGGCGGTGGACCAGATCCGCGCCGCGGGGATCCCGGTGCTGCTCGTTGCGGCGGCCAGGGGCCTGGACGACGTCGGCACCCGCATCCGGGCGGTCGCCGGCGCCCTCGGGGTGCCGGCGGCCGGACAGGAGCTGACGCGGCGCTCGGAGCAGCGGATCGAGGCCGCCCGCAAGGACGTTCCGCACGGCGAGAAGCCGCGGGTCGCCTTCCTGTACCTGCGCGGCTCGGCCTCCGTCTACCTGATCGGCGGCGCGGACTCGGGCGCGGGTTCGCTGATCGAGGCGGCCGGCGCGGTGGACGCCGGGGCGGCCTCGGGTCTGGACAAGGACTTCACCGCGATCACCAGCGAGGCCCTGGTGAAGGCCGCGCCGGACGCCATCCTCGTGATGAGCAAGGGCCTCGAATCGGTCGGCGGCGTCGACGGACTGGTGAAGATCCCCGGCGTCGCGCAGACCCCGGCCGGCCTGGACCGGCGGATCGTCTCCGTCGAGGACGGCGTCCTGCTCAACTACGGCCCGCGCACCGACCAGGTGCTGAGGTCGGTCGTGGCGCAGCTGTACGGCGAGGACGGCGCGCGGTGACGGTACTGGACAAGCCGGTTTCTCCGCGGACGTCCCCCGGTCCGGCGCCGGCCCGCACCCGGCGCACCACGGCCTGGCTGCTGACCGCCGGCCTCGTCGCGGGCCTGCTGGTCCTGGTGCCCGTCGCGGCCGGCACCGGCGCCTACCCGGTCCCGGTCGCCGACGTGCTGGGCTCACTGCTGCACCGGGCCGGGCTCGGCGGCACCGAACTGGACCGGGTGGCCGAGTCGGTGCTGTGGAACGTGCGGTTCCCGAGGATCGTGCTGGCCCTGCTCGTCGGCGCCTCGCTGGGCTGCGCGGGGGCGCTGATGCAGGGCGTGTTCGGCAACCCGCTCGCCGAACCGGGCGTCATCGGCGTCTCCTCGGGCGCGGCGGTCGGCGCGGTCGGGGCCATCGCCTTCGGGCTGAACTTCCTCGGCAACTGGACGGTGTCCGTCTTCGCGTTCGTCTCCGGCCTGATCACGGTCCTGGTGGTGTACGCCATGTCCCGCTCGGGCGGCCGTACGGAGGTCGTGACGCTGATCCTCACCGGTATCGCCGTGAACGCCTTCGCGGGCGCGCTGATCGGCCTGTTCCTGTTCTTCGCGGACACGGCGGCGGTCAACCAGATCACCTTCTGGCAGCTGGGCTCGCTCGCCCAGGCGACCTGGCCGAAGGTGCTGGCGGTGCTGCCGTGCGCGGCGCTCGGGCTGGGGCTCGCCCCGCTGTACGCCCGCCGGCTGGACCTGCTCGCGCTCGGCGAACGCCCGGCCCGGCACCTGGGCGTGGAGGTGGAGCGCCTGCGGATCGTCCTGGTCCTGGTGATCGCGCTGCTGACGGCGGCCGCGGTCAGCGTGGCCGGGGTGATCGGCTTCGTCGGCCTCGTCGTCCCGCACCTGCTGCGGATGGCGGCGGGTCCCGGGCACCGGTTCCTGATCCCGGGCAGCGCGCTGCTCGGCGCGCTGGTCCTGCTCGCCGCCGACCTGGCCGCGCGCACGGTGGCGGCGCCCGCGGAGCTGCCGCTCGGGGTGCTGACGGCGCTGCTCGGCAGCCCGTTCTTCTTCTGGCTGCTGCGCCGCACCCGGCGCAGGCAAGGGGGTTGGGCATGAGGGCCGTGAAATCGCCGAACACTCGGGGCCTGCTGCGCCTCGTACCGTCCCGCCCGCTGCCTCCGCCGCCGGCCGCGCCCGGTGACGTCCTCGCCGAGGCCGAGGCGGTGCGGGTGCTCCTGGGCGGGCGACCGGTGCTCGACGGGGTGGACGTGCGCGTCCGGGCGGGCGAGGTACTGGCCCTGGTCGGGCCCAACGGCGCCGGAAAGTCGACCCTGTTGGGTGCCCTGGCCGCCGATGTCCCGGCCGCCGAGGGGGTGGTACGCGTGCACGGCCGCCCGGCGGGCGAGTGGTCCGCGCCCGAACTGGCCCTGCGCCGGGCGGTGCTGCCCCAGTCGGCGTCGCTGTCCTTCCCGTTCCCGGTGGCGGAGGTGGTCCGGATGGGCCGGGCGCCCTGGGCGGGCGGTGAGCGGGAGGCCGAGGACGACGCGGCGGTGGCGGAGGCGATGGCCCGCACGGAGGTGGCCGGTTTCGCCGGGCGCCCCTTCTCCGCGCTGAGCGGCGGCGAGCGGGCCCGGGTGGCGCTGGCCCGCGTGCTGGCCCAGCGCGCGCCGCTGCTGCTGCTCGACGAGCCGACGGCGGCCCTGGACCTGCGGCACCAGGAACTGGTCCTGCGCCTGTGCCGGGAGCGGGCTCGGGCCGGGGACGCGGTGGTCGTCGTCCTGCACGACCTGGCGCTGGCGGCGGCGTACGCGGACCGGGTGGCGGTGCTGCGGGCGGGCCGGATCGCGGCCGAGGGCGCCCCGGCGGAGGTGTTCGACGAGGACCTCCTCTCCGAGGTCTACGACCAGCCGGTGGAGGTGCTGCCCCACCCGCGCACCGGAGCGCTGCTGGTGGTCCCGCGCCGGGAGGTGTGAGCGGAGGTCACGGTGTGGCGGCTGTCTCCGGTCCGGCCGTTCGGGCGCCGCCCCGTCCCGGTAGGGTTCGCCTCCGGGAAGGGGAAGGTGAAGGAACCTGATGAGCAGGGATCGCGGCCCTCGACGGCCCCGCCGGCTTGACCGGAAGATATTCGCGGCGGCCTCGGTGACCGCTCTGTCGTTGACGGCGAGCGGATGCGTGGTGGTGCACGGCGAGCGCGAGGTGCTCCCCGCGACCACCCGGACCGAAGCCGCCAAGGCACTCCAGCAGTTCACCTCCGCGTACAACGCCGCCGACAAGGCCTACGACGCGTCCCTGGACGCCGACCACACCGCGGGCGCGCTCGCCGCCATCGACTCGGCGCGGCTGAAGGCGGGCCGCACCAACCACCCGGACGGCAACCCGGCGCACGCGCCGCTGGAGCTGACCGACGCGAAGTACACGATTCCGAAGAAGGCGGGCTGGCCCCGCTGGTTCGTCGCGGACACCAAGGCCAACAAGGGCGGGAAGTCCCGCTGGCTGCTGGTGTTCACCCGCGACGGCCTGGACGAGACCTGGCAGGCGACGTACCTGACCCTGGTCGCCCCCGAGCGGATGCCCGAGTTCAAGACCGACGCGGACGGGTGGGCCGAGGCGGTCCCCGCCGACTCGACGGATCTGGCCGCCCCGCCGGGCGACCTGAGCAAGGACTACACGGCGTACCTGCGCAGCGGCGGCGCGTCCTTCGCGGACGGCGTGCACACCAGTTCCTGGCGGAAGGTGCGGGAGAAGCGGTCGAGCCGCCCCGGCCTGGTCACCCAGTTCATCGACGAGCCGCTGACCGAGGGCCACTACGCGCCGCTGGCGCTGCGCACCAAGGACGGCGGGGCGCTGGTCTTCTTCACGACGCGGCACTACGAGAAGCAGACGGCGGCGCGGGGGGCCGCGGTGCCGACGCCGAACAGGGACGTGCTGGCGCTGACGGACGGCGAGATCAAGCAGTCGCTGACGATGGAGTTCGTGTCCAACGAGGTCGCGCTCGACCCGGCGGACGGCAAGGTGTCGGTCCTGGGCCGGGTGCAGGGTCTGACGTCGGCGAAGGGCGAGTAGCCCGGCGCTCAGCGGCGCAGGGGCCAGGCCGTGCCCGCGTGGTCGCTCTCCTCGCCGGCGTGCCGGGCGCAGGCGTCGGTGAGGGTCTCCAGCAGGGTGAGCGGGTCCGGCAGCGGATGCTCGGGGCCGCGCACCCAGTGCACGGTGCGGTCCTCGCCGGGCAGCCGGGCGGGCGGCACGAGCACGTAGGAGCCGCGGCAGTGCCAGCGCAGGCCGGGGTGCTCGTCCATGGTCTCGGGGTGGCAGTCCAGCTCGCAGGGCCACCACTCGTCCTCGTCCTCGGGGGTGCCGCGGGTGAGGGTGAACAGCAGCATGCGGCCGTCGTCGCTCTCGGCGGCCGGGCCCACCTCGATGCCGGCCTCCAGCAGCCGCCGGACGGCCTCGCGCCCGGCCTCCAGGGGGACGTCGAGGACGTCGTGGACCATGCCGGTCGCGGTGATGAAGTTGGCCTCGGGCTGGTGCCGCGCCCAGCGCTCGATCTGCGACCGGTCGGTGGTGGACTGCGTCTGCCAGGCGAAGGACACCGGGTGCCGCGCCGGGGTGGGACAGCCGACGCGGTCGCAGGAGCAGCGGTATCCGGCGGGGTGGGCGGCGGGCGCCAGGGGCAGTCCCGCGCCGGCGGCGGCGAGCAGCAGGTCCTCCCGGCCGCCGTCACCGGCGTCCTCCTTGGGCCGGCGTCCGCGCAGCCACGAGGAGAGTTTGCCCTGCAGACCGCTCCGACCGCCGAACTCCGCGCTCATCAAACCCCTTGCCTCGCCGTCGTGCGCACCAGCATGCCCTATCGTCGCACCATTCCGCGCTTCGGGGTCGGGAAGGGACAAACTCCCCTGGTCAGGCTCGCACGGGGGGCCTTTTTCGGTCAGCGGGGGGCAAGCCCGTACAGCGCGTAGTCGACGAGGGTGTCGGTGTACTCGTAGGAGATCGGCGCGGTGTGCTGGAGCCAGCGCTGGGCGAGCGGGGAGACGAACAGCTCCAGTGCGATCCGCGGGTCGATCTCCGGCCGCACCTGGCCGGCATCCTGGGCGGCGCGCAGCCGGTCGACGTAGAGCTGGAGCGAGGGCTCCAGGAGCTTGGCGACGAACCGCCGCCCGAGCTTCTCGTCGACGAGCCCTTCGGCCGCCAGGGCACGCGAGGGCACCTCGAAGGCGGGGTCGCGCAGCTCGTCGACGGTCGTGCGCAGTACGGCCTTGAGGTCGGCGGCCAGATCGCCGGTGTCCGGGATGGCGTACGCCGCACCGGGGTCGGCGCCGGGGTCACGGGCGGCCCGGTCGCCCAGGTCGAGGAAGGCCTCCAGCAGGACGTCGGCCTTGGAGGACCACCAGCGGTAGATGGTCTGCTTGCCGACGCCGGCGCGGGCGGCGATGCCCTCGATGGTGGTCTTGGGGTAGCCGACCTCGCCGACGAGCGCGAGGGCGGCGTCGTAGATGGCCTGGCGGGAGCGCTGGCTGCGCCGGGCGGCGTCGGGCTGGGGCTTGTCGGGGGCGTGTACGGATTTCTGAGCGGCCATGGCTCGAACTTATCAGGTTGACAAGACGTTGCGTCTCGCCTGACAGTGGAGAAGCACCGAGCGAGACGAACCGTCTCGTTTTACTAGGCGAGGAGGAGGCAGCCATGGCCCGAGGTGGAGCAGGAAACATGCTGGGCGTCGGCGGCACGCGGCGGAAGCTGGGCCGCGACGCGCTGCGCGGCGGCGACCGTCGCGGCAGGACGGGCGGCGCCCCGAGCCCGCAGGAGCAGAAGCGCGAACTGCTGCGCAAGCTGCAGGAACGACGGCAGACCCGCCAGGGGACGGACGACGGGACGTCGTGAAACGGGTGGGCCGGGTCAACGACCCCGTTCGTCGACCCGGTCGCCGTCCGCCGGCGGCCAGGCGTCCCCCCAGGCCGCGTCCCGCGCCGCCTTGTACAGGTCCCCGTGACGCTTGGTGACCGTCCGCCGCTCCAGCCGCTCGTCCGGCTCGCACAGGTCGAGCAGGACCTGGCCCTTGCGGATCTGCGGTCGCCGGACCACGCGGGAGGGGGCGGGGCCGGCGGGCAGCCGGGTGGCGGCGACGTAGCTGAACTTCTCGTCCTCGTAGGCGAGGGAGCCGCTCTTGACCTGCCGGTGCAGCGAGGAGCGGCTGACCCGCGCCGCGAAGTGGCACCAGTCCGTGCCGGGCACGATGGGGCAGGCGGCGCTGTGCGGGCAGGGCGCGGCGACGCGGAACCCGGCGGCGACGAGCCGGTCGCGGGCCTCGATGACACGGGCGTACCCGGCCGGGGTGCCGGCCTCCACGATCACAACGGCCTCCGCGGCTCCGGCGGCGGCGTCGACGAGGGCGGTGCGGTCGGCCGGCGTCAGCTCGTTGAGCACATAGGAGACGGTGACGAGGTCGGCCTTGTCGACGGTGAGCGCCGCGCCGATCCGCGAGCGCTGCCAGCGGGCGTCGCGCAGTCCGGGGTGGGCGGCGGCGATCTCCCGCCCGAGGGCGAGGGCGGGCTCCGCCCAGTCCAGCACGGTCACCGGCCGGCTGCCGCCCCAGGTGTCGCTGACGGCCCAGGTCGCGGCACCGGTCCCGCCGCC
Source organism: Streptomyces parvulus (assembly GCF_014648855.1). GTDB lineage: Bacteria > Actinomycetota > Actinomycetes > Streptomycetales > Streptomycetaceae > Streptomyces > Streptomyces parvulus. The sequence goes on along the minus strand of NZ_BMRX01000006.1, from coordinate 333,846 downwards.
CACGTCCACGTGGCTGCCGGGCGTCCACCCCGGCACGGCGTCCGCGAACGCGGCGAGCGCGGAGCGTACGGCGGCGAAGGTGGCCGGCATGCGGTAGGCGGCGTAGGCGACGACGTCGGCGCGGTCGCGGAGGATGGGGGCGTCGGTCGGGGTGTCGCCCCGGTACGTCCCGATCAGCCGCTCCACCGCCTGCGCGGCCTGCCGCGGCGGCAGCCCGTCGACGAGGTCGGCGAGGGCGGCACGCAGGAGGTCGGCGGGGTCGTTCACCCGACGATTCTAGGGGGCGGTGACGGGTCTCACGGCCGGCGCTCCCTGGTCACCCGGCGTGGGTGCGGGCCGGGGGTGGGTGACGCAGCCCGGCGTAGCGGGGTGCCGCTGCGCCCACCCGTGCCGCCCCAGCGGCACGACTGCCCGCAGCTGAGTGGGAGAGCCGCGTACGGCGAGAAGGGGGTGTGCCGGGGGGTGTCCGCCCGCAGCGGTTGGCGCGTCAACACAGTTCACTTCTGTGGCCGACCGATTCCGCGCCGTTCCGAGGACGGACACCCCCCGGCGCACCCCCGACCCGAAACACCACGCACCGCGCCACGCGCACCCCCACCGAACCAGCCACAGGCCGCCGCAGGCATCGCCCCCCGAAGACGCCGTCAGGCATCCCGCACGGCCCGAGCCACCCGAGTCCCCACCCCCGCCCGCGCCCCGTTCGCCACCTGCCGCCGCCGCGGATGGACCGTGTTCGCGAGGAGGATCGCGAACGTGTCCGTCACCCGGTCCAGCACCAGCATCGTCCCCGTGAACCCGGTGTGCCCCGCCGCCCCCCGCCCCGCCAGCTCCCCCATGAACCACGGCTGGTCGAGGGCGAACCCCAGCCCCGGCGCCGCGAGCAGCAGCTCCACGAAGTCCGGACCGAGGATCCGGGCCGGCCCGTACGCCCCGCCCCCGAGCAGCGCCCGGCAGAACACCGCGAGATCCCGCCCCGTGGAGAACAGCCCCGCGTGCCCCGCCACCCCGCCCAGCGCCCACGCGTTCTCGTCGTGGACGACCCCCCGCAGCATCCCCCGGTCGGCCTTCGCCCACGGCCGCCGCTGGTCCTCGGTCGCCGCCGCCCCGGGGCACGGCCCGAACCCCGTCGCCGTCATGCCGAGCGGCCGGGTGATCCCGTCCCGGACGAGGACGTCGAGACCGCGCCCGGTGATCCGCTCCAGCACCTGCTGGAGGAGCAGCATGTTCAGGTCCGAGTAGCAGTACGTCCCCGGCACCCCCACCGGCCTCTCCGCCCGCAGCAGCGCCATCCGCTCCGCGTCGTCGGCGCAGTCGTACAGCGGGAGTTCGGGCCGCAGCCCGGAGGTGTGCGTGAGCAGCTGCCGCACGGTGACGCGGTGCGCGGCGGCGGCCCGGAAGTCGGGCAGGTACGCGCCGACCTCCGCGTCGATGCCGAGCGTGCCCCGCTCGATCTGCTGCACCGCGGCGACCGAGGTGAACAGCTTCGTGAGGGACGCCAGGTCGAAGGGCGTCCCCACGCTCATCGGCACCCGCTCCCGCGCGGGCAGCTCCACCCCGCGGTCGGTGTCCGGATCGTAGGACGCGTACCGCACGGCCCAGCCCGCCGCCTCCTCGACGGCGAGCACGGGCCCGCGCCCGACGGCCACGACGGCACCGGCGGCCCAGGGCCGGTCGCCGATGGTGAGGCCGCGCACGTCGGCGACGACACGGCGGAGCTCGACGGGGTCGAGTCCGGCCCGCTCGGGGGTGCCGCGCCGCAGTCTCGGAGCGCTCAGTTCTCCACTCCCCGCCCTCTCGCGCGCCCCGCCCGGGGACGGCACATGCCGACGAGGAGGCCGAGCGCCACCACCGCCGCCGTCAGCTGGACGACGGCCATGGGCACGGCGGTGCCCTCCCCGGCGATCCCGACCAGCGGCGAGGCCACCGCGCCGACGAGGAAGGAGGAGGTGCCGAGCAGCGCCGACGCGGACCCCGCGGACTTCTTGACCCGCATCAGCGCGAGCGCCTGGGTGTTCGGCAGGCTGATGCCCATCGCGGACATGAGGACGAACAGCGCGGCGGCGACCGGCACCAGCCCGACCTCGCCGAAGACGCCCAGCGACATCAGCAGCAGCGCGGTCGCGGCGGCGATCACGATCACGAGGCCGACGCCCAGCACCCGGTCCAGCCGGACCCGCCCGACCAGGATCTTGCCGTTGATCTGGCCGACGACGACCAGGCCGATGGAGTTGAGCCCGAAGAGCAGGCTGAAGGTCTGCGCGGAGGCGCCGTAGATCTCCTGGATGACGAACGGCGACGCGGCGACGTACGCGAACAGCGACGCGAAGGCGAAGCTGCCGGCGAGCATGTAGCCGGTGAAGGCGCGGTCGGCGAGCAGCCCGCGCATCGCGCGGAGGGTGTCGCGGGCCCCGCCCGCGTGCCGCTCGGCCTCGGGCAGCGTCTCGGGGAGCTTGGCCCAGACCACGACGCCGAGCACCGCCCCGACCACGACGAGGACGACGAAGACGCCCCGCCAGTCCGTCACCCGCAGGATCTGCCCGCCGATGAGCGGCGCCACGATCGGCGCGACGCCGGAGATCAGCATCAGGGTGGAGAAGAAGCGGGCCATGGCCACACCGTCGTACAGGTCGCGGACCACGGCCCGGGCGATCACGATCCCGGCGGCGCCCGCGAGCCCCTGGATCAGCCGGAAGGCGACGAGGAGTTCGACGGTGAGCGCGACGGCGCACAGGGCGGTGGCGACGACGTAGACCGCGAGCCCGGCGAGCAGCGGGCGCCGGCGGCCCCATTTGTCGCTCATCGGCCCGACGAGGAGCTGGCCGAGGGCCATGCCGGCCAGGCACGCGGTGAGCGTGAGCTGGACGGTCGCGGCGGGCGCGTGCAGGGACCGGGTGACCTCCGGGAGCGAGGGGAGGTACATGTCCATCGCCAGCGGCGGGGTCGCGGTCAGGCTGCCGAGGATGAGTGTGACGAGCAGTCCGGTGCGACGGGCGGCCCGTCGCGCGGGGTCGGCCGGGCCCGGTCCCGGGCTCGTGATGTCGGTCGGTTCGTACGATATGGACGGCCCGCGCTCGGGCATGTGCCCCTCCCTCTTCTACAGATCCGCCACCTATGCTCTCAGCTCGTACGCACTGGAACGAACAGACTCGAACGAACCTGAGCGAGGGTGGGGCAGGGTGTCAGCGGTGACCGGGCAGAAGGTGCGCTGGGGGATTCTGGCGACCGGCGGGATGGCGGCGAGGTTCACGGCGGATCTGGTCGATCTGCCGGACGCGGAGGTCGTGGCGGTGGCCTCGCGGACCGAGGCGTCGGCGCGCGCGTTCGCGGAGCGGTTCGGGATACCGAGGGCCTACGGCGACTGGGAGTCGCTGGCCCGTGACGAGGACGTCGACGTGGTGTACGTCGCCACCCCGCACTCGTCGCACCGCGCGGCCGCCGGCCTGTGCCTGGAGGCCGGCCGGAACGTGCTCTGCGAGAAGCCGTTCACGCTGAACGCGCGCGAGGCGGAGGAACTGGCCGGCCTCGCCCGGCGGCACGGCGTCTTCCTGATGGAAGCCATGTGGATGTACTGCAACCCGCTGGTGCGGCGGCTGAAGGCGCTGGTGGACGACGGTGCGATCGGCGAGGTCCGCACCGTGCAGGCGGACTTCGGGCTGGCGGGGCCGTTCCCTCCGGCCCACCGCCTGCGGGACCCGGCGCAGGGCGGCGGCGCGCTGCTCGACCTGGGCGTGTACCCGGTGTCGTTCGCGCAGCTGCTGCTCGGTGAGCCGTCGGACGTGGCCGCGCGAGCGGTGCTCTCGGACGAGGGCGTCGACCTGCAGACGGGTGCCCTGCTCTCCCACGGGAGCGGCGCGCTCGCGTCGGTGCACTGCTCCATCACCGGCGGCACGCCCAACTCCGCCTCGGTGACAGGCTCGTTGGGCCGTATCGACGTGCCGTACGGCTTCTTCTTCCCGGACCACTTCGTGCTGCACCGGGACGGCCGGGAGCCGGAGGAGTTCCGCGCCGACCCGGCCGACGGCCCTCGGGAGAGCCTGCGGCACGAGGCCCGGGAGGTGATGCGGGCGCTGCGGGCCGGGGAGGCGGAGTCGCCGCTGGTGCCGCTCGACGGCACGCTGGCCGTGATGCGGACGCTCGACGCGATCCGTGCGCGCGTCGGCGTCCGCTATCCCGGCGAGGAGCGTGCGGTCACGCCGGCTTGAGCCCCTGCTCCCCCACCTCCGTGACGAAGGACCCGGCGGTCGTCAGCGGCGCGCCCTGCGTGGTGACGTGGGAGACCGTCTTGAAGTCGGCGCGGGCCAGGTCCCGGCCGAGCGACACCTTCGCGTAGCCGCGCCGTCCGTTGAAGAACTTCAGGTGCGGGTTCGCGGCCATGAGGGTGTCCCAGTTGGACGGCTTCTCCGAGCCGTCGCGGCCGCTGGTGACGGAGGTGGTGACGATCTCGGTGCCGAGGGTGCGCGAGCGGGGGTCGTCGAAGTCGCGCTTGATGTCGAAGCCGTAGGAGACGTGCACGTCGCCGGTGAGCACCATCAGGTTCTCGATCCCGGCGGCCTGCGCGCCGGCCAGCACCCGGTCGCGGGAGGCCGGGTAGCCGTCCCAGGAGTCCATGGAGACCTGGGAGGGGAGCGTGGTGGAGTTGTACCGGCGGGCGAAGGTGACCTGCTGGGGCACCACGTTCCACAGGGCGTTCGACCGGTGCCAGCCGTTGACGAGCCAGCGTTCCTGGGCGTCGCCGGTCAGGGTGCGCGAGGGGTCCTCGGACTCGGGTCCCGAGTACTGCCAGCCGTCGCCGTAGGCCTGGTTGGAGCGGTACTGCCGGGTGTCGAGCACGTCGAACTGGGCGAGCCGGCCCCAGTGCAGGCGGCGGTAGAGCTTCAGGTCCGGGCCGTCGGGGAGCTGCGGGCGGCGCAGCGGCATGTTCTCCCAGTAGGCGCGGTAGGCGGCGGCCCGGCGGATCAGGAACTCCTCCGGCGGGACGCTGTTCTCCGGGGTGTCGTCGGCGTAGTTGTTCTCGGTCTCGTGGTCGTCCCAGGTGACGACGAAGGGGTGGGCGGCGTGCGCGGCCCGCAGGTCGGGGTCCGACTTGTAGAGGGCGTACCGCAGCCGGTAGTCCTCCAGGGTCACCGTCTCGCGGTTGAAGAGGCCGGGCAGGGTGCCGGCCGGGTAGGCGCGGGAGCCGCCGGTGGCGTTCACGGCGTACTCGTAGAGGTAGTCGCCGAGGTGGAAGACGACGTCCACGTCCTCCTGGGCCAGGTGCTTGTACGCGGTGTAGTACCCCTCGTCGTACTTCTGGCAGGAGACGAGGCCGAAGGTGAGGTCGGAGACCCGGCTGTACGGGGACGGCGCGGTGCGGGTGCGGCCCACGGGGCTGATCCAGCTGCCGGCGCGGAAGCGGTAGAAGTAGACCTGGCCGGGCGGGAGCGGGCCGGCCTCGACGTGGACGGTGTGGTGGAACTCGGGGTGGGCGGTGGCGGTGCCCCTTCTGACGACGCGGCGGAACCGTTCGTCCAGGGCCAGTTCCCAGCCCACCTCGACGCGTTGCGGGGGCAGTCCGCTGTCGGCCTGGTACGGCGCGGGGGCCAGGCGGGTCCACAGCAGGACGGAGTCGGACTGCGGGTCGCCGGAGGCGACGCCGAGGGTGAAGGGGTCGTCGGTGATCCGCGCGGCGTCCAGTTCGGCGGCGCTCGCGGCGCCGGCGGTCGGCAGGTTCACGGAGAAGGCGAGCGCGGCGGCGGCTCCGGTGACGGTCAGGAAGCGGCGGCGGCCCAGGTGGCGGGCGGCGGCGCGGAGTTCGGGCGCGTGCGACGACTGGGACTGGGCGGGCTGTTTCGCGGGTGTCATCCGATTCTCCCCTTACGGTGGCTGCAAGGGGCATTCGACGGTCCGGGAACGACACTCGCTTGGCGCGGACATGGCGAGCCCATGTCGGGAGGGTGAGTTCGGCACGATCCGCGACCCGTACGCTGCCGACTCATGAACTCCGTGAAAACCACCGACGAGGAAACCGTCGGAGCGCAGCAGATCGCCGTCGTCACGGGTGCCGGTTCCGGCATCGGCCGGGCGGTCGCCGTGGAACTGCTCACCGCGGGCTGGGCGGTGGCCCTGGCCGGCCGCCGGCCCGAGACCCTGGCGGAGACGGCGGCGCTGGCCCCGGCGGGCGGCGCGGTGCTGTCCGTGCGCACCGACGTCTCCCGCCCGGAGGACGTGGCGACCCTGTTCGCGGCCGTGCGCGACCGCTTCGGGCGGGTGGACCTGCTGTTCAACAACGCCGGGACCTTCGGCCCGGGCGGCGTGCCGGTGGAGGACCTGCCCTACGAGGCCTGGCGGCACGTGGTGGACACCAACCTGAACGGTGCGTTCCTGTGCGCGCAGGCGGCGTACCGGCAGATGAGGGAGCAGGACCCGCGGGGCGGCCGGATCATCAACAACGGCTCGATCTCGGCGCACACGCCGCGCCCGCACTCGGTGGCGTACACGGCGACCAAGCACGCGCTGACGGGCCTGACCAAGTCGCTGTCGCTGGACGGCCGTCCCTACGGCATCGCGGTCGGCCAGATCGACATCGGCAACGCGGCGACCGACATGACGGCCGGGATGCAGACCGGCGCGCTCCAGGCCAACGGGGAGACGGCACCCGAGCCCGTGATGGACGTGGCCGACGTGGCGCGCACGGTGCGGCACATGGCCGAGCTGCCGCTGGAGGCGAACGTGCAGTTCGCGACGGTCATGGCGTCGGCGATGCCGTACGTGGGGCGCGGCTGACCGGAAGGCGGGGGCCGCCGCCGCGATTCACACAATCGGAATATCAAAGTCCGCAGTATTGCGGCCCGTGGCGGGCTTATGCTCAACTCTCCTTCACCAGAGCTTCACAGTTGGAGTGTTGGCCTTCAGAACCGGCCCGCAAGCCACATCGAGGGGGGAGGCGACAGCCGTCCGCAGCACCGGGCTGGGGGTGGATCCCGCGTGGGACCGCGGGATACGCACCGGTGGGCGGACGGCTGCCGCGTACACACCGCCCGACGGCTGGACGCGGAGGCCTAGGCCTGCCCGGTCTCGAAGCGTGCGATGCGGCCCTGCTCGTCTACGGTGAAGTCCCAGCGCGTGCGCATCTCGCCCCAGGTGTCGTTGCGGTAGCGGGCGATGAGGGCGCGACCGCCGTTCGACTCGTTGTCGACCTCCATGTGGCCGTTGGAGGAGAAGATCTCCTGGTCGATCCACTCGGCGAGGTCGCGGTCGGCCCCGTCGTCGGCCATGGTGGCGTCCGGCGCGAGCAGCGCGAGGAAGGCGTCGCGGTCGTGGGCGTTGACGGCGGTGACGAAGCCGCGGACGGCCGGGTCGCTGAGTCGCGTGGTCTGAATGGTCATGCCGGCCAGCGTCACACCGGCCCGGCACCCCCGCCACCGCTCCGCCCCCGGCCCGCCACCCGAACGGCGCCCGCGACGGGCCCGCGCGAGGCACCCGGGAGACGGTGGTGGGGTGTGAGCCGCCGCCGTCTGCGAGGGAGTCGACGTGAACTGTTGTGACCGGCGCGATCTGGGCCTGCTGCTGCTCCGACTGGGTACCGGCGGGGTGCTGGCCGCGCACGGGGCGCAGAAGCTGCTCGGCTGGTTCGGCGGCGGCGGCATCGAGGCGACGGGCCAGGCCATGGAGGCCATGGGCTACGAGCCCGGCCGTACCAGTGCCGTCCTGGCCGGCCTCGCGGAGGCGGGCGGCGGGACGCTGCTCGCGCTGGGTCTCGCGACCCCGGCCGCGGGCGCCTCGGCGGCCGGCGCGATGGTGGGGGCGGCGGCGGTGCACGCCCCGAACGGCTTCTTCGCCCAGGCCGGCGGCTACGAGTACGCGGCGTCCCTGGCCCTGACCGCCACCGGCCTCGCGGTCGCCGGACCGGGCCGTCTCTCCCTGGACCACGCCCTCGGCCACGCGGTCAACCGCAACTGGATGGTCCCGGCGGCTCTCGGGGTGACGGCGGCGGCCACGGCGGTGGTCGTCGGCATGCGCAACAAGCGGGTGCGCAAGGCCGCCGAGGGCGAGCAGGAGCCACTGTTCGACTGACCGACGGCGCACCCCGCCCGGCGTGGCACGCTGCTCCGTATGAGCGACGACCTCGCCGGCGCCCCGGCCGGCCCCTGGGACACCATCGACGACCTGTGCGCGTGGCTGGAGGCGGACCAGCCCGTCGCCGGCCGGGAGGGCCTGCTGCTGCGGATGCTGAAGCTGTCGGAGGAGGTCGGCGAGGTCGCCGAGGCGGTGATCGGCGCGACGGGGCAGAACCCGCGCAAGGGCACCACCCACACCTGGCAGGACGTCGAGGCGGAGCTGTGCGACGTGGTGATCACGGCGATGGTGGCGCTGCGCACCCTGACGCCCGAGGCGCGGGAGGTGTTCGGGCGGCACCTGGCGAAGGTGGCGTCCCGCCCCCGCGCGGCCGGTGCCTGACGTGGCGGAGCCCGGGAGCGTAGCCTGCTCCCGGGCCCCTGGAGATGCCACCTGATGCGCACACCGGAACCGTGTCAGGACGGATCAGTCGTCAGGCCGTCGTGTTCTTCCTTTGAACTACCGCACCACGCAGCGGTGCAGACGAGATTCGAACTCGCATCCGACGGCGGTCGTCCGGCCTGGTCGCCCCGGTGATCGGCGGCGATGCTGAAGCTGGAGCGAGAGTCTGAGATTGACGGCGCGGTCCGCGCCCGTCCCGGGGCGGCGCGCCTCTTCAGGCTGAACGTCAGTTTCAGCTTGCGCTCGTCGCGCGAACCGGTCCTCAGTCCGGCCCGCGCCCTTCGCGCACCCCCGCGCTCGCACGCGGGGGCGTCTGTGGAGGCTACCCGTTGCCGGGCCCGCGCGGGGCCTCAGCCGAACAGGTAGCCGAACACCGCGTCGCCGACCCGCTGGTCGGTGACCTCGTCGCCGTTGGCGTCCTCCCGGGCGAACTTGACGGCCTGCTGGAGCTTCTCGACCCGGTCCAGCAGCTCGTTGACCCGCCGGGCCGGCAGCGCCCCGGAGAACTTCACGGTCGTCCAGTAGCCGATCGGCACGTCCTCGTAGTACACCTCGACCTGGGCGGGGTGCTTCTCCGTCGCCTCGGCCTTCACGTGGTTGCGCGGGACCTTCTTCGTCCGGATGGTGCGCACCGGGTCCGTCTTCCACCAGTCGGTGGACGGGTCCTGCGCCCACGCCTCGGCGGCGTCGAGCGTCGGCAGCTTCTTCACGAAGGCGTGCAGCTCGGTGAGCTGCTTCTCCAGGAAGAGCAGGTAGCCGACCGGCACGTCCGCGACGATCGTCCGGCCGTCGACGGTGACGTCCGCGCGGGCCGTGCAGTTCGCCCAGTCCTTGGTCGCGGTGACGTCGAACAGCCGGGTCAGCGAGGCGCCCATCTCGCGCAGCACGTCCTCGGCCCGCACCTGCACCCGCGTCGACTCGGGCGGCAGCTGCTCGCCCTCCTCGTCCTTCGGCTGGTACGTGCGCGAGATCCCGGCCAGCAGCGCGGGCTTCTGCACCTTCTGGTGCGCGGCGGTCACGTCCTGGAGCGACTTGCTCTTGACGCCCTTCTCGACCGCGATGATCTGGTTCAGCTTCGCCATGTCGGCCCCCCTTCGAACAGGCAGGAACGTATCCCACCCGTCCGCGGACCCGCACGCCCTTTTCCCGGCGCCCGGCGGTGCGGGCGACGCCGCTCAGGGCTGCCGGCTCACCTCCACGACCACACCGACCTCGCCCGCGTTGTCGTCCACGCACCCCGCGCCGTCGTTGATCCGCAGCTGGACCACGCCGCCGCCGCCCGCGCGGAAGGTCTTCGCCTCCCCGATGGCGAGGACCGGCGCGTCGTCGGTGTCCGACAGGCGGGTCACCAGCGTGCCGAAGGGGGCGTCCGGTACGACCTTGCAGCCGGCCGCGAAGTCCAGGTCCCGGTCGCCGTCCGGGTCGTAGCCGGCCGGTCCGGTCATCGGCATGCGCTCGCGGTCCACCGTCCACTCGCCCCGCCGGGACTCCACCGTGACGGTGTCGCCCGCGCGGACCACCGCGCCGACGACCGGCTGCCAGCCCTCGTCGGCGCTCACCACCATCTCGTACGAGGTCACCTGGGGCGCCCCGACCGGCGAGGCGAGGGAGGTCGGCGCCGGGCCGGGCGCCTCGGCGGCACCGCGGTCGGCGCCCGGTCCGTCGTCGTCCTGGAAGGGCGCCACGCCCGCGAGGAGCAGCCCGCCGCTCACCACCGCGACGAGGGCGACGGCTCCGGCGAGCGTCCACGCCAGCCAGCGCCCGGCACCGCCCGGCCGCCCCGGGAGCGGCGTGCGCCTGGTCCCGACCCCGCGGACCGCCGTACTGCCGGGGGGCGCGAGCAGCGTGTCGTCCGGCCGGTCGGGGGCCCGGTCGAGGACGACGGTGACATCGTCCCCGACCACGGCCGGGGCCGCGGCCGCGCCGCCGTCCGCGGCCTCACCGGCCGCCACGCCCCGCAGTGCCGCCGCCAGTTCGTCGGCGCCGGGACGCTCGCGCGGGTCCCGGTGCAGCAGCGCCTCGACGACGGGGCGCAGGGGGCCGAGCCGCTCCGGAAGCCGCGGACTCCCGTACACGACGGCGTGCAGGGTCGCCGCGTACCCGTGCCTGCGGAAGGGCGACTCCCCTCCGCAGGCGGCGACCAGCGTCGCGCCGAGCGACCACAGGTCGGACTCCGGTCCGGCCTCCTGCGCGGTGGCCCGCTCCGGCGCCATGTACTCGACGGAGCCCACGAGCTGCCCGGTCGAGGTGAGCATCTCGCCGTCGTCGAGGGCGGCGATGCCGAAGTCGGTGAGCACCGCGTCGCCGCCGGGTCGCAGCAGGACGTTGGCGGGCTTCACGTCGCGGTGCAGGGTGCCGGCGCGGTGGACCGCCCGGAGCGCGTCGAGCAGTTGGAGGCCGAGCCGGGCGGTGTGCTCCGGGGTCAGCGGCCCGGACCGGCGCACCCGGGCGGCCAGCGAGGGCCCGCGCACCAGCTCCATCACGATCCAGAGCCGGTCCTCGAACTCGACCAGGTCGTGCACCCCGACCACGTGCGGGTGCGGCACCCTGGCGACCGCCCGCGCCTCGCGCAGGGCCCGGCGCATGCGGGTGCGGTGGTCCTCGTCGCCCTCGGCGGCGATGTGCAGCTCCTTGGCGGCGACCGGCCGGTCGAGGAGCTGGTCGTGAGCGCGCCAGACGACGCCCATGCCGCCCCGGCCCAGGACTTCGTGCAGCAGATAGCGGCCGGCAACCAGCCGCCCGGGCCCCCCGCCCACCTGCCGATCAGGAACGCCGGTCAGCACCGGTCCTCACATCCCTCTCGCTGAGAACGGGGGCAACAATACCGACACCGGAGGGGCACTCGTTCTCAACCACCCTTGTTTCACGCGGTGTTGAACGACGGTGACCGGAAGGTACGGGGTGGGAGGCCGAGGCGGCCGGCACCGTCCCCGCCCGGACGATGAAGGGCGCTGGACGGGCCGTGTGGGGCGGCAGACGAGTCGGGCTGTACGCCGGGTTCTGTTCCGGAGGGTCCTCGCGGGCCCTCCGGCGACGGCCATCCATCTAGGACCGGTGTTGCCACCGGCCTCGTGCGGTCTACCCGCGGACTCGGGCGGGCAGCCCTCGAACGTCCGCGCAGAGCGCTTTTCACGGCGCTCCTCTTGACCTTGCTCCGGGTGGGGTTTACCTAGCTGCCCAGGTCACCCTGGGCACTGGTGGTCTCTTACACCACCGTTTCACCCTTACCCGGCGCCGAAGCGCCGGGCGGTCTGCTTTCTGTGGCACTGTCCCGCGGGTCACCCCGGGTGGCCGTTAGCCATCACCCTGCCCTGTGGAGCCCGGACGTTCCTCGGGAAGTCCCGTGAGGGACTCCACGCGGCCGCCCGCCCGGCTCGTCTGCCGTGCCGACCATGGTACCGGGCGGATGCGGCGGCGCGGTCCCGCGGTCGCCGCCGTGGCCAGGACCGAGCCCGTCAGGATCAGGGCGAAGGCGGCGAGGACGGTCGGGGTCAGGGGCTCGTCCAGGAAGACGGCGCCGGCCGTCACCGCGACCGCCGGGTTGACGTACGTGATGACCGTCGCGCGGGTCGGGCCGGCCTCCTTGATCAGCTCCAGGAAGGCGACGAAGGCGATCGCCGTGCAGACCACGCCGAGGCCGGCGAGGGCGGCCAGCACCGAGGGCGCCGGGAGGGTGTCGGGGCGGCCGAGGATCGCGGCGGGGGCGTAGACGAGGGCCGCGAGGGTGAGGCAGGAGGCGGTGAGGTGGAGGGACGGCACGTCCTTCAGGTGGCGGGCGGCGATCAGCGGCGCCGTGGCGTAGCCGATCACCGTCAGCAGCACCTCGGCGAGGGAGCGGGCGTCGCCGCCGGTCAGGTGCGGGAGGGTCAGCACCGCCACGCCCGCCAGGCCCAGGGCGAGGCCGCAGACGCGTCGGGCGCCGAGCGTCTCCGTGGCGCCGAAGAAGCGGGCCAGGGCGACGCCGACGATCGGGACGCCCGCGATGAGCAGGCCCGCGGTGGAGCTGGAGAGGTGGCGCTCGGCGTCGGTCAGCGTCCACCAGGGGCCGATGATCTCGATGACCGCGAAGGCGAGGAGGGGTTTCCAGTGGGCCCCGACGGTCGGGAGGAGGCCTCCCCTGCGCAGGGCGAAGGGGAGCAGGAGGGCGGCACCCAGCGCGCAGCGCGTGAACACCACCACGGACGGGGAGACGGAGTCCACCGCCACCTTGATCATCAGATAGGGGATGCCCCAGACCACTCCCATCAGGGAGAACAGGAACCAGCCGCGTGCAGTCATGCCGCGAGTCTCGGTCCGCTCAGGGGCCGCCGTCTTGAACGCTGTTGCGGTACGCCGCCGGGGTCACGCCGAGGATCCTGCGGAACCAGCGGGTCAGGTGCGCCTGGTCCGCGAAGCCCACCAGCGCCGCCACCTCGGCGGGGCGTACGCCGGCCTCCAGGAGCCCCCGCGCCCTGGCCACCCGGTGCTGGGCGAGCCAGGCGTACGGCGGCATCCCCATCGCCGTGCGGAAGGCGCGCAGGAGCTGGTAGCGGGACAGACCCAGGTCGGTGGCGAGGGAGGCCAGGGACGGTGGGGCGAGGAGTTCGTCGGCGAGGCGGTCACGGACGAGACGGGCGACGCCGGCCGCGCCCGGGACGGCGGTGTCGCCCGCGGTGCGGGACGTGGAATGGCGGCCGGCGAGGGCGGTGAGGAGCCAGGGCAGGCGCGACTCGGCCTCCAGGGGGTCGGGGCAGCGGGTCAGGTCCGTGTGCGCGGTGCGCAGGGCGGCGGCGAGCCGCGGGTCGTGGAGGACGGGTTCGCGGAAGTGCGGGAGCACGTCGCCGCGCAGCCCGTCGGAGAGCAGGGCGGGGGTCGCGTACAGGGCGCGGTAGGAGTAGCCCTCGGGGGCGGCCGGGCCGCCGGTGTGCACCTCGCCGGGTTCCAGGACGACGATGGAGCCCGGGCCCGAGTGGATGTGGCCGCCCCGGTAGGCGATGACCTCCAGGCCGCCCACGGTGACGCCGACCGTGAACTCGTCGTGCGCGTGGGGGGCGTAGACGTGCCGGTCGAAGCGGGCCGTGAGCAGGTCGAGGGGCGGGCCGCCCGTTCCCAGCCGGGCCCTGGTCCACCGGGCCTGTTCGCGTGCGTCCACCGCCCTCACCCCCTGGGCGTACCGGATCAGAGGACGTGCGGCGCTGTCCAGTGCATTGGCTTGACCCTGTCGCAACGTCAACGTTTCTACTGGGGGCATGCGGATCGGAGAACTCGCCGACGCCGTCGGCGTCACCACGCGGACCGTGCGGCACTACCACCACCAGGGGCTGCTGCCCGAGCCGGAGCGGCTGGCCAATGGCTACCGGTCGTACACGCTGCGGCACGTCGTCGTGCTGGCCCGCGTGCGGCGGCTGACCGAGCTGGGGCTGGGGCTCGCCGAGGTGCGGGACGTGCTCGCGGACGAGGCCGGCAAGGAGTTGGCCGAGGTGCTGGCGGAGCTGGACGCGGACCTGGCGCGGCAGGAGGCGGCGATCCGGGACCGCAGGGCGCGGCTGCGGGCCCTGCTGGACGCGGAGGGCGGGCTGCCGCCCGAGGGGCCGGTCTCGCCGGAGCTGGCCGCGCTGTTCGCGGGGATGGGGGACGTCTCCGGTTCCCCCACCGCACTGCGGGACCGCGAGATGCTGGCGACGCTGGAGAGCACGGTGCCGCCGGAGGACCGGGCGGGGCTGCTGGCCTCGCTGCACGGCGCGCTCGGCTCGCCGGAGGCGGTGGCGCGGGCCCACCGGGCGTACGCGCTGCTCGACGGCCTGGTGGACGCCGGTACCGGTGATCCGAGGGTGGCGGAGGCGGCCCGGGTGCTCGCGGAGGCCATGCCTCCGGAGCTGGTGCCGGAAGGGGGACTCGACCTCGATTTCGACCACGGCATCCTGCGCGCGCTGTACGCGGACTTCGCGCCGGGCCAGGCGGAGGCCATCCGGCAGTCCCTGGAGATCGTGTCGAGGGGGCGGCGGGCATGAAGGGCGGGTCTCTGGTCACGGTCCCCTTCCTCCTGCTCCGGCACGAGCTGCGGCTGCTGGCGAGCCTGTGGCTGTGGACGGCCCGGCGGACCCACGGGGCCGCGGACGGCTCGGCCGTGTTCGGGTACGCGCGCGGGCAGGGCGCGATGATGTTCGGCTTCGCCTTCGTCTGCGTGGTCGAGTCCGTGGGGATGTCCGTGCTGCTGCGCGACTGGCCGGCCGTGCACCACGTGGTGCTGGTCCTGGACGTCTACACCGTCGTCCTCGTCGTCGGTCTGCACGCCGCCTCCGTGGTCCGCCCGCACGTCCTGGACCCGGCCTCCGGTGTCCTGCGGATCCGCCGGGCCGTCCACGTGGACGTGCGGATACCGCTGGAGCGGATCTCCTCCGTCCGCCGCGAACCGCGGGCCACGCACGAACCGCGGGACGGCGAGCTGAACCTCGCCGTGGGCGCGCGGACGTCCGTCACCGTCGAACTCGCCGAGCCCGTCACTCATGTCTCCTTACTCGGGCGGCACCGCGAGGTCCGCGTGGTGCGCTGCCACGCCGACGACGCCGGCGGCCTCGTACGGGCCGTGAACCGGGCGCGGGAGGGGCACGCCGTACCCTGACCTGGAGCTTGGATCGAAGGAGTGCCTGTGCTTGTCCTGCTGCCGCCGTCCGAGGGGAAGGCCGCGTCCGGCCGGGGAGCCCCGCTGAAGACGGACTCGTTGTCGCTGCCGGGGCTGACCGCGGCCCGCGAGACCGTACTCGCCGAACTCGTCGACCTGTGCGCCGGCGACGAGGAGAAGGCGCGCGAGGTGCTGGGGCTGAGCGAGGGGCTGCGCGGCGAGGTCGCCAAGAACGCGGAGCTGCTGACGGCGGGCGCCCGGCCGGCCGGGGAGATCTACACCGGCGTGCTGTACGACGCGCTGGACCTGGCCTCGCTCGACGCGGCGGCCAAGCGGCGGGCGGCCCGGTCGCTGCTGGTGTTCTCCGGGCTGTGGGGTGCCGTGCGGGTGACCGACCGGATCCCCTCCTACCGGTGCTCGATGGGCGTGAAGCTGCCGGGACTCGGGGCGCTGGGCGCGTACTGGCGGGCGCCGATGGCCGAGGTGCTGCCCGAGGCCGCCGGGGAGAGTCTGGTCCTGGACCTGCGCTCGTCGGCGTACGCGGCGGCCTGGAAGCCGAAGGGGCGGGTCGCCGAGCGGACCGCGACCGTGCGGGTGCTGCACGCGCCGACGCGGAAGGTGGTCAGCCACTTCAACAAGGCGACCAAGGGGCGGATCGTGCGGAGCCTGCTGGCCTCCGGGAGCGCGCCCGCCGGTCCGGCGGAGCTGGTGGAGGTGGTGCGGGACCTCGGGTACGAGGTGGAGGCCGAGGCGCCCGCGAAGGCGGGGCGGCCGTGGTCGCTGGACGTGCTGGTGGACGAGATTCACTGAGCGCCGACCCAGTCGTTGCAGATAACGCAACGCGCGTTGCGCGTCGTGCGCCGCGACGGCACGATGAGGGCATGAGTTCTCCGCTGCCCTCCTCCCCCGCCGCCCCCTCGGTGCTGGACCTCGCCCCCGTCGTGCCCGTCGTGGTCGTCGACGACCTCGCCGACGCCGTGCCCCTCGCCCGGGCGCTGGTCGCCGGCGGGCTGCCCGCGATCGAGGTGACGCTGCGGACGCCGGTGGCGGTGGACGCGATCCGCGCCATCGCCGGCGAGGTGCCGGGCGCGGTGGTCGGCGCGGGCACCGTCATCACGCCGGACCAGGTCGGCGAGGTCGTCGCGGCCGGGGCGCGGTTCCTGGTGAGCCCGGGGTGGACGGACGTCCTGCTGGACGCGATGCGGTCGTCCGGGGTGCCCTTCCTGCCGGGGGTGTCGACCACCTCGGAGGTGGTGGCGCTGCTGGAGCGCGGGGTGCGGGAGATGAAGTTCTTCCCGGCCGAGGCCGCGGGCGGCACCGCCTACCTGAAGGCGCTGGCCGCACCCCTGCCGCAGGCCCGCTTCTGCCCGACCGGCGGCATCGGCCCCGGCTCCGCCCCGGACTATCTGGCGCTGCCCAACGTCGGCTGCGTCGGCGGCAGTTGGATGCTGCCGAAGGATGCCGTGGCCGGCCGGGACTGGGGGCGCGTGGAGGCGCTGGCCCGGGAGGCGGCGGCGCTCAGCGCAGGTGCGACGTCTCGTTGAACAGGCGGACGCTCGCACCGCCGTCGGCGTAGTGGGCGACGACCGACAGTGAGGCCGCGGACAGCTCCATCCGGAACAGCGACTCGGGCGGTGCGCCCAGGGCCAGCCGCAGGAACGTCTTGATCGGTGTCACGTGCGAGACCAGCAGCACGGTGCGGCCCGCGTAGGCGGAGACCAGCTTGTCGCGGGTGGCGGCGACGCGCGCGCCGGTCGCGGCGAAGCTCTCGCCGCCGCCGGTCGGCCGCGCGTCCGGGGACGCCAGCCAGGCGTCCAGGTCGGCGGGGTACCGCTCGCGCACCTCGCCGAAGGTGAGCCCCTCCCAGGCGCCGAAGTCGGTCTCGCGCAGGCCTTCCTCGACCGTGACCTCCAGGCCGAGGCGGGCGGCGACGATGCCGGCGGTCTCGCGGGTGCGGGCCAGGGGCGAGGCGACGACGGCCTGGATCGTGCCGCGCCGGGCCAGGCTCGCGGCGACCCGCTCGGCCTGCTCCCGGCCGACGGACGACAGGGACGGGTCGCTGCCACCGTTGCCGGAGAACCGCTTCTGCGGGGTGAGAGGCGTCTCGCCGTGCCGCAGGAGGACGAAGGTGGCGGGGGCGCCCATGTCGGGGGGTCCCCAGCCGGGCGACGCCACGGTCCTGGCGGCCCGCACGTCTGCCTCGCCGGCTCCGGCACGGGAGGATTCCGCGACGGCTCCGGTACGGGAGCCCTCCGCACCACCCCCGGCACGGGCAGCGTCCGCCACGGCTCCGGTACGGGCGCGCTCCGCGTCGGCACGCGCGGAGGTCGAAGGGGCGTCCTCGTCGTCGGCGGGAGCGGTCGGGCCGACACGCTCCCCGGCACCGGCCCTCGGGGCACCCTCCGTGCCGGCACGCGCGGAGAGCGAAGGGGTGCCCCCGGCCCGGGCACCGGCACCCACGCCCTCGGCGGCCCGCTCGTCGGCGGCGGCACCGGTCTCCCGCTCGTCCCCGGTACGGGCCCCCCGCGCGCGACGCCCGGCGGCGCCCCCCGCGTCCAGTTCCGCCGTCGAGTCGGCCGGTGACCACCGCTCGCCGCGCGCGCCCGCGTCCATCGCCTCGTTGGCCAGGCGGTCGGCGTGCTTGTTCTCGGCGCGGGGGATCCACTCGTAGGTCACCCGGCCCGGCGGGAAGATACGGGCCGCCTCGGCCGCCAGCGGCTTCATGTCGGGGTGCTTGATCTTCCAGCGTCCCGACATCTGCTCGACGACGAGCTTGGAGTCCATCCGCACGTGCACGCGCGCGTCCGGGTCCAGCTCCCTGGCCGCCCGCAGCCCGGCCAGCAGCCCCCGGTACTCGGCCACGTTGTTGGTGACGACGCCCAGGTACTCGGCGGCCTCGACGAGGGACTCGCCGCTCGCCGCGTCCAGCACCACCGCGCCGTAGCCCGCGGGCCCCGGGTTGCCCCGCGACCCGCCGTCGGCCTCGACGACGAACTCCCGCACCGCACCGGCCGACGCGTCCACCGATCCGGCCCCTACAGCCCGGAGTCGGCCGTGCGCACCAGGATGCGGCGGCAGTTCTCGCAGCGTACGACGGTGTCGGGCGCCGTCGAGCGGATCTCGCTCAGCTCGGTGATGGCCAGCTCCTGGCGGCATCCCTGGCAGCTGCGCTGGTACAGCTTGGCCGCGCCGACGCCGCCCTGCTGCTGGCGCAGCTTGTCGTAGAGCTTGAGCAGGTCGTCGGGGACCGAGCCGGCGATGACCTCGCGCTCCTTGGTCACCGAGGCGGTCTCGCCGTCCAGGTCCTCGACGGCCGCGTCCCGGCGGGCAGTGGCGTCGTCGATCTTGCCCTGGACCGCGCCGACCCGCTCGGTCAGCTCGGCGACCCGCTCCTGGGCGGACTCGCGGCGCTCCATCACCTCCAGGACGACGTCCTCGAGGTCGCCCTGGCGCTTGGCGAGGGAGGCGATCTCGCGCTGGAGGTTCTCCAGGTCCTTCGGCGAGGTGACGGCGCCGGAGTCCAGGCGCTGCTGGTCGCGGGTGGCGCGCTGGCGCACCTGGTCCACGTCCTGCTCCGCCTTGGTCTGCTCGCGGGAGCAGTCGCTCTCCTCGGTCTGCGCGGCCACGAGCAGGTCGCGCAGCTGGGTGAGGTCCTTGGTCAGCGACTCGATCTCGGTGTGCTCGGGCAGCGACCGGCGCCGGTGCGCGAGCTGCTGGAGCTTGACGTCGAGGCCCTGGACGTCGAGGAGTCGGATCTGGTCGGCGGGCGCGGCTTTCAGTTGGGGGCTCCCAGTGAGTCGGAGGTCGGGGCGGACGCCGCGTGGGCGGTCCAGGGGTCGGTGACCGTCTTCGAGACGTGGACCCTGAGGTCCCAGCCGCGTCGGTCGGAGATCTCGTCGAGCTGGGCTGCGGCCAGCTCGCACCAGGGCCACTCGGTGGCCCAGTGCGCCGCGTCGAGCAGCGCGAGAGGGCTGTCGGCGCGGTCCGCGGCGAACTCGGACACCGGGTGGTGGCGCAGGTCCGCGGTGAGGAAGGCGTCGACGCCGGCCGCCCGCACGTGGTCGAAGAGGCTGTCGCCGGAGCCGCCGCTGACGGCGACCGTGCGGACCGTCGCCCCGGGGTCGCCGGCGACGCGGATGCCCTGCGCGGTGGCGGGCAGCCGCTCGGCGGCGCGGGCGGCCAGCTCCCGCACGGTCATGGGGTGTTCCGGCTCGCACACCCTGCCGAGGCCGCGGCGCCCGTCCGGGTCGGCCGGGTCGGGCACCAGGGGCCGTACGACGCGCAGGCCGAGGGCGCCGGCGAGCGCGTCGGAGACGCCGGGGTCGGCGGAGTCGGCGTTGGTGTGGGCGACGTGCAGGGCGACGTCGTTCTTGATGAGGGTGTGCACCACGCGGCCCTTGGCGGTGGTGGCGGCGACCGTCGTCGTCCCCCGCAGATAGAGCGGGTGGTGGGTGACGAGCAGGCCGGCGCCGAGGTTCACGGCCTCGTCGGCGATCTCCTGGACGGGGTCGACGGCGAACAGGACCCGCGAGACCTCCCGGCCGGGCTCGCCCACGACGGTGCCGACCGCGTCCCAGGCCTCGGCCCGCTCGGCGGGCCACAGGTTCTCCAGCGCGGCGATGACTTCTGACAGACGGGGCACGCAGGCAAGGCTACCTGGAGGTTCTGTGGCCTTGTACCCGTCGCCCGGAGCCGCCCGCGCACCCCCGCGCCGAGCCCGCCGCGGTCCGGCTCCGGCACAGCACACACCTCTCGTCCTCCTCAGGCGAATCGTTCCTGTGACACACGTACGTGTGATGGGTCCGGCGGCCGGTCCCCCGCCCGTGCGTGCGAAAACTAGCTTCGTCGCCGGAGGTGACCGAACCATGACGGCCTGTGCGATCGAGCCTTCCGCGGAGTCCGGGAACGACGGGGCACCGCGGCCGGGCTGCGGCATCACCGCGGAGGGCGCCTACGCCGCGCGCCTCGCCCGGCGCGGGGACTCCTGGTACCCGGAGCGCTGGACCCTGGACGGCCCCGAGCCGTACGCGGTGCCACTGCCCGGCAACCAGCCGGAGGAGCCCGGCACCGAGGTGCAGCCGATGGCCGACGGGCGGGTCCTGGTGCACCGCGTCGCGGCCGGGCGGCACCTCTTCTCGCTGCTGTACCCGACCGGCCCGGGCACCGGCGAGCTGCCGCTCGGCGCGGTGGAGTGCCCGCCGGACACCACCGGCGTACGGCTGCTGCCGCCGGTCCCGGGCGGTGAGCGGGCGTACGCCCTCGCCGTCGGTCCGCGGGCGACGGTGCTGTGGCAGGTCGCGGGCGCGGCCTTCGGGCCCGAGCGGCTGGCCGAGATCCCCGGCCGCTGCTCGGGCGGGGTCTGGCTGGACGGCGGGGGCCGGATACTCGCCCTGGACCGGGAGACCGGCGGTCGGGTGAAGGCGGTCGCGGTCGACCTGGAACGGGACGGCGAGGTCTCGCCGCTGCTCCAGATCGCCCCGGACAGCGACGACCGGATACTGCTGGCCGACCCCGACAGCGGGCTGGTGCTGATCCGTTCGGACGCGCCCTCGCCGGGGCGGGAGCGACTGGGCTGGGGGGTGCTGGGCAGCGCACTGCCGGTGCGCTTCCCCGAGTGCCTGCACCTGCCCGACTGCGTGGTGACGCCGTTCGCGATCCAGCCGGGGCAGGCGCTGACGCCGGAGCGGTGCGCGGTGGCGCTGCGGGTCGACGGCCCGTTCGGCAGCTGGGTCGGGGTGTGGCGGCCGGCGGAGCGGCGGGTGCGTCATCTCCCGGCGCCCGAGGGATGGTTGGCGGGGGCCGGGCTGTGGACGCCGGACGGGGAGCTGCGGCTGCCGTGCTCCACCCCGCAACTGCCCTGCGGCGTGGCCCGGCTGACCCCGCGCGGGGCCGGGGAGGCGGCCCCGGGCGGGGTCGGGGGAGCGGCTTCGGACGGGATCGGGGAGGCGGCTTCGGACGGGTCCGGCGAGGGGCCGGGCGACGGGACGCGGGAGGGGCCCGGAGGCCGACCGGGGGGCGGGGCGCAAGGAGACGGCCCGCAGGAAGAGGACGAAGCGGCGCCCCGTCCGCCCCGGCCCGTACCCCTGCAACAGGCCCCGCTGGGACGGCGTGTAACGAAGTAGTGCCGGTTGGCGTGGCCGCCTGGATTCGGGCCGCGGGGTGCCGGTTACACTCGCCCGGCTGTAAGAAAGATCATGTTGACGGGGTGAATTCCTTCCGATGAACGACACCAGCACGACCCAGCCGATGCAGGCCGCCGGTGCCGACGTTTCCGAGACCGACACCGGCCACGGCAAGCACCGCGGGCCGGTCTCCAGTCAGGAGGCCGCGGCGACCCCGCGGGGCCGTCACCGCAAGCCGTCCGAGGAATCCGGGACGGCGGCCTGACGGCACGCCGAGGCACGACGCACACGCAGGAGAACAGCAGGCAGGCGGCCGCGGCCCCGTACGTCATCCGGCGGACGGGGCCGTCGTCGTCAGCCGTACGTCACGACGGTGCCGGCGAGGACCGGGGCGTCGTCCCGCTCGACGGCGCCGACCGCCACGCGCACCGGCCCGCCGCCCGCCCCGGCCGCGACCGGCCGCCACATCCGCACCCGCAGCGCCTCCCCCGGGTACACCACCCCGACGAACCGCGCGCGGTACTCGCCCACCCGCGTCACGTCACCGTCCAGCAGCGTGTCCACGACCGACTTGAGCGTGCCGCCGTAGGTGCACAGCCCGTGCAGGACGGGCCGGTCGAAGCCGGCGCGCGCGGCGAACCCCGGGTCGGCGTGGAGGGGGTTCCAGTCGCCGGAGAGGCGGTAGAGCAGGGCCTGTTCCTCGCGTACCGGCAGTGCGGCGACCTGATCGGGTTCCGTGTCCGGCGGTGACGCGGGGCCCCAGGACGG
Source organism: Streptomyces parvulus (assembly GCF_014648855.1). Classification (GTDB taxonomy): domain Bacteria; phylum Actinomycetota; class Actinomycetes; order Streptomycetales; family Streptomycetaceae; genus Streptomyces; species Streptomyces parvulus. The sequence goes on along the minus strand of NZ_BMRX01000006.1, from coordinate 311,859 downwards.
CCCCCGCTCACCACCCCAGCCGCCCTCGCCGCGCACGAAGACCTCCGCCTCCTCGGTCCACAGCGGCCCGGCCGCGTCGGAGACGTCGGTGCGCAGCACGAGGACGGCCGACGTGCCCTTGTCGTACACGGAGACGATCCACGACGACGCCGTCGCCCGGCCGCGCACCGGGACCGGGCGGAGCGTGCGCAGCCCCTGCCCGGCGTGCAGGACGCGGGCGAGGTCGACGTCGACGCCCGGCACGGACAGCGCGCGGATCACCCCGGGCGGGCCGCCGCCCGCCACCGTCGCGAAGCTCGGCAGCACGTGCAGCCGGGACTCCAGGGTGTAGCGCAGCTCGCGGGTGTCGGTGGCGGGCGGTCCGGCGCCGATCCCGAGGTGGTAGAGCAGGACGTCCTGGTGGTCCCAGGCGAGTTCGCGGACGTCGGGCGGGGCGGCGAGTGCGGCGGCCGCGTCGATGGGCATGGGGTCCCTTCCTCCCGTCACGTGGACGATCACCGGCGGCCTCGACCGTACGGGACGCGCCGCACCCGTGACATTCGTCCTCCCCTACTCCGGACAACCGCATCTGCCGCCCGCCCCCGCCGGCTCCGTAGCGTCATCGGCATGACAGTGACAGCGGGCACCGGGAGAGCCGCCCCCTCCGAGCGGGCGGCGGACGGTACGCACGACGAGGTGCGCGCCGGGTACGGCGACGCGCCCGGGGCGGGTGCGATTCTCGTACGGACGGCCCGGCGGCCCGCGTTCGGCATACGCCGCGCGGTCCCGCCGGCGCGGCGCGGGCAGGCGGCCGGGCACGTGGACGACCGAGGAAGGGAGCCGGGGGCGATGACCGGGACCGGAGGACGGCTGCGGAGGGTCTCGTGCCGACTGGACGCGTGGCAGTTGGCGCGGCAGTCCGGCCCGGCCGAGCGGGACGGACGCCAGGAGCGGGTCGGTCCGCCGCCCACCGGTTTCGCGCTGCTGCCCTGGCTGCTGATGGGCCTGGGCAGCCTGGCCAACATCGTCCAGGGCCGCGCGTCCAGCCCCTGGATCGGCGGCCTGGGGCTGCTCGTCTTCAACTCGCTCTACATCTACGTGACCTTCCGGTCCTTCGACAAGGAGCGGCGCGAGTCGCCGTCGACCCGGCTGGCCCTGGCCGCGATGGCCCTCGTGACCTGCGCCCTCGCCCTCGCCTACGGCGGCAGCTGGCTGCTGTTCTTCCCGCTGCTCGGCCTCGCGGCGGGCGCGGCGCTGCGCGGCCGGTGGCTGGGCCGCTGGGGCTGGACGCTGGCCGCCGCGGCGGGGATCGTGGCCGGGATCAAGGACGGCTGGACCGGCCTGAACATCGCCTACGGGACCTTCCTGTCGACGATGGTGACGGCCGCGATCCTGGGCCTGTCCGACGCCGTACGGGAACTGCGCGCGGCCCGGGAGGAACTGGCGACGCGGGCGGTGGCGGAGGAGCGGCTGCGCTTCTCCCGGGACCTGCACGACCTGCTCGGGCACACCCTGTCCGTGATCGTGGTCAAGTCGGAGGCGGCCCGGCGTCTGGCGCGGCGCGACCTGGACGCCGCGCTGACCCAGATCACCGACATCGAGGCGGTCGGGCGGCAGGCGCTGACGGAGGTCAGGGAGGCGGTCACCGGATACCGGGAGGGCAGCCTGGGGACCGAGCTGGAACGGGCCCGTTCGGCGCTGGCCGCGGCGGACGTGGAGCCGGTGGTCCACCGCTCGGGCCCGCCGCTGCCGCCGCAGGCCGAGGCGCTGCTGGGGTGGGTGGTGCGGGAGGCGGTCACCAACGTCGTGCGGCACAGCGGGGCGAGCCGCTGCGAGATCGCGGTGTCGGGCGGCGCGGACCGCGTGCGGCTCACGGTCACGGACGACGGCACGGGCGCCGCCGGCCCGTCCCAGGGCCCGGGCACCGGCCTGACCGGCCTGACGGAGCGCCTCCTCACGGCCGGCGGGTCGCTGAAGGCGGGCACGGAGCCCGGGGGCGGCTTCGCGGTGACGGCGGAGCTGCCGGTGGACGCGCGGGCCGAGGGCCACGCGGAAGCGGACGTACGGACTCGCTCCCGTTGATCAAGGGCCGACTACAGTTGCGCGACACAGGTACCGGGACTTCCCGGGCACCGGGCCCGTCCCGCCCCGCCCCGCCGTCCGCGCTCCCGGCTGACTACCTCCCGCGCGCCGCGGCCCTCCCGGCCGCCGGCGAACACCCGGGCCCCCGGGCCCCCGGCGCCGACGACCGTCGGCACCCCTCGCCACCCTGTGGCCACGACAGAAAGCGCGACCGCACGTGTCCGACACATCCGGCCCCCGCGATACCGCCGTCGTCATAGGCGGCGGCATGACCGGCATGCTCGCCGCCTCCGCCCTCTCGCTCTTCGCCGACGTCGTCATCGTCGAACGCGACGCGTTGCCCGCCGGGCCGGAACCCCGCAAGGGTCTCCCCCAGGCCCGGCACGCCCACCTGCTGTGGGCCGGTGGCGTCGCGGCCCTCGAAGCCCTCCTCCCGTGCATCGGAGATCGTCTCGTGGAGAGGGGGGCCTGGCGTGCGGGCATCATGACCGATCTCGTCTCCAAGGCCCCGTCCGGCCCGTGGTTCCGCCGCTTCGCCACGCCCACCGTCAACCTCGTGTGCTCCCGGGACCTGCTCGACGCCACCGTCCGCTGGGCCGTCCTGCGGGACGAGCGCGTCTCCGTACGCGGGCCCGCCGAGGTCGTCGGACTCGTGGGCACCGCCTCCCGGATCACGGGCGTCCGCGTCCACACCGGTGGAAACGACGAGACGATCCCCGCGACGATCGTCGTCGACGCCGGTGGCCGGGGCAGCCGGGCCGCCGTGTGGCTGGAGGACCTCGGCATCCCGCCGGTCCCCGAGCGGACCGTCGACGCCGGCGTCGTCTACGCGAGCCGCATGTTCAAGGCGCCCGGCTCCACCGCCGGCGAGTTCCCCATCGTCAACGTCCAGGCGGACCCGGGCCGGGCACCCGGACAGGGCGGAATCATCCTGCCCATCGAGGACGGCCGCTGGCTCGTGACGCTTTCCGGCACGCGCGGAGGCGAACCCACGGGCGACCCCGATTCCTTCGTCGGCTTCGCCAAGGGCCTGCGCCACCCGGTCATCGGCGACCTCATCGAGCGGGCCGAGCCACTCACCGATCCGGTGGTGTCCCGCAGCACGGCCAACACCCGCCGCTACTTCGAGAAGGCCGCCGAGTGGCCCGAGGGATTCGTCGTCGTCGGCGACGCCGTCGCCGCCTACAACCCGGTCTACGGGCACGGCCTCACCGCAGCGGCCCAGGGCGCGGTCGCCATCGACAGGACGATCCTCAAGCACGGGCTCCACCGCGAAGGCCTGTCACGGCGCCTGCAGCGGGCGGTGGCGCGGCCGGTGGGCAACGCCTGGAACCTGGCGGTGGGCCAGGACGTGCTCTACCCCGGCGCCACCGCGGAAGGGCCCACGGCCGCCGACCGGTTCGGGGCCGCGCTCGTCGACCGCGCCGTGGACGCGGGAGCCCGCAGCCCGCGGGCCCAGCGGTACCTCCTGGAGGTCATGAGCATGCAGAAGCCGCCCACCCGCCTGCTCTCCCCCGGCATGCTCCTCCGGATGGCCGTGGGCAAGAAGCGTCCCCACCTCGACGGACCGCCTCTCACCGCCGCCGAACGGTCCAGGACGGCGCCGGCGTCCTAGGCTTGCCCCGTGACCGACACGCCTCCCCCCGGCCGTCCCGTCCGCGTCCTGCTCGCCGAGGACCAGGGCATGATGCGCGGCGCGCTCGCGCTGCTGCTCGGAATGGAGGCGGACATCGAGGTGGTCGCCCAGGTGCCGGCCGGGGACGAGATCGTCGGTGCCGTGCTGGCGCACCGTCCCGACGTCGCCCTGCTCGACATCGAGCTGCCGGGGCTCAGCGGGCTGGACGCCGCCGCGGAGCTGCGCGAGCGGGCGCCGGGCTGCCGGGTGCTGATCCTGACGACCTTCGGCCGTCCCGGGTACCTGCGGCGGGCCATGGAGGCGGGCGCCGCGGGTTTCCTGGTGAAGGACGGTCCGGTGGAGGAGCTGGCCGGCGCCGTCCGCCGGGTGCTGGCCGGGGAGACGGTCGTCGACCCCGTACTCGCCGCGGCCGCGCTGAGTGCCGGGCCCAGCCCGCTCACCGCCCGGGAGTGCGACGTCCTGCGGGCCTCGGCGGACGGCGCGACGGTCGCCGACGTCGCCGCGGCCCTGCACCTCTCCGAGTCGACGGTCCGCAACTACCTGTCGGCGGCCATCGGCAAGACGGCCACCCGCAACCGGACGGAGGCGCTGCGCGAGGCCCGGCGGCAGGGGTGGGTGTGAGTGGGGGCGGCGGGACGGCTGCGCGGCGGGACGGCTGCGGCGGGACGGCTGCCGGGGGGGACTGGCCGGGGGGCGGCTGCCCGGGGGGTGGCGGCTGCCCGGGGGCGGGGTGGTTCTTCGGCCGCGGGCCGGTGGGGGTTGCTCGCGCAGTTCCCCGCGCCCCTTCGGGGCGCTCACATGCCGGGGGTGTTCTCGGCTCTCCCCGCGTCCCCTTCGGGGCGCTCACATGCCGGAGGTGCGCTCGACACTCCCCGCGTCCCCTCGGGGCGCTCACATGCCGGAGGTGCGCTCGGCACTCCCCGCGTCCCCTCGGGCGCTCACGCCGGGGCCGGCTTTGACCTTCCGGCCGGGAGCCAGGCCCACATGAGCAGGGCCGCGGCGAGCAGGACCGCCGTGCCCGTGCGGAAGACGAGGGCGTAGCCGTCCGTGAGGGCCACCGGTCCGGCGCCCTCGCCCCCCGACCTGGCCGCCGCGATCGTCGACATCACCGCGAGGCCCAGCGAACCGCCCATCGTCCGGGAGGTGTTGATCAGCCCGGAGACGAGACCCGCGTCGCCGGGAGCCGCGCCCGAGATCGCCAGCGAGGCCAGCGGAGTCGCCGCCGTGCCCGCGCCCAGCATCATCAGCACGCCGGGGATCATGATCGCGGTCACGAAGCCCCCGTCCGCGGTCATCGTGGACTGCCAGCCGAAGCCGGCCGCCGCCACGAGCGTGCCGAGCACCGCCACGTTCCTCGCCCCGAGGACCGGCATGAACCGCGGCGCCGCCTTCGAGCCGATGATCACCGCCAGCGAGCTGGGCACCAGCGCGAGACCGGCCTCCAGCGGGGTGTAGCCCAGCACGTTCTGCGCGTACAGGGTCATGAAGAACCACATCGAGAACATCGACGAGCCGGACACCAGCATCGCCACGTTCGCCGACGCCACCGACCGCAGCCGCAGCAGCCCCAGCGGCATCAGCGGCGCCGCCGTCCGCGCCTCGACGAGCAGGAACAGCCCGAGCAGCGCGAGGCCCGCGAGCAGCGGCGCCAGCGTCGCCGCCGCCGTCCAGCCCGCCGGCTCGGTCTGCGAGATGCCGTAGGCGAGGACCGCCAGGCCTACGGTCACCAGCAGCGCGCCCGGCAGGTCGAGGCGGCGCCGCTCGCCGCCCCGGCTCTCGGTCAGCCACAGCGCGGCGCCGGCCAGCACCACCGCACCCACCGGCACGTTGATCAGCAGCACCCAGCGCCAGGACAGCCCGTCCACCAGGACACCGCCCACCAGCCCGCCCGCGGCACCGCCGCCCGCGCCCACGGCGGTCCAGGTCGCTATCGCCCGGGGCCCGCGCCGCCCCCTCGGGCACCGCCGCGGTCAGGATCGTCAGCGTCGAGGGCGCGAGTACCGCCGCGCCCAGGCCCTGCACGGCCCGCGCGGCCAGCAGCTGCCAGCCCTCCTGCGCCAGGCCGCCGCCGAGCGAGGCCAGCGTGAACAGCCCGAGCCCGACCAGGAACATCCGCTTGCGCCCGTACAGGTCGCCGGCCCGCCCGCCGAGCAGCATGAAGCCGGCGAAGGCGATGGCGTAGGCGTTCACCACCCACTGCAGGCCCTGCGCGCTCAGCCCGAGGTCGGTGCGCATGGACGGCAGGGCGACGTTGACGACGGACACGTCCAGCACGACGAGGAACTGTCCGGCACAGGCCACCGCGACGACCAGCCAGGTCGGCGGCGTGCGGCGCGCGGAGGTCCGGTCGGCGGCGGAGACGGGGGAACTGGTTGCTTCGGGCATGGGTGTCATGGTCTCAACGGCAGCGCGGCCCGTACATCGGAATTTGGTCCCGGACAGGCCGGGGTGGCCGCCCTAGGTCTCCGGAACCAGGCGCGGGAGACCAAGAGAAGGTCAAGAATTCATTAGGGACCCGAAGCAACGGAATAGTTGCCCCGGCCGACGAGGTTCATCCTGCAGTCATCCGCACGCGATCCGCACGGCGATCCGCGCCGCCATCCTCACTGCCAAGCCCGCTGCCCTCCGCACCGCCCCCGCACCGCCCCACCGCATTTCGACGCCCCCCGGCCTGGAGGCCCCACCCCATGTCCCACACGACGACCGACGAACCCACCCGGAGCGCGAGCAGGGCCACCGTCCCGGTGCTCGCCTTCGCGGGCATCGTCGTCGCGGTGATGCAGACCCTGCTCGTCCCCGTCATCAAGGACCTGCCCGCGCTCCTGGACACCACGCCCAGCAACGCCACCTGGGTCCTGACCTCCACGCTCCTGTCCGGAGCCGTGGCCACGCCGATCATGGGCCGGCTCGGCGACCTGTTCGGCAAGCGCCGCATGCTGATCGTCAGCCTCTCGGTGATGGTCGTGGGCGCGCTGGTCAGCGCGTTCACCGACGCCCTGCTCCCGATGATCGTCGGCCGCACCCTCCAGGGCGTCGCGATGGGCGCGATACCCCTCGGCATCGGCCTGATGCGCGACATGCTGCCCCGCGAGCGGCTCGGTTCGGCGATGGCGCTGATGAGCTCCTCGATCGGCGTCGGCGGCGGCCTCGCGCTGCCGGCCGCCGCCCTGGTGGCCCAGCACGCCGACTGGCACACCCTGTTCTACGGCGCCGCCGGCCTCGGCGTGCTCTCCATCGCCCTGACCCTGCTGGTCGTACCGGAGTCCCCGCTGCGCGCCAAGGGCTCCTTCGACCTCCCCGGCGCGGTCGGTCTGACCGCCGGTCTGATCCTCTTCCTGCTGCCGATCACCAAGGGCAGCGACTGGGGCTGGTCGTCGCCCACCACGCTCGGCCTGTTCGCCGCCGCCGTCGCGGTCCTGCTGCTGTGGGGCCTGATGGAGCTGCGCGTCTCCGCGCCGCTGGTCGACCTGCGCACCACGGCCCGCCGCGAGGTCCTCCTCACCAACCTCGCGTCGATCATGGTCGGCGTCTCCTTCTACGTCATCTCCCTCGTCCTGCCGCAGCTCCTCCAGCTGCCCGCCGAGACGGGCTACGGCCTCGGCCAGTCGATGGTCGTCGCGGGCCTGTGCGTGGCCCCGCTCGGCCTGACGATGATGTTCACCGCGCCGGTCTACGCCCGGCTGTCCGCCCGCTACGGCCCCCGGACGACCCTGATCATCGGCCTGCTGGTGATCGGCGCCGGTTACGCCGGCGGCCTCGGCCTGATGAGCGCCGCCTGGCAGACCGTCGTCACCTCGGTGCTGATCGGCGCCGGCATCGGCCTCGCCTACTCCTCCCTGCCGGCGCTGATCATCGGCGCGGTCCCGGCCTCGGAGACGGGCGCCGCCAACGGCCTCAACACCCTGATGCGGTCCATCGGTACGTCGGTGTCCAGCGCCGTGATCGGCATGGTGCTCGCCAACACCGCCCAGGACGTCGGCGGGACCGCCGTCCCGACCATGCACGGCTTCCGGGTGTCCTTCCTCATCGCGGCCGCCGCGGTCGCGATCGGCCTGACGCTGGCCTTCTTCATCCCGCGCCGCCGTCCGTCCACGGCCACGCAGCTGCGCGCGAGCAGCGAGGAGGACGCGAACCTCGCCCGCGCCGAGCAGGCCCTGGCCGCGGAGGCCGGGCAGCCGCGCGGCTTCCGCGGACGGGTACTGGACGCCGACGGCTCGCCCGTCGCCCGCGCCAAGGTCACGCTGATCGACCGGCACGGCCGGCAGGCGGGCGCGACCCTCTCCGCCGAGGACGGCGGCTACGCCCTGGCCGTGCCCGCGCGGGGCCCGTACGTCCTCGCCGCCCGCGCCGCCGGCCACGGCCCGCTCGCGCACGCCGCGACCCACGGCGGCGACGGCCGGCTCGACCTGGACCTCTCCCTGCCGGGCGAGACGGTCCCCGCCTGACCCGCACCCCACCGCGCCCCCTGCCGCAGCCCGGCAGGGGGCGCGGCCGTACAGCCCGGAGGACTCCCCCGACGCCCGCCCCACCCGCTCCCCCCACCGGAGCGTGCGGCAGCATGGCCCGTGCATCGCGCCGCCGCCCGGCGCCCCGTGTCGTCGAGAGGATCCGCATGTCCGCGGCACCCGCCCCCGCCGCCCTGGCCGCCTTCGAGGCCGCCAAGGGATTCATGCCCGCGCACGAGGGCCGCGCGCTGCACGCCGCCGCCGTGGAGGCGGGCGGGCTGGGGCTGCCGCTGCTGGAGATCGGCACCTACTGCGGGCGCTCCACCGTCCTCCTCGCCGACGCGGCCCGCCGGGCCGGGGTCAGCGTGCTCACCGTCGACCACCACCGGGGCAGCGAGGAGCAGCAGCCGGGCTGGGAGTACCACGACCCCGAGACGGTCGATCCCGAACTGGGCGTGATGGACACCCTCCCCACCTTCCGCCGCACCCTGCACCGGGCCGGCCTGGAGGAGCACGTCGTCGCCCTCGTCGGCCGCTCCCCCCGCATCGCGGCCCTCTGGAACTCCCCCCTCGGCCTCGTCTTCGTCGACGGCGGCCACACCGACGAGCACGCGAACGCCGACTACGAGGGCTGGGCACCGCACGTGGCCGACGGCGGCCTCCTGGTCATCCACGACGTCTTCCCGGACCCGGCCGACGAGTTCACCGGGCAGGCCCCGTACCGCGTCTACCTCAGGGCCCTCGCCTCCGGCGCCTTCACCGAGGTCTCCGCCACCGACTCGCTGCGCGTCCTGCGGCGAACGGGCACGGGGATCTGAGGCCCCGGTTAGAGTCGCTGACGTGTCGTACTCAGACCCCGGACCCGAACCTTCCCACCCCCGCCGCTCCCCACTGCGCCGCCCACTGACCGTGGCGGTGGCCGCGCTGGCGGCCGGGGGGCTGCTCGGATGGGGGGTGTACGCGGCCGTCGGCGGCGGGGACGAGGGGCGGGCGGCCTCGGCGGCACCGTCCGGCGGCGCGGCCTCGCCCGACGACGACGCCAAGCGCCCCGCGGGCTCCTCGCCGTCCCCCGGCACCAAGTCGCCGTCTCCTTCGGCGTCCGGTCCCCTCAAGGGCAAGGTCGTCGTCATCGACCCGGGCCACAACCCGGGCAACTTCCAGCACGCGTCCGAGATCAACCGCCAGGTCGACATCGGCACGCACCGCAAGGAGTGCGACACCACGGGCACCGCCACCAACGCGGGCTGGCCGGAGGCCGAGTTCACCCTCGACGTGGCCCACCGGCTGCGCACGCTGCTCCAGGAGCAGGGCGCCACCGTGAAGCTGACCCAGGACGGCGACCGCCCGTACGGCCCCTGCGTCGACGAGCGGGCCCGGATCGGCAACGAGGCGCGGGCGGACGCGGCGATCTCGATCCACGCCGACGGATCGGGCGCCGGCAACCGCGGCTTCCACGTGATCCTCCCGGGCGCCGTGCACGGCGGCGGCGCCGACACCCGCCCCATCGTCGCGCCCTCCGCCGAACTCGGCGAGCGCGTCGCGGGCAACTTCCTGCGCGCCACGGGCAGCGCACCGTCCAACTACCTGGGCGACGGCACCGGCCTGGTCACGCGCACGGACCTGGGCGGTCTCAATCTGTCAACGGTTCCCAAGGTGTTCATCGAGTGCGGCAACATGCGCGACGACAAGGACGTGGCCCTGCTGACCACCGGCACGTGGCGGCAGAAGGCGGCGCAAGGGATGTCTGAGGGAATCGTGAGTTTCCTGCGCGGGTAGCGATCAGCGTTCCCATCCCTGCGGACAGCCCCGACGTGCGGACGATAGTGTCGTCCGTACGATGAGGGGCCACCCCCGCGCTTCACACCGGAACCTTTCGGCGCCATCGTGACAGCGACGCCTCTACCGACGACGAGACGACCTACGAAGGACCTGAAGTGAATATCCGCTCCCTCACTCGAGGCGACGGCGTGGTGATCGGAGCAGCGGTTCTGCTGTTGATCGCGTCGTTCCTCGACATCTACTCGATCGACGGTGCCTCGGACAGCGCCGACATCCCCAGCCTGTGGGGCAGTGGGCCGGTCGTGCTCGGTGTCGTCCTGGCGGGCGTCATCGGCGCCGCGCTCGTCGTGGTGGCCCGCGCGATGCCGCAGCCCAAGAAGGTGGCCGGTCTCGACCTCGGCCAGTTCGGCGTCGCCTTCACGGTCTTCGCGGCCTGGAGCGCGCTCGGCAACATCTTCGACCCGGCGGGCGCCTTCGACGGCGAGGGCGGCTTCGTCGACGAGCTCGGCGCCGGCCTGGGCCTGATCCTGGCCCTCATCGCCACGCTGGTCATGGCCGCCGCCGCGGTGGCCACGCCGCTGGTCCCCGCCCTCAAGGGCGCCCTGATCCCGGCCCCGCGCCCGGCCGCCCCGCAGCCCTACGGCGGTCAGCCGCAGGGTGGTTACGGCTACCCCGGCGCCCAGCAGCAGCCGTACGGCGGCCAGCCGGGTCAGCCGGGTCAGCCGGGTCAGCCCTTCGGCGGCCAGCCGCAGCCGGGGCAGCCCCAGCCGCAGGCCCCGCAGCAGGCCCAGGCGCAGGCGCAGCCGGCCGGGGACTTCTCCCCGTTCTGGTTCGCCGTGCCGGTGCCGCGTCCGCTGTTCGCGGAGGACGGCTCCCCCACGCCCATCGCCGAACTGGCGCCGGGCACCTGGTACCTGGCCGTCGAGCAGCGCGGCGCCAACCTGGTCGCGCAGACGCAGGACGGCCGGCGCGGCGTCCTCCAGGACACCTCGGGCATCCAGCGCGGCTGACCCGCCCGCACCACGCCCGCCTCAACGGCCCTGCCTCCGGAACCGGTTCCGGAGGCAGGGCCGTCGGCGTAGGTTTCCGCCGGGCTTGAGGGGCCATACGCAAGGCATGTCTAGATCTCACGGTTCCAGTTCCGCGGGCAGGGCCATAGCCGTCGTCGCCGACATCATGGCCTTCATCCTCGGCCTGTGGATTCTGATGTACCTGTTGGACGCCAACCGGGCCAACGACCTGGTCCAGTTCGTCCATGACGCGGCCAACTGGCTGGCCGGCTGGTCGCGTGACCTCTTCACGTTCGACGAGGACTGGGCCCGCGTGGTCGCGGGATACGGACTCGCCGCCGTCGTCTACCTCTTCGTCGGCCACGCCATCGCGGGCCGGCTCGGCCGGCGCTGACCGGTCAGACGCAGCAGTCGGGGTCCAGGCCCCTGGGCAGCCGGCTGCCGGAGAAGACCTGGCAGGTCGCCTCGTGGCCGCCGAGGGCGGCGACCGCGAGGAGCAGCGATCCGGCCGTCCAGGTGGTCAGTTCGCGGGGCCAGATCGCCCGGTCCTCGAAGACGTAGCCCGTCCAGTACAGGCCGCTCGCGGGATCGCGGAGGTGCTGGATGGACTGGAGGATCTCCAGCGCGTGGTCGGACTCGCCCACCGCCCAGAGGGCGAGGGCGAGTTCGGCCGACTCGCCGCCGGTCACCCACGGGTTGGGCACGACGCAGCGCACGCCGAGGCCGGGGACGACGAAGCGGTCCCAGCTCTCGGTGAGGCGTGACCTGGCCTCCGTGCCGGTCAGCGCGCCGCCCAGCACCGGGTAGTACCAGTCCATCGAGTAGCGGTCCTTGTCCAGGAACCGCTCCGGGTGGCGCCGGATGGCGTGCCGCAGCGCGCCGGCCGCCAGCTCCCAGCCGGGCTGCGGCTCCTCCCGCTGCTCGGCGACCGCGAGCGCGCAGCGCAGCGCGTGGTGGATGGACGAACTGCCGGTCAGCAGCGCGTCGGTGGTGTCCGTGCCGTCGTCGTCGCGCCGCCAGCCGATCTGTCCGCCGGGCTGCTGGAGGCTCAGGACGAACTCGATCGCGGCGTGGACGACGGGCCACATCCGCTCCAGGAACGTGTCGTCGCCGGTGGCGAGGTAGTGGTGCCAGACGCCGACGGCGACGTAGGCGACGAAGTTGGTCTCCCGGCCGCGGTCGGTGACGTCGGCGAAGTCCCCGTCGGCGTAGGCGGCGTACCAGGAGCCGTCCGGGTTCTGGTGCCGGGCCAGCCAGTCGTATGCCCGGCCGGCGGCCTCGTGCTCGTCGGCGGCGTCGAGGGCCATCGCGGCCTCGACGTGGTCCCAGGGGTCGAGGTGTTGCCCGCGGAACCAAGGGATCGCACCGTCCTCGCGCTGTACGGCGAGGATGCCGCGGACGGTCTCGGCGGCCTCGGTGTCGGTGAGGACGCCGGGCAGGACGAGGTGTTCGGTGCGGGGGGTGCGGGGGCTCCGGGGAGAGGTCACGCGGCGTCCACCGGCGGCAGGTGCGGCTTGGTCGCGTAGGCGACGAAGCTCTTGCCGATCAGCGGGTTCAGCGCCTGCTCGGCGACCCGGGTCGCCAGCGGCTTCTTCATGATGTCCCAGACCAGCAGCTTGTGGTACGCCCGCACGGGCAGCGCCTTGTCGTTGTCGACGCCGAAGGCGCACTTCAGCCACCAGTACGGCGAGTGCAGGGCGTGCGCGTGGTGGCTGCCGTAGGGCCGCAGGCCCGCCTCGCGGATGCGGGCGAGCAGCTGGTCGGCCTTGTAGATGCGGATGTGGCCGCCCTCGACCTCGTGGTAGGCGTCGGAGAGGGTCCAGCACACCTTCTCGGGGCCGTAGCGCGGGACGGTGACCGCGATGCGGCCGCCGGGCCTGAGTACGCGGACCATCTCGGCGAGGACGCCCTTGTCGTCGTGGATGTGCTCCATCACCTCGGAGATGATGACCACGTCGAAGGACTCGTCGGGGAAGGGCAGGGCCAGTGCGTCGCCCTCCATCGCCGTGGCGGTGGCGCCGGCCGGGGCCTCGCCGGCCTCCTCCATCGCGGCGAACCACTTGGCGACCTCGCGGATCTCCTCGGTGTTCCGGTCCAGCGCGACGACCCGGGCGCCGCGCCGGTAGCACTCGAACGCGTGCCGGCCGGCGCCGCAGCCGAGGTCCAGTACGCGGTCGCCGGGGGCGAGCGGGAACCGGGAGAAGTCGACGGTCAGCACGTGGCCCTGCTTTCGGGGTAGACGCCGGTGTCACTGGTGGTCGGGGTCGCGGTGGCGGGCCCCGGGGCGGCCGGGGTGGGGCCGACGGCCTCGCGGTAGCGGGCGACGGTGCCCTCGGCGGCGCGGGCCCAGGTGAAGTGGCGCAGCACGCGCTCGCGTCCGGCCGCGCCGAGCCGTACCCGCAGTTCCCGGTCGCCGAGCAGTCGGCCCAGACCGGCGGCCAGCGCGTCCGCGTCGCCCGGCGGCACCGCGAGGCAGGTCTCCCCGTCGGGTCCGGCGACCTCCGGGACGGCCCCGCCGGTGGTGGCCAGCAGCGCCGTGCCCGTCGCCATGGCCTCGGCGGCCGGGAGCGAGAAGCCCTCGTACAGCGACGGTACGCAGGCCACCTCGGCCGACCGCACCAGGTCGACGAGTTCGGCGTCCGTGATGCCCTTGACGAAGTCGACGGCGCCTTCGAGGCCGTACCGCTCGATGGCCTGGGCGACGGGCCCCTCGGCGGGGCGCTTGCCGACGACGACGAGGTGGGCGCGCGGGTGCTCGGTGCGGGCTTTGGCCAGCGCCTCGACGAGGAAGACGAGGCCCTTGAGCGGGACGTCCGCGCTGGAGGTGGTCACGATCCGGCCCGGTACCCGGGGCACCGAGGGGTCGGGCGAGAAGAGGTCGGTGTCGGCGCCGATGTGGACGACGTGGATGCGTTCGTCCCGTACGCCGAGGTGGTCGACGATCTCCTGGCGGGAGGTGCCGGAGACGGTGAGCACGGAGGGCAGGCGGCGTGCGACGCGCTTCTGCATGCGGGTGAAGGCGTACCAGCGGCGTACGGAGTACCGGCGCTTCCAGCCCTCGGCCGCGTCGAGTTCGAGTCGCCGGTCGACGGTGATGGGGTGGTGGATCGTGGTGACGAGGGGGGCGCCGACGTCGCCCAGCAGGCCGTAGCCGAGGGTCTGGTTGTCGTGCACGACGTCGAAGTCGCCGCGGCGGGCGCGCAGATGGCGGCGGGCGCGCAGCGAGAAGGTCAGGGGCTCCGGGAAGCCGCCGGTCCACATCGTGCCGACCTCGACGGCGTCGATCCAGTCGCGGTACTCGCCGCGCCCGGGGGTGCGGAAGGGGTCGGGCTGGCGGTACAGGTCGAGGCTGGGCAGCTCGGTGAGGGAGAGCCGGCCGCCGGCCCGGGGGACCTCGTCCAGCACGGGGTAGGGCTGTGCGCCGATGACCTCGACGCGGTGGCCGAGGCGGGCCAGTTCGCGGGAGAGGTGGCGGACGTAGACGCCCTGGCCGCCGCAGAACGGGTTCCCCTTGTAGGTGAGGAGAGCGATGCGGAGCGGTGGCAAGCCGTCGGCGGCGGGCTCCGGACGGGGACCCGTCCCACTGGCCTCAGCGGTCACTCCGGGCCCCCTTCTTCACTGCGCCGTCCCGCGACACTACGCCGGGACGCTAATGTAGAACAAGTTTCAGACTTGATCGTCAGAGGCTCCGAATCTACCGGCAGGTAGCGGGCCTGTGACGAGTGGATCAGGTGATTCGCGCCACGGCGCGGCGCTCCGCCGGGCAGCGTGCCGGACGGACGACGGGGAGAAGGTGACGAAGGTGGACGACCCGGAAGCGGAGGCCGCCGTTCCTGAGCGCCTTCCCACCGCGCCGCCCCTCACCGAGCGGCAGCGCGAGCGCCGCCGGCGCATCCTGCACGCGACCGCCCAGCTGGCCTGCCGGGGCGGCTTCGAGGCGGTGCAGATGCGCGAGGTCGCGGAGTCGTCGCAGGTGGCGCTCGGCACGCTGTACCGGTACTTCCCGTCCAAGGTGCATCTCCTGGTCGCCACCATGCACGACCAGTTGGAGCGGCTGCACGGCACCCTGAGGAAGAGCCCGCCGGACGGCGAGACGGCCGGGGAGCGGGTGGCCCAGACCCTGATGCGGGCCTTCGGCGCGCTGCAGCGCGAGCCCCGGCTGGCGGAGGCGATGGCCCGCGCCCTGACCTTCGCCGACCGCAGCGTCTCCCCGGAGGTCGACCAGGTCTCCCGGCAGACCACGGCGATCATCCTGGACGCGATCGGCGGCCTGGAGGACGCGACGGCCGCCCGGCTCTCCGCGGTCCGCGTCATCGAGCACACCTGGCTCTCCACCCTGATCACCTGGCTCGCCGGCCGCGCCTCCCTCGCCCAGGTCCGGGCCGACATCGAGACGGTGTGCCGCCTGATCGACCTGACGGAAGCGGAGCCGGGGCGGGCGGCGGCACCCGTGTGAGAGCCGCACCGCCCCTCGGCCCGCCAGGCCCCGCCGGGTAAAGTGGCCGGGTCGTCATCACCCGTACGGGGGGAAGCCGGTGCAATTCCGGCGCTGACCCGCAACCGTGAGCCGACCGCGACCCGCCCAGGGACCTCCGCGGACGGCCAGCCGGAATGCCCCGTGCGGACGTGACCGGCTCACGTGTCCGGCGCCCGCCGGGGCACGGGCACCGTCGAGGCATACGGGGCCGAGCCGCCGGGGGTGCCCCGTGCTGCCCGGTCCCGCACAGGGAAAGGCACCCGCCGATCATGAACGTCCGCCGTCGAGGCAGCGCCGCGGTCCTGGCCGCCGCCGCAGTGATCGGCGCCGCCGCGCCCGCGGTCGCCGCCGATCCGTCACCGTCCGCCTCCGCGTCCACGCCCGCCGCGCTGTTCGGCAAGGGCGACCCCCAGTTCGACGGCGTCTGGCGCCAGTCCCTCGCGCTGCTCGCGCAGGAGGCGGTGGGTGTGATCCCGTCGCCGAAGGCCGTGGACTGGCTCACCGGTCAGCAGTGCGCGAACGGCGCCTTCGCCCCGTTCCGCGCCGACCCGGCCCAGGCCTGCGACGCCAAGACCATGGTCGACACCAACCAGACGGCCGCCGCGGTCCAGGCGCTGTGGGCCGTCGGCGGACGCGGTGACGTCGTCGAGGACGCCCTCACCTGGCTGAAGTCCGTGCAGAACAAGGACGGCGGCTGGGGCTACAGCGCGGGCGGCCCCAGCGACGCGAACTCCACCTCCCTCGTCATCGGCGCCCTGGCCGCCACCGACACCGATCCCGCGAAGGTCACCAAGGGCGGCAAGTCGCCCTACGACGCCCTGCTGACGTTCGCCCTCCCCTGCACGAAGGACGGCGGCGCCTTCGCCTTCCAGCCCGACAAGGACGGCAAGCTGCTCCCCAACGCCGACGCGACCGCCGCCGGCGTGCTCGCCTCGCTCGGCAAGGGCCTGGTCACCGAGCCCGGCGCGAAAGCCGCCGCCCCGAGCTGCGCCGGCGACGGCAAGCCGGACCGCGAGCGGGCCGCCGCGAACGGCGCGGCGTACCTCACCTCGGCCATGGCCGAGGGCGGCCACCTCACGTCCGCGCTCGGCGGCTCCCCCGACCAGCCCGACTACGGCAACACCGCCGACGCGGTCGTCGCGCTCGCCGCGCGGGGCGGCGCGGAGCAGGCGGCCGAGCCGCTGGCCTGGCTGAAGAAGAACGGCGGCGACTGGGCCGAGCAGAAGGGCCCGGCCGCCTACGCCCAGTTGGTCTTCGCCGCCCACGCGACGGGCAGCGACCCGCGCGACTTCGGCGGCACGGACCTGGTCGAGGGGCTCAACGCGACGGGGCCGGCCCCGCAGGGAATGAAGGTCGGCGACTCCGCCGCGGCGAGCGACCGGGCCGCCGACGAGAACGAGAACAGCAAGGACGACGACTCCGGGTTCGGCGTCTGGTGGTTCGTCGGCGTCTGCCTGGTCTTCGGCATCGGTATCGGCTTCCTGCTCAGCGGCCGCAACAAGAAGCGGCAGCCGTGACCCGCCGTCTCGTTCTCCTCTTCCTGGCCGCGTTCCTGCTGATCGGGAGCGCGGGCCAGGCGCAGGCCGCCGGGTACCGCTACTGGTCCTTCTGGGACCGCGACGGCGAGCGGTGGGTGTACGCCACCCAGGGGCCGTCCCTCACGCGTCCCTCGGACGGCGGCGTCCAGGGCTTCCGCTTCGCGGTCAGCGAGGACTCGGCCGACGCCGCCCAGCCGCGCGGCGCGGCGGACTTCGCGTCGATCTGCGCGAAGACCCCCGCCGAGGACGGCAGCAAGCGCGTCGCCCTCGTCCTCGACTTCGGCACGGCCTCCGACGCGCCCTCCGGCGAGCGGCCGCCGGCCCCGCGCACGGCCTGCGCGCAGGTGGACCCGGACGCCACGACCGCCGACGCCCTGGCCGACGTGGCGGGACCGCTCCGCTACGACACCGACGCGCTGCTGTGCGCGATCGCGGGCTACCCGAAGTCGGGCTGCGGCGAACAGGTGTCGGGGCGGACCAGCCCGACGGCGACCGCGTCTCCGGGGCGGCAGGCCGAGGAGGACGGGGCGGACGAGGACGGCGGCCCGTCCGTCGGCCTGATCGCGGGCATCGCGGTGGTCGCCGTCCTGGCCGGGGCGACGACGTGGCAGGCGAGGCGGCGCAGAAATGCCGGCGACTGACCCCGAGGCCACCGGCACCACACCGCCCGCGGGCCCGCCCACCCGGCCCGCGGGCAGTCGTGCCCCCTGGGCTGCACGGGTGGCCGCGGGCGGCGCCCCGCAAGCGCGGCGAAGCGCACCCACCCCCCTCCACCCCGGCGCCTGGTGGCTCTGGGCGCTGGCCCTCGGTACCGCCGCCACCCGCACCACCAACCCCCTCCTCCTCGCCCTCCTCGTCGCCGTCTCCGCCTACGTCGTGATCTCCCGCCGCCCGCACGCCCCGTGGGCCCGCTCCTACGGCGCGTTCGTGAAGCTCGCCCTGGCCGTGCTGGTCATCCGCCTCCTGTTCACGACGGTCCTCGGCTCCCCCATTCCCGGCACCCACACCGTCGTCACGCTCCCCGAAGTCCCCCTCCCCGACTGGGCGCAGGGCATCCGCCTGGGCGGCCGGGTCACCGCCGAGGGCCTCGCGTTCGCGCTGTACGACGCGATGAAGCTCGCCACGCTGCTGATCTGCGTGGGCGCCGCGAACGCCCTCGCCAACCCGTCCCGGCTGCTCAAGTCCCTCCCGGGCGCCCTGTACGAGATGGGCGTCGCCGTCGTCGTCGCGCTCACCTTCGCGCCGAACCTGATCGCCGACGTCCAGCGGCTGCGCGCCGCCCGCCGGCTCAGGGGCCGCCACGACAAGGGCGTACGGGGCATGCTCCAGGTCGGCCTCCCGGTCCTCGAAGGTGCCCTGGAGCGCTCGGTCGCCCTGGCCGCCGCGATGGACGCCCGCGGCTACGGCCGTACCGCCCGGGTCCCGGCCGCCGTGCGGCGCACCACCGCGGCCCTCACGCTGGGCGGCCTGCTGGGCGTCTGCGCGGGGACGTACGGGCTGCTGACCGCCGCGGGCGGCACGTACGGCATCCCCGTCCTCGTCGTCGGCCTCGCCGCCGCGCTCGGGGGCCTGTGGCTCGGCGGGCGGCGTACGGTCCGCACCCGCTACCGGCCGGACCGCTGGGACGCCCGCGCCTGGCTGGTGACCGGCTCCGGCGCGGCGGTCGCGGCCGCGCTGTTCCTCGCCGCCGCCCGCGACCCGGCCGCGCTGCACCCGGGCGTGGTCCCGCTGGTCGCGCCGTCGCTGCCGCTGTGGCCGGCCGCCGCGATCCTCGTCGGCCTGCTGCCCGCGTTCATCACCCCCGCACCCGAGACCGCCGCGAAGGAGCCGTCGTGATCCGCTTCGAGAACGTGTCGGTCACGTACGACGGAACGGCCGAACCCGCCGTACAGGGCGTCGACTTCGAGGTCCCGGAGGGCGAGCTGGTCCTCCTCGCGGGCCCGTCGGGCGTCGGCAAGTCCACCGTGCTCGGCGCGGTCGGCGGCCTGGTCCCGCACTTCACCGGCGGCACGCTGCGCGGCCGGGTCACCGTGGCCGGCCGCGACACCCGCACCCACAAGCCGCGCGAACTGGCCGACGTGGTCGGCACGGTGGGCCAGGACCCGCTCGCCCACTTCGTGACGGACACCGTCGAGGACGAGCTGGCCTACGGCATGGAGTCGCTGGGCCTGGCCCCGGACGTGATGCGCCGCCGGGTGGAGGAGACCCTCGACCTGCTGGGCCTCGCCGGCCTGCGCTCCCGCCCCATCGCCACGCTCTCCGGGGGCCAGCGGCAGCGGGTCGCCATCGGCTCGGTGCTCACCCCGCACCCGGAGGTGCTGGTCCTCGACGAACCGACCTCCGCCCTGGACCCGGCCGCCGCCGAGGAGGTCCTGGCCGTCCTCCAGCGCCTCGTCCACGATCTCGGTACGACGGTCCTGCTGGCCGAGCACCGCCTGGAACGGGTCGTCCAGTACGCCGACCAGGTCGTCCTGCTCCCGGCCCCGGGTGCCGCCCCGGTCCTGGGCGCCCCCGCGGACGTGATGGCCGTGTCCCCGGTGTTCCCGCCGGTCGTGGACCTGGGCAGGCTGGCGGGCTGGTCCCCGCTGCCGCTGACGGTCCGCGACGCCCGCCGCCGCGCGGCCCCGCTGCGGGAGCGGCTGGCCGGCCGGGAGATCCCGCGGCCCGCCCCGCCGACGGCCCTGCTGCCCGCACCGCCCGCCCTCGGCACCGCCCCCCGCCGCCCGCGACTGCGCGCGAAGCCCGCCCCCGGGCCCACCGCGGCCCCCGCCCCCTACGCCGCCGAGGTGCGCTCCCTCGCCGTGCGCCGCGACCGCGTCCAGGCCCTGCGCCACGTCGACCTGACCGTCTCCCCCGGCGAGACCGTCGCCCTGATGGGCCGCAACGGTGCCGGGAAGTCGACGCTCCTGTCCGCGCTCGTCGGCCTGGTCGCGCCCACCTCGGGCACGGTCCGGGCCGAGGACGCCGTGCCGCACCGCACGGCACCCCGCGACCTGGTGCGCCGCGTCGGCCTGGTGCCGCAGGAGCCGCGGGACCTGCTGTACGCCGACACGGTCGCCGACGAGTGCGCGGCGGCCGACCGGGACGCGGACGCGGCGCCGGGCACCTGCCGCGCCCTGCTGACCGAACTGCTCCCCGGCGTCACGGACGACACCCATCCCAGGGACCTCTCGGAGGGCCAGCGCCTGACCCTCGCCCTGTCCGTCGTCCTGACCGCCCGCCCTCCCCTCCTCCTGCTGGACGAGCCGACGCGCGGCCTGGACTACGCGGCGAAGGCCCGGCTGGCCGGCATCCTGCGCTCCCTGGCCGCCGAGGGGCACGCGATCGTACTGGCCACGCACGACGTGGAGCTGGCCGCCGAGCTGGCCCACCGGGTGGTGCTGCTCGCCGAGGGCGAGGTGATCGCCGACGGCCCGGCGGCCGACGTGGTGGTGGCCTCCCCGGCCTTCGCGCCGCAGGTGGCTAAGGTCCTGGCTCCGCGCAAGTGGCTGACGGTCGCGCAGGTACGGGAGGCCCTGGCATGACCTCCGGCACGACCGGCAAGCGCACCGCCCCCCACGACCGCCAGGCCCGCGCCGTCCGCCTGGGCCCCCGCTCGGTCGCCGCGCTGCTCCTGGTCAGCGCGGTGGGCGTGGCCGGCTTCGGCTGGCCCTTCCTGGCGCCCCCCGACGCCTCCCTCAACGCGCACGCCCAGGACGCGCCGTGGCTGTTCGCGGGCCTGCTGGTGCTGCTGGTGGCGGTGGTGGCGGCGACGATCTCGGAGTCCGGCCTGGGCCCGAAGGCCGTGGCGATGCTCGGCGTCCTGGCGGCGGCGGGCGCGGCCCTGCGGCCGATCGGAGCGGGGACGGCCGGTCTGGAGCCGATGTTCTTCCTGATGGTGCTCAGCGGCCGGGTCCTCGGTCCGGGCTTCGGCTTCGTCCTCGGCTCGGTCACGATGTTCGCGTCCGCGCTGCTCACCGGCGGGGTGGGGCCGTGGATGCCGTTCCAGATGCTGGCGATGGGCTGGTTCACGATGGGCGCGGGTCTGCTCCCCGCCCCCGACCGGCTGCGCGGCCGCGCCGAACTCCTCCTGCTGGCCGCCTACGGCTTCCTGGCGGCCTTCGCCTACGGCACGGTGATGAACCTGGCCGGCTGGACCTTCATGAACGCGCTCGCCTCGAACATCGCCTTCGACCCCGACGCGTCGGTCACCTCCAACCTGGCCCGCTTCCTGGCCTACTGCCTGGCCACGTCACTCGGCTGGGACGGGGGCCGCGCCGCGATGACGGTCGTCCTCACCCTCGCCCTCGGCGCCCCCGTCCTCAGGGCCCTGCGCCGCGCCACCCGCAGGGCCGCCTTCGAGGCGCCGGTCGCCTTCGAGCACGAGCACGACGACGGGCCGGCCCGCCGCACGTGAGGGGCGGCGCGCTCAGCCGGGGACCGACCGGAACCTGCGCCGGTACTCCGTCGGGGTCGTCGCGAGGCGGCGGCGGAAGGCCCTGACCAGGGTGTCGACGGTGCCGAAGCCGCAGGCGGAGGCGACCCGTTCCAGGGTCGCGTCGGTCGATTCGAGCTGGTGGCGGGCCGCCTCGACGCGGGCCGACTCGATGTAGGCGTGGGGGGTCGTGCCGAGTTCCGTCTTGAAGATGCGGGTGAGCTGGCGGTCGCTGACGTGGGCGCAGGCGGCGAGGTCCGCGACGGTGAGCGGTTCGGCGAGGTGGCGCATGATGTGGTGGCGGAGGTCCTCGACCCGCCGCGTGGTGGCGACCTGCTCCAGCGGGACGCTGAACTGGCTCTGCCCGCTCGGCCGCTTCAGGTACATCACCAGCTGCCGGGCCACGCGCAGGGCGACGTCCTCGCCCAGGTCGTCGGCGATCAGGGCGAGTGAGAGGTCGAGGCAGGCGCTGATGCCCGCGCCGGTCCAGACGTCGCCCTCGCGGATGAAGATCGGGTCGGCGTCGACCTCGATGGCCGGATGCTCCTCGGCGAGCTGCCGCGCGGTCGACCAGTGGGTCGTGGCGCGCTTGCCGTCGAGCAGCCCGGCCGCCGCCAGGATGTGCGCCCCGACGCAGACGGACGTCACCCGCCTGGTGCGGGCGGCCAGTTGCCGCACCCGCTCGACCACGCCGGGGTCGGTGAGCGGATGCACACGGCGCTCGTCGTCCACCTCGACGGCACCGGGCACGATCAGGGTGTCGACGGCCCTGGTGCGCAGTTCGCCGAAGGTGGCGTCGGGCAGGACGCGGACCCCCGCGCCCGTGGTGACCGGGTCCATGGTCTCGGCGGCGAGGACGACGTCGTAGCCCGCCGCCTCGTCCGTCTCGCGCCGGGCCAGGGAGAACACCTCCGGCGGCCCGGTGACGTCGAGCAGGTCGACGCCCTCGAAGAGGACGATGACGATCAGTCGGCTGACGGTGTGCACGAGACCCCCCACGCTCGGCGACAGCGATGTCGGTATCTGCATGTTAGACGACATTGCCGACACCACCGGCGGGGCCATAGCGTCATGAGCGCAGGTCACCGCGTCGGTGAACTGCCCATCCCGACACATGACTTCAGGCGGTCCCCCATGCCCAGAACCACGCTGCGCCAGCTCAACGGCTTCGACGAAACCCCCGCGAAGCTCGCCGGCTCGACCCTGGTCCTCGTCGACTACCAGAACACCTACACGACCGGCGTGATGGAACTCGACGGCTGGCGGGACGCCCTCGAAGCCGGCGCCCGGCTCCTGGAGCGGGCCCGCCGGGAGGGCGCGAAGGTCGTCCACGTCGTCAACGACGGCGGCGAGGGAACCCCGTACGACATCCGGGCCGAGATCGGCGCGATCCACCCGAGCGTCGCGCCGCTCGACGGCGAACCCGTCGTCGTCAAGAAGGTGCCAAACGCTTTCGTCGGCACCGACCTCGACCGGCACGTCGACGCCGCCGGCAA
Organism: Streptomyces parvulus; assembly: GCF_014648855.1. GTDB lineage: Bacteria > Actinomycetota > Actinomycetes > Streptomycetales > Streptomycetaceae > Streptomyces > Streptomyces parvulus. The sequence goes on along the minus strand of NZ_BMRX01000006.1, from coordinate 289,003 downwards.
CGGCGACCTCGTCATCGCCGGCTTCATGACGCACATGTGCGTCGCCTTCACCGCCCAGGGCGCCTTCCTGCGCGGCAACCGCCCCACCGTCGTGGCCGACGCCTGCGCCACCCGCGCGCTGCCCGTCGCGGGCACCGAACTGGACGCCCGCCAGGTGCACGACAGCGCCCTGGCCACCATCGCCGACCTGTACGGGGTCGTGGTCCCGTCAGAGAAGGAGATCTCCTGATGAAGCCGTTCCGTCCGGCCGTCGCGCTCGCCGCCGTCGCCGCCCTCTCGCTCACCGCCACCGCCTGCGGTGGCGACTCCGAGGCCGCCACCGCCAAGGACGAGCCGTCGGCCTCCGCCACCACCGCGGCGAACGTCGCGAAGGACACGACGACCCTGCGGGAGCTGAACAAGCTCGGCGAGAGCCCGGCCACGCTCTCCGACGCGACCCTCATCCTCGTCGACTACCAGAACACCTACACGTCCGGCGTGATGGAACTCGACGGCTGGAAGCCGGCCGTGGACAACGCCGCGGCCCTGCTGAAGCGGGCCCGCGCGGCCGGCACCCCGGTCATCCACATCGTCGACAAGGGCTACGACCTGACGTCGGAGGCGGGCCGGATCATCCCGGCGCTCAAGCCGGCCAAGGGCGAGCCCGTCGTCGAGAAGAGCGTCCCGAACGCCTTCCACGGCACGGATCTCGCCGCACAGGTCGAGAAGGCCGGCCACAAGAACGTCATCGTCGCCGGGTTCATGACCAACATGTGCACCCTGTTCACCGCCCAGGGCGCCTTCCTCAACGGCAACGCCCCGACGGTGGTCGCCGACGCCTCCGCGACCCGGCCGCTGCCGCTGAAGGGCAAGCCGAACGGCATTCCCGCGGAGCAGGTCCACGAGGCGGCCCTCGCCACGGTCCAGGACCTCTACGGGGTCGTCGTGCCGTCGCAGAAGTCGCTGACCTGAGGTCCCACCCCACCCCACGCTGAAGTCCCCCCACCCTGAACTCCCCCCACGCTGTCCCCCCACATCGCCACCAGGCACCTTCACTCACTGAAGAAAGCAGAACAACGGGGCATGGCAACACGTAGAGGATTTCTGGGTACCGCGTCGGCCGTCGGGGCGGCATCGCTGCTCACCGGGCAGTCGGTCTCCCCCGCCTCGGCGGCGACCACGGGAACCGCGGCGACCGACGAGACGGCGGCGCGCAACGCGATACGCAACGTCAACGCGGGGATGCGGTCCCACTACGCGACGCTCAAGACCGAACTGATCAAGCAGCTCAGCCCGGTCGTCGTCGTCCAGAACAACGCGGTCGGCGGACGCTTCACCCTCATCAACGGCGGCAAGCAGGTCGAGACCGTCGACCCCGTGCCCGCCTACTTCGAGCTGGCCAAGTCGATCGCCCACGTTCCGCTGGGCATCTACTCGGTGCTCGCCGCCTACCTGAGCGACCAGGTTCCGAACATCCCGAACTCGGAGCGCATCGACCCGCACGACCTCGACATGGTCGCCTTCAAGACCCCCGGGGACAAGGGCTGGACCGCCCCTCTGACGTCCTTCCGGACCACGCTCCAGTCGGCACTCACCCGGCTGGCCACCGCGAACCTCCCGGCCGACCTGGAGGTGTCCTGCGACAGGATCCTCGGCGAGGCCGTCAGGTTCATCGACGCCTCCCTCAAGGCCGGCACCTTCGACATGGTGTCGTTCAACAGGTTCGCCGCGACCGTCTACCCGTCCGTCCGCGTCAACATGACCTTCGCCGCCACCGCGCAGATCACCGGCATCGAGAGCCTGATGAAGCGATGGCGCACGCTGATCGGCGAGAAGGCGTGGAGCGACCTCTACGTCACCGTCCTGTCGATCTGGACCACCGCCGAGCTGAACCAGGCCTCCATCATCATCCGCCGCACCATGAACCAGGCGAAGGTGGACACCCACCTCATCGACCTGCCAACCGTCGAGACCCCCTCGGACCCGATCTTCGTGGCTCTCGACAACCTGGCCCGCATCGTCCAGGACAACGTCGCCGCCGAGATGGTCTTCAACACCGACCTCAAGGTCGCCGACGCCCTCAAGGGCAAGGAGGACCTGCTCTCCGACGAGATCCTCCAGCAGATCGGCGGATCGGCGCCCGCCGCGAGGACCGCCGGCTTCGGCACGGCGGCGCGGTCCGGCGCCTGCCCGGTCACGGGGCACACGGCGAGCGTGTGACCCACGGGCGTCCCCCGCTTCCGATGCGGGGGACGCCACCGCTCCCGCATGATCCGACCGGACCCGATCAACGTTTCTGTTCGAATTATCGTCTTCGCACGTGCCCCCGCCGTGCATCCAGACGACGCCGAACGGAAACCCGACCGTGGTCCCTGCCGAACTCACCCTCCCCAGGCCCGATCGGCGTCAGGAGAGACGCCCGAGCGATGCCCTGCGCGCCTTCGGGCGCCGGTATCGCGTGCCGCTGCTCGCCACCCTGCCCACCCTCCCGCTGTACGCGGGGTGGTGGGTGTTTCTCGCCACGGGCGGCGGCGACCTGGCGGCCCAGCAGGCGTGGGCGGACTTCGCCGCGCGGCACGGGGGTTCGGCGTACGGGCTCTTCTGGTACGGGGGCACGCACACCGCGAACTACAGCGTCATCTCGCCGTACTTGATGGCCGCGCTCGGCGTGCGCACGGTCACGGCGGTGTCCGGTCTGGGCGCCTCCTGGCTGGCCGCCGTGCTGATCGTGCGGTGCGGGGTGCGCCGGCCGCAGACGCCCGCGCTGCTCGCCTCGCTCGCCCTGTGGTGCAACGTCGCCTCGGGCCGGACCACGTTCGCCCTCGGTGTCGCCTTCGCCGTGGCGGCCTGCGTGCCGCTGGTCCGGGAGCGCAGGCCGTATCTCGCCGCCGGGTACGCGGTGCTGGCCACGCTCGCCTCGCCGGTGGCGGGGCTGTTCCTGGCCGTGGTGGGGGCCGGGTTCCTGCTGGTGCGGGACTGGGGGCGCGCCCTCGTGCTCCTCATACCCCCGGCCGTCGTCGTCGGACTGACGACGCTGCTCTTCCCGTTCACCGGGGAGCAGCCCATGCCGGCCGGCCGAATATGGCCGCCGGTCGTGCTCGGCCTCGCCGTCACCGTGCTGGCCCCGCCCGCCTGGCGGGTCGCGCGGTGGGGCGGGGCCGTCTACGCGACCGGCACCGTGCTGACGTACCTCGTCGCCTCGCCCGTCGGGACGAACGTCGAACGGTTCGCGGAACTGTTCGCGCCCGCCGTACTGCTCGCGGCCCTGCTGCACGACCCGCCGCCGCCCGTGACCGCCCGGCTGCGGCGGTTCGCGCGCGGGCTGCTCGCCGTAACGCTGGTCTTCTCGGTCGGCTGGGTGGGCAAGAAGACCGCCGACGACCTCCGGGAGTACACCGTCGTGCCCGCCTGGGCCGTCGAGACGGACGGGGTCGTGCGGGCGCTGCGCGGGCTGGGGGCCGACCGCACGCGGGTGGAGGTGGTGCCCGCGCGCAGCCACCGCGAGGCGTCCCGGCTCGCCCCTCACGTCAATCTGGCGCGCGGCTGGAACCGGCAGCTCGACGTCGAACGCGCCCGCCTCTTCTACGACGGGACCTTCTCCGCGGCCACCTACCGGGCCTGGCTGGACCACTGGGCGGTCGGCTTCGTCGTCCTCCCCGTCGGCAGGCCCGACGGCCCCGCCAGGGCGGAGGCCGCGCTGGTGCGGGACCCCGGCCTGCGGCCCGACTGGCTGGAGCCCGTCTGGCGGGACGACCACTGGAGGGTCTTCCGGGTGCGGGACGCCGTGCCGCTCGTCTCCGCCCCGGGGACCGTCGTGACCAGCACCGGCGCCGACCTCGTGCTGCGCGTGGACCGGCCGGGCGCGGTGACCGTGCGGGTCGCCTGGTCGCCCTGGCTGCGCTCCGACGGCGGGTGCCTCGCGCGGGACGGCGACTTCACCCGGCTGACCGTCGAGGCGCCGGGCGAGTACCGGCTCAGCTCCCGGTACGGTCCTTCGCCGGGCTCGGCGGATCGCTGCTGACGTCCTCGGAGGCGGGCCGGGGCGCCGGCGTGCTCGCGGTGGCCGCCGTGCGGGTCCGCGCCCGCGGCCCCTGGAACAGGTACGTCAGGCCGAAGCCCGCGGCGACGACGGCCGCGCCGCCGGCCGCGTCGAGGAGCCAGTGGTTGCCGGTCGCCACGATCGCGGAGGCGGTGAAGAGGGGGTGGAGGAGGCCGAGGGCCTTCATCCACATCCTCGGCGCGATGATCGCGATCACCAGGCCGCACCACAGTGACCAGCCGAAGTGCAGCGACGGCATCGCCGCGTACTGGTTGGTGAGGTGCGTCAGGGTGCCGTAGTCCGGCTTCGTGAAGTCCTGCACGCCGTGCACCGTGTCGATGATGCCGAGGCCCGGCATCAGGCGCGGCGGGGCCAGCGGGTAGAGCCAGAAGCCGACCAGGGCCAGCAGGGTGGCGAAGCCCAGGGAGGAGCGGGCCCAGCGGTAGTCGACGGGGCGGCGCCAGTAGAGGAGGCCCAGGACCGCCAGCGGGACGACGAAGTGGAAGGACGTGTAGTAGAAGTCGAAGAAGTCCCGCAGCCAGCCGACCTTCACCACCGCGTGGTTGACGGCGTGTTCGATGTCGATGTGCAGGAAGCGCTCGATGTCGAGGATCTGCCATCCGTGCCCCTCGGCGCGGGCCCGGCCCGCCGAGTTGCTGCCGCCGGTCGCCGCGAGGCGGACCTGCGAGTAGGCGGCGTAGGTGACGCGGATGAGGAGCAGCTCGAGGAGCAGGTTGGGGCGGGTGAGGACCCGGCGCAGGAACGGGAACAGCGGGACGTGCTTGAAGCGGGTCGGGACGGCCGGGGCGTGGCTCGTCGGGACCGGTGTGGCGAAGTGGGGCGAGGTGCGGGGCAGGAAGGGCACGGCGACCGCGGCGGCCAGCGCGGCGAGCAGGACGACGTTGTCGCGCAGCGGGTGGAGGGCCGCCATGTTCGGCAGCATCATCTTCGCGGGCAGCGTCATGACGAGGACGACGGCGACCGGCCACACGTACCGGTCGGAGGCGCGCTTGCCGACCCGGCCGACCACGGCGGGCAGCACCCACAGCAGCTGGTGCTGCCAGGTGGCCGGGGACACCACGACGGCCGCGCAGCCGGTCACGGCGACGGCGAGCAGCAACTGGCCGTCGCGGGCGTAGCGCACGGCGCGGCGCAGGGCGAGGACGGCGACGGCGGCGCCGAGGACGAGGAAGAGGGCGATCTCCAGCGGGCCGGAGAGGCCGAACCGCAGCAGGGCGCCGTGCAGCGACTGGTTGGCGAGGTCGTCGGCCTCTCCGCCGAGACCGACGCCGGCCATGTGGTGGACCCAGTACGTGTACGAGTCCTGGGCCATCGCCGCCCAGGCGACGGCGGTGCAGCCGAGGAACGTGAGCCCGGTGGACACGGCGGCGCGTCTGCGGTCGGTGAACCACAGCAGCGGGACGAAGAGCAGGACGGTCGGCTGGAAGGCGGCGGCGACGCCGATGAGGACGCCGGCGGTCCGGTCCCCCCGCGCGCCGCGCACGGCGAAGCAGCCGACCAGGACGAGGAGCACCGGGATGATGCTGGTCTGGCCGAGCCACAGGGCGTTGCGCACCGGCAGGGACAGCATCAGCAGGCTGACGGCGACGGGTGCCGCCAGCAGCGCCGTGCGCCGGCCGACGGGCTGGGGCAGGGCGCGGGCGGCGACCAGGCCGAGGGCGACGACCAGCAGCAGCGAGCCGAAGGTCCAGCCCCAGCCGAGGGCCTGCTCGGCGGCGCGGGTGAAGGGCTTGAGGACGAGGCCGACGAAGGGGGTGCCGGTGAACTGCGTGGAGTCGTACAGCGACCCCTCCACGTGCAGGACGCCGTGTTCACCGACCCAGGTCTCCAGGTCGGTGAGGCGCTCTCCGCGCGGTGTGCCGAGCACCGCGGCCAGCTGTCGTACGGCGAGGACGGTGGCGATCAGCCACAGGCCCAGGCGCGCGGCGCGCAGCCTCGCTCTGGTCGCGTCGGCGGCCGACGCTCCGAAGGACTCCGCCGGTCGCCCACTGTGCTCCGCATTCGCCACGCCTCGTCGGCCTCCCGCCCCGTAGTACCGCCCGTACCGCGCCCGTGTACGCAGTGTGTCTTTCCTGCGAACCCTATGAGCCTCGCACCGCCCCCGGGGGAAGACGCAGGCAACCCCCGCTCAACCTGAGCGCCGCCCGCGATTCTTTCCGAATTTCTGCGGCTCTCTGTCCGTTTGTTCGGACAAGCCGTCCGGCCGACGATAACGCCGAGGTGGCGTGGTTGCGTCCCGTGGGAGCGAGAAGGATCACAGGTCACAGCCGGGGAAACGGTGAGCGGCACGCGGATGTCCCCTGCGTGTACGCCGTTTTGGTGCACAGTGCAACGAAAAGCATACCGGGCGTAAGCGGCGCTTCAGCGCCTATGGTCGCTTTTCAGCCCGCGGCCGAGAGCCGCGGGCTCTTTCCGGCCCGGCGACAGCGCCGCCGTGCGGGTCGTGGTGTCCCTGTCCCCGTCGAAAGGTAGGCGAGCGAAGTCTTGTCGGCCGCCCACGTCGCCGCGCATTCGTCCCGCACGGTCACCTCGTCCCCGTCCCCGTCCCCCTCCGCGTCCCCGTCGCCCGCCGGCGCCGAGCCGACCGTCACCGATCCCGCGCTGGTCAGGCGTGCCGTCAAGGCGGCGGCGCTGGGCAACGCGATGGAGTGGTTCGACTTCGGCGTCTACAGCTACATCGCCGTGACGCTCGGCAAGGTCTTCTTCCCGTCGGGCAACCCGACGGCGCAGCTCCTGTCCACCTTCGGCGCCTTCGCGGCCGCCTTCCTGGTCCGGCCGCTCGGCGGCCTGGTCTTCGGACCGCTCGGCGACCGGGTCGGGCGGCAGAAGGTGCTCGCCCTGACGATGATCATGATGGCGGCGGGCACGTTCGCGATCGGGCTGATCCCCTCGTACGCCACGATCGGCGTGTGGGCTCCGGTGCTGCTGCTGGTCGCGCGGCTGGTGCAGGGTTTCTCGACGGGGGGCGAGTACGCGGGCGCGTCCACCTTCATCGCGGAGTACGCCCCGGACAAGCGGCGCGGATTCCTCGGCAGCTGGCTGGAGTTCGGCACGCTGGCCGGGTACATCGGCGGCGCGGGTCTGGTGACCCTCATGACCGCGCTGCTCTCGGACGGCGACCTCACCTCGTGGGGATGGCGGATCCCGTTCCTGATCGCCGGGCCGATGGGCATCGTCGGGCTGTACCTGCGGATGCGGCTGGAGGAGACGCCGGCCTTCGCGGCCGAGATGGCGAAGGCGGAGACGAACCGTCCCAAGGTGCCGCTGCGGGAGATGGTCACCGGTCAGTGGCGGGCGCTGCTGCTCTGCGTGGGCCTGGTGCTGGTCTTCAACGTCACCGACTACATGCTCCTGTCCTACATGCCCAGCTACCTGACGAGCGAGCTGGAGTACGACGAGACGCACGGGCTGCTGGTGGTGCTGGCCGTGATGGCGCTGATGATGGTCGTCCAGCCGTTCGCGGGCGCGCTGACCGACCGGGTCGGGCGGCGGCCGGTGATCGCGGCGGGCTGTGCGGGCTTTCTCCTGCTGTCGGTCCCCGCGCTGCTGCTGATCCGCGACGGCAGCCTGGTCGCCGTGGGCCTCGGCATGGCCGCGCTGGGCCTGCTCCTGGTCTGCTTCACCGCGTCGATGCCGGCCGCGCTGCCCGCGCTCTTCCCGACGCGGGTGCGGTACGGCTCGCTGTCGATCGGCTTCAACGTGTCGGTGTCCCTGTTCGGCGGGACCACCCCGCTGGTGGTGACGGCCCTGATCGGGGCCACGGGCGACATGATGATGCCCGCGTACTACATGATGGCGGCGGCCGTGGTCGGCGGTGTGGCGGTGTGGTTCATGACGGAGTCCGCGGGCCGGCCGCTCCCCGGCTCGGCGCCCGCGGCCGACTCCCGCTGAGGGTCCACGCGGCGCTACACCTCATGGTAGAAGCCGACGTTGACGCTGCGCGGCTCCGCGCGGTCCTGGATCACGATCTCCCCGCTCCCGGCCCTGGGCAGCGGCACGGTGCCGCCGTAAGCCAGCGACTGCTCGTGCGGGCCGACGGTGAGCCGGACCTCGGAGGACGGTTCCGGCTGCGAGCCGCGCAGCCAGGTCAGCCGCCACGTCCCGTCCGGCCCGCACCGGAACTCCAGGTGGACCCGGGAGACGAACAGCCAGTCCTCCGGCGTCGAGAGCCGGCACACGGACCTGTCCCGTCCCACCCGCAGCACCGCGTCCGGCTCACTGGGCGCCTCGGCCATCTGCATGCCGGCCGTGGCGCCCGCGTCCGCCGCGGTGACCGTGGCCATGGTCAGTTCGAGCACGTGCGCTCCTTCGAAGGCCTCAGGACGTCCGGCGTTGCTCCGCCGCCGAATGATAGATCGGCCGCCGGGGCGGTGTCCGGCACAATGGGGTCATGACCGAGCGAAAGCCACCCGGCGTCGACTTCGAGTCCTGGGTCGACCGACAGATCCGCGAGGCGGAGGCCCGAGGCGAGTTCGCCGCCCTGTCCGGTGCGGGCAAGCCGCTCGCCAGCGAGCTGGACAGCACCTACGACGAACTGTGGTGGGTGAAGCGGAAGATGGCCCGCGAGGGCTTCTCCGTGCTGCCGCCCACCCTGGCCCTGCGCAAGGAGGCGGAGGACTCGCTGGAGGCGGCCCTGAAGGCGCCGTCGGAGCGGGTGGTGCGCCGGATCATCGAGGCGGTCAACGTCAAGATCCGCGACGTCATGCTCAAGCCGCCGCCCGGCCCCCCGCTGGGTATGAAGCCCTACGACGTCGACGAGGTCGTGGAGCGGTGGCGGGAGGGCCGGGCGGAGCGCTGACGCCCGCGCGTCACAGGCGCATCAGCCGGTCCGTCAGCTCGCGGTAGTCCCGCAGGGCCAGTCGGAGCTGTTCGGTGTCGGTGCTCGCCGCGGCCCCGTCCGCACCGGCGTCCTGCCAGGAGGTGCGCAGGCTGCGGCGGCGGTGCGTCACGGCGTCCGCCAGGCGGGCGGCGACCTCTTCCAGGACCCGGTCCGCCTCCTCGACCGACTCGCGCGGCGCGTCCACGAACCCGGCCACGGCGTGGTGCAGCCGCTCCCCGAGCTTGTCGCCCTCGTCGTGCGGGAGCAGCGTGCCGCCGCCGGCGGTTTCGCGGGCGGAGGCGGCGGTGCCGTGCGTGGAGGCGGTGGTGCCGTGCGCGGTGGCCGCGGTGCCGTGCGTGGACGGTGCGGTGGTCTCGCGGCTCGGTACGGCGCCCTCGTGGCCCGGTACGGCGCCTTCGCGGCCCGGAACGCCACCCTCGCGGCCCGGTACGGCTCCTTCGCGTGCCGGTGCGGCGGTGGCGTCCGGGGTGGGGGTGGTGGAGGCGCCGTGGGCCGCGGTCGGGTCCGGAGCGGCCGGCGTGACGGGGGTGACCGCGGTGACCGGGGCCTCCTTGAGCGGGGCGCCGGCGTTCGGCGCGGGGGGCGCCTCGGGGGCCGGTGCGGTGCCGGGTGCGGTCGCGGTGCCGGGGGTCGTCGCGGTGCCGGGTTCGGGTGTCGCCTCGCGGGCCGGAGGGGCCTTGGGGAGGCGGATGCGGGACGCCTTGGCGTCGGGGTTCTCGTCGGGGTTCCGGGTCACGTCGGGCATGCCTCAGCTCTCCTTCGGGCGGCGCTTGCCCAGCGACCACGTGTGCGGGGCGCGGGCGGCGGGGGCGGTTTCACCGGTGTGCGTGGCGGGCGTCCGGGGGTGGGCGCTCTCGTGCCGGCCCGGCCGGACCAGTTCCTCGAACAGCGCGCGGGCCGCGACCATGGACTCGCGCAGCTCCTCCGTGTTCGCGCCGCCCTCGTGGGCGCCGTCGGCACGGGTGTGCGTCGCGCGGTGCACCCGCCGGTAGCCGTCGACGTGGTGGGCGTGGTGCACGGACAGCGCGGCGAACTGCTCCTCGTACTGGTCGCCGCCCGGGAAGCCCCGGACCCCGGCCAGCTCGGCGAGCAGCCGGTCCGCCTCGCCGACGGCCTCGCTCGGGGAGTCGACGAAGCGCTCCTGGGCCGCCGTCCAGCGGGCCTCGAAGCGCTCGCGCTCGGCGGTTTCCAGCGACCTGATCTGCAACGAACCGTGCCGCTGCACCCGTTCGCCCAGTTCACGCTCGGCGGCCCTGGTGTCGCCGTCGTGCCGGGCCACCGCCCGGTCGTACTCGGGCCCGAAGCGGCGCTTGAGGCTCCCGTGCTGGGGACCTCGTGCGCGCTGGGCGAAGACGGCCGCGACGACGAGCACGGCCGCCACGATCACGATCAAAGCGATGATCACGCCTGTGGACATGAGTGCCTTCCGGATATCGGCCCTACCGGCTCTCCGAACGGGGCCGGTTCGCACGTTCGTGTTGCCCCGGACCGCGCCCTCAAACGGCCGTCGCCGCGCACCGCCCGTCCCCGGACGCGGAAATGCGCTTGCCCGCCGTACCCGTGCCCTCCCGACAATGCGCTCCATGACCTGGACCATCGCCCCGGAACCGTACGACTCTCCCGTCGCCGCCGCCCTCTGGCGCGCGTACTACACCGAGGTCAGCGACCGCTGGTACCTGCTGCACGAGGGCCGGCGCACCGACCCCGGCGAGCTGGAACGGGAGATCGCGGCCACCTCCGGCGCCGAACTCGCCCCGCCCAGCGGCCTGTTGCTGGTCGCACGGTACGGCGGTGCGGCGGCCGGCACCTCGGGCGTACGGCTGCTGGACGCCGCCACCGCCGAGCTGACCCGGGTCTTCCTGCACGAGGCGGTACGCGGAAGAGGCGGCGCGGCGCTGCTCGTGCGGGCCGCCGAGGACGCGGCCCGGGGGCTCGGGGCGACCCGGATGATCCTCGACACCCGCGGCGACCTCGCCGAGGCCCGCGCCCTGTACGCCCGCCTCGGATACGCCGAGACCGAGGCGCACAACGACAGCCCGTACGCCGAGCACTGGTTCACGAAACGGCTCGGCGCCGACTCCTGAGGGTCCTGTTCCACCTGGGGAAGCGGGCGTTCCGGGGGGCTCGCGGATGGAAGTGTGGAGAAGTTCTGCATAATCTCTGGAGTTCGCGAGGGGAGTCGCGAGGGGAGGGACGGACGCGTGGAACAGGAGCGGCCCACGGGGGCCTCGTGCCCGGAGTGCGGCGCGCCCAGGAAGGCGGACAACACGCCCTCCTGCGGCTGCGGATCACGGGCGTCCGACGCCCTGCGCGAGGCCCGCACGGCCCAGGCCGCGGCGGCCGAGGACTTCAACCCGCTGCGCATCCGGCCGTACGTCGAACTCGACGGCGACGGGGGCCGTACGGCCGGCACGGCGGCGGACGGAACGGGGACGCCCGCCGCGGCGTCGTCCGCGGGCGCAGGGGACGCTCCTGCGGCCCCGGGTGCCCGGGACGGCGCGGCGCCGCAAGACCGGACACCGGGAGCCGTGACACCACCGGACGGGACGCCGCGAGGCGTGACGCCGGGGGGCGCGGTACCGGCCGCGGTTGAACCGGGGGACGCGGGCCCGCAGGGCGCGACACCGCACGGCGAGAAACCAACGAGCCCCACACCGGACGGTGTTGAGGCGGAGAACGCGGCGCCGCCCGCCATGCCCCCGCAAGGCACCGCACCACACGACGCGACTCCACAGGGCGCGACTCCACACGACGCGATTCCACAGGGGGCACCCCCCGGCACGACACCCCAGGACCCGGCGTCGGGCGCCGAGCCTCCCGTGAACGGCGGGCCGGCTCGCGCCACTTCGCCACGGGAGGGCGTCGTCAGGCGCGCCGCCTCGTGGGGCGAAGACCCCGACGCCACGATGACGCTGCGCGCCGTCGGCACCGGCGGCGGGGCGGGCGCGGCCACGGAGGCCACCTCGCCGCTGCCCACGCCCCTGGCCCCCTCCGCCGGTCCGCCCAGCGCGCAGGACCTGCGCCTGTTCGAGACCCCGGTCACCGCATCCGCACCCGTGCCGTCCGGCCCGGACCCCGCGGACCCCGCCGCCGGCACCGGCGGACGCCGCGCCCGCGGGCGGCGCAAGGGCGTACTGCTGAGCGCCGCCGGAGCGGTCGTCGTCGTGATGGGCGCCGCCGGGTACGCGAGCGGGCTGTTCTCCTACGAGGCGCCGTCACGGGACGGAGCGCTCCCGGACGAGGTGCGGGCGAGCGTGCCCGACCCGTCGACCGGCGAGGCCACCCCGAGCGGCGGGCCCCGCACCGCCCCCGCACCGGCGGCGGGATCCGCGTCACCGTCCCCGTCGGCCTCCGCCTCCGCGAGCGCGAGCCCCTCGGCGTCACCGTCCCCGTCGGCGTCCAGCGCCTCGCCCTCGCCCTCACCACCGGCCGAAGCGTCGCCGACCCCGACGGCCACGGCGACCGAGGAGGCCCCGCGGGAGCCGACGGAGGAGGACGAGCCCGACTTCTACGGCGGCCCCGCGCTGAGCCGCGGCGACCAGGGCCCGGAGGTCGTGGAACTCCAGCGGCGGCTGCGCCAGTTGTACCTGTACATGGGCGACGCCCACGGCACCTACGACCGCCGCGTCGAGGACGCGGTGCGCACCTACCAGTGGGCCCGCGGCATCCGTTCCGACGGTCTCGGCGTCTACGGGGCCGACACCCGGCGCATGCTGGAGACGGAGACGCGCGAGCCCTGACGGGTCCGGCCGGGGCGGCCGGCGGGCGTCAGCCGATGTGCAGCAGCAGCCCGCCGCCGGCGGCCGCCTCCACGCGTACCGCCGTCAGGTCCTCGACGACCACGTCGGGACCGTGGAAGCCGGCCCGCGGGCCCACGCCCACGACCCGCATCCCGGCGGCGCGCGCGGCGGTGATGCCGGCGCCGGAGTCCTCGAAGGCGACGCAGTCCGCGGGGGCGATGCCCAGTTCGGCGGCGCCCTTCAGGAAGCCCTCGGGATCGGGCTTGCTGGCGCCGACCGACTCCGCGGTGACCCGGACGTCGGGCAGCGCGAGACCGGCGGCGGCCATGCGCGCGGTGGACAGCGCCACGTCGGCGGAGGTCACCAGGGCGTGCGGGAGGTCGCGCAGGGCGGCGAGGAAGTCCGGTGCCCCCGGGATCGCCACGACGCCCTCGGTGTCGGCGGTCTCCTCGGCCAGCATGCGCGCGTTGTCGGCGTGGTTCTGCTCCATGGGGCGGTCCGGCAGCAGCAGCGCCATCGAGGCGTAGCCCTGCCGGCCGTGGACGACCTTCAGGACCTCGTCGCCGTCCAGCCCGTTCCGGTCGGCCCAGCGCCGCCAGACGCGCTCGACGGCGGCGTCCGAGTTGACGAGGGTGCCGTCCATGTCGAGCAGCAGGGCACGGGCGGGCAGGACGGTGGTGGCGGTGGCCGTCATCGGCAGTCTCCAGGGTGCGGGGAGGAAACAAGGCGGCCCCGCCCGCCGGTCAGGGAGAACGGGCGGGAGCCACTTTGTTCATCCACGGTACAAAACAGACGGGGGATCGCGCCACCGGGCCGCCGAAACGGCCCGAAGGTCCACGCGGCGCTCAGTGCGCACACCCCGGGGCGAGCCAGACTCATGCACGACCCCGCGAACGTCGACCCACGAGAGGTAGACGCCCCGCCCTCACCGCCATAAAGCCCGCCAGAATCAGTACTTACCTTCCCTAACGAACGACCGCACAATCGAGCACAGCAGGAAACGTACGTCCTCGTGTAGGCCCCGACGCTGTTGGCGGACCGGGGCCTGTCGCATGTACGCGAGGGCTTCAGTGGAGGACGAACTCTGATTAACGGACCAAGAGGCCGCCGACCTGACGGGTGTCACCGTCGTGACGGTCTACAGCTGGGTCCGCCGAGGCCACCTGAAAGTCGAGGGCCTCGATCACCGAGGCCAGAAGCTCTTCCGCTATCTGGACGTTACGCAGGCCGAGAAGGCCACCAGGGCCAAGGCCAAGCGCGTGCTGGTCCCTGGCGCCTGACTCAGGCCCGCTTCACGTCCAGGAGGATGCGCTCCGGCGGCATCCCGGTGTAGAAGACGATGCGCTCACGCGCTATGTCTTCGACCTCACCGAGGTGCCTGCACGTCGCACGACCTCCGCTCTGCACGTTCAGGTCCCAGCCGTCCCGCGTGGGCGTCGCCCAAACCGTGTACGTCGTCGTGGCGACCGTGTCGGGATCCAGAGGCGCAGCGGCCTTCCGTTTTGGCTGCCGGTCGAGCTTCAGCACTCGACGCGGCCATCTGATCCTAGAGGCCCGCCGAGCGACCTCCTGGTCCGTCAGTCGGCGAGGCCTACGGCCTCCGCCGCTCAGGCGTCCCGACACCCTGACGGGCCCCAACCCGATCGAGATACGCATCCCGGGATCATACGGGCGGGCGTCAGGGGGCGTCACCAGTTCTTCAGCCTCTGAACTGCCACACCACGGAGTCTCGATGGCCATCGTCCAGAACATCAACCTCTTCGCCCTGTACGCAGACCTAGCGACGATGCCCAATCCTGGAAGGAGTGATCCGTCCAATGCCGCCCTGACGATCACGGCCGGAGAGCTGACGGACTTCGCCGGCGCCGTCAGGGCCCAGGAGCGCTGTCTGACGGAGGGCGGCGACGAAGAAGAGGCCTGGGAGACCCCTCGGGCCCACTACAACGACTCCCGGCTCTCACGGACGTCAGGACGTCGAGATCTCCGACTGCTGCTGGGGCACTGATCCATTGCGGCTGGGCTCCAACAGAGGATCAGCCGGCTTCAGTACGCCGACCAGCTCCGGCAGCTGCGCCGCCGAGAACTTCAGGATCAACGCCGCCTGGAGATGGGCCTTGAGTGCTGGGTCGTCGACCTCTTCCAGTAGTCGGATCGCCTGACCGGCATCCCGCTCGACCTTCATGTCCTGCCGGAGCGACTCGGTCTGCGACTCCATGTGCTTGAGCGCAAGGTCCGCCCGTCGGTGGAACAAGGTCCCGATGACCGCCATCAGGAGACCAGCCACACTGGCCGTGACCGATGCGTACAAGTCACCTGTGGTCTCGGCCCTGAAGATCGCCATGCCGATACCGAAGATCAGAACGAGACCGCCCACTACGGAGCAGGTCAGACTGACGCTGAAACTCCGCCGGGCCTGGGTGAGCCCATACGCGTAGTATTCGATCAGCAGGGCTGCAAAACGCTGGTCAGCGGTGGGCCGCGGAGCTGCACCAGCTTCCTGATCGCCTTTCGATTCGTCTGAGGTGCTGGTCTCGCCCAACACCTCGGTGCGCAGGCGCTCCCGTTCTGTGTCGACATCTCGCTTGAGCCACTTACTCACCAGAGCGCCATACGCCTGAGAGCCTCCGGCGGCAGCGATCGCTGAGGCGGCTGTTGCTGCAATTGCAAGGAATTCCGGGTCCACAACTCCACGATCCCAGAATCCCTGTAGCGCCACAGGCGATTCAGAGCTGTAGGACGGTCAGCTCTCGACCTGTAACCCGTCACCACACGCACGTGAGGGGGTGAGCGGCGGTGTCCCGAATCATCTCCGCAGAGACGAGGAGCGCCTCCGTCAGCTCCACGCTGACGGCGTCAGCAGAAACGAGATCGCCCGTCAGAAGCACCCGCGCAGAGGTCTTGATCGCCGAGTCCCGTACCGAGCCGACGGTGGAGGCCGGCTGCAAGGTCTCCTCTGGTGAGTCCTCGTGCCAAGACGGTGTGACGGTCACCGCCCCGGGCGGCTTGGACATCGACCACATGGTGCCGCTCGCCGAGGCGCGGGGCTCCGGCGCCTCCGCCTGGACGACCAAGCACCGCGAGGCGTACGCCAACGATCTCGAAGCCGAACGCTCTCTGGTTGCGGTGACCGCCCGCACGAACCGGTCGAAGGCTGACCAGGATCCGGCCGACTGGCTGCCGCCGCTGGCCATGGCCGCTGCGCGTACGCGGCGGACTGGGTGGCCACGAGGCTGCGCTGGGAGCTGACGGTCGACGATCGGGAGCGCGAGGCGCTCAACGGCATCGCCGAAGGATGCGGGATGCAGACCGTGGAGTACGAGCCCGCCTCGTAGGTCATCGCAGGCACGCGCCCCCGATCTCCTGCATGGAGATCGGGGGGCTTTCGTCATCTACTTGCCGTTCTTCTCTTCCAGCCACTCCGCGTAGTTATGAGACGCGTTGCTTCCCTGCTTGCCGGGCGAGATCTTCAGGATTGCCTTGTCGTTCTCGGGGTTGCCGCTGAGGTACGCCTCCGTCAGGACGTACGGCAGTCCGTCCACCCGGAAACGGATACTCCCGTCCGGATATGCGCTGACCCGGACCTTACGGCCGTCCGGAAGTTCGATCGGATCGGCGACGAAGTGCGCCTTCAAGGGCTGATCAGCCATACAGACCTCCAGGTCATACAGGCTCGACAGAACCTGTCAGCATAGCGATATCCCGTTCAGCCCATGGACGATCTGATGAGAATCTTTCGTGGATGCGGGAGTTGCGGCTGTCGTGGGTGCGGCCATCGTTGGAGGTCTGGCGGGACTGACGGCCATCGGTACGGGCTGCTTCGCCTTGCGGATGGCTCGCCTTCAGGTGACGTCACAGGAGTCGCAGGCCGAATGTCAACGCCGCTTCGAGAGTATGCGCGAACGTCGAGAGCCACGTGCAGCGGCGTATGCTGACTTCCTCGCCGCAGGTCAGCAAATGGTCGACCTCCTAGTCCGAGGCCACAACGATCTCCCTGGCGCCCTCATGACGCAGATGCGCGCCATAGGCAAGCTGGCCGCATTGGTGTCGGTCATGGGACCAGCGCCTGTGGCCGAGGCGACGACAGCGGTGATGATCGCTTGCGCTTCAGTACGTGCCCGCATCATGACCAATGAACCCTCTGCAGTCGGCGAGTTCATGCTTTCAGCAGACGTAGCGGGTCCCTTGGCCGCTTCACGGAAGAGGCCCGCGCCGCTCTCGAGAACGACGGCACCAGCGAGCCGGCTGTCAGTCCTCCAGATCAATGACGAAGTCCATCACAGTCGCCTCGCGCAAGGCCTCCCACTACTTCAGCGGCAGCTCGGCCAGCATGACCGCGTACACCGGGGAATCCGGGAAGGGCTGACGGTCTCCGACCTTCCTGAAGCCCCACGATTCATACGTATTTTGGACCTTGGGGTGGTCAAGGTCGACGAGCAAGACCACGAGGTCCTCGTCCCTGCCGTCCAGGAGAGACCGGCTCACCAGTTCGGCCGTGCCGGTCTTGCGCCACTCCGTCCGGACGGCTAGCTCGGAGAACGAGAAGGTCAGGCTCTTGTCCGGGACCTGCTCCAGGTGCTCCCGCCACCACTCCCGATGAGCCGTTGCCGGAGCCCCGTAGGCGAAGGCCACCGGCTCCTCACCGTCGAACGCGATCACACAGGCGAAGTCGGGGTTGCCGCCCCAATGATTGACGAACCAGGGGAAGCGCTGGTTGAACTCGTCATCCATGGCGTCCGCGTACGCGTCACGGTGGATGTCGATCAGGGCCTGGCGGATCTCCGGGAGGTCCTTGTGCGTGAAGTGGCGGACCACCAGTTCGGGCGCGTTCAAGCTCGGCTCCATTCTGTGCGGAAGCGGTCTCCCCACTCTCGAGCGACCACCGCGTCAGGCGCAAGGGTGATCAAGTCGCGGTAGTAGTCGCCGAGCAGGGAGCGCATCCGGCCGGGGATCGGTGAGCCGGCCATCAGCTCGAAGACGCTGGAGGCCGTGGCACACGCCTGGTCGACGTCCCGCTGGTGGAGCTGCGCGAGGGCGAGCCGTGCGGTGGCCAGGGCCCGGTTGCGGCGGAACTGCTCGGGGATCGAGCCCAGGGCGAGGTGGGAGGCAGCTTCCGCCTCGGCGGACTTCCCGATCCGGTCCAGGACGATGGCCCGCATAGCGGTCAGCTCAGCCGTGCCGTAGAAGGCCATCCAGCTCGGCCGGGGCTCCCCCTCCTTCGCCTTGCCCAGAGCGTCCTGGGCGTGCCCCAGAGACCGGATCGCGGCCTGGCGGTCACCCAGATTCGAGTGGCCGATGGCCGTCCGCGCATGGGCCAGAGAGGCGAAGAGCGGGTCCCGCCTCGTGACGGCCGTGGTCTGGGCAGCGAGCCCCGAGTCCACGGCCTCGGAGTGCTCTCCCCGCTGGTGGGCGAGCATCGCGTAGGAGTTCCAGACCCGCATCTCCACGATCGGGTCCTGGCCCATCCCGGCGAGGTACAGGGCCTTGCCCAGCAGTGCGGCCGCCCGGTCTCCCTGGCGTGCGTCCAGAGCACTCCAGGCCGCCGTAGCGGTGTAGTCGGCAGCGACGGAGAACAGCCGCTGGCGGATCCGCTGAGTGGCCATGAGCTTCGTCTTGGACAGGGCGTCCTCGGCCCCTGAGAGCGCAGCCCGTTCCAGGCCCTCATGGCCGCCCCTGGTGTCGTCCAAGGCCATCAAAGCGTCCAGTCCGCTGCGGAGCCGAAGGACATCGGAGGTACCCACCCGGGACGGGGCCCCAGCAAAGGGAACCGCTACGGCGGCCGTCGTGCCGCTGGCGGCTGTAAGAAAGTTCCTACGCCTCACGGGGTCCTCCGCTGGGTTCGAGGTTGGTCGTCTTCGCGCCGGTGGACGGAAGCCCAGCTCTCCGGCGGTACAGCCGAATACTGCCTCTAACGCCTCGCGTTGCCGGGGGTGGGGCCACCCTGTCTTTCCGGTCAGCCAGTTGCGGACGGTGCGATCGCTGACCGTCCCCTGGCGCCCAGCACAGATCAGTTGAGCGTTCACCCTGTCGGCCAACTCGGCCTGGGTAAGGCCGCTCTCCTGCATGGCTCTGTCGAGGCTCTCATTCCCCTGCACGTGCCCACGGTAGTGACTGAGTGCCCATCAGTAGCGGGGACAACAGGGAAATTTCCGGTCCTCGCCAATGCACGCAGCGCGGGCTTTTCCTACCCCTGGGAAGCAGTTGGCCGTTCACTCAGGTAAGGCCACACCGCAACCGCATCCCAGAGGTCCTGATGACTGTGATGGCAACGACACGCCCCACGGGGCACCCTGGATACTCCGAGACCCTCCCCCGTGAGCCAGGGAGCGCAGCCGTCGCCCGCAGGCTCGTCCGGACCGCTCTGGCCGCCTGGGGCCTGGAGGACTACATCGACGATGCCATGGTGGTCATCACGGAGCTGGTCTCAAACGCCGTGGACCACGGTCGTCTCGCCTCAATTCGGGTCGTCGTGTCGCGGCCCACCGAGACCTGGGTCCGCCTCGGGGTGATCGACCGCTCGAAGGCCATTCCATTGATGCGGACCGACGCCAACGGAGATCAGCCCCGCGGCCGTGGCCTCATCCTGGTCGACTCCCTGACTGAGCGATGGGGTACGGATCTCTACCAGTGGGGCAAGCAGGTCTGGGGCGAGCTGAAGTGCGAGCCGGCACAGTGACCGAGAAGCGGATCTCAGCGTGGGTCGGGGACCAGGTCTTCGACGAGGAAGCCCACAGGGAAGGCATCGTCTCCGACGTAAAACGGGACGGTACGTACATCCTGCGAGAGATCTACGCGTGGGCCCTGACATGGACGACCCAGGATCCCGGCAAGTTGACCGTCACGGTGCCGCGCCAGGATCGGATCAAGAGGGAACGGAAGGCCTGACCGTGTACAGCAGCGCGTTCCCGTGGTTGAGCCGCCTCACGGACGAGGAGGCGTAAGAGTTCCTGGATCAGGTGATCCGGGCGGCGCAGGACGCCGGGCCCCGCACAGCCTTCCTCAACGCACTGGACGTCCTGGTGGACCAGCACTCCCCCGCCCCCGCACCCCCTCACGAGGTCATGCCCTAACGGCTCCCCCAGACCTGGTGAGGTGAGCGGAGCCCCGGCCCCTTCTTCTGGAAGGGGCCGGGGCGCCACATGTTGAGAACGCGCAGTTCGTGGCTTCGCAGCCGTCTATCGCGCTGCCCTCAGTCGTCAAAGTCGCCTTCTATGACGATATCGCCGCGCTCATCCAACCACTGCCGCCTCCACTCGCCCTTCTCGAAGTCAAAGTAGAAGTCGTCCTCGGTCAAGTGCTCCTCTTCAGGAGCGGCGTCCGGCCGGATGAAGCGGACGCCATCCGTCCTCTGCCAGCGGTACGACCAGTCGATCTCGCTGGTGATCTGCCGAATGCTGTCGGACGGCAACACCTCTCGCGCCTCACGGATCGCCGCTTCGACGGCAACCTCGTACGCTTCGTGCGCCCGCTTATAGCGGACCGTCGACCCAGCGGTCGTGAGATCGAAGTCGATGGTGATCTTCAGATGCTTCGGTACAGGCTTCTGCGCCATGGTCCCTCCCCTTGAGAACATGCAAGAGCGCCAGTATCGGTCCGATCGGGGATAACCCTCTGCGGAACGAGCCGAAAACCCTCAACTAGATACGTTCGAGTGCACCCGTGGTGGGCGACCTTGAGCACGTCGACCCCTGCCAGCGCCGCTGCCGCCGGGGAGCGCGCCAGCTCCCGCTGGGCCGGCGGCTTGTGGTCGCCGAGCAACAGGAGACACAGGCCCGCCGTCCGCACCAGGAGGGTGACACTGGCGTCGTTGGGTCCCTCGGTGCGCGTGGGCGGCATCGCCCGCGGGCCCGTGCCGGACAGCGGCCACACCACCTCCCAGGAGAGCGCTCACTCGTCCTCGGTAGCGCCGAACGGGCGGTGACGCGGAGCCAGGTGCTCGGCAGGAGCCGCAGCCAGCGCGAGGCCGCGGGACGGCACGGGACGGCCGGACGCCGCCGGCGTCGACTTTCTCACCCAGGCCCTCCTCCCCCACGTCCACGAGCACGAGCACCGGCGTCCGCGTCGCGACCACCGCGCCGCCCTCCTTCACGACCCGTCGTACGTCGGCCTCGATCAACACACCGTGGGGGGGGCGGCACGATTGCCCCGGGACAAGCGCGCGGTGAGGCGTGGGGCGGCGGTGACCTCCACCTCGGCGGTGACCGTGGCGTACTACCGGCCCGACTCCGGCACCGGTCCGCGCCGCTCCGGGCTCCGGGCTCAGCCGGCGACCGCCTCCCACAGGCTCCACACGCCGAGCCCCAGCATGAGCAGCGCCGCGACCTTCGTGATCAGGCGCAGCGGCACCCGCTTCATCAGGGCCTTGCCGCCGACGATGCCGAGTCCGGCCACCGCCCACAGCGCCAGCACCGCGCCGAGGCCGACGGAGAGCGGGTCGTCGTAGCGGGCCGCCAGGTTGGCTGTCATGATCTGCGTGAGGTCGCCGAACTCGGCGACCAGGATGAGCATGAAGCCCGCCCCGGAGACCTTCCAGAAGGACTGGTCCTCGGGTTTGCGGACCTCCTCGTCCTCCTCGTCCTTCTTCATCAGCAGCACGGCGGCGCCGCCCAGGAACAGCACCCCGGTGAGCGCGTGCACGAGCTGCTGCGGCAGCAGGGTCAGC
Source organism: Streptomyces parvulus (assembly GCF_014648855.1). Taxonomy (GTDB): domain Bacteria; phylum Actinomycetota; class Actinomycetes; order Streptomycetales; family Streptomycetaceae; genus Streptomyces; species Streptomyces parvulus. Next base: position 267,725 of record NZ_BMRX01000006.1, on the reverse strand, counting down.
ACACTGCCGGCCGCGACCGCGAGCACGACGTGCACCGCGAAGGCGGCGGCGACGCCCGCGAAGACGTAGGAGGCGCGGTAGCGGGTGCCGAGGACGAGGCCGGCGAGCGCGGTCTTGTCGGGCAGTTCGGCGAGGAAGACGACGCCGAAGACGAGCGCCGTCACGGTCAGGCTGATCAAGATTCCTCAATCGGTCGGGGCCGCCCCACCGAGAGTGCTGATTCCCGCGGACTCCAGGTCCGTCTCGCGCGACACCTCGGCACGGCAGCGCACTTCGCCGCCCCCGCCGTGCGGCACGGGCGTGCACTGCTTGCCGAAGGTCTCGCTGGCCGGCCCCGCGCACGAGGCCCGCCTCCGGGCGCCGGCTCAGACGAGCTGAGCAGTATGTCGACGGTCCGGCGAAGAGCTACTCCCCTTCTGCGCCGTCCATAGTACGCGAACTCCCGTGCGGCTCCGAGGGCCGAAAGTCCCGTCGCGCTTCTAGACGTGCCATGCACATGTCACTAACTTCTTACCGGCCGCACATCTGCGCGCCATGCGGCGTCGCGAGCATTCCCCCTGCCCGCGTCCCAACACCCCCACACCCCAAGGGAGTTCGCATGCCGAAGTTCTACGCGCGTCGACGTCTCGGTTTCCTCGCCGCGTTCACCGGCCTCATAGCCTCGGCCGGGCTCCTCAACGGCCCGGCCGCCTCCGCCGCCCTCCCCACCCCGGTCAGCGCCGCCACCGCCCGCACCTACCTCGCCTCCCTCACCGTGGCCACCGAGAACCGCACCGGCTACGACCGCGACCTCTTCCCGCACTGGATCACCCAGTCCGGCGCCTGCAACACCCGCGAGACCGTCCTCAAGCGCGACGGCTCGGGCGTCGTCACCGACTCCTCCTGCGCCGCCACCAGCGGCAGCTGGTACTCCCCCTACGACGGCGCCACCTGGTCCGCCTCCGGCGACGTCGACATCGACCACCTGGTCCCGCTCGCCGAGGCCTGGGACTCGGGCGCCGGCTCCTGGACCACCTCCCGGCGCCAGTCCTTCGCCAACGACCTGACCCGCCCCCAGCTCCTCGCGGTCACGGACAACGTCAACCAGGCCAAGGGCGACCAGGACCCGGCCACCTGGATGCCCTCGCGCACCGCCTACCACTGCACCTACGTCCGCGCCTGGGTCCAGGTGAAGTACTACTACGACCTCTCGGTCGACTCCGCCGAGAAGTCGGCGCTCCAGAGCCGCCTCGCCGGCTGCTGACGTCCCGTCCGCCGGCTGTTCGCCGCGGAGACTCCCCACCGGCCTCCGTCGTTCCGTACCGTACGGTGCGACGGAGGAGGGATCACCATGACCGGACTCCACCTGGGGCCACTGCTGAGGTACACCGACGGTTCGCGCGCGACCGTCTGGGTCGAGACGGACCGGCCCCGCACCGCCGAGGTGCGCTGCGCCGACGGGGCCGGGGGCACGGCCCGCACCTTCCAGGTCGCGGGCCACCACTACGCCCTGGTCACGGTCGACGGCCTGACGTCCGGCACGTCGACGGAGTACGAGGTGCTCCTCGACGGCGAGCGGGCGTGGCCGCCGCCGGACTCGCCGTTCCCGCCGTCCGTGATCAGCACGCCCACCGAGGAGGACGGCCTGCGCGTCGCCTTCGGCTCCTGCCGCTGGGCCGCACCGCCCTCCGGCGGCAAGGACAAGGTCGGCGGCCCCGACGCGCTGGACACCCTCGCCGCCCGCATCGCGGCGAACCCCCGCGGCGAACGGCCCGACGTGCTGCTGCTCCTCGGCGACCAGGTGTACGCCGACGAGACCTCCGACGCGACGCGCCAGTGGATCGCCGGCCGCCGCGACCTGAACGAGGAACCGGGCGACCAGGTCGCCGACTACGAGGAGTACACCCACCTCTACTACGAGTCCTGGCGCGACCCCGAGGTGCGGTGGCTGCTGTCCACCGTCCCCAGCTGCATGATCTTCGACGACCACGACGTGATCGACGACTGGAACACCTCCGCCGCCTGGCTCGCCGACATGCGGGCCACCGACTGGTGGAACGAACGCCTGCTCAGCGGGCTGATGTCCTACTGGGTCTACCAGCAGCTGGGCAACCTCTCCCCCGACGAGCTGGCCGCCGACCCGCTCTGGGCCGCCGTCCACGAGAGCCCCGACGGCACCGGTGCCGTGCGCGCCTTCGCCGCCCGCGCCGACGCCGACCCCACCTCGGTCCGCTGGAGCTACCGGCGCGACTTCGGCCGCACCCGGCTGGTCATGGTGGACTCCCGCGCGGCCCGCGTCCTGGAGGAGGACCGCCGCGCGATGCTCGACCCGGGCGAGGAGGCCTGGCTGCGCGAACAGGTCCTGGACGGGCGGGACTCCTACGACCACCTGCTGATCGGCACCTCCCTGCCCTGGCTGCTGCCCCACCTGGTGCACGACGCGGAGGCCTGGAACGCCGCGATGTGCGCCGGCGAGCGCGGCGAGAAATGGGCGCGGCGCGGCGAGCGGATCCGGCGCGGGGCGGACCTGGAGCACTGGGCCGCCTTCCCGGCCTCCTTCGACGCCCTCGCCGGCCTGATCGCCGAGGCCGGTACGGGTCCGGGGGCGCCCGCGACGATCAGCGTGCTCTCGGGCGACGTCCACCACGCCTACGTCGCCGAACCGTCCTGGGCGGGCGGCCGCACGCCCGACGCCCACGTGGCCCAGCTGACCTGCTCCCCCGTGCACAACTCCGTGCCGCTCTCGATCCGGCTCGGGTTCCGCTTCGGCTGGAGCGCCCTGGCCCGCGCCCTCGGGCGGCGCGTCGCCCGGCACGGACGGTGCGCGCCGGCCGCGGTGAGCTGGCGGAAGACCGGCGGGCCGTGGTTCGGCAACCAGCTCATGACGCTGACCCTGCGGGGCCGGTCGGCCCGGCTGCGCCTGGAGCAGACGCGGACGGACCGCGGCGGGGGCCTCATCCTGCGGACGGCGATGGAGCGGGACCTGGCGTAGCCCGCCGGGCATGAATCGAGTCACGCTCAAGGGCTTCGGCCCTATTGTGGGAGCGCTCCCACCTGTATGGGCAGATGAAGTCTCGGCGTGATCCCATGTCACGCCGTGGCCAAATGTTGAACTTGCAAGCATTAGTTAGGTCCACCTAACGTGGGCACCTCACTCGGTTCCGTCCCCCACCGGCCCCACCCGGCCGACCCGACCGAAGGAGCACCCCCTCATGTCCGGACGCCTCGACAGCGCCCAGCCTTACGCCCTCGGCCTCTTCCGCATAGTCGTCGGCCTCCTCTTCGCCTGCCACGGGGCCGCCTCGCTCTTCGGCGTCCTCGGCGGCGCCTCGGGCTCGGGCGGCACGATCGACGCGGGCACCTGGCCCGGCTGGTACGCGGCGGTGATCCAGCTGGCGGGCGGAGTACTCGTGCTGCTCGGGCTCGGCACCCGCGCCGCCGCGCTCGTGTCCTCGGGCTCGATGGCCTACGCGTACTTCAAGGTGCACCAGCCCGGCGCCCTGTGGCCGATGGAGAACGGCGGCGAGGCGTCCGCCATGTTCTGCTGGGCCTTCCTGCTGCTCGTCTTCACCGGCTCCGGCGCCTTCGGCCTGGACCGGCTCCTCGCCCGGCGCACCACGGAGCGGGAGGAGACGGCCGCGGAGCGGCAGACGCCGGTCGCGGCCTGACGCCCGGCGCGACGCCCCGGCCGGGCGGCGGACCGAGGGCGGCCGCCCGGATCGGAAGGTGGACGTCCCCTTCGAGGTGAACGTCCCGTGCCGAACACACGAGCCCCCTGTGAACCCTCTGTCACACCCCGGGCGTACGCTGTATGGCTGTCACTGGCCGCTCCGTCGCCCCCGCGTCCCGCGGCATGGTCCGGCCCACGGGGGAGCGAACGGGGAGTCGTGGTGGTCGAGAGTCTGGGAAGTATCGGTTCGCTGGTCAGCAGCCCGTGGATCTACGCGCTGGTGGCCGTGTCGGTGCTCCTCGACATCTTCCTGCCGGTGCTGCCGAGCGGGGTCCTGGTGATCACCGCGGCGACGGCGGCGGCCGCGGGTTCCGGCGCGGCGGCCGCGGGGCGGGGGCCGGAGGACGTGCCCGACATCCTCGTCCTGACCCTGTGCGCGGCGACCGCCTCCGTCCTCGGCGATCTGGCGGTCTACCGCCTCGCCTGGCGCGGGGGGCCGCGCCTGGACCGGGCCATCGCCCGCTCCCGCCGGCTGAGCACCGCGCAGGAACGTCTCGGCGGCGCCCTCGCCCGGGGCGGCGGCGCCCTCGTCGTCCTGGCCCGGTTCGCCCCGGCGGGCCGCTCGGTCGTCTCGCTCGTCGCCGGTACGGCGCACCGCCGCGTCCGCGAGTTCCTGCCCTGGTCGGCCCTGGCAGGGCTGGCCTGGGCCGCGTACAGCGTCGCGCTCGGCTACTTCGGCGGGCAGTGGCTCGGCGCGAGCTGGCTGGCGGCGGGCGTCTCCGTCGTGGCCCTGTTCGGCGCGGGCGCGGGCGCGGCCTACCTGGTGCGCCGCCCGGCCCGCCCCTCGGAGGCGTCGTAGGCCCCGAGTGGGCGCGAGTGCCCTGGCTCCGGGCGCGGGTGTCCTGGCCCCGGGCGCGGGCGCGGGTGTTTTGGCCCCTGGCGCGGGCGCGAGTGGCCTGAGCCCGGGGAGGGCGCGAGTGGCCTGAGCCCGGGGCGGGCGCGGGTCAGGAGGCCCGGCGGGTGCCGCCCCGGATCTCCAGGCCTTCCAGCAGGTCGGCCGTGGCGCGGGTGACGGCCTCCACGGCCCGGTCGAAGACCTCCTGATTGTGCGCGGCGGGCGCGCGGAAGCCGGACACCTTGCGCACGTACTGGAGGGCGGCGGCCCTCATCTCGTCCTCCGTGGCCTCCTCGGGCATCGCGGGCGGACGCAGGGTCTTGATGCTGCGGCACATGGCGTCAGTCTCCTCTCTCCAGGTCCACCCGCCAGTCGTTCGACCTGATCCAGTGGCCCTTCGGGTACTCGAAGTCGGCCTCCCCGAGCAGGGTGAACCCGGCTCCGCGGCAGACCGCGTTGGACGCGGGGTGGTCGACGGAGGGGAACGCGTGCAGATACCGGAGCGTGCCCTCGGCGCGGGCCGCGTCGATCACCGCGCCGGCCGCCCGGACCGCGATGCCCCGCCCCTGGAACTCCGGCAGCACCGCCCACCCGGCCTCCCAGACCTCCGCGTCCCGCCAGGTCCGCCGCCAGAAGCCGATCGAGCCGAAGGTGTCCGCGCCGTCCCACGACGCGACCCGGTACATCCGCCCCGCCGGCAGCCCGAGGTACCGCCGGTGGCGGGCCGCCAGCCGCTCCTCGGTCTCCGGACCGCCGAGGTGGGCCGTCATCTCCGCGCTGTTGGTCCTGCGCAGCAGCCACAGGTCCGACTCCGCCCACGGCACCAGGCGCACCCGCTCCGCGTCCCGCCGCCCCGCCCGTTCGTCCACGCCGTCCATGTCTCTCACGGTAGGACAGGGGTCTGACAATCCGGCCACCCTTTCGCGTGAACCACCGAAGGGAACGCGCGCCTCAAAATCGAACAGGCGTATCATTGAGCGCGTGGCAACGACCTATGATTTCCCCAGTGACCTCCTCGCCGGTCAGGAGGAACTGCATCAGGTCCGGGCCGAGCTGACGGCCCTGTTGAAGAGGCTCCCCTGGTCCGTGGAGCCCCTGGACGGCTTCAGCGACGACACCGGCTGGCGCAAGATCGAGCGCCCCGCCTCGCCCGGCTGGTCGGAGGACGAGCAGGCCGAGGTCGAGAAGCTCCGCCGGCGCGAGCGCGAGCTGGCCGTCTTCGTCAGCACCCACCGCTACTGGTCGGAGATAACCGGCCCCGACCAGGTGAACGCGCGCTCGGAGCTGAAACACGCCCACGACACCGGCCTGCCCGACCCCCCGCCCGGGGACGCCTGAGAGACGCCGCCCGGACGGGAGCCGTGCGGACGCTCAGTCGCTGCCGAGGAGCCTCTTCATCTCGGTGATCTCGGCCCGCTGCGCCGTGACGATGTCGCCCGCGAGTGCCTTGGCGGGGGCGTAGCTGCCCTCGGCCTGCTCCGTCCCGGCCATCTCGACCGCGCCCTCGTGGTGCTCGACCATCATGGTCAGGAACATGGTGTCGAAGGCCCGCCCCGACGCCTTCTCCAGCTTCGCCATGTCCTGCGCGCCCATCATCCCGGGCATGCCGGAATGGGCCGAGTGATCCATGCCGGGCATCGACGCCGTCGGCTCCGGCACCTTCTCGCCCCAGGCCTTCAGCCAGCCCGTCATGGTCGTGATCTCGGGGTCCTGCGCCTTCTCGATGCGTGCCGCGAGGTCCGCGACCCGGGCCGACGCCGACCGGCCGGGCGCCAGCCGGGCCATCTCCAGCGCCTGCCGGTGGTGCGGGATCATGCCCTGCGCGAAGGCGACGTCCTGGGCGTTGTGCGCCCGCTCGCCGGCCCCCTTGTCCGCCGGGCTCCCGGGGTCGGTGGCGGAGGCGGAAGCCGCGCCGTGCGGTCCCTCGTGGCCGGCGTCACCGCCGCTTCCGCAGGCGGCGAGGGCGACCGCGGCGACGGCCGTCACCACCACCGGCACGGTGACGCGACTGATGCGGCTGATGCGACTGGTGCGACTGGTGCGGGTCATGCGGGTCATGCGTGAACTCCTGCTGCGTGAAAGGGGGATGGGCATGCCAGTGGTCCGCGCCGCGCCGGGATGGCGCGGTCCGGGAAGGCGGTGCCTATATCCGCAGGAGTTGGAGTTCGGCCAGGGAGGGCGGCGCCCGCGCACCGTCCGGCGCCCCGGCCGCGTACGCGGGCGCGGCACCGGCGCACGGGGCGGCGGGCACGGGGTCGGGCACCAGCCCGGGCAGCACGGGAGCCTGTCCCACCGCGCCGGACGCGCACACCGAGTCGGCGTGCCGCAGGTGTCCGCCGCCGCAGGCGCCGCCGTCCTCACCGCATCCGGCGTGCGCGGCCCCGGCCCGGTGCGCCGGGCTCGGGAGGGAGTGCCGGGCGGAGTGCTCCGGCAGGCCCCCGCCGGGCGCCAGCCCGTGCATGCCGAGCAGCCCGGCCAGCAGTCCGAGCACGCACACGGCCCGCCGCCACCTCACGGGCGGTCGCCGGACGTGCTGCTCGGGGCTGCTCACCAGCCTCATCCTAGGGAGATCACCGGCGGGCGCACGCGAGAGGCCCCCGGACGATCTCCGGGGGCCTCTTCACCGGCGACGACGCCGGTCCTGGTGGGCGCGGACGGTTTCGAACCGCCGACATCCTGCTTGTAAGGCAGGCGCTCTACCCCTGAGCTACGCACCCGGGACGAGTCGACAGCCTACATGGCCCCGAGCACTGCCCGGCAAACGTGCGGCCGCCGCTCCCCGGCCCCGGCGAGCGGCCCTCGCGGCCGGGCCGGGGGTTAACCCCACCCCGGATCCGGTAGTGGCCCGGATCCCTCCCGGAGCCGGTGCTCCGTACGGTCGAAGAGCCTCGCCGGCACCGGCCGCCCGCACCCGCGGAAGGGCCCCCGGCGCGGCACCTCGCCGTCCGTCCCAGGGGGAGACCGCCATGCCCGCCCGTACCGTTCCCGCCCGTGCGTTCGCCGCCGCCGGTGCCGTCGCCGTCCTCCTCGCGGGCCTCAGCGCCTGCGCCTCCGCCTCGGACGACAAGGAGCCCGAGCACCGGTCCTTCGGCCTGCCGGGCAACACCCTGACCGTCGACTCCGACGACTCCGCCCTCGAGATCGTCGCCTCGGACGAGCACGCGTCCGGGAAGATCGAGGTCACCCGCTGGTTCTCCGGCTCGGTCGCCGTCGGCTCGGACCCCGAGGTCACCTGGAGCATGGACGGCGACCGGCTGAAGCTGCGCATGCACTGCTCCGGCGTCATCGCCGACTGCGAGGCCAGGCACCGCGTCGAGGTGCCCCGGGGCGTCGCCGTCAAGGTCGAGGACGGGGACGGCAGCGTCCGGGCCCGGGGGTTCCGGGACGCCCTGGACATCCGTACCGCCGACGGATCCGTGCACGTCACCGACACGTCCGGGCCGCTGGAACTGCGCACCGGCGACGGATCCGTCCGCGCCGAGGTCTCCTCCCGCCGGGTGAGCGCGCGGACCGAGGACGGCTCGGTCCGCCTGGAACTCGGCGCCGTCCCGGACCTGGTGGACTCCCGCAGCGGCGACGGCTCCGTGTCGGTCACCCTGCCCGCGGGGACGTACAAGGTGTCGACGAAGACCGGCGACGGCGGCGTCGACGTGTCCGTGCCGCGCGACGACCGGAGCGGGCACGTGGTGAACGCCAGAACCGACGACGGCGAAATCACGGTCCGAACCGCGAACTGACCGGCCCGTGTGTTCGTCCTCTACGGGTGGGAGAATGGACCCGGGCAGGACGGACGACACGGGAGAGGGATGTGACGGCGACACCATCGCAGCCGTACTCGCCGATGGTGGCGCGCGCGTCGCGCCCGCCGCACCGCTCCCGCCGCCGCCCGCCCGCGGCGGTGCGCGACACGCTCGTCCTCATGGGCCTGCCGGTCCTCGCCGCACTCGCGCTGCCCGCCGCGTTCACCGGCGGCGGCACCCGCCGCTGGTTCGGCGGCCGCGCGGAGAACCAGCGGGCGGAGGCCCAGGCCGCGAAGGACGACGCGGCGGCCGCCTTCTACGAGCTGGACACCGCCCAGCGGGACCTGCGGATCTCGATAGAGACCATCGCGGCCGTCGACTCCTCCCCCGCCGCCCGGCGCGCGGTCACCGACTTCGAGGCGCTGGGGCGGCGCATCGACGAGGCCAGCCACCAGTACATCGGCGCGGTCGACGCCCACGACCTGGACCGGGACGACCTGGAGGCGTCGGCCGCCTCCCGGGCCCGCGGCGAACTGACGGCGGCCAAGGAGGAGCTGGACCGGGTCAAGCAGGAGCTGGACCGCTTCGCCGAGGGCCTCGGCCCCCTGCTCGGCAAGGCCGAGACCCAGCTCGCCCGGCTCGCCCCGGCCGTCGAACGCGCCCGGCAGGCCCTGCTCGCCGCCTCCAACGCCCTGGACTCCGCCCGGGGCTCCGGCCTGCGGGCCGACGACCTCGCCGCCCGTCTCGCCACCCTCGGCCCCGAGCTGACCCGGCTCAATCAGGGCGCGGGCCAGCACGGCGTACCGCAGACCCTGGAGCGGGCCGAGCGGGTGATCCGGGAGGCCGAGGCGGTCCGCGCCGAGGCGGAGCGGCTGCCCGAGCGCGCGGACGAGATCAGCCACCGGCTGGTCTCGCTGCGTACCCGCGCCCAGGCGCTGACCACCCGCACCGAGCAGGTCGAGCCGGTGCTGAGCGAGCTGCGACGCCGCTTCACCGCCGCCTGCTGGCAGGACCTCCAGCACGTGCCGGAGCAGGCCGCCGAATCGGTCCGGCAGGCCGAGCGGAAGCTCACCGAGGCGCAGTCCGCCCGCGAGGAGCAGCGCTGGCCCGACGCCACCGCCCTGCTGTCGACCGTGCGGGCGCTGCTGAACACCACCGACGAGGCCGTCTCGGCGGCCGGCGACCGGCTGCGGCGGCTCAACGCCGTGCAGAAGGACCCGCAGCAGGAGATCGAGCGCACCCGCTTCGCCATCCGCGACGCCCAGCGCCTCGCCATGGCGGGCCGCAACACCCCCGACCCGGCGCACGCCCGCCCCCTCGACGAGGCCGTGGCCCGGCTGGAACGGGCGATCACCACGCTGGAGGGCCGGCACCCCGACTACTGGCACTTCCTGACGGAGACGGAATCCGTGCGGGAGTCGGTCGGCCGGGTGGTCTCCCACATCCGCGAGGAGCGCGGCGCCGGTCACTGACCGCCCGGCCCACCCCGCGGCCGGTTCTCCGCCACCGGGTCCGGCGGCGTACCCGTCCGGCTAACCTGTGCGCATGCCTCGCTACGAGTACCGCTGCCGGAGCTGCGGCGACACCTTCGAACTGAGCCGTCCCATGGCCGAGTCCTCCGCTCCCGCCGCCTGCCCGGCCGGCCACGCCGACACGGTGAAGCTGCTGTCGACGGTCTCGGTCGGCGGCTCCGCCGGCGCGTCCGGCCCCGCGCCCTCGCCGGGCGGCGGTGGCGGCGGTTGCTGCGGCGGGGGCTGCTGCGGCTGAGCCCGCGTCCCCGGGGGGCCGCCCGGTCCCGGGAACCCCGGCACCGGCATAACTCCCGTACGACGAGGAACCCGGCCGCCGAGGACTCCGCGCCGCGCGGAGGGAAGGGACCGGGGTCACCCATGCCGTGCACCTGCCAGCCGCGCATCCCCGGGACGGCGCGCCCGCCGGCCCGTCCCGCCCGGCCCGGCCGCCTTCCTCAGGCTCTCTTCAGCCGCGGTTTCCTAGCGTGGTCGTCATGACAGCCATCGCAGCGCAGGCGGCCGCCGACAGCGGTGCCCCGCAGTGGATCAACGACCTCATGGACGCGCTCGGCGCACCGGGCGCGGGGCTCGCCATCGCTCTGGAGAACCTCTTCCCTCCCCTGCCGAGCGAGGTGATCCTGCCGCTCGCCGGGTTCGCGGCGAGTTCCGGCCGGATGAACCTGATCGCGGTCCTGCTGTGGACGACGGCCGGCTCGGTGATCGGCGCCCTCGCGCTGTACGGGATCGGGGCGCTGCTCGGCCGCGACCGCACGGTGGCGATCGCGGGCAAACTGCCGCTGGTGAAGGTCTCCGACATCGAGAAGACCGAGGCGTGGTTCCTCAAGCACGGGACCAAGGCGGTCTTCTTCGGCCGGATGATCCCCATCTTCCGCAGCCTGATCTCGGTACCGGCGGGCGTCGAACGGATGCGGCTGCCCGTCTTCCTGGCCCTGACCACGCTGGGCAGCGCCATCTGGAACACCGTGTTCGTCCTCGCCGGCTACGCGCTGGGCGACAACTGGTCCCAGGTCTCCGGCATCGCCTCGACGTACTCGAAGGTGATCCTCGCGGTCGCCGCCCTGGCGCTGGTGGTCTTCGTCGCCGTGCGGCTGCTGCGGCCCGGAGGCGGGCAGCGCCGCCGTGACCGCGGCACCGGGGACGATGCCGGGGACACGGACACGGAGGCGGACGACGACGTCAGTGAGCCGGACCCGCCGCACGGAGGAACTCCCGGAGAATCCGCTCCCCGGCCAGGACACCGCGCTCGGGCAAGGCGCTGATCGCCGGAGCGGTCCAGTCGGCGTCGGCCAGCTCGCCGTGGCCGGGCCGCCAGCCGCGGTCGGCGGCGAGCAGCAGGTCGGCGTCGAGCAGCGAGTCCCCGGCGGCGAGGCTGAGTTCGGCGCCGGTGCGGCGGGCCACCTCGCGGACGGCGGCGCTCTTGGTCAGCGGCTTGGGGACGGCGTAGATCTTGCGGCCCTGGAGGGACACGGTCCAGCCGCGGTTCTCGGCCCAGACGGCGAGTTCCTTCACCCACTCCTCGGGGAGCAGGTCGCGCTCGACGACGAGGTAGGCGAAGAGGTCCTCGGCGACCCGGTGCTTGCGCACCCACAGCGGGTCGGCGGTGTTCATCAGGTGGTCGCGGACCTCGGCCAGCGAGGCGCACTCGTCGGCGAGCCTGGCCGTCACCCGGGCGTGCCAGTCCGGGTCGGAGACGCCGTCCACCAGCAGATGGCCGCCGTTGGCGCAGATCGCGTACTTCGACGCGGGGCCGGGGAGGTTGATGCGCTGGTACTGCTTGCGGGTGCGGGTGGTGGTCGGGACGAAGACCGCCGAGTCGCCGAGGTCGGCCAGCAGCCGGGCGGCGGTCTCGGTCATGTAGGAGAGGGGCTTGCTCTCGTAGACCTCCACGCACAGCAGCCGGGGCGCGCGCAGGTCGGGCATGGTCAGCCCGAGGGCCGCCGCGGAGTAGATCAGCGTGCGGTCGAGGTCGCTGGCGACGAGCACGGACATCAGAGCGCCACCGCCCTGCCGTCGGCGCCGGTCGCGCCGCGGGTGTACTGGGGGTGGATCAGGCCCACGCAGGTGTACGGCAGGCCCTCGACCTCCTCGACGGGCACGCCCCGCTGCTCGGCGAGCAGGCGCACGTGGTCCAGGTCCGCGCCGGCACCGGCCCGGGCGAGCACCTTCCACGGCACCCGGCGCAGCATCACGCGGGTGGTCTCGCCGACGCCGGGCTTGACGAGGTTCACGTCGTCGATGCCGTACTCCGCGCTGATCCGCTCGACGGCGGCCCAGCCCTCCCAGGTGGGCGTGCGGTCGGCGGCGAGCAGCTCCTTGGCCTGGGCGTGGACCTCGTCCACGACGTCCGGGTAGTGGTCCGAGACGGCGTCTAGGAAGGCGGGTGACAGGTCGGCGCCGGCGAGGTCGCGGTAGAACTTCGCGCCGTGGAAGTCGTGCGGGCCCACCAGGTCGGCGCGCAGGACGGTGCGGGAGATCAGCCCGGAGACCGTGGAGTTGAGGCAGGCGGAGGGGATGAGGAAGTCGTCGCGGGTGCCGTAGGTGCGCACGCAGGAACCGGGGTCGGCCAGCACGGCGATCTCCGGGTCGAAGCCGGTGACGCCGTCGGTGGCCTCGAAGTCGCGCAGGGCGGCGGCGAGTTCGCGGGTGATGGCGCCCTTGCCGGTCCAGCCGTCGACGAAGACCACGTCGGCCGGGTCGTGGTGGGCGGCCAGCCAGCGCAGCGCGTTGGCGTCGATGCCGCGGCCCCGGACGATCGACACCGCGTAGTGCGGCAGGTCGAGGCCGTGGCGGTGGCGCGCCCAGCGGCGCATGAGGATGCCCACGGGGGTGCCCGCGCGGGCGAGGGAGACCAGCACGGGGCGGGGCGACCGCTCGGCGAGCACGATCTCGGTGACGGCGCCGACGGCGCGCGCCAGCCGGGCGGCGGACGCGTCCAGGGCGGCGTGGAACAGCTCCTGGTACTGCTCGCTGGGCTGGTACTCGACGGGCAGCGACTCCGCGTAGTGCGCGCCGCCGCTCTGGATGGCCTCCTCGCGCTCCTCGGTCGGCGCCTCCAGCGTCACCTCCGAGAGGTCCTGGAGCAGCCAGCCGACCTCGTCGGACGCGTACGAGGAGAAGTCGGGGCCGCGCAGGGGCTCGGGCAGCATGGAGGGCCTTTCGGGGGCGTGCGGGGTGCGCGGGACGTACGACGGGACGACCGCGAGCAGGACGTGCGGCACATGCGCGGCGAGCCGGGCCAGCAGACCGTCGCCCGCGTGCAGGGCGGGGGTGTCGGCGGCCGAGTCGACGACCGCGACGACGGCGTCGAAGCCGGCGCCGGCGACGTTGTAGGCGTAGCGCTCGCCGGGGCCGTCGGACGGGTCGTCGTGGGCCGGGAAGACCAGGCGGGTGCGTATCGCGTAGCCGGGGTCGTCGACGGCGAGGACGGGAGAGCGGGTGGTGGTCGAGTAGCGCACCTCGGCGCCGGTGGTCCGCTCCAGCGCTTCGGCCAGGCGGAGGGGCGCGTACATCAGTTCCTCGAAGCCGAGGACGAGCACGCGCCGGGCACCGGCCGGCAGGGCGCCGGCGATCCGCGCGGCCATGCCGGGCAGCGCGTCCTCCAGCCGGTCCCGGTGGGCGGCCGTGAACCCGTGCCGCCCGCCGTCGGGAACACCGCCGGGCCAGCCCAGTTCGACGCGGGCGACCCGGCCGGCCGCTCCCCCGCCGCCGGAGCCCGCGTCCCCGGGGGGCCGCTCGCCCTCGTACCGGGCGACCAGCTCCCGCCCCTTCTCCAGCACGCCCGGCGGCAGCCGCACCGTGCCGGAGGCGGCCGTCACCAGGTCGACGCGGGCGCCGATCTCCCGGGCGAAGTCCGCCAGGCGTCCGGCGTCCGCGGGTGAGCGCATGTCGACCAGGGCGACCACCACGTACCGCTTGCGCGGGTAGCGCTCGTGCAGGGCGCGGACGGTGTTGAGCACCGTGTTGCCGGTGGAGAACTCGTCGTCGACGAGGACCAGCGGCCCGTCCCCGGCCAGCAGCGCGGGGTCCTCGGGCAGCAGGAGGTGGGAGGTGGCGTGCGAGTGGGACTCCTCGAAGCCGCCCGCCGGGCCGACGCCGGCGACCGGGCGGCGCGTGGAGTGCAGGTAGGGCGCGGCGCCGAGGCCGTCGGCGACGGAGTGGCCGAGTCCGGTGGCGGTCTCCGCGTAGCCGAGGACGACCGCGCGGCCGGCCGTTTCGGCGCCGAGCAGGTCGCGCACGCGGCGGCCGAGGGCGACGCCGTGGCCGTGGACGACGGAGGGCGACTGCGGGACGTGCTTGCCGAGCACGTTGGAGACGAGCAGGTGCGCCCGTTTGGGGTTGCGGCGCAGGGCGAGGCCCAGCAGGCCGGTCAGCCCGTCGTCACCGGCCAGTTCGACGCCCAGCCGCTCGGCGACCCAGCTGCCGGACCAGACTCCGGCGCGCCCCTCGGCGCGCGCCCTCTCGGTCATGTGGTCGTGCCTCCCGTTTCCGTTCCGGCCCGCGCCGTCACGTCGTTCATCGGTCGTTGCGTTCAGGTTGTTGCGTTCAGGTCGTCGGGTCAGTCGGACAGTCCGGCGGCGAGCAGTTCCACGAAGCCGACGTCCTCGTTGGCCACCCCGAAGACCTCGGCGCGCAGCAGGGTCCGCTCGGCCCAGGCGCGGTGGGGCTTCACCTCGTTCATCTTGTTCGTGTACGCCGACCTCAGCACACCCCCGCCGCCGCGTTCCGGCCGCAGGATGTCCTGGGCGTCGCTGAACTCCTCGTGGCTGACCACGGACAGCGCGTGGACGGGGAGCACGTGCGAGGGGTGGATGCAGGTCTTGCCCAGCAGGCCGTTGGCGCGGTCCAGGGAGATCTCCCGCAGCAGGCCGTCCATGGAGTGCTCGATCAGCTTCTGCCGCAGTCCCACGGCCTGGCCCTCCAGGAAGGGGCTCTGGCGCAGCTGCGGCTTGAACATCCGCTCCGGTACGCGGAAGTACTCCCAGACCGGTCCCGTCACGGTGAAGCCGGTGCCGTCGGCGCGGGCGAGCATGTTCACGACGTCGGCGATCACGGAGGCGACGATCTGGACGTCGTAGGCGGTCATGTCGGGGCCGCGGCGCAGCCCGTAGGAGGAGCAGAAGTCGGTCACGCCGAGCCGCAGGGCGAGCACGCGGTCGCGGTACTTGTCGACGGCGCGGAAGATGCCCTCCAGGGTCTGCACCCTGGACTCCCGGTACAGCAGGTCGGGGGACTCCAGGACCGGCATGGCGAAGAGCCGGCGGCCACTGGCGGCCTCGGCGGCGGAGAGCGCCTCCAGGAACGGGATGCCGCGCTCCTCGGTGAACTTCGGCAGCACGAACCCGGAGAGCAGCCGCACGGCCGGACCGAGGCGCCGTACCAGGTCGGGCACCTGCTCGGGGGCGCGGACCCGGACGAACAGGAGGGGGACGTCGGCGTCGGAACGTTTCGCCAGATCGTCGAGCTGACGGACGAGATTGGCCTCGCCCGCCGGTACGTCGGCGTCGTCGATGGAGTCCTCCAGGCAGAGCACCATCGACACCACCCCGCGCGCGCCCTGCTTGAGGATGTCCTCGGCGAGGCCGGGCCGGGTGGCCGGGCTGTAGAGGGTGGCACCCAGGGCGGCGGAGAGCAGCCGGGCCGGGGAGTCGGCCGTGAAGGAGCAGGGCTCCTGGTGGAAGAGACGCTTCCGCACTTCAGGGGCAATCTGTCCAAAGTGACGCATTTAAGCTCCCCCGTCGTGTCTGGGCAACCTGTGAATCGCCGAAAGGTGGCCGGTAATAGTACGTACGCATCCATGTCGGAGGTTCCCACCGGGCATGAATTCCAGGTAACCCGGCCATGTCGTCGACGGCTACCCGGGACGGGCGGCACAGGGTCCGTGTACCCGCCCCCGCGTTGTCGTGACCAGGACCGAGAGGGCAGGATGACCGCATGACGCACGCGATGCTCAAGGGATCGAACGTCCCGCTGCAAGCCACGACGGTCCGTGCCGTGCTGCGCTGGGCGCCCGGATCGGGGACCCCCGACATCGACGCCTCCGCGCTGCTGCTCGGCCCGGACGGCCGCGTGCGCTCCGACGACGACTTCGTCTTCTACAACCAGCCCCGGCACCCCTCCGGCCAGGTCTGGCGGCTCGGCAAGAAGCGGGTCACCGAGGGCCTGACCGACACGATCCAGACAGACCTGTCCCGGGTCGAGGCCTCGGTGGGCCGGATCCTGCTGGTCGCGTCCGCGGACGGGGCCGCCTTCGACCGGGTGCGCTCGCTGCGCATCCTGGTGCACGACGCCGCCTCGGCCGGCGAGGAACCCCTGGCGTACTTCGACGTGAAGCCGGAGACGGGCCAGGAGACGGCGCTGATCTGCGGCGAGCTGTACCGGCGCGGGGAGGGCTGGAAGTTCCGGGCGCTCGGCGAGGGGTACTCCAACGGGCTCAAGGGCCTCGCGACCGACTTCGGCATCTCGGTGGACGAGTCCGAGGGCGCGGACGACCCCCTGTCGGCCCGCCGTCCCGAGCCGGCCGCCCCGACGGTCGACCCGGAGCAGCCGACGACCGTCCAGCCCCTGCCGCCGGCCTCGCGTCCGCTGCCGCCGGAGCAGCCCCCCGCCGTACCGGCCCAGCCCGCCTACGGCTATCCGCAGCAGCCGCCGGCCACCCAGCCCGCCTACGGCTACCCGCAGCCGGTCTCCGGGGGCCCCGACCCGGACTTCCGGATGCCGCCGCAGGGGCCCCAGTTCGTCGGGCGGTGACCGCACCCGGCGGGCCGGGAGGGCGCGCGGGCCGTCAGCGGTCCGCCTTGCTCTTGTGGCCGCGGCCCCACTGCAGGCCCCAGCCGTAGAGCCGGTCCAGCTCGCCCTGGAAGCCGTACACGAACTTCACCTCGCGGCGGACGAAGATCTCGCCCTTGACGTTCTCGATCATCACGACGGCGCAGGAGCGGGCCTGGGGGTGGCGTTCGTCGAGGCCTATCTCGATGCGGGGGCCGTTGCTCGGGTAGAGCGTGACGATCGCGTGCGTCCGGTCGAAGGCCGGGGTCTGGTCGTAGATGTAGGCGAAGAGCAGCAGGCGCTTGATGGCGTCCTTGTGGTCGAGGTTGACGTATATCGTCTCGCCGGACGCCGAGCCGAAGCGGTCGTCGCCGCTGAGCTTGACGTAGGGCGGGGCGTTGACGTCGCCCAGGAAGCCGCCGAGCGGCTGGACGACGCCGCGGGTGCCGTCCATGAGTTCGTAGAGGCAGCCGAGGTCGAGGTCGACGTTGACCATGCTCTGGCTGTGGCCGACGACCTCGGGCGGCTTGAGCGCCTTGAAGGGGTGCCGCAGCAGGCTCTCGCGCTGGGCTCCCGTGATGTCCGACGTGCGCATGCGCCAGGCCAGGTTGACGCGCAGGTGGCCGGTGGCCGCGCCCTGCTTCGTCAGAGAGACCTGGCTGTGCCGTTTGGTCAGCTGGATGGAGTTGGTCGCCGCGCTGCCCGAGTCGAACTCGGACTCGCGGCCGCGCCACAGTCCGTCCAAGAAGCCCATTCCCGCCCCCACCTTGTTCCGACCGCCGACGGGGCGGCCCCGAGGAGTCGTCCTCGTCGGCCGCCCCGCTCAGAGCGTTCCTCGTCCGGGCCGGGTTCACACCAGTGGTGCGGGCGCACCGGGGGCGAACCCGGCCCGGGTCCGGAGCCTTTTCACACCCCGGAGGAGACCTCCGTCTTCTCCTGATCGCCGTCGGCCGCCGCGAGGGCGCGGTTGCGGCGCACCGAGGACCAGAAGGAGGCGCCGATCAGGACCACGCCGATCAGGCCGGTGATGATCTCGTTGATCTCGTACTGGATGGTCACCAGCAGGATCACCGACAGGGCGCCGATGGCGTAGTGGGCGCCGTGCTCCAGGTAGACGTAGTCGTCGAGGGTGCCCTGGCGGACCAGGTACACGGTCAGCGACCGGACGTACATGGCGCCGATGCCGAGGCCGAGCGCCATGAGCACGATGTCGTTGGTGATGGCGAAGGCGCCGATGACGCCGTCGAAGGAGAACGACGCGTCCAGGACCTCCAGGTAGAGGAACATGAAGAACGCGGCCTTGCCGGCCAGCTTGACGGCCGACTTGGGCTTGCCCTCGCGCTCGGCCTTCTCCTCGGCCTCGTGTTCGCGCTCCTCCTCCTCTTCGAGCTTGTCCTCGAAGAAGCTGGAGAGGCCGCCGACGACGAGATAGGTGATCAGACCCGCGATGCCGGAGAGCAGGACCGTCTCCGCCTTGTCGGCGTGCGTGCCGCCGTGCTGGTGGGCGTGGGCGCCGAAGGTGATCGCGGAGACCAGCAGCACGACCAGGGCGATGCAGACCGACAGCATGTCGACCTTGCCCAGCTTGGCCAGCGGGCGCTCCAGCCAGCCGAGCCACTTGATGTCCCGGTCCTCGAAGATGAAGTCGAGGAAGATCATCAGGAGGAACATGCCACCGAAGGCGGCGATCGACGGATGGGCGTCCGTCACCAGTTCCTGGTAGCGGTCCTTGTCGGTCAGGGCGAGGTCGACGGCCTCGATGGGGCCGAGGGACGCGCTGACCGCGACGATGACGACCGGGAAGATCAGGCGCATGCCGAAGACGGCGATCAGGATGCCGATGGTGAGGAAGATCTTCTGCCAGAAGGCATTCATCTTCTTCAGGATCCCGGCGTTGACCACCGCGTTGTCGAAGGACAGCGAGATCTCCAGGACGGACAGGATCGCCACGACTCCGAAGGCGGTCCACCCCCCGTAGAAGACCGCGGCCACCAGGCCGAGCGCGGTGACCGCGAACGACCACCCGAAGGTTTTCAGAACCACTGGCTACCCAATCGTGTCTGTACGGGGCTCCCCCGCGCCGTACGCGGCTTTACGAAACGTTGACTCCGAAGTCTAGAGCGATGCCGCGCAGCCCCGACGCGTACCCCTGCCCCACGGCGCGGAACTTCCATTCGCCCTGGTAGCGATAGAGCTCACCGAAGATCATCGCGGTCTCCGTGGAGGCGTCCTCGCTGAGGTCGTAGCGGGCGAGTTCCTGGCCGTCGGCCCGGTTGACGACGCGGATGAAGGCGTTGCTGACCTGGCCGAAGGTCTGTCCGCGCTCGTCGGCCATGTGGATCGAGACCGGGAAGACGATCTTGTCGCAGTGGGCCGGCACCGCGGCGAGGTCGACCAGTACCGACTCGTCGTCCCCGTCGCCCTCGCCGGTGAGGTTGTCACCGGTGTGCTCGATCGAGCCGTCGGGGCTCTTGAGCTGGTTGTAGAACACGAACCACTCGTCGCCGAGCACCCGGCCCCCGCTGCACACGAGTGCGCTGGCGTCGAGGTCGAAGGGTGCTCCGGTGGTGGAACGCGCGTCCCAGCCGAGCCCGACCAGTACCTGTGTGAGGTTCGGTGCGGCCTTGGACAGGGAGACGTTGCCTCCCTTGGCAAGCGTGACGCCCATGGTGATGGTCCCTCCCCGGGTGATGATTCCTGGTGTTCCTGCGCGTCCGGCGCCGCACGTAAACCGTGCGGCGCCGGACGATCGGGGCGCTGGCCCCGGTGGTTCAGGTCGCTCAGACGTTCACGCCGAAGTCCTGGGCGATGCCGCGCAGGCCCGAGGCGTAGCCCTGGCCGATGGCGCGGAACTTCCACTCGGCGCCGTGGCGGTACAGCTCGCCGAAGACCATCGCGGTCTCCGTCGAGGCGTCCTCCGACAGGTCGTAGCGGGCGATCTCGGCGCCGCCGGCCTGGTTGACGACGCGGATGAACGCGTTGCGCACCTGACCGAAGGACTGCTGGCGGTTCTCCGCGTCGTAGATCGAGACCGGGAAGGTGATCTTCTCGACGTCGGCGGGGACGGCGGCCAGGTCGATCTTGATCTGCTCGTCGTCGCCCTCGCCCTCACCGGTGAGGTTGTCACCGGTGTGCTCGACCGAGCCGTCGGGGCTCTTGAGGTTGTTGAAGAAGACGAAGTGCGCGTCGCTGGCGACCTTGCCGCCGCTGTTCAGCAGCAGCGCGCTGGCGTCGAGGTCGAAGTCCGTACCGGTCGTGGTGCGGATGTCCCACCCCAGGCCGACGATGACCGCGGTCAGGCCGGGGGCCTCCTTGGTCAGCGATACGTTGCCGCCCTTGCTGAGGCTGACTCCCACGAGTCCTCCATTGGTGTCCAGGGGCGGGGAGCCCCAACGTGCGTGGATATCGGATCAACGAGTCGATCCTAGTGACGGGTTCCCGCCCCCCGCAGGCCCTGCGACCGACAAATCACCGGTGTCGGCTCAGAGGGCGTCGAGCGCCTTCACGTACTCGTTCAGGTCGCGGGCGTCGGGCAGGCCGTTGACGACCGTCCAGCGCACGACGCCCTCCCGGTCGATGACGAAGGTGCCGCGGACGGCGCAGCCCTTGTCCTCGTCGAAGACGCCGTAGGAGCGCGAGACCTCGCCGTGCGGCCAGAAGTCGGACAGCAGCGGGTACTCGAGGCCCTCCTGCTCGCCGAAGACGCGCAGGGTGTGGATGGAGTCGTTGGAGACGGCGAGCACCTGGGTGTCGCGGTCGGCGAACTGCGGCAGGTTGTCGCGCACCTCGCACAGCTCGCCGGTGCACACGCCGGTGAAGGCGAACGGGTAGAAGAGCAGCACCACGTTCTTGTGGCCGCGGAACTCGGACAGCCGGACGGTCGCGCCGTGGTTGTCCTTGAGCTCGAAGTCGGGGGCCTTGTCGCCGACCTGGATCGCCATGTCCTGTTCGTCCCTTCCGGAGGTGTTCGCTGGAAACACCCTACTCAGGGACGATCACGGACCCGCGGACGGGCCGACCGGGGGCCGGCCCGTGCGCGAGTCCGGGTGGTGCGGAGCCCGTCCGGCTACCGCTTGGACTTGGCGGCCTTGGGCGTCGCCAGCCGGCTGCCGCTCCAGTCCTTGCCCACGCTGACGCTCTTGGACGCCGTCAGTCCGGCGGTCGTCGCGGCTTCGGAGATGTCGCTGGCCTCGACGTACCCGTCACGGCCGGTCTTCGGCGTGAGAAGGAGGATCGACCCGCCCTCTTCGATGTACGTGGTGGCATCCACCAGCGCATCCGTCAGGTCGCCGTCGTCGTCGCGGAACCACAGCACGACGGCATCGGCCACGTCCTCGTAGTCCTCGTCCACCAGCTCGGCCTCGACGGCGCCCTCGATGGCCTCGCGGAGCTCCTGGTCGACGTCGTCGTCGTAGCCGATCTCCTGGACCACCTGCCCGGGCTGGAAACCCAGCCTGGCGGCAGGGTTCGTCCGCTCCTCCGCGTGGTCCGCGGTCGCGCTCACGGGTTGCCTCCTGATCATGTTTCGGTAGATGTCTCGGGCCTCGCGCGTGCGCGAAGCTTGGCCGTAGTCCACACGGGCGGGACCGATCGCGCAAGTACCCGGCGTCTGGGACCGCCGAAACGGTGACGATCCCGGCCGTGTCGTCGCAACTCCAGCCATGCCGTCCAGACCAAAGGTGACGTACACCACACCTATCTGCCCCGTTTGCGTATTTGGGAACCATGCGTGGGTACGAGACTCGAATGAACGTGCCCCCGATTCCCGCGGGGGAACCGGTTACCCCACGGTACAGATGACGATTGCCCCCGTGAGGTACACGATGGGGAACCGGCGGGTGATCGGCGCAGACACCCGGCACAGTGGCCCTCTGAGAGCGAAGGAACAGCGTGGCTTCCGCATCCGATCGCAATCCGATCATCATTGGCGGCCTTCCGAGTCAGGTTCCTGACTTCGACCCCGAGGAAACCCAGGAGTGGCTCGACTCCCTCGACGCCGCCGTCGACGAGCGCGGCCGGGAGCGGGCCCGCTACCTGATGCTGCGGCTGATCGAGCGCGCCCGCGAGAAGCGCGTGGCCGTGCCCGAGATGCGCAGCACGGACTACGTCAACACCATCCCGACCAAGAGCGAGCCGTTCTTCCCCGGCAACGAGGAGATCGAGCGCAAGATCCTCAACGCCACCCGGTGGAACGCCGCGGTGATGGTCTCGCGCGCGCAGCGCCCGGGCATCGGCGTCGGCGGCCACATCGCGACGTTCGCCTCCTCGGCCTCGCTGTACGACGTGGGGTTCAACCACTTCTTCCGCGGCAAGGACGACGGCGACGGCGGCGACCAGGTCTTCTTCCAGGGGCACGCCTCGCCGGGCATCTACGCCCGCGCGTTCCTGCTGGACCGGCTCAGCGAGCGGCACCTGGACGGGTTCCGGCAGGAGAAGTCGGCGGCGCCGCACGCCCTGTCGTCGTACCCGCACCCGCGGTCGATGCCGGACTTCTGGGAGTTCCCGACCGTCTCGATGGGCCTCGGCCCGATCGGCGCGATCTACCAGGCGCGGATGAACCGCTACATGGAGGCGCGCGGCATCGCGGACACCTCGCGCTCGCACGTGTGGGCCTACCTCGGCGACGGCGAGATGGACGAGCCGGAGTCGCTGGGCCAGCTCTCCATCGCCGCCCGCGAGGGCCTGGACAACCTGACCTTCGTGGTCAACTGCAACCTCCAGCGCCTGGACGGCCCGGTGCGCGGCAACGGCAAGATCATCCAGGAGCTGGAGTCGGTCTTCCGGGGCGCCGGCTGGAACGTGATCAAGCTGGTCTGGGACCGCACCTGGGACCCGCTGCTCGCCCAGGACCGCGACGGCGTGCTGGTCAACCGGATGAACACCACGCCCGACGGCCAGTACCAGACGTACGCCACCGAGTCCGGCGCCTACATCCGCGACCACTTCTTCGGCGACGACCACCGGCTGCGCGCGATGGTCGAGAACATGACCGACGACCAGGTCCTGCACCTCGGGCGCGGCGGCCACGACCACCGGAAGATCTACGCGGCCTACAAGGCGGCCCTGGAGCACAAGGGCCAGCCGACGGTCATCCTGGCCAAGACCATCAAGGGCTGGACGCTCGGGCCGAACTTCGAGGGCCGCAACGCCACGCACCAGATGAAGAAGCTGACGGTCGACGACCTCAAGCGCTTCCGCGACCGGCTGCACCTGCCGATCTCCGACAAGGAGCTGGAGTCCGGCCCGCCGCCGTACTACCACCCGGGCCGGGACACGGAGGAGATCCAGTACATGCACGACCGCCGGCTCGGCCTGGGCGGGTACGTCCCCACCCGGGTCGTGCGGTCGAAGCCGCTGGCGCTGCCCGAGGACAAGACGTACGCGACCGTGAAGAAGGGCTCGGGCCAGCAGTCCATCGCGACGACGATGGCCTTTGTGCGCCTGCTGAAGGACCTCATGCGGGACAAGGAGATCGGCAAGCGCTTCGTGCTGATCGCCCCGGACGAGTACCGGACCTTCGGCATGGACTCGTTCTTCCCGAGTGCGAAGATCTACAACCCGCTCGGGCAGCAGTACGAGTCCGTGGACCGGGATCTGCTGCTCGCCTACAAGGAGGCGCCGACCGGGCAGATGCTGCACGACGGCATCTCCGAGGCGGGCTGCACGGCCTCGCTGATCGCGGCCGGCTCGGCGTACGCGACGCACGGCGAACCGCTCATCCCGGTCTACGTCTTCTACTCGATGTTCGGATTCCAGCGCACCGGCGACCAGTTCTGGCAGATGGGCGACCAGCTGTCGCGCGGATTCGTGCTGGGCGCGACCGCGGGGCGTACCACCCTGACCGGTGAAGGGCTCCAGCACGCGGACGGCCACTCCCAGCTGCTCGCGTCGACCAACCCGGCGTGCGTGGCGTACGACCCGGCGTTCGGCTTCGAGATCGCGCACATCGTGCAGGACGGCCTGCGCCGGATGTACGGCGGGGACGAGCAGCACCCGCACGGCGAGGACGTCTTCTACTACCTCACGGTCTACAACGAGCCGATCCAGCACCCGGCCGAACCGGAGAACGTGGACATCGAGGGCATCCTCAAGGGCGTGTACCGCTTCAGCGAGGGCACCGCGGGCTCGATCCCCGCGCAGATCATGGCGTCCGGCGTCGCGGTGCCGTGGGCGGTGCAGGCCCAGCGCATGCTCGCCGAGGACTGGAACGTACGGGCCGACGTCTGGTCGGCCACCTCCTGGAACGAGCTGCGGCGCGAGGCGGTGGCCTGCGAGGAGCACAACCTGCTGCACCCCGAGGAGGAGCAGCAGGTGCCCTGGGTGACGCGGAAGCTGGCGGGCGCGCAGGGCCCGTTCGTGGCCGTGTCCGACTGGATGCGGTCGGTGCCGGACCAGATCGCCCGGTGGGTGCCGGGGACGTACCAGTCGCTGGGCGCGGACGGGTGGGGCTTCGCCGACACCCGCGGGGCCGCGCGGCGGTTCTTCCACATCGACGCCGAGTCGATCGTGGTGGCCGTGCTGAGCGAGCTGGCCCGGGAGGGGAAGGTCGACCGGTCGGTACTGAAGCAGGCGATCGACCGGTACCGGCTGCTCGACGTCGCCTCGGCCGATCCCGGGGTGGCCGGCGGGGACGCGTGAACGTGCCCCGGTGAGCGCATGACGAGGGGCCCCGGCCGGTCGGCCGGGGCCCCTCGTCGTTCTCGCGTCGCGGTGCGCGGTCCGTCAGAGCAATCCGTTGTTCATCCCCGCCGACCCCGCGAGCCAGACGATCGCCAGCAGCGTGTCTACGGCGCCCAGCACGAGGGCGACCACCGCGGGGACCGGGCGGGAGCCCGCCCAGCTGCGTCCCATGGCCAGCCAGCCGCAGACCATCGCGATGGGGCCCAGGATGATGTGCAGGGCGAAGAACCCGGCGACCGCGCACACGACTCCGATGATCCCGAGCGTCGCCCGGTCCGGCCCGGTCCGTGCGCCTGTCCGGCCACGTGAGCGGGGGTACCCGCGCGATCCCTGTCCGAAGCTCGCCATCATCAACTCCCTCGATTCCTCGTGGAGTTCGAGTACCCCCCTGCGGCGCCTTATACCTGGCGCGAGCACGCTGCCCGCGCGCCGCCCCCCTCCGGCAGCGCGCAGCAGCCTGCCGTCCTCCATGCCCTGCGGAGGACTTGACCCACTGTGACCTGCACGGCCCCCCGGAGGGGAGGGTTCCGCGGCCCTGTCACCCTGACGAGCGAACGGGAACCGAGGCTCCGTCAGATGTGGCCCACCCCGGCGCCCGCGTCCGCGTTCACCCCGCGCTTGGTGAGGAAGGCGACGCCGACCGCCACCACGGCGACGCCCGCGGCGACCAGCGAGGCCAGGCTCATGCCGTCGATGAAGGTGTTGTGCGCGACGTCGGCTATCTTCGCGGCGACCTGCTCGGGGGTGCCCGGCGCCACCGGCGCGACACCGACCTGCACCGCCTCGGAGGCCTGGTGCGCCTGCTCCGGCGTCAGCTGCGGGAGCCCGGCGTCCGCCCAGTTGCCCGCCAGGTCGCTGTCGACCTTGGACGCCATCACGGCGCCCAGCACGGCGGTGCCGAGGCTGCCGCCGATCTGCATGGCCGCCTGCTGGAGGCCGCCGGCCACACCGGACAGCTCCATCGGCGCGTTGCCGACGATGACCTCGGTGGCGCCGACCATGACGGGCGCGAGGCCGAGGCCGAGCAGGGCGAACCAGATGGACATGACGGCGCTGCCGGTGTCCGTCTCGAGCGTCGAGATGCCGTACATGGCGAGCGCGGTGCAGACCATGCCGCCGGCCAGCGGGATGCGCGGGCCGACCTTGGTGATCATCGCGCCGGCCAGCGGCGAGGCGACGATCATCATGGCGGTGAGCGGCAGCAGGTGCAGGCCGGCGTCGACCGGGCTCATGCCGTGCACGTTCTGCAGGTAGAAGGTGACGAAGAACAGGCCGCCCAGGAAGGCGATGGCCATCAGGACCATCAGCACCACACCGGCCGACAGCGCCACCGAGCGGAACATCGCCAGCGGGATCAGCGGCTCCCGGACCCTGGTCTCCCAGAGGGAGAAGAGGACGAAGCCCACGAGCGAGGCGCCGATGAACAGCCAGGTCTTGCCGTCGCCCCAGCCCCACGCCGGAGCCTTGATCAGCGCCCAGACCAGGCAGAACATCGAGGCGGACAGCAGCACGATGCCGAGGATGTCGAAGGAGCGCGGCGCGTTCTCCGCGCGGTGGTCCAGGAGGATCATGACGCCGAGGACGACGGCGACGATGCCCACCGGCACGTTGATGAAGAACACCGACTGCCAGTTGACGTGCTCGACCAGCACGCCGCCGAGGATCGGGCCGCCCGCGGTGGAGGCGCCGATCACCATGCCCCAGATGCCGATGGCCATGTTCAGCTTCTCGGCCGGGAAGGTCGCCCGCAGCAGGCCGAGCGCGGCCGGCATCAGCAGCGCGCCGAACAGGCCCTGGAAGACGCGGAGGACGATGACCGCCCCGATGCTGCTGGAGATCCCGATGGCACCGGAGGAGGCGGCGAAGCCGGCCACGCCGATGAGGAAGGTCTGCCGGTGCCCGAAGCGGTCACCGAGCTTGCCCGCGGTGATCAGGGCGACCGCGAGGGCGAGGAAGTAGGCGTTGGTGATCCACTGGACGTCGGCGAGGCTGGCGTCCAGGTCGTCCTGGATGGCCGGGTTGGCGATCGCCACGATGGTGCCGTCGAGGGCCACCATCATGACCCCGACCGCGACCGTGACGAGGGTGACCCACGGATGGCCGCGCAACCCCTTGGCGGGAGCGGGACCCGAGGGGGCGCCGTCCCCCGGTCCCGTCTTGTCGATGGTGGTCTGACTAGTCATACGGTGAGGCTAATGACAGCCACTGACAGTTGACAAACCAATTCACGCGCCAGTAACTGACATGTCATCTCCGTATAGCCTGAACTGCGGAAACGGACTCGAGAAGCGATGGAGGAGCAGACTCTTGGGCCTGCGCGAACTCAAGAAGCAGCGCACCCGGGACCTCCTGCTGCGCTCCGCCCTCGAACTGTTCGCGGAGCGCGGTTACGAGGAGACGACCGTCGACGACATCGCCGACGCCGCCGACGTCTCGCAGCGCACCTTCTTCCGCTACTTCGCCTCCAAGGAGGACGCGGCGTTCTTCGTGTCGCGGCTCGCGGAGTCGCGCTTCGTCGAGGCCGTGCGGGCGCGGCCGGCCGGGGAGGCCCCGCTGGACGCGCTGCGGCTGGCCCTCGTGGCGAGCTGGAGCACCATCGGCGAGGCCGTCGAACAGCTGATCCCGATGGAGCTGCACCTGCGCTTCTACCGGGTGATCGAGTCGACGCCCGCGCTGCTCGCCGCGCACCTGCGCCGCGCGACGGAGCTGGAGGAGGAGATCGCCCGGGTCATCGCGGCGCGCGAGGGACTGGACGTCGACGCCGACCCGCGGCCGCGCGTGGTCGTGGCCGTCTTCGGAGCGGTGATGCGGGTGACCGAACGGATCTGGTCGGCCCGGGACGACGCCGGTCTCGCGGCCCTGCGTGACCTGACCGCCACCTATCTGGACCAGGTGGCGCCCGCGCTCACCGGAGACTGGCGCGGCCCCGCGCTCGCCGAGGGTGCCGGCCCAACCCCGCAGCGCAGTAACGAAACGTGATCCGTGTCACTGGATTCACGCGAGACCGTCCCGTTCTCCTAGTGTGTCCTCCCAGTGACTTCCTTCGACACCTCCCCGCAGCTGAACGTCTGGCGCGCACTGCTCGCCCTGGCCGTGGTGTTCGTGATGCTGGCGACCACCGGCTGGACCGCCCTGCGCAACCAGCGGGGCCCCACGGCGCTGGAGGCGTCGGTCGCGGCCTGGGGGCACGGCCGGATCGACGGGCGGGCGCTGCCCGACCGCGACACCTCCCCCACCCGGCTGGCCCGCTTCTTCGCCTCGCTCAGCGACTGGCAGCGCACCAGCCTGGCCCACCGGTACCCGCTGGCGGTGGGCAACATGAACGGCGCCCCCGTCGAGCTGCGCTACCTGGCCAACCGGACGGCCCTCGAGAAGGCACGGTCGGTGGAGAGCGCACGCATGCACGACAAGCGCCTCTCGCTCTCCGGCCAGCGCGAGGCCGGGCAGCGGATGAACCACTACGACTCCCTGCTCGCCCGGGGGCGGCACATCCTCGCCTTCGACCCGTCGGGCGCGGGCAGGGTCGCCGAGGTGTTCGGGAACCTCGACCGCGCCGAGCGGGTGTCCGTGGTGGTGCCCGGCGTCGACACCGAGCTGGTCACCTTCGAGCGCACCGCGCGCAAGTACTCGGCGCCCGTCGGCATGGCCGAGTCGCTCTACGACGCCGAACGCTCCGCGAGCCCCGGCACGCGTACGGCCGTGATCGCGTGGGCCGACTACACCTCCCCCAGCGGCCTCGGCATGGAGGCGGCCACGGCGTCCCGCGCCGAGCAGGGGGCGGCCCGGCTGAACGGACTGCTGCGCGCGCTGCCCGGCGGGGCCCCGGTCTCGCTGTTCTGCCACAGCTACGGCTCGGTGGTGTGCGGCCTCGCCGCCGACACGCTGCCCGGCCGGGTGACCGACATAGCGGTGGCCGGCAGCCCGGGGATGCGCGCCGCGAAGGCGGCCCACCTGCACACCGACGCCCGTGTGTGGGCGATGCGGGACGCGGACGACTGGATCCAGGACGTGCCCTACCTGGAGGTCGGCGGTCTCGGGCACGGCGCCGACCCGGTGTCCGCCGCCTTCGGGGCGCGGGTGCTGTCGGCGCGCGGCGCCCAGGGGCACAGCGGCTACTTCGTGCCGGGCACGGAGAGCCTGCGGAACTTCGCCGAGATCGGCGTTGGCGCATACCGCACGGTCGCCTGTGCGGGAGAAGGTGACACATGCCGGGCGGGTTTGTCCGCGGCGACGGCGGCCGGACGCGCGTAGAAACGCAGAAACTCCGGTTTGCACGGGGAGGGGACGGAGAGGCTCGTGCCGCATACGATGAGCCGCATGGGTGACGTACTGGCCGGATTTCATGCCGCCTGGGAGTTCGAGTCCGACTCCGTGCTCATCCGCTACGAACGGGGGATTCGAACACCGAAGCTGTTCCAGGCCCTGGGCGAGCGCCGGGTGCCGCTGGAGGCCATCGCCGGCGTGACGCTCACGCCGGGCCGGCGCGGCACCGTCGTGCTGCGCGTCGAACCGCGCGCGGGCGCCGATCCGCTGATCGAGGCCGCCGCCGGGCAGCTCAAGGAGAGCGGCGACCCGTACCGGCTGGTGCTGCCCGCCGAGCGGGAGACCCTGGCGGAGTACTACGCCGACGAGCTGCGGGCCCTGCTCGGCGAGTCCCGGGCGGCCGGACCGGCGGACCGGTACCTGGTGGCGGCGCCCGACGCGCCGCTGCACTTCAAGGCGTACGACGGGAAGGCGTCCTTCGACGGGAAGGCGGTGTCCTTCCGGTGGTCCTGGACCGGCGCGTCCTCGGCCAAGTGGAAGGCCGGCGACCAGAGTTTCCCGGTCGCCGACCTGGGCGGCGTGGAGTGGCGGTCCCCCGAGGTGTTCGAGGGGTACCTGCGGCTGGTGCCGCGGGACGCGGGCGCGGTCGCGCCGCAGGCGGACCAGGATCCGGCGTCCGTGGTGTTCGGCCTCGGGTACGGGCCCGTGCACGAGTCGCTGCCGTTCGCCGCGGCGGTGCTGGCGGCGGTGCGGGAGAGGGGCGCGGGCGCCT
This sequence comes from Streptomyces parvulus, assembly GCF_014648855.1. Lineage (GTDB taxonomy): Bacteria > Actinomycetota > Actinomycetes > Streptomycetales > Streptomycetaceae > Streptomyces > Streptomyces parvulus. Next base: position 238,429 of record NZ_BMRX01000006.1, on the reverse strand, counting down.
CGGTGCCGGTTCCGGTGCCGGCGCCCCGGCGGGATCCCGCGGACATCGCCGAGCGGATCCGGCATCTCGGGGAGCTGCACCAGCAGGGGCTGGTCACCGACGAGGAGTTCTCCTCGAAGAAGGCGGAGCTGCTGGCGGAGCTCTAGGTCGTGCCGGGTGCGGTGTCGTTGGCGAGTACGGGCCGTGTGCGGCTGGTCGCGCAGTTCCCCGCGCCCCTGGGGCGCTGCACGCGCCGGCGCCCGAACCGTGCCGCCTATTCGCGTCCCGCCGACGTGAACGACATGTCCGCGTAGCGGTCGCCCGCCACCTTGTCCGCGATCGGCTCCAGGAGGGACAGCTCGTCCTGGGTCAGGACGATCCTCGTCGCGGCCGTGTTCTCCGCCACCCGCGCCGGCTTCCGGGTGCCCGGGATCGGGACGACCGGCAGGCCGTGCACTCCGGCACGCTGATGGGCCCAGGCGAGGGCGACCTGGCCGAGGGTGGCGCCGTGGGCCTCGGCGACGGTGCGGACGGGGTCCAGGAGGGCGGCGTTGGCCGCCGCGTTGCCGCCGGTGAAGCGGGGCTGCTGCCGACGGAAGTCGCCCTCCCCGAGGTCGTGGTCGGCGTTGGCGAAGGCCCCGGTGAGGAAGCCCCGGCCGAGCGGGGAGTAGGGGACGAGGGCCACGCCCAGTTCGCGGGCGGCCGGGACCACGCCCGTCTCGATGTCGCGGCTGAACAGCGACCACTCCGACTGCACGGCGGCGATCGGATGCACCGCGTGCGCGGCCCGCAGCTCGTCGCCCGTCACCTCGCTCAGGCCCAGGTGCTTGACCTTGCCCTCGCGGACCAGGTCCGCCATGACGGCGGCGGTCTCCTCGATCGGCACGTTCACGTCGCGGCGGTGCATGTAGTAGAGGTCGATCGCGTCGACGCCGAGGCGGTCCAGGCTCGCCTCGACCGACCGCCGGATGTAGGGGGCGTCGTTGCGGATGATCCGCCGCGTCGGGTCGTCCGGCGGGATCGACAGGGCGAACTTCGTCGCGATCACCAGCTCGTCGCGGTGGGCCGCGAGGAACGGCGCCAGGAAGCGCTCGTTGTCGCCGGCGCCGTACGCGTCGGCCGTGTCGTACAGCGTGACGCCCAGCTCCAGGGCGCGTTCCAGGGTGGCCCGGGAGGCGTCGGCGTCCGACGGCCCGTACCCGAAGCTCATGCCCATGCAGCCGAGGCCCTGGACGCCGACCTCCGGGCCGTGGTCGCCGAGCCGCGTCGTCGGGATCCTGCCGTCCGTCATCGGGTGCTCTCCCCTTCGCGGGAACGTCCGGCGTCCCCGTAGAAACCGATCTTGCGGTCCAGCACCGCTAGGGTGTCCTGGAGTTCGGCGATCCGCGTCAGCACGTCCCGGCGCGTGGACTCCAGGAGTTCCCGCCGGTCCTGGTAGGTGCTCTCGCCCTCGCGGACCAGCTCCGCGTACCTGACCATGTCGGCGACCGGCATGCCGGTCATGCGCAGCTTGCCGACGAAGTCGAGCCAGTCGAGGTCGCTGTTGCTGTAGCGGCGCTGGCCCGTGTGCGAGCGGTCGATGTGGGACATCAGACCGATCCGCTCGTACCAGCGCAGGGTGTGGGCCGTCAGCCCCGTGAAGGCGACGACCTCGCTGATGGTGTAGCGGTCCTGTCCGTCGGGGCGCGGGTGGCGCCGGGGCGGAGCGGAGCAGATGTCTGTTCTGGTGGCGTTCGGCGCGATCGTCCCGGCCGTGGTCTGCATCACCGTCATGTCCTCCACGCTATGACCTTGGAGTGCACTCCAGGCAAGCGACGGCGTCGGGACGGAGACGGAAAACCGCGGGACACTCGGCGGGCGGGTCACTAGCGTGCGGGCATGAGTCCCGTACGCCGTGCCGCCGCCGAGGACGCGGAGGAAGTGCTCCGTCTGCGCCAGGTGATGATCGACGCGATGCACTCCGCCTCGCCCACCGACTGGCAGGCCGCTTCCCTGCCCGGCCTGAAGTCCCGGCTGGCCGATCCGGACGGGGAGTTCGCCGCGTTCGTCGTCGACCACCCGGAGCGGCCCGGCACGCTCGCGGCGCTGGTCGTGGGGACCCTGGAGTACCGGATCGGCGGGCCGGACCGGCCGCCCGGCGGACTGATCGGTTACGTGTTCAGCGTGGCCACCGACCCGGACGCCCGGCGCCGGGGCTACGCGCGCGCCTGCATGGACGAGCTGCTGGCGTGGTTCCGCGAGCGGGGTGCGAGCCACGTCATGCTCACCGCCTCCGAGGACGCCGAGCCGCTGTACGCGTCGATGGGCTTCACGCGGGACACCACCCCCTCGATGAGGCTGTACCTCTGAGCCGCTTAGGCTCGGTGGCATGTCCTTGAAGAGCCTCGCGTTGATCGAGAACTGGCCGGTCCCCACCGCCGCGGCGGGCGTCGTCCGGGCCGACGGCACGACCCTGGGCACCCACGGCCCGGTCGCCCTCCGCTTCCCCCTCGCCTCGGTCACCAAGCCGCTCGCGGCCTACGCGGCGCTGGTGGCGTACGAGGAGGGCGCGATCGAGCTGGACGAGCCCGCGGGTCCGGCCGGGTCCACCGTCCGCCACCTGCTCGCGCACACCTCGGGGCTGGCCTTCGACGAGCACCGGGTGACCGCCCCGCCCGGCGAGCGGCGGCTGTACTCCAACGCCGGTTTCGAGCAGCTCGGCGAGCACATCGCGAAGGCCGCGGACATGCCGTTCGCCGAGTACGCGCGGCAGGCGGTGCTCGAGCCGCTGGGCATGACGTCCACGGCCCTGGACGGCTCCCCCGCGAAGGACGGCGTCTCCACCGTCGAGGACCTGCTGCGGTTCGCCGCCGAGGTGCAGGCGCCGCGGCTCCTCGACCCGCGCACCGTCGCCGAGGCGATGACCGTGCAGTACCCGGGCACCAAGGGCGTACTGCCGGGCTACGGCCACCAGAACCCCAACGACTGGGGCCTCGGCTTCGAGATCCGGGACGGCAAGTCCCCCCACTGGACGGGCGCCTCCTCCTCGCCGCGCACCTTCGGGCACTTCGGCCAGTCCGGCACGTTCCTGTGGATCGACCCGGACGCCGGCCTCGCCTGCGTCGCGCTCGCCGACCGCGCCTTCGGCCCGTGGGCGGCCGAGGCGTGGCCGCCCTTCACGGACGCGGTGCTGGCGGAGGTCTAGGCCATCTCCCAGACGAGCAGCTCGGCCGCCGCCACCGCCACCGCGTCCACCCCCTCGGCGTCCGTGATCCGCGCCGCGTCCCCCGGCCCCAGCGTCTCCCCGCCCAGCGTCACCTCGCCCCGCACCACGTGCACGTACACGTACGCCCCGTCCGGCACCGCCGTCCGCTCCCCCGCCGTCAGGCGCCGCACGTGGAGCATGGCGCGTGCCTCCGGGACCGCGTACGGCGTGGAGTCGGCGATGCCGCGGACGATCTCGTAGGCGGGGTCGCCGCCGGGCTCGCGCGGGGCCAGCCACATCTGGACGAAGGTCAGGGGGACGGCGCCGTCGTTGCGCTCGACGTGGCGGACGCCGCCCGCGGAGCTGAGGCGCTGCACGTCACCGGCGCGCACGACGGTCTCGTGGCCCGCGGAGTCGCGGTGGGTCAGCTCGCCCTCGACCACCCAGGTGACGATCTCCGTGTGGCTGTGCGGGTGCTCGTCGAAGCCCGCGCCGGGCGCCAGCCGCTCCTCGTTGCAGGCGATGACCGCCCCGAAGCGCAGGTTGCCGGGGTCGTAGTGCGGGCCGAAGGAGAAGGCGTGGCGGGAGGAGATGCCCGCCGCCTCGTCGCCCCCGGGATAGCGCTCGTCGGCGCGCCGTACGTCCGTCACGACGTCCACGGTAGACCCGGCGGCACGTGCTCCCGTCCTGATAAGGCAGTCTTGTCCCGTGCCCGAACCCGAAACCAGCAAGCCCGAGCCCGCGGCGCACGCCGTCCATTCGCACACCGCGACGCTGAAGCGGCTGGAGCAGTCCTCCGGATCGCTCGCCGCGCAGGCCATCGCGCGCATGGACGAGACCCTGCCGTGGTACCGGGCCATGCCACCGGAGAACCGTTCCTGGATCGGGCTGGTCGCCCAGGCCGGCATCGCCGCCTTCACCGAGTGGTTCCGGCGCCCGGACGCGCCCCAGGCCATCTCCACCGACGTGTTCGGCACCGCGCCGCGCGAGCTGACCCGCGCGATCACGCTGCGGCAGACCGTGGAGATGGTGCGGACGACCATCGAGGTGATGGAGTCCGCGATCGACGAGGTGGCCGCCCCCGGCGACGAGTCGGTGCTGCGCGAGGCGCTGCTGGTGTACGCGCGGGAGATCGCCTTCGCCACCGCCCAGGTGTACGCCCAGGCCGCCGAGGCACGCGGTGCCTGGGACGCCCGGCTGGAGTCGCTGGTGGTGAACGCCGTGCTGAGCGGTGAGGCCGACGAGGGCGCGGTGTCCCGGGCGGCCGCGCTCGGCTGGAACTCGCCGGACCACGTGTGCGTCGTGCTCGGCACCGCCCCGGACGGCGACTCCGAACTGACCGTGGAGGCCATCCGGCGGGCGGCCCGGCACGCCAAGCTCCAGGTGCTGACCGGGGTGCTCGGGGACCGCCTGGTGGTGATCGCCGGTGGCCGGGACGACCCGCTGGCGGTGGCGAAGTCGCTGATCGGGCCGTTCGCGCAGGGAGCGGTGGTGGCCGGCCCCGTGGTGCCGGACCTGCTGGCCGCGACGCGGTCCGCGCAGGCCGCCGCCGCCGGGCTCAAGGCGTGCACCGCCTGGCAGGACGCCCCGCGCCCGGTGCTGGCGGACGACCTGCTGCCCGAGCGCGCGATCGCCGCCGACCCCGCGGCGCGCGAGCAGTTGGTGGAGGAGATCTACAGACCGCTCGAGGAGGCCGGGGCCGCGCTGCTGGAGACACTCAGCGTCTACCTGGAGCAGGCGAGCAGTCTGGAGGGCGCCGCCCGCATGCTCTTCGTTCACCCGAACACCGTGCGCTACCGGCTCCGACGTGTGACTGACGTCACCGGATGGTCCCCCTCTGATGTACGGTCTGCGTTCACACTGCGGATCGCGCTCATCCTGGGGCGTCTGGCCGATGGAGATCCGCAACTCTAAACTTTTGTCGGGGGTCCACAAAACCCCCTGCTGTTCTTCGTCCCTGTCCTCACGGGCGGTCGTGGCCGTCCTCAAGAGAGAGTGTGAGAGTGCTCGTACTCGTCGCTCCCGGCCAGGGCGCCCAGACGCCCGGCTTCCTGACTGACTGGCTCGCCCTTCCCGGCGCCGCGGACCGCGTCGCCGCGTGGTCCGACGCCATCGGACTCGATCTCGCCCACTACGGCACCAAGGCCGACGCGGACGAGATCCGTGACACGGCCGTCGCCCAGCCGCTGCTGGTCGCCGCCGGACTGCTGTCCGCCGCGGCACTCGGCGCGTACTCGTTCGCCGCCGACGCGGCGGGCGCGGACCTCGTGCCCGGAGCGGTCGCGGGCCACAGCGTCGGCGAGATCACCGCGGCCACCCTCGCGGGCGTCCTCGACGACACCGCGGCGCTGACCCTCGTGCGCCGCCGGGGCCTGGCCATGGCCGAGGCCGCCGCGGTCACCGAGACCGGCATGTCGGCGCTGCTCGGCGGCGACCCCGAGGTGAGCGTCGCCCACCTGGAGAAGCTCGGCCTGACCCCGGCGAACGTGAACGGCGCCGGCCAGATCGTGGCGGCCGGCACCATGGAGCAGCTCGCCGCGCTGAACGAGGACAAACCCGAGGGCGTGCGCAAGGTCGTCCCGCTGAAGGTGGCCGGCGCCTTCCACACCCGCCACATGGCGCCGGCGGTGGACAAGCTCGCCGAGGCCGCCGCCGCGCTCACGCCGGCCGACCCGGCCGTGACCTACGTGTCCAACAAGGACGGTCAGGCCGTCGCCACCGGCGCCGAGGTGCTGGACCGGCTCGTGGGGCAGGTCGCCAACCCGGTCCGCTGGGACCTGTGCATGGAGACGTTCGCCAAGCTGGGCGTCACCGCCGTCGTCGAGCTGTGCCCGGGCGGCACGCTGACCGGTCTCGCCAAGCGCGCGCTGCCGGGCGTCAAGACGCTGGCCCTGAAGACCCCCGCCGACCTCGACGCGGCCCGCGAGCTCGTCGCCGACCACGCCCAGCAGGCCTGACAAGGAGCGCGACAGCATGTCGAAGATCAAGCCCAGCAAGGGCGCCCCGTACGCGCGCATCCTAGGCGTCGGCGGCTACCGCCCGACCCGGGTCGTGCCGAACGAGGTGATCCTCGAGACGATCGACTCGTCCGACGAGTGGATCCGCTCGCGCTCCGGCATCGAGACGCGGCACTGGGCCTCCCCCGAGGAGACCGTCGCGGCGATGTCGATCGAGGCGTCCGGCAAGGCCATCGCGGCCGCCGGGATCCCCGCCGACCGGATCGGCGCCGTGGTCGTCTCGACCGTCTCGCACTTCAGCCAGACCCCGGCCGTCGCCACCGAGATCGCCGACCGGCTCGGCACGGACAAGGCCGCCGCCTTCGACATCTCGGCGGGCTGCGCGGGCTTCGGCTACGGACTGACCCTCGCCAAGGGCATGGTCGTCGAGGGTTCGGCGGAGTACGTCCTGGTCATCGGCGTGGAGCGGCTCTCCGACCTGACCGACCTGGAGGACCGGGCGACGGCCTTCCTGTTCGGCGACGGGGCCGGCGCGGTCGTGGTCGGCCCGTCGCAGGAGCCGGAGATCGGCCCGACGGTCTGGGGCTCGGAGGGCGACAAGTCCGAGACCATCAAGCAGACCGTCCCCTGGGACCGCTTCCGGATCGGCGACGTCGCCGAACTGCCCCTGGACTCCGCGGGCAACGTCAAGTTTCCTGCGATCACGCAGGAGGGCCAGGCGGTGTTCCGCTGGGCCGTGTTCGAGATGGCGAAGGTCGCGCAGCAGGCGCTGGACGCGGCCGGGATCAGCCCGGACGACCTCGACGTCTTCATCCCGCACCAGGCCAACGTGCGGATCATCGACTCGATGGTGAAGACACTGAAGCTGCCGGAGCACGTCACGGTCGCCCGTGACATCCGCACCACCGGCAACACCTCGGCCGCCTCGATCCCGCTCGCGATGGAGCGGCTCCTGGCGACCGGCGAGGCGAAGAGCGGCGACACCGCGCTCGTCATCGGCTTCGGGGCGGGTCTCGTGTACGCCGCCACGGTCGTTACCCTCCCCTAGGCACTCCGTGCCGGATCACGCGGTCCGGAACGGAGAGCAGCACCACTCGCCGCGACGCGGCGGGCCGCCACACCCTCTGGAAACCAAAGAAGGAGCGCCACCATGGCCGCCACTCAGGAAGAGATCGTCGCCGGTCTCGCGGAGATCGTGAACGAGATCGCCGGCATCCCGGTTGAGGACGTCCAGCTGGACAAGTCCTTCACCGACGACCTGGACGTCGACTCGCTGTCCATGGTCGAGGTCGTCGTCGCCGCCGAAGAGCGCTTCGACGTCAAGATCCCGGACGAGGACGTCAAGAACCTCAAGACGGTCGGCGACGCGACCAAGTACATCCTCGACCACCAGGCCTGATCCGCCGATACTCGGGCATGTCCCGAGTATCCGGGCAGACTGCCCCGCCACCCGGCGGTGGCGCCGTACGAATCCGTATCCCGTTGGAGAAAGAATTCCCGTGAGCTCGACCAATCGCACCGTGGTCGTCACCGGTATCGGCGCAACCACACCGCTGGGTGGCGACGCAGCCTCGACCTGGGAGGGTCTGGTCGCCGGCCGGTCCGGCGTCAAGCCCCTGGAGCAGGAGTGGGCCGCCGACCAGGCGGTCCGCATCGCCGCGCCCGTCGCCGTGGATCCCTCCGAGGTCATCCCGCGGCCGCAGGCCCGCCGTCTGGACCGTTCCGCGCAGTTCGCGCTGATCGCGGCCCAGGAGGCCTGGAAGGACGCCGGCTACACCGGCAAGGCCGGCGAGAGCACGCCGGACGCCGAGAGCGGGGCCCGCGTGGACCCCGACCGGCTCGGTGCGGTCATCGCCTCCGGCATCGGCGGCGTGACGACCCTGCTCGACCAGTACGACGTGCTCAAGGAGAAGGGCGTCCGCCGCGTCTCCCCGCACACCGTCCCCATGCTGATGCCGAACGGCCCGTCGGCCAACGTCGGTCTGGCCGTGGGCGCCCGCGCGGGCGTGCACACGCCGGTCTCCGCCTGCGCGTCCGGCGCCGAGGCCATCGGCTACGCCATCGAGATGATCCGCACCGGCCGTGCGGACGTCGTCGTCGCGGGCGGCACGGAGGCGGCGATCCACCCGCTGCCCATCGCCGCGTTCGGCAACATGATGGCGATGTCCAAGAACAACGACGACCCGCAGGGCGCCTCGCGCCCCTTCGACACGGGCCGCGACGGCTTCGTCCTCGGTGAGGGCGCCGGCGTCCTCGTCCTGGAGTCCGCCGAGCACGCCGCCGCGCGCGGTGCCCGCGTCTACGCGGAGGCCGTCGGGCAGGGCATCTCCGCCGACGCCCACGACATCGTGCAGCCGGAGCCCGAGGGCCGTGGCATCTCCAACGCCCTCCAGAACCTGCTGGACCGCACCGACCTGAACCCGGCCGAGATCGTGCACGTCAACGCGCACGCCACCTCGACGCCGGCCGGTGACATCGCCGAGCTGAAGGCGCTGCGCAAGGTCCTCGGCGACGACGTGGACCACATGGCGGTCTCCGGCACCAAGTCGATGACCGGTCACCTCCTCGGTGGCGCGGGCGGCGTGGAGTCCGTCGCGACGGTGCTCGCCCTGTACCACCGGGTGGCGCCGCCGACCATCAACGTCGAGAACCTCGACCCCGAGGCCGAGGCCAACGCGGACATCGTGCGCGGTGAGGCGCGGAAGCTGCCCGTCGAGGGGCGGATCGCCGCGCTGAACGACTCGTTCGGGTTCGGTGGGCACAACGTGGTTCTGGCGTTCCGTTCGGTCTGACCGGCCTCGCTGAACGTGTCGATGGCCCGAGCCCCTGTTGGGGGTTCGGGCCATCGGTGGTTTGTCCGGTGCGGGGGCGTCGTGGCTGGTCGCGCAGTTCCCCGCGCCCCTAAGGGGCGCGTATACGGGGCGTCTCCTTATACGACCTGGTGCAGCCAGCGGACCGGGGCGCCCTCGCCCGCGTGGCGGAAGGTCTCCAGTTCGTCGTCCCAGGGCTTGCCGAGGAGTCGCGCGATGTCGGACTCCAGGTCGGTCTCGCCGCGCTGGGAGCGGACCAGGGCGGCGCGCAGCCGGTCCTCCGGGATCAGGATGTCGCCGTGGATGCCGGTGACGGCGTGGAAGATGCCCAGGTCGGGGGTGCAGCTGTAGCGCTCGCCCTCGGCGCCCGGGGACGGCTCGGCGGTCACCTCGAAGCGCAGCAGCTGCCAGCCGCGCAGCGCGGAGGCGAGCTTGGAGGCGGTGCCGGCCTGGCCCTGCCAGGAGAACTCGGAGCGCCAGGTGCCGGGCGCGGCGGGCTGCCGGATCCAGTCCAGGCCGACGCGCGTGCCGAGCACCCCGGCGACGGCCCACTCGACGTGCGGGCAGAGCGCGCGCGGCGCGGAGTGCACGTACAGGACTCCACGTGTCGTCACCGGAACCTCCGGGCTGAGCGGGACATCTCGGAACGGGCGGACGGCCGTGACCGGGCGGGTCACGTTGATGGCGAGGCTACCGTGCGACGGGGCAAGGAGTGTGACGTACCGTCGGTCCCGGTGCCGACAAAGCCGCGCCATTCACCCGGCAGGACGCTTGTACGGGTGTGAGGCGTCGCATCACCGCTCCCGGGAACCCTCGGCGGGGTGTCATGGGTTGAGGACACTGGAGGCACGAGGCGAGGGGTGGGACGCGTATGGGCCGGGGGACGGACCTGGTGGAGGGCCGGGCGGCGCGCCGCGGCCGGCGCCGGGGGCGTGCCGCGCTCGCCGTCCTGACCGCCGCCGTCCTGGGCGTGACCGGCTGCGACGCCGTGGGCGGTGACTCCCCCGCCCCGTCCGGCAGCGCGTCGAAGCGGCCGAAGCCCGCCCCGGTCTGGGACCGCAGCCCCGGCTCGGTCGCCGCCGTGGGCGACTCCATCACGCGTGGCTTCGACGCCTGCTCGGTGCTGTCGGACTGCCCCGACGTGTCCTGGGCGACCGGCGGCAGCCCGAAGGTGGAAAGCCTCGCCGTGCGGCTGCTGGGGAGGGCGGGTGCCGCCGAGCGGAGCTGGAACTACGCGGTCACCGGGTCCCGGATGGCCGACCTCACCGGACAGGTCACCCGAGCGGCGGCGCGCAAACCGCAGTTGGTCGCGGTGATGGTGGGGGCCAACGACGCCTGCCGTTCGTCGACCTCGGCGATGACGCCGGTGGCCGACTTCCGGGACCAGTTCGAGCAGGCCATGCGCGCCCTGCGCCGCGAGCTGCCCAGGGCGCAGGTGTACGTGGCGAGCATCCCGGACCTGAAGCGGCTGTGGTCGCAGGGGCGGACCAACCCGCTGGGCAAGCAGGTGTGGAAGCTGGGGATCTGCCCGTCGATGCTGGGTGACGCGGACTCCCTGGACTCGGCGGCGACGCTGCGGCGGAACACCGTGCGGGACCGGGTGACGGACTACAACGAGGTGCTGCGGGAGGTCTGCGCGAAGGACCGGCGCTGCCGCACCGACGACGGCGCGGTGCACGCGTACCGCTTCGGCACCGACCAGCTGAGCCACTGGGACTGGTTCCACCCCAGCGTGAACGGCCAGGCCAGGCTGGCCGAGATCGCCTACCGGGCGGTCACCGCCGAGCGGCCCTGACCTGGGCGTGTCCTAGAGTTCGCACATGAACGAACTCTTCGGCACACTTCCCGACGGCACGCCGGTGCACCGCTGGACCCTGGAGCGGGCCGGAGTGCGGGTACGGGTCCTGTCGTACGGCGGGATCGTCCAGTCGCTGGAGGCCCCGGACCGGGACGGGAACACCGCGGGCGTGGTGCTGGGGTTCGCGGACCTGGACGGCTACCTGCGGCACCCGGAGCCGTACTTCGGCGCGCTCGTCGGGCGGTACGCCAACCGGATCGCGGGCGGCCGGTTCGCGCTGGACGGGCGCACCTACACCCTGGCGCGGAACAACGGGCCGAACTCGCTGCACGGCGGTGAGCGCGGTTTCGACAAGCGGGTGTGGGACGTGGAACCCGTCGGGGACGGCGGGCACGGCGTCCGGCTGAGCCTGATCAGCCCGGACGGCGAGGAGGGCTACCCGGGCCGGGTGGAGATCTCGGTGACGTACACCCTGGAGGAGCGCGGCGCGCTGCGGATCGACTACGAGGCGGTCACCGACGCGCCGACCGTGCTGAACCCGACCAACCACAGCTACTTCAACCTGGGCGGCTCCGGGCACGCGGGCGGCCACGAGCTGCGGGTGGCGGCCTCCCGGATCACACCGGTCGACGCGGGCCTGATCCCGGCGGGCGAGCCCGAGGACGTGACGGGCACGCGGTTCGACTTCCGCCGGGCGCGCAAGGTGGGCTCGGGGTACGACCACAACTTCTGCCTGGACAAGGGCGTGACGACGGCGGCCGAGGAGGTCGCGGAGCTGTACGACCCCGCGTCGGGGCGGGCGCTGACGGTGGCGACGACCGAGCCGGGGCTCCAGGTGTACACCGCCGACCAGCTGGGCGAGCCCTTCGCTCCCGGTGACGGCATCGCGCTGGAGACGCAGCACTTCCCGGACTCCCCCAACCGGCCGGACTTCCCGGGCACGGTGCTGCGTCCGGGCGAGGTGTTCCGCTCGCGGACGGTGTACGGGTTCTCGGCGCGGTAGCCGGGGGGACGGACCCGGCGAGCCCCGGCCCGGCCGTCAGGTTCCGGGCCGGGGCTGTTCGCGGGGGGATGCCCTCGCGGGTGTCCCGGTTCAGACGGTAATCGCCGCGGTGATCCGGCGGTCGGCGATCGAGCGTCCGATGCCGAGTTCGTACGAACCCTTCACAAACGCCCACGAGCCGGTCGACTCGTCCCAGACCTCGAAGGCGCGGCGCGGCAGCTCGACGGTGACCTCGACGTACTCGCCGGGCCCGGCCTCGGCGCCGGCGAATCCGGCGAGTGCGCGGGCGGGGCGGCCGGGGTCGGGTTCGGCGGGGGCGAGGTAGACCTGGACGACCTCGCGGCCGGGGCGGTCACCGGTGTTGCGCAGGCGGACGGTGACGGCGGTGCCGTCGACGCGGGCCGACTCGTAGGTCCAGTCGGTGTAGCCGAGGCCGTGCCCGAAGGCGTACGACGGGGTGCGGCCGGCCCGGTCCCAGGCGCGGTAGCCGATGAACAGGTCCTCCTCGTAGGGCAGCTCGCCGCCGGCCGGGGCGACCCGGGTGACCGGTGCGTCGGCCAGGTCGCCCCAGGTGGTGGGCAGCCGCCCGCCGGGCTCGTGGGTGCCGGTCAGGACGTCGGCGAGGGCCGCGCCGCCCTCCTGGCCGGGGAACCAGCCGAGCAGCACGGCGGCGACCTCCTCGCGCCAGGGCAGTTCGACCGGGGAGCCGGAGTTGACGACCACGACGGTGCGGGGGTTGGCGGCGGCGACCGCGCGGACCAGGTCGTCCTGGCGGCCCGGGAGGCGCAGGTCGGTGCGGTCGAAGCCCTCGGACTCGACGCGTTCGGTGGTGGCGACGACGACCACGGCGGTCTCGGCGGCGGCCGCGGCCCGGGCCGCCTCGGCGATCAGCTCGTCCGGGTCGTGCCGGGGCCCGGCGTGCGCGAGGGCGAAGGTGACGACCTTCATCCGGTCGCCGTCGGGGAGGTCGACGACGTGGGTGAGGGACACGTCGACGGGCTCGCCGGCGGTGAGCCGCACCTCGGCGCGCGGCTCGGGGGCGCCGAAGAAGGACAGGAACGGGTCGTCCTTGGCGGGGCGCTGGACGCCGTCGTAGTACGTGGTGCCGTCGACGGTGAGGGTGAAGGCGCCCAGGCCCTTGATGCCGAAGGTGTGCGGGCCGCTCTCCTCGGGGGTGAAGGTGCCGGTCAGCTCGACGGTGTGCAGCCGGTCGTGGGTGACGCCGTCGGGCAGGTCGGACCCCATCCACTGGATGTGCCCGCTCGGGGCCGAGCCGGTGCCGGTGATCGTGCCGTCCGCGTCGCGGCAGACGGCCCGCAGGACGAAGCCCCGTCCGGCGACGGCGAGTTCGGTGTTCGGGTCGGCGCCGACCCGGTAGCTCAGGGTGCCTTCGGGGAGGGCCGCGGTGAGGCCGTCGAGCGGGGAGACGACGCGGGCCGGGAAGACGGTGGCGGAGCCGCCGCCGAGGACGCGGGCGTCGCGGGCGGCCGCTCCACAGAGGGCGACGGTGCCGGGCCGCAGGGGCAGCGCGGGGCCCTCGCCGCCGACGGGTTCGTTGCGGACGAGGACGAAGGAGCGGCGGGCGATCTCACGGGCGAGGGCCGGGCCGTCGACGTCGGCGGGCGGTGCGGTGACGGCAGGTGGGGCGCCGCCGAGGACGCCGACGCGGGCGGCGAGCCGCAGCACGTTGCGCACGGCCGCGTCGACCTCGGCCTCCGTGACCTCGCCGGCGCGCACCGCCTCGGCGAGCGCCCGCCCGTACACGGTCCTGGGGCCGGGCATGGCGACGTCGAGGCCGCCCCTGAGGGCTCCGGTGGTGGACCGGGCGGCCTGCCAGTCGGAGACGTTGAAGCCGTCGAAGCCCCAGGCGCCGCGCAGCACCTCCTGGACCAGGTGGCGGTGCTCGGTCATGGTCGGCCCGTTGACCGAGTTGTAGGCGGTCATGACGCCCCAGGGCCGGGCGTCCGCCACGATCGCCTCGAAGGGGGCCAGGTACAGCTCGTGCAGCGCGCGTGCGGAGACCAGGTTGTTCACGGTGAAGCGGTCGGTCTCGGCGTCGTTGGCGACGAAGTGCTTGACGGTGGTGCCGACGCCGCCGGACTGGACGCCGCTCACGTAGCCGGTGCCGATCCGCCCGGTCAGGAAGGGGTCCTCGCTGTAGGCCTCGAAGTGGCGGCCGCCGAGCGGGGAGCGGTGCAGGTTGACCGTGGGGGCGAGGAGCACGTGGACGCCCTTGCGGCGGGCCTCCTGGGCGAGGAGCACGCCGGCCCGGTGGGCGAGGCCGGGGTCCCAGGTGGCGGCGAGCGCGGTGGGCGAGGGCAGCGCGACGGACGGGTCGTCGGCGGTCCAGCGGACGCCGCGCACGCCGACCGGGCCGTCGGACATCACCAGGGACCGCAGGCCGATCTCCGGCAGGGCCGGCAGGCTCCACATGTCCTGCCCGGACAGCAGGCGGGTCTTCGCGTCCAGGTCCAGCGCGGCGAGCGCCGTCCCCACCGCCGCCTCCCGGGCCGCGTCCCGGCCATCCCGTACGTCCGCCATCGCGGGGCCTCCTCGTCGAATGCGTGAACGTGTGCATCCTTCCTCGCCCACCCGCGTTCGAACCGGGACCGCCGCCGCGCCGTAGCGCGCGCCGCTTCCGTCACGCCATACTGCGGCCGTCCGCAGCGCACCCCACGGCGACGGAAGGACCTGGACTCCCTTGAGACCCATACGTGTTCGGATCGGCGTACTCGGACTGGCCCTGGCGGCGGGGCTCGCCGCCCCGGGAACGGCCGCGGCGGCGCCTCCGGGGGCCTCGGCCGCCGTGCCCGCCCCGACGGCCGAGGAGCTGCGGCTGGACGGGGACGTGCCCCGCGAGATCCTGCGGGGCTCCGGATTCGCCACCGCGGCACCGGCGTTCGCGCGGGGCCTCGGGCGGGCGGACTCCTACCGGGAGGCCCGGCGCGTGGTCGTACGGGAGGGCTCCGCGCTGTGGCGGCGGGCGGTGGACCGGGCCCAGGGGCGCGGGCCGGCACACGGCACCCTCAGCCGGGACGACGACCGGCCGCTGTACTGGGCGCGGCTCGCGATGACCCGGGAACTGCGCACCTGGGAGCCGCGGTTCGGGCTCGGACAGGCGCAGCGGGCCGCGCTGCTCGACGAGTTGGAGCGCACCTCGCGGGGGCAGACCGACATCCGCGTGCCGCGAGGGGGCGGTGACCGGGGCAAGGGCCTCAAGCGTGTGCTGCTGACCGGCTTCGACCCCTTCACCCTGGACCGCGACATCCGCATCTCCAACCCGTCAGGCGCCGCCGCGCTCGCCCTGGACGGCACGGTGATCGACACCGCGGACGGGCCCGCCCGGGTCGAGACGGCCGTGTTCCCGGTGCGCTGGCGGGACTTCGCGGAGGGGACGGTGGAGCGGGCGCTGCGGCCGTATCTGCCGGGCGTCGACCTGTTCACCACGGTGAGCCAGGGCCGGGTCGGGAGGTTCGACGTGGAGCGGACCAACGGGGCCTGGCGGGGCGGCTTCCCCGACAACGAGAACGTGTCCCGCACGGAGACCGTGCCGGTCGCCGACCCGGCCTCGCAGCCGCAGTGGACGACGACCACGCTGCCGTACGCGGCGATCACGGCGGCGGGGACCGGGCGCTTCCCGGTGTACGACAACACCAGCGTGACCGAGATCCCGGCGGGCTCCGCCCAGGCGGTCGTACGGCCGGACGGTCCCACGCCCGGTTCGACGGCCCGGGAGGGCGGCGGCGGGAACTACCTGTCCAACGAGATCGCCTACCGGGCGACGCTGCTGCGCGACCGCCTCGGACTGCGCGCCACGCTGCCG
This sequence comes from Streptomyces parvulus, assembly GCF_014648855.1. GTDB lineage: Bacteria > Actinomycetota > Actinomycetes > Streptomycetales > Streptomycetaceae > Streptomyces > Streptomyces parvulus. The sequence goes on along the minus strand of NZ_BMRX01000006.1, from coordinate 222,875 downwards.
GGCGGGCACGTGCACACGCCGGTGCTGCAGTTCGGGGCCGGGAACACCGATCCGGCGACGGGGGCCGTCACGGACCCCGAGTTCGTGCGCAACCGGCTGGACATCGTGGCGCAGGTCCGGGCGATCGTGGCCGTGGCGGTCAGTGCGCCGGAGCCGGACCGGGGCTGACCGCCGGGTCGGCGGGGCCGCCGTCGGAGCGGTCGTCGCGGCCGTCGCGGGTCTCCTCGCCCAGCAGTTCGCGGGCGAGGAGCGTGGCGCCGGCGACCGCGCCCGGCATCAGGAACACGGCGACGAAGGGCACCAGGAAGGACACGGCCAGCGGGGTGCCGAAGCCCCACACCAGCGTCTTGCGGGAACGCAGCAGGGCGAGGCGCTCGCGCAGCTCGACGCCCCGGCGCTGGAGGGCGACGGAGGTCAGTTCCTCGGTGAGGAAGAAGCCGGTGACGAAGAAGCCGATCACCGGAACGACGGTCTGTCCGACGAACGGGATGAACCCGAGGGCGAAGAGCAGTACGCCCCACAGGGCGGCGCGCACCAGGATCCGCAGGCTGTCGCGGCCGGAGAGCCACAGCTCGCGCCAGAGCGGCAGGTCGGACTCGGGGGCCGTGCCGTCCGGGGAGACGTCGCGGTCGACGCGTTCGGACAGGGCCTCGTAGAAGGGCTGTCCGACCAGCAGCGTGACGGCGGTGAAGGTGAGGACGGCGAGCAGCAGGGCGAGGGCGAACAGGACCACGGTCAGGAAGCCGCGGAACAGTCCGGACCAGGGGCTCGACCAGTCGTCGGCGAACGGGGTCGCCCAGGAGACGAAGTCCGTGCCCCACATCGCGAGCGCGACCAGCGCGGCCGCGTAGAGGACCAGTGTGATCAGGCCCGGGACGAGTCCCAGGCCGTAGCTCTTGCCGTGCCGGGCCATCCAGCGCTGGCCCTTCAGGAGATGGCCGAATCCCGCCCCAAGATCGCGCATGGGCGGAACTCTACCGGTGGCCCGCCCCGCGCCGCGCTCCCCCGGCCGCCCGGGGGCGACGGGAGCGCGGCGCGGGCCGGCGTCGTGCCCCGGGTCAGACCAGCGTGACGGTGATGTTGCCGCGGGTCGCCTTCGAGTACGGGCACACCTGGTGGGCCTTCTCCACCAGGGACCGCGCGGTGGCGGCGTCCACGGCGGGGATCTCGGCGGAGATCTCGACGATGATGCCGAAGCCGTCGTCGTTCTTGCCGATGCCGACCTTGGCGGTGACGGTGGAGCCGGAGATGTCGGCGCCCTCCTGGCGGGCGACGACGCCGAGCGCGCCCTGGAAGCAGGCGCTGTACCCGGCGGCGAACAGCTGCTCGGGGTTGGTGCCGGCGCCGTTGCCGCCCATCTCCTTGGGCGGGTTCACGACCAGGTCGAGCTTGCCGTCATCGGTGGACACCCGTCCGTCGCGGCCGTTCTCGGCGGTGGCGACGGCGGTGTACAGGACCTCGGACTGCTGGATGGGCATGCGGTGTCTCCTCCTCGGTCCGCCGTGACTCGCGCCCACGACCACGACGGATTTCGGAATGACGCTACCGCATGCCGGAAGAGCCGGGAAGTCAGAGCTTGACGATCATCTTCCCGGTGTTGTCGCCGCGCAGAACGCCGAGGAAGGCCTCCAGGTTGTTCTCGATGCCCTCGACGACCGTCTCGCGGTACTTCAGCGCGCCCGAGGCGACCCAGGGGCCGACCTCCTCGACGAACTTCGGCTGGAGGTCGTAGTGGTCGCCCACGAGGAAGCCCTCGATGCGGCCGCGGGTCTGGATCAGGCGGGCGAGGTTCTTGGGACCGGGGGCGGGCTCGGTGTTGTTGTAGACGGAGATCGCGCCGCAGATGGCGATGCGGCCGTTCAGGTTGAGGGAGCCGATGGCCGCCTCCAGGTGGTCGCCGCCGACGTTGTCGAAGTAGACGTCGATGCCGTCGGGGGCGGCGGCGCGCAGCTGCTCGCTCACCGGGGCGTCCTTGTAGTTGAAGGCCGCGTCGAAGCCGTACTCGTCGACGAGCAGCCGGACCTTCTCGTCCGAGCCGGCCGAGCCGATCACCCGGGCGGCGCCCTTGAGCTTCGCGAGCTGCCCCACCTGGCTGCCGACGGCGCCGGCCGCGCCGGAGACGAAGACCGTGTCGCCCTCCTTGAAGGAGGCGGTGCGCAGCAGGCCGACGTACGCGGTGAGGCCGGTCATGCCGAGCACGCCGAGGTACGTCGACAGCGGCGCGGCGTCCGGGTCGACCTTGACGGCGCTCTTGGCGTTCACGGCGGCGTACTCGCGCCAGCCGAGGAAGTGCAGGACGTGGTCGCCGACGGCGAAGCCCTCGGCGTTGGAGGCGACGACCTCGCCGACCGCTCCGCCCTGCATGGCCTTGCCCAGCTCGTAGGGCTCGGCGTAGGACTTGGCGGCGCTCATGCGGCCGCGCATGTAGGGGTCGACGGAGACGTAGAGGTTGCGCACCAGGACCTGGCCCTCGCGCGGGGTGGGCACCTCGGCCTCGACGAGGGCGAAGTCCTCGGGCTTCGGCCAGCCGACCGGGCGGGTCACCAGGTGCCATTCGCGGTTGACGGCGGGGAGGGAGGGGGAGTCGGTCATGGGGCGCCTTTCGTCGTGGCCGCGATGGGCGAGATGCTTCAGGTTATGAAACAACCATGCGACTGAACATTTCACCTTGTCAAACAAATGGGTACCCTGGATCGCATGGCCACACCACGCGACACCACGCGCCGACCCGACGCACTCACCCTCGAAGTCGTCGAGCTGATCGGAGAGGTCGTGGCCCGCTTCCACGCCGACTACGAGGAGGCGGCGGCGGAGCGCGCCCTGACCGGGGCGCAGGCCAAGCTGCTGAGCCTGCTGTCGCTGGAGCCGCTGCCCATGCGCAAGCTCGCGCAGAAGCTGAAGTGCGAGCCGTCGAACGTCACGGGGATCGTGGACCGGCTGGAGGCGCGGGGCCTGGTCGAGCGGCGCCCCGACCCCGCCGACCGGCGGGTGAAGGTCGCGGCGGCGACGGAGGAGGGCCGGCGGGTGGCCCGGGGGCTGCGCGATTCCCTGCGGTTCGCGCGGGAGCCGCTGGCGGGGCTTTCGGAGGGGGAGCGGGTGGCGTTGCGGGACGCGTTGCGGAGGATGCTCCAGGACTGAGCCGGCGGCGCCGTCAGCGCCTCACGTGCACCACCACAGGAACCGGTCGCACGTCTCGGTCGGCGTCGGTTCCGGCTCGTCCGGTGGGGTGGGGGTGGTCGTCGGGGGCGGGTCGTCGGAGCCGGGGGTCGACGGTGCGGGATCCGGGTCCGGGTCGCGGGTCGGGGTGCCGGGCCGGGCCGGGGGGCGGGACGCGGCGGGGGTGCCGGACTCGGGGGACGAGTCGGAGGCGTCGGGGTCGGGGGACTCCGACGGGGACGCCGATGCCGACGCGGAGGCGTCCGGGGACGGGGTGCCCGAGGCGGTGGTCCTGTCGGAGGCCGCGTCGACCGGGACCGCCGAGCCCTCCCCCACCTCCTCCGTCGCCGCGCCGTCCGCGGTCTCACCCCCGGCGGCCGCCGGTTTGGGCGGCGAGTGCGGGGCGTCCATGCCGAGTTCGGCGAGGCTCAGGCCGCCGGCCGCCAGGACGAAGCCCGCGGCGACGAACAGGGCCCGGCGGCGGCGCCGGCGGTGCGCGGCGGCCTTGCGGTCGCGGCGGCTGGAGGGGGCGCCGGGCGGGGTGTCGTCGTCGGCCTCGTCGAGCGCGGGCTCGTCGAGCGCGGGCTCATTCATGGCGGGTCCGTCGACCGCGGGTCCGTCGGCCGGGGCCGTGTCGGCGGCGGCGTACGGCGGAGTGTCCGTGCGAGTCGCCGTCAGGGGCGGCTCGGCGGCGCGGAGTTGTTCGACGGGCGTACCGCACCCGGGGCAGGCGAGGGCGCCGTTGAGGTGCCGTCGGCACGGGTGGCAGTAGTCCATGACGCGGGAAGATTAAGTTCCGGGGCGGCCGGGTTCCTAGAGGCGGCTGTGAAGGTTGTGTGGGAAAGCGCCCCGACCGCGCCGCCGGACCTGTCGAAACTGCCGAAACCGTTGTGTGTCCGACCCATTGACACTCCGACCGCCCCGTCCTTACTGTCACGCCAGCATTTCGAACGAGTGACGAAATATCGAACACAGCGAGGGGCAGCGGCCGTGCGCATCACCGGAATCAGCACACACGTGGTCGGGACGCCGTGGCGCAATCTGACCTACGTCCAGGTGCACACCGACGAGGGCGTCACCGGAGTCGGCGAGACCCGGATGCTGGGGCACACGGACGCCCTCGTCGGCTATCTGCGGGAGGCGGAGGCCAACCACGTCCTCGGCTCCGACCCCTTCGCCGTCGAGGATCTGGTGCGCCGCATGAAGTACGGCGACTACGGCCGGGCCGGCGAGATCGTGATGTCCGGCATCGCCGTGATCGAGATGGCCTGCTGGGACATCAAGGGCAAGGCCCTCGGGGTCCCCGTGTGGCAGCTGCTCGGCGGCAGGGTCACCGACAGGGTCAAGGCGTACGCCAACGGGTGGTACACGACGGAGCGGACGCCGGAGGCGTACCACAAGGCCGCGCGCGGCGTGATGGAGCGCGGGTACCGGGCGCTGAAGATCGACCCGTTCGGCACCGGGCACTTCGAACTGGACCAGCGGGATACCAACTACGCCGTGTCGCTGATCGAGGCCGTGCGGGACGCCATCGGACCCGACGCCGAGCTGATGCTGGAGATGCACGGGCGCTTCTCCCCCTCCACCGCGGTCCGGCTCGCGCGCGAACTCGCGCCGTTCAAGCCGGCCTGGCTGGAGGAGCCGGTCCCGCCGGAGAACCTGAAGGCGCTGCGGAAGGTCGCCGAGAAGGTCGACATCCCGGTCGCCACCGGTGAGCGCATCCACGACCGGATCGAGTTCCGCGAGCTGTTCGAGGACCAGTCGGTGGACGTCATCCAGCCCGACGTCGGCCACATCGGCGGCATCTGGGAGACCCGGAAGCTGGCCGCGACGGCCGAGACGCACTACACGCTCGTCGCCCCCCACAACGTGGGCGGGCCCGTCCTCACCGCCGCCTCCCTCCAGGTCGGCTTCACCACGCCGAACTTCAAGATCCTGGAGCACTTCAACGACTTCGCGGACGCGGAGATCAAGAAGGTGGTGAAGGGCGCCCCGCAGGTGGACCCGGAGGACGGGTGCTTCCACCTGTCCGACGCGCCCGGACTCGGCGTCGAGCTGGACACCGACGCGGCGGCCGAGTTCCCGCAGCAGCAGGCCCGGTTCGACCTGTGGGCCGAGGGCTGGGAGCAGCGCAGGCCCAAGGGGACGCAGGGATGAGCGGCGCGGTCGTCGTCGAGGCCCCCGGGGCGCACCGGCTCGTGCCGCACGAGCCCGCCGAACCCGGTCCCGGCGAGGTGCTGGTGCGGGTGCACGCGGTCGGGATCTGCGGCAGCGACCGCGAGGTCTACCAGGGCAACCGGCCCGAGGGGTACGTGCGTTACCCGCTCGTCCCCGGCCACGAGTGGTCGGGGACCGTGGAGCGGACCGGCGCGGGGGTGCCCGGGTCGCTGGCCGGCCGGAAGGTCGTGGGCGAGGGCTTCCGCAACTGCCAGATGTGCGACCGCTGCCACGCGGGCGAGACGACGCTGTGCACGGCGGGGTACGAGGAGACGGGGTTCACCCGGCCGGGGGCCATGGCGCCCACGCTGACCCTGCCCGCGCGCCTGCTGCACGTGCTGCCCGACGACGCCGACCTCACCGCCGCCGCGTTGCTGGAGCCCGCGGCCTGCGTCGCCGCGGCCGCGCTGAAGGCGAGGGCGCGGCCGGGCGACCGCGTCGCCGTCGTCGGCACCGGCACGCTCGGCATGTTCGCCGTGCAGTTCTTCCATGCCGCGTCCCCGGCCGAGCTGCTGGTCGTCGGCACGCGCCGGGACCGGGAGGAGCTGTCGAGGCGGTTCGGGGCGAGCGACTTCCGCACCAAGGACGGCCCGCTCCCGGACGACTTCGACCTCGTGATCGAGACCGCCGGGTCCGCCGACGCCGCCCGCACGGCCGCAGGGCTGCTGCGCAGGGGCGGGCGGCTGGTGCTGACCGGCATCCCGGCGCCGGGCGCCGACGGTCTCGACCCGACCGACCTGGTGGTGCGGCAGCTGGAGGTGCGGACCGTCTTCGGAGCGCCGCCGGACGCGTGGGCGCACACGGTGCGGGGCTTCGCGGCCGGCCTGCTCGATCCGCGCCCGCTGGTGACCCACGAGCTGCCGCTCGACCGGTTCGCCGAGGCCCTGGAACTGGTGGGCTCCGGTGACCCGCGGGTGGGCAAGGTGCTGCTGCGCCCGTGACGCCCGCCCCCGCGATCCGTACGCCGGTACGGAGGTGACCCGACGGCCTCCGTACCGGCGTACGCCGCCGGACCGCGCCACCCACGCCCTGTTCCACGAACATCGTCCGACATACCGAACACGAAGGACAGCTTGTGACCGACGCACCCGCCACGGCCGCCGTACGCAGGCCGGGCGAACCGGCGCTCACCGCCCTCGGGCTGGCGCCGCCCGCCCCCGACCCCGCCGACGCCTCCCCGCACTCCTTCCCCGGCGGCGGCCGCTGGCGCACCGAGATCCCCTCCTGCGAGGGGCCGGAGGCGCTCGGGGTGGTGCTGAAGGAGTCCTCGCGGCTGGACGTGCCGATCCACCGGATCAGCCAGGGCAGCGGCGTGTGGATGCTGAGCGACGCCGAGATCACCGAGATGGTCGAGGCCACCGCCGAACGGGACATCGAACTCTGCCTGTTCACCGGCCCGCGCGGCACCTGGGACATCGGCGGCTCCACCCGCACCGACTCCGGCGGGGCCGGTCTCAGGGCCCGCGGCCACGACGCGGTCGCCGGCTGCGTCGAGGACGCCGTGCGCGCCACCGAGCTGGGCGTGAAGTGCCTGCTCGTCGCCGACGAGGGGGTGCTGTGGACGCTGCACCGGGCGCGGGCGGCCGGCCTCCTGCCGGCGGACACGACGCTCAAGGTCTCGGCGCTCGTCGGACCGGTCAACCCGGCCTCGTACGCGGTCTACGAGCGGCTCGGCGCGGACTCCGTGAACGTGCCCAGCGACCTGACGCCGGACCACCTGACCGAAATACGGCGGGTTTCGGCCGCGCCCATGGACCTGTACATCGAGGCCCCGGACGACCTCGGCGGCTACGTGCGCATGTACGAGGTCGCCGAGCTGATCCGGCGCGGCGCCCCGCTGTACCTGAAGTTCGGCCTCGCCAAGGCGCCCGGCATCTACCCGTACGGCCACCACCTGCGCGAACTCACGCTCGCCACCGCGAAGGAGCGGGTGCGGCGCGGGCGGCTCGCACTCGACCTGCTCGCCCGGCACGGGGCGGACGGCGAGATGGCCCCGCTGGGCTCCCGACTGCCCGGCCCGCTCAACCGGTTCGAGATCTCGTCATAACGTTCCGGAAACTCCCTTCTCAAAAGAAGACACAGCCGCGCACAATCCCACACACCTGCTCTCGGTCGATCCACCCGCAGCCTTCCTCCCGTGCTGGCACCACCGGACCGAGCCCTGACCCAGATCAAGGATGATGACCATGCGCAACCGCAGAGCCGCTCTCGCCGCCCTGGCCTCCGCCGCCTCCCTCGCCCTCACGCTGACCGCCTGCGGCCAGAACAGCGAGGGCGGCAGCGACGACGACAAGGGCGGGTCCGACGGCGCCACCATCGGCATCGCGATGCCCACCAAGTCCTCGGAGCGCTGGATCGCGGACGGCGCCAACGTCGTCAAGGAACTGAAGGCCAAGGGGTACAAGACCAAGCTCGTCTACGGCGAGGACGACCCGGACCAGCAGGTCTCCCAGATCGAGAACATGATCACGCAGGGCGTGGACGCGCTGATCGTGGCCGCGATCGACAACAAGTCCCTCAACAACGTGATGCAGCAGGCGAAGGACTCCGACATCCCGGTCATCTCCTACGACCGGCTGATCCTCGGCACCGAGAACGTCGACTACTACGCCTCGTTCGACAACGAGAAGGTCGGCGAGCTGCAGGGCGGCTACATCCTCGACAAGCTCGGTCTGAAGGCGGGCGAGAAGGGCCCCTTCAACATCGAGCTGTTCGCCGGCTCCAACGACGACAACAACACCAAGTACTTCTTCCAGGGCGCGATGAACGTCCTGAAGCCGTACATGGACAAGGGCCAGCTCGTCGTCCGCTCCAAGCAGACCGCCCTCAACCAGGTCACCACCCTGCGCTGGGACGGCGGCACCGCCCAGAAGCGCATGGACGACCTGCTGACGTCCAGCTACCGCAGCGCCAAGGTGGACGCGGTGCTCTCGCCGTACGACGGCATCTCCATCGGCATCCTGTCCTCGCTGAAGTCGGACGGCTACGGCTCCGCGAGCAAGCCCATGCCGGTCGTGACCGGTCAGGACGCCGAGGTCGCCTCGGTGAAGTCGATCATCGCGGGCGAGCAGACGCAGACCGTCTACAAGGACCTGCGCCAGCTGGCCAAGGTCGCCTCCAACATGGTCGACGCGGTCCTGAACGACAAGAAGCCCGAGGTCAACGACACCAAGTCCTACGACAACGGTGCCAAGGTCGTGCCCGCCTACCTGCTGCAGCCGGTGAGCGTCGACAAGGCGAACTACCAGAAGGTCCTCGTCGACGGCGGCTACTACACCGCGGACGACCTCAAGTAACCGGGCTCCCTCAAGGATTGGAAGGCACGACCATGGCGGGACCCGTCCTGGAAATGCGCTCGATCGTCAAGACCTTTCCCGGTGTCAAGGCGCTGTCGGACGTCACGCTGACCGTTCGCCAGGGCGAGGTCCACGCCATCTGCGGGGAGAACGGCGCCGGCAAGTCGACCCTGATGAAGGTGCTCTCCGGCGTCCATCCGCACGGCAGCTACGAGGGGGACGTCCTCTTCGAGGGCGAGGGCTGCCGGTTCAAGGACATCCGGGCGAGCGAGCAGCACGGCATCGTGATCATCCACCAGGAGCTGGCGCTGGTGCCGTACCTGTCCATCGCGGAGAACATCTTCCTCGGCAACGAGCACGCCAAGCGCGGGCTGATCGACTGGAACGAGACCCTCAGGCACGCCGCCGAACTGCTGCGCCGGGTGGGTCTGGACGAGCACCCGGAGACCCGGGTCGCCGACATCGGGGTGGGCAAGCAGCAGCTCGTGGAGATCGCCAAGGCGCTCTCCAAGAAGGTGAAGCTGCTCATTCTCGACGAGCCGACGGCGGCGCTCAACGACGAGGACAGCGGCAAACTCCTCGACCTGATCCTCCAGTTGAAGGACCAGGGCATCACCTCGATCATCATCTCGCACAAGCTGAACGAGATCCGCCGGGTGGCCGACTCGGTCACGATCCTGCGCGACGGGCGCTCCATCGAGACGCTCGACGTGAAGGCGGCGGAGACGACCGAGGACCGGATCATCTCGGGAATGGTCGGCCGCGACCTGGAGAACCGCTTCCCGGACCGGACGCCGCACCACCCCGAGGAGGGGGCGGCGCCCGCGCTTGAGATCCGCAACTGGACCGTGCACCACCCCATCGACCAGCAGCGCAAGGTGGTCGACGACGTCTCCATCGAGGTCAGGCGCGGCGAGATCGTCGGCATCGCCGGGCTGATGGGCGCGGGCCGCACCGAGCTGGCGATGAGCGTCTTCGGCCGCACCTACGGCCGGCACGCGGCCGGCACCGTGCTCAGGGACGGTACCGAGATCCGCACGAAGACCGTCCCCGAGGCGGTCCGGCACGGCATCGCGTACGTCACCGAGGACCGCAAGCATTACGGCCTCAACCTCATCGACACCATCAACCGGAACATCTCGCTGACCGCGCTGGGCAAGGTCGCCCGGCGGGGTGTGGTCGACGAGCACGGTGAGCGGCAGGTGGCCGAGGGCTACCGCAAGTCCATGAACATCAAGGCGCCGACCGTCTTCGAGCCGGTGGGCAAGCTGTCCGGCGGCAACCAGCAGAAGGTCGTCCTCAGCAAGTGGATCTTCGCGGGTCCCGAGGTGCTGATCCTGGACGAGCCCACGCGCGGGATCGACGTGGGCGCCAAGTACGAGATCTACACGGTCATCGACCGGCTGGCCGCCGAGGGCAAGGCGGTCGTCTTCATCTCCTCCGAGCTGCCGGAGCTGCTCGGCATGTGCGACCGCATCTACACGATGGCCGCGGGGCGGCTGACGGGTGAGTTCTCGCGGGCCGAGGCATCGCAGGAAGCGCTGATGCGTCGGATGACGAAGGACAAGACGGACAAAGAGGTAACGCGATGAGCACGGACGTGACCGCCAAGACCCCGGCCCCCGCGCCGCCCGGCAGAGGGGGGTCCGCCGCCGGCGACGGGCTGCTGCGGCTGATGCTCGACGGCATGCGCCGCAACATGCGCCAGTACGGCATGCTGATGGCCCTCGGCCTGATCGTGGTGCTGTTCGCCGTGTGGTCCGACGGCGACCTGCTGCTGCCGCGCAACGTGTCCAACCTGGTGCTGCAGAACAGCTACATCCTGATCCTCGCGATCGGCATGATGCTCGTCATCATCGCGGGCCACATCGACCTGTCGGTCGGCTCGCTGACCGCGTTCATCGGCGCGATCGCCGCCGTGCTCATGGTCGACAACGACCTCGCCTGGCCGCTCGCGGTGGTGCTCTGCCTCGCCATCGGCGCGGCCGCGGGGGCGGTGCAGGGGTTCTTCATCGCGTACCTCGGCATACCGTCGTTCATCGTGACCCTCGCGGGCATGCTGCTGTTCCGCGGTCTGACCGAGATCTTCCTGAAGGGCCAGACGCTCGGCCCGTTCCCCAAGGACCTCCAGAAGGTCGCCAACGGCTTCCTCCCCGAGGTCGGGCCGAACACGAACTACCACAACCTGACGCTGCTGCTGGGCTTCGCCCTGATCGCCTTCGTGGTCTACCAGGAGGTCCGCGACCGCAAGCGGCAGCAGGAGTTCTCCCTCGACGTGCTGCCGGCCAAGCTGTTCTGGCTCAAGGTGGTCGCACTGGTCGCCGCGGTGCTCGTCGTCACCCTGCTGCTCGCCAGCTACAAGGGCGCGCCGGTGGTGCTGCTCATCCTGGGCGTGCTGGTCGTCGGCTTCGGCTACCTGATGCGCAACGCGATCCTCGGCCGCCACATCTACGCCATCGGCGGCAACCTGCCCGCGGCCAAGCTGTCCGGCGTGAAGGACAAGAAGGTCACCTTCCTGGTCTTCCTGAACATGGGCATGCTCGCGGCGCTGGCCGGCCTGGTCTTCGCCGCCCGCTTCAACGCGGCCTCCCCCAAGGCGGGCCTCAACTTCGAACTGGAGGCCATCGCCGCCTCGTTCATCGGCGGCGCCTCGATGAGCGGCGGCGTCGGCACCGTCCTCGGCGCGATCATCGGCGGTCTGGTCCTGGGCGTGCTCAACAACGGCATGAACCTCGTCGGCATCGGCACCGACTGGCAGCAGGTCATCAAGGGCGCGGTGCTGCTGGCGGCGGTCGGGTTCGACGTGTGGAACAAGCGCAGGGTCGGTTCATAGGCCCCCGGGCCCCGCCGACGGACGCGGGGCCCGCTTCTTTCCCGGAAGTACAGGAGCCCGCACATGGAACTGAGCAGACGCACGGTCATCGCATCAGCAGCAGCCGCCGGCCTCGCCGCCTCCGCGGTCGGCGGCACGGCACACGCCACGGGAGGCAGGAAGCCGGTGAAGGAGCTCTTCGGCAGACTCACCGACGGCACGAAGGTGTACCGCTGGTCGCTGGTGAACGGCGGCACGCGGATGAAGGTGCTGTCCTACGGCGGAGTCGTCCAGTCCCTGGAGATCCCCGACCGCCGGGGCCGGTACGCGAACGTCTCCGCGGGCTTCTCCGCCCTCGACGACTACGTGGCGTCCAGCCCGTACTTCGGCGCCCTCATCGGCCGCTACGGAAACCGTATCGGCCGGGGCCGCTTTACCCTGGACGGCAAGGCGTACCAGCTCTCCGTCAACGACGGCGAGCAGAGCCTGCACGGCGGTGCCCAGGGCTTCGACAAGCGGGTCTGGGACGTGGAGCCGTTCACCGCGGGCTCCGACGTCGGCCTGGTCCTGTACTACACCAGCGTCGACGGGGAGATGGGCTACCCGGGCACGCTCCGCGCGAAGGTGACGTACACCCTCACCCGGCGCGGCGAGTGGCGCGTCGACTACGAGGCGACCACCGACAAGGCCACCGTCGTCAACCTCACCAGCCACGTCTACTGGAACCTGGCCGGTGAGGGCAGCGGCACGGTGGAGGACCACGAGCTGTCGATCGCCGCCTCCCGCTACACGCCCACCGACGCGGGCCTGATCCCGACCGGCGAACTGGCGGGGGTGGCGGGGACGCCCTTCGACTTCCGGCGGGTGAAGCCGGTCGGCCGGGACATCCGGGACGACCATCCGCAGCTGGTCACCGCCAAGGGCTTCGACCACAACTGGGTGCTGGACAAGGGCGTCACCGAGCGCCCCGAGCACGTCGCCACCCTGCGCGACCCGGCCTCGGGCCGGACCCTGCGCATCGCCACCGACCAGCCGGGCCTGCAGTTCTACTCGGGCAACTTCCTCGACGGCACCCTGACCGGGACCGGCGGCACGCTCTACCGCCAGGGCGACGCCCTGTGCCTGGAGACGCAGCACTTCCCGGACTCGCCGAACCAGCCGTCGTTCCCGTCGACGGTGCTGCGGCCGGGAGAGACGTACCGGACCTCGACGGTGCACTCGTTCGACGCGTGAGTCCACACTTTCTTCACACGCGTTGAACGGTGCCCCGTCCGCCTCCGTATGTAACGGCGGCCCGCGCCTCCCCAGCGGGCCGCCCACCTACGGAGGTCCGCTTGTCCGGCAACGTCACCTCGCTGTTCCGCAGCACCGCGGCGCACAGCCCGTCGATGGCGGCGCTGACGCGGGAGGGCGGGGACCCGGCGGGCGCCGGTCCGGTGGACTTCTGCATCCCCTGCAACCCGTACTTCCCCACCCCGGCGATGTTCGACGACATGGCGGTACGGCTGCGCGACATCATCACGTACTACCCGAGCAGCGCCGACACCATCACCGCCGAGCTGTGCAGCCTGCTCCAACTGCCGCCGCAGTGCGTGGCGATGGGCAACGGCTCCACCGAGCTGATCACCTGGATCGACCACCTGCTGGTGCGGGAGTCCCTGGCCGTCCCCGTCCCCACCTTCGGCCGCTGGACCGACCAGCCCATGGAAACCGGCAAGCGGGTCGACATGTTCCCGCTCCAGGAGTCCGGCGGCTTCGCCCTCGACCTCGCGCGGTACGCCGAGTTCATCCGGGCCCGCGGCACCCGGGTCGCCGTGCTCTGCAACCCCAACAACCCCGACGGCGGCTATCTGCACAAGCAGGCGCTGGTGCAGTTCATGGACGCGATGGCGGACCTGGACCTGGTCGTCGTCGACGAGTCGTTCCTGGAGTTCGCCGACGCGGAGGCGGAGCCCAGCGTGGTCCAGGAGGCGATGCTGCGCCCCAACGTCGTCGTCCTGCGCAGCCTCGGCAAGAACTTCGGGCTGCACGGCATCCGCTTCGGCTACCTGGTCGCCAACCCGGCGCTGGCGGGCAAGGTGCGCGCCATGCTCCCCAAGTGGAACCTCAACTCCTTCGCGGAGCACGTGGTGTTCATGCTGCGCGACCACGGTCCCGAGTACGCGCAGAGCCTGCACCAGGTCCGCCGCGACCGCCTGGAGATGGCCGGGCAGCTCTCCGCGCTGCCCGGACTGACCGTCTACCCCTCGCAGGGCAACTTCCTCTTCGTGCGCCTCCCGGTGGGCGCCGAGGGCACCGTCGTCCGGGACCGCATGCTGACCGAGCACCGGGTCCTGGTCCGCGAGTGCGGCAACAAGATCGGTTCGTCCAGCCGCTTCCTGCGTCTCGTGGTGCGCCCCCAGACCGACGTACGCCGCCTGGTGTCCGGTCTGGAACAGGTGCTCTACGGGACCGGGAGGGGAGCCGCCGTGCCCGGGCCGGCCACCGGGACCGGCTACAGCTCGGGCACGGCGGCGATCGACCGCCTGATGAGCCAGACCAACGGCGCCGGTATGCGGGCGCTCGCCGCACAGACCGCCGGTGCCGGCGCCCCGGGGTTCGCCGACGCTCCGGCCGCCGGCACCGGCATGCCGCTCCCCGCCGCGGTGCCGCCGCCCGCTCCGCCGCTCCCCCAGGCACCGCAACCGGTGCCGGTCCCCCAGCCGGCGCCGTACCCCGGGCCGGTGCCGGTCCCCCAGCCGGCACCGGTCCCCCAGCCGATGCCGGCACCGGCACCGGCACCCATGCCGATGCCCGCGCCCGCGGCGGCCGCCGGCTACCCGCCCGTGGGTATCACCCCGCCCGGCGTGCCTGCCCACGGTGGCCTCACGGCCGCCCAGGTCAGGGGGACCAACGGGCTGGAGTCGGTCCCGGCGACGGGCTGGCCGAACGCCGCCGGGATGGGCCGGGCGGGCTGACGCCGGTCCGCGTCCTGGGACCGGGCCGGGCCCGACCCCCTCCTTCGCTCCTCCTCCGCCCCCGCTTCGCCCTCCTCCGTCGCTACTCCGTCGCGGTCGGCGAAGGGCTCGGGCAGGCCACGCCGTCCGAGGACGCGGTGGGGTCGGGCGAGGGGGTTCCCGGTTCCGGGGAGCAGTCGTCCGTCGGGCTGGGCGACGGGCCCGGGTCGGTCGGGTCCGGCGACGGCGACCCGGTGGGGCTCTCGGTGGGCGGATCCGTGGGCGGCTGCGTGGGCGGTTCGGAGGGCTCCTGGCTCGTCGGGGGCGCCGTCGGGGTGGACGGGCCCGGGCTCCTCGTCGGTACCGGGCGCGAGGGCGAGGGAGCCGAGCCCGAGGGTGTCGTCGTCGGGTCCGGGCCGATGTCCACGCCGTCCTCCCGGCCCGCGGGGTCCTTGCCTCCGCCGTCGACGGGCTCGGTCGCGGGGGTGTCGCCTCCCGCGCCGGGGCTCTTCGGGACGACGCCCTTGCCGTCCGGCACGGTGTGGACGCCCCGGCGGTAGAACTCCAGCCAGTACCGGACCAGTTCGACGTAGGCGCGGGAGTTGTTGTAGCTCAGGACCGCCCGGTCCAGGTCCGCCGCCCGGCCCAGGTCGCGGTCGCCGGCGCACAGGTAGTGGCCCGCTGCCAGGGCCGCGTCGAAGACGTTGTTCGGGTCGGCGCGGCCGTCCCGGTTGCCGTCCGCGCCCCAGCGGGCCCAGGTCGACGGCAGGAACTGCATGGGGCCCACCGCCCGGTCGTAGACCGTGTCGCCGTCGTGGACGCCCCTGTCCGAGTCCCGGATCAGGGCGAAACCCCGGCCGTTGAGCGGGGGCCCGGTGATGCGGCCCAGCGTCGTGCCGGCCCGGTCGACGGCTCCGCCGCGCGCCTGGCCCGACTCGACCTTGCCGATCGCCGCGAGCAGTTCCCAGGGCAGCCGGCAGCCGGGGTCCGTCCTGCCGACGGCGGCCTCGGCGGCGCGGTAGGCGCGCAGCACCGTGGCGGGGATGCCGGACTGGGCGCGGACCTCCGACCCGAGGACGGGCGAGAGGGCGGGGGTGCCGTTCCGCGCCGCCAGGGGCGGGAGTTCGGTGTGGTAGGAGCCGTCGCCCGGTGGCGCGAGTGCGGCGAACGGGCCGCCCGGGGGCGCCGGGTCCAGGTCGTCGGCGGCCGGTCCGGCGTGGATGTCCTGGTCGTCCCCCGTGAGGCCGGGGGCCTGGGAGGCGGTGAGGGCCGCCATGGCCGCCACGGCGAGGGCGGTGGTGCGCAGCCCTCTGCGGGCCCGGCGGGTGTACGGACGTCGGGCGCGGCGTACGGACATGGTCGTCACTCCTGTCGGATCCGTCGGAGGTGCGGGCGGTGCCCGGTGCTGTTCGGTGCGGTGCGGCGGGATCGGCGGTGTCAGCGGCCGAAGGTGTCGAGGGCGGAGACGAGCCAGCGTCCGTCGCGGTGCACGACCTCGACGGCGAGCATGGCCGCCGCGTAGACGCCCTCGTCCCCGGCGGCGGCCTTGCCCTCGCCCGCCTTGCCGCCGGTGGTGGCGACGCTGCTCTGGTCGGCGTAGACCAGGACCCGGGCCCGGTCGCCGTCGATGCGCTCGACCGCGCTCTCGGTGACGGTCGTGGTGATCACCGCCTTCTGCCGGTCGGCGCGTGCGCGGACGTCGGCGAGGAGGTCCCGGTGCTGCGCCTCGGCCTTGCCCGTCAGGAGGTCCCGGGCCGCCTTGTCGAGGGCGCCGGGATCGGCGTGGTCGTAGGAGAAGAGCCGGTCGACGGCCTTGGCGGCCTGGCCCTTGATCTCGCTGGTGCGGGCGAGGTCGGTCAGCGCGGTGTTGCTCCGCGCGGGCTCGTCCCGCAGCGCCCCGGCCTTCGCGTGCGCCCAGCCCGCGAAGGCGCCGAGGAGCAGCGTCAGCGCGCAGAGCACCGCGAGGGCCGGCGGCCGGCGCCTGCGGGCCCTGGCGGCCTTCGCCTCCTCGGCCTCGGCCGGGGGCGGGGTGGGCTTCGGCCTCGGCCCGCGTGCGGAGGACGGGGGTGCGTCGGCGTCCGCCGGGGACGTCAGGACGGCGGTACCGCCGGTGCGGTCGTCCCGGCCGTCGTCCGGGCGCTCCGCGGGGGCGCCGGGCCGGGTCTCGCGGGCCTGGCGGCGCCGCTGGCGGTTGATGTGGTGCCGGGTCGTCGACATGTGCGGTGTCCTCCTCGCTGCGGCCGGCCGGTGGGTACGGGGCGGGGTCAGCCGGCCGGGTTTCCGCCCACGGGCGCCTGGCCCAGGGCGCTCAGCTTCCAGGTGCCGTCGGTCCTGGTGAGTTCGCCGAGCATGCGGCTGTCCTTGTCGGACGTCGCTCCGTCGGCCGCCTTGACCGTGACGCGCAGGGCGACCAGCACCCGGGCGCGGCCCGCGCGGTCGTCGAGTTCGGTGACGGCGCCCGAGAGCACGCGGGCCGTGCTGACCGTCCTGGCCTCCTTCACCTGGTCGGAGAACTCCTGCCGTCCGGCGGCCAGTTGCTCGTGCAGGTCACCGGTCGTCGACGACTCCCAGAGGTCCAGGCCCGTCTTCAGCTCGCGGTGGTCGAGGGTGTTGAGGTTCTGCACGGCCTGCTCGCCGGCGGTGAGCGCCGCGTCCCGCTGCGCGGCGTAGCCGGCCTCCTCGTCGTGGGCCGCCCCGTACCAGTCCTGCCCCGCCCAGGCCGCGAAGCCGCCCGCGACCAGGGTGACGGCCAGGGCCAGGGCCGGCAGCGGCCGGAGGCGGAGTGCGGTGCGGACGCGGGCCGCGCGTTTCATGGGTACTCCCGTCTGCCGCATGTTCAGCGGGCATTGAGGTCGGTGATCCGCCAGTGGTCGCCCTGGAGCCGTGCGGTGACGGTGAGCTGGGCGGCCGCGGTGGTGGTCCCGCCCTTGCCGTCGCCGCGGCGGGACGTCTGGTCGAGGAAGACCAGCAGGCGTGCCTCGTCGCCGTCGAGTTCGATCACGCCGGTGCGGACCGCGCGGGTGCTGAGGGTGACGCGCTGCTCGGTGAGGTCGTCCCGGACCCGGGCGAAGAGGGTCTCGTACTGGCGGGCGGCGCGGCCGTCGAGGACGGTCCGGGCGGAGCGCTCGGCGGCGGCGGTGCCGTCCGGGGTGTAGGAGAAGATCCGGGCGAGGGCGTTGCCCACGTCGCCGGCGACGCGGGAGGTGGCCTCGGTGTCGGTGAGCGCGTGGTTGCGGGCGGGCGCGGCCGACGTCACCCGGTGGGCGGCGTAGAAGAGGCCGCAGCCGCCGAGGACGAGGGCGGCGACGACCACGACCAGGAGCGCCTGCCGCAGACGCCCACGGTGTGGACGGTGGTCGGGGACGGGGTCCTCCGCGGGGTCCGCGAGCGGCGCGGGGGCGGTCTCGGGGGCCGCGTCCCGCGGGGGCGTCTTCCCTTCGCCTGCCGGGTCCGCCTCGGACGCCGGGTCCCCTGCGCGTGCGGGGTCCGGCCCGGGCGCGGGGGGCGCGTCGGCTGCCGGATCCGCCCCGCGCGCCGAATCCGCCTCCGGCGCCGGAGCCGCGTCGGCCGCCGGGCCCGCCCCGGACACCGGGCGCCCTTCACCCGCCGGGTCCGGCCCGGGCGCCGGAGTCGGGTCGGGTGCCGGGGCCGGCTTCTGGGTGTGGGCCTGGGGATCGCCCCTGCGCTGCAGCCACGTCGGGGTCATCGGGTCCCGCCCTCCTTCTCGGCCTCGACCGGTACGGCGCTCAGCGCCCGCACCTTCCACTCCCCCTCGCCCGTGCGGGCCAGGACCGCCTCCAGGCGCTTGCGGTCGGTGGCCGCCCGCTTCCCCCCGGCCGGGGTGACCTCGACGCGGACCGTGGCGATGAGCTTGGCCGTCCCGGACCGGGTGTCGAGCGCGGTGACGGCGGCCTCGGTGACCGTGGCGCGCGCCGAGGTCCCCACGGCGGCCTCGGTGGCGCCCAGTTCCTCGCGCAGCGGCCCGGTGGAGACGGCACGCCAGTCCCGGATGCCGCGCTCCGCCCGCTGCCGGGTGGAGGCATCGAGCGTGGTGAGTACGGCGACGCCCGCGCGGCCGTCGGCGAGCGCCTCGTCCCGTTCGCGGCCGTAGGCGAGCGAGTCGTCGGTGCGGGCCTCGGCGTAGGCCCAGGCGCCGGTGCCGCAGACGCCGAGGGCCAGGGCGAGCGCCGCCGCGCCGAGGATCCGCGCCCGCCTCACCGGGCGCCGCCCGGGGCCGGGGCGAGGAGCGAGGTCAGGTCGGAGGGGGCCTCGCCGCTCTGGCCGGGCAGCGCGAGGGCGCCGGGGAGCGCCGCCGCTGCGCCGCTGCTCGGGGTGCCGGCGCCGCCCGAGGGCAGGGAGCCGGGCCGGGCCGGGTCGGGGACCGCGCCACCCTTCGGGGCGTTCGCCGAGCCGCGCACGTTCGACCCGCTGGAGGCTGGGGCGGTGCAGGACGCCTCGGTGTTGAGGGCGGGCGCGGTGCCGAGGTCGAGACCGTTGCGGTAGCGCGTACCGCCGTATCCGTCGGTGCAGGGCAGGGGGGCGAAGAAGGTGACGGCCATGCCGAGGTTCAGCTTCCCTCCGTCGACGGCGGTGGCACCGGCGGAGACGGCCGCCGGGTACTTCACGAGCAGTTCCTCGATGCCGCGCTGCCGCGTGACGGCGACCTCGGAGGTGGTGAGGAGGTTGGCGAGGACGACGCCGAGGCTCGGGTCGAGGTCCCGGAGCAGCCCGCTGACCTGGGTGGCTGCCTCGGGGGTGACCGCGAGGAGGCGGCGCAGGTCGGCGTCCGAGCCCTTGAGGGCGCGGGCCAGTTCCTCCGCGCCGACGGCGAAGCCGCGGATGGCCTCCGCCTCCTCGGCCTGGGTGCGCAGGACGGTCTCGCCGTCGTTGATGAGCAGCGTCGTGGACGGCAGGGCCCGGTCCGCGGCCTCGACGAAGCCGGTGCCGCTGTCGAGGAGCACCTGGAGGTCGTCGCCGTGCCCCTCGAAGGCCTTGCCGAACTCGTCGACGACCGTGCGCAGATCCTCCAGCGGCACGGACGACACCAGGTCGTCGACGCTGGTCAGCACGTCGGTGACCGGCGCGGGCACCCGCGTGTCGGCCTGCTCGACGCGGGAGCCGTCGGCGAGGTAGGGCGAGCCGTCGCTCTCGGGCCGCAGGTCGATGTACTGCTCGCCCACGGCGGAGAGCCCGGCGACCACGGCCTTGGTGTCGGCGGGGATGCGCGGGGCCGACTTCTTGATGCGCAGTTCGGCGACGACGCCCTCGGCGGTGAGGTCGATCGGGCCCACCCGGCCCACCGAGACGCCCCGGTAGGTGACGTCGGAGTGGGTGAACAGGCCGCCGGTGCGCGGGAGTTGCACGTCGACCGTGTAGTAGTCGGCGACGCCCACGTAGCGGCCGAGGTCGGCGTAGCGGATGCCGAGGAAGGAGAGGGCGAGGACGGCGACGAGCAGGAAGGCGAGGTTCTTCAGCCGTACGGCGAGGGTGATCACCCGCGCTCACCTCCTCCGGGCCCCGTGACGGAGGGCAGCGGCAGGGGGGAGGAGGAGCGCTTCCGTGCCGGCGTGCCCTCGGGCACGATCGGCGGGATCACCTCGGTGCCGGGGACGGCGGTCATGCTCAGGTACGTGTTGAGGTAGTCGCCCTTCACCCCGCGCAGCACCTCGTCGGTGAACGGGTAGGTCAGCAGCACCTGGAGCGAGTCGGGCAGGTCGGTGCCCGCGTCGGCGAGCGCCTTCAGCGTCGGTGCGACGGCCTTGAGGTCGGCGATCATGTCGTCCTTGCTCGCGTCGATCGTGGAGACGGCGACGCCGGAGAGCGTGTCGAGGGAGCGCAGCATGGTCAGCAGCGAGCCGCGCTGCTTCTCCAGCGTCTTGAGGCCCGGCGAGAGGTCGGTGAGGACGGTGCCGACGTCCTCCTTGCGGGTGGCGAGGGTGGAGGAGAGCCGGTTGACGGCGTCGAGGGCGTCGGTGATGTCGCCCCGGTGGTCGTCGAGGTCGCTCACCAGGGTGTTGACCCGCTTGAGCATGGACCGCACCTCCGGTTCGCGGCCTCCCAGCGCCGAGTTGAGTTCCCCGGTGATGGTCTTGAGCTGGTTGACGCCGCCGCCGTTGAGGAGCAGCGAGAGCGCGCCGAAGACCTCCTCGACCTCGGTGTTGCGGCTGGTGCGGGAGAGCGGGATGACGCTTCCGTCCGCCAGGGGGCCGGCTCCGGTCTCCTTGGCGGGCGCGACGAGCTGGATGTACTTCTCGCCCAGCAGGCTGGACTGTTCGAGCCGCGCGGTGGTGTCGGCGGGCAGCCGCACGTCGCCGTTGATCTCCATGGTGACGCGGGCCGACCAGTCGTCCTCGCCCAGTTCGATGCCGGTGACCCGGCCGACCGCGACGTCGTTGACGCGCACCGCGGAGTGCGGGACCAGGCTGAGCACGTCCTGGAGTTCCGCGGTGACGGTGCGGGGGTGGTCGCCGAGGTCGGCCCCGCCGGGCAGCGGCAGGTCGTCGAGGCCGCCGAAGCCGCGCGGCACGACCGTGATCCCGCCGACCGCCAGGGCGAAGCCGAGGCCGAGGGCGATCAGTCCGCCCGCGGTGAGACCGGCGGCCCGGCCCGCGGTGAGCGTGCGGCGCCTCATCGGCCCTCCCCCTTCGTCCCGTCGCTCTCCGCGCCGTTGCCGCTCCCCCCGGCCGCGCCCGTCACGGGCAGCGGCAGCAGAGGGCCGCCCATGCTGATCTCGTTGAGGTTGGCGCGGCCGTCGAGGGTGCGGGTGTCGGGGTTGTAGGCGCCCACCACGTTGCCCGCGGCCAGGGGCGCCACGTCCAGTGCCTCGGCCAGCGAGGCGCGTTGTTCGACCAGGGTGCGGGTGAGGGGGACGAGCCGGTCGACGTTCTTCTTCAGTGCGCCCCGGTTGTCCTCGATGAAGGTCTTGACCTGGCCGAGGGCCTTCCCCAGTTCCTCCAGCGCCCCGGTGAGGTCGTCCTTGTTGTCGGCGAAGAATCCGACGACCTCGTCCAGGCGTTCCTGGGCGGTGCGCACGTCGGTGTCCTTGTTCTTCAGCATGGTGGTGAAGGTCTGGAGGCTGCTCAGCGTCTTGAACAGGTCGCCGCTGCTGCCGTCCAGGGTCTTGGCCGCCTTGCCGAACTCCTCGATGCCGGTGCCGATGGCCTCGCCGTTGCCGTCGAGGTTGGCGGCGCCGGTGCGCAGCAGGTCGGACAGGGCGCCGTCGGCGTTGGCGCCGTCCGGGCCGAGGGCGTCGCCGAGGTCGGTGATCGAGTCGTAGATCTGGTCGATCTCGACGGGGACGGCGGTGCGGGAGGCGGGCAGGACGGCGCCGTCGGCGAGGGCGGGGCCGGTGCGGTAGGCGGGGGTGAGCTGGACGTAGCGGTCGGAGACGACGCTCGGCGCGACGACGACGGCCCGCGCGTCCTCGGGGACCCGCACCCCCTCGTCCAGGCGCAGGCCGACGCGGACCTTGGTGCCCTGCGGGTGGACCGACTCCACCTCGCCGACGCGGACGCCGAGGACGCGCAGGTCGGATCCGGCGTAGACGCCGACGGCGCGGTCGAAGTAGGCGGTGACGCGGGTGCCGTCGGGCTCCAGGGCACGGGCGGTGACCAGGCCGGCGGCGGCGAGGACCGCGAGGGCGAGCAGGCCGGTGAGGATCTTTCGGCGTCGGTTCATCACTCACCGCTCCCCTGGGCCGCGGCCGGCTGTTTCGGCGGCAGGCATCCGGTCTCGGGCTGGGAGCCCTCGGGCAGGTAGTCGCGGGGCACGACCCCGCACAGGTAGCTGTCGAACCAGCGGCCGTTGCCGAGGGTGTTGCCGACCAGGCGGTAGTAGGGGCCGACCAGCGCGAGGGTCTTGCCGAGCTGGGTGTTGTTCTTCTCCAGGACGCCGGTGACCCGGTCGAGCGCCTTGAGGGTCGGGCCGAGCTGCTTCTCGTTGTCCTTGACGAGGCCGCCGAGTTCGACGCCGAGGTCCTGGCTGCCCTTGAGCAGGGCGCTGATGGCGGTGCGCCGGTCGCGCAGTTCGCCGAGGAGGGGGCCGCCGTCCTCGATGAGGGTCTCGAAGCTGGACTTCCTGTTCTCGAGCGTCTTGGTGAACCTGGCGCTGCCCTTGAGGAGTTCGGAGAGTTCCGAGTCGCGCTTGGAGACGGAGCGGGACAGGTCGGACAGGCCGGTGGCGGCCTTGCGGACGTGCGGCGGGGAGTCGGCGAAGGTGTCGGAGATGGTCTCGAAGCTCTCCGCGAGCTTCCGGGTGTCGATGTCGTCGACGGTGCCGCTGAGGTCCTGGAAGGCCTGGGTCACGTCGTACGGGGAGGTGGTGCGGGTGAGCGGGATGCGGCTGCCGGGGTCCTGCTCGCCGGCGCCGAGCGGGTCGAGTGCCAGGTACTTGTCGCCGAGGACGGTCTTGATGGCGATGGCGGCGGTCGTGCGGTCGCCGATCCAGGCGTCCTGGACCTCGAAGACGACCTTCACCTTGGGTCCGTCGAGGGAGACGCCGGTGACCCTGCCGACCTTGACGCCGGCGATGCGCACCTCGTCGCCCTCGTCGAGGCCCGCCGCCTCGGAGAAGTCGGCGCTGTAGGAGGTGCCGCCCCCGAGCGGCAGCCGGTCCACGTTGTAGACGAGCAGGGCGAGCACGGCGAGGACGAGCAGCCCGGTGAGGCCGAGGGCCACGGGGTTGCGTTCCTTGACGGGCTTGACGAGCGGGCGCCTCATCCGCGGCACCTCGATTCGGTGATCGCGATGCCGGTGGGCGGTTCGGAGCCGTCGGAGGTGGTCACTCCGCTCACGCGGGCCTCGCAGAGGTAGAGGTTGAACCACGAGCCGTAGGAGGACAGGCGGGTGAGGGCGGTCATCTTGGCGGGGGTCTTCGCCAGGAAGTCCTCGATCTGCGGGGTGCGGTCGCCGAGGTTGTCCGAGAGGCGGCCCAGTTCGCGGATGTCCTTCTTGAGGGGCTCCCGCCCGTCCTCCAGGAGATCGGCGCTGACGGTGGTCAGGTCGCCCATGGCGGCGACGGCCCGGCCGAGGGGTTTGCGGTCCGCGTTGAAGCCGCTGACCAGTTCCTGGAGGGTGACGACGAGGTCGTCGAAGCTGTCCTCGCGGTCGTTGAGGGTGTCCAGGACGGTGGTGAGGTTCTGGACGACCTGGCCGATCACCTTGTCCTTGGCGGCGACGGTGGTGCCGAGCGAGCCGATGTGGCGCAGCAGGCTGTCGACGGTGGCGCCCTCGCCCTGGAGCACCTGCACGATCGATCCGGCGAGTTCGTTGACGTCCTTCGGGGAGAGGCCTTCGAAGAGCGGCTTGAAGCCGTTGAAGAGCAGGGTCAGGTCGAGCGCGGGCGTGGTGCGGTCGAGCGGGACGGTGCCGCCCTCCGGGAGGGTGCCGGTGAGGTCGCCGCTGCCGCGGCCGAGGGCGACGTAGCGCTGGCCGACCATGTTGAGGTACTTCACGGCGGCGGTGGTCGACCGGGGCAGCGCGCGGTCCTCGCGGACGGTGAAGGTGACCTGCGCGGTGCGGCGGTGTACGACGCGTACGTCGGTCACCTCGCCGACCGTCACCCCGGAGATCCGCACGCTGTCGCCGTCCATGAGTCCGGTGACGTCGGTGAACAGGGCCTTGTAGGTGCGGTCGCCGGCGTCCCGGCCGCCGCCGCTGCCGGCGACGCCGAGGCCGAGCACGGTCGTGGCGAGGGCGGTGACCACCACGAAGACGAGCGACTTGAGCAGCGGCCCGGTCAGCGGCCGGCGCCGGGTGTGCGCGGTGTCGGCCCCGGTCATCCGAGCGTCACCTCCGTACCGCGGTAGACGGGGCCGACCAGGAGGCTGCTCCAGTCGGGCAGGTCCTCGGGGCCCTTCCCGGCGGCGGGGGCGAGGAGTTCGTTGACCAGGTCGTTCTCGGACGGGGAGTTGGCCGGTCCGAGGTCCTGGCCGGCCGTCGTGGAGGCGGCCGGCGCGGCGGGCCGGGGCAGCGTGCCGACGTAGGGCACGGCGGGGCAGCGGGGACCGCCGCCGGAGTCGTACGCCGGGGTGTCGCGGCCGGGGCGGTAGGCGCCGCGCGAGGGGACGGTGGTGACGTCGACGTGGATGCCGGGCCGGTCGGTGCCCTTGCCGAGCGCCTTGTCCATGGCGGGCACGAACTCGGCGAGGGTGCGCAGGGTGCAGGGGAAGGCGGGCGCGTACTCGGCGAGCAGTTCCAGGGTGGGCCGGCCGGTGGCGCTGAGCCGGATGATGTTGTCCCGGTTCTCCCGCAGGAAGGCGGTCACGTCCTCGGAGGTGCGGGTGGTGGCGCCGAGGGTGGCGGCGAGTTCGGCCTCCTGCTCGGCGAGGGTGCCGCTGGTGGTGGTGAAGTCGGTGAGCGCCGTGATGATGTCGGGCGCGGCGTCCGCGTAGACGTGGCTGACCTTCACGAGTTCCCTGAGGTCGCGGTTGAGGGCGGGCAGGTTGGGGTTGAACTCCTCCAGGTGGTCGTCCAGCAGGCTGAGCGTCTCGCCGAGCCGCTGTCCGCGCCCCTCCAGGGCCTGCGAGACGGCCGACAGGGTCGCGGCGAGCTTCTGCGGCTGGACGGCGGTGAGCATCGGCAGGACGTTGTCGAGCACCTGCTGGAGCTCGATGGCGTTCGCCGAGCGGTCCTGCGGGACGACGGCTCCGGCGGCCAGCGGTTCGGGCGAGGGGTCCGCGGGCGGTACGAGGGCGACGAACCGCTCGCCGAACAGGGTGGTCGGGAGCATCTGCGCGCGCACGTCGGACGGTACGTGGTCCAGCGCGCCGGGCTCCATGGCGAGGGTGAGCCGGGCGCCGTCGCCGGTGGCGTCGATGGCGCGGACCTCGCCGACGACGACGCCGCGCAGCTTCACCTCGGCGCCCGGGTGCATCTGGTTGCCGGCGCTGCCGGTCTCGACGACCACCGGGTCGGAGTCGGTGAACTCCTTGTCGTAGACGGCCACGGCCAGCCAGATCAGCAGGGCCGGCACCAGCAGGAACACCACACCGGCGAACCGGTGGCCCAGGCCGCTTCCCGTCGGTCCGCTCACTTCACCCCGCCACCTTCACGGTCGTGGTCGCGCCCCACAGGGCCAGCGACAGGAAGAAGTCGGTGACGCTGATCAGCACGATGGCGTTGCGCACGGAGCGGCCGACGGCGACGCCGACGCCGGCCGGGCCGCCCGAGGCGCGGTAGCCGTAGTAGCAGTGGGCGACGATCACCATCACGCTGAAGATCAGCACCTTCAGTACGGAGAGCAGTACGTCCGTCGGCGAGAGGAAGAGGTTGAAGTAGTGGTCGTACGTGCCGCGCGACTGCCCGTTGAACAGGACGGTCACATAGCGGGAGGCGAGGTAGGAGGAGAGCAGCCCGATCGCGTAGAGCGGGACGATGGCGACCACGCCGGCGATGATGCGGGTGGTGACCAGGTAGGGCATCGAGCGGATGCCCATGCCCTCCAGGGCGTCGACCTCCTCGTTGATGCGCATGGCGCCCAGCTGGGCGGTGAACCCGGCCCCGACGGTGGCGGAGAGGGCGAGCCCGGCGACGAGGGGGGCGATCTCGCGGGTGTTGAAGTACGCGGAGACGAACCCGGTGAAGGCGGCGGTGCCGATCTGGTCGAGGGCCGCGTAGCCCTGGAGGCCGACGACGGTCCCGGTGAAGAGCGTCATCGCGATCATCACGCCGATGGTGCCGCCGATGACGCCGAGGCCGCCGGAGCCGAAGGCCACCTCGGCGAGGAGGCGCTGCACCTCCTTGAGGTAGCGGCGCAGGGTCCGGGGTATCCACAGCAGGGCCCGTGCGTAGAAGAGCAGTTGGTCGCCGGACCGGTCGAGCCAGACGAGCGGGGAGGCCATCGGTCTCAGCCTCCCTTCGGCGGGACGATCTGGAGGTAGACGGCCGTCATCACCATGTTGACGAAGAAGAGCAGGAGGAAGGTGATGACGACGGACTGGTTGACCGCGTCGCCGACGCCCTTGGGACCGCCGCGCGGGTTGAGGCCGCGGTAGGCGGCGACGATGCCGGCGATGAACCCGAAGACCAGCGCCTTGAGTTCGCTGACGTACAGGTCGGGCAGCTGGGCGAGGGCGGAGAAGCTGGAGAGGTAGGCGCCGGGGGTGCCGCCCTGCATGACGACGTTGAAGAAGTAGCCGCCGAGGATGCCGACGACCGAGACCAGGCCGTTGAGCAGGACCGCCACGCCCATCGCGGCCAGGACCCGGGGCACGACGAGCCGTTGCACCGGCGAGACGCCCATGACCTCCATGGCGTCGAGTTCCTCGCGGATCTTGCGGGAGCCGAGGTCGGCGCAGATGGCCGAGCCGCCGGCGCCGGCGATCAGCAGCGCCACGATGAGCGGGCTCGCCTGCTGGACGACGGCCAGGACGCTGGCGCCGCCGGTGAACGACTGGGCGCCCAGCTGCTCGGTCAGCGAGCCGACCTGGAGGGCGATGACGGCGCCGAAGGGGATCGAGACGAGGGCGGCGGGCAGGATGGTCACGCTGGCGACGAACCAGAACTGCTCGACGAACTCGCGGAACTGGAACGGTCTGCGGAAGACGGCGCGGACGACCTCGGCGGCGAGCGCGAAGAGCCGGCCGGTCTGCCGCAGCGCACCGGTGATCACGCGCCGCTCCCGGCGGCGGGCATCGGCAGGGTCGCCGCCCGGGAGTCCCTCGCGTAGGTCTCGCGGATGGCGGTGCGCGCGGCGGGCGGCAGCGTGTCGATCATGCCCAGGACGCGCTCGCGCCGGCGGGCGACGGCCTTGCGCGGCGGCAGGCCGGGGGACGGCTCCAGCTGCGGGACGATCACCCGGGGCGCGGCGGGGACGGCGGGGGCGGCGCCCGCCTCGGCGGCGAGCGTGGCCGCGTCCTTCTCCTCGGACATGCCGATGGGGCCCTCGCGCCGGCCGCCGAGGAACTGGGAGACGACCGGCTCGTCGCTGGTGAGCAGCACCTCGCGCGGACCGAAGGTGACCAGCTCGCGCAGGAAGAGCATCCCCATGTTGTCGGGGACGGTGGCGGCGATGTCGAGGTTGTGGGTGACGATCAGCATCGTCGCGTCGAGCTGCGCGTTCAGGTCGATGAGCAGTTGGGAGACGTAGGCGGTACGGACCGGGTCGAGCCCGGAGTCCGGTTCGTCGCACAGGATGATCTGCGGGTCGAGGACGAGCGCGCGGGCCAGTCCGGCCCGCTTGCGCATGCCGCCGCTGATCTCCCCGGGGAGCTTTCCCTCCGCGCCCAGCAGTCCGACGACCTCGATCCGCTCCATGACGATGCGGCGGATCTCGGACTCCTTCTTGCGGGTGTGTTCGCGCAGCGGGAAGGCGATGTTGTCGAAAAGCGACATGGAACCGAAGAGGGCTCCGTCCTGGAACATGAGGCCGAAGAGTTTCCGGGTCTCGTAGATGTCCCTTTCCGGGCTGTTCACCATGTCCACTCCGTTGATGAGGACACGGCCCTGCTCCGGTTTGAGCAGCCCGATGAGCGATTTCAGGAAAACGGTCTTACCGGTTCCGGACGGGCCCAGCATCACGCTGACCTCTCCGGCCGGAAGGGTGAGTGAAACGTCCCGCCAGATGCTCTGCTTACCGAAGGACTTGGTCAGACCCTCGACCACTACTTCGATTCCCATATCACCTCCAGCGGACGTCAATCGGATACGCGCCGCGGGCGCACGTTAATTCGGCGCCGAGCGCACTGACAACGGGTCGGCACCGGATCTCCGGCGGCCCCGGCGAACTTGTCACCGCGCAGACAACACGGTGGCCCCGGACTTGTCTCCGGGGAGACAGGGCAGGGTCGCGCGGTTCCGGGGGGTGTGGCCCCGCGGGACCCTGCCGGCGGACACCCGGGCCCGATGGAGGGAGGGCCGAAAAGTGTCCGTCGTGGCTCCGGCCGACGGGGGCCACCGACCTGGAACCGAGCACCGCACCGGCACGTTACGGCCGAGTAACCTCGGCGGGCAACACCGGAATCGGAGTTTTCCGTGATGCCGACTTCGGCCATCCCGAACCTGTCATCCAGGGAACAAAAACCGCTCCGGAACTTGTCGGCCGGTGAGTGTACGGACCCGTTACGGGCGCCCTCGCTGTGAACAGCACCGACGCCGTTCACTCGGCGCCGACTTGGCGCCACGTGAGCAACGGGAAGCACGGACCACTCACCCCGGAAACAGCTGGTCCGACTTTTAAAAGAATCATGGACTACCGCATTGTTCGGCTAAGTTTCCCGCGAGTAACGTCAGGCCCGTCTTCGCCGGTCAACCCTCAAGGAGAGTCCCGAGCATGAAGAAGAACACGAGAAGGTCGGCCATCGTGGTCTGCGCGGCCGCGTCGGCGCTGGGCCTCGCCGTCGGTCCGTCCTCGGCGGTGCCCTCCACGGTGTGGACCGTCACCCCCTCGCCGGCCGCGTTCAAGGCCACCAACGTCGGCAACATCGTGCTGACCGCCACCATCCCGATGACCTGCACGGTCTCGGGAGCGGAGGGCACGATGAACAGCGCCACCGGCAACCCCGGTGACGTCGCCGACATCACCACCATGACCTTCGGCTCGTCCGCCTCGCCGTGTACCAGTGTCCTGGGCAACGTCACCACGACCTCGGTCGTCCCGTGGGACGTCATCGCGGTGGACTACAACGCCTCCACGGGCGTCACCAAGGGCCACATCGGGAACGTCAAGGCGCAGGTCACCGCCGGCGCCTGCAAGTTCACGGTGGTGGGCAAGGCCTCGGCCACCTACACCAACTCCACCGGCGTCCTGGCGGTCAGCAGCGTCGTGGGCGACCTGTCGGTGAGCAGCAGCCCGGCTCCGGTCAACTGCGGCTCCGTCGTCACGACGGCCACCAAGCCCACCTTCAAGGGCAACTACGCCGTCAAGGTGAAGAGCACCAACGCCATACCGACGATCGTCGGCTCCAACCCGTAGGCCACGGCCGCTCACGTGCGCCCGGCCGGCACCCCGGCCGGGCGTTCGCGAGCCGGGTGCCGCACCCCGGCACCGGCCTCCGGGTCCGAGCCGCCCGGTACCGCCCGACCGCCCACGCTGCCCGAGCCTTCCGAGCGGAGTCGCCTTGAAAGCCCAACGAGCCGTGGCACACCGGCCGCCCAGGGTTCGCGCCCGGACCACGTCGATCGCCGCGTTCGTCGTGCTCGCCGCCCTGATCCCGACCACGGCCTCCTCGGCCCCGGGCACCCGGGAGACCGACGTCGAACTCCCCTACGTCTGCACCCTCCCGTCGGGGCCCCTGGCCGCGACGGCGCGGATCACGGCCGAGTTCCCGGAACGCGCCGCGGCGGGCGAGGCGTTCGCGCCGTCCGGCGTCACCACCTCCGTGCAATTGCCGGCGGAGGCCGTCGCGGACCTCGCCGCGCGCGGCGCGGGCGAGGTGCGGGCGGCGACCCGGCTGGAGGTGGCCGTCGCCCAGGGCACGGCCGGCGCGAAGGCCACCTGGCGGGGCGGCGCGGAGCCGGTGGCGCTGCCCGAGTCGGGACCGCTGACGCTGGTCTCGAAGGGCGACGTCCCCTCGGTGGTCGGCCGGGGCGACGGCGACCTGACCTTCACCGCGGGCGCCCTCTCCATCGACCTGGCCCTCGACGCGGCCAACCCGCCCGCCGCGGACCCGGCGGCCACCGCAACCGCCGCCCACGCCGACGCCGCGGGCCCCGGCTCCGGTTCGCTCACCGTCGACTGCACGCTCGCCGAGGACGCCCCCGGGCAGGGGCTGCTGGCCACCGTGCCGGTCGGCGAGGGCGGTTCGCCGGGCCCGAGCGGATCGCCGTCCCCGTCCCGGGGGACCGGGGAGTCCGGCGAGTCCGGCGAGTCCGGGGCTCCGGACCCCGAGGCGCGGGGCGACCGGGAGGACGGGCGGTCGGACGGGTCGCCCGAGGTGCTGGAGACCGCGCCCGGCGCCGCCCCGGACCGCGACGACGTACCGCCGTGCCGCTACGACGAGCAGACCCCGCCCACCGACGTGTCGCTCAACGCCTACGTCACCGGCTACGCCAACGTGAACAAGATGGACGGCGCCGCCTACCTCCCGCCGTCCTGCCTGCTGATCGAGCAGGGGCTCCCGGTGGACGGCCCGCCCGACCCGGAGCACATCATCTTCGACACCGTGTCGTGGGCGAACTTCCACTATCAGGGGCGCAAGCAGACACCGCCGTTCCCGAGCACCTTCCTGTCCTTCGACTTCGCGCCGGTGAAGGCCACGATGGTGCTGGAGCAGACCGGGCCCATCCGGATCGACTCGCGGATCAAGCTGCGCCTGTCCGACTTCACCACGGTCACCGACACCTACGTCCGGGCACCGCTGGTCGCGCACGTGACCGAGCTGGAGGTCAACGGGACGCCCCTGGACGTCGGCCCCGACTGCCGGACCGAGACGTCCCTCACCTCCGTGGACCCGGATCCGGCCCATCACCCCGGCGACCATCTGGTGCTCTACGGCCGGGGCGAGCAGCTCATCGGCCAGGAGGCCACCGGCTACCTGCTGCTCAGCGGCGGCACGCTGTCCGGCGAGACGAGCATCCCCGCCTTCACGGGCTGCGGCACGGCGGACGGCGAGGACCTCGACCGGCTGCTGACCGCCTCCGTCTCCGGCCCCGGCAACCACATCAAGCAGGTCCAGGGCCAGACGTGCGCGATCGCCGCCCCGGTGTTCCCCACCCCCGAGACCCCGGGCCAGTGCACCGAGGACCTCCAGCCCTACGAGATCCCCGTCGCCGAGCGCTGACCCCCCGCGCGCCCCCGCGCCGAGCCCTCGCACCCCTCCCACCTCACGGAAGGCCACCACCATGCGTCCGAGCTCCGCCCGCACCCGCCTCGCCACCGTGTCCGCGCTGACCGCCCTCGGCGCCTTCGCCTCGCTGGGCACGGCGACCGCCGCCGACCCCTCGCTGAACGGCGAGTGGGCCCCCTTCACCCGCTGTCCCGTCGACGCCCCGGCGATGCTGGCCGCCGACGGCGTGGAGAAGACCCCGCAGTGCGTGGTGTCCACCTCCGCGAGCGGCTCCATCAAGCTGGGCAACACCACCGTGGTCACCGGCCGGACCAACCTGCAGATCGGCGTCGTGCAGAACGCGGACGGCACCAGCGCGGTCGTCGCCCCGTCCTCCGGCGCGCTGGTCGCCGAACCGGCCTCCGTGCCCGGCGGGCTGCTCGGCCTGATGTGCCCGAGCGACATATTCGTGATCACGGGCATCTGCCAGTCCCTGGAGAACTCCAGCCTCAACAAGATCACCGCGACCATGGAGTCCGTCGGCGCGCCCTACGCCTTCGACCAGACCGCGGGCGTCCTCACCGACATGCCGATCGTCGCCCTGCCGGTCCGCATCCACCTGGAGAACCCGCTGCTGGGCGACAAGTGCTACATCGGTTCCGCCGCCAAGCCGATCGTCCTGCGGCCGGAGAACCGCACCTTCCCGGAGTTCGGGATGTCCTTCTTCCGGGGTGACGGCACCCCGGACGAGGCCGGCGAGATGAGCCGGATCAACCTCACCGGCGCCACCCAGAACGACAGCACCTTCGCGGTGCCCGGCGCCACCGGCTGCGGCCTGAACGTGGGCCTCATCAACGCCGCGGTCAACGCCAAGACCGGACTGCCCTCCGCGGCCGGCAACAACAGCCTGACCCTCGCCAACACGCAGACCCACCTCACCGGTCTCAACGCGCCCGGCACCGTCGTCCCCGACGCCGGCCGGATCGTGGCGCGGAACTGGCACTCCGCCGTCAAGTAACGGCCGGGGGCCCACACAACAATGGCACGATTACTCCCCAAGAGATGTACATCACACCGAAGTTGATTTACCGTCGGCTAGCCAAGCCGGTGAACGCCTGGTGGACCGGCCAGGTTCCGCCCCACGCGACGCGGGACCCGGCCGGCCGCCCCACCGGACATGTCGCAGAGCAAGGGAATCCTCATGCCCTCCATCGCGCGTCCTTCGGTGCTCGGTGAACCGCTCGACCCCCTCCCCAAGAAGTTCGCGGCCTTCATGCGCCCCCTGCTCCCCGGGCTGCTGAACGAGATCCGCATCGAGGTCACCCGCAGCTACCCGGTCTACGGCAGGCTGCTCAACGGCCCGGACGGGGACGCGATCCGCCAGGGGGTCGAGCAGGCCCTGACCGCCTTCGTGGACCGGGTCGACAACCCGGGCAGCAGCTCGGAGCTACGGGACGAACTGCTGCGCCGGTTCGGCCGGGTGGAGGCCTACGAGGGCCGCGACCTGGAGGTCCTCCAGGGCGCCTACCGGCTCGGCGCCCGCATCGCCCTGCGCCGGGCGAAGACCCTGGGACGCCAGTACAGCCTCTCCCCCGCGCTGATCCTCGCCTTCGCCGACGCCCTCTTCGCCTACGTGGAGGAGCTGGAGGCGATCACCCGCGAGGGCTACGCCGAGGTGCGGGAGCGGGCGGCCTCCGAGGAGTCCGCGTTACGAAGACAATTACTCCACTTCCTGCTGACCGCCTCGCCGCTGCCCCGTACGACCATCTCCGAACTGTGCAAGGCCGCCGCCTGGGAGCTGCCCCGCTCGTGCTTCCTCGTCGCCCTGCACCATCCGGCGCCCGAGCACCTCCAGACGGCGCTCGACCGGGACGTCCTCACCGACCTGGACATCCCGCAGCCGCACCTGCTCGTCCCGGGGGACCCCACCCCCGCCCGCCTCGACATGCTCCGCACCGCCCTGGCAGGGACCCGCGCCGCGCTGGGCCTGACCGTGCCGATCGCGCAGGCCGCCGACTCCGTGCGCTGGGCCCGCCGTGTGCTGCAGCTCGTCGACGACGATGTCATTCCCGACGAGCCGCTGGTCCGCTGCGAGGACCATCTGACGACCCTGTGGCTGCTGTCCGACGCGGCCCTGGTCGACCACATCGCGGCGCGCGAACTGGCCCCGCTCGACGAACTGCCGGCCAGACGGCGGGACCGGCTCGTCGAGACCCTCCGCGTCCACGTCTCCACCCGGGCGCCGGCCGAGCAGGTCGGCGAGGTGCTGGGCGTGCACGCGCAGACCGTCCGCTACCGCCTGCGGACCCTCGACGCCTACCTGGGCGACCGGCTCGCCGACCCCGACCACCGCTTCGCCATCGAGGTGGCCCTGCGCTCGCTGCATCTGCGCGGTCACGACGACGCGTAGTGCGCGAGCGCCGTACGGAGAACGCCGGGTGTCGCAGATGACCGCCGCGTGAATTCGAACGGCGGACTCGGCGAACCCGCGGGCCCGTCCGCCCCTCCCCCGCCACCATGGCCTCCCGTGTCACCGTCCCGAGGGGGAGCCGGACGTGAACGTGTCGTGGGAGTCCGTGGCCGCCGTCCTGGGTCTGACGGTGCCCGTCGTCGCCGCGCTGTGGGAGTTCGTGCTCGCGGGGCGCAAACGGCTGGGCTACCGCGTCCAGTTGGACACCACCATCCGGGACTCGGCCGCCTCGGGTCCCGAGACGACGGTGCTCCAGCGGATGCAGTGGGACGGGACGAACCTGCGCGACCCCTCGGTGGTCCTGCTGCGGATCGAGAACGCCGGCTGGAGCCCGCTCGTGGCCGGTGACTACGTCGCCCCCGCCAACGACCCCGTGGGCATCACCATCGCCTTCCCCGGCCGCCGGGTGGTCGGCATGACGGTGACGGAGCGCAGCCCCCAGGTGCCGCCCACCTTCTTCGTGCCGGGCGCCGAGGGGTTCGAGACCACGGGCCGGGTCGTCAAGCTGCCCAAGGTGATACTGAACCGCCGGGCGCACTACAAGGTCCTCGCGGTCCTGGAGCGCGAGGAGGGCTTCACCGAACCCGAGTTCCCCGAGCCGGAGGTCACCGCGGGCGTCGTCGGCGGCGTGCGCGGCGGGAACATCAAGAAGACCGCGTACTACCCCTTCGCCTCCCGGCAGGTCCGGTGGCTGCTCGCCGCGCTCATCGTCGTCAGCGCCACCCAGTCCGCGCTCACCTTCGCGGGCGGCGACGACACCGCCGCGCCGCTGGACTGCGCCGCCGGCACCCTGCACCTGTCCGGCTCCACGGCCTTCGCGCCGGTGCTGCGGGAGGCCGCGCGGCAGTACGAGCGGACCTGCCCGGACGCCCGTATCCCGCTGACCGCCAACTCCTTCAAGGGCAGCGTCGACGGTCTCGACACCCTGGCCGCCACCGGCGCCGACGCGCACCTCACGGGCGGCCGGGGCCTCGGGAACCGGCTGTCGTTCAGCGACGGCCCGAAGTCCGACGGCCGGCCGCAGCTGCTGCCCAGACCCGTCGCGCTGTCCCTGTTCACACTGGTCGTGCACGAGGACGCCGGCGTGCGGGACCTGTCCCTGAGGCAGGTCCGGGACATCTACGCCGGCCGGGTCACCAACTGGAGCCAGGTCAAGGGCAACGACGTCCCCGTCCGCCTGGTCAGCCGCAACCCCGGCTCGGGCACCCGGACCACCCTGGAGCGGCAGGTCCTGGCCGGCCGCGCCCTCCCGGCGGTCACCACCGCCGACTGCGCGGGGCTGGCCCCGGACCGGCCCGGCCGCTGCGAGGTGGGCGGCACCGCGACGCTGCTCGACACGGTGGCGTCGACGCCGGGCGCCCTCGGCCACAGCGAGGTCAGGGCCGCCTCGGCCCACACCGGGGTCCGGCAGGTCCGCATCGACGGCTACCCGGCCACCCTGGAGGGCGCCGACGAGGGGGCGTACCCGTACTGGCAGACGGAGATCGCCTACACCTACGGCGAGCCGCCGGCCGACTCGATCGCCGCGGGCTTCCTGCGCTACCTCGCCGACGAGGTCGGCAAGGACGTGATCCGGTCCAAGGGCCACCGCCCCTGCTCCGAGCTGGACAAGCCGCTGCTCTGCCGCCCGGACGGCGCGTGAGGCGGGGATGGCACAGTGGAGGTCCCCGTCCCGGCCCGAAGGAGACTGATCCGTCCATGCGTCTGCTGCTCATCCGGCACGGCCAGACCCCGTCCAACCTCAAGCACCTGCTGGACACGGCCGCACCCGGTCCCGCGCTGACCCCGCTGGGCGAGGAGCAGGCGGCGGCGCTCCCGGAGGCGCTGGCGGACGAGCGGATCGAGGCCCTGTACGCGTCGACACTGCTGCGCACCCGGCTCACCGCGGCGCCGCTGGCGGCCCGGACGGGGCTGGAGATCGTGGTGAGGGACGGCCTGCGGGAGCTGTCCGCCGGGGACCTGGAGATGCGCGGCGACCGTGAGGCCGTGGAGACGTACCTGACGACGGCGCTCGCGTGGTCCGACGGGGACACCGGCCGCCGGGTGCCGGGCGGCGAGAACGGCGTGGAGGCTCTGGCGCGGTTCGACTCCGTGGTGGCGGAGGCCGCGGCCACCGGGGCGGAGACCGTGGCCATGGTCAGTCACGGCGCGGTGATCCGTACCTGGACGGCGGCCCGGGCGGAGAACGTGGACACCGCCTTCGCCGCCGCCCACGGCCTGGGCAACACCGGTGTCGTGCTCCTGTCCGGCGCCCCGGACTCCGGGTGGCGCGTCCTGCACTGGGAGGGCCGGCCCGTCGGCCCCGAGGAAGGCGGCCCGCGCGAGGGCGGTCCCGCCGGGGAGAGCGTCGGGGACGCCGCCGGCTGACCGCCGGGGCCGCGGGCCGGCCGCCGGTCAGGACTCCGGGCACTCCTTCCACGCCAGGTGGTAGACGGTGCTGATGTCGCCGTCGGTCGAGTCCATCGTCATGAAGCTCACCTTGCCCGGGTCGGAGGTCCCGGCGCTCACCCGCAGCTCGGTGTTGATGTTGAAGTTGCGCTGGACGCCGCAGGGCGCCCAGACCAGCTGGGCCCAGTCGGTGGTGTCGGTGGCCTGCCAGTTGTCGTTGAGCGGACCGCTGAAGGGGTGGGTGCGGAACTCGGTGTTCGGGGAGCCCTGGAAGTAGTAGGAGGCCCGCTGGGTGCCCTTGGCGCCGGGCTGGAGGGCGGCGAAGCCGCGGTAGTCCGCGCTCGCGACCGCGTACGTGAAGCCGCCCGGGACGTGGACCAGCAGGTTGAGCTGGCAGTTCTTGCGGAAGTCGGTGGGCGCGGAGCCGCCGCCCGCCTGGGCGAGGTAGTCGCTGTAGGTGACGGTGAACGCCGTGTTGTCCTCGGAGACCGCGACGGCCGCCGTGCCCTGCGGGCAGCCGGAGCCGTTCACCGTGGCGACCTTGATGACGATCTTGTCCGGCGGCGGGTCCTCGAACCCGCCGGAGGGCTGGTGCTGCGCGGGCAGTACGGAGGTGAGGAGCGCGGCGAGGGTGCCGCTCAGGAGCAGGCCCGTGGCCATGGGTCTCCCTTTCCGGGACGGTGGGGGGTGGATGCGGTGGCACGCGTTCGCCATCTACACATGTTCTGCACATGACATTCACGCGATGTCCGCATCGTAGGGAGCCCCCGGCGCACGCGCACAGACACGTCCCCGGCCATTCACACCGGCCGGTTCCCACCCCCCGGGCGCGTCGCCCGCGGGTTCTCCCAGGCGGCCGGCTCCGCCGCCAGTTCCCGCACCGGGTCCGGCAGCGTGCCCGCGGCCAGGTCGGCGATCGTCACGCCCTCCAGGATCCTGCGCACGTTGGCGCGCAGCGCCACCCACAGCGGCAGCAGGGGTCCCGCCGTGCCGGTGTACACCAGCCCCGTGGGCCGCTCCCCGCGCACCGAGACGATGGGCCCGTCCACCGCCCGGATCACGTCCGCGACCGTGATGGCCGACGCCTCGCGCGCCAGCCGGTACCCGCCGCCCCCGCCGCGCCGGCTCTCGACGATGCCGCCGCGCCGGAGGTCCCCGAGGATCCCCTCCAGAAATTTGTGCGGAATGTCCTGGACGGTGGCCACGTCCTCCGCCTTGACCGGCCGGTCCTCCTGCTGGACGGCCAGTTCCAGTACCGCCCGCACCGCGTAGTCCGCACGCGCCGAGATCCTCATACCGACCATTGTGGCGTCCGCTGGAACAATGGCCGGGCACGGACGGTCCCGCCCCGGCGGCGGCAGCACCACAGGCACGGCTACAGGAGAGGCTCCCTTGGAGCTCAGCGGTATCGGCAGACGAGCGTTCAGCGCCCTCGCGGGCACCACCGTCCTCGGGCTCGCGCTCGGCGGCAGCGGGAGCGGCGCGGCCCTGCCCCCGGCGGGCGCCTCCGGCCCCGTGCCCACCGGCCCGCCGCCCGGCCCGCCCGCCGCCGACGGCCGGCGCCACCGGGTCGCGCTGGACCGGCACTCCCTGCTGGTGGACGGCAGACGGCTGGCGCTGTGGTCCGGCGAGATGCACCCCTTCCGGCTGCCCAGCCCGTCGCTGTGGCGGGACGTGCTGCAGAAGATGCGGGCGTACGGGCACAACGCGGTCAGCATCCGACTCGCCTGGAACCAGCACTCCCCCGCACCGGGCGCGTACGACTTCACCGGCGTCCGCGACCTCGACCTGTTCCTGCGCACGGCCGCGGAGTGCCACCTGTACGTCGTGGTCCACCCCGGGCCGTTCATCGGCGCCGACGTGGACGCGGGCGGCCTGCCCGGCTGGCTGGCGGCCACCGGGGCCCGGCCCGGGACCACCGAACCCGCCCATCTGCGCCACGCCGACGAGTGGCTGCGCCGGGTCAACGCCGTCGTCGCCCGGCACCAGTTCACCCGGGGCACCGGCACCGTCCTGCTCTACCGGGCCGACGCGCCCGACCGGGCCGGCCTGACCCACCTGCACGAGCGGGTCCGCGCCGACGGCATCGACGTACCCCTGCTGCACGCCGGCACCACCCTCGCCTGGGACCGGGCGGAGCGGACCCGGGACGCCGCCGAGGCGCGCCGCGCCCACCTGGCCGACCTGGCGCGCGGCAGCACGCTGCACAACGTGCACACGGCGTTCGGCGGCACCTCGTGGGGCTGGCTGCCCGCCCCGACCGCGCCCTCCCCGACCTACGACCCGGCCGCCGCCCTCGACGAGGCCCGCCGGCCGACCCCCGAACTCGCCCCGCTCCACCAGCTCGGCCATCTGCTGCGCCACGTACCGGACTTCACCCGGCTCGACGAGGCGGCCGAGGTGCGGGCCGCCGACGCGCGCCTCCGGGTGCGGCACCTCGCCAACCCGGACACCGGCGCCCACGCCTACGTGCTGCGCAACGACTCGGCGTCCGCCGTCACCTCCACCGTCCCGATGGACGGCACCGACGTGGAGGTCACCGTCCCCGCCCGCGACGCCAAGCTGCTCGCCACCGGCCTCCGCCTGGGCGAGGGACGCAGGCTGGCGCACGCCACCGTCCAGCCCATGCTGTCCCTGAGCGTCGGCGGGGTGGACGTCGCCGCCTTCGTGGGGCGGGCCGGGGAGATGGCGCACCTGGTGATCGACTGCCCCTCGGAGCCCTGGCCGACCCGGCTGGACGAGGAGGCCGCCTGGGCGTACGGCCACGGGAAGCTGCACGTGACCGTACGCCTGAAGGAGGACCGGCTGACCCGGCTGCGGGTGCGCGGCGCGGATTCCGACCGCACGCTGCTGCTGCTCCTCGCCGACGACGCCGCCTCACTGCGGCTGTGGCCCTACGAGACACCCTCGGGCCGGGTCCTGGTGCGCGGCCCGGAGCTGCTGCGCGAGGCCGTGCTGGACGGGGACACGATCCGGCTGACCGGCGACACCGTCGGCGAGCGCGAACTGGAGGTGTGGGCGCCGCGCGGCATCACCCGCCTCACCTGGAACGGCAGGGCGGTGCAGGGCTCCCTCGGCCGCGCCCGGAGCCTGATGGCGGTGTGGCCGCTGCCCGGCGTGCCCGAGGTCCCGCTGCCCGAACTCGACGGCTGGCGGCGGCGCGCCGAGAACCCCGAGTCGGCGCCCGACTACGGCGACTCGGGGTGGACCGTCGCCGACCGGCGCACCTCGCACAGCACCACGCCGGTGCCCGCGGGACGGCCCGTGCTCTTCGCCGACGACTACGGCCACCACTACGGCGACGTCTGGTACCGGGCGCGTCTGACCGGGGCGGCGGGCCTGGAGTCGGTGTCCCTGTCCTACGCCACCGGCGCGCGCGGCCTGCTGCTGGCCTGGCTGGACGGCGAGCCACTGGGCGGCCACCGCCCGGCCGGCGGCGACGACGGCACGGGCACCTGGACCGCCACGGCCCAACTGGATCTGCCCGCGGGGCTGCGCGCGACGCGGCGGGCCCGCGCGGACGGCGGCGACTCGGCCGTCCTCGCCGTGCTGGTCCGGCGCACCCAGCACGCCCAGGACGACCCCGGGGCGGCGCGCGGACTGGTCTCGGCCGACTTCGAGGGGGCCGCGCCCGAGGTGCGCTGGCGGATCCGCGGCTCGGTCGCCCCCGACCCGGTGCGCGGGCCGCTCAACCACGGCGGGCTCTACGGGGAACGGCACGGCTGGCACCTGCCGGGGCACGACGACGGCGGCTGGGAGCCGGTGTCCCGGGCGGACCTGCCGCGCGCGGACCCGCGCCAGGGCGTGACCTGGTACCGGACCACCTTCCGGCTGGACGTCCCGCCCGAGGTGGACGCCTCGGTGGGGCTCGTCGTCGAGGGCGCCCCGGCGGGCGACCACCGGGTCCAGGTCTTCCTGAACGGCTGGAACATGGGCGAGCACGCGCCCGGCCGCACCGGCGCCGCGCACACCTTTGTCCTGCCGAACGGCATCCTGCGCACCCGTGCCGCCGCCAACACCCTGGCCCTCGCGGTGCTGTCCGACGGCGAGTCGGCGTCGGGACCCGGCGCGGTGCGCCTGGTACCGCTGGGCCGCGCGGCCGGCGGAGTGCCGGTCGAGCCGGTCCCCTCGCCCGGCCGGCGGCGCGGCTGACGGGGACCGCGGCCGACGCGGACAGCGGTACGGCGGCCGGCGTGCCGTCCCCGTCGCCTCCGGGGGCGGCGCCGCCGGAATCCGGTCCTCCGGACCATGCCACTCGCCTGACGCGGACACGTCCGGCCGCGTAGGCTCGTACGGCCCGGATGCGGCGGCGAGCGAGAGCGGGGGGACGCGATGGAGTCCGCGGACGCCACGGGTCCCGCCTCGTTCCTCAGCGCCTTCTACACGTCGTACTGGTGGATCCCCGCCGTGGTCCTGGCCACCGCGCTGGCGATCAAACTGCCGACGATCATCCGGCTCTGGAAGGACCCGCTGCTGCGCGCGGTCGGCGGCCTGCTGCTGCTCGCCTGCGCGGTGTTCGTGTTCGTGGCGCCCTCGACCATCGTCCGCGTCAACCGGGTCACGGGCGTGCCCAACATCTCGGCGCCCTGGGTGTATTCGCTGCTCACCGCCTTCTGCGGCGCCTGCCTGGTGCTGATCATCGCCTGGCGGGACGGGCTGTCCGAGCGCTCGGCCCGCACGCGCCGGGCCACCCGCTGGGTGGTCAGCGTCTACGGCGGGGTGATCGTCGCGCTCTGGGTGCTGTTCGCCCTCGCCGACGTGCCCGTGGAGCGCACCCGGGACCTGGACACGTACTACGCCAACACGCCCTTCATGCGCGAGGAGATCCTGCTCTACCTCCTCGCGCACACCGCCGCCGTCCTCATCACCTCGCGGCTGATCTGGAACTGGATCCGCACCGGCGGCTTCGACGTCTGGCTGCGCCGCGGACTGCGGTTCCTGGGCGTCGGCTACGCGCTCAACCTGGCCTTCGACGCCGCCAAGCTCACCGCCGTCGCGGCCCGCTGGACCGGCAACGACCTGGACTGGCTCAGCCTGGACGTGGCCCCGGCCCTCGCGTGCCTGTCGGCCGTCTCGATCGCGGTCGGCTTCATCCTGCCGCACGCCGGCCAGTACCTGCGCGAGCGGCGGCGGATCCGGCTGGCCCACCGCGAACTGCGGCCGCTTTACCGGCTGATGCGGTCCGTGCACGGCTCCGGGGTGCCGTTCGTCCTGCGCGCCGGCCCCGAACTGCGCCTGACCCACCGCGAGACCTTCATCCGCGACGTCCTGCTGCCGCTGGCCCGGCGCACGGACGAACGGCTGGGCGCGCGTGCCCACCGGGCCGCCCTCGCCCTGGGGTACCCGCCGGAGCGGGCCAAGGCGCTCGCCGCGGCCGTGGTGGTGCTCGAAGCGGTCGACGCCGGACCGGACCCGGAGGGCGTCGACGGGGCCGGCGACCCCGGCGGCGGGTGCCCCGAGCCCGACACCACGGATCTGCTGAGCGGGATCGCGGCCGTCTCCCGCGCCCTCGGCCGGCCCGACGCGGTCCGCGAGGTCCGGGCGCGCGCCCTGGCACCCGGGGACACCGTGGCGGTCACCGAGTGACCGAGACGCACCTGGAACTGGCCCGGACGGCACACGTCTTGGCATATTGCACTGGTGACCGAGCAGCGGCCGGGAAGACGGGGAGACAGCGGTGCGTACCAGGAAGGAGATGCGTCGGCTCGCTGACGCCCTCATCGATCCCATCCGGGTCCCCGTGCCGGCCGACCCCGAAGTGCTGTTCGAGGCGCTCGTCGCGTCCGTGAGCGCGTGGCGCGGCCGCGAGGTGGTCGTGCACCGGGCGGCGTTCCCGCCGCACACCGCGAGCGGACTGTGGCTGGAGCGCGAGCACCACGACGACGTCGTGGTGGACGAACGCGCCGCGATGTGGCACCAGATCGTCATCCTCTGCCACGAGGTCTGGCACATGAGCCGCCGGCGGGCGGAGGCGGACGGCGCCCCCGACGGGGCGGCCCGGCCGGTCGCCGCGCGCACCGACTTCTCCCTGGCCGAGGAGCAGGAGGCGGACCGCTTCGGCATGCTGATGGGCGGCCGGCTGCGCACCTGGCTGGAGGCCTCCGCCGACTCGGTCTTCGCGGCCGAGGGCGACGGACCGGAGGACCCGCCCGACCTCGCCGGACGCATCGGGGCCGCGCTCAACTACCGCGGGACGACGAGATGAACGGCCTGATCAACTACGTCAGCTGCGCGGTGCTCTGGCTCTGCCTGGTGGTCAAGGCCCCCGACCTGCTGCGCCACCGGCGCGATCCGTACCTGGGCGCCATCTGCGCGGTGCTGGGGCTCGCCGGGCTCTGCTTCCTGCTCGGCGCCCCGCCCACCGTCGGCGCGGTCAACCGGCTCAGCGGGGTCCCCAACCTCGCGGCACCGCTCACCTACGCGGCCATCACCGGGTACTGCGCCGCCTCGCAGGTCCTCATCGTGCGCTGGCGGGGCGGGCCCCGGGTGGACCGGACGGTGCGCCGGTGGACGCTCGCCTACGCAGTCGTGGTGCTCGGCATCGGGGTGCTGTTCGCGCTGGGC
The DNA here is from genome assembly GCF_014648855.1 of Streptomyces parvulus. Classification (GTDB taxonomy): domain Bacteria; phylum Actinomycetota; class Actinomycetes; order Streptomycetales; family Streptomycetaceae; genus Streptomyces; species Streptomyces parvulus. Next base: position 180,334 of record NZ_BMRX01000006.1, on the reverse strand, counting down.
GACGCGCCCGTGGAGCGCCGCACCGACCTGGACACCTACTACGCGAAGACCCCCTTCCTCGCCCAGATGATCGTGCTCTACCTGGTCGCGCACCTCACCGCGGTCACCGTCACGACGTGCTCGGCGCTGCGCTGGGCGCGGCAGGTGCGCGGCCATCTGCGCGCGGGGCTGACGCTCCTCGGCGCCGGTGCGCTGTGCGGCGCCGGCTACAGCGCCGCCAAGCTGGTCGCGGTGGTGGCGCGCTGGTCCGGGCGGGACTGGTCGGCACTCGGCACCGCCGTCTCCCCGGCGGCGGCCGGGCTCGGCGCCCTGCTGACGGTCGTCGGCGTGCTCGTTCCGCTGGTGGTGCCCCGGGTGACCGACTGGCGGCACGCGGGCCGGACGTACGCCCGGCTGGGGCCCCTGGAGCGGGTGCTCGACGACCTGCTGACGCGGCGGGCGCTGCGGCTGCCCCGGCCCCGGTTCGCCTCGCCCGGCACCCGCCTGATGTGGCGGCAGACCAGCATCCACAACGCGCTGGGCCACCTGGACGCCTATCTCGACCGGGACCTGTACGACCGCACCCGCGCGAGTGTGCTGGCGGGGACGGACGACCAGGAGCGGGCCGAGGCCGCCGCCTGGGCCGCGGTGATCACCGACGCGGTACGGCGCGAGGCGCACCCCGCGCCCGCCGTCGCGCACGCCGGCCCGCCGGGCCCGCCCGTCGGCCCGGCGCCCGGCCCGGCCGCGCTCGGCCGGATCGCCGACGTACTGGCCACCGCACCGCCCGTCCCGGCGGCCCCCGCCGCGGTGCCGAGCGGTACGAGCACGGTGGGTACCGGGTGAACGGGGCCCCGCGCGAGAGGAGTCGCCCGGTATGAGTCTCGTCGTGTACCTGGCGGCGCTGGTGTTCGGCACGACCTCCGTGCTGCTGTTCAGGCGGCCGCGCGCGGCCATGCGCAACCCGCTGACGCTGTCCACCTGCGTGGCGATCGTCCTGGGTGCCCTGGTCTTCGTGTGCGCCGCGCCGGCCACCCTCGCCACCGTCAACGATCTCACCGGCGTCCCCAACTTCGGGGCCCCGCTGACCTACGGGATGCTCTCCGCGTACAGCTGCGCCGTGCTGGTGCTGCTGATCAACTGGCGGGGCGGGCCCCGGGCGCGGGTGCGGCGCATGGTGCTGCGGACCATGGCCGCCTACGGGCTGCTGGTGCTCGCCATCGTCGTGCTGTTCCTGCTCGCCGACGCGGACACCGAGCGGCTGACCGACCTCGACACCTACTACGCGGGCACGCCCTTCATGCGGGAGATGATCCTGCTGTACCTGCTGGGGCACACCGCGGCGATGCTGGTGATGTGCGCCGTCTGCGTCAAGTGGGGCCGCGAGGTGCGCGGACTGCTGCGGGCCGGGCTGCGGCTGATCCTGCTGGGCGCCGCGCTGGACGTGGTGGGGTTCCAGCTGGCCAAGTACACGGCGGTGGTGGCCCGCTGGACGGGGCACGACCTGGACTTCCTGTCCACCTCGGTGGCCCCGCCGATGGCCTCGCTGGCCGCGCTGCTGTGCTCGGCGGGGTTCGTACTGCCCCGGCTGCTGCCTCCCGTGGTCGCGCACTGGCGGGGGCTGGACGACTACCGGCGGCTGGATCCGCTGTGGTGCCTGGTGCGGTCGGTGTCCACCGCCCCCAAGCCGCCGTCGTCCTGGTGGCAGTCGCCGCGGGCCCGGCTCCAGTGGCGCGAGGTGTCCATCCACGACGCCCTGCTCACGCTGGCGCCGTACTTCGACCACGGGGTCCGGGTGCGGGTGCGGGACGGCGCCCTGCGCGCGGGCCGCACCCCCCACCAGGCCCGGCTGGCGGCGGAGGCCGCCATGCTCACCGACGCGGCGCGCCGGGCCGCCGCGCGCGAGGAACCGCCCGAGGCGGCCGCCACCTACCGGCTGCACGCCACCGAAGTGCCCGGCCCGAGCGGGCTGGTGGAGCTGGCGCAGGCCCTGCGCCACCCGCCCGGGCGGACGGCCGCGTCCGGCGGCACGGAACCGTCCGCCATGACCGGAACCCTGACCGAACCCGAGGAGCCCCATGTCGCGTAGAGCTGTCGTCGTCGGTGCCGGGCTGGCCGGCATGCTGGCCGCGGCCGTGCTGTCCAGGGCCGGTGTGGACGAGGTGGTGGTGCTGGACCGCGACGAGCTGCCCGAGGGGCCGCGGCAGCGCCGGGGGCTGCCCCAGGGGCGGCACGCGCACCTGCTGATGGCCGGCGGCCTCGCGGCCATGGAGGAGATCGTGCCGGGGGTCAGCCTGCGCAAGCGGCTGCTGGCCGCCGGGGCCCACGAGATATCCCTCAGCTCCGGCATGCTGGCCCTCACCCCCGAGGGGTGGCTGCGCCGGTGGCGCCGGGAGGGACCGGTGATGCTCACCTGCACCCGGGCGCTGGTGGACTGGACGGTGCGGGCCGCCGTGCAGGAGCAGGCGCCGGTCGAGATCCGCCGGGCCGCCGTGGTGGGCCTGACCGGGTCCGCGGGGCGGGTACGGGGGGTGCGGATCGCGGCGCCCGGCGGGGACACGGACCTCGACGCCGACCTGGTCGTCGACGCGAGCGGACGCGGCACGCGGGTCCTGGGCTGGCTGGACGGCCTCGGGGTGTCCGGCGTCCGGACGCGGACCGTCGACTCGGGGCTCGTCAACGCCTCGCGCGTGTACCGGGTGCCGGCCGGGGCGGAGCGGTTTCCGCTGACGATCGTGCAGGCCAACCCGTACGTGGGCCGGCCGGCCCGGAGCGCGATGGTGATGCCGGTGGAGGGCGACCGCTGGCTGGTGAGCTGCGGCGGTTCGCGCGGCGGTGAGCCGCCGGCCGACCCGGAGGGGTTCCTGCGGTACACGCTCGGCCTGCCGGACCCGATCGTGGGGCGGCTGATCTCCGGCGCGGAGCCGCTCACCGACATCCATCTGAGCCGGTCCACCAGCAACGTGCGCCGCTACCTGGAGAAGGCGCCGGTCTGGCCGGAGGGCTTCGTGGTCCTCGGCGACGCGCTGGGCACCTTCAACCCGGCCTACGGGCAGGGCATGTCGGTGGCCGCGTTCGGGGCGCGGGTCCTCGGCCGCGAGCTGGAGCGGGCCGGCTCCGTCGCCGCGCCCGGTCTGGCCCGGCGCGTGCTGCGGGGCGCGGCGCGCTCGGTGGACGCGGCGTGGTCGATGGCCGTCGGCCAGGACGTCCTCTATCCCGAGGTGCGCGGCGGGCGTCCCGGCGTCGGGGACCGGGTGGTGACGGCGTACACGCGGCGCATGACGCGGGCGGCGGCGGGCTCCTTCGCGGCGGCCTCGGCCATCTGGGACGTCACGAGCATGCGCACGCCCCCGACCCGCATGTTCCGCCCCGACGCGGCCCTGTCCGCCCTGACCGGCTCCCCGCTCCCCCCGCTGTCCGGCCCGCCCCTGACCCCGGCGGAACGCGCGGTACTCGACGGGCTGGACCGGACGGGCGTCTGAGACGGCCCGGACGGCGTGCGCGACGACCGCGGTCGCCCCTCAGCCCGCGAACGCCGGCTGGACCGAGCCCCGGCCCGTGTCCGGCAGTACCAGGAGGGAGCCCGCCAGGGGCGGTGGCGGGTGCGGGCCCACGCGGGCCGTGGTGACGTACAGGTCGGTGAGGCCGGGTCCGCCGAAGGCGCACGCGGTGACGCGCGGGACGGGCAGCGTCAGGACGCGGTCGAGGTCGCCGGACGGGGTGTAGCGGCGGACCGCGGCGCCGTCCCACAGGGCGACCCAGACGCAGCCGTCGGCGTCCACGCACAGTCCGTCGGGAAAGCCCGCGCCCTCCTCCACCACGGCCAGCGGGCGCCGCCCGGTGACCGTGCCGGAGTCCGTGACGTCGAAGACGTCGATGCGCCGGGTCGGGCTGTCGACGTAGTACATCAGCCGGCCGTCGGGGCTCCAGCCGGTGCCGTTGCTCACCGTCACGTCGCCGAGGACGACCTCGGCGGTGCCGTCGGCGGCGTACCGGGTCAGCGTGCCGCCGCCCGGCGCCTCGTCGTAGCGCATGGTGCCCGCCCAGAGGCTGCCGTCGGGGGCGACCGCGGCGTCGTTGGCGCGGCGGCCCGGGACGGGCTCGCGGTGCAGCCAGCGGAGGCCGCCGTCGGGGTCGAGCAGCGCGATCCCGTCGCGCAGGTTGAGGACGAGCCCGCCGCCCGCGCGGGGTTTGACGGCGCCCACGTGCTGCTCGGTGCGGCGGACCGTGCGCCGTCCGGAGGCCGGGTCGTAGGTGTGGACCCGGGAGCCCAGGACGTCGATCCACAACAGGCGGCCGGTCACCGGGTCCCAGGTGGGTCCCTCGCCGAGCGCCGCCTCCGCCCGGACAGCCACCTCGTAGGCCGGGCGCCCCGCCCTCACGCCGCCCCCCGGTGGCCAAGCCGCTCGGAGAGTTCGGCGGCGCCCTTGACGGCCAGCTCCTCCAGCTCGGCGAGCCGCTCCTCGCTCCAGCGGATCATGGGCACGGAGATCGACAGCGCGGCGACGACCTGTCCCGTGCGGTCGCGCACCGGGGCGGCGACGCAGGAGACGTCCGGGTTCGACTCGCGGCTCTCCCTCGCCGTACCGCGCGCGCGGACCGCGGCGAGGGCCTCGCGCAGGACGGCCGGGTCGGTGATGCTGTTCGGCGTCATCGCGGCCAGCGCGGTGCCGTCGGGGAAGCGGGCGGCGACCTCCGGCTCGGGCAGCGCGGCCAGCAGCATCTTGCCGACCGAGGTGCAGTGGGCGGGCAGCCGGCGCCCGGCAGCGGAGACCATGCGCACCGCGTGCGTGGAGTCGACCTTGGCGATGTAGATGACGTCCGTGTCCTCCAGGATCGCCACGTGCACCGTCTCGTCGCAGGTCTCGGCGACGCTCCGGGCCACCTGCTGGCCCTCGGCGGCGAGGTCGAGGTGCTCGGCGTAGCGGGCGCCGAGCTGGTACGGCCGCACGCCCAGCCGGTACCGTCCGGGCTGACCGGCGACCGGGACGATGTACTTGCGGGCGGCGAGCGTGGTGACCAGCTCGTGCACGGTGGTGCGGGGCAGCTGGAGCCTGCGCACGATGTCGGGGGCGGAGAGCGTGCCGTCCCCGTCGAGGAAGAGCTCCAGAATGTCGAGAGCCCGGGTCACGGCGGGTACGAGGCGTCCCATCTCCGGCCCTCCCTAGGTATGTTCGATATTTCAACAAGCGGTCGGAATCGCGAACACAGGCTACTCACACCGCGTTTGCCGGGGCAATGGGCGGGCGTTCACGATGGTTCCCATGCCCACCGGACAGCGCCCCGCCGGCCCCTTCACCCCGCGCGACTTCCAGCTGGTGCTGCTGCGCCGCATGGCCGACCACAATCCCGGCCCCGTGGAGGACGCCCGGCGGGAGCTGGGCGCCTCGATCACCGAGATGCGGGAGGCCAACAAGCGCTGGCAGGCGATGCTCCGCTCCCCGCGCTCGCGCTCCGCCGCCGCACGCTACCGCTCGGTCCTCGGCGAGCCGGAGTCGTCGGCGCCCCGCCGGATCGGCGACCTGGAGTGCGAGGCCCGGCAGTGGGCGCTGCCTCTCTGGCCGGACCTGCGCTTCGAGGTGCTCGTCGCGGACGGGGGCGCGGTCTGGAACGAGTGGCTGGTGCGCGCCCCCGGCGCCGCGCCACCGGACCTGCGCACCCTGGAGGACCTGGCCCCTTGGTCCTGCACGGTCGACGAGGCGGCCCGCGCCTTCGCCCCCGCCCGCCCGCTCCAGGGCTCGGCGCCGACCCGCTGGGGCCTGGCCTTCACCGCCCCCGACCGGGACGGCGTACGGCACGAGGTGGTCGCGGAGTTCACGTGGGGGCTGCTTCAGCGTACGGCGCCCGGCGCCCGGGGGCTCCTCGGTTAGCCCGCGTCTCTTCGGACTCCCGCGGCGACGGGCCGCCGTCCGCCGACGCCGGGCCGGCCCGCTTATTCCGGGCCGCCGTATCTGCAAGGTCACGTCCGGCCGCCTGGCAGGCGGTGCCGGTCCCGTGACACGATCGACGCGATCACGAGCCTGCCGTCGCCCTTCGGAACCAGGGGTCCCCCGGCACGGGCACCGTCTGTCGTTCCGGCCCGGAACGGACGGGAACCCGCCGTCGCCGACCAGCCTCCGAACGCGGTGCGCTGTGACGTCTTCGGGCTCCCGACCCCCGGAAGGGGGACACGCCCATGAACATCAGCACCTTCGTCGTGGGGTACACGGCAGCGATCTTCCCGCACGGCGACATCGACCACGAGGCCCTACCCGCCCTGCGCGCCGCCTCCGACGCCCTGCCGCCCGACGTGCGCACCGTCACCTGGGCCATGGACCAGGTGCCCTTCATGGACACCACCGCCCTGCACCTGCTGCACGAGCAGCGCACCGCGGCGCGCCACCGCGGCCGGACCCTGTTCGTCCGCGGCCTGCGCCCCCAGCACCACCGCCTCCTGACGGTGGCCGCCTCGGTGTCCCCGACGATGGACTTCCTGGCCCTGAACAGATGCCGCTGACCGCCTGCCGGGCATCCGCCCGCCGCCGGCTTCACGGCCGCTCCGGCCGGGCGCCATCACCGTGCTCCTGCTCGTAGGCGGCACGAGGACCTGGCCGATGAGTTTCGCGTGCGCGACCGGTCCGTACACCCAAAGGGAGGCCCCATTACCCCGGGAGATCCGATGAGCACCGTAGTCATGCACAACGTCGTGTCCCTCGACGGCTTCATCGCCGACGCGGACGACCAGGTCGGGCCGCTCTTCGACTGGTACTCCAACGGCGACCAGGAGATCGACACCGTCGTCACCAGCACGGTGTCGAAGGAGTCGGCCGACTACGTCTCGTCGATGATGGCGGGCGTCGGCGCGCTGGTGGTCGGACGGCACGTCTTCGACATGACCAACGGCTGGGAGGGCAAGCCGCCGACCGGTGACCACGTCGTCGTCGTGTCGCACCGGCCGAAGCCCGTCGGCTGGCACCCGGAGGCGCCGTTCCATTTCGTCGACGACGTGGCCGACGCCGTCCGCAGGGCCGGGGAGCTGGCCGGGGAGCGCAACGTGGCGATCGCGGCGGGCGACGTGGGCGGTCAGGCCTTCGCCCTGGGTCTGGTGGACGAGGTGGCGATGGACGTCGTGCCGGTGGTCTTCGGCAGCGGCAAGCGGTACTTCGGCTCGGTCGACGCCCAGCACCTGCTGGAGGACCCGCACACGGTGATCCAGGGCCGCCGGGTCCTGCACCTGCGCTACCGCGTCCGCCGACAGCCGGCGGCGGACGGCCGCTGACCGGCCCCCGTCCTCACGGCCGACCCGGGATCCGCACCGCGCCGCCAGGCGTCAGCGCGTCTCCTCCGGGTCCCAGTCCAGCAGGCGGACCTTGGCCACGGTGCGCACGTGGCGACGCATCGCGGTGGCCGCCTGCCGGGGTTCACCGGCGGTGATCGCGTCGAGGATGGCGCGGTGCTGGGCCAGGGAACGGCCGGGCCGGCCGGGCTGGCGCAGGGACTCGGTGCGGCTCTCGGCGATCTGGTCGGCGATGGAGCGCATGAACTCCGCGAGCAGACTGCTGTGGGCCGCCGCCGTCACCGCCCCGTGGAACAGCCGGTCCCCCTCGATGCCGTGACCGTCCCGCTCGATCTCCTCGGCCATCACGTCCAGCGCGGCCCGCATCGCCGAGAGGTCGTCCTCCGTGCGCCGTTCCGCGGCGAGTTCGGCGAGCTTCGTCTCCAGCGCCTCGCGGGCCTCCAGTACGTCCGGCAGGCGCCGCCGGCGCTCGACCATCCGCTCGACGGGCTCGACGTCGAGGCTGTCGCGGACCAGATACGTCCCGCCGCCGTGCCGCGCCTCCACCAGGCCCTGGACCTCCAGAACCACGATGGCCTGCTTCACGGAGGCCCGGCTCACGCCGAGGCGCTGGGCGAGGTCGCGTTCGGGCGGGAGGCGGTCGCCGGCCCGCAGGCCGCCCTCGGTGACGTACTGGCGCAGCCGCTCCAGCACCTGCTCGTAGAGGCGCTGTCTGGTCATGGGGCGCAGGGCGTCGGTCACGGATCCCCCTCTCGACGGGAGCCTAGCACCGGGGCTCCGGTGGCCGAGTGGCTGAGCCAATTCCTGCGCGACCCCTTGACGACGGTCCGGGCGGGGCCCACGCTGACCTGCCAACCGCACCCTTCCAAGCCCAGTGGTTCAGCCACTCGACCAGTCAGCCCCATCAGGTCTCCAGCAGGACAGCACCCGGGAGCCCCCGCATGTCCCCCGAACTCGTCTCGATCCTCGTCCTGGTCGTGGTGTTCGTCATCGCCACCACCCGCTCCGTCAACATGGGCGCGCTCGCCTTCGCCGCCGCCTTCGGGGTGGGCACGCTCGTCGCCGACCTCGACGCGGACGGCATCTTCGCCGGCTTCCCCGGCGACCTGTTCGTCGTTCTCGTCGGCGTCACCTACCTGTTCGCCATCGCCCGCGCCAACGGCACCACGGACTGGCTGGTGCACGCGGCCGTCCGGCTGGTCCGGGGGCGGGTCGCGCTGATCCCCTGGGTGATGTTCGCGCTCACCGGGGCGCTCACGGCGATCGGGGCGGTGAGTCCGGCCGCGGTGGCCATCGTCGCGCCGATCGCGCTGAGTTTCGCCACCCGCTACTCGATCAGCCCGCTGCTCATGGGCACGATGGTGGTGCACGGCGCGCAGGCCGGCGGCTTCTCGCCGATCAGCATCTACGGCTCGATCGTCAACGGCATCGTCGAGCGCGAGCACCTGCCGGGCAGCGAGGTCGGCCTCTTCCTCGCCTCGCTGATCGCCAACCTCCTCATCGCAGCCGTGCTGTTCACGGTCCTCGGCGGGCGGAAGCTGTGGGCGCGGGGCTCGGTACCGGTGCACGGCGAGGACTCCGCGGGCCGCGACGGTGACGCGGAGGGGGACGGGACCCCGAGCAACGGGACCGCGAACGCCGGGACCGGCCCGGCCGGCACGGACACCGAGGGCGCCGGCACCACCGGCACCACCCCCGCCGCCGGGGCCGCCGGCACCGCCCCCACCGCCGTCGCCACGCGCCCCGACCGCGACGCCGGCTCCGTCGGCGGCGCCACCCGCCTCACCCCGGCCCGGACCGCCACGCTCGTCGCCCTGGTCGCCCTCGTCGTGGCCGTCCTCGGCTTCGACCTGGACGCCGGTCTGACCGCGGTCAGCCTCGCGGTGGTACTGAGCACCGCCTGGCCGGACGACAGCCGCCGCGCGGTCGGCGAGATCGCCTGGTCCACGGTCCTGCTGATCTGCGGCGTCCTCACCTACGTCGGCGTGCTGGAGGAGATGGGCACCATCACCTGGGCCGGTGAGGGCGTCGGCGGCATCGGCGTACCGCTGCTGGCCGCGCTGCTGCTCTGCTACATCGGCGCGGTCGTGTCGGCCTTCGCCTCCTCCGTGGGCATCATGGGCGCCCTCATCCCGCTGGCGGTGCCCTTCCTGGCGCAGGGCGAGATCGGCGCGGCCGGCATGGTGGCGGCCCTCGCGGTGTCCGCGACGGTCGTGGACGTCAGCCCCTTCTCGACCAACGGCGCGCTGGTGCTGGCCGCGGCGCCGGACGTCGACCGGGAGCGCTTCTTCCGGCAGTTGATGGTGTACGGCGGGATCGTGGTGGCCGCGGTGCCCGCGCTGGCGTGGCTCGTACTGGTCGTGCCCGGCTTCGGGTAGGCCCCTTCGAAGACCGGCAATCGTGAGCAACAGCTAAGGAGTACGACGCGTGTCCTCTCTCTTCCCGGCCCTCTCCCCCGCCCCGGCCGACCGGCCCGCCCTGCGGTTCGGCGAGCGCTCACTGACGTACGCGGAACTCGCCGCCGCCGCGGGCGCCGCGGCCGGACGGATCGGCACCGCCCGCCGGGTGGCCGTGTGGGCGACACCGGCGATGGAGACCGCGGTCGCCGTGGTGGCGGCGCTGCTGGCCGGGGTCCCCGCCGTACCGCTCAACCCGAGGTCGGGCGACGGGGAACTGGCGCACATCCTCTCCGACAGCGGGCCGACGCTCGTCCTCGCGCCCCCGGACGCCGAACTCCCCCCGGCCCTGGCCGCCCTGGAGCGCGTCGACGTCGACGTGCGCGCGGCCGGCCCCGTGCCCGAGGACCGCGCCGCGGAGGGCGACCCCGCGCTCGTCGTCTACACCTCCGGGACCACCGGCCCGCCCAAGGGCGCCGTCATCCCCCGGCGCGCGCTCGCGTCGACCCTGGACGCGCTGGCCGACGCGTGGCGGTGGACCGGCGACGACGTGCTGGTGCACGGGCTGCCGCTGTTCCACGTGCACGGACTCGTGCTCGGCGTCCTCGGCCCGCTGCGGCGCGGCGGGAGCGTCCGGCACCTGGGCAGGTTCTCCCCCGAGGGCGTGGCCCGGGAGCTGAACGACGGCGCGACCATGCTCTTCGGGGTGCCGACGATGTACCACCGCATCGCCGAGGCGCTGCCCGGCGACCCGGAGCTGGCGAAGGCCCTCGCCGGGGCCCGGCTGCTGGTCTCGGGGTCGGCCGCGCTGCCCGTGCACGACCACGAGCGCATCGCCGCCGCGACCGGCCGGCGGGTGATCGAGCGGTACGGCATGACGGAGACGCTGATGAACACGAGCGTGCGGGCGGACGGCGAGCCGCGCGCCGGCACGGTGGGCGTGCCGCTGCCCGGCGTGGAGCTGCGGCTGGTGGAGGAGGACGGCACGCCGGTCGGGGAGCGGGACGGGGAGAGCGTGGGCGAGATCCAGGTGCGCGGCCCGAACCTGTTCACCGAGTACCTGAACCGCCCCGACGCCACCGCCGCCGCCTTCACCCCCGACGGCTTCTTCCGCACCGGCGACATGGCGGTGCGCGACCCCGACGGCTACGTCCGCATCGTCGGCCGCAAGGCCACCGACCTGATCAAGAGCGGCGGCTACAAGATCGGGGCCGGTGAGATCGAGAACGCGCTCCTCGAACACCCGCAGGTGCGGGAGGCGGCGGTGACCGGCGAGCCCGACCCGGACCTCGGGGAGCGGATCGTGGCGTGGATCGTGCCCGCGGACCCCGGGGCGCCGCCCACCCTGGAGGCGCTGGCCGGTCACGTGGCCGCCCGGCTGGCCCCGCACAAGCGGCCCCGCGCGGTCCGGTACCTCGACGCGCTGCCCCGCAACGACATGGGGAAGATCATGAAGCGGGCGCTGAACCGTGACTGACCGCCCGTCCGCACGGGAGTTCCTGGCCCTCGTCACCGACGACTTCACCGAACTCCCCCGTCCCGCGGGCCAGTCGCCGCCGGACGGCCCCCTGGGCTGGCCCGGCTACGACGCCGCCCGCGCCCGCGCCGCCGAGCGCACCGGGGAGGAGGAGTCGGTGGTCTGCGGCACCGGGCGGGTGGCCGGCGTGCGGGCCGTGCTCCTCGCGTTCGAGTTCGGGTTCCTCGGCGGATCGCTGGGCCGGCGCACCGGTGACCGGCTGGAGGCCGCGTACGCCCACGCCCGTGAGCACCGGCTGCCGGTGGTGCCGCTGGTCGCCACCGGCGGCAGCCGGATGCAGGAGGGGATGCTCGCGCTGACCCAGCTCCAGCGGGTGGCACGGGAGTCGGCGCTCACCCGGGAGGCGGGGCTGGCGCAGGTCGCCGTGGTGCGGGACCCGGCGACCGGCGGCGGCTGGGCGACCCTCGGGGCGGGCGCCGACGTGGTCCTCGCGCTGCCCGGCGCCCAGGTCGGCTTCGCCGGTTCGCGGGTCCGGCCGCCGGACGCCGATCCGGCGGCGTACACGGCCGAGGCGCAGGTGGCGGCGGGCAGCGCGGACGCGGTCGTGCCGGCCGGCGAGCTGCGCTCCACGCTGGGCCGGTGGCTGCGGCTGCTGACGGCCGGCTGGGACGGACCGGCGCCGGTGCCCGGGCCGCTGGGCGCACGGGACCTTCCGGTGAGCGGCTGGGACGCGGTCCGGCGGGCCCGCGCCCCCGGACGCCCGCGCGCCGGGGCCTACCTGGACGCCTACTTCACCCACCGCGCCGCCCTCTCGGGCGACCGGTGCGGCGGCACCGACCCGGACGGCATGCTGTGCGGCTTCGGCGAACACGCGGGGCGCACCGTCGCGTACGCCGCCCAGACGGGGGCGGCCACCAGGCCCGCCGGGTACCGCACCGCCACCCGGCTGATCCGGCTCGCCGGGCGGCTCGGCATCCCGGTGCTGACCCTGGTGGACACGCCGGGCGCGGCCAACGACGCGGAGGCCGAACGGGAGGGGGCGGGACCGGCGATCGCCGAGCTGTTCGGGGCGGTGGCCGCGGCGCGCACGCCGGTGACCACGCTGGTGATCGGGGAGGGCGGTTCGGGCGGGGCGCTGGCACTCGCGGCGCCCGGCCGCACCTGGGCCACGCCGGACAGCTACTTCTCGGTCATCGCGCCGGAACTCGCGGCGGCGATCCTGAAGCGCGGCCCCGGGGAGGTGGAGGCCACGGCGGACCAACTGCGCCTGCGTCCGCAGGACTTGGCCGAGCTGGGACTGACCCGAACAGGCGATCAGTTGTTCCCTGGAACAGGTGATCGTCGCTCTGAAGAGCGCATGTGACTGCAGGGACCAACGATACTTACGGTGTGCAAGCGACGGGCTGCAGACCGTAGTTGACGCACATGTCCCAAGTAGGTCCCACACTGCACAGCGCAAGGAGCCACACGATCATGAACCTTCTCACCGACATCCTCGCCGGTCTCGTCCACTTCGTCGGCTGGCTGGTCTGACGGTCCGAGAAACCGACGGCGCCGCCTCCCCGTCCCAGGGAGGCGGCGCCGTCCGCGTGTCAGCGCACGGTCACGGCCCGCACGATCTCCTGCGTGACCGAGCCGCCCCGGTCGTCGCGCGCCGAGGCCCGCAGGGAGAGGTGGCCGGCACCGCGCGGCACGTCCAGCGTGCCGTGCCAGGAGGCACCGCCGCCGCCCTGCAGCCGCACCTGCCGCCAGGACTTTCCGCCGTCGTACGAGGCCTCCAGACGCCCGCCGCCGATGCGGCCGGTGTCCGCGGCACCCGCCACGTACCGCGCGCCGAGCCCGATCCTCAGCTTCCTGCCGCCGCGCACCTCGCCCGCGAGGTCGGTGCCGACGTCGAAGGAGAGGTTGATCAGGGGGAGGCGGGTCCACCGGTCGTCCGGCGTGGCGGCCGAGCGGAAGGTCCACTCCGCGTGCCCCTCGGTGGCGAGCGGCCAGCGCCCGGCGTCGAGCGCGGTGTCGGTGACGAGCCGGTAGGTGCGCTCGTCGGCCGGCGCCTCCTCCACGTAGGCAGCCGAACTCGGGCTCTGGTCGACCAGTTCGCCGTCCAGGTACACCGACGTGGTCTGCGTCATCCCGCTCTCCTCGTTCCACACGTCGCCGAAGCCGGTGTGGTCGGGACCGGAGTCGCCCCAGCCGGGCGCGTTGAACTGGAGCCGGTCGCCCGCGCGTTCCTGCCCCCAGCCGAGCCCGGTGCCGAGGTAGGGGTGCCAGACCGGCTTGAACCAGTTCAGCCCGGTGCGGTCGCCGCCCCGGTACCGCACCAGCCCGCCGCGCTCTTCCAGCGCCTCCCCGGCGCTGGTCACGGACTCGTGCCACAGCTGGCCCGGCCCGGTGGACACGTACTCGGTGCGCTCGGCCGGGTAGGCGATCCGCTCCCGGAAGCCGAGCCCGACCGGGAAGGTGCCGGTGATCGAGTACCGGAACTCGCCGCCGCTCGCGGCCTCGGCGCCGTGGTACCGGGTCCGCAGCTCGGCGAGGTCGTGCCGGCCGGGCCGGTAGGTGAGGTCCCGGTCGGGCACGGCGCCGGGGTGCCCCTCGGACAGGTCGTAGACGTAGGGCGTGTCGGGGGTGCCGGTCATGTCGACCCGTCCGGCCTTCCGCAGCCGCCGGGCGTCGTCCGCGTCGACCGTGGCGATCTGGAGCGGCCGGTCGGCGTTGTCGTCCGTGCCCCACCAGGCCGTCAGCCGGCCGGGCGCGTCGTCGGTGACGAACAGCGCCTTCACGCCCGCGTCCTCGGCCGCCTGCGCGAGCGCGGCCGGTTCGGTGCCTTCGGTGAGCCGCGCGAGGACCGCCTTGCCCCGTACGCCCGCCGGGAACGGCCCCTCCCCCACGTCCACCAGCGGCAGCCGGCCGCGCCCGTCGGTCAGGGTGCCGCCGGCCTGCACGACGGCCTCGCCGATCCCCTCGACCGCCAATTGCGGCTTGCCGAGCCGCCACACGGTCCGGTACTCGAAGCCGCCCTCGGCGACCTTCCGGGTCGGCGCCGCGAAGACGCTGTCGTACTTCAGCGGCACCTGGACCGCGCCGAACAGGTCGGCGCCGCCCGCGCTGCGGTCGTACTCCATGAGCAACTGCCGTGTCTCGGTCGCCTTGGACACGTCCGCGCGCAGCTCCCGCAGCTTCGTCCCGTCCAGGGTGACCTCGCGGTCCCGGTCCAGGACGACCTCCGGCGCGGCGAGGAAGCCGAGCCCGAGCGAGTCGGCGCCGCCGCTGCCGCGGACGTCGAGGAACGAGGTCAGGCTGTACGTCCCCGGCGCGAGGCGCAGCTCGAGGGTGCCCGAGTCGCCGACGTGCGCGGGAACGGGGTCGACGCCCCCGGCGAGGCGCTGGACGACCAGGTCGGCCGGGGCCGCGGCACCGGAACGGTCCTTGACGCGGACGGTCAGCGTGTACCGCTCGTCCTCCTTGACCAGCCCGAACGCCGTGTGCGCGACGGGCTCCCCGTTCGCGCCCGACGCCACGATCCGCCCGCTCGTCGTCCCGGGCGGGGCCTTGGACACGTCGCCGGTGACGGTGGTGGCGGCGGTGCCGTGCGCGGGCACGGTGAGGGCGGTGTCGGCGAGCGTGACGACACCGGCGGGGGCGCCCCGCGCCGCCAGCCGCAACTCGACCGCCGTGGCGGAGGAGTTGGTGTAGGTGACGGTACGGGTGACGGGCTGGTCGCCGTCGTGGGGCCAGGCGTGGAAGCCGAGGTCGGTGCTGCCAGTTGCGGTCACCTCCGCCGCGATCGCGTCCGGCACGCTCACCCGGCCCGCGCCCAGCTGGTACGCGGAGGCGTCGAGCCCCTTCGACGTGGACATCAGCGCGTCCTTGAGCCGCGCGCCGCTCCAGTCGGGGTGCCGCTCGGCGAGCAGGGCGGCCACGCCGGAGACGTGCGGTGTCGCCATCGACGTACCGTCCATGGCGGTGTAGTCGCCGCTGCCCTCGGTGAGCCGGGACCGGGCGGCGAGGATGCCCACGCCCGGCGCGGACAGGTCGGGCTTGAGCGCCTGGTCGCCGTATCGGGGCCCGGCGCTGGTGAACCAGGCCGCCTGGTCGGCGGAGTCGACGGCACCGACGGTCAGCGCGGCGTCGGCGGCGCCGGGCGAGCCGATGGAGGACGGGGCGCCGGTGTTGCCGGCCGCGACGACGAACAGGGCGCCCGTCTCGCGGGAGAGGGTGTTGACGGCCTCGGCCATCGGGTCGGTGCCGTCGCTGGGCTCGGTGGAGCCGAGGCTCATGGAGACGACGTCGGCGTCCACGTCCCGGGCGGCCCACTCCATCCCGGCGATGATCTCCGACTCGCTGCCCGACCCGGAGTCGTTCAGGACCTTGCCGACCGCGAGCGACGCGCCCGGCGCCACCCCCTTCTCCCGGCCGTCGGAGGCCGCGCCGCTGCCGCCGACGGTGGAGGCGACGTGGGTGCCGTGCCCGTTGCGGTCGGCGACCTCCTCGCCCGCGATGAAGCTGCGGCTCTCGGCTATGCGGCCGGCCAGGTCGGGATGGCCCGCGTCCACGCCGCTGTCCAGCACGGCGACGGTGACGCCCTTTCCGGTCAGCCCGGCCTGCCACGCCTCGGGGGTGCCGATCTGCGCGTTGGACTCGGCCATGGCCGCGGTGACCCGCCCGTCGAGCCACACCTTCCCAATGCCGGCGCCACGGGTGAACTCCCGCCAGAAATCACGGCCCTTGACGGCCTCGACCGCCGCCCCGCGCACGCTGGGCAGCTTCCGGGTCCGCTCGGTCCCCCGCGGGGTGGCCGACCGCGCGCCCTTGGCGTGGGTCACGATCAGCGGCAGCGCGCCGGTCTCCGTGTCGGCGAGGCCCTGCTCCAGCAACTCCTCCACGTCGAAGAGCCGCTCGTCGAGGCGCCCGGCGCGCAGGTACGGCAGTGCCTCGTCGGGCACGACGGTGGTCCGGCCGTTCGACCGGCGGGTGTGCACGGCGCCGGCGGCGCCCTCGGGCCGCTCGACCGTGACGGTCCGCCGCCCGCCGCCCAGCTCGGTGACGGTCACCCGGTCCCCGGTGACGAGGGTGACGGTGCGGGCCGCCGCGGCTCGGGCGGCCGCCGGGGGGTGCGCCGGCTCCGGGGGCGGGTCCTGTGCCGCCGCGGTGCCGGCCGGCAGCAGTGCGATCACGAGCGCCGCCGCCGTCAGGGCCGTCCCGCGTCCGGCTGGTCCTCTGCTCATCCACGCCTCACTTCGCGTCGTCGTAGAGTGCTGTGAAGAGTGCTCCGAGCAGTCTCAGGGTGCTTGTGTTGCGGGGGAGTTGACCGACCGTGGCGGGTTGGCGCCCTGGCGGCTTTCCGCCAGGCGGGCCACCGCCCGCGGGGGCGGTCCGCCGCCGCGTCGAGACCGGCCCGGCTGGGCCCTCCGCCGGTACGAGCACCCCGTAACACGGGTGTGGCCACCGCCGGTCGACCGGCGGGCCGAGGAAGAGATCGGGCCGTGCGGAGCCGGGCGACCCATCCGCGCGAGATGGTCGCCCGAGCCGGCCGGCCGGTTCCCCGCCGCGCTCCGGGAGGGCCGCGGGACCGGGCCCGACGGATGTCGACACGGTCGGCCGCCGGCTCGGCGGGCCGTCGCGGCCGTCCGGCTGCATCTCCGGCCCCGCTCGGCGGGGCCGGACAGCCGAACGGGGCGGGACCGCCGAAGACCCCCCGTTCGGCGGCCCCCCGCCCGGCCCCCTTCAACAGGCGCACTCCCCCGCTCCCGCGCACGATGCCAGCAAGGCCGCCCACCGGGCGGCCGTACGGTCGCGCTCTCGGGAGGATCCGCCATGACCGCCAGTACCGCCAGTCTGGAGCAGCTGCGCCGCTGCCATTTCGCCGTCGACCTGGGCGCGGCACGGACCCGCGTGTACGTGAAGGGTGCCGGACTCGTCGTCGACCAGCCGTCCGCGGCCGCGGTCAACACCCGCACCGGCGCGCTCATCGCGGTCGGGGAGTTCGCGGAGAAGATGACCGGCCGCACGCCCGGCTACATCCGGGTCGTACGGCCCGTCTCGGGCGGCACGGTCGTCGACATCGAGATGGCCCAGCGCATGCTCCGGCACCTGCTCGGCGACAAGATCCGCCGCGCCCTGCGCCGCAAGCCCCGGCTGCGCGCGGCGGCCTGCACCCCGCACGACGCGGATCCGCTGGCGCAGCGGGCGGCGATCGAGACGCTGGTCGGCCTGGGCGCGCGCCGCGTGGAGCTGGTCGACACGCTGATCGCCGCGGCGGTCGGCTGCGGACTGCCCGTGGAGCAGCCCGAGGCGACCATGATCATGGTCTGCGGGGCGCACGCCACCCAGGTCGCGGTCCTCTCCCTGGGCTCGATCGTGACCGCCGCCCGCATCCCGGTCGGCGGCGAGGCCGTGGACCACGCGATCGTGCAGCTCCTGCGCCACCAGCACGAGCTGGTGCTGCCCAGCCAGTCGGTACGGCCGCTGCAGCTGACCCTGTCCGGCAACGGGCTGACCCCGCAGGGACCCGCGTCCACCGAGATCCACGGGCGGGACGTGGCGACCGGCCTCGCGCGCTCGGTACGGGTCGACACCGCGTCGGTGCGCAACGCCATCCAGACGCCGCTGACCGCCGTGCTCGACGGGATCGGCCGGGTGCTGCGGGACTGCCCGCCCGATCTTGTGGCCGACCTCGCCGACCGCGGGATCATGATGGTCGGCGGCAGCGCGCTGCTGCCCGGCTTCGACCAGATGCTCCGTCAGGCCACCGGCATGCCGGTGCACATCGCGGAACGGCCCGACGTCTGCGCGGTCCAGGGCCTCGGCAGCATGCTGGAGGGCCGGGTGGAGCCGATCTCGCTCCAGCCGACCGCGTCCGACTGACCCGCCGCCGAGGCGGCCTGGCACCCCGAGGAAGCCGGACGGAATGACCGCCCAGCCCGCGCCCCGCCTCACCCGCCTCCTCGAAGCCGTCCTGGAGGTCGGCACCGGTCTCGACCTGCGCGGTACCCTCCAGCACCTCGTGGACGGCGCCGCCGAACTGACCGGCGCCGACCGCGCCTCCCTCGTGGTCCTCGACCCCGGCCGGGACGGCCTGGCCGAGATCCGCACCCCGGGCCCGGACCCCGCCGACGCGACGGCGCCCCGGCTGCGGGTGCCGATCGACGTGCGCGACGAGGCGTTCGGCGAGCTGCGGCTGGCGGGACGGCCCGGGGACGAACCGTTCACGGCGGAGGACGAGCAACTGCTGCGGGTGCTGGCGACGCAGGCCGGCATCTCGATCGGCAACGCCCGCCTGTACGAGACGGCGCGGCAGCGCGAGCGCTGGATCGAGGGCGCGGCGGCCGTCACCACCGCGCTGCTCACCGAGGAGGGCGCCGGCGACGCGCTGACGACGGTCGCCGAACGGGCCCGGCTGCTCGCGGACGCCTCCGCGGGCGTCATCCTCCACCCCACCGCCGAGGGCGGCATGGAGATCGTGACCGCCTCCACGCCGGACGACCCGGGCGGCATCGTCGGCGCCACCATCGCGCCGGGCAGCCCGGTCCTGGAGCAGCTGCTCGGCGGGGAGCCGGTCTTCCTCACCGACTCGGCGACCGATCCGCGGATGACGACGCGCGTGCGGCACCGGTTCGGGCCGAGCATGATGCTGCCGCTCCAGGCGAACGGCCGCCTGATCGGCACCCTCGCCCTGCCGCGCAGGCGGGGGGAACGCCAGTACACGGACCTGGAGCGGCTGCTCGCCACCCAGTTCGCCTCGCAGGCCGCGCTCGCCCTCGTCCTGGCCGACGCCCGGCGCGGGCGGGAGCGGCTCGCGGTGTACGAGGACCGCGACCGCATCGCGCGGGACCTGCACGACCTGGTGGTGCAGCGGCTGTTCGCGACCGGGATGATGCTGGAGTCGACGCAGCGCCGCGAGGGCGCGCGGGACGTGCGCGGCATCCTGGCGCGGGCGGCGGACGAACTGCGGTCCACGGTGCAGGAGGTCCGCACGGCGATCTTCGCGCTCCAGCAGCCGCCGGCCGATCCGCCGACGGGGCTGCGCGGCCTGGTCCTGCGCGAGACCGCGTCCGCCGCCGCCCGGCTGGGCTTCGCTCCGTCGACCCGGTTCCGGGGCGCGGTCGACACCCGCGTCCCGGACCGGGTGGCCGGACCACTGCTCACCGTCCTGCGCCGCGCCCTGGCCGAGGCGACGGCCCGCGCCTCCGTCTCCCGCGTCGAGGTCACCGTCGACGCCGGCGCCGGGGCCGCGGACGGGGGCCGGGACGGCGTACGGCTGACGGTCTTCGACGACGGGGAGGGCGGGCAGGACACCCAGGACGCGAACACCGGGGCGGACGGCACGACGGTGACCTGGTGGTCGGCGCTGTGACCGCGCGCGAGGCGTGCGCCGGGGCACGGACCGGCACTGCCTTTACCCGCCCGTGGGCCGCCCACTCCCCGGGGCCGGGTGTAGTCCGGCGTACGGCGGGCAGGCGCCACGACGAAGGGGACGGAGCGACGTTGAGTACGTCCGCGGGGGCCGGTGGGGACCGGCAGGGACGGACAGGGCGGTGACATGACCCGGGCGGTACCTCCACGTCTGGCGGGGCACCCCGCCTTCCTGGCGATCGACGGCACGGTGGCCGGGGGACGGGCGCTGCTCGTCGCGCGCGGGCAACTGGTCCACGGGTGCACGGAGATCCTGGCCGAGGCGCTGGCCGCGCTGGCCGGCGTCGAGCGCGTCGATCTGGACATGGGCGACGTGGAGTTCATGGACC
This sequence comes from Streptomyces parvulus, assembly GCF_014648855.1. Classification (GTDB taxonomy): domain Bacteria; phylum Actinomycetota; class Actinomycetes; order Streptomycetales; family Streptomycetaceae; genus Streptomyces; species Streptomyces parvulus. The sequence continues at coordinate 160,462 of NZ_BMRX01000006.1, read as the reverse complement.
CGGGGGGCCTGCGCTTCCTCGACCTGCTGGGCGGATACAGCCACCGGGAGACCGTGCCGGTGACGACGGCGAACTGGCGGGGCCAGCCGGTGCGGGTCCTGGAGCTGGCCGGTCTGGACACGGCCGATCCCCTGCGCACCACCGCCCCGCGGCTGTCCGAGCCCGGCGCCGAGCGGTTGCACGTCCTGGAGGAGGAGGTGGAGCAGCTGCGCCGGGCGATCGCCTCCCGGCCGGTCATCGACCAGGCGCGGGGCGTGCTGATGGCGCTGCACTCCTGCACCTCGGACGAGGCGTGGGAGATCCTGCGCGAGGCGTCCCAGCTGTCCAACACCAAGCTCCGCGACGTCGCGGCCGCCGTCACCGCGGGCACGGAGACCGACGGCCCGCCGCCACCGCGGGAGGTCCGGTCGGCGCTGCGCGCGGCACTGGCCCGGCTCGGGCACTGACCGGGGCCCGCCACCGGTCGGGGCACGCGCCGCGCGGCCGGAGTCGGGAGGACGACGACGCGCGCGGCCACGGAGGGACGTGGCCGCGCGCGCCGGCTCACGGCGTGGAACGCCGCCCGGCCCCTACGGGAGGAACCACTTCTGGTTGGTGCCGGTGTGGCAGGTCCACAGGTGGACCGGGGTGCCGTCGTTCCAGGTGCCGCCCGAGGCGTCCAGGCACTTGGCGGACTGCGGGTTGCGGACCGTGCCGTCCGACTGCGGCGCCCACTTCTGCGAGCCGGTGCCGTTGCACGTCCACAGCTGGATCCTGGTGCCGTCGGCGGTGCCGCCGTTGGACACGTCCAGGCACTTGCCCAGCGCCCGCAGCGTGCCGTCGTCCGCGCGCGTCCACTGCTGCGCGCCGGTGCCGTTGCAGGTCCAGAGCTGGACCTTCGTGCCGTCCGCCGTCATGGAGTTGTCGACGTCCAGGCACTTGCCGCCCACGCCCTTCACCTCGCCCGGCCCGGGGGTTCCCCCGCCGGGCAGCCGGTTGAGCGTGTACCACGCCTCGGTGCTCCACAGGGTCTCGCCGCCGGCCGAGCTGAAGGGGCGGGGCGAACGGACGTGGACCACCCGGTCCGCCTTGAGGCCGGGGATCGCGAGGGTGACCGTCCTGCCGTCGCCGGAGAGGGTGGCGGACTGCGCGGTCAGGGTCTCCTCGTCGATCTTCGGGCCGCCGTAGTCGGCGGTCGGCGCGTACCGCCACTGCTTGATCCTGTAGTGCTGGGCGAGGTCCCGGGCCGTGTCGGCCGAGAGCGGCTGCGTGTACTCAAGCGCGAAGCCGCCGGGTACCGCGCGCATGGCGCGGATGTCGAAGGCGTCGGTGCCGTTCGGCGCCAGCTTCTGCAGGCCGTGGCTGAGCTTGCCCTCCTGGCCCCAGTTGCCGCCGGCCCCGAGCCCGCCGGCGTACAGCGCGCCGTCCGGCCCGATGCTGATCCGGGTCACGCCGGCCTCCAGCCCCTGGGTGAGCCGGAAGACGGCGCCCTGGTACTCGCCGCCGACCTTCTCCAGGAAGCCGCGCTGCACGCCGCCGTAGGTCACGTCCCCGAAGAGCATCTGCCCGGCGAACGGTCCCTCGGTCAACTGCAGCGGTGTGCTCGGCGAGTTGGCGATCTCGTTCTGCGGCAGCCAGAGCACCGGCCGGGTCACGGGCTGCGCGTCGAAGGGCCCGTCGGGGTTGGTGTAGTGGTTGAAGAACCGGCCCTGCTTGATGTGCACCAGCTTCGAGGAGGGGAGCCAGCCGCCCTGGTTGTCGGTGACGAAGATGCCGCCCTCGGGTCCCCACCCGATGCCGTTCGGCGTGCGCAGTCCGCCGGCGACGTAGGAGACCTCGCCGGTCTGCCTGTTCACCTTGATGGTGGTGCCGCGGTTCTGCGCCGGCTGCGGATCCGTGGTCGCGCCGCCGTAGTTGATGGAGACCGACAGGTTCAGGTAGAAGAACCCGTCCTTGTACAGCAGCCCGAAGGCGAACTCGTGGAAGTTGCCGCCGAAGGGCCAGGTCGCGACCCGCCGGTACTGGTCGGTGACCTCGTCGCCGTCGGTGTCGTTCAGCTCCGTCAGTTCGTGCTTCTGGGAGACGTAGAGCTTGCCGTCGACGTGCTTGATGCCCATGGGCTCCTTGAGCCCCGAGGCGATCTTCTTGACCGTCACCTCGTCCGGGCCGGTGTCCCCGGTGACGTTGTCCAGCAGGTAGACCTCGCCGGTGGTGTTGTTGCTGCCGCCCCAGGTGGTGACGGCCAGGCGCCCGTCGGGCAGCCAGTCCATGGCCGAGACCTGCGGTTCGAAGCCCGGCGGCCGGAGGTCGGTGAGCGTGTAGTCGGGGTGCACCCCGGTCAGCGGCAGGCCGTCGCCGGGCGAGTCGGCACCGGTCTCGCATTCCTTGCGGCCCGGGGCCGTCACCCGTACGACGTCGGCGTCCGTGCTGAGGGCGGTGTTCGGTACGACGGCGAAGGCGGCGGCGCCGGGCGGTCTCCAGGCCAGTGTCAGCTGCTCGCCGCCGCCCCGCTCGAAGTGCTCGACGCGCAGCGCGTGGGGCCCCGCCGTCAGCTCGACGGTGGCGTCCTTGGACTCCGGCCCGTGCAGTCCGCCGTGGTCGATGACGAGTCTGTCGTCGATCCAGAGACGTGAGCCGTCGTCGCTGGTGAGGCGGAGGGTGTAGCTGCCGGCGCCGGGGGCGTGCAGATTGCCGAGGACGTGGGTGACGAAGTTGCTCTCCAGCCCGAAGTCGGCGGGCGCCGACCAGTCGATCACCGGCATGAGCTTGTCGACGTTGGGGGTCTGGCCCGGCTTCAGCGTGCAGATGTCGTTGAGCGGCACCTGCGTGTCGAAGGTCCGCAGCGTGACCCCCGGTTCCTGCGGGGGGAGGGCCTCGGCCGCGGCGGCCTCGGCGGGGGCGGGTGGGTCCGCGGGGGCCGGCGTCGCCGTCAGGCCGATGGCCAATAAGGAGCCGATGAGCGTTCCGGCCAGGCGTCTGCCCGGTCGGCGGGGATACAGCCGTGGATACACGTGACCTCCTGACGACCCCTCAAGGCAGGGGCTCGCTCGGGCAAGTGAGGGATCCACCGCTGGCGGGGCGCGCCGTCACCCCGGTCACGGAGGGCGCTGACGGGCGGAGAGTGCACCAGGTCCGTACCGCAGCGTCGGACACAGTAGAGACTTCACCCGCACCCGTCCACGCTTTGTCCCGGCCAAAGAAAAAGTAGCGAGAACTTCCGCCGACCGGCTTCCGGGCCCCACAGAAGACCGCTAGCTTCCTTGAAATGAACCGGTCATGTCTCACGGACCGGCTCGGCTCCCCCACGGCGTGACGGCGCACGCCTGTCGGCACGACCGGCAGCCCGACGAGGCTGCCGCCTACTCCTCTCACCCCGGGAGAACTTCCGTGCGCATGAGAACGCTCAGACACAAGCGCGTCCGATTGCTCCTGACCGCGCTGGCGTGCACCGTCGGCTGCCTTCTCCCGGTGTCGTCGGCCACCGCCGCGCCCGCCCCCCGCGACGAGCCCGCCCCGGCGGCCGCCGATCCCGTGTTCCAGCAGGTCACGCTGGCCAAGGGCGTGGCCGAAACGGGCGAACCGATGACGCTGGCCGTGCTGCCCGACCGCTCCGTGCTGCACACGTCCCGCGACGGGACGCTGCGGCTGACGAACGCGGCGGGCACCACGTCCGTCGCCGGAAAGCTCGACGTCTACAGCCACGACGAGGAGGGCCTCCAGGGCGTCGCCGTGGACCCCGGCTTCACCGCCAACCGGCACGTCTTCCTCTACTACGCGCCGAAGCTCGGCACCCCGGCCGGAGACGCCCCGGGCGACGGCACGGCGGCCGACTTCGCCCCGTTCGACGGGGTCAACCGCCTGTCCAGGTTCGTCCTCAAGACGGATGGCACCTTGGACCTCGGCAGCGAGAAGAAGATCCTCGACGTGCCGGCCTCGCGCGGCACCTGCTGCCACGTGGGCGGCGACATCGACTTCGACGCGGCCGGCAACCTCTACCTCTCGACGGGCGACGACACCAACCCGTTCGCCTCGGACAGCTACACCCCCATCGACGAGCGCGCCTCCCGCAACCCCGCGTACGACGCCCAGCGCTCCGCGGGCAACACCAACGACCTGCGCGGCAAGGTCCTCAGGATCAAGGTCGGCGCCGACGGCTCCTACACGGTCCCGTCCGGCAACCTCTTCCCCGCCGGCACCGCGAAGACCCGCCCCGAGATCTACGCGATGGGCTTCCGCAACCCGTTCCGGATGAGCGTCGACAAGGCCACGGGCATCGTCTACCTCGGCGACTACGGCCCCGACGCCGGCAGCGCCAGCCCCACCCGCGGCCCCGCCGGCCAGGTGGAGTTCAACCGGATCACCAAGGCGGGCAACTACGGCTGGCCGTATTGCACCGGTAAGAACGACGCCTACGTGGACTACGACTTCGCCACCGGCTCCTCCGGCGCCCGGTTCGACTGCGCCGCTCCCCGGAACACCTCACCGCGCAACACCGGCCTCACCGAGCTGCCCCCCGCCCAGCCCGCCTGGATCCCCTACGACGGCGGCTCGGTACCCGAGTTCGGGGGCGGCTCGGAATCCCCGATGGGCGGCCCGGTCTACCGCTACGACGCCGCCTCCACCTCGCAGGTGAAGTTCCCGCAGGAGTACGACGGCCACTACTTCGCCGGCGAGTTCGGCCGCCGCTGGATCAAGCGCGTCGCGGCCGACGGCTCCGGCACCGTGCAGTCCATCAACGCCTTCCCCTGGAGCGGCACCCAGGTGATGGACATGGCGTTCGGCCCGGACGGCGCCCTGTACGTCCTCGACTACGGCACCGGCTACTTCAGCGGCGACCAGAACTCGGCCCTCTACCGCATCGAGCACGTCACCGACGGCCTGGCACCGACCGCGCAGGCGAAGGCGAACGTCACCTCCGGCGGCGCGCCGCTGACCGTCTCCTTCGACTCGGGCGGCAGCGCGGACCCGGAGGGCGGAGCGCTCACCCACGCCTGGACCTTCGGCGACGGCACCGGCTCCACCGCCGCCAACCCCTCGCACACCTACACGGCGAACGGCCAGTACACGGCCACGCTGAAGGTGACCGACCCCACCGGCAAGTCCGCCACCGCCTCGGTGCAGGTCACGGTCGGCAACACGGCCCCCACCGTGCGGCTCGAACTGCCCCTCGACGGCCGCGTCCACGACTTCGGGGACGCGATCCCCTTCAGGGTGTCGGTCTCCGACCCCGAGGACGGCACCGTCGACTGCTCCAAGGTCAAGGTCACCTTCGTGATCGGGCACGACAGCCACGGCCACCCGCAGACCTCGACCACCGGATGCACCGGCACCCTGCAGACCCTCGCCGACGGAGAGCACGACCCCAACGCGAACATCTTCGGCGTCGTCGACGCCGAGTACACCGACAAGGGCGCGAACGGCCAGCCCGCGCTGACCACCCACGACCAGCACATCACCCAGCCCTCGCACCGGCAGGGCGAGCACTACGGCGCCTCGTCCGGCGTCCAGGTGGTCACCCACGCCCAGGCGCACGGCGGCAGGACCGTCGGCTACATCGAGAACGGCGACTGGATCTCCTTCACGCCCTACGCGCTCGACAACGTGACCCGGTTCACCGCCCGGGTCTCCTCGGCGGGAGCGGGCGGCACGATCGAGGTGCGGGCCGGCTCCGCCACCGGCACCCTGCTCGGCACGGCGACCGTCCCCGTCACCGGCGACTGGGAGACCTTCCAGGACGTCACCGCCCCGGTCAGCGGCGGGCCGGCCGCGTCCACCGCGCTGTACCTCGTCTTCAAGGGCGGCGCCGGTTCCCTCTTCGACGTCGACGAGTTCTCCTTCACCACGTCCGGCCCCGCGTCGGGAGCGGGACCGGTGAAGGGCGTGGGCGGCAAGTGCCTCGACGTGGACGGCGGCGGCACCGCGGACGGCACGAAGATCCAGCTGTGGACCTGCAACGGCACCGCCGCGCAGCAGTGGACGCGCTCCGCGGACGGCGCTCTGCGGGCCCTGGGCAAGTGCCTGGACGTCTCGGCCGGCGGCACCGCCGACGGCACCAGGATCCAGCTGTGGACCTGCAACGGCACCGGCTCGCAGAAGTGGGCGCCGCAGTCGGACGGCACGGTCCGCAACCCGCAGTCCGCCAAGTGCCTGGACGCCTCGGGCGGCACCTGGAACGACGGCACCCCCGTCCACCTCTGGACCTGCCACACCGGAACCAACCAGAAGTGGACCCTTCCGTAACCGTGGAAAGGAGGCGACCCCCCATGCGTACCCCTCTCAAAGCGCTCCTCGGCCTCGTCGCCGGCGCCACGCTCGCGCTGGCCCCGCAGGCCGCGGCACAGCCCGCCCCGGGACAGTCCGCACCCGACCGGCCCGCACCGGTGACCACGTCCGTCACCGCCCCGCCCCGCACGGCGGCCGACCCCGCCTACAAGATCCTCGTCTTCTCCAAGACCGCCGGCTTCCGGCACTCCTCGATCGACGACGGCCTCGCCGCCCTGCGCGACCTGGGCACGGCCCACAACTTCACCGTCGACGCGACCGAGGACGCCGGCGCCTTCACCTCCGGCAACCTCGGCCAGTACCGCGCCGTCGTCTTCCTGTCGACGACCGGCGACGTCCTCGACGGCACCCAGCAGACCGCCTTCGAGCAGTACATCCAGGGCGGCGGCGGCTACGTCGGCATCCACGCCGCCGCCGACACCGAGTACGACTGGCCCTTCTACGACGGTCTGGCCGGGGCCCTCTTCCACTCCCACCCCGCCGTCCAGTCCGCCACCGTCAGGGTGGAGGACCGCGCGCACGACGCCACCGCCCACCTCGGCCGCACCTGGCAGCGCACCGACGAGTGGTACAACTACCGCACCAACCCCCGCACCACCGCCCACGTCCTCGCCTCGCTCGACGAGTCCAGCTACTCGGGCGGCAACATGGCGGGCGACCACCCGATCTCCTGGTGCAAGGACTACCGGGGCGGCCGCGCCTTCTACACCGGCGGCGGCCACACCGACGAGTCGTTCGCCGACCCCGCCTTCAACCGCCACCTCCTCGGCGGAATCCGCTGGGCGGCCGGCCTGACCGACGCCGACTGCAGGCCCGAGACCGGCTACACACCGCTCTTCGACGGCTCGTCCACCACCGGCTGGCGGCAGGCCGGTCCCGGCGGGTTCACCCTGGCCGACTCCACCCTCACCTCGGAGGGCGGCATGGGCATGCTCTGGTACTCCGCCCAGGAGTTCACGGGCGACTACTCCCTCAAGCTCGACTGGAGGGCGGCCGGGGACGACAACTCGGGCGTCTTCCTCGGCTTCCCCGCCTCCGACGACCCGTGGACCGCGGTGAACAACGGCTACGAGATCCAGATCGACGCGACGGACTCCCCCGACCGCACCACCGGGTCCGTCTACGGCTTCCGGTCCGCCGACATCGCCGCCCGGGACGCGGCGCTCAACCCTCCGGGAGAGTGGAACACCTACGAACTGCGCGTCACCGGGGAACGGCTGGAGATCTTCCTCAACGGCCGGAAGATCAACGACTTCACCAACACCGACCCGGCCCGCAGCCTGCGCCAGGGCCACATCGGCCTCCAGAACCACGGGGCCGGCGACGAGGTGTCCTTCCGCAACATCCGTATCAAGCGCGACGGCGGACAACAGCCCGGCCCCCGCACCGGGGAGGTGAAGGGCGTGGGCGGCAAATGCCTGGACGTCGACAACTCCATGACGGCGGACGGCACGAAGATCCAGCTCTGGACCTGCAACGGCACCGGCGCGCAGCGATGGACGCGCGCGGACGACGGCACGGTGACCGCGCTGGGCAAGTGCCTGGACGTCTCGGGCGGCGGCACCGCGGACGGCACGAAGATCCAGCTGTGGACGTGCAACGGCTCCGGAGCCCAGAAGTGGGCGCCGCAGTCGGACGGCACGGTCCGCAACCCGCAGTCCGGCAAGTGCCTGGACGCCTCGGGCGGCACCTGGAACGACGGCACCCCGGTCCACCTGTGGACCTGCCACACCGGGGCCAACCAGAAATGGGTCCTTCTCTGACCTGAGTGACCCGGACCCGGAAGGACTGAAGCGGTGGTAGGTGAGGGCCGGGACTTCCCGGCCCTCACGCGCAGGTGAGAACGTTCCTGCGCCCAGGCGCTCGAGTGGGGCGGGTGGGACTCGAACCCACGGCCGACGGATTATGAGTCCGCTGCTCTAACCGGCTGAGCTACCGCCCCAAAGCGGCGTGTCGCGTACACGTGTGCGCGCCGTCTGCCGCAGCATAGCCGCTCATACGATCTCCTGCCTCGGACGGTCGGCTGCCGCGACGCCTTCTCGACCTTGAGGACTCCGCAGCGTGCCGCCCGGTTCCCGGGCTTGGCGGGAGACATGAAAAAGGACCCCGGAGGGGTCCTCGTTCACGGTGCTCCCCCGACTGGACTCGAACCAGTAACCTGCCGGTTAACAGCCGGCTGCTCTGCCAATTGAGCTACGGAGGACCGAGCTCCTCGGACTGGACTCGAACCAGTAACCTGCCGGTTAACAGCCGGCTGCTCTGCCAATTGAGCTACCGAGGAAAGTCTCGAACCGCATCGAACGCGTCGGCCTGGGTATTCGCCAGGGGGCGCGCGCTCGCTGCGACACATACATTAGCGCAAGCAGGGGGGTGCTCCGCCAATCGGTACTCTCCGGCACCTCGGAGCCAGCGAAGAAGAAGGGTGGCCACCATGCGTTACCGGCTCACGTTCGTCGTCGGACTAGCGGCGGGATACGTGCTCGGCACGAAGGCCGGGCGGGAACGGTACGAGCAGTTGCGGAAGTCCGCACGGCAGGTCGCGCAGAACCCGGCGGTGCGCAACACCGCCGAGTCGGCGGCCCAGCAGGGCAGGCACTTCGCGGACAAGGCGTACCACGTGGTCAGCGACAAGGTGGGTGACCGGATGCCCGACTCGGTGGCCCAGCGGGTCCGCTCGCTGCGGGAACGCGGCACGAACGGCACCGGCCCGGACGACTGGGGCACGAGCAACACCTGAGCCGCGAAGCCCCCACCGGGTACGGCCACGTCTCCCGGTGCGGCAGAATTTCGGGCATGGGGATAGTCGCCGGGTTGGACAGTTCGCCCGATTTCACTCGTATCGTCGTCTGCGATTCGGACACGGGTGCCGTGCTGCGCCAGGGCTACGCGCCGCACCCGCTGGACAGCCCCGAGGGCGGCGGCCGGCCCGCAGACGTCGATCCGCAGGCCTGGCTGTTGTCCCTCGGGGAGGCGGCCGGCGGCGGCCTGCTGGAAGGCGTGCAGGCCATCGGCGTGTCGGCGCAGGCCAACTCCGTGGTGCCGCTGGACGCCCAGGGCAACACCGTGCGCCCGGCCATGGTGGGCGGCGACAAGCGCGCCCAGGTGGCGGCGGCCGACCTCATCGACGGGCTCGGCGGCCGTGAGGCCTGGGCGCAGGCCGTGGGCGCCGTCCCGCAGGCCGCGCACCCGGTGACGAAGCTGCGCTGGCTGGCGCGGAGCGAGCCCGACGCCGCCGCCCGCACCGCGGTCCTGTTGCAGGCCCACGACTGGCTGGTGTGGCAGCTGCTCGGGAGGCCGGTCCGGCGGACCACCGACCGGGGCGGCGCCTCGGGCACCGGCTACTGGTCGGCGGCGACCGGCGCCTACCGTCCCGACCTGGTCGAGCTGGCCCTCGGCCACCAGGTGATGCTGCCGGAGGTGATCGGCCCCGCCGAGGCCGCCGGTACGACACCCGAGGGGCTGCTGATCTCCGCCGGTACCGGCGAGACCCAGGCCGCCGCCTTCGGGCTCGGCATCGGCCTGGGCGACGCGGTGGTGTCGCTGGGCGCGTCCGGCTCCGTGATGGCCGTGCACACCGAGCCGCTCGTCGACCAGTCCGGCATGATCACCGCCCTCGCGGACGCGACCGGCATGCACCTTCCGGTCGTCACCACGCTGAACGCCGTACGCACCCTGCGCGGCGCCGCCGAGCTGCTCGGCGTACCGGACCTGGAGAGCCTGTCCGAGCTGGCGATGAAGTCGACGCCCGGCGCGCACGGGCTGGTGCTGCTCCCCTATCTGGAGGGTGAGCGGACGCCGAACCTGCCGCACACCGCCGGCACCCTCGCCGGCCTCAGGCGCGAGTCGATGCGGCCGGAGCACCTGGCGCGGGCCGCGTTCGAGGGGATGCTGTGCGGGCTCGGGGACGCCCTGGACGTGCTGCGCGGCCGGGGCGTGGACGTGCGCCGGGTCTTCCTGCTGGGCGCGGCGGCCGAGCTGCCGGCCGTGCAGGCGGCGGCGCCCGCGCTGTTCGGCACGCAGGTCGTCGTGCCGCAGCCGGCGGACTACGCGGCGATCGGCTCGGCCCGGCAGGCGGCCTGGGCGCTGGGCGTGTCGCAGGGCACGCTGGACCCGCGGACCCCGCCCGTCTGGCAGGGCGCGGTGGCCCAGGTGCTGGAGCCGGGCGAAGAGCTGGCGGTGGGGCAGGCCGTGCGGCAGCAGTTCGTCTCCGTGCGCGAGCAGACCCACCCGGGCGCGCTGCGGACCTGACGCGGGCCGCGGTCGCGCCCTTGGGCCGGAATTTGCCGCGCTCTTGGGTTAATCGGTTGAGGTAACGAGGGTGGAGTGCCCGACGATAGGGGCCAGGGGCAACCACTCGCCCCGTCGCCGACTCCGAGAGACCCAGCGTGCTCATACGACTCCTGCGGACCTATCTCAGGCCCTACAAGAAACCCATCGCCCTGCTGGTGGCGCTGCAGTTCCTGCAGACCTGCGCGTCGCTGTACCTGCCGACCCTGAACGCGGACATCATCGACAACGGTGTCGTGAAGGGTGACTCCGGTTACATCCTGGGCTACGGCGCCGTGATGATCGGCATCTCCCTGGCCCAGGTGGTGTGCAACATCGGCGCCGTCTACTACGGCGCGCGCACGGCCTCCGCCCTCGGACGGGACGTGCGCGGTGCCGTCTTCGACCGGGTGCAGTCCTTCTCGGCGCGCGAGCTGGGCGGCTTCGGCGCGCCCTCGCTGATCACCCGGACCACCAACGACGTGCAGCAGGTCCAGATGCTGGCCCTGATGACGTTCACGCTGATGGTCTCGGCGCCCATCATGTGCGTGGGCGGCATCGTGATGGCGCTCGGTCTGGACGTGCCGCTGTCCGGGGTGCTGGTCGGCGTCGTGCCGGTGCTCGCGGTCTCGGTCACGCTGATCGTGCGGAAGCTGCGCCCGCTGTTCCGGGCGATGCAGGTGCGGCTGGACACGGTGAACCGGGTACTGCGGGAGCAGATCACCGGGAACCGCGTCATCCGCGCCTTCGTACGGGACGACTACGAGCAGGAGCGCTTCCGCAAGGCCAACACCGAGCTCACCGAGGTGGCGCTGGGCACCGGCAACCTGCTCGCGCTGATGTTCCCCGTGGTGATGACGGTGGTGAACCTGTCGTCGATCGCCGTGGTGTGGTTCGGCGCCCACCGCATCGACAGCGGCGGGATGCAGATCGGCGACCTGACCGCGTTCCTCGCCTATCTGATGCAGATCGTCATGTCCGTGATGATGGCCACCTTCATGTTCATGATGGTGCCGCGCGCGGAGGTGTGCGCCGAGCGCATCCAGGAGGTCCTGGACACCGAGAGCAGCGTGGTGCCGCCCCTCGCGCCGGTCACCGAGCTGCGCCGGCACGGGCACCTGGAGATCCGCGGGGCGGGCTTCCGCTATCCGGGGGCCGAGGAGCCGGTGCTCAGGCACATCGAACTGACCGCGCGGCCGGGCGAGACGACCGCCGTCATCGGCTCGACCGGCAGCGGCAAGTCGACCCTGCTCGGGCTGGTCCCGCGGCTGTTCGACGCCACCGACGGGGCGGTGCTGGTCGACGGGGTGGACGTGCGGGACGTCGACCCGAAGGTGCTGGCCCGGATCGTGGGGCTGGTGCCGCAGAAGCCCTACCTCTTCGCGGGCACCGTGGCGACCAACCTGCGCTACGGCAATCCGGACGCCACCGACGAGGAGCTGTGGCACGCCCTGGAGGTGGCGCAGGCGAAGGACTTCGTCGCCGCGCTGGAGGGCGGTCTCGACGCGCCGGTCGCGCAGGGCGGCACCAACGTGTCGGGCGGCCAGCGGCAGCGGCTCGCCATCGCCCGGACGCTGGTCCAGCGCCCGGAGATCTACCTCTTCGACGACTCCTTCTCCGCGCTCGACTACGCGACCGACGCGGCGCTGCGGGCCGAGCTGGGGCGGGAGACGGCCGAGGCGACCGTGGTGATCGTCGCCCAGCGGGTGGCGACCATCCGGGACGCCGACCGGATCGTGGTGCTGGACGAGGGCCGGGTGGTCGGCGTGGGCCGGCACCACGAGCTGATGGCGGACAACGAGACCTACCGGGAGATCGTGCTCTCCCAGCTGACGGAAGCGGAGGCTGCCTGATGGCCGGGCCTGCGGGTCGCATGATGGCCGGGGGCGGCCCCGACCAGCGTTCGATGGACTTCAAGGGGTCGGGCAAACGGCTCGTCGCCCGGTTCCGGCAGGAGCGGACGACCCTGTTCACCCTGGTGGGCTGCATCGTCGTCAGCGTCGGCCTGAGCGTGGTCGGGCCGAAGATCCTCGGCCGGGCCACCGACCTGGTCTTCGCGGGGATCGTCGGGCGGGACATGCCGTCCGGGGCCACGAAGGAGCAGGTCCTGGAGGGGATGCGGGAGCGCGGTGACGGCCGGACGGCGGACATGCTCCGCGGCACCGACTTCACCCCGGGCCAGGGCATCGACTTCGACGCGGTGGGCCGGGTGCTGCTGCTGGCGCTGGCCGTGTTCGCGGTGGCCGGGCTGCTGATGGCGGTCGCCACCCGGCTGGTGAACCGGGCGGTCAACCGCACCATGTTCCGGCTGCGCGAGGACGTGCAGACGAAGCTGTCGCGGCTGCCGCTGTCGTACTTCGACAAGCGGCAGCGCGGTGAGGTGCTCAGCCGCGCCACCAACGACATCGACAACATCGGGCAGACGCTCCAGCAGTCGATGGGCCAGCTGATCAACTCGCTGCTCACGATCATCGGCGTGCTGGCGATGATGTTCTACGTCTCCTGGATCCTCGCGCTGGTCGCGCTGGTGACCGTGCCGCTGTCGTTCGTGGTGGCCACCCGGGTGGGCAAGCGGTCGCAGCCGCAGTTCGTACGGCAGTGGCGCACGACGGGGCAGCTGAACGCGCACATCGAGGAGATGTACACCGGGCACGCGCTCGTCAAGGTGTTCGGGCGGCAGGAGGAGTCGGCGAAGCAGTTCGCCGAGCAGAACGACGAGCTGTACGAGGCCGGGTTCAGGGCGCAGTTCAACAGCGGCATCATGCAGCCGCTGATGATGTTCGTCTCCAACCTCAACTACGTGCTGGTCGCGGTGGTGGGCGGTCTGCGGGTGGCCTCGGGTTCGCTGTCCATCGGCGACGTGCAGGCCTTCATCCAGTACTCCCGGCAGTTCTCCATGCCGCTGACGCAGGTCGCCTCGATGGCGAACCTGGTGCAGTCCGGCGTGGCGTCGGCGGAGCGGGTCTTCGAACTGCTGGACGCCGAGGAGCAGTCGGCCGACCCGCTCCCGGGCTCCCGGCCCGAGGACCTGCGCGGGCGGGTGGCGCTGGAGCAGGTGTCCTTCCGGTACGACCCGGAGAAGCCGCTGATCGAGGACCTGTCGCTGACGGTGGAGCCGGGGCACACGGTCGCCATCGTCGGACCGACGGGGGCCGGCAAGACGACCCTGGTCAACCTGCTGATGCGGTTCTACGAGGTGTCCGGCGGGCGGATCACGCTGGACGGCGCGGACATCGCGAGGATGTCCCGGGACGAGCTGCGGGCCGCGATCGGCATGGTGCTCCAGGACACCTGGCTGTTCGGCGGCACCATCGCCGAGAACATCGCGTACGGGGCGTCGCGGAAGGTCACGCGCGGGGAGATCGAGGAGGCGGCGCGGGCCGCGCACGCCGACCGGTTCGTGCGGACCCTGCCCGACGGCTACGACACGGTGATCGACGACGAGGGCACGGGGGTGAGCGCCGGAGAGAAGCAGCTCATCACGATCGCGCGGGCGTTCCTGTCCGACCCGGTGATCCTGGTCCTCGACGAGGCGACGTCGTCCGTGGACACCCGTACCGAGGTGCTGATCCAGAAGGGGATGGCCAAGCTGGCGCACGGGCGGACCTCGTTCGTGATCGCGCACCGGCTGTCGACGATCCGGGACGCGGACACGATCCTGGTGATGGAGAACGGCGCGATCGTGGAGCAGGGCGCGCACACGGAGCTGCTGGCGGCGGACGGTGCGTACGCCCGGCTGTACCGGGCGCAGTTCGCGCAGGCGGTGGCCGAGGTGGAGTAGCGCGCCCGCCCCGCCGGTGCTCCGACGGCGTCGTCCGGATGAGATCTGCCCGCAACCACCTCATATTGGTAGAGGGCAGGACAATCCCCTTGTCCGGCCGACGCCCGCACACCGGAGCGAGGGGCCATGGCCACCACCACCGAGGGAACCGAGGGAGAGGCCGGAGGACCGCCCGGCCTGAAGGCCAACGCGATCGGCTTCGTCGACGCGCTGGTCATCGGACTCAACGCGACGTCGCCGGCGTATTCGCTGGCGGCGGTCATCGGTCCGGTCGTGGCGCTGGTCGGGATCTACGCGCCGGGCGTGATGTTCGCGTCCTTCGTGCCGATGCTGCTGATCGCCTCCGCGTTCTACTACCTCAACAAGGTCGACCAGGACTGCGGGACGACGTTCTCCTGGGTCACCCGGGCCATGGGACCGTGGTCCGGGTGGCTCGGCGGGTGGGCCATCGCCATGACCGGCGTACTGGTCGTCGGCTCGCTCGCGGACGTCGCCGTCACCTTCGGCCTGCTCACCGTGGGGCTCGACAGCTGGGCCGAGAACGAGGTCGTGCGGCAGCTGCTCACCGTGCTGCTGATCCTGGTGATGACCGGGGTCTGCGTGATCGGCACGGAACTGTCGGCCCGGGTGCAGAACGTGCTGATCCTGGCGCAGGTGGCCTGTCTGCTGGCCTTCGCGGTGGTCGCGCTGTACCGGGTCTACGCCGGCACGGGCACCCTCGACTCGGTCAGACCCGCGGCCGACTGGATGAACCCCTTCGGCTCCGGAGGCGCGTCCCTGACCGCCGCGCTGCTCCTCGGGGTGTTCATCTACTGGGGCTGGGAGTCGGCGGTCAACCTCACCGAGGAGATCCGGGACTCCGCGTCCGCACCCGGCCGGGCGGCCGTCTGGTCGACGATCGTGCTCCTGGTGACGTACGTGGCGGTCGGCTTCGCGGTGGTGGCGTACGCCGGGCCGCTGTTCCTGTCCGAGAACGCGGGCGAGGAGGAGTTCGTCTTCGCCCTGCTGGCCGGCGAGGCCATGGGGGGCTGGGACTGGGTGGTGCTGCTCGCGGTGTCCACGTCCGCGCTGGCCTCCACCCAGACGACGATCATCCCGGCCTCGCGCACGGCGCTGTCGATGGCCCGCCGCCGGGCGCTGCCCGCCTCCTTCGGCCGCATCCACCCCCGCTACCGCACGCCCGACGTGTCCACCTGGTGGGTGGCCGGCATCGCCATCGTCTGGTATCTCGTGGTCCGGCAGATCAGCGAGAACGCGCTGTTCGACTCGCTGACCGCGCTGTCGCTGCTGATCGCGTTCTACTACGCCCTGACGGGCATCGCGTGCGCGGTGTACTACCGGCGCCGCCTCACCGAGAGCCTGCGCAACCTGCTGCTGATCGGGGTGGGTCCGCTGGTCGGGGCGGGGCTGCTGATCTGGCTGCTGGTGGAGTCCGTGATCGACATGGCGGACCCGGCCAACTCCTACAGCGGGGTGTCCTGGCTGGGGCTCGGTCCCCCGCTGGTCATCGGCATCGGCATCGCCCTGGTCGGGGTGGTCGTGATGCTCGTGTGGCGGTTCGTGTCACCGGCGTTCTGGTCGGAGCGGCCCGGTGTGGCGGGGCCGGAGCCCCTGAAGAACGAGGAGAGCTGAGATGTCGGTGGTCCTCGGGTACGACGAGTCCGCGGGCGCCGTCCGCGCGCTGCGGGTCGCGGTGGAGGTGTCGGCCGCGTTCGGCGAGCCCCTGGTGCTCGTCTACGGCGCCGCGGCGCCCGGGTCGATGGGCGAGGAGTACGGCTCCCACCACGAGGCGCTGGTGGAGACGGGGCGGACGGCGCTGCGGCACGCGGTGGAGGCGGCCGACGAGGCGGGGGTGCCCAGCACGGTCGAGATCATCGACGAGAAACCCGCGCAGGCCCTGATCACCGCGGCCGCCCGGCACGGGGCGCGGGTGATCGTGGTGGGCAGCTGGGGCGAGAGCCCGATGCGCGGGGCGCTGCTGGGCTCCACCCCGCACAAGCTGCTGCACCTCTCGCCGTTCCCGGTGCTGTGCGTGCCGACCGAGGAGTGACGTCCGCCCGGCGGCCGGGTCAGTCCAGGTAGCCGCGCAGCTGGTCGGCGTAGGCGTGGTCGCGGAGCTTGTTGAGGGTCTTGGACTCGATCTGGCGTATCCGCTCCCGGGTGACGCCGAAGATGCGGCCTATCTCCTCCAGGGTGCGGGGGCGGCCGTCGTCCAGGCCGTAGCGGAGCTGGACGACCTTGCGCTCGCGCTCGCCGAGGGTGGAGAGCACGGCCTCCAGGTGCTGGCGCAGCAGCAGGAAGGCGGCGGACTCGACGGGGCTGGCGGCGTCGCCGTCCTCGATCAGGTCGCCGAGGGCCACGTCGTCCTCCTCGCCGACGGGGGCGTGCAGCGAGACCGGCTCCTGGGCGAGGCGCAGCACCTCGCCGACCCGCTCGGGGGCGAGGTCGAGGTGGTCGGCGACCTCCTGCGGGGTGGGCTCGTAGCCGCGTTCCTGGAGCATCCGGCGCTGGACGCGGACGACCCGGTTGATCAGTTCGACGACGTGGACGGGGACGCGGATGGTGCGGGCCTGGTCGGCCAGGGCGCGGGACATGGCCTGGCGGATCCACCAGGTGGCGTAGGTGGAGAACTTGTAGCCGCGGGCGTAGTCGAACTTCTCCACCGCGCGGATCAGCCCGAGGTTGCCCTCCTGGACCAGGTCGAGCATGGTCAGTCCGCGTCCGACGTAGCGCTTCGCCACCGACACCACGAGCCGCAGGTTCGCCTCGATCAGACGGCGCTTGGCGACCCGGCCGAGGACGACGAGCCGGTCCAGGTCGAGGGCGAGGCCGCTGTCCAGGTCGGGGGTGAGCCGCAGCTTCTCCTCGGCGAACAGCCCGGCCTCCACGCGCCGCGCCAGGTCGACCTCCTCGGCCGCGCTGAGCAGCGGGATCCGCCCGATCTCGCGCAGGTACTGCCGGAAGAGGTCGGAGGAGGGCCCGCCGGACTCCGTACGGGTGGGCGGCGGCGGCTCGGCGGACTCGGCGGGCTCCACGGCGTCGCCGCCCCCGCCCGGCTCCTCCGGCTCGGCCACGTCCGCGGGTTCCGCCGGGTCGTCCGGCCGGTCCGCGGCGCGGTGCCGCACGTCCGCCGCGACGATCCCGCCGCGCGCGTCCCGCTCCGCGCCGTCGGTACCGGTGTGGGTCTGGGTGAGGGTCTGGGTCTGCACGGGGGCGACCTCCAGGATGGACGCGGCCGGCGGGGGCCGGCGGCGGTACTTCGGGGCGCGGAGCCGGCCCCGTACGCCCTGCGACGGAACCGCGGGAACCGGCGACCCGCCGCAACGGATCAGCCGCACTCCGAGGACTCGGGCACCGCCCCCAGTGTGGGGTACGACACATCACCGCCACGAGGGGCGTGCGGTGACTTTTTGCGTCCGGGGCGTGACCGGGCGATTACCCGGGGTCGGCTCTAGAGGGCCGCGGCGCCGTGGACGCGGAGGTTCTGGTCGTACTGCTGGAGGATCCACAGCTCGTTCTGGACCGCGGCCAGTTCGGCCGGGTCGCCGTGGCCGGAGAGGCGGGTGAGGCGGCCGGTGATGTCGCGGATGCGGCGTTCTACGGCGCGGCGGCGGACCGTGACCAGCTGGGCGCCGGCGTAGACGTCGTCGACGCCCTTCACGCCGCGGTGCAGCATGATCGCCTCGACCGCGAGTTCGGTGACCATGGCGCGGACGGTGTCGTCGGGGGCCGCCTCGCGCACCCGGACCAGGTAGTCCTGCGGGTCCTGGACGCCGAACTCGGCGCCGCCCGCCGCCAGGATCGCCTCGCGTACGGCGGCGTAGGGCGGGGCGGTGAACTCGTCGACGCCGTACGCGTCGAAGGCCGGGGAGACCAGTTCCGGGCGTTGGAGGGCGAGTTTGAGGAGTTCGCGTTCGGTGGCGAAGACGGGGTTGCGGAGGTTGAGGGCCGGGCCGCGGGGGCCGGGGCGGGTGGCGGCGCCCTGGTGCTGGGAGACGCCGCCGTGCTGGTGCCGGTCGGGGGCGGGGGCGCCGCGGCCGCCCCGGTCGCGGGCCCAGCGGGCCAGCTGGGCGATGCGCTTGACGACGAACTGGGTGTCGAGGATGCCGAGCATGCCGGCGAGCTGCACGGCGACCTCGTGCTGGGCGCCGCTGTTCTTGATGCGGGCGACCACGGGGGCGGCCTCGTCCAGTGCGGCGGCGCGGCCGGCCGGGGTGTCCAGGTCGTAGCGGGAGACGATCTGGCGCAGCGCGAACTCGAAGAGCGGGGTGCGCGGCTCGACGAGGTCCGCCACCGCGTCGTCGCCCTTGGCGAGGCGCAGGTCGCAGGGGTCCATGCCGTCGGGGGCGATGGCGATGTAGGTCTCGGCGGCGAACTTCTGGTCGTCCTCGAAGGCGCGCAGGGCCGCCTTCTGGCCGGCCGCGTCGCCGTCGAAGGTGAAGATGACGCGGGCCGAGCCGTTGTCCATGAGGAGGCGGCGGAGGATCTTGATGTGGTCGCCGCCGAAGGCCGTGCCGCAGGTCGCGATGGCGGTGGTCACGCCGGCCAGGTGGCAGGCCATGACGTCGGTGTAACCCTCGACGACGACCGCGCGGGAGGCCTTCGCGATGTCCTTCTTCGCCAGGTCGATGCCGTAGAGGACCTGGGACTTCTTGTAGATCGCGGTCTCGGGGGTGTTCAGGTACTTCGGCCCGTTGTCCGCCTCGTAGAGCTTGCGGGCGCCGAAGCCGACGACGTCGCCGCCGATGTCGCGGATGGGCCACATCAGCCGGCCGCGGAACCGGTCGATGGGTCCGCGCCGGCCCTCCTGGGCGATGCCGGAGAGGACCAGCTCCTTGTCGCTGAAGCCCTTGCCCCGCAGGTAGCGGGTGAGGTGGTCCCAGCCCTGGGGGCTGTAGCCGACGCCGAAGTGCTGGGCGGCCGCCTGGTCGAAGCCGCGGTCGGCGAGGAAGGCGCGGCCGGTGTCCGCCTCGGGGCTGGTGGCCAGCTGCTCCGCGTACCACTGCGCGGCGATCTTGTGGGCCTCGACCAGGCGGATGCGCTCGCCGCGCTGGTGGCTGGGGTTGTACCCGCCCTCCTCGTAGCGCAGGGTGATCCCGGCCTGGCCCGCCAGGCGCTCGACCGCCTCGGAGAAGGTGAGGTGGTCGATCTTCATCACGAACGTGATGGTGTCGCCGCCCTCCTGGCAGCCGAAGCAGTGGAAGAACCCCTTGCTCGGACTGACCTGGAAGGACGGGGACTTCTCGTCGTGGAAGGGGCACAGGCCCTTCAGATTGCCGCCGCCCGCGTTGCGCAGCTGGAGGTACTCCGAGACGACGGCGTCGATCGGGACCGCGTCCCGTACCGCCTTCACGTCCTCGTCGTTGATCCGTCCTGCCACGCGTGAAGTCTACGGGGACGGTACGACAGCTATGCGATGAGGCTTTCCAGGGATACGTGCGGGTTCGCCAGGGCCTCCGTATCCACCGGGGTCTTCGAGCGGATCAGCCGCTGGATCGGCTCCGTGACGTCCCACACGTTCACGTTCATGCCGGCCAGGACGCGGCCCTCCTTCACCCAGAACGCGAGGAACTCGCGCTTGGCCGCGTCCCCGCGGATCACCACCTCGTCGTACGACCCCGCGGGCGCCCAGCCGGAGTACTCCATCCCCAGGTCGTACTGGTCGGTGAAGAAGTAGGGGACGCGGTCGTGGGCCGTGCCCCTGCCGAGCATCGCGCGGGCCGCGGCGGGGCCGCCGTTCAGCGCGTTGGCCCAGTGCTCGACGCGCAGCCGGGTGTCGAAGAGCGCGTGGTGGAAGGAGGCCACGTCGCCGGCCGCGTGGATGTCGGGGTCGGAGGTGCGCAGGTGCTCGTCGACCACGATGCCGCCGCCGTGCGCGCGGTCGGCGATCTCCAGTCCGGCCGCCTGCGCGAGCGCGGTGCGCGGGGCGGCGCCGATCGCGGCGAGCACGTCGTGCGCCGGGTGTTCCTCGCCGTCGTCGGTGCGGGCCGCCAGGACCATGCCGTCCTGGCCGACGATCTCCGTCAGCTCCACGCCGAAGCGGAAGCGCACGCCGTGCGACTCGTGCAGCTCGGCGAAGACGGCGCCCAGCTCGGGGCCGAGGACGCCGTGCAGCGGGGTCGGGCCGGGCTCGACCACCGTCACCTCCGCCCCGTACTCGCGGGCCGCGGCCGCGACCTCCAGGCCGATCCAGCCCGCCCCGGCGATCACGAGGTGGCCGTTGTCCCGGCCGAGGGAGGCGAGGACGCCCTTGAGGCGCTCGGCGTGGGCGAGGCGGCGCAGGTGGTGGACGCCCGCGAGGCCGGTGCCGGGGACGTCGAGGCGGCGGGGCTCGGCGCCGGTGGCGATGAGCAGCTTGTCGTACCTGACGTGGGTGCCGTCGTCGCCGTAGTGGACGGTCTTGGCCTCGCGGTCGATCGCGACGACCGTCTGGCCGAGGTGCAGCTCGACGTCGTGCGCCGCGTACCAGCCGGGCTCGTGGACGAAGACGCTGTCGCGCTCCTCCTTGCCTAGGAGGTAGCCCTTGGACAGCGGGGGGCGCTCGTAGGGGTGGTCGCGCTCGTCGCAGATGAGGATGACCCGGCCGGTGAAGCCCTCCGTGCGGAGCGTCTCGGCCGCCTTCGCGCCCGCCAGGCCGCCTCCGACGATGACGAATGTCTGATCCGCGTCGACCACTTGTTTGCCTCCTCGTCAGGGTGCCGCCACATGCGAGCGTCCCGCACGCGGCGTGGTGCGGGAAGGGGGAGCGGCCCGATCAGGCCACGCGGGGTCCGGTTGCCGGAGCCGCGCGGCCTGTCGGGTCACACCCGTCCCACCAGTCTCATGGATGCCCCGTCAGCCGGGCGTGAAGCGAGCGGGCCGAGGCGTCGGTGAGGGAGGCGATCTGGTCGACGATCACCCGTTTGCGGGCCCGGTCGTCGGCGGCGGCGTCGAACAGGGCCCGGAACTGCGGGTCGAGGCCGTCGGGGGCGCGGGCGGTCAGCGCCTCGGCCAGTTCCGCGACGACGATCCGCTGGTCGGCGCGGAGCCGCTCCTGCTCGCTGCGCTGCATCACGTACCGCACGGCGACCGCCTTGAGGACGGCGCACTCCAGCTGGGTCTCCCTCGGGACGACCAGCTCGGCGGTGTACCGGGTGAGCCGGCCGCCGCCGTACGCGGCCCGGGTCGCGGTCTCCGCGGCCAGGCAGAACCGGCCGATGAGCTGGCTGGTGGCGTCCTTGAGCCGGGCCTGGGCGCCGGCCGTGCCGTCGTAGCCGTGCGGCCACCAGTCCTGGGCGAGCAGCCGGTCGAGGGCGGCGGCGAGTTCGGCGTGGTCGGTGCCGGCGGGGACGTAGCGGCCGACGGCGGCGTCGAAGACGGCCTCGCGCTCGGGGTCGGCGAGCAGGCAGTTCGGGTCGATGTGGCCGGCGTGCAGGCCGTCCTCGACGTCGTGCACGGAGTACGCCACGTCGTCGGCCCAGTCCATGACCTGGGCCTCGAAGCAGATGCGGGCGCCGGGGGCGTCCTTGCGCAGCCATTCGAAGACGGGCCGGTCGTCGTCGTAGACGCCGAACTTCCGCGAGGCCGGGTCGGTGGGGTGGGAGCCCCGGGGCCAGGGGTACTTGGTGGCGGCGTCGAGGGTGGCGCGGGTCAGGTTGAGGCCGACGGGGCCGTCGTCGGTGAAGCGCTTGGGCTCGATGCGGGTGAGGAGCCGGAGGGACTGGGCGTTGCCCTCGAAGCCGCCGCAGTCCTCGGCGAAGGTGTTGAGCGCGAGTTCGCCGTTGTGCCCGAAGGGCGGGTGGCCGAGGTCGTGGGAGAGGCAGGCGGCCTCCACGAGGTCGGGGTCGCAGCCGAGGGCGGCGCCGAGTTCGCGGCCGACCTGGGCGCACTCCAGGGAGTGGGTGAGGCGGGTGCGGGGGCTGGCGTCCCACATGGGGGTGCCCTCGCCCGGGGTGACGACCTGGGTCTTGCCGGCGAGGCGGCGCAGCGCGGCGGAGTGGAGGATGCGGGCGCGGTCGCGTTGGAAGGCGGTGCGGCCGGGGCGTTTGTCCGGCTCGGGGGCCCAGCGGGCGACTGACGTCGGGTCGTAGGGGGGTGCGGTGACTGTGCCTTCCATGTGATGAACAGTAAGCGGTGGGGGCGGGTGCGTCTGCCGGGTTCCGTGGTCGGGCGGCTGCAGGGAGGCTGTGGCTGGTCGCGCAGTTCCCCGCGCCCCTAGGGGGTGGTGGTTTCCCGGCGAGTAGAGGCGCCGCCTGTGATCGGAATCACCGCCTCGTCGTAGCGGTGGAGCAGCAGGCGGGCCATCGCCGGGTGGGTGCCCAGGGGGGCCGACGCGATCCACGGGGCCGCCGCCGCGGTCTGGGTCGCGAAGCGGCCCGGGGCCGTGAAGCAGGCGGCGACGGCCACCCGGCGGTGGCCGCGGGCCGTCAGGGTGCGGACGGCCTCCGGGACCGTGGGGGACGCCGCCGAGGCGTAGGCGGGGAGGACCGGGACGCCCAGGCGGGCGGCGAGGAGGGACGCCGTGCGGGTCGTGTCCGTGCGGGAGTCGGGGTCGCGCGAGCCCGCGCAGGCGAGGACGGCGGCGGCGTCCCGCGGGGGGCGCGAGGGCCAGCCGGCCTCCAGCAGGCGGGCGTGCAGGGCGTCCACGAGCAGGGGGTGCGGGCCGAGCGGGGCGGCGACGCGGGCGCGGGCCGGGGACGCCGCGGCCGTGCCGGGGATGTCGTGCTTGACGTGGTGTCCGTTGCCGATCAGGAGCGGCACCAGGACCGCCGGGCCGTCGCCGAGCGCGGCCAGGGTGTCGGACAGCAGGGGCGCGTTCAGCTCGATGTGGCCGAGGTGCACCGGCAGACCGGGGCGCAGCGCGCGGACGCGGTCCAGGAGGGCGGTCACGGTGCTCAGGGCGCGCGGGTCGCGGCTGCCGTGGGCGACGGCCACCAGGGCGGGTGGGCCGCCGGTGGTCCGCGTGCTCGAGCTGCCCGTCACTGTCATCACCGTCATGCGCCGATCGTGGCCGGGTGACGTTGCCTTCCCGTTGCGTGGGCGTCACGGCCATTTTCCGTCGGTTCACAGGACACCGCCCACCGGGTGTGAGCCGCCGGCGAACCGGGCGGCCCCTCCGGACGTCCCAGAGGGCAGGAACCGACCGGGGAGGGGACCGTCCGATGCGCCGCCCGAGACTTCGCAGACCACGCCTGCCGCGCACCCGCACGGGACGGCGGCGGCTGATCCAGGCGGTGGCGGCGGCGTGCGTGCTGGCGCTGCTGCCGGCGACGTGGATGCACCTGGTCACCGGCGACCGGCTGCGCGCGACGGCCGACGTGCCCCGCACCGGGGTCGCCGTCGTCTTCGGCGCCGGGCTGTGGGAGGGCGAGCCGTCGCCGTACCTGGCGCACCGGCTGGACGCGGCGGCCGGGCTGTACCGCGAGGGGCGGATCGAGGTGGTGCTCGTCACCGGGGACAACAGCCGCGAGGAGTACGACGAACCGGACGCGATGCGCGCGTACCTGGTGCGGCACGGGGTGCCCGACGGGCGCATCGTCAGCGACTACGCGGGCTTCGACACCTGGGACTCCTGCGTCCGCGCGAAGAGGATCTTCGGCGTGGACCGGGCCGTGCTGATCAGCCAGGGCTTCCACATCCGGCGCGCGGTCGCCCTGTGCGAGGAGGCGGGGGTGGTGTCGTACGGCGTCGGGGTGGACGAGCGGCACGACGCGACCTGGTACTACGGGGGCGCCCGGGAGGTGCTGGCGGCGGGCAAGGCGGCGCTGGACGCGTTCTTCGAACCGGACCCCCGCTTCCTCGGGCCCGAGGAGCCGGGGGTGGCGCGGGCCCTGGCCGACGCTGGATGAGCCTCCCGGCCCCGGCGCGGGCCGCCTCCCCCTCACCGCGGCCCGGGGGCGGCGGGGAGGTCGCCGTCCCGGCGGTGTAACAGCCGGCCGCCCGGCCGCGTAACACGGAAGCCGCAGGCTGGACGGCATGCAGAACACCGTCACGCCCACACACTGCCCGTACTGCGCCCTGCAGTGCGGGATGAATCTGACGCCCGCCGCCGACGGGACGGTCGAGGTGGGCGAGCGCGCGGACTTCCCGGTGAACCGGGGCGCGCTGTGCGGCAAGGGGCGTACGGCGCCGCAGGTGCTCGCGTCGGGGGCGCGGCTGACCTCGCCGCTGGTGCGTTCCGACGGCGGTGAGCTGGTGCCGGCCGGCTGGGACGAGGCGCTGGACCGGATCGCCGGAGGCCTGGCCCGCACGCGGGCGGAGCGCGGCGCGGACGCGGTGGGGGTGTTCGGCGGGGGCGGGCTGACCAACGAGAAGGCGTACGCGCTGGGCAAGTTCGCGCGGGTGGTGCTGGGCACCTCGCAGATCGACTACAACGGCCGGTTCTGCATGTCGTCGGCCGCGGCGGCGGGAACGAAGGCGTTCGGGCTCGACCGCGGGCTGCCGTTCCCGCTGGAGGACATCCCGAGGACCGGGTGCGTGATCCTCGTGGGGTCGAACCCGGCCGAGACGATGCCGCCGTCCCTGCGGTACTTCACCGAGCTGCGGGAGAACGGCGGCACCCTGATCGTCGTCGACCCGCGCCGCACGAGGACCGCCGAGCAGGCCGACCTGCACCTGGCGCCCAGGCCCGGCACCGACCTGGCGCTGGCGCTGGGCATGCTGCACCTGGTCGTCGCCGAGGGGCGGGTGGACGAGCGGTACGTCGAGGAGCGCACGGCCGGCTGGGAGGAGGCGCGGGCGGCGGCGATGGCGCACTGGCCGGAGTACGTGGAGCGGATCACGGGGGTGTCGGTCCCGGAACTGCGGGAGGCGGTGCGGCTGTTCTGCGCGCCGGAGGCGGCGATGGTGCTGACCGCGCGGGGGCCGGAGCAGCAGGCCAAGGGCACCGACACGGTGGGCGCGTGGATCAACCTGTGCCTGGCGACGGGGCGGGCCGGGCGGCCGCTGTCGGGGTACGGCTGCCTGACCGGGCAGGGCAACGGGCAGGGCGGGCGCGAACACGGCCAGAAGGCGGACCAGTTGCCGGGCTACCGCAGGCTGACGGACCCGGCGGCACGGCTCCACGTGGCCGGGGTGTGGGGCGTGGACCCGGACTCGCTGCCGGGGCCTGGGCGCAGCGCGTACGAGCTGCTGGACGCGCTGGGGACGGACGTCCGGGCGCTGCTGCTGATGGGCTCCAACCCCGTGGTGTCGGCGCCCCGCGCGGCCCACGTCGAGGAGCGGATCCGGTCGCTGGACTTCCTGGCGGTGTGCGACGTCGTGCTCTCCGAGACGGCGGCGCTGGCGGACGTGGTGCTGCCGGTGACGCAGTGGGCGGAGGAGACGGGGACGACGACGAACCTGGAGGGGCGGGTGCTCCTGCGGCGGCGGGCGGTCACCCCGCCGGACGGGGTCCGCGGCGACCTGGAGGTGCTGCACGGCCTGGCGGACCGGCTGGGGGTGGAGAAGGGGTTCCCGACCGAGCCGGAGGAGGTCTTCGAGGAGCTGCGCCGGGCCAGCGCGGGCGGTCCGGCGGACTACTCGGGGATCGACTACCGCCGCCTCGGGGAGGGGAACGGCGTGTTCTGGCCGTGCCCGGCGCCCGGGTCGGAAGGGCCGCCGCATCCGGGCACCCCGCGCCTGTTCCTGGACCGCTTCGCCACCGGCGACGGCCGGGCCCGGTTCGCGGCCGTCGCGCACCGGCCGAGCGCCGAGGAGCCCGACGAGGCGTATCCGGTGCTGCTGACCACGGGGCGGGTCCTGGCGCAGTACCAGTCCGGGGCGCAGACCCGGCGGGTGGCCGAGCTGAACGCCGCCGCGCCCGGCCCGTTCGTGGAGCTGCACCCCCGGCTGGCGGCGCGGCTCGGAGCGGCCGAGGGGGATCCGCTGGCGGTGGTGTCCCGGCGGGGGCGGGCGGTGGCGCCGGCCCGGATCACGACCGGCATCCGTCCGGACACCGTGTTCATGCCCTTCCACTGGCCGGGCGAGGGCCGCGCCAACACGCTGACCAACCCGGCGCTCGACCCGACGTCGCGGATGCCCGAGTTCAAGGTGTGCGCGGTGCGGGTGGAGGTGGCGCGGTAGGCGACGGCGGGGGCCGCCGCCGTCATCGCACGGGCCAGTTCCCGTCCGCGACCGGTCTGCCGGTGGACCGCAGCCGGGCCGCGACCGCGGGGGCGGCGACGTACACCCAGGCCCGCAGGGTCGTCCCGTCGGCGTCCCGTACGACGGTTCTGGCCACGCGGTCGTAGAGGTTGCGCGGGTCGCCCGGCACGTACTCCTCCAGCCGGTCCAGTTCGGCGAGCAGCGCCTCGTACTCCTCGGGCAGCGCGGTGACCACCTCCCCGCGCACGGTGCCCCCGGGCGCCTCCACGGCGTAGGGGTAGCCGGGCCCCGGGTAGAGCAACGCTCCGCGCAGGAGTGCGGGTTCCTCGGCGCGGGTGCGGCCGCGCAGGAAGAGGCCGTGATTCACGCCGCCCGGGCGCAGGGTGCCGTAGACGAAGAACGGCAGTCGCGTGGTGTCCACGACAGGTCATCCTCTCGCCCCATGCCCCTCATGATCTTCACCGGTGGGCTATGGACATGACATGTCGGGGGTCCATTAAATCTGAGTCAACACCCCCGCCTCCCCACGCCCCGCACCCCCACGCGCCCCGAAGCGCTCCTCCCCAAGGAGTCCGATGAGCCGAATACGGCACGTCCGAGGTTCCCGCCCCGCCACGGCCGGCATCGCCGCCGCCACCGCCGTCCTGCTCGGCACCTTCCTCGCGCCCGCCTCCCACGCGGCCGGCGCCCCCACCCGCGACGACGCCGTCGGGCACGCGGCGGCCGTCCTCGCCGACCGGGCCGGCGCCCTCGGCCTGACCGCGGCGCAGGACACCGAGGTCCGCGACGTCGTCGTCGACGCCGACGGCACCCAGCACGTCCGCTACGACCGCACCTACCGCGAACTGCCCGTCCTGGGCGGCGACTTCGTGCTCCACCTCGCCCCCGACGGCGCGTTCCGCGGCGCGGACCGCGCGACCGGGGCCCAGGTCTCCCTGCCGACCGTCACCCCGAAGCTGTCGGCCCCCGAGGCCGCCGACCTGGCCGCGAACGCGCTGCGGGCCGTCCGTCCGGGCGAGCTGCTGAAGAGGCTCACCGCCAAACCGGAGCTGGTGGTCGACGCCCTGCACGGGGCCCCGAAGCTGGCCTGGCGGACGAACGCGGCGGCGCTGGACCCCGGTGGCAACCCGGTCGCCCGCACCGTGCTGACCGACGCCGGCACCGGCGCCCGCATCGACGCCTGGGACACCGTCGAGACGGCCGCGGGCGACGGCGAGTCGCTGTACGGCGGCAGGGTGCCGCTGGAGACGACGTCCTCGGGGTCGTCGTACCAGCTCAAGGACCCGACGCGCGGCTCCACCTACACCGGTGACGCGGAGAACCGGACCGACCTGTGCCTCCTCGGCATCTGCCTGGTCCGGGCCCCCTCGACGCCGTTCACCGACGCCGACAACCACTGGGGCACGGGGAGCGGCGGCGACCGCGCCTCGGCCGCCGTGGACGCGCAGTACGGCACCGACGCCACGTGGGACTACTACGAGGACGAGCACGGGCGCAGCGGCATCGCGGGCGACGGCAAGGGGTCGTACAACCGGGTGCACTACGGCAACGAGTACAACAACGCCTTCTGGGACGACAGCTGCTTCTGCATGACGTACGGCGACGGTGACGGGAGCACCTTCGGGCCGCTGGTCTCGCTGGACGTCGCCGGGCACGAGATGTCCCACGGCGTGACCTCGTCGACGGCTGCGCTGGCCTACTCGGGCGAGTCCGGCGGCCTCAACGAGGCGACCTCCGACATCTTCGGCACCCTGGTGGAGTGGCACGCGGGCAACTCCACCGACCCCGGGGACTACCTGATCGGCGAGAAGGTGGTCCGGGGCGGGTTCGGCCGGGACGCCCTGCGCTACATGGACGAGCCCAGCAGGGACGGCAGTTCGGCCGACTGCTGGAGCACGGCGGTGGGCGACCTGGACGTCCACTACTCCTCCGGCGTCGCCAACCACTTCGCCTACCTGCTGGCCGAGGGCAGCGGCGCGCGGACCGTGGGCGGGGTGCGCTACTCCTCCCCCACCTGCGACGGCTCCTCCGTCTCCGGGATCGGCCGGGACAAGCTCGGGGACGTCTGGTACCGGGCGCTGACGGTGTACATGACCTCGTCCACGGACTACGCGGGCGCCCGCACCGCCACCCTGCGCGCGGCCGGTGACCTGTACGGCACCGACAGCGCCGAGTACGCCGCGGTCGGCGCGGCGTGGAGCGCGGTGGGCGTGGGCTGAGCACGGCGCGCACACGGTGTGGGCCGCCCCGGGTTCCGTCGCGGGACCCGGGGCGGCGCCGCGCGTTCTCAGATGTCGTCGTAGGGCCGCTTCTCCTTCGCCTCGCGCAGGGCGCGTCCCCACCACACGAGCTGGTCGAGCATCGTCTTGGCGGCGGCGTCCGGCCCCGCCGGGTCCCGGAGCCTGCCCTCGTCGTCGAAGGACGCGCCCGCGTTGTGGAAGGAGACGGTGTCGCGGACGGTGACGGCGTGCAGTTCGGCGAAGACCTGGCGCAGGTGCTCCGCGGCGCGCAGGCCGCCGGACAGGCCGCCGTACGAGACGAGGCCGACCGGCTTGGCCCGCCACTCGGTGAAGTGCCAGTCGACGACGTTCTTCAGGCCCGCCGGGAAGGAGTGGTTGTACTCGGGCGTGAGGACCACGAAGGCGTCGGCGCCCGCGAGCTTCGGAGTGATGCCGGCCAGCGCGGCCTTCGCCTCCGGGGTGGGGGCGAACGTGGTGGGCAGGTCGGCCGCGGCCACGTCGACGACCTCCGGCACCAGGTCGTCGTGGGCCCGGAGGTGGCCCAGGAGCCAGTCGGCGACCACGGGGCCGAAGCGGCCGTGGCGGTTGCTGCCGACGAGGAGGGTCACCCGCAGCGGGGCGGTCGTCGTGTTCATACGGGCCAGCCTGGTACCTCGACCAAACTTGAGGTCAAGCACCGCTGTCGGCGGGCCCGTTCGGCGGCACCCCTCACCCGTTCACACGCGGCTCCCGCGCCCTTCCGGATCTTTTCCCCCGCTCGCCCGGCACTCCCCCGTGACCTGCTGAAACGGAGTCACGCGCGGTGCCGACCGGCGGGCCGGTGACACCCGTTCATCCCAATCCCGGCCGCACGCTCGGGGAGCGGGGCGCCGCCGCTGGCACTTTCCTCGGTAGGGCAGGGGCCACCGAAGAGCTCAAAGGAGCACCGATGCGACGTACCGCCCGCCTGCTGACCGGTACCGCGCTCGCCGTCGCGGCCGTCGGCCTCGCCTGCCCGGCGACCGCGTACGACGGGGAGGCCGCGGCGACCGGCGGGCTGGAGGTGTACCCGACCTCGGTCGTGCCGGGCGAGCGGGCCATGGTGACCACGGCGTCGTGCGGCGAGGGCGGTTCGGCGGCCGGTGACGCCGGCGCGGTCGGCGCCGGCACGTTCCCGCTGGCGCCGGGGACGGGCGACGGGGAGGCGGCCGGCCACTTCGAGGTGCCGCCGAGCGCGCAGCCCGGCACCTACGAGATCGTCGCGACCTGCGGGGACGACGAGCGGCGGGTGACGGGTGACCTGGTGGTCACGCTGACCCCGGCCGACGAGCAGGTGTACCCCAGAGGAAGCGTCAAGACGGGGGTCGGCGGCGCTCTTGGCCCCGACCCCGTGCAGACCGCGGCCGGCGTGGCGGCTCTCGCCGTCGCCGCCGCGGGCGGTACCTGGCTCCTGCATCGCCGGGCGAGAGGCGACGGGATCTGACGGGCACCCTCCGCTGCCCGTCCGCCGGTACCGCACTTCCCCGCCCCCTCCGGGTCCGACGCCCCTCGCGGCCCGGAGGGGGCCGGGGCCACCCCGAGGGCCCGTCTGGAGAGGGGATGTCATGCGCAGGGTCGGCAATACCGCGATAGCCGCGGTCACCGCGGTCGCGCTCTGCTCCGGGGCATGGCTGCTGGCCGGCGGCACCGGGAGCGAGGCCCCGCCGCAGCCGTCGGCCGCGCAGGCCGCCTCCGGCACCGGGCACGGCGCCCAGGAGCCGCCCGCCGCGCCGGCGCTGCCGCCCTCCCCGCCGGACCGGATCCGCATCCCGGCGATCGAGGTGGACGCGCCCATGACGGGGCTGGGGCTGACGCCCTCGGGCAGCCTGGACGTGCCGCCCGCCGAGAAGAAGAACCTCGCCGGCTGGTACGAGGCCGGCACCACCCCGGGCGAGACCGGCACCGCGATCGTCGCCGGGCACGTCGACAACGCCGAGGGTCCCGCCGTCTTCTACCGGCTCGGCGCCCTGAAGAAGGGCGCCGCCATCGAGGTCGACCGGCGGGACGGGGGCGTCGCGCTCTTCACGGTGGACGCGGTGGAGGTCTACGCCGCCGACGACTTCCCCGACGCGAAGGTGTACGGCGCCGCGCACCGGCCCGAGCTGCGGGTCATCACCTGCGGCGGCGGCTACTCACGCAGTACCGGCTACCAGGGGAACGTCGTCGTCTTCGCGCACCTGACCGGCGGCCGGTGAGCCGTCGTCCAGGACGTGGTCCCTGCCCCACCTGCCGAGCGGCGCCAGCGCCTCGTTGAGGGCGACGCCCCGCGCGGTGAGCGAGTACTCGACCCGCGGCGGCACCTCCGGGTACTCCTCGCGGTGCACGATGCCGTCGGCCTCCAGCTCCCGCAGCTGGGCGGCGAGGACCTTCTCCGTGACGCCGGGCAGCTCCCGGCGCAGGGCGCCGAAGCGGCGGACGCGCTCGCCGAGCGCCCAGAGGATCAGCACCTTCCACTTCCCGCCGACCACGTCCATCGCCGCGTCGACGCCGCACACGTACGCCCCCGGCCGCCGTGCCGTGCCCATCCCCGTCACCCCGTTCGTCCACCGACCCGCGTGCTTCCCCCGGGGGCAACCCACGTACTTGAGCGGGCCCGTCTCCCGGAAGAGGCTTGTCCCCATGACCGACAACCCGACCGCTGACGCTATTCCCCCCACCGATCAGCCGGCCTGATCCAAACGACAGGCCTCAGGCCACCCACTGCTCGTACGCCAGATTCGCCACCAGCGCGAACACCACCGTCAGCAGCACGACCCGCACGAAGCCGCTGCCCTTCTTCAGCGCCGTGTGGGCGCCGAACATGCCGCCCGCCAGGTTGAAGACAGCCATCAGCGCGGCCAGCTGCCACAGGACCGCCCCCTGCCAGGCGAACGTGGCGAGGGCGCCCGCGTTGGTGCAGCAGTTGACGATCTTGGCGGTGGCCGAGGCGGTGACCAGGTCCAGGTGGAGCAGGGCGGTGAGGGCCAGGACCAGGAACGTGCCGGTGCCGGGGCCGACCAGGCCGTCGTAGAAGCCGATGCCGACGCCCGCGAGGCCGATCGCGGCGAGGATCTGGCGGCGGGTGGCCGGGCCGGTCGCGGGTGCCGTACCGAAGGCCGGGCGGAAGATCACGAAGGCGGCGACGGCGAGCAGCACCACCATGATGACCGGCTTCAGCACCTCGGTGCTCATCCCGGCCGCGAAGAAGGCCCCGCCGGACGAGCCCGCGAGCGCCGCCAGGCCGATCCGGACGGCGGTGCGGACGTCCACCGGGGCCTTGCGGGCGTACGTCACCGCCGCGCCCGTGG
Source organism: Streptomyces parvulus (assembly GCF_014648855.1). GTDB lineage: Bacteria > Actinomycetota > Actinomycetes > Streptomycetales > Streptomycetaceae > Streptomyces > Streptomyces parvulus. The sequence goes on along the minus strand of NZ_BMRX01000006.1, from coordinate 128,546 downwards.
TGCCGACGATGGCGACCGCCTTGTTGGTGCCCAGCGCGTGCGCGGCGGGGGTGCCGGCGGGCAGGCCGAGCAGCAGGGCCGGCAGGAGCAGGAGGCCGCCGCCGCCGACCACCGCGTCGATCCAGCCGGCCGCGAGGGCGGCGAGGCAGAGCAGGACGAGCGTGGTCAGCGATATGTCGGGCATGATCGCGACCCTAGGGACGAGATGGATGTGCCGTCCATCAAGATGAGGGTCTTCTGAGGTTACCGGCCGGTCGCCGTGGGCCCCGCCCGTACCGTCCGCGCCCTCACACCCACCCCCCGCACCCGCTGAGGGCAGCGTTCCCCCCGGGAAACAGACGTGATGCCACCGGGTAACACCGGCACCGCACGCTCGGTGCCATGACCTCGAATACGCGTGTGGTGGTGATCGGCGCCGGACTCGCGGGCGTTGCGCTCGCCCGGCGGCTCGGTGAGCTGGGTACGCCCGCGCTGCTGGTCGGCGACGAGGAGCACCGGCCGTACAACCGGGTGCTGCTCGCCGAGGTCCTGGCCGGACGGTACGGCCCCGAGACGGTCACCCTGCCCGCGCCCGCGGACCTGCTGCGCGGCCGGGTCACCGGCATCGACCGGGCCGGGCGGACCGTGCGGTGCGCCGACGGGTCGGTGATCGCGTACGACACGCTGGTCCTGGCCACCGGTTCCAACGCCGTGCTGCCGCCGCTGCGCGGCCTGTTCACCCCGGACCGCGCGCTGCCCGAGGGCGTGCACGCGTTCCGGACGATGGACGACTGCCTGGGCCTGTCGAAGGCGGTCCGGGCGGGGGTGCGGGCGGTCGTCGTCGGGGGCGGGCTGCTCGGGGTCTCCGCCGCCCGCGCGCTGGCCGTGCGCGGCGCCCAGGTCGTCCTCGCCCAGCAGGCGCAGCGGCTCATGGAACGCCAGCTCGACCCGGCGGCCTCCGCGCTCGTGCGGCGGCACCTGGCGGGCCTCGGCGTCGAGGTGCACACCGAGTGCCGGGTGCGGGACGTGCGCTGCGCCGGCGGCGCGGTGCGGTCCGTGGAGCTGGCCGACGGGTACGTCCTCGGCGCCGACCTGGTCGTCCTCGCCTGCGGGGTCCGGCCCCGCACCGGCCTCGCGCGGGAGGCGGGCCTCGACGTCGGCGAGGGCGTCCTCGTCGACGACGAACTGCGCACCTGCGACCCGCACATCCGCGCCGTCGGCGACTGCGCGGAGCACGCGGGACGCGTCTACGGGCTGGCCGCGCCCGCGCTGGAGCAGGCCGGCGCCCTGGCCGAGCTGCTGGCCGGCGGCACCGCCCGCTACACCGGCACCCGCTCCCTGACCCGGCTCACCCTCGCGGGGACCGGCGGCCCCCTCGGGCCGGACAGCCCCTTCGACCTGGCCGCGTTCGGCGAGACCGACCCCCTCCCCGGCGACGACGTCGTGCAGCTCGCCGACGCCACCCGGGGCACCTACCGCAAGGTCGTCGTCCGCGACGACCGGCTGGTCGGCGGGGTCCTGGTCGGCGAACTCGGCACCGTCGGCGCGCTCGCCCGCGCCTGGGAGGGAGCGGAGCCGCTCCCCTCCGACGGCGGCCCCCTGCTCCACCTGCTCACCCACGACGGAGGCTCCTGATGACCGCCACCCCGGCGCACCCCCCGACGATCGTGCTCGTCGGCCACGGCATGGTCGGCCAGCGCTTCCTCGAAGCCCTCGCCGAGCGCGGGCTGACCGGCACGCACCGCGTGGTCGTGCTGTGCGAGGAGCCGCGCCCCGCCTACGACCGCGTCCAGCTCACCTCGTACTTCTCGGGCAGGACCCCCGAGGACCTGTCGGTGACCGACCTCGCCTTCATCGAGGAGCACGGCATCGAGCTGCGCGTCGGTGATCCGGCCAAGAACGTCGACCGGGCCGCCCGCACGGTGACCGCCCGCTCCGGGCTCGTCGTCGGCTACGACGTCCTGGTCCTGGCGACGGGCTCCTACCCGTTCGTGCCGCCGGTGCCCGGCAAGGACGCCGAGGGCTGCTTCGTCTACCGGACGATCGAGGACCTGCTCGCCATCGAGGAGTACGCGAAGTCCGCGACGACCGGTGCGGTGGTGGGCGGCGGACTGCTCGGCCTGGAGGCGGCCGGCGCGCTCAAGGGACTCGGACTCACCTCGCACATCGTGGAGTTCGCGCCCCGCCTGATGCCGGTCCAGGTCGACGACGGCGGCGGCGCGGCTCTGCTGCGCACGATCGAGGGCATGGGCCTGTCCGTGCACACGGGGGTCGGCACGCAGGAGATCCTGACGGGCGCGGACGGCGCCGTCACCGGGATGCGGCTGTCCGACGGTTCCGAACTCGCCACCGACCTGGTGGTGTTCAGCGCCGGTGTCCGTCCCCGCGACCAACTGGCCCGCGACTGCGGACTGACCGTCGGCGAGCGCGGCGGCATCAGCGTCGACGAGCGGTGCCGCACGGTCACCGACGAGCGCGTGTTCGCGATCGGCGAGTGCGCGCTGGCGGCCGACGGGCGGGTGTACGGGCTGGTGGCGCCGGGCTACGAGCAGGCCGAGACGGCGGCCGCGACGATCGCCGCCCAGGAGGCCTCCTTCACGGGCGCCGACCTGTCCACCAAGCTGAAGCTGCTCGGCGTGGACGTGGCGTCCTTCGGCGACGCGCACGGCACCGCCGAGGACTGCCTGGACGTCGTCTACTCCGACTCCCGCGCGGGGCTGTACAAGAAGCTCGTCGTCGGCCGCGACGGCACGCTCCTCGGCGGCATCCTGGTCGGCGACGCCGAGGCGTACGGCACCCTGCGCGCCTTCACCGGCTCGGTCCCGCCGGTCTCCCCCGAGTCGCTGGTGCTGCCCGCCGGTGCCGGTGCCCCCGCCCAGCTGGGTCCGTCCGCGCTCCCCGACGACGCGGTGATCTGCTCCTGCCACAACGTCACCAAGGGCAGCATCCGCGGCGCGGTCACCGACCACGCGTGCACGACCGTGCCCGAGGTGAAGAAGTGCACCAAGGCGGGTACGGGCTGCGGCTCCTGCGTCAAGGTGCTCGGCCAACTGGTCACCGCCCAGCTGGAGGCGAGCGGCGTCGAGGTCGACAAGGGCCTGTGCGGCTGCTTCGCGCAGACCCGCGAGGAGCTGTACGAGATCGTCCTCGCCCTGCGGGTCACCTCCTTCCGGGAGCTGCTCGACGGGCACGGCCGCGAGGGCGCGCGGGGCGGCGACGGCTGCGAGGTCTGCAAACCGGCGGTCGGCTCGATCATCGCCTCCCTGGCCCCGGCGATCGGGGCGAGCGGCTACGTCCTGGAGGGCGAGCAGGCCGCGCTCCAGGACACCAACGACCACTTCCTGGCCAACCTCCAGAAGAACGGCTCGTACTCCGTCGTCCCGCGCATCCCGGGCGGCGAGATCGCCCCGGAGAAGCTGATCGTCATCGGCGAGATCGCCCGCGACTTCGGGCTCTACACGAAGATCACCGGCGGCCAGCGCATCGACATGTTCGGCGCCCGCGTCGAGCAGCTGCCGGTGATCTGGGCGCGGCTGGTGGACGCCGGCTTCGAGTCCGGGCACGCGTACGGGAAGTCGCTGCGCACCGTGAAGTCCTGCGTGGGGCAGACCTGGTGCCGCTACGGCGTCCAGGACTCGGTGCGGATGGCGATCGACCTGGAGCTGCGCTACCGGGGCCTGCGCTCCCCGCACAAGCTGAAGTCGGCGGTCTCCGGGTGCGCCCGCGAGTGCGCCGAGGCCCAGTCGAAGGACTTCGGCGTGATCGCCACCTCCAACGGCTGGAACCTCTACGTCGGCGGCAACGGCGGCGCCACCCCGCGCCACGCGGACCTCCTGGCGCAGGACCTGTCCGACGCCGAACTGGTCCGGCTGATCGACCGGTTCCTGATGTTCTACATCCGCACCGCCGACAAACTGGAGCGCACCTCCACCTGGCTGGAGCGCCTCCCCGGCGGCCTGGACCACGTACGGGACGTCGTCGTGCACGACTCGCTCGGCATCTGCGACGAACTGGAGTCCCTGATGCGGGCCCACGTGTCCCACTACCGCGACGAGTGGGCCGAGACCGTCAACGACCCCGAGAAGCTGGCCCGGTTCGTGTCCTTCGTGAACGCGCCGGACACCCCGGACCCGGTCGTGGGCTTCGTCCCCGAGCGCGACCAGATGAAGCCCGACCTGCCGCTGCTGAGCATCGGCGTGCGGCGCCCCTCGGAAGAAGACCTCCTGGAAGGAAGCACCCGGCGATGACCCTGGCACCCGAGACGACCGGCCTGAAGGTCCGGCTGCGGCTGACGGACGGCTGGTTCACCGCCTGCGGCCTCCACGCCCTGCTCCCGGGCCGGGGCGTGGCGGCCCTGCTGCCCGACGGCGGCCAGGTGGCCCTCTTCCGCGACCGGGAGGGCGGGCTGTACGCCATCGACAACAGGGACCCGTTCACCGGTGCCGCGGTCCTCTCCCGCGGCCTGACCGGCACCCACCTGGGCCGACCGTTCGTCGCCTCCCCGCTGCTCAAGCAGCGCTTCGACCTGGCCACCGGCCGGTGCCTGGACGACGACGGCGTACGGGTGGCGGTGTACGAGGTCGAGGCGGCCTGATCCCCTCGGGTCCGGTCTCTCCGAACAGACCTTTCTTGACTGGGCGTTCCAGAAAGACCTAGGCTGCGACGCGTGGCCAGGACCAAGGAGTTCGATCCGGACGCCGCGCTGTGGGCAGCCCTGGAGCTGTTCTGGGAGCGCGGCTACGAGGGCACGTCGATGTCGGACCTCGTCGAGCGCCTCGGCGTGGGACGCGCCAGCATCTACGCGACCTTCGGCAACAAGCGCGAGCTGTACCTGAAGGCGCTGGCGCGCTACGAGGAGGGGCTGCTGCCGGACCTGCTGGCGGACCTGTCCGCGCCGGGCGCCGCCCTGCCCGGCGTCCGGGCCCTGGTGCGGCGCTACGCCGCCGAGACGACCGCCGGGGAACTGCGCCTGCGCGGCTGTTTCGTGACCAACACCGCCGCGGAGCTGGCCCCGCACGACCCGGTCGCGGCCCGGCGGGTCGAGCGCAACTGGGACCAGCTGGAGACGGTGCTGCACACGGCGCTGGCCCGGGCCGGCGCCCAGGGCGAACTGCCCGCCGGCCGGGATCCGCGCGCCCTCGCCCGCATGCTCATGGTGCTGCTGCAGGGCATGCGGGTGGTGGGGAAGGCCTCGGCGGACCCCGCCAGGATCCGCGACGCGGCGGAACAGGCACTCGCACTGCTCGACTGAGAAGCCGCGACGCCCCCTTCACCGCGAAGGGAAGCGTCGCGCCGCGCTCCTCCACGCCCTCATACTGAACCGAACGGTCAAGAAAAAAGGGGAGATTCATGACCACCCAGCGCTTCACCGGCAGGACCGCCCTCGTCACCGGCGCGGGCTCCGGCATCGGCCGGGCCGTCGCCCTCGCCCTCGCCGCCGAGGGCGCGAACGTCGTCGTCGCCGGACGCCGGCGCGAACCGCTCGCCGAGACCGCGGCCCTGATCGAGGAGGCGGGCGGCAAGGCGCTGGCCCTCACCGCCGACATCTCCCGCGCCGACGACGTACGGGCCGCCGTGGACGAGGCCGTCGCGCACTTCGGCTCGCTCGACGTGGCCGTCAACAACGCGGGCGTCTTCCGCGGCGGGACCCCGGTGGCCGACCTCGCCGAGGCGGACTGGCACGAGCAGCTCGGCACCAACGTCACCGGTGTCTTCCTCGCCCTCGCGGCCGAGGTCCGCCAGATGCGCACCCAGCCGCACGGCGGCGCGATCGTGAACCTCGCCTCCACCTTCGGCCTGCACAAGCGCACTCCGGGCGCCACCGCCTACGCCGCCACGAAGGCCGCCGTCTCGGTGCTGACCCGGGGCGCCGCAATCGACCACATCGCCGACGGCGTCCGCATCAACGCCGTCAGCCCGGGCGCCACGGCGACCTCCATGTCCCTGCTCCCCGGGGAGAGCGAGGCGGAGCGGGCCGAGCGCATGCGGGGCGAGACGCCGCTCGGCCGCGTCTCGTCGGTGGCCGAGGTCGCCGCGGCGGTGCTGTACCTGGCCTCCGACGACGCCTCGTCGGTGGTGGGCACTGATCTGGTGGTGGACGGCGGGCAGACCGCCTGAGGCGCCCACGTGCCGCCCGCACGTCACGAGTTGTCCATGGCCCGTCAATCAGGCCGCCCTAGGGTCCGTGACCGCACGCTCCCGCCGCCGCCCGGCGGCGGGAGGGCCATGACACCCGGAGGCAGCAGTGGATCGTCGTACCCTCCTGCGCACGGCCGTCGTCGGCGGCTCGGCCGTCCTCGGCGGAACCCTGTGGCGCGGTGCCGCGTACGCCGCCCCCGCACAACCCGGCAGCGGACCCTACGGGGCGCTCGGCTCGCCCGACGCCAACGGCCTGCGCCTGCCGGCCGGCTTCACGAGCCGGGTGATCGCCCGCTCCGGCCAGAAGGTCGCGGGCACGTCGTACACCTGGCACAGCGCTCCGGACGGCGGCGCCTGCTACGCGGACGGCTCCGGCTGGATCTACGTCTCCAACTCGGAGGTCAACCCCTCCGGCGGCGCGAGCGCGGTGCGGTTCTCGTCCGCGGGGGCCGTCACCTCCGCGTACCGCGTGCTCTCCGGCACCCGGCAGAACTGCGCGGGCGGCCGGACCCCGTGGAACACCTGGCTGTCCTGCGAGGAGGTGGACCGCGGCTACGTCTACGAGACCGACCCGTGGGGCGTGAAGGCGGCGGTCCGCCGGGACGCCATGGGCCGCTTCAAGCACGAGGCCGCGGCCGCCGACCCGGTCCGCCGGGTCGTGTACCTGACCGAGGACGTCACCGACGGCTGCTTCTACCGCTTCCGCCCGACCACCTGGGGCGACCTCTCCGCCGGCACCCTGGAGGTGCTGGTCGCGGGCTCGGCCACCAGCGGGCCGGTGACCTGGGCCCGCGTCCCCGACCCCTCCGGTGCCACCGCCACCCGCGGCCAGGTCTCCGGCGCCAAGCGGTTCAACGGCGGCGAGGGCTGCTACTACGCGGACGACACCTGCTGGTTCACCACCAAGGGCGACAACCGCGTCTGGCAGTACAACGCGTCCGCCGGGACCATCGAACTCGCCTACGACGACTCCCTCGTGACCTCGGGCACGGCCCCGCTGACCGGCGTCGACAACGTCACCGGAAGCTCCTCGGGCGACCTGTTCGTCGCGGAGGACGGCGGCAACATGGAGATCTGCGTGATCACGCCGAACGACGTCATCGCCCCGTTCCTGCGCATCGACGGGCAGTCGGGATCGGAGATCACCGGCCCGGCGTTCTCGCCCGACGGCACCCGGCTCTACTTCTCCAGCCAGCGCGGCACGAGCGGAAGTTCGTCCGGCGGGATCACCTACGAGGTGCGCGGCCCGTTCCGCGCCTGAGCCGGACGGAGGGCCGCCGCGCTCAGGTCCTCAGCGCCTCGTAGGTGACCCCCGTCAGCCGCTCGGAGGCGGCCCACAGCCGCTCCCCCATCGCGTCGTCGAGGGTCCAGGGCGCCCGCCGGGACGGGGCGGGCGCCCCGCGCCACATCGCGAAGGACGGGCCGGTGAAGGAGTCCGAGGGGACGCCGGGCGCGGTCGCCGCGTACAGCACGGGCAGCGCGCCCGCCTCGGCGGGCTGGGCGACGACCCGGCTGGCCAGCCCCATGAGCCCGGTGGCCAGCCGGCGCCCCTCGGCGCGCGGTCCGGCGGTCATGAGGCCGGTGCGCGCGTACCCGGGGTGGGCGGCGACCGCGCGCACGTCCCAGGCGTCGTCGCGGGCCGCGAGCCGGCGCGCCAGCTCGTGGGTGAAGAGCAGGTTGGCCGATTTCGAGCGGCCGTAGGCGGTCCAGCGCCCGTACCGCCGGACGCTGTTGAGGTCGCGCGGATCGACCTTGCCCAGCGCGTGCAGGAAGCTGGAGACGGTCACGACCCGGGCGCCGGGCGTGGCGAGCAGGGTGGGCAGCAGCAGCCCGGTGAGCGCGAAGTGCCCGAGGTGGTTGACGCCGAACTGGGTCTCGAAGCCGTCCGCCGTCGTGCCGTGCGGCAGCGCCATCACCCCGGCGTTGTTGACGAGCAGGTCCAGCCGCTCGTACGGCAGCCCGTACGCGAACTCGCGGATGCCGGCCAGGTCGCCGAGGTCGAGCCGGCCCGGCTCCACCGCCGCCCCGGGCACCTCCTCGACCAGGCGCTCCACCGCCGCGCTCCCCCGCGCCTCGCTGCGGCAGGCGAGCACCACGTGCGCCCCCTTGCGCGCCAGCTCCCGGGCGATCACGTAGCCGAGGCCGCCGTTGGCGCCGGTGACGACGGCGACCCGCCCGTCCAGAGCGGGGATGTCACCCGTGTTCCAGCCGGTCATCCGCGGCTCCTTCCCTGGTCCGGACCCGTCTCACGGTACGCGCCCCACCGCCCTGAGCGGAGAGCTACCGTCCGGTCACGTCACGTTCGCGTCACGAGTCCTTCATATCGCCACCACATCTCCGGTACCTCAATAGCTTCGTCACCTCATATCCGCTCATCCACACCAATCCGGGACTCTCGATGAAGCTGCTCCGCAAGCCCGCCGCCGTGGCGGTCGCCGCGCTGGCCCTGGCCGCCCTGCCGTCCGCCGCCCTGGCGCACGACGGCTCGCACCCGTTCAAGAACTGCACCGAGGCGTACGAGGCCGGGTACTCGAACATCGAGAAGGGCGACCCGCACTACGGCGCGCACCTCGACCGCGACGACGACGGCGTCGGCTGCGACAAGCCGCCCGCCGACTTCGTGCCCGCCGAGGACTCGGGCGAGGAGGCCGCCGACGACGCGGCAGACACCGGCAGTGGGAAGGACACGGGCGGCGACAAGGCCGCCGGACAGCAGGGCACGGACCTGGCCGAGACCGGCGGCGACGACAGCACGCCGTACATCGCCGCGGGCGGCGCGATCGTCGTCCTGGCCGGCGGCGGCCTGCTGCTGGCCGTCGGCAAGCGCCGCGGCGGCGGGGCCGCCTGACCCGCGGACCGGAGCCGGGCCCCGCCGGTCAGCGGCGGGGCTCCGGTGTCTTGAGACTGAAGGCGGCACTGCTCAGCCAGCGCCGCGCGGCCCGGGCCACCGGGCGCTCCACGAACCGCTGCACGACGTACGACAGGGCGACCAGGGCGACGACGGTGGCGCCGACCACGACCCACGGGTCGGCCCGGTCTCCGAAGCGGTGCAGGAGGTTCACGCCGATGGCGTCGTGCAGCAGGTACAGCGGGAAGGTCAGCGTGCCCGCGACGGTCAGCCCGCGCCAGCGGATCCACCGGGTCCAGCCGAGCGCGACGGCGGCGATCAGCAGGAAGAAGACCGTGATGACCAGGACCAGCCAGCCGCGCCACGGCGACCAGGAGTCCCAGTTCAGGCGGCCCCCGTCGGGCGTCAGCAGGTAGTGCAGCGCCACCAGCCACGACATGGCGACGATGCCCCAGAGCAGCGGCGTCGGCCGGTAGCGGTACATCAGGTAGAAGGCCATGCCGGCGATGAAGTACGGCGCGGAGGGCGGGTTGACCAGCAGGGTCAGCAGCCGGATGTCGGCGCTGGGGGCCAGCACGGCGGCGACCGTCCACAGCCCGCAGTAGATCACCACGCGCTGGTAGGTCAGGCCCTTCCACACCACGACCGCGAAGGTGAGGTAGAAGCACATCTCCGGCCAGAGCGTCCAGTAGACCGAGTCCAGGTGCTCCACCCCGAGCGGCGTCTGGAGCATCGTCAGGTTCGCGAACAGCACGCGCGGCGACGGGTGCCCGAAGGGGTTGTCGGCGAAGAAGATCACGCACGCGGTGATCGCGACGGCCGCCCAGTACATCGGGTAGAGCCGGGTGACGCGGGAGATGAAGAAGTCACGCGGGGTGCGGCCCCACGCGCTCATGCAGATGACGAAGCCGCTGATCAGGAAGAACAGCTCGACGCCGAGCCGCCCGAAGGCGAAGTAGCCGTGCGCCACCGGGAACACGTCCTGCACGGGGCGGTCCCAGATGGTCTGCATCGTGGACGGCGCCTGGCCGACGAAGTGGAAGAAGACCACGGCCAGGGCGGCCAGGAACCGCAGTCCGTCCAGCGCCGCGAGCCGGTCCCTGCGGACGGGGGGACCCGCCTCGGGCACTCTCGCCCCGGCGGCGGCCCGGGGTGCCGGCACACCGGAAGCGGTCTCGCCGCCGCGCGTGGCGGTCGTGCCGGCCGGTTCCCTGTGATCCGTCGAGGTCATCCAACCACCGTTCCGGTGTGGGCCGCTGTCCGCTGCCGGGGATCTCAAACTTCGCTGACAGCGTGCTGCTGCTCACCTCACAGGGATTCACACCATGGAACGCGTCACAAACACCGGGTGAACGCGGAGAGGCGGCACCCCCGCACAGGGTGCCGCCTTCTCCCGTGGGCCGGAGCCGCCGCCGATCGGTGAGGGTGGTCGGGTGACAGACGGCGGCTCCGGGGTCTTCGTCCGGGTCGGCTACCGGTGGTCGCTGCCCTTCGAGCGCGACGCCGCGCGGCCTGCCTCCAGGCGGGCGACCGGGATCCGGAACGGGGAGCAGGAGACGTAGTCCAGACCCACCTCGTGGAAGAAGTGGACCGACTCCGGGTCGCCGCCGTGCTCGCCGCAGACGCCGAGCTTCAGGTCGGGGCGGGTGGCGCGGCCGGCCTTCGCGGCGGCGGCGACCAGGGAGCCGACGCCGTCCTTGTCGATGGTCTCGAACGGGGAGACGCCGAAGATGCCCTTCTCCAGGTAGGCCGTGAAGAAGCTGGCCTCGACGTCGTCGCGGCTGAAGCCCCACACGGTCTGGGTCAGGTCGTTGGTGCCGAACGAGAAGAACTGGGCGGCCTCGGCGATCTGACCGGCGGTCAGCGCGGCGCGCGGCAGCTCGATCATCGTGCCGATGGACAGCTTGAGCTTCGTGCCGGTGGCCGCCTCGACCTCGGCGATGACCTGGTCGGCCTCGTCGCGGACGATCTCCAGCTCCTGGACGGTGCCGACCAGCGGGATCATGATCTCGGCGCGCGGGTCGCCCTTGGCCGCCTTGCGCTCGGCCGCGGCCTCGGCGATGGCGCGGACCTGCATGGTGAACAGGCCGGGGATGACCAGGCCGAGGCGCACACCGCGCAGGCCCAGCATCGGGTTCTGCTCGTGCAGGCGGTGCACGGCCTGGAGGAGGCGCAGTTCGTTCTCGTGCGGCTCCTGGCGGGACTCCGCGAGGGCGACGCGCACCGACAGTTCGGTGATGTCGGGCAGGAACTCGTGCAGCGGCGGGTCGAGCAGGCGGACGGTGACCGGGAGGCCGTCCATCGACTCGAAGAGCTGGACGAAGTCCTGCTTCTGGAGCGGGAGCAGCTCCTTCAGGGACTCCTCGCGCACCGCCTCCGTGTCGGCCAGGATCAACCGCTCCACCAGCTCGCGCCGGTCACCGAGGAACATGTGCTCGGTGCGGCACAGGCCGATGCCCTGGGCGCCGAAGCGGCGGGCCCGCAGCGCGTCCTCGGCGTTGTCGGCGTTGGCCCGCACCCGCAGCCGGCGCTTGCGGTCGGCGAAGGCCATGATCCGGTGCACGGCCTCGACCAGCTCGTCGGCGTCCTCGGCGCCCGCGTGCATGCGGCCCTCGAAGTACTCGACGACCGGGGAGGGCACGACCGGGACCTCGCCCAGGTAGACCTTGCCGGAGGAGCCGTCGATGGAGATGACGTCGCCCTCCTCGACGACGTGCCCGCCCGGCACGGTCATCCGGCGGCGCTTGGTGTCGACCTCCAGCTCCTCGGCGCCGCAGACACAGGTCTTGCCCATGCCGCGCGCGACCACGGCCGCGTGGGAGGTCTTACCGCCGCGGGAGGTCAGGATGCCCTCGGCGGCGATCATGCCGTCCAGGTCGTCGGGGTTGGTCTCGCGGCGCACCAGGATGACCTTCTCGCCCGACCGCGACCACTTGACGGCGGTGTAGGAGTCGAAGACCGCCTTGCCGACCGCCGCGCCCGGCGAGGCGGCGATGCCCCGGCCGACCTTCTCGACCTTGGCCTCGTCGTCGAAGCGGGGGAACATCAGCTGCGCGAGCTGGGCGCCGTTGACGCGCTGCAGGGCCTCCGCCTCGTCGATGAGGCCCTGGTCGACGAGCTGGGTGGCGATGCGGAAGGCCGCGCCCGCCGTGCGCTTGCCGACGCGGGTCTGGAGCATCCAGAGCCGGCCGCGCTCGATGGTGAACTCGATGTCGCAGAGGTCCAGGTAGTGGTTCTCCAGCGTCTCCATGATCCGCATCAGCTCGTCGTACGACTTCTTGTCGATCGACTCCAGCTCGGCGAGGGCGACGGTGTTGCGGATGCCGGCGACGACGTCCTCGCCCTGGGCGTTCTGGAGGTAGTCGCCGTAGACGCCCTGGTGTCCGGAGGCGGGGTCGCGGGTGAAGGCGACGCCGGTGCCGGAGTCCGGGCCGAGGTTGCCGAAGACCATGGAGCAGACGTTGACCGCGGTGCCGAGGTCGTGCGGGATGCGCTCCTGGCGGCGGTAGAGCTTGGCGCGCTCGCCGTTCCAGGAGTCGAAGACGGCCTTGATGGCGAGGTCCATCTGCTCGCGCGGGTCCTGCGGGAAGTCCCGGCCGGCCTCGGTCTTGACGATCTTCTTGAACTTGGTGACGAGCTTCTTGAGGTCGGCGGCCTCCAGCTCGGTGTCGACCGCGACCTTCTTGGCCGCCTTCGCCGACTCCAGCGCCTCCTCGAAGAGGTCGCCGTCGACGCCGAGGACGGTCTTGCCGAACATCTGGATCAGGCGGCGGTAGGAGTCCCAGGCGAAGCGGTCGTCGCCGGCCTGCTTGGCCAGGCCCTGCACCGACTTGTCGGAGAGGCCGATGTTGAGGACCGTGTCCATCATGCCGGGCATGGAGAACTTGGCTCCGGAGCGGACCGAGACGAGGAGGGGGTCGTCGGTCTGTCCGAGCTTCTTGCCCATCCTGGTCTCGAGGGCGTCGAGGTGCGCACTCACCTCGTCACGCAGTGCCGCCGGCTCGTCGCCGCTGTCGAGGTAGGTCTTGCAGGCCTCGGTGGTGATCGTGAAGCCCGGAGGGACCGGAAGACCCAGGTTGGTCATCTCGGCGAGGTTCGCGCCCTTGCCGCCGAGGAGGTCCTTGAGGTCCTTGTTGCCCTCGGTGAAGTCGTAAACGAACTTGGGTGCGTTCGTTACCTGAGGTGCTTTGTTTTCCGACACGGGTCTCGACTCCTCGAGGACGCGGTGGCTGCCCTGACGGCGAGGAATGTACCCAGATCAAAGGCTCCTGGGTACGTCCACGTGTGCGTCATGCGCCTGTAACCACCCGTCCGCCAGCGGATCGAAAGTCAAGGCTTGGCAAGCGACCGAGAGCTTGTGTTTTCACTTCTTGAACGAATGAACCCGCCAGGGTCCAGCATCTCGCTCACATGAGCGGCAATCTCCACGTCTGAGTTCGATCGATGAACGATCAAGGTGTGGCACTGAGTGCCACACCTTGGAGAAGTGGAGTCGCCCAAGATCCGCTCATCTGAGCGCGCCCCTTATCAGAGGTGGCGAGAATCACGCTGCCACAGCCCGCCGTTTTTCACCATGCGGACGGGTGAACGGACCGCTCGCCGCGTCCGTACGTCACTGCGGCGGGTCCGGCCCCCTCGCCGGGCCCGCCGTTCACCGGGATTCGTACGGAAGGACCTCCGGGTGCCCGTCTTCACGCGCTTTCGTCAGCCACCGACCCCGGCCGATGAGCCGCACGAGGAGGACACGCCGGACGAGGCGCCCGAGGGGCGAGAACCGGACGAACCCCACGAGCCCGACGTGGTCGAGCCCGAGGACCCCGGGGAGGCCGTCGAGGCCGCCCCGGCCGCCGAACCCGCCGCCCGCACCGCCGGCCCGTCCGACGCGCCCCGCCCGGCCCGCCGCGCGACCTGGCGGACCTGGCGCACCCGTCACCCCCGCGCCGCCCTCGTCCTGCGCCGCACGACGACCGTCCTCGCCGCCGTGCTGGTGCTCGGGGCGCTGCTGCTGCCCAACACCCTCGTCGCCCTGGAGCCCAACCGGTTCGCGCGGATCCCGGCGGAGGCCGTCATCGCGGCGGTGCTGCTGCTCTGCCTGCCGCGCGCCGCACGCCGGGTGGCGGCGGCGCTCTTCGGCCTCGGCCTGGGCGTGCTGACCGTGCTGAACCTGCTCGACATGGGCTTCACCGAGTACCTGGGGCGGGGCTTCAACGTCGTCCTGGACTGGGGGCTGCTCGACGACGCCCAGGCGTACGTGGCGGACTCGATGGGCGGCGCGGCGGCGGCCTGGGCGGCCGTGGGCGCCGTGGTGCTGGTCGTGCTGGTGCTGGTGGTGATGGCCCTGGCTGCGGTACGGCTCGGCGAACTGCTCGCCGCGCACCGTGAGCGGGCGGCCAGGGGCGCGTTGACGGCGGCCACCGTGTGGATGACCTGCGTCGCGCTCGGCGTGCAGACCTTCGGCGTGCCGGTCGCCACCCGGAGCGCCTCGGGCGCGCTGGAGGCGCAGGCGCACCGGGTGGTGGACACGCTGCGCGACGAGGCGGCGTTCGCGAAGGAGGCGAAGGCGGACCGGTTCGGGGCGACCCCCGGCGCGCAGCTGGTGCCGGACCTGCGCGGCAAGGACATGGTCTTCACGTTCATCGAGAGCTACGGCCGCAGCGCCATCGAGGACCCGGTGACGGCGCCGGGCGTCGGCCGGACCCTGGACGCGGGCACGAAGGCGCTGGCCGCGAAGGGCTTCCGGGCGAAGAGCGGCTGGCTGACGTCGGCGACGTACGGCGGCAGCAGCTGGCTCGGCCACTCCACGTTCCTGTCGGGGCTGTGGGTGGACAACCAGCAGCGGTACCGCACCGTCACCGCCGGCGACCACCTCACCCTCACCAAGGCGTTCCGCGAGACCGGGGAGTGGGACACGGTGGGGGTGATGCCGGGCGTGCAGAAGGCGTGGCCGGAGGCGGAGTGGCACGGCCTCGACAAGGTCTACGACGCCTTCGACCTGGGCTACCGGGGGCCGAAGTTCAGCTGGTCCACCATGCCGGACCAGTACGCGCTGGAGGCGTTCCAGCGCCTGGAGCACGGCAGGAAGCGGGACCGGCCGCTGATGGCGGAGGTGATCCTCACCTCCAGCCACCAGCCGTGGGCCCCCCTGCCGAGGATGGTCGGCTGGGACGAGGTCGGCGACGGGTCGGTCTACGACGGCATCGAGGCGTCCGGGGTGGAGGCGTCCGACATCATCGCGGACTCCACCCGCTCCAAGGAGGAGTACGGCAAGTCGGTCGCGTACTCGGTGACCAGCCTGACCCAGTGGCTGGAGCGCTACGGCACCGACGACACGGTCCTGGTCTTCCTCGGCGACCACCAGCCGCTCGCGCGGGTCAGCGGGGACGGCGCGAGCCGGGACGTCCCGGTGTCGGTGGTCGCCAAGGACCCGAAGGTGCTCGACGCGATCGACGACTGGAACTGGACCGAGGGGCTGAAGCCCGCCGAGGACGCTCCGGTGTGGCGGATGAGTTCCTTCCGCGACCGCTTCCTGACGGCGTACGGCTCCACGCCGCACCCGACCGGGGAGTGATCAGCCGCCGGAGGTGTCCAGCTCCGCGTCCTCGCCGACGCCCGCGCAGTCGTACGGGTCCTTCAGCCAGCCGTCGGGCAGGACCACCCGGTTGTTGCCGGAGGTGCGGCCGCGCGGGCCGTCGGCGCCGGCCGGCCAGGGCTGGTCGAGGTCCAGCTCGTCCAGCCCGGCACGCAGTGCCTCCAGGGAGGAGGTGATCGCGAGCCGCTTGCGCATCTCGGAGCCGACCGCGAAGCCCTTGAGGTACCAGGCGACGTGCTTGCGGAAGTCGATGACGCCGCGCGCCTCGTCGCCGATCCACTCCCCCAGCAGCGTGGCGTGCCGGACCATGACGTCGGCCACCTCGCGCAGGGCGGGCCGGGCGAAGGAGCCGGTGCGGCCCTCGAAGGCGGCGACCAGGTCGGCGAAGAGCCACGGCCGCCCCAGGCAGCCGCGGCCGACGACCACGCCGTCGCAGCCGGTCTCGCGCACCATCCGCAGCGCGTCCTCGGCGCACCAGATGTCGCCGTTGCCGAGCACCGGGATCTCCGGGACGTGCTCCTTGAGGCGCGCGATGGCGTCCCAGTCGGCGGTGCCGCCGTAGTGCTGGGCGGTGGTGCGGCCGTGCAGGGCGATGGCGCTCACGCCCTCCTCGACGGCGATGCGGCCGGCGTCGAGGAAGGTGAGGTGGTCGTCGTCGATGCCCTTGCGCATCTTCATGGTGACGGGCAGGTCGCCGGCGCCGGTGACGGCCTCGCGGACGATGGCGCGCAGCAGGTTGCGCTTGTACGGGAGGGCCGAGCCGCCGCCCTTGCGGGTCACCTTGGGCACGGGGCACCCGAAGTTCAGGTCGATGTGGTCGGCGAGGCCCTCCTCCGCGATCATGCGGACGGCCTTGCCGACGGTCACCGGGTCCACGCCGTACAGCTGGATCGAGCGCGGGGTCTCGGTCGCGTCGAAGTGGATCAGCTGCATGGTCTTCTCATTGCGCTCGACCAGCGCCCGGGTCGTGATCATCTCGCTCACGAACAGGCCCTTGCCGCCGCTGAACTCCCTGCACAGGGTGCGGAAGGGCGCGTTGGTGATGCCGGCCATCGGGGCCAGCACGACGGGCGGCGCGACGGTGTGCGGGCCGACCCGCAGCGGCGGGGCGGTGGCTGCGGGGGCGGGCGTGGTGAGCGTGGACATTCCTCCATTGTCACGTACGCGGGGCGGTGCTCGACGGGCCCCGGGCCGGAGATCATGTATTGGTCATTAGTTAGCCGCACTATCGAAACGGGCGTACGATGGCGGTCATGCCGGAGCTCACCCACCGCCGACGCATGCTCGTGCTCGCCATCTGCTGCATGAGCCTGCTGATCGTGAGCATCGACAACACGATCCTCAACGTCGCCCTCCCCGCCGTGCAGCGCGATCTGCACGCGAGCACCTCCGGGCTCCAGTGGGCGGTCGACGCGTACACGCTCGTGCTGGCCGCGCTGCTGATGCTGGCCGGGTCCACCGCCGACCGGATCGGGCGCAAACGGGTCTTCATGACCGGCCTGGTGGTCTTCACGCTGGGCTCGCTGCTGTGCTCCCTGGCGCCCGACCTGTCCTCGCTGGTCGTCTTCCGGATGGTCCAGGCGGTGGGCGGTTCGATGCTCAATCCGGTCGCCATGTCGATCATCACCAACACCTTCACCGACCCCCGCGAGCGCGCCCGTGCGATCGGGGTGTGGGGCGCGGTGGTCGGCATCTCCATGGCCGCCGGGCCGCTGGTGGGCGGGGTGCTGGTCGAGTCGGTCGGCTGGCGCTCGATCTTCTGGGTCAACCTCCCGGTGGGCCTCACGGCGCTGCTGCTCACCCTGCGCTTCGTCCCCGAGTCCCGGGCGCCGAGGGCCCGCCGGCCCGACCCGCTGGGCCAGCTGCTGGTGATCGTGCTGTTCGGCTCGCTGACGTACGCGATCATCGAGGCGCCGAACGCGGGGTTCACGGCGGTGCTGCCGTTCGCGGTCCTCGCGTGCGTGGCGCTGGCCGGCCTGCTCCTGCACGAGCCGCGGCGCGCGGAACCGCTGATCGAGCTGCGCTTCTTCCGGTCGGCTCCGTTCAGCGGTGCCACGGTCATAGCCGTCAGCGCGTTCGCGGCGCTGGGCGGCTTCCTGTTCCTGTCCACGCTGTACCTCCAGAACGTGCGCGGGCTGAGCGCGCTGGAGGCCGGGCTGTGGATGCTGCCGATGGCCGTCCCGACCTTCCTGTGCGCCCCGCTGTCCGGACGGCTGGTCGGCAGCCGGGGGCCGCGGCTGCCGCTGCTGGTCGCGGGCGGGGCGCTGACCGCGAGCGGCGTGCTGTTCGCGGCGTTCGAGGCGGAGACCTCCGACGTCACCCTGTTCCTCGGCTACGTCCTGTTCGGCGTCGGCTTCGGCTTCGTGAACGCGCCGATCACCAACACGGCCGTCTCCGGCATGCCCCGCGCCCAGGCCGGGGTGGCCGCCGCCGTCGCCTCCACCAGCCGCCAGCTGGGCCAGACGCTGGGCGTCGCGGTGGTCGGCGCGGTCCTGGCGACGGGCGTGGGCGCCTCCTCGTACCGGGACACCTTCGTCTCCGCCGCCCGCCCCGGCTGGTGGATCCTGGCCGCCTGCGGCCTCGCGGTCCTCGTCCTGGGCGCGATCACCAGCGGCCCCTGGGCCCGCCGCACCGCCGAACGCACGGCCGAGCGCCTGGAGTCGACGGAGGAACGGGAGACGGCACGCGCCGGGGCATGACCCCGACCCCGGCCTCCCGCGCCCCAAAGCGGCGCGGGGAACTGCGCGACCAACCCCCACGGCCACCCCTCACCCCCGGCCCACCACCCGCCCCCAAAGGGGCGCGGGGAACTGCGCGACCAGCCCCCACCGACCCGCAGACGACCACGCACCCGCCCACGTCCCCGCCTCAGCGCAGCGGCTTCGGTAGCCGTTCCGCCAGCATCGGCCAGTACTTGAGGACCGCCTCCTCCACCTCCGGCAGCGCCCGCTGGCCCGCCAGGGCCAGGACGATCGCCGCCGTGACGCCCGTCCAGGCCACCGGGCCCAGCGGGGTGCAGCCGAAGAGGCGGCTGACGCCCGGGGTCTGCACCAGGACGACCAGCGCGGCGGCCGAGCCCAGGGACGTGACCTGGACCAGGCGGCTGTCGCGGCGGTCGGCGAGGGTCTGGGCGAGCTGGGTGCCGACCACGGCGCACAGGGCCATCGTCGTCGAGCGGCGATCCGTGCCCGGTGTGAAGCGGCCGAACAGCCAGGCCGCCGTGGCCCCGAGCGCCGTGGTCAGCGCCCGGTGCCGGATCTGCCGCAGCAGGGGCTCGCCCAGGACCGCCGCGCCCAGCGGCGCGCCCGCGTCGGCGGCCTCCTGTTCGGGGTCCCCCGTGCGCGTCACCGCGACCGCCATCGCCGGGAACAGGTCGGTGAAGAGGTTCACCAGCAGCATCTGGCGGGTCGACAGCGGCGAGGAGCCGCTCAGCACCGTGCCGAGGATGCCGAAGCCGACCTCGCCCGCGTTGCCGCCGATCAGGATGGCGATGGCGTCGGCGACGCTGTGCCACAGCGCCCGGCCCTCCCGGACCGCCTCCACCAGCACCAGCAGGTCGTCGCCGGTCACCACCAGGTCGGCGGCGTTGCGGGCGGCGGCCGAGCCGCGGGCGCTGATGCCGACGCCGATGTCGGCGGCGCGGATGGCGGCCGCGTCGTTGGCGCCGTCGCCGACCATGCCGACGACCCGCCCGGCGTCCCGCAGCGACTCGACGACCTGGAGCTTCTGCTCCGGCGCCACCCGGGCCACCACGTCGGCGTCGCGCAGCATCCGGGAGCGCGCGGTGCGGTCGGCGGCGGCGAGTTCGTCACCGGTGACCACCACCGCGTCCTCGGGCCAGCCCAGGTCGACGGCGATGGCGTGGGCGGTCTGCGGATGGTCGCCGGTCAGCACCACGGGCCGTACGCCCGCCTCGCGCAGCCCGCGCACCAGTGCCGGTGAGGTCTCGCGGGGCACGTCGGCCAGCGCGAGCAGCCCGGTGAACTCCAGCTTCGCCGGCTGCTGTTCGAGGACCTCGGCGGGCTTCTCGCCCCGGCGCAGGGGCCGGGAGGCGACCGCGATGATGCGCAGCCCGTCGCGGGCCAGGGCCTGCGCCACGTCCTGGGCGTGCGAGGGGAGGTCGGCGCAGGCCGGCAGGACCGTCTCCGGGGCGCCCTTGACCACCAGCGTCGCGGGCCCGCCCGCCGCGTCCCGGCCGACGGCGGCGGCGTAGCCGCGGGAGGTCTCGAAGGGCAGGCCCTCCAGCTGCGTCCAGCCCGGGTCGGCGCCGGCCGCGTCCAGGACGGCCTCGTCGGTGGCGTGGGTGGGCCGGGCCCCGTCGCCGTTCAGCCGGGGAACGGCGCGCGCGGCGGTCCTGACGGCGTCGGCCGCCGCCGGGTCGCCCGCCCTGCGGACCGTGCCGTCGGCGCCCGCGACGCGGGACAGCCGCAGCCTGTTCTCGGTGAGCGTGCCGGTCTTGTCGAAGCAGACGGTGTCCATCCGGCCCAGCGCCTCCAGCGTGCGCGGGGTGCGCACGAGGACCCCGCGCCGGCTCAGCCTGCGGGCCGCGGCCAGCTGTGCCACGGTCGCCACCAGCGGCAGCCCCTCGGGTACGGCGGCCACCGCGACCGACACCCCGCCCGCGACGGCCTGCCGCACCGGCGCCCCGCGCAGCAGCGACAGTCCGGTGACCGCGGCCCCGCCCGCCAGGGTGAGCGGCAGCGCCTTGCGGGTCAGCTCCTGGAGCCTGGCCTGCACCCCGGCGGCCGCGGGGGTGCGGGCCGCGAGCGCCACCGCCCGCGCCGACTCCGTGTGGTCGCCGGTGTCGACGACGACCGCCCGGGCGCGGCCGGCCACCACGGTCGTGCCCTCGAAGACCATGCAGTACCGCTCGGCCACCGGGGCCTTGGGCGCCGGGTCGACGCTCTTGTCCACCGGCAGCGACTCACCGGTCAGCGCGGACTCGTCCACCTCCAGACCGTCCTCCCACAGCAGCCGGGCGTCGGCCGGGACGACGTCGTCCGTCTTCAGCTCGATCACGTGCCCCGGGTGGAGCCGCGAGGCGTCCACGATGCGCGGGAGGCCCGCCCGGCCGGACTCCTCGAAGATCCGCGCCTTCTGCGTCTGCTCGGCCAGCAACCCGGACAGCGCCCGCTCGGCGCGCAGCCGCTGGAAGCCGCCGACCAGCGCGTTCAGGTCGAGCGCCCCGACCACCAGCAGGGCGTCCACGACCGACCCGAGGATCGCGGAGGCCGCCGAGCCGACCGCGAGCACCGGGGTGAGCGGATCGTCCAGCTCCCCGCGGACCGCGCGGGCCAGCTCCCACGACCAGAACGCCGGGGCCAGCACCGGCACCCGCCCCGCCCGGTCGGCGACCGCGCGCAGCCGGGCCGCGGCCTGCTCGGCGACGGTCGCGGCGGGCTCGCCCTCCCGGTCCAGACGGTCCCGTACGGCGTCCAGGTCCAGCGCGTGCCACGCCACCCGCGCCCGGGGATGCGGGGCGCGGGCCATCGCCACGCCGACCGCCGCACGCGTCCCGGACAGCAGGGCCGCCGCCGCGCTCGCGTCGACCGGCGCGTGCCGCAGCCCGGACAGGGCGATGAAGCCCGGCCTGCCGCGGCGCCGGCCGCGCGCCTCGCCGACGGCCACCAGCAGCCCGGACAGCGCGGCCCCGGACCTGGCCAGCGTCTGCGAACGCCGCCCGACGGCACGGGCCGCGGGCACCGCCCGCAGCAGCCGCCACACGTCGGCGAGTCCCTGCGGGGCGATCACGTCGGCGCCCCACGCCACCGGGGAGTCCGCGTCGGCCAGGGCGACCGCCACGTCCCCGGCGAGCAGCCCGGCCAGGACCGAGGCGTCGTCCTCGGGCCGGGGCCGTACGACCGTGACGACGCCGCCCTCGGAGCGGAGGCCGGCGACCACGTCCGCGAGCGGGCGACGCGCGTCGACGACCTGGTCGGCGAGGCCGGTGAAGTCGGCCAGGGCCGGATCCTGGACCATCACCACGCGGAGGCCGGCGCGCCGGGCCGCGTCCAGGACGTCCTCGGTCCACGGGTCGGCGCCGTCGTCCGGCACCCGCAGCGCGCTCGGGTGCAGCACGACCGTGCGGGCCATCTCCAGCTGCCGCAGCCGGCCGGGGTCGCGCACCAGCACACCGGTGCGGGACAGGGCGGCGCTCAGTACGGCGTGGAAGGCGGCGGGTCCGTAGCGCGCGGCCTTGGGCGAGCCGGCCAGGATCGCCTCGGCGGCCTCGGCGACGTCGTGCTTGACCAGCAGCGTCGCCGCGGCGCCGGCCACGCTGCCGGCGGAGGCGTGGGCGGCGTAGTCCTGGGCCGGGGACGTGCGCGGATCCGGGCGCAGCGCGGGGGCCGCGGGCAGGCTGCCCCGGCCGGGGGCGCAGAGCTGGTCGTGCACGACCTCGAAGGCCGCGGTCCGCGCCACCGCCTCGGTCAACTGGCAGGCGCGCAGCGCCCCGTCGAGCGCGAGCGAGGTGGGGCTCTGCCCGGCGCCGTGCACGGCCGCGTTGGCGGCGGCCAGCGTCACGTCCATCCGGTGGTCGCCCATCCGCTCGCGCAGCCAGGCCCGGAAGGCGGGGTTCTCGCGCAGCAGCGTCGCGACCGCCGTGATCAGGCGGGGCGAGGGGGGCAGCCGCAGCCGGGAGGCGGTCACGGCGGCGGCGATGCCGAGGAGGTCGGCGCCGAGGGCGGTGGCGGCGACGCGCACCGAGGCCGGGTCGCCGGGGTGGGCCAGTTCGTCCACCTGGTCGCCGACGGCGAGTCCGTGCCGGTGGGCGACATCGGTGGCGTGGTCCACGACGGAGTCGGTCAGCTCCTCCTCGGTCGCGGTCACCACCAGTCTGGCCAGGCCGGTGTCCCAGTAGGCGACCAGCACGTCGGGGTGTTCGGCCACCGCGGCGGCGACCCGTCGCGCGACCTTCTCGGTGCCGCCCGCCAGGCGCGCCTCGTCCGACCCGGCCGCGCTGAGCGCGAGGTGGGCGCGGGACCCGGCCCGCCACTCCCGGGCGCCGCCGGGCAGGGCCGCGCGGGCGACCCGTGCCGCGCGGGCCGCGAAGTCGGCGCCCCGAACGCCGGCCCGCGCGGTGCCCGCGACCGCGCCGGCCGCCGCGCCCACGGCGGGCGCGGTGCCGCGTGCCAGCAGCCGGGGTCCGGCCAGTACGAATCCGGTGACCGCGTCCTGGGACCGCGTCAGAAGTGCGCCGACCATGGCCGGGGCTCAGGCCGTCGTGCGGGTGCGCGAGGCGGACGCCGTCCGGCGGCTCCCGGCCGAGGCCGAGCCGGAGGGACGGCTGGACGCCGCCTTCTTTCCCGACCGGCCCCTGCTCCGTGCGGGTGAGGCGGTCTTCTTCGCGGGGGCCTTCTTCGCGGGGGCCTTCCTGGCGGTGGCCTTGTTCGCTGTGCTCTTCTTGGCGGCGGTCTTCGCGGTGCTCTTCTTGGCCGCGGACTTCTGCGCGGCGGTCTTCTGCGCGGCGGTCTTCTGCGCGGCGGTCTTCCTGGCGGGCGCGGACTTGGCGGCGGTCCTGCTCGCGGCCGCCTTCTTCGCGGTCGCCTTGTTGGCCGCTGCCTTGTTGGCCGTCGTCCTCTTCGCGGTCGTCTTCTTCGCGGTCGTCTTCTTCGCGGTCGCCCTGTTGGCCGTCGTCTTCTTGGCCGTCGCCTTCTTGGCCGCACCGCCCCTCGCGGCGGCCGACTTGGCGGTGGCCTTCTTCGCCGTGGCCTTGTTGGCGGTGGCCTTCTTCGCGGTGCTCGTCCTGGCGGCGGTCTTCTGCGCGGCCGTCTTCTGCGCGGCCGTCTTCTTCGCCGCACCCGTGCTCGACGAGGCCGACTTGGACGCCGCCGGCTTCGAGGCGGCGGACCCGGCGGTGCCCGACCGGGCGCTGCCCGTCCCCGCGGCGCCGCCCGACCGGGCGCCGCCGGTGCGGCGCGACGCCGCCCCGTTCCCGTTGCCGTTGCCGTTGCCGTTGCCGTTCCGGCGTCGCCGCGACTGCGTCAGCCAGGCCACCGCCGCCCCGGTGACCGCCACCGGCCACTCCACCAGTCCGGCGACCCCCAGCACCCCCGCCCCCGTGTAGACGAGCACGCGCCGCCCGCGCGGCGACACCGCGCCGATCCGGTCCAGGGCGCCCTCGGCGGCCCTGCCGACCGTCGTCGCGCCCGGCACCTTGCGTGCCGCGGAAGCGGCCGCGTGCAGCGGCCGCGGGAGTGTCTGCGCCGACTTCTGCTCAGCCATGACTGTTCGTCCTCGCCCTGTCCGTGCGGTGGGAAACCCTGAAACCTCACCTTCCGCACAACTCGCGGTTCCCGCACCTCGGCGTCACCCCTACGGCGTCACCGCCACGACGCCGCTCCTTCTTGGTCCAGACCTCTTGACGAAAGGTCTGGACCACACCACTGTCATGCCTACGACACCTCACCGCACCCCCACCGGGAGGCCCGGCATGGTCCGCCGCACGATCCGCCTGCTGGCCGCCGCACTGGCTGCCACCGTCCTGACCCCGCTCGGGGTCGCCACCGCGTCCGCCGCCCCCTCGGCGCGCCCCGCCCCCACCGCTGCCGCCGCCGACACCTGCGCCGTGAAGTCCAAGCCCGCGGGCAAGGTCCTCCAGGGCTACTGGGAGAACTGGGACGGCGCCGCCAACGGCGTGCACCCGCCCTTCGGCTGGACGCCCATCACCGACGCGCGCATCGGCGCCCACGGCTACAACGTGCTCAACGCCGCCTTCCCGGTCATCCGCTCCGACGGAACGGCCCTCTGGGAGGACGGAATGGACACCGGCGTGAAGGTGGCGACGCCCGCCGAGATGTGCGCGGCGAAGGCGTCCGGGCAGACGATCCTGCTCTCGATCGGCGGGGCGACGGCCGGCATCGACCTCAACTCCACGGCCGTCGCGGACCGTTTCGTCGACACGATCGTGCCGATCCTCAAGAAGTACAACTTCGACGGCATCGACATCGACATCGAGACCGGCCTGACCGGCAGCGGCAGCATCGGCCAACTCTCCACGTCCCAGGCGAACCTGATCCGCATCATCGACGGCGTGCTGGCCCGCATGCCCGCGAACTTCGGCCTCACCATGGCCCCGGAGACCGCCTACGTCACCGGCGGCAGCGTCACCTACGGCTCCATCTGGGGCGCGTACCTGCCCGTCGTCAAGAAG
Organism: Streptomyces parvulus; assembly: GCF_014648855.1. Classification (GTDB taxonomy): domain Bacteria; phylum Actinomycetota; class Actinomycetes; order Streptomycetales; family Streptomycetaceae; genus Streptomyces; species Streptomyces parvulus. Next base: position 103,841 of record NZ_BMRX01000006.1, on the reverse strand, counting down.
TACGCGGACAACGGCCGCCTGTGGTGGCTGAACATGCAGTACTACAACGGCAGCATGTACGGCTGCTCCGGCGACTCGTACTCGGCCGGCACGGTCCAGGGCTTCACCGCGCAGACCGACTGCCTGAACAAGGGCCTGGTCATCCAGGGCACGACGATCCGGGTGCCCTACGACAAGCAGGTCCCGGGGCTGCCCGCACAGCCCGGCGCGGGCGGCGGCCACATGGCACCGTCCCTGGTGGCCCAGGCCTGGAACCAGTACAACGGCTCGCTCAAGGGCCTGATGACCTGGTCGCTCAACTGGGACGGCTCGAAGAACTGGACCTTCGGCGACAACGTGAAGTCGCTGCAGGGCCGCTGAGTCGGGAAGGGCGAGCCGGGAAGCCCGAACCGGGACCCCAGGCCCCCGAAACCGAAACGCCCACCCCCCTCCCGACCGAGTCGGGTGGTGGGTGGGCATAGGCCGGGGGTCCAGGGGGCAGAGCCCCCTGGTAGGGCAACACCGACCGGCGTCAGCAGCCGACGAGCCTCGAAGCGAGGTACCCCTCGATCTGGTCCAGCGACACGCGCTCCTGCTTCATCGTGTCCCGCTCGCGGACCGTCACCGCGTTGTCGTCCAGCGTGTCGAAGTCGACGGTGACGCAGAACGGCGTACCGATCTCGTCCTGGCGCCGGTAGCGGCGGCCGATCGCGCCGGCGTCGTCGAACTCGATGTTCCAGTGCTGCCGCAGCGCCTGCGCCAGCCCCTTCGCCTTGGGCGACAGCTCCGGGTTGCGCGAGAGCGGCAGCACGGCGACCTTCACCGGGGACAGCCGCGGGTCGAGCCGCAGCACGGTGCGCTTCTCCAGCTTGCCCTTGGCGTTGGGCGCCTCGTCCTCGACGTACGCGTCGAGCAGGAAGGCCAGCATGGCCCGGCCGACACCGGCCGCCGGCTCGATGACGTACGGCGTCCAGCGCTCGCCGGCCTCCTGGTCGAAGTAGGAGAGGTCCTGGCCGGAGGCCTTGGAGTGCGAGGAGAGGTCGTAGTCGGTGCGGTTGGCGACACCCTCCAGCTCGCCCCACTCACTGCCGCCGAAGGAGAACCGGTACTCGATGTCGGCGGTGCGCTTGGAGTAGTGCGAGAGCTTCTCCGCGGGGTGCTCGTACCACCGCATGTTCTCCTCGCGCAGGCCGAGACCGGTGTACCAGTTCCAGCGCTGCTCCATCCAGTACTCCTGCCACTTCTCGTCCTCGCCCGGCTTGACGAAGAACTCCATCTCCATCTGCTCGAACTCGCGGGTGCGGAAGATGAAGTTGCCGGGCGTGATCTCGTTGCGGAAGGACTTGCCCATCTGGGCGATGCCGAACGGCGGCTTCCGGCGCGAGGTGGTCTGCACCTGGGCGAAGTTGGTGAAGATGCCCTGCGCGGTCTCGGGGCGCAGGTAGGCGACGGAGCCGCTGTCCTGGGTCGGGCCGAGGTGGGTGGAGAGCAGGCCGGAGAACTGCTTGGGCTCGGTGAAGGTGCCCTTGTTGCCGCAGTTGGGGCAGTTGAGGTCGGCGAGGCCGTTCTCGGGGGCGTGGCCCTTCTTCTCCTCGTACGCCTCCTCCAGGTGGTCCGCGCGGAACCGCTTGTGGCAGGAGGTGCACTCGGTCAGCGGGTCCGTGAAGGTGGCGACGTGACCGGAGGCCACCCAGACCTCGGGGGCCAGGATCACGGAGGAGTCGAGACCGACGACGTCCTCGCGCGAGGTGACCATGTAGCGCCACCACTGGCGCTTGAGGTTCTCCTTGAGCTCGACACCGAGCGGACCGTAGTCCCAGGCGGCGCGCTGACCGCCGTAGATCTCACTGCAGGGGAATACGAAGCCACGGCGCTTGCTCAGGCTGACGATGGTGTCGATCTTGTCGGCGGCCACGGTGCTCTCTTCATTACGACGACGGTGACTGACTGGTGCGGCGCGAAGCGCCTCGATGAGGGGTGGTGGTCGGGAGACGGGCGGGCGAAGCGAGATGCTTCCAGAGAATGCTTCAGGTTACCGGCGTGGACTGCCCCTCAACCAAATCGGGGCCCCACCGGATCCGCAGCCATCCGATCCGACCGTTTGTTGACAACCGTTTCCATATTTGTTGAAAATGAATCCCATGAACGTACGACGACGCCACATATCCGGCATAGCAGTCGCCGCGGCCGCCGCACTCGGCCTCGGCACCCTCTCCGCCTGCTCCAGCGACAGCTCGGCGGCGGGCAACACGGACAAGCTCGACGTCGTCGCGTCGTTCTACCCCATGCAGTACCTCGCCGAGGAGATCGGCGGCGACCATGTGAACGTCACCACTCTCACCGAGCCCGGCCAGGAGCCGCACGACCTGGAGCTGAGCGCCAGGCAGACCGCGCAGATGGGCGAGGCGGACGCGGTGCTCTACCTGAAGTCCCTCCAGCCCACCGTGGACGAGGCCGTCGCCCAGTCCGACGTGAAGACCAAGATCGACGCGGCCGGGCTGACCGAGCTGGAGGACCACGGCAGCGTCGAGCACGACCACGGCGCCGAGGGGCACTCCGGCGAGGAGCACGCCGAGGAGGGCCACTCCGAGGAGGGGGACGCCCTCGACCCGCACGTCTGGCTGGACCCGGTGAAGTACGCCGAGATCGCCGAGGGCGTCGCCGAGTCCTTCGAGAAGGCCGACCCGGACCACGCGGACGCCTACCGCGCCAACGCCGACGCCCTGGCCAAGAAGCTGGGCGACCTGGACACCGCCTTCAAGGACGGCCTGGCGGACACCGGCAGCAAGGTCTTCTTCACCAACCACGCCGCCTTCGGCTACCTCGCCGAGCGCTACGGCCTCACCCAGGAGGCCATCAACGGCCTCGACCCGGAGAGCGAGCCCAGCCCCGCCCGGATCAAGGAGCTGCAGGAGGAGGCCAGGGCCGACGGCGTCACCACCGTCTTCTACGAGACCCTGGTGTCCGACAAGACCGCCAGGACCCTCGCCAAGGACGCGGGCCTGAAGACCGACGTCCTGGACCCGCTGGAAGGCATCACGGACAAGTCGAAGGGCGACGACTACGTCGGCGTCATGGAGGCCAACCTCAAGGCGCTCCAGGCCGCCCTCGGCGCCAAGTGAGCGGACCGATCGTTACGGAGGGCATCGTGAGCGACGAGCCAGTCATTTCCCTGCGCGGCGTCCGCGCCGAGCTGGGCTCACGCCCCGTCCTGCGCGGCATCGACCTCACCGTGGGACGCGGTGAGGTCGTGGCGCTGCTGGGCGCCAACGGCTCGGGCAAGTCCACGGCCGTGCGCACGCTCATCGGCCAGGTGCCGGTGACGGCCGGGGCCGTCGAGCTGTTCGGCACCCCGCGCCGCCGCTTCCGCGACTGGGCGCGCGTGGGCTACGTCCCGCAGCGCACCACGGCCGCGGGCGGCGTCCCCGCCACGGTCACCGAGGTGGTCTCCTCCGGCCGGCTCTCGCGCGCCCGCCTGGGCATCCTGCGCAAGGCCGACCACGAGGCCGTACGCCGGGCCCTGGACCTGGTCGGCATGGCCGACCGCGCCAAGGACTCCGTGAACGCCCTCTCCGGCGGCCAGCACCAGCGGGTGCTGATCGCCCGCGCCCTGGCCGCCGAGCCCGAGCTGCTGATCATGGACGAGCCGATGGCGGGCGTCGACCTGGCCAGCCAGGAGGTGCTGGCCACCACCCTGCGCGCCCAGGTGGCCGCCGGCACCACCGTCCTGCTCGTCCTGCACGAGCTGGGCCCGCTGGAGCCCCTGATCGACCGCGCCGTGGTGCTCCGCGACGGCTGCGTGCTGCACGACGGTCCGCCGCCCGAGGCGGTCGGCCAGCACGCGCTGCCGGGCCACGACCACGTCCACCCGCACGCGCCGGCGGGCGCCGAACCGATCCGCACGGGACTGCTGAGCTGATGGAAATCCTGAACTACGCCTTCATGCAGCGGGCGCTCCTGGCGGCCGTCCTGGTCGGCGTCACCGCCCCCGCCATCGGCATCTACCTGGTCCAGCGCCGCCAGGCCCTGATGGGCGACGGCATCGGCCATGTCGCGATGACCGGCGTCGGCCTCGGCTTCCTGCTCTCCTGGTCGCCGGTGTGGATGGCGACCCTGGTCTCCGTCCTGGGCGCCGTGCTCATGGAGCTGATCCGCTGGTACGGCAAGACCCGCGGCGACGTCGCCCTCGCGATGCTCTTCTACGGCGGCATGGCCGGCGGCGTGATGTTCATCAACCTCGCGCCGGGCGGCTCCAACGCCAACCTCACCTCGTACCTCTTCGGCTCCCTGTCCACGGTCTCCGAGTCCGACGTGACGGCGATCTGCCTGCTGGCCGCGTTCGTGGTCCTGGTCACCCTCGGCCTGCGCCGCCAGCTCTTCGCGGTCAGCCAGGACGAGGAGTTCGCCCGGGTCACCGGCCTGCCGGTGCGCGCGCTGAACCTGCTGACGGCGGTCACCGCGGCCGTCACGGTGACCGTCGCGATGCGCGTCGTCGGGCTGCTGCTGGTGTCCGCGCTGATGGTGGTCCCGGTGGCCGCCGCACAGCAGCTCACCCGCTCCTTCGCCGCCACCTTCGCGGTGTCCGTCGCCATCGGCGTCGCCGTGACGCTCAGCGGCACGGTCACGTCGTACTACCAGGACGTGCCGCCGGGCGCGACGATCGTGCTGCTGACCATCGGCGCGTTCGTCCTGATGACCGTCCTGGCCGCGCCGCTGGCCCGGCGACGCGCGCGGGCGGCGTCCGCGGCGGGGCCGGCCGCCGATCCGGCGGAGTGCAGGGTTCCGGCCACTCGGGGGGCCGCCGACGACGCCGGTGTCTGACTGCCGCCGGGCCGGGCTGGCACAATGGCCCGGCAAGCCGCAGACGTGAGGAGGAATCCGGTGACCACCGCTGGACCGCCCGTGAAGGGCCGCGCCACCCGGCAGCGGGCCGCCGTGTCGGCGGCGCTGCAGGAGGTCGAGGAGTTCCGCAGCGCGCAGGAGCTCCACGACATGCTCAAGCACAAGGGCGACTCGGTCGGGCTCACCACCGTCTACCGCACCCTGCAGTCCCTCGCCGACGCCGGTGAGGTGGACGTGCTGCGCACCGCCGACGGCGAGTCCGTCTACCGCCGCTGCTCCACCGACGACCACCACCACCACCTGGTCTGCCGCACCTGCGGCAAGGCCGTCGAGGTCGAGGGCCCCGCGGTGGAGAAGTGGGCCGAGGCCATCGCCGCCGAGCACGGCTACGTCAACGTCGCCCACACCGTGGAGATCTTCGGCACCTGCGCCGACTGCGCGGCCGCCTCCCGGGGCTGAGCCGCCGGGTCCGGGGCCCGGCCCCGGACCCCTCTTGCGGGCCCGACGGCCTCGTCTCGAAACGCCGGACGGGCTCAGTTGCCTCCGCTGCGGCCCTCCATGGCCAGCAGCTCCTCGTTCGGGATGGCGCCGCCGAAGCGGCGGTCGCGGGAGGCGAACTCCAGGCAGGCCCGCCACAGGTCGCGCCGGTCGAAGTCCGGCCAGAGCACGTCCTGGAACACCATCTCGGCGTACGCGCTCTGCCAGAGCAGGTAGTTGGACGTGCGCTGCTCGCCGCTGGGCCGCAGGAACAGGTCCACGTCCGGCATGTCCGGGTAGTACAGGTACTTCGCGAGGGTCTTCTCGTTGACCTTCGACGGGTCGAGCCTCCCGGCCCGCACGTCCTCGGCGAGGGCCTGCGCGGCGTCCGCGATCTCGGCGCGGCCGCCGTAGTTCATGCAGAAGTACAGCGTCAGCCGGTCGTTGTCCTTGGTCTGCTCCTGGGCGACCTGGAGCTCCTTGGCCACGGACTTCCACAGCTTCGGCATCCGCCCCACCCAGCGCACGCGGATCCCCAGCTCGTCGAGCTGGTCGCGGGTCTTGCGGATGAAGTCCCGGTTGAAGTTCATCAGGAAGCGCACCTCGTCCGGCGACCGCTTCCAGTTCTCCGTGGAGAAGGCGTACAGGGAGATGTTCTTCACGCCCATCTCGATCGCACCCTGGAGCACGTCGAGCACCCGCTCGGCGCCGACCTTGTGCCCCTCGGTGCGCGGCAGGCCGCGCTCCTTGGCCCAGCGCCCGTTGCCGTCCATGACGATCGCCACATGCTCGGGGACCAGCTCGCCGAGGCCCGGGGGCCGTGCGCCGGACGGGTGCGGTTCCGGCGTCCTGTACTCCCGGCGCTGCCGCCCCAGGATCCCGCGTACCGCCATGTGTCTCTCGTCTCCTCGTAACGTGGTCTTACCGTGGTGCCGCCCCGGACTGCTCAGGGGCGCTCAGGACTTCTCTACGTACCGCAGCGAGCGCAGGCCCCGCTCCAGGTGCCAGTGCAGGTAGGCGGAGACCAGGCCGCTGCCCTCCCGGACGTACCGCGGCTCGCACGCGTCCGCGGTGCCCCAGTCTCCCGTGAGCAGCGCCCCGAGCAGTTCCAGGGCCTGGGGCGAGGGTACGACGCTGCCGGGCACCCGGCAGTCGCCGCAGACGGAGCCGCCCGAGCCGACCGAGAAGAACCGGTTCGGACCGGGCAGGCCGCACTTCGCGCAGTCCCCGAAGGTCGGCGCGTACCCGTTGACGGCCAGCGAGCGCAGGAGGAACGCGTCGAGCACCAGGTTCGGGGCGTGCTCGCCGCGGGCGAGGGTGCGCAGCGCGCCGACGAGCAGCAGGTACTGCTGCACGGCCGGCTCGCCCTCGTGGTCGGTGAACCGCTCGGCCGTCTCCAGCATGGCCGTGCCGGCGGTGTAGCGGGCGTAGTCGGTGACGATCCCGCCGCCGTACGGCGCGATGGTCTCGCTCTGCGTGCACAGCGGCAGCCCGCGCCCGACCAGCTCGCTGTTCCGGGCGAAGAACTGCACGTCCACGTGGGAGAACGGCTCCAGGCGGGCGCCGAACTTCGACTTGGTCCGCCGCACCCCGCGGGCCACGGCGCGTACGCGTCCGTGACCGCGCGTGAGCAGGGTGATGATCCGGTCCGCCTCACCCAGCTTCTGGGTGCGCAGCACGATGCCGTCGTCGCGGAACAGACTCATGCCGCCCATTCTCGCGCATGCCCCGGGGCGGCTCACCCCGCCTCGGGGCATCGGTGTGCGCCGCGGAAAACCCGTTGGCGGCCCGGTGGCATCCACTGCTAGCTTCTCGGTGGCCGTGCGACAGGACGAGGAGGTGGTACCCGTGGACGTTTCGACGTGGGTGCTCTCCTTCGGGGTCACGGTCGGGCGATAGGTCGTCCGGGAGCGCCGTTCAAGCGCACTCCCGAAAGGCACGACCATGCGTTTCACTTCCGAACGACGCCTCGACGACGGGGTCGTCGCCCGCGAGTTCACCCTCGGCGAGATCCCCGGCACCCTGTGGACGCCCGAGTCCGACGGCCAGGTCCCGCTGGTGCTGATGGCCCACAACAACGGCATGTCCAAGGCGGAGCCCCGGCTGGTGGCCCGCGCCGTGCACACCGCGGCGGCCGGCTACGCGGTGGCCTCCGTGGACGCCGCCGGGTGCGGTGACCGGCCCCGCTCCGCGGCCGACGAGCGGGCCCGCGCCGAGCTCCGCCGGGCGCTGCGGGACGGCGAGCCCGCCGACGAGGCCTTCGAGGCCCTCGTCGGCCCGCTGGTCGAGAACGCGGCCCCGGAGTGGCTCACCACCCTGGACGCCCTCCTGGAGCTGCCCGGCATCGGCGGCCCGGTCGGGTACTCGGGGTGGATGGCCCTCGGCATCCGCCTGGCGGCGGCCGACCAGCGGATCGCGGCGGCCGGCTTCTTCGCGGGCGGCTTCGTGCCCCGCGCCCAGCGGGAGCAGGCCCCGCGGGTCCGGGTGCCGCTGCTGCTCCTGCTGCAGTGGGACGACGAGGGCAACCCGCGCCGGCGCGCCCTCGACCTCTTCGACGCCTTCGGCAGCGAGGAGAAGACGCTGCACGCCAACATGGGCGGCCACACCGGCACCCCGTGGTTAGAGGTGGAGGACGGCGACCGGTTCTTCGGCCGGCACCTGAGGTGAGTCCGGGTACTGCCCGGGCGTCCCTCGCCCGGGCAGTACCCACCCTGGGGCAATCCCCCCTGCGCATAGGGATGTTGGCCGGATGGGAGCGCGCCGCGGGCTCCGCGAGGCTCTCCGCATGACACTGCGCAAGCGAACCGTCCGCAACGCCGCCGTCGTCGGCGTCTCCACCGCACTCCTCGGCATCACCGCGCCGGTCACCGCCTCCGCCGGGGCCGGGGTCCCGGCCGGGAGCCTCGCCTGGACGGAGTGCGAAGGTGCCGCCGACCCCCGTCAGCAGTGCGCCACGCTCCAGGTGCCCATGGACTACGCCGATCCCGGCGGCCCCCGTATCGGCATCGCCGTCTCGCGCATCCGGAGCGGGAACCCGGACGCCCGGCGCGGGACCCTGCTGCTCATCCCCGGCGGACCGGGCGGCTCCAGCCTGAACGACCCGTCCGGTAAGGGGCAGAAGCTGCCGCGGAGCGTCCGGGACGCCTACGACCTCGTCGGCTTCGCGCCGCGCGGGGTCGCCCCCTCCTCCTCCGTCGACTGCGGGCTGGAGACCGCCGACCTCGCCACCTCCAGACTCCGGCCCTGGCCCGCCCCCGACGGCTCGATCGACGGGAACCTCGACACCGCCCGGCGCGTCGCCGACGCCTGCGTCCGCGACGGCGGTGCGCTGATCCGGCACATCAGCACCGCCAACGAGGCCCGCGACATCGACCGCCTGCGGGCCGCGCTGGGCGAGCGCAGGCTCTCGGCGTGGGGGGTGTCGTACGGGACGTACGTCGGCGCGGTGTACGCGCAGCTCTTCCCGCACCGCACCGACCGCGTCGTGCTGGACAGCAACGACGACCCCGACCCCACCCGCGTCGCCCGCGCCTGGCTCGCCGGGCACGAGCAGGGCGTGGAGGACACCTTCCCGCACTTCGCGGCCTGGGCCTCGGCGCCGGGCAACCCGGACCGGGTGGCGGACCGGGCCGCCGACGTACGGCCGCTGTTCCTGCGGCTGGCCGCCCGGCTGGACCGCGCGCCGATCCCCTGGCCCGGGGCCAACCCCCAGGAGCTGAACGGCAACGTGCTGCGCCAGACGATGCTGGACAGCCTCTACCGGCCCGGCAGTTACCCCACGCTGGCCAGGCTGATGCGGGCGGCGCTGGAGGGCACCGTGCCCCCGGCGCCCCAGGGCCCGCCGGAGGCGGTGCTGCAGAACGTGACCGCCGTGGGCGTCGGGGCGCTCTGCAACGACGTGGCCTGGCCCACGTCACCCGCCGTGTACCGCAAGGACGTCGCCGAGAGCCGCGCCAAGTACCCGCTCACCGCCGGCATGCCCCGCAACGCGATGGTGTGCGCCGCCTGGCCGTACCCACCGCGCGAGGCGCCGGTGCGGATCACCGGCCGGGGGCCGTCCAACGTCCTGCTCGTCCAGAACGAACGGGACGTCGCCACCCCGCTCGCCGGCGCGCTGAGGATGCGCGAGGCGCTCGGCCGGCGCGCGGTGATGGTCACCGTGGACTCCACCGGCCACGACGCCTACCTCGCCAACGGCAACGCCTGCGGCGACCGGACCGTCTCCCGCTTCCTCGCGACCGGCGACCGGCCCGCGACCGACGTCTACTGCCGGGACTAGACGCCCGGCGTCACCGGGCCCGGCCGGTCAGGCCCGGTCGACCATCCAGTTGCCGTCCTCCTCGTCGTCGACGCGCACCTCCAGTTCGCGCAGGCCCATGCCCGCGTCCCAGAGTTCGCGGAAGCGCTTCAGGCGGTCCCGTACGTAGTCCTGGCGGGCGGTCAGGCGGGTGCGCACGTTGACGTCGCGCAGGTCCTGTTCGATCTCGAACGACACCTCCTCGTCGTAGAGGATGAAGTCGTTGGTGGTGCCGCGCTGGAGGTGCGGGGGCAGTTCCGGCAGGACCGCCACGCGTACGTCGATGCGCCGCAGTTCCTGCTCCTCGCACAGCCGCAGCAGCCGGTCGTCGAGTTCCCTGGCGCTCTCCAGCAGGAACAGGCGGCGCACCGAGACGCCCTGTTCGTCGATCGCCTCCTGCTGGGCGTCGAGGTAGCGGCCGGCCGGCTCGCTGCTCCAGAACTCCCGGTCGACGGAGGTGCTGGTGGCGCAGATGGACTGCTCGGCGGCCCGGGTGAGGGTGAGCATCCAGTCGTGGTTCTCGCCCGGGCACTCGGCGCTCAGGTTGGTGAGGTCCGCCATGTGGCCGACCACCCGGGACATCTCCAGGTGGACGAAGGTGTGCAGGATCGAGGGGCTCGGCAGCAGGACGTCGGCGAAGCCCTTGGCCAGGTCGGGCACGCTGTCGATGCGGACCGGGTCCAGCGGTGTCGCGGACTCGCCGGACCGGTGGTCGCCGTGGCTGACGTGCGTCTCGACGAGCTGTTTGACGTCTTCGGTGTGCCGGGTCAGACCGGACTTGAGTTCGTCGTCGTACTGGTTGAGCCCGTCCCGCAGCGCGGCGGTGTTCTCGGCGAGGGCGCTCTCCACCCGGCGGGTGTGCTCCTCCAGCCGCTCGTGCCCCGGGCGTGGCGCGAGGCCGAGGAGGTACTGGACGAGGAGGGCCGCGCCGGCGCAGAGGACGGCGGCCGCGAACACCCGCAGGGTGCCGTCGTCCGGGCTCAGCAGCGCGGTGACGCTCCAGAAGAGGGCGCCGACCACGAGCGCCACCAGCAGCATGCGCGCCCATGGGGACTCCCCTCTCGGGTCGGCCGGGCCCGGGGTGCGGGGCTTGTCGTCGGGTCGGGGTGTCTGTGCCGTGCTCATCTCGCTTCTCCCCCCGTTGGGATGCGCGGGTCGGATCGGGGTGCGGGGATGTGCGTGGGAGGCGCTGGGCCCGCTCAGGGGGCCGGCTCCACCTCCCGGTGGGGTGCGGGGATGGCGTGCAGGGTGAGCTGGTCGCGGATGCGCTGCACCAGGGCCTGCCACTGCCGGGTGAAGCCGGGGCGCTCTTCCAGCGGGTCCCACAGCGGGGCCAGTTCGCGGGTCACCCGGGCTCCCGGCATCCACAGGTGCAGCAGGTGGTCCACGGCGGGGCGCAGCGCCCTGACGACGGCCCCGGTGTCCTCGGCGCCGGACGCGCCGAGCCGGATGCCGTCGAGCATGCGGACGACGGTGGTGAGCAGCCAGTCGTGCAGGGCGAGGTCGTCGCAGAGGGCGGCGAGGCCGGCGCCGTCGGTGTCCTCGGGGATCCGCAGGCGTACGGTGCGCAGCTCGTCCTCGGCGAGGGTGAACCGTTCGAGCGAGGGGCCCTCGCCCGGTTCGGCGGGCAGGGCGACCCAGCGCAGCCTGGTGGGCCGGGAGCGGAAGGGCGGGCGCTGGTCGAGCAGCGGGTGGCGCAGCAGCCGGGTGAGCAGACCGTCGGCGACCAGGCCGACGTCGAGGTCGCCGTGGCGTCCGCCGCCGAGCACGCCCTCGGCCACCGCGTCCCGCGGGAGCCGGCCGAGCGGTTCGACCACGCCGGGCCGCACCAGGTACTCGCCCCAGGGGCGCCGCTGGTCGGGGCCGGCGGCGGGGAGGCGGCAGTGCGCTGAGGTCTGGAGGACCCGCCCCTCGGTGAGCGCGGCGTGCGCGGTGACGGTGCCCACCGCGCGGATCCGGGCGCCGTTGGCGCTGGGCAGCGGGCAGTCGACGCCGGTGAGGGTGTCGGGGGAACGCGCGTAGAGGCCCGGGCGCTCGGAGAGGAGGACCCGTTCGTCGGCGCGCAGGCCGAGGAGCTGGGCGGCGGAGCGGATGTCGAGGGCCTGCCGGGCGGGCAGCAGGCAGGTGCGGATCTCGCCGCAGGCGAGGACGGCGGGCGGGGTGCTCTGCCGCGGCGCCATCTCAGGGCCCCGCGTAGAAGACGTAGGAGACGCGGTCGGCGACCGAGTCCGGGACGGCCGTGCGCTCCTTCCCGGATCGCTCGGCGACCTGCGCCAGCGCCCCCGGGTCGACCTCGATCTGGTCGAGGACGACGCGCACCGCGTGCTCGACGGGGAGGAAGCGGTTGGGCACGATCGAGCAGGTCCGGTAGGCGGAGAAGGGGTCGGCGCGCGGGTTGAGCCGGACCAGGGAGGGCAGGTCGTCCCAGTCGTCGGGGAAGCCGGTGCCGGTGTGCTGCTGCGGGACGAGGACGGCCTCGCCGGCGTCGCGGAGCAGTCCGAGGCGGGCCAGCTGCCACACGGCGGCGAGGAAGGGGCAGGACCAGGTGCGGTGCCCGTCGGCGTCGTCGTTCCAGAGTTCGGTGTCGAGGAAGACGGAGTGGCGGCGGGCGGCGGTCTCCCGGGGCGGCTGCCAGGGGGCGGCCCGCTTCATCGCCTGCGGTGCGCGGGCGACGGGGGCGCGTTCGCCGTTGGCGAGCCAGCCGGTGCGCGCGGTCGGCGGGCGCCCGCCGTGGCTGCCGGGGACGGGCGACTCGACGATGCGGCCGGCCACGGCCTCCGCGACGGGCGTCTTGCCGGTGACGGCGCAGCCGGACTCGCGGGCGAGGTAGTCGACGGTGAGCCCGGCCCGCTCGGCCTCCGCGAGGAGCATGGGGACGACCTCGGCCGGGGTGGCGAACCGGGTGAAGTAGTCGTCGACGAGGAAGCAGGTGCTGATCCGGGCGCGCCTGCCGCCGGCCCGGGCGACGGCGGCGGCCCGTGCCGCCTCCGCCCAGGGCCGCACCTCCTCGAAGTGCCGGCGCAGCCGTCCGGGGCCGGCCTCGAAGTCCTCCATGTAGAGGTGGCCCAGTTCCAGGGAGAGATGGGCCAGCGGCACCGACTGGGTGCGCGGCTCGGCGGCGGTCTCGCGGAACACGGCGTCGCTCACGGCCGCCCCCAGTGCGTGTCGTCCGTCAGGCGCCGGGCGATCTCCTCCAGCGCTTCCAGGGTCTCCTTGTTCGCTATCTGGGTGGAGAGCACGTCCTCCTCGGTGATCAGCTGCTCGCGCCACTGGAGTATGGGCTCCAGCGGTACGACGCCGAGGACGACGCTGTCGCCGATGCGGTGCTCGGCGGCGAGCCGGCGCAGCGCCTCGTCGCAGGCCTGCATCCAGGCCGCCTGGGCGGGTGAGCCCTGGGACCACAGCGGGGACTCGGGGTCGGGCACCGCGGCGCGCACGAAGCGGACGGCGGCGCGCAGGGTGTCCTCGTCGTGACCGCGGTCGACGCCGCCGCCGATGATGCCGTGCTCGGCGTGGACGAGTCCGGAGGCGGCGATCACGTGCTGGCGGGTCCAGCGGTGGAAGACCAGCCAGCGGAAGGGGACGTTGCGCATCCGCGGGTGGGCGGTGGCGGCGAGCACCATGTCGACGGCGTAGCTGCGGCCGGCGCTGAGGTCGACGACGGTGACGTCGAACTCGCCGTTGAGCTTGAGCAGCAGGTCGATGCAGCGCTCCAGCGCCTCCTCGCCGGTGGCGAACTCGCCGCCGCCCGCGTCGCCGGGGAACAGCACCAGGCGGCCTGACTGGTTGGGCCGGGCGCGCAGCAGGGGGTGCTCGGTCTGCCGCCAGACGTCGATGCGGGCCGGTTCGGCCGTCTCGCCCTCCAGGTAGGAGTGGAGGCCGTGCTCCGCGGTGCCGCGCATGGCGCCGGGCACGTCGAAGACGGCGGCGGCGGTGGGCGATCCGAAGTCGAAGTCGACGTAGGCCACGTGGTCGCCGGTGAGGGCGCGCTGGTAGGCGAGGTTGGCGCTGGTGACCGAGCGACCCGTGCCCCCTTTGTCGGAGGCGGCGAAGACGAGCACGCTCACACCTCCTGGGCGGCGGCGCCCCGGGCCTGGGCCAGGGTGTCGAGTTCCTGGAGCACGGGCAGGGCCAGGGCGAAGGCGGTGGCGGGCCGTTCGTCGACCAGGCTGCGGGCGTGGTCGAGGCGGCTCTCGATGCTCCGCATGGCGCGGGCCCTGCTTCCGTCGGCGGCGGCGGACGCCTCCAGCTGCTCCTTGCCGAACAGGTGGGTGGCCTCGCTGAGCAGTTCGCGGGCCAGCTCGGCCAGTTCGGGGCTGCGGATGGGCTGCTGCTCGTACAGGATGCGGGCGGCGACGAGGCATTCGGTGACGCGCTCGGTGATGCTCCAGGACATCCGCAGCCCGGCCTCGTGGGCCTCGGGGAAGACGGCCTGGACGTTGTCCCAGAGGCCGGCGCCCTCGTCCTCGTCGATGCGGCGGGACCACAGGTGCTCGAAGGCCTGCTCGGCCAGGCGCAGCAGCCGGTCCTGGGCGCCGATGTTCCGGGAGAGTTCGGCGAGCTGGATGATCCGCTTGAGGAGCTGTGCGGAGAAGTCCGTCATCCGCCACAGCAGTTGGCCGCCGGAGCGCTCGGATCCGGCGAGCGGCATGGTGACGCCGGGCGTGTGCAGCAGGATGGTGGGGTCGTTCCTGGTCATTCTGCTGGTGACCCTGCCGCGGTCGGCGAGGCGCTCCATGATGGCGACGGTGCGGGTGAGGTCGTCGTCGGTCGCCTTCCGGCGGACCAGGTCGTGGACGACGATGGCCGCGACGGTCAGGGAGAAGTACTCGGACTCCAGGCGCAGTCCGGTGGTCTGCCAGGGCAGGTCCTCCAGGGGCCAGCGCTCGCTGCCGAACCGCGCGATCGCGGACCAGTACTGCTGGCTCAGTTCCCAGCGCAGGCGCAGCATCTCGGCGAGCTTCTGCTGGTCCTCGTCGAGCAGGCCGAGGGTGAGGGTGCGCTCGGAGAAGAGGTCCTGGATGCCGTCGAGGGCGGTGACGGTGAAGTACACGTAGGGCAGCCGGTCGGCGATGCCGTCGGGCTGGCCGGGTACGGGCAGGCTCAGGTCGGTGATCTTGGGCGCGTCCTTGACGATGCCCCAGGCCCAGCCGCACTCGAAGAGCTGGCTCTCGTCGCGGATGCCCTCGTCGACCTGGATGCCCCTGGAGATGCTCTCGATGATGGTGGCGCGCAGCGGGCGTAACCGCCTGGAGAACTGCTGGAGGACGAGGCGGTCGGACTGCCCGCCCTGTCCGATGACCTCGATCAGCCGGCTGCCCTGCTCGGACTCGGCGTCGAAGACGTTGACGGTGAAGGAGCGCAGCAGGCTGACCATCGCGGAGGTCAGCCGGGTGTTGGTGGCGTCCCGCAGCTCGGCGATGGCCCTGCGCACCTCGGGGCGGGTGGTGGTGCCCTCGTAGATCTTGAGGAAGCCGAGGGTGGCGAGGCAGAGCGTGACCGACATGGAGTAGGAGTCGACCACGCCGAGCTGGTGCTGCTCGTGGGTGATCTGGCCGCCGGGCTCCGCGGGCCGGAAGTAGTGGCCGCCGGAGAAGGTGGGGCTGTCGTCGGTGCCCGTGTGGGTGCGCATGAACTGGGTCAGCGCGGTGATCAGGTTGGGCGGGATCTCCAGGCGGCTGCCGACGCGGTCGAGGGCGCGCAGGACGTCACGCTCGGTGGTGTCGGGCTGGTCGAGGCGGAAGGCGGGGACCTCGGTGGCCGGGTAGAGGATGCACAGCAGGCGTTCGGCGTCGGCGACGCTGCTCAGCCCGTCGGTGTCCCCCCGGACGAGCTTCCCGTCGTCGAACGAGTGACGGGCCATGGCCTGCCAGATGTCCAGCAGGTGCTGGCGTGGCTTGATCTGCATCCCCGCACCCCTCGTACAGATCTCGTTGCCCTGTGTTGAGCATGGTCCCCGTTCCTACGGGGTGGCAATCTCCGAATCGCGCCGTCCCAGGGCGAGGAGCATTCCCTCGTGTCCGGGCCGCACCATGTGGTGCAGATCGTGGATCTCCAGCTCCCGGGTGAACGGGGCCAGGCTCTCCCGGACCCGGTCCTCGTTGACCCGGTAGGCCGGGTAGTCGTGGGCGCCGACGCGGTAGCCCACGGACTCCTTCATGAAGGCGGCGGCGAACGGGGCCCCGTCACCGAGCGCGTTCATGAAGCAGCGCACGCCGCGCCGGAACTCCTCCGGGCACTCGGACATCGAGTCGGCGACGAAGAACATGGTCCCGAGGCCCCAGCGGCGGTGGCCGTGCTCCAGGTCGAACAGGTTGCCGCGCTCCACCCGGACGATCTCGCCGGCCAGCTCCCTGGGCTCCACGGCGCGGTAGGCGGGGGCCTCGCACAGCTCGTTCCAGAACGGGTCCCAGGCGGTGTCGTACCCGCCCGGGGAGACCTGCTTCTCCAGGTACTCGACGTTCGGGTGCGCGTACTCCAGCAGCAGGACCTTGTCGCACCAGGGCAGCATGGAGAGCGCGGGGTAGAGGTTGGCGCCGGCGCCGACGTCGATGCCGCGGACCGGGTGCGGGGTGTCGGCGAAGCAGCGGGTGAAGTGGTCGCGCATCAGCCGGACGATGAGGAGGTCGACCTCCAGCGGCGTCCGGTAGTTGTCGTCGACGTACGCCTCCGGATCGAACTTCGACCACGGTGCGTCGGCGTTGCGATCCATAGTCATCCTGCCGCGTTCCATTCGATTCCGGACAAACCCCAGTGTTGTGCACGGTAGGGCACCGGGACACAGCGAGACAGCAGGGAACTCGCCACTCCGCATCCGCCGGGCGCACGTCGGGCGCATGGTCGCACGCCCGAACTCGCCCTTGCACGGCCGAAGTTGGAGGCTCACTCTAGCCAGAAGTAGTCACCGGCCGCCACACGAAGCGCCATTCCTTCGAGTGGGCCTCCGGTGGCGAGGAGTTGACGTCCGCACGT
This sequence comes from Streptomyces parvulus, assembly GCF_014648855.1. GTDB lineage: Bacteria > Actinomycetota > Actinomycetes > Streptomycetales > Streptomycetaceae > Streptomyces > Streptomyces parvulus. The sequence continues at coordinate 87,274 of NZ_BMRX01000006.1, read as the reverse complement.
GCTGACTGGGGGCTGCATGACCGCCGAACCGCTGGAACGTTCCCTCGACCGCCACGACCTGCTCCCGGGGGCCGCCGACGGCCCGGACGGCCCACCACTGGACCTGCGCACCGCCCGGGAGTCCGATCTGCCCGAACTGCGGCGGCTCGACGAGGAGGTCTTCCAGGAGTTCGCCTATCCCGGCTTCCTGTTGCGCCAGCTCTTCGACATGTACGAGGAGCACTTCCTGGTGCTCGACGACGGCACGGGCCGGCTGCGCGGCTACGTGCTGGCCGCCACCCGGGCACTCGGCACGGACAGCTGGATACTCGGCCTGGGCGTGACCCCGGACCGGCGCAGGCACGGCCTGGGTACGGAGCTGATGACGGAGGTCCTGACCCGGTTGCGCCGGGACGGCATCGACGTCGTGCGGCTGACCGTGGAGCCCGCCAACCTGGCGGCGATCTTCCTCTACCGCTCCCTGGGCTTCCGCCCGGAGGAGCCCGACGGAGGCCTGCGCCAGGACTACTTCGGGCCCGGCATGCACCGGCAGATCATGCGGCTGGACCTCACCGGCTAGCGCGCGGCCGCCCGCTCAGGAAGGCGTGCCCGCCGATTCCAGGAGGCGGGTGACGTCGTCGGAGCAGAGGGTCAGGGCCGCGCCGACCGTCGCGAGGGCGTCGCGTTCGGCGGGGGTGTAGGGGCCGTCGGCGAGGGCGATGCGGGCGCCCTGGAGCAGGATCGACTCGCGTCCGACGGCGGCGAGGTGCGGGGCCAGCGGGTCCAGCGCCTCGTGCAGTTCGATCGCGAGGCCCGGCACGCAGGGTTCGCCGTGCACCCGGCCGGTGTCCGCCTCCAGGGCCTCGACCAGAGCGTTCAACTGGTCCTCGGTGCAGTCCTCGAAGCCGGCCGCGCGCACCGCGACGGCCGCCGCCTCCAGCGAGGGGCGCGCACAGGCGCCGCCCGCGGCGAGGACGGCGAGGGCGACGGTGTGGACGGCGTCGCGGAGCATCGCCGAGAAGCGGGTGGTGGTGGGGTGGTCGAGGACCTCGGTGCCGTAGTGGCGGCGGCAGGCCGCGCACTCGACGGTGGGCGCGGACTCGCCCCGCGGCAGCAGGGGCACGCCGAGCAGGGTGAAGCGGCGCCGTCCGGCGAGCCGCTGGTAGTTGCGGTCGCCGCCGCAGCCGGGGCAGAAGAACTCGCCGTCGCCGACCGGCGTCCACGCGGTGCGGGTGCCCAGGATGCGTGGCAGCCCGGCAGCTCGGCCGTTTCGTCCCCGTCCAGGCAGCACGTCGCACCTCCGTAACGGCGCGACAGCATCGTCGCGCTGGCGTGATGTTAGCCACATCACCGACGCGGAGTCAGTACCCGGGACGAGACCTTTCCGTGACCTCCACAGATATATGGCCGGTATATGACGGGGCCCCGCCCGCCGTCGCGCGGCGAGCGGGGCCCCGAACCACCGATTCGGCTGGTCAGCGAGTTGCGCGGTTGACGGCGGAGACGACGGCCTTCAGCGAGGCGCGCGTGGTGTTCGCGTCGATTCCGATGCCCCACAGCACCTTGTCGCCGATGGCGCACTCGATGTACGAGGCGGCCTGCGCGGAGGCGCCCTCGCTCATCGTGTGTTCCTGGTAGTCCAGCAGCCGTACGTCGACGCCGACGCCCTGCAGCGCGTGGAAGAACGCCGAGATCGGTCCGTTGCCGGTGCCGACCAGGGTGGTCTCGGCGCCGTCGACGGTCGCCTCGACGGTGAGGGTGTCGACGCCGTCCCGGTCGGTCGTGGTCTGCCCGTTGGCGACCTGGATGCGGCCCCAGGGGTTGTCCGGGTTGGGCAGGTACTCGTCCTGGAAGACCTCCCAGATCGCCTTGGGCGTGATCTCGCCGCCCTCGGCGTCCGTCTTGGCCTGGATGGTCTTGGAGAACTCGATCTGCATCCGGCGGGGCAGGTCCAGGCTGTGGTCGTTCTTCAGGACGTAGGCGATGCCGCCCTTGCCGGACTGCGAGTTGACGCGGATGACCGCCTCGTAGGAGCGGCCGACGTCCTTCGGGTCGATGGGCAGGTACGGGACGGCCCACTCGATGTCGTCGACGGTGACGCCCTTCGCGGCGGCGTCGGCCTCCATCGCGTCGAAGCCCTTCTTGATGGCGTCCTGGTGGGAGCCGGAGAAGGACGTGTAGACCAGGTCGCCCGCGTAGGGGTGGCGCGGGTGGACCTCCATCTGGTTGCAGTACTCCCACGTGCGGCGGATCTCGTCGATGTCGGAGAAGTCGATCTGCGGGTCGACGCCCTGGGAGAAGAGGTTCATGCCCAGGGTGACCAGGTCGACGTTGCCGGTGCGCTCGCCCTGTCCGAACAGGCAGCCCTCGACGCGGTCGGCGCCGGCCATCAGGGCCAGCTCGGCCGCCGCGACCGCCGTACCGCGGTCGTTGTGCGGGTGGACGGACAGCACCACGTGCTCGCGGCGGGAGAGGTTGCGGTGCATCCACTCGAAGCGGTCCGCGTGCGTGGAGGGCGTCGAACGCTCCACGGTGGCGGGCAGGTTGAGGATGATCTCGCGGCCGGGACCGGGCTGGTAGGTGTCCATCACCGCCTCGCAGACCTCCAGGGCGAAGTCCAGCTCGGTGTCGGTGAAGATCTCCGGCGAGTACTGGTAGCCGAACTCCGTCTCGGGGCCCAGCAGTTTGTCGGCGTACTCCATGACCAGCCGGGTGCCGTCCACGGCGATCTGCTTGATGTCGTCGCGGGAGCCGCGGAAGACGACGCGGCGGAAGACCGGCGCGGTCGCGTTGTACAGGTGGACGGTGGCCCGCCTGGCGCCCTTCAGGGACTCCACCGTGCGCTCGATCAGGTCCTCGCGGGCCTGGGTCAGTACGGAGATCGTGACGTCGTCCGGGATGGCGTCCGGGTCCTCGATGATGGAGCGCACGAAGTCGAAGTCGGTCTGGCCGGAGGCCGGGAAGCCGACCTCGATCTCCTTGTAGCCCATCTTGACCAGCAGGTCGAACATCGCGCGCTTGCGGGCGGGCGACATGGGGTCGATCAGCGCCTGGTTGCCGTCGCGCAGGTCGGTGGAGAGCCAGCGGGGGGCGGCGGTGATCCGCCGGTCCGGCCAGGTGCGGTCGGGGATGTCGACCTGCTCGTAGCCGCGGTACTTGACTGTCGGCATGGGGCTGGGCTGCTGGCGGTTGGCCATGATGGCGTGGGCTCCTCGTGAGTTCCGCGGTGTCCGCGTGGTCCGGAAGGACGGCCGACGGCACCACCAAGCTCCGCGGGGAGGGAGTCGGCCTCCTACAGGCCCTCGCCGCGGCAGCTAAGGAGAAGCAGCCCGAAACGCATGATGCCCAGCACCATAGCCGAGTCACGCCGGTCACGCGGGTCCGTATCAGTATGCGGGACCGTGGAGGGAACCGGGACAAAAAGTGCCGTATACCACTTCTCGCCGGTCGCGGGGTCTCCTTGGTCCCGCTTTTCACCAATCGTGGTTGCGGGTGGTGACACCGTCGTCACGCAGTGCGAAGGTGCCGGACATGACGACCCACGGGGGCTTCGAGCCCGTCTTCTGCACCATCGTGCCGCCCCACGTCCTCGACCGGCTGGCGCAGCACGCCGACCCGGTGCTGGCCGGGCCCGCCCGCCGCACCCTCCAGCGCGACGCGTTCGAGCGCACCCACCGGCGGCTGACCACGGTCATCGGCGCCGCCACGGTCGCCCCGCGGGCCGGCGCCGAGGCCGGGAAGCCGCACCGGACCGTCTACGACGCCCGGCACGGCACCGAACTGCCCGGCAGGAAGGTGCGCACCGAGGGCGAGGAGCCCGGCCGGGACGCCACCGTGAACCGCGCCTACGCGGGCCTGGGCGCCACCTTCGAGCACTTCCTGGAGGTGTACCGGCGCGACTCGGTCGACGGCGCCGGGCTGCCGCTGGACGCCACCGTGCACTACGACCGCGAGTACAACAACGCGTTCTGGAACGGCGAGCAGATGGTCTTCGGCGACGGGGACGGGGAGATCTTCCTCGACTTCACCGTCGCCCTGGACGTGATCGGCCACGAGCTGACCCACGGCGTCACCCAGCACACCGCCAACCTGACCTACTACGGCCAGCCGGGCGCGCTGAACGAGTCGGTGTCCGACGTCTTCGGCTCCCTCGTCAAGCAGTACTCGCTCGGCCAGACCGCCGCCGAGGCCGACTGGCTGATCGGCGCCGGGCTGCTGGCCCCGCGCGTGACGGGCGTGGCGCTGCGCTCCATGAAGGCGCCGGGCACGGCGTACGACGACGACGTGCTCGGCAAGGACCCGCAGCCCGCGACGATGGACGACTTCGTGCGCACCGGCCGCGACAACGGCGGCGTGCACATCAACTCGGGCATCCCCAACCACGCCTTCCACCTGCTGGCCACCGCGCTCGGCGGGCACGCCTGGGAGCGGGCCGGGCAGATCTGGTACGACGTGCTGACCGGCGGCGAGCTGGCGCAGGACGCGCTGTTCGCGGACTTCGCGGCGCTCACCCTGAAGGCGGCCCGGGAGCGCTACGGCGACGGGGAGGAGCTGGAGGCGGTGGGCAAGGCCTGGGAGCGGGTCGGGGTGCGCACGCCGTAGTTCCGTACTAGACACGGTTCCATGCGGATTCAGGTGAGGCGCACAGGAGGCTTCGCGGGCATCGAACGCCACGCGGAGGTCGACACGGCGGAGCGCCCCGACGCGGGCGAGTGGCAGGCGCTGGCCGAGCGGGCCTGCGCCGACGGCCGGGACACGCCTCCGGTCGGCGTACCGGACGGGTTCAGCTACCAGATCACCGTGGACGGGAGGACGGTGTACGCCGCCGACCCCCGGCTGACGGACGAGCAGCGCAGGCTGATCTCCCGGGTGCTGAAGGAGGGCGCGTAGCCGCAACGGCCCTGTGGTGCACGGACGTTGACTTCCCTCGCGGGCGGTGCGGATGATCCGCGCATGGCGACGAACCCGGTACCGCGGTTCCCGGACGGCTTCCTGTGGGGCGTGTCGACCTCGGCGCACCAGATCGAGGGCGCGGCCCACCTGCGCGAGCGCTCGGTGTGGGACGACTTCACGGACCTGCCGGGGCGGGTGAAGGACGGTTCGACGGCCGCGGTGGCCTGCGACCACTACCACCGCCACCGCGAGGACGTGGCGCTGCTGGCGGACCTCGGCGTGGACGCGTACCGCTTCTCGGTCTCCTGGCCCCGGGTGAACTCCCCCGGCGGCCTCGGCTTCTACGACCGCCTGGTGGACGACCTGTGCGCGGCGGGCGTGCGGCCGGTGCCGACGCTCTTCCACTGGGACCTGCCGGCCGGCCTGGACTGGCTGGAGCGGGACACGGCGTCCCGGTTCGCCGAGTACGTGTCCGTCGTCGCGGCGCGGCTCGGCGACCGGGTGGGCAAGTGGATCACCCTCAACGAGCCTGCCGAGCACACCCTGCTCGGCCACGCCCTCGGCACCCACGCCCCCGGCCGCGAGCTGCTCTTCGACGCGCTGCCGGTCGCCCACCACCAGCTCCTCGCACACGGTCTGGCGGTGCGGGCGCTGCGCGCGGCGGGCGCCACCGACGTCGGCATCGCCAACTCGCACGGCCCCACCTGGCCCGCCTCCGAGGACCCGGCCGACCGGGAGGCGGCGGAGCTGTACGACGTCCTGCTGAACCGGATGTTCAGCGACCCGCTGCTGACCGGGCGGTACCCGGAGGGGATCGGCGAGCTGATGCCCGGGGACGTGGCGGCGGACCTGGAGGCCGTCGCGGAGCCGCTGGACTTCTACGGGGTGAACTACTACGCGCCGGCCCGGGTCGGCGCCCCGCTGGAGTCCGGGAGCGCGGCCGGCGGGGTGGCCCTCCCGGCCGGGCTGCCCTTCTCCCTGCGCCCGGTCGAGGGGCGGCCGCTGACCGACTTCGGCTGGCCGGTCGTCCCGGAGGGGCTGACGGAACTGCTCACCGGCCTGCGCGAGCGCTACGGCGACCGGCTCCCGCCCGTGGTCGTCACCGAGAACGGCTGCTCCTACGAGGGCCTGGACGACCGGGACCGCATCGCCTACCTGGACGGGCACGTCCGTGCGCTGCACCGGGCCGCCGAGGCGGGCGTGGACGTGCGCGGCTACTTCGTCTGGTCGCTGCTGGACAACTTCGAGTGGGCCGAGGGGTACGCCCGCCGGTTCGGACTGGTCCATGTGGACTTCACGACGCTGGCGCGCACGCCCAAGGCGTCGTACGGGTGGTTCCGGGACCTGGTCGCGCGCCAGCACGGGGCCGCGGTCGGATAAACCCCTCGGTGCTGTCGGCGGGGAGTCGTACGCTGGAGGCAGCAGACACACCCGTCACGCGGCACACGCCGCAGAGGAGGACGAGCAGGCCTAGAGCGCCGGCCCATGACTCAGACACCCTCAGCCCACACCCCCGCGCAGGGGCAGGCGAGAGCACAGATCAGCGTCCCCGCCCAGCACCCCATGGTGACCGTCCTGGGCTCCGGAGACTCCCTCCTGCGCGTGATCGAGAAGGCCTTCCCGGCGGCCGACATCCATGTCCGGGGCAATGAGATCAGCGCCGTGGGCGACACCCACGAGGTGGCTCTCATTCAGCGTGTTTTCGACGAGATGATGCTGGTGCTCCGCACGGGGCAGCCGATGACGGAGGACGCAGTGGAACGCTCGATCGCCATGCTCAAGGCGAGCGAGAACGGGGAGAGCGACGGCCAGGAGACCCCGGCCGAGGTGCTCACGCAGAACATCCTGTCCTCGCGCGGCCGCACCATCCGCCCCAAGACGCTGAACCAGAAGCGGTACGTCGACGCGATCGACAAGCACACCATCGTCTTCGGCATCGGCCCGGCGGGCACCGGCAAGACCTACCTGGCGATGGCGAAGGCCGTGCAGGCCCTCCAGTCCAAGCAGGTCAACCGGATCATCCTGACCCGCCCGGCGGTCGAGGCCGGCGAGCGGCTCGGCTTCCTGCCGGGCACGCTCTACGAGAAGATCGACCCGTATCTGCGCCCGCTGTACGACGCGCTGCACGACATGCTCGACCCCGACTCGATCCCGCGCCTGATGGCGGCCGGGACGATCGAGGTCGCCCCGCTGGCGTACATGCGCGGCCGCACGCTGAACGACGCGTTCATCATCCTGGACGAGGCCCAGAACACGAGCCCCGAGCAGATGAAGATGTTCCTCACCCGCCTCGGCTTCGAGTCGAAGATCGTGATCACGGGTGACGTGACGCAGGTCGACCTGCCCGGCGGCACCAAGTCGGGTCTGCGGCAGGTCCAGGAGATCCTGGACGGCGTCGAGGACGTGCACTTCTCCCGGCTCACGTCGCAGGACGTGGTCCGGCACAAGCTGGTGGGCCGTATCGTCGACGCCTACGAGTTGTACGACAGCAGGAACGGCACCGAGAACGGCGCCCACAAGGGCGGCCGCGCTCCGAGCAACGGTGCCAAGGCCAAGGGGAAGTAGACCAGCACGACCATGTCGATCGACGTCAACAACGAGTCCGGAACCGAGGTCGACGAGCAGGCGATCCTCGACATCGCCCGCTACGCGCTCGCACGGATGCGCATCCACCCGCTCTCCGAGCTGTCGGTGATCGTCGTGGACGCCGGCGCCATGGAGCAGCTGCACATCCAGTGGATGGACCTGCCCGGTCCCACCGACGTGATGTCCTTCCCGATGGACGAGCTGCGGCCGCCCGCCAAGGACGAGGACGAGCCGCCGCAGGGGCTGCTGGGTGACATCGTGCTCTGCCCGGAGGTCGCCGAGAAACAGGGCACCGACGCGCCGACGCAGCACTCCATGGACGAGGAGCTCCAGCTCCTGACCGTCCACGGGGTGCTGCACCTGCTGGGGTACGACCACGAGGAGCCGGACGAGAAGGCCGAGATGTTCGGTCTCCAGGCCGCCATCGTGGACGGCTGGCGCGCGGAGCGGGGCCTGACCGGCCCGTCTCCGGCCCCGACCGTCTCATGAGCCTCCCCCTGGTCGCGGGCGCCGTCGCCCTGGTCGTGGTCGCCTGGCTCGCCGCCTGCGCGGAGGCGGGCCTCGCCCGGGTCTCCAGCTTCCGCGCCGAGGAGGCGGTACGGTCCGGGCGGCGCGGCGGGGAGAAGCTCGCCAAGGTCGCCGGGGATCCGACGCGCTATCTCAACGTGGCGCTGCTGGTCCGGGTCGCCTGCGAGATGGCGGCCGCCGCGCTGGTGGCGTACGCGTGCCTCAAGGAGTTCGCCAACACCACCGAGGCCCTGCTCATCGCCATCGCGGTGATGGTGCTCGTCTCCTACGTCGCCGTCGGGGTCTCGCCGCGCACCATCGGCCGCCAGCACCCGCTGAACACGGCGACGGCGGCGGCGTACGTGCTGGTGCCGCTGGCCCGGATCATGGGCCCGATCCCGTCGCTGCTGATCCTCATCGGCAACGCGCTCACCCCCGGCAAGGGCTTCCGCCGCGGGCCGTTCGCCTCCGAGGCGGAGCTGCGCGCGCTGGTCGACTACGCCGAGAAGGAGTCGCTGATCGAGGCCGAGGAGCGCCGCATGGTGCACTCGGTGTTCGAGCTGGGCGACACCCTGGTCCGCGAGGTCATGGTGCCGCGCACCGACCTCGTGGTCATCGAGCGCTACAAGACCATCCGGCAGGCGCTCACCCTCGCCCTGCGCTCGGGTTTCTCCCGGATCCCGGTCACCGGGGACAGCGAGGACGACATCGTCGGCATCGTGTACCTGAAGGACCTGGTCCGGCGCACGCACATCAGCCGGGAGGCGGAGAGCGACCTGGTCTCCACCGCGATGCGCCCGGCGGCCTTCGTGCCCGACACCAAGAACGCCGGCGACCTGCTGCGCGAGATGCAGAAGGAGCGCAGCCACGTCGCCGTCGTCATCGACGAGTACGGCGGCACGGCCGGCATCGTCACCATCGAGGACATCCTGGAGGAGATCGTCGGCGAGATCACCGACGAGTACGACCGGGAGCTGCCGCCGGTCGAGGAGCTGGGCCAGGACCGCTACCGGGTCACCGCGCGCCTCGACATCGGCGACCTGGGCGAGCTGTACGGGCTGGACGCCTTCGACGACGAGGACGTGGAGACCGTGGGCGGTCTGCTGGCCAAGGCGCTGGGCCGGGTGCCGATCGCCGGTGCCTCCTCGATCGTGGAGCTGCCCGACGGCCGCGAGCTGCGGCTGACCGCGGAGGCCGCGGCGGGCCGCCGGAACAAGATCGTGACCGTGCTGGCGGAGCCGGTGGCCGCGGCCCGGGCCCCGGAGGAGGCGGTGCCGGAGTGAGCCCCGAGGACCTGCGCGACCTCTGCCTGGCCTTCAACGCCTCGGTGGAGGACTTCCCCTTCAACCCGGAGACCTCGGTCTTCAAGGTGCTGGGGAAGATGTTCGCGCTGTCCTCGCTGGACGGGCGCCCGCTCACGGTCAACCTCAAGTGCGACCCGGACGACGCGATCCGGCTACGCGGCGAGTACCCGGGGCTGGTGGTCCCCGGCTGGCACATGAACAAGCGGCACTGGAACACGGTGACCGCCGACGGCGGGCTCCCGGACCGCGTCGTCCGGGAGCTGGTCGAGGACTCGTACGACCTCGTGGTCGCCGGTCTACCGCGCGCCGACCGCCTCCGCCTCGACCGCCCCTGAGCCGGAGGTCCGGCGGGTCCGGAGCCCGGCCGCGACCAGCACCGCCGCCGCCAGCACGATCGCCGCGTCCAGCAGCAGCACCGCGTGCACGCCGGACCGCAGGTCCGCCGAGGTGGTGGCCAGGACGCCCAGCAGCGGGATGCCGACGGTGATGCCCACCTGCTGCGTGGAGGTGACCAGGCCGGTCGCCAGGCCCTGCTCCTCGTCGGGGACGCCCGAGGTGACGGTCAGGCCGTAGGAGATGATCGCGCCCAGGTGGCACATGCTGGCCAGGGACACGGCGGCGGTGGCGAGGACCACCGACCAGGAGCCCTCCCCCAGTGCCAGCAGGGGCAGCCCCAGCAGGCCCTGCCCGGCGAGCGAGCCGGCCAGGGTGCGCCGGGCGCCGAAGCGGTTGATGACGCGCGGGGCGTACGAGCCGGCCACCACCGACAGGACGCCCTGCACCCCGAAGACAAGGCCGGTCTCGAAGGCGGTCAGCCCCAGGACCTCCTGGAGGTACAGGGTGAGGACGAAGATCACCGTCGACATCATCGAGAAGGTGACCAGCCCGCCCAGGTTGCCCCACGCCACCGTGCGGCGGCGCAGCATCGGCAGCGAGACGAGGGGTGCCGCGCTGCGGGACTCGACGGCCACGAAGGCGGCCAGGAGCAGCAGCCCCGCGACGAGGGTGACGAGGACGTCGGGGCGGCCGAAGCCGTGCTCGGCGGCCGTGGACAGGGAGTAGATCAGGGACAGCAGTCCGCCGGTGACGGTGACCGCGCCGGGGACGTCCAGGCGGGGGCGGTCCGGGGTGCGGGACTCGGGGAGCAGGCCGGGGGCGAGCGGCAGCACGATCAGGGCGAAGACGGCGAGCAGTCCCATCGTGGAGCGCCAGCTCAGCAGGTCGGTCAGCACGCCCCCGGCCACCATGCCGACGGTGAAGCCGAGCGAGAGCAGGGTGCCGGAGATGCCGAGGGCGCGTGCGCGCGCGGGCCCCTCCGGGAAGGTGGTCGTCAGCAGGGACATGCCGGTGGGGACGATGGCCGCCGCGCCGAGCCCCTGGAGGGCGCGTCCGGCGAGGAAGGAGGCGGGGTCCCAGGCGAAGGTCGCCAGCAGCGAGGCGGCGCCGAAGAGCGCGAGGCCGGCGAGGAAGAGCCGGCGGCGGCCGTACAGGTCGCCGACGCGGCCGAAGAGCAGCAGGAACCCGCCGGACGGCAGCGCGAACGCGGTGACGGCCCACTGGAGGGCGGAGGGGCTCATGCCGAGGTCCGCGCCGAGGACGGGCAGGGCCACGTTCAGGACGGAGAAGTCGAGCGCGACCATGAACTGGGCCGCGCAGAGCACGAAGAGGACGAGCCGGTCGCGGGACGAGAGCCGGGCGGCCGCGGCTCGCTGGGCCGCGGGAGTCGTCGGGGTGGTGTCGATCGCCATGGCAAGCAGCCTGCGGGCACCGGAATAGGCGTGGGGAGCGGCCAGTTGTCCTGGTGGTGGCACCACCAGCTTGGCCACGGGGGGAGAGTGGGGAATGCCGGACGTGATCGCGCGGCCCGAGGCGGGGTCGGGCCGGGGCAGGCGCCGCGGTGAGCTGCGGGAGTTCCTGATGAGCCGGCGGGCCCGGGTCTCCCCGGCCGAGGCGGGCCTGCCGGACGGCGGGGCGCGGCGCCGGACGCCGGGGCTGCGCCGCGAGGAGGTGGCGGTGCTCGCCGGGGTGGGCGCCTCCTGGTACCAGTGGCTGGAACAGGGCCGGGACATCTCCGTCTCGCCACAGGTCCTGGACGCGGTCGGCAGGGTGCTGCGGCTCAGCAACGCCGAGCGACGCCATCTGTACGTGCTGGCCGGGCTGAACCCGCCCGCCGCCGAGGTGGAGCCGGCGAAGCGGGACATGTGCGAGGGGCTGCGCCGGCTGATCGACACGTGGATGCCGTACCCCGCGCACATCATGGACCGGTACTACAACTGCGTCATGTTCAACGACGCGGCGGGCGCGGTGCTGGGCATGCGGCCGGAGACCACGTGGAACTGCGTCGTCGACTTCTTCACCGACCCGCTCTACCGGGCCCGCTCCCGCAGCTGGCGGGAGAACGCGCGCACGGTCGTCGCCCAGTTCCGCGCCGCCTGCGCGGCCTCGCCGGACGACGAGGGGTTCCAGCAGGTGCTGGCCGAGCTGACGGCGGCCAGTGACGAGTTCGCGGCGCTGTGGGCGGAGCGGGACATCGAGGACGCCGGGCAGATCCGCAAGGAGCTGGAGCATCCGCTGGTCGGGCTGCTCAGCCTGGAGTCGACCGCGCTGAAGGTGCCCGCGCGGCCCGATCTGACGATCGTGCTGCACACGCCGCTGGACGAGGCGAACACCGCGGCCAAGCTGGAGTGGCTGGCCTCGCCGGAGGGCAGGCGCGGGGCGATGTACCCGGTGGCGGGGGGAGCGGACGGGGCGGCGGGGCCGCTCATGGCCGGATGACCGGGCTACGTATGCTCACCCCATGACCGAGACTCCCGCCCTCGACCCCGAGGACCGCAAGATCGTCACCCTGGCCCGCTCGGCCCGCGCCCGCAACGGTGTGCCCGAGGGGGCCGCCGTGCGCGACGAGACCGGGCGCACGTACGTCGCCGGCACGGTCGCCCTGGACTCCCTGAAGCTCAGCGCGCTGCGTACGGCGGTGGCGATGGCGGTGGCGTCCGGCGCGAAGTCGCTGGAGGCCGCGGCGGTGGTGACCGGGGCGGAGTCGGCGTCGGACGAGGACCGGGCGGCGGTGCGGGACCTCGGCGGTCCCGGGACGCCGGTGCTGGTGGCCTCGCCGGACGGGACGGTCCGCGCCACGGTGAGCGCGGGCTGAGTCCGGCCGGGTCGTCGGCCTTGGTACGGCGGGGCTCCGGGGATCAGGGACAATGGGCGCCATGAGCGTTCGTACCCAGTCATCCGAAGAACCGGCCGAGACTGTCCACCGGGCCGGCTTCGCCTGCTTCGTGGGCCGCCCCAACGCGGGCAAGTCCACTCTCACGAACGCTCTGGTCGGGCAGAAGGTGGCGATCACCTCCAACCGCCCGCAGACCACCCGGCACACCGTGCGGGGCATCGTGCACCGCGAGGACGCCCAGCTGATCCTGGTCGACACCCCCGGCCTGCACAAGCCGCGCACGCTGCTGGGCGAGCGGCTGAACGACGTGGTGCGCACGACGTGGGCCGAGGTGGACGTCATCGGTTTCTGCCTGCCCGCCAACGAGAAGCTGGGCCCCGGTGACCGCTTCATCGCCAAGGAGCTGGCGGGGATCCGCAAGACGCCGAAGGTCGCCATCGTCACGAAGACCGACCTGGTGGACGGCAAGACCCTGGCCGAGCAGCTGATCGCGATCGACCGGCTCGGCGAGGAACTGGGCATCACCTGGGCGGAGATCGTCCCGGTGTCGGCCACCGGGAACAAGCAGGTGGACCTGCTCGCGGACCTGCTGACGCCGCTGCTGCCCGAGGGCCCCGCGCTGTATCCCGAGGGTGACCTGACCGACGAGCCCGAGCAGGTCATGGTCGCCGAGCTGATCCGGGAGGCCGCGCTGGAGGGCGTACGGGACGAGCTGCCGCACTCCATCGCGGTGGTCGTGGAGGAGATGCTCCCGCGCGAGGACCGCCCGGCGGACAAGCCGCTGCTGGACATCCACGCCAACGTCTTCATCGAGCGCCCCAGCCAGAAGGGCATCATCATCGGCCCCAAGGGCAAGCGCCTCAAGGACGTCGGCATCAAGTCCCGCAAGCAGATCGAGGCCCTTCTCGGCACCCCGGTCTTCCTGGACCTGCACGTGAAGGTCGCCAAGGACTGGCAGCGCGACCCCAAGCAGCTGCGGCGGCTCGGCTTCTGAGCCGGTCGCCGGGCGGTCAGGACGGTGGGCGGAAGCCGATCGTCGGGACGGCCCGGCGCAGCGGCCAGGCGGCGGGCGGGCCGTCGGGGACCAGGTCCGCGAGGAACGCGTAGCGGCGCAGGGCCGCGGGGTCCTGGCCCTCGACGGACTGGACCTTGCGCCACCAGGTGGCGATCTCGCCCCAGCCGGGCGCCGACAGGGAGCCGCCGAACTCCTGGACGGAGAGCGCGGCGGTCAGGCCGGCGAAGGCGAGCCGGTCGGCCAGCGGCCAGCCGGCCAGGGTGCCGGTCACGAAGCCGGCCACGAAGACGTCCCCGGCGCCGGTCGGGTCCAGGGCCTCCACCTCGATGGCCGGGACCTCCGCGCTCTCACCGGTCCGCCGGTCCACCGCGTACGCGCCCTCCGCGCCGAGGGTGACCACGGCGAGCGGCACGTGCTCGGTCAGGGCGTGCGCCGCGGCGCGCGGGCAGGTGGCGCCGGTGTAGCGCATGGCCTCCTCCGCGTTCGGCAGGAAGGCCTCGCAGTGCGCGAGGTCGGGCAGCCCGGCCAGGTCCCACGCGCCGGTGTCGTCCCAGCCGACGTCGGCGAAGACGCGGGTGCCGCGGCCGGCGGCCTGGGCGATCCAGGGGGCGCTCACCCCGGGGGTGAGGGAGGCGACGGCGGCGCGGGCGCGCGGCGGGCAGTCGGGCGAGGGCTCCTCGGGCGGCGGCTCATGGCCGTGGGAGACCATCGTGCGCTCCCCCTCGTACGCCATCGAGACCGTCACCGGCGAGTGCCAGCCCGCGACGGTGCGCGAGGAGCCGAGGTCGATGCCCTCGCCCTGGGCGAGCGCGTCCCAGCAGTAGTCGCCGTAGTGGTCGTCGCCGAACGCGGCGGCGAGCGAGGTGCGCAGGCCGAGGCGGGCCAGCGCGGTCGCCATGTTGGCGATGCCGCCCGGGCTCGACCCCATGCCGCGCGCCCAGGACTCGGTGCCGCGCACCGGGGCGGAGTCGAGGCCGGTGAAGACGACGTCGAGGAAGACGGTGCCGGTCAGGTAGACGTCCCAGGGCGGGTCCTGCGGGCCACGCAGCGCGGCGAGCGGGTCGACCCTGGACCGGCGGTGCGATTCCTCGTCCTGGGCGTGGCGATGGGTTCTCGCGTCGGCCGGCATGGCGGGCATGGCGGGCACGTCGGACGCGGTGGACACGGTGGACGCTGTCACGGTGCGCTCCCTGGCATGGTGTGGATCTGGCCAGTGTGCACCACGGCACCGACATTCCCCCCGTGCCCGACCGCCGGTGGCGTCGGACGGCGCCGCTACCAGCGCGGTACGGAGGGCGTGACCCAGTCCGGGTGGGCCACCCGCATCGCGGCGGCGTCGTCGCGGTCGCGCAGGGCGCCGTCGTCGTCGAGCCAGCGCCGGTGCAGGAACGCGAGGCGGTCGCGGTCGAGTTCGACACCGAGGCCGGGGGCGTCGGAGACGGTGACCCGGCCGCCTTCGAAGGCGATCCGTTCGGTGAGCACGTCCTCGGACTGCCAGGGGTAGTGGGAGTCGCAGGCGTGGTGGAGGTCCGGGACGGTGGCCGCGACGTGCGTCATGGCGGCCAGGCTGATCCCGAGGTGGGTGTTGGAGTGCATGGAGACGCCGACGCCGAAGGTGCGGGAGACGGCGGCGAGCTGCTGGGTGGCGCGCAGCCCGCCCCAGTAGTGGTGGTCGGAGAGGACGACCTGGACGGCGCCCTTGGCGAACGCCTCCGGGATCTCGCCGAACGTCGTCACGCACATGTTGGTCGCGAGCGGCACCCCGGCCTTCGCGGCGACCTCGGCCATGGCCGGGGTGCCGAGCGCGGGGTCCTCCAGGTACTCCAGCACGTCCCCGAGTTCCGCGGCGACCCGCAGCGAGGTCTCCACGGACCAGGCGCCGTTGGGGTCCAGGCGCAGCGGGTGTCCGGGGAAGGCCTCGGCGAGCGCCCTGATCGCGGCGATCTCCTCGTCGGGCGGGAAGACGCCGCCCTTGAGCTTGAAGGAGGTGAAGCCGTACCGCTCGGTGAAGGCGCGGGCCTGGGCGACGACACCGGCCGGGTCGACCGCGGCGCCCCAGTCGTCCGGCTCTGCGGGGACGCCCTCGGGGTGGGCGGCCCACTTGTAGAAGAGGTAGGCGCTGTACTCGACGGAGTCGCGGACCTTGCCGCCCAGCAGCGCGTGCACGGGCAGGCCGAGCGCCTTGCCGAGGGCGTCGAGGCAGGCGACCTCGAAGCCGGAGACGACGGACAGGCGCAGCTTGTCGGCGGTCTGGACGCCGCGCAGCCCGCCGACGTCGACGCGGCCGGAGACCCGGGAGTCGTCGACGGCGACCTCGTCGGCGACGGTGAACAGGCCGTTCAGATCGCTGACCTGACGGCCCATCAGCTTTTTGGCGAAGGGCTGGGCCAGTTCCAGGTACTTGGCGTCGCCGTAGGTCTCGCCGACGCCGGTGACCCCGTCGGCGGTCTCGACCTCGATGATCAGGCGCGGGGTGTACGGCTGGTGCACGCCCTGCGTGTTGAGCAGCGGCGGGTCCGCCACGAGGATCGGCGTGAGGTGGACGGCCGTGATGGTGAGGTCGGCGGTCACGGGGCGACTCCTCGTCTGCGTATGTAAACGGCATCCACGTATGGAGATCGAGACTAGGGAGCGCGCCCCCGGGGCGTCAATGGCGCGACCGGACCGGAGGACGCCGGACGATACCGGTCTGACGCCTGGTCAGCCGGGGTGGCGACCGCTGCTACCCAGCCACGAAACCCCCAAACTTTAGTGTGACCCAGATCACACCCCCTCGGGTGTTTGCGGCGTTCCCGCTCTTGATACAAATTGCCCGCGCGCTCCCGTCGATCGACGGCCGTCGCCCCCCTCCTCTTCCCGAGTCCCTTTCGCATGCCCTGGGAACGCCCGTGCTCGCCCTCCGCACCACCCCCTGGCCCCTCGTCGCCGTTTTCACGGCCGGGTACCTTCCTCCGTATCTGCTCCCCACCACCGTCGGCAGACTCGACACCGGTCTTCCGCTGAGCGCCACGCAGGCGGGCGCCGTCGGCAGTGCGCTGCTGCTGAGTTCGGCGGGCGCGGGCTTCCTGCTCGCCTCCCGCGTGGAGCGGGCCGGTGCCCGCACCCTGGCCCGGTTCGGACTGGCCCTGGCCTTCCTGGGCTACGGCGCCGCCTCGCTCACCACCGCCGTCCCCGCCGTCGTCGCCGGCGCGGTCCTCGGCGGGTTCGGATCCGGTACGGCCACCACGGTCGCCGCCACCCGGATCGCCGCCGAACGGGACCCTCACCGCGCCTCCACGGCGGGCCTGCTGAGCGTGTCCGCGCTGGCCGGTGCCGTGTATCTGACGGTGCCCCACCTCGGCCGGTCGCACGGTCTGCCGCTGGCCGCCATAGCGCTGACCGCCCTCGCGGTGTGGCCGCTGACCGGCCGCCTCCCGGCCGGGACCGGTGGTACCTCGCCGGCCGCGCGGACCGCCTCGGGACCGCTCCCCCACCGCCGTTCGGGTCTCGTCCTGGCCGTCACCGTGCTGTGCTGGTCCCTCGCCCAGAACTCCCTGTGGGGCGTCAGCGGCAGGATCGGGCTGACCCAGGCGGGCCTCGGGGACGCCGCCCTCGGGCTGGTCTTCGCCGTCGCGCTGGGCGCGGGACTGATGGGCGTGCTGGCGGCCGGCGCGCTCGGGCCGCGGCTCGGCCGGGCCATGCCGGTCGGGGCGGGCACCGCGCTCATCGCCGGCTGCATCGTGGTGAGCGCGTCCGCGACCACGCCCACGGCGTTCGCGACCGGGGAGATCGCCTGGAACACGCTGTACCCGGTGGTGCTGTCGTACCTGATCGGTCTCGCCGCCTCGCTCGACGCGCGCGGCCGCTGGGCGGTGCTCGTCGGCTCGGCCTCGTCGCTGGGCACGGCGGCCGGGCCGCTGGCGGGCAGTGTGCTGTCGGCGCAGGCCGGCTACGCGGGCATGGGCCTCGTCCTGGCCGGCGGTCTGCTGCTGGTCGCGGTGCCGATGACGGCCGTCGCCCTGCACACCGGCGGGCGTCCGCTGCTGCCCGGCACGATCCGCCGCCGCGGCGGCACCCCGGCCGCGCTGGTCGCCGCCGCCACCGGCACGCCGAGCGGTGCGGTGCCCGAGGTCGGCGCCGCGGAGCAGCCGGTCGTGGAGATCGACGTGGACGCGCCGGCCCTGGCCGTCCGCGGCGCCTACGACACGGCCGGGCCCCGGCAGGCCGCGGCCGCACCGGGCCCCGGGCCGGGCTGAGTCAGGCGGCCGGGAAGGTGTACGCCGCCACCTCGGCCAGGTAGCGCGCCCGCAGCTCCTCGTCGTCCTCCAGGAAGGAGGCGAGGAAGGAGTTGCGGGCCAGCTCCCGCAGCCGCTCCTCGGTGAGGCCGAGGTCCCGGCGCACGGCGTCGAAGTTGTCGCCCGCGTAGCCGCCGAAGTAGGCCGGGTCGTCGGAGTTGACGGTGCACATGAGGCCCGCGTCGAGCATCGCCGGCAGCGGGTGGTCGGCCAGCGTGTCGACCGTGCGCAGCCGGACGTTGGACAGGGGGCACAGGGTGAGCGGGACGCGGTCGCGCACCAGCCGCTCGACCAGCGCCGGGTCCTCCACCGAGCGCAGTCCGTGGTCGACGCGCTCGACGCCCAGGACGTCCAGGGCCTCGGTGACGTACTCCGGCGGCCCCTCCTCCCCCGCGTGCGCGACCCGGCGCAGGCCGAGCGCCGCGGCCGCCTCGTACACCTCGCGGAACTTGGCGGGCGGGTGGCCGACCTCGGCGGAGTCCAGTCCGACGCCGGTGATGCGGTCCAGGTAGGGCTTCGCGGCGTCCAGCGTCGCGAGGGCCGACTCGGCGGACTCGTCCCGCAGGAAGCACATGATCAGCCGGGTGGAGACCCCGTGCCGCTCCCGGCTCCGGCCCAGCGCCCGCCACAGCCCCTCCACGACCGTGCCCATCTCCACGCCCCGCGCGAGGTGGGCCTGCGGGTCGAAGAAGATCTCCGCGTGCCGGACGCCCTGCGCGGCGGCGCGGGCGAGGTAGGCCTCGGCCAGGTCCTCGAAGTCCCGCTCGGTGCGCAGCACGGCCATCAGTTCGTAGTACAGGTTCAGGAAGGACTGGAGGTCCGCGAACCGGTACGCCTCGCGCAGCGCGTCCTCGTCGGCGTACGGCAGGGGCACGCTGTTGCGGGCGGCCAGCTCGAAGGCCAGCTCCGGCTCCAGGGTGCCTTCGATGTGGAGGTGCAGTTCAGCTTTGGGCAGGGGCATCAGAGCATCGTACGGCGGTTTCACCGACGTTTCGGAACCGGGATCCGGGTGAGGTCGCGGGCCACGGTCAGCTCGCCGTCGAACCCGGCGGCCCGCGCCTGCCGTTCGAACTCCTCCGGGTCTGAGTAGCGCTGGCTGAAGTGGGTGAGGACCAGGTGCCGTACGCCCGCGTCCCGGGCGACCCGCGCGGCCTGTCCTGCGGTGAGGTGGCCGTGGTCGGTGGCGAGCCCCTCGTCCTCGTCGAGGAAGGTGGACTCGATGACCAGCAGGTCGCAGCCCTCGGCGAGCGCGTGCACGCCCGCGCAGAGCCGGGTGTCCATGACGAACGCGAACCGCTGGCCGCGGCGGACCTCGCTGACCTCGTCGAGCCGGACGCCGTTCAGCGAGCCCTCCCGCTGGAGGCGGCCGACGTCCGGGCCGGCGATGCCGTGCGCGGCCAGGCGGCCGGGGAGCATGCGGCGGCCGTCGGGCTCGGTGAGGCGGTAGCCGTAGGACTCGACGGGGTGGGACAGCTTGTGGGCGTCCAGGGTGTAGGCGGGGGTGGTCGCCAGCGGCCCGTCCGCGTCCACCGGCGCCTCGGTGAGGGCGACCGTCTCGCGGTAGGCGGTGGCGTACCGCAGTCGCTCGAAGAAGCGGCGGCCGGAGCGCGGGTAGTGGGCGGTGATCTCGTGCGGGACCCGGTCGAGGTTGATGCGCTGGATGACGCCGGCCAGGCCCAGGCTGTGGTCGCCGTGGAAGTGGGTGACGCAGATCCGGTTCAGGTCGTGTGCGGCGACCCCGGCGCGGAGCATCTGGCGCTGCGTGCCCTCGCCGGGGTCGAACAGGATGCCCTCGCCGTCCCAGCGCAGCAGGTACCCGTTGTGGTTGCGGTGCCGGGTGGGGACCTGGCTGGCGGTGCCGAGGACGACCAGTTCGCGTGCGGACATCGTGCCTATCCGGGGGGCCATTCGAGGCCGCGGCCGCCGAGGACGTGGGCGTGCGCGTGCCACACGGTCTGGCCGGCCCCGGCGCCGGTGTTGAAGACGGTGCGGTAGCTGTCCAGCTTCTCCTGGCCGGCGACCTCCTGCGTCTCGCGCAGCACGTCCGCGGCGAGTTCCGGGGCACCGGCGGCGAGCGCGGCGGCGTCCCGGTAGTGCGCCTTGGGGATCACCAGGACGTGCGTGGGGGCCTGGGGGTTTATGTCGCGGAAGGCGACGGTGGTGTCCGTCTCCCGGACGATCGTCGCGGGGATCTGGCCTGCGACGATCTTGCAGAACAGGCAGTCGTCCTGGGGCTCGCCCGCCATGGGGCCTCCTCACGCCGGAAAGGGAGCACCGGGTCACCGGTGATCTTCTGCGGGCATCGTATCGACCGGGTGGGTCAGTCGGTCACCGGTGGCTCGGGCAGCACGGGCGGGGTCTTCGCCGGGGTCTCCTCCAGGGCGGCGAGCGCCAGCCCGATCGCCTCGTCCAGCTGCGGGTCGCGGCCCGCCGCGTGGTCCTGGGGGCGCTGCCAGACCTCGACGTCCGGGTCGACGCCGTGGTTCTCCACGCCCCAGCCGTAGCCCTCCAGCCAGAACGCGTACTTCGGCTGGGTGATCAGGGTGCCGTCGACAAGGCGGTAGCGGCTGTCGATGCCGATGACGCCGCCCCAGGTACGGGTGCCGACGACCGGGCCGATGCCGAGCGCCTTGATCGCGGCGTTGACGATGTCGCCGTCGGAGCCGGAGAACTCGTTGGCGACGGCGACGACGGGGCCGCGGGGGGCGTCCAGCGGGTAGCTGGAGGGGCGCATCCCGCGCGGCAGGTCCCAGCCGACGATGCGCCGGGCCAGCTTCTCCACGACGAGCTGGGAGGTGTGCCCGCCGCGGTTCTCGCGGACGTCGACGACCAGTCCCTCGCGGGCCACCTCCATCCGCAGGTCGCGGTGGATCTGCGCCCAGCCGGGGGCCTGCATGTCGGGGACGTGCAGGTAGCCGAGCCGGCCGCCGGTCCGCTCGTGGACGTAGGCGCGGCGGTCGGCGACCCAGGCGTGGTAGCGCAGCGGCTCCTCGTCGGCGAGGGGGACGACGACGGCGTACCGCAACTCCCCGCCGCCGGCCGGTGAGACGGTCAGCTCGACGGGCTTGCCGGCGGTGCCCACGAGCAGCGGGCCGGGGCCGGTGACCGGGTCAACGGGCCGTCCGGCGACCGCGACGATCGCGTCCCCCGCGCGCACCGCGACGCCGGGCGCGGCGAGCGGGGAGCGGGCGTCGGGGTCGGAGGTCTCCGAGGGCAGGACGCGGTCGACGCGCCAGGTGCCGTCCTCGTGCCGGGACAGGTCGGCGCCGAGCAGGCCCTGCCGGGCGCCGGAGCCGTGGCCGCCGCGCGGGGTGACGTAGGCGTGCGAGGTGCCCAGTTCGCCCTGCACCTCCCAGAGGAGGTCGACCAGGTCGTCGTGGGTGGCGAGGCGGTCGAGGACGGGGCGGTAGCGGTCGAGTACGCCGTCCCAGTCGACGCCGTTCATGTCGGCCCGCCAGAAGTGGTCGCGCATGATGCGGCCGGTCTCGTCGAACATCTGCCGCCACTCGGCGGCCGGTTCGACGGTCTGCCGCACCCGGCCCAGGTCGACGGCGATGTTGGTGTCGCTGTCCTCGTCGCCGGAGGCCCGCCGGTCGCTGGGGACGACCTTGAGCCGCCCGTCGGTCCACAGCAGCACCCGCTTGCCGTCGCCGCTGACCTCGAAGTGGTCGGCGTCGCCCGCGAGATGCTCGACGCGCTGCTGCGCGAGGTCGTACCGCTCCAGCTCGGTGTTCGGGTCGGCGGCGTCCGGGGTGGCCCGGGAGGCGCCGAGGACGCCGGTGAGCGGGTGGCGCAGCCACAGGACGCCGTCCTTGGCGGCGCGCAGCCCGGAGTAGCGGGCCGCCTCGACCGGGAAGGGCACGATGCGGTCGGCGAGGCCCTCGATGTCGATCCGGGTGGTCGGGGTGCCCTCGCTGTCGGGGGTCTCCTCCCGGTCC
Organism: Streptomyces parvulus; assembly: GCF_014648855.1. Taxonomy (GTDB): domain Bacteria; phylum Actinomycetota; class Actinomycetes; order Streptomycetales; family Streptomycetaceae; genus Streptomyces; species Streptomyces parvulus. Next base: position 65,606 of record NZ_BMRX01000006.1, on the reverse strand, counting down.
GGGGTCTCGAAGGGCCGGCCGTGGCGCTGAGGGCCGAAGGGCGAGGGGGTGGTCGCGGCGAGCGTGATCAGGTACGGCCGGGCGCCCTCGATGAAGGCGAGGTCGAAGACGTGCTCGTCGTAGACGGGGTCGAAGGAGCGGGTGGAGAGGAAGGCGAGGTGCTTGCCGTCCAGGGTGAAGGCGGGCGCGTAGTCCTTGAAGCGCAAGGGCGTCGCCTCGCTCACCGACAGGTCGGTGGTGTTGGCGAGCTTGAGCTGGCGCAGCGGGTCGGGGCCGGGGTGGGACCAGGCGAGCCAGGCGGAGTCGGGCGAGAAGACCAGCCCGGACGCGTCGCCGTCCTCGCTGCGGTCGACCTCGCGGACCTCGCCGCTCTCCCGCTCGACCAGCAGGATCCGCCCGTCGTGCGAGCCGACGGCGGCCCGGCTGCCGTCGGGGGCCATGGCCAGGTGCAGCACCCGGCCGAGCTGACCGGCGGCCAGGCGCCGGGCGGTGGCGCCGGGCGCGAGTCCGGTGGCGGGCGCGAACTCCAGGGCGTCGTCGCCCTCGGCGTCCGTCACCCACACCACCCACTCCTCGCCGTCGGCGCGGAAGGTGCGGGGCAGCCGGGTGCGGACCCCGGGCGTGGCCGCGAGCGCGCGGGCGGGTCCGGCGCGGTGGGTGACCCAGTGGACGCCGCCGCGTACGGCGACGGCGCTGCCGCGTGCCGTGTGGTCGGGGGAGGCCGCGCCGAACCAGCGGGCGGCGTTGAGCGGATACGGCTGGAGGTCGACGCGGGCGCCGCCGAGCCGGACGTCGAGCAGGCGCGGCTCGGCGCCGTCGAGATCGTCCAGCGTCCACAGCTCGCCGGCGCTGGAGTAGACGACGCGGGTGCCGTCGGTGGCCGCGTGCCGGGCGTAGAAGCCGTCGAGCGGTGTGTGGCGGCGCAGGTCGGAGCCGTCGGCGAGGGAGGAGTAGAGGGCGCCGGTGCCCTCGTGGTCGGAGAGGAAGGCGATCCGGTCGCCGACCCACAACGGGTACTCGATGTTGCCGTCGAGGCCGTCGTGCAGGCGGACGAACTCGCCGTCGCCCTCGCGGTCGATCCACAGCTTGCCCGCGGTGCCGCCGCGGTAGCGCTTCCACCAGGCGGCCTCGCGGCCCATCGGCGCGGACAGCAGCACGGTGTGGGGTCCGTCGGCGACGTCGCCGACCGGACCGTACGGCAGGGTGGCGGCGGGTCCGCCGTCGAGCGGGACGGCGCGCGCCCAGCTGCGGCGCAGGCTGGCCTGTCCGTAGGTGCTGAGGGCGAGGACGTCGCCGTCCTGGGTCCAGCCGCGCACCTGGGTCCGGACGCTGCCCCAGTGGGTGAGGCGCCGGGCGGGGCCGCCGTCGACGGGCGCGACGTGCACCTCGGGTGCGCCGTCCCGGGTGGAGGTCCAGGCGACGGTGGTGCCGTCGGGCGAGATGCGCGGGTGGTTCACCGGCACGTTGTCGGCGCTGACCCGCCAGGCCCGGCCGCCGTCGAGCGGGGCGAGCCACACGTCGTCCTCGGCGGTGAAGGCGACCAACTCGCCGTGCGGGTGCGGAAAGCGGAGGTAGGCAGGCGCTGCGGGCTGTGTCACCCCCTCACCCTATGCAGCGGCGCAGTCCGCCGACAGAGGTTTGGATCACTTGCCGGTCGCGGGCCCGGCGGGCTATTTGCCCTCCACCGGACGGCAGTGCGGGTCGTCCGGGCACCAGATGGTCCGGGTCACGGTCACGGTGGGCCCGGGCTGCCGCTGCGAGGGGCGGTCCGCGGGGGCGCTGGTGGCGTCGCAGTCGCCCAGCCCCTCGACCCGGAACCACTCCTTGCCGTCCACCTCGGTCTTGAGGTCGCCGCGCACACAGGCGCCGTTGACGACGCGGGTCACCTTGCCGTCGACGGTGATCTTCTTCCCGTCGTCGGTCTCCCCGTCGCAGTCGACGGAGGCGACGGTCTCCTCGCTCGGCGACGCGGTGGAGCCGTCGCCCTCGGTGTTCGCGGTGCAGGTGAGCCACCGCACGTCGGCCTTCTGCCGCTCCAGTTCACGTGTCATGGTCCGGTCGGTGGTGTACGCGACGGTCGCGGAACTGAGCCCGCCCGGTTCGCACGCGACGACACCTCCGACGGCGACGACCGTGCCGACGGCCACCGGAGCCACACGCCAAATCCGCCTCAATGCCCCCATGGAGGGCAGCTTCCCACCGGTGCGGGGCGGGCGGTAGGGGGCATACGGCCACGGTGGCGGCGGGCCGCCGGGACGCCGCGTCAGGACCAGCGGCCGGTGCGGGTCAGGAGGGCGGCGGTCGCGGCGGTGCCCGCGGTGGAGGTGCGCAGGACGCTGCGCCCCAGGCGGTAGGGCCGGGCGCCGGCCTCCGCGAAGAGGGCCAACTCCTCGGGCGAGACGCCGCCTTCGGGGCCGACGACCAGCACGATGTCGCCGGCGGCGGGGAGTTCGGCCGCGGCCAGCGGCTCGTCGCCGCTCTCGTGGAGTACGGCGGCGAAGTCGGCGGCGGCCACGAGCGCGGCGACCTGCTTGCTCGTCGCCGCGTCCGCGACGTCGGGGAAGCGGACCCGGCGGGACTGCTTGCCCGCCTCCCGGGCCGTCGCCCGCCACTTGCCGAGCGCCTTCAGGCCGCGCTCGCCCTTCCACTGCGTGATGCACCGGGACGCCGCCCAGGGCACGATCGCGTCGACGCCGACCTCGGTCATCGTCTCCACGGCCAGCTCGCCGCGGTCGCCCTTGGGCAGGGCCTGGACGACGGTGATCCGGGGCTGCTCGGGCGGTTCCTCCTGGACCGTCTCCAGGTCCATGACGACGAGGCGGTCCTTGCCCTCGGCGGCCTTCACCACGCCCTCGGCCCAGTGTCCGCGGCCGTCGGTGAGGACGACGTCCTCGCCGGCCCGCAGCCGCTTCACGGAGACGGCGTGCCGTCCCTCGGGCCCGTCGAGGACGTACTCCCCCGCCGTCAGGTCCGCCGGGCCGAGCGAGTCGACCACGAACACCGGTGCCGTCATCGGCCGGCTCCTCCCGCCGCATAGTGCGACAACGCTGTCCCGGCGGCGGCGAGTTCGGCCACCAGGACCTCCACCAGCTGCCCGGCGGGCAGCTCCCGGGCCATGCGGTGGCCCTGCCCGGCCCACAGCGCCATGCCCTGCGCGTCGCCGGCCTTCGCCGCGGCCTTGCGCAGGGGCGAGGTGAGGTGGTGCACGTCCGGGTAGGCGGCGGGGGCGTAGGGGCCGTGCTCGCGCAGGAAGCGGTTGACCAGGCCGCGGGCGGGGCGGCCGGAGAAGGCGCGGGTCAGTTCGGTGCGGACGAACAGGGGGTTGGTCAGCGCCTGCTTGTGCAGGTCGTGCGCGCCGGACTCGGGGGTGGCGAGGAAGGCCGTGCCCAGCTGGGCCGCGCTCGCGCCGGCCGCGAGGACCGCCGCGATCTGTCCGCCGCGCATGATGCCGCCGGCGGCGACGACGGGCAGGCTCACCGCCTCCCGTACCTGGGCGACCAGCGACAGCAGGCCGGTCCCCGAACCGCCGGTCTCCGGATTGTCCCGGTGGGTGCCCTGGTGGCCGCCGGCCTCGGCGCCCTGGGCGATCACGGCGTCGGCGCCGGAACGCTCCACGGCCCGGGCCTCCTCCGCGGTGGTCGCCGCGACCAGGGCGAAGGTGCCGACCCGGTGGAGGGAGTCGACGACCTCGGCGCTCGGCACGCCGAAGTGGAAGGAGACCACCGGCACCGGGTTGTCCAGCAGCACCGCGAGCTTGGTGTCGTAGCCGTCGTCCCGGCCGCTGTCGGGGTCGCCCAGCTCCGTCTCGTACCAGGCGGCCTCACCGGCCAGCTGGTGGGCGTACACGCCGACGGCCGCCGGGTCGGGCGTCTCGGGCTGCGGCATGAAGAGGTTGACGCCGAAGGGGCGCGCGGTCAGCCCGCGCAGCTCCTTGATCTCCTGGTACATCCCGTCCGCGGTCTTGTACCCGGCGGCCAGGAAGCCCAGCCCGCCCGCCTCGCAGACCGCGGCGGCGAGCCGCGGCACCGAGACGCCGCCCGCCATCGGCGCCTGCACGATCGGGTACGGGAAGAGATCGGTCAGTGCGGAGGACATGAGCGCATGTTGTCACGTCCTCCGAACAAGTCCGAATCCGGGCTTCCGTCGGCATACGCCAGGAGCATCCGCATCCCGCGCCCACCGACGGACGCCCGTCTCATCGGCCGTTGAACGCGTCCTTCAGCCGCGAGAACAGCCCCTGCTGCCCCGGCTGACCGTGTCTGCCCGGGGGCAACCCCCGGAACCCCCGGCAGCCATCCGCACCACGCCGACCCGGATCTCGCGCCAACCGACGCACAGCCTCGGGCCGCCCGCGGTCAGCGGCCGTTGAACGCGTCCTTCAGCCGCGAGAACAGCCCCTGCTGCCCCGGCTGGAACTGGCCCTGCGGGCGCTCCTCGCCGCGCAGGGCGGCCAGTTCGCGCAGGACGCGTTCCTGTTCGGGGTCGAGCTTGGTCGGGGTGGTGACCTCGACGTGGACGATGAGGTCGCCCCGGCCGCCGCCGCGCAGGTGGGTGACGCCCCGGCCGTGCAGCGGGACCGACTGGCCGGACTGGGTGCCCGGGCGGATGTCGATCTCCTCCATGCCGTCGAGCGTCTCCAGCGGCACCTTGGTGCCGAGGGCCGCCGCCGTCATCGGGATGGTGACCGTGCAGTGCAGGTCGTCGCCGCGGCGCTGGAAGGTGGAGTGCGGCAGCTCGTGGATCTCGACGTACAGGTCGCCGGCCGGGCCGCCGCCCGGGCCGACCTCGCCCTCGCCCGCGAGCTGGATGCGGGTGCCGTTGTCGACGCCCGCCGGGATCTTGACGGTGAGGGTGCGCCGGGAGCGGATGCGGCCGTCGCCCGCGCACTCGGGGCACGGGGTCGGGACCACGGTGCCGAAGCCCTGGCACTGCGGGCAGGGCCGCGAGGTCATGACCTGGCCCAGGAAGGACCGGGTGACCTGCGAGACCTCACCGCGGCCGCGGCACATGTCGCAGGTCTGCGCCGCGGTGCCGGGCGCCGCGCCCTCGCCGTTGCAGGTGTTGCAGACGACGGCCGTGTCGACCTGGATGTCCTTGGTCGTACCGAAGGCCGCCTCGTCCAGCTCGACCTCGATGCGGATCATCGCGTCCTGGCCCCGGCGGGTGCGCGAGCGCGGCCCGCGCTGCGACGCCGTGCCGAAGAACGCGTCCATGATGTCCGAGAAGTTCCCGAAGCCACCCGCGCCGAAGCCGCCCGCGCCGCCGCCGGCGGCCTGCGAGAGCGGGTCGCCGCCGAGGTCGTAGACCTGCTTCTTCTGCGGGTCCGACAGCACCTCGTAGGCGGCGTTGATCTCCTTGAACCGCTCCTGGGTCTTCGGATCGGGGTTGACGTCCGGGTGCAGCTCGCGGGCGAGCCTCCGGAACGCCTTCTTGATCTCGTCCTGGGACGCGTCGCGGCGCACGCCGAGTACGGCGTAGTAGTCCGTGGCCACCTAAGACTCCGCCAGGATCTGTCCGACGTACCGTGCCACTGCGCGTACCGCTCCCATCGTTCCCGGGTAGTCCATGCGGGTCGGTCCGACCACGCCGAGCTTGGCAACCGCCTCGCCGCCCGAACCGTAGCCCACCGACACGACGGACGTGGAGTTGAGTCCCTCATGGGCGTTCTCATGACCGATTCGCACGGTCACGCCCGGATCCTTGGCCTCGCCGAGCAGCTTGAGGAGCACGACCTGCTCCTCCAGTGCCTCCAGCACCGGCCGGATCACCAGGGGGAAGTCGTGCCCGAAGCGGGTCAGATTGGCGGTGCCGCCGATCATCAGCCGCTCCTCGTTCTCCTCGACCAGCGTCTCCAGGAGAGTGGAGAGCACGGTGGAGACCGTACCGCGATCCTCGGCCTCGAAGGCATCCGGCAAGTCCTCGACCAGACCCGGCACGTCGCTGAAACGACGGCCCGCGACCCGGCTGTTGAGCCGCGCGCGCAGATCCGCGAGCGAGGCCTCGCCGAACGGCGCCGGGCAGTCGACCATCCGCTGCTCGACCCGGCCGGTGTCCGTGATCAGCACCAGCATCAGGCGCGCGGGCGCGAGGGCCAGCAGCTCCACGTGCCGCACGGTCGAGCGGGTCAGCGAGGGGTACTGCACGACGGCGACCTGCCGGGTCAGCTGCGCGAGCAGCCGCACCGTGCGGGCCACCACGTCGTCGAGGTCGACGGCGCCCTCCAGGAAGTTCTGGATGGCCCGCCGCTCGGGCGCGGTCATGGGCTTGACGCCGGCCAGCTTGTCCACGAACAGCCGGTAGCCCTTGTCGGTCGGGATGCGCCCGGCGCTGGTGTGCGGCTGGGCGATGAACCCCTCGTCCTCCAGGGCCGCCATGTCATTGCGCACGGTGGCCGGCGAGACGCCGAGGTTGTGCCGCTCGGTGAGGGCCTTGGAACCGACCGGCTCCTCGGTGCCGACGTAGTCCTGGACGATGGCGCGCAGCACCTGGAGCCTGCGTTCACTGAGCATCCGCGCACACCTCCAGAAGTCGTCGCCCGCTGCCCTGCCGGTCCGTCCTGGCACTCACGGCGCGCGAGTGCCAGACTTCCCCGGCCCAGTGTACGGCCGTGGGGTACGCCCCGGGCAAGGCCGGTGCCGGTGGCCGTGCGCGGGACGGTCGTGGCGTTAGCGTCGTGGTCGTGACGGTGACTTGGGAAGACCTGGGATGGGAGCGGATGGCGGCCGGCGTGGGCCGGTGCCGGCTGCCGGGCTGGGACTGCACGGCGGGGCTGGTCCTCGGCGCGGACGCGGCGCTGGTGGTGGACGCGGGAGCCAGCCTGGGCGAGGGCGCCCGGTTGCGCGCGGCGGCGCAGCGGCTGGCCGGCGGCCGTGTGACGCATCTCGCGCTCACCCACCCGCACTTCGACCACGTCCTCGGCGCCGCGGCCTTCGCGGGCGCGCAGGTCTACGGCGCGGTCGGCACCGACGCGCTGTTCGCGCCGGGCGGACGGGGCCGGGAGGCGCTGCGCGCGGACGCGGTGGCGGAGGGGCTGGACGAGCGGGAGGCGGAGGAGGCGGTCGACGCCCTGGTCCGGGTCCCGCACGAGGTCTGCGGCGAGTGGACGCTCGACCTGGGCGGCGGCCGGCAGGTGCTGCTCGCGAACGTCGGCCCCGGGCACACCGGCCACGACCTCGCGGTCCTGGTGCCGGGCGACCCGGAGGTGGTGTTCTGCGGCGACCTGGTCGAGGAGTCCGGCGAGCCCCAGGCGGGCCCGGACGCCGTACCGTCGCGCTGGCCCGCCGCCCTGGACCGGCTGCTCGGCCTGGGCGGCCCGCGGGCGCGGTACGTCCCCGGTCACGGAGCGGTGGTGGACGCGGCCTTCGTCCGGGCCCAACGGGACGCGCTGGCCGCGCGATTCGGCGTGTCGCGCTGATCACCGTCGGCGTATTCCTCGTATCGTCGGCAGAATGCGCCAGTACTCCGCCGACCTGACCCCGCCGTGGAAGAAGTCGCAGCCCGTACCCGAGGTCCCCGCCGACCCCGGCCTGGTGGTCGAGGAGCCCGGCACCGGCTTCTGTGGCGCGGTGATCGGCTGCGAGGCGGGAACGGTGACCCTGGAGGACCGCTTCGGCAAGCACCGGGTGTTCCCGATGGAGCCGCGCGGCTTCCTGCTGGAGGGGCGCGTGGTGACGCTGGTGCGGCCCGCGTCCGGCCCGGTACGCCCCTCCCGTACGGCGTCCGGTTCGGTCGCCGTCCCCGGCGCCCGCGCGCGGGTGGCGCGCGCCGGGCGCATCTACGTCGAGGGGCGGCACGACGCCGAGCTGGTCGAGAAGGTGTGGGGCGACGACCTGCGCGTCGAGGGCGTCGTCGTGGAGTACCTGGGCGGCGTGGACGACCTGCCGTCGATCGTCGCGGACTTCGCCCCCGGGCCGGACGCGCGGCTCGGCGTCCTTGTCGATCACTTGGTGCCGGGTTCGAAGGAGTCCCGCATCGCGGAGGCGGTGACGGGCGAACACGCGCTGGTGGTCGGCCATCCCTACATCGACATCTGGGAGGCGGTGAAGCCGTCGTCCGTGGGGATCGACGCCTGGCCTCGGGTGCCGCGCGGGCAGGACTGGAAGACGGGCGTGTGCCGGGCCCTGGGCTGGCCCGCCGACAACACCGGGGCGGTGTGGCAGGCGATCCTGGCGCGGGTCGGCTCGTACAAGGACCTGGAGCCGGAGCTGCTGGGCCGCGTGGAGGAACTGATCGACTTCGTGACCGCGTAAGCCGTGTCTTTCAGCCCTTCCGGGCTGCATTTCAGCCTCCCCGGGCTGCATTTCAGCCCCTCCGGCGTTTGAGGAGCGGGGGTCCGGGGGCGGAGCCCCCGGGACGGGACGGGTAGGGGCGGCGGGGGCGAAACGAACTGGTCAGTCCACCAGATCCCGCACCACGGCATCCGCCAGCAACCGCCCGCGCAGCGTAAGCACCGCGCTCCCCGCCGCGTACGGGTCCTCCTGAAGGAGTCCGTCGGACAGCGCCCGCCGGGACGCCACGAGCCCCGCCTCCCGCAGCAGCGACAGCGGCACCCCCTCCCGCAGCCGCAGCTCCAGCAGGATCCGCTCGACCCGCCGGTCCTCCTCCGTGAGGACCTCCCGCCCGGCCCCCGGCGACTTCCCCGCCGCCAGCGCCCCGGCGTACGCCCCGGGGTGCTTCACGTTCCACCAGCGCACACCGCCCACGTGGGAGTGGGCTCCCGGCCCCGCGCCCCACCAGTCGGCGCCCCGCCAGTACAGCTCGTTGTGCAGGCAGCGCCCGGCGTCGGAGGTGGCCCAGTTCGACACCTCGTACCAGTCGAAGCCCGCCGCCGAGAGCGTCTCCTCGGCGATCAGGTACCGGTCGGCGTGGACGTCGTCGTCGGTCATCGGGACCTCGCCGCGCCGGATGCGCCGCGCCAGCTGGGTGCCCTCCTCGACGATCAGGGCGTACGCCGAGACGTGGTCGGGTCCGGCACCGATCGCGGCGTCGAGGGAGGCCCGCCAGTCGTCGTCGGACTCGCCGGGTGTGCCGTAGATCAGGTCCAGGTTGACGTGGTCGAACCCGGCGGCGCGGGCCTCGGCGACGCAGGCCTCGGGGCGGCCCGGGGTGTGGGTGCGGTCCAGCACCTGCAGGACGTGCCGCTTCGCGCTCTGCATGCCGAAGGAGATCCGGTCGAAACCGCCCTCGCGGAGGGTGGCCAGGTAGGCGGGGTCCACCGACTCCGGGTTGGCCTCGGTGGTCACCTCCGCGTCCGGCGCCAGGCCGAACTCGTCGCGGATCGCGCCCAGCATCCGCACCAGGTCCCCGGCGGGCAGCAGCGTGGGCGTACCGCCGCCGACGAAGACCGTGCGCACCTCGCGCGGGTCGTCGCCGAGCACCTTGCGGGCCAGCCGCACCTCGTCGACGAGGGTCCCCGCGTAGTTGTCGCGGGAGGCGAGGACGCCGCCGGTGCCGCGCAGCTCGGTCGCGGTGTACGTGTTGAAGTCGCAGTAGCCGCAGCGGGTCGCGCAGTAGGGCACGTGCAGGTAGAAGCCGAGGGGGCGGTCGGCGGCCCCGGCGAGCGCGGACGCGGGCAGGGCACCGTCGGCGGGGACGGGTTCGCCGTCGGGGAGTGCGGAGGGCATGCGTTCCATTGTCCCGTACCGGACCGATTGCTCGGCCGCGCCGGCCGCGGTCGTCCCGCGCGGGGCGGTCGCCGGGCTCGCGAGACCGCCGCGGCGGCTCACGCTCCCTCTCACACCGGCCCGCGCCGCCCACCGGTCACTCGGCCTGGAGCACCAGCAGCGCCAGGTCGTCCTCCGGGGGCCGGGGCCCGAACTCGTGCACCAGCCGCCGGATGCGCTCGGCGACCAGCCCGGCGTCCAGTCCCGCGCACCCGGCGAGCGCCGCCGCGAGTCCGTCGCCGTCGTCGAACTGGCGGGAGCCGCTGCGCCGCTCGGTGACCCCGTCGGTGACGCACAGCAGGGTCTCACCGGAGCGCAGCTCGAAGGTCTCGCTGGTGTAGGCGGCGTCCTCGACGACGCCGAGCAGCGTCTGCGGCGCGGCCACCGCGCGGACGGCGCCGTCGGGTGCGAGGAGCAGCGGCAGCGGGTGTCCGGCGGAGGCGAGGGTGCAGCGGACGCCGCCCTCGAAGGGTTCCAGTTCGCCGTAGAGCAGGGAGAGGAACCGGGTCTGCGGTCCGTCGCCCGGGGCAACCGGTGGTCCGCCGACGGCCACCAGGGCGCGGGCGGCGGCGTCGGCGGCCTCGGTGGCGTCGTCGAGGAGGAGCTGGTTGAGGCGGTCGAGGACGTCGGGGACGCCGTACTGCTCGCGGGCGAGCAGCCGCAGCCAGGGCCGGGCGAGGCCGATGACGACGGCGGCCTCGGGGCCCTTGCCCTGGACGTCGCCGACGGCGAAGCACCAGCGGCCGTCTCCGGCCGGGAAGAGATCGTAGAAGTCGCCGCTGGGACCGCCCTTGTCGCGCGGCTCGTAGACGAGGGCGCTGCGCACGCCGGGGATCTCGGCGACGGCGCCGGGCAGCAGGCCGCGCTGGAGGACGGCGCTGATGGTGGCCTGGCGCGCGTACTGCCGGGCGGCGCCGATGGCGAGGGCCACCCGGCGGCTCAGGTCCTCGACCAGGCCGGTGATCTCGTCGGGGAAGCCCGCAGGGCCGGCCCGTCCGATGATCAGGGTGCCCAGCGGCCTGCCCCCGGCGACCAGGCGGTAGGCGAGCGCGGCGCCCTGCGTGCCGAGCGCGTCGCCGGGCCAGGGGTGGCCGACGGGGCCGGAGCGCCAGGGGTCGCGGGCGCGGGGCGGGTCCTTCTCGAGGGCCAGGCGCAGTTCGTCGATGTGGCCCTCACCGGCGTGCCACACCCGGGCCAGCCGGGCGCCCACGGCGGTGCCGGGCTCGTCGCTCCAGGCGCCCCGGCCCAGGGACTCGTCCTCCAGCCAGACGCCGCACCAGTCGGCGAGCCGGGGCACGACGAGCTGCCCGGTGAGGGAGGCGACCAGGTCCTCGTCGAGCTGCCCGGCCAGGAGGTCGGAGGCCTCGGCGAGGAAGGAGAGCGCGCCGCGCCCGAGCCACTCCCGGTCGCGCAGACCGCGCAGGCCGGTGTCGGCGACGTCCGCCGACGGGTCACCGGCGGCTTCCGTCCAGGGCCGTGCGTCCGGGCCGTGGCCGGTCCACGGGCCCTCGCGGCCGGCGTACGCCTCGATCTGCTCGGCGGTCACCGCGTCGCCCCCGGCGTCGGCCGCCGTCTCCCGGCCCGCCGCGGGCAGCCGGGCCCACACCGTCTTGGTGCCCGGCCGGTACGTGATGCCCCAGGCCTCGGAGAGCGCCGCGACCAGCCGCAGTCCCCGCCCGTACTCGGAGGGGTCGGCCGGCGTCTCGTCGTCGCCGCCCCTCGGCGCACGGGAGGGGTGGTGGTCCGCGGTCTCGACGACGACGGTGCCCGTCTCCTCCATCAGGCAGACGACCTCGACGTCGGTCCCGGCGTGCACGACGGCGTTGGTGACCAGTTCGCTCACGACGACCAGGACGTCGGCGGCCAGGTGTTCGGTGAGCTGCTCCGTACCGGGCAGCCCCCGCGCGCACCAGTCGGCGAGCGCCGCCCGCACCATCGCGCGCGCCGCGCCCGGCGCGAGGGAGCTGCCGAGCAGCGCCACGTGCGCCCGGCCGAGGTCCTGGGCGGACGCCCCGGCGGTGTGCGGGGGCGCCCCGCTGAGGTGGGAGGCGGTCTCCCGTTGCGTCGGAATGGCCCCCATGGACGTCTCCCCGGGCAGTTCGTGCGAGGAACTCGCAGCCGATGCCGACAGAGTGACAGACCGGCCCCGTTCATAAGCACGGAGTTACCGAACTGGGCCGCCACGGGTGAGATCCGTGCTAAGCGAACGCTCGAACACCGCCGCGAAACGAACGGTTCCGGACGCACAGGGGCGGGACGCGAACATGTCGCGCCCCCGCGCCCGCGCCCGCGCTCACGCCTCGCGCGAGCCCTCGTACATCTCCTCGATCAGGTGCTTGTACTCCCGCTCCACCACCGGGCGCTTCAGCTTGAGGCTCGGGGTGATCTCGCCGTGCTCGACGTCCAGGTCGCGGGGGAGCAGGCGGAACTTCTTGATGGTCTGCCAGCGCTGGAGGCCCTCGTTGAGCTGCTTGACGTAGCCGTCGACCATCTCCACCGTCACGGGCGCCGCGACGATCTCCGCGTACGGCTTCCCCTCCAGGCCGTTCTCCTTGGCCCACTCGGTGATGGCGATCTCGTCGAGGGAGATGAGGGCGGTGCAGAAGTTCCGGTCGGCGCCGTGCACCAGGATGTTGGAGACGTAGGGGCAGACCGCCTTGAACTGGCCCTCGACCTCGGCGGGCGCGATGTACTTGCCGCCGGAGGTCTTGATGAGGTCCTTCTTGCGGTCCGTGATCCGCAGGTAGCCGTCGGCGGAGAGTTCGCCGATGTCGCCGGTGTGGAACCAGCCGTCGGCCTCCAGCACCTCCGCCGTCTTCTCGGGCAGCTTGTGGTAGCCCTCCATGATGCCGGGGCCGCGCAGCAGGATCTCGCCGTCGTCGGCGATGCGCACCTCGGTGCCGGGCAGCGGCTTGCCGACCGTGCCGGTGCGGTAGGCCTCGCCGGGGTTGACGAAGGAGGCGGCGGAGGACTCGGTGAGGCCGTAGCCCTCCAGGATGTGGATGCCGGCGCCGGCGAAGAAGTAGCCGATCTCGGGGGCGAGGGCGGCCGAGCCGGAGACGCAGGCGCGCAGGCGGCCGCCGAAGGCCTCGCGGATCTTGGCGTAGACGAGCTTGTCGGCGACGGCGTGCTTGGTGCGCAGGCCGGCGGGGGCGCTCGCGGTGCCGGTGCGCTTGAAGTTGTCCTGGGTGACCTTGGCGTACTCGCGGGCCACGCCGGCGGCCCACTGGAAGATCTTGTACTTCGCTCCGCCACCGGCGCGGGCCTTGGCGGCGACGCCGTTGTAGACCTTCTCGAAGATGCGCGGCACGGCCGCCATGTAGGTCGGCTGGACCACCGGCAGGTTCTCGATGATCTTGTCCACGCGGCCGTCGACGGCGGTGACGTGGCCGACCTCGATCTGGCCGGAGGTGAGCACCTTGCCGAAGACGTGCGCGAGCGGCAGCCACAGGTACTGCACGTCGTCGGCGCCGACCAGACCGGTCGCCGCGATCGCCTTCGCCATGTACGACCAGCAGTCGTGCGGGAGGCGGACGCCCTTGGGCTTGCCGGTGGTGCCGGAGGTGTAGATGAGGGTGGCGAGCTGGTCCTTGGTGAGCGCGCCGACCCGCTTGGCGACCAGTTCGGGGTCCGCCTCCAGACGCGCCGCGCCGCTGCGCTCCAGCTCGTCGAGGGTGAGGATCCAGTCCTCGGAGGTGTCCGCGCCGGCCGCGTCGATCACCACGACGTGGGTGAGGTCGGGCAGCTCCGCCCGCTTCTCCCGGGCCTTGGCCAGCTGCGCGGCGTCCTCGGCGATCAGCACGCGGCTCTCCGAGTCGGAGAGGATGTACGCGGACTCGTCGGCGTTGGTCTGCGGGTAGACGGTGGTCGTGGCCGCGCCCGCGCACATGATGCCGAGGTCGGCGAGGATCCACTCCAGCCGGGTGGAGGAGGCCAGCGCCACCCGCTGCTGCGGCTGCACGCCCAGCTCGATCAGGCCGGCCGCGATCGCGTAGACCCGCTCGGCGGCCTGGGACCAGGTCAGCGACTTCCACTCGTCGGGGCCCTCGCCCGAGGCCGGCGGCACCGGGTGGCGGTAGGCCTCGGCGTCCGGCGTGGCCGCCACCCGCTCCAGGAAGAGTCCCGCCACGGAGGGCGGACGGTTCTCGATCGTTGTCTGTGTGTCGCTCACGACATCCTCCGGGCCCGCGACGGTGCGGCTGGCTCGTAGCGGTTGGCTCAGGTGCGGCTGGTTCACTCTCGGGCGGTGGTTCTGGCGTTGTTTAACTCGCGAGTAACTATGGAGCAGGCATCAGAGTAAAGGGCGACCGGCCCCCGCGTAAGAGTCCGCACTCTGTCACTTCCTACAGAGCCCCGCCCGTGACATGCGAAGGGACCCGCCGCACTTTCGTACGACGGGCCCCCAGGCGTCCGTTTTGCCCGGACTCGGCGTGCGGTGCGGCGGTTACTTCTTGCCCTTGCCCGACCCCGCGCTGTCATCGCTGGAGAGGACCGCGATGAAGGCCTCCTGCGGAACCTCCACGGAACCCACCATCTTCATCCGCTTCTTGCCTTCCTTCTGCTTCTCGAGCAGCTTCCGCTTGCGGGAGATGTCGCCGCCGTAGCACTTGGCGAGGACGTCCTTGCGGATGGCGCGGATGGTCTCGCGGGCGATCACCCGGGAGCCGATGGCGGCCTGGATGGGCACCTCGAAGGCCTGCCGCGGGATCAGCTCGCGCAGCTTGGCGACGAGCCGTACGCCGTACGCGTACGCGGCGTCCTTGTGGGTGATCGCGGAGAAGGCGTCCACCTTGTCGCCGTGCAGCAGGATGTCGACCTTGACCAGGCTGGAGGTCTGCTCGCCGGTGGGCTCGTAGTCCAGCGAGGCGTAGCCGCGCGTCTTGGACTTGAGCTGGTCGAAGAAGTCGAAGACGATCTCCGCGAGCGGGAGGGTGTAGCGGATCTCCACCCGGTCCTCGGAGAGGTAGTCCATGCCGAGCAGGGTGCCGCGCCGGGTCTGGCACAGCTCCATGATCGAGCCGATGAACTCGGTCGGCGCCAGGATGGTGGCCCGCACGACCGGCTCGTAGACCTCGTTGATCTTGCCTTCGGGGAACTCGCTCGGGTTGGTGACGGTGTGCTCGGTGCCGTCCTCCATGATCACGCGGTAGACCACGTTGGGCGCGGTGGCGATCAGGTCGAGGCCGAACTCGCGCTCCAGGCGCTCGCGGATCACGTCGAGGTGCAGCAGGCCGAGGAAGCCGACGCGGAAGCCGAAGCCCAGGGCCGCGGAGGTCTCCGGCTCGTAGACCAGGGCGGCGTCGTTGAGCTGGAGCTTGTCCAGCGCCTCGCGCAGCTCGGGGTAGTCGGAGCCGTCCAGCGGATACAGGCCGGAGAAGACCATCGGCCGCGGGTCCTTGTAGCCGCCGAGCGCCTCCTCGGCGCCCTTGTGCTGGCTGGTGACGGTGTCACCGACCTTGGACTGGCGGACGTCCTTCACACCCGTGATCAGGTAGCCGACCTCGCCGACGCCGAGACCGTCGGCGGCGAGCATCTCCGGGGAGTTGGTGCCGATCTCCAGCAGCTCGTGGGTGGCGCCGGTGGACATCATCCGGATCCGCTCGCGCTTGTTGAGCTGGCCGTCGATGACTCGGACGTACGTCACGACGCCGCGGTACGAGTCGTAGACCGAGTCGAAGATCATCGCGCGGGCGGGGGCGTCCTTGACGCCGACCGGGGCGGGGATCTCGGCGACCACCTTGTCCAGCAGCGCGTCGACGCCGAGGCCGGTCTTGGCGGAGACCTTGAGCACGTCGTCGGGGTCGCAGCCGACCAGGTTGGCCAGTTCCTCGGCGAACTTCTCGGGCTGCGCGGCCGGCAGGTCGATCTTGTTCAGCACGGGGATGATCGTGAGGTCGTTCTCCATCGCCAGGTAGAGGTTGGCGAGGGTCTGCGCCTCGATGCCCTGGGCGGCGTCCACGAGCAGGATCGTGCCCTCGCAGGCGGCCAGCGACCGCGAGACCTCGTACGTGAAGTCGACGTGCCCGGGGGTGTCGATCATGTTGAGGATGTGCGTGCTGCTCTTGTCGTGGGTCGGCGCCCACGGCAGTCGCACCGCCTGGGACTTGATCGTGATGCCGCGCTCGCGCTCGATGTCCATGCGGTCGAGGTACTGGGCGCGCATCTGCCGCTGCTCGACCACACCGGTCAGCTGGAGCATCCGGTCGGCGAGCGTCGACTTGCCGTGGTCGATGTGCGCGATGATGCAGAAGTTGCGGATCAGCGCCGGGTCGGTACGGCTCGGCTCGGGCACATGGCTGGGGATCGCGGGCACGCAGGGTCCTGATTCTTGAGGCGTCCGCAGTGTCTGCGGTCTCGGGTCGGATCGATACGTAGCCTCCATCGTCCCACGGGCGGCGACCTGGGATGGGTTTGGGAGGGCTTGAGGCCTGGTTTGGGCGGTCCAGAGGGCCACTGGTACTGTGGGGGGCTGTGTCTCATGCCCTCTCAGCGCGAGGCACTCCTTCAAGAAATCATCGGCACGGGACCCTCGCGTCCTCGTGCCTGAACCTGCAAAGGCTCATTTCGTGGCGAACATCAAGTCCCAGATCAAGCGGAACAAGACCAACGAGAAGGCCCGGCTGCGCAACAAGGCCGTCAAGTCCTCTCTGAAGACCGCGATCCGCAAGGCCCGTGAGGCCGCTGCCGCGGGTGACGTCGAGAAGGCCGCCGAGTACCAGCGCGTCGCTTCGCGCCAGCTCGACAAGGCCGTCTCCAAGGGCGTCATCCACAAGAACCAGGCCGCCAACAAGAAGTCGGCCCTGGCCACCAAGGTCGGCGCCCTCAAGGGCTGAACCCCTCATCTGGTCTGATCGCCGGGTGGACCCAGAGCGGGCCCTCTCTCATCCGCTCCCGTCCGGCACCCAGGATCCATGCGCGGCCTGCGTTCGCCACGCGGGCATGGATCCGCGAGCTTGATCCGAAGGCCCCGGTGGCCGTCCTTCCCCAGGACGGACGCCGGGGCCTTCGGTCTGCTCGGTCCGGTCCGGCGGTCTGCTCGGTCCGATCCGGTTGTCTGCTCTGTCCGGCGGTCTGCTCGGTCCGGCGGTCTGCTCGGTCCCGATCCGGCGGTTGCTTGGTCCGGCCGGTCCGGCCGGTCCGCGGCTTCCGGGGGGGGGCGGGCCCTAGGGTCTGTCGTTTGGATCAGGCCGGCTGAGAGAAGGGGTCCTTGCCTGCCCACCCGAGCGGGGCGTGGTGCGTGCGGCTGCAAGGCGGAGGAGGGCGACAACGCGGAGCGTTGGCAACCGACGACAACGCCGCAGACGCGCGTGCCACGCCCCGCGACGCCGGCATGATCCAAACGACAGGCCCTAGTAGTGCTTCGTTAGGTTCTTCGTGTTCTGTGGCGGCTTCGTCGGGCGGGCAGGGGGCGCCCGCAGGTGGTGCAGGCACCGGTCCAGCACCTCAGCAGGTCCTGTAGAGCGTCGAGGGCCTGGTAGAGGGTCAGACCGGTGTGCGGACTTTTGGGTCGAGCCTCCTGAGGGTGAGGAATGCCTGGGCGGCGGAGACGAGGGTGACGTGGTGGTGCCAGCCGCGCCAGGTACGGCCCTCGAAGTGGTCCAGGCCCAGGCCGTGCTTGAGCTCGCGGTAGTCGTGCTCGATCCGCCAACGCATCTTCGCCCACCGCACCAGATCGGCGACCGGGGTCGAAGCGGGCAGGTTCGATATCCAGTAGCCCGTGGGAGCGTCGTGGCTGTCCGGCCGTTCGACCAGGAGCGTCTGGGTGGGCAGGACACCGTCCCATCGGTTGCGGCCGCCGCCCGCCTCCTGGGCAGCGGCCACGGACTGCTTGCCCGCAGGCCGGATGGTCAGGACCGCGAACCGTGAGGTCATCGCGCCTTTACTGCCCTGGCGCCAGGTCACCTCGGTGAACCGGGCCGCGTCGGACTCGGCCGCGAGGGCGGAGATGGCTCGTGGTGGGGTGCGATAGCGGGGCAGCGTGGGTGGACCGAGCCCGCCGTATGCCGGATGGTGCGGCTCGACGCCCTCGGGGTGGGCGACCTCCTTCCCGGTCAGCGCGACGACGTAGGACATTCCTCGTTCCTCAAGGCCGATCCGAAACGGTGTGCTGACGCCATAGCCGGCATCGGCGACCACGACCGGCGCCTTCAGCTCCGAGTCGGCGAGCGCGTCGAGCAGACCGAGCGCAAGCCGCCACTTCTCCTGGTGGACGACGTCGTCGGGGACTCCTGCGCGGCGGCAGCGGTCCGGATCGTCCGTCCACTCCCGCGGCAGATACAACTGCCACTCCAACGGGCACGAGGCAGTGTCGGTAGCGGCATGGACGCTGACCGCAACCTGGCAGTTCGCCCGCTTACCGACCGCGCCGCAGTACTGCCGGGCCACCCCGACCGACGCCCGCCCACACTTGGGGAACGACACGTCGTCGACCACCCACACCTCGGGCGTGACCGCCTCGGTGAGACGCTCGGCGATCCGCTTCCTGACCGGCAGCGGATCCCACGGCGACTGGCTCACGAACTGCTGCAGGGCCTGCACGTTCCCGTCCGGCAGACGCTCGGCCATCGGCTGGACCGACTTCCGCCGGCCGTCGAACATCAGGCCCCGCAGGTAACACTCGCCCCATCGCCGCTGATCCCGCCGCGGCAGCGACCCGAACGCATCGACAACGAACTCCGCCAACTCACCCCGGAGTCGCTCCACTTCCCCCAGCTTCACCCCGAAAGGCTGCCCACCACCAGACGAGATCACTCAACGTAACGAAGCACTACTAGGCCCGTCCGCGTGAGCGGGCCGCCCGCGCGATCGTCACCACGGCCTTCTCCAGCGCGTACTCGGGGTCGTCACTGGCGCCCTTCACCCCCGCGTCCGCCTCGGCCACGGCGCGCAGGGCCACGGACACCCCGTCCGGCGTCCAGCCCCGCATCTGCTGCCGCACGCGGTCGATCTTCCAGGGCGGCATCCCCAGCTCACGCGCCAGGTCGGCCGGGCGTCCGCCGCGCGCGGAGGAGAGCTTGCCGATGGCGCGCACGCCCTGCGCCAGGGCACTGGTGATCAGCACCGGCGCGACCCCGGTCGCCAGCGACCAGCGCAGCGCCTCCAGGGCCTCGGCCGCGCGTCCCTCCACCGCACGGTCGGCGACGGTGAAGCTGGAGGCCTCCGCCCGCCCCGTGTAGTACTGCCCGACCACTGCCTCGTCGATCGTCCCCTCGACGTCGGCGGTGAGCTGGGACACCGCCGAGGCCAGCTCCCTGAGATCGCTGCCGATCGCGTCGACCAGGGCCTGGCACGCCTCGGGGGTGGCCGACCGCCCGGCGGCACGGAACTCCGCGCGCACGAACGCCAGCCGGTCCGCGGGCTTCGTCATCTTCGGGCACGCCACCTCGCGCGCGCCCGCCTTGCGACCCGCGTCGAGCAGGCCCTTGCCCTTGGCGCCGCCCGCGTGCAGCAGGACGAGGGTGATCTCCTCGGCGGGGGAGCCGAGGTACGCCTTGACGTCCTTGACCGTGTCGGCGGACAGGTCCTGCGCGTTGCGTACGACGACGACCTTGCGCTCGGCGAAGAGCGAGGGGCTGGTGAGCTCGGCGAGGGTGCCGGGCTGCAGCTGGTCGGGGGTCAGGTCGCGTACGTCCGTGTCGGCGTCGGCGGCCCTCGCGGCGGCCACCACCTCCTGCACGGCACGGTCGAGCAGGAGGTCCTCCTGGCCCACGGCAAGGGTCACCGGGGCGAGAGGGTCGTCATTCGCAGTCTTCCTGGCCATCGCGACAAGCATCCCACGCGCCACTGACAACGGGCCGCCGCGCCCGGTCCACGGCGGCCGCTCCGCCGCGCCCGCCGAACTGGTGCGGACACGACCTAGGGCTCCTCGCGCCAGCCCTCCCACTCCGCCGCGAACTCGTCCAGCTCGCCGGGGTCCAGCAGGGCCCGCTCGTCGCTCAGCAGGACCAGCCACTGGGCGTCCTCGGCGTCGTCCTCGCCGGCCAGGGCGTCCCGCAGGATCCGGGGCTCCTCGTCGAGGCCGAACCGCTCCCCCAGCGCCTGCGCCGCCTCCTCCGCGGCGTCGCGGTCGGGCAGCACCAGCACATGTCTCACGTCGCTCACGGGTGCCATTGTCGGACACCGGGCGGCCACGCCGGTCGCCGGGCTCGTCGGTCGCCGGGCCCGGGGAGCGGGGAGCGGGGAGCGGGGAGCGGGTGGGCTCCGCCCGGTCAGCCCTTGGGCACGGTCTGCACGTCGAGGTCGATGCGGATGCTGGGGCCGACCACGGCGATACCGCGGGCCAGCATCGTCTGCCAGCTCACCGTGAAGTCGTCGCGGTGCAGTTCGGTGGTGGCGCGGCAGGCCGCCCGCGTCTCGCCCTCCATGCCGTTGCCGAGCCCGAGGTACTCGGTGTCCAGCGTGACCGTGCGCGTCACGCCGTGCAGGGTCAGCGCGCCGGTGACGGCCCAGCGGTTGCCGCCTCGGTGGGCGAAGCGGTCGCTGTAGAACTCCAGCGTGGGAAACCGCTCCACGTCCAGGAAGTCGGCCGAACGCAGGTGGTCGTCGCGCATCTTCACGTTGGTGTCGATGGACGACGCGTCGATGACGACGTGCATCGCCGACTGCTCCATGTCCTCCGCGATCCGCACCGCGCCCGCGAAGGAGTTGAACCGGCCGTGGATCCGGGCCAGTCCAATGTGCCGCGCGGTGAACGCGATCGAGGAGTGCGCGGGTTCGACCTCCCAGTCGCCCGGCGTGGGCAGCTCGGGCGGCTGGGCCACCTGGAGCGTCACGTCGCCGAGCGAGGCCAGCGCGTCCGCTGCGACCGTCACGGACGCCCGGTACGGCGTGTAGCCCTCGGCGGAGACGGCGAGCCGGTACTCCCCGGCGGGCACCGCCGAGACGAAGGACCCGAAGGGGTCCGTGCCGCCGGCGACCACCTTGCGCCCCATGGTGTCGGTGACCGTGAACTCCGCGTTCGGCACGGGCTCGTGGACGGGGTCGAGGACCCGGCAGCTGAGCACCCCCGCGTCCGGCGGGGTGCGCACCGCCGCCAGGGGGCCCGTCCGTTGCATCCGCTTCGTACGGCTTCCCAGCAAGCGGCCGATCATCTGCGACACCCTCTGCCCGACATCAGAACTAGTTGACGAAGCAACATTCGATCACCGATGGGGCTTTCGAGGCAACACGGGACCACCTCACGGGAAACCGGCATCACCGGACAGCGGCGCATGTGCCGGAACTACGGCCGAGTGCCCGCCTGTGGCCCGGTATCGTCCTGCCGGCGGACCGGCACCCGGTCCAGACGGATGCCGAAGTGCTCCCGGTAGGCCGCGAGTACCTCCGCGTCCGTCTCCAGCTCGCGCTCCTCCCGCCCGCCGCCGGCCGCCGTGGAGGTGAGCCGCCGTCCGCTCAGCGTGATCCGGCCTCCGTCCCCGGTGACCCGGGAGCAGACCGTGGACTGGAGGAAGTGCGACCGGGGCGAGGTGCTGTGCCACCAGGCGCCGGACACGAAGTCGTCCAGCACCCTCGGGCGGGCCTCCACCCGGTACACCTGCTTCCCGTCGCGCAGCACGTCCAGGTCGGCCGCCGGCGCCGGTCCGGACGCCTTCGCGACCCCGTCCCCTCCGCGCACCCCGGCCGCGTCCGGCCCCGACTCCACGACCCGGAACGTGCCCCCGCCGTCCTCCTGGTCCGCCCGTTCGCCGACGGCCAGCGGGCCGTGACTGTGCGCCCCGAACCCGACGTCCGCCAGCCAGTCGCCCCCTTCCTCTGTCCGCACCAGCAGCGCCATGTGGTCGTACGGGATCCCGACCCGGCCCCCGTCCCCGTACACCCGGGCGGCGAGCATCGTGACCCGGTACCCGAGCGCCGTGAGCAACGCGCCGAACAGGCCGTTGAGTTCGTAGCAGAAGCCGCCCCTCCCCCGGCCCACCACCTTGTCGTGCAGCGGCGTCTCCGCCAGCACGATCTCCTCGCCCAGGTGGACGGAGAGGTTCTCGAACGGCACCGTGCGCAGATGCCGCAGGTGCAGTGCGCCCAGCGCCTCGGCGGTGGGCCGGGGCGGGCGCTCGGCTCCCAGCCGGCGGAGATAGGCATCGACCTGTGCGGAGTCCATGCCCTCAGTCTCCCGCGACCCGCAGCTCCCCGCCGGTGCCGGCGACGGCCAGCGCCCCGTCCCGGTCCGTGCGCAGCACCGTCGTCCCCAGCGCGCGGAGGGCGGCGAGGGTGCCCGGGGCCGGGTGCCCGTAGGTGTTGTCCGCGCCGCAGCTGATGAGGGCCAGGCGCGGCGCGACCCTCCGTATGAGGTCCGGGTCCTGGTGGGCGGACCCGTGGTGGGCCACCTTGAGGACGTCGACCCCCTCCAGCTCCGCTGCCGCCGGGGAGCGCGCCAGCTCACGCTGGGCCGGCGGCTCCAGGTCGCCGAGGAGCAGGAGGCGCAGGCCCGCCGTGCGCACCAGCAGGGTCACGCTGGCGTCGTTGGGGCCCTCCGTGCTCGTGGACGGCAGTGTCCCCGGTCCGGTGCCGGGCGGCGGCCACACCACCTCCCAGGACAGCGGTCCGGCCCGGCGCCGCTCTCCGGCGGCCGCGTGCCCGACGGGGACACCTCGTGCCGCCGCCTGCTCGCGGACGGACTCGGCCTGCTCCGCGGGCTCTTCGAGGGCGGTCGTCTCGATGGCCCCCACCGCACGCCCGCGCAGCACTCCGGGCAGCCCGGCCACATGGTCGGCGTGGAAGTGGGTGAGCACCACGAGCGGGACCCGGGTGATGCCGAGCGTGCGCAGGCAGCCGTCCACCCGGGCCGGGTCGGGCCCGGCGTCCACGACCACGCCGGCGCCCTCCCCCGCCGCCAGGACCATGGCGTCGCCCTGTCCCACGTCGCACATCACCATCCGCCAGCCGGGCGGCGGCCACCCCTTGATCACCCTCGCCAGCGGCGGCGGCTGCACCACCGCCAGCACCAGCAGCACCGCGCAGACCCCGCACCACCAGGGGTGCCGCAGCAGCCGCCGGCCCACGAGCAGCCCGCCCGCCGTGAGGAGGGCGAGCAGCGCCGCCCCGGCCCAGCTGCCCGGCCAGTCCACTCCGGCGCCGGGCAGCGCGGCTCCGGTGCGGGCGATCCCGGCGATCCATCCGGCGGGCCAGCCTCCGCACCAGGCCAGCGCCTGGGCCACCGGCATCGCCAACGGCGCCGTCGCCAGCGCCGCGAACCCCAGCACCGTGGCCGGGGCCACCGCGAACTCCGCGAGCAGGTTGCACGGCACCCCCACCAGGCTCACCCGCGCCGACAGCACGGCGACGACCGGCGCGCACACGGCCTGGGCGGCACCCGCGGCGGCCAGCGCCTCCGCGAGCCGGGGCGGCACCCCGCGCCGCCGCAGCCCCGCGCTCCACCGTGGGGCGAGCGTGAGCAGGGCCCCCGTGGCCAGCACGGAGAGCAGGAAGCCGTAACTCCGGGCCAGCCACGGGTCGTACAGCACGAGCAGCAGCACGGCCGTCGCCAGCGCGGGGAGCAGCGACCTGCGGCGTCCGGTGGCCAGGGCGAGCAACGCGACGGAGCCGCAGGCCGCCGCCCGCAACACGCTCGGGTCGGGGCGGCAGACCACGACGAAGCCCAGCGCGAGGGCGCCGCCGAGCAGCGCGGTCGTCCGCAGCGACAGCCCGAGCCGGGGCGCCACTCCCCTGCGTTCACTGCGCTGGGCCAGTCCGGGCGGGCCGAGCAGCAGGGCGAGCACGATCGTGAAGTTGGCCCCGGAGACGGCCAGCGTGTGCGCCAGGTCGGTCTCCTTGAACGCCTCCTCCAGCTCGGGCGTGATGCGCGAGGTGTCCCCGACGACCAGGCCTGGCAGCAGCGCCCGCGCGTCCGCCGGCAGCCCGTCGGTCGCCTCTCGCAGCCCGGCCCGCAGCCGCCCCGCCAACCGCTGCGCCGCCGACGGACCGGCGACCACCTCGGGCCCGGCCCGCCCGTCCCGCACCCTCAGCACGGCCGCCACCCGGTCACCGGTCGTCCTCGGTGGCTCCGAGCGGGCGGTGACGCGGAGCAGCGTCGTCGGCAGGAGCCGCAGCCAGCGCGCCACCGCGGGCCCGGCACGGGACGGACGATCCCCCTCCGCGCCCCGCTCGTCCGCCACGTCGACGAGCAGGAGCACCGGCGTCCGGGTCCCGACGCCCGTCCCGTCCGCCTCCGCGACCCGCCGCACGTCGGCCTCGACGAGCACCGTGGGCGGCATGGCCCCGTCGCCCCGCACGCGTGGTGCGGTGAGCCGGGGGTCGGCGGTGACCTCCACCTCGGCCGTGACGGTTGCGTACTCCCGGGCCGCTCCCGGCACGGGCCCCCGGCGCAGGTCGGCGCCGTGCAGCGCGGCCGAGGCGGCGGCCGCGGCGACGCAGAGCAGCAGGGCGGCGACGGCGACCGGAGGCCGGCCCGCACATCCCCTCCGCCCGTACCCCGCACTCCCCGTTGGCTCGTACTCCGCGCGACGCCCTCGCCCCTGCCCCGCACGCCCCCTCCCCGCCCGGCGGAGCACCACGCAGCCCAGGACCAGGGCGCCGACGACGATGCCGACGGACCACCCGGCGGGCGCGTCCAGCAGGAGTGCCGCCGTCGCCCAGGCCGCGAGCGCGGGCGGCACCAACCGCAGGTCCGTGGGCCCCTCCTGGCGTGGGTGAGCCGCGCCGAGCCGGTGCCCGGACGCGACGTGCACGGCCGCGCGCGGGCGTGACGCCCCGTCACGGGCATCCGCCGGGCCACTGGTCCCTTCCGCTCGTCCGGCGTCGCCGATTCCTTCGGCCTCGTCGATCCCCTCGGCCTCGTCGACGAGGTCTCCCGGTGGAGCGGCGCTCGAATCCGCGGGCCGCCCCGTGGAGACGTCCGTACTCATGGCCGCACGAGATTCCGCAGGTCGGCGAAGCGGCGCTCGCCGATGCCGTTGACCTCGCGCAACTCGTCCACGGACCGGAAACCGCCGTGCTGCGTGCGGTAGTCGATGATGTGCTGGGCGAGCACCGGGCCCACGCCCGGCAGGGTGTCGAGCTGGTCCGGGGTCGCCGTGTTCAGGGAGACCGGCGCCCCGGGTACGGCCGCCGCGATCCCTCCGCTCCCACCGGTGCCCGCGGCGCCGGACGTGCCGGGCGCGGCCCCCGCGGCGGCGGGGACCGGAGCGCCCACGACAACCTGCTCGCCGTCCACCAGGAAGCGCGCCCGGTTGAGTCCGTCGGTCTTCGCCCCGTCCCGCACGCCTCCGGCGGCCCGCAGGGCGTCCGCGACCCGTGACCCGGCCGGCAGACGATGGACGCCGGGCTCTCGGACCTTGCCGCCGACGTCCACCACGATCTCGGCCCCCGCCGTCGGCGCCGCCCCTCCGGCCACCGCCCCGGCCCCGGCCTTGACCTCGTCCGGCGCCCGGTGGCCCGCCGCCTCCCGCACCACCTCGGGCGCCGCCACGGGCTGGGTGCGGCCGCTCCAGAAGTGCTGCACGGCGAAGAGCGCCGCGACGACGAGCAGCACGGCGAGCGCGGCCGCACTGCGCCGCTCCAGCCCGCACCGCGCCTGCAACCAGACCGGCATCCGCTCCCGTAGCGCCTGACCCGACCGCTCCCGCCAGGTCATCCCGGGATTGTCGGCAGCCACCGCCGGGGACCCGGAGTCCCCCGCGAGCCCCGAATCGCCCGCGAGCCCCAAGTCCCCCGTGGACCCCGAGCCTCCCGCGAGCCCAGGGCCTCCCGCCGCTTCCCTCAGGCCTCCCCCGGCATCCCAGCGCTCCCCACTCCCGCCGTACCGCGGCGGCCCCTTGCCCGCCACTCCCGGAGATCCGTCCCGTCCTGCCCGTCCCGCCCGTCCTGCCCATCCAGCCGATCCGACCTGATCGACCTGATCGGCCTGATCGACCTGATCAACTGATTCGGCCCGTTCAGCCCGTTCGGCGAACAACGCCTCCGCCCGCCGCCGAAGCTCCTCGGTGGGGACCCGCCGGCGTCCGTGCCGCGCGTGGGAACGGGGTGGGCGGCGGTGGCGGAGGCGCCCGTCGGACGCCGGTGCGCGACCCGGGCCGCTGGTCGCGGACGCCGTAGGTGACGGTGAGCGAGAGTGTGATCGAAGTGCCATGCGCCGAGGATGCGACAGCTCGCCGCAGCCGCGACGATCATGGTCAATTCCCGTGGATTACCCACGGGTTGTGGAAAACTCCATCCCCCGAACGGCCGACGCCCGACGCCCGACGCCCCAGCCCAGCCCTCCCAGCCCCGCCCCACCTCGCAACCCCCTCAGCGGGACGAGACCACAACCCCCAGCAACCCCGGCCCCGTGTGCGCCCCGATCACCGCGCCCACCTCGCTGACGTGCAGGTCGGCCAGGTCCGGCACCCGCTCCCGCAGCCGGTCGGCGAGGGCCGACGCCCGGTCCGGGGCGGCGAGATGGTGGACGGCGATGTCGACGGGCGCGCTGCCCGCCCGGTCGGCGGCGATCTCCTCCAGCCGCGCGATCGCCTTGGACGCCGTACGCACCTTCTCCAGTGGCTCGATGCGGCCGCCGTGAAGCTGAAGCAGGGGCTTCACGGCCAGCGCGGAGCCGAACAGCGCCTGGGCCGCCCCGATCCGGCCACCGCGGCGCAGGTAGTCGAGGGTGTCGACGTAGAAGTAGGCGGAGGTCCCGGCGGCCCGTTTCTCGGCGGCCGTGACGGCCTCGTCCACGGTGCTGCCCGCCTCCACCGCGTCCGCGGCGGCGAGGGCGCAGAAGCCGAGGGCCATCGCGATCATCCCGGTGTCCACCACACGCACCGGAACCGGCGCCTCGCGTGCGGCGACGACGGCGGCGTCGTGCGTGCCGGACAGTTCGGCGGAGAGGTGGAGCGAGACGATGCCGTCGACGCCGGACTCGGCGATCCGCCGGTAGGTCTCGGCGAAGACGGCGGGGCTGGGGCGGGATGTGGTGACCGGACGGCGTTTCTGCAGGGCCTGGGCCAGGGAGCGGGTCGAGATCTCGGTCCCCTCCTCCAGCGCCCGGTCGCCCAGGACGACGGTCAGGGGGACCGCGGTGATGCCGTGCCGCTCCATCGTCCGGGCCGGAAGGTAGGCCGTTGAATCGGTGACGATCGCGACATGGCGGGACATGAGCTGGAGGTTACCTGCCGTAGTGTCCGTCCGGCAGCCCGGCCCCGGTGACCGGGCGTTCACTCGGCCGTCGTCAGGTCGTGCTCTCCGGGCGGGCCTTCTTCTGCCACGGGTACACCGGGTTCGGCCCCGGCGCGTCGATGGCGGGGCGCGTCGCCTCCTCGGCGGGCGCCTGGGCCGGGGGCTCGGGCCAACTCTGCCGGGCGGAGGGCGCGTCGGCGGCCGGCGGCTCGGGCCAGGGCGGCGGGGCCGCGGCGGGCTCCGTCTCGGTCCAGTGCCGCAGGGCGCCGGCCTCGACGTCGATCTGCGCGCTCAGCGAGTCCAGGTCGTCGTCGGCGAAGCGGCGGGCGCGGTCGCGGGCCGCCCAGCGCAGGGACTCCGCCGAGCGGGTGATCCGCTCGGTACGCTCGCGCAGCGAGGGCAGCAGCGCGGCGAGCGTCGCGCGGTCCGGCTCGGACTCCAGCCGCCGCAGCTCAGCGTCCAGCTCGAAACCGTGGGCGCTCAGCCGCTCGAAGAGGGCCAGGGACTCCTTGAGGGACTCGTCCTCGGCCACGCGCGCGTGCAGCGTGTCCTGGGTGGCCCGCATGGATGTGCGCAGGCTCAGCCGCAGCTGGGCCAGCTCGCCGGCCGGACCGGGCTGCACCAGGGACTTGGCGCGCAGGGTGTGGTCCTCGACCGTGCGCCGGGCCTGCGTGATGCCCCGGTCCACGCTGCGCTTGGCCGCGCCGACCGCCTTCACCGTGGCGTAGACGCCCAGCACCACCGCGAGCAGGAAGAGCAGGGCGAAGACGGTGATCGCTACTTCCACGAAGCTCCTCCTCCGAGCGTCCGGCCCGCGCGCCGGCGGTCCGCGGCACTCCCGTGCCGCTCTTCCACGGTAAACGCAGCGGGCAGGCCCAGGGTTCCGGCGGAACCCCGAACCTGCCCGCACCCACCCCTCGGGGCGCCCCTAGGGGATCACCCCGAGACCCGGTGGAAGCAGCACATCCGATACGCGCCGGGGCCGAACGCCCGTCGCCTCACGAGCCGCACGCCCGTCGCCCGTCGCCTCACGAGCCGCACGCCCGTCGCCTCACGCCGGAACGATGTTCACCAGCTTCGGCGCCCGCACGATCACCTTCCGGATCCCGGCCCCGCCCAGCGCGGCCACGACCTTCTCGTCGGCCAGCGCCGCCTTCTCCAGGTCGCCCTCGGAGATGCCCGGGTCGACCTCCAGCCGCGCCTTGACCTTGCCCTTGATCTGCACGACGCAGGTCACGGTCTCGTCGACGACGTAGGCCGGGTCGGCCACCGGGAAGTCGTGGTGCACCACGGAGTCCGTGTGCCCCAGCTTGCGCCACAGTTCCTCGGCGACGTGCGGGGCCAGCGGCGCGACCAGCAGCACCAGGCGCTCGGCGACCGTGCGCGGGACCGGGCCTCCCACCTTGGTCAGGTGGTTGTTCAGCTCGGTGACCTTGGCGATCGCGGTGTTGAACCGCATCCCCTCCAGGTCCTGCCGGACGCCGTCGATGGCCTTGTGCAGGGCGCGCAGCGTGTCCGTGTCGACGTCGGACTCGGGGACGTCCGTGACGGTCACCTCGCCGCTGTCCTCGTCGACGACGTTGCGCCACAGCCGCTGCAGCAGCCGGAACTGGCCCACCACCGCGCGCGTGTCCCAGGGCCGGGAGACGTCCAGGGGGCCCATCGCCATCTCGTACAGGCGCAGCGTGTCCGCGCCGTACTCGGCGCAGATCTCGTCGGGGGTGACCGCGTTCTTCAGGGACTTGCCCATCTTGCCCAGCAGCCGGGAGACCTTCTCGCCCTGGTGGTAGTAGGCGCCGTCGCGCTCCTCCACCTCGGCGGCCGGCACCGCGATGCCGCGGGCGTCCCGGTAGACGTAGGCCTGGATCATGCCCTGGTTGAACAGCTTGTGGAACGGCTCGGCCGAGGACACGTGCCCCAGGTCGAACAGCACCTTGGACCAGAAGCGCGCGTACAGCAGGTGCAGCACGGCGTGCTCGGCGCCGCCGACGTACAGGTCGACGCCGCCGTGCGGCAGGCCCTCGCGGGGGCCCATCCAGTACTGCTCGATCTCCGGGTCGACCAGCCGCTCGGAGTTGTGCGGGTCCAGGTAGCGCAGCTCGTACCAGCAGGAGCCGGCCCAGTTGGGCATGGTGTTGGTCTCGCGGCGGAACCGGCGGGGGCCGCGCCCGTCGCCCAGGTCCAGGGTGACGTTCACCCAGTCCTCGTTGCGCGACAGGGGCGTCTCGGGGCGGGTGTCGGCGTCCTCCGGGTCGAAGGTGCGCGGCGAGTAGTCCTCGACCTCGGGCAGCTCCAGGGGCAGCATCGACTCGGGCAGCGAGTGCGCGATGCCGTCCTCGTCGTAGACGATCGGGAAGGGCTCGCCCCAGTAGCGCTGGCGGCTGAACAGCCAGTCGCGCAGGCGGAAGTTGACGGTGCCCTCACCGGTGCCGGTGCGCTCCAGCCACTCGGTCATGCGCTCCTTGGCGTCGGCGACGCCCAGGCCGTCCAGGCTGATCTCGCCGTTGGACGAGTTCATGATCTTCGCCTCGTAGGAGCCGAAGGCGTTCTCCCACGTCGCCGGGTCGGTGCCGCGGCCGTCGGTCGGCTCGACCACGCAGCGGATCGGCAGCTCGAAGGCGCGCGCGAACTCGAAGTCGCGCTGGTCGCCCGCCGGGACGGCCATGATCGCGCCGGTGCCGTAGCCCATCAGCACGTAGTCGGCGATGAAGACCGGGACCCGCTCGCCGTTGACCGGGTTGGTGGCGTAGGCGCCGATGAAGACGCCGGTCTTGTCCTTGGCCTCGGCCTGGCGCTCGACGTCGGACTTGGAGGCGGCCTGCGCGCGGTACGCCGCCACGGCCTCGGTCGGGGTGGCGTGGCCGCCGGTCCACACCTGGTGGGTGCCCTCGGGCCAGGCGGCCGGGGTGAACTTCTCGACCAGGGGGTGCTCGGGCGCCAGCACCATGTAGGTGGCGCCGAACAGGGTGTCCTGGCGGGTGGTGAAGACGGTGATGCGCTCGCCGTCGACGGGGAAGTCGACGCGCGCGCCCTCGGAGCGGCCGATCCAGTTGCGCTGCTGCAGCTTGATGGCCTCGGGCCAGTCCAGCTCGTCCAGGTCGTCCAGCAGCCGGTCCGCGTAGGCGGTGATGCGCATGTTCCACTGGCGCAGCTTCGACTTGAAGACGGGGAAGTTGCCGCGCTCGGAGCGGCCGTCGGCGGTGACCTCCTCGTTGGCCAGCACGGTGCCCAGCCCGGGGCACCAGTTGACGGGCGCGTCGGAGGCGTAGGCCAGGCGGAACTCGCCCAGGACGTCGGCACGCTCGGCCTCGCTCAGCGCGCTCCAGGCGCGTCCGGCGTGTCCCGGGACCTCACGCTCGCCGGAGGCGAACCGGGCGACCAGCTCGTCGATCGGGCGGGCCTTCCCCGCCTCCTCGTCGTACCAGGAGTTGAAGATCCGCAGGAAGATCCACTGGGTCCACTTGTAGTACTCGGGGTCGATCGTGGCGAACGAGCGGCGCTTGTCGTGGCCCAGGCCCAGCCGGCGCAGCTGGCTCACCATGTTCTTCATGTTGGCCTCGGTGGACACGCGCGGGTGCGTGCCGGTCTGCACCGCGTACTGCTCGGCGGGCAGTCCGAAGGCGTCGAAACCCAGGGTGTGCAGGACGTTGTGGCCGGTCATCCGCTGGAAGCGGGCGAAGACGTCGGTGGCGATGTAGCCCAGGGGATGGCCGACGTGCAGGCCCGCACCGGACGGGTACGGGAACATGTCCATGATGAACTTCTTGGGCCGGGCGACCAGCTCCGGATCGCCCGCCAGGTCACCCTTGGGGTTCGGCGCCGCGTACGTCTCCTCGGCGTCCCAGAAGTCCTGCCAGCGTGCCTCGATGTCGGCGGCCATGGCGGCCGTGTAGCGGTGCGGCGCGGCGTCCGCCGACACGGGGGCGGTCGCCGCGGGGTTCGTCTCGCTCATGATCCTCAAAGCTCCATCGATCGTCTCTGCCAGCGGCTGCGACCTTCAAGACCAGTGGCTGCGGATGCCTGGAAATGAAAAATCCCCTCGCACAGGAGGGGACGCCGCGCCGATTCCGGCCACCGGGCTGTGACCGGGGTCGGGACTGATCAGCGCGGCTCGCTAAGCAGAAGGCGTACGGCACGCATGGCGTCAGGGTACCGCAGTCGCCGATCGCGCCGCGACGCGCCTTCCGGCCGCCGGCCGCGCCCGTCGAACCTGAACCAAGGTCAAAGGTTACTTCGCGTAACGACCAGTAAAGGGACAACCCTACGAGCGCACGGTCGTTTGATAACAACGCAATAACTCAAACCTCGTACCCACGGGTACGGACGCCACTTAGAGTGCCGCTCCGGGACCGCTTTCCCGAACCGCTCCGGAGTCGCCCCCATGAATCCTCCCCCGATCCGCCTTCCGCTCCCCGCGCACGACACCAGTCCGCCGCCTCCCCGCGCGTCCCTGCCGTGGGGAGGCCCGTCGTCATGACGAACGACAGCACGGCCGACGACACCTTCGCCGAGTTCCTCAACTTCGGCGCCGGCGTCCTCTCGCTCGTCTTCCTCAGCTGCTCGGTGATCTGGGGACTCCTCGCCCAGGACCGGATCGTCCTCGACACCCGGCAGCGCATCCTGGCCCAGGCCGTGCACCGGACCACCGCGGTCGCCTCGGTCGTGTTCCTCCTGGTCCACATCGGCGTCAAGCTGGCCCTGGACCACACGACGTGGGTCGCCGCGGTCCTGCCCTTCGGGCTACTGGCCACGGAGGACGAGGCCTTCGGCGGCCGGGCCGTCCTGATCGGCTTCGGCACCCTGGCCAGCATGCTCATGATCTTCGTGGGCGTCACCGGCGCCCTGCGCAACCGCTTCGCCTCGGCGTCCCCCGTGGCCTCCCGCTGGCGGGCCATGCACATGCTGGCCTACCCGGCGTGGTGCATGGCCCTGCTGCACGGGCTCTACGCGGGTCGCGCGGCGAAGCCCGTGTTCACGATCCTGTACGGCCTGTCCGTACTGGGCGTCATGGGCGCCCTGGCCCTGCGGGCGGCCCCCCGCCCCGTCAAGCGCCGGGTCGCCGACCGGATCGCCGCCGTCTTCGGGACCGGAGAGCGGCCGGTCCGCGAGGAGTGGCGGGAGGAGCGCACCCGCGGGACCGACCCCGCGGCGCTGCCCGGCTACGACCGGCCCCGGGCGGGACGCGGGCGCGGCGGGTCCGGCCCGCTGTACGAGACCGCGGAGCGCATGGCCCCGCCCCAGCCCGCCGGCGGCTTCGCGGCCGCCTACCGCGCCGTCTCCGGCCCCCCGGGCGCCCGCCGGGCACCGCTGACGGCCGACGGCACCGGATCCCACAGCCTGCCCCCGGACATGCGCCCCACCGAGGCGATGCCCCTCGTGGACAGCGGCGCCAGCACCTCGGGCAACTGGCCCATCCCCTCGCCGCCCCCGGTCGGCGAGGCGCCCCCGTCGGCCTACGACCCGCTCAACGACACGGGACACACCATCCCGGTCTACGGCAATCCGGGCGCCTCCGGATACGGGTCGAGTGACGTGTACGACACCGCTGAGACGAACGCGGTCTACGACACGTACTACCCGGACGACACGTACAACAGCGGTCCCGCCAATGAACCAGCCCCCGGTACGCCCCCGCGCGGTGCGCCCTCGTCGGACTACGACTTCGGCGCACCGGGTGCGGGCGAACCCTGGAACACGCCTTCCGGAGGCTTCAAGTGAACGAGGCCCTGCCCGACGTCCCGGAAGTCCGCGTCGTCGGGCTTCCCCAGCTCACGTCGGGCTTCGACCTTGTCGAGCGCCTGGACCTGCCGATGCATCTCAAGGTGCACGGCCCGCTCGAACCGATGGGCGGGGAGCAGCTCGCGCAGCTCTCCGAGCGCATCGGCCTGAAGGGCCGCGGCGGCGCGGGCTTCCCCTTCCACAAGAAGCTGCGCTCGGTCGCCGAGGCGGCGATCAAGCGCGGTGTACGGCCGGTCGTGGTCGTCAACGGCAGTGAGGACGAACCGGCCTGCCGCAAGGACACGGTGCTCATCAACCGCGCCCCGCACCTGATCCTGGACGGCGCGCTGCTGTGCGCCGAGGCGATGGGCGCCCGCACGCTCGTCATCGGGGTCACCCGCGAGTCCACCCAGCGCTCCATGGAGGCCGCCCTCGCCGAGCGCGGCCTCAGCAACGGCCGCCGCTCCGCCCTGCGCGCCCGCGTGCAGCGCAACCCGGTCCGCATGGTGACCGGCGCCGCGGCCTCGCTGATCCGCTCGATCGACGGCGGCCCGGCGATCCCGCCCGGCCGCAAGGTCAGCGCCTCGAAGAGCGGCGTCGGCGGCGCGCCGACCCTGCTGTCCAACGCCGAGACCTTCGCCCAGCTCGCGATCGCCGCCCGCATCGGCCCCGAGCGCTACGGCAACACCGGCCTGTACGACGAGCCCGGCACCGTGATGCTCACCGTCTCCGGCGCGGTCGCCCGGCCGATGGTGATCGAGGTGCCGACGGGCGTGCCGCTGCGCTACGTCCTGCAGCTGGCCGGCGCCCCGCCGGTGCCGCAGGGCGTGCTCACCGGCGGCTACCACGGCAAGTGGATCGACGCGGCGAGCGTCGACGAGGCGATCGTCTCCCGCAACTCCCTTCAGCAGGTGGGCGGCTCGCTCGGCGCGGGCGCGATCCTGCCGATCGGTCAGGACACCTGCCCGCTGGGCGAGTCCCTGCGGGTGGCCCAGTGGCTGGCGCAGGAGAGCGCGGGCCAGTGCGGTCCCTGCTACCTCGGTCTGCCCGCCGCGGCGCGCGGTCTGGAGGACATCCTGAACGGCGGCGGCCCGGCCGCCCTGGAGGCCGTCAAACAGGTCGCGCGGAACGTGAAGCGGCGCGGCGCCTGCTCGCACCCGGACGGCTCCGCGATGTTCCTGGAGTCCACCGTCGGCGCGTTCACCGACGACCTCGCAGCCCACGTCCTCGGCAACGGCTGCGGACGGCCCGTGGAGGGCGTGCTGCCGCTCTTCGAGGGGGGCATGGCGCCCACGGGCGTCCCCGGCGGCGACGAGGCGAACGGCCCCAGCCGCCAGAAGATCTACGTCGACTGGACGCTGTGCCGGGGCCACGGGCTGTGCGCGGACATCCTCCCGGAGGTCTTCCAGCTGGGCGCCGACGGCTTCCCGACGGTCGCGCAGGCCGAGGTGCCGCGATTCGCCGAGGCCAAGGCGGTGCGCGCGGTGCGCCGCTGCCCCGCACTGGCCCTGCGGATCGAGGAGGACCTGCGCGGACCGGTGCCGGCCTCGCGGACCAACCTGCCGGTGCTCTCCCAGGGCCGCGGCCGCCGGGCGCTCGGCCGCTGACGAGGGCCCCGGACGCACGAACAAACCCCCCGGATCACGATCCGGGGGGTTTTCCTGTGGAGCTAAGGAGAATTGAACTCCTGACCTCCTGCATGCCATGCAGGCGCTCTACCAACTGAGCTATAGCCCCTTGCCCTTCATCCGCCCGGTTTCCCCGGCGGCGACGCCAACATTACACGGTCCACCGGGCCCAACACCAAATCGTTTCCGATCCGTCCGGTTCGCCCTAGGCCGTCACGAACGAGTAGAACCGCTTGAGCGTGCAGTGCTCCTCCAGGAGCCGGCCGTAGATCGGCTCACCCTCCAGTTCGCGGTACGTCTCGATCGGGTCGCCCTTTATGATCAGCGCCCGCGCGCATTCCTCGCACCAGTACTGGTAGTCCGGGTTGAGCGGCTCCATGTCGCGCACGATCGGCGTGCCGCTGCCGCACCAGTCGCACTTCCGCCTGTGTGCACCCATCGATCAGCTCCAGCTGTGGCCGCAGGCCGTGCACACGTAGGAGATCCCGCCGTTGTCGCCCAGGACTTGGGCGACGTGCCCGGAACCGCACGAGGGGCAGTGCAGGCGGGTGAGTGTGTTCCGCGCCACCGCCGAGCCGAGGAGGTGGCCGACCTCCTCGCGGATGCTCGCAGGCATCGCCACTCCCTCCCGTCGGGTCGCGGTCCCCTTCCGGCCGTTTGATTCTGCCACGACCGGGCCAATACGGTCAGCGACGCCTCAGTACCAGTCCGGACACGGAGGCCCACAGGGGTATACGCCCCTGGGAGCCAGGTTGCTCAAGCGTGCGGATGCGAAAAATCCCGCCCCCCGAGGGGGACGGGATTCGTCCGTGGGCTGTGGAGCTAAGGAGAATTGAACTCCTGACCTCCTGCATGCCATGCAGGCGCTCTACCAACTGAGCTATAGCCCCTGGTCCCACGCGGCCGGGCCGCATGGTCTCTCGTCCCGCTCGGCGGGGCGAACAAGAAGAACTTTAGCCTGTGGCCTGCCGGAAAGTGAAATCCGGGTACCGGGGCCGCCGCCCGTCGCTCAGACGTCGTCGCCGAGCACCGGTTCCGGCAGCGTGCCGGCGTTGTGCTCCAGCAGGCGCCAGCCGCGCGCGCCCTCGCCCAGGACCGACCAGCAGCAGTTGGTCAGCCCGCCGAGACTCTCCCAGCTGCGCGGATCGAGGCCGAGGAGACGGCCGATGGTGGTGCGGATGGTGCCGCCGTGGCTGACCACGACGAGGGTGCCGTCCTCGGGCAGCTTCTCGGCGTGCCGCAGCACGACGGGGGCGGCGCGGTCGGCGACCTCGGTCTCCAGCTCTCCGCCGCCGCGGCGCACGGGCTCGCCGCGCTTCCAGGCCGCGTACTCCTCGCCGTGCCGGGCGATGATCTCCTCGTGGGTCAGGCCCTGCCAGACGCCCGCGTAGGTCTCCCGCAGGCCCTCCTCCAGGGTCACCTCGAGGCCGGTGAGCACGGACAGCTCGGCGGCCGTGTCCGCGGCCCGCACCAGGTCGGAGGCGACGATGGCGTCCGGCCGCAGGTGGACCAGGAGCTCGGCCGCGCGGCGGGCCTGGGCGACGCCGGTCGCGGTCAGCTCGACGTCGGTGCTGCCCTGGAAGCGGCGCTCCACGTTCCACGAGGTCTGGCCGTGGCGCCAGAGGATGACGCGCCTGCCGCGGCCCGGCCTGCCCGCCGCGACCTCGCCGGTGGCGCTCATCGCCAGTCCCCGTCGGTCTCCGTCGCCTCCTCGGCGGCCTGGAGCTTCGCGTGCTCCTCGGCCTTGCCGCGGGTCTCCTTGGCGTCGGCGGGCAGCTCCAGCTCGGGGCAGTCCTTCCACAGCCGCTCCAGGGCGTAGAAGACGCGCTCCTCGCTGTGCTGGACGTGGACGACGATGTCGACGTAGTCGAGCAGGACCCAGCGGGCCTCGCGGTCGCCCTCGCGGCGGACCGGCTTGGCGCCCAGGTCCTTGTTCAGCCGCTCCTCGATCTCGTCGACGATCGACTTGACCTGGCGGTCGTTGGGCGCGGAGGCCAGCAGGAAGGCGTCCGTGATCGACAGCACGTCGCTGACGTCGTACGCGATGATGTCGTGCGCGAGCTTGTCGGCCGCCGCCTGGGCGGCGGCGTTGATGAGTTCGATGGAGCGGTCGGTCGCGGTCACTGCCTGGCTTTCGGGTCGGCGGTCGGTTGACCTCAAGGGTCTCACGACCGCCGGTGGCGGCCCACGCGACGAGGCGCCCTCCCCTACGACGCCGGTTCGTAGTCCTGGCCGAGCACCACCGAGACCCGTGCGTTCGCGGTGGTCTTCCCCTGCGCGACGGCGTCGGTGGGCAGGCCCAGGGTCTTGGCGACCTCGACGGCGTTCTCCTTGTCGGCGGCGTCGGCGTAGACGACCTTCGAGGCGGCCTCGGTGCCGGAGGCGGTGCCGCCCGACAGGAAGGTGAAGCCGCCGTTGAGCAGGACGACGCGGGCCTTGCCGGTGCGGTCCTCCTCGCCGGTGGCGTTGCGGACGGAGACGCTGACGGCCGCGTCCTCGTCGGGGCTCTTGGCGGTGCCGCCGAGGACGTCCTTGACGACGCTGTCGCTGGTCTCGGCGCTGAGCGTGCCGCCCTGCTGGACGGGCAGCAGCGTGGTCCTGAAGTCCCCGCCCTTGGCGCGGTCGGAGAGCCCGGCGAGGAAGGAGCCGAGGTCGTTCTCGGTCAGCGGCGGGTCGAGGATCAGCCCGAGGG
Source organism: Streptomyces parvulus (assembly GCF_014648855.1). Classification (GTDB taxonomy): domain Bacteria; phylum Actinomycetota; class Actinomycetes; order Streptomycetales; family Streptomycetaceae; genus Streptomyces; species Streptomyces parvulus. The sequence continues at coordinate 28,797 of NZ_BMRX01000006.1, read as the reverse complement.
TCTGGACGGTGGTCGTCGCGGCCTGCGGGTCGGACGAGAGCTTGCGCAGCACCCCCTGCATGACCTGCCCGAACCGCTGCAGCTGGGTGTCGGCCGACTCGCCCTTGCCGCGGTACGTGGCGTAGGCGACGGCCATCTTGCCGCTCAGGGTCTGGCCCTCGCCCTTGCGCACCAGCGGGGTGGCGCCCTTGTCCTTGGCCTCCGGGTCGGCGACGTCGGCGTCGGTGTCGACCTCGATGTTGCCGACCAGGTCGACGAGGATCTGGAGGTAGGGCGTGTCCAGGCGCCAGGTGCCCTCGATGTCGGTGCCGAGGGAGGAGTCCAGGGCCGTGCGGGTGGCGTCGGGGCCCTGGTCGTCGACGGACTGGGCGAGCGTGGTGGTGCTGCCGTCGTCGCCGGTCAGGGCGAGCGCGTTGGGCACCAGGACGGCGGTGCCCTGCTTGGTGGTGGTGTTGTCGACGAGCAGGGCGGTCGAGGTGCCGCCGCCCTTGGTGTCGTGCAGGTGGACGGCGATCACGTCGCGCTTCTGGGCGCCCGCCGCCGTCGCGGAGCCGGTCTTGTCGTCGGAGGAGGACATGCCGGGGAGCTTTCCGGCGTACCAGAGGTAGCCGACGCCGCCGGCCGCGACCAGGGCCAGGGTGACGACGAGGGCGACGACACGCGTGCGTGCGCGCCGGCGGGCCTCCTCGCGGCGTTCGGTGCGGTTCTCCGTGAACTTCATCCAGTCGATGACGTCCTCGGAGTCGGCGGCCGGCTCCTCGACGAAGGCGAACTGCTCGGTCCGGTAGTCCCGGTCGCCGTCGGCGGGTGCCGGCGCCCGCTGCTCCTCGCGCGGGCCCGCCTGCTGCGGGATGTGCGCGGTCTGCTCGGCGACCCTGGGCTGCGGGCCGCTGGTGGCGGCCGGGCCGTAGGGGTCGTACGGCTGCTGCGGTGCGGCGGGCGGATAGCCGTGGGAGCCGTGGTCCGGCGTGGGGGGCTGCTGCCCGGTGTCGTAGCCGGCGCCGGAGCCGTAGGGGTCGTACGGGTCGTAGGGGCGCTGCGCGGTCTGCCCGCCGTCCGCGGGGGCGTACGGGTCGTAGCCGTAGCCCTGCTGCTGATACTGCTGGTACGGGTCGTACTGCTGCTGCCCGCCGGGTGCGGCCTGGGCGTGGCGGTAGACCGGGCGGCCGTACTCGTCGTAGCCGACCAGTTCGTACGGGCCGTCGCCGCCGTGTCCCGCGTCGTATCCGTCGTTCACCGGTGCCCCTCTCGGTTCACTCGCCGCGGTACAGCTGGCGTTTGTCGATATAGCGCACGACTCCGTCCGGCACCAGGTACCAGACGGGATCGCCCTTGGCGACTCTCGCCCGGCAGTCCGTGGAGGAGATGGCGAGGGCCGGGACCTCGACGAGCGAGACGCCGCCCTTGGGGAGTCCCGCGTCCGTGAGGGTGTGGCCGGGCCGGGTGACGCCGATGAAGTGCGCCAGGGAGAACAGCTCCTCGCTGTCGCGCCAGGTGAGGATCTGGGCGAGGGCGTCGGCGCCGGTGATGAAGAACAGGTCCGCGTCCGGGTTGAGGGCGCGCAGGTCGCGCAGCGTGTCCACGGTGTAGGTGGGGCCGCCGCGGTCGATGTCGATGCGGCTGACGGAGAACTGCGGGTTCTCGACGGTCGCGACCACGGTCATCAGGTAGCGGTCCTCGGCCGCGGACACCACGCGGTGGCTCTTCTGCCACGGCTGTCCGGTGGGCACGAACACCACTTCGTCGAGCTGGAACTGCGCGGCGACCTCGCTGGCCGCCACCAGGTGCCCGTGGTGGATCGGGTCGAAGGTGCCGCCCATGACGCCGAGGCGGCGCTTGCCCGGCGACGACGGGGCGTTGCCCGGACCGGCGGCGCGGGCGGGCACCGCGTTCTGCGTGCCGCGCCCCGGCGTGTGCGCCGGGGCGGTAGGCGTGTCCTGCTCTCCCATGCGTGCAGACCCTACCGGCCCGCTCCGGGCACCCCGGCCGCCCCCACGGCCGGCGGTGCTCAGCGGTCGCGGTTGAACCGGGTGGTGATCCACAGCAGGAGCATCAGGGCGAGGAACGCGCCGATGCCGGTGACGTAGGGGCTGAGGCTCTCGTGGTTGCCGCTGTGCTCCTCGCCGCCCTCGGCGGCGAGGGTGGCGAACTGGGCGGCGCTGAGGGGAAGGCTCATCGGCAGGACCTATCCGGTGTGGGCGGGACAAGACGTCCGCTCATCGTATGCGGGCCGGTCCCGGGCGATCACGCCGACTCCGCCGACGGAGCCGCGCCGCCGGGGGCCGGGGAACCTTCGGATCGGCTCAGTCGTCCTTCCGCTTGTACCCCCGCAGCAGGAACCAGGCGGTCAGCACGCACCCCAGGACCATGACGATCAGGACGATCCGGAGCAGATTCCCCGGCCCCTGCTGCTCGGCGGCGGTCGCGGCCCCGGCGAGCCAGTCGGTGTGGGGGATGTGCTGCATGGCGTGGACTCCTTCGGTGTACTGCCCGTCCACGGTATCTCCGCCTAGGCTGGGCCCGGCTCGGGGGGTGCGAAGGACCGCACGAGGGTTCGCGAAGGCCGGACACACGCACAGGCCACACACACGCACATGGGGGAAGACATGTCCGACGGCCACCAGGACAACGGGCGCGAGCACGTGCCGAGCCGGCAGCGCAGGCGCTTCCCGGGGATCTCCTCGCGCGCCTACGAGCACCCGGCCGACCGCAGCGCGCTGGTGGCGCTGCGCAGGCTGAGCGGTTTCGACACGGTGTTCAAGGCGCTGAGCGGGCTGCTGCCGGAGCGCAGTCTGCGGCTGCTGTTCCTGTCGGACTCGGTACGCGTCTCGGACCGGCAGTTCGCCCATCTGAACGTCATGCTGCGGGACGCCTGCTACATCCTGGACCTGGAGAAGGTCCCGCCGATGTACGTCAACCAGGACCCGGTGCCGAACGCGATGTGCATCGGTCTGGACGAGCCGATCATCGTCGTGACCACGGGCCTCGTCGAGCTGCTCGACGAGGAGGAGATGCGGGCGGTGGTGGGGCACGAGGTCGGGCACGCGCTGTCCGGGCACTCGGTCTACCGGACGATCCTGCTCTTCCTGACCTCCCTCGCCGTCCGGGTCGCGTGGATCCCGCTGGGCAACGTGGCGATCATGGCGATCGTGACCGCGCTGCGCGAGTGGTTCCGCAAGTCGGAGCTGTCCGCCGACCGCGCGGGGTTGCTGGTGGGCCAGGACATCCAGGCGTCGATGCGCGGCCTGATGAAGATCGCGGGCGGCAACCACCTGCACGAGATGAACGTGGACGCGTTCCTGGAGCAGGCCGACGAGTACGAGGCCGGGGGCGACCTGCGCGACTCCGTGCTGAAGATCCTGAACGTGCTGCCCCGCAGCCACCCCTTCACCACGGTGCGGGCCGCCGAGCTGAAGAAGTGGGCGGCCTCCCGGGACTTCCAGCGGATCATGGACGGCCACTACCCGCGGCGCGAGGAGGACAAGGACGCCTCGGTCCGGGACTCCTTCCGCGAGTCGGCGTCCCACTACGCGACGCACGTGCGCGGCTCCAAGGACCCGCTGATGAAGCTGGTCAACGACATCGCGGGCGGGGCCGGCGACCTCGGCGACCGGATGCGGCGCGGCTTCGGGGGCTTCACGTCCTCCCGGCCCCCCGAGGACGGGAACGGGTCGTCCGGGGCGTCCGGGGGCGAGGACGGCGGCCGGGAGAACCCGGAGGACCGTCCGCCGCGCGACGGCGCCTGAGCCCGCGCGGGGGCGTCACACCTTGGGCTGGGCGCCCGGCGCGAGGGTGCCGCACAGGGCGGTGGCGTCGTCCGGGGTGAAGGGGTCGGTGCCGGCGGGGGTGCCGGTCCCGGCGGTCTGGCCGGCGAGCAGCGGCCGCAGGTGGTTCGCGGAGTCCTCGGCGCAGGACAGCGGCCCGGCCTGGACGTAGGAGGCCACCAGGTGCGTCTGGCGCATGCGCAGGTCCTCCCGGTCGTAGCGGAAGTGCAGCTCGCGGCGGACGGTGAACAGCGACGTCCCGGCCCGCTCGGCTCCGGCCGGCCGCAGCGCGTAGACCATGGTGTGGTCGGCGGTCACCTCCAGGGTGGAGGCGTCGCTCTCCACGGCCCGCAGGCTGCCGTCGACCCGGATCTCCGGGTCGGCCAGCTCGGCCCGGGCGGGGTCGAAGCGCACCAGCCAGCCGGTGGGCGCGTGCCGGCCGTCCGCGGCGGGCGCCGCGAAGCTCTCGTCGAACTGGGGCAGCTGGTCCGGGTCGAGCAGCACGCGCACGGAGCGGACCCCGCCGCCGCCGAGCACCTCCGGGTCGAGCGCCGAGCGGACGATGTAGTTCTTGGCCGTGGTGAGGGCGTTGAGCACCTGGTCCTCGGAGAAGTGCGCCGTGCGCCGCGCCCCGGGCAGCGGGACGCCCTCGGCGGCGGTGCGGAACCCCGCGGCGGGACTGTGCTCGTAGAGGAGGCCCGCGTCGTCGGCGCCGGGCACCCTGCCCCGGGGGGCCAGCGGGACGACCGTCATCCGCACCGGCTCGGCGGACCGCTGCGCGGAGGGGCTCTGGTACGGGTGGCGTACGCCCATGTAGATGGCGGTGCCGAAGGCGACCGCGATCAGGACGATGAGGACCAGCGCCTGCCGGGAGAGGCCGGCCCGGCGCAGCGGCGGGCGGCGGCGGACGGCCGGGGCGTGGTCGGTGATGCGCTCCTGGGCGGAGAACTCCTGGAGCCGGGCAGCGCGGACGAACGACTCGTCGAAGACGACGGATCGGTACTCGTCCTCTCCGCCGCCGGGAGTGCCCTCGGGCGTCCCTCCGGGCGGATCGCCCAGGCCTGCCATACCTTCAGGGTAGGTCGGCGGAAGGTCCCGTAAACGCGCCGCCGCAGGTCAAGTTGGGACAGGTTCCCGGGCCGCGGGAGGGCAGGTCAGGGGCTGCGCGGGATCACCGGGACGGCGGGCTGGGAGTAGTCCGCGGAGGCCGAGGGCGTCACGGCGCCGCCCTGCTCGGGGCGGGTCGACGCGGGTGGCGGCACCTGCTGCGTGCCGCTGCCCGAGGAGGCACCCCGGTACACGGCCACGAAGGCCAGCGCGACCATGCCGACGCCCATGACGAGGGCGAGCATCCAGGCGACCGGCCGGTGCCAGCGGACCTGCTTGCCGGACGGCGGCGGCGCCCCGTACGGGCGGTCCAGGAGGTCGCGGTCGTCGTCCGGGTCGTCGAGGTCGGGATCATGGCCGAAATCGCCGTATCCCTCGTCGAAGCGCTCGGCCCTGGTGGGGCCCCGGCGGGCCGCTTCCGCCTCGGTCGCCTCGGCCCGGGCCTGTGCCGCGGCCAGCAGGCGCTCGACGGCGGTCGGCTCGTGCACCTCGGCCGCCCGTACGAAGGCCTCGTCGAAGACCACGGAGGCGAACTCTTCGTCCGACACCCCGCGGTCGTGTTCGTCGTCGGGCTCCCAGCCGTCGGGAAACGGCGAACCCCCCACGTCCTCCGGCACGTGTCCAGAGTAGACCTGGGGGGTCGTTTTGGGCAGACGGCCGGGAAATTCGTCCGATGGGTGGGATGCCCCGATCGAGCCGCGGGGCGAGCCGGGGGCATATGCCCGAGGCCTACGCCCGTGCGGCCGATCAGCGCCGTACGTGCCCGTCGCCGGTGACGATGTACTTGGTGCTGGTCAGCTCCGGCAGCCCCATCGGGCCCCGGGCGTGCAGCTTCTGGGTCGAGATGCCGATCTCCGCGCCGAAGCCGAACTGGCCGCCGTCGGTGAAGCGGGTGGAGGCGTTCACCGCGACCGTGGTGGAGTCGACCAGCTGGGTGAAGCGGCGGGCGGCCTGCTGCGAGGTCGTCACGATCGCCTCGGTGTGGCCGGAGGTCCACAGCCGGATGTGCTCGACGGCCTTGTCCAGGGAGTCGACGACCGCCGCGGCGATGTCGTACGACAGGTACTCCGCCTCCCAGTCCTCCGGGGTGGCCTCCACGGCCGTCACCTTGGAGTCCCCGGCGTACGCCATCACGCGCTCGTCGGCGTGCACGGTGACCCCGGCCTCCGCGAGGGCGTCCAGGGCGCGGGGCAGGAAGTCGGCGGCGATGTCCTGGTGGACCAGGAGGGTCTCGGCGGCGTTGCAGACGCCCACCCGCTGGGCCTTGGAGTTGACCAGGATCTCGACGGCCGTGTCGACGTCGGCGAGCGCGTCGACGTAGACGTGGCAGTTGCCGGTGCCGGTCTCGATGACGGGGACGGTGGACTCCTGGACCACGGTGTTGATCAGGGAGGCGCCGCCCCGCGGGATGAGCACGTCGACCAGCCCGCGGGCCCGCATCAGCTCGCGCACGCTCTCGCGGCTCTCGCCGGGCACGAGCTGGACCGCGTCGGCGGGCAGCCCGGCCCCGCCCACGGCGTCGCGGACCACCCGGACCAGGGCGGTGTTGGACTGGTAGGCGGAGGAGGAGCCCCGCAGGAGCACCGCGTTGCCGGACTTCAGGCAGAGGGCGGCGGCGTCCACCGTGACGTTGGGCCGGCCCTCGTAGATGATGCCGACCACCCCGAGCGGCACCCGGACCTGGCGCAGGTCGATGCCGTTGGGGAGGGTGGAGCCGCGCACGACCTCGCCGACCGGGTCGGGCAGGGCGGCGACGTCGCGCACGTCGGAGGCGATGGCGCGGACCCGCTCCGGGGTGAGGGTGAGCCGGTCGATGATGGCCTCGCTGGTCCCGGCGGCGCGGGCCTTGGCCACGTCCTGGGCGTTCGCCTCGACGATCTCGCTGGTCCGGACCTCCAGGGCGTCCGCGACGGCGAGCAGCGCGTCGTCCTTGACGGCCCGCGGCAGCGGCGCGAGGTCCGCCGCGGCGGACTTGGCCCGGTAGGCGGCCCGGGTGACCGGGGACATCGAGTCGTACGGCGAGAGCGTGGTCATGGGGGCAGCGTAGTGGGCCGGACCGGGGCCATCAGGGGTTGTCCCAAACCCCGAGACCCTCCTTTGGGCCTGAACCGGCGCCGCTCTCGCGGACCTGGTTGCCCGCCGCGGGGGTCGCGCGATCAATGGTTTCGGCCGGTGGCCGCATTAGAACGGATGTACCCCCACCGGCGTCGCCGGTGCCGGGCCGTACCCCGCCGCGATGCGCTGGTGGTAGGTCGCCCGGTCGATGACCTCCAGGCCGACGATCTCCCACGGCGGCAGCCCGGCGGTCTGCCGGTGCTCGCCCCACAGGCGCAGGGCGACGGCGGCCGCGTCGTGCAGGTCGCGGGCCTCCTCCCAGTACCGGATCTCGGCGTGGTCGTCGGCGTATCTGCTGGTCAGCAGGAAGGGGTGGTCGTGCGCGAGCTGTTCGAGAGCGCGCCGCACCTCGGGCAGGGGGGCGCGGGCGCCGGAGACGCTGAGGGTGACGTGCCACAGGCGCGGGGTGTGGGCGGGGTCCTCGCCCCGGAACCGGTCGCCGGCCGCGACGCTGGTCAGGGCGCGCTCCTCACCGGACGCGCGGGCGGCACCCCGGGCACCGCCGGGACGGGCGCCGGTGCCGGCGCGGGAGCCGCGGGAGGCGGTGGTACCGCGGGACGCCGCCGGTCCAGGGCGTACTCCGCTCACGACGGCCTCCTTCACGCACACGGCTGGCCCGGCGGTCGGCCGGGTTCGTCCCTGAGGAAAGTTGAGCAGGCCGGGCGGGATCGCGGGGCCGTTTTGCGGAACGTCCACCGCCGATTCGGGGACGTTTCGACCCATTACGGGTGCAGGATCACCAGATCGTCCCTGTGTACGACCTCACGTTCGTAGGCGGGGCCCAGCTCGCGCGCCAGTTCCCGGGTGGAGCGGCCGATCAGCCGCGGGATCTCCTTGGCGTCGAAGTTGACCAGCCCCCGGGCGACGGCCCGTCCGGTGCCGTCCCGCAGCTCCACCGGGTCGCCCGCGGCGAAGTCGCCCTCGGCGCCCGCGATCCCGGCCGGGAGCAGCGACTTGCGGCCCTCCACGACCGCGCGCACCGCCCCGTCGTCGAGGACGAGCGCCCCGCGCGGGGTGGAGGCGTGCTGGAGCCACAGCAGCCGGTCGGCATAGCGCTTTCCGGTGGCGTGGAAGTAGGTGCCCGTGTCGCCGCCGGCCAGGCCCTCGGCGGCGTGCACCGCGCTGGTCAGCACCACCGGGATGCCGGCCGCCGCGGCGATCCGGGCGGCCTCGACCTTGGTGACCATGCCGCCGGTGCCGACGCCCGCCTTGCCGGCGCTGCCGATCTCGATCTCCGCGAGGTCGGCGGGGCTGTGCACCTCGGCGATCCGCGAGGTGCCCGGCCGGCCGGGATCGCCGTCGTAGACGCCGTCCACGTCGGACAGGAGCACCAGCAGGTCGGCCCGGACCAGGTGGGCGACGAGGGCGGCGAGCCGGTCGTTGTCGCCGAAGCGGATCTCGTCGGTGGCGACGGTGTCGTTCTCGTTGACGATCGGGAAGGCGCCCATCGCCAGCAGCTTGTCGAGGGTGCGCGAGGCATTGCGGTGGTGCGCCCGGCGGCTCATGTCGTCGCTGGTCAGCAACACCTGCCCGACGCGGACGCCGTAGCGGGCGAAGGAGGCGGTGTAGCGGGCGACCAGCAGGCCCTGGCCGACGCTGGCGGCGGCCTGCTGGCGGGCCAGGTCCCGGGGGCGGCGACGCAGGCCCAGCGGGGAGAGCCCCGCGGCGATGGCGCCGGAGGAGACGAGGACGACCTCGCGCTCCCCGCTCCCGCGCACCTTGGCCAGGACATCGACGAGTGCGTCGACCCGGTCGGCGTCCAGCCCGCCCGCGGCGGTGGTCAGCGAGGACGAACCGACCTTGACGACGATCCTGCGGGCCTCGCCCACGGCCTGCCTTGCCCCTGCCACGGCCCCGTCCGCCTCTCCCGTTCCGACGTGCGCGAACCCCCGCGCTCGCCAGGCAATCTACGCGAAGGGGAACCGGCTCCGCGCCACGGTCCAGGCTGCGGACGGGGGCGGCGGGACGTCCCGCTCGCGAGCGCGGCGCGAACACGCGCGTGTCGTCGGGCGGCCGCCCGGCGTTAACCCGGATGTCCGATGCGCGACAAGCCTGGAGCGACCGCAGTGCCCCTCTCCCTGCCCCGCCCCCGCCTCCCCCGGCCCGCTCGCCCGCGCCTCCCCGGCCGGCGGACCGTGCTGAAGCTGCTCGTCCTGGGTGTCCTGGCCACCGCCTTCGCCGCGCAGGCGGTGGGCGCGCTGCTGCCGCACCTGCCGCTGCTGCTCGCCGCGACCGCCGGCTCGCTGGCCGCCGAGGCGGTGCTGTACCGGTGGCAGCGGGGCATGGTGTCGCTGTTCGCCAAGTCGCACGCCGACGTCACGGTCCGGCACGTACTGCGGGACCTGCTGCTGGTGGTGGGCCTGCTGCGGCTCGGCGAGCAGCACCGGGAGGGGGTCTACGCCCCGCTGGTGGCCGCGCTCCTCGTCTTCTACGGGCTGCACTGGGCGATCCAGGCGGTGTCCGTCCTGGTCCGCCGCACCCGGACGCTGCCCGTGGTGACCCGGAACATCGACGCCTCGGCGCTGCGGCTGACCCCGGCGCCCCCGCTGCTGCTGCGCCGCCCGGGGCACCGGCTGGCCGTCTTCGGGCTGCCGGCTTCGGGCGGGCTGCTGGCCACGGCGGCCACCGACGCCCCGGTGTGGGGCGCGGCGGGGCTCGGACTGTCGCTGGTGGCGGCGGTGACCGGCCTGTGCGCGCTGCTGACGCGGCTGCTGCCGGGACGCCGGCCCGCGGGTGAGCGGGAGGTGCTCGACTGGTTCGAGGCCTGGCTCGCGGAGTACCGGCCGACGGTCGGCCTGTACTTCTCGGGCGGGGGGTCCTCGGCCTACCAGGCGAACATGTGGCTGGAGCCGCTGGCGCGGCTGGAGGGGCGTCCGGTGATCGTGCTGCGGGAGCGGTTCATGGTGCAGCGGATCGCGGCGACCGACATCCCGGTGGTGTGCCTGCCGAAGGTGTCCACGCTGATGCGCCTGGAGCACTCCACCCTCCGGGTCCTCCTGCACCCCTCGAACTCCGGGAAGACCTCCCAGGTGCTGCGCATCCCCACCATCAAGCACGCCTTCGTCAACCACGGGGAGAGCGACAAGCTGTCCTCCTGCAACCCGTACGCGAAGGCCTACGACGAGGTGTGGGTGGCCGGTCCCGCGGCGCGCGAGCGGTACGCGCTGGCGGAGGTCGGCGTCGAGGACAAGGACGTGGTGGAGATCGGCCGGCCGCAGCTGGACGCCGTACGGCCGCACGGCGGGCCGCCCGCGCCGGGGGCGTTCACGACGGTCCTGTACGCGCCGACCTGGGAGGGCTGGGACGGCAACCCGGGCAACACGTCGGTGGTGGAGGCGGGCGAACACCTGGTGCGGGCGCTGCTCGCGGACCCGGGGGTACGGCTGCTCTACAAGCCGCATCCGCTGACCGGTTCGGTGGACCCGCGGGCCCGGGCGGCCGACCTGCGGATCCGGGAGCTGGTGCGGGCGGCGAACCGGGTGCGGGTCGGGCCCCGTCCGGCGCCGGCCGCCGGGGCCGAGCTGGCCCGCCGGACGGCGGAGCTGGACCGGCTCACCGCGCCCGGCTTCCGGGCGGCCGCCGACCAGGCGGAGCGGATGCTGCGCCGCCCGGCGCCGGAACCCGGCCGGGAGGGGGTGGTGGCGCGGGCGGCGGCCGCCTGGGAGGAGGCGTACTGGGCGTCGCTGCCCGAGTGGGAGCACCAGGTGGTCACGGACGCCCGGCCGCCGCTCTACGCCTGCTTCAACCGGGCCGACCTGCTGATCAGCGACGTCTCCAGCGTGATCAGCGACTTCCTGGCGAGCGGCAAGCCGTACGCGGTGGCCAACACCAGCGGGCTGGCCGAGGACGGGTTCCGCAAGGCCTTCCCGACGGTGGTGGCGGCGACCGTGCTGACACCGGACGGGTCCGGCGTCCCCGCCCTGCTGGACGCGGTCCGGCATCCGGAGCTGGACGAACTGGCCGGGGAGCGCGCCGCGTTGGCCCTGCGGCTGCTGGGCCCGGCCGACCCTCCGTCCCAGGAGCGCTTCGCGGCGGCCGTCCGGTCGCTGTGCGCGACGGCCGGGGAGCACCGGGCCCGGATGGCCGAGCGCCTTGCCACCGAGGTGCCGGTGCCCGGTCCGCGGCGGGGGGCCGGTGCGCTGCCCAGGGCCTCGGCGGCGCCGGAGCCGCGGGACCGCGTCTGACCCGCGGGCGCGGGCGGGACGGTCAGCCGTGGCGGTGGCGCCAGCCCTGCCAGGCGGAGTCGATCATGGCGTCCAGGTCGTGGCGGGCCGTCCAGCCCAGTTCCGCGCGGGCGCGGTCGGCGGAGGCGACGACGCGGGCCGCGTCGCCGGGGCGGCGGGGGCTCACCCGGGGGGCGGCGTCCTGCCGCCCGGTGACCTTGAGGATCCGGTCCACCATCTCGCGCACCGAACTGCCCTCGCCGCGCCCCACGTTGAGGGTCAGCGCGGTGCCCTCCGGGGCGTCGGCCAGCCGTCGCGCGGCGGCGAGGTGGGCGGAGGCGATGTCCTCGACGTGGATGTAGTCCCGTACGCAGGTGCCGTCCGGGGTGGCGTAGTCGTCGCCGAAGACACGGGGGGCGTCGCCGGCCTCAAGGCGCTCGAAGACCATCGGGATGAGGTTGAAGACGCCCGAGTCGGACAGTTCGGGGGCGGCCGCGCCCGCGACGTTGAAGTAGCGCAGTGAGGCGGCCCGGATGCCGTGGGCGCGGGCGGCGGCGTCGATGAGCCACTCGCCGGCCAGCTTGGTCTCGCCGTAGGGGCTCAGCGGCAGGCAGGGAGTGTCCTCCGTGACGAGGTCCACATCGGGCATGCCGTAGACGGCCGCGGAGGAGGAGAAGACGAGGCGGTCCACGCCGGCGGACACCATGGCCTCCAGGAGCGTCGCGAGGCCCGTGACGTTCTCCCGGTAGTAGTGCAGCGGACGCTCCACCGACTCGGCGACCTGTTTCTTGCCCGCGATGTGCACCACACCTGTCACAGCATGGTCACGAATCACGCCCTCCAGGAGAGCCTCGTCGAGCACGCTGCCGACCACCAGCGGCACCCCGTCGGGGACGCGGTCGGCGCTGCCGGTGGACAGGTCGTCGTAGACGACGACGCGCTCCCCGCCGTCGGCGAGGGCGCGCACCACATGCGCGCCGATGTACCCGGCTCCGCCCGTGACCAGCCAGCTCATCCTCATGCCTCCCAGGTCTTCGTCACTGGGTGCAGACTCGTCCGTGGGCCCCGGAAAATCGAGTCGGGCACATGGGACGGAATGCGACGGAAGTCGGTAAAGAGGACACGGGGACCGAATGTGAGGAAGTTCTCCGGCCGCTCCCCGACGGCCGATTCGAGCGGCCCGTCCCGGCCATTTCCGGCTGTGGCCAGGCACAGAGTGTCCGGCTACCGTGCCCACGGAAACTCCGCGTGAATCCTTTACGCTGATGCGGCGGCGCGCTCCAGGCCCTATGGCGCCAGGAGCGCGTTCCGCTTCCCAGCCCGCGGTCCCCTGGTCAGTTCTCGGAACAGGTTGTAAGGATGCCCAAGCTCTCTCTCGTTGTCCCCGTGTACAAGGTGCAGGGCTATCTGCCCGAGTGCCTTGACTCCGTACTCGGGCAGGACTGCACGGACTTCGAGATCATCGCGGTCGACGACTGCTCGCCGGACGGGTCCGGTGCCATTCTCGACGAGTACGCGAAACGGGACACCCGGATTCATGTGATTCACCTCACGGAAAACGTGGGGCTGGGGCGCGCGCGCAACGCCGGACTGGAAAAGGCCAGTGGCGATTACGTGTTGTTCCTGGACAGTGACGACACCCTGTCCGACGGCGCGCTGTCTTCCATCGTCGAGCGGCTGGAGGCCACCGGCGACCCCGAGATCCTGGTCTTCGACTACGCCCGCACCTACTGGGACGGCCGGGTCCGCCCCAACCTGCGGGCCGACCTGCTGCGGCAGGAGGGACCGGACGCCTTCTCCCTCGCCGAGCGCCCCCAGTTGCTCGACCTGCTCCAGATCGTGTGGAACAAGGCGTACCGCCGCGACTTCGTCACCCGGACCGGGCTCACCTTCCCGCCCGGGTACTACGAGGACGCCCCCTGGACGTTCTGCTCCATGATCAGCGCCGAGCGGATCGCCGTCCTGGACCGCGTCTGCGTGCACTACCGGCAGCGCCGCGAGGGCGGCAACATCCTCAAGACGGTCAGCCGCAAGCACTTCGACGTCTTCGACCAGTACCAGCGGGTCTTCGACTACCTGGACGCCCACGAGGAACTGGCCGAGTGGCGGGGCCCGTTGTTCCGCAAGATGGTCGACCACTACCTGACCATCCTGGAGCGGCCGGGCCGTCTGCCGCAGGACGCGCGAGCGGAGTTCTTCCACCGCGCCGCGGCCGACTACCGGGCCCGCGTGCCCAAGGGCTACACCCGTCCGGCGGGCGGCCGCGGCCACAAGTACGGGATGCTGGAACGCGACGCCTACACGACGATGGTGAGCGCGCTGGCCGCCGTGAAGTTCCGCCAGCGGGTCAAGAGCCGCACCCGCACCGCGCTCAACCGCTCCAAGCGCGGCGCGATGGGCGCCTTCTACCAGTCCCAGCTGAGGCTCCCGCTGGACGACAACCTGGTGCTGTTCTCCGCCTACTGGAGCCGCAGCGTCTCCTGCAACCCGGCCGCCATCGACGCCGAACTGGCCCGGCTGGCCCCGGGGATGCGCCGGGTGTGGGCGGTGCGCGCGGAGAACGCGCACCTGGTGCCCAAGGGCGTGAAGGTCGTCCGGGTGGGCTCGCGCGAGTACTGGGCGGCCCTGGCCCGCGCCAAGTACCTCGTGAACAACGTGAACTTCTCCGACGCGGTGGTCAAGCGCGAGGGCCAGATCCACGTGCAGACCCATCACGGCACGCCGCTGAAGACCATGGGCCTGGACCAGCGCAAGTACCCTGCCTCCACCGACATGGACTTCGAGAAGCTCCTGGAGCGGTGCGACCGCTGGGACTACAGCATCAGCTCCAACCGGTTCTCGACCGTGGTCTGGGAGCGGGTCTACCCGTGCTCGTACACCACGCTGGAGACCGGCTACCCGCGCAACGACGTCCTGGTGAACGCCACCGCCGAGGACGTGCGCGCGGCCCGTGCGGCGCTCGGCCTGGCCGACGACGCCAAGGTGTTCCTGTACATGCCGACGCACCGCGAGTACCAGCCGGGCTTCACCCCGCCCCTGGACCTCGGCCGCTTCGCCCGCGAACTGGGTCCGGACGTGACCGTGCTGGTGCGCGGCCACTACTTCTACGGCGGCTCCTCCCCGCAGATCGCCGAGCTGCGCCGCACCGGCCGGATCGTCGACGTCTCCGGGCACGGCCGGGTGGAGGACCTGTACCTCGCCGCCGACGCGCTGATCACGGACTACTCCTCGGCGATGTTCGACTTCGCGGTCCTGGACCGTCCGGTCATCAGCTACGTCCCGGACTGGGACGTCTACTCCGTGGTGCGCGGCACCTACTTCGACCTGCTCCAGGAAGCGCCCGGCGCGGTGGCCACGACGCAGGCGGAACTGCTGGGCCTGCTCGCCTCGGGCGAGTACGACAGCCCCGGGACGACCGAGCGCCGGGACGCCTTCCGCAGGCGTTTCTGCGAATTCGACGACGGACACGCAGCCGAACGCGTCGTACGACGCGTCTTCCTCGGTGAAGAGAGCCTGCTGCCCATCGTCCCGTTCGCCGAACGCCACCACGCCCCGACCCCCGCCCAGGCGCTCGAACTGGTCGAGCGGGCCTGACCCCGAAAGGAGATCACCAAGCCATGGCCCCTCGGCTCAGTGTCATCGTCCCCATCTACGACGTGGAGCGTTACCTCCCCGCCTGTCTGGACTCGCTCGCGGCGCAGACCTTCCGCGACTTCGAGGTCCTGATGGTGGACGACGGTTCACCCGACGGCTCCGCCGCCATCGCCGAGGAGTACGCCTCCCGCGACTCCCGCTTCAAGCTCATACGCAAGGAGAACGGCGGCCTCGGCGCCGCCCGCAACACCGGCATGGCGCACCTCGCGCCGGAGTCGGAGTTCCTGACCTTCGTCGACAGCGACGACCTGATCCCGCCGGACGCCTACCGGCTCATGGTCGGCAGCCTCGACGAGAGCGGCTCGGACTTCGCGACGGGCAACGTCTTCCACCTGAAGGGCGAGAAGTCCTGGCAGGTGCCGCTGATGCGGATGCTGGCCGGCGAGGCCCGGGTGGGCACGCACATATCCCGGTACGCCAAGCTGGTCGCCGACCGCATCGCCTGCAACAAGGTCTTCCGCCGCACCTTCTGGGAGAAGAACGGCTTCGCCTTCCCCGAGGGCCGGCTGTACGAGGACACCCCGGTCACCATGCGGGCCCACTACCTGGCCGAGAGCGTCGACGTCATCTCGGAGCCCTGCTACTACTGGCGGCTGCGCGAGGGCGAGTCGGCCCCGTCGATCACCCAGCGCCGCACCGACCCGGCGGGCGTGCGCGACCGCACCACCTCCGTGATGGAGATCAGCGCCTTCCTCGCCGACCAGCCCGGCGAGACCTTCGCCCGTCTCAAGCGCGAGTACGACACCCGCGTCCTCCGCGACGACCTGCGGCTCTTCCTCAACGTGGTGCCGGACGGCGACGAGGAGTACCGCGCCGAGTTCCTGCGCTCGGCCAACCGCTTCCTCGACAGCATCGACCCCAAGGTCGTCATGGACCTCCCGGCCGAACTGCGCGTGCAGTGGCTGCTGGTGCGCAAGCACCAGATGGAGGAGCTGATCGCCCTGCTGGCCGGCCAGCGCCGCCGGGAGACGCCCGAGGTCAGCGGTCTGCTGCGCAAGTACGCCTCGTTCCCCTCCCTGGAAGGTGCCGACCTGCACCTGCCCAAGGAGGCGCTCCGCATCGACCAGCACCTGACCATGCGCGCCCCGCTCCAGGAGGTCAGCTGGTCCGGCGGCAAGCTCGTGCTCTCGGGCAACGCCTGGATCGACAAGATCGACCTGCCCTCGCGCAAGGCCTCGGTCAAGGTGCTCCAGCTGCGCAAGGACCGCTCCCGCCGCCGCATCCTGCTGCCGGCCCGCAATGTGCCGCGCCCCGAGGTCACCACCGACTCCGGCCAGGACCGCTACAACTACGACTGGGCGGGCTGGGAGGTCACCATCGACCCCGCCAGGCTCCGCAAGGGCGGCGACTGGCAGGAGGCCGTGTGGCACGTGGGCCTCGGCATCTTCGCCTCCGGCCTGGTACGGCGCAACGCCGTCCACTCCAGCGGCGGCGCGGCCTGCAACTTCCCGCCGTACCACTGGCTGAGCCCGGACTTCCGGATGCTGCCGTCCGTCGAGCGCGGTGCCCTGAAGCTGCGCATCGAGAAGGTCCGCGCCCTGATCACGGGCCGTGCCCTGGAGGACGACGGCATCAGGGTCACCGGTGAGATCCGCGAGCCGCTCGCCGCGGACGAGCAGGTGACGCTGCGGGTCAAGAACCAGAAGGGCGCCGAGACCCTCGAGTACCCCGTCACGGTGACCCGCGAGGGCGGCCGGCAGGAGTTCTCGGTCCGGGTGCCGGTGGCCGACGTGGCGCTGGTCTTCCACGAGGGCGTCGACGAGATGGCGCAGCCCGAGAAGCGGACCTGGTCCACGGTGCTGGTCGCGACCGGCCCGCAGGGCAAGGAGCGCCGCTTCGGCACCGTGATGCAGGAGGGTCTTCCCGACGCCGAGTTCCCGCTGCCCGCGTCCCTCGGCGACCAGTCCCACCTGGTCGAGCTGGCCGTGGTGGCGGGGCACACCGGCTTCCTGAAGTTCTCCGGCCGCACCCGCCGCGCCCTGATCGACACGGCGACCGTGCGCGACGGCCGGATCGCCCTCACCGGCCACGCCGATCCCCGGCTGTCCGGGTCCCGGTTCCTGCTCAAGCCGCGCAACCGGTACGAGGAGCGCTTCGTCGAGACCCGCTGGCTCGACGGTGGCCGCTTCGAGGTCTCCTTCGACCCCTCCAGCCTCGGTGGCAGGGGCGACGTCCCGCTCCGCGCCGGCCGCTGGAACCTCTTCCTGCGGCCCGAGGAGGAGGGCGTGCCCGACGTGCCCTTCGTGGTCGACCGGCTGGCCGCGGACTCCTTCCCGGTCCAGGCCGAACTGGGCGGGCGCCGCTACTGGCTGGAGAACCGCTGGGGCGACTTCCCGCAGCTCAACGCGCGCTCGGAGCTGAGCGACCTGGAGCGCGGACCGTACCGCCAGCGGGAGCTGCGCTCCGAGGTGTACGAGCCGCTGTTCCAGCAGCCGCTCAAGGACCAGGTCTTCTACCTGAGCTACAACGGCAAGCAGTTCTCGGACAGCCCGCGCGCGATGTACGAGGAACTGGTGCGGCGCGGCATGGACGTCAAGCACCTGTGGGCGGTCCGCGACGGCCAGGTCAACCTGCCCGACGGGGTGGAGAAGGTCCGCATGTGGGGCAAGGAGTGGTACGAGGCGCTGGCCTCCAGCCGCTACATCGTCACCAACGGCCACCTTCCCGACTGGATCGTGCGCCGCCCGGGCCAGTCGATCGTGCAGACCTGGCACGGCACGATGCTGAAGAAGATCGGGCACGACATCGACACGCTCCACTTCGACCGGCGCTACCAGGAGAAGCTGGCGCTGGAGGCGAAGCAGTGGAGCCTGCTGGTGTCCTCCAACCGCTTCAGCACGCCGATCCTGAAGCGGGCGTTCTCCTACGACGGTGAGATCCAGGAGGCGGGCTACCCCCGCAACGACTACCTGTACTCGCCCGAGCGGGACGCGATCGCCGCCCGGGTCAGGAAGGCGCTCGGGCTGCCCGAGGGCAAGAAGGTCGTCCTGTACGCGCCGACCTGGCGCGACGACCAGTCGCACAGCGCCGGGCAGTACCTGTTCGACCTGCGCATCGACCTGGAGGACGCCCAGCGCCGCCTGGGCGACGACCACGTGCTGCTGATCCGCCGCCACTCCAACGTGGTGGACGCGGTGCCGGGCGCGGGCAACGGCTTCGTCTGGGACGCCTCGGAGTACCCGGACATCGCCGACCTGTACCTCGCGGCGGACATCATGATCACGGACTACTCGTCGGTGATGTTCGACTACGCGCACCTGAAGCGGCCGATGCTGTTCTTCACGTACGACCTGGAGCACTACCGGGACACGCTGCGCGGCTTCTACTTCGACTTCGAGCAGGACTCCCCCGGGCCGCTGATCGGCAACTCCAAGGAGCTGGTCGACGCGATCCGCGACATCGACCAGGTCCAGGCGGAGTACCAGGAGCGGTTCGACCGCTTCCACCACCTGTTCTGCGACCTGGACGACGGCAACGCGTCCGCACGGGTCGTCGACCGGATGCTGGAGCAGGCGCGGGAGGGCTGACCGCGCGCTCGTGCCGAAGGGGCGGGGCCCGGAGGATCGTCTCCTCCGGGCCCCGCCCCTTTGCCGCTTCCCTGCGCCGTGCGCGGATCAGAGGCGTACGGTCTTCACCGCGAACTGGCAGGCGGCGGTGAAGTACGGCCGCAGCTCCGTGCGCCGCCGGGTGGGCGGCAGCGGCGCGGGCGTCTGCCCGAGCGCCCGGCGGGACTTGCGCACCGCCCGCGTCAGCACGGTCGGCGGCGCCGCCGCGGCCTCGCTGAGCACCGGACGCGGGAAGGTGAACACGTTGATCGGGGCCAGGACGTCGGTGGCGAGCTTGGCCAGCTGCACGCGGGCCGCGCCGGCCGCCGGGCGCAGGGTGAAGTCCCAGATGACCTCGGCCTCGTCGGCCTCGGTGTGCGCCCGCACCAGCGCGGCGCACTCGATGTCGACCGCGATGCGGCCGTCGCCCTCGTCGCGCAGCGGGAAGGTCAGCACCCGCGTCTTGTCCTTGCGGTGCACGGCCTCCACCACGGCACCGGCGGCGGCCCGGGCGCCCCACAGCTCGGCCCGTACGGCGATGGTCCGCTCGTCGGCCCTGACCGGTCCGACCTCGGCGTGCACCTCGCGCAGGGCGCTGCGCAGCCGCAGTCCGCCGTCCTCGTGCATGTGCGGCAGCAGCAGCGCCAGGGCCGGTCCCTGCGGGCGGGGCAGCTCGACGGCGAGCAGGTCGCGGGTGTCGCAGCCGTAGCCGTCGGTGCCCAGCGCCACCTCGCGGCCGCCCTCGCGGGTGGCCAGCGTCAGCTCCCAGGTGCCGTGCGGCACCCCGGCGTCCCAGGGCACGACGGCGTCGCCGGCGGAACTGAACGGGAAGCGGTGCTCCTCGGTGCCCGCGCCGCCCTTGCGCAGGACGAGGTCGGCCTGCCCGGCGCTCGGCGGCAGCGTGCCCACGGCGACGTGCACCGAGCCCTGCCGGTCGACCCGGGCGGTGGCGTGGCGGGGCAGCTCCTTGCGGGCGAAGGCCTCCTGGAGAATGGCCTCGAAGCGCTCGCGGCTGGCCCGCTCGTGGAAGCGCTCGGCGCCCCGGATGCCCGCCGCGGACATCTTCAGCCGCAGTTCGTCGTCCTGGACCAGGCGGCGGATCGCCTCGGCCATCGCGTCGACGTCACCGCGCGGGACGATGATGCCGTCCTCGCCGTCGGTGAGGATGTTGCGCGGCCCGTGGTCGGCGTCGGTGGCGATGACGGGGAGCCCCGCGGCCATGGCCTCCACGACGACGTTGCCGAACGCCTCGCGCTTGGAGGGCAGGACGAAGATCGAGCCCTTGCCGAACTCCGGGGTGACGGGCGAGGTCTGGCCCATCAGCAGGATGCTGTTGGACAGGCCCAGTTCCTCGATGCGGGCCCGCAGCTTCTTCTTCTCGGCGCCGTGGCCGTAGATGCGCAGCGTCCAGTCCGGAGCCTCGGCGTGGACCCGGGCGAAGGCCTCGATCAGCAGGGCGTGGTTCTTGTTGTCCGTCAGATGGCCGGCCGAGACCACCACCTTGTTGGTGCCGGTGGACCGGATGGCGGAGGCGGGCACGCAGTTGGGCATCACGGCCAGGCGGTTGCGCACCGCGGGCACCTGGCGGGCGATGTCGGCGACCTCCTCCGGGGTGAGCGCCGTCAGGGCGTCCAGGTACCGGTAGGCCGGGAAGAGGCGCTCCTTGATGTCCGTGGCGTAGATGGCGGGCATCGAGTGCTCCTGGGTGACCTTCAGGTAGTCACCTCGGGCCTGCGCCAGCATGATCGTGTTGCGCGGGCTGGAGCTGACGATGACGTCGGCGTCGGTGGTGTCGAAGTACTCCAGCAGCCGCAGTTCCGCGAGCCGGCTCACCACCGGCGTCTTGGCGCCGGCGTTGAGCGGGTAGATCAGCGGGAACTTGTCGGAGAGCGGATTGTCCACGTCGGAGACCGGGGAGTCGGGCCGCATGTCGCTGAGCACCCGGACGGAGACCCGCGGATCGAGCGGGAAGTAGGACTCGTCCCGCACCTTGCGCAGGGCCACGATCTCCACGTCGTGCCGCTGCGCCAGCGCGCCGGCGAGATTCTGCGTCGCGCTGACCACGCCCCCCATGTGGCAGAGGTCCCGAACGAGAAATGCGATCTTCACTTTGCGGCTTCTCTCTGCTTCCGGGAACGAATGGTCAGTCCGTTTCCCCGCCCCGGGCCACGCACAGTGGCCACATCCTCCTCACAAAGTACACATGGGTGTTCGACAGCGGATCACGGACCTGCCACACCTGTGTAACCCTGCGGACAGCAAGATGCCGTCCGCAGGGCCGTGGTTCCAGGGGGCGGGATCAGAACGGCTCGAAGCCGTCGAACTCCCGCTCCGCCTCGTCCCGTTCGGCGTCCCGGTCGCGGCGGCGCTGGGCGGCCGGGCGGGGTGCCTCGAAGCGGTGGTCCTCACCGCGGCGGCCGAGCATCTCGGCGCCGGCGGTCACCGTCGGCTCCCAGTCGAAGACGACCGCGTTGTCCTCGGGACCGATGGCCACGCCGTCGCCGTTGCGGGCGCCCGCCTTCATCAACCGCTCCTCGACGCCGAGGCGGGCGAGCCGGTCGGAGAGGTAGCCGACGGCCTCGTCGTTGTTGAAGTCGGTCTGGCGCACCCAGCGTTCGGGCTTCTCGCCCCGCACCCGGAACAGGCCGTCCTCCTCGCGGGTGACGGTGAAGCCGGCCTCGTCCACGGCCTGGGGCCGGATGACGATCCGCGTGGCCTCCTCCTTGGGCCGGGCGGCGCGCGCCCCGGCCACCAGGTCGGCCAGCGCGAAGGACAGCTCCCGCAGGCCGATGTGCGCCACCGCGGACACCTCGAAGACGCGGTAGCCGCGCGCCTCCAGGTCCGGGCGGACCATCTCGGCGAGGTCCTTGCCGTCGGGCACGTCGATCTTGTTGAGGACGACGATCCGGGGCCGGTCGTCCAGGCCGCCGTACTCGCTCAGCTCGGCCTCGATGATGTCGAGGTCGGACGCCGGGTCCCGGTCGGACTCCAGTGTCGCGGTGTCCAGGACGTGCACCAGGACGCTGCACCGCTCCACGTGGCGCAGGAACTCCAGGCCGAGGCCCTTGCCCTGGCTGGCGCCGGGGATGAGGCCGGGCACGTCGGCGACGGTGTAGACGGTCTCGCCGGCCGTCACCACGCCCAGGTTCGGGACGAGCGTCGTGAAGGGGTAGTCGGCGATCTTCGGCTTGGCCGCGCTCAGCACGGAGATCAGCGAGGACTTGCCGGCGCTCGGGTAGCCGACCAGCGCCACGTCGGCGACGGTCTTCAGCTCCAGGTGGATGTCCTGGAGGTCGCCGGGCTCGCCGAGCAGCGCGAAGCCGGGAGCCTTGCGCCGGGCGGAGGCCAGCGCGGCGTTGCCGAGGCCGCCCCGGCCGCCCTGTGCGGCGACGTACGAGGTGCCGTGGCCGATCAGGTCGGCGAGGACGTTGCCGGCCTTGTCGAGGACGACGGTGCCGTCGGGCACGGGCAGGACGAGGTCCTGGCCGTCCTTGCCGGAGCGGTGGCCGCCCTCGCCGGGCTTGCCGTTGGTGGCCTTGCGGTGCGGCGAGTGGTGGTAGTCGAGCAGCGTGGTGACGGACTGGTCCACGGTGAGGATGATGTCTCCGCCGCGGCCGCCGTTGCCGCCGTCCGGGCCGCCGAGCGGCTTGAACTTCTCGCGGTGGACGGAGGCACAGCCGTGGCCTCCGTTACCCGCGGCGACGTGCAGCTCGACGCGGTCCACGAAGGTGGTCATGGGATGTGCCTCCAGTTACTGCCTGCTGTTACTGCCTACTGCCGGGATGTCTCTTGGGTAACACGCGAAAGGCGGACCCGCTTCCCCTCGGGGAAGTGAGGTCCGCCTCGCGCAAGTGTGCCGGTCAGGCGACCGGGACGATGTTCACGACCTTGCGGCCACGGTGGGTGCCGAACTGCACCGCACCGGCCTGGAGGGCGAACAGCGTGTCGTCGCCGCCACGGCCGACGCCGGAGCCGGGGTGGAAGTGGGTGCCACGCTGGCGGACCAGGATCTCACCCGCGTTGACGGCCTGACCGCCGAAGCGCTTCACGCCGAGCCGCTGGGCATTCGAGTCGCGACCGTTCCGGGTGGACGATGCGCCCTTCTTGTGTGCCATGTCTCCTCAGTCCCTTACTTCGCAGCCGCGGGGATCTCAGTGACCTTGATCGCCGTGTACTGCTGGCGGTGGCCCTGACGACGGCGGTAGCCGGTCTTGTTCTTGTAGCGCAGAATGTCGATCTTCTGGCCCTTGTGGTGGTCCACGATCTCGGCCTGGACCTTGATGCCGGCCAGCACCCACGGGTCGCTGGTCACAGCGTCGCCGTCGACGACGAGCAGGGTCGAGAGCTCGACCGTGTCGCCGACCTTGCCGGTGGAAATCTTGTCAACCTCAACGATGTCGCCGACAGCAACCTTGTGCTGGCGACCACCGCTGCGCACGATGGCGTACACGCGGATCTCACTCTCTCGCTCGGGAACGGCACCCCCGCAGTCCAGCCACCCGGTGACACACGGACAGCCTCTTCCGGCCGGGGCCCGCACGGGCCCGCACCCGAAAGGAAAGAGGTTTACGGGGATGTGACGCGTCAGTCGACACGCCGACGCTCAAGATTACGGGGCCGCACGACAGGGGTCAAACCGGGCCCCGCGCCCCCTCGCGCACCGCGGCCCCGCCCGTCCGGAGACCGGAGGGGCGGGGCCGCGGGTGTGCCGGGACGGTGCCGGATCAGCCCTCGTCGGTGGCGGCCGTGACCGTGGACGGCGCCTGCTGGGCGGCGGCCGCGGTCTTCTTCGACGCCGTCTTCTTGGCCGTGGCCTTCTTGGCGGTCGTCGTCTTGGCCGCCTTCTTGGCGGTGGCCTTCTTCGCGGTCGTCGTCTTCTTGGCCGCGGTCTTCTTGGTGGCGGCCTTCTTGGCCGTCGCCTTCTTGGCCGTCTTGCGGGCCGCCTTCTTGGCCGGGGCGGCGTCCTCGGCCGCGGGCTCCGCGTCGGCCGCCTGCCCGGCGGGCTCCTCCTCCGGCCCGGCCGACGGGACGACCAGGACGGCCGCCTCCTCGGACGCGGTGGGCGCGGTGGACTTGCGCACCGCCCGGCGCCGCGGACGGGCCGGGGCGGCGTCCTCGGCCGCGGGCTCCGCGGGGGCCTCGGCGGGTGCCTGCGGCGCCTGCTCGGCCTGCGGGGCGGGCGCCGTCTCCGGCACCGTCAGCACGGCGGCCTCGGCACCCGCGGGGGAACCGGCGGGCGCGGACACCTTCCGGGTGGCACGGCGGCGGGTACGGCCCTTGGGCGCGGCCTCGTCGGCGGCGGGGGCCGGTGCCTCGGGCGCGGGAGCCGCTGCCTCGGCGGGTGCCGTGACGTGGCCCCCGGCGACGGCGTCCTCGACGGCGGCCGGGTCGGCCAGCACCTCGGCGGCGGACTCGCGCCGCACCGGACGCTCGACCTCCTCCCGCACCGTGACGTCCTGCGCGGTCGGGGCCTCGTCGCGCGCGGCCTCGCCCTTGGCGCCCTTCGGCGCGCCCGCCGGGGCGGACGCCCTGCGGCTCGCGCGGCGCCGGCCGCGACCGCGCGTGGCGGCGGCCTCGGCCTCGGCGGCGCTGCTGTACAGCTCCTCGTCGGCGGTGAAGTCGGGCGCCGGGAGGGCGACCGGCTCGGCGACCTCGGCGGCGACCTCGGACTCGGACTCGGTGTCCGCCTCCTGCTCCGCCGTCGGACCGGTCTCGACGCCGGCCACCGCCTCGTGCTCGTGCGGCTGGTCGGCCCCGGCCCGCGCCCGCTTGCGGCGCTTGCTCCCGCCGCCACCGCCGCCGCCGGCGGAGACCGGCTGGTCGAGGTGGACGATGACACCGCGGCCGTTGCAGTGGACGCAGGTCTCCGAGAAGGACTCCAGCAGGCCCTGACCGACCCGCTTGCGGGTCATCTGCACCAGGCCCAGCGAGGTCACCTCGGCGACCTGGTGCTTGGTGCGGTCCCGGCCCAGGCACTCCAGCAGGCGCCGCAGCACCAGGTCCCGGTTGGACTCCAGCACCATGTCGATGAAGTCGATGACGATGATGCCGCCGAGGTCGCGCAGCCGGAGCTGGCGCACGATCTCCTCGGCCGCCTCCAGGTTGTTCCTGGTGACCGTCTCCTCCAGGTTGCCGCCCTGGCCGGTGAACTTGCCGGTGTTGACGTCGACGACGACCATCGCCTCGGTCCGGTCGATCACCAGCGAGCCGCCGCTGGGCAGCCAGACCTTGCGGTCCAGCGCCTTGGCGAGCTGCTCGTCGATCCGGTACGTCGCGAAGACGTCGACCTCGCTGGTCCACTTGGACAGCCGGTCGGAGAGGTCCGGGGCGACGTGGGAGACGTACCCGTGGATGGTCTCCCACGCGTCGGCGCCGCTGACGACGACCTTGGAGAAGTCCTCGTTGAAGATGTCGCGCACGACGCGGACGGTCATGTCCGGCTCGCCGTAGAGCAGCGTGGGCGCGTTGCCGCTCTTGGCCTTCTTCTGGATGTCCTCCCACTGCGCCTGGAGCCGCTCGACGTCGCGGCGCAGCTCGTCCTCGCTGGCGCCCTCGGCGGCGGTGCGCACGATGACGCCCGCGTCCTCGGGGACGATCTTCTTGAGGATGGTCTTCAGCCGGGACCGCTCGGTGTCGGGCAGCTTGCGGCTGATGCCGGTCATCGAGCCCTCGGGCACGTAGACCAGGTAGCGGCCGGGCAGCGAGACCTGGCTGGTCAGGCGGGCGCCCTTGTGGCCGATCGGGTCCTTGGTGACCTGCACCAGGACCGACTGGCCGGACTTGAGGGCGGACTCGATGCGGCGCGGGCCGTTCGCCATGCCCAGCGCCTCGAAGTTGACCTCACCGGCGTACAGGACGGCGTTGCGGCCCTTGCCGATGTCGATGAAGGCGGCCTCCATCGACGGCAGCACGTTCTGCACCTTGCCGAGGTAGACGTTGCCGACGTACGAGGTGGCCTGCTCCTTGTTGACGTAGTGCTCGACGAGCACGCCGTCCTCCAGGACGCCGATCTGCGTGCGCTCGCCGTGCTGGCGCACGACCATGACGCGCTCGACGGCCTCGCGGCGGGCCAGGAACTCGGCCTCGGTGATGATCGGAACGCGTCGGCGGCCCTGCTCGCGGCCCTCGCGGCGGCGCTGCTTCTTGGCCTCCAGACGGGTCGAGCCCTTGATGGACTGCACCTCGTCGGAGGGCTCGCCCTTCTCGCGCGGCGGGCGGGGCTCGCGGACCTTGACGACGGTGCGCTCGGGGTCGTCGGCGGACGCGTCGCCCTCACCGGAGCCGTCCCCGGCCCGGCGGCGACGGCGACGACGGCGCCGGCTGCTGCTGGAACCGCCGCCGTCACCGGAGGACTCCTCGCCCTCCTCGGCGTCGTCCTCGGCCTGCTCGACGGTGTCCGCGGCATCCTGGTCGGCCCGGTCGGCCTGCTCGGCGCCGGTCTGCTCGGTGTCGTCGTTCAGGTCGCCGTCCGCGGAGTCGCCCCGGCGGCGGCGACGGCCGCCCCGGCGACGGCGGCGGCGCGAGCCGGAGTCCTCGGAGCCGTCGGCGTCGTCGTCGTGGTCCTCGCCCGACTCGTCGGCGTCGGTGTCGGCCTCGGAGTCGGCGTCGTTGTCGCCGTCGGCGCGGGTGGCCTGCCGGTCGTCCTGCGCGGCGGCGGGCGTCCGCTCCTCGGCGGCCTCCTCGGCGGCGCGGCGGCGGCGACGGCGGCGCGACCCGGCGGACTGCTCCTCGGCCGGCTCCTCGACGGCCTCGGCAGCCTCGGCGGGCTTGGCCGGCGCGGCACCGGCCGCCTCGGCGGCGGCTTCGGCGGCGGCCCGCTCGGGCGTCTGGAACTGCGGCTCGGCGAACACGGGCGCCTGGAACACGGCGACGGCGGGCCGGGACGGGCGCTTGGGCGCGTCGGCGTCCTCGGCGGCGGCCTGCGCCGGCGCGGCGAAACCGGTGGCGGCCTTACGGGTGGACCGGCGGCGCGCGCGGCGCGGAGCGGCGTCCTCGACGGGCTCGGCGGGCGCGGCGACCTTGGGAGTCTCGGGGGCGGCGGACTCGGGAGCGGGCTCGCTCACCTCGGCGGCGGCTTCGGCGGGCGCCTCGGCCGGGGCGGTGACACGGCGCGTGGCGCGGCGGCGGGTACGGCCCTTGGGCGCGGCGTCCTCGGCCTCGGCGGCGGGCGCGGCGGCGGGCTCGGCGGGCGCGGCGGGGGCCTCAGCGGGCGCCTCGGAGGCGGGCGCGGCGGCGGCCTGCTCGGTGGGCGCGGCGACGCTGCGGGTGGCGCGGCGGCGGGTACGGCGCGGCGCGGGGTCCTCGGTGACCTCGCCGGCCTCGGCGACCGGCTCGGCGGCGGGCTTCTCGGCGGGCGGCGCGACGACGGTCTCGGCACCCTCCGCCGACGCCGGGGCCCCGGCGGGCGCGGAGGCGCGGCGGACGGCACGACGGCGCGGGCGGGCGGGGGCCGCCTCGGGCTCCGGAGCGGCGGCCTGCGCCTCTTCGGTCTCCTCGGTCTCTTCCGCCTCGTCGGTCACGGCGGTCACCTCGGCGGGCGCGACCGTCTCGGCCGGCGCGTCGGAGCCGCCGGACGGCGGACCCGCCGGGCGGGAAGCGGCCCTGCGCCGGCGGCGCGGCGGCAGGGTGTCGCTCGGGGTGTTCGACTCGGAGTCCGTCGTGGTGGTCGACGACTCGGTGGGTTCGGTCGGTTCGAGCATGCGGGGCTTTCTCCCGTCAGGCTCCCGGGCGCCGCACACCGGCCCGGCGTCGATCTGATCGACCGCCGGTGACGTCCGCGGCTCGCGCGGTGCGCGTCGCCGCCGTCCGGGGCGCGGGCGCCGCTCGGAAGCTCTCAGTGTCTTGTCTCGCCGGTTCCGTACCCCTTGGCGGGTACGGCCTGGCGAAAGTCTTGTGGTCGGTGCGCTGCCCGACCCAGGTGGCTCCCGAGTTCGAGGGCGGCGCTACGACGTCCGTCCCTGAGCGGAACCTTCCCTACGCGGGCGCCTTCGCGGCGGCGGGAGCGGCGGCCGGTTGCGGCTCGGGCGCTTCTGCCTCGCGGTCGGGCGCGAGCGGGTCGGTCACCGCACCGGTCTCTTCATCGAACAGCCCCTGCGCCAGCCTGGTCACCGCTGCGGGGACCGGCGGCGCCAGGTCGGCCACGGCGCGAAGACCGGACAGGACGTCGTCGGGTCGTACGGCAGGCGTCACGTGCCGAACAACCAGCCGCAGTATCGCACAGGGCTGGTCGGTCGGCCTATCAGCCGGGGAACCGTGCGTGGTGGCGCTCTCCAGGCTCGCGACGGCGGAGCGGGCGTCGAAGGTGCGGACGCCGTTCTTGGTCCGGCGCTGGACCTCCACGGCCGGGGCGGAGTTGAAGGCGGCCACGGCGCGCTCGGCGTCCGCGGACTCCACCCCGTCCAGGCGCAGCTCCCACACCGATGCCGTCAGCCGGTCGGCGAGCCCGGAGGTCCGGGCCTCGACCGCGTCGACGACGTCGAGCCCGGTGGGCAGCGACGCGTCGAGGAGCACCCTGAGCTGCTCCGGGTCACGCGCCGCGGTGAGCGCGATCTCCAGGTACTCCGCCTCACTGCCCGTGCCGGTGGGTGCGGCATTGGCGTACGACACCTTCGGGTGGGGCGTGAACCCCGCCGAGTACGCCATGGGCACCTCGGCGCGGCGCAGCGCGCGCTCGAAGGCACGCTGGAAGTCACGGTGGCTGGTGAACCGGAGGCGGCCGCGCTTGGTGTAACGCAGTCGGATGCGCTGCACCGCGGGTACGGGCGGCGGGCCTTCGGGCTGTCGCTTGCCCAGTGTCGTTCAGTCCTTCGTGAGAGCGGTCGTACTACTACCAAGAGTACGTGCCTCGGCGACGGATGGTTCCCGCCGGTCGGGCCGCCGTGCCGCCGGAGGCGGACCGAAGAGCGCCCGGCGCAGGTCCGCGCGGGTCTCCCGCACGGTCAGCCGGGCCGCGGCGAGCGCCTGCCGGCCGATCCGTCCGGCGGCGCGTCCGGCCTCCGCGAGCGGCCGCAGGACGCTGTCCCGCAGGGCGTGCCCGACCGGGGTGAGCACGGTCCGGTACGCCCAGCGCGCCGGTTCGGCCACGGCCCACCGCCACAGGGTGCCGAGGAACCGGCCGAACGCCCGCGAGACGTGCCCCGCGATCCGCCAGCCGTGCCCGAGCGCGTCCAGGACCTCCCTGCCGATAACCGCGAGGACCCGGCCCACCGGGGTGAGCACCCAGCGCCACAGGGCGAGGGCGGGCAGGACGAGCAGGATCCGGACGGTCCAGTACAGGACCGCACCGATGCCGGTGACGGCCAGACCCAGACCGCGGGCGAAGCCCTTGCCGCACCAGACCAGGGCGTGACCCAGCGGGACGAGCACCCACGTGTGGAACCAGACGGCGGGTACGACGACGAGGTACCGCCCGAGCAGGGCGAGAGCGGCGTACAGCCCGCGCCCGACGGC
>NZ_BMRX01000005.1 GCF_014648855.1 Streptomyces parvulus | reverse complement strand
GGACGCCGCCGAACAATCATTGCGAAGAAAGCCCCGCACCGGGAACGGTGCGGGGCTTTTTTGCGTTTGAGGGAATTGCAGGTGGGGTGCCATGGCACCCCACCTTTCGTCTTTTACAGGCGTCCTGCCGCTTTCAGTTCCAGATATGCGTCAGCGAGAGCCGGCGGGAGGTCGTCAGGGGTGGCGTCCACGACCGTGACGCCGTGACGGCGGAGCTGGTCGGCGGTGCGGCGGCGTTCGGTCTGCGCCTGTGCGGCCGCCGCGGCCTCGTACACGGCGTCCGTATGGCCGCGGGATCCGGCCATTCTGGCGACGTGCGGGTCGGCCACCGAGGCCAGGAGGACCGTGTGCCGCTGGGTCAGTTGCGGCAGGACCGGTAGCAGCCCCTCCTCGATCGGAGCCGCGTCCAGAGTCGTGAAGAGAACGATCAGGGAGCGCCGAGGGGCCGAGCGGAGCGCCGTGGCGGTGAGGCCGCGGGCGTCGGTCTCCAGCAGTTCGGGTTCGAGGTTCGCCATGGCGTTGACCAGGGACGGGAGGACATCGCCCGCGGTACGGCCCTGCACGAGCGCTCGTGTACGGCGGTCGTAGGCGAGGAGATCGACCCGGTCACCGGCGCGGGAGGCCAGGGCTGCCAGGAGCAGGGCCGCGTCCATGGCGGCGTCGAGGCGGGGGGCGTCGTCGACGCGGCCGGCCGAGGTGCGGCCGGTGTCCAGGACGAGCAGGAGGTGGCGGTCGCGTTCCGGGCGCCAGGTGCGTACGGCGACGGAGGACTGCCTGGCCGTGGCCCGCCAGTCGATGGAACGGGTGTCGTCGCCGGGGACGTACTCGCGCAAACTGTCGAACTCCGTGCCCTCACCGCGCGTGAGGACGCTGGTGCGGCCGTCGAGCTCGCGGAGGCGGGACAGCTTGGAGGGGAGGTGCTTGCGGCTGGTGAACGGGGGCAGGACGCGTACCGTCCAGGGGACCTGGTGGGTGCCCTGGCGGGTGAGGAGGCCAAGGGGGCCGTAGGAGCGGATGGTGACGCGGTCCGCGTGGCGGTCGCCGCGACGGGTGGGCCGCAGGCGGGTGGTCGTCCGCCGGCGTTCTCCGGCGGGCACCGTGAGGCTGTGGCGGGAGGCCGCGACCTCGGTGCCGGACTGCCAGCTGCTGGGCGGCCAGGCGTCGCGCAGGCGGGCCCTCAGCGGGCGGGGCGAAGGGTTGGTGATCGTCAATGTGACGTCCGCGGTGTCACCCAGGCGTGTGGACGTGTCGCCGGAACGGGTGAGGAGCAGGCGACGTACGGGTGCCGCCAGCGCGAAGTCGCAGGCGCAGGCGGCCGCGAGCGGGGCGTTGACGGCGAGGATGCCCGTCCAGCTGGGGTCCCAGATGCCGATCGGGACGGAGCCGAGGGCCGCGATGAGCGCGGCGCGTCCGGTGAGTGCCATCAGCGGGGGACGGGGACGTGGGCGAGGATCGCGTTGATGACGGAGTCCGTGCTCACGCCCTCCATCTCGGCCTCCGGGCGCAGTTGGACGCGGTGGCGGAGGGTGGGGAGGGCCAGGGCTTTCACGTCGTCCGGGGTGACGTAGTCGCGGCCGGTGAGCCAGGCCCACGCGCGGGAGGTCGAGAGCAGTGCCGTGGCTCCGCGCGGGGAGACGCCGAGGGTGAGGGACGGCGAGTCGCGGGTCGCCCGGCAGATGTCGACGACGTAGGCGGTGATCTCCGGGGAGACGGTCGTCTTGGCGACCTCGGCGCGGGCGGCGTCGAGGTCGGCGGCGTTCGCCACGGGGCGTACGCCCGCGGCGTGCAGGTCGCGCGGGTCGAAGCCGGCGGCGTGCCGGGTGAGGACGTCGATCTCGTCTTGGCGGGACGGGAGGGGGACGGTGAGCTTGAGGAGGAAGCGGTCCAGCTGGGCTTCCGGGAGGGGGTAGGTGCCCTCGTACTCCACGGGGTTCTGGGTGGCCGCGACCAGGAAGGGCTCGGGGAGCGGGCGGGGCGTGCCGTCGACCGTGACCTGGCGTTCCTCCATGGCTTCGAGGAGGGACGACTGGGTCTTCGGGGGCGTGCGGTTGATCTCGTCGGCGAGCAGCAGGTTGGTGAAGGCCGGGCCGGGCTGGAAGGAGAACTCGGCGGTGCGGGCGTCGTAGACCAGGGAGCCGGTGACGTCGCTCGGCATCAGGTCGGGGGTGAACTGGACGCGCTTGGCGTCGAGTTCCGTGGCGGCGGCGAGGGCGCGGACGAGGAGGGTCTTGGCGACTCCGGGGACGCCTTCGAGGAGGACGTGGCCGCGGCACAGGAGCGCGACGACGAGACCGGTCACGGCGGCGTCCTGGCCGACCACGGCCTTGGCGATCTCGGCGCGCAGGGCTTCGAGGGCGGTGCGGGCGTTGCCCGGGTCCGCGCTCTGCCCGGCGTTGTCAGTGGTCGGGTCCATCATGGACGGCGTACCTCACTTTCGAGGGCGTCGAGTTGGTCGGCGAGGGCGATCAGGGCCGCGTCGTCGCCGGGCGGCGGGCCGAAGAGGAGGCTGTGCAGGGGCTGTCCGTCGCCGTGGAGGTGGGCGGAGAGCGCGGGGAGCAGGGTCTCGGGCGTGTGCGCCCGGGTGACGGGGACGCCTACGAGGGGGGCGAGGCGGGTGCGGGTGGCGGAGCGAAGAGCGGTGGCCGCGCGGTCGCGGGCGTTCGCCTTGCGGTAGAGGCGGGCGCGGCCCTCCACGGTCTCGGAGGCGCGGATCGCGACGGGGAGTTTCTCGGGCACCAGGGGGCCGAGCCGGCGTGCCCGCCACAGGGCGGCGAGGGCGGCGGCCATGAAGAGCTGCAGGGTGCCCCAGAGCCAGCCGGAGGGGAGCAGGTCGAAGAAGCCGCGCTCCTCGTCCGGGTCGGGGACGTCGGAGAGCGAGGGGAGGTACCAGACCAGATGGTCGCGGGAGCCGAGGAGTTGCAGGGCGAGCGAGGCGTTGCCGTGGTCGTCGAGGCGGTCGTTGACGAGGATGTCGCGGGCGCCGAGGACGACGGTGTCGCCCGGGGTGCCCTCCGCGGACGTGTCGGGGACGCGGAGCAGCGTGGCCAGGCGCCGGCTGGGGTAGCAGGTGTCGGCCGCGAGGTGGGTGCTGTAGCGCAGGCCGCCCGTGTCGGCGGTGCCCGCGCGCCGGGCCGCGGGCAGGTCGCAGGCGGGGGCCAGCGTCGAGTCGAAGCTGAGCGCGGGGTCGGCGGTGACGCCGGGGACGAGGCGTTCCACGGCGCGGCCGCCGGGGGCCACGAGGACGGTGCGGCCGCCGGAGCCGGCGACCGTGGCGTGCAGCCGCGTCTGCTGTCGCTCCGTCAGGAGGTCGGGGGCGGCGACCAGCAGGGTGGTGTCCGGGCCGGTCGCGGCGCGGGCGGCGTCCAGGGTGGTGACCACGCGCGTGGAGACCCCCCGCTCGGCCAGGAGTTCGGCGACCGCGCGGCTGCCGGCGGGGTCGGCGGAGCGCGGGTCGAGTTCGCCGTGGTGGTCCCCGGAGCGGACGACGGCGATGGCCACGGCACCGGCGAGCAGCAGGACGAGGGCGAGGGCGACGCCCCGCCCGCGGGTCCAGATCTGGCGGGCGGTGGGCGAGGCCGAGGTGGTGGGGAGGGTGGCCTCGGTGGTCATCCGGCGGCTCCCCGGCGGGTCTCCGTGCCGCCTCCACCGCTACCGGGCGTGCTGCCCGCCAGGTGCGGCTTGCTGCGGTCCAGGTCGTGGTCGAGTTCGGTGAGGCGCCGGTACACTTGCTCGGTGCCGGGGCGCCCGCCGTACGTGACGTCGTCGAAGTCCCGGGCGGCCGCCCGCAGTCGGCTGCCGTGGGCGGGGAGGGCGAGGCCGGCCTCGGTGGCCGCCTCGTCGGCGGTGCGGCCGGGCCGCACGTCGAGCAGGGCGCGTTCCTCCAGGGCGCGGACGACGGCTCGCATGCGCTCCTGGACGGCCTGGTTCCAGTGGCCCTGGGCGGCGTGTGCCTGGGCGGCGGCGCGGTGGTCGGCGGCGCTGCGGGGGCGGTCGTCGAACAGGGCGGGAGCGGAGGCCGGACCGCGCCGCGGGGTGCCCAGGCGCCACCAGAGGGCGCCCAGCACCGCCAGTACGGCCGCGATGACGACGACCAGGCCGAGCGCTCCGCCGGGCGT
The DNA here is from genome assembly GCF_014648855.1 of Streptomyces parvulus. Lineage (GTDB taxonomy): Bacteria > Actinomycetota > Actinomycetes > Streptomycetales > Streptomycetaceae > Streptomyces > Streptomyces parvulus. Next base: position 469,206 of record NZ_BMRX01000005.1, on the reverse strand, counting down.
CGCCGTCGACGCCCTGCTGAACAGCTCGTCGATCCACTCCCAGAAGGTGTCCAGGGCCCGTTGGAACCAGCCGGGGTCGTTCTCGTGGTACATGCCCTTGGACAGCTCGCGTCGGGCGGCCTCCCGCGCGGGGTCGCGCGGGATCGTCACCGGTGGCTCGTCGCCGGACGCGCGCAGCGCCGCCATGACGCCGTCACCGGTGTGCGACAGCGTTCGTACCGTGGTGTGCGCCAGCACCTCTGTGAGAACTCCCCCCGCCGGTCCCACCCCGTCAGCTCCCCGGGACGGCGCCGGGGGCGCCGGTGCCCTGGGTGCCCGCGGCGCGGGCCAGTTCGAGGTCGAGTGCCTCGCGGCGGATGCGCTGGTCGATGTAGAGCAGTACGGCGACGCCCGCGGTGATCGGGAAGGTGATCATGGAGCCGATCACCGAACCGATGCCGCTGACGACGAGGAACGTCCAGCCGACGTCCCCGGTGCCCTCCAGGAAGCCGCTGACGCCGTCCCCGCCGACCGCGGCGGCGAGGAAGGCGAAGGGGATGACGATGATCGACGCGACGACGTTGGCGATGATCGTGGCGAGCAGCTGGATGCCGAAGACCCGCCACCAGGAGCCGCGCACCAGCTTCACGGATCGGCTCAGCGCCTTCTTGATGCCCTGCTTCTCCAGCATCAGCGCCGGGGAGGCCAGCGAGAAGCGGACCATCAGCCACACAGCGACGACTCCGGCCGCGAGGAAGCCGAGGACGGTCAGGGCCACACCGGCTCCACCGCCGGCGGTGGCCGTCACGAGGAGACCGGGCGCCATGCCGGCCAGGACGATGCCCGCGACGATGAGCAGCAGCAGGACGATCAGGCCGAACAGCTTGAGCACCTGGGGGCGCGCGTCGCGCCAGGCCTCGCCGGCGGTCACCGGGCGGCCCAGGACGGCGCGGCTGGTGACGGTCGTGAGCAGGGCGGTGGCCAGCACGGTGCCGATCAGGGAGATCAGGAAGACGGCGCCCGAGTTGATCGAGGTCTCGGTGAGGGCGTCGCCGAGTTCGCTCAGGGACGCGTCGGGGTCGTTGAGGGCCTCGGTGCCGCTGTTGTCCAGGACGAGGCCTTGGAGCAGCACGACGATGATCTCCGTGAAGACGGCGACCGTCAGGGAGATGCCGAGGACCGTGCGCCAGTAGGTGCGCATGGTGGAGACCGCGCCGTCGAGGATCTCGCCGACGCCGAGCGGGCGGAGCGGGATCACGCCGGGCTTGGCCGCGGGCGGCGGGCCTCCCCAGCCGCCTCCCCAGCCGCCGGGTCCCCCGGGGGCGCCGTAGCCGCCGCCCTGGCCGCCGTAACCGCCGGGCGGGCCGGGGGGCGGGGCGCCCCAGCCCGGGCCGGGAGGCGGGGGCGGCGGGGTCTGGCCCGGGACGGAGGGGCCGGAGGGGGCGGACCACTGGCCGGGGGGCGGCTGCTCCTTGGACCACTTCGTGCCGGGGCCCGTGGGGTCCGCGCCCGGCTGGTCCGCGGGGGGCGCGGGCTGGTCGGGGCCTGCGGGGCGGTCGGCGGGCTCGGCGGGGCCGGACGCGCCGGGCTCCCGCCCGTCGGACGGGGCGGATCCGGGCGAGGCCCAGCCCGGAGTGTCGTTCATCGTCGCTCCTTCACGGTGCCCGTCCGCGGTCGCGGCGGCAGGTTGGCAGCCATCGTGCCATGGGGTGCCCGGCCGCGGACCGGGCGCGGTATGGGCTGCACACCTTCAATTGTCCGCCGGATAGGGGGCAGACTGACCGCATGGCTGATCAGGACGCGCGAAGCGGCGAGGACAAGCGGCCGACCGAGATCCCGGTGCTCCGCTGGGAGGAACCCCCCGAGGGCCCGGTGCTGGTCCTGCTGGACCAGACCAGGCTGCCGACCGAGGAGGTCGAGCTGGTCTGCACGGACCCGGCCGGGCTCGTCGAGGCCATCCGTTCGCTCGCCGTGCGCGGTGCGCCGCTGCTGGGCGTCGCGGGCGCCTACGGTGTCGCGCTCGCCGCGGTGCGGGGCTTCGAGGTGGAGGAGGCCGCGGCGGCGCTTGCCGGGGCCCGGCCCACCGCGGTGAACCTCGCCGTCGGGGTGCGCCGGGCGCAGGCCGCCCACCAGGAGGCGCTCGCCAGGAGCGGCGACGCCGGACAGGCCGCCTCGGCCGCGCTGGCGGCGGCGCGGGCGGTGCACGAGGAGGACGCCCGGGCCAGCGCGCGGATGGCCGCGCACGGGCTGGCGCTCCTCGACGAGCTGCTGCCGGCCGGCGGGCACCGCGTCCTCACGCACTGCAACTCCGGCTCGCTGGTGTCGGGCGGGGAGGGCACCGCCTTCGCGGTGGCGCTCGCGGCGCACCGGGAGGGCCGGCTGCGGCGCCTGTGGGTGGACGAAACGCGTCCCTTGCTGCAAGGTGCTCGCCTGACGGCATACGAGGCGGCTCGCAACGACATGGCGTACACCCTGCTCACCGACAGCGCGGCCGGTTCGCTCTTCGCGGCGGGCGAGGTGGACGCCGTACTGGTCGGCGCGGACCGCATAGCGGCCGACGGTTCGGTGGCGAACAAGGTCGGGAGCTACCCGCTCGCCGTGCTCGCTCGCTATCACCACGTACCGTTCATCGTGGTGGCGCCGGTCACGACGGTGGACCCGCACACCCCGGACGGGGCGTCCATCGAGGTGGAGCAGCGTCCCGGATATGAAGTGACCGAGGTCACAGCGCCTCAGGTGGCGGGAGCGGGAGGCGGGATACCGGTGGCACCCCTGGGGACCCAGGCGTACAACCCGGCGTTCGACGTGACCCCGCCCGAGCTGGTGACGGCGATCGTCACCGAGGAGGGCGTGGTCTCACCCGTGACGAGCGAGGCCCTCGCCGAGCTGTGTGCCAGGTCACGCCAGGTAACGATTAGCTAATGGGATGATGTCGTTTATGAAGGGACGAGTCCTTGTCGTCGACGACGACACCGCACTGGCCGAGATGCTCGGCATTGTGCTGCGTGGTGAGGGTTTTGAGCCGTCTTTCGTAGCCGACGGCGACAAGGCGCTGGCCGCCTTCCGGGAGAGCAAGCCCGATCTGGTGCTGCTCGACCTGATGCTGCCCGGCCGGGACGGCATCGAGGTGTGCCGCCTGATCAGGGCGGAGTCGGGCGTGCCGATCGTGATGCTGACGGCGAAGAGCGACACCGTCGACGTCGTGGTCGGTCTCGAGTCGGGCGCCGACGACTACATCGTGAAGCCGTTCAAGCCGAAGGAGCTGGTGGCCCGTATCAGGGCGCGGCTCAGGCGGTCGGAGGAGCCGGCCCCGGAGCAGCTCGCCATAGGCGACCTGGTCATCGACGTGGCCGGTCACTCCGTGAAGCGGGAGGGGCAGTCCATCGCGCTGACGCCGCTGGAGTTCGACCTGCTGGTGGCGCTGGCCCGCAAGCCGTGGCAGGTCTTCACGCGCGAGGTGCTCCTGGAGCAGGTCTGGGGCTACCGGCACGCCGCCGACACCCGGCTGGTCAACGTGCATGTGCAGCGGCTGCGCTCCAAGGTCGAGAAGGACCCGGAGAAGCCCGAGATCGTGGTGACCGTCCGCGGCGTCGGCTACAAGGCCGGACCGAGCTGACATGACCAGGGACAGTGCCGCTTCGGCGCCCGGGTCCGAGGCCCGCGCCGGACGGCCTGTCGGCCCCCCTCCCGCCGGTTCGCGCTTCGGCCGTCTGCTGGAGGGCGGGCTGCTGCACGGCGGGGTGCAGGGCAGCCCGGTGCTCCGGCTCTTCATGCGCTGGGTGCGGCGCCCGCTGCTGCCGGTCATGCGGCTGTGGCGGCGCAACATCCAGCTCAAGGTCGTCGTCACCACACTGCTGATGTCGCTGGGCGTGGTGCTCCTGCTCGGCTTCGTGGTGATCGGACAGGTCCGCAACGGACTGCTGGATGCCAAGGTCAAGGCCTCCCAGAGCCAGGCCACCGGCGGGTTCACGGCGGCCAAGCAGAAGGCCGAGGAGGCCGCGGGCGCCGACGGCGACGACAGCACCCCCGCGGACGGGCGGCCCTCGCAGAACGTCATCCAGTGGATGAGCGAACTCGTGAAGTCGCTCTCCAGCGGTGGCCAGGGCGCCTTCGACGTGGTCACGCTCCCCATGGGCGGGGAGAGCGGCAGCGGACGCGGCCCGCGCGCGTCCGGCTCGGTCGACTGGGCGGTCAGCGTCCCCGAGGACCTGCGCGAGCGGATCGACGGCGGCACCGCGGCGGCCCAGAGCTACACCCGGATCGTCTACAACTCCGACCAGGCGTCCCAGCCCGGACTGGTCATCGGCAAGCAGGTCAACGACCCCAACGGCGAGCCGTACCAGCTCTACTACCTCTTCCCGCTCACCCAGGAGGAGAAGTCCCTCAGCCTGGTCAGAGGCACCCTGGCGACCGCGGGGCTCTTCGTCGTGGCGCTGCTCGGGGCCATCGCGTGGCTGGTGGTGCGGCAGGTCGTCACGCCGGTGCGGATGGCGGCGAGCATCGCCGAGCGGCTGTCCGCGGGGCGGCTCCAGGAACGGATGAAGGTCACCGGCGAGGACGACATCGCGCGGCTCGGCGAGGCCTTCAACAAGATGGCGCAGAACCTCCAGCTCAAGATCAGTCAGCTGGAGGACCTGTCGCGGATGCAGCGGCGGTTCGTGTCCGACGTGTCGCACGAGCTGCGCACGCCGCTGACGACCGTGCGGATGGCCGCCGACGTCATCCATGACGCGCGCGTGGACTTCGATCCCGTCACCGCGCGGTCGGCGGAACTCCTCGCCGACCAGCTGGACCGGTTCGAGACGCTGCTCGCCGACCTGCTGGAGATCAGCCGCTTCGACGCGGGCGCCGCCGCCCTGGAGGCCGAGCCGATAGACCTCAGGGTGGTCGTGCGGCGGGTCGTCAGCGGCGCCGAGCCGCTCGCCGAGCGCAAGGGCACGCGGATCAGCGTCGTCGGCGACCAGCAGCCCGTCGTCGCCGAGGCGGACGCCCGACGGGTCGAGCGCGTGCTGCGCAACCTCGTCGTCAACGCCGTCGAGCACGGCGAGGGGCGGGACGTCGTCGTCAAGCTCGCCGCGGCCGGCGGGGCGGTCGCCGTCGGCGTGCGGGACTACGGCGTCGGACTCAAGCCCGGCGAGGCCACGCGGGTGTTCAGCCGCTTCTGGCGGGCCGACCCGGCACGCGCGCGTACCACCGGCGGTACGGGACTGGGGCTGTCGATCGCCCTGGAGGACGCGCGGCTGCACGGCGGCTGGCTGCAGGCGTGGGGTGAGCCGGGCGGTGGCTCGCAGTTCCGGCTGACGCTGCCCAGGACCGCGGACGAGCCGCTGCGGGGTTCGCCGATACCGCTGGAGCCGGCGGACTCGCGGCGCAACCGCGGGCTGCAGGACGCCGGTCTCGACGAGACCGGCGGGCAACGGGTGGCTTCGCACGGCGTGGACAGGGCGGTCGGTGTCCCGGCGCAGGCGACGGCCGGACAGGCGTCGCAGGTGCCCGCGCGGGGACCGATACCGCCGAGGTCGTCGATGACGGCCCCCACGGCCGACCCGACGGCCCTGCCCGGCAACGGCGCGCGCGTGGTGCCCAGGCCCGTGTCGGGCGCCCGCAGACCGGACGGCGGCCCCGCCGAGGGGCTCGGCCGCCGGGACACCGGTCCGGAGGATCCAAGCAGGCAAGGGGAGGCATCTCGTGGGCGCTGACCGCGGGGGAGGCGGTCGGCGCAGGCCGGCACGCGTGGTGGCGTACACCGTCGGGGGCGTCGTACTGCTGGCGGGGTGTGCGGCCATGCCGGACAGCGGGGACCTGCGCGGGGTGGAGTCCACGCCGCGGCAGGACCCGCAGGTACGGGTGTTCGCGATGCCGCCGCGCGAGGACGCGCCGCCCTCCGACATCGTGCAGGGCTTCCTCGAGGCCCTGACCAGCGACGACCCGCACTACGAGACGGCGCGCAAGTACCTCACCGGAGACGCCGCGAAGAGCTGGCGGCCGGACGACTCGGCGACCGTGCTCGCCGGCGGGCCCGGCACCGAGTCCGACCACTCCGGCAGCCGCGAGGAGGCCAACGACTACTCGGTGACCCTGACGGGCGCCAAGGTGGCCACGGTGGACGCCCAGCAGTCGTACGCGCCCGCCGACGGCGCCTACCGCCAGTCGGTGCACCTGACCCGGGACGGCAAGACCGGCCAGTGGCGCATCGACCAGCTGCCGCAGGGGGTCGTCATGGGCAAGTCGGACTTCCAGCGCAACTACATGTCGGTCAACCGGTACTACTTCGCCTCGAACACCACGGTGCGGTCGGCTGCCGACGAGGGCGCCGGTCCGCAGCCGGCCGCCGTCGCCGACCCCGTGTACGTACGCCGCCGGGTGGACCCCATGACCCAGGTGGTGCGCTCCCTGATCGGCGGGCCGTCGAGCCTGCTCGGGCCCGTGGTCAGGTCGAGCTTCCCGACCGGCACGGCGCTGGCGGAGAACGCGGGCGCGCTGACGCCCGACGACCGCAGCAAGCTGACCGTCCCGTTGAACGACAAGGCCGCCCGCGCCGACCAGGACCAGTGCGACGAGATGGCCGCCCAGCTCCTGTACACGCTGCAGAACCTCACCCCGGCCGTGGACGAGGTCGAGCTGCGCGCGGGCGGCGAGCAGCTCTGCTCGCTCGGCGAGGACCGCGCGGAGACGGTCGCCGCGCGGGGCTCGGCACAGCGTGCCGACTACCTGTACTTCGTCGACGGCGACCAGCGTCTGGTGCGGATCGCGGCGGGCAGCAACGGGACCCGCGCGGAACCCGTTCCCGGCCCCCTCGGCGAGGGCGAGAAGGCCCTGCGGGCGGTGGCGGTGTCGCGCGACGAGCACAGCGCCGCCGGTATCGGCCTGGACAACAAGTCGCTGTACGTCGCCTCCCTGGTGTCGGGCGGTTCGCTCGGCGACCCCGTGCTGGTCAGCAAGGGCAAGGCGGAGGCCGACCGGCTGACCCCGCCCAGCTGGGACGCGCAGGGCGACCTGTGGATCGCCGACCGGGACCCCGCCGACCCGCGGCTGCTGCTGCTGGAGAAGGGGGCCGGCGAGCCGGTGGAGGTGCGCACCCCGGGGCTCGACGGGCGGGTACAGGCCGTGCGGGCGGCGGCGGACGGGGTGCGGATCGCGCTCGTCGTGGAGAAGGACGGCGAGCGCTCGCTGCTCATCGGGCGGATCGAACGCGAGGAGCGGGCGGGCGAACCGCCGGCGGTCACCGTCCTCGAACTGCGCTCCGCCACGCCAGAGCTGGAGGAGGTCACGGCCATGTCGTGGGCCGGCGACAGCAGGCTCGTGGTGGTCGGACGCGAGCGCGGCGGCGTCCAGCAGATCGGGTACGTCCAGGTCGACGGCTCGACCCCGGAGGCGTCGGTGCCCGCCGCCCTGACCGGCGTCAAGGAGATCGCCGCCACCGAGGACGAGCGGCTGCCGCTCGTGGCGTACTCCGAGGACCTGATCGTGCGGCTGCCGTCGGGGCTCCAGTGGCAGAAGGTCACCGAGGGGACCGCGCCGGTCTATCCGGGCTGAGGCGTCCGGGACGGTTTTCCACAGGCGCCCGGCCGGTGTTTTCCACAGGCCTGGCCGGGTTCCGGCGGGCTTGGCACAGTGGTGGCCATGGGGCGACTGCGGGGCTGGTGGCGAGATCTCACGGACCTGGTGCTGCCGGCCGAGTGCGGCGGCTGCGGCCGGATGCGGGCGGTGCTGTGCCCGCGGTGCCGCACCGCCCTGAGCGGGACCCCGCCGCGCCGGGTGCGACCGGACCCGGAGCCCGCCGGGCTGCCGCCGGTGCACGCGGCAGCGCCGTACGCGGACGAGGTGCGGGCCGCGCTGCTGGCCCACAAGGAGCGCGGCGTCCTGGCCCTCACACCGCCGCTCGGCGAGGCGCTGGCGGCGGCGGTGCGGGCGGGGCTCCTCGCGGCGGGATCCGGCGTCGGCGGACCGGCGGGATCCGGCGTCGTCGGACCGGACGGATCACCCGGCCCCGTGCTGCTCGTGCCCGTGCCGTCGGCGCGGCGGGCGGTGCGCCGACGCGGGCACGACCCGGCCCGGCGCATCGCCCTCGCGGCGGCCGGGGAGCTGCGGCGCACCGGGACGCCGGCGCGGGTGGCCGCCCTGCTGCGGCAGCGGCACGCCGTGGCCGACCAGGCGGGCCTCGACGCCCGGCAGCGGCTGGACAACCTCGCCGGGGCCCTCGCCGTGGCTCCCGGCGGCGGCCGGCTGCTGTGCGGGGGCGGCCCGGTCGTCCTGGTCGACGACCTGATGACGACGGGGGCCTCCCTGACCGAGGCGGCACGGGCCCTGCGCGCGGCTGAGTCGTGGAGGGGGCCGGACACGTACGGGATGGCGAGATCGCCTGTGTATCCGTCGGCGGCGGGGGAAGGCAGAGAGGAACGGAAGACCGGGCCGGTAAAGGCGGGTCCGAACGGAGGCGGTGACGCGATCCGGGAAGCGATCTGCGCGGCAGTGGTCGCGGCTTCACCTGATTCTTTCGAAAATAAACCGGAACTGACTGAGAACTTACGTCGTTGCAGGTAATAAGAGGTCCAATTCACTGGAACGGAGGTACGTCGCAGTAGAGGGTGACGACATCCGTCCGGGCGAGATATGTTCGGTGGAGAGGCAAAGGCGCAGGCCACACCTCCCAAATCCGAATGCCCTGTCGCGGGTTTTACCGTCTTCACCCGCACCGGGGGAGTGGAGATCTCGCCCGCGGGGGAGGAGGTGGACGTCACCGAGTCCGAGGTTCCGGGGTGTTCCGGAACCTGGTGCAAAAGGGAGATGCTCCGCCAACGGAGCGGAGCGATCCGGGAACGGAGTTCTGCGTGGACATCGTCGTCAAGGGCCGCAAGACCGAGGTGCCCGAGCGGTTCCGGAAGCACGTGGCCGAGAAGCTGAAGCTGGAGAAGATCCAGAAGCTCGATGGCAAGGTGATCAGCCTCGACGTCGAGGTGTCCAAGGAGCCGAACCCCCGGCAGGCCGACCGCTGTGACCGAGTGGAGATCACACTCCGCTCCCGCGGTCCGGTGATCCGGGCGGAGGCAGCGGCGAGCGACCCGTACGCGGCGCTCGACCTGGCGGCGGAGAAGCTTGACGCACGACTGCGCAAGCAGCACGACAAGCGCTTCTCGCGCCGCGGATCACGCCGGATCCCGGCGGCCGAGGTCGCCGACCACGTACCCGGCGCGGCGACGCTCAACGGGAACGGCGACGTCGTCCCGACGGAGAAGCAGGATGGCGTACCCACCAAGAAGATCGGCTCGCTGGAGGTCCAGGGCGACGGCCCGCTCGTCGTCCGCGAGAAGACCCACGTGGCCGCACCGATGTCCCTCGACCAGGCGCTCTACGAGATGGAACTGGTCGGGCACGACTTCTACCTCTTCGTCGACTCCGAGACGAAGGAGCCCAGCGTCGTCTACCGGCGGCACGCCTACGACTACGGCGTGATCCACCTCACCACGGACACGATGGTCACCCAGGCGCACGCCCCCGACGCGGGCGACGCGCTCGGCGGCTGACCACCGCGCGGCGACTGTCGACCGGTGCCCCTGGAGCGCGTGTGCGCCCCCAGGGGCACCGGCGTGCGACGGTGCGCGAGGGTGTGCGACCCCTTTCGGAGCCGCGCTGTCGCCCCGTTGTCCGCCGGACATGGAATCATGGCGGCCACGGCCCAACCGGTGGGCCGTTGCTCTGGGTTGGCGCCGGCTCCTGACCACGGGCCGAAGCCTTCAGGGGGAGGAACGATGGCGGAGAGTTTCGGACCGATGCGTGGTGCGGGCGTCGACCACGGGATCGACGACGGCGCCGTCGGCACGGCCCCGGACGCGGGTGCGGGCGCGGCACGCGAGGAGCCGATCAGGGTCCTGGTAGTCGACGACCACGCCCTCTTCCGCCGGGGCCTGGAGATCGTGCTCGCGGCCGAGGAGGACATCCAGGTCGTCGGCGAGGCCGGAGACGGCGCCGAGGCCGTGGAGAAGGCCGCCGACCTGCTGCCCGACATCGTCCTGATGGACGTGCGGATGCCCAAGCGAGGCGGCATCGAGGCCTGCACCTCCATCAAGGAGGTCGCTCCCAGCGCGAAGATCATCATGCTGACGATCAGCGACGAGGAGGCCGACCTCTACGACGCGATCAAGGCGGGCGCCACCGGTTACCTCCTCAAGGAGATCTCCACGGACGAGGTCGCCACCGCCATCCGCGCGGTCGCCGACGGACAGTCGCAGATCAGCCCCTCCATGGCGTCGAAGCTGCTCACCGAGTTCAAGTCGATGATCCAGCGGACGGACGAGCGCCGGCTGGTGCCCGCGCCGCGGCTCACCGATCGCGAGCTGGAGGTGCTCAAGCTCGTCGCCACCGGGATGAACAACCGGGACATCGCGAAAGAGCTGTTCATCTCCGAGAACACCGTGAAGAACCACGTGCGCAACATCCTGGAGAAGCTGCAACTGCACTCCAGGATGGAAGCCGTGGTCTACGCGATGCGGGAGAAGATCCTCGAGATCCGCTGACGCGGCCCCGCTTGCCGCAGCCACGCTTCACGCGGGCCTACTCCTGGGATCCGGGCCGCTCGGTCAGGCGAGCAGGCGGGCCAGCTCCGCCGTCAGGGCCGCCCGCTCCTGCTGGGTGTCGACGCGCTCCACCCGGACGTCCGTGCAGTCGACCCAGCCCGCCGCCTCCACCAGCGCCTGGGCCACCGCCGGGGCGGCCTTGACGCCGTCCAGCCGGACCTGCTTGGCGACCAGCGTGCGTCCCTCGCGCGCCGGGTCCACGCGGCCCACGAGCCGGCCGCCCGCCAGCACCGGCATGGCGAAGTAGCCGTGCACCCGCTTGGGCTTGGGGACGTAGGCCTCCAGGCGGTGGGTGAAGCCGAAGATCCGCTCCGTGCGCGCCCGTTCCCAGATCAGGGAGTCGAACGGCGAGAGCAGCGTGGTGCGGTGCCGGCCGCGCGGGACGGTCTCGAGGGCCGCGGGGTCGGCCCAGGCCGGCTTGGACCAGCCTGCCACCGTGACCGGCACCAGACCCGAGTCGGCGATCACCGCGTCGACCTGCTCGGCCTTGACGCGGTGATAGTCCGCGATGTCCGCGCGCGTGCCCACGCCCAGGGCCTCACCCGCCAGGCGGACCAGGCGGCGCAGGCACTCGGCGTCGTCCAGGTCGTCATGGAGCAGCGCGGCCGGGACGGCGCGCTCCGCGAGGTCGTACACCCGCTTCCAGCCCCGGCGCTCCACGCAGACCACCTCGCCGTACATCAGCGCGCGCTCGACGGCGACCTTGGTGCCCGACCAGTCCCACCACTCGCTGGTCCGCTTCGCGCCGCCCAGGTCCGTTGCCGTGAGCGGGCCCTCGGTGCGCAGCTGCTTGACGACCTGCTCGTAGGTGCCCTCGGGGAGGTCGTGGTTCCAGTGCGGGCGGCCGCGGTAGGCGCGGCGGCGGAAGGCGAAGTGGGGCCACTCCTCGATGGGGAGGATGCAGGCGGCGTGCGACCAGTACTCGAAGGCGTGCGGTCGTGCCGGAGGCGCGCCCACGGAGACAGGCTTCCAGTAGGCGGCCTCGACGGTCCCGCGGCCGACCGCGCCGAGGCGGGCGTACGGGATGAGTTCGTGCGAGCGGGCGAGGACCGAGATGGTGTCCAGCTGCACCGCGCCCAGGTGTCTGAGGACGCCGCGGACGCCCGCGCGGCGGTCGGGCGCGCCGAGGAACCCCTGTGCGCGGAGGGCGATGCGGCGGGCCTCGTCTGCGGACAGTTCCGTCGCGGGGCGCGGGAGGGTCGTCATACGTCCGCACCATAAGGGGTGGGACTGACAGCGGGGCCCGTGCCGCTAGGCGGCGGGCGGCTCCTGGTCGCGTGCCGGCAGGTAGGGGGCCGTCGACGGGAGGGCGAGGTCCGAGGGGAGCAGGGAGCCGATCCAGCAGTCCCGGCGCACGCCCTTGTTGCCGACCGCGGAGCGCAGGGTGCCCTCCATGGTGAACCCCGCGCGAAGGGCCACCGCGCGGGAGGCCGTGTGGCCGGCCTCGGCGCGCCACTCCAGGCGGTCGATCGCCCGCTCGGTGAACGCCCAGCGGGCCACCGCGAGGGAGGCCTCCGTGGTGTAGCCCCGGCCGCGGAACTCCTTGGCGGCCCAGAACCCCAGCTCACCGGCGCCCAGGGAGATCATCGTGACCCCGATCATGCCCACCAGGTCCCCGGCGGGCAGGAAGAGGCCGAAGGTGAACATGGAGCCGTTCGCCCAGCCGTCCGGAACCATCTGCTCCGTGAAGCCCCGTGCGTGCTCCGGGAGGTAGGGCGAGGGGATCGTGGTCCAGCGCTGGATGTCGGGGTCCTGGCAGGCGGTGTACACGGCGTCCGTGTCCTGGGGGCCGGGCGCGCGCAGGACCAGGCGTTCCGTGGTGAGGGTGACGGGTTCCATCGGCCGATTCTGGCGGGCTCCCGTGACCGGCGCCATCTTTTTGCCCTGCGTGAACAAGCGGTCACGTTCCACTCAATTCACCGGGGGGTGCGGCACCATCCGCGGGGCCCGGACGTTGAACCCGGTGACGTCAGACGTCGAAGCCCGATGCAAGGAGTGGACGGTCCCGTCACGGCAGGCCTCCCGGGGTGGCGGGGTCCTCGCATACGATGGCCGTTGCTCAGTCCGTGACAGGAAACCGACCGTCCCAGGCCCGACCGGCAAGGAGACCAACCCCCGTGTCCGTCCTCTCGAAGATCATGCGTGCAGGCGAAGGCAAGATCCTGCGCAAGCTGCACCGCATCGCGGACCAGGTCAACTCCATCGAAGAGGACTTCCGCGACCTCTCCGACGCCGAGCTGCGGGCCCTCACCGACGAGTACAAGCAGCGCTACGCCGACGGTGAGACCCTGGACGACCTGCTGCCCGAGGCCTTCGCCACCGTCCGCGAGGCCGCCAAGCGCGTCCTGGGCCAGCGCCACTACGACGTGCAGATCATGGGCGGCGCCGCGCTGCACATGGGCTACGTGGCCGAGATGAAGACCGGTGAGGGCAAGACCCTCGTCGGCACCCTGCCCGCCTACCTCAACGCCCTGTCCGGCGAGGGCGTGCACATCGTCACGGTCAACGACTACCTGGCCGAGCGCGACTCCGAGATGATGGGCCGCGTCCACAAGTTCCTCGGCCTGAACGTCGGCTGCATCCTCGCCAACCAGACGCCGGCCCAGCGCCGCGAGATGTACCGCTGCGACATCACCTACGGCACGAACAACGAGTTCGGCTTCGACTACCTGCGCGACAACATGGCGTGGTCCAAGGACGAACTCGTCCAGCGCGGCCACAACTTCGCCATCGTCGACGAGGTCGACTCCATCCTCGTCGACGAGGCCCGTACGCCGCTGATCATCTCCGGCCCGGCCGACCAGGCCACCAAGTGGTACGGCGACTTCGCCAAGCTGGTCACCCGCCTGAAGAAGGGCGAGGCGGGCAACACCCTCAAGGGCATCGAGGAAACCGGTGACTACGAGGTCGACGAGAAGAAGCGCACCGTCGCCATCCACGAGTCGGGCGTCGCCAAGGTCGAGGACTGGCTGGGCATCGACAACCTCTACGAGTCGGTGAACACCCCGCTGGTCGGCTACCTGAACAACGCCATCAAGGCCAAGGAGCTGTTCAAGAAGGACAAGGACTACGTCGTCCTGGACGGCGAAGTCATGATCGTCGACGAGCACACCGGCCGTATCCTCGCCGGCCGCCGCTACAACGAGGGCATGCACCAGGCGATCGAGGCGAAGGAGGGGGTGGACATCAAGGACGAGAACCAGACGCTCGCCACGATCACCCTCCAGAACTTCTTCCGCCTCTACAAGCGCCACGACCACGACGACAAGGAACAGCCCGGTCTCTCCGGCATGACCGGTACGGCCATGACCGAGGCCGCCGAGTTCCACCAGATCTACAAGCTCGGCGTGGTGCCCATCCCGACCAACCGGCCGATGGTGCGCAAGGACCAGTCGGACCTGATCTACCGCACCGAGGTCGCCAAGTTCGAGGCCGTCGTCGACGACATCGAGGAGAAGCACCGCAAGGGGCAGCCGATCCTCGTCGGCACCACCTCCGTCGAGAAGTCCGAGTACCTCTCGCAGCAGCTCAGCAAGCGCGGCGTCCAGCACGAGGTGCTCAACGCCAAGCAGCACGACCGGGAGGCGACGATCGTCGCCCAGGCGGGCCGCAAGGGCTCCGTGACGGTGGCCACGAACATGGCCGGCCGCGGTACGGACATCAAGCTCGGCGGCAACCCCGAGGACCTCGCCGAGGCGGAGCTGCGCCAGCGCGGCCTCGACCCCGAGGAGCACATCGAGGAGTGGGCCGCGGCCCTGCCCGCCGCTCTGGAGCGGGCCGAGCAGGCGGTCAAGGCCGAGTTCGAGGAGGTCAAGGACCTCGGCGGGCTCTACGTGCTGGGCACCGAGCGGCACGAGTCGCGCCGTATCGACAACCAGCTGCGCGGTCGTTCCGGCCGCCAGGGCGACCCCGGCGAGTCCCGCTTCTACCTCTCCCTGGGCGACGACCTGATGCGCCTGTTCAAGGCCCAGATGGTCGAGCGCGTGATGTCCATGGCGAACGTGCCGGACGACGTGCCGATCGAGAACAAGATGGTCACGCGCGCGATCGCGTCCGCCCAGTCCCAGGTCGAGACCCAGAACTTCGAGACGCGCAAGAACGTCCTGAAGTACGACGAGGTCCTCAACCGGCAGCGCGAGGTCATCTACGGCGAGCGGCGCCGCGTCCTGGAGGGCGAGGACCTCCAGGAGCAGATCCAGCACTTCATGAACGACACGATCGACGCCTACGTCCAGGCCGAGACCGCCGAGGGCTTCCCCGAGGACTGGGACCTCGACCGGCTGTGGGGCGCCTTCAAGCAGCTCTACCCGGTGAAGGTCACCGTCGAGGAGCTGGAGGAGGCGGCCGGCGACCGGGCCGGCCTGACGGCGGACTACATCGAGGAGTCCATCAAGGACGACATCCAGGAGCAGTACGAGGCGCGTGAGACGCAGCTCGGCTCCGAGATCATGCGCGAGCTGGAGCGCCGGGTCGTGCTGTCGGTCCTGGACCGCAAGTGGCGCGAGCACCTCTACGAGATGGACTACCTCCAGGAGGGCATCGGCCTGCGCGCCATGGCGCAGAAGGACCCGCTGGTCGAGTACCAGCGCGAGGGCTTCGACATGTTCCAGGCCATGATGGAGGGCATCAAGGAGGAGTCCGTCGGCTACCTGTTCAACCTGGAGGTCCAGGTCGAGCAGCAGGTCGAGGAGGTTCCGGTCGAGGACACGGCTCCGTCCCTGGACAAGGGCGCGCAGGACGCGGTCCCGGCCCAGGCGGGCGCCCGCCCGGAGATCCGCGCCAAGGGCCTCGACGCCCCGCAGCGCCGGGACCTGCACTTCTCCGCGCCGACCGTGGACGGCGAGGGCGGTGTCGTCGAGGGTGACTTCTCCACCGACGGCGAGTCCGCGGCGGCCCAGTCCGACGGGCTGACGCGCGCCGAGCGCCGCAAGCAGGCCAAGGGCGGTCGTCGCCGCAAGAAGTGACGGCGCGGCGCCGCGGGGCGCTCGTGCCGAGGGGAGGGCCGGTCACCCGTGGTGGCCGGCCCTCCGGCGTGTCCGCGCTCCCGCGCGGGGCGGACGCGGGCGGTGGAAGGGCGTCGCGGTCGCCGTCAGTCGTCGTCCGCGTGGGTCCTGCGGGGGCCGCCGAGTTCCACCGCCGTGCAGCGCCAGCGCAGGTCCCGGCCCTGTTCCAGCCGGAAGGCCATCGCGCGCAGCTGGTCGCCCGCGCCGATGCGGGCGAAGACCTCCAGGGCGCCGGGGCGGGGCTCGAAGTAGCCGATGTCCCGGACCACCGGAAGGGCGCCGCGGGTGCGCAGCGGGCCCCGCTCGGCGAGGTGGGCCAGGTCGTCGTAGGCGCGGCCGACGGTGTGGCGGAGCATCGAGTGGACCGGGCGCCGGCCGCTGAGCACGTGGAGGAGCAGCTCGGCGAAGCGGTCCGTGGGGCGGATCTGCGGGACGGGGCGGCGCGGGGTCTGGGTGGGGACCAGGGGCGCGGCGGACGGTGCGGTGAGGGGCGGCAGCGGCAGTGTCGCGCGAGGCGCCGAGGCGGCCGGGGCGGGCCGGTGGGCGCCCGGCTGGAGCGGCGCCGTTCCGGGTGCCCGGCCGGGGCCCTGTCCCGCCGTGGGCGGGCGGGTGTCCGCCGGCCTGGTGCGGGCCCGTGAGGAACGGCCGGGGGAGCCCGGCGGGCGCCCGCCGGACGGCGCGGTGCGCACGGGCCGCCCGCCGGGCCGGCGGGGCGGGAGACCGCCGGGTGCCCGGGACGCGGCTCCGGGGTCCGGCAGGGCCTCGGGGGCGGGCGGGGGAGGGCTGCTGGGGCGGGTCTGAGTCCTGGTCATGACCTTGCGCATGGGGGATCCCGTTCGGCGGCGGCCCGGTTGATACCGAGCAGTAACTTAGTGGTTGGGGATCTTGTACGGGGTCGGGGCACCGCACGGCAAGGAGGCGGGCGGTCGCGCCGAGGGAGCCGGAAGGTTCACCTATCAGGGTGACCGGGCCCATGCCCGGGCCGGTGCGGAGCGGGCGGGGCGGGTGAATTCCGGGCCGGAGGTGGACGCCCGGGGCGCCCTGGGCGGGAACCCGAAAGGGGACACCCGCACGTATCCTGAAGACCCCTCCGGGCTCCCTCGGGGCTCCTCCGGGGCTCCTCCGAGGGCTCCTCCGGGGCTCCTCGGGCCCGAAAGCCCCCGACCCGAAAGCGGCGGTCCCATGCGCGTCTACGTCCCCCTGACCCTGTCCGGCCTCGCCGAGGCGCACCGGACCGGAGAGCTGGGGACCGGGCCGCTCCTCGCCCACGCCGTCACGCCGGCGCTGCGCGACTGGTACCGGTCGGACGACACGGAGGAACTGGAGTACGCCGCCCTGGGGCTGGCCGCGCAGGCCTCGCTGCGGCTGCTGGCTGCCGGCTCCGACGCGGACCGGCGCCGGGTCGTGGTCGCCCTCGACGTGTCCGACGGCGCGGTCTCCGCCGGCCCGGCCGGGGAGTCCGAGGACGCCGCGCCGGGCGAGGTGCGGGTCGCCGGGCCGCTGCGGCTGGCCAAGGCGGCGGCGGTGCACGTGGACTCCGCCGACGCGCTCGCGGACGTGAGCGCGGCCGCCGAGGCCCTCGCGGCGGCCGACGGCGGGGACGACGCCGCCCGGTCCGTCGTCGACGGCGCCGACGACCACGAGCTGCTCTGGTACGCCACGCAGGAGATCCCGAACCTGGTCGAAGCCGGGCGCTGACCCGGCGGTCTGCCGTTTGTCAGTGGCGACGGGTACGTTTTCGGGCATGGGGACGCAGACAGGGGCGCACATCGTCTGGGACTGGAACGGGACGCTGTTCCACGACAACGACGCGATCATCGGGGCGACGAACGCCGCCTTCGCCGAGCTGGGCATGACGCCGATCACGATGGAGCAGTACCGGGCGCTGTACTGCGTACCGGTGCCGAAGTTCTACGAGCGGCTGCTCGGCCGGCTGCCCACGGAGGCCGAGTGGGAGGTCATGGACGCCACCTTCCACCGGCACTACACCCGGCACCGCGCGGCGTGCGGGCTCACCGACGGGGCGGCCGAGCTGCTCGCGGGCTGGGGCGCGGCGGGGCGGAGCCAGTCGATCCTGAGCATGTACGGCCACGAGGAGCTGGTCCCGCTGGTCCAGGGGCTCGGGATCGGGGCGCACTTCATACGCGTCGACGGACGGACCGGGCCCTCCGGGGGCAGCAAGGCGGAGCACATGGTGCGCCATCTCGAGGAACTGGCCGTCTCCGGGGTGAAGCCCGCGCGGACGGTCGTGATCGGGGACGCCGCGGACGACGCGGTGGCCGCGCGGTACGTGGGCGCCGGGGCGGTGCTGTACACCGGGGGGTCGCACAGCAGAGCCAGCCTGGAGGGGGCCGGGGTGCCCGTGGTGGACACGCTTGCGGAGGCCGTGGCGGAGGCGGAGCGGCTGTCGTCCTGAGCCCGCGGGCCGCGTCGGCCCGGCGTCCGCAGCTGTGCGGAACGTCCAAGTTCCGGGCATGGTTTTGTACACATGCGGCTCGTGACGGGGGCCCCGTCGGGGGCGATAGCCTTGTGGCGTGATCAGCGCGATAGTTCGCGGGGGCACCGGTGCCCCTGCCCTGCGCCCGGTATGCACGGACCACATCCGTGTCCGGGCGGCGGTCGCTGGTCCTCGCGGGCGGGACGGGGCGCCGAGGGCTCCCCGCACGACGCCGCACACACCCCGGACGATGACGGCGAGAGCGATGTCACATCCGGTCGGTGCGGCGACATTGGCCGATATGCCCCCGCTCCTCTCATCTTGCGGCATAGCGTCGGAGCAGACCGGACACCCCGCGTCTCGACGTCGTGCCGGAAGGCAGGAGACCGTACTTCCTTCAACGTCACGCAACGGCGCGCGACAGGAGCCAGAGGACAATGCAGACCAAGCTGGACGAAGCCAAGGCCGAGCTGCTCGAAAGGGCTGCGCGGGTAGCTGAGAACAGCCCGGTCGGGGGGCACCTACCGACTGGGACGACGGACAAGGGCAGCCCGGACACCCCGGGCACCGCGTCCCCGGACCACGCATCCGTGTTCGCGTTCCTCCGGCGCTACTACCGGCACACCGCCCCGGAGGACCTGGCCGACCGCGACCCGGTCGACGTCTTCGGAGCCGCCGTCTCGCACTACCGGCTGGCCGAGAACCGCCCGCAGGGCACGGCCAACGTCCGGGTGCACACCCCGACGGTCGAGGAGAACGGCTGGACGTGCAGCCACTCCGTGGTCGAGGTCGTCACCGACGACATGCCCTTCCTCGTCGACTCCGTCACCAACGAGCTGACCCGCCAGGGCCGCGGCATCCACGTCGTCGTCCACCCGCAGGTCGTCGTGCGGCGCGACGTCGCCGGCAAGCTGGTCGAGGTGCTCGCGGGCGGGCCCACCGCCGACCTCCCGCACGACGCGCACGTCGAGTCCTGGATCCACGTCGAGATCGACCGCGAGACCGACCGCAGCGACCTCAAGCAGATCACCGCCGACCTGCTGCGCGTCCTCAACGACGTCCGCGAGACCGTCGAGGACTGGGGCAAGATGCGCGACGCGGCCGTCCGCATCGCGGAGGAGCTGCCCGGCGAGCACACCCCCGGCGACCTGCCCCCGCGGGAGCTGGAGGAGGCCCGCGAGCTGCTGCGCTGGCTGGCCGACGACCACTTCACCTTCCTCGGCTTCCGCGAGTACGAGCTGCGCGAGGACGACTCCCTCGCCGCCGTCGCCGGCACCGGCCTCGGCATCCTGCGCTCCGACCCGCACCACGAGACCGACGAGAGCCACCCCGTCAGCCCGTCCTTCGAGCGGCTCCCCGCCGACGCCCGGGCCAAGGCGCGCGAGCACCGGCTGCTGGTGCTGACCAAGGCGAACAGCCGGGCCACCGTCCACCGGCCCTCGTACCTCGACTACGTCGGCGTCAAGAAGTTCGACGAGAACGGCGACGTCGTCGGCGAGCGGCGCTTCCTCGGCCTGTTCTCCTCGGCGGCCTACACCGAGTCCGTCCGCCGGGTGCCGGTCGTGCGGCGCAAGGTGGAGGAGGTGCTGGAGCGCGCCGGGTTCTCGCCCAACAGCCACGACGGCCGGGACCTGCTCCAGATCCTGGAGACGTACCCGCGCGACGAGATGTTCCAGATGCCCGTCGAGGAGCTGGAGCCGATCGTCACCTCGGTGCTCTACCTCCAGGAGCGCCGCCGGCTCCGCCTCTACCTGCGCCAGGACGAGTACGGCCGCTACTACTCGGCGCTCGTCTACCTCCCGCGCGACCGCTACACCACCGGCGTCCGGCTGCGGATCATCGACATCCTCAAGGAGGAGCTGGGCGGCACCAGCGTCGACTTCACCGCCTGGAACACCGAGTCGATCCTGTCCCGGCTGCACTTCGTGGTCCGGGTGCCGCAGGGCACCGAGCTGCCGCAGCTCTCCGACGCCGACCGGGAGCGCATCGAGACCCGCCTCGTCGAGGCCGCCCGGTCCTGGGCCGACGGATTCGGCGAGGCGCTGACCGCCGAGGTCGGCGAGGAGCGCGCCGCCGAGCTGCTGCGGCACTACGGGGGCGCCTTCCCCGAGGGCTACAAGGCCGACCACGGCCCGCGCTCCGCGGTCGCCGACCTCGGCCACCTGGAGCGCCTCGACGACCAGAACACCTTCGCGCTGAGCCTCTACGAGCCGGTCGGCGCCGGCCCGGAGGAACGGCGTTTCAAGATCTACCAGAAGGGCGGCACGGTCTCCCTGTCCGCCGTCCTCCCGGTGCTCAGCCGGCTCGGCGTCGAGGTGACCGACGAGCGGCCCTACGAGCTGCGCTGCGCCGACCGCACCACGGCCTGGATCTACGACTTCGGCCTGCGGATGCCGAAGTCGGTGGCCGGCGGCGCCGACTACCTCGGCGACGACGCCCGCGAGCGCTTCCAGGACGCCTTCGCCGCCACCTGGAACGCCCAGGCGGAGAACGACGGCTTCAACGCCCTCGTGCTCAGCGCCGGACTGAACTGGCGCCAGGCCATGGTGCTGCGGGCGTACGCCAAGTACCTGCGGCAGGCCGGCTCGACGTTCAGCCAGGACTACATGGAGGACACCCTCCGCAACAACGTCCACACTACGCGGCTGCTCGTCTCCCTGTTCGAGGCGCGGATGGCCCCCGAGCGCCAGCGCGCCGGGCGGGAGATCGTGGACGCCCTGCTCGAAGAGGTCGACGCGGCCCTCGACCAGGTGGCGAGCCTCGACGAGGACCGGATCCTGCGGTCCTTCCTCACCGTGATCAAGGCGACGCTGCGGACCAACTTCTTCCAGGAGGCGGCGGGCGGCAAGCCGCACGACTACGTCTCCATGAAGTTCGACCCGCAGGCCATCCCCGACCTGCCCGCGCCGCGCCCGGCGTTCGAGATCTGGGTGTACTCGCCCCGGGTCGAGGGCGTGCACCTGCGGTTCGGCAAGGTCGCGCGCGGCGGCCTGCGCTGGTCGGACCGCCGGGAGGACTTCCGCACCGAGATCCTCGGCCTGGTCAAGGCGCAGATGGTGAAGAACACCGTCATCGTGCCGGTCGGCGCCAAGGGCGGCTTCGTCGCCAAGCAGCTGCCCGACCCGGCGGTCGACCGGGACGCCTGGATGGCCGAGGGCATCGCCAGCTACAAGACGTTCATCTCGGCGCTGCTCGACATCACCGACAACATGGTGGCCGGCGAGGTCGTGCACCCGGCGGACGTCGTCCGGCACGACGAGGACGACACCTACCTCGTGGTCGCCGCCGACAAGGGCACCGCGAAGTTCTCGGACATCGCCAACGAGGTCGCCGAGTCCTACAACTTCTGGCTCGGCGACGCCTTCGCCTCCGGCGGCTCCGCGGGCTACGACCACAAGGGCATGGGCATCACCGCCCGCGGCGCCTGGGAGTCCGTCAAGCGGCACTTCCTGGAGCTGGGCGTGGACACCCAGACCCAGGACTTCACCGTCGTCGGCATCGGCGACATGTCCGGCGACGTGTTCGGCAACGGCATGCTGCTCAGCGAGCACATCCGCCTGGTCGCGGCCTTCGACCACCGGCACATCTTCATCGACCCGACGCCGGACGCGGCCACCTCCTACGCCGAGCGCCGGCGCCTGTTCGACCTGCCGCGCTCCTCGTGGGAGGACTACGACACCGCGCTCCTCTCGCCCGGCGGCGGCGTCTTCCCGCGCACCGCCAAGTCGATCCCGGTCAACGCGCACCTGCGCGAGGCGCTCGGCATCGAGGCCCGGGTCACCAAGATGACCCCGGCCGAGCTGATGAAGGCGATCCTCACCTCCCCGGTCGACCTGCTGTGGAACGGCGGCATCGGCACCTACGTCAAGGCCTCCACCGAGTCCAACGCGGACGTCGGCGACAAGGCCAACGACGCCATCCGCGTCGACGGCGGCGACCTGCGCGTCCAGGTCGTCGGCGAGGGCGGCAACCTGGGCCTGACCCAGCTGGGCCGGATCGAGTTCGCCCGCACCGGCGGCAGGATCAACACCGACGCCATCGACAACAGCGCGGGCGTGGACACCTCCGACCACGAGGTGAACATCAAGATCCTGCTCACCGGCCTGGTCAAGGACGGCGACATGACCGTCAAGCAGCGCAACAAGCTGCTCGCCCAGATGACCGACGAGGTCGGCGCGCTGGTCCTGCGCAACAACTACGCGCAGAACACGGCGATCGCCAACGCGCTCGCCCAGTCCAACGACATGCTCCACGCCCAGCAGCGCTTCATGCGCCACCTGGTCCGGGACGGGCGGCTCGACCGGGCGCTGGAGTTCCTGCCCACCGACCGCCAGATCCGCGAGCGCCTCCAGAGCGGCCAGGGCCTGACCGGCCCGGAGACCGCCGTGCTGCTGGCGTACACGAAGATCACCGTCGCCGAGGAGCTGCTGCACACCTCGCTGCCCGACGACCCGTACCTCAAGGGCCTGCTGCACGCCTACTTCCCGACGGCGCTGCGCGAGCAGTTCCTCGACCGGATCGACGGCCACCCGCTGCGCCGCGAGATCACGACGACCGTCCTGGTCAACGACACGGTCAACACGGGCGGTACGACGTATCTGCACCGGATGCGCGAGGAGACCGGCGCCTCGCTGGAGGAGATCGTGCGGGCGCAGACCGCGGCCCGGGCGATCTTCCGATCCGCCCCGGTGTGGGACGCGGTCGAGGCCCTGGACACCAAGGTCGACGCCGCCGTGCAGACCCGGATCCGGCTGCACTCGCGTCGCCTGGTCGAGCGGGGCACCCGCTGGCTGCTGAACAACCGGCCGCAGCCGCTGGAGCTGGCCGAGACGGTGGAGTTCTTCGCCGAGCGCGTCGAGCAGGTCTGGTCGCAGCTGCCGAAGCTGCTGCGCGGCGCGGACGCGGAGTGGTACCAGCGCATCTTCGACGAGCTGACCGACGCCGGTGTCCCGGACGAGACGGCCACCCGGGTGGCCGGGTTCTCCTCGGCCTTCCCGACGCTGGACATCGTGTCGGTGGCCGACCGCATGGGCAAGGAGGCGCTAGAGGTCGCCGAGGTGTACTACGACCTCGCCGACCGGCTGAGCGTCACCCAGCTGATGGACCGGATCAGCGCCCTGCCCCGGACCGACCGCTGGCAGTCCATGGCCCGCGCGGCGATCCGCGAGGACCTGTACGCGGCCCACGCCTCGCTCACCGCCGACGTCCTGGCGGCGGGCAACGGCACCTCCACGCCGGAGCAGCGCTTCAAGGCGTGGGAGCAGAAGAACGCGGCGATCCTCGGCCGGGCGCGGACCACGCTGGAGGAGATCCACGGTTCGGACGCGTTCGACCTGTCCAACCTGTCGGTGGCGATGCGGACGATGCGGACGCTGCTGCGCACGCACGGCTGACGGTCACGGTCACGATCACCGCCACGGTCGTGCCGTAGCCGGCCGACCGGGCACGAGAGGCGCCCCGGGTCCCAGGGACTCGGGGCGCTTTCATGTCCCCTTGTGGTGGTATGTCCGGATAAGGTGATCGCGTGACCGGGCGTTCCGCGCTGACGCGTACCGTGCTGCCGCAGGCCGGGGCGGCCCTCGTCCTCCTCCTGCTGGTCCTCGTGGTCGTGCGGCTGCCCTGGATCGGCGACCTGGGCATGCACGCGGCCACCCTCCAGCGCCTCCGCCACGACCTCCTCCACCCGGGCAACCCGCTGGTCGACGCGGACACCCCGAGCCCGTACTACTCGCCGTGGACGGTGCCGCTGGGATGGCTGGCCGGGGTGACCGGGTTCTCCGTCTTCACGGTGCTGCGGATCGGGGCGGTGGTGTCGCTCGCGGTGCTGGTCACGGGGGTGTGGCGGTACGCCCGCACGCTGAGCGCGCGGCCCGCGGTGCCCCCGCTGGCCCTGCTGGCCCTGGTGCTGCTGTGGGGGACGACCGAGTTCAGCTGGAGCGGTTTCCTCGGGCTGCACTCGCTCGCGCTGACGGTGGCGTACCCGAGCGTGCTCGCCCTCGGGCTCGCCTTCCACCTGTGGACGTGGCTGACGCGGGCGCGGGGGTGGGGGGCCTGGCTGGGGTGCGGGGTGCTGTGGGCCGTGATCCTGCTGGTCCATCAGTACTCCGGGATCGTCGCGTCGTTGGGCGCGCTCGCCGTCGTGATCGGCGCGCGGCACGCCGGGCGGCGGGTGTGGGCCCGGGTGGCGGGCGGCCTGGCGCTGGGGGTGGCGGTGCTGTGGGTCTGGCCCTACTACGACATCTTCGCGCTGTTCGGCGCGGGGGACGGGATGGACGAGGTGCACCGGTCGCTGTACCGGGACCTGTGGGCGCGGTACTGGCTGGTGCTGGTGGGGGTGGCGGCGCTGGTGGTGCGGTGGCGGCGAGACCGGCGGGACGTACTGGTGCTGTTCTTCGCGCTGGGGCTGCTGGTGTTCGCGGCGGGCTGGGTGAGCGGGCACTGGTCGTGGGGGCGGGTGCTGCCGGCCGCGGTGATTCCGGCGCAGCTCGCGGTGGCGGTGGAGGTGGGGGAGGCTGGGCGGCGGGTGGTGCGGGGGGTGTGGGCGGGGGTGCTGGGGGTGGCGCTGGTGGTGGGGGCGTGGGGGCAGGTGGGGGTGCTGGGGTACGCGGTCGGGCGGGAGGCGTTGCCGGGGGTGCTGGCGGAGAAGTACCGGGAGCCGTGGGAGGGGTACGGCTGGATCACGCCGTGGGTGGGGTACGGGGACGTGGTCATGGCGCGGGAGTTTCCGTCGCGGCTGATTCCGGCGACCGGGGCGTACACGGTGGCGCCGGGGTACACCGACTTCTTCCTCGATGACGAGGGGGAGCGGGTGGGGGCGGTGCGGCGGTACTTCTCGGTGGGGGTGGAGGGGGTGTCGGGGAGTGTGCGGAGGGGGATTGAGCGGGAGTACGGGGTGCGGTGGGTTGTTGACCGGGGGGTTGGGGTTCGGGGGGATGAGGGGTTGCGGGTGGTTCGGCGGGGGCCGGGTGGGTGGGTGTTGTACGCGGTGGTGGGGTGAGCGGGTCTTGGCGGGACGGGTGTTGGTCGGGTGCCCGGCGGTGAGGTGGGCCGGGGTGGGTGTCGCAGCCCGGCGTGACGGGGTGCCTCCCCCGCTCTCGGCTTCGCTCGAGCGGGGGGACCCCCACCGCCCACCCGTGCCGCCCCAGCGGCACGACTGCCCGCAGCTCAGGTCGGTGTTGCTGGAGCTGTCAGCGGAAGATGTTCGCCGCCAAGCGAGCCGCTCGGCGGGTGTGGGGGGTGGAGAGGCGGTGGGCCGTGGGGGACAGGACGGTTGCCGTGAGGCCCGTCGGTTGCCAGTGGATCTGGAGGCGCCCGGGGTTGTGGCCCTCCGGTTCCACCGTGACCCGGTGGGGGGTGGCGCCGGCGCGGTAGGGGACGCGGGCGGTGAGGGGCGGGAAGCGCAGGGGCGCCAGGAGGATGCCCGTGTGGACGCGGCCCTGGAGGCGCAGCCGGAGCACGGGATGGCGCAGGCCCTCGAAGCCGTGCAGGGGCAGACGGACCGCCGCCAGGTCCAGGCGTACCCGGCCCTCGAAGAGACCGGGACGGACCGGGGAGAGCCGGAAGGGGACCGTGAGCCGCCGCCGGCGGCCGGGGGAGAGGTGCAGGGTGGCGCGCTGGGGGCCGACCGGCAGGCGCAGGGCCGGGTCGTAGGTGCGGACGGTGAGGTCGAGCGACGCACCGGGCCCGCGCACCACGTCGGTGATCTCGTGCCGGAGCAGTGCGGTGAAGAACGGGCGGGTGTCCAGCTCCAGTTCCGTCAGGTCCAGCTCGCGGCGCGCCTCGGCCGAGGCGGGGACCTCCTCGCCCCAGTAGGTCCGGCCGCTCCCCTCGTCCGGCGTCACCCGGCGCGGCGCCACGGCGTGTCCCAGGCCGCGGGCGGCCACGCGCACGTCGGACAGGCGCCGCTCGCGCAGCAGTTGGAGGACGACCCGCTCGGCGCGGGGCAGGCGGGCGTACGCGCCCTCGGCGAGGGTGTCGAGGTAGGGGGTCATGAGGTCGGCGAAGGCGGCGAGCCAGTCGTCGTCCCGGTAGGGGAGGTCGCCGGCGTACATGCGGAAGTCGTGCTTGAGGAACTTGAAGTCCTTGTCCTCGCGCAGCGACGCGTGCCCGCTGCGGACGAGGAAGGCGTCGATGAGCCGCTGGACGTGGACCCGGTCGCGGACGTTGGTGAGCAGGTGCCGCTGGTTGGAGATGGAGGCGGTCTCGGAGGCGGCGTACGGGGCGACGTACCAGCGGTAGACCGGCTCGGGCACCACGGTGAACGTCCTGGCCAGGCAGTACGCCTGCGCCGAGAAGAGCTGGTCCTCGTAGTGGATGCCCTCGGGGAAGCGCAGGCCGTGCCGGTCGAGGAAGGCGCGGGCGTACATCTTGCTGGTCGACAGGTGCTCGAAGAGCAGCCGCGGGTCGGCCTCGATGCCGTCCAGGGTGCGGCGCTCGGCGACCAGGTGCGGCATCCAGGTGGTGCGGCGTCCGCCGTCCACCCGGATCCGGTGCACGGCGCCCATCGCGAAGTCGAGGTCGCGTTCCCGGTGGGCGGCGAGCAGGGTCTCGACGGCGCGCTCGGGGAGTTCGTCGTCGCTGTCCAGGAACATCAGGTACGGCGCCCGCGCGATCTCCAGGGCGCGGTTGCGCGGCGCGCTGCACCCGCCGCTGTTCTCCGGCAGCCGCAGGTACACGACGCGGGGGTCACGGGCCGCCAGCGCGCGGGCCACCTCGGGGGTGGCGTCGGTCGAGTGGTCGTCGCTGATGACGACCTCGATGTTGGCGTGGGTCTGGCGCAGCACGGACGCGACCGCGCGGGGCAGGCGCTCGGCGTCGTTGTAGACGATGACCGTGACGGTGACGTCGGGGGCGTCCGGGGACGCGGGGGCGGCCGGCGGGCCCGCGGCCGGGTTCGTGACGGGGCGCGTGACGGCTCTCATGACGCGGTGGCCTCCTCGGGACTGGGCGCCGGGGTGCGTTCCTCGACCGGCAGGACCGGGGGCAGCGCCCGTGCGTCCTCGCCGAGGAAGACCCGGCGGACGACGCGTTCGGCGGCGCGGCCGTCGTCGTACTCGCAGAACCGGCGCCGGAAGGCGGTCCGGGCTTTGGCGGCGCGTTCGTCGTGCCAGGCGTCGGTGGTGAGGATCTCCGTCAGTTCCGCCTGGCTGCGGGCGACCGGGCCGGGCGCCTCGGCCATCAGGTCGAAGTAGACGCCCCGGGTGGTGCGGTACGTCTCCCAGTCGTCGGCGTGGACGACGATCGGGCGGTCCAGGTTGGCGTAGTCGAACATGATCGACGAGTAGTCCGTGACCAGCGCGTCGGCGGCCAGGCACAGCTCCTCGACGGGTTCGTAGGAGGAGACGTCGAGGAGCCGGCCGGTGCGGCGCAGACCGGCCAGCGGGGCAGACGGGGCGGACGCGCCCTCGTAGAAGTAGTGGGCGCGGACCAGCAGAACCGTTTCTTCGCCGAGGTCGGCGGCGAGTGCCGCCAGGTCGAGGCGCGGGGTCCAGCCGGCCTCGTAGTCGCGGTGGGTGGGGGCGTAGAGGATCGCCCGGCGGCCGGGCGGGATGCCCAGGCGCTCGCGGACCGCGCGGACCTCGGCGGCGCCGGCCGTGTAGTAGACGTCGTTGCGCGGGTAGCCGTGGTCCAGCGACACGTGGCGGGACGGGTAGGCCCGCTGCCACATGCGGGTGGTGTGGCCGTTGGCGGAGACGCTGAAGTCCCACCGGTCGACGCGCTCCAGCAGCGCCGGGAAGTCCAGGCCCCGGGCGGCGGCCGGGTAGGGCAGCTGGTCCAGGCCCATGCGCTTGAGCGGGGTGCCGTGGTGGGTCTGGAGGTGCACGGTGCCGGGGCGCTTGACGACCGCGTCCGGGAAGTTGACGTTGTTGACCAGGTACTTGGCGCGGGCCAGCACCTCCCAGTAGCGGCGGGTGCCGGGGACGACGTGGTCGGTGCCGGGCGGCAGCAGGGCGGCGTTCGCCGCGGTGACCACCCACACCGGGTGGATGCTCGGGGCGAGTTCGGCCAGCTTCGCGGCGATCGCGGCCGGGTTGCAGGCCACGCCGCGCGCCCAGTAGGCCGAGAAGACGGCGAGGTGCGGGTCGACGGGGCGGGCCAGGGCGCGGCGGTACTGGAGGGTGCGCAGCCGGTTGCCGGCCAGGCGCCTGCCGGTGCGCACCGCCGACCGCACCCCGCGGCGGCCGTGGTTGGCGGCCTGGAGCGCGCGGTACTTGCGGTACGCGCCGTCCGCCAGCAGCGAGCGGCGTACGCCTTCGAGGCCGGCGGGGCTCCGGTGCTCCTCGGGGCGCAGGCGCCGCACGGCCGAGGACGCCCTGCGGAAGAACTGCCGCGCCACGTCGTCCGGCATCCCCGCGCGGGCGAAGGTGCGCAGGCAGTCGCGGACCATCAGGTCGTACAGGGCGCCGCGGACGGCGGGCCGGTCGGCGGCGAGGCCGAGCAGCGTCTCGTAGCGGTCGACCAGGGCGTAGCGCTGCTCCGGCGTCACGGGCGGCAGGCTCTCGGGGCGCAGCCGGCGCTCCTCGTAGGCCGGGTGGGGCAGGCAGGCGACGCGGTCGGCGAGCAGCAGGGCGACGAGGGCGGCGAACGGCTCGTCGTCCGTGGTGAGGAGGCGTTCGTGGGTCCGCCAGAAGCCGGCGCGCACGGCACGGTTGCCGAGCAGCGGGGCCAGCCCGAGCAGCGCGGGGCGGTCGTCCAGGGCGAGGTCGGCGCGGCCCGCGCGGGCGAGGCGGGGGCCGTCGGGGGAGGGGAGGCCGGCGGCCCGCCAGGTGCTGCGGACGTGGTCGAGGAGGAGGACGTCCACCGTGCCGGGGAGGCCGGCGGTGTGCTCGGCGACGGTGCGCGGGGCGCCGGGCGGCAGCCCGTCCTTGGCGTGGACGAAGTGCAGCCAGCGGCCCGTCGCCCGTGCCGCCCCCGCCGAGCGGGCCGCCGAGTCGCGGGCACCGTCGGGCAGGGGGACCACGGTGAACGCCGGGGTGTGCCGCTCGGCCGCCTCCCGGGCCCAGTCCCCGACGGCGGCGACGATCACCTCCGTGCCGGGGAGCGGGTGTGAGGCCAGGGAGTCGAGGAGCGCGGGCAGGTGGTCCTGCACGTTGGGGCCGTGGACGACGACGCTGAGGTCGGGGGTCTCGGACATCGCGGGGACTCCTTGGTCTCCTCGGTCGTGGTCGCTTCCGGCGCGCTCCTCGGGTCGTATCTGTTCGGTCATAGTGGCACTAAACGGGCAAAAGGGTTAATCGTGGGTACGCCTACCGGGGGACGGCCCCGGCCCGGCGCACCGTCAGGCGGACACCTTCGTGCCGGGGGCCGCCTTTGCGTCGGAGTCCGCCCCGGCCGCGGGCTTCGGTGCGGCCTTGGGGGCGGCCTTGGGCTTCGCGGCCTTGTCCGGGCCGCCGGTGAACTTCTCGTACTCCTTCAGGACCTCCTCCGTCGGCCCGTCCATCCGCAGCTCGCCGCGCTCCAGCCACAGCACCCGGTCGCAGGTGTCGCGGATGGACTTGTTGCTGTGGCTGACCAGGAAGACCGTGCCGGCGTGCTTGCGCAGCTCCCGGATGCGCTCCTCGGAGCGCTTCTGGAAGGAGCGGTCGCCGGTGGCCAGGGCCTCGTCGACCAGCAGCACGTCGTGGTCCTTGGCGGCGGCGATCGAGAAGCGCAGGCGGGCGGACATGCCGGAGGAGTACGTGCGCATCGGAAGGGTGATGAAGTCGCCCTTGTCGTTGATCCCGGAGAAGTCGACGATGTCCTGGTAGCGCTCCTTGATCTGCGCGCGGGACATGCCCATCGCCAGGCCGCCGAGGTACACGTTGCGCTCGCCGGTGAGGTCGTTCATCAGGGCGGCGTTCACGCCGAGCAGCGAGGGCTGGCCGTCGGTGTGGATGCGGCCGTTCTCCACCGGGAGCAGCCCGGCGACCGCCTTGAGCAGCGTCGACTTGCCGGACCCGTTGGTGCCGATCAGGCCGATCGCCTCGCCGCGGTACGCCACGAAGGACACGTTCTTCACCGCGTGCACCCGGCGCACGCCCGACGCCTTCTCGCTCTTCTTGCGGCGCAGGATGCGGTTGAGGGCGGCGGTCGCGGAACCGCGGCCCGCCCCGGTGCCGTTGACCCGGTACACGATGTCGACGCCGTCGACGACGACGGTGGGGACGCGCTCTGCGGGGGTGTTGTCAGCCACGACCGTAGGTCTCCTCGGCCTTCCAGAAGTAGATGAAGCCGCCGATCCCGGCGACCAGGGCCCAGCCCAGGGCCATCGCCCACACGTGGCTCGGCAGCATGTCCCCGCCGAAGCTGTCGATCAGGGCGAAGCGCATCAGGTCGATGTAGACGACGGCCGGGTTGACCTGGAGCAGCGGGCCGACCCAGGAGGGCAGGTCGCTGTCGGGGCCGGTCATGTGGTGGATGCTGAACATGACGCCGGAGGCGTACATCCAGGTGCGCAGCAGGAAGGGCATCAGCTGGGCCATGTCCGGGATCTTCGACCCCACCCGGGCCATGACCAGCGCCACGCCCGCGTTGAACACGAACTGAAGCACCAGCGCCGGGACCGCCAGCAGCCAGGAGGGGCCGGGCGGCACGCCGAACGCGAGCAGGATGACCACGAGGGCGGCCATCGAGAACATCAGCTGCTGGAGCTGCTGGAGGCAGAAGGAGACCGGCAGCGCCGCCCTCGGGAAGTGCAGGGCGCGGACGAGGCCGAGGTTGCCGGATATGGCCCGGGTGCCCGCCATGATCGAACTCTGCGTGAAGGTCCACACGAACACGCCGGTCACCAGGAACGGGACGAAGTCCTCCACCCCGTGGCTGGTGTTCATCAGCATGCCGAAGATGAAGTAGTACACCGCCGCGTTGAGCAGGGGCGTCATCACCTGCCAGACCTGGCCGAGCTTGGCCTGGCTGTACTGGGCGGTGAGCTTGGCGGTGGAGAAGGCGCCGATGAAGTGCCGGCGGGCCCACAGTTGCCGGACGTACGTGGGCAGGGAGGGGCGGGCGCCGCTGACCGACAGACCGTGGCGGGCGGCGAGGGCCGCGAGGTCGTGTTCGGCGGGGGCGGCCGCGGCCGCCGTGGGGGGCGGTGTGTCGAGGACCTGACTCACATCCGCGCTGCTTTCGCTCGGGGGGTGGAGGCGATTCCCGTCGTTCACCCGGACGTCGCGAGGCGTTCATTGACGTCGGGACGGGACCGTATCGTCGTAACGGGAGCGTACGGCGTGCTGACGCCGGAACGCAACCGTTTCGTCGTGACGCCCTATGCTGTCCGGCATGACGACCGACGCCGCCGACGAGCCCCAGCCGCGCCCGCGCCGCCGCCGGGCCCCCGCCGGGGCGGCCGTGCTCCGCGAGGACGTGACGGAGGCGATCCGGGCGGCGGTCTTCGAGGAGCTGGCCGCGGTGGGCTACGCGCGGATGTCCATCGAGGGGATCGCGCGCCGCGCGGGGGTCGGCAAGACCGCCGTCTACCGGCGCTGGCGCTCCAAGCTGCACCTGGTGCTCGACCTCGTCTCGGCGCTGGCCGTGCAGGGCCTGCCCGCACCCGACACGGGCTCGCTGGAGGGCGACCTGCGGCTGCTGTACGAGGTGACCTCCCGGGCCCTGCGCCACCCGCTGGCCTCGCAGATCATCCCCGACCTCCAGGCGGAGGCGGCGCGCAACGCCGAGATCGCCGAGGCGCTGCGCAAGACGCTGCGGGAGGGGCAGGACTCCGTCGCCAGCAGCATCCTCGCGGCGGCGACGGAGCGGGGCGAGCTGGCCGCCGCTCTCGACACCGACCTGGCCCTCGACCTGATCTCGGGCCCGCTGTACTGGCGCGCGGTGGTCATCCGCAGCCCGAAGCTGCCGAAGGGCCACCTGGCGGCCCTGGCCCGGGCGACGGCGGCGGGGCTGCGGGCGCTCTGAGGGCCGGGAGTACTGGACGGAGCAGGGGCGGCGGGCCGGCTTGGGGCCGACGGGCGGGCCCGCTCAGTCCCGGGCCGCCTCCGGGTGCAGGCGGACCCAGCCCGACCACGCCGACGTGATCATGTCCTCGACGTCGTATTTGGCCTTCCAGCCCAGTTCGACGGCGGCGCGGTCGGCCGAGGCGACGACGCGGGCCGGGTCGCCGGGGCGGCGGGGGGTGACCGTCGGGGGGTGGTCGTGGCCGGTGAGGGCGTTGATGCGGTCGATCATCTCGCGGACGGAGACGCCCTCGCCCCGGCCGATGTTGAGGGTGAGCGCCCGGCCCGGCGAGGACTGGAGGGCGCGGGCCGCGGCGACGTGCGCCTCGGCCAGGTCGACGACGTGGATGTAGTCGCGGACGCAGGTGCCGTCCGGGGTCGCGTAGTCGTCGCCGAAGACGCGCGGGGCGGCGCCCTCGGTCAGCTTCTCGAAGACCATCGGGACGAGGTTGTAGACGCCGGTGTCGGCGAGGTCGGGGCTCGCCGCGCCCGCGACGTTGAAGTAGCGCAGGGAGGCCGTGGACAGCCCGGACGCCCGGCCGGTGGCGCGGACCAGCCACTCGCCGGCCAGCTTGGTCTCGCCGTACGGCGACATGGGCGCGCACGGGGTCTCCTCCGTCACCAGGTCGACGTCCGGCATGCCGTACACGGCGGCGGAGGAGGAGAAGACGAAGGAGGGGACCCCGGCCGCCGTGACCGCGTCGAGCAGCACGCGCAGCCCCTCGACGTTCTCCCGGTAGTAGTGCAGCGGCAGGTCCACCGACTCGCCGACCTGCTTCTTCGCGGCCAGGTGCACGACGCCGGTGACGGAGTGGTCGACCAGGGCGCGGGCGACCCGCTCGCCGTCCAGGACCGAGCCCACCACCAGGGGGACGCCGTCGGGCACGCGGTCGGCGATGCCGGTGGACAGGTCGTCGTACACCACCGCCCGCTCGCCCGCCTCGGTCATCGCCCGTACGACGTGCGCCCCGATGTATCCGGCGCCGCCGGTGATCAGCCAGGTCATCTTCGGCCGTCCCCTCGTGAGTGGTCCTGGGTGGACCGTGGTCCTGGGTGGACATGATCCTTCATCCCGGCGCCCGGCGGGCGCCCGCACCCCTCAGGAGGGGGCCGGGGCCGGGTCGGTGCCGTATGCGTCGAGGGCCGCGGTGAGCCGTTCCAGCCGGTCGCGCAGATCCTGGACCTCCGTCACGTCCAGCCCCGTGGCCGCGGCGATCCGGCGCGGCACCTCGGCGGCCCGCTCGCGCAGCGCGGCGCCCTCCGGGGTCAGCCGCACCTCCACCGACCGCTCGTCGCGCGCGCTGCGCTCCCGCCGGACCAGCCCGGCCGCCTCCAGCCGCTTGAGCAGCGGCGAGAGCGTGCCGGAGTCCAGCCGCAGGTGCTCGCCGAGCCGCTTCACGGGCAGCTCCCCGTGCTCCCACAGCACCAGCAGCACCAGGTACTGCGGATAGGTGAGCCCCAGGTCCTTGAGCACCACGCGGTAGACGCCCCCGAAGGCGCGGGACGCGGCGTTCAGGGAGAAGCAGATCTGCTGGTCCAGGCGGAGCCAGTCGGTCGCGGGCGTGGTCATGCGTTCCAGGGTAGCCGACCGGACGTCATTAAGTTGCGCGCAACTTAGTTGCGCACGTTCGAGTTGCGTGCTCTACTTGTCGGCGTCAGAGGTCGCCGCGAGCGACACACCCCAGTGAGAGGGACGGGTTTCCCATGGACGCGCTCTACACCGCCGCCGCCACCGCCACCCACGGTCGCGAGGGCCGCGCCGTCAGCTCGGACAACAAGCTCGACCTCGCGCTCAGCGCCCCCGTCGAGATGGGCGGCGACGGCAAGGGCACCAACCCCGAGCAGCTGTTCGCCGCCGGGTACGCCGCCTGCTTCGGCAGCGCGCTCGGCGTCGTCGGCCGGCAGGCCAAGGTCGACGTCAGCGAGGCCGCCGTGACCGCCGAGGTCGGCATCGGCAAGCAGGGCGAGGGCTTCGCGCTCGCCGTCACCCTCCGCGTCGAGCTGCCCGAGGGCCTCGACCAGGAGACCGGCCGCAAGCTGGTCGAGCAGGCCCACCAGGTCTGCCCCTACTCCAACGCCACCCGGGGCAACATCCCGGTCGAGCTGGTCATCGAGTAGTCCGGTCGGCGGCACCCCCGCTCACCCCACCCGCGCCAGGACCTCGCCCGTGCGCCCGCTCCAGGCCACCACGACCGCCTCCTCCGGCACCGGGTGCCAGCGGGTCAGCAGCAGCCAGCGGACGTCGTACCGGCGGACGACGGCGGCGCGCTCGGCGGGCGTCGACGCGGGCGCGAGGTACGCCCGGACGTCGGCCGTCCGCCGTGCCCGTTGCCGCTCGTCCAGCGCCGGGTCGGGCCAGGCGGGGGCCGCGAGGTTCGGCCCGTACCCGGCGATGGCGTGGCCCGCGTAGTAGCCGTCGGTGATCACGACCTCGCCGGGGCCGATGTGCCGGGCCGCCCACGCGTAGTCGGGCCAGTCGGGCGGCTGCTCGAAGCCGACCGGGTCCAGCGCCCGGGGCACCACCGCCCCCGCGTGCACCGTGAGGAACCCCGCCACCGCCCCCGCGGCCGCCGCCGCGCCCAGCGCCCCGCGCCACCGCCCCCACGGCCGGGGCGCCGCCAGCTCCACCGCCAGGGCGAACTGGGCCGGCACCAGTGAGAGCCCGAGGATCCGGCCGTAGGTGTAGTGCCCGGTGCACCAGCCGTACGCCACCACCGCGCAGTCCAGCGCGAACATCAGCACCAGCGGGTCCCGCGCCGAGCGGCGCCCGCGCGCCCACAGCGCCGGCAGTCCCAGCAGCCCCAGCCAGAACTGGCCGGGCAGGTCCAGGTAGAGCACCCGGTGCATCGCGTCCACGCTGCCGTCGCCGGCCAGCGCGAACACGTCGAAGTACGGCCACAGCGCCGCCGTCGCCACCGCCACCGCGCCCGCCAGCGCCCAGCGCCCGACGACCGGTCCGCGCAGCCCCCGCTGCCACCCCGCCACCAGCGCCACCGAGCCCAGCACGGCGGCCACCGAGGTGATCGGGTGGATCAGCAGGACCAGCCCGTACAGGGCGCCGAGGCCCGCGTACCCGGGCAGTCCGCGCAGCCCGCTCGGGCCCACGTACCGAACCCGGCGCCCGTCCCGCGCCCGCGCCCCGGTCAGCGCCCAGGCCCAGAAGGTGAGCCCGATGGCGAAAGTCGACGGGTAGCCGAGGTTGCCCGTCATCGACATCAGGCCGAGGTAGCCGCTCCACCAGGCCCGCTCGGTGCCCCACAGCAGCGTCATCGCGCCCAGCGCCAGCACCGGCGCCCAGGGCCGGGGGCTCAGCACCCGCACGAAGCGGTTCAGCCCGGTCAGCAGCACCAGCAGGTTCAGCGGCCCGGCGAGCCGCACGACCTCCCAGCCGCCCAGCCCCGTCAGCCGCGCGAACACGCCCTGCGCGAGGGCGTACGGCGAGTAGTACGCGCTGCCCGCGCCGGGCAGGTCGGCCATCGGGTGCCGGGGATCCAGCAGGTCGGCCTTCAGGCGCTCGACGACCGCCGCGTGCTGGCCCGCGTCGCAGCACAGCGGGACCGCCCAGTACGCCAGCGACATGGCGAGGAAGAACAGGAAGGCGGCCGCCTGGTACGGAGTGGGGCGCCAGCTCCGGCCGCCGCGCAGCGCCGTCGCGCCGCGTACCGGCCGACGGACGAGGACGTCGGCGCTCACGAAGAGATCAAGGGGTGGGACATTCGGGACATTTGGCGTATGTTCCCGGCGTGGTCACCGCCCCGAACCCAAGTCACCTCAACGGGTGAAGATCAGCCCGCCGTCCGGACCCGGTCGGCCGGCCCCTGCGCGGGCAGCGGCACCCTGCCACCCCGCACCACGGGCTCCAGCAGCAGCGGGACGCCCACCACCGGCAGCAGCCACGCCAGCACGATCAGCCGCTCGCCCCAGATGTTGATGTCCGGGTGCCCCGCCTGGGTCAGGATCCCCGTGCACGCCGCCGCGACCAGGAAGCCGCCGGCCGCGCCCCCGCGCCGCAGCGCACCCCACGCCCCCGCGCCCAGTGCCGCGACGAGCAGCGGCTGCCAGGCCTGCCGGCGCAGCCACTCCAGCCAGAAGTTGCCCTGCAACTGCCAGAACTCCGGCCACGGACGCTCCCGTTCCGGCCGCGCGAAGTGGTCGGTGAGCAGATCCTGCACGCTGTCCGACACGGACGGGTAGTGCAGCAGCCGCGCCGCCACCAGCGTGCCCACCGCCCCCGCCAGCCCCACCGCCCCGAGCACCAGCACATCCCGGGCGGGAGGACCGCCCCGCCCGCGCCGCCGCAGGGCGATCAGCGCGCCCGCCGCCGCCAGGCACACCCCGAGGAACAGGGCCTGGGAGTGCTTCACCGTGAACAGCGCCGCCAGCGACCCCGCGACCAGGGCCAGACCCGCCCGCGTCCGCCCCGCCCGCAGCACCAGCGCACACCCCCACACCGCCGCCAGCGTCAGCGCCATCAGCAGCCCCTCGGTCATCGGGCGCATCGCGGTCGTCCCGCACGGCAGCGCGTAGTACAGCGCCTGCCCGCCCAGCGCGAGGGGTGCCGGCACCGACAGCGTCCGCAGGATCAGGAAGACCAGCACCCCGCCCGCGCAGGCGACGAATACGCCCGCCGCCCACAGGCCCCACGTCACGCCGAAGACCGCCACGAAGGGCACCAGCAGCAGCGGATATCCCGGCCGCGCCTCGAAGATCCGCATGAAACGGTCCGGCAGATAGGGCAGGGTGTGCCCGCCGGTCCGGCCCGCCGCCAGCTGCGGACCCACCACCCGCCACTCCTGCGCCCGGCACTCGGCCGCCGCCCGGTCGGTGGGGTCGGGCCGGTGGAAGTGGACCACGTGCACGCTCTGGTCCCGGCGGACCCGCTCCGCCCGGCTCGCGCACACGTAGTCGATGGTGGCCGTGGCCGTCTCGCGCTTGCCCTCACCGCTCAGACTCAGCGCGTACGCCAGGTAGTTCTTGGTGTCGGGGGTGTCCCGGCCGGTGACGTTCGCCAGTTGCAGCGCGGCGAACACGGCGGCCAGGACCAGCACCCACAGCCGCGGTCTCACGAGGAGGCGAGCAGGTTGTGACCGGCGGTGACCGCGCGGGCGCCGGGGACGCCGGCCGGCTCCCGGCCCGGCATCGGCTCGCCCAGGAGCAGCGTCCGCACCACCCGCTCGGCGGCCCGGCCGTCCTCGTACTCGCAGTACCGCGCCCGGAACGCCGACCGCAGCCGTGCCGCCTCCTCGTCCCGCCACGCCCCGGAGGCCAGCAGCCAGGCCAGCTCGCGGTACGAGCGCGAGACGTGCCCCGGCGCCTCCTCGGTGATGTCGAAATAGGCGCCGCGGCTCGCCTCGTACGCCCGCCAGTCGTCCGCGTGGATCACGATCGGCCGGTCCAGGAGGGCGTAGTCGAACATCAGGGCGGAGTAGTCGGTGATCAGCAGGTCGGAGGCGAGCATCAGGTCCTCCACGTGCGGTTCGTCCGTCGCGTCGACCAGGACGCCCCGCCGGTGCAGCTCCGAGAGGCCCATGCCGCGGGCCGGACCGGTCGCCAGCGAGGGGTGCAGCCGGACCACCAGCGTGTGGCCCTCGCCGAGGTCGGCGGCGAGCCGGGCCGGGTCGACGCGCTCGACCAGCCCGCCCCGCCGGTACTCGCGCCGGGTCGGCGCGTACAGCACCACCGTGTGTCCCTCGGGGACGCCCAGCCGCTCCCGGACCCGGCGGCCCTCCTCGGCCCCCGCGTTCACCAGCACGTCGTTGCGCGGGCTGCCGCTCGGCACGGACGTGAAGTGGCACGGGTACGCCCGCTCCCAC
Source organism: Streptomyces parvulus (assembly GCF_014648855.1). Taxonomy (GTDB): domain Bacteria; phylum Actinomycetota; class Actinomycetes; order Streptomycetales; family Streptomycetaceae; genus Streptomyces; species Streptomyces parvulus. The sequence goes on along the minus strand of NZ_BMRX01000005.1, from coordinate 431,472 downwards.
ACCCGCTCCGCGTACCGGCCCGCGACCAGGCTGTGGTCCCAGCGGTCGGCCCGGCGCAGCATCTGCGGCACGTCCAGGCCGTGCCGGGCGCCGGGCCTGCCCAGCAGGTCGACGCCCATGTACTTGAGCGGGGTGCCCTGGTGGGTGTGGATGTGGACGCTGCCGGGGCGCTTGGCCAGGGTGCCGGGCCAGTTGACGTTGTTGACGAAGAACGCCGCCCGCTCGGTCACCCGCCGGTAGGCGGCGCTGCCCAGGAGCACATGCTCGGTGTCCGGCGGCAGCAGCGCAGCGGTCTCCTCGTCCCGCACCACCCACACCCCGCGCAGGTGCGGGGCGATCTCGCGCGCCGCGCGGTGGATCGCGGCGGGGTCGCCCAGCACGCCGCGGTGGGAGAACGCCGAGTACACCACGAGGTCCGTCTCCAGCGGGCGGCGGCTGCGCACCGCCGTACCGATCCCGCGCAGGCGCCCGGCGGCCCGGCCGCCCGCCTGCCGGGCCCGGCGCTCCAGCTCCCGGCCCGCCCGCCCGGACCGGCGCCGCAGCCGGTAGGCGGTGTACCCGAGGGCGCCGGACGCCAGCACCCGCAGCTCCGCCGGGATCTCGGCGCCCTCGGGGCGGTGGGCTCGGAACATCTCCGCGGTGAGCCGGAAGAACTCGGCCTTGTCGGAGGGCGGCAGCCGGTCCGGCTTGGACAGGATGTCCAGGCAGTGCTCGCCCATCTTGGTGTGCAGGAACGGCCGCCACCGGGCCAGTTCCGGGCGGCCGTCGAGGAAGGCGAAGACCCGCTCGTACTGCGCGTGCACGTCGAAGTGCTTGCGGCTGGTGGTGGACAGGATGTTGCCCTGGCGCCGCTGCCGGTAGTTCAGGCAGATGCGGTCCAGCGTGGCGATCCGCTCCGCGCTGAACATCACCGGGAAGGTCCAGGGCGTGTCCTCGTAGTAGCCGGGCGGGAAGGCGAAGCCGCCGCGCTCCACGAAGTCGCGCCGGTAGACCTTGTTCCACACCACCATCAGCAGGTCGAGGATCTCGGGGCGCTCGGCCGCCGTGAACGTGCCCTCCCCGGCCTCCGCCAGCACCCGGGCCAGCGCGTTGCGCCGGGTGCCGCCCCACCAGTAGGTGCGGGCGTAGTCGAAGACCAGCACATCCGGGTCGCCGGCCTCCGCGAGCCGGTCGGCCATGGCGCGCAGCGCGCCCGGGGTCAGGGTGTCGTCGCTGTCGAGGAAGAAGAGGTAGTCGCCGGTGGCGAGCGGCATCCCGGCGTTGCGGGCCCGGCCGAGGCCGGCGTTCTCCTCCAGGTGCAGCACGCGCAGCCGGTCGTCGCGGGCGGCGTACTCGTCGAGGATGGCGCCCGAGCCGTCGGGCGAGCAGTCGTCGACGGCGACGACCTCGATGTCCCGGAAGGACTGGTCCAGGACCGAGTCCAGGCACTCGCGCAGGAAGCCCTGCACCTTGAAGCAGGGAAGGATGAGGCTGAAGCGGGGCACGGCGGGGGTCAGCTCCTTACGAGGGTGGCGGCGGGGGCCGGGACGCGCTCCGCGAGCGGGATCACGGGCGGCAGCGCCTCGGGCGGCTCGCCGAGCAGCACCCGGCGCACGACCCGCTCGGCGGCCCGGCCGTCGTCGAACTCGCAGAACCGCTCCCGGAAGGCCGCCCGCAGCGCCGCCGACTCCGGGCCGGCGTACGAGCCGTCGCCGAAGACGCGGGCCAGCTCCTGCGGCGTCCGCGCCACCGGCCCCGGCGGCGCCGCCATCAGGTCGAAGTAGACGCCCCGGGTCTCCCGGTAGACCTCCCAGTCGTCGGCGTACACGACGATCGGCCGGTCGAGGTTGGCGTAGTCGAACATGATCGACGAGTAGTCCGTGACCAGTGCGTCGGCGGCCAGGCACACGTCCTCGGAGGAGCGGTGCGCGGTGACGTCGATGATCCGGCCGCTGCCCGCGCGGCCGCCCCGGTCGTAGAAGTAGTGGGCCCGCAGCAGCACGACCACGTCCTCGCCGGCCGCCTCGCAGAACGCCTCCAGGTCCAGGGCTCCCGCGCCGAAGCCGCTCTCGTAGTCCCGGTGCGTGGGCGCGTACAGCACGGCCGTCGCCCCCTCGGGGACGCCCAGTTCGCGGCGGACGCGTGCGACGTCCTCGGCGGTCGCCGTGCAGTAGACGTCGTTGCGCGGGTAGCCGTACTCCAGGTCCTCGTAGGAGCCGGGGAAGGCGCGCTCCCACATCTGGGTGGAGTGCCGGTTGCTGGAGAGGTTGTAGTCCCAGCGGTCCACGCGGCCCAGCAGCTTGGTGAAGCTGCCGCTGGAGGCCGCCACCACCGGGTACGTCGACTGGTCCACGCCCATCGACTTCAGCGGGGTGCCGTGCTGCGTCTGCACGTGCACGCTGCCGGGGCGCTTGACGACGCCCTCGGCGAAGTTGGCGTTGTTCACCAGGTACTTGGCGCGGGCCAGCACCTCCCAGTAGCGCCGGCCGCCGATGACGGCGTGGTCGACGCCCTCCGGCACGGTGTGCGCCTGGTCCGGTTCGACCAGGAACACCGACCTGAGGTGCGGGGCGAGTTCGCGGGCCTTGGCGTGGATCGCGGCCGGGCTGCACGCGTAACCGCGGCCCCAGTAGGCGCAGTAGACGACGAGGTTCGGGTCCAGGGGCCGGCGCAGGTGGCGGCGGTACAGCAGCCGGGTGCGCAGCCCGTGCGGCCGCGGCAGCCGGTGCAGCACCCCGGCGACGGCCCGGTTGGTGGCGCGCAGGGCGCGGAACCCGGCGTACGACCCCGACGCCAGCAGCCGGTGCTGGACGCCGAGCCGGCCGCCCGGCGGACGGAAGCCGGCGGGGCGGTGGCGCCGGTAGAGGCGGCTCGCCCGCCGGAAGAAGGCCCGGCGCTCCCGGCTGGTGAGCCGCCGCGGATGCGTGGCCGTCTTCAGGACCGCCGCGAAGAGGTGCTCGAAGAGCGGGCCGCGGCGCTCGAACGACAACCCCCGTTCTGCCGCGTACGAGAGGGCCAGTTCGGCCTGGTCGAGGAGGTCCGCGTGGTGCGGACCCGGCAGGTTCAGCCGGTTGCCCTGCCGGCGCACCAGGTGCCGTACGACGACCGAGCGCAGCACCGCCACGCGCTCGGCGCGCGCCGCGACCAGGGCGCCGAAGCCGATGTCCGTGAAGTGCCCGTCGGGGAAGGCGAGCCCGCGTTCGGTGAGGAAGGTGCGGCGGTGGACGGCGCTCCACGCGGGCAGCCGCACCCCGGTCAGGTCGGGGGCCCGGTCCGGGGTGAAGGCGCCGCGCGGGGCCTTGGCGAGCAGCGGAGCGGCCGGATTGGTGGGCTCGCCCTCCCACCAGGGCACCCGCTCGTACTCGAAATACAGCACGTCCACGCCCCCCGTGTCGGCCAGCCGCGCCTCCAGCGCCGCCAGCGCGCCCGGCACGAGCACGTCGTCGCCGTCGAGGAACAGCAGGTAGGCGCCGGTCGCCGCCCGCATCCCGGCGTTGCGCGCCCCGGCCAGGCCTGCCGAGGGCGGCGCGTGCACGGGCCGTACCCGCGAGTCCCGGCCCGCGTGCTCCTCGGCGACGTCCGCCCCCGCGTCGCCGGGGGTGCAGACCGGGATCAGTTCGAGGTCGCCGAAGGACTGGGCGAGGACCGAGTCCAGTGCCTGGGAGAGCCGCCCCGCGACCCCATGGGACGGGACGATGATGCTGAAGCGGGGCATACTGCTCTTTCTCTCGTGGTCCAGGTCCGAAGGGAGCCCTCCGTCGGCCGCGAGCCGCGGGGCGTACGGGCTCCCGATGGGCAAACGGCCCTCAGCGGCTGTCGGTGACGGTGCGCGGCCCGGCCGGTTGCGGGACCGTGGCCAGCGGGGTGCGGGCGACGGCGGCCGCGGGCGGGCGGCGGTCGCCGAGCGGCACCACCGGGGGCAGCCGCGTCTGACCGAGCACCACCCGGCGTACCACGCGCTCGGCGGCGCGGCCGTCGTCGTGCGGGCAGAACCGCTCGCGGAACTCCGCCCGGAGCCGGGCGGAGCGGGCGCCCTGCCAGTCGCCGCCGGCGAAGACGCCGATCAGCTCGTCCTCGTCCCGTGCGACCGGGCCCGGCGGGACGGAGCGAAGGTCGACGTAGGTGCCGCGGGCCGCCTCGAACGCCTCCGGCTCGTGGGCGTGGAGCACGATCGGCCGGTCCAGGCCCGCGTAGTCGAACATCAGGGACGCGTAGTCGGTGACGAGGGCGTCCGAGGCCAGGCAGAGCGACTCCACGTTCGGGTGGCCGCTCACGTCGAGGACCCGGCCGGCGGACGCGGCCGGCCGGTGGCCGTCGCCCGGGTGGACGCGGGTCAGGACCATGAAGCGGGGGCCGAGGCGGCGCACGACGCGCTCCAGGTCCAGGGCGACGCGCTGGGTGCGGCGGTAGTCGCGGTGCACGGGCGCGTACAGGATCGCCACCGTGCCCTCGGGGATGCCGAGGATCTCCCGCAGCCGGGCCACGTCCGCCGGGGTCGCCCGCTGGAGGGCGTCGGTGCGGGGCTGCCCGTACTCCAGGGTGGCGTAGCCGCCGGGGTGCACCCGCTCCCAGGTCAGGGTGGAGTGGCGGTTGGCGGAGACCACGTAGTCCCAGGAGTCGACCTCGCGCAGCAGCCGGGCGCAGTCGGTGGTGGAGGCGGCGGCCGGCCGCTCCTGGAGGTCCAGGCCCGCGTGCGCGAGCGGCGTCCCGTCCTGCGTCTGCACCAGCACCTGCCCCCGGCGCTTGACCAGGCCGGCGCCGAAGGAGGAGTTGTGCACCAGGTACCGGGAGCGGGCCAGGGCCGTCCAGTAGGCGGCCGTGCCGGGGGTCAGCCGCCGGGTCGCGGGCGGGACCGTGTGGTGGTGCGCGGGGCCGGCGGCCCAGGCCGTGCGCACGTGCGGCGCGAAACGGCGGAACGCCTCCTCCAGCGCGCCCGGGTTGCAGCCGTGCCCCCGGCCGCCCTCGACGGCGAAGACGGCGCGGTCGGCGCGCAGCGGAAGGAGGCGCTGGCCCCGGTAGTGCAGGCGCAGGACGCCGGTCCGGACGGCCCGCAGCGCACCGGCGGCGACCGGCGCCGTCCGCCGGCGCAGCGCGGACGCCAGCCGCAGGGCCTCCCAGGTGCGGCGCAGGCCCAGCCGCAGCAGGGCGTGGCGCAGCCGGACCGGTGCCGGGGCGGGGGCGCCGGCGGCCCGGTAGCGGCGGCAGTGCACCCGGGCCCGGCGCAGGAACTCGGCGCGCAGGGCCCGCGGCAGGCGGTCGGGGCGGGTGAAGACGGTCGCCAGGTGGTCGCACATGCGGCGGTACAGCACCGGCCGCCAGCGGTCGTGCTCCGGGTGCGCCTCCAGGAACGCGAAGACCCGGTCGTACTGCGCGAACACGTCCAGGTGGCGTTCGCTCGTCGTGCCAAGGATGCTGCCCCGGCGGCGCTGGCGGTAGTGGACGCAGACCCGGTCCAGGGTGGCGACCGTCTCCGCGCTCATCAGGACCGGGTACGTCCACGGGGTGTCCTCGTAGTAGCCGGGCGGGAAGGCGAGGCCCTCGCGCTCGGCGAACTCCCGCCGCACCGCCTTGTTCCAGGCCACCATCAGCAGCCGCAGCAGCTCCGGCCGGTCGGCCAGCCGGAACGGTGCCGGTCCGCCCTCGCCGAGGTGCGCGGCCGCCCGGCTGCGGACGGTCTCGCCGGTCCAGTGGGTCCGGGCGTAGTCGTAGACCAGCACGTCGGGGTCGCCGGTCTCCTTCACCCGGTCGGCCACGGCCCGCAGCGCGTCCGGGGTCAGGGTGTCGTCGCCGTCCAGGAAGACCAGGTAGTCGCCGGTCGCCCGGTCCATGCCGGCGTTGCGGGCGGGACCCAGGCCCCCGTTCTCCGGCAGGTGCACGACGCGTACGCGCGGGTCGCGGTCCGCGAACTCGTCGGCGATCGCCCCGCACGCGTCCGGCGAGGCGTCGTCCACGACGATCAGCTCGAAGTCCGGGTACGACTGGGACAGCACCGACTCCAGGCACGCGTGCAGATACGCCTGCACCTGGTACGCGGGCACGATGACACTGAACCTGGGCACGGGAACATCCATGGGTCGGCGGGGTCGGCGCGGGCGTTCGCGCCGGGAACGGCCAATGGAGTGACTTGGTTACGGGCGCTGCGGCAATCGGGGGATCCGCGGCCCGTACGGTGCCCCGAACGGATGAGGGGTCGGACCCGTGACCGGACCGACCCCCCAAGGGTGTTGCGCGCAGGCCTACTTGACGGCGCCCGCCATCACACCGGAGACGAACTGCCGCTGGAACGCGAAGAACACGGCCAGCGGGATCACCATCGAGATGAACGCACCCGGTGCCAGCACGTCGACGTTGTTGCCGAACTGCCGTACCTGCGTCTGCAGCGCGACCGTGATCGGCTGGCTCCCGGAGTCCGAGAAGATCAGCGCGACCAGCATGTCGTTCCACACCCACAGGAACTGGAAGATGCCGAGGCTCGCGATCGCGGGCCCGCCCAGCGGCATCACGACCCGCGCGAACAGCCGCAGTTCACCCGCGCCGTCCAGCCGGGCCGCCTCCAGCAGCTCCCGGGGGATCTCCGCGAAGAAGTTCCGCAGCAGGAACACGGCGAAGGGCAGGCCGAAGCCGACGTGGAAGAGGACCACGCCGACGATCGACCCGAACAAGCCGATCTTGCCGAAGAGTTCGGCGATCGGAATCAGCGCCACCTGCACGGGGACGACCAGCAGCCCGACCACGGCCAGGAACCACCAGTCGCGGCCCGGGAACTCCATCCACGCGAAGGCGTACCCGGCCAGCGACCCGATGACCACGACCAGGACCGTCGCCGGGACCGTGATCAGCACGGTGTTGAGCAGCGACGACGTGATGTCCCCGTTCGCCAGCAGGTCCTCGTAGCTCTGGAAGGTGAGCTGGGAGGGCTTGGTGAAGACCTCCCACCAGCCGCTCGACGCCATGTCCCGCGGGGTGCGCAGCGAGGAGAGCAGCAGACCGATCGTCGGCACCAGCCAGAAGAGGCCGACGACGATCAGGAAGACCCGGACCAGACCGCCGCTGACGCCCTCGGCCAGCCGCGCCCCCAGGGACCGCTTCGCCTTCGTCATCGCCGCACCTCCCGTCGCAGCCGCCGTACGTTGAACCACATCACCGGGATCACCAGCAGCAGCAGGAACACCGCGATGGCGCTGGCCACGCCCGGCTGGTCGGAGGCGAAGCCCTTGCGGTACAGCTCCAGGGCGAGCACGTTCGCGTCGTCCTGCGAGGAGCCCGGCGCGATGATGAACACGAGGTCGAACACCTTCAGCACGTTGATCATCAAGGTGACGGCCACGACGGCGAGGACCGGCGCCAGCAGCGGCACCGTGACCCGTCTGAAGACCTGCCACTCGTTGGCCCCGTCGACCCGGGCGGCCTCCAGGAGTTCCCGCGGCATCCCGGCGAGACCCGCCGCGATCAGCACCATCGCGAAGCCCGCCCACATCCACACGTACGACCCGATGATGGCCGGGGTGACGAGGGACGGGCCGAGCCAGTTCAGGCCGTTGTAGGGCTCCTTGAAGTTGTCGGCGGGGAGCCTGAGCAGCGCCCCGTCGGCCGCTGCGGGCAGGGTGAACGTGCCGTCGTCCGCCGCCTTCGCCGACGCGACGACCTCGCCGTCCTTCACCGCCTCGATCCGCATCCCGGCGTAGCCCAGCTCGGCCACGTCGACCCCGCCGAGCTTGCCGACGCCCTTGCCCCGGGTGAAGTCCTGCCAGGCGGTGCCGGTGACCTTGCCGTCCTCGGGCTCGGCGGCCGCGGCCTGCTTCGCGCCCTCGGGCATCCGGTCGGGGGCGACACCGACGAGGGGGACGACCACCGGGGTGCCGGCCTCGACCGGCCGCTTGGTGACGAAGGCGCCTCCGCCTGCGGGTTCGAGCGGCGAGTCGCGGCCGGGGTGCGCCTTCGGGAACGCCGACGACTCGGCGAACGTGTCGTGCACGCCGACCCACACCGCGTTGGCGACGCCCTTGTCCGGGTCCTGGTCGTACACCAGGCGGAAGATGATCCCGGCCGCCAGCATGGAGATCGCCATCGGCATGAAGACGACCAGCTTGAACGCGGTGCCCCAGCGGATCCGTTCGGTCAGCACCGCGAAGATCAGACCGAGCGCGGTGGCGACCGTCGGCGCGAACACCACCCAGATGACGTTGTTCTTGAGGGCGGTGCGGATGCCGTCGTCGGTGAACAGGGCCTGGTAGTTGTCGAATCCGGCGAAGGAGTCGCCGGACTGGTCGTAGAAGCTGCGGACCAGCGAGTACCCGATCGGGTAGACCACGAGCGCGCCGAGCAGCACCAGGGCGGGCAGCAGGAACAGGGCCGCCACGGTCCTCCGGGTGCCGGTCACGCTCCTGCGCGACTTGGGGGCGGCGGGGCCCGGTGAGGTCCCCGCCGCCGTGGCCGACGTCATCCGTCAGCTCCCGTAGGCGGCGGCCGCGTCCGCCTCCAGCTTCGCCTGGGCGCCCGCGACGTCCTTCGGGTTCTTCAGGAAGTCCTGGAGGGCCTTCCACTCGCCCTTGCCGGGCGTGCCGCCGAAGGCCTGCGGGGCCTGGTCCGACATGTCGAAGCGGAAGTCGTCGCCGGCCGCGACCAGCGCCTCGGCGATCTTCTTCTGCACGTCGTTCGGGTACGCCGAGACGTCGACGTTCTTGTTCGGCGAGAGGTAGCCGCCGAGCTTCGCCTGGATCGTCGCCGCGTCCGGCGAGGCCAGCCAGGTGGCCAGCGCCTGGGCCGCCTTCGAGTCCTCCAGGACCACGGCCGCGTCGCCGCCGGAGACCACCGGCGCGGTGTCGCCGACCGACGGGAACGGGAACACCTTGGCGTCGGTGCCGATCTCCGCGTCCGTCTCACCGATGTTGACCTGCACGAAGTCGCCCTCGTAGACCATGCCCGCCTTGGGCTGGTCGCCGCCGGTGAAGGTCTGCGTCACCGAGGCCGGGAACTCCGTCTGGAGCGCGCCGGACGCGCCGCCCGCCACGTAGTCCTTCTTGCCCCAGATCTCGGCGAGGGTGGTCAGCGCCTCCTTGACGGAGGGGTCCGTCCACTTGATCTCGTGCTTGGCCAGCTGGTCGTACTTCTCCGGGCCCGCCTGGGAGAGGTAGACGTTCTCGAACCAGTCGGTCAGGGTCCAGCCGTCGGCGCCGCCCACGGAGAACGGCGTGACGCCGGAGTCGTAGATGGTCTGCGCGGCGGTGAGCAGCTCGTCCCAGGTCTTGGGCTCGGCGGCGCCCGCGTTCTCGAAGACCTGCGCGTTGTACCAGATCAGCGACTTGTTGGCGGCCTTGTAGTAGACGCCGTACTGCTTGCCGCCGACCTTGCCTATCTCCTGCCAGCCCGGCGAGTAGTTCTCGCCCAGCTCCTTGGTGGCCTCGGCGCCGAGCGGCTTGGCCCAGCCCTTGTCCACGGCCTGCTTGATGGCGCCGGGCTGCGGGAGCATCGCCACGTCCGGCGGGGCGCCGCCCGCGATCTTCGAGCCGAGGAAGTTGATGATCGGGTCCTGGGCGGGCACGAAGGTCACCTTGGCGCCGGTCCGCTTCTCGAACTCGGCGAGGACCTTCTTGAAGTTCTCCTGCTCCGCGCCGGTCCAGACGGCGGCGACCTCAAGACTCTCGCCGTCGAGCTTCGGGAGGGTGACGGAGGTGGCCGTGTCCTTGCCGCCGTCCTGCTGACCGCCCTTGTCGCCACCGCCACCGCCGTCGTCGTCGCCACCGCACGCGGTGAGCGAGAGCGCGAGCGCCCCCGCGGCGAGGGTGGCGGCGATCCGGCTGGTCCTGCCCAGCGTCCTGCGTGTCCCCATGGTCCTGCTCGTGCGCATCACTTGCCCCGTTCTTGGTGCCTCGTCGAACGTCCGGCGCTCTTCCGTGCGCTCTGGTGTACGCCAGGGGGGTGAGGGCGGCAAGGGCGCGTCCGCGGTCTCCGGGGTGATCGTGACCGCGTCGTGACCAGGCACCCGGCGTCGGTGTGGGCGTCGCCGGGGGCTGCCGCCCCCGGACCCCCGCTTCGGCCTGGACGGCCTCGTCCTCAAACGCCGGACGGGCTGAAGTGTGCCCGGCGTTACAGGAGTGACGGGACCTGTGCCGCCTCCACCTCGCGGGCCGCCCGTTCCAACGCGCTGGCCAGCAGGGCGAGATCGGTGGGGCCGTTGCCCAGTTCGCGGACCGGGCGGCGGGTGGGCGGGTCGCCCATGAGGTGCCATTCCAGGGGGATCACCGTGGGGCGCAGGGTCGCGGTGCGCGGGATGCGGCCGGTGACGCGGCCGGCCTGGAAGACGACGGCCGGACCGTCCGGGCGGGTCAGCCGGCCCCGGCCCGGCATCGGTTCGTCCGGTCCCGGGGCCGGGGCGTCCAGCGTGATGCGCAGGGCGGCGCGGAGGGCGGGCTCCGTCTGGGCCGTCCGGCCGCCGGGCGCGGTGGCGGCGACCAGGTGCACGCCGAGCCGCCCGCCCTCCCGCGCGACGGCCTCCAGCGCCCGCACGACCGAACCGGCCGCGGGGCGCCCGGGGGAGCCCAGCGGGGGAGTCACCAGGGCGTCGAGGTCGTCCACGACCACGACGAGGCGGGGCAGCGGCGGCACGGCCGCGGAACGGCGCCGGGCCGCTCCCGGGCGCAGCCGCATCGTGGAGCTGGGCGGGAAGTCGAGGTCCCCGTCGTCGGGCCCGGTCGCGGAGTCGGACGCGTCCTCGTGCGGTGTGCGCTGGGTGACCAGCCGGCCAGACACCTCGCGGCCGGTGTGCCACTCGGGGAACTCCGACCGCCCGAGCAGCTCCGCCCGCCGCTTCAGCTCGGCGCTCAGGGACTGGGCGAACTCCCGCATGCGGACGGGGTCGTTGGCGGCGAGGTGGGTGGTGACGTGCGGTACGTCCGTGCAGACCGCCAGCCCCTCGCCGTGTCCGCCGTCGCCGCCCACGCCGTCGCGGCCGTCCATCAGGACGACGCCGAGCCGGTCCGGCCGGTCGGCGGAGGCGAGGGAGGCGACCAGCGCCCGCAGCAGCTCGGTGCGGCCGCTGCCGGGCGGGCCCTCGACGAGCAGGTGCGGCCCCTCGGCGGCGAGGTCGACCGTGACGGGGCCGCGTGGTCCGGCGCCCAGCACCGCGTGGGCGCGACCGCCGAGGGCGTGCGCGTCGTCGGCGGCGTCGGCCCAGCGGGCCATCAGGGACGCCGGGGTGGCGCGGGCGAGGCCCAGCTCGTCCAGGAGCCGGGCCGCCTGGGGGAGCGGGGCGGCCACCCGCGCCTGCCGGTCGCCGCCCGCGGGGGCGTCGGTGCGCAGCGGAGCCAGGGCACGCGCGAACCGCTCCGCCCACGCGGGGGAGACGGCGTCGACCGTGCCGAGGGTGCCGTGCCCGACCGGGCCCGCCGGGGTCTCGCCGGCGGTGCGCGCGACGCGCAGCAGCCGCAGTGCCGTCGCCACGTCGCCGCTGAGCAGCGCCACGGCACCGCACGCGCGGAACACGGGCGACACCGCGCAGGCCGCCTCGTACGTGTCCGCCACGGGGGAGGTGGGGGAGGCGGCGGGTGTCTCGGCGAGGCACAGGACGTGGATGCCGGCCCGGGGCCCCTCCAGCGCCAGCCGGGCCAGGGTCTCGCGGACGTCGGCCCCGCCGGGGTCCCCGTCCACGACCACCACGCTGTACGGCCCGGCGAAGCCGCCGGCCGGGTCGGTGCCGTCGTCGGGACGGGCCCAGGAGGGCTGCCGGGTGCCGGCGGCGGCCGTCGCCGGGCGGGCGCCGGTCCGGGCGTTTGAGGAGTGGTCCTCCAGGCGGCGGACCAGCTCCTGCGCGCGGGCCGTCGCCTGCTCGCGGTCGTGGGCGAGGAGCAGGCGGCAGTCCTGGCCGTGGGCCGGGCGCAGGTGGGGCAGCCAGCCCAGCCAGGACCACTCCGCGGTCCGCTCGGCGAGCGGGCGGGAGCGGTCCGCGCTGATCAGGACGATCTCCAGGGTGTCCGCGGAGTGCAGCGCGGCGAGCTGGGCCAGCACCGAGCGGGCCAGCCCGGTGAGCCGGGCGCGCGGGCCGGCCAGGCCGAGCGCCCCCGCCTCGCGCAGTCCGGCGGTCACCGGGACCGCGGGCAGCGGCGCGTCACCGCCGGGGGCCACCCGGTCGGCCGTGCCGAGCCGCACCGTCAGCGCCTCCGGGTGTCCCGGGCCGCGCTCCCAGAGCCGGGGCCCCGGGCCGAGCGCCGTCAGCAGCAGCGACGCGGGGTCCGGCCAGGTCTCCGGGGCGTGGGCGGCACCGCCGGGTGCGGCCGGCACCGGTCCGGCCGCCGTGTCGCAGGCGTGCGTGCCCGTCGCGGGGTCGTCCTGCGCGCCCCCGCGCCCCGCGGTGAGCCGCCGCGCCCACGCGCCGATCCCGCCACGGCGCCGCACGCCGTGCGGGAGGTCGGTGCCGCGCAGGGGGGTGCCCTTGCGTCCGGTGCCGCCGCCGGGGGGCCGGTCGTCGCCGGCGGGGTCGGGAGCGCCGGGATGCCGGGGTCCGGGTGCGTGCGCGGCGGTGGGGTGGGCGTGGGGTGCCGCCGGGGCGGGGCCGGCGGGGGACGGGACGCCGTCCGTGGCGGGGTGGCGGCCGGGGCGGGTGTCCGGGCCGCCGGTGGCCGTGGGTGACGTGGGGTACTGGGTCCTGCCGGTCGGTTCCGCGCCCCGGTCGGCCCGGTCGGCGGGGCTGGATCCGTCGCCCCCGCGGGACGTGTGGGCGGGGGAGCCGCCCGCGCGGGGCGCGCCCTCGGTGTGCGCGCCGCCGGACGGACGGGCGTCGGTGCCGCTCGGGCGGCCGGCGACGGCGCCGTGGCCGCCGTCCCGGGACGCGCCCGCGGCGGACCCGCCTCGCCCGGCGTAGTCCTCTTCGTACCGCCCGGGACCGTACTCGCCCGTGCCGGGTCCGTTCGTGCCGTACTCGCCCGTGCCGGATCCGCTCCTGCCGTACTCGCCCGTGCCGGATCCGCTCCTGCCGTACTCGCCCGTGCCGTACTCGCCCCTGCCGTACCCGCCCAGGCCGTACTCGCCCGGCGCAGACCCCGCCGCACCGTAGGACGCGGCCGCGCCGTGGGTCTCGCCGTCCGCGGGGGTCTGACGGGGGAAGCCGGCCGCGGGGCCCGTGCCGTGGCTCTCCACGCGGGGTGCGCCGCCCTGGCCGGGCACCTGGGGCGGCCCGCCGTACCCCGAAGCGGCGTCGGCCTGGTGGGGGAGGCCCGCCGCACTGCCCCACCCACCGGTTCCGGTGGTGCGCGGGGCGGCGTCCGCACGGTCCGTACCGGAGGGGCCGCCCGCGCGCGCGGTGCCGATGCCCGCATCCGCGCCCCGGGAGGGGCCGTCCGCGACGCCCCCGTGACCCGTCGCGCCGTCCGCCACGCGTGCGTGGGCCACCTCGTCGGCGTCGCCGCGGGCCGGGGCGGGCACCGGCACGGCGGACAGCCGTACGTACCCCTCCCCGTCCGGCGTCGTCGCCGCCCGTGCCGGAGCCTCGCGGGGGACCGGCACCAGCCGCAGGGCCGACTCGCCGATCCGCAGCAGCGCGCCCGGCGTGAAGCGGACGGGGCGGTCGCCCACGCGGGTGCCGTCCAGCGTGGTGCCGTTGGTCGAGCCGAGGTCGGCGACCGAGACGCGGGCGTCCTGGGTGACCGTCACGGCGCAGTGCATCCGGGAGACGTCCGGGTCGTCCAGCGCGACGTCGGCGTCGGCGGAGCGGCCGAGGCGGATCTGCCCGCCGTGCAGGAGGTGGACGCCGCCCGCGTCGGGGCCCGCGACCACGTGGAGCTGGGCGGGGACGTCGGCCGGCTCGGCGTGCGGGTCGGGCTCGCCCGGGGCGCCCAGGCAGAGCACCGCGCCGTCGATCAGGGGCGGCTCGCCCAGGGTGCTGCGCTGCGTGTCCAGCCGCTGCGCGCCCGCGTACAGCACCACTTGGCCGGTGCCCGGGGTCTCGCCGCCCGGGAGCGCCGCGGCCAGCGCGGAGGCGACCGAGGCGAGGGCGGTGCCGGCCGGCGCGGTGACCAGCACGTCGCTGCTCGCGGCGCGGCCCCCCGCCGAAGCATGCGGGCCCTGCGGGTCTACGACGGTCAGCCGGATCTGCATCGCCGTCAGCGGTCCCTTCGCGCGGGCGCCCGCACGCCGGGCGGAAGCCGTCACCGCGGTCACCCACCGCGGACTTCCCCCACCGCCACACGAGCACGTCGGCCAGTACTGCACGCATCCTCGCACCTGCCACTGACAACGCGCCCGCCTCCCGCCGTCAAATGATCTTGATTGGTCGGCTCTGACCCCAAAAATGCCTGACGGGTGCCCCGGAGCTGATCGAAGACCGTCGGCTTGAGATCGGTCACGTCCGGGCAGCGGCAACCAAGGGACCAGGTCGAGCGTCTTTCCTTCGAACACGGCCCGGCAGCGGCACGTACGGCTTACCGGAGGACCGGCCACAGCCACGGGGACAACCACGGAATGAGGACGGCCCCGCGCCGGGAGCGCGGCATTACAGTGGGTCGGAACAGCCAGCAAGCAACTAGGAGCGGATGACGTGCGGCCGGTAGGCAGCAAGTACCTCCTCGAGGAGCCCCTCGGCCGCGGCGCCACGGGCACCGTCTGGCGAGCGCGCCAGCGGGAGACCGCGGGCGCCGAGGCGGCCGTGGCCGGGCAGCCCGGTGAGACCGTGGCGATCAAGGTCCTCAAGGAAGAGCTCGCGAGCGACCCCGACATCGTGATGCGCTTCCTGCGGGAGCGCTCCGTCCTGCTCCGGCTCACCCACCCCAACATCGTCCGGGTCCGCGACCTGGTCGTCGAGGGCGAGCTGCTCGCGCTCGTCATGGACCTCGTCGACGGCCCCGACCTCCACCGTTATCTGCGGGAGAACGGGCCGCTCACCCCGGTCGCGGCGGCCCTGCTCACCGCCCAGATCGCCGACGCCCTGGCCGCCAGCCACGCGGACGGCGTGGTCCACCGCGACCTCAAGCCGGCCAACGTGCTGCTGAGGCAGACCGGCGGCGAGATGCACCCGATGCTGACCGACTTCGGCATCGCCCGCCTCGCCGACTCGCCCGGTCTCACCCGCACCCACGAGTTCGTCGGCACGCCCGCGTACGTCGCGCCGGAGTCCGCCGAGGGCCGCCCCCAGACCTCCGCCGTCGACGTGTACGGCGCGGGCATCCTGCTGTACGAGCTGGTCACCGGCCGTCCCCCGTTCGGCGGCGGCTCCGCCCTAGAAGTGCTGCACCAGCACCTGAGCGCCGAACCGCGCCGCCCCTCCACCGTCCCCGACCCGCTGTGGACGGTCATCGAGCGCTGCCTGCGCAAGAACCCCGACGAACGCCCGAGCGCCGAGAACCTCGCGCGCGGCCTGCGCGTCGTCGCCGACGGCATCGGCGTGCACGCGAACAACGCGCAGATCGGCGCCGCCGAGAACGTGGGGATGCTGCTCGTCCCCGACCCGGCGCCCGCACAGGTCCCCGGCACGCCCGGCGCCGCCGACCCGACGCAGGTCCTGCCGCAGAACCAGAACGGCGGCTACGACCCGAACGGCGCGACCAGCGTCCTGCCGCAGACCGGCAACCCGTCCGGCGCCGCCGACCCCACCGCCGTACTCCCCAACCGGGGCGCGGCCGACCCGACCGCCGTCATGCCCCCGGTGCCGCCCGGGCAGGGCCAGGGCGGCGGGCCCGACGACCCGCACCCCTGGCAGAACCAGCTGCGCGCCGCCCGCGACCGCAACGAGCAGACGCAGGTCCAGTACCTCGACCCGAACCAGGACCCGCTGCGCAGGCGCCCCCAGCGGCAGGTCTCCCGCCCGCCGCAGCAGCCCCGGCAGGCCCCCCAGGGACCGCCGCCCCAGCAGCCCGGGTACGGCTACCCGCAGCAGCAGCAGCAACAGCCGCAGCGGTACGCGACCCCGCAGCCGCAGCAGCCCCAGCGGTACGCCCCGCCGCCCACCCCCGAGCCCCGGCCGCCCCGGCGCGAGCCGCGCCCGCCGCGGCAGCGCGGCGCGAACCCGATGCGCATCCCCGGCCTCGGCTGCCTCAAGGGGTGCCTGTTCACGCTCGTCATCATGTTCGTGGCCGGCTGGCTCATCTGGGAGCTGAGCCCGCTCCAGGACTGGATCGGCACCGGCAAGGGCTACTGGGAGCAGCTCAGCGACTGGTTCACCACGGCGACCGACTGGATCGGGGACCTCGGCGGATCGGGCGGCGGCGGCTCCACCGGCGGCTGAGTCCGGAGACTTGTCGACATCCGGCGGGTGATTTCCGCCTCCGTTGTGAAGGTTGGCTCCGCGGACGCGTACTTTTAGGCGCAACACGCGTCGGTAGGAGCAGTCTTGGCACGGAAGATCGGCAGCCGGTACACCGCCCACCAGATCCTCGGGCGGGGCAGCGCCGGCACGGTGTGGCTCGGCGAGGGCCCCGAGGGGCCCGTCGCGATCAAGCTGCTGCGCGAGGACCTGGCGTCCGACCAGGAGCTGGTCTCGCGCTTCGTTCAGGAGCGCACGGCCCTGCTCGGCCTGGATCACCCGAACGTCGTCTCCGTCCGCGACCTGGTCGTCGACGGCAACGACCTCGCCCTCGTCATGGACCTGGTCCGCGGCACGGACCTGCGGACCCGCCTCGACCGCGAGCGGCGCCTGTCGCCCGAGGCCGCCGTGGCCGTCGTCGCGGACGTCGCCGATGGCCTGGCCGCCGCGCACGCTGCCGGGGTCGTGCACCGCGACGTCAAGCCGGAGAACGTGCTCCTCGACATGCAGGGCCCGCTCGGCCCCGGCGGCTCCCACCCGGCGCTGCTGACGGACTTCGGGGTGGCCAAGCTCATCGACACCCCGCGGCGCACCCGCGCCACGAAGATCATCGGCACACCCGACTACCTCGCCCCCGAGATCGTCGAGGGCCTGCCCCCGCGCGCGGCGGTCGACATCTACGCGCTGGCCACGGTCCTCTACGAGCTGCTCGCCGGCTTCACGCCCTTCGGCGGCGGCCACCCCGGCGCCGTGCTGCGCCGCCACGTGACCGAGACGGTCGTCCCGCTCCCCGGCATCCCGGACGAGCTGTGGCAGCTCCTCGTGCAGTGCCTCGCCAAGGGGCCCGCCTCCCGGCTGCGCGCCTCCGAGCTGAGCGTCCGGCTGCGCGAGCTGCTGCCGATGCTGGCCGGGATGGGCCCGCTGGACGTGGACGAGCCCGACGCGGAGCACGAGGAGGACCCGGCCGAGGAGTCCGCGACGTCCCCGGGGGCCCAGACCTCCGGCGGGGAGCCGGTCCGCCGCCGGGGAGCCGTGCCGCTCGTGCCGGGGGCGAAGCCCGCCGACTCCAACCGCGACACGCACACCTCGATGCGCGTGCCCGCCCCGGACGAGCTGGCGGGCGGCGCCAGGGGCACCGCCCGCGCCCCGCGCGCGTCCGGCGCCCCTCGGCCCGGCTCGGCCCGCAACCGCGCCGCCACGCGCCGTCGCCGCCTCGCCCTGGGCGCCGGGGCGGTCGCCCTGGTGGCGGCCGTCGGCGTCGGGACCTGGCTGGCCACGAGCACCGATGAGGACCCCGCGGGCCCCCAGGACACGAAGAACTCGGCCCCGGCGTCGCCCTGACCCCGGCGGCCGCCAAGGGGGCCGCCTCCCGGCCGGCCGGGGCGCCCGGGCACCGGCCCTGCACCCCCCGGCCGCGCACCGTCGCGCGGCGCCCGTGGTCACGGCCCGGCCGGGGCCGGTCGGTGGAGCCGTTACGCTGGACGCGTGGCAGTCGTCGATGTATCCGAAGAGCTGAAGTCCCTCTCCTCGACCATGGAGTCGATCGAGGCCGTCCTGGACCTCGACAGGATGAGGGCAGACATCGCCGTGCTCGAGGAGCAGGCGGCCGCGCCCTCCCTGTGGGACAACCCGGACGAGGCGCAGAAGATCACGAGCCGGCTCTCCCACCTCCAGGCGGAGGTGCGGAAGGCCGAGGCCCTGCGCGGGCGGCTCGACGATCTCGGCGTGCTCTTCGAGATGGCCGAGGAGGAGGACGACCCGGACACCCGCGCCGAGGCCGAGTCCGAGCTGACGGCCGTGAAGAAGGCGCTGGACGAGATGGAGGTCCGCACGCTGCTCTCGGGCGAGTACGACGCGCGCGAGGCGCTCGTCAACATCCGCGCCGAGGCGGGCGGCGTGGACGCCGCCGACTTCGCCGAGAAGCTCCAGCGCATGTACCTGCGCTGGGCCGAGCAGCACGGCTACAAGACCGAGGTCTACGAGACGTCGTACGCGGAGGAGGCCGGCATCAAGTCGACCACCTTCGCCGTGCAGTCGCCCTACGCCTACGGCACCCTCTCCGTCGAGCAGGGCACCCACCGCCTGGTGCGCATCTCGCCCTTCGACAACCAGGGGCGCCGCCAGACCTCTTTCGCGGGCGTCGAGATCCTCCCCGTGGTCGAGCAGACCGACCACATCGAGATCGACGAGTCCGAGCTGCGGGTGGACGTGTACCGGTCCTCCGGCCCCGGCGGCCAGGGCGTGAACACCACCGACTCCGCGGTGCGGCTCACCCACCTCCCCACCGGCATCGTGGTCTCCTGCCAGAACGAGCGGTCCCAGATCCAGAACAAGGCCACCGCGATGAACGTCCTCCAGGCCAAGCTTCTGGAGCGGCGCCGCCAGGAGGAGCAGGCCAAGATGGACGCCCTCAAGGGCGACGGGGGCAACTCCTGGGGCAACCAGATGCGTTCGTACGTGCTGCACCCGTACCAGATGGTCAAGGACCTGCGCACGGAGCACGAAGTGGGCAACCCCGAGGCCGTGTTCAACGGCGAGATCGACGGTTTCCTCGAAGCCGGAATTCGCTGGCGCAAGCAGCAGGAGAAGTAACGCGAAGCGGTCGCGCACGCGCCGCTTTGTCGACAAGGCAACTCCCGCCCATCGGGCGGCGGTTGCCTTTTCTCTGCCCGCCGTTCGCCGGTGATGTCTGGGTTTTACATCACACTCACACCCTTTGTGTCCGGCATACGTCCCGTACCCGGACATCGCGTACGCAATGGCCTTGACGTTGCTTTGAACATTCGCAAGGGTGAGGCGCGGCATGCGTATTTCTGGGGCGCATGTGAACCGGGGGACTTGAGCGCAGCCGCCCCCGTCGATCACGGCCCCGAGTGCGGCCTCACCGACTATTTCGGCTACTGGGGGTAGCAACCACATGACGAAGAAGACGCGCGTCCGCGTCGCGCGCATAGCGGCCGGCGCCGTGATCGCCGCCGGTGCCTCGCTGACCGCCGCGGGTGCCGCCTCGGCGCTCGACATCGGCGTCAGCGCGGGTGTCGGCGACACCAACGTCGACCTCGGCGTGAGCGTCGGCGGCGACACCGAGGGGACCACCGAGGGCACGACCGAGGGCACCACCGAGGGCACCTCGCTCGGCGTGACCGAGGGCACCACGGAGGGTACGTCCGAGGGGACCACCGAGGGCACCTCGGAAGGCACCACGGAGGGGACCACCGAGGGCACCACCGAGGGGACCACGGAAGGCACCACCGAGGGCACGACCGAGGGCACCTCGGTCGGCACCACCGAGGGCACGTCCGAAGGCACCACCGAGGGTGGTGACAACGGCGGCAACGGTGACAACGGTGGCAACGGCAACAATGGCGGGAACGGCAACAACGGTGGCACCGGCGACAACGGTGGCAACGGTGACAACGGCGGTTCCGGCGACAACGGTGGCAACGGCAACACCGGTGGCACCGGCGGCAACGGTGGTGGCGGCGACAACACCACCCCCGACGGCGGCAGCAACGACAACGTCACCCAGGACGAGGGTTCCTCGGCCCTGACCGACACCGGCGAAGAGGCCCCGGCCTCCGACACCGCCGCCCAGGGCAGCGGTGACGAGCTGGCCGAGACCGGCGCCGCCGAGACCACGTTCCTGCTGGTCGGCGCGGCCACGATGATCGCCGGCGGCATCGGCTTCCGCCTGCTGCCGCGCATGATGAACGGTCGCGGCGGGGCCGCTGCCTGACCGTAGCCGTCCGGCTACACAGGGCGCAGGCGCACAGCCGCACAGGAGGGGCCCGGAGCGCTACGCGCTCCGGGCCCCTCCGTCATGTCCACGAGGGCCCTCGCGGGCCCCTCCGCGCCCGTCAGACGGTCTGGTGGGCCAGCAGCGCCACGGCCGCCACCAGCACCGCCAGCAGGGCGATCAGCATCATCGGGTTCAGCCCCGCCAGGGGGCTCTCCTGCTGCATCCGCTCGCGGTTCGCCCGGCACACCGGGCACCGGCCCTCACTCACGGGCGACGCGCAGTTCGCGCACACCAACCGGTCGTACGTCATGCGCTCGCCCTCCTTGCCGCCGGCTCCGTCAGGACAACGCCCGCACCGACACGAACGTTCCCCTTCCACTGTGCCAGGTTCCGGGGGACCCCGCGCGTCCTCCCGGCGGGGACAAAACGTGCAACTGATACGCAACCCAGACCGGTGACTGCGGGCCGCTCCCCGGTTCGCGTATGGTCACGCACATCTACCCCCGGCGACCCGTGGTGCATCCGTGATCCGATTCGACAACGTCTCCAAGGTCTACCCCAAACAGAGCCACCCAGCCCTCAGGGACGTCTCCCTGGAGGTCGAGAAGGGCGAGTTCGTCTTCCTCGTGGGATCCTCCGGCTCCGGAAAGTCCACCTTCCTGCGGCTGATCCTGCGCGAGGAGCGGTGCAGCCACGGCCAGGTGCACGTCCTGGGCAAGGACCTCGCCCGCCTGTCCAACTGGAAGGTGCCGCAGATGCGGCGCCAGCTGGGGACGGTGTTCCAGGACTTCCGCCTGCTCCCGAACAAGACGGTCGGCGAGAACGTCGCCTTCGCCCAGGAGGTCATCGGCAAGTCCCGCGGCGAGATCCGCAAGTCGGTGCCCCAGGTGCTCGACCTCGTCGGTCTCGGCGGCAAGGAGGACCGCAGGCCCGGCGAGCTGTCCGGCGGTGAGCAGCAGCGCGTCGCGATCGCGCGGGCCTTCGTCAACCGGCCCAAGCTGCTGATCGCGGACGAGCCCACCGGCAACCTCGACCCGCAGACCTCCGTGGGCATCATGAAGCTGCTCGACCGCATCAACCGGACGGGCACCACCGTGATCATGGCCACCCACGACCAGAACATCGTGGACCAGATGCGCAAGCGCGTCATCGAGCTGGAGAAGGGCCGCCTCGTCCGCGACCAGGCACGCGGCGTCTACGGCTACCAGCACTGACGACGAGGAACGAAAGGCTTAACGAGACGCCATGCGCGCCCAGTTCGTGCTCTCGGAGATCGGTGTCGGTCTTCGCCGCAACCTGACGATGACGTTCGCGGTCATCGTCTCCGTCGCCCTGTCCCTGGCCCTGTTCGGCGGTTCGCTGCTGATGAGCGACCAGGTCAACACCATGAAGGGCTACTGGTACGACAAGGTCAACGTCTCGGTCTTCCTCTGCAACAAGAGCGACGCCGAGTCCGACCCCAACTGCGCCAAGGGCGCGGTGACCGCGGACCAGAAGAAGCAGATCATGTCCGACCTCGACGAGATGACGGTCGTCGACAAGGTCACGTACGAGTCGCAGGACGAGGCGTACAAGCACTACAAGGAGCAGTTCGGCGACTCCCCGCTGGCCAGCTCCCTGACGCCCGACCAGATGCAGGAGTCGTACCGGATCAAGCTCAAGGACCCGGAGAAGTACCAGGTCATCGCCACCGCCTTCGACGGCCGGGAGGGCGTGCAGTCCGTGCAGGACCAGAAGGGCATCCTGGACAACCTCTTCGGCCTCCTCAACGGCATGAACTGGGCCGCCCGCGCGGTGATGGCGCTGATGCTGGTCGTCGCCCTCATGCTGATCGTCAACACGGTGCGCGTCTCGGCGTTCAGCCGGCGGCGGGAGACGGGCATCATGCGCCTCGTCGGGGCCTCCGGGTTCTACATCCAGGCGCCGTTCATCATGGAGGCGGCGGTCGCCGGACTCATCGGCGGTGGTGTCGCCTGCGGCTTCCTGGTGGTCGCCAGGTACTTCATCATCGACCACGGACTCGCCCTGTCGGAGAAGCTGAACCTGATCAACTTCATCGGCTGGGACGCCGTGTTGACGAAGCTGCCGCTGATCCTGGCGACCAGCCTGCTGATGCCGGCCTTGGCCGCGTTCTTCGCGTTGCGCAAGTACCTGAAGGTGTGACACATACCAAGAGGGCCGAACGGTCAAGCGACCGTTCGGCCCTCTCGCGTTGTCCTAGACTCACCGGCATGTCAGGTCGTGACCTGTTCTGTCAGCCCCGCCGCGTACGCCACGGGGCCGCTCTGGCCTTGGTGTTCGCCAGTGTGCTCGTCGCGGGCGGGGTCACCGGGTCGCTGCCCGGAACCGGCCCGGAGCCCGAACCGGACGCGGCACGTCCGGCGGCGCCCGCAGGGCGGCACGACGAGGTCGCCAGGGCGGCCGCCGAGGCGCTGGCCGACGGCAAGTCCCCGGAGGAGGCCGCCGAACGCGCGGTCAGCCGCAGCGGGGACCGCTGGGGCGCCGTCTACTCCCACGGCGAGTACGAGGAGTTGGAGGAGGCCCTGGACGGCCGGTACACCGGCGTCGGGCTCTCCGCGCGGCGCGAGAGCGACGGCCGCATCGAGGTGACCGGCGTGCGGACCGGCTCGCCCGCGGCCGACGCCGGGATCCGCGAGGGCGACCGGCTGCGCAGCGTCGACGGCGAGCGGGTCGACGGGCGTCCCGTCACCGAGGTCGTCGCCATACTGCGCGGCGACGCCGAGGAGGAGCCCGCGGGCACCTCCGTCCGGCTGGGCCTGGAGCGCGGCACGCGCGCGTGGAGCGAGACCGTGCGCCGGGCCAGCCTCTCCACGGACCCCGTGACGGTCCGCACCCTCGCCACCGGCGACACCGTGATCAGGGTCCTCTCCTTCAGCAAGGGCGTCGGCGCACAGGTCCGGGACGCCGTGCGGCGGCTGCCGTCCGGCACGGGGGTCGTCCTCGACCTGCGCGGCAACTCCGGCGGCCTGGTCTCCGAGGCGGTCACCGCGGCCTCCGCCTTCCTCGACGGCGGCCTGGTCGCCACGTACGACGTCGACGGCGACCAGCGGGCCCTGCACGCCGAGTCCGGCGGCGAGACCACCAGACCCCTGGTCGCGCTCGTCGACGGCGGCACGATGAGCGCGGCCGAACTGCTCACCGGGGCCCTCCAGGACCGCGGCCGGGCGGTGGTCATCGGCTCCCGCACCTTCGGCAAGGGCTCGGTGCAGATGCCGAGCCGGCTCCCCGGCGGCTCGGTGGCCGAGCTGACCGTGGGGCACTACCGCACCCCGGCCGGCCGCGGCGTCGACGGCAGGGGCATCACACCCGACCTGGAGGTCGACCCGGCGAAGCCGGCCGCCCTGGAACGGGCGCGGACGGTGCTGAGCGGACTGGGGCCGACCGCGTAATCGGCTTTCCGTACGCCCCCTGTGTAGTGCCAAAATGGTTGCACTATGGCTAAGGAAAAAGGGCGCAAGCTGATCGCGCAGAACAAGAAGGCGCGGCACGACTACCAGATCCTCGACACCTACGAGGCGGGCCTCGTCCTGTCCGGGACCGAGGTGAAGTCGCTGCGCCAGGGGCGGGCCTCGCTGGCGGACGGCTTCGTGCAGCTGGACGGACACGAGGCCTGGCTGCACAACGTGCACGTGCCGGAGTACAGCCAGGGCACGTGGACCAACCACAGCGCCCGGCGCAAGCGCAAGCTGCTGCTGCACCGCGTGGAGATCGACAAGCTGGAGTCGAAGTCCCAGGAGACCGGGCACACCATCGTGCCGCTGGCCCTCTACTTCAAGGACGGCCGGGCCAAGGTCGAGATCGCGCTGGCGCGGGGCAAGAAGGAGTACGACAAGCGCCAGACGCTCCGGGAGAAGCAGGACCGGCGCGAGGCGGAGCGCACCATGTCGGCGATCCGCCGCAAGCAGCGGGCCTGACCGCCGGGAATAGGCTGGCACCCTCGTGCGTTGGTCACGTACGATGGCATCCGCACCTCACAGCGGGTGCGGCCCCCTCTCCGGAGGGATTGAAAAATCAACATGGGGATGATCGGTTTCGACAGCGGCTGTCGAAGCAGGGGAAGCGTGTCGAGGAAGCGGCCATGATCTCGTAAACCACAGGCCGAAAAAATAATCGCCAACACCAAGCGCGATTCCTCCCAGCAGGCCTTCGCCCTCGCTGCCTGATCTCAGGTAGCAGAGCGAGCCTCCTACTACGGGAGTGTCAGCCCGGGGCTGTTCCCGACCCGGATCCTGGCATCAGCTAGGGGACTAAACCTTGATCCCGGTCACGGGGTGAAGAGGGAAACCAAACAGTGACTGAGCCCGTCGGAGACTTGTCCGCGTGATCTCCGGGGCTGAGAAAATCGAAGCGGACTGCACACGGAGAAGCCCTGATTCCGCACCGTTGGACGCGGGTTCGATTCCCGCCATCTCCACGTCCCCGAGGGGGCAGGTACTCGCTGACGGCGAGCGCCTGCCCCCTCGTCGTGTCCCCTCCCATCAGGACGCCGCCCGCCGGGCCGGCGGCAGGGCGAGCAGCAGGGCCACCGCCGCCGCCGTCACCGGGATGCCGTAGGCGGCCGCCACCGAGGCGTGCTCCACCGCCCAGCCGCCCGCGGCGCTGCCGCAGGCCATGCCGCCGAGCAGACC
Organism: Streptomyces parvulus; assembly: GCF_014648855.1. GTDB lineage: Bacteria > Actinomycetota > Actinomycetes > Streptomycetales > Streptomycetaceae > Streptomyces > Streptomyces parvulus. Next base: position 406,877 of record NZ_BMRX01000005.1, on the reverse strand, counting down.
CGTCACGGCGAGGGTCATCCCCTCGTTCAGACGCCCCTCGGGGGTGCGCCGCTGGACCAGCGTCATGGTGGTGACCATCGTCGGTGCGGTCGCCATCCCGGCGACCAGCAGGGCGAGCGCCAGCAGCGGCAGGGAGCCGGTGAGGGCCGCCGCGAGCAGCGGCAGCGTCAGCAGGGCCGCCATCACCGCCACGCACCACGGCAGCCGGGCGGCGGCGGATCCGGCCGGCCGCACGGCGCCGTACAGCAGACCGGCCGCGCAGGAGCCGGCCGCCTGGAGCGCGAGGACCACCCCGGCCGCCGCGCGGTGCCCCTGCGCGTCCGCGAAGGCGATGGTGACGACCTCCATGGCACCGAAGATCCCGCCCATGGCCAGGCACCCCGCCAGCAGCGGCGGCATGCCCGGGGCACGCAACGGCGCGCTCGCCGCGGGGCGGGGCCGGGCCGGGGGCTCGGTCGAGCGCTGGGCGGTGAACAGCAGCATGCCGGTCACCAGCAGCACCACGCCGACGAGCGTGCCGGCCTGCGGGAACACCGCCGTGCACAGGAAGGCCGCGAGGACCGGACCGAGCATGAAGCACAGCTCGTCCGCCGCCTGCTCGAAGGAGTTCGCGGTGTGCAGCGCGTCGGCGTCGCCCTTCAGCAGGTGGTTCCAGCGGGCCCGCGCCATGCCGCCGGTGTTGGGGGTCGTCGCGGTCGCGGCGTACGCGGCGAACAGGGTCCAGGCCGGTGCGCCGTACCGCACGCACAGCAGCAGGGCCAGCGAGCCGAGGGCGGCGACCAGGGTGGCGGGCACGGCGACCCGGGCCTGACCGTGCCGGTCCACGAGCCGGGCGGTCCACGGGGCGACGACGGCGGTGGCCGCCAGCCCCGTCGCGGTGACGGCACCCGCCAGGGCGTACGAGCCACGGGTGCCGGCGATCATCACGACCGCGCTGACACTGAACATGCCCATCGGCAGCCGCGCCATCAGGTTCCCGACGGTGAAGGCGCGGGCGTCGGGCGTGGCCAGCAGCCGGCGGTACGGGCCGGGCGGGCGGCCGCCGCGCGGGCGGAGGTCGGCGGCGACCAGGGAGTCGGCGGTGACGGCGAGGAGGGTGCCCCGCGGGGCCGGGGCGGACCGCGGAGCGGGACGTGCGAAGGTGGGTTGCGGCATGTGGACACCGTCGCCCGGGGGCGGCCCGGCGGTCCAACACCTAATCCGTCGCCATTGACGCACTCCTGTTGTAGGTTCCCCGGATGCCCGCACCCGCCCACCTCGACCCCCGCCTCCTGCGCGCCTTCGTCGCCGTCGCCGAGGACCTGCACTTCACCCGCGCCGCCGCCCGGCTGTACGTCGCCCAGCAGGCGCTCAGCCGGGACGTACGGCGCCTGGAACGGGAGCTGGGCGCCGAGCTGTTCGTGCGGACGACCCGGCAGGTGACGCTGACGGCCGACGGCGAGCGGCTGCTGCCGTACGCCCGGCGCGTCCTCGACGCCCAGGACCAGCTCCTCGCCGCCCTGGGGCAGGCCCGCCCGCTGCTGGTCGACCTCAACTCCCCGGGGCTGGTCACCGGCCGCCTGGTGCTGGAACGGGCCCGCGAACTCGCCCCCGGCGAGGAGCTGATGGCGCGCTACGAGAGCGGACTGGCCCACGCCGCCGCCGAGATGGCCGCCGGCCGCATCGACGCGTCCTTCGGCCGCTTCGCGGGCCTGCCCCCGGCCCTGCGCGCCGGGCTCGCCCACCAGCCCGTCCGGTACGAGCCGATGGCGGTCGTGCTGCCCGAGGACCACCCGCTGGCCCGGCTCCCCGAGGTGCCGCTCTCCGCGCTCGCCGGGGAGCGGGTGTACGCCGGGGCCGGGAACCCGCGCACGCCGGAGTGGACGGACCTCGCGCACCGCCTGTTCGAGGGACGGGGCATCGAGGTGGCGCCACCCCTTCCGCTGGCGGTCGGCGTCGAGGAGTTCCGACGGATCATGGACCGGACGCGGCATCCGATCCTGGCCGTGGTGAGCTTTCCGGCCATGGAGTCGACCGTCGTGCGGCCGCTCGTCGATCCGGTGCCGCTGTCTCCGGTCTCACTGGTCTGGAGGAAGGGACTGGTGCGCCCCGCGCTGAACGCCCTGCGCCGGGCGGCGGCGCAGGTCGCGGCTGAGAACGACTGGCTCCGGGCACCCGTCGGGGGATGGATTCCGGCCACCGACAGCGCTGTGATGTCCGTCCACAATTGACACGCGGCAACCACGGATCCTCCGCGTGCGCTACATTCTCTGCCTGAGCACGGTGTGATACAGGGGGCGCTCGAACCTGGTGGGGGCCGGTTCGGCCGACGGGTGCTCGGAGTCGTATGCGCACCCGGAAGTGTCCCGTGGGGGGAAGTGCGCGCGCGTGAAGAACTGGCAAAAAGACGCCCAACCGGAGTGGCCCGAGGTCGAGTCCGGGGTTCGTGATCTCTCGGAGGCAAGACCGGATGCTGACCCCACCGAGGTGTCCCGGCCGACCCGCTCCTTCCCGCCCGCAGGAGAGCCCGCGATGAGCGCGCCGTCCTCCGGCGGGCCCGGGTCCGGCTGGTTCGGCAGCGGCCCCGGCGACCGCGGCCCGCGCCGCCCGGGTGCCGCGGGCGGCAACGGCGAGACGGAGATACTCGGTTCCCGAATAGCCCGGGAGCACCCGGGCTCCGACCCCTTCGGCCGGCCGCCGCGCATCACCTGGGGCAAGCCCGACGCCGCCGCTCCGCCGGGCCCTCCGGGTCCGGCCGCCGCGGCCGTCCCCGCCCCTCCTGTGCCGCTCCTGCGCGACCCCTGGCAGGAGACCCCGGAGGAGGAGGCGAAGGCCGAGGCCCCGGACGCCGCGCACACCCACGACCCGCACGAGGTGACGGTCCAGCTCGACGCCGTCCAGCTCGGCGACGGCGTGCTCCACCGCACCGACGGCGGACACCGCAAGAGCCGTCACGAGCCCTCCGAGGGACCGGTCTTCGTCGACGCCTCCGGCCGCCGCAGCCGCCTCTACCGCCGCCTCGGCATACTCGTCGGCATCGCCTGCGCCGTGTACGCCGTCGTCATCGTCTCCACCCTGATGTCCGGCAACTCCGACGCCCCCTGGATGCCCGTTCCGGGCCAGGAGGAGGGCGCACCCGCCGGGCAGGTCGACACCACCCCGTTGCCCTCGCGGTCCGGGCCGCCCGCCGCCACCGGCACCCCGGAGGCCGGGCCCAGCGCCGCCGGCTCGACCGGTACGCCGGGCGCCGGAGCCCCCGCGCCCGGCACCACCTCCGGCGACACCCCGCGGACCGGCACGAGCACCGGCCCCGGCGCCGGCGAGACCGGCACCGACGAGAAGCCCGCCGGAACCGGATCGACCGCGCCGGGCCCCACGGGTTCCTCGCAGGCGCCGCCGCCCTCCACCACCGGCCCGTCCGCCCCGGCCGGCGGCGGCGACCCCACCACGGTCGACCCGACCGAGCCCACCGGCGGCGCCACCACCGGCTCCGACCCGGGTGAGGGCGGCGCGGGCGTCAACGGGGCGGCCACCCCCCTCGCCGGGGCCGCAGGCACCACCGTCGTCGCCGAACGGGGCGACACCTCCCCGTCCACGCCCCTGTCCCCGGAGACCACCCTCTGATGGCATCCCGCACCCGCCGTCACGGGGCCGCGCGCAGCGCCCGTGCGGTGTCCCGCCGCCGCCTGCCCCTGCGCCTGCTGCTGCCCCTGCTCCTGCTGGTCGCCCTGGCCGCGATGCTCATGCTGCGCGGCTACGTGCACAGCGAGATACTCGCCGACCACCGCGTCCAGGCCCCCGCGCCCACCACGCACGTGCCCGAGAAGATCCTGGAGGGCGGCCCGGTCATCGACGTCCGGGGCGGCCGCACCGAGAGCCTGAGCGTCCCCGACCACCGGCTCGTCCTCACCTTCGACGACGGCCCGGACCCGACCTGGACCCCGAGGGTGCTGGACGTGCTGAAGAAGCACGACGCGCACGCGGTCTTCTTCGTGACCGGCACCATGGCCTCCCGCTACCCGGACCTCGTCCAGCGCATGGTCGACGAGGGCCACGAGGTCGGCCTGCACACCTTCAACCACCCCGACCTCTCCTTCCAGTCCAAGAAGCGCATCGACTGGGAGCTGTCGCAGAACCAGCTGGCGATCACCGGCGCGGCCGGCGTGCGCACCTCGCTCTTCCGCCCGCCCTACTCCTCCTTCGCCGACGCCATGGACGACAAGTCCTGGCCGGTCACCGAGTACATAGGCAGCCGCGGCTACATCACGGTCGTCAACAACACGGACAGCGAGGACTGGAAGAAGCCCGGCGTCGGGGAGATCATCCGCCGGGCCACCCCCGAGGGCGGCAAGGGCGCCATCGTCCTGATGCACGACTCCGGCGGCGACCGCCACCAGACCGTGCAGGCCCTCGACCGGTTCCTGCCCGACCTCAAGGAGAAGGGCTACCGGTTCGCCAACCTCACCGAGGCCCTGGACGCGCCCAGCGCCATGAGCCCGGTCACCGGCGCCGAACTGTGGAAGGGCAAGGCCTGGGTCTTCCTCGTCCAGGCCTCGGAGAAGCTCACCGACGTCCTGGTGGTCGGCCTGGCGATCATCGGCACCCTGGTCATCGGCCGGTTCGTGCTGATGCTGCTGCTCTCCGGCGTCCACGCCCGCCGGGTCCGCCGCAAGGGCTTCGGCTGGGGGCCCGCGGTCACCGGACCGGTGACGGTGCTGGTCCCGGCGTACAACGAGGCCAAGTGCATCGAGAACACGGTCCGTTCGCTCATGGAGAGCGACCACCCGATCGAGATCATCGTCATCGACGACGGCTCCACCGACGGCACCGCCCGCATCGTCGAGGGCCTCGGCCTGCCGGGCGTCCGGGTCATCCGCCAGCTCAACGCGGGCAAGCCCGCCGCCCTCAACCGGGGCCTGGCCAACGCCCGGTACGACATCGTCGTGATGATGGACGGCGACACCGTCTTCGAACCCTCCACCGTCCGCGAACTCGTCCAGCCCTTCGGCGACCCGAGGGTGGGCGCCGTGGCGGGCAACGCGAAGGTCGGCAACAAGGACAGCCTCATCGGCGCCTGGCAGCACATCGAGTACGTGATGGGCTTCAACCTGGACCGCAGGATGTACGACATCCTCGGCTGCATGCCGACCATCCCCGGAGCCGTCGGCGCCTTCCGCCGCTCCGCCCTCGCGCCCATCGGCGGCATGAGCGACGACACGCTCGCCGAGGACACCGACGTCACCATGGCGCTGCACCGGGCCGGCTGGCGCGTGGTCTACGCCGAGAACGCCCGCGCCTGGACCGAGGCCCCGGAGTCCGTCAGCCAGCTGTGGTCCCAGCGCTACCGCTGGTCGTACGGCACCATGCAGGCCATCTGGAAGCACCGCCGCGCGGTGATCGAGAAGGGCCCGTCCGGCCGCTTCGGCCGCGTGGGCCTGCCCTTCGTCTCCCTCTTCATGGTGCTGGCCCCGCTGCTCGCCCCGCTGATCGACGTGTTCCTGCTCTACGGCATCGTCTTCGGCCCGACGCAGAAGACGATCGTCGCCTGGCTGGGCGTCCTGGCCATCCAGGCGGTCTGCGCGGCCTACGCCTTCCGGCTGGACCGGGAGCGGCTGACCCCGCTCATCTCGCTGCCGCTCCAGCAGATCCTCTACCGCCAGATCATGTACGTGGTGCTGCTCCAGTCCTGGATCACCGCCCTCACCGGCGGCCGGCTGCGCTGGCAGAAGCTGCGCCGCAGCGGCGGCGTGTCCGCGCCGCCCGGCGGCGGGGCCCCCGGCGTACCCGCCCCGCGCTCCCGCGCCATGGACGGGAGGCCGGTCGGATGACCACCCCGCCCTACGACCCGGCTCCGTTCCTCGACGACCCGACCGCCCCGCCCCGGAAAGCCCCGTACGTGACCGCACCGCCCCCCTACGCGCCCGTCGGCGCGGACGCCGCCCCGCCGGTGATGCCCCAGCAGAAGCAGGCCCGGCGGGGGCCCGTCCGGGACCGCTACTTCGACCTGCTGCGGGCCGTGGCGCTCTTCCGCGTGGTGCTCTACCACCTGACGGGCTGGGCGTGGCTGCCCGTGGTCTTCCCGTCCATGGGCGTGATGTTCGCCCTGGCCGGCAACCTGATGGCCCGCTCCCTCAAGCGCCCCGCCGTGCAGGTCGTCCGCGGCCGCATGCGCCGCCTGCTGCCGCCGCTGTGGCTGCTCGGCGCCGTCGGCGTGACCGGCATGCTGCTCCAGGGCTGGGGGCCGAACGACGACGGGCACCCCGGCTGGTGGTGGCTCCACCTCACCTTCTGGATCCTGCCGCTGAGCGACCCGCCGTACGCCGAGGGGCTGTCCGGCATTCACGGGCTGCTGGGCGACAACTGGGCCTCGGACCTCGCCGGACCGCTCTGGTACATCCGCGCCTACCTCTGGTACGTCCTGCTCTCCCCGCTGCTGCTGCGCGCGCTGCGTGCCCTGCCCTGGCCGACGATCCTGGCGCCGATCGCGCTCTCGGCCGCCTTCCAGTTCGGCTACCTGGAACTGCCGGGCGAGCGGATCCCCTCCGCCCTCACCGACTTCAGCACCTTCGGCGCCTGCTGGATCCTGGGCATGGCCCACCAGGAGGGCGTCCTGAAGCGGCTCCCGCGCTACGTCGTCCCGTCGGTCGCCCCGCTGATCGGTGCGCTCGGCCTCTGGTACGCCTTCGGGGAGGGCTTCAAGACCGGGTACGACCTGGACTCCATCCCCTTCGCCCAGGCCGTCTGGTCCTTCGCGACGGTGCTGCTGCTCCTGCACGTCAGCCCGTCCTGGTCCGAGTGGCCGCGCCGGCTGCGCCGCTGGGACCGGGTGGTCACCCTGCTCAACTCCCGGGCGGTGACGATCTACCTGTGGCACAACGTGTGCATCCTGATCGCCGCCACCATCTGGGACCAGCTCTGGGGCTTCGACGTCATGTACGAGCACTTCACCTGGCTTCTGGAGAGCCCCTGGCCGGTCCTGGTCCTCGCCTGGCTGCTGATCGGCAGCTGCGTCGTCTGGTTCGGCTGGATGGAGGACGTGGCCGCCAAGCGCAAGCCGCAACTCTGGCCGGACGGTGGAGGGAAGGCGGCGCGCGGGCGGCCGAGGTCACGGGCGGCCCACCGGGGCTGACGGCCGCCATGGCGGCGTGCGAGACTGCCCCGGTTGCGCAAGTGAACAGAGTGGCGTGAGCCGGTCAGGGGGAGCAGGCCCGATGAGCAAGCGGCAGACGCAGAAGATGCTGCGGTTGATGGCGAGCGGCGAACCGGTCCAGCTCACCAGTCCGATGGCGTCCGTGAAGAAACTCGCCAGGCTCGCCTTCGTGGCCCAGCAGTTCGGTTACGAGTACGCCGACGTCCGCCAGGGCGGCGGGACCAACGGCTCGCTCACGATGCTGCTCGTGCCCGACCCGAGTCCGCAGGCCCGCGCCCGCGCCGCGCAGAACTGGGCGCAGTACCCGAACGCGGGCGACGGGGTCTCGGTGCCGCCGCTCGTCCCCGACGCCTTCGAACTCCTCAAGGCCCGCATCAACTTCGACCTCACCGGCAAGAGCGCCGAGAAACGGATGGGATACGGCGCGCTCGGCGTCACCGTCGGCTGCGTGGTCCTGGCCTACCGCGCGGGCGGCTCCTCCGACGACTTCGAGGTGGCCGCGGTGGTCTGGCTGCTCGTCCTGGCCCTGCTGGGCGTGGGCTTCCTGATCACCCGCAGGCGCAACGCGAAGTTCGCGGCCCGGCTGGCGGCCGCCGGGTTCGCACCCGTGGCCGACGAGACCGGCCGCGTGCGCTACCTGCCGCCCGGCGGCTACGGCACGCCCGGCGGCTACGGCACGCCGGCCCCCGTCCAGTACGCCCAGCCCCAGCAGCAGGCGTACCCCCAGCACCAGCCGTACGCGCCGCAGCCGCAGGCGTATCCCCAGCAGGCGTACGCGCCGCAGCCGCAGCCGTACCACCAGCAGGCGTACGCGCCCCCGCAGCAGCCGTACGCCCCCCAGCCCCACCCCCACCCGCAGCAGAACCCCCACTGGCAGCCCCGGAACCCCCAGGGCTGACCGGCGCGACCTCTCATCCGGCGTCGGTGCCGGGTGAGAGCGACGTTCCCTCGCGGTCATCCGCAGCCCCACCGGCCCGAAACGCGTCCTGCCTACCTTCGGGGCGACCGAGCTGTGGAGCACCGTGGAGGCGTCATGACTTTCCCAGGCGGCCGCTGGATCGAGTACTGGGATCCGGAGAACGAGACCTTCTGGAAGGAGACGGGGGAGCGGACCGCCCGGCGGAACCTGTTCTTCTCCGTGCTCTCCGAGCACATCGGGTTCTCCGTCTGGACGCTCTGGTCCGTGCTGGTGCTCTTCATGGGCCCGGAGTACGGGCTGAGCCCCGCCGACAAGTTCCTGCTGACGTCCGTGGTCACCCTCGTCGGCGCCGTGGTGCGGGTGCCCTACACCTTCGCCGTCGCCGTCTTCGGCGGGCGGAACTGGACCGTCGTCTCCGCCGGGCTCCTGCTCGTGCCGACCGTCGCGGCCTTCGCGGTGATGGAGCCGGGGACCTCCTTCTCGACCTTCCTGCTGGTCGGGCTGCTGGCCGGTATCGGCGGCGGCAACTTCGCCTCCTCGATGACCAACATCAACGCCTTCTTCCCGCTGCGCAGCAAGGGCTGGGCGCTCGGACTCAACGCCGGCGGCGGGAACATCGGCGTGCCGGTGATCCAGCTGGCCGCGCTCGCGATCATCGGGGCGAGCGGCGGGCCCCGGGTGCTGCTCGGCGTCTACATCCCGCTGATCCTGGTGGCCGCCGTCCTGGCCGCCTGCTTCATGGACAACCTCGCCTCGGTGAAGAACGACACCGGGGCCGCCAAGGACGCCGCCCGGGAGGCGCACACCTGGATCATGGCGCTGCTGTACATCGGGACGTTCGGCTCCTTCATCGGGTACAGCTTCGCCTTCGGGCAGGTGCTCCAGACCCAGTTCGGGCGGACCCCGCTCCAGGCGGCCTACCTGACCTTCGTCGGCCCGCTGCTCGGCTCCCTGATCCGGCCGCTGGGCGGCAGGCTCGCCGACCGGTACGGGGGCGCCCGGATCACCCTGTGGAACTTCGTCGCGATGGCCGCCGCCACCGCCGTCCTCGTCGCGGCCAGCATGGCGAAGTCCCTCGGGCTGTTCACCGCCGTCTTCGTCGTCCTGTTCGTGCTCAGCGGGCTCGGCAACGGCTCGACGTTCAAGATGATCCCCGGGATCTTCCAGAACAAGGCCCTGGGCAGGGGGCTGACGGGCGAGGCGGCGGTGGCGTACGGGCGGCGGCTCTCCGGTGCCTCCATGGGGCTGATCGGCGCCGTGGGCGCGCTCGGCGGCGTCGCCATCAACCTCGCCTTCCGCCAGTCCTTCCTCTCCTCCGGCTCGGGCACCGGCGCCTTCGTGGCCTTCCTCGCCTTCTACGCGGTGTGTTTCGCGGTCACATGGGCGGTATACCTTCGCCGCCCGGCGCCGCAGGTGCCGGAGGGCACGGCGGGGCAGGCGGAACCGAAGCCCCAGCTCAACTACGCCGAGGTGTGACGTAACACTGGGGACATGAGGCCGAACCGAGCCCGTCACGCACCGTTGGCAGGCTCGGGCCGGCACGCGAGTACGCACATGGGCGTGAGGATCGGAGCGCGGCGAGCGATGGACGACGAACAGCAGCGACCTGACCACGGCCCGCTGGCCGGATTCACCGTCGGCGTGACCGCCGCCCGCCGGGCCGACGAACTGGGCGCCCTGCTCCAGCGGCGCGGTGCCGCCGTCCAGCACGCACCGGCGCTGCGGATCGTGCCGCTCGCCGACGACAGCGAGCTGATGGCCGCGACCAAGCAGCTCATCGACCAGGCACCGGACGTCGTCGTCGCCACCACCGCCATCGGGTTCCGCGGCTGGGTCGAGGCCGCCGACGGCTGGGGGCTCGGCGACGCCCTGCTGGAGCGGCTGGGCGCCGTCGAGCTGCTGGCGCGCGGACCGAAGGTCAAGGGCGCGGTGCGGGCCGCGGGGCTGACGGAGCGGTGGTCGCCGTCGTCGGAGTCCATGGCGGAGGTGCTCGACCGGCTCCTGGAGGAGGGCGTCGACGGCCGCCGCATCGCCGTACAGCTGCACGGCGAGCCGCTGCCGGGGTTCGTGGAGGCGCTGCGGGAGGGCGGCGCGGAGGTGGTCGGCGTGCCCGTGTACCGGTGGCTGCCGCCGGAGGACCTCGGCCCCGTGGACCGCTTGCTGGACGCCACCGTGTCACGGGGCGTGGACGCCGTGACGTTCACCAGCGCGCCCGCCGCCGCGTCGCTGCTGGGGCGCGCCGAGGAGCGCGGTCTGCTGCCGGAGCTGCTGGCCGCGTTCGGGCACGGCGTGCTGCCGGCCTGCGTCGGACCGGTCACCGCGGTGCCGCTCCAGGCGCACGGCGTCGAGACGGTCCAACCCGAGCGCTTCCGGCTGGGGCCGCTCGTGCAGGTGCTGTGCCGGGAACTCCCGGCGCGGGCCCGTGCCCTGCCGGTCGCCGGGTTCCGGCTGGAGATCCGCGGGCACGCGGTGCTCGTCGACGGGGAGCTGCGGACCGTACCGCCCGCCGGCATGTCCCTGCTGCGGACGCTGGCCCGGCGGCCGGGCTGGGTGGTCTCCCGCGCGGACCTCCTGCGCGCCCTGCCGGGCGCCGGACGCGACGAACACGCCGTCGAGACGGCCATGGCCCGCCTGCGCACGTCGCTCGGCGCCCCCAAGCTCATCCAGACGGTGGTCAAACGCGGCTACCGCCTCGCCCTGGACCCGGCCACGGACGCCAAGTACACGACGGACGCGTGAGGGCCGGCGGCACGGAAGCGTTGGGCCGGGCGTCGCGGCGCCCCGCCAGGGGTGGGCCAGGCGTGCCTGCTGAGGCCCACGGCCGGGTGGGCGCGGCCACAGCCGTATGACGGACCCTGCCGACGGGCCGAGATGACGACGGCAGGGCTTCGAGCGGCACCCCGGCGCGGTACCGCGTGGCGGGTGCGGCCAGCGGGCTCTGCGGTCTTGGGGGCGAGGCGAGTGCGGCCGGTCGCGGCGGCGTGGCGAGTGCGGCGGGTCTTGGCGGCGAGACGCGTACGGCCGGTCGTGGCGCGGGGCGTGTGGGGCCGGGGGTGCGGTCGGAGAGCCTCGCGGGGGACGATCGCGGTCCCGTGCGCGGGAGCGCGGACGCGCCTCCGTTCGGGGGCGGTACGAGGGGTTCCGGGCGCGGGTGCGGGCAGGCACTGTAGAGGGAGCGGTCCACCTGCTCCCCCTCCCAGCCCGGACCCCGGCGGGGCCACCTCCAGGCGGTGACAGGAACATGGCAATGAGCACGGCCACCGACCCCCACGAGCTGCGCTTCGACACCGGGCGGATCTGCCTGGACCTCATCGCCACCACCCACCCCGTCGAACGCCTCGGCTCCGTGGTCGTGCTGCGCGCCTGGATCGCCGGCTCCGGCCTCGTCCCGCCCGGCACCCCGCTGGCCCACGCCGACGCCGGCTGGCTGACCGCCTTCCGCGAACTGCGCCGCGAGACCGCCCGGTTGGTGCGCGTCCGCCCGGCACCCCGCACCCGGCGGTACGACCTGGCGCTGGCCCGCGTCAACGACCTGGCGCTCGCCGCGCCCCCGGCCCCGCGCGCGGTGCACGGCGAGGACGGCGCGCTGACCCGCGAACTGACCGGCCCGCCGCAGTGCGCGGCGCTGCTCGGCGCCCTCGCCCGGGACGCCGTCGAACTGCTCACCGACCCGGTCGCGCGGGCCGGTCTGCGCCAGTGCGAGGGCGACAACTGCCCGATCCTCTACGTGGACACCTCCCGCGGGCACCGCAGGCGCTGGTGCTCCAGCGAGGTCTGCGGCAACCGCGAACGGGTCGCCCGGCACCGCCGTCGCGCCGCCCTCGCCCGATAAGTACACCCACGCCCCCTTCGTCACACCGCCCCGGGAAAACTCTCATCTCTCTTTGAACACGCCGCACTTCGCGTCCGTACCGAATGGGCGAGCGACCGACTGGGGGAACCCCCGGACATCGGAGGTGGGCGTGCGCAAGGATTCCGTCGTGGCCAATGAACGTGGTGCGAGGGCCCGACATCGCATGTCCCAATCGTCCTCGGAACCCGACGAGGAGCTGATGCGCGCGCTCTACCGCGAGCACGCCGGCCCCTTGCTGGCCTATGTGCTGAGGCTGGTCGCGGGGGACCGCCAGCGCGCCGAGGACGTCGTCCAGGAGACGCTCATCCGTGCCTGGAAGAACGCCGGTCAGCTCAACCGTGCGACCGGATCGGTACGCCCCTGGCTGGTGACGGTCGCCCGGCGCATCGTCATCGACGGTCACCGCAGCCGGCAGGCCCGGCCGCAGGAGGTCGATCCGTCGCCGCTGGAGGTCATCCCCGCGGAGGACGAGATCGACAAGGCGCTGTGGCTGATGACGCTGTCGGACGCGCTCGACGACCTGACCCCGGCTCACCGTGAGGTCCTCGTCGAGACGTACTTCAAGGGGCGTACCGTCAATGAGGCGGCGCAGACACTGGGCATACCCAGCGGCACCGTGCGCTCCCGGGTGTTCTACGCCCTGCGTTCGATGAAGCTGGCACTGGAGGAGCGGGGGGTGACGGCGTGATGAGCGGGTACGGGGGAGTTCAGGGGTTCGGTCCGGGGGATACGGGTAATTCTGTCCCCATGCAGGGATCACCGGTGCCGAACGAACACGAGACCGTCGGCGCCTACGCCCTCGGAATCCTCGACGACGCCGAGGCAACCGCTTTCGAGGCCCACCTCGCCACCTGCGAGTGGTGCGCCCAGCAGCTCGACGAGCTGGCCGGGATGGAACCGATGATGGCCGCCCTCGCCGATCTGCCCGGCGCCGGTACGCCGGCCATCGCCGAGTCGCTCGCCGCGAAACCGAGCCCCCGGCTGTCGGAGAAGCTGGTCGACGAGGTCGCCGAGCGCCGCGCCAGCAAGCGCCGGCGCAACTTCTACCTGGTGGGCACCGCCGCCGCGCTGATCATCGGCGGCCCGTTCGCCGCCGTGGCCACCACGGGCGGCGGCGGTGGCGACGACGGGGGCGGACGCAGGACCGAGGCCTCCCAGGAGCAGACCGGCAGCCCCGCCGAGTCCGCCTTCGCCGCCATGCCCGACCGGGTCACCGCCACCGATCCGGCCACCGAGGTCAGCGCCACCGTGGCCCTGGAGAAGAAGGCCTGGGGCACCGAGGCGGTCCTGGAGCTGAAGAACGTCAAGGGGCCCGAGAAGTGCTCCCTGGTCGCCGTCGGCAAGAACGGCGAGCGCGAGACGCTCAGCTCCTGGACGGTCCCCGACTGGGGGTACGGCATCCCGGACGCCACCACGGAGAAGGCCAAGAAGCCGCTCTACGTGCACGGCGGCGCCGCCTTCGAACCCAACCAGATCGACCACTTCGAGGTCATGACCTTCGACGGCGAACGGCTGGTCGAGGTGGACGCGTAGGCCCGTTCCCAGGCGTGCCGTGGCTTCCGGGCCCCCCTTCGCGTACCTTTGACGGCTGCCCAGCACGTCAGAAGGGGGCCCGGTGGCCGCACAGGCTCAACAGGATTCAGCGGTCGGCTCGGCGCACGACCCCGTGCGCGAGGACTCGGTACGGGACCGAGAGATCGGCGTGGAACAGGCGCACCTCGACCGGGTGTACCGCCGACTCGAGGAGAAGATCCACGAGGCCGAGTTCCTCATGCACGACGCCGCCCAGCGCGGCCACGTCGGCACACCCGGCGCGCTCGCCGAGCGCGACGCGCAGGTCTTCCGGGCCGGCATCCACCTCAACCGCCTGAACAACGAGTTCGAGGACTTCCTGTTCGGCCGCATCGACCTGCTCCTCGGCAAGGACGGCAGGAAGGGCCCGGACGGCGCGTACACGGCGGTCGAGCCCGCCGAGGGCGCCCTCGGGCCCGACAACACGGCCGACATCGCCGAGACCCTCCACATCGGCCGCATCGGCGTCCTGGACGAGGAGTACGCCCCGCTGGTCATCGACTGGCGGGCGCCCGCCGCGGCCCCGTTCTACCGGTCCACGCCGGTCGACCCGGGCCGGGTCGTGCGCCGCCGGGTGATCCGCTCCAAGGGGCGGCGCGTGCTCGGCGTCGAGGACGACCTCATGCGGCCCGAGATCACCGCCCGCCTGGACGGCGAGGAACTGGCCGTGGTGGGCGACGGTGCCCTGATGGCCGCGCTCGGCCAGGCCCGCACCCACACGATGCGGGACATCGTGGCCTCCATCCAGGCCGAGCAGGACCGCGTGATCCGCGCCCCCGCCGCCTCCGTGACCTACGTCGAGGGCGGCCCCGGCACCGGCAAGACCGCCGTCGCCCTGCACCGCGCGGCCTACCTGCTCTACCAGGACCGGCGACGGTACGCGGGCGGCATCCTGATCGTCTCGCCGACCCCGCTCCTGGTGGCGTACACCGAGGGCGTGCTGCCGTCCCTCGGCGAGGAGGGCCAGGTCGCCATCCGCGCGATCGGCTCCCTGGCCGACGACGCGGCGCCCGCCGGGGCCACGCTGTACGACTCGCCGGCCACCGCCCGCGTCAAGGGCTCCTCCCGCATGCTCCGGGTGCTGCGCCGGGCCGCGCGCGGCGCGCTGGAGCCGGCCGACTCGCCGACCCTGCTGAGGGTCGTCGCGTTCAACCGCCGCCTCGAACTGGAGGCCGGGGAGCTGGCCGGCATCCGCCGCACCGTCCTCGGCGGCACTGCCCCCGTCAACCTGCTGCGGCCGCGCGCCCGCCGGCTGCTCCTCGACGCCCTGTGGGAGAAGTCCGGCGCCGGCACCCGGCACAGCGACCCGGAGCTCGCCGCCGAGCTGCGGTCCTCCTTCGACGAGGACGTCAGCTCGGAGGACTCCTTCACCGGCTTCCTGGACGCCTGGTGGCCGGAGCTGACCCCCGGCGCCGTGCTCGCGGCCATGGCGGACGAGCGGCGCCTCGGCCGCTGGGCCCGCCGCGTCCTGAACCCGGGCGAGGTCCGCAAGGTGGCCCGTTCGCTGCGCCGCGAGGGCCACTCCGTGCACGACGTCGCCCTGCTCGACGAACTCCAGGCGATCGTCGGCACCCCGGCCCGCCCCCGCAAGCGGCGCGAGGCGGACCCGCTGGACCAGCTCACCGGTCTGGAGGAGCTGATGCCCCAGCGCGAGGAGACCCAGTGGGAGCGCGCCGAGCGGCTGGCGCAGGAGCGCACCGAGTACGCCCACGTCATCGTCGACGAGGCGCAGGACCTCACCCCGATGCAGTGGCGGATGGTGGGCCGCCGCGGCCGGCACGCCACCTGGACCGTCGTGGGCGATCCGGCCCAGTCCTCCTGGTCCGACCCGGACGAGGCGGCCGAGGCCCGCGACGAGGCCCTGGGCACGCGCCCGCGCCGCCGCTTCGAGCTGACCGTGAACTACCGCAACCCGGCGGAGATCGCCGAGCTGGCGGCCAGGGTGCTCGCCCTCGCCCTGCCGGGCGCCACCTCGCCGTCGGCGGTGCGTTCGACCGGCGTGGAGCCGCGCTTCGTCGCCGCGGAGGCCTCCCTCGGCGGCACGGTCCGCGCCGAGGCCGCCCGGCTGCTCGGCCTCGTGGACGGCACCGTCGGCGTCGTGGTCGCCATGAACCGGCGCGAGGAGGCCCGGCGCCTGCTGGCCGGCCTCGGCGACCGGGTCGTGGCGCTGGGCAGCCTGGAGGCGAAGGGGCTCGAGTACGACGCGACGGTCGTCGTCTCCCCGGCCGAGATCGCCGACGAGTCGCCCGCCGGGCTGCGGGTGCTGTACGTCGCCCTGACCCGGGCCACCCAGCAGCTCACGGTGGTCTCGGGCGAGCGCGACGAGCCGGACGCCCGCGGGGTGCCGGACCTGCTGCGCGACTGAGGCGGAGAGACGCACGAGAGCCCCGCACCGTGCGCGGTGCGGGGCTCTCGTCTTCTGTCCAGGTGGCACCGACCCGCCATGCTCGCCTCGCGGCAAGTGGTCGCTCGTAGCGACGAAGGTTGGGCCCGGGGGCTTGGATCGAGCCGGTGCCACGTCCAAGGTAACAAACGATCCCCGCAAGGCAATTCCCGTCCCGCGAGTTCTTCGCCGCGTCCCGCGCCGGCCGCCCGGCGTTCTCCGGCGGCCCCTTTCCTCGACGGGCGACTTCTCGTATGGTGGAAGTCGTTTTCCGAAAGTGCACGCGAACTCAAAGTTCGCAATCCGGGGCGGCTACCGCGTACTCGGTGGTAGGTGCGACGATCGGACGGCACAACCCAGTTACACGGTGAAAGCAGAGGAAGTCGGCCATGGCAACGGCGCCCAGCGTCTCCTACTCGATGACGGTCCGGCTGGAGGTGCCCGCGGGCGGAACCGCCGTCTCGCAGCTCACCACCGCGGTGGAGGCCGCCGGCGGCTCGGTCACCGGCCTCGACGTCACGGCCTCCGGCCACGACAAGCTCCGCATCGACGTCACCATCGCGGCCGGCTCCACCTCGCACGCCGACGAGATCGTCGAGCAGCTGCGCGGCATCGACGGCGTCAGCCTGGGCAAGGTCTCGGACCGTACCTTCCTGATGCACCTCGGCGGCAAGATCGAGATGGCGTCGAAGCACCCCATCCGCAACCGCGACGACCTCTCCATGATCTACACCCCCGGCGTCGCCCGCGTCTGCATGGCGATCGCCGAGAACCCCGAGGACGCCCGGCGCCTCACCATCAAGCGCAACTCGGTTGCGGTCGTGACGGACGGCTCCGCCGTGCTCGGCCTCGGCAACATCGGTCCGAAGGCCGCCCTGCCGGTGATGGAGGGCAAGGCGGCCCTCTTCAAGCGGTTCGCCGGCATCGACGCCTGGCCGATCTGCCTGGACACCCAGGACACGGACGCGATCGTCGAGATCGTCAAGGCCATCGCCCCGGGCTTCGCGGGCATCAACCTGGAGGACATCTCCGCGCCCCGCTGCTTCGAGATCGAGGCCCGGCTGCGCGAGGCCCTGGACATCCCCGTCTTCCACGACGACCAGCACGGCACCGCCATCGTCGTCCTGGCCGCCCTGACCAACGCCCTGCGCGTGGTGGGCAAGGGCATCGAGAACGTGCGGGTCGTCATGTCCGGCGCCGGCGCGGCCGGCACGGCCATCCTCAAGCTGCTGCTCGCGGCCGGTGTGAAGAACGCCGTGGTCGCCGACATCCACGGCGTCGTGCACGCCGGACGCGCCGACCTGGTCGACGCCGCGCCGGAGTCGGCCCTGCGCTGGATCGCCGACAACACCAACCCCGAGGGCCTCACCGGCACCCTCAAGGAGGCCGTGCACGGCGCGGACGTCTTCATCGGCGTGTCGGCCCCCAACGTCCTCGACGGCGACGACGTGGCCGCCATGGTGGACGGCGCGATCGTCTTCGCGCTCGCGAACCCGGACCCCGAGGTGGACCCGGCCGTCGCCCGCCGGACGGCGGCGGTCGTCGCCACCGGCCGCTCGGACTTCCCGAACCAGATCAACAACGTGCTGGTCTTCCCGGGCGTCTTCCGCGGCCTGCTCGACGCCCAGTCCCGCACGGTCAACACCGAGATGATGCTGGCCGCCGCGCACGCCCTGGCGGACGTCGTCACCGAGGACGAGATCAACCCGAACTACATCATTCCGAGCGTCTTCAACGACAAGGTCGCCGGTGCCGTCGCGGGCGCCGTGCGCGAGGCCGCGAAGGCCGCGGGAGTGGTGGCGTAGGTTCCCCCGACGGGGGCAGGCGGTCCGTGGCGTGGTGGTGAGGATCACCACCACCGGCGGCTCCACCGGCGCGTCGCGCGGCGGCGGGCCTTGTGTCGCCCTCTAGTGTGGCGCAAGGCTCAGGCCCTCTCATCGTGTGACTCCCAAGGGTGTTCTCACGACTCCTGGGGGTGCCGGATTGGCTTTACCGCCGCAGGTGGAGGCAGGATGCCTCCCTGGGCGCGAGGGGTCCGACGACCGACCCGGGTCCGGGGAGTGTCAGAGGCCCCTGGCAGCATCGGCATCGCTGTGCCCAACATGCGGCTCCGCCGCGTGGCACGCCTCAACGGCAAGAAGAACACGGGAGTAACAACATGAACCGCAGTGAGCTGGTGGCCGCGCTGGCCGACCGCGCCGAGGTGACCCGCAAGGACGCCGACGCCGTGCTGGCCGCGTTCGCCGACGTCGTCGGCGACATCGTCTCCAAGGGCGACGAGAAGGTCACCATCCCCGGCTTCCTGACCTTCGAGCGCACCCACCGTGCCGCTCGCACCGCCCGCAACCCGCAGACCGGCGAGCCGATCCAGATTCCGGCCGGCTACAGCGTCAAGGTCTCCGCGGGCTCCAAGCTCAAGGAAGCCGCCAAGGGCAAGTAGGCGCTCCGCCCGGAGTGCCGGGTGACTGCGCGGACCGTCCTCGTGGCCTGCGGGCCGTGGGCGGGTGCGGCGACATCGTGGCTTGTCGCGCAGTTCCCCGCGCCCCTGACGGGGCGCACACAGCACGACGCCGATGGGGCGGTCACCCGGAATCCGGGTGACCGCCCCATCGGCGTCGTGCCGTGCCCGGCTAGCCGAGTGCCTTGCCCGGCAGCTCGACCTTCGCGCCCAGTTCCACGAGCTTCTCCATGAAGTTCTCGTAGCCCCGGTTGATCAGGTCGATGCCGTGGACCCGGGAGGTGCCCTCGGCCGCCAGCGCGGCGATCAGGTACGAGAAGCCGCCCCGCAGGTCGGGGATGACCAGGTCGGCGCCCTCCAGCTTGGTCGGTCCGGAGACCACGGCCGAGTGCAGGAAGTTGCGCTGCCCGAAACGGCAGTCGGAGCCGCCCAGGCACTCGCGGTAGAGCTGGATGTGCGCGCCCATCTGGTTGAGCGCGGAGGTGAAGCCCAGCCGGGACTCGTAGACCGTCTCGTGGACGATGGACAGGCCCGTCGCCTGCGTCAGCGCGACCACCAGCGGCTGCTGCCAGTCCGTCTGGAAGCCGGGGTGCACGTCCGTCTCCAGGGCGATGGACTTCAGCCGGCCGCCGGGGTGCCAGAAGCGGATGCCCTCGTCCTCGATCTCGAAGGCGCCGCCCACCTTCCGGAAGGTGTTGAGGAAGGTCATCATCGACCGCTGCTGGGCGCCGCGGACGTAGACGTCGCCCTCGGTCGCCAGCGCCGCCGACGCCCAGGAGGCCGCCTCCAGGCGGTCCGAGAGGGCGCGGTGGGTGTAGCCGCCCAGCTCGTCCACACCGGTGATGCGGATCGTGCGGTCGGTGTCCATCGCGATGATCGCGCCCATTTTCTGCAGGACGCAGATCAGGTCCTCGATCTCCGGCTCGACGGCCGCGTTGGACAGCTCGGTGACGCCCTCGGCCAGCACGGCCGTGAGCAGCACCTGCTCGGTCGCGCCGACGGACGGGTACGGCAGCCGGATCTTCGTGCCGCGCAGCCGCTGCGGGGCCTCCAGGTACTGGCCGTCGGCGCGCTTCTCGATCTTCGCGCCGAACTGGCGCAGCACGTCGAAGTGGAAGTCGATGGGGCGGCCGCCGATGTCGCAGCCGCCGAGGCCGGGGATGAAGGCGTGGCCGAGGCGGTGCAGCAGCGGGCCGCAGAACAGGATCGGGATGCGCGACGAGCCCGCGTGGGCATCGATGTCGGCGACGTTCGCGCTCTCCACGTGCGTCGGGTCCATCACCAGCTCGCCGGGCTCCTCGCCCGGACGGACCGTCACCCCGTGCAGCTGGAGCAGTCCGCGCACCACCCGCACGTCACGGATGTCCGGCACGTTGCGCAGCCGGCTCGGCGCACTGCCCAGCAGGGCGGCCACCATGGCCTTCGGCACGAGGTTCTTCGCACCGCGGACCCGGATCTCGCCCTCCAGCGGGGTTCCGCCGTGGACAAGCAGTACGTCATCAGCGCCGTTGACGGTCATGAATCTCGCGTTCCGTGGGTTCGGGCAGGGGCCAGAAGGGAAAGGGTAATCGCCTTGTACCCCCCTTCTGTAAGCCTGTGCACGGTCGGGCTACGTCATGGATTCGTCACAACACGTGGCGTTCCCCGGCGCGCACGGGGGGTCACGACCGTGGAGCGCGCGCCGGGTGCGTGTTCACCCCCGTGCCCCCGATTGCCTCCCCACGGGAGGGGAACATGCGGGATCATGTCAGGCATGACCGAGGTGTCCTCGCTCACGGGGCGGCTGCTCGTGGCCACGCCCGCCCTGGCGGACCCGAACTTCGAGCGTGCGGTGGTGCTCCTTCTCGACCACGACGAGGAGGGCTCCCTCGGTGTCGTCCTCAACCGTCCCACACCGGTCGACGTGGGCGACATCCTGGAGGACTGGGCGGACCTGGCGGGCGAGCCGGGCGTGGTCTTCCAGGGCGGCCCGGTGTCGCTGGACTCGGCCCTCGGTGTCGCGGTCGTCCCGGGCGGGGCGTCCGGTGAGCGTGCGCCGCTGGGCTGGCGCCGGGTGCACGGCGCGATCGGCCTGGTCGACCTGGAGGCGCCGCCCGAGCTGCTGGCGCCCGCCGTGGGCGCCCTGCGCATCTTCGCCGGGTACGCCGGCTGGGGGCCCGGCCAGCTGGAGGACGAGCTGGCGGAGGGCGCCTGGTACGTGGTCGAGTCCGAGCCCGGTGACGTCTCCTCCCCGTTCCCCGAGCGGCTCTGGCGCGAGGTGCTGCGCCGCCAGCGGGGAGACCTGGCGATGGTGGCCACGTATCCGGACGACCCTTCGCTCAACTGAAGCCTGTGAGCTTCAGTACCCTTGGCCCTTATGAGCACTCTCGAGCCCGAGCGCGGGACTGGTACGGGGACCCTCGTTGAGCCGACGCCGCAGACGTCCCACGGTGACGGCGACCACGAGCGCTTCGCCCATTACGTCCAGAAGGACAAGATCATGGCGAGCGCCCTCGACGGCACCCCCGTCGTCGCGCTGTGCGGCAAGGTCTGGGTGCCGGGCCGCGACCCCAAGAAGTACCCGGTCTGCCCCATGTGCAAGGAGATCTACGAGTCCATGAGCGGCGGCGGGGACGAGGGCAAGGGCGGCGACAAGAAGTAGCGGTTCCGCCCCAAGAGACTGTCCCGAAGGCCCCCGGAGTGTGCCCGCGCGCACTCCGGGGGCCTTCGCGCGTTCCGGGTGCGGTGCCCCGGCGTCACTAACTGGTTCAGACCTCTTGTGGACATGTTCATGTACTCCCTACTCTCCTGGGTGTTGTGCAGAGCGAAACCGTCATTGCATATGTTGCAACGCACGTCCGGAGGAACACTCCATGAAGCTCGCCCCCCGCCTGGCCGTACTGCTGGCCGCCGCCGTCGTCTCCGCGACCGCCTGCGCCCCCCAGACGTCCGACAACTCCTCCTCCGGCAAGGACGAGAAGAGCGGCACGCTACGGGTCTGGCTCTTCCAGGAAGTCGACACCAAGCCCAAGGAGAAGGTCGTCGACGCGGTCCTCGCCGACTTCGAGAAGGCGCACGAGGACACCGAGGTCAGCGTCGAGTACATCCCCGTCGAGACCCGCGCCCAGCGCATCAAGGCCGCGTTCAACGACCCCAAGAGCGCCCCGGACGTCATCGAGTTCGGCAACACCGACACGGCCGGCTACGTGAAGGACGGCGGACTCGCCGACGTCACCGAGGAGTTCGGTGCCTGGGACGAGGCCAAGGACACCGACCCCACCGCCCGCCAGTCGGTCACGGTGGACGGCAAGGTCTACGGAGCCCCCTACTTCGTCGGCGTCCGCGCCCTGTACTACCGCACCGACGTCTTCGAGGAACTGGACCTCGACGTCCCGCGGACGCTGGCGGAGGTGGCCTCCACCGCCAAGCAGGTCAGGGCCGCCAAGCCCGGGTTGTACGGCCTCGCGGTCGGCGGTGCCTACACCTACGGCGCGATGCCGTTCATCTGGGCCAACGGCGGTGAACTGGCCACCGGCAAGGGCGGCTCCTACGCGGCGGCGATCGACAGCGCCGCCGCGCGCAAGGGCATCGAGGCGTACACGTCGCTGTTCGGCGACGACAACTGCCCGGCCGCCAAGTGCGCCGGCATGGGCGGCAACGACACCGTCACGGCCTTCGCCTCGGGCAAGGCGGCCATGGCGATCGGCGGCGACTTCAGCCACCAGGCCGTGGAGGCCGGCACGGTCAAGGGCAAGTACGCGGTGGTGCCGCTGCCCGGAGTCGAGCCCGGCTCCGTCGCCCCGGCCTTCGCCGGCGGCAACAACATCGGCGTCCTGAAGAGCACCTCGCACCGCACGCTCGCCGTCGACCTGATGAAGCGGCTCGCCTCCAAGAAGGCGCAGGCCGACCTGTTCGAGGCGATGGGCTTCCTGCCGACCTTCACGGACGTGCGCCAGCAGGTGGCCAAGGAGGAGCCGTTCGTGAAGCCGTTCGTGGACACGCTCGCCGCCGGCACGAAGTTCGTCCCGGCCTCGCCGGCGTGGGCGACGATCGACTCCTCGCAGGTGCTGCCGACGATGTTCCAGGAGGTGGTCAGCGGCAAGAAGGACGTCGACGCTGCCGCCGGGGATGCCGCGAAGAAGATGGACGCGGCGTTTGGCTCCGCCGGATGACGGTTTCGCCTAGTAGCTCGGGTGGTGCTGTTCGGGGGCGGGTGCGGGTGCGTCGGGGTACTTCGCGCAGTTCCCCGCGCCCCTTCGGGGGCGCGTCCAGGACCCCCTGGATCTATCTCGCGCCCGCTCTCGTCGTCCTCGGTGGGCTGCTCGTCTACCCCGTCTACCAGCTCGGGCTGATCTCCTTCCTGGAGTACACGCAGGCGCAGGTGTCCGGTGGGGAGGCGACGGCCTTCCGGGGGTTCGGGAACTACGCGGAGCTGTTCGGGGACGGGGAGTTCTGGCGGGTGCTGCTCGCCACCGTCGTGTTCGCCGCCGCCTGCGTCGTGTCCACGCTCGCCGTCGGGTGCGCGCTGGCCGTGCTGCTCACCCGGGTGCGGGCCGTGCCGCGGCTGGTGCTGATGCTGGCCGCCCTCGGTGCGTGGGCCACCCCGGCGGTGACCGGATCCACGGTGTGGCTGCTGCTGTTCGACCCCGACTTCGGACCCGTCAACCGGATGCTCGGCCTGGGCGACCACTCCTGGACGTACGGGCGCTACAGCGCCTTCCTGCTCGTCCTGCTCGAAGTGGTCTGGTGCTCCTTCCCGTTCGTCATGGTGACCGTCTACGCCGGGATCAAGGCCGTGCCCGGTGAGGTGCTGGAGGCGGCCGCGCTGGACGGCGCCTCGCAGTGGCGGATCTGGCGCTCGGTGCTGGCGCCGATGCTCCGGCCGATCCTGGTGGTCGTCACCATCCAGTCGGTCATCTGGGACTTCAAGGTCTTCACCCAGATCTACGTCATGACGAACGGCGGCGGCATCGCCGGCCAGAACCTGGTCCTCAACGTCTACGCCTACCAGAAGGCCTTCGCGTCCTCGCAGTACAGCCTCGGCTCGGCGATCGGCGTCGTGATGCTGCTGATCCTGCTCGCCGTGACGCTGGTCTACCTGCGGCTGCTGCGCCGCCAGGGGGAGGAACTGTGAATCTTCCGCTGCGTCTTCCCCGCCCGCGGGTGCGCCGGCCGTGGCGGCTGGCGGCCGAGGCGTCCGCGCTGCTGATCGCGGTCGTGGTCGCCTTCCCGCTCTACTGGATGGTGCTGAGCGCCTTCAAACCGGCCGGCGAGATCGAGTCGAGCGAACCGCGGCCGTGGACGCTGGCGCCCACCCTGGACTCCTTCCGGCGGGTCTTCGGGCAGCAGGAATTCGGCCGTTACTTCCTCAACAGCCTGCTCGTGGCGGGCACCGTCGTGGTCGCCTCGGCGCTGATCGCGTTCCTCGCGGCGACGGCGGTGACGCGATTCCGGTTCCGTTTCCGGACCACCCTGCTCATCATGTTCCTGGTGGCCCAGATGGTGCCCGTGGAGGCGCTCACCATCCCGCTGTTCTTCCTCATGCGGGACGCCGGCCAGCTGAACACCCTGGGCTCGCTGATCCTGCCCCACATCGCCTTCTCGCTGCCCTTCGCGATCTGGATGCTGCGGGGCTTCGTGAAAGCGGTGCCGGAAGCCCTGGAGGAAGCCGCCCACATGGACGGGGCGAGCCGCTCGCGATTCCTGTGGCAGATCCTTTTCCCGCTGGTCTTCCCGGGGCTCGTGGCGACCAGCGTCTTCTCCTTCATCTCGACCTGGAACGACTTCCTGTTCGCCAAGTCGTTCATCATCAGCGACACCTCGCAGTCGACGCTGCCGATGGCTCTGCTGGTCTTCTACAAGCCGGACGATCCCGACTGGGGCGGCGTAATGGCCGGCTCCACGGTGATGACGATTCCGGTGCTGGTCTTCTTCGTACTCGTACAACGACGACTCGTCTCCGGCCTCGGCGGAGCGGTAAAGGACTGACGTGACGGACGTGACGGACGTGATTCCCCAGCCCGTGCAAGTGACCTCCGGCGAGGGCGGTTTCTTCACCCTCGGTCCGGAGACCGGGGTGGTGGCGGACGAGGGCACCGGGACGACCGAACGGTGGCTGCGCGCCACGCTGGGCGCGGCGACCGGCCTGCCGCTGGCCCCCGGCACGGGGGACGACGGCGTGATCCGCCTGTCCCTCGACGCCGCACTGCCCGACGAGGGCTACCTCCTCGACGTCGCACCGACCGGCGTGCGGCTGACCGGCGGCGGGCCCGCCGGCCTCCTCTGGGGCGCCCAGACGCTGCGGCAGCTGCTCGGCCCGGACGCCTTCCGGCGCGCGCCGCTGCCCGACCGCCGGTGGCGGCTGCCGTTGGTCCGGATCGAGGACGCGCCCCGCTTCCGCTGGCGCGGACTGATGCTGGACGTCGCCCGGCACTTCATGCCGAAGGACGGCGTCCTGCGCTACCTGGACCTGATGGCCGCCCACAAACTCAACGTCCTGCACTTCCACCTGACGGACGACCAGGGCTGGCGCGTCGAGATCAGGCGGTACCCGAAGCTCACCGAGACCGGCTCCTGGCGGGCCCGCACCAAATACGGCCACCGCGCCTCGCCGCTCTGGGAGGACAAACCCCACGGTGGTTACTACACCCAGGAGGACATCCGGGAGATCGTCGCCTACGCCGCCGAACGGCACATCACCGTCGTCCCCGAAATCGACGTACCGGGCCACTCGCAGGCGGCGATCGCCGCGTATCCGGAACTCGGCAACACCGATGTGATCGACACCACCGCGCTCTCCGTCTGGGACACCTGGGGCGTCTCCCCGAACGTACTCGCGCCCACCGAGAACACACTGCGGTTCTACGAGGGCGTGTTCGAGGAACTCCTGGAGCTTTTCCCCTCGGAGTTCATCCACATCGGCGGCGACGAATGCCCCAAGGAGCAGTGGCGGCGCTCGGCCACGGCGCAGGCCCGCATCAGGGAACTCGCGCTGGCCGACGAGGACGAACTCCAGGCCTGGTTCATCCAGCACTTCGACACCTGGCTGAGCGAACGCGGACGCCGGCTCATCGGCTGGGACGAGATCCTGGAGGGCGGTCTCGCCAAGGGCGCGGCCGTGGCCTCCTGGCGCGGGTACGCCGGCGGGATCGCCGCCGCGCGCGCGGGGCACGACGTGGTGATGTGCCCCGAGCAGCAGGTGTACCTGGACCACCGGCAGCACGCAGGGGAGGACGAGCCGGTGCCGATCGGCTTCGTGCGCACCCTGGAGGACGTGTACCGGTTCGAGCCGGTTCCGGCGGAACTGACACCGGACGAGTCCGGACATGTGATCGGCACCCAGGCGAACGTGTGGACCGAGGTGATGGAGAACCAGGCGCGCGTCGACTACCAGACCTTCCCGCGGCTCGCCGCGTTCGCCGAGGTCTCCTGGAGCGCCCTGCCCGCCCCGGCCGACCGGGACTTCGACGCCTTCGAGGGCCGGATGGCCGCCCACTACCGGCGACTTGACGCCCTGGGCGTCGCCTACCGGCCGCCCGGCGGTCCACTGCCCTGGCAGCGGCGCCCCGGCGTGCTCGGGCGGCCGCTCGACGGACCACCACCGAACAAGTAAGGAGAAAGCCCCCGAACGTCACCTGAGAGTGGCAACTCGCGCGCATCGCGCGTAGGTCCGATCACCGGCGATCCCCAGGTATACCCGCTGTCTTGTGGACGAGTCGGGCGAATGCCTCCTAGCGGACCCCTGCGTTCGGCCCCTGCAAAGATGTGCCAGAGTTGCCACGTCCGCCCTGTCAGGTCGTACCGTACGGCCACATGGGCGGGACCAGGTGGGACAGCGGGAAGGGGCAGTCGGTTTGACCACGCACGCACCGCAGGCGGCGCAGGCCGTCACGCTGCCCACGACTCTGGACGAGGCCGTGGCGGCACTGGCCGCCATGCCCGCCGCCGTCCCCGTCGCGGGCGGCACCGACCTGATGGCCGCGGTCAACTCCGGCCAGCTCAGGCCCGCCGCGCTGGTGGGCCTCGGCCGGATCAGCGAGATCCGCGGCTGGCAGTACCAGGACGGCCACGCGCTGCTCGGCGCGGGCCTCACCCACGCCCGCATGGGCCGCCCCGACTTCGCCGCGCTCATCCCGGCGCTGGCCGCCGCCGCGCGGGCCGCCGGACCGCCGCAGATCCGCAACGCCGGCACCCTGGGCGGCAACATCGCCTCCGCCGCCCCCACCGGGGACGCGCTGCCGGTGCTGGCCGCCCTGGAGGCCACGCTGATCATCGCGGGCCCGGACGGGGCCCGCCGGGAGATGCCGGTCTCGCACCTGCTGGCCGGCATGGAGATGCTCCGCGCGGGCGAGCTGATCGGCTACGTGCGCATGCCGCTGCTGCACGCGCCGCAGGTCTTCCTGAAGGCGACCGGCCGCACCGGCCCGGGCCGCGCCACGGCCTCCGTCGCGCTGGTCCTCGACCCCGCCCGGCGCGGGGTGCGCTGTGCCGTGGGCGCCATCGCGCCGATGCCGCTGCGGCCGCTGGAGGCCGAGCAGTGGGTGGCCTCGCTCATCGACTGGGACAACGGCCGCGCGATCGTCCCGGAGGCGCTGCACGGCTTCGGCGAGTACGTCGCCGCCGCCTGCATCCCCGACCCGGCCCCGGCCGAGGACGGCTCCGTGGCGCAGCTCCCGCCCGCCGTACTGCACCTGCGGCGCACCGTCGCCGCGCTGGCCCGACGAGCACTGGGGAGGGCGCTGACGTGACCGACGACCAGCACGGCGACCGGCACGGCGACCGGCACGACGGGCACGGGGAGGCCGGGCCCCCGAGCGGCGGACGCTGGGACCCGCTGCCCCAGGGCGACTACGACGACGGCGCCACCGCCTTCGTGAAGCTCCCCGAGGGCGGCGTGGACGCGCTCTTCGCCTCCTCCGACACCCCGCTCGCCGCGCCCGGACACGGCTACGTGCCGCCGCAGATCACGGTCACCCCCGCCGCCGGAACGGACCCGGCCGCCACCGGCTCCTGGACGATGCCGACCGCCCCCGTGGACGGCACCCAGTGGCATCTGCCGGACGGCGGGCACGAGCACGCCGCCCAGCAGGGATACGGCGGCTACCCGCCCCAGCACGACCCCTACGGCGGCGCCACGCCGTACGACGCGCACGCCGGGCAGGGCGAGGGCGAGGGGTTCACCTACCGCCCCGGCGCCACCGGCCAGTGGGACTTCTCCGAGGCCGCGCCGCCCGAGGAGGCGGAACCGGGCTCCGGCCAGGACGTGACCGGACAGTGGTCCATCCCCGTCGCCGGCGGGGACCTGCCGGACGAGTCGGGCGAGTTCACCGCCTCCGCCCTGGCCGAGCAGTGGGGCACCGGCGCCCCGGCCACCCTGCCCGGCGGTGCCACCGCGCCCTGGGCGACCCAGCCCGCCGCACAGCCGTGGGGCGACCACGGCCCCGGAGCCGGGCCGGACGCCGACGGACCGCGCACCCCCGGACACCCCGCCGATCCCTACGCCAACGCACCCGCGGCCGACGCCGGTCCCGAGGCGCCGGCGGCGCACCACCCGGCGGCCGACGGCCCCCGTGGCACCGACGAGGCCCCTGAGGGCCCCGTGGAGCGCCCGGCGGACCCGGCCGAGGACGAGGGCGCGGAATCGGGCCCGGAGGCCGCGGAGGAGCCCGTACGGGGTCCGGCCGCGGTCGTCGCCGACGATCCGGCCGACCCCGCCGTCCCGGCCGAGGGAGCCGAGGCCGCGGAGAACGCCGAGAACGCCGAGAACGCCGAGAACGCCGAGAACGCCGAGACCGCCGGCGAGGCGCACACCGACGCCCCCGCCGACGCGGAGACGGACGCACCCGCGGGCGTGCAGCCCGCCCCGCCCGCCGACGGCGAGCACGCCCCCGCCGCCGCGCACGAGGAACACCCCCTCGCCTCCTACGTGCTGCGGGTCAACGGCACCGACCGGCCCGTCACCGACGCCTGGATCGGCGAGTCGCTGCTCTACGTGCTGCGGGAGCGGCTCGGCCTCGCGGGCGCCAAGGACGGCTGCTCGCAGGGCGAGTGCGGCGCCTGCAACGTGCAGGTCGACGGACGGCTCGTCGCCTCCTGCCTGGTCCCGGCCGTCACCTCCGCCGGCAGCGAGGTGCGGACGGTCGAGGGTCTGGCCGCCGACGGGCAGCCGTCGGACGTGCAGCGGGCGCTCGCCCGGCGCGGCGCGGTGCAGTGCGGCTTCTGCGTGCCCGGCATGGCGATGACCGTGCACAACCTCCTGGAGGGCAACCCGGCGCCCACCGACCTGGAGGCCCGCCAGGCGCTGTGCGGCAACCTGTGCCGCTGCTCCGGGTACCGCGGTGTCCTGGAGGCGGTCCAGGAGGTCGTCGCCGAGCGCGAGGCGCACGCCGACGCGCACACCGGCGCGGACGGCGACGAACCCCGCATCCCGCACCAGGCCGGCCCCGGCGCCGGCGGCGTCAACGCGTCGGCCTTCGAGCCACCGCCCGGCGCGCCCGACGCCCCGCCACCGCACGACCAGCCCTACGGCGGCCGCCCCCAGGACGGCCACCCGTACGACCGGAACCACGGCCAGGACGGAGGCCACGCGTGAGCAACGACGCCGCGACTGCGGAGGCCGCGGGAACCGCCGAGGCGCCGCCCCCCGTCGCCGAGCCCATCCCGCACGGCCTCGGCGCGTCCCTGCCGCCCGCCGACGCGCGCGCCAAGACCGAGGGCACCTTCCCGTACGCCGCCGACCTGTGGGCCGAGGGACTGCTGTGGGCGGCCGTCCTGCGCTCACCGCACCCGCACGCGCGCATCGTGTCCATCGACACCACCCACGCGCGCGAGATGCCCGGCGTCCGCGCCGTCGTCACCCACGAGGACGTGCCCGGCGCCGCGCTGCACGGACGCGGCCGCGCCGACCGCCCGGTCTTCGCCTCCGACGTCGTACGCCACCACGGAGAGCCCCTCGCCGCCGTCGCCGCCGACCACCCCGACACCGCGCGGATGGCCGCCGCCGCCGTCATCGTCGAGTACGAGGTGCTCGACCCGGTGATCGACCCCGAGCAGGCCTTCGAGGCCGAGCCGCTGCACCCCGACGGCAACCTGATCCGGCACATCCCGCTGCACCACGGCGACCCCGACGCGGCCGGCGAGATCGTCGTCGAGGGCCTGTACCGCATCGGCCGCCAGGACCCCGCGCCCATAGGGGCCGAGGCCGGCCTGGCCGTGCCGCGCCCCGACGGCGGCGTGGAGCTGTACCTGGCCTCCACCGACCCGCACGGCGACCGGGACGCGGCCGCGGAGTGCTACGGCCTGACCCCGGAACAGGTGAAGATCGTCGTCACCGGCGTGCCGGGCGCCACCGCCGACCGCGAGGACCAGGGCTTCCAACTGCCCCTCGGGCTCCTCGCGCTCAGGACCGGCTGCCCGGTGAAGCTCACCGCCACGCGCGAGGAGTCCTTCCTCGGCCACGCCCACCGGCACCCCACCCTCCTGCGCTACCGCCACCACGCCGACGCCGAGGGCCGGGTGGTGAAGGTCGAGGCGCAGATCCTGCTCGACGCGGGCGCCTACGCCGACACCTCGTCGGACGCGCTGGCCGCCGCGGTGGCCTTCGCCTGCGGGCCGTACGTCGTCCCGAACGCCTTCATCGAGGGCTGGGCCGTGCGCACCAACAACCCGCCCTCCGGGCACGTGCGCGGCGAGGGCGCCATGCAGGTGTGCGCCGCCTACGAGGCGCAGATGGACAAGATCGCCAAGAAGCTGGGCCTGGACCCGGCCGAGGTGCGGCTGCGCAACGTGCTGGCCACCGGGGACGTGCTCCCCACCGGCCAGACCGTCACCTGCCCCGCCCCGGTCGCCGAACTCCTCCAGGCCGTGCGGGACTTCCCGCTGCCCGCCCTGCCCAAGGACACCCCCGAGGACGAGTGGCTGCTGCCCGGCGGCCCCGAGGGCGCCGGCGAACCGGGCGCGGTGCGGCGGGGCGTGGGCTACGGCATCGGCATGGTGCACATGCTCGGCGCCGAGGGCGCGGACGAGGTCTCCACCGCCACCGTGAAGGTCCAGGACGGCGTGGCTACCGTGCTGTGCGCGGCCGTCGAGACCGGCCAGGGCTTCACCACGCTAGCCCGGCAGATCGTGCAGGACACCCTCGGCGTCGACGAGGTGCAGGTGGCGCCCGTCGACACCGACCAGCCGCCGGCCGGCCCGGGCTGCCGCGGCCGCCACACCTGGGTGTCGGGCGGCGCGGTGGAACGGGCCGCGAAGATGGTCCGCACCCAGCTCCTCCAGCCGCTGGCGCACCAGTTCGGGATGTCGACCGAGCTGCTCCAGATCGCCGACGGCAAGATCACCTCGTACGACGGCGTGCTGTCGACCACCGTCGCCGAGGCGCTGGACGGCAAGGAGCTGTGGGCCACCGCCCAGTGCCGCCCGCACCCCACCGAACCGCTGGACGGGACCGGCCAGGGCGACGCGTTCGTCGGCATGGCCTTCTGCGCGATCCGCGCGGTGGTCGACGTCGACATCGAGATCGGCTCGGTGCGGGTGGTGGAGCTGGCCGTGGCGCAGGACGTCGGCCGGGTGCTCAACCCCGCCCAGCTGACCGCGCGGATCGAGGCCGGTGTCACGCAGGGCGTGGGCATCGCGCTCACCGAGAACCTGCGCACCCCGCGCGGCCTGATCCGCCACCCCGACCTGACCGGCTACGCCCTGCCGACCGCGCTGGACACCCCCGACATCAGGATCGTGAAGCTCGTCGAGGAACGCGACGTGGTCGCCCCCTTCGGCGCCAAGGCGGTCAGCGCGGTGCCGGTGGTGGCCTCCCCGGCGGCCGTCGCGTCCGCCGTGCGCGCGGCCACGGGCCGCCCGGTCAACCGGCTGCCGATCCGGCCCCAGGCCGCGGTGGTCACGGCCGGCTGACCTCCCCGGCCCCCGGAGGCAACGCGCGCGGCGGGGGACGCGTCCTACCCCACGGGACCGCCGGGTCCCGTGCGGCGGGGCGTTGTCAGTGGCAGGCCCTAGGCTGCGAAGCGGTGGGGACGACTGCCGCTCCCACCGCACCCAAGCGCCTCGGGGGAGACGATGCACGCGGTCACGACGAAGACGACGAAGGCACCGCCGCCCGTGCCGTCCCTGCTGACCCTGGCCCGCCTCGCCACGGCCTCGGCCCGGGAGCCGTCCCGCTGCCCGGTGCCGCCGGGGCGCGAGACGCCGCTGTTCTGGACGTCCGCGGCGGTGATCGGCTGCCTGCTCCTGACGGCGGGCCGGCACACCGCCTCCGGCCTCGCCCTGGACCTGCCCCACCGGCTGCTGACCCGCGAGTTCGGCCGGGGCCGGGTCGCCCGCTTCGAGGACATCGACTTCCCGCCGTCCCTTACCCACGAGCCAACCCGCCGCTTCCTGCGGGAGACCGGCCTGCCGGAGGACGCCTTCCCGCTCTCGGCGGACACCGACGGACTGGCCCTGCCGACCCTCGCGGAGCACTACGGCCCACACGTCCCGGACGCCCCCGCCCACCTCGTCCGCCTGGGCCGGCTCTGCGACGGCGCGGACGTGGTGGTCGACGGCGCCACGGGCGGGGTCTCGACCTGGCACCCGGCCGACCCGTCCCCACGCCCGCTCACCCCGGACGTCTCGACCCTCGTCTTCAGCGTCTGGCTGCTGCACCGCACGGCAGCCGTGGAGGCCGTGGCGGGATTCGAACCCACGTAACTCGCTTTGCAGGTTTGTCCTGGCTGGTTATGGCTGCGTTCGGAGTCGTTCAACCTCGTTCACCGCAGCGTTCCCGATCAGGCTGCGTACCCGCGTGAACGAGGTCGGACTGGAATGAATGAGACGGAAACTGAGACTGCAGGGCCCAGTCTGATCAGGGTCGTTGCAAGGTCTCCGGTACGAGTCGGCTCGTGAAACCGGCGTCGCGGAGACGTGCGTACGCTGCTTCGATGTCGTTCGGGATCTCCTGCTCGATCATGAACCCCTGTTGGGGGTAGAGCATGAGCCGCTGCTGAGTGCCAACCAGCATGTCGACCACAAGGCGCTCGTCGCCGATCGAGTCGATGTAGTCGCGAAGTGTCGAAGAGGTGGACGCGCTCACCCACTCAACCTCTGGCCACAGCTTGCGCGCCGTTGCGTAGGCGCGCCGTTCCTCGTAAGGCTTGCTGACCAAGAGGGCGGATGAGACAGTCACCTGCTGGCCTTCCAGGAGTGCCCGTGAGAACTGGATGTTCTCGCCCGTGTTCCGTGCCCTCGGCTCCACAAGGATGGCCGCGCTGGGGACCCCCAGCTCTATCGCCCGCTCGCAGTAGTGCTCTGCCTCGCCCCGGGGCATGCGCTCCCGTGTCGTGCGGCTGGTCGCGCCGGTGAAGACGATGAGAGGCGCCATGCCGCGGTGGAAGAGTTCCGCTGTGGTGTCGGCCACCCCGAGATCGTGACTGCCGAGGCCGATGGCCACAGAACAGGGGCGCAGCTCATGCTGCATCTGCTGAAAGTCCCAGAGTTGCTGAGCGTCAGCCCACACCTGAGCGGAAATCACTTGCTCTCATCCTCCGTCTTCGCTGAGTCGGGCACCTTGAAGTCGTACGCCCACGCGAACCGAGTGGCCGCGTGTACTCCGACGGCGAACTCAACGACGGTCCCGTCTGCGGTGTACGTGGTGCGGTGAAGTTCCACCACCCACTCGCCGGGAGCGAGCTGGAGTAGCTGAGCCTCTTCCGCCGTGGGCACCCGGGCGAAGATTTCTTCCCGCATGTGGTCGATTTCGTAACCTGCGTCATACAGGACGCGAAAGCCACCACCTCGCCCGGCGGGGCCCGGAGTCGGGTCGACGATACGAGTTCCTTCGACGTGTTCCGGCCGGTAGTAGCTGGTCAGGGTGTGCGTCGGCTGCGTGCCCTCCTTCACTAGGCGGGCGCGAGCGTAGACCTCGTCCCCTTCCGTCAAGCCGTGGGCTGCGGCTACGGCCGCCGGCGCCTTCACGCGGCTGACGGTCTGAGTCTGCTCGTTCCGCTGGTACGCACGGCCGGACGCCACCCGGTCGGCGATGAACGCGACCTCATCGCCGTCTCTCCATTTGGCCTTGTCGTATCGCGCGATACCCAGCCGCTTTAGCGGCGTCTTCTGACGCACGACTGTGCCATGGCCACGGGTCATCGTGACTAGACCTTCGGCTTCCAAGGCCTTGTAGGCGCGGTGGACAGTCGCCTTAGACCCCTCTCCCGCGTCCACGAGGTCCCTGATCTGCGGGAGCTGCTTGCCGGGTGCGGGGTCGCCGTTCTTGATCTGCTCGGCGAACCGATCGGCCAGTTCCCGCCACTTTGGCGTCTTCGATGCCACGCCGGACTCCTCTCGACAGACCCAGTGAAACACACAGTCCTAGGACAGTTGACAGTCCTAGGACTGCGGTGCATTCTCATTTCAGGCCGCTTGCAGTCCTAGGACAGCAAGAGGAGGTGCTTCTTTGGGCTTCCTTCGACGGCTGGTCGGTTCGGGATTGTCCGTGCAGTTGGGGCCCCGCGCTGGTCGTTCTTTGAGAACTGCATAGGTGGGCCCCGTCTCCCCGAGTCGAAAAGGCGGACCGCGCGGCAACGCCGCGTTCGACCTCTCCGCCGCTCGTCTGCTGCGGGCCGGTTGCCTCCGCTGCACGTCTTGTACGTGGAGCGCTGAGGGGAGCCGGAACCGACTCCAACGGCAAGCGGCTCCCGGGGTGCCACCCGGGAGCCGCGTTCGGGCCGTTCCTCTCTGGAAGGAACCATGACCCATGAGCCACATCGTCACTGTTCAGGACGCTGTTACCGCCTTCCCCGATTCCATGGAGCCGACGAAGGCGGAGCTGGACGCGATCGAGCAGGAGATGCCCGTGATCCTGGCGGGCGTCGACCTGGTCGACGCGCAGATCATCGCCCTCGACCGTACGCCGAACGAGGTCGACAAGCGGCGCATCCGCCGGGCCCGGAACCGGGTGCTGGCCGCCCGCCGGGAGCTGGCCAACCGCACGGCCGCCGTGAGCCTGCCGGGCGGTGCGGCATGAGGCTGCGCGGCAAGGGGCGGGCGGCCCTGGTGCTGGCGCTGGTCGCCGTGGTCGGTATGGCGTTCCGGGTCTCGTGGAACGCGCTGCGGGATATCGCCGGCGCGGTCGGCGCGGATGAGACGGCGGCGACACTGTACCCGTTCGTGGTCGACGGCCTCATGGCGCTCGCCCTGGTCGCCACCCTGGTACTCGCCGACCGCGACCGCACGTTCGCGCTGCGGGTCCTGGGCGCCTACACCGCCGCTTCCCTGGTCCTCAACTACGTTCACGGGCTGGTCCCGGAGCTGCACGGCCGAACGGTCGACTGGGGGCGGCTGGCCGACTGGGACCCGGCGAACTGGGCGCTGGTCCTGCTCGCCACGTCGTTGCCGGTCGGGTCGATCTACTTCGGTTCCGACCTGGTCGCCAAGGTGCTCCACCACCGCCCCGCCCCGATCTCGACCGCACCCGTGAATGCGGAGGAATCGACCGAGACCGCATCGAAACGGTCTACGGTTGACCCGGCGGAATCGACCCAGGCGCCGGTCACGCCGAACGCGACGGCGTTGCCCCGACCGGTGGCCGTCGGCTTCCTGAAGTCGACACCCCCGACCAAGCTGCTCCCCTCGATCGCACCGGCCCCGGCCAAGCTGATCGAGCGGCGCGCGGTGGCAGCGGAATCGACTCGGCCGCGCCGCGCTACCGGCCGTGTTCCGGCGGCGGCGAAGTCGACCCGGCCCAAGCGCACCCCGGAACAGTTGCTCGCCGAAGCGCGGACGGCGACGGCCGATTGGCCGGACGCGAAGGTGACTGCCGAGGGCATCCGCCGCGCAGTGCGCACGTCGCCGGTGAACGCGCGAATGCTGCGGGACACGCTGCTCGCCGAACGGGCGGCCACGGCGGCTGAGGCGGTCGGGTGATGAGCGCGTTCGGCAAGTGCTACGACCCGCACGGCGCCCGGCACGGCATCCCCACCTACCCGTGGCGCTACGCCCCCGACGGACTGGCCACGCGCCGGCAGCTTAGGGCCCTGGGCTTGCGGCCCGGTGGTCAGGAGGTGACGGCGCAGGTCATGCGGACCAACCGCCGTGCCGGTACCGACCGGGTGGCCTACCTCTACCGCGTCGACCTCGCCAAGCCGGTACGGCCGATGACCTCGCGGAAGTGGGGTGCGCTCGCGCTGGCGATGCTCGCCCGCCGCACCTGCCCCGCCTGCCGCATCACCTACAGCTACTGCCTGTCGACCCGGCACGGCATCTGCGGGCCCTGCCTGGCCGCCGACGAACAGCGCGCCGCCTGAACCTCCCACCGACTTTCCTGGAGTCTGCTGTGTCCAGTCGTACCCGTGCCCGCGGCGCCAAGACGGCCGCCGGGGTCCACACCGTCCGTATCCCCCGCCAGCGTGGCCGGCGCGGCGCCGACCCGTTCGTCGTGGTCGTGCCCGAACGCCCCTCCCTGACCCGCGAGGCGCTCGCCGTGGTCGGGGGCTGGCTGTGGCGCTCCCGCCGCGCCCTCGCCCCGACCGGACTCGCTGTGCTGGCGCTCGTGGTGGCCGGTCTGCTGCACGTCATCGCGTGGTGGTCCGGTCTACTGCTCGCCCCCACCGCGGCCGGCCCGCTGGTCTGGCTGCTGCTGATGCAGCGCCGCCGCCCGGCCGACGGCTCCGTCCTGGCCTGGCGCATCGGCCTGGCCACGCTCGCGTCGTCGTCGCTCGCCTGGCTCGCCACCGCCGCAGGGTTCGGGCCGCTGGCCGGGGCGCTGGAGCTGTGGTGGCTGCTCACCCTCATCGCGGCTCAGTCCGCCTGGCTCATCGTCCGCCGCACCCACTGACCCGAGGAGATTCGGTCTGATGGCAACTTCGACGCGTACCGGCGGCACGAACGGCGCCGCCAACAAGGGCAACAAGTTCGCCAACGCCGGCGCCGCCGCGGGCGGTTTCGTCGGCGCCCTGGGCGGCTCGTTCGTCCCCCCGGTCAACGTCACCGTGAACAACAACAAGAACGGCGCCCGCGGCGGCGGTGGACGCTCGCACGCCGAGTCCCTGCTGCCGGCTCCGGAGTTCACCTCGCCGGCGCAGGTGCGGAACTACTGCAACACCCTGCGGGCCGCCGCCGTCACCCTCTCGATCGAGGTGGCGATGGGTGCCGAGATCCTCAAGGGCGTCCTGGCTGCGGTCCCGGACCCGGACGGGCGGGCGTTCGGCTCGCGGGTGCGGGCCGCGAAGGTCGCGCGGAAGATGCAGCGGTCCGCGGACGCGCTGCGGGACGCGGCGAAGAACGCCGCCGCCTGCTACGCGGTGTTCCAGCAGGAGTACGAGGAGGAGATCCAGCGGGTGCGTCACCGTGCCCGCAAGCCGCAGCAGCCCGTCATGAACTGGGCCCAGCAGTAGAAGGGGGTACGACCATGGCACGCAAATGGAATGACCAGGGCGGCCGGGCGTACCCGCTCGCCCTGTCCGACGACATGAACACGGCCACCGGCGGTTCCGTCCGCGGGTACCTGCTGAACCGGGCCAAGCCGCACCTGCCCCCGTGGCTCGCCGTCGGCGGCGCCGGCCTGGCCGGGGCGCTGGGCAACTGGCGGTGGTCCGACAGTTCCGCGGCCGGCGTCGGCCTCACCCTCGCCTCCGTCGCCCTGACCGGCGTCACGTGGTGGGCGGGCAAGGCCACCAGCTCCCAGCGCCGCCTCCACTCCGCCATCACCGTGGCCGCCGGCTCCGCCTGGGTCACCGCCGCGTGCCTGGCCGGTCCCACTGCCGGGCCGGTCGATGACCTGTACCTGATGGGCGGGCCGGCGCTCGCGCTGTCGTGGAACGTGCGGATGGTCATGCGCCGCAACGACGCCACCGGTGAGAGCGGGGACAAGGGGCTGCTGGAGAAGGTCGGGCTGGCGCGGGCGCAGATCGGGGCGGCGAAGGTGGAGCCCAACCGGGTCACCGCCCCGGTCGCCCTCGCCCCCGGGGAGCAGACCAACGACGACATGTCCAAGGCACTCGGCAACCTCGCCTCCGCCCTGGACCTGCCGACCTCCGCCGTGCGCTACACCCCGGACCCGGACTCCAACCGGCGCGGGGACCTGGTCATCGTCCCGGAAGACATGCTCGCCGAAACCGTCGAGTGGGAAGGCCCCTCCAACCTAGGCGGATCGATCGCGGAACCGCTGCTCGTCGGCCGCTACGACGACGGCGCCCCGCTGATCGTGTGGTTGCCCGGTGACCCGGACGCGGGCCGCAACTCCACGCACGTCCTCGTCGCCGGCGGCACCGGCTCGGGCAAGGGCGACACGGCCCTGAACCTGCTGACGGAGGTCCTGTCCCGGCGGGACGTGGTCGTGTGGTTCTCCGACCCCAAGGCGTTCCAGGACTTCGCGCCGCTCAGGCCCGGTCTGGACTGGGCTGCGGAGGGTGGCGCGGACACGGAGGTCATGGTGGCCGCCGTCCAGGAGGTCATCCCGGCGCGTACCCGCTGGCTGGGGGCGCACGGCTACCGGCAGTGGGTACCCGCCGCCGCGCAGTCGCAGAACGACCCGGAGCACTCCTGCCGCGCCGACGGCCGGTCGTGCGGCTGCCCGGGGATGCCGTTCCTGGTCACCTGGTTCGAGGAAGCCGCCAACACACTGCGGGCGCTGGGGGACGACGCGTTCACCGGCATCGCGCAGGAAGCCCGGTCCGCGGGGATCTCGCTGATCGTGTCGCTTCAGCGTCCCTCCTACGACCAGATGTCCACCAGCACGCGGGCGTCGCTGCCGTCGGTGGTGGCGCTGGGCTGTGACCCGCGGGATGAGGGGTTCTGCCTGCCGGATGAGGTGCTGGCCGCGGGCGCCCACCCCGGCGCGTGGGGCAACCGCCGTCCCGGTTACTGCTACGTCGTCTCCCCGGGCATCCCGGAGGACCGCTACCCGTCCCCGGGCCGCACCCGCCGCTTCACCCACCGGGCCGTCCCGGTGATGGAGCTGCTGGCCACCT
The DNA here is from genome assembly GCF_014648855.1 of Streptomyces parvulus. GTDB lineage: Bacteria > Actinomycetota > Actinomycetes > Streptomycetales > Streptomycetaceae > Streptomyces > Streptomyces parvulus. The sequence continues at coordinate 368,629 of NZ_BMRX01000005.1, read as the reverse complement.
GGGTCCAGCGCAACGGCGCCACCGCCGACCCGGTCACCGCCGGCGCGGCCCTCAGCGTCGCCGGCACCGCCTACACCGGCCGCACCCCCGACGGCGCACAGCCGGCGACGCTGAGGGCCGTCACGGAGGAGGACGACATGCACCACGGCGGACTGCTGGTCGACCCCGAGGACGCCGGTATCCACCCGGAGGCGGACCTGCCTGGGGCCGAGGACGGGGACGACGCCCCGATCTTCGGGCAGGAGGCCGGCCGCAAGCCCACGCCGGAGGAAGCCCGGGAGCTGTTCGCCGCCGCGCTGGCCGAGTTCGAGGAGGACGGGCAGATGGTCGTGGGCCCGAAGGACTTCACCGACTGGTGCGACCGGCACAGCCTGTCCCGCCCGTGGGTGTCCGCCCGGCTCAAGGAAGCGGCCGTGGAGGGCCGGTTGCAGGCGACGAACACGACCGGCCGGTGGCGCATCGTCCCCACGATGGCCGCCGCCTGACGCCTGACACCGTCACGGCCGCCTGACAGTCAAACCCCTAGGCAGACGCGCTGTCACGCGCTCCTGACACCCGGCCGTGACACCCGTCTGACACTCCACCCGCGCGGGCCCGCGCCACCTCTGTGGTGCGGGCCCGCAGCACACCCGAGGGAGCTCTGATGACCCACAGCGACCCGCCGGGGATCATCGCCCCGCACATCCCCGCCGACGCGTACCGACGCGCCGAGACCACCGGCGCACCCGTCGTCATCGTCGTTCACCACACCGACCGCACCGGCCGTCCGCTCCGGCACTACCTGTTCCCGATCGCCGTCGCCGGCGCCGGCGTGATGGGCGTGTTCGGACTCGTGGCCGCGCTCCTTGCACTGCTCGACTTCGCCGCCCACACCGCCGCGGCCATCGGGGCCGCCGCCGGACCCATCGGCGTTGGCGGCATCAGCCTCCGACTCGCCCGCGGCAAGCACTGACAGAGCGAGCCGCCGACAAGGTTCAGGCAGTTGCCGGCGGAAGTGGAAAGCCCGCAAAGCCGTCCGTGGTCCGCGTCACCAGGGCAATGCCCTCTGCCTCCAGCAGCGACCGCAGGTCCGCGGTGGGCTCCTGTGGCAGCAGCACCGCCAGGCGCAACCCGTCCGGCACATCGATGTGGCGCCGGTAGTCGAGCAACTGGCCAATGGCCATCCGCACGTACTCGCGGGTGGCCTTTCCCTTGGCCTCGTAAAGCACGTTGTCGGTCGCGTCGTAAGGGTCCGTGAGGAAGGCGCCACGCTCACCGGTCACACGGATCTGAAAGCGGTGCACGACGTGCCCGTGGGCCGCCAAATGCTCCTCGAACGCGGTGACGAGCTTGCCTTCCCGACGCAGCACCGTCCGCGCCCCGGCGGTGACGTTCGCCGTGGTGGAGTCCGTGCCGTGCTGCTCGGTGGGCACCGCGGTCGCCGACGTGCCGGCGGCACCCTCCACGGCCGGCGGCACCGGCAGTGCCTCCGTCGTGGGGGCAGTCTGCATCGTGTCGTGATCGGTCAACGCCAGGGTGACGCCCGGCGCCGGCCGCAGGCGGAAGACGTACAGCCGGCGTCCGGGCTGGCCGCCGACCTGCGTCCACCGCTCCTCGTAAGGCTGCACTGGGTCGACAATGACCTGCCCGATATACCGCTGCCGCACCGTGGCCGTGTCGCCCACGGTTCCGTCGGCAACGAACAGATGCACATCCCGACCGGCCTGCACGTGGTTCAACAGGGACCGGTTGCGGTCCGTGAGCTCTTGATTCCCGGAGCCCTGACCAGCGCCGGTGTACAGGTACAGGACACCGAAGTCGTCGTCGTCTGTGCGGCCGTCGAAGGTGTAGTCGTGCTCCTTACCGGCCGCCGGGTCCGAGAACACGAAGATGTTCTTCGACTGGTTGGCCGGCACGATGCCGCCGCCGTACTGCGAACCACCGTACGCCGCAGCGAGTTCCGCGCGCGTGGTGAGAGATCCCTGGGCAAGGTCAAGACTCGACATGCCGCGGAATCTAGCGGCCACCACTGACAATCCCCCACGCTCACCCGCTCCCCGGGCGAGCAGGAGCGACCCGCTCACGCCAATGAAACCGGGTCGCTCCTATCCACCTGCCCACAACAGACATGTGGAGGTCTCCAGCATGACCCATGACCCCCAATCTGCGCTGCTGCACGCAGCGCTGAGCGCCGCCCAACGCGGCTGGCACGTCTTCCCATTACGCCCCGGGGTCAAGCAGCCCGCTCTCCACGGAGAGCAGCGCTGCCCCGGTACCGGGCCGTGCGCGGACGAGCACCGCAAGTGGGAGCAGCGGGCTACGACGGACCCGGCCCGCATCCGGGCTGCCTGGTCCAGGGCTCCATTCAACGTCGGTATCGCCACCGGCCCTTCCGGGCTGCTCGTGGTCGACCTGGACGTGCCCAAGGACAAGAGCAATGGGGACGCGCCTTGCGGCGCGGCGACCTTCAAGGCGCTCTGCGAGCGCACCGGGCAGGCCGTCCCCCGCACCCGCACCGTGCGGACCGCGAGCGGCGGACAGCACCTGTACTTCACCGCCCCCGCCGCCGTACGGCTGCACAACACCGCCGGGACGCTCGCCCCGCTGGTCGACACCCGCGCGTGGGGCGGCTACGTGGTCGCCGCCGGCAGTCTGGTCGACGGCATCCGCTACGAGGTGCAGGGGCCCGCACTGCTGCGTCCCCTGCCCGACTGGCTCAAGCACGCTCTGGTGCCGCCGCACCCGGTCAACCGGCCCGCCGTCGTACCCGCCGGCAGGGCCCATCGGCCGTACGTCGATGCCGCCCTGGCCCGGGAGACGGCCGCCGTCACGACAGCACCCGAGGGGCGGCGCAACGCCACGCTGCTGCGGGCCGCGCGGGCACTGGGACGGTTCGTCGCATCCGGCGACCTCACCCGGGACGAGGTGGAAATGCCTCTTCAACGGGCGGGGGAGTCGGCCGGACTGTCCGCGACCGAGTGCCGCACCACCCTGCGCAGCGCCCTGGACTGGTCCATCACCCACAACCAAGCCCGCACGGGGGTGGCGGCGTGAACACCCGTCCCCTCCCCTTGAACAGCATCGCCGGTACCCCGGACGGCGCCCTCGCCGCCTCACAGCCTGTGGACACCGTGGCCGTGAGCGAGCCGAAAGGCGCCGCCCGACAGGGCGTCGTCATCGCCCTTCGCTCTGACCCGCAGCCCGTCACCGTCACCGGCATCACCCCGGGCCTTCAGATCAGCAGCCGTGGCGTGCCGGTCGCCGACTGGCTCTGTGCCTGCGGACACCACGAACGCGCCCGAGGCAAGGCCGCGGTCACCGAGCTGCAAGCACGCGTGCGCGTGGGCGCCTGCCCGCACACCGCCACCACGGAAGGGAGGGACGCCGCATGACCGCCGACGGCGCTGAGCTGCTCAGCGAGGTGGAAGCTTTCCACCGCCGGTTCAACGTCTTCCCGCACGAGGCCGCCTACGTGGCCGTAGCGCTGTGGGACGCCCACGCCCACCTGCTCGACTGCTTCGACTCCACACCGCGGCTCGCCTTCCTCTCCCCCGAGCCGGGGTCGGGGAAGTCGCGTGCGCTGGAGGTCGTGGAAACCCTCGTGCCCCAGCCCATGACGGCGGTCAACGCGTCCGCCGCCGCCCTGTTCCGGTCCGTGTCCAACCCCAGCGGACGGCCCACGATCCTCTTCGATGAAATCGACACGATCTTCGGCCCGAAGGCAGGGGACAACGAGGAACTGCGCGGCTTCCTCAACGCCGGCCACCGCCGCACCGGGGTCACGTACCGGTGCATCGGCGACGGCGGCAACCAGACCGTGCAAGCCTTCCCGTCATACTGCGCGGTCGCGGTCGCCGGACTCGGGGCACTGCCCGACACGATCATGACGCGGTCGGTCGTGATCCGGATGCGGCGCCGGGCCCGCAACGAGACCGTGGAATCCTTCCGCGCCCGCCTCCACGAAGCAGAGGGCCACAAGCTCCGTGACCGGCTCGCACAGTGGACCGAACAGGCACGCGACTCCGTGATGGGGGCGTGGCCCGAGATGCCCGACGGCGTGACCGACCGGCCGGCGGACGTGTGGGAGCCCCTGCTCGCCATCGCGGACGCGGCCGGCGGCCACTGGCCCGTCCGGGCCCGGGAGGCGTGCGTGACGCTGGTCGCCGCGTCCAAAGCCAACGACAAAGGCAGCTTGGGTGTCCGGCTGCTGTCCGACCTGCGCGATCACGTCATGGTCGGCATCGACCGGCTTCCCACGGTCGCCATCCTGGACCGGCTGAACGCCCTGGACGATGCGCCGTGGGCGGACCTACACGGCAAGCCGCTCGACAACCGGCGCCTGGGCAAGATGCTCGCGGAGTACATGACGACGGACAACGAGCCCATCGCCTCCCGCAACATCAAGACCGCCGGGAGCGTGCTGAAGGGCTACTACGCCGCCGATCTGTCCGACGCGTGGGCCCGCTACTGCCCCCCACCCCCGGAAAGTCCGCTACCTCCGCTACCGGGCACCGAAAACATGGTCTGACCAGCACTGATGCGGTAGCGGCAACCGGCCCCGGTTGCCGCTACCGCCCCGCTACCCATCCGCTACCGCTACCCCTTCCCGCTACCTCCGACAGGCCCCTGACCTGCGCGGTAGCGGCGGTAGCGGAAGTAGCGGCCCTCAGAGGGACCCCCGAGGACAGTCCTAGAGGAGACCTTCCATGAGCACCACTGCCGTGGAGATCACACCGCGCGCTGAGGCCGATGAACCGGCCCCCGTTCTCCTGACCGTCGAAGAGGCCGCCCGCTGCCTCCGCATCGGTCGCACCACCTGCTTCGCCCTCATCCGCACCGGAGACCTGGAGTCCCTGACCATCGGCGGACTCCGACGCGTCCCCGCCGACGCCCCCGCCGCCTACCTCGCCCGCCGCCGCGCTCAGCAGCGCGCCGCCTGATCACCCACGACCGGGGCGCCGCCCCACTGATGGCGCCCCGGTCGTTTCACCCCGACCCAAAGGAGTCCGCCCGTGGCGGGAGACAAGAAGCGCACCCGACAGCCCAACGGCCGCTCATCCATCTACCTGGGCAAAGACGGCAAGTGGCACGGTCGTGTCACCGTCGGCGTACGCGACGACGGCAGGTCTGACAGGCGGCATGTCGAGCGGAAAACCCGCGCCGAGGTGACGACCGCTGTCCGTGAACTGGAGAAGCAGAGGGACGCCAAGACGGTGCGTAAGCCCGGCAAGGCGTGGACGGTTCAGGCGTGGCTGACGCACTGGATTGAGCACGTGGCGGCCCTCGCGGTCAACGACAACACGATGGTCGGATACCGGGTCGCCGTGCGGAAGCACCTCATTCCCGGCCTGGGTGCTCACCGCCTCGACAGGCTCAAGCCCGAACACATCGAAGTCTTCTACGCGAAGATGCAGGCCACGGGCAGCAAGCCAGCGACCGCCCACCAGGTGCACCGCACCTTCCGGACCGCCCTCAACGAGGCGGTGCGGCGAGGTCACCTCGGCAAGAATCCGGTACTGCTTGCCAAAGCCCCCAAAACGGGCGAGTACGAGGTGGAGCCCTACAGCGTGCAAGAGGTGCAGCGGTTGCTGAAGGCCGCTGAACAGCACCGTAACTCCGCACGGTGGGCGGTCGCCCTTGCCCTCGGACTGCGTCAAGGGGAGGCGCTGGCTCTGAAGTGGGAGGACGTGGACCTCGACGGTGGGTTCCTCGTAGTCCGCCGCAGTCGCCACCGGCCGCAGTACGCCCACGGGTGTGCGGAGCCCTGCGGACGCAAGGCCGCCGGCTACTGCCCGGAGCGCCGACGCACCAACCCCGAGATCTCCACCACCAAGTCGCGTGCCGGCCGACGCGCGGTTGGCCTTCCGAAACAGCTAGTCGATCTATTGCGGGCTCATCTGGAAGTGCAAGAGGCAGAGCGGGAAGCTGCCAGAAATCGTTGGGAGGATAACGGCCTGGTGTTCCCGGACGAATCCGGCCGTAGTCCATCTCACCGTCGGGACTGGGCCGAGTGGAAGGCGCTACTGGCAGAGGCAAATGTCCGGGACGGGCGTCTGCATGACGCCCGTCACACGGCCGCCACGGTCCTGCTCATCCTCGGCGTACCCGAGCGGGCCGTCATGGGCCTCATGGGGTGGTCTACCACCGCCATGGCAGCTCGGTATCAGCACATGGTGGATGCCGTGCGGGCCGACGTCGCGAGGCAGGTAGACGGCTTGATCTGGCAGTCCGATGCGCTTAGGTCGGCGGACGACGGCCGCGAGGGCTCAGTGTGACGGTCAAATCCACCTGCACGCAGTCAAGTTGCCCGATATCCTGATCGTCAGTCGCCGTCTCCCGCATCTCGGGAGCTGACGTACGTCGCCGTCGCCCCCACTGGGGCGCTGACACAAAAAAAGGTCGCTGTCGCCCCCACTGGGGCGCTGACGCATAAGGAGAAGCCTTGCCCAGCAAGGACTACAGCTATGACATCCCGGATCACCCGATCAAGTACATGAAGGTGGACCCGAGAACCATCAAGTTCGACGCCCGCTCGCAGCGCCAACTCAACAAGCCCCGCGCGAGGACCATGGCCGAGAAGCTGGTCCCCACCGCGCTCGGAACGCCGATCCTCTCGCAGCGCGCGGACGGTAAGTACGCGGTGGACGGCATGCACCGCGTCTACGCCTGCCAGCTCATCCTGGCTGGGGAGGTTAAGGTCCCGAAGAGGGTTCGCGAGGCCGTCGAAACCATCAACTGCGAGGTGCACTTCGACCTGTCGACGGCCAACGAAGCGTCCCTGTTCATCATCAAGAACAAGGAGTCCTCGAAGGTCGGCCCGAACGACGAGTTCAGGATCGGCGTGTTGGCCGGGCACCCGCTCTTCGTGGACACCGACACTGTGCTGGAGAAGCACCAGCTCAAGGTCGGCAGCCGCACCACCAACGGCGTGCGCGGCATCAAGGGGATCCTCGACATCGTCGCGGAGCACGGCCCCGACATCTTGGACCTGTCGCTCACCATCGCCGAGGGCGCGTGGGGCCGCCACCCTGATACCTGGCACTCCGTCACCCTCGGCGGTATCGCCATCGTGGTGTCCAAGCACCCGGACGTGGTCAAGCCCAAGGAGTTGGCGGAGAAGCTCAAGCGCCAGGGAGACCCCACGTCTTTCAAGGCGAAGATCCAGACCATCGCCACCAACAACAACACTCGTGCAGACGGCACCAAGGGCCGTCTCAAGGCTGCTCACCTGTCGGTTGCTGCCGCCTGGAACGCCAGCCGTCGCGCGGAGACCAACCGCATCCCCGTCCCGAACATCTTCGAGTAGACCTGACGCGATGCCCCGCCCGTTACCTCCGGTGTGGGGCATCGCGCCTTCTCCGCTCATGAACGTCAATTGAGACTGGAACTGAGACGGACGAACCGAAAGGGTGGCACCCGCTTGGGGCGCCACCCTTTCATTGCCTCTGGTCAGGCAGTGGAGGCCGTGGCGGGATTCGAACCCACGTAACTCGCTTTGCAGGCGAGCCCCTGAACCACTCGGGCACACGGCCGTGTCCTTCACTCGTGACCGACCGTAGGGCGCCCGGGGTCGGGTGCTCAAGGAATCCGGCGGGGCCGCAACGCGACTGCCATACGGCGTTCATGAACGGGGCGCGGTCCTACGACCAAGGTCCCGGTCCGGTACCGCCGCCCGACAGGGGTCAAGCGGTGCTGTGGCCCTTACCCTGGCGACCATGACCGTCCCCGAGCCCCGCGACACCGACGTCGCCGTACCCGCCGTGGCCTCCGGCGCGCCCGCCGCTCCCTCCGCCCCCGGCGAGACCGTGCTGAGCCGCGCCTACCGGGCGCTGAGCATCGGCATCGTCTCCGTCATCGTGCTGATCGCCTTCGAGGCGACGGCGGTCGGCACCGCGATGCCGGTGGCGGCGCGGGAGCTGGACGGGGTGTCGCTGTACGCGTTCGCGTTCTCCGCGTACTTCACGACGAGCCTGTTCGGGATGGTGCTCTCCGGTCAGTGGTCGGACCGGCGCGGCCCGCTCGCCCCGCTGACCTGCGGCATCGTCTCCTTCGCGGTCGGGCTGGTGCTGTCCGGGACGGCCGGCGCGATGTGGCTGTTCATCCTGGGGCGCGCCGTCCAGGGGCTCGGCGGCGGCCTGGTGATCGTCGCCCTCTACGTCGTCGTAGGGCGGGCCTACCCCGAGCGGCTGCGGCCCGCGATCATGGCGGCGTTCGCGGCCGGCTGGGTCGTCCCGTCGGTCGTCGGCCCCCTCGCGTCCGGCGCGGTGACCGAGCACCTCGGCTGGCGCTGGGTGTTCGTCGGCATCCCGGTGCTGGTGGTCTTCCCGCTGGCGCTCGCGCTGCCGCAGATACGCGCCCGCGCCTCCGGCGCCGTCGGCGGCGGTGACGCGCCCGCCTCCTTCGACGGCCGCCGCATCCGCCTCGCCCTCGCCATCTCGCTCGGCGCGGGCCTGCTCCAGTACGCCGCCCAGGACCTGCGCTGGGTCTCGCTCCTGCCCGGCGCGGTGGGCGTGGCGCTGCTCGTCCCGGCCGTCCTCGGGCTGCTGCCGCGCGGCACCTACCGGGCGGTGCGCGGGCTGCCCTCCGTGGTGCTGCTGCGCGGGATCGCCGCCGGGTCGTTCATCGCCGCCGAGTCCTTCGTGCCGCTGATGCTGGTCACCCAGCGCGGACTCAGCCCGACGCTGGCCGGCCTGTCCCTCGCCGCGGGCGGGGCGACCTGGGCCGCGGGGTCCTGGCTCCAGTCCCGGCCGCGCCTGGAGCCGCACCGCGAGCGCCTGATGTCCCTCGGCATGGTGCTGGTGGCCGCGGCCATCACCACGGCACCCAGCGTGCTGATCGACGCCGTACCCGCCTGGACGGTGGCCGTCGCCTGGGGCTTCGGCTGTTTCGGGATGGGCCTGGTGATCTCCTCCACCAGCGTGCTCCTGCTCAAGCTCTCCGCCCCCGAGGAGGCGGGCAGCAACTCCGCCGCCCTCCAGATCTCCGACGGCCTCTCCAACGTCGTCCTGCTGTCGGTCGGCGGAGCCGCCTTCGCGGCCCTCGGCGGCGGCACGGTCAGCCACGCGGCCACACAGGCGACGGGTTCCCATCCGGCGGCCTTCGCGGCGGTGTTCCTGCCGATGGCGGGCGTGGCGCTGGCGGGGGCGTGGGTGGCGACGCGGCTGCGGGGGCGGTGAGCCCGGCACCGGCCGTCGCGGCGAGGTTGGTGCGGGTGCGGGTGCGCCGACGGGTACGGGTGAGGCGGGGGTGGCGGACGGGTGTGGCGGGCCGGCTGTGACGTCCGTCCCACCCGGGGGTGACCCACCCCGGTGCGCGCGTCGATCGCCGCGGGGCGCCGGTAGGGTGGCCCGGTTGTCATACGTGGCCGAGCCGTTCTACCCCCTTCGGAGACCGTGACTACCACCGCCAGCTCCAGCACCTCGCACCACCTGTCCCCGGCCTTCCCCGGCCGTGCCCCCTGGGGCACCGCCAGCAAGCTGCGGGCCTGGCAGGAGGGGGCGATGGAGAAGTACCTCCAGGAACAGCCCCGGGACTTCCTGGCGGTCGCCACCCCCGGCGCCGGCAAGACCACGTTCGCGCTGACGCTCGCGTCCTGGCTGCTGCACCACCACGTCGTGCAGCAGGTGACCGTCGTCGCGCCCACCGAGCACCTGAAGAAGCAGTGGGCGGAGGCCGCGGCCCGGATAGGGATCAAGCTCGACCCGGAGTACAGCGCCGGGCCGCTCAGCCGCGAGTACCACGGCATCGCCATCACGTACGCGGGCGTCGGCGTCCGCCCCATGCTGCACCGCAACCGCTCCGAGCAGCGCAAGACCCTCGTCATCCTCGACGAGATCCACCACGCCGGTGACTCCAAGTCCTGGGGCGAGGCCTGCCTGGAGGCGTTCGAGCCGGCCACCCGGCGGCTCGCGCTCACCGGCACGCCGTTCCGGTCGGACACCAACCCGATCCCCTTCGTGGCGTACGAGGAGGGCAACGACGGCATCCGCCGCTCCGCCGCCGACTACACCTACGGGTACGGCTCCGCGCTCGCCGACGGCGTCGTGCGCCCCGTCATCTTCATGAGCTACAGCGGCAACATGCGCTGGCGCACCAAGGCGGGCGACGAGATCGCGGCGCGGCTCGGCGAACCGATGACCAAGGACGCCGTCAGCCAGGCCTGGCGCACCGCGCTCGACCCGCGCGGCGAGTGGATGCCCGCCGTGCTGCGCGCCGCCGACCAGCGACTCACCGAGGTCCGCAAGGCCATCCCGGACGCCGGCGCCCTCGTCATCGCCGCCGACCAGGACGCCGCCCGCGCCTACGCCAAGCTGATCCGCGAGATCACCGGCGACAAGGCCACCGTCGTCCTCTCCGACGACGTCGGCGCGTCCAAGAACATCGACACCTTCAGCCAGGACGACTCCCGCTGGATGGTCGCCGTCCGCATGGTGTCCGAGGGCGTCGACGTGCCGCGCCTGGCGGTCGGCGTCTACGCCACCACCATCTCCACGCCCCTCTTCTTCGCCCAGGCGGTGGGCCGCTTCGTACGGTCCCGCCGCCGCGGCGAGACGGCTTCCGTCTTCCTCCCCACCGTGCCCGACCTCCTCACGTTCGCGAACGAGATGGAGCGCGAGCGCGACCACGTCCTCGACAAGCCCAAGAAGGACGGCGAGGAGGACCCGTACGCCGAGTCCGAGAAGGAGATGGACGAGGCGAACCGGGAGCAGGACGAGGACACCGGCGAGCAGGAGCAGTTCTCCTTCGAGGCGCTGGAGTCCGAGGCGACCTTCGACCGGGTCATGTACAACGGCGCCGAGTTCGGCATGCAGGCCCACCCCGGCAGCGAGGAGGAGCAGGACTACCTCGGCATCCCGGGGCTCCTCGAACCCGACCAGGTCCAGCTCCTCCTCCAGAAGCGCCAGGCCCGCCAGATCGCGCACAGCCGCAAGAAGCCCGACGACGAGGCCGACCTGCTCGAACTGCCCGCCGAGCGGCGTCCGGTGGTCTCCCACAAGGAGCTGATGGAGCTGCGCAAGCAGCTCAACACCATGGTCGGCGCCTACGTCCACCAGAGCGGCAAACCGCACGGCGTGATCCACACCGAGCTGCGACGCGTCTGCGGCGGCCCGGCCAGCGCCGAGGCCACCGGAGGCCAGCTGCGCCAGCGCATCGCCAAGGTGCAGGAGTGGGCGACGCGGATGAAGTGACGCCGCCGCCCTCGTCGTGGACGTGTGCGTTACGTACCGGGACAAATACCGTCGGCGAATAACGGTTACCGCCCGGATTCTGGACGGAGCCTTCCGCTGAGCGGACCCGCTCGCTACTGTCCCGCTACGCACACGCCCCGTGGCAGCGCCGCCGCGGAGCGCAGCCGTGAAGCGACGGGGCCCGGGTTAGAGGCCGGACCGTCAGCCGATCGGCGGCCTCTGAAGCGCGTCACTGACGGGACTCGGTGACGCATCCGCCGCGAGGGGGCCGCCGACCTCACCACTAAGGAGTGGGCGTCGTGACCGCGGAGACCTCTCAGACGCTCGACCGGGGACTGCGCGTCCTCAAGCTGCTGGCCGACACGGACCACGGGCTGACCGTCACCGAGCTTTCGCACAAGCTGGGGGTGAACCGGACTGTCGTATACCGGTTGCTCGCCACGCTGGAACAGCACGCGCTGGTACGCCGTGACCTGGGCGGCCGCGCCCGGGTCGGACTCGGCGTACTGGGCCTGGGCCGCCAGGTGCACCCCCTCGTCCGCGAGGCGGCCATGCCGGCCCTGCGCGCGCTGGCCGAGGACATCGGGGCGACGGCCCACCTGACCCTGGTCGACGGCGCGGAGGCCTTGGCCGTGGCCGTCGTCGAACCCACCTGGACCGACTACCACGTCGCCTACCGGGCCGGCTTCCGCCACCCCCTGGAACGCGGCGCCGCCGGCAAGGCCATCCTCTCCGCCCGCCGCCCGGGCGAGACCGCGGAGGACCCCGGCTACACCCTGACCCACGGCGAACTGGAGGCCGGCGCCTGCGGGGCGGCCGCGCCGCTGCTCGGCGTGACGGGCGTGGAGGGCAGCGTGGGCGTGGTCATGCTCTCCGAGGTGGTCCCGGAACGCGTCGGCGAACGCGTGATGCACGCGGCCCGGGAGGTGGCGGAGGCCCTGCGGTGACGTACCTCGCCTCAGCCGCGCGAGGCGTGGGCGACGAAGTCGCGCCAGGCGGCGGGGGAGAGGACGAGCTGGGGGCCGCGCCGGTCCTTGGTGTCGCGGACGTGGACGGTGGAGGGGTGGGTGGCGACCTCGACGCAGTCGTCCCCCTGCGAACCGCTGTAGCTGCTCTTGAACCAGGCCAGTTCGGACGTGCTCATAGCGCTCCTCGCATCCGCGTCAGCAGGCTCAGCGAGTCTGCTGGGGTGAGAGCCTGCGAGCGCAGTTTCGCATAACGCTGTTGGAGGATGCTGATCTCTTTCGGGTCGGCGATGAGGCGCCCGTTCTCCTGCCCTTCGGAGTACCCGTACCACTTGTGCTCGGGTGTCTCCGCCAGCCGCACGGGCCCGTCCAGGCCGGCGTGCTTCGGCTGTCGCAAGGGCATCACCTGCACCTCCACGTTCCAGTTCTGCTCGACCAGCCCCACCAGATGGTCGAGCAACCCCCGCGTCACGTCCTGCCCGCCCGTATCCCGCAGCAGCACCGCCTCCTCCAGGATGAACGTGAAAGCTGTTGGCGGTTTACGAGCCGTCGACAGAAGCTCCTGACGCGCGAGCCGCGCGGCGACACGTTGATCAAGCTCGTCCTTGTCCGGGACGGGGGGTACGTTCAGCGACACCGACCGCGCGTACGCCTCCGTCTGCAACAGCCCAGGCACGACGCGGCATTCGTACGTGTACAGGCTGACGGCGGTGGCCTCCAGCCCCGCCCACTGCCGAAACCAACTCGCGAGCCCCGGTTGCCGCGACAGATGCCGCACGGCGCCGCTGAGGATGCCGCCCGCATCCAGCACGTCCTCGGCCCGCCGGACGTACTCCGCCGTGGGAAACCGCCGCCCCTGCTCAACCGACGCCACCGTCTGCACGGAGTACCGGACCCGTTCGGCCAACTCCTCCTGCGTCATCCCGGCCCGCTTCCGGAACCCCTGGACCACCGCCCCGAACGTCCTGAGGCTGTCGGACACGTCGGGCTCACCGCCCCCGCCGACCACGCCCGCATCCACCGCACCGTCCGCCATGGCGGCCACCTTCCGCACGCTCTCCCCGCCGCACACTTTGAAGACGCCCAGGCTTACAGCCCGTCACCACCACTGTCCACTCTTCGTACTCGTACGCTGACGGAGCGTACGAGTGGCTGACCTGGTGAAGTACGCGGCCGAACGCCACGGTGACCCCATGACGCCACTCCCGCCCCACCAACTGCCGGTCACCGTACGTATGTTCACTCAGCGCTTCAGCTCCACCCCGCTCGGCGCCCGCCTCGCCCGGAACTTGGCGGCCACCCAGCTCCACGCGTGGGGCATCCCGTACAGGACCGCCCTCTCCGACACCGCCACCCTCATCGTCGCGGAGCTGGCGGCCAACGCCGTGACCCACGGCCGAGTCCCGGGCCGCGACTTCGAACTGCGCCTCATCCACGCCCCGCACATCCACCTCCACATCGAGGTCTCCGACACCCGCGCGGAACGCAGGCCACCCGCACCCGGAGAAACGCCGGCCCCGAGCCCGCTGACCGACACCGGCCGAGGCCTGCTCCTGGTCGACGCCCTCGCCGACCGCTGGGAAGTGGTGGACCGCGTCTCACAGGGCGTCGCCCTGCCCGGCAAGACGGTCCGGGCCGAGCTGGACATCCCGCCGGCCGACTGAGCGCGGCCCACCTTTCACCCGAACGTCCGTGCCTTGTAAGTTCACGTGTGCATACGGGTTGTTGCTGATGTGCGTGCGTCGACGGGGGTTGCGTGATGGTGGGCCACAGGCCGAGTGACTGGCATGTCCTGGACCTGGACAAGGACCCGACCCCGGGTGACCCGCAACGCGTGCGCACGCTCGCGAAGACGCTGCACGATTTCGCGGACGACGTGTCCGAGGCACTGCGCCTCGTCAAGGGGATGGCGGGGGAGACCACGCTCGCGGAGTGGGCGGGCAAGTCGGCGGCTGTCTTCAAGGAGGAGTTCTCCGGGGTTCCGAAGAACCTGAAGAAGCTGGAGAAGTCGTACGGGATGTGCGGCGACGCGCTCGCCGACTTCTGGCCGAAGCTGGAGCGCGCCCAGGCCCTGGCCGACCGGGCCCTGGTCAAAGCCCGGGAGGCCCGTCAGGACCTGACCTCGGCGCAGTCGAAGCTGTCGTCGGCGGATTCGTGGGTGACGCGGGCGTCGAAGGAGGCGGACAAGTACAAGGACGATCCGACGGGCAGCAAGTCCGACGGGGACAAGCCGGACGAGGCGAAGGTCCGCGCGGCCACGCGCGACGCGCAGCATGCGAAGACGGCGCAGACGAACGCGCAGTCGGCGGTGGACTCGGCGCAGAGCGCGCTGGACGCGGCGAAGAAGATGGCCGAGGACGCGCGCAAGATGCGTGAGGACGCGGCGCGGGACGCGAAGAACAAGATCGACGAGGCGTCGGACGCGGGTATCCAGAACCGTTCGTGGTGGGAGGACGTCGGGGACTGGTTCTCCGACAACTGGGACACGATCGTCACGGTCTGCAAGGTCGTCGTCGCGGTCGTGGGCATCGTCGCGATGATTATCGGTGGCCCGATCCTGGGCGCGATCGTGCTGGTCGCGGCCCTCGTGGTCCTGGCGGACACGCTCTACAAGTACAGCAAGGGCCAAGCGTCCCTGTGGGATGTGGGGTTGGCGGCGCTGGACTGCATACCCGGCATGAAGGGGCTGACGACCCTCGGCGGGCTGGCCAAGGGCCTCAAGGGCGGCATGGCGGCCATGGCGGGGATCAAGGGCGGCATGAAGGGCATGGGGCTGGCCCTGCGCGGGCTGGGCAAGAACGCCCGCGGCATGGTCGCAGACGGCGCGAAGGGTGCCTACAACCGGGTCAAGTCCGTCGTCCGTTCCAAGGGCAGCGACCCCATCGACATGGCCACAGGCGCCATGTATCTGCCGCAGACCGATGTCAAGCTGCCGGGGTTGCTGCCCCTCGTGTTCACGCGCCGCGTCGCCTCGGACTACCGCTGCGGTTGGTGGTTCGGGCCAACCTGGGCCTCCACAATCGACCAGCGCCTTGAGGTCGACGACACGGGCATCGTCTTCGTCACCGAGGACGGCTTGCTCCTCACCTATCCCCATCCATCGAGTTCGCACCCGAAGGCCCTTCCCGAGGCCGGGCCCCGTCGTTCGCTGACCCGTCAGCCTGACGGTGGCCATCGCGTCGACGACCCGCTAACCGGCCACGTTCACCATTTTGCCCGGCCCAACGTCGACGGCATTGCGCTTCTGGTGCGGATAACCGATCGCAACCGGCATGCGATCGATTTCGACTACGACGACTACGGCGCTCCATACGCGATTCGGCACTCGGGCGGCTACCACCTCAAGCTCAGCACCGACGACGGTCGAGTCATCGGTCTGAGCCTGGCAGGTGCGGCCGAGGATGGTACGGACGTCGTCGTCAAGCGGTACCGATACACCGACGGAAACCTGACCGCGACCATCAATTCCTCAGGATCGCCGCTCCAGTTCACCTATGACGAGCGACTGCGCATCACCTCGTGGACCGACACCAACAACCGTGGGTACCAGTACAGCTATGACGACCGCGACCGCTGCATAGCCGAGGGCGGCGAGGCCGGGCACATCACGATCACACTCGATTACGATGGTGTGGACCCTGCGTGGCCAGACTGCCGGATCACTACCCTCACCACGGCCGAGAGCGCTGTGACCCGCTTCGTCGTCAATGAGAGCAGTCAAGTCGTCACAGAAGTTGACGCCCTGGGTCACTCAACGTCGACGGCGTACGACGAGCACCACCACGTGCTGTCCAGCACGGATGCTCTTGGCAACACGACCTGGTTCACGAACGACAGCACCGGACGGCCTCTCGCCGTCGGTCACCCGGACGGTGAGACCACGCGGCTCACGTACACAGAGCGCGGTCATCTCGAAACGGTTGTCCTCCCGGACGGTTCCAGTTGGCGGCGGGATTACGACGAGCGCGGCAACTGCGTCGCCGTCATCGACCCCACGGGCAGCACGGCAGAGTATGCGTTCGACGAAGCGGGTCGGCTGACGAGCATGAGTGACGCGCTCGGGGCCACCACACGGGTCCGATGCAACCCTGCCGGCCTTGTCGCGGAGCTGGTCGACCCGCTGGGCAACCGTGTGACCGCTGAGCACGATGCGTTCGGCAGGGCCAGGCTCACGACGGATGCGCTGGGATCGCAGACCCGGCGCTGGTGGACAGTGGAAGGGCTGCCCGCGCGAGTGCTGGGGCCGGACGGTGCCGAGCAGTCCTGGCAGTACGACGGCGAGGGCAACTGTGTCCGGCACACGGATGCCGTCGGTGGCGTGACCAGCTACGAGTACACCCACTTCGACCTGTTGGCCGCGCGAACCGGGCCGGACGGAGCCCGATATGAATTCGAGCACGACCGGTCTCTTCGGCTGACCAAGGTCATCGCTCCCGCCGGCTTGGCGTGGTCGTATGAGTACGATCCAGCCGGACGGCTCGTCGCTGAGAGCGACTTCGATGGTCGCAGGATCTCGTACCGGCGTGATCCCGTCGGCCGAGTGCTCGCGCGCAGCAATCCGCTGGGACAGTCGGTTGCCTACGAGTACGGCACGCAGGGCTGGTTGACCGCCAAGCGGGTGGACGGCGAGATCACGGCCTATGAATACGACAGCGTGGGCAGGCGTCTACGTACTGCGAGTCCCCATTGCGAAGTGGTCTGGGAACGGGACGCAGCGGGCCGAGTGCTTGCGGAGACGGTGAACGGCCGGACGTTGTCCTTCGGTTATGACCCGACCGGCCGACGCACCCAACGGACCACCCCCACCGGTGCCGAGGCGGTGTACGGCTATGACGAGGCCGGTCGAACGACGTCGCTGACGACCTCCGGGCAGACCATGGGCTTCAGCTACGACGCCGCCGGCCGCCAGGTTCTGCGTAGTGTGAGCGATGTCCTTGAGCTCCATCAAACCTGGGACCCGGTCGGCCGCTTGGCGGAGCAGACCTTGTCAGCGGCTCAACAGGTCATCCAACGGCGCGCTTATGAGTACCGGTCGGACAACGCACTCGTCGGCATCGAAGACTCGGTTCACGGTTCGGCCCGTCTCGGCCTGGACGACGCCGGGCGTGTCACGGAGGTCAGCGCTCACGACTGGACCGAGTCCTACGCCTATGACGCGGCCGGGAACCAGACCAGGGCGTCCTGGCCACCGCAGAGTCCCGCGCAGGAGGTTCGCGGGGATCGCGTGTATAGCGGCAACCGCCTTACGCACGCCGGCTCCGTCCGGTATGAGTACGACGGAGCAGGGCGCGTCGTCGTGCGCCGGAAAACTCGTCTGTCGCGCAAACCCGACGTCTGGCGATACGAGTGGGATGCGGAGGACCGCCTCACCTCTGTAGTAACGCCCGACGGATCCGTGTGGCGCTACAGGTACGACCCCTTTGGGCGTCGCACGTCCAAGCAGCGGATTGCCCCTGACGGATTGGCGGTCACCGAAGAGACGTACTTCACGTGGGACGGCCCGAACGTCACGGAACAGACCACCTTTGCCCCCGAGCTACGACATCCTGTGACGCTCACCTGGGATTTCGACGGTCTGGCTCCCGTGGCTCAGACCGAGCGCCTCATGGACGAAGCCACCCAGGAAGAGGTCGACTCACGCTTCTTCGCCATCGTCACCGACCTCATCGGAGCGCCGACCGAGCTCGTCGACGCGGCAGGGAACATCGCGTGGCGGTCGCGCAGGACACTGTGGGGCATCACCACATGGCAGACCGGCAGCACCGCCTACACGCCGTTGCGGTTCCCCGGTCAGCACTATGACCCTGAAACCGGTCTGCACTACAACTACCACCGCTACTACGACCCGGAGACGGCCCACTACGCAACCCCCGACCCCCTAGGGCTCGGCCCCTCTCCGAACCCCAGGACCTACGTCAGAAACCCGTACATGTGGGTCGACCCTCTTGGGTTGTCGCCCTACGAGAACACGATGCCGGATCAACTGGCGCAGGAGTTGGCGGATGCCGAGCGCCTGGGTGTCAGGCCTCTTCGGGTGGGAGCCGAAGGGTTCGATGAAGCGATCAACTCGGGTACGGTCAAATGGGCGGTCGACGAGCATGGTGAACTCGTCGTCATTCCCAAGCACGTCAATGGTGTGGAACTGAAGCATCCGGTCCTGACCGGAGGCCGTCCCGTGCTGTCTGCTGGAGAGGCGGAGATCGCAGGTGGCGGCGGTACCTATCTGGGCCTGGATCTCAATAACAACAGTGGGCACTACCTGCCATCGATGGAGAGCCTGCAAATCGGAAGGGATGCGTTTGAACGTGCGGGTATCGGGTTCGTCTGAGGGGTATGCGGGTGACGCCGACGGGGAACATGAAGACCTACGCCTCCTCCGGTTGGGCGTCGGAGACCTTGAGAACTTCCTTTCTTCGCCGGCCGCCCAATCTGTTTCTGGTCAGACATGGGAAGCGATTCGCGAGCGGGCGGTCGGCGGAATGCAGAATCCCGTACTGCCTGCTGACGTCAGGCTCAGATGGTCCGCATTGGCTATTTCTGCGGTCCGAGGAAAATCCACGGCTGAATCGATGGACTCACGCGTCTCGGCTGCGGCGGAGGTGCATGTGAGGTCGTATGTGATTTGCGAATTCGGGCGGGTGGACGATGGGAATCTGCAAGACCTGGAGTCCCTGACCCGCCTGGTGTTTCACGCCATCGGTATGAGTCGTGAGCAGGTGGCTGCCTCCGCCGCTGACTGGAGGAATTCGGGACGCGCCGAAATGCTGACATTGCGACGGATCAAGAATCTCGTCACCCCATTGAAAGAGGTAGTGCACCTCTTCGAGCCGGGTGATCCCAGGAGAGCCGAAGTCGAGGACTGGCTCGCCCTGACTTCCCGCTTGCCTTGATCCCGCGGCGCTGAGGTCAAGGCGCCCCCGCCCCGCCCCCGCCCCGACCAACAGCAGCCCCGCGTTAGATTGACCCCGTGCTCTCACGTCTCTCCCGTCCCCAGTTCCTCGCCGTCTGCGGTGTCCCCGTCGTGGGGCTGCTTGCCGCCGTGCTCTTCGCGCCGTTGCCGTTCTCCGTGGCGCAGCCGGGGCTGACGGCGGACGTGCTGGGGAAGAACCGGGGGGCCGAGGTCATCACCATCAAGGGGGCGCCGACGCGCGAGACCAGCGGGCAGTTGCGGATGACGACCATCGAGGCGACCGGGCCGGACGCGAGCGTGCACCTCGGGGACGTGCTCGGGAGCTGGTTCGACACCGACCGGGCCGTGATGCCGCGCGACGCCGTCTACCCGAGCGGCGACGACGTGGGCGAGATCGAGCAGTACAACCAGGAGCAGATGAAGGAGTCGCAGGACGCGGCGACCACCGCCGCCCTGGACTACCTGCGCCTCGGCGACGAGGACATCGACGTCGACCTGCGGCTGGAGGACGTGGGCGGGCCCAGCGCCGGGCTGCTCTTCTCCCTCGGCATCGTCGACAAGCTCGGTACCGGCGACCTCACCGGTGGCCGGGTCGTCGCCGGCACCGGCACCATCACCGACGGCGGCAAGGTCGGTGCCGTGGGCGGCGTGCCGCTGAAGACGCAGGCCGCGCGGCGGGACGGGGCGACCGTCTTCCTCGTACCGAAGGCCGAGTGCTCGGACGCGCGGGCCGAGCTGCCGAAGGGGCTGCGGCTGATCCCGGTCACCACCCTCAAGGGTGCGGTCGACTCGCTGAAGGCCCTGGAGGCCGGCAAGGGTGATGTCCCGGCTTGCTGAGAAGCGCTAGCCCTCCACCACGAAGCCCTTCTCCTTCATCCAGTCCAGCGCCACCTGGTGCGGATCCTCGCCGTCCACGTCGACCTTCGCGTTCAGGGTCTGGGCGACGTCGTTGGTCAGCGCCTTGGTGACCGGGTCCAGGACCGAGGCGATCGCCGGCCACGCCTTCAGGGTGGAGGTCCGGACCATGGGGGCCGCGTTGTAGTTCGGGAAGAACTTGCGGTCGTCCTCCATCACCACCAGGTTCATCGACTTGATCCGGCCGTCGGTGGTGAAGACCTCGCCGAAGGTGCACGCGCCCTTCGCGGTCTGGGTGTAGATGATGCCGGTGTCCATCTGGGTGACGTTCCCGGCCGGCACGGACATCCCGTACGCCTTCTCCAGGCCCGGCAGCCCGTCCGCGCGGTTGGCGAACTCGCCCTCCACGCACAGCGTCACCGCGCCCGGGTCCGACTTCGACAGCTCGGCCACCTCCGAGAGCGTCTTCGTCCCGTACTTCTTGTAGTTCGCCTGGTTCATCGCCAGCGCGTACGTGTTGTTCATCGGCGCCGGCGGCAGCCAGGTCAGGCCCTTCTTCGCGTCCGCGTCCTTCACCGCCTGCCACTGCTGCCGGGGGTCGGGGATCGGCTTGCTGTTGCCCAGGTACGTGATCCAGGCGGTGCCCGTGTACTCGTACGTGGCGTCCGCGTCGCCGTTCTCCACCGCCGCCCGGGTGCCGACGGAGCCCTGGATGCCCGTGCGGTCGAGCACCTCGGCGCCGGCCGCCTCGAAGGCGATGCCCATGATCGCGCCCAGGACCAGCTGCTCGGTGAACTCCTTGGAGGTGACCGTGAGATCGGCGTCCGCGAGCGGCCGGCCCCGCCCGATCGAGCCGGGTCCGACGTCGTCGACCATGGGGGAGCCGCTGGTCAGCCCGCACCCGGCGGATGCCACCAGGACGGCGGCGGCCAGCATCACACACGTACGCCTGCTCAAGGCGCCGACTCGGGGCCGTCTCATGTCCCCACCTCCAGGCCGCGCGGCCGCAGCAGCAGTTCCGCCAGCGAGGCCAGCCAGTCCACCAGCAGCGCCAGCGCCACGGTGAGGATCGAGCCGAGCACCAGCACCGGCATCCGCTGGCTGGTGATGCCGGTGGTGATCAGCACGCCCAGGCCGCCGCCCCCGCCGAAGGTCGCCAGCGTCGCCGTACCGACGTTCAGGACCAGGGCCGTGCGCACGCCGGCCAGGATGAGCGGGACGGCCAGCGGCAGCTCCACCCGGGTGAGGACGCCCAGCGGCGACATGCCGATGCCCCGGGCCGCCTCCAGGAGCGTCGGGTCGTTCGCCTTCAGGCCGGCGATGGTGTTGGAGAGCACCGGCAGCACCGCGTAGATGATGATGCCGATCAGGGCGGCCCGGCGGCCGATGCCCAGCCAGATCACCAGCAGCGCCAGCAGACCGATCGCGGGGGTCGCCTGGCCCATGTTGGCGAACGCCATCGCCACCGGCGTGGCCTTCCGGAACATCCGCCGGGTCAGCAGGATGCCCAGCGGGATTGCGATGATCAGCACGAAGAAGGTGGAGATCACCGTGAGCTGGACGTGCTGCCACAGCGCCTTGGTGACCTGGCCGTTCGACAGGGCGTTCCGGCTGAGCGCGTCCAGGTCGGCCTGCCGGAACCACAGCCACGTCGCCAGCAGTACGGCGATCAGCACCACCGGCAGCAGCGTCAGCTTCCGCCAGCCGACCCGGAGACGCGCCGCCTCGGGGGACGCCCGCCGGGGCTCACGCCCGGCCTCGTGCTCCGCTTCGTCCCCGGCCTCGTCCCGGAAGGCCACGCCGCCGGTCTCGTGCTCGCCCCCGGGGCGCCGGCCGCCGGGGGAGCGGGAGGATCCGCTCATGCCCGGCCCCCGATCCCCCCGAAGCCCTCCTGCTCGGCCTGGGTCTGCCCGGTCCGGGTCTCCTCCAGGTCGTGCTGGTGCTCCAGCGCGTCCAGCCGGTCGGCCTCCAGCAGCTCGTGCACGGAGTTCATCAGCGTCTCCATGTCGACGACGCCCGTGTACTCCCCGCGCCGCCCGGTCACCGCGACCCGCCCCGCGTTGTCCGTGAGCACCGCCTCCAGCGCGTCCCGCAGCGTCGCGTCCCGGGTCACCGTGTCGTGGACCAGCGTCCCGGCCCGCGCCAGCGAACCCCGCGCCCGCATCAGGTCGCCGCGCCGCAGCCACTTGTAGGGGCGGCGGTGCCGGTCGAGGAGCAGGATCTCGTTGGTGCCCGCGTCCCGCAGCCGGTCGAAGATGTGCTGGAGCGGGTCCTCCACGGTCACCGTCGGGTACTCGGTGATCGCCACGTCCCGCACCCGGCTCAGGTTCAGCCGCTTCAGCGCCGCGCCCGCGCCCACGAAGCCGGAGACGAAGTCGTCCGCCGGGTTGGTGAGGATGGCCTCCGGGGTGTCGAACTGCGCGATGTGGGAGCGCTCGCGCAGCACCGCGATCCGGTCGCCCAGCTTGATCGCCTCGTCGAAGTCGTGGGTGACGAAGACGATCGTCTTGTGCAGCTCGTGCTGGAGCCGGATCAGCTCGTCCTGGAGGTGGTCCCGGGTGATCGGGTCGACCGCGCCGAAGGGCTCGTCCATCAGCAGCACCGGCGGATCCGCCGCCAGCGCCCTGGCCACGCCCACCCGCTGCTGCTGGCCGCCGGACAGCTGGCGCGGGTAGCGGTTGTGGAACTCGCCGGGGTCGAGGCCGACCAGGTCCAGCATCTCCTCCACCCGCGACCTGATCCGCGCCTTCGACCAGCCGATCATCCTCGGCACCAGGGCGATGTTCTGGGCGACGGTCATGTGCGGGAAGAGGCCGGAGGACTGGATCGCGTAGCCGACCTTGCGGCGCAGCTTGACCGGGTCGATGTCGGTGACGTCCTCGCCGTTGATGCGGATGCGTCCGCCGCTGGGCTCGATCAGCCGGTTGATCATCTTCAGGGTGGTGGACTTGCCGCAGCCCGAGGGGCCGACGAAGATCACCGTTTCGCCGGCCTTGATCTCCATCGACACGTTCTCGACGGCCGGCTGCGGATTGCCGGGATAGACCTTGGTGAGGGCCTCCAGCTCGATGGTGGCGCCGGTGGCGGCCCCGGCGGCGGTCTCGCCCCCGTCGGCCGCGGTGGTGGTCCCGGTCGTCTCAGGCACGGATCCCCCTGGGGATGGTCAGGCGTCCGAGCAGGACGTACGCGGCGTCGAACAGGAGGGCCAGGATGATGATCCCGAGGGTGCCCGCGAGCACCTGGTTGAGCGCGTTCTTGCTGCCCAGCGAGGCGATGCCGCGGAAGATCTCGTTGCCGAGCCCCGGGCCCGAGGCGTAGGCGGCGATCGCGGCGATGCCCATCAGCATCTGCGTCGAGACCCGGATGCCGGTCAGGATCGGCGGCCAGGCCAGCGGCAGCTCCACCCGCAGCAGCCGGGCCGCGCGCGACATCCCGATGCCCTTGGCGGCGTCCACCAGTGCCGGATCGACGCCGCGCAGTCCGACGATCGAGTTCCGCACGATCGGCAGCAGCCCGTACAGGGTCAGGGCCGTCACCGTCGGCGGCACGCCGAGCCCCACGATCGGGATGAGCAGACCGATCATGGCCAGCGACGGGATCGTCAGGATCGTCGAGGTGGACACCGTCGCCAGGTTGCCCGCCCACTCGCTGCGGTAGGTGACGACGCCGATCAGCACCCCGAGCAGCGTCGC
Source organism: Streptomyces parvulus (assembly GCF_014648855.1). Lineage (GTDB taxonomy): Bacteria > Actinomycetota > Actinomycetes > Streptomycetales > Streptomycetaceae > Streptomyces > Streptomyces parvulus. The sequence continues at coordinate 345,039 of NZ_BMRX01000005.1, read as the reverse complement.
GACCACCATGCACTGGAAGACGGCGCTCGCGTGCTGGTAGGCGTCGGCGAGCAGCTGCTGGTGGCGGCTGCCCAGGAAGTCCCAGAAGTTCACGTCCGCTCACCTCCGGGATCGGGTCGGTCTCAGTCGCCTCTGCCGGTGTCCTCGGCCGCCTGCTCCACCAGCGGGATGATCCGCAGCGGGACGGGGTTCTCCATGACGATCGCCGTGGAGGCCCGGACGATGCCATCAAAACCGACGACCAGGTCGATCACACGCTGGAGATCGGCGTTGGAGCGGGCCACCAGGCGGCACAGCATGTCCCCCGTACCGGTGGTGGTGTGCAGCTCCAGCACCTCCGGCACGGTCGTCAAGTGCGCCCGGACGTCGGCCCCTTGGCCCTGCCGGATCTGGAGCGTCGCGAAGGCCGTGACCGGGTAGCCGAGGGCCGCCGGGTCCACCTCGGGACCGAATCCGCGGATGACTCCGTTCGACTGAAGCCGGTCCAGCCGGGCCTGCGCGGTACCCCGCGCCACTCCGAGCCGCCGGGACATCTCCAGCACCCCGATCCGCGGCTCCCGGGCCAGCAGCGCGATGATCCGCCCGTCCAGCCGGTCGATCCCCGTACCCGCCATACCGCACCCTCCCCGCTGGTCATCCTGTACACATCGCCCGCACTCACCGGCGTATCACTGGTCAGGTTGCCCACTGAAAACGCAAACTATTGCGCACCTTGCAGACAGGGGCGAACCTGCGGCTATGACGCAGACCACACACCACACTCCCGACACCGCCCGGCAGGCCGATCCCTTCCCGGTCAAGGGAATGGACGCGGTCGTCTTCGCCGTGGGCAACGCCAAGCAGGCCGCGCACTACTACTCCACCGCCTTCGGCATGAAGCTGGTCGCCTACTCCGGACCGGAGAACGGCAGCCGGGAGACCGCGAGCTACGTCCTGGAGAGCGGCTCCGCCCGCTTCGTCTTCACCTCGGTGATCAGGCCGTCCACCGAGTGGGGCACCTTCCTCACCCAGCACGTGGCCGAGCACGGCGACGGCGTCGTCGACCTCGCCATCGAGGTGCCGGACGCCCGCGCCGCCCACGCCTACGCCGTCGAGCACGGCGCGCGCTCCCTCGCGGAGCCGTACGAGGTCAAGGACGAGCACGGCACCGTCGTCCTCGCCGCGATCGCCACGTACGGCGAGACCCGCCACACCCTCGTCGAGCGCACCGGCTACGACGGCCCGTACCTGCCCGGCTACGCCGCCGCGGACCCGATCGTCGAACCGCCCGCCAAGCGCACCTTCCAGGCCGTGGACCACTGCGTCGGCAACGTCGAACTCGGCCGCATGAACGAGTGGGTCGGCTTCTACAACAAGGTCATGGGCTTCACGAACATGAAGGAGTTCGTGGGCGACGACATCGCCACCGAGTACAGCGCGCTGATGTCGAAGGTCGTGGCCGACGGCACCCTCAAGGTCAAGTTCCCGATCAACGAGCCCGCGATCGCCAAGAAGAAGTCCCAGATCGACGAGTACCTGGAGTTCTACGGCGGCGCCGGCGTCCAGCACATCGCGCTGAACACCAACGACATCGTGCAGACCGTCCGCTCCATGCGCGCGGCCGGCGTCCAGTTCCTGGACACGCCCGACTCGTACTACGACACACTCGGCGAGTGGGCGGGGGAGACCCGGGTGCCCGTCGAGACCCTGCGCGAGCTGAAGATCCTCGTCGACCGCGACGAGGACGGCTACCTGCTGCAGATCTTCACCAAGCCGGTCCAGGACCGCCCGACCGTCTTCTTCGAGATGATCGAGCGGCACGGCTCCATGGGCTTCGGCAAGGGCAACTTCAAGGCCCTCTTCGAGGCGATCGAGCGCGAGCAGGAGAAGCGCGGCAACCTCTGACGGCCGCCGCCGCACCTCAGTCGGGCGGGCCCTCCTCCGAGGGCTCGCCCAGCTCCTTCAGCGCCCGCTCGGCCTCCGGCGCCCGCAGCGGCGAGAAGTGCGGGTTGATCATCAGCGCCTCCCGCAGGTGCCGCCGGGCCGGCCCGTACCGCTCCAGCTCCTTCTCGATCACCCCCCGGTGGAAGGCGTGCAGCGCGCTGCGCACCCCGCCGCCCTGCTCGCCGTCGGTCGCGATCGTCGCGAACTCCAGGGCCTCCTGGTCCGCGCCGTCGCGGTGCAGCGCCCAGCCCAGCGCGTCGGCGACCGCGGTCCCCGGCTGCCGCCCCCACTCGGCCCGCAGCCGGCGCACCGCCGCCGCGGGGTCCCCGTGGTCCGCCTCGAACCGGCCGAGCACCAGCTCCTCGTCGGCCCCGGCCGCCGCCGCGCCGCGCACCCGCGCGCGCAGCAGGTCGTACTGCACCCGCGCGGCCTGCCCGAGCCCCAGCGACTCGTACAGCTCGCCCAGCTCCAGGGCGTACTCGGGGCTCGGCCGCTTGGCCAGCGCCGCCTGGTACGCGGTCAGCGCGTCCGTCGTACGGCCCAGCGCCGCCATCGCCCGGCCCTGCCCGGCCTGCGCCGCCCGCTGGTCGGGGTCGGTGCGCAGCGCCTCCTGGAAGAAGCGCAGCGCCTCCCGCGGGTCACCGCGCTCGAAGGCGAGCCGCCCCGCCTGCTCCAGATAGGCGGCCCGCTCGGCCGGCGCCGCGGCGGCCGCCGCCGCGTCGGAGATCTGCGCCGCCGCGTCCTCCCGCCAGCCCCGGTCCCGGTAGACGGCCGCGGCCCGCGCCTTGGCGGCCGGCGTGCCCGCCCGCAGTTCGAGGACCTTGTCCAGGGCCCGGCCCACGCCCTTGTGGTCGCCCAGCCCGGTGTACGCGTCGATCAGCACCGCGTGCGCCGTCCACCGCCTCGGAGCCGCCCTGGCCGCGCTCTCGCCCCACTTCTTCGCCGCGGGGAAGTCCCGGCGCGCGACCGCCAGTGCCGCCAGCCCCTCCAGCGCCTGCGGATCGCGCTCCGGCCCGACCCTCAGCGAGGTGTTCAGCGCCTTCTCGGCCTTCGCCCAGTTCGCGGTGTCCGCCGTCCGGGCGCCCTGCTCGACGTAGGCCGACCCGAGCACCGCCCACGACGCCCCGTCCAGCGGATGCGCCCGCAGGTGCGACTCCCGGTCGCCGATCAGCACCGCCAGGTCGCCGAGGGCGGCCGGCACCCCGGTGGTCACCGCCCCCCGGGCCACGGCGGCCGGACCCGGCGCCGGCGGGGGAGCGTCGTCCCCCTCCCGGGGCAGCAGCACCAGGACCCCGCCGAGCACGACGGCCCCGGCGACGGAGGCGATCAGCACCCGGCGTCCGCGACGGGACCGCCATCCGAGTTGGATCTCCATGGGTTCACTGTGCGCCCATATGAAGAGCACACCCGGACTTCCGCCGGGCGCCGCCCACGGGGTTCACACCGATGGCCCCGAGTGCCACCCTGTGATCATGAGCCGTATCGAAGCGCCTCGGGAATCGGCCGACGGAGCCGACGGGACCGGCGGGACCAGTGGGACCGGCGGAGCCGGCGGAGCCGACGAGGGGGCCCCGCCGGCCCGGAGCACCCTCGTCGAGAGGCTGCTCGCCGGGCTGCCGGCCGAGGCCGTCCTCACCGATCCCGACGTCACGGCCTCCTACGCCAACGACATGGCGAGCTTCTGCCCGTCCGGCGTCCCGGCCGTCGTGGTGCTGCCGCGCACCGTGGAGGACGTCCAGCACGTCATGCGCACCGCCACCGAGCTGCGCGTCCCGGTCGTCCCGCAGGGCGCGCGCACCGGGCTGTCCGGCGCGGCCAACGCCACCGACGGCTGCGTCGTGCTCTCCCTGACCAGGATGGACCGCATCCTGGAGATCAACCCCGTCGACCGGGTCGCCGTCGTCGAGCCGGGCGTCGTCAACGCCGCGCTCTCCCGCGCGGTGAACGAGCACGGCCTCTACTACCCGCCGGACCCCTCCAGCTGGGAGATGTGCACCATCGGCGGCAACATCGGCACCGCCTCCGGCGGCCTGTGCTGCGTCAAGTACGGGGTGACCGCCGAGTACGTCCTCGGCCTGGACGTCGTCCTCGCCGACGGCCGCCTGATGTCCACCGGCCGCCGCACCGCCAAGGGCGTCGCCGGCTACGACCTCACCCGCCTCTTCGTCGGCTCCGAGGGCTCCCTCGGCATCGTCGTGCGGGCCGTGCTCGCGCTGCGCCCCAAGCCGCCCGAGCAGCTGGTGCTGGCCGCCGAGTTCGCCTCCGCGTCGGACGCCTGCGACGCGGTCTGCCGGATCATGGAGGGCGGCCATGTGCCGTCCCTCCTCGAACTGATGGACCGTACGACCGTCAAGGCGGTCAACGACCTCGCCCACATGGGCCTGCCGGAGACCACCGAAGCCCTGCTGCTGGCCGCCTTCGACACCACCGACCCCGCCGCCGACCTCACCGCCGTCGGCGCGCTGTGCGAGGCCGCCGGCGCCACCCAGGTGGTGCCCGCCGACGACGCGGCCGAGTCCGAACTCCTCCTCCAGGCGCGGCGCCTGTCCCTCACGGCCCTGGAGGCGGTCAAGGGCACGACGATGATCGACGACGTGTGCGTGCCGCGCTCCCGGCTCGGCGACATGCTGGCGGGCATCGAGCGCGTCGCGGCCAAGTACGACCTCACGATCGGCGTCTGCTGCCACGCCGGCGACGGCAACACCCACCCCACCGTCTGCTTCGACGCGCGGGACCCCGACGAGTCGCGGCGGGCCCGCGAGTCCTTCGACGAGATCATGGCCCTCGGCCTGGAACTGGGCGGCACCATCACCGGCGAGCACGGCGTGGGCGTCCTGAAGAAGGAGTGGCTGGCCCGCGAACTGGGGCCGGTGGGGCTGGAGATGCAGCGGGCCGTCAAGAACGTCTTCGACCCGCTCGGCATCCTCAACCCCGGCAAGCTCTTCTGACCCGCGCGACTCACCGGGCGAGCAGCTCGGCCAGCCCGTCGTCGATGCCCAGCTGGTCGCCCTCGGTGCCGGGCGGCACGGCGCGCAGCGTCCGCTCCAGCCACGCCGACACCTGCGGGGTGGGCGCCTCCAAAAGGGCGTCCCCGTCGGGGCTGCTCAGCGCCATCAGCACGACGCTGCGGCCCTCCGCCTTCGACGGCCACACCCGCACGTCCCCGTGCCCGGACGGGCGGAAGACCCCCTCCACCAGCAGGTCCCGTGCGAAGGTCCAGTGCACCGGGTGACCGGAGTCGATGTGGAAGGTGATGTGCACGGCGTACGGGTCGTCGGAGTGGTAGCCGAGCAGGGCCGGTACGGCGATGCCGCGCTCGGGGGACAGGATGAGCCTCAGCTCCAGTTCGCGTTCCACGACGGTGGGGTGCATGGCGGTTTCCTCTCTCGTACGGGTCCGCACGGGCCGCCCGGAGCGGTCCCGCACGAGTGAGAGCGGCCGGAGCCGCGAGCGTTACGCGGGTTCGCGGAACTTTTTTCCCACCACCTCTGTCCCAGGTGTGAAGGTCCATGCACGAGGTTGCCCGGAAAGGGGCGGGTACGGCGGGACCGGCGGTGCGGATTGCGCCCGTCTGATAGATGTTTGGGGCCCCTCTTCCACCCCCGAGCAGATACGGGACGACGGACATGAGCGCCCCAACCCCGGCACCCGGCGACGACAGGCCCCGCGAAGGGTATTACCCGGACCCCTCCATTCCCGGATATGTCCGGTACTGGAACGGCGCCTCCTGGGTGTCGGGCACCAGCCGGCCCGCTCCCAAGAACGGCGAGTCGCTCGCGCCGCCGCCCGGCGCGCGGCCCTCCGTCGAGGAGACCGGCCCGCACTTCTTCGACGAGGACCCGGTCGCGGAGCAGCCGCCCGCCGCGTCCCAGCACGGCAGCCGTCCCGAGCCCGCGACGGCGTGGGGCGCCGACCGCGCCGGGAACTCGGGTGCGCCGGACGCCTCCGGCCGCTCCGTCGCCTGGCCCGGCCCGGCGCAGGGCACCGACCCGAGGATCCCGCACGCCCGGCAGGAGGGGCCGTCCGCCGACGCCCCGGCCGGTGCCGGTGCCGGTGCCGCTGCTTCCGCTTCCGCCGCGCGGGCGGACGGGCGGGTGGACGCCGGGTCCGGTGAGGAGGACGGCCGGGGCGGCAACACCTTCGTCTTCCGCCGTCCGGCGGGGGGCGCGCAGAACGCCGCGGCGCCCGCGCCCGCGTCCGCGTCCGCCCCCGCGCCTTCGGCCGAGGAGGACGAGGGCACGATGACCTTCCGCGCCATAAGGCCGCGCTCGGGCGGGCCCGGCTTCGCCGCCGGGAAGGCCGCGGCCGACCGCGCGTCCTCGGCGCAGGCCCCGTCGCCGTCCCCATCTCCCGCTCCGCAGGCTCCCGCTCCGCAGGCTCCCGCCCCGGCCCCTCCGGCCGTCCCGCACCAGGCTGCCGCGCCGCAGCCCTCCGCGCCGGTCGCGGCCGGACCCGGCGGAGGCCAGTCCTCCTGGGCACAGCAGGTGCACCGGCTGGCCGGGGCGGGCGGGGAGGAGCAGCCCGTCGTGCCGTGGAAGCCGCCGGTCGAGGACGTGTTCCAGGCCGCCGCCCGGCGCCAGGCCTCGGCCCGGCCCGCGGGGCTCGGCAAGCGGCTGGCCGCCCGGCTGATCGACAGCGTGGTCCTCGCGGCCGTCACCGGCGTGGCCGCCGTGCCGCTCGGCACCAGGGCGGTCGACCACGTCAACGACAAGATCGACCAGGCGAAGCTCTCCGGCGAGACGGTCACGGTCTGGCTGCTCGACGGCACGACCTCGCTGTACCTGGGGATCGTCGTCGCCGTCCTGCTCGTCTTCGGCGTCGTCTACGAGGCGCTGCCCACCGCCAAGTGGGGCCGGACCCTGGGCAAGCGGCTGCTCGGCCTGGAGGTGCGGGACATCGAGGCCCACGAGGCCCCCGCCTTCGGGGCCGCGCTGCGCCGCTGGCTGGTCTACAGCGTCCCCGGTCTGCTGGCCGTCGGCGTGGTCGGCGTCGTGTGGTGCCTCTTCGACCGGCCGTGGCGCCAGTGCTGGCACGACAAGGCGGCCGGCACGTTTGTCGCGGGCTGACTGGGAGGGGCGGGGGAGGGGCGGGGGGTCCTGTCGCGTGCCGGGTGCGGGTGCGCGGTGGTTGCTCGCGCAGTTCCCCGCGCCCCTTGAGGGACATGCACTGGACGTGCCCCGAAGGGGCGCGGGGAACTGCGCGACCGGCCACGACGCACCCGCACCCGAAGACGAACCCTTCGGCCCCGCCCCCGAACGCGTACTCCGGACGGCCGCTCGCCGGATGCGGGGAGAGAGAGTCCGAGTTCGACTCGGGACATGAGCAGCGAACCGCCCCCCGGATCCGGCGGGCAGCCGCCGGAAGACGACCCGTTCAGGAAGCCCCCGCCGTCCCCCGGGCCGGGCCCGGAGCCCGGTCCCGGCGAGGGCGGCACGGGCTCGCCGTACGACAGCCCGCCACCGCCCGGCGCGGGCGGCTCCCAAGGTGTCCCGCCCCCCGGCGGAGGCGGCCCGTACGGTGCGCAGCCTCCCGGTGGCGGAGGTCCCTACGGTGCCCCGCCCCCCGGTGGCGGAGGTCCCTACGGTGGCCCGCCCCCCGGTGGCGGAGGTCCCTACGGCGGTGACCCCTACGGCGGTGCCGGCGCCCCCGGCGACCCGCTCGCCGGGATGCCCCCGCTCGCCGACAGCGGCCGCCGCACGCTCGCGCGGATCATCGACATGATCCTGGTGGGGATCGTGGTCTGGCTGCTCAGCTGGGCGTTCAACGTCCAGGAGTACCAGGTGGACGGCGAGGACATCGAGGTCGGCAACTCGCTCTGGCAGTCCGTGATCGCCGCCGTGCTCTACATCGGCTACGACACCTTCATGATCAGCAGGACGGGCCAGACCCTGGGCAAGAAGTGGCTCGGGATGCGCGTGGCCAACCTGGACAACGGAGCGACGCCCTCGGTGCAGACGTCGCTGATCCGCGCCCTGGTGCTGTGGATCCCGTTCGCGTTCTGCTGCGCCTGCGTGTGGACGATCATCGCGGGCGGCTGGAGCTTCTTCGACCGGCCCTACAAACAGGGCCTGCACGACAAGGCCGCCAAGACGGTGGTGGTCAGCACCCGCTGACCGCCCGCCCCTCAGGCCGGGCTACGCGGCGCGTCCCCGCGCCGACTCGCCCGCCCCCGCGGAGATCCGGGCCGCCGGCACCGGCGCCCGGTCCGCGGCGGGCCCGCGGGCCGCCACGGTGCTCGCCGTGCGCGTCCTGGGCTGGGGGACCGTCATGGCGACCAGCAGCCCGAGGGCGAGCGCCGCGACGGCGATGACGGCCACGCCGGGTCCCGAACTCGTCCGGGACAGCAGCAGCATGGCGAAGGTCGAGAAGATCACGGTGCACGAACCGTAGGCGAACTGTGCGGCAGTCGGACGGGGCATGGCCATCGTGTCCTCGGAAGACTGGGGGTGGGACGGGCTGTGGGCCTGGCTGTCCGCCGGCTTCCGGGCGTTGAGCCAAGCGACTCTAACCCGCTGTGTGCCCGAGTGGAACCGGCAGTAAGCGCAGCCCGACCGGCACGGCCGATGCACGGGGGGCGCACGGATTCATGGCGTCCGAAAGGTGGACGGCACCGCGCGCCCGTGGACCGTGATCCGGTGTCCGCAAAGCGAACCAGGCCTCCGCATAGTGCACTTGTTCTGCTCAAGTCAAGGTCTGTCTTTTCTGGTGAACCTCTAGTCAAATGTCGTCACTTGACTACACGCGTTGAGCACGTGTGCGCGGACTTTGCTCTGTCCTTGTCCCCCCATCCGCGCGCGTGGACGCGGGGGAGGAACTCAAGTGACCAGCAGATCCTGGACGTTCAGAACGGCGGCGACCACCGTCGCACTCGCCGCGGCGACCGCGACGCTCTCGGCGGCCGGCGTCGCGCAGGCGGACTCGCCGTCCCGGCCGGACGCCGTGAACCGCCAAGACCCGAGCCCGGACAAGACCGGACGCTCCCACGACCTCAAGGGCCCGCTGAGCGACACTCAGGCCGCCCAGCGTGAGGAGGCCCTCAACCAGGTCATATCCGGCAAGGCCTCGGTGAAGAAGAAGGACGGCTCCAACGTCGTCCAGCTGAAGAGCAAGAAGGGCGACGCCAAGTACGTCGAGCTGGGCCGGGAGAAGACCGACAAGATCTTCACCATCCTGGTCGAGTTCGGTGACAAGGTGGACAGCCGCTACGGCGGTACCCCCGGGCCGCTCCACAACAAGATCGCCAAGCCGAAGCGCAAGGACGACAACTCCACGGCCTGGAAGGAGGACTACAACCAGGAGCACTTCCAGGACCTGTACTTCGGTTCCGGCGAGGGCGTCAACTCGGTCAAGACGTACTACGAGAAGCAGTCCTCCGGCCGCTACTCGGTCGACGGCGAGGTCTCCGACTGGGTCAAGGTCCCCTACAACGAGGCCCGCTACGGCTCCAACAAGTGCGACCCGGACAACTGCGCCTGGTTCGCGGTGCAGGACGGCGTCACCGCATGGGTCGCCGACCAGGAGGCGGCCGGCCGGGCCGACGCCCAGATCAAGGCGCAGCTGGCCCAGTACGACCAGTGGGACCGTTACGACTTCGACGGCGACGGCGACTTCAACGAGCCCGACGGTTACATCGACCACTTCCAGATCGTGCACGCGGGCGAGGACGAGTCCGCGGGCGGCGGCGCCCAGGGCGAGGACGCCATCTGGGCCCACCGCTGGTACGCCTTCGGCACCGACGCCGGCGCCACCGGCCCGGCCGACAACAAGCTCGGCGGCACCCAGATCGGCGACACCGGCGTCTGGGTCGGCGACTACACCATCCAGCCGGAGAACGGCGGACTCGGCGTCTACGCCCACGAGTACGGCCACGACCTCGGCCTGCCGGACCACTACGACACGGCCGGCGGCGACAACTCCACCGGCTTCTGGACGCTGATGTCGTCCGGCTCGTGGCTCGGCACCGGCCGCAACGAGATCGGCGACCTGCCCGGCGACATGAACGCCTGGGACAAGCTCCAGCTGGGCTGGCTGAACTACGACACCGCCAAGGCGGGCGTCAGCTCCTGGCACAAGCTGGGCCTGGCCGAGTACAACACCAAGCACAAGCAGGGCCTGGTCGTGGAGCTGCCGAAGAAGGCGGTCACCACCGAGATCGTCGCTCCCGCCGAGGGCAAGACCCAGTGGTGGAGCGGCAGCGGTGACGACCTCCGGAACACGCTGACCCGCAGCGTCGACCTCACCGGCAAGTCCGCCGCCGCCCTCACCCTGGACGGCTGGTACGACATCGAGGCCGACTACGACTTCCTCTACGCCGAGGCGTCGACCGACGGCGGCGCCAACTGGACGGCGCTCGACGGCACGTTCGACGGCCAGCCGATCCAGCGTGACGGCAGCGACAAGCCGGCCCTGAGCGGCACCGTGGACGCCTACGGGAAGCTCGCCTACCCGCTGGACGCCTACGCCGGCAAGAAGATCGACCTCCGCTTCCGCTACCAGACCGACGGCGGGGTGGCCCAGAAGGGCTTCGCGGCCGACGCGATCACGGTGACGGCCGACGGCCAGGCGCTCTTCACCGACAACGCCGAGACCGCGGACGCCGCTTGGACCGCCAAGGGCTTCTCCCGGGTGGGCGCGTCCTTCACCAAGGACTACGCGCAGTACTACATCGCGGAGAACCGCCAGTACGAGTCGTTCGACAAGACGCTGAAGACCGGCCCGTACAACTTCGGCTTCTCGGAGCGCCCGAACTGGGTCGAGCACTACGCGTACCAGAACGGCCTGCTGATCTGGAAGTGGGACACCTCCCAGGCGGACAACAACACCAGCCAGCACCCCGGCGCCGGTCTGGTCCTGCCGATCGACTCGCACCCGACCGCGCTGAAGTGGAAGGACGGCACCCTGATGCGCAACCGCATCCAGGCGTACGACTCGCCGTTCAGCCTCTACAAGACGGACGGCATGACGCTGCACCAGGCGGACGTCGCGAAGTACATCCCGGGCTCGAAGGGCGTCTCGGTCTTCAACGACCGCACGAACACCTACTACGACCCGGCGAACCCCACCGGCGGTGTCAAGATCACTGACACCAACACGAAGATCAAGATCCTGAAGGAGGCCAAGGACGGCTCGACGATCGAGCTGGAAGTGGGCTCCGCAGGTAGGTAAACGGCATTAGTGCAGGTCAGACGGTGTTCGGCGGTGACCCCCTGGCGGGTCACCGCCGATCCGTGTTTAGGTGCGTCCTGTGGTTCTCTTATTGACACCGGGCCCGACGCCCGGACCGACACCGGCTGACACGGGGGTATGACCGCATGGCCGCAGGAGGCTTCTGCAAGCTGCCGAACGGCACGGTGGTGGTGGCACTGAACCTGCCCAGCCCCACCGCCCCGGAGGGCAGCGTGCGCTTTCTCGTCCACGCCCACAACCGGGCGCGCGCCCTGACCAGGCTGCGCAACCTGGGGCTGCGCGCGGTCTACCTGCGGGGCAACGCGGCCCCGCCGACCCCGGACGAGGTCACGGCGGTCCTGCACCACCCGGACGGCCTGATATGGCGCACGGCGCCGGTCGCCGGGGTGGCGGCCGCACCGGACCTGGTCCAGGAGCTGTGGCACCCCGTCCGGGCCCTGCTCAGACGCCCGACGGCACAGGCGTAGCGCCCCGGCGCCGCTCCGGTCCGGGCTACTGGACGACCGGCTTCCCGGACAGCTCCACGCCCGCCTCCAGTAGCTCCTCCAGTGCCCGCTCGGTGGTCTCCGGGGCCACCCCGGCGGTCAGGTCGAGCAGCACCTGGGTGCGGAAGCCCTCGCGGGCGGCGTCCAGTGCGGTGGCCCGCACGCAGTGGTCGGTGGCGATGCCCACCACGTCGACCTCGTCGATCTCCCGGCCGCGCAGCCAGTCGGCGAGCGTCGTGCCGTTCTCGTCGGTGCCCTCGAAGCCGCTGTAGGCCGCCGAGTAGGCGCCCTTGTCGAAGACGGCGTCTATGGCGCCCGAGGCGACGGCCGGCGCGAAGTTCGGGTGGAAGCCGACCCCCTCGGTGCCGGCGACGCAGTGCGCCGGCCAGGAGTGGACGTAGTCCGGGTTGTCGGCGAAGTGGCCGCCCGGCGCGATGTGGTGGTCGCGGGTGGCCACGACGTGGCGGTAGCCGGCGGGCGCCTGCCCGATCAGCTCGGTGATCGCGGCGGCCACGTCGGCACCGCCGGACACCGCGAGGCTGCCCCCCTCGCAGAAGTCGTTCTGCACGTCAACGACGATCAAGGCGCGGCGCATGGTCGGTGTCCTTCGACTGGGTCGATTGCGGGGTCGGTGGGGGCTGGAGGCCTGTGGGGGGCGGGTGGTGCGTGGGTCTGCGGTCCGTACCAGCTTTAGTTACCCGAGCCCTCGGTCGCGTACTCCGTCGGAATGACGGGTTCCCCTCGGGAGAGCTGCGTCGCGGAGAGCGGCAGCCCGGCCCGTGCCGCCGCGTGCCGGTCCCGGGCCGCGTCCAGCGGTTCGCGGGCGACCACCTCACCGCCCCTGACCAGCTCGACCAGGAGCTGCCGGCCGGTGAGGTCCGCGGGCACGGCGCCGGTGCCGATCACCTCGGCCTCCGCGTGGCCGTCGGCGCCCGTCCGCCGGGCGGCCCACTTGCGTCCGCCGACCGACGTCTTCCCGCCGCTCGACTTCTTGGCCACCGGCACCAGCGGGCCGCCGTCGGTGGACTCGCGGGCGACCAGCTTGTAGACCATCGACGCCGTCGGGTGCCCGGAGCCGGTCACCAGCTGCGTGCCCACGCCGTAGGCGTCCACGGGCGCCGCCGCCAGTGAGGCGATGGCGTACTCGTCCAGGTCGGAGGTCACGACGATCTTCGTCTCCGTGGCGCCCAACTCGTCCAGCTGCTGGCGCACCCGGTGCGCGACCAGCAGCAGGTCGCCGGAGTCGATGCGCACGGCGCCCAGCTCGGGCCCGGCGATCTCCACCGCCGTACGGACGGCCTCGGCGACGTCGTAGGTGTCCACCAGGAGCGTGGTGCCCCGGCCCAGGGAGTCGACCTGGGCCCGGAAGGCGTCGCGCTCGCTGTCGTGCAGCAGGGTGAAGGCGTGCGCCGAGGTGCCGACGGTGGGGATGTTGTAGCGGAAGCCGGCGGCCAGGTCGGAGGTGGTCGCGAAGCCGCCGACGTAGGCGGAGCGGGCGGCGGCGACCGCGGCCAGCTCGTGGGTGCGGCGGGCGCCCATCTCGATCAGCGGGCGGTCCCCGGCGGCCGAGGACATCCGGGACGCGGCGGCGGCGATGGCCGAGTCGTGGTTGAGGATGGAGAGGATCACCGTCTCCAGCAGCACGCACTCGCCGAAGGTCCCCTCGACCCGCATGATCGGCGAGCCCGGGAAGTAGACCTCGCCCTCGGGGTAGCCCCAGATGTCGCCGCCGAAGCGGTACCCGGCGAGCCAGTCCAGCGTCGGCTCGTCGACGATGTCCTTCTCGCGCAGGAAGCGCAGCACGTCGGCGTCGAAGCGGAAGTTCTCCACCGCGTCCAGCACCCGCCCGGTGCCCGCGACGACGCCGTAGCGCCGCCCGTCCGGCAGCCGCCGGGTGAAGACCTCGAACACGCTGCGCCGCCCGGCGGTGCCCGCCTTCAGGGCGGCCCGCAGCATGGTCAGCTCGTACTGGTCGGTGAAGAGCGCCGTGGAGGGAACGTCGACCGGCAGCCCAAGGTCCGCTGTGTTCATACGACGGATCGTACCCCCATTTCGTCACTCTGACGATTTCGAAGTCCGGCCGGTCCGCGTGGCGTCGGCCACGGGCCCGTTTGTGCGGGTGCCCCCCTGTGGTGGCAGCATGGGGCCTGTGACGGCAGCCGCACCCATGGAGATCGAGAAGACCGAGTCGGCGGAGGAGGTCTTCGCCGTACCCGAGCCCGACGTGCCCTGGGTGACGATCGTGCACAACGACCCCGTCAACCTCATGAGCTACGTGACCTACGTCTTCCAGTCGTACTTCGGCTACTCCAAGGACAAGGCCACCAAGCTGATGATGGACGTCCACCACAAGGGCAGGGCGGTCGTCTCCAGCGGCACGCGCGAGGAGATGGAGCGGGACGTCCAGGCCATGCACGGCTACGGTCTGTGGGCCACCCTCCAGCAGGACCGGAAATGACCCACGCCCGCCCGCAGGACGGAAGTAGCTGAATCGCCGCCATGTCAGGACAGTTCGAACCGCTCCCCGGCGGCGGCGCGGCCGTCGCCCTCGACGACGTCGAGATCTCCATCATCCGCTCGCTGGCCGTCCAGCTGCTGGAGCTGATCGGCCCCGGCCCCGCCGAGGACGCCTCCGACGACCCCCTCGCGGAGCTGTTCGCCGAGGGCCCGAGCGAGCCCCCGGCCGACCCCGTGCTGCGCCGCCTCTTCCCGGACGCCTACGGCGACCCGGAGGGCACCCCGCAGGCCCGCGAGGCCGAGGAGCAGCGGGCGTCCTCCGCCGAGTTCCGCCGGTACACCGAGAACGACCTGCGGGCCGGCAAGCGGGAGACCGCGCTCGCCGTGATCCGGGCGCTGGACGCGCTGACCTCCCGGTCCGCCGGGCAGGGCACGGCGCTGCTGGAGCTGTCGGCCGAGGAGTCCCGGCAGTGGCTGGGCGCCCTGAACGACCTGCGCCTCGCCATCGGCTCCCGGCTGGAGATCGCCGACGAGGACGACACCGACCTCCTCTTCCGGCTCCCGGACGAGGACCCGCGCAAGCCGATGGTGATGGCGTACCTGTGGCTCGGCGGGCTCCAGGAGTCCCTCGTCGCGACCCTGATGCCCTGAACGCGACGGTTCGTCCGCCTTCGGGGCCCGCTCAGCGGAGCCTCAAATCCGGATAACGATCCCGTCAAAGACGCGCCCGTTTTTGCACCCCCGGGGCTTCTTTTGTCCGCTTCTACCTGTGTGACACGTCACAGGGCGCCCCTGTGACGAGCGCCGTCGTCGTGGTAAATCTTCACGACCGCCCGGCGAACACCACCCGAATGTTCGGCCGGGTGCGCCACCGAGCCGGCAACCGCCGGCCAGGCACCGAGCGGGATGTGAGGCCCGCTCAGCTCCATCATCCGGGGGGATCGCGACCCGATCCGAGACCGACCGAAGGTCCGGATCGGCATGGAGAAAGGCGCATCACACATGACCTCTGCGCAGGTCGACACGGAGAAGGCACCGGAAGAGGGCTACGAGCGGGGACTCAACAGCCGCCAGGTCCAGATGATCGCGATCGGCGGCGCCATCGGCGTCGGTCTCTTCCTGGGCGCCGGGGCGAACATCGCCAAGGCCGGCCCCAGCATCATCCTCATGTACGCCCTCGCGGGCGTGATCATCTTCTTCATCATGCGGGCGCTCGGCGAGCTCCTGCTCTACCGTCCCGTCTCCGGCTCCTTCGCCGAGTACTCGCGCGAGTTCCTCGGCCCCTTCTTCGGTTACTTCACCGGCTGGACGTACTGGCTGATGTGGGTGGTCACCGGCATGGCGGAACTCACCGCCGCCGCCATCTACATCCACTACTGGTTCCCGGACATCCCGCAATGGGTGTCGGCCCTGGTCTTCCTGGTGCTGCTGTTCGTGGCCAACCTGATCTCGGTGAAGCTCTTCGGCGAGATCGAGTTCTGGTTCTCGATGGTCAAGGTCACCGCCATCATCGGCATGATCGTGATCGGCATCGGCGTGCTGACCCTCGGCTTCAGCCAGGCCGGCGACACCGCCGCCGTCTCCAACCTGTGGGAGTTCGACGGCTTCTTCCCCAACGGCATCGGCTCGTCCCTGATGACCCTCCAGGGCGTCATGTTCGCCTACCTCGCCGTCGAGCTGGTCGGCGTCACCGCCGGTGAGTCGGAGAACCCCGAGAAGACCCTCCCCAAGGCGATCAACACCCTGCCCTGGCGCATCGCCCTCTTCTACGTGGGCGCCCTCACCGTCATCCTGGCGGTGGTCAAGTGGACCGAGTTCGCCGAGGGCGTCAGCCCCTTCGTGAAGGCCTTCGCCGTCATCGGCATCCCGGCCGGCGCGGGCATCGTCAACTTCGTCGTGCTCACCGCCGCCCTGTCCTCGTGCAACTCCGGCATGTACTCCACGGGCCGGATGCTGCGCACCCTGGCGGACAACGGCGAGGCCCCCAAGGTCTTCAGCCGGCTGTCGTCGACCAAGACCCCGGCGTTCGGCATCGCCGTCTCCGTCGTCTTCATGGGCATCGGCGTGGTCCTCAACTACGTCGTCCCGGAGAAGGCCTTCGGCTACGTCACCTCCATCGCCACCGCGGCCGGCATCTGGACCTGGCTGATGATCCTGGTCAGCCACGTCATGTACCGCCGCAAGGTCGTCGCGGGCCGCCTGCCCGCCTCCTCCTTCCCCGCTCCGGGCGGTTCGGTGTGCTCCTACATCGCCATCGCCTTCCTGCTCTTCGTCACCTGCCTCATCGCCTACGACGCCGACGCCCGCGTCTGCCTGTACGTGATGGCCGGCTGGGCCGCCGCCCTCGGCATCGGCTGGGCCGTGCTCAAGAGCCGCAACCCGCGGATCACCGAGCGGCACGGCGATCCGGAGCTGGAGAAGATCGGCTGACCAGCGCGTTCGCGCGCATCGCGGACGTCCGGCCGCACGGGGTGCTCGTGGCACCCGGCGCGTCCACCGCTCAGGACGTCCGGCATTCGGGCCGGTCCGTACCACCCCTCGGTACGGGCCGGCCCTTCTGCTTATCCTGGGCCGCATGCTGACCATCACCCAGGCCCTGTACGACCAGATCGTCGCCCACGCGCGCGAGGACCACCCCGACGAGGCGTGCGGCGTGGTGGCCGGCCCCGAGGGCCAGGACCGCCCCGAGCGGTTCGTCCCGATGCTGAACGCGGCCCGCTCGCCCACCTTCTACGAGTTCGACTCGCAGGACCTGCTCAAGCTCTACCGCGAACTGGACGACCGCGACGAGGAGCCGGCGGTCATCTACCACTCGCACACCGCCACCGAGGCCTATCCCTCCCGCACCGACATCAGCTACGCCAACGAGCCCGGCGCGCACTACGTCCTGGTCTCCACCGCGGACGCCGACGGCGCCGGCGACTTCCAGTTCCGCTCGTTCCGCATCGTGGATGGCGAGGTCACGGAGGAGGAGGTCAAGGTCGTGGAGGCCTACTGATCGCATGGGTCATCCCGCATCGCGGACGAAAATCGTCCACGATGCGATATCACACTCCGGAAGGCGCACCGGGAATCGATACGATGAGCCCATGGTTCTTCTCGACGTGAGCGACAAGGCGCCGGGCACGCTGCTCGTGGCGCGGCTGCACGTCGACCTGTGCAGGCTGAACAGCGCCATCTGTTGATCCTCCGCCGCCGCCGTACGGCCCCGGGCCGTGCGCCGCGGCGTGCCGACGTGTGCCGCCGCGCGCCCACCGAACCCACCACGAACTCCCGACAGGAGCCCTCAGCCATGGCCATCGAGGTCCGCATCCCGACCATCCTCCGCCAGTACACCGACGGCCAGAAGGCGGTGGAGGGCAACGGGGACACCCTCGCCAAGCTCTTCGCCGACCTCGAGACCCGCCACACGGGCATCCAGGCCCGCATCGTGGAGGGCGACCAGCTGCGCCGCTTCGTCAACGTCTACCTGAACGACGAGGACGTCCGGTTCCTGGACGGCATCGACACCAAGCTCAGCGACGGCGACAGCATCACGATCCTGCCGGCCGTCGCCGGCGGCATGGCCTGATCGGGATGCGGTACGACTCCCCGCTGGCCGCGGTGGGCAACACCCCCCTGGTGCGCCTGCCGCGGCTCTCGCCGTCCGCCGACGTCCGCATCTGGGCCAAGCTGGAGGACCGCAACCCGACCGGGTCGATCAAGGACCGCCCCGCGCTGCACATGATCGAGCAGGCGGAGAAGGACGGCCGGCTCACCCCGGGCTGCACGATCCTGGAGCCGACCAGCGGGAACACCGGCATCTCCCTGGCCATGGCGGCGAGGCTCAAGGGCTACCGCATCGTCTGCGTCATGCCCGAGAACACCTCGCAGGAGCGCCGGGAGCTGCTCGCCATGTGGGGCGCGGAGATCATCTCCTCCCCGGCCGCGGGCGGCTCCAACACCGCCGTACGGGTCGCCAAGGAACTCTCCGCCGAGCACCCGGACTGGGTGATGCTCTACCAGTACGGCAACCCGGACAACGCGGGCGCGCACTACGCCGGCACCGGCCCCGAGATCCTGGCCGACCTGCCCTCGATCACGCACTTCGTGGCCGGCCTCGGCACCACCGGCACTCTGATGGGCGTCGGCCGCTACCTGCGCGAGCACAAGCCGGACGTGCGGATCGTCGCCGCCGAGCCGCGCTACGACGACCTCGTGTACGGGCTGCGCAACCTCGACGAGGGCTTCGTGCCCGAGCTGTACGACCCCTCCGTGCTCACCACCCGCTTCTCGGTGGGATCCGCCGACGCGGTCACCCGCACCCGGGAACTCCTCCAGCAGGAGGGCATCTTCGCGGGCGTCTCCACCGGCGCCGCGCTGCACGCCGCGATCGGCGTCGGGAAGAAGGCGGCCAAGGCCGGCGAGAGCGCCGACATCGTGTTCGTCGTCGCCGACGGCGGCTGGAAGTACCTCTCCACCGGCGTCTACACGGCGGCCACCACCGAAGAGGCCATCGAGACCCTGCAGGGCCAGCTCTGGGCCTGACGGCGGGCTACCGCGCGAGGTGACGGACCTGGTCCCACAGGACCGGGTCCACCACACCCACCCGGCGCCGGAAGTCCCCGACGGGCACCTCGCGCAGCTCGTCCGTCTCCAGGAAGCTCGTCCGCCCCCGCGCGTCCCCGACCGAGCCGGGCGGCAGCGTGATCACCCCGGACCGCCCGTCCCGGTGCCGCGTGGTGATCTTCGCGACCAGCACCCGCCGCCCGCGCACCGAGATCACCAGGCACGGCCGGTCCTTCGCACCGGCCGTGTCCTCGTACGGCACGTTCGCCCACCAGATCTCCGCGGGCCTCGGCCGCGTGGACCGGGCGCGGGGACCCGTGGGGCGCCCCGGCGGCCGCCGGCTGCCGCCCGGCCGGGGAGGGCGACGCCCGCGGCCCCAGCCGTCGACGACCGTGGCGACGGCTGCGAGCAGGACCACCGCCGCGAGGGCGAGCCACCAGGACGTGTGCATACCGAGACGGTACCGGCGCACACGCGGACCGTGCGCCCCTTCGGCGACCCCACGCGCCCCGGTTCCAGCCGAACCGGTGACACCGCAGGTGAGTTCGCCCACAACGGACCCTGGCGGAGGAGCGACCCGGCGTTTTGCGCCTTACGCTCGACGGACCGCACGACCCCCGTCTCTCCACACGCGCCAGCGGAGGTTTCTGCTTCATGAAGCTCACCGTCGTCGGCTGCTCGGGGTCCTTCCCGTCCGCGGAATCGGCCTGCTCGAGCTACCTCGTCGAGGCCGACGGCTTCCGGCTGCTCCTCGACATGGGCAACGGTGCCCTCGGCGAGCTGCAGCGCCACTGCGGTCTCTACGACCTCGACGCGATCTTCCTCAGCCACCTGCACTCCGACCACTGCATCGACATGTGCGCCTACTTCGTGGCGCGCTACTACCGGCACGACGGCGGCCGCTGCGCCCCCCTCCCGGTCTACGGACCCGAGGGCACCGAGCACCGGCTCACCACCGCCTACGCCGACACCCCCTCGGCCTCCTCCATGAGCGAGGTGTTCGACTTCCACACGGTCAAGCCCTCCACGTTCGAGGTCGGCCCCCTCACCGTGCACACCGAGCGGGTCGCCCACCCCGTGGAGGCCTACGCCATCCGCGTCGAGCACGGCGGACGCTCGCTCACCTACTCCGGCGACACGGGCGTCACGCCCGCGCTGGACGAACTCGCCCGCGACACGGACCTGTTCCTGTGCGAGGCCGCCTTCACGCACGGCAAGGAGAACATCCCCGACCTCCACCTCAACGGCCGCGAGGCGGGCCAGACCGCCGCCCGGGCCGGCGCCCGGCGCCTGGTGCTCACCCACATCCCGCCGTGGACCGACCCCGGGATCAACCTGGCCGACGCGCGCGAGGTCTACGACGGGTCGGTCGAGGTCGCGAGGACGGGCGCGGTCTACGAGGTCTAGCACCCCGGCCGCGCACGTGCGCGGGACGCACGAAGGACGCATGACGAAGGCCCCGGAACCTTGCCGGTTCCGGGGCCCTCGTCATGCCGTGCGGCGGACGCTCACGCCTTGGTGAGGTCCTCGACCTCCTCCTCGGGCTCGCGGCCCGGGGTCTTCAGGTCGAACTTGACGATCGCGAAGCGGAACGTCACGTAGTAGATCGCCGCGAACACCAGGCCGATCGGGATGATCAGCCATGGCTTGGTGGCCAGGTGCCAGTTGAGGGCGTAGTCGATGGCACCGGCCGAGAAGTTGAAGCCCGCGTGCACACCCAGGCCCCAGGTGACCGCCATGGATATCGCGGTGAGCACCGCGTGCAGCACGTACAGGACCGGCGCGATGAACATGAAGGAGAACTCGATCGGCTCGGTCACACCCGTGACGAACGAGGTCAGGGCGAGCGAGACCATCATGCCGAGGACGGCCTTGCGGCGCTCCGGGCGGGCGGTGTGCGCGATGGCGATCGCGGCGGCCGGCAGACCGAACATCATGATCGGGAAGAAGCCGGACTGGAAGATGCCCGCGGACGGGTCACCGGCCAGGAAGCGGGTGATGTCGCCGTGCACGACCTCACCGGCGGAGTTGGTGAAGTCGCCGAGCTGGAACCAGGCGACCGTGTTCACGAACTGGTGCATGCCGACCGGGATCAGCGCCCGGTTCACGCCGCCGAACAGCGCCGCGCCGCCCGAGCCGAGGCCCGTCATCCACTCGCCGAAGTTGGAGATGCCGGTGCCGATGGGCTCCCAGACCAGGCCGAAGAAGACACCGACCACGATGCCGACGAAGGCCATGATGATCGGCACCAGCCGGCGCCCGTTGAAGAAGCCGAGCCAGTCCACCAGCCTGGTGCGGTGGAAGCGCTGCCACAGCACGGCGGCCAGCAGACCCATGATGATGCCGCCGAGCACCCCGGGGTCGTTGTACGTCGCGGCGACGTCCTCGCCGTTCTTGACCACCGCCTCGGTGACCGGGAAGGCCTCCAGGACCTTGCTGTAGACGAGGAAGCCGACCACCGCGGCCAGGGCCGTCGAACCGTCCGCCTTCTTGGCGAAGCCGATGGCCACGCCGATGCAGAACAGGATCGGCAGCGATCCGGTCAGGGCACCGCCGGCGTTGTTGAAGACCGCGGCGACGCGGTCCCAGCCGAGGCCGTCCTTGCCGAAGATGTCGTCCTGGCCGAGCCGGACCATGATGCCCGCCGCCGGGAGCACGGCGATCGGCAGCTGAAGGCTGCGGCCGACCTTCTGAAGACCCTGGAAAAGACCAGATCCCCGCTTCTTTGCGGGGGCCGCCTTGTCGGTGGCGGTGCTCATACTTCCTCCATCGGGTGGTGGTCTACACCACTCAGTGGTGTAGACCTGTTGTAGCACGATGAAGGCCGCGTAAGGAACCCGCGATTCCGCAACCGCAGCGCTACGCGCAGTACTTGCTCAAGATCCCAGCTCAGACACGCACGAGGGCGTGCCGAAGGCCCCCGGCCGGGAGGTCCGGGGGCCTTCGCGAGACCACGCTCAAAGCGTACGTGAGGGTACGTGAGGTCTACACCTTCGTGACGTCCTCCACCTCGTCCTCCGGCTCACGGCCCGGAGTCTTCAGATCGAACTTTGTGATCGCGAACCGGAAGACCACGTAATACACCGCCGCGAAGCACAACCCGATCGGAATGATCAACCACGGCCTGGTCGCCAGGTTCCAGTTGATGACGTAGTCGATCAGACCCGCCGAGAAGCTGAACCCGTCCTTCACGCCCAGCCCCCACGTCACCGCCATCGACACACCCGTCAGCACCGCGTGCACCGCGTACAGCGCCGGCGCGATGAACAGGAACGAGTACTCCAGCGGCTCCGTGATCCCCGTCACGAACGACGTCAGCGCCACCGAGAGCATCAGGCCCCCGACCTCCTTGCGCCGGTGCGGCTTCGCGCAGTGCGTGATCGCCAGCGCCGCCGCCGGCAGCGCGAACATCATGATCGGGAAGAAGCCCGTCGTGAACTGCCCCGCCGTCGGATCGCCCGCCAGGAACATGTTGATGTCACCGTGCACCACCGTGCCGTCCGGCTTCGTGTACGTGCCGAACTGGAACCACATCGGCACGTTCAGGAACTGGTGCAGCCCGATCACCAGCAGCGCCCGGTTCGCCAGGCCGAAGATGCCCGAGCCCCACGCGCCCAGGTCGTTGAGCCAGTCGCTGAAGCTCTCCAGCGCACTGCCGATCGGCGGCCACACCCACAGGCACAGCGCCGCGAACACGATCGCCGTGAACGCCATGATGATCGGCACCAGCCGGCGCCCGTTGAAGAAGCCGAGCCAGTCCACCAGCTTCGTCCGGTGGAAACGCTGCCAGAAGTAGGCCGTCAGCAGCCCCATCACGATGCCGCCGAAGACGCCCGGGTTCTGGTAGGTGAACGCCGTCACCGTCTCCGACCCGTCGGTCAGCCGGCACCCGATCTGCGGGATGGCCTCCGCACCCTCCGGACAGTCCTCGGGAAACTGCCGCAGCACGTTCCAGTAGACGAGGAACCCCGCCACCGCCGCCAGCGCCGTCGAGCCGTCCGCCTTCTTCGCCATCCCGATGGCCACGCCCACGCAGAACAGCAGCGGCAGCCCCAGCGAACCGTCGAGCAGCGCACCGCCCGCACCGATCATCACCTTCGAGACGTTCGACCAGCCCAGACCGTCGTCGCCGAACACGTCCGGCTGCCCGAGCCGGTTGAGAATGCCCGCGGCGGGCAGGACCGCGATGGGCAGCTGAAGACTGCGACCCATCTTCTGCAAGCCCTGGAACGCCTTGTTCCAGCGTGCGCGAGCGGGACTGACCGCGCTGTCGGCACTCATCCGGTCTCCATCCGGTCGCCGGTACACTGGTGTAGACCAGTTGACGGCGCTCCGTCGCCGTGACGCCATCATTCGGCACCCGCCACACGATGGCTCGCGAAGATGGGCCAACTGTGGGTTACTGCGACAAAGCGGTTCGGATCAGGGAGAAGGAACATGGCCAGCAAGGCTGAGAAGATCGTCGCCGGCCTCGGCGGCATCGAGAACATCGACGAGATCGAGGGCTGCATCACCCGCCTCCGCACCGAGGTCAACGACCCCGCGCTGGTCAACGAAGCCGCCCTGAAGGCCGCCGGCGCCCACGGCGTCGTCAAGATGGGCACCGCCATCCAGGTCGTCATCGGCACCGACGCCGACCCGATCGCGGCGGAAATCGAAGACATGATGTGACCCGGCCCCCGGGCCCACCGGCAAGGGGCCCTGACCGCGGCGGCCTTCACACCGCGGTCGGGGCCCCTTCCGCATGGCCGCTAGGCTCACCCGCATGTCACGCATCGACGGCCGCACCCCCCAGCAGCTCCGCCCCGTCACCATCGAACGCGGCTGGAGCAAGCACGCCGAAGGCTCCGTCCTCGTCTCCTTCGGCGACACCAAGGTCCTCTGCAACGCCTCCGTCACCGAAGGCGTCCCACGCTGGCGCAAGGGCAGCGGCGAAGGCTGGGTCACCGCCGAATACGCCATGCTCCCCCGCGCCACCAACACCCGGGGCGACCGCGAGTCCGTCAAGGGCCGCATCGGCGGCCGCACCCACGAGATCAGCCGCCTCATCGGCCGTTCCCTGCGTGCCGTCATCGACTACAAGCAGCTCGGCGAGAACACCGTCGTCCTGGACTGTGACGTCCTCCAGGCCGACGGCGGCACCCGCACCGCCGCCATCACCGGCGCCTACGTCGCCCTCGCCGACGCCATCGCCTGGGGCCAGACCAAGAAGCTCATCAGGCCCAGCCGCAAGCCGCTGACCGGCACCGTCTCCGCCGTCTCGGTCGGCATCGTCGACGGCACCCCCCTCCTCGACCTGCGCTACGAGGAGGACGTCCGCGCCGACACCGACATGAACGTCGTCTGCACCGGCGACGGCCGCTTCGTCGAGGTCCAGGGCACCGCCGAGGCCGAGCCCTTCGCGCGCGACGAACTCAACACGCTCCTCGACCTCGCCACCGCCGGCTGCGCCGACCTCGCCGCGCTCCAGCGCAAGGCCCTCGACGAGACCCTCGAAAGGTAAAGGGCGGCCCAAAGGCGCCTCAAGGAAGTGCGTGCGGACACGCAACTCACCCGCTCGCGACCGCGTCCCTAGCAGTACAGCACCACGGGCGTACGGCCCCACCGGCCGTACGCCCGACGCCGCACCGCACACGGGCCGCCCGGCCCGTTGCCCAGGGGAGGACCGAGATCCATGGCCGCGAGCCGCCACCGCAGCCTTCGCCGCACCGCGACCGTCGCCACCGCGCTGGCCGCCGTCGCCCTGACCGCCGGCCTCACCACCGGCTGCGAGGCCGTCGACAAAGCCCTCGACTGCGTACGCACGGCGGACGCGATAGCCGACAGCGTCACCGAACTCCAGCAGGCCGTGGAGAACACGTCCGACCCCACCCAGTGGGAGGAGTCCCTCGACTCCATCGACAAGAACCTGGACAGGATCGGCGACCAGACCGACAACACGGACGTCAACCAGGCCGTCGACGACCTCGGCAAGGCCGTGGACAACGTCCGGACCTCCGTCGAGAACGGCGACAGCACCCCCGACCTCAGCCCCGTCACCGACGCGGCCGGCGAACTGACCAAGGTCTGCACGCCGTAGGGATGACCCCGGCCCGGGGTGCGCGGACCGGGGTCCGGCGATACTGGACCCCATGACCCGCCTGATCCTCGCCACCCGTAACGCCGGAAAGATCACCGAACTGAGGGCCATCCTCGCCGACGCGGGCCTGCCCCACGAACTCGTCGGCGCGGACGCCTACCCGGAGATCCCCGACGTCAAGGAAACCGGCGTCACCTTCGCCGAGAACGCCCTGCTCAAGGCCCACGCCCTCGCCCAGGCCACCGGCCTGCCCGCCGTCGCCGACGACTCCGGCCTCTGCGTCGACGTCCTGAACGGCGCGCCGGGCATCTTCTCCGCCCGCTGGGCCGGCCGGCACGGCGACGACCAGGCCAACCTGGACCTCCTCCTCGCCCAGATCGGCGACATCGCCGACGAACACCGGGGCGCCCACTTCGCCTGCGCGGCGGCGCTCGCCCTGCCCGACGGCACGGAGCGCGTGGTCGAGGGCCAACTCCGCGGCACCCTCCGCCACACCCCCGCCGGCACGGGCGGCTTCGGCTACGACCCGATCCTGCAGCCGGACGGCGAGACCCGAACGTGCGCGGAACTGACGGCAACCGAGAAGAACGCGATCAGCCACCGGGGGAAGGCGTTCAGGGCGCTGGTGCCGGTGGTGCGGGAGCTGTTGGGCTGACGCTGAGAGGGGGCTGCTCGTTGAGCGGCCCCCTCTGTGCGTGTGTGCGGCCGGTGGGACTCGAACCCACACGGGCTTTCACCCACGGCGTTCTAAGCGCCGCTTGTCTGCCATTCCAACACGGCCGCGTGATCGGCCATGCTACCGGTCGGCGGTTGCCTCTTGCTTTGCCCTCCTCGGCACCACGTGTTGGTGATGGCGTGGCAGTTCGGGCACAGCAGCCGGAGATTCTCCTGCCGGTCGTCGCTCCAGTCGCCGTTGATGTGATCAATTTCCAGGGTCATCGGTCTACCGAGCCACTCGGGGCCCACGCCGCAACGAGCGCACGCTTCAGCGACACCGACAAGGAGGATCGCCCGGCGCAGACGCTTGGTGTTGCTGCGGTGCGCACCACTGTGCTTCACCAGCACCTCACTCGGATGCTTGGCGTTCGTGGCGGGTTTCCCCCTTCGATGAGCCTGCCCGAGGAAATGTGATGTCGAGATCTGATGCTCGGCAATCCATCTGCGTAGCTGCCCACGTTGTGAGCCGTTGCCCGGTCGGCCCAGACTGCGTAGGACCTCGGCCAGGGAGCTCGAGGCGGCGACTGCCGTTCGCAGCTCCTCCTCCGTGGGGCGGGGCCTCCGACCGGTCATGAGGAGAGCCTCTTTCCCCTGCCGCGGTAACTGTCCGTCGTCGAATGGCAGTTGGGACACAGGAGGCGAAGATTCTCCAGACGGTTGTTCCGCCAGTTGCCATCGATGTGATCGACCTCCAGGGGCAGAGGCTCCCCCAGCCACACGGGCTCAACGTCGCAGAGCGCGCAGCGCTCCTCCGTGCCAAGCTCGCATCGCCCTCTTCAGACGGCTGCCCGGGGTCCGCCTGGACACTGCCCGACGTGTCCTCGACAAGGATCTCTGCCGGGGTCCGGCGTCGCTGGTTGAGTCGCTGCCGCTCCGTGCGGACCACCGGTGCGAAATGCGAGGTGTCGATGCCATAGGCCTTGATGCGTCGGGAGATGTTCGCATGGTGCCCACCGACCGGCGGGAGTCCGAGCCGACGCAGGACGTCGTAGACACTTGCCGATTCGGCGACGACCGCCTCCAGGATCTCCCTGGTCCACTTCGCTCCCTCGCGCTCGAAGTGTGAGACGTCCACCCCCAGCTTCCGCATCCGATCGAAGATGTACCGCCGTTTCCAGCTCTTCGGATCCACCCCCAACCTACGCAGCGCCTCCGACAACGTCCGAGCCCCCCGAGCCGCCTCCTCCAGCCGCTCCCTGTCGTACGCACTCGCCCCCATCAGCCCCTCCGTCCCCGGCCGCGTGTTCGCAGCCTCGTACGGAGTAACGAACCGACTATCGGACAGTCACGCACGGCATGCGGAAGGGCCCGTACCGGAAAGGTCCGGTACGGGCCCCGCAGGGGACTGGGTCAGATCCCCAGATCCTTGATGATCTTGGCTACGTGGCCCGTCGCGCGGACGTTGTACAGGGCCCTTTCGACCTTGCCCTCCTCGTCCACGACGATCGTGGAGCGGATGACGCCCATGTAGGTGCGGCCGTAGTTCTTCTTCTCGCCGAAGGCGCCGTACGCCTCCAGGGCCTTCTTCTCGGGGTCGGCGAGGAGGGTGACCTTCAGGGACTCGGCCTCGCGGAACTTGGCGAGCTTCTCCGGCTTGTCGGGGGAGATGCCGATCACGTCGTACCCGGCGCCGGCCAGCAGCTCCAGGTTGTCCGTGAAGTCGCACGCCTGCTTGGTGCAGCCGGGGGTAAGGGCAGCAGGGTAGAAGTAGACGATGACCTTGCGGCCCTTGTGGTCCGACAGGGACACCTCGTTGCCGTCGGCGTCCGGGAGGGTGAAGGCGGGGGCCGGGTCCCCGGGCTGGAGTCGCTCGCTCATCGAATCAGCGTAACCGGGGGTCCTGACAGTGCGGAGAAGCGAGTAGCTGACAGACTGTCCGGGACAGTGTCAGAGGACTTCGGAGGCGTACGGTGGCGGACACGTCGGACAGCAGAACCCCGGCGCAGATCGAGACGGACATCAAGCGCCGTCGCGAGGTGCTGGCCGAGACGCTCGACGAGCTCGGGATGCGGGTGCACCCGAAGACGATCGTGGGCGATGCCAAGGCCAAGGTCGCGTCCAGCGTCGACCACACCCTCGGGCGGGCCTACGTCAAGGTCAACAGCGCGGTCAGCGACGTGAAGTCGCAGTTCGTGGACGAGGAGGGCAGGCCCCGTCTGGAGCGGGTCGTGCCCGTCGCCCTCGTGGTGGCCGGGGTCGTGGGGCTGCTCGCCCTGAGCGGCACCCGGCGGCGCGGGCGCTGAGCGCGGGCAGGTAGGTTCGGGGCGTGAGCGCCAAGAGAAACGAGCACGGCTCCGGGGACGACAAGCTGCCCATCCGGATGCTGCACGACCGCGTACTCGTGCGGCAGGACACCGGTGAGGGCGAGCGGCGTTCCGGGGGCGGCATCCTGATCCCCGCCACGGCGGCGGTCGGCAAGCGGCTGGCCTGGGCGGAGGTCGTCGCCGTCGGCCAGAACGTACGGACCGTCGAGCCGGGCGACCGGGTGCTGTACGACCCGGAGGACCGCGCCGAGGTCGAGGTGCGGGGGGTCGGTTACGTGCTCATGCGCGAGCGTGACCTGCACGCGGTGGCCGCGGACCGGTTCGAGGGGTCCGAGGACTCCACCGGGCTGTATCTGTAGGGCCCGCGGTACGGAGCCCGCGGTACGGAGAGGGGCGGTGACCGGAGTCACCGCCCCTCTCCGCTGTCTTTGCTACCTTGGAGGCACCCGACGAGACGCGCCGTACCGGGTTGAGCGAAAAGACGACGCACCACCGTTCCTTTTCGTTTCACGGAGGTGCCGTCATGGCCTGGGTCCTGCTGCTCGTCGCCGGTCTGCTCGAGGTCGGCTGGTCGATCGGGATGAAGTACACCGACGGTTTCACCCGGCTCGTGCCCAGTCTGTTCACCGGCGCCGGGATCGTCGCGAGCATGGTGCTGCTGTCGTACGCGGCCCGGACGCTCCCCATCGGTACCGCCTACGGCGTGTGGGTGGGCATCGGCGCGGCCGGGGCGGCGGTGCTCGGCATGGTCGTGCTGGGTGAGCCGGTGACCGCCGCCCGGATCTTCTTCATCTGTCTGCTGCTGGTCGCCGTCGTGGGTCTGAAGGCGACCTCGGGTCACTGACGCCGGGGTGGGACGGGGAGCCCCGCGACGGTGCCGGCGGAGTCCGAGCCGCCGCCGCCCGCGCCGTCGGTGTCCCCGCCGTCCCCGCCGCCCTCGGTGCCGCCGTTCGCTCCGTCGCCGCCGCCGCTGCCGTCGCCGCCGCCCGTGGGGCCCGGCTCGGTGCTGGCGCCGCCCGAGGGTCCGCCGGTGGTCGGGGCGCCGGTCTCGTCGCCGCCGGAGTCACCGGGCGCGGTGCTGGTGCCGCCGCCGTCGCCGGGGGTCTGCGTTTCGGAGCCCTCGTCGCCGGTGGGCTCGTCCTCCGGCTCGCCGGAGCCGCTCTCGTCGCCGGAGCCCGGTTCGTCCGAGGAGTCGGAGGACGGCGGGGCGGTGACGTCGGCGCCGCTCTGGAGCTGGAGGTCGAAGTCGCTGACCGGCTCGTCCTCCAGCGCCTTGCGGGTGTACTGGCCCCAGATCTCGGCGGGCGCGCCGCCGCCGTTGATGCGGGGCAGGCCCATCGCGCCGTACAGCGACTTGTGGGCGGCGGTCTTCGGGTCCTGGCCCATGACGGCGACGACGGTGGCCAGTTCGGGCGTGTAGCCGGCGAACCAGGCGGCGGTGTCCTCCTCCGCGGTGCCGGTCTTGCCGGCCGCGGGGCGGCCGGCGGCCTGGGCGGCGGTGGCGGTGCCGTTCTCGACGACGCTGCGCAGGACGGACGTCGTGGTGTCGGCGGACTCGCGGCTGACGGCCTGGCGCTCGCGCCGCTGGGGCAGGTCGACCTCGTGCTTGCCGTCCTTCATGACCTTCTCGACGATCGTGTACGTGCCGTGCCGGCCGTGGTTGGCGAGGGTGGCGTAGGCCTCGGCCATGTCGAGGGGGCTGGCGGTGGCGACGCCGAGGGCGATGGAGGGGGAGGGCGTCAGTTCCGGGGTGTTCTTGGAGAGGCCGAGGTCGACGGCGGTCTCCATGACCTTGTCGGAGCCGACGTCGACGGCCATCTGGGCGTACACGGCGTTGATCGACTTGTCGGTGGCCTCGCGGACGGTGACGTCGCCGTAGTCGCGGTGGTCCTCGTTCTCGGGGGCGTAGCGGCCGCCGCTCCAGCCTTCGACGGGTCGTTCGCTGGTGCCGTCGTACCTGGTGTTCGGGTTGATCGTGTCGCCGTCCTGCGTCTCGGAGTGGTTCTCGACGGCGGAGGTGAACACGAAGGGCTTGAAGGTGGAGCCGACCTGGAAGTCGCGGCGGACGGCGTTGGGCGTGTACTGCTTGACGTAGTCGATGCCGTTGTACATGGCGACGACCTTGCCGGTCTCCGGGTCGACGGAGGCGCCGCCGGCGCGGACGTAGCCGTCGACCTTGCGGTCCTTGTCGAGCTGGGACATCAGCTTGTCGTCGACGGCCTCGACGAAGGCGTCCTGCTTGTCCTTCTGGAGGGTCGTGGTGATGCGGTAGCCGCCGCGGGCGAGTTCCTCCTCGTCCACGATGCCGTTCTGGACGAGGTAGTCCCGGACGATGTTGACGACGTAGCCGCGCTGTCCGGACATGCTGGTGGAGATGGTGGAGGCCTTGGGCACGGGGAACTTCGCGGCGGCGCGTTCGGAGGCGCTCAGCCAGCCCTTGGCGGCCATGCCGTCCATGACGTAGTTCCAGCGGGACTCGGCGGCGCGCTTGTTCTCGGGGTGGGCGACGACGTCGTACTGGCTGGGCGCGTTGAGCAGGGAGGCGAGGTAGGCGCCCTGGCCGGCCGTGAGGTCCTTGGCGTCGATGCCGTAGTAGGCCTGGGCGGCGGCCTGGATGCCGTAGGCGCCGCGGCCGAAGAAGCTGGTGTTGAGGTAGCCCTCGAGGATCTCGTTCTTGCTCTTCTCGCGGTCGAGCTTGATCGAGATGAAGAACTCCTTCACCTTGCGGGTGACCGTCTGCTCCTGCGCCAGGTAGTAGTTCTTGACGTACTGCTGGGTGATGGTGGAGCCGGACTGCTTGCCCTTGCCGGTGGCGGTGTTCCAGCCGGCCCGGACCATGGCGCCGGGGTCGATGGCGGACTCGCTGTAGAAGTCGCGGTCCTCGGCGGCCAGGACGGCGTGCTGGGCGTCCTTGGAGATGCGGGCGAGGCCGACGCTCTCCCGGTTGACCTCGCCGTCGCGGGCGAGGACGCTGCCGTCGGCGTACAGGTACACGTTGGACTGCTTGGTGGCGGCGGCGTTGGCCGCGGGGATCTGCACCAGGTGGTAGCCGAGGAAGAAGCCGCCGACCAGCAGCAGGAGGCCGATCACGCAGGTGCCCAGCACGATGCGCCAGGTCGGGATCAGCCTGCGCCAGCCGGTCCGCCTGGGCCGCCTGGCCTTCTTCGCGTCCCCCTGGCCGGCCGCCTGTGGCTCTCTCGGCGCCCAGCCCTGTTCCGGCTGCTGCGGCTGCGGCTGCGGCTGCGGCTCGTCGCTCATGTCGTGCACGGACTCCTGTTTCGCGTCGTACGGTCTGGACTCGTACGGCCTTGTACGGCTCTGCGCCCTCTGGGCTCTCTGGGCCCCGTGATGAAGACTCTCGCACCGCGGGTTCCGTTCCCGCTCGGCGGCACACCCGTGAAATTCCGTGGCACGGGGGGCCGCCGTCGCACTAGGCTCCTGCGCTTTGGTGCCGGTCGGAGGGGGAGGGGCCGTGGGCGTGGGCTCGGGGCGGTTGTACGCGGCCGTCGCGGCGGGGGGATTCAGACGGTACGCGACCTATCGTGCGGCCACCGCCGCCGGGGTCTTCACGAACACGGTCTTCGGGCTGATCCTCGTCTACACCTACCTGGCCCTGTGGGAGGAGAGACCCCACCTCGGGGGGTACGACCAGGCGCAGGCCGTGACGTTCGTGTGGCTGGGGCAGGCGCTGCTCGCCGCGCTGGCGATCGGCGGCGGTGGTATGGAGAACGAGCTGATGGAGCGCATCCGTACGGGTGACATCGCCGTCGATCTGTACCGGCCCGCCGACCTCCAGCTGTGGTGGCTGGCGGCGGACGTGGGGCGGGCGGTGTTCCAGCTGCTGGGGCGCGGGGTGGTGCCGTTCGTCTTCGGGGCGCTGCTCTTTCCGGTGGCGCTGCCCCGGGAGGTGTCCGCGTGGGCGCTGTTCCTGGTGGCGGTGGCGCTGGCGATGCTGGTGGGCTTCGCGCTGCGCTATCTGGTGGCGCTGTCGGCGTTCTGGCTGATGGACGGCACGGGGGTGGCGCACATGGCGTGGATCGCGGGGCTGTTCTGCTCGGGGATGCTGCTGCCGCTGAACGTGTTCCCGGGCGCGCTCGGCGAGGTGGTCCGGGTGCTGCCGTGGTCGTCGCTGCTCCAGGGGCCGGCGGACGTGCTGCTGGGGGAGGCGGATCCGGTGGGGGTCTTCGTGTTCCAGGCGTCGTGGGCGGTGGCGCTGCTGGCGCTGGGGCGGCTGGTGCAGTCGGTGGCGACGCGTCGGGTGGTGGTCCAGGGTGGCTGAGGTGACCGAGGCGGCCGGTACCGCCGGGCCGGCCGGGTCGGCGGGGGCGGCCGGGGTGGACGGGCCCGGCCGGCCGGGGCCGCGGCGCGGGCGGGTCCTGGAGGGGCTGCGGGCGTACGGGCTGATCGCGGCGATGTGGATCAGGTCGACGATGGCGTACCGGACGTCCTTCGTGCTGATGACGGTCGCGAACTTCGCGATGACGGTGCTGGACTTCGTGGCGATCCTGCTGATGTTCTCCCAGGTCGACGCGTTGGGCGGCTGGTCGCTCGCCGAGGTGGCGTTCCTGTACGGGGTGTCCGGGGTCAGCTTCGGGCTGGCCGACCTGGCCGTGGGCTCGATGGAGCGGCTGGGCCGGCGGGTGCGCGACGGCACGCTGGACACGCTGCTGGTGCGTCCGGTGCCGGTGCTGGCGCAGATGGCGGCGGACCGGTTCGCGCTGCGCCGTCTCGGCCGGGTGACGCAGGGGGTGCTGGTGCTGGTCTACGCCCTGGTGCTGCTGGACGTCGACTGGACGGTGGCGAAGGTGCTGCTGATGCCGGTGATGCTGCTGAGCGGGGCCGGGATCTTCTGCGCGGTGTTCGTCGCGGCGGCGGCCTTCCAGTTCGTGGCGCAGGACGCCTCGGAGGTGGCGAACGCCTTCACCTACGGCGGTACGACGATGCTCCAGTACCCGCCGACGGTGTTCGCCCAGGACCTGGTGCGGGGGGCGACCTTCGTGGTGCCGCTGGCCTTCGTCAACTGGCTGCCGGCGGGTTACGTGCTGGACCGGCCCTTCCCGCTGGCGCTGCCGGAGTGGGTGGCCTTCACGCCGCCGCTGGTCGCGGTGGCCTGCTGCGCCCTGGCGGGGCTGGCCTGGCGGGCGGGGCTGCGTTCGTACCGGAGTACGGGGAGCTGAGACGGTGAGGGAGCTGACGGTGATGACCGACGGGGACGGGGCGGCGGCGGGGGGCGCGGCCTTCATCGAGCTGGACGGGGTCGAGAAGGTCTTCGACGTGCGCAGGAAGACGGGTTTCCTGAAGCGGGAGCGGCGCGAGGTGCGGGCCGTGGACGGGCTGTCCTTCACGGTGGCGCGCGGCGAGATGGTCGGCTACATCGGGCCGAACGGCGCCGGGAAGTCCACGACGATCAAGATGCTCACCGGCATCCTGACGCCGAGCGGCGGCCGGCTGCGGGTGGCCGGGATCGACCCGTCCCGGGAGCGGACGCGGCTCGCGCACCGCATCGGGGTGGTGTTCGGGCAGCGGACGACGCTGTGGTGGGACCTGCCGCTGATCGACTCCTACCGGCTGATGCACCGCATGTACCGGATCCCGGACGCCCGTTACCGGGAGAACCTGGACCGCTGCGTGGAACTGCTCCAGCTCGCCGAGCTGTTGGAGGTGCCGGTGCGGCAGCTGTCGCTGGGGCAGCGGATGCGCGGCGACATCGCGGCGGCGCTGCTGCACGACCCCGACGTGCTGTACCTGGACGAGCCGACGATCGGCCTGGACGTGGTGTCGAAGGCCAAGGTGCGGGGATTTCTGCGGGACGTGAACGCGGAGCGCGGCACGACGGTGCTGCTGACCACGCACGACCTCCAGGACATCGAGCAGCTGTGCTCGCGCGTGATGGTCATCGACCACGGGCGGCTGATGTACGACGGCCCGTTGGCGGGGCTGCACGAGGTGGGGGAGAGCGAGCGGACGCTCGTGGTGGACCTGGAGCGGGAGCTGCCGCCGGTTGAGGCGCCGGCGCCCGCCCGGGTGGTGCGGGTGGAGGGGCCTCGGCAGTGGCTGGCGTTCCCGGCGTCGGCGTCGGCCGCGGGGCTGGTGGCGGCGATCGCCGCGCGGTATCCGCTGGTCGATCTGTCGGTGCGGGAGCCGGACATCGAAGCGGTGATCGCCAAGATGTACGCGGAACGCGCGAGCGCGTAGTGCCGGGCGCGGTGACCTCGTAGGCTGCTGTACATGACCGACGACGCCCCGGAGCTGCGCGCATCCGACGCCGACCGTGAACGCGTGGCCGAGGTCCTGCGGGACGCCCTCGCGGAGGGCCGGCTCGACATGACCGAGTTCGAGGAGCGGCTGGACGCGACGTACCGGGCGCGGACCTACGGGGAGCTGGCGCCGATCACCCGGGACCTGCCGGACGGCACCGCGGCGGTGGCGCCCAAGGTGTCGATGACCAAGGACCCGGCGCGCTCGGGAGGCTGGGCGGGCCGGGTCACCGGCGGCGAGCCCTCGTCGACCTGGGCGGTCGCGGTGATGTCCGGGTTCCAGCGCAAGGGCCGCTGGACGGTGCCCCGGCGGTTCAACTCGTTCGCGTTCTGGGGCGGCGGGGACATCGATCTGCGCGAGGCGGACTTCGCGTCCGGCGAGGTCGTGATCAACTGCGTGGCGATCATGGGCGGGATGAACGTGGTCGTGCCGCCCGGCGTCGAGGTCGTCGTGCGCGGCATCGGGATCATGGGCGGTTTCGACCACCGCGAGGAGGGTGTCCCCGGCGACCCGGGCGCCCCGCGCGTGGTCGTGACCGGCTTCGCGTTCTGGGGCGGCGTCGGGGTCGAGCGCAAGCTGACCCGCGCGGAGCGGCTCCGGATCAAGGAGGAGCGCCGGCAGGAGAAACTGGAGCGCCGGCAGGACCGCGAGCAGGACCGCCTGGACCGCGGCTCCGACCGCGGGGAGCTGGGCCCCTCCCGCCACACCTTCCACGACCCGCACGGCGACCGGCGGGACCGCGAGCGCCGCCGCCGGGACTCCTGACGGGCGCCGCGGCGGCTCACGCCTCGACCGGTACCGCGCCCTTCAGGTCGTCCAGGTCCAGGACCTGGCCCATGCGGGCGTAGCCCTTGTCGCCGGGGTGCAGGTGGTCCCCGCTGTCGTAGTCGCCGCGCAGCCGGCGCGGGTCGTAGGCGTCGCGCAGGGCCTTGTCGAAGTCGACGACCTCGTCGAAGACGCGGCCGGACCGGATCTCCCCGTTGATCTCCTGCCGCATCGCCTCGCGTTCCGGCGTGTACGCGCGGTAACCGCCGAACGGCATGATCGTCGCGCCGACGACCTTGAGCCCCCGCGCGTGCGCCCGGTCGGTGAGGGTGCGCAGGCCGGCGAGGATCGAGTCCCGGTCGGCGAGTTCCGGGCTGTGCAGGATGTCGTTGACGCCGAGGACGATCACGACGACCTTGACGTTGGTGCGCTGCAGCACGTCCCGGTCGAAGCGGCTCAGCGCGCTCGGGTTGTCGGCGGGCCGCCCCTCCCTGCTGGTGAGGATGCGGTTGCCGCTGATGCCCTGGTTGACGACGCTGTAGCGGGGGGCCTTGCGCCCCTGGCCGGCCGCCTCGTGCAGCCGCTCGGCGAGCACGTCGGTCCAGCGGTGGTTGGCGTTCACCTCGGAGCCGAAGCCGTCGGTGATGGAGTCGCCGATCGCGACGACCGTCCCGTTCGCCTCGTGGCTCAGTACGTCCAGCGCGGTCAGGTAGCGCCAGTAGGGCGTCTGGGTGGTGTAGCCGACGGCCGTGACGTCCGCCGTGCGGTCACCGGCGGCCAGGAAGCTGGTCTGCCGGGCCTGCGGGTGGTAGGTGACGGGGCCGGAGGGCACCGGGGAGTACGTGGTGACCAGGACGTCCGCGCCGTAGGGGACGGCGATGCGGGCGACGTCGCTGATCACCTGGCCGCCCGCCGGGATGATCACCCGGGGGCTGCCGCGGAAGGTGAGCCGGCGCATCGTGTCGGCGACCGCGGCCGCCGTGTCCGGGCCGGCGGCCAGGGCGATGGAGGCGTGCGTGACCGTCAGCGGGGACTGTCCGTACAGGTTGGACAGGGTGATCCGCGCGCTGGTGCCGCCGACCCCGGCGTGCACGACGTTGCGCACCGAGCGGCCCGCCATGCCGGTCGTCTCGGTGCCCGGCTCGGCCGCCGCCGGTGAGGTGGACCACGCGCCGACCCAGGAGCCGGTGGAGGCCGGGGCTGCTTCGCCCCGTGGGAAACGGCCGCTCGCGAGCGGTGTCTGGTCCGTGCTGCCGTCGTCCGCGGACGCTCCGGCGTATATCGCCGCGGAAATCGCCACTATCAGGGTGACGATCGCCGCGAGCAGGGCACGGTGCTTGGTGGGAGGCGCCCCCGCACCCCCGTCACGACCCCGGGTCATGCTGTTCTGTTCTCCTCGGGCGAGGGGAGCCCCGAGGCTCCGGTCCGATGAACCCATGATGAGGCATGGGACGGGGAAAGGCCGCACGGGCCCCGGGCGTTCCCCTCCAGGACAGACGCGGGGAACTTGTGATCCGTTCCGGGAGTAGGTCGGGAAGGGACAATGAGCGGGACGGAATCGGCGAACGGGTGGAGCGGATGGCAGGCACGAAGGCGGAACTTCCCGGCGGCCCCGGGGAGACCGGGGGCACCGGGGCTGCCGGGGAGGGCACGGGGGCGTTCCGCGACCGCGCGATGACCTCCTTCAGCCCGGCCGACGAGGAGAAGCGGCGCGGCGTACGCCGGATGAAGCTCACCGCGACCGGCCTGCTGCTGTTCGTCGCCGTGGTGTACGTGCTGGCCGAGTGGGCCGCCCACCGCGGCGCCGGCGCCTGGGCGGGCTACGTCTCCGCCGCCGCCGAGGCCGGCATGGTCGGCGCCCTCGCCGACTGGTTCGCGGTCACCGCCCTCTTCCGGCACCCGCTGGGCCTGCCCATCCCGCACACCGCGATCATCCCCAAGAAGAAGGACCAGCTGGGCGTCTCCCTCGGGGAGTTCGTCGGCGAGAACTTCCTCTCCGAGGACGTCGTGCGCCGCCGCCTGCGGGCCGTCGGCATCGGCAGCAGGCTCGGCGCCTGGCTCGCCGTGCCCGAGCACGCCGACCGGGTGACGGCCGAGCTGTCCGCCGCCCTGCGCGG
Source organism: Streptomyces parvulus (assembly GCF_014648855.1). Lineage (GTDB taxonomy): Bacteria > Actinomycetota > Actinomycetes > Streptomycetales > Streptomycetaceae > Streptomyces > Streptomyces parvulus. The sequence continues at coordinate 308,240 of NZ_BMRX01000005.1, read as the reverse complement.
CGCCCTCACGGTGCTCCGGGACTCCGACGTGCAGGCGGTGGTGGGGGAGGCGATCACGCGCCGCGCCGACGCCCAGGAGATCGCCCCCGGCATCGGCAAGCTGCTGGAGCGGATCGTCACCGACGGCGGCCACAAGCGCGCCGTCGACCTGGTCGTCTCCCGCGCCCACGACTGGCTGATCCTGCACGGGGACTCCGTGATGGACGCCGTGCAGGGCGGGGCGCCCGGCTGGACGCCCCGGTTCGTGGACAAGCGGGTCGGCGAGCGGGTCTACAAGGAGCTGCTGCGCTTCGTCACCGAGATGCGCGACATGCCCGCCCACCCGGCGCGCGGCGCCCTCGACCGCTTCCTCGCCGACTTCGCCTCCGACCTCCAGTCCGACACCGACACCCGCGCGCGCGTCGAGCGGCTGAAGACCGAGGTGCTGGGGCGCGGCGAGGTCCAGGATCTGATCGCGTCCGCCTGGACGGCCGTACGGTCCATGATCGTCTCCGCGGCCGAGGACGAGCGCAGCGAGCTGCGGCTGCGGGTCCGGGCGTCGCTGCTGTCCCTGGGCGCCCGGATGGCCTCCGACCCCAAGGTGCAGGGCAAGGTGGACGGCTGGGTGGAGGGCGCCGCGGTGTACGTGGTGACGACCTACCGCCGCGAGATCACCTCCCTGATCACCGACACGGTGGCGAGCTGGGACGCCGAGCACACCACCAAGAAGATCGAGGCGAACATCGGCCGCGACCTCCAGTTCATCCGGATCAATGGCACGGTGGTCGGCTCGCTGGCCGGGCTGCTGATCTACACGGTCTCCCGCATGCTGGGGGCGTAGGCCCCGCGGGCTCCGGCCGGCGGGTCCTGCGCCACCCCGGCGCGGCGGGCGTGTTCCCTCCGGCGCCGGGCACAAGGGAGGCGTTCACTCGACGGAGAGGGAGCCATGACAGCAGACGCGTCGTCGGGTTCGGTGCCCGCCTCCTCCGGGACCGTCACCACGGCCGTCCCGGCCCGCCTCGACCGGCTGCCCTGGTCGCGGTGGCACTGGATGATCGTGATCGGCCTCGGCACCGTCTGGATCCTGGACGGCCTCGAAGTCACGATCGTCGGCAACGTCGCCGGGCGCATCGCCGAGGACGGCAGCGGCCTGGACATCAGCTCGGCCCAGATCACCGGCCTCGCCGCCGCCCTGTACGTGGCGGGCGCGTGCTCCGGGGCCCTGTTCTTCGGCTGGCTGACGGACCGCTACGGCCGCAAGAAGCTGTTCATGGTCACGCTGGTCGTCTACCTCGCGGCGACCGCGCTGACCGCCCTGTCCTTCGAGTCCTGGTGGTTCTTCCTCTTCCGGTTCCTCACCGGTTTCGGCATCGGCGGCGAGTACGCGGCCATCAACTCCGCGATCGACGAGCTGATCCCGTCCAAGTACCGGGGCCGGGTCGACCTCATCATCAACGGCAGCTACTGGCTGGGCGCCATCGGCGGCGCGCTGCTGTCGATCGTGATGCTGGACACCGACATCTTCCCCAAGGACCTCGGCTGGCGGCTCAGCTTCGGCCTCGGCGTCGTCCTCGGCCTGGTCATCCTGCTGGTACGGCGGCACGTGCCGGAGAGCCCGCGGTGGCAGTACATCCACGGCCAGGGAGAGAAGGCGGACACCCTCGTCGACTCCGTGGAGCGGGAGATCGAACAGGAGCGGGGGGAGAAGCTGCCGCCGCCGGCCGGTGAGATCACCATCCACCAGCGCAAGAGCATCGGCTTCGGCCTGATCGCCAAGACCGTCTTCCGCCGCTACCCGCGCCGCGCCGTCCTCGGCCTCTCCCTCTTCATCGGCCAGGCGTTCCTGTACAACGCCATCACCTTCGGCTTCGGCACCATCCTCATCACCTTCTTCGACGTGCCGACCGGCAGCACCGGCTACTACTTCGCCGTCATCGCCGCGGGCAACTTCCTGGGCCCGCTGCTCCTCGGCAAGCTCTTCGACACGGTCGGTCGCCGGATCATGATCTCCGGCACGTATCTGCTCTCCGGCGTCCTGCTCTTCGGCACGGCCTGGCTCTTCGACCGGGGGTCGCTGACGGCCTCGACGATGACGGCCTGCTGGTGCGTGGTGCTGTTCTTCGCCTCCGCGGGCGCGTCCAGCGCGTATCTGACGGTCTCCGAGATCTTCCCGATGGAGACCCGGGCCATGGCCATCGCCTTCTTCTACGCCCTCGGCACCGCCGCCGGCGGCATCAGCGGCCCGCTGCTCTTCGCCGACCTCACCGAGTCCGGCGTGGTCGGCGACACCGTCCTCGCCTTCCAGGTCGGCGCCGGACTGATGTGCGCGGCCGGGCTGGTGGCGGCGTTCCTCGCGGTGAAGGCGGAGCGCCGCTCGCTGGAGGACATCGCCGAGCCGCTGTCCTCCGTCACCGAGGGATCAGGAGCCACCCGATGACCGTCCGGAGAATCGTCCCGAACCTGCACATCGAGTCCGAGGAGCTGTGGAACGCGAGCCGCGACTTCTACGGCCTCCTCGGCTTCGAGGAGGTCATGGACATGGGCTGGGTGACGACGCTCGCCTCGCCGTCTAACCCCACCGCGCAGATCAGCCTCTTCACCGAGGAACGCACCGCGCCCGTCGTCCCCGACCTGAGCGTCGAGGTCGAGGACGTCGACGCGGTGTACACGCAGGTGGCGGCGTCGGGCGCGGAGATCGTCCGGGAGCCGCGGGACGAGGAGTGGGGCGTCCGGCGCTTCTTCGTCCGCGACCCGAACGGCAAGGTCATCAACGTCCTGACCCACCGCCCGTGACCCACCGCTCCTGACTCAGCACTACTGACCACCGCTCCCGGTCGTCCCGCCCGGAGAGGGTGGCGGCCGGAGCGGGAACCCCGCCGCCTCCCGGCCCGCGCCGCTCAGGCGTTGCGGTCCGCGACCGCCCACGAGGCCAGGGCCACCGCGCCGGCCACTCCGAGGACGGCGGGCCAGGCGCCCACCTTCTTGGCCAGCGGGTGGGAGCCGGCGAAGCCCGCCACGTAGGCGGCCGTCAGGGCGCCCGCGGCCGCGCCGCCCGCCCGGCGGCGCCACTGCTCGGCGGCGGCCGCCCCGGCCACGGCCAGCACGGCCCCGCCCAGTTCGCGCCGCTTCGTCCAGCGGGCCACGCCGTAGCCGCCGACGAGACCGCCCGCGGCGACCGCCGCGCTGGGAACCTTCGCCATCTCTGCCTCCTGCCGCGTTCGCCGGCCGACGCGGCCGACTGGTGCAACCGAGGCTAATCACCACCGCGCCCCGCGCACGCGCCGGGGTGAGCCCCGACGGGCGACCGGGTGAGCGACCCCCGCACCCCCGCCGCACCCGCCCGTGCCCCACGTTCGGCCGAACGACGTGCCCTGGCCGTGCCCCGCGCGGGTATCCGCACGGTTGGCACAGCCGGGGAACACACGGACCGAGGGAGCACGCAGCCGATGAGCACGCAGAGTCCCGGCACCGACCGGCCCCGCGCCCGACAGGTCCTGGTCGACGGGGCCCGGGTGGCCTGCTGGGAGTCGGGACCGCCCGACGCCGAGCCCGTGCTGCTCCTGCACGGCTACCCCGCCGGCCACCAGTGCTGGCGCCACCAGGTCCCGCCCCTCGCCGCCCGCCACCGGGTCCTCGCCCCCGACCTCCTCGGCTGGGGCGAGTCCGACCGCCCCCTCCACCTGCCCTTCGACTACGACAGCGAGGTCGCCCGGATCGGCCGCCTGCTGGACGCCCTGGGCCTCGACTCGGTGAACCTGGCCGGCCACGACTACGGCGGCTTCCTCGCCCTCGGCCTCACCCAGACCCACCCCGCGCGCGTCCGCCGCCTGGCCGTCCTCAACAGCCGCGCGCACGGCACGTTCACCCGGCGCTGGTACGCCGCCTTCAGCCTCATCGGCCTCGCCGGACGCACCCCCGCCCTGCGGCCCGCCGCGACGCGCCTGCCGTACGCCGCCCTCCACCGCCGCACCTTCGCGCCGCTGGTGCGCGCGGGCCACCTGGACGCCGGTCTCCTGGAGCACTACGTCGGCTGGATGGACACCCCGGAGGGCCGCCGCTGGCTGCTCCACTACTTCGGCGACTACCGCACCCCGCCCCGCCCCGAACTGCGCCGCCGCCTGCCCGAGGTGACCTGCCCGACGGCCGTGGTCTGGGGCCGCGCCGACCCCTACCTGAGCCCGGCGATCGCGACGGACCTGGCCGCCGCCGTACCCCGCGCCGAACTGACGATGCTGGACGACGCCGGGCACTGGGTGATGGACGAACGCCCGGCCGAGGTCACCGCCGCCCTGCTCCGGCTCCTGGAACGGACCCCGTGACCCGGTGAGACGCAGGTCACACCCGCAGGCCTCCGCGCCCTGTCACATCCGGCCCGCGCATTCCGTCGTAGCCGTGTACGCCCCCGGGCGGACCACTGGCCACCAGGCCGGAGGGACACGACGCACCACGACGGAGGAGCCCCATGGAAGCCCGACTCAACCTGTTCTCCAGCCCGCTCGCCGGCAAGCTCCTGCGCCACATCAACTCGGCCGGCAAGGCCGTGACCGACTCGGCGCTGCCGGAGGCGACCCAGGAACTGGTCAAGATCCGCGCCAGCCAGATCAACGGCTGCGGCTTCTGCCTCGACATGCACACCAAGGACGCCGCGAAGGCCGGGGAGACCTCCCTGCGCCTCAACCTGATCGCCGCCTGGCGCGAGGCCAAGGTCTTCACCGACGCCGAGCGCGCCGCCCTCGAACTGACCGAACAGGGCACCCGTATCGCCGACTCGGGCGGCGGCGTCACCGACGAGGCCTGGGCCGACGCGGCCCGGCACTACGACGAGGACCAGCTGACCGCGCTGGTCGGACTGATCGCGATCATCAACGCGTACAACCGCATGAACGTCATCACCCAGCAGCCCGCCGGCGACTACGAGCCGGGTATGTTCGGCTGACCGTCCGCGGTCCCGCCGCCCCCCCTGGGTCCCCCCGGCGGACGGCACGCCCCGCGCCCCGGGGCGCGCCGTCCCGGCGGTTCAGCCGGCGTGCAGCAGGACCGGCAGCCGCTGATGCCCGTTGCTGATCAGCGAGGGCACGGGCGGCAGTTCCTCCGCCGGGTCGGCGAGCCGGATGCCGGGGAAGCGGTCGAAGAGGCTCTGGAGCGCGAGCACGACCTCCATGCGGGCCAGCGGCGCGCCCAGGCAGAAGTGCACGCCGTGGCCGAACGCCAGGTGCTCCTTGACCACGCGCGCCGCGTCGAAGGTGTCGGCGTCGGCGTGCCAGTCCGGGTGCCGGTTGGCGGCGGCGTACGAGGCGAGGATCGCCTCCCCGCGGGCGATGGTCCGGCCGTCCGGCAGGGCGATGTCCGCGACCGCGTACCGCAACGGCAGGTGCTTGACCGCCGGTTCGTGGCGCAGCGTCTCCTCCACGACGTCGCCCCAGCCGACGGCACCGCTGCGCACCAGTTCGAGCTGGTCGGGGCGGGTCAGCAGGGTGTGCACGGCCTGGTCGATGACGTTGACGGTGGTCTCGTAGCCGGCGCTGATCATCAGCAGCATGGTGTCGCGCAGCTCCCCGTGGGAGAGCCGGGCGCCGTCCCCCTCCTCGTCCCGGGCGGCGATGAGCAGGGACGTCATGTCGTCGCCGGGCGCGGCGCTCTTGTCGGCGATCAGCTTGTCCAGGACCTCGTACAGGCGGGCGGTGTTGGCCTGCGCCTCGGCCTGGGTCAGCGTCGTGTCGAAGACGTTGTCGACGAGGGCGCGGAAGCCCTCCAGCTGGTCCTCGGGCATCCCCATGAGGTGGCCGATCACCGCGATGGGCAGCGGGAACGCCAGCTCCTGCCGCAGGTCGACCGGCTCCCCGGCGGGCAGGGCGGCGAGCCGGTCGATCAGGCCGGCCACCATGCCCTCGACGGCGGGGCGCATCGTCTCGATGCGGCGGGCGCTGAAGGCCGGCGCCACCAGCCGCCGCAGCTTGCGGTGGTTGGGGCCGTAGGCGGTGAACATGTTCTCCACCGCCACCCACAGGGCGAGCGGCCAGGTCCCGACCACCGCACCGAACGCGGGCCAGTGCGCCCGCGCGTCCTTGGACACGTCGGGGCTGGTCAGGAGCTGTTTGAGCAGGGCCGGATCGGTGATCGACCAGGCCTCCACACCGAGTACGTCCACTCGCGTGGCCGCGCCGCGCTCCCGCAGGGCGCGGTGCTCGGCGTGGTGACCGGCACCGGTGGGGTCGAGAACGAGGGGAGACTGCTGGGACGCCATGGCCTGGCTCCTTAGTGTGCGGCGGGGAAGGTGACGGGCAGCGATTCCAGGGCGCGGTGGAACGGGCCGGGCCGCCAGGTGAGTTCGGCCGCGGGACGGGCGAGGTCCGTCTCCGGCAGCGCGTCCAGGAGGTGGGTGACCGCGGTCTCCGCGATGAGGTAGGCGTGCGAACGGGCGGGGCAGGAGTGCGGGCCGATGCTCCAGGCCAGGTGGGCGCGGTTGCCCGCGTGCCGGCCCTCGGGCACGCCCTCCGTCAGCGCCGGGTCGTTGTTCGCCGCCGCCATCGAGACGACCACCGGCTGGTCGGCCGGCAGCAGCACTCCCTCGACGTCGATGGGGTACGGCGGATAGGAGATGCAGTAGTTGGCCATCGGCGGGTCGGTGTAGAGGACCGCGTCGAGCGCGTCGCGCACCGTGGAGAGACCGGCGTGCAGATCGGCGGAGAACTCCTCGTCGGTGAGGATCTTCAGGATCGTGTTGCTGATCAGGTTGGTCAGCGGCTCGATCCCGGCGCCGTAGAGCGTGACGAGCTGGTGGCCCATCTCCTCGTCGGTCAGCTCGGCGGGGTGCAGCGTCAGCCGGGACGTGATGTCGTCGCCGGGGTGCCGCCGGCGCAGGGTCACGAGGTCGGAGACGGCACGGGCGAGGATCTCGTTGCCGAGCTGGGCGTTGGTGGTGTCGAAGATCTTCGCCATGCCGTCGGCGATGCGCTGCCCTATCTCGTCCGGGCAGCCGAGCAGCGCGCTCAGCACGCTGAAGGCGATGGGGAACGAGTACTGGGTGAGCAGGTCCGCCGAGCCCGCGCCGCGGAACCCGTCGATGGCGCCGTCGGCGACCTTCTCCACGAGGGCGCGCAGCCCGTGCTGGTCGACCCTGTCGATGGCGTGGGTGTTCGCGGACCGGTAGCGGGCGTGCTCGGCGCCGCCGGAGCGCAGCGCGTTGGGGCGCCACTCCATCATCGGCCGCACCGGGCAGGACACCGGGATCAGCTTCTCCCAGGCGCGCGGGTCGGCCGGGAAGCGCAGCGGGTCGTTGAGGATGCGGCGGGCCTGGTAGTAGCCGATGACCAGGGTCGCGGGGACGCCCGGCGCCAGGTCGACGGGGACGAGGGGGCCGTGGGTGCGCCGCATGCGCCGGTAGGCGGCGTGCGGGTCCGCGGCGAACTCCGGTTCGTACAGGGCGATCCGGCCCGGAGGGCGCGTCGGCTCGGGCTCGGCGGAGGGCGGCGTCATGGGCGGGTCTCCAGGAGGGCGTCGGCCGAGCGGTGCTCGCGCTGTCGCTCGTGCTCGGAGAGGTACTCGGTGAGCGTGATCAGGGCGTGCAGTGAGGATGTGCGGTCGCGGGCGTCGCAGCTGGTCAGCGGCGTGGCCGGCTCCAGGGCCAGCGCCTCGCGCAGCTCGGCCGCCGGATAACCCGGCGCGCCGGGGAAGGCGTTGACGGCGACGGCGTACGGGATGCCCGCGCCGTCCAGCAGCCCGAGGGCGTCGTGGGAGGCGTCGAGGTCGCGGGTGTCGGCCAGCACGAGGCAGCCGAGGGCGCCTTCCGCCAGGTCCTCCCACAGCGGCTGGAACCGCGACTGCCCCGGCAGCCCGAACAGGTACAGCGCGAGCCGCCCGCCGGCCATGTGGATGCGGCCGAAGTCCATCGCCACGGTCGTCGTCGTCTTGTGCGGGGTGCCGCTGAGGTCGTCCACGCCGGCGCTGGCCTGCGTGATGGGTTCCTCCATCCGCAGCGGCCGCACCTCCGAGACGCTGCCGATGAACGTCGTCTTGCCGACGCCGAAGCCACCCGCGACCACGATCTTGGCCGACCGGGTCACCGAGGCCGGGACGTAGGTGACGGGCGGGTCAGACCATGGAGCGCAGTCCACGGAGTACCTCCTGCAGCAGGTCGAAGTCGGGCTGGTGCTCGGTCGCGGCGACCGGGCTGGAGAGGTGGCCGGAGTCCATCAGCGAGGAGACGAGGATGCGCACCGTGGACGGCGGCAGCTCCAGCGCGGCGGCGATGTCGGCGACGGCCAGGCCGCCGTCCGCACCGGCGAACAGCCGCATCACCCGGCGGGCGTCCGGGCCGAGGGTGTCCGTCGGGCCGGTCGCGGCGATGACCACGCTCTCCGGGCGCACGTCCGCACGGGGGCGGACCTGGCCCCCGGTGCGGACGTAGGGCCTGACCATGTCGGGGTCACGCCGCGGCCCCGTCATGCCGTCCGGCCGCCTTCCGCGCCCTCCGCGGGCGGCACGCGCTCCGCCGTGCCCAGCTCGTGCCCCACCCGGGTGGCGAGCCGCACCATGTGGTGGGAGATCAGGCCGACGTCGGCGTCCGGGCCGGTCGTGCACACCGACAGCATCGTGTTCCGCGCGGCGGTGGTCGTCAGCCCGATGCAGCCCACCGACTCGATCAGCAGCTGGCGCATGCCCGCGCCGCCGGTGAACTCGTCCCAGGCCTTGCCCGCCGCGCGCAGCGCCGCGGTCAGCGCGGCGAACTTCTCCCCGTCGTCCTGGCCGATGGTCGCCGTACGGGCCTTCAGCAGCCCGTCCCCGCTCATCAGCACGGCGTAGCGGACGCCCTCGACGGTGCCGAGCTCCTGGTCGAGCAGCCAGCCCAGGCTGTTGGTGTGTGTGTCTTGCACGATCAGTGTCCTTCGTCGTGAGCGGCGTCGCGGGCGGCCGGGTGGGGGGCGTGGTGGGCGGCGGTGGGGGTGGCCTCGTGGGCCGCGCCGAGGGTGTCCGCGTCCGCGGGGGAGGACGGGGCGGGGGCGGACTCGCGTGCGCTGACGCGGGGTTCCGCGCTCCCGGCGGACGGCGCGGGCTCCCCGTCGCGGCCGCGCCGGGTGCCGGCGGCCCAGGCGGCGGCGACGGCCGGGCGGCCGGGCTCGGCGGCGGCGGGCGCGGGGCCGCGCGCCGGGGCGGGGGCGGGAGAGCGGCGGCGGACGGTGAGGCCGCTCGCGGTGGTGGCGGGGGGTGCGAGGGGCCCGGGTGGTGCCGCTACGGCGGTCGCCTGGCCGGGGTGCGGGGCGGCCGAGTCGTGCCGGGGGGTGGGCTCGTGCACGGGGTCCGGCGCGGGGTCGGGCGCGGAGTCGGGGGCCAGGGCGGCGGGGGTGATCGCCGGGGAGGAGGCACCGGGTGCGGAGGAGGCCGCGGGTGCGAGCGCGGGCGTCGGGGCCACGGTGGCCGCGGCGGGCTGGGCCGCCCCTGCCGCGTTCGCCGTACCGGCGGCTGCGGGGACCGCGTTCGCCGTACCGGGGGCTGCCGGGACCGCGTTCGCCGTGCCGGCGGCTGCCGGGGTCCCCGCGCCGGCCCCGGCCGGGGCCGCCGCCGCGGCCCTCGCCGCCGGGTCGACGATCAGGTTCTTCGGCAGGACGACCATGGCCCGGGTCCCCTGGTAGATGTTCGGCGCGGTCAGCTCGACGCGGAAGCCGTAGTTCTCCGCGAGCAGGGACGCCACGCGCAGCCCGGTCTGCGGGTGGGCGCCGAGGCGGGTGATGTCGTCGCGCTGCTCGCCGGACATGACGTTGCCGGCCCACAGCAGCCGCTCGTCGTCCATGCGCAGCCCGGCGTCGTCCACGATCAGGAAGCACGCGTGGTGACCCTGTTCGAGCGAGACGTGGACGCTGGCGGCGGGCGGCGAGTAGCGCAGGGCGTTGTCCAGCAGGACGGCGAGCGCGTGCACGACCGCCTCCACGGCGCGGCCCTCGACCACCACCGACCCCATGTCGGGGTGCTTGATCCGCTCGTACCCCTCGATCCGGCCCATCGCCGCGCGGGTGATGTCGGTCAGCGAGGTCGCGGGCCACCGGCGGGACAGCTTGTCCCCGGCGAGCACGGCGTACCCCGACGCGGTGAGCAGCATCTGCTGCGCGAGGTGGTCGATCTCCACCAGCGTCGCGTACGCCTCGTCCGAGATGTGGCGCCGTACGCCCTGGCTGACGGCCCGGCCCAGCCGCGCCGACCGCGCCACGACGTTGTTGGCGAAGCCGCGCACGGCCGCGCGGGCGACGCCGACGGACTCCTCCCGCACCCGCGCCACGTGCCGCTCGGTCTCCTGGCGCAGTTGCTCGGCGGTCTGGGCCGCGGCGCGGGCCGCCGCCGCCCGCTCCTGACCCCGTACGTCCGCCACCGCCGAGGCCATCGCCCCCGTGACGGCGCGCAGCCGCTCGGCGAGCGGGGTCCCGTCGAGCTGCGCCGGCACGAGGAGCCCGCCCCCTTCGAGCCCTTCACCGCCCTTGGCCGCCGCGGGGATCACGGTGGCCGCGAGGTGCCCCACGCACTGCTCCGCCGCGACGAGTTGCAGGGTGAGCCGGTCGGCGTGCTCGCGCAGCCGATCGGCCCGGCGCCGGGCCGCGTCGCGTTTGCGCCGGAAATACCACGCGGCCCCGACTCCGGCCGCCGCCAGTAACGCGGCGGCGCTCACTATCAGTTCAGTCATCAGGTCCTCACGGATCGGAAGCCGTCGGTGGGGGAGGGGCCGAGACCGCGGAACACCGGCGCCGGGGCGCTGGGCACGAGGGGACGCACCGGCGGGCGCGTGGCACGGTGCGTGGCACGGCCGGGGACGTCAGCGGGCCGGAGGGAACCGGTGGTGTCTCCCGGGGCCGCCGCGCGCCGAGGAGCCGGCGAGGCGGACGACGGTGGGTGCGCACGACATGGAACTCCAAGCAACACACGAGGCTGTACGAGCGGGGGGCGACGACGCCGTGGACCGCGAAGCGCCCCGGGAGCGCGCGGAGGATCTCCCCGCGGCCCCGAACTCCCGTTCCCTCAAACGTCGTTCGGCGTACGGCAAGGGACCCTACCCCCTGTGCTCACGCCTCGTGGCGACGTCGTGACCAGGAGAGGAGGACGTCGGGGAATTGGGGCGAAAAATGCGCGGATGGCGGCCGACCCCCTTTGGCCGAAAAGGGATTGGCCCCGGGAGATGCCCCGCTGGTATTTGCCAGGCGTGCATGCCGCCGCCGGGGGACGGACCGGCGAGAGACCGATCCGCCCGCCGGGCAGCGCACCGAGGTCACCCGGAGGCCAGCTGCTCCGCGATCTCCTTGATCCAACCGTCCGTCTTCGACGGGTCGTTGAGGCTCGCCACCCATGCCTCCTGGTCGAGCCTGTGGTCGGCCGGGCCCGACTTGAGCGCGATGAGCAGGGACATGCCGGACTGCCTCATCTCCTCCGTCGTACCGCCGCTGCCGGCGATGTCGGGACCCGCGGCCAGGGCGTAGATCTCACGCGCCATGGCCGCGCGCTCGCCCTTGGAGACCTTTTTCCAGAACTTCAGGGCGTGCTGGAGCGACTCCTTCCGGGACGCCGCCTCCGCGGGGGACTCGCCCTCCTTCGCCCAGACCTCCGGGTGGCGGACCTCCTCGTACCGCTTGGTGGCCGCGCGGAGCGCCTTGTAGAGGGTGACGCCGAGCACGAGCCCGGCACCGGCGCCGGCCAGGCCCCAGCCGACCGGGTTGGTCGCGAGCCCCGCGGTCCCCGCCGCGACCGCCGTGACGACACCGGCGGCGGCCTTGGTCGACTCGCCCAGAGCGCCGCCGACGGTCTCCTTGCCGATCTTGGTGAGCTGCTTCTTCTTCGCGTACCCCTGGACCGTGCTCAGCTTCTCGACGTCCTTCTCGGCGCGCTGGAGGGTCTCGGCGGCGTCCCGGGCCTCGCCCATCGCCTCCCAGGCGGCGTCGACGGCCTCGCCGATCAGCTCCAGCCGTCCTTCGCCCTCCTGCTTCCAGTACGCGTCCAGCGCGACGTAGGCCTCCGCCGCGGCCCAGTCGGCGTGCTCCCGCGACTCGTTGAGCCGGGCCAGCGAGGCGGCGTGCACGAGCTGCGGGTCGCCCAGCTCCTTCACCCTCTTGTACTTGCGGGCCGCCCCGCCGACCCGGAACACCGACCGGACGCTCTTCATCCCCGCGACGGCCGCACTGGCCACGCCGCTCGCCTCGGACGCCACCGCGGCGTCCGCCGCCTTCTGGATCTTCGTGACCTCCTTGGCGATGGCCGCGCTGTAGGCCCCCGAACCGGCGGCGCCGACGACCGCGTCGGTCCCCTTGGTCTTGGCCCTCTTGTTCGCGGTGTGGTGCTCGGCCCCGTTCCCGCTCTTCTTGGCGTCCTTCATGCTCTTGAAGGCGTCCATCCCGCTGACCACGGTCCCGGCGGCCTCGGTGAGCAGGTTCCCCGACGCGGCGGAGGTCCCGGAGGCGGCGGCGGAGTGCTTGAGCCCCTCGTTGGCGGCGACGGCGGCCTGCTGGGTGAAGCCGGCGTTGGTGGGCGTCTGGACGCCCTTGATCCAGGTGTCGATGGGTTCGAGGTTCTTCTTGAACCGGTCCAGCAGCGAGGCGATCCGGTCCCGGTAGTTCTTCCGCTTCTTCCCCCCGTCACCCCCGCCCTCGGCCCCCTCGGCCGCCTTCCCCTTGCCCTTGTCGGCCCCCCGGGCCCGCTGCACCGCGGCGGTCGTCGCCCGATTGCCGGCCCGTGACTGCATCTCGAGGAAGGACGCCTCCACCGAGCTGGCGGACGCCCCCCTGCCCCGACTCCCCTCCCGCCGCCGACCCGCCGCGACGGTGGCCACGGACTGCCGGGACTCGCTCCGACGGACGGGGCTGCTCATGGGTGTACCTCTCCTGTACCGGACGGGGCGAGGCGAAGGTAGCCAGGCCCGGCGAACGGCAAGGGAGCGGCGGGGGAAATCTTCGGGGATGGTGGGGGGCGGGTTGTGGTGCGGAATGAGCGGGAGGCACGGTCGGCCCGCCTGCGGGCTGCCACATGGGGGAGCCTCTTCGGCCAGTCAGTACGGCACGGGCAGCCGCAACTCCGGCATCTGGGGGTGCAGCAGGCTTTGGGCGGTGCCCTCCACGCGTAGCGTGAACGTCTCCGGGCCGGGCCGGCCTGCGGCATCGAAGCTCTCAATGAGCTGCTCGATTCTTGTCCACAGGGCCAGCGGTCCACCCTCCCGAACCTTCCAGCTGTCGCCCTCCGGGGTAAGCGAGGCGACGGAGCCGGACACGACGTCGACCAGGTGCGGGAGGCCGTCGATGAAGGCCATCTGGGCTTCCGGGACGACACACTGTGCGAGGAACCTCAAGTGAGAGGCCTCGTCGGTGGGGTCGGTCAGCCTGTGGTGGGTGTGCCGCGCGGGCCGGGACGCGTCAGCCAAGCCCGCGGTCCAGTCTGCCAAGTTGCCGAGGGCCGCTGCCGACTCCGTGCGAGAAGGCATGCACGATATGCCGCCGGGAAGTAACGGCCCCTCGGCGGTACCGTCCTCGGCGACCGTGAGCAGTACGCGCGCGCCGCCGTGAAGCCATCCAGACAGAGGTACGAGCAACTTCCCCGCTGGCCGCACCTGCCGGATCAGCACGTGGGGCACGACGCGGAAGGAACAGGCGGACACGACTCGGTCGAACCAGGCCTCGGGCCAATACCCGTAGAGCCCGTCCGCCTGCGCGATGGTCGGGGCGTAGCCGCACGCCCTGAGAGCCCTAGCTGCTCGTTCCAGCCTGGCGGAATCGATCTCGATCGTGGTCACGTGGGACGAGCCCAGCAGCTCGCACGCAAGCGCGGTCGAGTACCCGGTACCCGTTCCGATCTCCAGGACGGTGTGCCCCTCATGAATCTCAGCGTCGGACCACGTACGCATGATGAGCGAGGGCAGCGTGAACCTCGAAGTAGGCACACCACCGCGCCGGGCCTTAGGACTCGTCCAGTCGGTCTCCTCCCCGCAGAGCTGGGTGATCAGAGTGGCGTCTGAGTATGTGGACGCCAGCCAACGGCCGTAGTCCAGTCCAGGCGTCACCGGCTGCCACACCGTGAGGTCCTGCGCCTCGGGTACGACGGTCGGAAGGTAGAAGCCGGGCACGAAGGCATGTCGTGGCACTACGCCCGCAGCCGTGAGCCAAGCCGGGTTTGCGCAGCATTCGGCTTCTGCCAAGCCCTTCACCATGGCCGAGCGCAACGCCACGGCGTCCTGGTCGGGGTCAGCGGGCAGAGTCATGAAAGGCCGGTTCCTTCCGCGCTCGGGGTGCCGGAAGGGGACTCGGGAATTGCCGAGACGTCGGCACATCCGCCTTCGTCTTGCCGAGCCAATCGTGTCCGCCCGTCCCGCAGCAACGCGGTGATCGCCCGTGGCGCGCACAGGTCGCCCTCGTACCGTGGCGGCACGACCCAGTAGGTGCCCGGCGGCTCCTGACGGTCGATTCGGGGGACCCCCAGGTAGGTGCCCTGGCCGAGGCATGTCGCGACGCTCTGGTATGCCCAGGCGAGAGCCGCGTGTCCTTGAACCAAGGCGTAGTACATGCCGCCCGACACGAGCCGGTCATGAATGATCGAACCGCCAAGCGACTCACCGAGCGCCACCGCGACCCGATCCCTGTCCTGTGACTGAACAGCCGCGTGAACGATGGGGGCGGGCATGCGCACAGCCGCGAACCGCTGACCGAGGGGTAACAGCGCGACGCCCTGGGTCGCCCACTCTCGCCGGATCCGCTCCGGGCTTGGGTCGCTGTGAGCGAGCCACTCGGAAATCACTCTGTCCAGAGCCTCCTGGGTGAACACTGACTCCTCCTGCTTGCAAACGCGATCGATTACGGCAGTCAGCCTCCACGAAGAGGCTGACGGTAGATAGGGCTTCTGGAGGGCTTCAGTAGGGCTCTAGGGGGACGTTGAAGCTCCCCTTGGGGTGAAGGAAAGGCCAAGGAAGGACTTTGTGTGGGATGCTCGACCGAGTCGTCTTCTGTGGAGGTGCCGGTGTCCAGGCCGACGGGCAACGTCCGACTCAAGGCCGCGCGCGTGGCGGCCGGGTTCAACTCACAACAGGACTTGGCTGACGCCCTTACGGAACAAGCCGGGCGTATGGGCATCCGCGGGCTGTCCGTCGGAGCGCGGCAGGTCCGCCGTTGGGAGTCCGATAATCCTCCGTGGCCCCAGCCGGATTGCCAACGGGTGCTCGTGCATCTGTTGGGCCAGAGCCTGGAGACGCTCGGGTTCACGCCACCGTGGGGGACCGGCGGAGCGAAGCACGATCTCGCGCGGCCCGCATCGGTCACGGGGCCGACCAAAATGCTGGGCCTGCCCACGACATCGGCCCAGCCTTCCATGGCTACCCAACCGGCCACGGCGGGGCAGGACTTCCGCTCGGTCACCCATGCGCATCGGCGCCTCTACTGGTCGGTCGCGCCGACAAAACTCCACCCCGCGGTCGTGGCCCACGCCACGCTGGGGTGTGCCCTGCTCCCGGAGGCAGCGGAGCCCACACGTGGCGTGATCGCCGCGGCGTTGGCGGAGACCTACCTCTTGGCTGGGCGGATCGAGTTCTTCGACCTACGCGAGCCGAGCCTCGCCCACGAGACGCTTCTCCTTGCCCTCCAAGCGGCAGGCGAGGCCGACGACCCACTGCTCGGTTCGGCGATCATCGCGCACATGGCCTTCATCCCCGGCTGGGCTGGGGACCGTGAGGTCGCCCACGAGCGCATGATCGCAGCACGCACGTACGCGCGCCGTGCCTCCGCGTCGGCGGAGTTCCTCTCGTGGCTGGACGCTGTAGAGGCCGAGTGCGAGACACGCTGCGGCGACACCCGCAGGGCCTTGAACCTGATCGTTCACGCCGAGGGCGTACTCAGCGAGGGCAATGAGTACCCGTCGCCCGAGTGGATGGACTGGTTCTCCCCGGCCAGGCTCTCGGCGTTCAAAGGCAATACACAACTCCTCGCGGGTCACCTTCCGCAGGCACGTGAGGCGCTGCTGGAGGCCCTTGACTCCATGGCGCCTGGGGAGGAGAAGCAGCGGACGGTCGTGTACGGGGATCTAGCCGCGGTCGAGGCGTCGTGTGGCAACGTCGAGGAGGCGTGTGTGTACGTGGGTGATGCGCTCGACCAGCTGGCACTCACGTGGTACGCCACCGGCATGGATCGGGTCCGCGACGTTCGTCGCGCACTCACGCCTCACCAACACATGTCATGCGTACGTGACTTGGACGACCGACTTTACGACTGGACCACGACGATCAGCGTCCTGGGTCGTTGAACTGCGTGATCGCTTGACTGAGTTCGGTGAGACGCTCGATGCGAAACGTTGGCAGCTCGCGAGCGTCGGCGCTCTCCCACTGAACGAAGGCCCAGGGTCCGCGACGTACGAGTGCGGTGCGCATGCCCGCTTCGCGCGCTGGGCGGATGTCGTTGTCGCAGCGGTCACCTACGTAGAGGATCTCGTTTGCGTCGAATGACACGGCTTCGGCGACCCGTTTGAAGAACTCAGGGTCAGGCTTACTCGCTCCCCAGTCGTCGGACGTACCGATGAGGTCTACGTCGCGGGAGAAGAGTCCGCGGAGGATTCGGCCGGCGCGAACGGTCTGGTTCCCGGCGATGCCGAGCATGAGGCCCATGTCGCGCAGCTGCCGGAGAGCGGGGCGAACGTCCGGATACAGGTCAGCCTCCCCGAACGACTCCGGTTGTCCGGCCTCGGCTCGCATCTCGCGCTCGGCGTACAGGTCGAACCCGGGCCGGAACTCCTGGAACGTCTCGCGGTAGTCCCGCCCTTGCGCGATGACCGCACCGAACATGGCATGGAAGGTGTGCCTGGGCACACCCAGCCAATCGGCCCAAGTGCCGTACTCCCGGGTCTCGTCGACCAGGCACTCACCGACGTCGAAGACCACTGCGCGAATCATGGGGGCAGCGTAGCTGGCCCTCCGGAGTCTGGCTTCGTTGCTGGTGCCCGAGCAGCATCACGCGGTCTTCGGACGAGCACCGGCCTTGTCCTCCTGACCAGATGAAGCAACTCTCGTCGTGCGACTTCAACCTGTGGGAAGCTGCTGTCTCCGTAACTGATGCCCACTGCCAGGGAGAGAACGTGTCCGAGTACGAGGAGTCGGATTGGGACGACCTCGATGGAGAGGAGAGTGATGCGTCGGAGAGCGTTACGTCTGATGACGTCACTCGAGCTGTTGTCACCGACACGGACTGGACTACGGAGACGATCCTGAGTCAGTTGCGGCGAGGCAATATTCAGCTCAATCCTCGTTTTCAACGTCGAGACGCATGGAACAGGCCGCGGAAGAGTAAATTCATCGAATCTCTCATCCTGGGGCTCCCTATTCCTCAGATTGTCTTGGCTGAGGATAAGAAGCGGCGCGGAAAATTTATCGTTCTGGATGGGAAGCAGCGCCTCTTGGCATTGCGGCAATTTGCTGCCGGATCTAGCTTCGCGGCGGCAGAAGAAGAGGATGGGTTCAGGGGGTTCGGTCTAACGGGAATGGAGGTGCGTCCCGACCTGAAACTGGTCACGCTCAAGAAAATGGAGAAAGAGGACGATCACCTTGATGATCTAAATGCTTTTCTGAATGAGACAATCAGGACTGTAGTTGTTCGCCGATGGCCCAATGAGGACTTCCTGAATCTAGTATTCTTGCGACTCAATACAGGAAGCGTTAAGCTTTCGCCGCAAGAATTGCGGCAGGCGCTGCATCCGGGCGACTTTACGGATTATCTGGATGATGCCGCATCTGATAGCGAGTGGCTCCGGAAGGCTCTACGGATCAAGAAGCCAGACTTCCGTATGCGCGACGTTGAGGTCCTCCTACGCTACTTTGCCTTCCAATATAACCTGGTAGGTTACACAGGAAACCTCAAGAGATTCCTCGATGATACCGTGAATGACCTGAATGAGCGGTGGGGTGAAGAGGAATCTGCGATTCGTAAGGCTGGAGAGGATTGCAACAGGGGTATCGAGACCACGTTTGAGATCTTTGGCGACAATGCCTTTTTCCGGTGGTCCGAAGGTGGCTATGAGGGTCGTTTCAATCGAGCAGTATTCGACATCATGACGTACTACTTCAATGATGGGCAGGTGTGTTCCGCTGCGATGGAGCGGCGGGATCGGGTAGAGGAGGCATTCCAGCGCCTGTGCGACAACAATGCACGATTCGTTGAGTCGATTCAGACCACGACTAAGACGCCGGTTGCGACACACCGCCGTTTGTCGCTGTGGGGCGCAGCGCTGGCGGAATCCTTGGGGATCGAGCTGGCAGTGCCGGGGTTCCAAGAAAACCGTATCGTGCTGTAGGAGTACGTAGAATGCCGTCAGCTCGCTACCGGGAGCTTTCTCGTAGGGTGACCGAACTCCGTACTCATCTCCTTCCGCGCGAATTCGAGCCCACTGGGTTCTATGCGCCACGAATATATGAACGCACGAGAGCGTTCCGGGTGCTCACGCATGCCGAGTTTGAGTCTTTTATAGAGGATCGGGCCATAGAAGTAGCCAATGCCGCCTTTAAGCGCTGGAAGGCGAACGGGGTGATGTCGACCTGTTTGCTGGCCCTGGTCACCCATGCCGAGACGAGTCACCCTATTCCGGGATCTATAGCTGACCTGAATCATAAGAAGAAGTTTCCCGATCTTTCGACGCGTGTAGAGCATGCGAAGAACGATCTAAATCGCTATGTTAGGACGCAGAATCATGGAATAAAGGAAAAGAACCTGCTGCGAATCCTCATGTCGGTCGGAGTGCAGGAAGGTGAAATTGACTCCACGTGGGTGGGTGTGACAGACGCCTGGGCCACATCCCGGGGGGAGGCGGCCCACAAGGGCGCGAAGATGCAGGTGCGGCCGGACCCTCAGCACGAGTTGAAGACAGTCAGGCAAATACGCGAAGGATTTCGCGCGGTAGACGCAGTGATGTCGCGCCTCTGATTCTTTCGTTTCCGCGACCCTGGTTCGAATATAATTCAGAGCGCCCTGTGCGCGGTCTACTTGCTCCAGGGCGCTTCTGCGAGGATCTTGGCGCCAGTTGTACTGTTAGGGGGTGATGTCGGGGAAAGACTCCGTAATAATCTTGAGTAGTTCACGGGCTGAGTCCGCGTCAAGTTGAATGCTTTGGCTGATCTTGTCAGGGATCACCCGTTCTGCGGATCCGTACGTATCCAGTTGCAGGATGCGTCGACCGTCCGTAGTGAAGGTGCGATGGCCACAGGTCACTGGGCCGTGCAGCCTCTGCGATTCAGAGGAAACGGATTGAAACTCTTTGATCAAGGCCATGAAGAAACTCTTCCACGCTAGTCGATACCTTCTCTCGACTGTGCAGCAGCTCCCTGCGGGATGAGGTAGTCACTCCGCGTATCACCCAGGCGTTGCCATCAACAGTCAACAGGCAGGCTACCGTTGGTGGCATGGGGCAACAATGCGTGGGCCGAACGCTGTTGGTGAGAACGCGGACGAAGGGTGGCCTCTGAAGGCCGCCCGCCTCGGGGCGCATAAAGGTTCGTCCGGCTTCCTAAGGGCCTATCGATTCCGTCCAGCAACCTCCCTCTTGTCTCCCGTTCCTCTACCGAGCCGCAGGTCTGGCTAAGGATGAGCAGCGTTGTAAGGGTCCTGTTCCACGAGGTGGCAGAGCACCGTCGCTTGATCGGGTGGCCGGGGAAGTCCAACCGATGGGTAGGGGTTAGTTCTTGGTGGCCTCGGTGTAGGAGCCGATGAGAGGGCTCCGCGCCGTCCGGTGTGCGCATCTTGGCCTTCCAGGGGCTGCGGGGGCGGGCGTCCATCTCGATGGAGCCGGGCGCCATCCGGCTCGTCCCCCGTCACCGCCCCGCCGAAGCCGCTCCCAGCAGCGCCAACCGCTCCGCGTCCCGCGAACCCCGCGCCGCGTGGAACGCGACCAGCATCATCCCGTCCGTGTCCGTGATGTGGAGCTTCTCGCGGCTGAGGGTGAGGTCGCCGACCTGGGGGTGGCGGAAGAGGACCGTGGCGCTGCCGCGGGGGCGTACGTCGTGGCGGGCCCAGAGTCGGCGGAAGAGCGGGCTGGCCAGCGACAGCTCTCCGACCAGCTCCACGCACCGGGGGTCGTCCGTGTCCGGGCCGACCGCTTCCCGGAAGCCGGCGACGAGGGCCGCCGCGGCTCTCTCCCAGTCGGGGAAGAGGCTCTGTTCGTCGGGGTCCAGGAACACGTCGCGGAGCCGGTTGCCGCCCGTGATCAGGCGCGGGGAGAGTGCGGCGGCCAGGGGGTTGGCCGCGAGGACGTCTAGGTGGCGGCCCTCGACGAAGGCGGGGACCGGCAGCAGCTCGACGAACCGGGCCGTGCTGGGCGGCACCGCCTCCCTGCGACCGCGACCGCGCCCGCGCCCGCGCCGGGTGCCGCGGGGGCGGTCGGCGGCCAGGCCGACGAGGTGGGCGCGGGTGTCGTCGTCCAGGCGCAGCACCCCGGCGAGCGCTTCGAGGACCTGGAGGGACGGCCTGCGGTCCCGGCCCCGCTCCAGGCGGAGGTAGTAGTCGGCGCTGATGCCCGCCAGCATCGCCACCTCCTCGCGACGCAGCCCCGGCACCCGGCGCACGCCCCTGACGGGGATGCCGGCCTCCTCGGGGGTCACCAGCTCGCGCCGCGCGCGCAGGAACTCGCCCAGCAGATTCGGCTGCTCGTTCATACGTCCACGCTAGGCCGACTCCGGGCCGGGAGAGGGGGTCCTGTCACTCCCCCGGACGCGTGGGGAACTGGCTCGGTGCACTCCCCGGGGCGAGGGTGGGAGACGTCCCGCACTCGCCGGCCGTCGCGCCGGGCATCGGCATCGACAGGAACCCCACATGAGCAAGCTCGCCCTCGTCACCGGCGCGACCTCCGGCATCGGCCGGGCCTTCGCGGAGCGGTACGCCGCGGACGGCTACGACCTGATCGTCGTCGGCCGCCGGGAGGACCGCCTCGCCGAGTTCGCCGCCGCGCATCCCGAGGTCGGCGTGCGTACGGTCGCCGCCGACCTGTCCACCGAGGCCGGGATCGACGCGGTGTCGGCGTACTGCGCCGACGAACCCCTCGACGTCCTCGTCAACAACGCGGGGGTCGCCCACTACATGCCGCTGGCCGAGCTGCCCGCCGACAAGGCCCGGGAACTGGTGAACGTCAAGGTCCTCGCCCCCACGCAGCTCATGCGCGCCGCCGTCGGCGGCATGCTGCGGCGGGGCGGCGGCACCATCGTGAACGTCGCCGGGATGATCGCCTTCTCCGGCCCCGCCGGCAAGGAGCAGATGCCCCGCCGCGCCGTCTACGCCGGTGCCCTCGCCCACCTGGTGGCGATGTCCCAGACGCTCGCCGCCGAGGTGGAGGACTCCGGGGTCCGCGTCCACGTGGTGTGCCCCGGCGTCGTGGCCACCGAGTTCCACTCCGTGCAGGGCATGGACCTCTCCGGCGTCCCCCGCATGAGCGCCGACGACGTCGTCACCGGCGCCCTGCGCGGACTGGAGCTGGGCGAGACCGTCAGCGCGCCCGGGGTCGAGGACCGCCGGCTCCTGGAGGACGTCTTCAGCGCGGACCTCGCCGCCTTCCGGGGCCAGGGCACCGACCTCGCGTCCCGTTACCGCGACGACGCCTGACCCGCCCCGCCCCCGGGCGCCGAGGGACGACTACTCCGCCCCGGGGCGCCGAGGGACGACTACTCCGCCCCGTGGCACTCCCCGTACGTCCGCCCCGACCCGCACCAGCACGCCGCCCCCCGCTGCGGCGGCCAGGTCACCGCGAGGCCGCGGGCCGCCAGGGTCGTCGCGTACTGGGGGAGCAGCGTCGGGTCGGTGGGGGACGCGCTCTCCGAGGCCGCGAAGGCCTCGTAGGACGGGACCGTGCCCGGGACCACGCCCAGGTTCGGGGTGCCGGAGGAGGCCAGTTCGCGCAGGGCGGCCTCTATCGTCGCCAGGTGGTCCTCGTAGGACGGGTACTCGGCGGCCAGGGCCGGGTACGCCTCCAGCAGTTCCGCCAGTTCACCGGCCGGCCAGTGCAGCATCGCCACCGGGAACGGGCGGGACAGGGCCTCCCGGTACGCGCCCAGCTCGGCCCGCAGGCGGGAGATCTCCGCCTCCAGGTCCGCCGGGTTGTCCGAGCCCAGGGACCAGACCCGCTTCGGATCGTGCAGCTCGTCCAGCGAGACCGGCATCGAGTGCAGGGTGTCGGCCAGGGCGTCCCACTCGTCGTGGTCCAGGCCCAGCATCCGGCGGACGCGGTGGCGGCCGTAGAGGAGCGGGTGGGTCGGGTACGGGGGCTCCGCGCCGTCGGCCACGAGCAGGCGGGCGCCCTCCGTGAACGTCTCGTGCGCCGCCTCCAGCTCGTCGTGGGACTCCAGGGCCTCGGCCACGATCACCCAGGCCGCCGGATCGCGCGGGGCCGCCGCACGGACGCCGTCGATGATCGCCCTGGCCTCCGCCTCGTGGTCGTACTCCCACAGGTTGGACGCCTTCAGGGCACGGACCAGGGACGGGTTCTCCAGCGCGGGGGAGTCGGCGGCGGAGGACAGCAGGCGGTCGTAGAGCCTCGTCGCGGCGGGGCGGTCGCCGGACACCTCCAAGTGGGCCGCGGCGCGCAGCAGCAGGGCCTCCGCGTCCTCGGGATAGAGGCCGGCGGTCCGCTCCAGGCGGGCCGCTTCGGCGGCGTGGTCGACGTTCTCGGCGGGCGTGTCGGGGCGCATGGGGGACACCGTACTGCCGAGAGGTGACAAGGGTGAGGCGCCCGGAGGGCGTACGCCGGTGCCGGGCGGGGTGCCCGATCCGGCCCCGCCACAGTCCGGCCCCCCCTCAGCGCCGCCCCGCGCCGCGGCCGCCCCGCGCTCAGCCCCGCCCCCGCGCTCGGCCCCGCCCCGCGCCCACTCCGGCACCCCCCACTCCGGCACCGCCCCCCAGTCCCGCACCGCCCCCCAGCCCGGCACCGCCACTCCGTCCGCCCCCCCCGGGCTCACCCCCGCTCCCGCACCGCCCCCACCAGCACGCCCGCCGCCACCGCCAGCCCCGCCGACACCCACAGCGCCGTGTCCGTGCCCCGGCCCGCGCCGCCCGCCGACGTCACGAGGGCGATCGTCAGCGCGACGCCCGCACACGAGCCGATGTACCGGAACGTCTGCTGCGCGCCCGAGCCCATCGCCGCCCGTCCCGCCGGGACCGACTCCACCGCGAGCAGCGGCAGCGCGGCGTTCACCAGGCCGCTGCCCACGCCCGCCACGACCAGGCCGGGCAGCAGCCGGTGCCAGGAGCCCGCCTCGACCGCGCCCAGCATCGACAGGGCGCCCGCCGCGTGCAGGGCGAAGCCGACGGCGAGTTGCCGGGGCGGGGAGACGCGGTGGGCGATGCGCCGGGCCTGGAGGGAGACCACGAAGGACGCGCCGGACCAGACCAGCAGGAGCCAGGCCGTGTCCATCGCGGACAGGCCGAGCGCCTGTTGCAGCAGCGCCGGCAGGAAGCTGAACAGGCCGATCATCGCCAGCCCCGTGAACAGCCCGCCCGCCGACGACGCCAGGAAACGCGGGCGGCGCAGCAGCGACAGGTCGATCATGGGCGTCGCCGTCCGGCGCTCCACCACCGCGAAGAGGGCGCCCAGCAGTACGGCGGCCGCCAGCAGCAGCCCCACCGGTGCCCGCAGCCAGCCCTCCCGCCCCAGCGTCAGCGCGGCCACCAGCGCGACCAGCGCCAGTCCGAACGTGACCGCTCCGGCGAGGTCGGGCCGCCCGCCGCGCGGTGACCGGGACTCCGACAGGGCCCGCGCCCCCAGCGCCGCCACCACCAGGGCGCCGGCGCCCAGCACGCCGTACGCCACCCGCCAGTCGGGTATCGCCCCGACGACCAGCGGGCCCGCCGCGATGCCGCCGCTCACGAAGGCACCCCACACGCCGGTCGCGCGCAGCCGGCCCGCGGGGGTCGGGAAGGCGTGCACGAGCAGCCCGAGGCTGCTGGCCAGCAGCGCCGCGCCCGACGCGCCCTGCGCGATCCGGGCCAGGGTGAACAGCCACGTCGTGGTCGCGAACGCGCCGAGCACCGTGGTGACGCCGAGGGCCAGCGTGCCGGCGACGAAGACCCGGCGGCGCCCGTGGTCGTCGGCCAGGCTGCCGGCCACCAGGAGCAGGGCGGCCAGGCCGAGCGGGGTGCCGTTGAGCAGCCAGGCCTGCGCGGAGACCGGCGTGTGCAGAGCGGCGGCGGTCTGGGGCAGCGTGACCATCGGCGCGGTGTACGTCATCAGGGCCACGGCGGTCCCCGCACTGGTCAGGGCGAGGGTGCGGCCGGGGTGCGGGGGCGAGGCGCGCTCCGTGCCGTGGTCGGTGCGCGGGTCCTCGGCGAGGACGGCCGTGGTCGGGTCCGTGCCGGTGTCGGTCATGGCTGTCCGCCCTCTGCTTCCGGAGTCGGTGGGTGGATGCGGGAGTGTGTCAGTTCGGTCAGTGAACTGATACACATCAACCTAACACCACAGGTTCGGTGACTGAACCAAGGGCGGGAAAAGTGACTACAGTGGACGGCATGGCACTGGGCAAGGACTACGCGGCGCAGGAGTGCTCGATCGCCCGCGCGCTGGAGATCGTCGGCGAGCGCTGGACGCTGCTGGTGATCCGCGACGCGCTCTACGGCGTCCGGCGCTACAACGACTTCCTCGTCCACCTCGGCATCCCGCGCGCCGTACTGGCGGGCCGTCTCCAGGCCCTCACCGACGAGGGCATCCTGGAGAAGCGCCGGTACCAGGACGCGCCGCCCCGGGACGAGTACGTCGTCACCGACCGCGGCATCGCGCTCTGGCCCGCCCTCAGGGCGCTCGGGATCTGGGGGCGCGAGCACCTCGGCGGACAGCCGATGCGCGTTTTCCGGCACGCCTCCTGCGGCACCGAGCTGAGTCCGTACGACACCTGCCCGGCCTGCGGGACCCTCGTGGCCGTACGCGACATCGAGATGAGGCCGGGCCCCGGCCTCGACCCCGACCCCGCCGACCCCGTCAGCCGGGCGCTGCTCGCACCGCGCCGGCTGCTCCAGCCGCTCGAGAGCGAGCAGCAGCCGACGGCCGCCGACCCCGCCTAGCGGCCGCGCCGGGTCCTGTATAACTGGGGCCAACGCGTCTACGGGAAGGGGGAGTCGCCGATGATCCGGGACCGGGCCGTCACGCGGATCCTTCCCGCCTCCCTTCTCGCGGTCCTGCTCGTCCTGCTCCCCGTCGCGCTCCTCGACGTCGGCAGCCTCTCCGCGACCGTCGCGCTCGCCGCGACCGCCGCCGTCTCCACCGCGCTCGCCGTCTGCGCCGTCATCGCCGCGCGCTGCGCGCCCGCCGTGCCGCCCACGCGGGTGCGCACGGCCATCAGGGACCGGGACCTGCGCACCGCCTTCCTGCCCCAACGCGATCCCGACGCCCGCGGCCGCCGCCGGCCCCGAGCACCCGGACGGGCCCTCCCGGCGACCGCCGCGTAGGGCACCCGCTTCCCCCCAGGCCACGGAAGTCACCCCCGCGCGGGGCGTGTCGTCATGCCGCCATCTCCTCAACCCGGCACGACGAGACCCTCGGAGGGCTCACCCACCATGTCCGTTTTCGCCAGCCTGGTCGAGCACCTCGCCGACCTGCTCCAGCCGTTCTTCGGCGCCTCGGCCGCCGCGGCCGCCGTCGTCCTGTTCACCGCGCTCGTGCGGCTCCTCGTCCACCCGCTGTCCCGGGCCGCCGCCCGGGGCCAGAAGGCGCGCGCCGCGCTCCAGCCCGAGATCGCCGAACTGCGCCGCAAGCACGCGAAGAACCCCGAGCGGCTCCAGCGGGCCGTGCTCGACCTGCACACGCGGGAGAAGGTGTCCCCGCTCTCGGGCTGCCTGCCCAGCCTGTGCCAGGTCCCCGCGTTCTTCCTCCTCTACCACCTCTTCTCCAGCTCCTCGATCGGCGGCGAGGCCAACCCGCTGCTCTCGCACCGGCTGTTCGCGGCGCCGCTCGGCGGGCGCTGGGCCGACGCGCTCGGCGACGGCGGGCCGGCCGGCGGCGCGGGGCTCGTGTACGCCGCGCTGTTCGTGCTCGTCGCCGGGGTGGCCCTCGTCAGCTACCGGCTGACCCGGCGGACCATGGCCGACCGGCCGCCGCTGCCGGAGGCGGGCGGGCAGCGGGTGCCGGGGCTCGGGGCGATCACCGGCGTCATGCCGTTCATGTCCTTCTTCACCCTCGTCACGGTGGCGGTCGTGCCGCTGGCCGCCGCGCTCTACGTCGTCACCAGCACGACGTGGAGCGTCGTGGAGCGGGCCGTCCTGTACCGGTGAGGCGCCGGTGCGGCCCCGGTGCGGCTTCCGCGCAGGTGAGGCTACGGTCCAGTACGTGAACCGGGTCTTGCGGAGTGGACCGGCACCTTGGAGGATCGACCAGTCCTCCGATGGTTGTCGCGTCCCTGCCGCACCCAGGTCGCACCTCATCGGGCGGGCTGCCCGAGACCGAGGAGTTGGGGAACATGAAGCTGTTGCGAGTCGGCACGGAGGGGTCGGAGCGCCCCGCGCTGCTCGACGCCGAGGGGACCCTGCGCGATCTGTCGGGCCTGGTGGCGGACGTCGACGGCGCGCTGCTCGCCGACCCGGCCGCGCTCGGCCGGATACGGTCCGCCGCCGAGGCCGGCGACCTGCCCGCGCTGGACGGCGCCGGGCTGCGGGTCGGGCCGCCCGTGGGGAACATCGGCAAGGTCGTGTGCATCGGGCTGAACTACTACGACCACGCCCGCGAGACCGGCGCCGAGCCGCCCGCCGAACCCGTCGTCTTCTTCAAGGCGGCGGACACGGTGGTCGGGCCGGACGACACCGTGCTCGTGCCCCGCGGCTCCCTCAAGACCGACTGGGAGGTGGAGCTGGCCGTCGTGATCGGGCGCACGGCCCGCTACCTGGAGTCGGCGGAGGAGGGGCTCGCCTGCGTGGCCGGATACGCGGTCGCCCACGACGTGTCGGAGCGCGAGTTCCAGATCGAGCGCGGCGGCACCTGGGACAAGGGCAAGAACTGCGAGACCTTCAACCCGCTGGGCCCCTGGCTGGTCACCGTCGACGAGGTACCCGACCCCCAGCGGCTGTCCCTGCGGTTGTGGGTGAACGGCGAGCTGAGGCAGGACGGCACGACCGCGGAGCAGATCTTCCCCGTCGGCGAGGTCGTGCGCTACGTCAGCCAGTTCATGGTGCTGCGCCCCGGTGACGTCATCAACACCGGCACGCCGGCGGGGGTGGCCATGGGCCAGCCCGAACCGAAGCCCTACCTGCGTGCCGGGGACGTCGTGGAGCTGGAGATCGAAGGGCTGGGGCGGCAGCGGCAGGAGTTGAAGAACGCCTGAGGGGTGGGGCGTGGGGAGTGTGGGCGGCCTACCGTGCGGTGTGGCCGGCCGCCCACTTCCCCACGCCCCTTTCAGGGGCGCTCACCTCACGTCAGGAGCGAGGCCAGCCGCCGCCAGCCCTCCCGGGGAGCGCGGGACATGTCGTCCTCCACCACCTGGAGGGCCACGTGGTCGGCGCCCGCGTCGAGGAAGGCGTCGATCCGGGTGCGGACGGTGTCGTCGTCGCCCCAGGCGAAGACGGCGTCGATCAGGCGGTCGCTGCCGCCGTCCGCGACGTCGGCGTCGGTGAAGCCGAGGTTCAGGAAGTTCTTCGTGTAGTTCGGCAGCGCCAGATACCGGCCGAGGTAGGCGCGGGCCGTGGCGCGGGCGCGGGCCGGGTCGGAGTCGAGGACCACCTTGAACTCCGGGGCCAGCAGCGGCGCCGCACCGAGCCGCTCGCGCGCCTGGGCGGTGTGCTCCGGGGTGACCAGGTACGGGATGGCGCCCGCCGCCCGGTCCCGGGAGAGGTCCAGCATCTTCGGGCCGAGCGCGGCCAGCACCCGGTGGCCGGAGCGCATCCCGGCCCGGTCCAGGCCGTCGAGGTAGTCGACCATCGTCGAGTACGGGCGGCTGTACTCCTTCACGCGCGGGCCGTGACTCACGCCGAGGCCGAGCACGAAGCGTCCCGGGTGCGCCACCTCCAGCTCGGCGAAGCTCGCCGCCGTCTCGGCCACCTCGTGCTCCCAGATGCTCTGGATGCTGGTGCCGACCACGAGCCGCGAGGTCGCCGCGATCAGCGGGGCGGCGTGCGCGGCTGAGGTGTTGCCGCCCAGCCACAGGGCGCCGTAGCCGAGCTGTTCCAACTCGGCGGCTGCCTCGGCGCGTTCGGCGGCCCCGGACGGGTCGTCGGCGCGCAGCTGCACGCTCCAGACGCCGTACCGTCCGACGGATTCCCGCAAAGAAGCCTTCGTGTCGCTCATCAGCCGCGATCCCTCCGGTGGGGCGTGGTGGTCGTCATGCGCGCATGCGTACACCGCGTGCCAACCGGAGGGGCCGGGCCGTGATTCCCGGTGCCGCCGTACGGAGTACGCGCGAGGGCGGCCGGGCGTCCGGACTACTCGCCGAGGAAGCGCTCCAGCGCCTCCACGACCATCCGGTGGTCGTCGACCTGCGGCAGGCCGGACACGGTCACCGAGCCGATCACCCCGGCGCCGGCCACGGTTACCGGGAAGGAGCCGCCGTGCGCCGCGTACCGGTCGGGGTCGAGACGCGAGGAGTCCTCGAACGTCGTGCCCTTGGCCCGGAAACGGGAGCCGACCAGGTACGACGCCGAGCCGTACCGCTCCACCACCCGGCGCTTGCGGGCGATCCAGGCGTCGTTGTCCGGGGTGGAGCCGGGCAGGGCGGCGTGGAAGAGCTGCTGGCCGCCGCGGTGGATGTCGATGGCGACCGGCGCCTGGCGCTCGCGCGCCAGCTCCACCAGCAGGGAGCCCAGCGCCCACGCGTCCTCGTGGGTGAACCGGCGGAACACCAGGCGGCGTTCCTGCTCCTCCAGCTCCGCCACGGTCGGCAGGGAGGCCTCGGGTACCTGGGCGTTCACAGGGTCACCACCACTCCGTCGCGGGCGGACCGCCGGGCCGCCTCCAGTACGTCCAGGGCGTCGGCGGCCTCGCGCGCGTCCACCGGGTTCGGGCCGCCGGCCAGCAGGGCCTTCGCCACGGCCGCGTAGTACGCCGGGTAGTCGCCGGGAACGGTCGGCGCGGCGTCCCCGCCGCCGGTCACCGGGGACTCGCCGGAGCCCAGCCGGCCCCACAGCGCCTCGTCCTCCTCGCCCCAGCCGGGGCCGGGACGGGCGCCCTCGCGCAGCGCCGCCTCCTGCGGGTCCAGGCCGTGCTTGACGTACCCGGCCTTCGAGCCGAGCACCCGGAAGCGGGGGCCGAGCTGCGCCGCGGTGGAGGAGACGTACAGGTGGGAGCGGACGCCGCTCGCGTGGGTGAGGGCGAGGAACGTGTCGTCGTCCGCCTCGGCGCCCGCGCGCCGGACGACGGACTCCGCGTACACCTGCGTGACCGGGCCGAACAGCACCAGGGCCTGGTCGACGACGTGGCTGCCGAGGTCGTACAGGAGACCCCCGATCTCGGCCGGGTCGCCGGACTCGCGCCAGCCGCCCTTCGGCTTCGGCCGCCACCGCTCGAACCGCGACTCGAACCGCCACACGTCGCCCAGCGCGCCCTCGGCGATCAGCTCGCGCAGGGTGAGGAAGTCGTTGTCCCAGCGGCGGTTCTGGAAGACGGAGAGCAGCAGGCCGCGCTCCTCGGCCAGGGCCGCCAGCTCGCGGGCCTCGGCCGCGGTGCCCGCGACCGGCTTGTCCACCACGACCGGCAGACCCGCCTCCAGGGCCCTCTTCGCGAGCGGCACGTGCGTCTTGTTCGGCGACGCGATGACGACGAGGTCCAGCTCGCCGGCCCGCTCGAACAGCTCGTCCGGGGTCGCGACGGTCCGTACGTCCGGGAACTCGGCGCGGGCCTGCCGCTGCCGCTCCGGGTTCGAGGTGACGACCGTGTCCAGGGTCAGGCCCTCGGTGGCGGCGATCAGCGGGGCGTGGAAGACGGAGCCCGCGAGGCCGTACCCGACGAGACCGACGCGCAGCGGTCCGCCGGAGGCGTGGGCGGAGGGAGTACCAGTCATGCCCCCCACTTTCGCAACGGTGTTGCCAAAGTGCAAGCGCCGGGGACAATGGGGGCGTGAACGGAGCGAACGGCGGAGGTACGGGGGTGGACGCGGGCCTGGGCGGTGGTGCGGGGGGCCGTGCCGGTGTGGGTGCCGGTGCCGGGGGCCGTGCCGGTGCTGGTGCGGGCGTCGGTCTTGATGCCGTCGGCCGGGGCATCCGGGGCGGAGCCGGTGGGGCCAATCTGCTCGCCCTGCGCAGCCACAACACCGCCCTCGTCCTCGACCTGCTGCGCGGCGCCGGCGCGGAGGGCATCAGCCGGCTCGAACTCGCCGAGCGGACCGGTCTCACGCCGCAGGCCGTCAGCAAGATCACCGCCCGGCTGCGGGAGCGGGGCCTGGCCGCCGAGGCCGGGCGCCGCGCGTCCACCGGCGGCAAGCCGCGCACGGTGCTGCGCCTGGTGCCCGAGGCCGGCCACGCGATCGGTGTGCACCTGGACCGGGACGAACTGCGGGCGGTGCTGGTCGACCTCGACGGAGCGGTGGTGGGGGAGCGGCGCGTGCCGCTGGACCTCGGCGCGGGCGCGGACGCGGTGGTGGAGGCGGTCGCCGGGACCGCACGCGAGCTGACCGCCGCCACCCTCTGCCCGCCGGACGGCTCCGTGGCTGCCGTGTCCACCCCGCGTCCGCCGGACGGCCCCGTGGCTGCCGTGTCCACCCCGCGTCCG
Source organism: Streptomyces parvulus (assembly GCF_014648855.1). Lineage (GTDB taxonomy): Bacteria > Actinomycetota > Actinomycetes > Streptomycetales > Streptomycetaceae > Streptomyces > Streptomyces parvulus. The sequence continues at coordinate 277,622 of NZ_BMRX01000005.1, read as the reverse complement.
CCCGACAGCCCCCTCCCCGCCGCACCCACCCCGCGCCCGCCGGACGGCACCCTCGCCGCCGCCCCCACCCTCCTCGGGCTCGGCGTGGCCCTGCCCGGTCCGCTCGACCATGTCCGTGGCGTCCTGCACCGGGTCACCGGCTTCCCTGAGTGGGACGGCTTCCCGCTGCGGGACGCCCTGGAGGAGCGGCTGGGCGTGCCGGTCGTCGTCGACAAGGACACCAACGCGGCGGCACTCGGCCTCACGGCGGGCGGTGACCGCGGCCCCGCGACGGCGTCCTTCGCCTACCTGCACCTCGGTACCGGCCTCGGCGCCGGCCTCGTCATCGGCGGCGCGGTGCACCGGGGCGCGCGGACCGGGGCCGGGGAGTTCGGCCACCAGGTCATCCAGCTGGACGGGCCGCCCTGCACCTGCGGTGCCCGGGGCTGCATCGAGGCCCTGTGCCTCGCCGCCGTCGGCCGGGGCGACCTCGCCGAGGCGGCCCGGGTGCTCGGCGCGGGTGCCGCGAACCTCGCCGGGCTGCTGGACATCGACCTGGTCCTGCTCGGCGGCCGTACCGTCGCCGCCGCACCCGGCGCCTTCGTCGAGGGGGTCGGCGCCGTCCTGGACGCCCGTGCCCGGCGCGAGGGCGGTCGCGAGGGCGCCGTACCGGTGCGGATCGCACCCGGCGGCGCGCGCGGGGTCGCCGAGGGCGCCGCGCAGCTGCTGCTCGCGCCCCTGTTCGGGCGGGGGGACGGCGGCTGAGCCGGAGGGGGCCGAACGAGCGCAACGCCGCCGCCGTTCGGGGGGCGTGCCCCGAACGGCGGTGCCGTGGAACCGAACCCTCCGACACGCTCATGTGTTTATGCGACTGTTCACGCCCACGTCCCCCCGCCCGGTCGCGGCAGCCGCGCTCCTCGCCGCCTGCGCCGCCGCGTCCCCGGTCCTCGCCCCCGCCGTCCCCGCGCACGCCGACTCCCGGGACCCGCTGCCCGCCTGCACGGCCCCGGAGGACCACACCTTCCCGCTCACCACCCGCGTCCACGGCGGCCCCGCCGGCTACGAACCCGGCGGCGGCTTCGGCGTCTGGTACCTGGACCTCACCAACACGACCTCGCGCACCTGCTCGGGCATCCACCCGGTCGTCGTCCTCGTCGACGAGGGGCGGGCCCTGGAACCGGCCCAGCCCCAGCTGGAGTTCTACGACGGCACCACCCCCCGCCCCGTCGCCTTCGAGAAGACCGACCGGGACGAACTCGTCGGGGCCTTCGGCGAGGCGGAGGCTCCAGCGGAGGAAGAAGCCGACCCGGAAACCGACCCGGAAACCAATCCGGAAGCCAATCCGGAAGCCCGGGCCGAGGACGGGAACGCCGACCGCTTCGCCGGCTTCACCGTCGCCCCCGGCAAGACCCTCACCGTCAAGCTCCGCCTCTCGCTGACGTCCGACACCGCCCCGGGCGAGGTCACCGCGAACGCGGCCGTCGTCCAGCGCAGGGAGGGCGACGGCGAGTGGATCGGCCAGTCGAACGACTACCGCTTCCGCATCGGCGGGGGCACCCCCGACGACACCCCGACCGGCGACCCCACCCCAGGGCGGAGCCCCGGCCCCGCCACCCCGGACGACCCGGGCACCGGCCTCCCCGTCCCGGGCGAGGTTCCGGGTGAGCGCCCCGGTGAAAGCGCCGGTGAGAGCCCCGGGGAACGTCCGGGCGAGCGTCCCGCCGAGCGCCCCGGAGAACTCGCCGCCACCGGCCCCTCCCGCTCGGTGACACCCCTGGCGGTCACGGCGGCTCTGCTCCTCGCCGCCGGCACGGGCGCCGTGGCGCTGGCCCGCCGGCGCCGCTGACCCGGCCGCCGCCACCGGGGCCCGTCCCCGAATCCTCCGTCTGGGAACATCCCTGCGTGGACTATCCGAACGACCAGGCCCCCGGCGCCCCCGTCCGCTCCGGGATCCCGGAGCACGGCCGCGTGCCGAAGTACTACGCCGTCAAGGCGCGGATCGACCGACTGGTCGGCGAGCTGGGGGAGGGCAGCGCCATCCCCACCGAACGGGACCTCTCGGAGCGGTACGAGGTCGCCCGCGAGACCGTGCGGCAGGCCCTGCGCGAGCTGGTCCTCGAAGGCAAGCTGCGCCGCCAGGGCCGCGGCACCGTGGTCGCCGGCCCCAAGCTGGCGCAGCCGCTCTCCCTGGCCAGCTACACCGAGGGCGTCCGCCGCCAGGGCCGCACCCCGGGCCGCGCGCTGGTCACCCTCGACCGCTTCCCCTGCCCCGACGCGCTCGCCGCCGAGACCGGCCTCACGCGCGGGGAACCGGTGTGGCACCTGGAGCGGGTGCTGCTCGCCGACGACGAGCGGGTCGGCCTGGAGAGCACCTACCTCGCCGTGTCCCGGCTGCCCGATCTGGACACCGCCTTCGACCCGGACTCGTCCTTCTACGCCCACCTCGCCGACCGGGGCATCGGCTTCGGCGACGCCGACGAACGCATCGAGACCGTGCTCGCCACCCCGCGCGAGGCCCTCCTCATCGGCACCCCGCCGGCCCTCCCGATGCTGCTCATCCACCGCGTCTCCCGGGACACGGAGGGCGGCCCGCTGGAGCGGGTCCGGACCCTCTACCGGGGCGACCGCTTCTCCTTCACGACGCATCTGCGCGGCTGAAAAGCAACCCTCGCGGCCACCCCGCAAAGATAACGAAAAGATAACGGGTCTAGCCCAAACGTGACGACCAGTTCACGCTTTCGTTGTCAGCCGGATTCCTCCGGTTCCCCGATGGCAAGGAGCGTGGCGGTCGTGAGAGTGATAGTCGTCGGAGCCGGCGTGGTGGGCACCATGCACGCCTGGCACGCAGTGAACCGCGGCCACGAGGTCGTACAGATCGAACGAGAGACGGAGGCCCGGGGCGCGTCACTGCGCAATTTCGGCCAGATCTGGGTCAGTGGCCGCGCGGGCGGCGAGGAGCTGGAGACCGCGCTGCGGGCCCGGGAGCTGTGGGAGGAGATCGGCGCCCGGATCCCGGCGCTCGGCTTCCGCCCCAACGGCTCCCTGACCCCGCTCCGCGGCGACCTGGAACGCGCGGTCGCCGAGGCGGCCGTGGCCCGCCCGGACGCCGCCGCGCGCGGCCACAAGCTCCTCACCGCCGGTGAGGCCCGCGCGCTGAACCCGGCCCTGCGCGGCGACTTCGACGCCGCGCTGTACTGCGAGCGGGACGCCGCCGTCGAACCGCGCACCGCCCAGCTCGCCCTGCGCGCCGAACTGCTGAAGTCGCCGGGCTACACCTTCCTGCCCGGCCGCGAGGTCCGCGACGTCGTCGGCGAGAACGCCGTGCGCGACGACCACGGCGACGTCCACACCGGTGACGCCGTCGTCCTGTGCACCGGCGCCTGGCTCGGCGGCCTGGTCCGCGAGCTGGCCGGGCCGGACCTGCCGGTACGGCGGGTCCGCCTCCAGATGATGCAGACCGACCCCCTCGGCGAACCCCTCACCACCTCGGTCGCCGACGCCGACAGCTTCCGCTACTACCCCGCCTACGGCTCGCCCGCCCTGGACGAGCTGAACGCCCGGCAGCCGCAGCCGGCCACGGCCGCCGAGCACCGGATGCAGCTCCTGATGGTCCAGCGCGCCGACGGCGGACTGACCATCGGCGACACCCACGAGTACGAGCACCCCTTCGCCTTCGACACCGTCGAGGACCCCTACGACCACCTCACCGGCGTCGTCGAGTCCCTCCTGGGCCGGCCGCTGCCCAAGGTCCGCCGCCGGTGGGCCGGGGTGTACGCGCAGTGCACCGACAAGAGCCGCGTCGTGCACCGGCAGCGCGTGCGCGACGGCGTGTGGCTGGTCACCGGGCCCGGCGGGCGCGGCATGACCTGCTCACCCGCGATAGCCGAGACCACCGCGAACGAACTGGGTTGGTGACAGCACCCATGACCACTACAGACATCCGCCTCGTCGTCCTCGACATGGCCGGCACCACCGTCGCCGACGGCGGCCTGGTCGAGCGCGCCTTCGACGCCGCCGCCCGCGAACTGGGCGTCGAGCCCGGCACCCCGGACCACGCCGAGAAGCTCGACTACGTCCGCGCCACCATGGGCGAGTCCAAGATCTCCGTCTTCCGGCACCTGTTCGGCGACGAGGACCGCGCCCAGCACGCCAACACCACGTTCGAGAAGGCGTACGGCGAACTGGTCGACGGCGGCCTGATCGCCCCGGTCCCCGGCGCCCGCGAGGCCGTCGAGGAACTGACCGCCGACGGCCGTACCGTCGTCCTGACCACCGGCTTCGCCCGCGTCACCCAGGACGCCATCCTCGGCGCCCTCGGCTGGCACGACCTGGTGCCGCTCACCCTGTGCCCCGCCGACGCGGGCGGACGCGGACGGCCGTACCCGGACATGGTGCTGGCGGCCTTCCTGCGGACCGGGGCCGCCGAAGACGTACGCCAGGTCGCCGTGGTCGGGGACACCGCCTACGACGTGCTCAGCGGCGTACGGGCCGGCGCGGGACTGGTCGCCGGGGTGCGGACCGGCGCCCACCGCGACGACGCCTTCCGCGAGGCGGGCGCCGGCCACGTCCTCGACTCGGTCGCCGGCCTGCCCGCCCTCCTGCGGGGAGTCGACGGCTGATGAGCGCCACGAGCAGCGGCATACGCTTCGACTCGGTCACCGTCGCCTACGACGGCAATGTCGTCCTCGACACCTTCGACCTCACCGTCGAACCCGGCGAGGTCATGGCGCTGCTCGGGCCGTCCGGATCCGGCAAGACCACCGCGCTGCGGGCGGTCGCCGGGTTCGTGCGGCCCGCCTCGGGGCGGGTGTTCCTCGGCGACCGCGACGTCACCGACCTGCCCCCGCACCGGCGCGGCATCGGCATGGTCGTCCAGCAGTACGCGCTCTTCCCGCACATGCGGGTGGAGGAGAACGTCGCCTTCGGACTGCGCGCCCGCAAGGTCCCCCGGGCCGAGATCCGCGAGCGGGTCGCCGAGGCGCTGGACCTGACCGGCATGGGCGCCTACGCCCGCCGCCACCCCCGCGAGCTGTCCGGCGGCCAGCAGCAGCGCGTCGCCATCGCCCGCGCGCTCGCCATCCGCCCCGGCGTCCTGCTCCTCGACGAACCCCTCTCGGCGCTCGACGCGCAGCTCCGCTCCGGCATGCTCGCCGAACTGGCCCGGCTGCACCGCGAGCTGCCCGACGTGTCGATCCTCTACGTCACCCACGACCAGGTGGAGGCCCTGACCCTCGCCGACCGGATCGCGGTGATGGACAAGGCGAGGCTGCGCGCGTGCGGGACGCCGAGGGAGCTGTACCGGTCGCCGGCCGACGAGTTCACGGCGTCCTTCGTGGGCGGCGCGAACCTGCTGCCGGTGACCGTCACGGCCGGGGGAGTGTCCTTCGCCGGCGCGGACGTCAAGGTCGACACGTCGAGCGCCGCGCCGGGAGCGTCGGCAGTCCTGTGCGTGCGGCCGCACCTCGTCGGGCTCGGGGACGGACCCAACCGGCTCGCCGGGACGCTGGAGGAGATCCAGTGGCGCGGCTCGACGCACCGGCTCTTCGTCGACGTGGGCGGTCACCGGGTGATGGCTGACCTGCGCGAGCTGCGGGATCCGCCTGCTCATGGCGACGAGGTGACGCTGCACTTCGCGCCGGACGACGCGGTGCTGCTGCCCGCCGGGGTGGACCATGACTGACGTCATGCACAAGCCGCGGGCCGTCACCGGCCGGTCGCGCCCCGGCGGCGGCGGCCGCGAGCCGAGCACGGCCCAGCGCCCCTTCAGAGCACTCGTGTGGGCCTTGCCTCCGGTGGTGCTCCTCGCGGTCTTCTTCCTCTACCCCCTGGCCCTCGTCGTCCAGCAGTCCTTCCAGCCCGACACCGGCGGCACCTCGCTGGAGCCGTACGCCGACGTGTTCGCCTCGTACGCGTTCCGCGAGGCGCTGTGGACCACGGTGTGGCTGGCGGTGGCCGCGACCGCCGGGTGCCTGGTGCTCGGGTTCGTGCTCGCGCTGGTCATCGCGTTCGTGCCGTTCCCCGGGGCGAAGGCGGTCGCCCGCTTCATCGACGTCTTCCTCTCCTTCCCCTCCTTCCTGATCACGCTGGCCCTGCTGTTCATCTACGGCACGGTCGGCATGGCCAACGGGCTGTGGACGGACGCCACCGGGGCGGCAGAGGGGCCCTTCCAGTTCCTCACCACGCCCTGGGGCGTCCTCCTCGCGGAGATCACGTACTTCACGCCCTTCGTGGTGCGCCCGCTGCTCGCCGCGTTCTCGCAGCTGGACACCGCCCAGCTGGAGGCGGCCAGTTCGCTCGGCGCCCGCGCCCCGCGCATCGTCCGGCGGATCATCCTGCCGGAGGCGCTGCCCGCCCTCGCGGCCGGCGGCAGCCTCGTCCTGGTGCTGTGCCTCAACGAGTTCGGCATCGTGCTCTTCACCGGCGCCAAGGGCGTCACCACCCTGCCGACGCTCGTGTACGGCAAGGCCATGCTGGAGTCCGACTACCCGGGCGCCTGTGTGGTCGCCGTCGTCAACGTCCTGATCTCCGTGGGCCTGTACGGCCTCTACCGGGTGGTGAGCCGCCGTGCTGGTGCATAGCCGCAAGGCGAGGTGGGCCGTGTGGGCGCTCTTCCTCGTCCTCTTCCTGCCGCTCTTCGCGCTCCCCCTGCTCGTCGTCCTGGGCGCCTCCTTCGCCACCCACTGGTCCAGCGTCCTGCCCTCCGGCGCGACGATCGCCAACTACCGGGCAGCGACCCGCGGTGAAGCCCTCCAGGCCCTCACCACCAGCCTGGTCACCGCGCTCGTCGCGAGCCTGCTGGCGCTGGCCGTCGGCACCTGGGCCGCGCTCGCCGCCGCCGCGCTGAACAAGCGCCACCGCAAGATCATGGACGCCCTCTTCGTCCTGCCGGTCGCCGTGCCCTCCGTCGTCGTCGGCCTGGCGATCCTGGTCGCCTTCTCCCAGCCGCCGTTCCTCCTCAACGGCACCCGCTGGATCGTGATCGTCGCCCACACCGTGCTGGTCACCGCCTTCGCCCACCAGTCGGTGTCCGCGGCGATCACCCGCCTCGACCCGGCCTACGCGCAGGCCGCCGCCTCACTGGGCGCCTCACCCGCGTACGTCCTGTGGCGGGTGCGGCTCCCGCTGCTGCTGCCGTCCCTGACCGCCGCCGCCGGCCTCTGCTTCGCCCTGTCCATGGGCGAGCTGAGCGCCACGATGATGCTCTACCCGCCGGACTGGACCCCGCTGCCGGTCCTCGTCTACGCGGCCACCGACCGGGGCGCCCTGTTCACCGGCTCCGCCGTCGCCGTGGTGCTGATGGCGGCCACCCTCCTGGTGCTGTTCGGCGTCTCCCGCATCCGCACCAGGGCCTCCTACCGCTAGCCCCGCCCGCTCCACCGCCACTTCGCCCTTCTTCCCTCTCCCTTCTCCCTTCTCCCTTCTCCCGCAAGGAGTTCACCTCGCCATGCGCACAAAGCCCCTGCTGCCGCTCACCGCCCTCTGCCTCCTCGCCCTCCCGCTGACCGCCTGCGGCGGCAACTCCGCGGCCGCCGACGAGGACGTCGTCACCGTCTACAGCGCCGACGGCCTCAAGGGCGAGAACGGCGACGGCTGGTACGACCAGGTCTTCAAGGACTTCGAGAAGGAGACCGGCATCAAGGTCGAGTACGTCGAGGGCGGCTCCGGCGAGATGGTGCAGCGCGCCACCCGCGAGAAGCGCAACCCGCAGGCCGACGTGCTCGTCACCCTCCCGCCGTTCATCCAGCAGGCCGACGCCAAGGGCCTGCTGCAGAAGTACGCGCCCAAGGGCGTCGACCAGGTCAGCGGCGCCGACAAGGCCGCGAACGGCACCTGGACCGCCGTCGTCAACAACTACTTCGGGTTCATCCAGAACAAGAAGGAGCTGAAGCAGGCCCCCACCACCTGGGAGGACCTGCTCGACCCGACGTACGAGAACAAGCTCCAGTACTCCACCCCCGGCGTCGCCGGCGACGGCACCGCCGTCCTCATCAAGGCCATGCACGACTTCGGCGGCGAGAAGCCGGCCATGGACTACCTCAAGAAGCTCCAGGCCAACAACGTCGGCCCGTCGGCCTCCACCGGCAAGCTCGCCCCCAAGGTCGACAAGGGCGAACTGCTGGTCGCCAACGGCGACGTGCAGATGAACTACGCCCAGTCCAAGTCCATGCCGAACCTCGGCATCTGGTTCCCGGCCCGCGAGGGCGGCAGGCCCACCACCTTCGCCCTGCCCTACGCCGCCGGCCTGGTCACCGACGCCCCGCACGACGAGAACGGCAGGAAGCTCCTCGACTACATGCTCGGCCGGAAGGCCCAGCGCCAGGTCAGCGAGGTCGGCGGCGGCTTCGCGGCCCGCCAGGACGTCAAGGCCACCGACGCCAACGCGATCGCCCTGGCCAAGCTGATGGACGGCGTCGAGGTCTTCGAACCCGACTGGGACGACATCGAGGAGAACCTCACGTCGTACGTCGACGCGTGGAAGTCCGCCACAGGCAGCTGAGCACCACCCCGCCCGCACGGCTCCGCCCCTCATGGAGGTTCACGTGACGCACCGCCCGACCCGCCGCTCCCTGCTCCTGTCCGCCGCCGCGCTCGCGGTGACCGCGGGCCCGCTCGCCACCACCGCCCGCGCCGCCGCCAAGACCCCCAAGGTCCTGGTCATCGGCCTCGACGGGGCCCTGCTCACCCGCATCAAGGACGCCGACGCCCCCAACCTCGACGCCCTCATGGCGGCCGGCCTCACCGCCCCCAGCACCATCTACGCCAACCCCCTCGCGCCGACCATGTCCGGCCCCGGCTGGTCCACCCTCATCACCGGCGTCTGGCCCGACAAGCACAACGTCCGGGACAACGCCTTCACCGGCCACCGCTTCGCCCAGTACCCCGACTTCCTCACCCGGATCGAGACCGCCGCGCCGTCCCGGACGACGTACGCCGTCTCCTCCTGGGCCCCGATCACCGACACCGTCTTCTCCGCCGCGGTCGACACCCGCGTCTCCACCCCGAGCGCCGAGTACGACACCGGCACCACCTCCCGCGCCGTCGACCGGCTCGGGAACGGCAACCCCGACGCGGTCTTCGTCCAGCTCGACAACATCGACCACGCAGGCCACGACCACGGCGCGGCCAGCAGCCAGTACCTGGCCGCGATCCACACCGCCGACGCCCAGGTGGGCCGCATGGTCGCCGCCGTGAAGTCCCGCCCGTCCTACGGCGCCGAGGACTGGCTGATCATGATCACCGCCGACCACGGTCACACCGACGCCGGCGGCCACGGCGGCTCCACCCTCTCCGAGCGCTCCACCTTCCTGATCGCCACCGGCCCCACCCTCGCCGCGGGCTCCGTCCGGTACGACGTGAAGATGCCGGACGTCGCCGCCTCCGCCCTCGCCCACCTCGGCATCGCGATCGACCCGGCGTGGAACCTCGACGGACGCCCCGTCCAGCAGCCCCGCCCCGACGACTTCGACGCCCTGCGCCCGAAGCTCACCGCCCGCACCGACGAGACCGGCATCCCCGCCGGCGTCCTCGGCCACACCCACACCCCGCCCGCCGGCTGGACCGTCGACAACTCCGCGATGGGCACCGGCGGGGTCGCCGAATGGCGCGGCTGGACCTTCACCACCGACGAGTTCTGGACCTCCGCCCAGCGCGACCAGTCCCGCGAGTCCAACATCCGCGCCCGGAACGTCTTCGCGGTCGCCGACGGCGACGAGTGGTACGACAAGCCCGTCACCGGCACCTTCGACTCCACCCTGGTCAGCCCCGCCTACCCGGTCACCGGCGGCCGCACCGCCACGCTGACGTACACCACCTACTACCGCCACGAGTCGCCGCAGAAGGGCGAGGTCCTCGTCTCCTACGACGGCGCGGCCCCGGTGAGCGTCCGCACCTACACCGCCGACGTCCCCTCCCGCACCGAGACCGTCACCCTCCAGGTGCCCTCCGGCGCCCGCACCGCCCGCGTCCGCTTCCGCTACAGCGGCGGCAACAACTGGTACTGGGTGATCGACGGGGTCGCTCTGACCGGCTCCTGATTAGGCTGTGGGGCGTCGGTACGCCGTGGTTCCGGCGCCCCCGCCCATGCCCCACCGCACGCCAGGAGTTCGTCGCAATGGCAGACCGCAAGCCCATCGAGTCGTGGCTCACCGACATGGACGGCGTCCTCATCCACGAGGGCGTGCCGATTCCCGGCGCCGACGCCTTCATCAAGAGGCTCCGGGAGTCCGGCCGGCCCTTCCTGGTCCTCACCAACAACTCGATCTACACCCCGCGCGACCTGCACGCCCGGCTGCGGCGGATGGGCCTGGAGGTGCCGATCGAGTCGATCTGGACGTCGGCGCTGGCCACCGCCCAGTTCCTGGACGACCAGCGGCCCGGCGGCTCGGCGTACGTCATCGGCGAGGCCGGCCTGACCACGGCCCTGCACGACATCGGCTACATCCTCACCGACCACGACCCCGACTACGTCGTCCTCGGCGAGACCCGCACCTACTCCTTCGAGGCCATGACCAAGGCGGTCCGGCTGATCAACGCCGGCGCCCGCTTCATCTGCACCAACCCCGACGAGACCGGCCCCTCCACCGAGGGCCCGCTCCCGGCGACCGGCGCGGTGGCCGCGCTGATCACCAAGGCCACCGGCCGGCAGCCGTACTTCGCCGGCAAGCCCAACCCGCTGATGATGCGCACCGGGCTCAACGCGATCGGCGCCCACTCCGAGACCAGCGCGATGATCGGCGACCGGATGGACACCGACGTCCTGGCCGGCATGGAGGCGGGCATGCAGACCTTCCTCGTCCTCACCGGCCTCACCCGTCCCGAGCAGGTCGACCACTTCCCGTACCGCCCCTCCCAGGTGGTCGACTCCATCGCCGACCTCGTCGAACGGGTCTGAGACCCGCGAGCCCCGGTAAACCCCCGGCCCCGCGCAGTAACCCGTTCGGCCGAGCCACCGGCCCGCGCGGGATGCGGGGGCGGGGTCACCGGGGGAGTCTCCAGGTAACTGGAGGTACACGATGGGCTCACTGAAAGTCACTCTCTGTGCGGGAGCCGCCCTGACGGCGGCCCTCGCACCGATCGCGCCCGCGTACGCGGCCGACGGGGCGGGCGTCTCGGTGTCTCCGTCCGCGCCCGCGCCCGGCGGCGACGTCGAGCTGCGCGTGCCCGACTGCACCGAGCGGACCGCCGTCGCCGTGTCGGCGGCGTTCGTCTCCGACGTACGGCTCACCGTGGCCGAGAAGGACGGCGTCCTCGTCGGAGCCGCCTCGGTCCGCTCCGGCGTGGCGGCCGGCGCCTACGCCGTGCGCGTCACCTGCGGCGGCGACGACCGCCGGGGCACCGTCCACGTCGGCGAGGCCCGGCGTCCGGCCGCGCCCGCCTCTCCCGTCGCCCCCGTCGACGCGGGCGGCGGCGGCAGCGCCCGGCTGGCCGCCGCGGACGGCGCCGAGGAGGCCCGGCCCGAGCCCCCCGGCACCGCGCACACCGTGACCGGCCTGGTCCTGGCCGGCATCGCCGCCGTCGCCGTCGCGCTGCGCAGCGTCCGCAGCCGGAGCCGCGGGACGGACTGACCATGTCCGAGCAGAACGCGCGAGCCACCACCGCCCCCGGGGGCCGCCTGGTGACCGGCATCGCCTGGACCGTGCTGCTCCTCGGCCTGTGGCTGTGGGGCCGCGAGGCCACCGACGTCCGCGAGGGCATATCCCGGCCGGCCACCGGCGACATGGCGGCGGCCGGCCGTCCCCCCGACCTGCCCCTGCCCCCCGCCCACGCCCCCCTCGGCGACGCCCGGCCGCAACGGCTCGACGTCCCCGGCCTCGACATCAGCGCCCCGGTCCTGGCCGGCGGACTGGACGCCAAGGGCGCCGTCGAGCCCCCGCCGTTCGAGCGGGCCGGCTCCGTCGGCTGGTACGCCGACGGCGTCACCCCCGGCGCGGCCGGCACGGCGCTGATGGTGGGCCACGTCGACACCGAGACCCGGCCCGCCGTCTTCTACCGGCTCAGCGCCCTGGAGCCCGGCGAGACGGTCCGCGTGACCCGCGACGACGGCGCGACCGCCGAGTTCACCGTCGACGACGTCGAGGTCCTCACCCGGGACGGATTCGACGCCCGCCAGGCCTACGGCCCCCGCGACCCGGGCCGCGCCGAACTCCGCCTGATCACCTGCGGCGGCACCTTCGACCGCACGACGAACAGCTACACGGCCAACGTCGTCGTCTCCGCCTACCTCACCGGAACCGCCTCCTAGCACAGCCGTGGGCGCCCCGCCCCGGAACCGCTCGGGTGCCGGAGGCGTATGTCAGGATTGAGCCTCGCAACGCACCCAGGGGGGTTGGATGTACGGCAGCAGGGGGGCCGCGACGTTGTCCACGAGGCGGACGTCGGCGGCGGTGCTCGGCGCGGCACTGCTGCTCGCGGGCTGCTCCTCGTCCGGCGACGGGGAGGACAAGGGCCCGGGCGCCGGAGCCGGGATCACGCAGCAGCCCAAGGAGACGGACCCGTTCTGGGTCAACCCCGACGGGACCGCCGCGCGGGAGGTGGCGTCGCTGGCCGAGGCCGGCAAGAAGGACGAGGCCGAGCGGATCCGCCGGATCGCCCAGCAGCCGACCGGCGAGTGGATCAGCCCGGAGAACCCCGAGGAACAGGCCCGGGGCTTCACCGAGGCCGCCGACGAGGCCGGCCGCACCGCCCTGCTCGTGCTCTACAACATCCCGCACCGCGACTGCGGCCAGTACTCGGGCGGCGGCGCCGCCGACGGAGACGCCTACCGGGACTTCGTCGACGGCGTGGCCAAGGGCATCGGCGACCGCTCCGCCACGGTCGTCCTGGAACCGGACGCCGTGCTCCACCTGGTGGACGGCTGCACCCCGGAGCAGTTCCACGAGGAGCGCTACGCCCTGCTGAACGAGGCCGTCGGCAAGCTCACCGCCCTGAAGAACACCAAGGTCTACCTGGACGCGGGCAACGCCGGCTGGGGCCACCCCGACCAGATCTTCGACCCGCTGAAGCGCGCCGGCGTCGAGCGCGCCGACGGCTTCGCGGTCAACGTGTCGAACTTCTACCCGACCGAGGAGTCCACCGCCTACGGCAAGCAGCTCTCCGCGAAGGTCGGCGGCAAGCCCTTCGTCATCGACACCAGCCGCAACGGCAACGGCCCCTACACCGGGGGCGCCCCGGACGAACGCTGGTGCAACCCGCCCGGCCGCGCCCTCGGTGAGACCCCCACCACGAAGACGTCCGACCCCCTGGTCGACGCCTACCTGTGGGTGAAGCGCCCCGGGGAGTCGGACGGCGAGTGCAAGGGCGGCCCCAAGGCGGGCGAGTGGTACCCGGAGTACGCCTCGGAACTGGCCAGGGGATGACTAAGGCACCCGCACCCACTGGGCCTTGGAAGGCGTCCCCTCCCCGTCGGTCGCGAACATCATGTACCACCCCGACTGCACCACGTTCTTGTTCTCCGGCACCGTCACCGTCAGCCGGTCCCCGTCCGCGGTGAAGTCCAGCGCGACGGACCGCTGGTCCACGTCGGTGACGTGCGTGGAGGCGCTGGGCCGGATCAGCCGCACCTTCTTCACCGTCGACGCCGCCCGCGAGGTGAACGTGCCCGAGTCGCCGCGCGCGATGGTCTGCGGCCCGCCGGACAGGTCCGGCCGCGAGTCCCGGTACAGGTACGGCGGCGTGTAGATCTCGATCCGCTGCTCGAACTTGCCGGGCTTGGTGTTGGCCTTGTCCGCGTAGAGCGAGTCCGACCCGAAGAACATCAGGCGTCCGTCGGGCAGCAGGATCGAACCGGAGTGGTAGTTGCGGCCCACCAGCGGATCGGCCACCCGCTCGAAGTCGTTGGTGTCCGGGTGGTACATCCGGGCCTGCAGGATGTTGGAGTCGCCGCGGCCCCGGTAGTCCTCCGAGCCGCCGGAGACCAGCACGCTGTCGTCGGGCAGGACGGAGGCCTGCGGGTAGCGCGTGCCCTTCTCCATGGACGGCCCGTCCACGAACCGCGGGTCGTCCGCCTTCAGGTCGATGATCCGGGTCTTCTCGCTGGACAGCCTGGACTCGCCGACCCCGCCGCCGCCGATCACCATGTACTTCTCGTCCTGCGCCGGCGGCAGCAGCACGGTGTTCGCGGTCTCCAGCATGTCGGCGTCGCTGAGGCCGGGCACCTTGGTGAACTTGTTGGTCTCCACGTCCCAGATACCGGGGTCGCGGCCCACGTCGTCGGGGCCGTAGCCGGCGTTCGCGCCCGAGTAGAAGATCTTGCCGTTCTGCGTGAGGAACAGCGCCGGGTACGTAGGGAACTGGCGGACCTTGTCGGTGTAGGTCCACTTCCTGGTCCCGGGGTCGTATACCTCGTTCTTGCCCGGGACCAGCTGGCCGATGTCGTCGAGGCCGGAGACGCTGAGGATCTTCCCGTCGCCCAGGGTGGTGAGCGTGGGGTACCAGCGGGCCTCGTGCATCGGGTCGACCTTGATGTACTTCTCGGCGACCGGGTCGAACTCGAAGGCGTCCCGGATCCCCTGGAAGTCCTTCTTGTCGAGGGCGAGCTTCTGCGCGATGCCGTAGGTGTTGCGCGCGTCGGCGCCCGACAGCCCCTGGACGCGGTAGTTGTCCTCCGTGCCCGTCTCGTACTGGGCGCCGCTGCGCTGGGCCTCCACGTAGATCCGGCCCAGGCCCGGGTCGTTGCGCACGAACTCACCGGTGTCCGGGTCGAAGACCTTCTCGGCGCGGGGCACCAGGACCGGGTCCTTGGAGACGAAGGTCTTGCCGTTCTCCTTGCCGGTGAAGCGGGTCCCGGCGGGCAGGGTGATCGGCTGGTCCGGGTTCTCGTTGTGGACGACCATCAGACCGCCGGCCTTGGTGACGTCGCCCTTGAGCTTCTCGTACCGCTTGGTGCCGCCCGCGATCAGCAGGTTGCCGTTGGCGAGCTGGGTGTGCCCGGTGCAGAACAGGTCCGTCGGGGTCGGCACCTTCTTGACGGTGCCCTTGACGGGATCCCAGATCCGCGTGTCGTACCGCTTGTCGTCGGCGTTGTCCTGGTTGTTGCCCGACCCGGCGACGAGCAGCACCTTGCCGGTGCGCAGCAGCGCCGCGTGGATGGTGTTCTGCCGGTACTTCTCGGGAAACTCGACGATCTCCCACTTGCCGTTGGCGGCCTTGTACTCCGGCTGATTGATCTTGTACTGGTGGTATTTCTCGGTTCCGAAGCGGTAGAGCCACGGTCCGTTCATCCCGGCCAGCGCGACTACCACCGCCGTACCTATCGCGAAGCGACGGGCGCGGCGGCGGCCGGCACGGTCTTTCATTCCTTACGTCCCCCAAGTCCACCAAGGGCGATCTGCATGGTCTGGTCGTCGCCCCCGTCGGGGGAGGGCGTCCAGCTGGGCTGCTGCTGCGGTGTGTGCTGTCCGTGGGGCGCGGGCCGGCCGTGCGACGCGTGCCGTCCGCGGGACGGGGGCGGCACGGGCGGTACGGGCTCGGCGGCGACGGCCGCGGGCCGCTTCTTCGCCTTCCGCAGCTCGTGGCGCCACGCGAACATCGGCGAGGCGGTGATCAGCAGCGCGAACGTCGCCCAGATGATCATCGCGGGATGGGAGTGCCCGAGGACGAAGCCGGCGGTGATCGACGCGGCGAAGATCACGATGAAGTACCAGTGGTACCGGAAGGTCCCGAACAGGGTGTCCGGGCTGGCCGAGTCGCCCTTCGGGGTCACCACGAACTTGCTCTTGCGGCGCAGCACGGAGTCGATGAGCGCCTTGGCGTACAGCGGTGCCGACAGCGCGGACATGATCATGCCGGCCACACCGCCGGAGCCCTCGGGCTCGTGCGGGGAGACGTTGTGGCGGCGGTTCCAGACGTAGAGGCCGATCTGGAGCGCGGAGGCGTTGCCGTAGAGCATCAGCCAGACCGCGGGGTCGATGTTGACGCCGGAGGCGCCCAGGCCCAGGAACAGGCAGCAGCTCAGCGCCGCGAGGATCCAGTTCAGGGCCGACATCGGATAGAAGATGATCATCATCGTGTAGTTGAAGAGCTTGCTCGGCGGCAGCGAGTACCAGCCCTTCCAGTACTGCTTGAGGATCGTCTCGTACGTCCCCCGCGACCAGCGCATCTGCTGGGTGAAGAAGTCCGTCCAGGCGTTCGGGCCCTCGCCCACCGCGAGCACGTCCGGGGTGTAGACCGAGCGCCACTTGCGGCCGGTGGCCGGGTTCCTGTGACGGTGGATCTCGAAGCCGGTCGCCATGTCCTCGGTGATCGAGTCGTACAGCCCGCCGATCTGCTTGAGCGCGCTGATGCGCACCGCGTTCGAGGTGCCCACGAACATGGGGGAGCCGTACCGGTTGCCCGCGCGCTGGATCAGCGCGTGGAAGAGGAACTGCTGCGACTCGGCGGCCTTGGTGATCGGGTTGTCGTAGTTGCCGTAGACCTGGGGGCCGATGACGAAGCCGACGTCCGGGTCGCGGAAGAAGCCGAGCATCCGCTCCAGGTAGTTGGGCAGCGGCACGTGGTCGGTGTCGACCGAGGCGAAGAAGTCGTATTCGCCGCCGTGCGCGTCCAGCCAGGCGTTGTAGTTGCCGTGCTTGGTCTTGGCGCGGTGCGGGCCCTTCTTCCGGTTCCACTTGGAGACGCCCTTGCGGGAGAAGTGGTGCACGCCCAGGCGGGCGCAGACCTCCTTCACCTCGGGGTCGTCGCCCTCGTCGAGGAGCCAGACGTGCATGAGGCCGCGGTGGCGGATCTTCACGGCCGCCTCCAGGGTCTTCGTCACCATCTCCAGGGGCTCCTTGCCGGGCACGAAGGAGGTGAGGAAGGCGACCCGGGTGCCGGTCTCGGGGACCACGGGGACCGGGTCGCGGGCGACCAGGGTGGCGTGCGCGTTCGAGAGCACGTTCAGGCAGCGGAACAGCTCGATCAGGCCGATCGCCACGAGCATCACGATGTCGAGCGTGGGCAGCCAGTCGAAGGCGGGGTAGTCGCGCTCGGTCCAGTGCGTGGGCTGGAGCAGCCAGACCAGCAGCACCACCGACAGCAGCGGGGCGGCGGCCAGCATCAGCGCCACCCGGACCCGGTGCGGCTCCTGGGATATCAGCGAGCGGTACTGGACCTGGTACGGCTTGTGCGGGTCGGGCTGGGTGAGGGGGCCCGCGAGGCGGCTGTAGTGCTCGTAGTCGTACTTCGGCAGGGTCTTGCGTATCCGCCGGAACGAACCGGTGTTCCAGGACCGATGCCCGGGCACCCGGAGCTGGGTGGTCTGTGACGGGTCCTCGTCAGGTCCGGCGCCCGTCGGCGTCGACGTCATGAATCATCCCCCCACACGCGGGTCATGCGTGTTTCGTCGCTTTCCTGGCCTGGACAGGTCCCCCTCGACCGTCAGACACCTTATATAGACATGGAATGGATGCCCCCGGTTGCAGGGGTGCTCGCTCGGCATCCGGCCCATGAACCGGACCAGGGTTCTATGGGCTTCCTCATGATCGCAAGGCGTTCCCGGCCCGGGTACACCGAAGGCCCCCCGTGTGATACGAGGGGCCTTCGGCCGTCTGTGCGCCGCCAGGGACTCGAACCCCGGACCCGCTGATTAAGAGTCAGCTGCTCTAACCAACTGAGCTAGCGGCGCCTGCTGACCTGCACAACTCTACCCGATGTCGCACCGTGCTCCGGACCGCCCGCGGGCGCTCCCGCGAGGTCCGCGGGGTACCCGGTTACATCATTCGGACCGTCAACATGCGAATGTCACACCCGGTTGGGAAACTGGCGGACATGTACCGAAGTGCACCGCCGCGGACATGCGCACCGGGAGTGTGAGGGGAATCGCATGGACACTCCCGTATTCGAGGAACTCGACGCCGCGGGCGACTGTGAATGTCCCGGTTGCCGTCGCCGGAAACCCGTCGCCCCGGGGCCCCCGGCGGGTCGGCGCGCGCTGATCGTCGCCACCGCCGCGGCGGCCGCCGTCGGGGCGGGCGCCGCCGCCGCGCCCCCGGCCACCGCGCACGCACCCGAGCGGCCTGGCGTCCCCGCGGCCGAGGACCCGGACACCCCGCAGGGCGGGCGGGCCCCGCTGCACGGTCCGGCGGGCCGGCCCGCCCCCGCGCCCGGCACCCGGCTGGCCACCATCAGCCGTACGGAGATCATCGACCGGGCCAAGACCTGGGTCGCCGCCAAGGTGCCGTACAGCATGACCGCCTACTGGTCCGACGGATACCGGCAGGACTGCTCGGGATACGTCTCGATGGCTTGGAAGCTGCCGACCAACGAATGGACCGGAAGCCTCGGCACCGTCGCGGACCGGATCACCAAGGACGAACTCCAGCCGGGCGACATCCTGCTGTTCCACAACGCGGCCGACCCCCAGAAAGGCTCACACGTGGTGATCTTCGGCGGCTGGACCGACTCCACACACACCGCCTACACGGCCTACGAGCAGACCCCGCCGCACGCCCGGAAGCTCGCCACGCCCTACGCCTACTGGAGCAACTCCGCGAAGTACCTGCCCTACCGGTACAAGGGGGTGGCGGAGGGCAAGGCCGGGACCGGCGGCGCGCCGGCCGCGGCCCGGGCGTACCCCGGGGCGTCGTACTTCGGTCCCGGCGCGAACAACCGGCACGTGACCGAGCTGGGCCGGATGCTCGCGGCCAGGGGCGCCGGCCGCTTCTACGCCTCGGGGCCGGGACCCCGCTGGTCGGAGGCGGACCGCAGGGCGACCGAGGCGTTCCAGCTGGCCCAGGGCTGGCGCGGCAGGGAGGCCGACGGACTGCCGGGACCCGGCACCTGGCGGCTGCTGGCCGAGGGCCGCGGCAAGGACGTGCCGGCCGCGGCCGGGGGCTCCGCCTCGCACGGGGTGGCCGGCTACCCGGGCCGCGCGATGTTCCGCCCCGGAGCGGAGAACCCGTACGTCACCCGGCTCGGCGAGCGGCTCGTGCGGAAGGGATTCGGCCGGTACTACACGACCGGGCCGGGTCCGCGCTGGGGCGAGGCGGACCGGCGGGCCGTCCAGGCGTTCCAGCGCACCCAGGGCTGGCGCGGTGGCGCGGCGGACGGCTACCCGGGCCCGGAGACCTGGCGGCGGCTCTTCTCCTGACCGCCCGCCCGAGATGATCACCCGTTCATGAGGCGTCTGGCGCGGAGGCTGGAGCACGCATGAGTACGACATCGTCAACGAACCCCCAGACCACGGCCCCGGCCGGACCCTCGCCCGCGGCGGAACCCGGCCCCCGGCCCGCCCGCCTGATCCACAACGAGGCGACCACCGAGATCCCCGTCCACCTGCTGTTCCGCGACGATCCCGCCCCCGCGCCGGTGCCGGTGCGGCCCGCGGTCGTCGGCCGCCGCCAGGGCACCGGCGAGCAGCCCCGGGCACGGCGCCCGGAGGCGGCGCGGCCCCGCCCGGTGCCGTACGTCGACCCGGAGCTGACGGAGCGTCCGGCGCGGGTGCTGCCCGGCGCGGCGGGTGTGGCCGCCGGGTTCTGCGGGGCGGCGGGCTGCGCGGTCACCTCCTGGTGGGCCGGGGTCGTACCGCCGCTCGCGACCCAGGCGCTGGGGCTGCCGGTGCACGCCGGCGCGGGGCTCGGGCCCGCGCAGTGGGCGGCGTACGCGGCGGCCGGGGCGCTCGGGATGTTCGGGTTCGGCGGGCTGGCCCGGGGCCGGACCGGGCGGGCCTGGGTGCTCGGTCTGTTCGGCCGCTACCGGGGGACGGTGCGGCGCACCGGCCTGATGTGGGTGAACCCGCTGCTGCTGCGCCGCCGGGTCGACGTCCGGCTGCGGCACTGGCGCAGCGAGCCGATGCCCGCGGCCGACGGCAACGGGGTCGCGCTGAGGGCGGTGACGCTGGTGGTGTGGCGGGTGCGGGACACCGTGAAGGCCACGCTGGGCGTCGAGGACCACGAGACGTATCTGCGGGAGTGCGTGGAGGCCGCGCTGGCCCGGGTCCCGGTGGAGCCGCTGGGCACGGTCCGCAGCTCGGCCGACGTGGCCGGCGACACCCTGACCCGGCTGGTCGCGGCGGACGCGGCGCCGGTGGGCCTGGAGGTCTTCTCGGTGCGGCCGGTCCGGGTGGAGTACGCCCCGGAGGTCGCCGCCGCGATGCACCGGCGCCGGATCGCCGCGCTGGACGCGGCGCAGCGGGCCAGCGTGCTGACCTCGGTCGTGGACTCGGTGGAGGACACGGTGACCCGGCTGACCGTGCGGGGGCTGGTCGAACTGGACGACTACGAGCGCAAGATGCTGGTCAAGGACCTGACGGTGGCGTTCTGCGCGGGGCGTGGGGACACCGGGCACTGAGGGGCGAGCGGGTTCCGCTATTGGTATGGACATGTTCAACTAACGGCAATAATCTGAGACTTGGTCTAGACCTGCACGGCTCGCTGAACTTCCCCACACGTCACAGGAGCAGCAGTATGCGCACAAGGACCAAGATCTACGCCGCCGCGGTGGGTATGGCGACCACCGGAGCCCTCGTGCTCTCGTCCGGCGGCGCCACCGGTCACGGCTACACCGACCTGCCCGTCAGCCGGCAGAAGGTGTGCCAGAACGGCACCGTCAGCGGGTGCGGCTCCATCCAGTGGGAGCCGCAGAGCGTCGAGGGGCCGAAGGGCTTCCCGGCCGCCGGTCCGGCCGACGGGAAGATCTGTTCCGCGGGGGTCGGCTCGTTCGCCCCGCTGGACAGCTCCAAGCAGCCCAACGGCCAGGCCTGGCCCGCCACCAAGGTGAACGGCGGGCAGAGCTACACCTTCCGCTGGCAGTTCACCGCCCGGCACGCCACGACCGACTTCAAGTACTACGTCACCAAGCCGGGCTGGAACCAGAACCACAACCTGGCCCGGTCCGACCTCAACCTGACGCCGTTCTTCACGGTGCCCTACAACAACCAGCAGCCCCCGGCCACGCTCTCCCACTCCGGCACCCTGCCGTCCGGGCTGAGCGGACGCCACGTGATCGTCGCCGTCTGGACGATCGCCGACACGGGCAACGCGTTCTACGCGTGCTCGGACGTCACCTTCTGAGCCGTCCGATCGGGCGGAAACGAACAAGATCCCCCTCGCCGGAGCGAGGGGGATCTTGTGCTGTGCGCCGCCAGGGACTCGAACCCCGGACCCGCTGATTAAGAGTCAGCTGCTCTAACCAACTGAGCTAGCGGCGCATGACTCCCGCCGTCCGCTGTCAGCGGCCGGCGACGAAGAAAATACTACCCGGTCCCGAGGGGTGCTCCCGACCACTGCGGCCACCGGGGACCGCGCTAGATCGTCAGCGACAGGAGCACCGGCGCCGCGTTCCGGTTCAGCTCGTCGGCGGCCTCGCGCAGCCGGTGCGCGTGCTCCACCGGCAGCGACAGGGCCAGGCAGCCCACCGACGCGCCGGCGGTGATCGGGACGGCCGCGCAGACCGTGCCCACCGCGTACTCCTGGAGGTCGAGGACCGGCACCGTGGGCGGCTGGGACTCCAGCCGGGACAGCAGGAGCTTGTCGCTGGTGATGGTGCGCGAGGTCAGCCGGGCCATCCGGTGCCGGGCCAGGTGATCGCGGCGGCCCGCGTGGTCCAGCTGGGTCAGCAGGCTCTTGCCGACCGCGGTCGCGTGCGCCGAGACCTTGAAGTCGACCCACTCGTTGACCTTGGGCGTGGCCGGGCTGTCGGCGTACTGGGTGACGCTGACCTCGCCGTCGACGTACCGGCTGATGTAGACGGCGGCGCCCACCGAGTCGCGCAGCCGGTCCAGGGTGCGCTGGAGCTTGTCGCGCACCGCCTGCTCGCGGCCGTCGGCCGAGCCCAGGCGGGCCAGGGCCTCGCCGGTGACGTAGGCGCCGTCGGCGGTCTGCTCGACGTAGCCCTCGCGGCGCAGCATGCGCAGCAGTGCCGGCAGCCGCTCGAGGTCGAGGCCGGAGCCGCGGCCGAGTTCGGCGGCGGTGACTCCGGAGGTGTGCCGCGTCACGGTCTCCAGGACGCGCAGGGCGTCCTGGGCCGAGTGGCGCGGCGCGGTCGGCTTGTGCTGAAGCGCCACGGTGGTCTCCCCCTGCGCTCGCTGGTAGGCCCCTGCCCCTGTCCCTGCCTGTGCCCCCGGTCCGGACAGCGGATCCCCTCCACGATAGCCGCCAAGAGGCCCGGAGTGAGGGGGTGTTGGCGAGATTTCGCCGCCCCCAGCTGCGGCGATGACCCGCTGTCATATGCCGGTGGCGTGCCCCGGCGCCCCGGCCTGGGACGTTGGGGCACGCCACGTCGTCACGGCGGCGGCCGGGCTCAGAGCACCGCGCTGAGAAACTCCCGCGTCCGGTCGTGCTCCGGCTCGCTGAAGATCTTCTCCGGCGGGCCGGCCTCTATGACCCGGCCCGAGTCGAACATCAGCACCTGGTCCGATATGTCCCGGGCGAAGTTCATCTCGTGGGTCACGCACAGCATGGTGATGTCCGTGCTGCGCGCGATGTCCCTGAGCAGGTCGAGGACGCCCGCGACCAGCTCGGGGTCGAGCGCCGAGGTGACCTCGTCGAGGAGCAGCACCTTCGGCCGCATCGCCAGCGCCCGGGCGATCGCCACCCGCTGCTGCTGGCCGCCGGAGAGCTGGGCGGGGTGCGCGTCGCACTTGTCGCCGAGGCCCACCATGTCGAGCAGCTCCCTGGCCCGCTCCACGGCCTCGTCCTTGGACAGCCCGAGCACGGTGACCGGGGCCTCGGTGATGTTGCGCAGCACCGTCATGTTCGGGAACAGGTTGAACTGCTGGAACACCATCCCGATCTGCTTGCGGACCTCCCGCCGCTCCTTCTCGCTCGCCGGGAACAGCTTCTGCCCGTCCACGGTGATCGTGCCCTCGTCGGGCTTGAGCAGCGTCATCAGCAGCCGCAGGATCGTCGTCTTGCCCGAGCCGGACGGGCCGATCAGGGTGACGTGCTTGCCCGCGTCCACGGCGAAGTCGAGGTTGTCGAGGACGGTGTTGTCCCCGAATCTCTTGGTGACCCGCTCCAGGCGGATCAGCTCGGAGCCGCTCCGCTCGGGGCTCTTCTCGGGGTTGGGCAGGGTGTCAGTGGACAAGGCGTCGCTCCAGGGCTCGCAGGGCAAGGGAGGCCAGGTAGGAGATGATGATGAAGGCCACACCGATCACCGTGAGGGGCTCGGTGAACTGGAAGTTCTGCTGCGAGAACAGCCGGGCCTCGCCGAGCATCTCCAGCACCGTGATCGCCATCAGCAGCGGCGTGTCCTTGAGCATGGAGATCACGTAGTTGCCGAGGGCGGGCACCACGCGGCGGATGGCCTGCGGCAGGATGACCGCCGTCCACGTCCGCCGCAGCGGCAGGTTGAGCGCCGTCGCGGCCTCCCACTGGCCGACCGGCACCGCCTCGATGCCGGCCCGGTAGACCTGCATCGTGTACGTCGAGTAGTGCAGGCCGATGGCGACCACACCGGTGGTGAGCGCCGAGAAGGTGATGTTCCACTCGGGCAGCACGTAGAAGAGGAAGAACAGCTGCACCAGCAGCGGGGTGTTCCGGACGAACTCGGTGACGACGCCGATCGGCCAGGTCACCCAGCGGCTCGGCACGCGCATCAGCAGCGCCCACACCAGGCCCAGGGCGAACGACACCGCCGAGCCCAGGACCAGGATCTGCAGGGTGACCAGCAGACCGTCCCAGAAGTGCGGCATGAAGTCGGAGACCGCGCTCCAGTCCCAGTTCACGACACACCACTTCCCTCGGGCACCGGCACGGCCGCCGTCTTCTTCCGCGGTGCCTTGCCGACACCCGCCTTGAGCTTCTTCTCCAGGCCGCGCATCACGCGCGTGAGCAGGAAGGCGATCACGAAGTAGATCAGCAGGATGTACGTGTAGATCTCGGCGCTCTCCTGGAGCGCGAGGCGCACCAGGTTGCCGCTGAAGGCCAGGTCGCCCATGCCCATGATCGAGACCAGGGCGGTGCCCTTGAGCAGTTCGATCAGCAGGTTGGAGAAGGGCGGGATCATCTCCGGCACGGCCTGCGGCAGCAGGATCAGCCTCATCCGCTGCCAGGGCGTGAAGCTCAGCGCGATGCCGCCCTCCCGCTGCGCCGGGTCGACCGCGCCGAGCGCGCCGCGCACGATCTCGGAGCCGTACGCGCCGTAGGTCAGGCCGAGCGCCAGCGTGCCCGCCCACATCGGCACCAGCTGCCAGCCGAAGGCCGGGGGCAGCACGAAGAACACCCAGAAGATCATCACCAGCGCCGAGGTGCCGCGGAACACCTCGGTGTAGAAGCCCGCGAGGAAGCGGACGATCCACAGCCGGTGGGTGCGCGCGATGCCGACCACGAAGGAGACGGCGGTCGCCAGCAGGGTGCTGAAGAAGAGCAGCTGGACGGTGACCCAGATGCCCTGGAGTACGAGTTCCCACAGTCCCGAGGTCATCCGCCGCACAGCTCCTTCGCGGTCAGATCGGTCATCTCGTTCTCGGTGAAACCGAAGGGCTTGAGGATGCGCAGCAGTTCGCCGCTCTTCTTGAGCTTCTGCAGCTCGACGTTGAAGGCGTCCCGCAGGTTGGTCTCGTCCGGGCGGAAGGCGAAGCCGCCGCCGTCGACGTGCGGCTTGCCGTCGACCAGGGGCGCGAACGCCTCGGTCGCCTCCGCCTTGCTGGACTTCTTGACCACCTCGCGCACGGTCAGCGCCGTCCCCGCGAAGACGTCCACGCGCCCGGACTCGACGGCGTTGAGACCGGCCACCTGGTCGGGGACGATCAGGATGTCGTCCTCCTTGTACCCGTGCTCCACCGCGTAGGCGATCTCCGCGTAGCCGGTGCCCGTCGCGAACTTGGCCTTCTTCTCGACGACGTCCTTGTAGTCGCGCAGCCCGAGCGGGTTGCCCTTGCGCACGATGTACGCGTCGAGCATCTGGTAGTCGGGGTCGGAGAAGATGACCTGCTGGCAGCGGTCGGGGTTGATGTACATGCCGGCGGCCACGACGTCGAACTGCTGCGACGCCAGCCCCGGGATGAGGGAGCCGAACTCCGTCGGCACCGGCTGCACCCGGTCCACTCCGAGGCGCTTGAAGATGACCTTGGCCAGCTCGGGTGCCTCGCCGGTCAGCTCACCGTTCTTGTCGATGTACCCGAAGGGGATCTCGCCCGCGATACCGAGCCGGGCGACGCCCTGGGCCCGGAGCCGGTCGAGGAGGTCGCCTCCCTCCTCGCCGGACGCGGTGGCCACCCGCGAGCAGCCGGCCGCTCCCAGTGCGCCGAGCGCCGCGACCCCCGCGAGCAGCGACCGGCGTGTGGGTCCGGCTGTCCTGGACCTTTGGTCGGATATACCCCATGGAGGGGTTCTGTGTGGTGGAGCCATGGGCGCGCAGCTACCCGAAGGGGGAGGGGTTATGCCGACCGTTTTCAGTCCGATACCTCGGCCCCGCGCTCTTGACCGCGGGGCCGCGGGGCACTGCCATGGAGGGCATGGCTGATCGCTACATCGAAGTCTCGCTGGTCAAGCGCGGAATCACGTGCACGGCCCAACTGCTCGACGACCGGGCCCCGATCACCTGCCAGGCCGTCTGGGACGCGCTCCCCCTCGGCAGCGACGTCTACCACGCCAAATACGCCCGCAACGAGATCTACGCCCTTTTCCCGCCCTTCGCGACATCCGAGCCACCGCTGGAGAACCCGACGGTGACCCCCATTCCGGGTGACCTGTGCTATTTCGCCTTCGCCGGCGCCGAACTGGGCACCAAGGCGTACGGCTACGACCGCGAGGTCCGCCCGGGCACCACCCTCGTCGACCTCGCCCTGTTCTACGAGCGCAACAACCTGCTGCTCAACGCCGACGTCGGCTGGGTCCCCGGCACCGTCTGGGGGCAGATCGTCGACGGCCTCGACGCGATGGCCGAGGCCTGCAACGACCTGTGGCGCACGGGGGCGGCGGGGGAGACGCTCGGCTTCCGGCGGGCGTAGGGGGCCGCGTGCCGCCCCAGCGGGCGGCCGGCCCCGTCCGCCGGCCGCCCGCGGCTACCCGGGCCCGGCCCCGTACAGCGCGTGGGCCGCGCGCAGGACCAGGTCGTCGCGGTGCCGGGCGGCCACCAGCTGCACGCCGACGGGGAGCCCGTCCCCGTCGGTGCCCGCCGGGACCGACGCGGCGGGCTGCTGGGTCAGGTTGAAGGGGTAGGTGAAGGGCGTCCACCCGGTCCACCGCCGGTGGCCGGATCCCTTCGGCACCTCGGCGCCCGCCTCGAACGCCGTGATCGGCAGCGTCGGCGTGACCAGCAGGTCGTACTCCTCGTGGAAGCGGCCCATCCGGCGGCCCAGCTCCATGCGGACGTCCACCGCGGCCAGGTAGTCCAGCGCCGAGTACCGGGAGCCCGCCCCGACGATCTCCCGCAGCCCCGGGTCGAGCAGCTCCCGCTGTCCCGCCCGCAGATGCTGGACCACGCGCGCCGCCCCGCTGAACCACAGCGTGTGGAAGGCCTCCACCGGGTCCGTGAAGTCCGGGTCCACCTCCGCCACGTAGGCGCCCAGGTCCGCCAGCCGCTGCACCGCCCGCCGGACCCCCTTCGCCACCGCCGGACGCACCGCCACCTGCCCGCCGAGCGAGGGCGAGTACGCCACCCGCAGCCCCCGCACCCCGCCGGCCAGCGCCTCGGTGTACGAACCGGGCGCGGGGCCCAGCGCCGACCAGTCCCGCGCGTCGGGGGCGGCGATGACGTCGAGGAGCAGCGCCGCGTCCGCCGCGTCCCGGGTGATCGGGCCGACGTGCGCGAGGGTGCCGAACGCGCTCGCCGGGTACAGCGGCACCCGCCCGTACGTCGGTTTCAGGCCGAAGACGCCGCAGAAGGACGCCGGGATGCGCACGCTCCCGCCGCCGTCCGTGCCGAGCGCCAGGGGACCCGCCCCGAGCGCCACGGCCGCCGCCGCGCCCCCGCTGGAACCGCCCGCCGTACGGGAGGGGTCGTGCGGGTTGCGGGTGATGCCGGACAGCGGCGAGTCCGTGACGCCCTTCCAGCCGAACTCCGGCGTGGTCGTCTTGCCGAGGAACACCGCGCCGTGCTCGCGCAGCCGCGCGACCGAGGGGGCGTCCTCGTCCCACGGGCCGTCGGGCGACACGGCCCGCGAGCCGCGCAGGGTGGGCTGGGCGCGCGTCAGGAGGATGTCCTTCACCGTGACCGGCACCCCGTCCAGCCGCCCGCACGGCTCCCCGCGCCGCCACCGCTCCTCCGACCGCCGGGCCCGGTCGAGGGCCTCCTCCTCGGTCAGCCGGACGAAGGCGTTCACCTCCGGCTGGATCCGCCCGGCCCGCTCCAGGGCCGCCCGGGTCACCTCGACGGGGCTGAAGACGCCCTTGCGGTAACCGTCGACGAGCTGCACCGCGGTCAGCTCCGTGAGGTCGGTCATGCACCCTCCCGCCTTCCAGGTCCGTCAGTGTCCGGGCACGTATCCGCGCTTCTTGTCGACCACGTTGGCCAGCGGCCGGCCCGCCGCCCAGCTCTCGAACAACTCCACGAACTGCGCGCCGAGTTCGTCCCGCCAGCCGACCGTGTCCCCGCTCATGTGCGGGGAGATGATCAGGTCCGGGACGCCCCACAGCGGACTCTCCGGCGCCAGCGGCTCCCGGCTCAGCACGTCCAGTGCGGCGCCCGCGATCCAGCGCCGGTTCAACGCCTCGGCCAGGTCGTCCTCGACGACCAGCTGACCGCGCCCCACGTTCACGAACCGGGCGGAGGGCTGCATCACCCCGAACCGCCGGGCGTCGAACATGCCGCGCGTGTCGTCGGTCAGCGGTGCCGCGGCGATCACCCAGTCGGCGCGGGCGAGGAGCCGGTCCAGTTCGTCCGGGCCGTGCACGCCGGTGCGGGCGGTGCGGCCGACCAGCGCGGTGGTGATGCCGAGCGCCTTGAGGGTCCGCGCGATCGCCCGCCCGATCGGCCCGGAACCGACCACGCAGGCGCGGGTCCCGGCCACCCGCGTCGACTCGCGGTGCCGCCAGGTCCGCTCGCCCTGCAGCCGCAGCGTCGTCGGCAGGTCCTTCGCCATCGCCAGCACGAGCGCGGCGACGTACTCGGCGATCGGCTGGTCGAAGACGCCGCGCGCGTTGGTCACCACGGTCTCGGAGTCGGCCAGTTCCGGACACATCAGGTGGTCCACCCCGGCGCTCGCGGTGTGCACCCAGCGGGGCCGCGGACCGCCGCCGGGCCACGCCTCGCGCACCGCGTGCGAGGTGAAGTCCCACACGAGCAGCACGTCCGCGTGCGGCAGCCGCTCGGCGAGGGACGACGCGTCGGTGTGCTCGATCCGGGCCCGGCCGGTCAGCCGGCCCAGCCGGGGGAGGGGTTCGGCGTCCAGGACGAGAAGCGTGGGCGTGCTCATCGGCAGGCGTGTCTCCGGTACGGGGAACGGGGGCTGTTCGGGTGTCGACGCGGAAGTTAACCGGCTGTTGACCTCGGAGTGACGCGGGCGGATTGACCACGCTCGCACCGCAACCTACCTTCGTCAACACGGCCGTGCGTAACGGTGCGTTGCCCTCTCCTTCCTCAGTGTGAGGCCGGTGCGTGCCATGGACATCTCCTTTCTCGGCGGACCAGCTCCGCAACGCGGGGTCGGCGTGGTCGCCCCCTTCGACTTCGCACTCGATCGCGAACTGTGGCGATGGGTGCCCGACGAGGTCTCGCTGCACATGACGCGGACCCCCTTCGTCCCCGTGGAGGTCAGCCTCGACCTCGCGCGGCTGGTGAGTGAGCACGAGACCCTCGGCGAGGCGGTGCGCACGCTCAACGCCATCGCTCCCGAGGTCGTCGCCTACGCCTGCACCTCGGGCAGCTTCGTCGGCGGCGTCGCCGGCGAGCGGGCGATGTGCGAGGCGATGACCTGGGCGGGCGCAGTCCCGTCCGTGACCACCTCCGGCGCGTTGCTCGACGCGCTGGCCGAGTTGGGCGTGCGCCGGCTCGCGCTGGTGACGCCGTACACCGTGTCCGTCACCCGGGCGCTGGAGGCGTACATCGCCGAGGCCGGGGTCACCGTCACCGGCTGCGCCTTCATGGGGCTGACCCGGCACATCTGGAAGGTGCCGTACCGCGACGTCGCCGAGATGGCGCGCCGGGCGGTACCGGCCGAGGGTGCGGCGGACGCCCTCTTCATCTCCTGCACGAACCTCCCCACCTACGACGTCATCCCGCAGCTGGAGGCGGAGCTGCGGATCCCGGTGATCTCGGCCAACCAAGTGACGATGTGGGCGGCGCTGCGCCGGCTGGGTACCCGTGCCGTGGGGCCTTATCAGGCGCTGACCGATCCGTCGGCGCGCACCGGCCCCGCGGTGCCGGGACCGGCCGGCCCCGCAGTGGCGGACATGCCGGGCGTCACGGACGGCCCGGAGACCGAACAGCAGCAGGAAGGGTGGACATGACAGCACTGGGATTCCTGTACCCGGGCCACTCCGGCGAGGACGACTATCCACGCATCGAGCAGCTGCTGGGCAGCGACATCCGGGTGGACCTGGTGCACACGGACATCGGGGAGGACGCGCACCGGGTGGACGCGCTGCTGGAGATGGGCTCGCCCGGAAGGCTCGCGGCCGGCGTCGAGGAGCTGCGGCTGGCCGGCGCCGACGCGGTGGTGTGGGCCTGCACCAGCGGCAGCTTCGTGCACGGCTGGGAGGGAGCGCAGGAGCAGGTGCGCGGCCTCGCCCAGACGGCGGGCCTGCCGGCCTCGTCCACCTCCTTCGCCTTCGTGCACGCGGTACGGGAGGTCGGGGCGCGGCGGGTCGCGATCGGGGCGACCTATCCGCAGGACGTGGCCCAGCTCTTCGCGGACTTCCTCGGCGCCGCCGGCATCGAGGTGACCGGCGTGGTCGGCTCGGGCATCATCACCGCGGCGGAGGTCGGCACCTGGACCGAGGCCGAGGTGCTGGCCCTGGCCCGCGCCGCCGACCGCCCGGAGGCCGAGGCGGTGCTCCTGCCGGACACGGCCCTGCACACGGCGGCCCACATCCCCGCCCTGGAGAAGGAGCTGGGCAAACCGGTCCTGACCGCGAACCAGGTCACCATCTGGGAGGGTCTGCGCCTGGCGGACCGCCGGGTCAACGCGCCGGAACTGGGCGCGCTCTTCACCCGGGAGCCGGTGGTGCAGGCCTGAGGAGGCCGCCGACCAGGCCGTGACAGACGAGAACCCCGGTCCCGCTGCTGCGGGGCCGGGGTTCTCCGTGGAGCGCTGGGCAGGCCTTGCACCTGCATTTCCCCACGGGAAGTGGGGCGTCTTTCCTTGGACCACCAACGCACTGCCCGCTCTTGGGGGTTGGCCCCCGTGATCAGGCAGCTTGAGCGTACCCCAGGTCCGGTCCGGGTGCACATCGGGAGCCGTGGGGGTCATGTATGTAGCCGTCGTTCAGTCACCTGAAAATACCTGAAGCCTTGTCAGGCCCCTTCCCGCGCCCTATCGTCACGCCGAGAAAGCGCTTTCCCGACTGTCGTATTGACATGATCACGACAGTGCCATCGTTCCGGCATGTGAAACGAAGGGGAGAACGAGGATGAGAAGACCCGTCGCGCTGCGACTCCAGGCGGCGCTGGGCACACTGGCCCTCGCCGCCGCGACCGGGGTGGTGCTGGCCATGCCCGAGGCGGCGGCCGCGGCCGGTGGCGCCACCGGCTACGCGACCCAGAACGGCGGCACGACCGGCGGCGCGGGCGGGCAGACGGTCCGGGCCACCACCGGCACCGCCATCCACCAGGCCCTGTGCGGCCGGGCGGACAGCGCCACCCCGATCACCATCGAGGTCGAGGGCACCATCAACCACGGCAACACCAGCAAGGTGTCCGGCGACAGCTGCAGCACCGCCGCCGACAAGATCGAGCTGAAGCAGATCAGCAACGTCACGATCGTCGGGGTCGGCAGCGGCGCCGTCTTCGACCAACTGGGCATCCACATCCGGGAGTCCAGCAACATCATCATCCAGAACGTGACGGTCCGGAACGTCAGGAAGTCGGGCTCGCCCACCTCCAACGGCGGCGACGCCATCGGCATGGAGAGCGGCGTCCGCAACGTCTGGGTCGACCACACCACGCTGGAGGCCTCGGGCGGCGAGTCGGCGGGCTTCGACGGCCTCTTCGACATGAAGGACAACACCCAGTACGTGACCCTGTCCTACAGCGTCCTGCGCAACTCCGGCCGCGGCGGTCTCATCGGCTCCAGCGAGAGCGACCGGTCCAACGGGTACGTCACCTTCCACCACAACAAGTACGAGAACATCGACTCCCGCAGCCCCCTGCTGCGCGGCGGCACCTCGCACATCTACAACAACCACTACGCGAGCCTCAACGAGTCCGGCATCAACTCCCGCGCCGGCGCCAAGGCCAAGGTGGACAGCAACTACTTCGAGGACTCCAAGGACGTCCTCGGCACCTTCTACACCGACCAGGCCGGCTACTGGCAGGTCGCCGGCAACATCTTCGACAACGTCACCTGGTCCGAGCCCGGCGACGACACCAACCCGGCAGGACCCGACCCGCGCTCCAACACCACCGTCTCCATCCCGTACTCCTACGCCCTGGACGACGCCTCCTGCGTGCCGGCGGTGGTCGCCGCCACGGCGGGCGCGAACAAGGGCCTCAAGGTGTCGGACGGCAGCTGCGCACCGCAGAACCCCGACCCGACCCCCACCGACCCGGATCCGACGGACCCGACCGAGCCGTCCCCGGACCCGACCGACCCGACCGACCCGCCGAGCGGCACCAACCTCAGCCTCGGCGCGGGCGCCGACGGCTCGTCCAAGGCGAGCGGCACCAGCTACGGCAACGTGCGCGACGGCGACCCGGCCACCCACTGGTCGCCGGCCGGGACGACCGGCTCGGTCTCCGTCAAGTGGCCGTCCCCGACCACCGTGTCCAAGGTCCGCGTCAGGGAGGTGGCGGGCTCCGAGGGCGCCATCCGGTCGTACCGGCTGGTCGACCACGGCACCGGCAGGGTCCTCGCCACCGGAACCGGCGCCGGCGTGGCCGGCTTCCCGGCGGTCTCCCTGACGAAGCTCACCCTGGAGATCACCGGCGCCTCGGGCACCCCGAAGGTCGCCGAGTTCGAGACGTACGCCGGGTAGCCGGCGGCGCGGTCCCGCCCGCGGGCGGGGTGTGTCCGGGCCGCCGCGCCGGGCACACCCCGCCCTCTTGCGCGGGCGCGGGACAATGGACGGTGGCCCACTCCGACGGAGTGCCCCCGCACCCCGGGGAAGGGCCGTCGTGACGTACGAGGAGGAGAAGACATGGCGGAGCCCACGCCGCGTCGGCACGAACCGCGGCTACGCCCCGCGCCCCTGCTCTTCGAGCCGGCGGAGGCGGCCGCCGATCCCGAGCACTTCTTCGACCTCGAGTCGATCGACGACCCCCGGGCCCTGCTGGAGCGGGCCACCGAGCTGACCCACGCCTTCCGCGCGGCCGCGGACCGGGCGATGGAGTTCCAGGCGGTCGCGGCGGCGCAGCTGGCCGATCCACGGCGGTTCGACCGGCTGACGGCCGCGGACATCGCCGCGCGAGCCGAGTGGACCGAGGACTACGCCAAGAAGATGGTGGAGTTCGGGCGCGACCTGATGCGCGGCGAACCGACGGAGTAAACCCTTCGCATATGCCAGAAGGGTGGGCAAGATACTCCCCTCCCCGCCCCCGTGTCCCCGATTCCGGCAACCCAGCGGAGCGGCTCGCTCACGCCCGGTAGATGTATGAGGCATGAGCAGCACACGCAACGCCCCGCCCCGCGTCTCGGACGTCACCTCGGACGGCGCCGCCTGGCTGGCCTCCGCTGGCGCCTATCCGCGCAGCACGCTCGCGCTCTGGGAGGAGCGGCCCGAGGCCCCGGTGGTCCTGCCCTGCGGCTCCGCCTTCGACGTGGTGAGCGCCCCCGCGATCTTCGGGCGCCGGATGCTGGACCGGCTGTGGGACGAGGGCCCGGGATCCGGCCCGGTGGCGGAGTTCCGGGGCCGGATGCTGCTGTTCGCCGCGCCGGGCACCGCCCAGCGGCTGCCGTCGCTGCTGGAGTGGGAGGAGTGGAGCGCCCGCGGCCGGGGCGACGGGCGGGCGGGAGCGGTGCCGCCGCTGCTGTGCCACGGCGCGGGCGACGCGGTCACCGTTCCGGCCGCGGCGGGCGGCCGGCCCGGCCGTTCCGGTTCCCGGTGGCTGGTCGCGCCGGACACCCGGATGCCGTGGCTCCCGGGCCCGGAGATCCTGCTCTGGGCGGCGGTGCGGGCGGCCCGGTCCGCGGTGCGGATTTCGATTTTTCCCTCCGCCGACCAGGATGCTAAGGTCTACGACGTCAGCAGGCGCCGCTAGCTCAGTTGGTTAGAGCAGCTGACTCTTAATCAGCGGGTCCGGGGTTCGAGTCCCTGGCGGCGCACGTTGGCGATGGCGAGGCGTGTTCGCGGAAAGCGCGAACCGGCCTCGCCATCGTTGTTTTTGCGCGGCTTCGCCGCGCGTGGCGGGGGCTTCGCCACCCGCACCCCCCCCGGATCCAGCGTCCGGCGACTGGTAGGCGCGGGGGACTCGCGTCCCGGGATTGGGGCTTACCCCGGTGTGGGGCTCACCCCGGTGTGATCTGCACCGTCCACGCGCCGGACTCCGAGCGGCCCTCCACCTCCACGCGCACGCCCTCGCCGGGGACCGTGAAGCTCTCGCCCGGGCCCACCGGGGCGTCGGCGAGCGGGGGGTAGACCGAGTCGGCCCAGCAGGCCTCGGTGCCGGGGTGGGCGTCGATCACCTCGATCGGCCCGCCGCCGGACTCCGCCCCGCTGCGCACCCGGTACACCAGCACCCCCGCCCGGCAGGCGGAGGCGTCGTTGCCGACCGGGGCCCGCACCTCGAAGGCGAGCACGCTGTCCGCGCCCGTCCGCACCACCGCGAGCTTCGTGCCCCGCCCGAGGCCGAAGGCGGGCGCCCCGGCCGCGCCGGTCACCATGACCCCGGGACCGGCCGCCAGCGGCTCCAGCGTGAGCCGGGTGGGCCCGCCGCCCAGCACGCAGGTCACCTGCCGGGGCTCCAGCCAGCCCAGCTTCCACTTGTGCCAGCCGAAGAGGTCCGGGGCGAGTCCGAACTGGCTGCCCATCAGGTCCCAGTCGCCGACGTGGGTGTCCCAGTCGCCCTTGCCATCCACCGGCCGGTGGTAGAGGTCCGGCAGGTCGAAGACGTGCCCCGTCTCGTGGGCCAGCACCAGCCGGTCCGGCGGGTGGTTCTCGAAGACCGTGACGACCCGCCGCACGTCGGTGCCGTCGGCCCGCATCGGGGTGTCCAGGTTGACCACCTTCGTGGCGTCGGAGTCCACGCCGGGCGCGTCCGGGTCCGCGACGAAGTAGACGACGTCGTACCGGGAGAAGTCCACGTGCGGGTCGGCGGCGCGCAGTGCGTCGCGCAGGTAGGCGGCCCGGTGCTCGGGGCGCCAGTCGCGCCGTATGGCGTACGAGGTCGACGGGCTCGGCATCGGGATCCAGTCCCGCATCGGGTGCGGGCGCAGCGTGAACGCGCCGTACGAGGCCTGCCGGAAGAAGCGGCTGGTGGCCGGGAAGTGGTCGGCGGCGAGTTCGGCCGGCGCCGTCAGCGGCTGGGAGTCCGGGAAGGACAGGAAGATCATCACCGCGTCCAGGGCGCGGGCGGGCCGCGGATAGGCGGCGTTCCAGGTGTCCAGGCCCTCGGAGTGGTGTGCCTCGGTGCGCTGGAGGGCGCAGGGCTCCGGGGAGAAGGGCTCGGCGACCGAGGGCGCGGTGATCAGGGAGGTCGCCGCGAGAGCCGACATCGTGGTGCACACCGCCGCCGTGCTGCGCAGGCGTGGCACATGAACCTCCGGGATGCGGTCGACGGGACACCGCACCCAGCTTGTGCATGATTGTCGTATTACGCCCTGTTCGCCTGCACCGGATGGGTGAGCCGCCCGTGATCACGTTCAGACCGCCCCGGCCGACACCCCGGCAACACTCACGGAACGTCACAACTGGTCGGAGGCATGAAGAACCCGTCCAGGTGTGAGCAGAAACGATCTCTCGGAGTGGCCGCTCGGTCCTGAACCCGGAAAGGCGGCTGGAAGGGCCCGGTGTCAGCCTCTATGATCGGCACACTTTCCTGCACGAACAGAGCACGAACAGAGATCGAGGCACTGCGGGAGCGAGCGGTGAACGGAACCTCCGAAGGGCCGGCGTCCGCGGCAGACCTCGACCGGTCGGCCGTCACAGAGAGTGACCAGAATCTGGCTCCTCGTACGGCGCGTGAGAGACCCGCGGCCTACCGCTCGGTGTTCACCGCCGCCCCCCTCGCCATGGCGGTCGTCGACGGCGAGGGCCTGGTCGTCAGCGCCAACGACACCCTCGGCGCCCTGCTCGGCACCGACCCGGACGCCCTGGCGGGCTGCGCCGCGGCCGACCTCGTCGACCTCGCCTCCGACGCCGGCATCTGGCACGCGTACCGCGAGGTGCTGCGCGGCCGCCAGCCCCGGCTGCGCTGCACCCGGCGCCTGAAGCGGGCCGACGGGCACTCCCTGTGGGCGCAGGTCACCGTCGAGCCGCTGGCCGACGCCGGGGACACCCCGGGCCTGCTGCTGTCCGTCGCCGACGTCAGCGCGCGGCGCGAACTGCAGGAGCGGCTGCGCCACCTCCAGATGCACGACCCGGTGACCCGGCTGCCCAACCGCGCGCTGTTCTTCGAACGGCTGACGGCCGCCCTGGAGGCGGAGACGTACGAGCACGGCGGCACCGGCCGGATCGGTGTCTGCTACCTGGACCTGGACGGCTTCAAGGCCGTCAACGACACGCACGGCCACCGGGTGGGCGACCGGCTGCTGGCCGCCGTGGCCGAACGGCTGACGCGGTGCGCGGAGGAGGCCGCCGGCGCGCGTGCGGGCGGCGCCCCGCTGGTGGCCCGTCTGGGCGGCGACGAGTTCGCCCTGCTCGTGGAGGACTCCACCGGCACCGAACAGGTCGCCGACCTGGCCGAGGCGGTCCTGGCCGCCCTCCAGCCGCCCTTCGAGCTCTCCGACCGCCGCCTCTCGGTCACCGCGTCGGTCGGCGTCGTCGAGCGCCACACCGCCGGCACCACCCCCACGGCCCTGATGCAGGCGGCCGACACGACCCTCTACTGGGCCAAGGCCGACGGCCGGGCCCGCTGGACGCTCTTCGACCCCGAGCGCAACGCCACCCGCATGACCCGCCAGGCGCTCGCCGCCACGCTCCGTCCCGCCATCGAGCGCGGCGAGTTCGCGCTGGAGTACCAGCCGCTGGTCGGCATGGAGGACGGCCGGGTGCGGGGCGTCGAGGCGCTCATCCGCTGGAATCATCCCCAGTTCGGCGTACTCGCGCCGAATCGGTTCATCGCACTGGCGGAGGAGGACGGCTCGATCGTCCCGCTCGGCCGCTGGATCCTGCGCACGGCCTGCCACCAGGCGCGCCGCTGGCAGCTGGCCCACCCGGACGATCCGCCGATCTTCGTCAGCGTCAACGTGGCGGTCCGCCAGGTCTGGGACTCCGACCTGGTGGCGGACGTGGCCCGCACCCTGGAGGAGACGGGCCTCGCGCCGCACCTGCTCCAGCTGGAGCTGACCGAGTCGGCCGTGATGGGCTCGGCGGGCCGCCCGCTCCAGGTCCTCAAGGCGCTCAGCGACATGGGCGTACACATCGCCATCGACGACTTCGGCACCGGCTACTCGAACCTCGCCTACCTCAGCCGGCTGCCGGTCTCCGTCCTCAAGCTGGACGGCGCGTTCGTGCGCGGGTTCCAGTACGACGCGGCACCGGAGGCCGACGCGGCCGGCGGTGCTCGCGCGGAGGCCGGTGCCGCCAACCCGGCCGACGAGGTCATCGTCGAGGCGATGGTCCAGCTCGCCCACCGGCTCGGCCTGACCGTCACCGCCGAGTGCGTGGAGACCTCCGACCAGGCGACCCGGCTGCGCCGCATCGGCTGCGACACCGGCCAGGGCTGGCTCTACTCCCGGCCGGTGGCGCCGGACCGCATCTCCGCGCTGCTCGGCTCCGCCGGGCCCGGCGCGGCCGGGGTTCAGGCGGCCGGCAAGCCGTAGGCGTCGGCGATCAGCTCGTAGGAACGCAGGCGCACGTCGCCGCCGTGGGCGTTGGCCGTGATCATCAGCTCGTCGGCGCCGGTGCGCTTCTGGAGGTCGTCGAGGCCGGAGCGGACCTCGTCGGCGGTGCCGTGGACGACGTTGGCGTTCCAGGAGCGCACGAACTCCTCCTCCATCGGGCTGAAGTCGTACGCCTCGGCCTCCTCGGGCGTCGGCACGAGCCCCGGCCGGCCGGTGCGCAGCCGCACCATGTTCAGCGCCGCCGCGAGCACCTGGCGGCGGGCCTCCTTCTCGTCGTCGGTGGCGAGGGCCGAGACGCCGATCAGGGCGTACGGGGCGTCCAGGACGGCGGAGGGCCGGAAGGAGTCCCGGTACAGGTCGAGCGCCGGGACGGTGTTCTGCGCCGAGAAGTGGTGCGCGAAGGCGAACGGCAGCCCGAGGGTGCCGGCCAGCCGGGCGCTGAACCCGGAGGAGCCGAGCAGCCACACCGGCGGCCGGTGCGTCGACTGCACGCCCCCGGGCGAGGTGGCCTGCACGGGCCCCGGCACGGCGTGGATGCGCCCGTACGGATGCCCGTCGGGGAAGTCGTCGTCCAGGAACCGGATCAGCTCGGCGAGCTGCTGGGGGAAGTCGTCGGCGCCCTCGTTGAGGCGGTCGGTGCGGCGCAGGGCGGCGGCGGTCGCCCCGTCGGTGCCGGGGGCGCGGCCGAGGCCGAGGTCGACGCGGCCGGGGGCCATGGCCTCGAGCGTGCCGAACTGCTCCGCGATCACCAGGGGCGCGTGGTTCGGCAGCATGACGCCGCCCGAACCGAGCCGGATGCGCTCGGTGTGGGCGGCGAGGTGCGCCAGGATCACCGCGGGGGAGGAGGAGGCGACGCCGGGCATGGAGTGGTGCTCGGCGACCCAGTACCGGTGGAAGCCGCGGTTCTCGGCGAGGCGGGCGATGTCCACGCCGGTGCGCAGGGCTTCGGTGGCGGTGCGGCCGGCGCCGACGGTCACCAGGTCCAGCACGGAGAGGGGGACGGGGGCGTTGCCCTGGGCGGTGCCCCGGATCTCCTCTGCGGCGTCTGCGGCCATGGCGGGGTGCCTCCTGTTGCTTCGTGACGTTGCGGGTCGCTCCGCCTCTTAACAGGAGGAGGTCTCCGGTTATTCCCCCCGCCTGCGGTAGCGGACGTGCGTGGTCAGCGGTGAGTGGAGCACCTCGACGGGCTCGAAGCCGAAGGTGCCGACGCCGTCGAAGAGCCGCTCGCCGCTGCCGAGCAGGACGGGCGCGATGTCGAGGGTGAGTTCGTCGATCACGCCGGCGTTGAGCGCCTGCCGCACCGTCGAAGCGCCGCCGGCGATGTCGACCCCTTGGCCGTCGGCGGCTTCGAGCGCCCGCGCGTAAGCGGTGTCGAAGCCTTCGGTGACGAAGTGGAAGGTGGTCCCTCCCGCCATCGTGATCGGTTCGTGCGCGTGGTGGGTGAGCACGAAGACCGGGGCGTGGTACGGGGGTTCGGCGCCCCACCAGCCGTCCCACGGCTCGTCCCACTCGCCCCGGACCGGGCCGAACATGTTCCGGCCCATGACGTAGGCGCCGCGCGGGCGCATCAGCCACTCGTTGGCCGTCGCGTCGGCCTCCGTCGCGCGGGGGTCGCCGATGTGCCAGCCGTGCAGCTCGTGGCCGCGCTTGCCCAGCGGATCGTCCCGGCTCTGCTCGGCGCCGGCGACGAAGCCGTCGAGCGAGATCGACATGTGGCAGGTGGTGTCGGACACGGGCTTCGCTCCCAAGGCAGTGGTGGCTGTGGGTGCCGTGGGGTTCGTGGGACCCCGCGGCACTCGTACAGACTGGCAGGGGCGGCCGAACTCATCGCGGCGGACCGGACCAGCCTGGACCGATCAGTCGACCGGCGACACCCGGATCAGGTTGCCGTCCGGGTCCGCGGCCACGAAGGTGCGGCCGAAGACCTCGTCGTGGGGCTCCTCGACCAC
Organism: Streptomyces parvulus; assembly: GCF_014648855.1. Classification (GTDB taxonomy): domain Bacteria; phylum Actinomycetota; class Actinomycetes; order Streptomycetales; family Streptomycetaceae; genus Streptomyces; species Streptomyces parvulus. Next base: position 238,742 of record NZ_BMRX01000005.1, on the reverse strand, counting down.
CGTCACGCCCTTGGCCGCCCACGCGGCGTGGATCTCGTCGATGGCCGCCGCGGGACCCGGGACCATCAGGCCGACCTCCGAGGTGCGCGGTGTGCCCGGCGCGAGCCGGTCCGCACGGCCGCTCCAGAGGGCGAACAGCACGCCCGGGGCGACCTCGAAGGGGACGTAACGCGGGGTGGTGACCACCGGCTCGGCGTCGAAGAGGTCGGAGTAGAACGCGGTCGCGCGCTCGACGTCGCTGACGTAGACGAGGAAGAGGTTCGGTGCGGGCATGGCTGTCGGGCTCCTTCCGGGGGGCCGCTCCTCGGCCCCCGGCTCCCAGGCTCGCGTGAGAACCTGACAGGGATTGTCGGGTTCTCCTACGGAGGGACGAGGTGACCTCGCCATGAGCCGCCCCCAGCGCCTGATCGAGCTGCTCGCCGCCCTCCGGGCACATCCGCGGACCACCGCCGACGCGCTGGCCGCGGAGCTGGGGGTGTCCACGAGGACGGTGCTGCGCGACGTGCGCGCGCTGGTCGACGCGGGCATCCCCGTCTTCACCGAACGCGGCAGGTACGGCGGGATCAGCCTGCTCCCCGGCGACCAGGTGGACCTGGCGAAGCTGACCACCGGCGAGGCGGACCTGCTGCGGGCGGTCGGCCTCGACCTCGACCGGGCCCGCCAGCTCGGCGGCGAGGCGGCCGCCCGCTCGGCGCTGCGCAAGCTCACCCCGCGCCGCTCCCCGCCGCCCGCCCGGGACGACCTGCCGCTGGCCCTGACGGACGTGATCGCGATCGACAACCGGCCGTGGTTCGAGGACGCCGCTCCGCTGCCCGACGTCGCGGGTTTGGTCCGGGACGTGCGTACGGCGCGACGGCTGCGGATCGTCTACCGGAGCAGCGGGGCCGCGCTCGCCCGGGACCTCGTGGTCGACCCGTACGGACTCGCGCAGCGCGGCGGCCGCTGGTACCTGGTCGCCGACCACGACGGGCGGCCCCGCATGTTCGCGCTGTCGCGCCTGGAGCGCTGGACCGCGCTGGAGGCCGCCCGGAGGCTGCGGCCCGGCGCCGATCTCGCCGGGACGGCGCGCGAGTTGGGGGAGGCGCTGGAGAGCGGGGGGAGCTTCGTGGTCACCGCCCGCGTCGACGCCGGAAGCCTCGACCTCGCCCGCCGGATCCTCGGCGCCCGGCTGAGGTCGGCGGGCGAACCGGGGGAGGACGGGCGGGTCGAGGTCACCGTGGCGTACGACCGGGTCGCCGCGGTACGGCAGTTGCTGCAGTTCAGCGACCACATCGAGGTCGTCGCCCCGCGGGAGGCCAGGGAGCTGGTGCGCCGGCTCGCGGCGGGCATCGCCCGCACGCACTCCGGCTGAGCGCCCGCCGCGGCGCCATGTCCCCCCGGCCCACGGCCGCTACGGCGCCATGTCCTCCAGCGTGCGCCCGCTGGTCTCCTCCGCCCAGGCCGCCGCGATCAGCGAGCCCGCGACGGAGACGGCCGCCAGGGTCACGAAGACCCCGCCCAGCGCGCCGCCCGCGTAGATGGCGCCGACGACGATCGGGCCGAGGATGACGCCCAGGCGGTTCATCGCGCCGCCCACGCTGGAGCCCAGCGCCCGGATCCGGGTGGGGAACAGCTCCGGCGTGTAGAGGTAGAGGCAGATGTTGGAGCCGAAGAGGAAGACCGCGGCCAGGGACGTCCAGACCAGGATGCCCGCCGCCGAGTCCCCGCCCGTGAAACCCAGGAGCAGGAGGCACAGCGCGGCGGCCGCGGTGCACCAGATCACCGTGTTGCGGCGGCCGACCCGGTCCACGGTGAGCGCGACGACCAGACAGCCCGCCAGGCCCGCGCAGCTCGTCACCGTCGAGTAGAACAGCGCGGTGGACAGGCTGAGTTCGAAGTGGTCCTTGTAGATGGTCGGCAGCCATGACGTGATGCCGTAGTTCGCGAAGTAGCCCGTGAACCAGAGGGCTCCGACGACGAGGGTGCGCCTGCCGTACCTGCCGCTCAGCAGTTCGCGCAGGCCGCCGCCCCTGCCCGCGGCGGCCGGCCGGACGGGCGACGCGGGGGCGGGGGCGGGGGCGGGCAGCGGGGCGCCGGTGATCTTCTCGACCTTCCGTTCGATCGACGCCATCGTCGCCAGCGCCTCCTCGTGCCGGCCGTGATCGGCCAGCCAGCGCGGCGACTCCGGTACGCAGCGGGCGAGGACGAGGCACAGCAGGCCGGGGACCGCGGCCAGGCCGAACACCCAGCGCCAGCCCAGCACCGGCACGAGCCACGCGGCCAGGAGCGCGCCCGCGGTCAGGCCGGCCGGGAACACCAGCTCGTACAGGAGGACGAACCGGCCGCGCTGGTGGGCGCGGGTGATCTCCGCGATGAAGGTGGCGGCGATCGGCACCTCACCGCCGATGGCCATGCCCTGGACGAACCTGAGGGCCATGAACGGCTCGGGCGAGGTGCAGAGGATCAGGGCGAGGTTGCAGAGGCCGGACAGGGCGATGCACCCGGCGATCACCTTCACCCGGCCGATCCGGTCCGCGAGCCTGCCCGACACCAGGGCGCCGACCAGCATGCCGACCGAGCCGACCGTCATCAGGGCGGTGACCTGGGCCGTGCCGAGGTGCCACTCGGCCCGCAGGTCGGGCAGCGCGTAGGCGATGAGGAGCTGGTCGAAGGCCTCGAAGAAGGTGACGGCGCCGACGACGAGCCGGACCATCACCTGCCAGCGGCACAGGGGGAGGCGTTCGAAGCGGGCGCCGATGGCGGCCGCGATCCCGGCCGGATCGCCCTGCCGGCCGGGGGTGTCGCGAGCTGCGTCGATCGTCATGGTGTGGTCTCCGGATCCCGGGCGGCGGGGAGTGCGAGGGGTCCGCACGGGACGGTTCGGGCCGTACGGCACGGCGGAGCTACCGCGTGCCGGCGGCGGTGAGCTGGAGAGGCGCGGCGCCCTACTTGTGTAGGCGCTGAATGTCTCAGCGCTTAAGTTCTACCGGTAGCCCGCCGAGGTTAGGCAAGCCTTACTCCTGACGTCGTCAAAAATTCCCGAGGCCGGTCCCTTGCGGGGAAATTATTTAAGGCCTTAGATTTCGAGCACTTAGACGCATCCCTTCCGGAGGCCCTCCATGCCGCGCATCCCAGCCGACGAGATCCTCATCGCGGGACAGTGGCGACGCGGACGCGGGACGCCGATCCACACCGTCGACCCCGCCGACGGCACCGTCCTCACCACCGTCCACGCCGCCTCGGCCGAGGACGTGGACGAGGCCGCGCACGCCGCCGCCGCGGCCGCCGCCGCCCCCGAGTGGCGGGACCTGGCGCCCCACGTCCGGGCCCGCCTCCTGTACCGGATCGGCGACGCGATCGAGGCGCACGCCGACGACCTGTCCGCGCTCCAGACCGCCGACACGGGCAAGACCCTCGGCGAGACCCGCGCCCTGGCCCTGAGCGCCGCCGGCACCTTCCGGTACACGGCCGCCGCCCTGGAGACCGGCGAGGACGCGCTCACCCCCTCGCGCGGCCCGTACCTCACCATGAGCACCCACGAACCGATCGGCGTCGTCGCCGCGATCAACCCCTGGAACTCGCCGATCGCCTCCGACGCGCAGAAGGCCGCGCCCGCGCTGGCCGGCGGCAACGCCGTCCTGCTCAAGCCCGCCGAATGGACCCCGCTGGTCTCCCTCGCCTTCGGGCGCCTCGTCCACCGGGCGCTCGCCGAGGCCGGGCTCCCGACCGCGCTGCTCGCCGTCCTGCCCGGCAGGGGCAGCGTCGTCGGCGACGCGATCGCCCGCCATCCGCTGGTCGGCAGGATCGGCTTCACGGGCGGCACCGCCACCGGACGCGCCATCGCCCGCGTGGCCGCCGACAAGCTCGTGCCCGCCTCGCTCGAACTGGGCGGGAAGTCACCGACGATCGTGCGCGAGGACGCCGACGCCGAACAGGCCCTCGCGGGCGTCATGTACGGGATCTTCTCCTCCAGCGGCCAGTCCTGCATCGCCGGTTCGCGGCTCTTCGTCCACGCCTCGCTCTACGACACCTTCGTCACCGAACTCGTCCGGCGGGTCCGCGGCCTGCGCGTCGGACCGGGCACGTCCCCGGAGACCCAGGTCGCGCCGCTCGTCCACCACGCGCACCGCGACGGCGTCGCCGCGGCCGTCGAACGCGCCCGCGAGGAGGGCGGCCGGGTGCTGTGCGGCGGCGCCGCACCGGAGGGCGAGCGGTACGCGACGGGCGCCTACTACCTGCCCACCGTGATCGACTCGCTGCCGAACTCCGCCCGCGCCTGCCAGGAGGAGATCTTCGGCCCCGTGCTCGTCGCACAGCCCTACGAGGACGAGGACGACCTGGTCGCCCGGGCCAACGACTCCGTCTACGGCCTCGCCTGCGGCATCTGGACCCGGGACGCGCGGGCCGCCCTGCGGCTCGGGCGGCGGATCGAGGCGGGCACCGTCTGGATCAACACCTACAAGCAGTTCTCCGTCTCCACCCCCTTCGGCGGGGTGAAGGACTCCGGGCTCGGCATCGAGAAGGGCCGCGACCTCATCCGCGCCTACCAGCGGCAGAAGTCCCTGTACTGGGGCACCGACACCACGCCCCTGCCCTGGGCCAACTGACCCCCACCCCGGGAGATCCCGCCATGAACCATCCACCGGTCGGCCGCCTGCGCGCCCTGCGCTCGGTCGAACTGCTCACCCCCGACTACGCCGAGGCCGTCGACTTCTACGAGGAGGTGTGGGGCCTCCAGGTCGTCGAGGCGGAGCACAGCGCGAGCTGGCTGCGCGGCACCGGCGACGAGCACCACGCCCTGCGCCTGACCCGCTCGGAGACGATCGGCCTGGGCCGGCTCGTCTTCGCCGTCGGCACCCCGGCGGAGATCGACGAGGCCGCGCGCCGGCTCCGGGCCCGCGGCATCGCGCTCGTCACCGAGCCCGGCCCGCTCGACCAGGTGGGCGGCGGCTACGGGCTGCGCTTCCACGACCTCGACGGACGGCTGGTCGAACTCTCCGCCGACACCTGGGCGGTCACCGCCCGCGGCCGGGACGTGTCCCTGCCGGTGGGCGTCACCCACGCCGTCCTCAACACCCCGGACATCGACGCCTCCGTCGCCTTCTACCGCGACGTACTCGGCATGCGCGTCTCGGACTGGTCCGAGCACCAGATGGCGTTCCTGCGCTGCGGCAGCGACCACCACTGCGTCGCCTTCAACCAGGCGCCGTGGGTCTCGCTCAACCACGTGGCCTACGAGATGACCTCCCTCGACCACTTCATGCGCGGCCTCGGCCGGCTCCGGCACCACGGCATCACCCCCGAGTGGGGCCCCGGCCGGCACGGCCCCGGCAACAACACCTTCTCGTACTTCACCGACCCCACGGGCCTGGTCTGCGAGTACACCACCGAGGTCGCCCAGATCGTCGAGGACACCTGGATCTGCAAGGTCTGGCGGCGCACCCCCGAACTGTCCGACCTGTGGGGGACCGCGGGCCCGCCCTCCCCGCGGATCCGCGCCCACATGGCGGGCACGCCCGACGGCAGCCCCGTCACCGCGCCCCCGGTGGACGCCCGTACCGGCGCCCGCACCGAGGCCCGTACCGGCGCGCACACCGACCCCCCGTCCGGCGCCGAAGGAGCAGCGGCATGAACCACCGCCCACGCAAGGTCGCCCTCATCGGCTGGGGCGCCATCGGACGCGTCGTCGGCGGCGCCCTCGCCGCGGGCGAGGTGCCGGGAGCCGAACTCGCCGGCATCGTCGACAACCGCCCGCTCGGCGACGCGGTGCCCGCTCCCCAGCTCACCGTCGAACAGGCCCTCGCCGCCTGCGACCTGGTCGTCGAGGCCGCCGGCCAGGGCGTCGTACGGGAATGGGGCGAGGCCGTCCTCGCCTCCGGCACCGATCTGCTCGTCGCGTCCACCGGCGCGCTCACCGACGAGGAACTGGCCAAGCGGCTCCTGGCCACCGGACCCGGCCGGGTCTACTTCACCGGCGGCGCGGTCGGCGGGCTCGACCTGCTCCAGGCCGTACGCGCCATGGGCCCGCTCGGCGAGGTCACGCTGACCACCACCAAGCTGCCCGCCACCCTCGAACAGCCCTGGATGGACGAGGAGACGCTGGCCCGGCTGCGGACCGCGACCGCGCCCGTCGAGGTCATGTCCGGCACCGCGCGCGACGTGCCGGCCCGCTTCCCCAGGTCCACCAACGTGGCCGCCTCGGTGGCGCTCGCGACCGGCGACCTCGACGCGGTACGGGTCCGCGTCGTCGCCGACCCGGCGGCGGCGCACACGTCCCACGTGATCGAGGCGAGCGGCCCGCACGGCTCGTACCGCTTCGAGGTCCGCCACCTCCCCGACGCGGCCAACCCGGCCACCAGCCAGGTCGTCCCGTACGCCGTGCTGCGCTCCCTCGCCGCCCTGGCCGGACGCCGGGGGCAGATCCTGTGACCGCCCACGACCTCGCCGGGCTGCACCTGGTGGAGAGCGGCCGCGAAGGACCGCTGGTGCTGTGCCTGCACGGCATCGGCTCCTCGTCCGCCGCCTTCGCGCCGCAGACCGCCGCCCTCGCCGTCGGCCACCGGGTGGTCGCCTGGGACGCGCCCGGCTACGGCGCCTCGGCCGACCCGGAACACGACCTCACCCTCGACGACTACGCCGACACCGCCGCCGCCGTCATCCGCGCCCGGGACACCGAGGCGCACGTCGTCGGCGTCTCCTGGGGCGGCGTGATCGGGCTGCGGCTCGCCACCCGGCACCCGGACCTCGTCGCCTCGCTCACCGTGGCCGACTCCACCCCCGGCTCCGGCACCAGCCCCGAGAAGGCCGCCGCCATGCGCGCCCGGGTCCCGGAGCTGGAGCGCCTCGGCCCGCGCGCCTTCGCGGAGCGGCGGGGCCCCCGCCTGCTGTCCGAGGACGCGCCGCCCGAGCTGGTGCGGCGGGTCGTCGACACCATGGCCGACGCGGTCCGGCCGCCCGGCTACCGGCGGGCCGCCGAGTCGATGGCCGCCACCGACCTGCGCGGCGAACTCGCCCGAGTCACCGCGCCCACGCTCGTCCTGTGCGGGGAGAAGGACCGGATCACCGGCCCCGACGCCTCACAGGTCCTGGCCGGCGGTCTGCACCGGACCGCCTACGTGATCGTCAAGGACGCCGGTCACCTGGCCAACCAGGAGCAGCCCGAGCACTTCAACGCCTGGCTCCTGTCCCACCTGCACATCGTCACCGACTCCCGCACCCGGAAGGGCTGATCACCATGCCGCTGACCACCGACGCCTACGACGACGGCGGCGACCTCGCCGCGTACACCGACTCCCTGATCGCCTCCAAGGCCTCCCGCGAACCGGACTGGGGCACCCTCTCCTTCCAGGAGAAGGCCGGCCCGCAGTACAAGCGGGCGCAGATCCGCTACGTCGGCTCCGGCGCGACCGGCAACCACGACGACGACGGCCGGATCCTCCCCTCCGGCGGCTTCACCTTCTCCAACATGCTGCTGCCGCCCGGCGCCGAGGGCCCGGCCCACACCCACCACGACGTCGAGGAGGCCTTCTTCGTCCTGGAGGGCGAGGTCCGCGTCGGCGTCCACCGCGGCCCCGACGAGGCCGAGTACCGCACCCTGGGCTACCGCGACATGATCGTCGTGCCGGCCGGGGTGACCCGTTCGCTGAAGAACGAGGGCGACACCGACGCCCTGTTCTGCGTGATCATCGGCACCCGGAAGCCGCAGGTGCCCACCTACCCCGAGTACTCCCCGCTGTACGGCGTCACCCGTGACTGACCCCGCCGGCGGGCGCCGCACGGTCGTCGTCACCGGGGCGGGCCGTGGCCTGGGGGAGGCCATGGCCCGCCGGGCGGCGGCCGACGGCTTCCGCGTCGTCGTCGCCGAGCTGAACGAGGAGTGGGGCGCCCGTACGGCGGCGGCGGTCCGGGAGGCGGGCGGCGCGGCCGAGTCCGTCGCCCTCGACGTCGCCGACCCCGCCTCGGTCGCGGCGCTGGCCGCCCGGCTCGCCGCCGACGGGCCCGTGTACGGGCTGGTCAACAACGCGGCGCTCGCCAACGGCGTCGGCGGCCGGGACTTCCAGGACATCGGCGTCGAGGCCTGGGACCGGCTGATGGCCGTCAACGCGCGCGGCCCGTGGCTCGTCGCCAAGCACCTGCTGCCGCTGATGACCGGGCCGGGCAGGATCGTCAACATCGCCTCGGACGCCGCCCTCTACGGCTCCCCGCGCCTCGCCCACTACATCGCCTCCAAGGGCGCGGTCGTCGCCCTCACCCGCGCCATGGCCCGCGAACTGGGCGGACGGGACATCACCGTCAACGCGGTGGCGCCGGGGCTGACCGAGGTCGAGGCGACCGAGACCGTACCGGCCGAACGGCACGCCCTGTACGCGGCGAACCGCGCGATACCCCGGCCGCAGCGGCCCGACGACCTGGTCGGGCTCGTCTCCTTCCTGCTCGGGGACGAGTCCGGCTACCTCACCGGCCAGGTCGTCGCCGTCAACGGCGGCTTCACCATGCACTGACCCTCCCCACCCCCATCCCCGTCCCCACCCCCGCCCGCAAGGAGAACCCATGGACCTCGGCCTCGCCGACCGCACCGTCCTGGTCACCGGAGGCAGTTCCGGCGTCGGCCTGGCCACCGTCCGGACCCTGCTCGCCGAGGGCGCCCGCGTCGCCGCCTGCGGACGCGACGCCGGGCGGCTCGCCGAGGCCGCGGCCGGTCTCGGCGCCGGCCCGGACCGGCTGTACACCGGCGTCTGCGACGTCCGGGACGCCGGCGCCGTACGGGACTTCACCGAGCGCGCCGCCGACCGCCTCGGCGGACGGGTCGACGGGCTGGTCAACAACGCGGGCCAGTCCCGCATGAAGACCCTCGACGAGACGACCGCGGACGACTGGCGGGACGAACTGGAGCTGAAGTTCGCCGGCGTCCTCAACCCCCTCGCGGCCGCCCGCGGCCACCTCAGGGCCTCCGACGCCGCCGCGGTCGTCAACGTCAACGCCGTCCTCGCCAAGCAGCCCGAGACCCGGCTGATCACCACCAGCGCCGCCCGCGCCGGCATCCTCAACCTCTCCGTGTCCCTGGCCCGCGAACTCGCCCCCGAGGGCATCCGCGTCAACTCCGTCTGCCTCGGACTGGTCGACACCGGCCAGTGGACCCGCAGGCACGCCGCCGCGGACAGCGGGCCGGGCTACGAGGAGTGGCAGGCCGCGATCGCCGCCGACCGGGGCATCGCGCTGGGGCGGCTCGGCCGCGCCGACGAGGTCGCCTACGCGATCGTCTCGCTCCTGTCGCCGCGCGCCTCCTACATCACCGGAACCAGCATCGACGTCTGCGGCGGAGTCGGCCGCGGCATCCTCTGAGGAGCACGCATGCGTTACCACCACGGCGGCGGACTCCTCGCCGCCCACCTCAAGTCCCTCGGCGTCGACACCGTGTTCGGCATCGTCTCCGTCCACAACCTGCCCCTGGTGGAGGCCGTCGAGGCCGACCCCGCGCTGCGGTTCGTACCCGTGCGGCACGAGGCGAGCGCCGTCAACGCCGCCGACGCCCACGGCCGGGCCCGCGGCTCCATCGGCTGCGCCCTCACCTCGACCGGCACCGGCGCGGGCAACGCCGCCGGCTCCCTGATCGAGGCCCTGTCCGCCGGGACGGCCGTCCTGCACGTCACCGGGCAGGTCGAGTCCGCCCACCTCGGCAGCGGACGCGGCTTCATCCACGAGACGAAGGACCAGGCCGGCATGCTCGCGGCGGTCTCCAAGCACGCCGCGACCATCACCTCCACCCGCGAGGCGGGCCGCGTCCTGCGACAGGCGTCCGCGGCGGCCCGCACCGCACCCGGCGGACCCGCGAGCGTGGAGTGGCCCATCGACCTCCAGTACGCGGCACAGGAAGACGACGGCGGGACGCACCCCGCTCCCGGGCCTCCGGTGCCCGACCCCTCCCGGCTGGCCGCCGCCCGCGACCTGCTGGCCACCGCCCGCCGCCCGCTGATCTGGGCCGGGGGCGGCGCGAACACCGCCCGCGACCAGCTCCGAGACCTGCTGGAGACCACCGGCGCGGGCCTGCTCACCTCCAACTCCGGGCGCGGCTCGGTCCCCGAGGACCACGAGCAGGTCGTCGGCAACTTCGCCACCACGCCCGCCGCCCGCGCCCTCCTGGCCGACGCGGACCTCCTGGTGACCGTCGGCACCCACTTCCGCTCCAACGAGACCGCCGACTACGGCCTCCACCTCCCCGGCGCGCACATCCAGATCGACGTCGACGCCGCCGCCCTCGGCCGGGTCCACCCCGCCACGCACGCCCTGCACGGCGACGCCGCGGCCGTCCTGCCCCGCCTCACCGAGGCCGCCCGACCGGCCGGCCCGGACTGGACGGACCGGGTCCGCCGCGTGCGCGCCGAGGTGCGGGCCGCTCTGCACGACGGCATCGGGCCGCAGGCCGCGATCTGCGACGCCCTCGCCGCCGCCCTGCCGCGCGGCGGCGTCGTCGCCCGGGACGTGACCATCCCGTCCTCGTCCTGGGGCAACCGCCTGCTGCCGGTCCACGATCCGCGCGGCAACGTCTTCCCCCGCGGCGGCGGCATCGGCCAGGGCCTCGCCATGGGCATCGGCGCCGCCCTCGCCCGCCCCGGCGAGCCCACCGTGGTGATCGCCGGGGACGGCGGGCTCGCCGTCCACCTCGGCGAACTCCTCACCCTCGCCCAGGAGCGGCCCCGCCTCACCCTCCTCGTCTTCAACGACGGCGGGTACGGCGTGCTCCGCAACATGCAGGCCACCTACACCGAACGCCGCTCCGGCGTCGACCTGTTCACCCCCGACTTCGCCCGGCTCGCCGAGGCCTGCGCACTCCCGTACGCGCGGATCGGCGACGCGGGCGAGGCCGCGAAGGTGATCGACGCGGCCGTCGCCTCCGACGGCCCGACCCTCGTCGAGGTCGACCTGGCCGCGCTCGGCCCGATGAAGACCCCGTTCACCCCGCCCGTCAAGATCCCCACCCGGTAGGGAGGCCCGCCGACATGAACGCCACCTCGGCCGCAGAAGAACAGGAAATGGACCTCCTCGTCCACCGCACCACCTGGGAGGCGGAGGGAGTCCTCTCCGTCGAGCTGGTCCACCCCGACGGCAAGCCGCTGCCCGCCTGGACGCCCGGCGCCCACCTCGACCTGCACGTGGGCGGCCACGTCCGCCAGTACAGCCTGTGCGGCGACCCGGCTGACACCGGCGTCTACCGCCTCGGCATCCTCGACGAACCCGCCTCGCGCGGCGGTTCGCGCCACGTGCACACCAAGCTGCGGCCGGGCCAGCGGCTGCGGGTGGCCGGGCCGCGCAACCACTTCGCCCTGGAACCCGCCGCCTCCTACGTCTTCATCGCCGGCGGCATCGGCATCACCCCCATCCTCGCGATGGCCCGCAGCGCACACCGCGACGGCGTTCCGTACCGGCTCGTCCACGGCGGCCGCACCCGCGCCTCGATGGCCTTCGGCGGTGAACTCGCCGCCCTCGGTGGCCGCGTAACCGTCGTGCCGCAGGACGAACTCGGTCACATCGACGTCGCCGGCACGCTCGCGGACCTGCCCGCCGACGCGCTCGTCTACTGCTGCGGCCCGGAGCCGCTGCTGCGCGCGGTCGAGGAGGCGGCGCCCGAGGGCCGGGTGCGCACCGAGCGCTTCGCCGCACCGGCCGCGGCGCCGCGGGAGGGCGACGACAGCGCCTTCGACGTCGAGTGCCGGACATCGGGCGTCACCCTGCGCGTGGAGCCCGGCACCTCCATCCTCGAAGCCGCCGAGAACGCCGGACTGGACGTCCCCTCCTCCTGCCGCGAGGGCATCTGCGGCTCCTGCGAGACCCGCGTCCTCGACGGCACCCCCGACCACCGCGACTTCCTGCTCAGCGACGCGGAACGCGCGACCGGCGAGACGATGATGATCTGCGTCTCGCGCTGCGCCTTTGACCGCCTCGTCCTGAACCTCTGAAACCGCAGCACACCTACGGAGAACGCCATGCCCGAGACCTGGCCCTTCCTGGACCCCCACCAGACCCGCGACCACGAGCCCACCCCGTACGAACGCAAACTCGCGCACACCCTGGAGGACATCTTCACCAAGGACGGTCACGGACTGACCGACGTGATCGACGGCCTCAACTACCGCCAGCTGCGCACCCCGACGGGCGAGCCCTGGACCGAGGACGCGTTCCGCGCCGAGATGCACCGCCTGGGAGCCTGACATGACCCTCTCGACCCGCGACACCGCCGAGCACATCTACGCCCACGGCCTGCGCAACCAGTGGCACCCCGTCGTACCGTCGCACTTCGTCGAGCGCGGCGGCATGCGCCGGGTGACCGCCCTCGGCGAGCAGTGGCTGCTCTTCCGCAGGTCCGACGGCGGCCTCTCCATGCTCGCCGACCGCTGCCCCCACCGCGGCGCGCCCCTCTCCCTCGGCAAGCACCTCGGCGACCGGATCGCCTGCTGGTACCACGGCGTCGAGGTCGACGGCACCGGCACGGTCACCTCGGTGCCCGGCCTGCCCGGCTGCAACCTGGAGGGCAAGGCCCTCGTCACCTCGCTGCCCGTGCGCGAGGCCGGCGGCGCGATCCTCGCCTACTTCGGCGACGAGGAGCACCCCGACCCGGTGGAACTCACCCTCCCCGAACCACTGGCCGACGAGGAGATCTCCGCCTTCCTCTGCTACGCCGAGTGGGACGTGCCGTGGCGGTTCGCCATGGAGAACCTGCTGGACCCGATGCACGGCGCCTTCCTGCACTCGGAGTCGCACACCATGTTCGCCGGCGACACGACCGCCAAGTTCCGCATCCGGGAGACCGGCCGCGGCTACTTCTTCGAGAAGACCGACCAGCGGGGCGTCAACTTCGACTGGGTCGAGCTGTGCCACACCGGCGTCGACTGGGTGGACCTGTCCATCCCGTACCCGCCCTCCGCGGGCCCCGGCGGTCCCTTCGGCATCGTCGGCATGGCCTGCCCGGTGGACGCCGGGCGCACCGGCGTCTTCTTCTGGCGGTACCGCAAGGTGAGCGGCTGGCAGCGGGACACCTGGCGGTTCCTCTACCGGACCCTCATCGAGGAGCGGCACTGGGAGGTGCTGGAGCAGGACCGCGTCATCCTGGAGAGCATGCCCGCCGACGCCGACCAGCGGGAGAACCTCTACCAGCACGACCTGGGCGTGGTCCGGCTGCGCCGCCTCTACCAGGCGCAGGCCGGACGGCAGTCGGGCGCTCAGCCGGCCTCGGCGTCCTGATCCGGGAGGCCGTCGGAGTCGACGATCGAGCGCTCCAGCTTCGCCAGCAGGCGGGCCAGTTGACGGTGCTCGGCGGGCGAGAGTCCGCCGAGCATCCGGCGTTCGTTCTCCAGGTGTTCGCCGAACACCTCGTCCACCTTCTTCAGACCGGCCTCGGTGAGCCGCGAGTACACCACGCGCCGGTCGTCGGCGTCGCGTTCGCGCACCAGCAGCCCGTCCTTCTCCAGCCGGTCCAGGCGCAGGGTGACCCCGGCCGACGAGACCAGCCCGGAGGCCGCGAGCTGCCCGGCGGTCAGCCGGTACGGGGCGCCGGCCCGGCGCAGCGCGGTGAGCACGTCGAACCCGGCGACGGACAGCCCGTGCTCGTCGAGGCGCGAGGTCATCCGGGACTGGTACTGGAGATACGACCGGTGCAGCCGGGCGAGCACCTCCAGGGGGGAGGTGTCCAGCTCGGGCCGTTCACGGGCCCAGTCCCCGACGATCCCCGCCACGGCGTCCGGCCGCCTCGCGGCCCTGCGCTGCGCCATCTCTGCCCCCTCGCGGCGTGGTTACGACCCTGAAATCTTAGCCCTGAGGGAATCGCACCCGGTGCTCCGCCAGATGCGCCGGCACCGCGTGGTTCGCCTCCCAGCCGTCCGGGCTGTGTTCATCGGCCGCCTGCGGCGGTGTGCCGGACTCCGTCCGGGGGGAGGGGGTCCGTGTGGTGTGGTGGTCGCGCGGTCAGGGTCGCCAGGCCACCCGGTGCTCCGCCAGATGCGCCAGCACCGCGTGGTTCGCCTCCCAGCCGTCCGGGAACTTCACCAGCGTTCCCAGCTGGACCGGCTCCGTCGACGGGTAGTCGTCCAGCAGGCCGTCGACGCCCTCGCGGCAGACCACGATGCAGGCGTGGCGGTGACGCGATGCCAGGACGCACAGGCGGCCGGTCTCCAGGTGGAAGGCCGTGGCGTCGGGGCGGCCGGAGAGGGGGTGCAGCACGACCGTGACGTCGTACTCCCGCCCCTGGAGCCGGTTCGCCGTGTCCACCGTCACGTCGCTCACCCCGAGGTCGGCCAGCGCCGCCCGTACCGCCGCCGCCTGGTCCCGGTGCGCGGTGCCGACGGCGATGCGACCGGCGGTGAGGGGCACGGGATCCGGGGAGCGTTCCGACGTCGCCGCGCCCTCGCGGTCGAGGAGCCGCCGGACCACCGACGCCACCGCCCGCACCGCCTCCGGGTCGGTGCGCGGGGTGTGCCGAGCCGGCAGCTCCAGCAGGCCCCAGCCGGAGACGGCGGCCTCGTCGATCACCCGGTCGGGGCCGGAGCCGTCCGACGGCACCCCGAAGGCCAGGCGCCGGTCGCCGTGGTCCGTGCCGCTGCGGAACGGCGTGTACGGGTAGAACGCGTCCGAGACCAGCCGCGCCGCCGACGCCGGAAGCCGCCAGGAGACCGGCAGCCGGTGCTGCGGGAGCCCGGGGTTGTGGGCGAGCAGCGTGGTCACGGCGGACGCCGACGGGTCGTACGCGAGGCCCGCCCACTGCTCGCTGCCCACCGTCGCGAACGGGTCCAGCTGGCCGGGGTCGCCCACGAACAGCGCCCGTTCGAAGAGCCCGGCGACCGCGAGGAGGGAGTCCGAGCGCATCTGGTACGCCTCGTCGACGATCGCGTGCCGCCACGGCTCGTCCACCGTGACGTGCGCCCACTTCGCGGCCGTGGACAGCACCACGGCCAGGCCCGCGAGGTCCCCGGCCTTCGCCGACGTGCGGACGTTCGGCAGGGCGTCGAGCGCCTTGTCGTACGCGTCGGTGTCGCTGCTGTGCAGGCGGCCCACCGGCAGCGCGGGGTTCTTCTCGGCGAGGCGCAGGACCAGGTCGTCGACCTGGGCGTTGGTCTGCGCCACGACCATCAGGGGCCGCCCGGCCTCGGCCAGCTCCAGGGCCGCCCGGACGACGAGAGTGGACTTGCCGGCGCCCGGCGGGGAGTCCACGACGACACCGCGCTCGGTGCCGTGCAGCGTGTCGTGGAGGATCGCGGCGGTGGCGCGCGCGGCCTCGGCGCCCGGATCGAAGGCCGGCGCGGCCGCGGTGGCGGTCTCGGCGGTCACAGCACGTCCTCCTCCGTCTGGGCGTCGGCGGCCTCCGGCACGGCCGCCGCCTCACCGGGCGGGCCGCCGTGCGTCCACGGGGTCTCCTCCGGGTCGGGGAGCTTCGCGCCGCCCCGCTGCTCGTGCTCGAACAGGGTGAAGCAGACCAGGTCGCCCTTCTCCGGCACCGACCCCGCCTCGGGCTCCCTGCCGCGCCCCATCTTGTCCATGATCCGCAGCACCAGCGTGTCCGCCTCGGCGCCCGGACCCGCGTACTCCGCCGCCTGCGGCCTGCCGCCCAGCGACCGGTACACCCGCGCCCGCTCGCCCAGGTGCGGCCGGTCGTCCGTGCGGACGGTGACCAGCGGGCGCGGGCTCGGCCGCCTGCTCTCGCTGTACTCCATCACCACGTCGACGACCTCGCCCGCGAACGCCTCCCCGGCCAGCCGCCGCCCCGCCATCACCAGCGGGTCGTCCAGCGCCTCCTGCGCCTCCAGGCGGGCCTGCTCGCGCTCGCGCGTGGCCAGCTTGTTCGCCGCGGTCACCGCGTCGTCGCGGCGCGGCTGCGGGGGCTCGCCCGCCAGCACCCGGTCCCGGTGCGAGGTGAACGACCAGCGGTCGCGGGTCCAGCGGTCGTCGGCGTGCGCACCGGCCGGCAGCTCCCGCAGCAGGTCCAGGCCCCGCCACACCGACTCCCAGGTGGGCCGCGTACGGCTCTCGACCAGGGCGCGGATCTCCCGCTCGGCCGCGGTGAGCGCGCCGAGCCGGTCGTCGGCCTCCAGGCCGTCCTCGGCGGCGGCGAGGGCGGTGCGCGCGCGGTCGTAGCGCTCGATGGCGGGGGCCAGCAGCCGGTTGTCGAAGGCCGGGTCGGTGGCCGGTCCGGCCGGCGGGCACAGCAGCTGGCCCTCCGCGTCGCGGGCCAGCTCGGCCCGGCGCGCCGCCTGCGCGCCGGTCAGGCCCTCCTCGGCGGGGGCGATCCACGCCAGCAGCGCGCCCAGGTGCTGGTCCTCCAGCGTCGACTGGCCGGTCGCCCAGTGCCGGCCCAGCAGGTCGGTCATGGCCAGCAGCAGGGAGGAGCCGGGGACCCGGGCCCGCTCTCCGTAGTGCGTGAGCCAGCGGCCGAGCAGCGGCACCCTCGGCGGCGCGGGGTGCGGGGTCTGCGGGTCCTGCTCCGCCGTACGCCTGAAGCGCATGGAGCGGCCCAGCAGCCGCACGAAGTCGACGCCCGCCCGGCTCGGCACGATCAGCTGGGCGGCGTCCGAGCACAGGTCGACCTCGACCTTGACCCGCTTGCCCGTCTCCGGGTCGGTCTCGGTGCGCTCGGCGGCCTCCACGCTCTCGGCGCACGCCTCGACGTATGGCAGCACGACGTCCGCCAGCTCGGCCAGGAACGTGAAACGCAGATCGCGGTCGCGGGGCTGCGGCACCACCAGCAGGCGCGGCGCGTGCCGGTCGGTGCCGACCAGCGCGCCCAGCGGGGCCCCGGCCTCACCGGCGGTGATCAGCGGGACGAAGACCAGCGGGCGGTCGGACAGATGGCGGTGGCGGACGGTGGCGGCGGGCTGGGCGGCCTCGGCGCGCACCGCCTCCAGCCGGGCGAGCGTGGTGATCAGCGACACCCGGCCACCCCGCCGCCCCCGACGCCGGCCATCGCCAGCGCCTCCGCCCGCAGCCCGGCCGCCCGGCGCAGCGCGGCCACCGCCGGGTCGTCCGGGTCGCCGGCCTCCCCGCGGGCCGCGGCCAGCACCTCCTCGACCGTGGAGAGCCCGCCCAGTTCGGCCCGGACCGGGCGGCCGAGCCGGGTCACGGCGCCGGCCTCCCGGGAGCGGGCGCGGCAGTGGAAGGCCAGCTCGCAGGCGGACAGGCACTCGGGCGCGTAGGCCGCGGGGACCGACTCCACCGCCTCGGTCAGTTCCTCGGTCGGCAGCTCGGGGGAGAAGCAGACGCCGTCGGGCAGCTCGTCGGCGATGTCCTCGATCCGGGTCAGCCGGGCCAGCTGCCGGTCGGTGACCGCGCGCTGCTTGCGGACGTCGACGGCGGACGCGGTGGGCAGGTTGGAGAAGTCCTTGGGGCAGACCAGCAGCACGCGGTGGCGCACGCGCGGCGCGGGGTCCAGGTGCGCGGCGACCCGCTCCAGGGCCAGCACGTACACGGCGGCCTGGCGCGCGGCGGCGCCGACCTTGGCCGGGTCGGCGGCGCCGTCCAGCATCGGGAAGGACTTGATCTCCACGACCGTCCAGCTGCCGTCCGGATGCACCACCACGGCGTCCGGCTCCAGGAAGGCGGGGGAGCCGGCGACCTCCAGGGCGAGCATCGGATGGTCGAGCAGCGTCCAGGTGCCGGGCGTCCGGGTGGCCTCGCGCAGCGCCAGCGAGGTGCGGGCGGCGCGGCCCTCGGGCCCGGACGCGGAGAGGTCGGGGACCTCGGCGCCGACGGGTTCCGCGGCCCGGCCGTCGAGCTTCTCGTGGACGAGGCGCAGCAGCTCGGCGCCGCCGTCCGCCTTGACCCGGGCCTCGAAGGCGTTGCCCCGCATGAAGGCGAACTGCGACTGCCCGAAGACCGACGGTGAGCCCAGCGCGCTCGCGAGGGAGGCCTTGTCCACCCCGGCGCCGTCGAGGATCGCGCGCCTGCGGCATCCCGGGTTGGCGGCGAGGGCGGCCAGCGCGCGGGCGTCCAGCGCCTTGGCGGGTACGTCGGGTCCGCGCAGCTCAGCGAGCCGGTGCCGGAGTCTCGTCCCCCGCGTCCGAGGGGGCGGGGTCCGGCTCGGCTCCCGCTCCGAACCGCTGCTCGCGCTGCCGTGGAAATCGCTCACCCGCGGAAGTCTGGCATCCGCCACTGACAATCGGGGAGCCCGCGCCGTCCGGGACCGGTGCGGCGGCCGTGCCCCGCGGGGCGAGACGGGCCGTGAGCGCGGTCCGCGCCCGGTTCGAGATCCGCAGCACGAGGGGGGTCAGCAGCAGTCCCGCGCCCATCACGGCGGCGCCCGCGACCGCGTCGAGGAAGTAGTGGTTCGCGGTGCCCATCACGACGACGGTGGTCACCAGCGGGTAGACCACGCCGAGCACCTTCGTGGTGCGGTTGCCGCCGAAGCGCCAGAGGATCACGCCGCACCACAGGGCCCAGCCCACGTGCAGGCTCGGCATGGCCGCGTACTGGTTGGTCATCCCGCCCAGCCCGCGCGGCGCGCTGGCCTCGCCGCCCCACCAGCCGTACGAGCTGTACTGGGCCATCGTGTCGACGAAACCGTGGCTCGCGTCCAGCAGCCGGGGCGGACAGGTCGGGAGCAGGGTGAAACCGATGAGGCCGATGAACGTGGACGTCATCAGCCAGGTGCGCGCCGCCCGGTAGCGCACCGCGCGGGAGCGGAAGAGCCAGATCAGGAGCACCGGCGTGACCAGGTAGTGCAGCGACGCGTACCAGAAGTCCGCCGGTATGCCTATCCAGGGCTCGCTGGTGAAGAGCCGGTTGAGGGGGTGCTCCGCGTTGAGGAAGAGGGCCTTCTCCACGTCCAGGATCGCGAGGCCGTGGTCGACGGCGTCGGAGACGTCGCCCCGCACGAGCAGCCGCCCGGCGGAGTAGCAGGCGTACACGAGGACGATGAGCGGCAGCTCGGTCCACCAGCGCAGCCGAGTCTTCGGGTCCGCCTCGCTGCCCGGTGTCTCGGTGTGCGGCAATCCGATCGCCCTCCCCCTTCTCGTCACACGCGCCTCGGTTGACACGGACGTGCCACTCTACGGCGTCGGCGCGCCCCCTTCGCGAGGCGCCCTCGGACCGGATAGACGCCGGGATCGCCCCCCGGGTTGCCCGCGCCCGCCGTGCGGGATGATGGAGAGGTCCCCCTCAGACATTTCTCCCGGAAAGGCCTCTTCATGGCACCGCGCATCCTGCTGGCCCGGCACGGACAGACCGAGTGGTCGCTGTCCGGCAGACACACCGGCAGGACCGACGTACCGCTCATGGAGGAGGGCCGGCGGGGCGCCAAGCTGCTCGGTGAGCGGCTGCACCGGGCGCCGCTGGAGGGTCTGCCCGGCGTCGAGGTGCGCACCAGTCCGCTCGTCCGCGCGCGGGAGACCTGCGAACTCGCCGGCTTCGGCGAGCGCGCCCGCGCGTGGGACACGCTCATGGAGTGGGACTACGGGGCGTACGAGGGCATGACCCCGGACCAGATCCAGGCCGTCCGGCCCGGCTGGCTGATCTGGCGCGACGGCGTCCCCGACGGCGAGGGCACGGCGGACGTCACCGCGCGCGCGGACGAGGTGGTCGCGTGGGCCCGGGAGGCCGACCGGGACGTGCTGGTCTTCGCCCACGGGCACATCCTGCGGTCGATCGGGGCGCGCTGGCTCGGCCTGCCCCTGGACTTCGCGGCGCGGATACGGCTGAACCCGACCTCGCTGTCCGTACTGGGCTGGGCGTACGGGGAGCCGGCCCTGGAGAGCTGGAACGACCTGGGGCACCTGGCGGGCTGACGGGACGGGCGCGAGCACCGGTCCCGCGCCCCCGGGCCGGTGCCCTCAGGCCGGGCGCGGCAGGGCCGCGTGTCGGTCCAGAAACGCCGAGACGCCCGGGTTGCGGCGGTGCGGCAGCAGCACGCGGGCCGTGCCGGCCAGCATCGTGCCGACCCGGGAGGACTGGACCTCGGCCAGCAGGTCCAGAACCCGCATCCCCGCGCCCGCGGCCTCGTCGGGCCGGCCGCCGCGGGCCAGGTCGTCCGCCAGCTCCGCCGAATACAGCGCGAGGTTCCGGGTGAAGTGCGGGTCCTGCAGATCGGCCGCCCGCCGCGCGTGCCGGGCGGCCCGCGGCCAGTCGCCGAGGGCGGACCAGCACTGCGCCTCCAGCCCCTCCAGCTCGGCGCGGCCGTAGAAGCTCATCCACTCGGGGTCGGCGTCCGACGGGCCCCGGTCGAAGAAGGCCTGCGCGCGGGCGAGCGCCTGTTCGCAGCCGACGCGGTCGGCGAGGCCCGCCCAGCCGCCCGCCTCGCGCAGCGCCAGCAGCGACATCAGCCGGTCCGAGCCCAGCGGCCGGGCGGCGCCCTGCGCGGCCTGGGCGGCCCGCACCGCCTCGCGCGGGCGCCCGGCGTCGCGCGCCAGGAACGCCATGTTGCAGAAGGCGTGCGCCTCCAGCCCCGCGTCGCCGGTCATCCGCGAGGTGGCCAGGGCCTCCGCGTAGTGCGAGCGCGCGTCGTCGAAACGCCCGGAGTCGTGCGCCAGCCAGCCCACGGAGATGGCCAGTTCGCCGGCGCCGGTGTAGAGCCGGTCCGCCGTAGCCCTGCTGGAGGCCCCGGCGTCCAGCAGCGCGTACGCGGTGCGCAGCGGGGCGGCCGCGCGGCGGTAGAGGCCGTCCGCGCCGTGCCGGTCGTCCAGCAGCCGGATCCGGCGGACGGCTTCCTCCAGGGCGCCGGCCTCGCCCGACCCCGCGCGGCGCACCGGACGTCCGGCCGCCGCGGCGTCGAGCGCGAGCCCCAGCGGGCCCAGCGAGGCGGCGGCCACGGTGGCCCCGCCCGTCATGAATGCGCGACGCAGCACGTCGCTCTCCTCGTGGTCGTCGTGCTTTTCGTACGGGTCCTGCGTGTCCTGCGTCTCATACGGTTCACCCGCCCCTCGCGTCTCATCCGCGGCGCACTCGCCCGGCCTGGTGTGCGCCGGCAGCGCGTCCTCGTCGGCGCGCGCCCGGCGTCCGCGGACCGACGCGCGGGGCGCGAACCCCAGGTCGGTGAGCGTCCGGCCGGGGAACATGTGCAGGAACACCCGCTCGTACGCGTAGTTGGGGCAGCGGATCTCGCCGGCCTCCACCCGGCCGACGTAGCGCGCGTCGCAGCTGACCCGCTCGCCGATCTCGCGCGCGGCCCGCCGCACCGCCGCCGCGAACTCGGCCGGTGAGCGCTTGCCGCGCAGCCGCCGGAAGGCGAGGTTGGGCCGCGACGGCCGTTCGGGCTGGGCGGAGGTCACCATTGACGACGCCATGGCCGGGTCCTCTCGTGCGAACCGTCGAACCATGCCGGAAAAGGGGTGAGTTGCGGGGTTCATCCGCATGTCGTCACGTGGCATCCCTGTGTCCGGCGAGCAAGAACGTACCGGCTGTGACGGACCAACCACGCACTGTTTGGCTACAAACCGGATATCTCATCCGCGATCTGCCATGAAGTGCCATCCTTTGCGGCGGACCCGTGCCGTAGCCGTTGACGCTCCGCCGCGTTGAAGAGGGTGACCGGGAGGCCACCGACTCCCGGCCAGTTTCTCCGAGGAGGACTTCCGTGGTGGAGGCCGGGATGGATACCAGCAGAGGCAGCGCACCCCCCTGCGACGCCTGCGACGTCGTCACCGTGCCGACCCGGCAGGGTCTGGAGGCGGTCGACATCCTCAGGCGCGGAGCCGGCGAGGCGGTGGGTCCCGTGATCCACGACGACGGCTGCGACACCCTGGGGTTCCTGGTGCCGCCGGGCACCGCCGCCGCCTGGGACGTGCCGGGCAGCACCTGTACGGAGACCGACGGCCGCGGGCTGCGCCTCGACCTGCCGCCCGAGCCGCCCGTGGAGGGCTCCGACTGGCTGCTGCCGCCCGGCGAGGCGGACCTCGCGACCGACCCCGCGGTGCTGCGCGAGGCGCTGGGCGAGGCGGCCCGGCTGATCAGGGCGGCCGACAGCTGCCGCTGAGCGGCCCCCCCGCCTCACGGGACCGGAGCAGCGCTGCCCTCCAGCCGCCCCGGCTCGCGGTCCCGGCGCCTTCCGGGCGCCCGGCGTCCTCCGTGCGCCAAAATGGTCCGACAATGGTCCGATGGGAAAGTCCAGGAGCACCCGCCGCGAGCGCGCCGCCGCCGAGACGGTCGTCGAGGACGTCGACGGCGGACGCGCCGAGCTGATCCCCGACCGGGACCGGCCGCGGGCGTGGAGCCTGCTGATCGACGGCGCCCCGCAGTCGCACGTCGACCTCGACGACCCGGCCCACCTGTCCTTCGAGTACCAGCGCCGCCTCGGTCACGTCATCGACCTCGCCGCGCCGCCGGGCAGACCCGTCCGGGCCGTGCACCTCGGCGGCGGTGCCCTCACCCTCGCCCGCTACCTCGCCGCCACCCGGCCCCGCTCCACCCAGCAGGTCGTCGAGCGCGACGCCGCCCTCGTCCAACTGGTCCGCCGGGAACTCCCCCTGGACCCCGGCGCGCGGATACGGGTGCGCTCCACCGACGCCCGCGCCGGACTGGCCAAGGTGCCCGACGGCTGGGCCGACCTGGTCGTCGCGGACGTCTTCAGCGGCGCGCGCACCCCGGCCCACCTCACCTCCGGCGAGTTCCTCGACGACGTCAGGCGCGCGCTCGCGCCCGGCGGGCTCTACGCCGCCAACCTCGCCGACGGCCCGCCGCTCGCCCACCTGCGCGGCCAGATCGCCACCGCCGCCGACCGGTTCGCGGAACTCGCCCTCGTCGCCGACCCGGCCGTGCTGCGCGGCAAGCGCTTCGGCAACGCCGTCCTCGTCGCCTGCGACCACCCGCTGCCGGTGGCCGAACTCACCCGCCGCGCCGCCTCCGATCCGCAGCCGGCCAGGGTGGAACACGGCCGTGCGCTGGCCGACCTCACGGGAGGGGCCGCGCCGGTGACCGACGCGGCGGCGGTGGACTCGCCCGCGCCGCCGCCGTCCGTCTTCCGCTGACCCGGGGCCCGCCCGACGCGGCGCCGGCTCAGTAGCTGCCGATCTCCACCCGCGGCGGCCCGTCGTGCCAGGTGCAGAACACCGACACCCGGTCCGCCCCCGAGGTGAACTCCACCCGGATCCACGACTCCGTCTTCCACACCTGCATCGACCAGCCGGCACCCGGCGTCGCCGACACCAGAGACGCGGACGACCTCCCGAGGTCGAAGACCGCCCGGCCGCCGTCCGTGTCGTAGCTCCTGACCTCGCCGGACGTGGCGGGCGACGGGGTCGTCCGGCCCTCGGGCCCGGGGGACGGCGAGGTCCGCGACGGGGTGGGGTCCGGTTCCGGGCCGCTCGTGTCCGGTGA
This sequence comes from Streptomyces parvulus, assembly GCF_014648855.1. Lineage (GTDB taxonomy): Bacteria > Actinomycetota > Actinomycetes > Streptomycetales > Streptomycetaceae > Streptomyces > Streptomyces parvulus. Next base: position 215,480 of record NZ_BMRX01000005.1, on the reverse strand, counting down.
CGCCGACGGAGTGCCCGACGGGGAGGGGGAAGGCCGGCTGGTGGAGGACGCCCGCGCGTCCTCGCCCTCCGGGGTCTCCCCGGCGTCCCGCACCGAGGCGTCGGCCGCCGTGATGGGCAGCGCGCGGGGCGCGTCGTAGGCCGTGCCCGTCATCACCGTGTGGACGCCCCACCACGACAGCGTGACCGCCGCGCCGGTGGCGAGCAGCCAGGCAAGTACGTGGACGAGTCCTCTGCGCATCGCGGTCATACTGCCTCACCCGCCCCACCCGTGTCGCCCGGACGGAGTGTGACGATGACCCCGCCGCGGGCTGTGCGCGGGGTCGCGCCGGAGTTGTCCACAGGCCCGCACCGGGTTGGTCCGCATGGCGTACGGTGCCGCCCATGGCAAGTGTGCTCGTGGTCGAGGACGACCAGTTCGTACGCTCGGCGCTCATCCGGCACCTGACCGACGCCTCGCACACCGTGCGCAGCGTCGGTACGGCGCTCGAGGCGCTGCGCGAGGTCGCCCATTTCCGCTTCGACGTGGTGATCCTCGACCTGGGACTGCCCGACCTGGACGGCTCCGAGGCGCTGAAGATGCTGCGCGGCATCACCGACGTGCCGGTGATCGTCGCCACCGCCCGGGACGACGAGGCGGAGGTGGTGCGCCTGTTGAACGCGGGCGCGGACGACTACCTCACCAAGCCCTTCTCGGTGGAGCACCTCTCGGCCCGCATGGCCGCCGTCCTGCGCCGGGTCAGGACCGGCCCCGCCGAGGCGGCGCCCTCGCCCGTCATCCGGGTCGGCGGCCTCACCGTCGACCCCCTGCGCCGCCAGGCCGAGCTGGACGGCGTGCGCCTCGACCTCACCCGCCGCGAGTTCGACCTGCTCGCCTTCCTCGCCGGCCGGCCCGGCGTCGTCGTCCCCCGCAAGGAGCTGCTCGCCGAGGTCTGGCAGCAGTCCTACGGCGACGACCAGACCATCGACGTCCACCTGTCCTGGCTGCGCCGCAAACTGGGCGAGACCGCGGCGCGGCCGCGCTACCTGCACACCCTGCGCGGCGTCGGCGTGAAGCTGGAGCCGCCCGTGGAGCAGGGACCGGGCCGGGGCGCCGGGTTCACCGGAGCGGAGCCGCCGCGATGAGGTGGGCCCTGGTCAAGGTGTCGCTCGCGGTCACCGCGATGGTCGTGGTGGCCTTCGCCGTCCCCCTGGGCCTGGTCATCCGGGAGATGGCCCGCGACCGCGCCTTCTCCAACGCCGAACGGGAGGCGGCCGCCGTCGCCCCCGCGCTGTCCATCACCACCGACCGCGACCAGTTGGAGCGCGTCGTCGCCTCCGCCGGCTCGGACGACGGAATGTCCGTGCACATACCGGCGTCCGGCGAACCGGCCGACGGCACCGACGGCACCGGGCAGCGGGCCGCCGACATCGGCCGGCAGCGCGCCACCGACGAGGACATCGCCGCCGTACGCGAGATGGGCCGCGCCTCCACCACCGAGGTGGACGGCGGCTCCACGCTGCTCCAGCCGGTCGCCCTCAGCTCCGGCGAGATAGCCGTCGTCGAGGTCTACGTCCCCGAGTCCGAGGTCACCAACGGGGTCGGCACGGCCTGGGCGGTGCTCGCCGCGGTCGGCGCCGCCCTCGTCGTCGGCTCCGTCGCGGTCGCCGACCGGCTGGGCGTGCGGATGGTGCGGCCCGCGCAGCGCCTGGTCGAGGGCGCGCACCACCTGGGGGAGGGGCGGCTGGGCTCGCGGGTGCCGGTGGAGGGGCCGACCGAACTGCGGCTCGCCGCCGTCGCGTTCAACTCCATGGCCGACCAGGTGGTCCAGCTCCTCGCCAACGAGCGCGAGCTGGCCGCCGACCTCTCGCACCGGCTGCGCACCCCGCTGACCGTGCTGCGGCTGAACGCCGCCTCGCTCGGCGACGGGCCGGCCGCCGAGCAGACCCGGTCCGCCGTCGAGCAGTTGGAGCGCGAGGTCGACACGATCATCCGCACCGCGCGGGACGCCAAGCCGCAGACGGCCGCCGCCGGTCCGGGCGCCGGCTGCGACGCGGCCGAGGTGGTCCGCGAGCGGATGGGGTTCTGGTCCGCGCTCGCCGAGGACGAGGGCCGCAAGTGGCGGGTGGCCGGCGCCGACCGTCCGGTGCGCATCCCGGTGGCCCGCGCCGACCTCGCCGCCTCCCTCGACGCCCTGCTCGGCAACGTCTTCCGGCACACCGCCGAGGGCACCGCCTTCGCCGTCGACCTGCACAACGGCGAGGACGCGGTGATCGTGCTCGTGTCGGACGCGGGCGCCGGCATACCCGACCCGGAGGCGGCGATGGCCCGCGGCCGGGGCTCCGGCAGCGACGGCTCGACCGGGCTCGGCCTGGACATCGTGCGCCGCATGGCCGAGTCGACCGGCGGCGACGTCCGCATCGGCTCCTCCGTGCTGGGCGGCACCGAGGTGCGCATCTGGGTGCAGCTGGACGGGCGGACGGCACCCGAGCGCCGCGGCCACCGCGGGACCGTGCGGCGCCGCAGGCAGCCCCGGCAGGCGGCCACCATTAATCGGTCCCGATCCCTTCCTTAAGCGCGCCCTAAGATCGCCGGCCCCCGCCCGGATCAGGCTCTTTGCCCGTTTCCGGGTCGCTAGCGTGCTGCCGCACCCCCCCACCCCCGCACGTTCCCCGCGGGGACACCGTGAACAGCGAAGGCAGGCACATGACGCGCACGCACCGACGCAGGGCCAGTGGCAGGAACAAAGCGATCGGCACCGTGGTCGCGGCGGCCGTGGCCGGCGGCGGCGCGCTGCTGTTCACCAGTACCGCCCAGGCGGCCCCGGTGGGCGCCGTCTACACCACGACCAGCGAGTGGTCGAACGGCTACAGCGCCCAGTACGTCGTCACCAACGGCGGCGACGCGGTGAAGCCGGACTGGACGCTGGAGTTCGACCTGCCCGCCGGCGCGACGCTGGGCTCGCTGTGGAACGCCGAGTCGAAGGTGAGCGGGCAGCACGTCACCGTGACCCCGCCGAAGTGGGACACGGACGGCCTGCGGGCCGGCGAGTCCGTCACCGTGGGCCTCGTCGTCAACGGCACCGCCGAGCCCACCGGTTGCCTGGTCGACGGCGCCGAGTGCGCGACGGACGACGGCGCCGCCCCCGAGCCAAGCGGCCGCCCCACCGGGACGCCCGCGCCGACGGCCACCCCGGCGCCCACGGCCCCCGACTCCGCCGAGCCGGACCCGACCGGCACCGCCCCCGCGCCCACCGGCGACCCCGGGGAGGGCACCACCACGAGCGCCGGCTTCGCGCCGTACGTCGACACCTCCCTCTACCCGGCCTACGACCTCCTCGCCAACGCCGAGGCCACCGGTGTGAAGGACTACACCCTCGCCTTCGTCACCGACGGCGGCGGCTGCACCCCCAAGTGGGGCGGCGTCACCGACCTCGCGAGCGACGCCGTGGCCCAGCAGATAGGCGCCCTGCGCGGCCGGGGCGGCGACGTCCGGGTCTCCTTCGGCGGCGCCTCCGGCTCCGAACTGGGCACCACCTGCACGTCGCCGGAGGCGCTGGCGGCGGCGTACGGCGAGGTCGTCGACGCCTACGACCTCACCAAGGTCGACTTCGACGTCGAGGGCGGCGCGCTGCCCGACACCGCCGCCAACACCCGCCGCGCCCGGGCGATCGCCGCGCTCCAGAAGGAACACCCCGGCCTGGACGTCTCCTTCACCCTCCCCGTCATGCCCGAGGGCCTGACCCAGGCGGGCGTCGACCTCCTCGCCGACGCGAAGGAGAACGGCGTCGACATCGGCACCGTCAACATCATGGCGATGGACTACGGGCCCGCGTACAGCGACGACATGGGCACCTACGCCGAGCAGGCGGCCACCGCGACCCAGGCGCAGGTCAAGGGCGTCCTCGGACTCTCCGAGGCCGACGCCTGGAAGGCGGTCTCCGTCACCCCGATGATCGGGGTCAACGACGTCGTCACCGAGGTCTTCACCGTCGAGGACGCCGGCCAGCTGGTGAAGTTCGCCGCGTCCAAGGGTCTCGGCGGGCTGTCCATGTGGTCCGCCACCCGCGACAAGGCGTGCCCCGGCGGCCCGAAGCCCGCGGCCGACGCGACGTGCAGCTCCGTCGACCAGGAGGCGAACGCCTTCGCGAAGGCCTTCGCCGCCTTCGAGTAGGGCCGGACTTCCCCCACACCGGCCCCACGAGCGGGGCGCGGCACCCGTCAGGTGCCGCGCCCCGCATCGGTCGTTCCCGCCCCGCGGGGCGTCTACTCGGCGGACTCCACCGGCGGGAGCGAGCCCGTACGGGCCGCCCGGCCGTACCACAGGGCGCTCGACTTGGGGGTGCGCTGCTGGGAGACGTAGTCGACGTACACCGCGCCGAACCGCTTCTCGTAGCCGTAGGCCCACTCGAAGTTGTCCAGCAGCGACCACAGGTAGTAGCCGCGGACGTCCGCGCCGTCGGCGATCGCCCGGCGGACCGCCGTGAGGTGGCCGTTCAGGTAGGCGACGCGCTCCGGGTCGTGCACCGTGCCGTCGGCGCCCGGCTTGTCGTCGTAGGCGGCGCCGTTCTCGCTGATGTAGAGCGGCAGACCGGGGGCCTCGCGGTGGTAGCGCATGATCAGCTCGTGCAGGCCGGTCGGGTCGACGGTCCAGCCCATCTCCGTGCGCTCGCCCGGCGGCTGGTGGAAGGCCACGTCGTCGGCGGCCGGCCAGGGCGAGTGGTCGCTGGCGCCGTGGCCGTCGGCGCGCGGGGCCCGGGAGTCGGCGTCCGCCGCCGACACCACGGTGGGCGTGTAGTAGTTGAGGCAGATCGCGTCGATCGGCTGCCGGATCAGCTCCAGGTCGCCGTCCTGGACGAAGGACCAGTCGGTCACCGGCGCCGTCGCCTCCAGCAGGGACTGCGGGTAGGCGCCGTGCAGGATCGGGCCGTGGAAGATCCCGCCGGACAGGTCGTCGATCCGCCGGGCCGCCGCCAGGTCCGCCGGGCTCGGTGACAGCGGGCGCACGACCGAGGTGTTGAGGCTGATCGCCACCGAGTTGCGGGCCGGCATCACCGACCGCAGGGCCGACGTGCTCAGTCCGTGGGCCAGGTTGAGGTGGTGGGCGGCGCGCAGCGAGGCCGCCGGGTCGGTGCGGCCGGGCGCGTGCACCCCGGAGGCGTAGCCCAGGAAGGCCGCGCACCAGGGCTCGTTGAGCGTGATCCACTGCTCCACGCGGTCGCCGAGCGCCTCGCCCACGATCCGCGCGTACTCCGCGAAGCGGTACGCGGTGTCCCGCTCGGGCCAGCCGCCCGCGTCCTCCAGCTCCTGCGGCAGGTCCCAGTGGTAGAGGGTGACGGCCGGCTTGATCCCGGCGGCCAGCAGCTCGTCCACCAGGCGGCGGTAGAAGTCCAGGCCGCGCTGGACGGCGGGGCCGCGGCCGGTCGGCTGCACCCGCGGCCAGGAGATGGAGAAGCGGTACGCGCCCAGCCCCAGGTCCTTCATCAGCGCCACGTCGTCGCGGTAGCGGTGGTAGTGGTCGACAGCGATGTCACCGGTGTCCCCGCCGGCCGTCTTCCCGGGGGTGTGGCTGAAGGTGTCCCAGATCGAGGGCGTACGCCCGTCCTCGCGCACCGCGCCCTCGATCTGGTACGCCGAGGTCGCGGCGCCCCAGAGGAAGGCGGGGGGGAAGGTCACCGGGGTCACCGGCGTTGCGGACTCAAGCATGGAAGCGCTCCCATAGCGGGTCGTGTGACGACCGGCGCGTAGTAAGGACGAGGGGGGATGCGGGCCGGGGCGGCGGTGACCCGGCCCACCGGAGGAGAGGTCGGCCCTTGGTGTCTGCCCGTGTCGGCCGCCGGTCAGCCCTTCACGGCACCCTGCATGATGCCGCCCACGATCTGCTTGCCGAAGATCGCGAACACCAGCAGCAGCGGCAGCGTGCCGAGCAGCGCCCCGGCCATGATCAGCGCCTGGTCCGGGGTGAAGCCGCGGCCCAGCCCCGCGACCGCGACCTGCACGGTGGGGTTGCCGTTCTGCGTCAGCACCAGGAACGGCCACAGGAAGTCGTTCCAGACCTGGACGAACATCAGCATGCCCAGCACGGCCATCGCGGGCCGCGCCGTCGGGAACACCACGTGCCAGATGACGCGCCAGCTGCTCGCTCCGTCCACCCGGGCGGCCTCGATGATCTCGTCGGGCAGCGCCTGGAGCAGGTACTGCCGCATGAAGAACACGCCGAACGCGCTCACCAGGGACGGGAAGATCACGGCCTGGAGCTGGTCGGTCCAGTCGAGCTTGGCGACCATCATGTACAGCGGGATGACGCTGAGCTGCGGCGGCACCATCATCGTGCCGACGACCACCAGCATCAGGGCGTTGCGCCCCTTGAACCGCAGCTTGGCGAAGGCGAAGCCGGCGATGGTCGACATGAGGACGATGGTGAGCGAGGAGATGCCCGCCACGATCGTGGTGTTGAGCATCGCCTCGCCCAGGTTGGCGTCGTTCCAGGCGATCTCCAGCTTGTCGAAGAGGTTGGCGCCGAACCAGAAGGGCGGCGGCGTCTGGGCCAGGCGCTGGTTGTCGCGGGACGCGGCGATCGCCGTCCACACCAGCGGGAAGAGCGAGCCGATGGTGAACAGGGCGAGGATGATGTACGCGATGGGACCGGCGTGCATCTGTCCGCCGGCCCGGGACGCCTTGGATCCGCGGCCCCGCCGGGGCTGCTCGGGTACCCGGTCGGCCGGGGGTTTCGTCAGGGTCGTCGTCACGGCCGGTTCTCCTTAACTACTGGCGCGCAGCCGGCGCGAGATGGCGTAGTTGACGATCCCGATCACGATGAGGATCAGGAACATCGTCCAGGCGATCGCGGAGGCGCGGCCCAGGTGCTGGTTCACCCAGCCCTGCTCGTACAGGTACAGGCCGAGCGTCTGGAACTGGTGCTGGGAGCCGCCCGAGGCGCCCTTGTTGGCGTCGAACAGCAGCGGCTCGCCGAACAGCTGCGAGGCGCCGATGGTCGACACGACGACCGTGAACAGGATCGTGGGACGCAGCTGGGGCAGCGTGACGTGGATGAACTGCCGCCAGCGGCTGGCCCCGTCCAGCGCCGCCGACTCGTACAGCTCCTGCGGGATCGCCTGCATCGCGGCCAGGTAGATCAGGGCGTTGTATCCGGTCCAGCGCCAGATGACGATCGAGGAGACCGCGAACTGCGACGACCACGTGCCGTTCTGCCAGTCGATCTTGTCCAGGCCGACCAGGTCGAGAGCCCAGTTGATCATGCCGTAGTCGCGGCCGAAGAGCAGCACGAAGACCAGCGACGCGGCGGCGATCGAGGTGGCGTACGGCGCCAGCATCACCACGCGGTAGAAGGTGGAGGCGCGCAGCTTGTAGTTGAGGATGTGGGCGAGGCCCATCGCCATCAGCAGCTGCGGCACCGTGGAGATGACGCCGATGGTCAGCGTGTTCCGCGCGGCGTTCCAGAAGAAGTCGTCGTCGAAGATCCGCGTGTAGTTGTCCAGCCCCGCCCACGCCATGTCGGTGGGCGCGGTCAGCTCCACCGTGTGCAGCGAGGCCCAGCCGGTGTAGATCAGCGGGAACAGGCCGAAGGCGGCGAAGAACACGAAGAACGGGGTGACGAACGCGTACGGGCTCCAGCGCATGTCCCGCTGCCAGCGGCGGGAGAGCCGGGCCCGTTTCCGCTCCGCCTCGGACGAGGGCGCCTGACCGGGCGGTCGGCCCGGGGCCGCGCCCCCCTTGGAGGGGAGCGCGGCGGTGTCGTGCCGGGTGGTCATTCCGGTCACTTCTCCAGGTTGTTGTCGATGGTCTTCACGGCGTTGTCCCAGGCCTCCTTGGGCGACTTGCCCTGGGTGACGAGGATGACGCCGTTGTCCGTCAGACCCTGCTGGATGATCTGGTCCTTCGGGCCGATCACCTGCGCCGGGATCGCCTCGGCGGCCTTGGCGAACAGCTCACCGATCGGCGCGTCGCCGGTCATGTCGTTCTTGGCGCCGGTCACCTCGGACGACTCGTACGCGGCCGGGGCGCTGGGGAAGCTGCCCTGCACGGCGAAGAGCTTGGCCTGCTGCTCCGGCGCGGTCAGCCAGGCGACCAGCTTCTGCGCGGCCTTCACGTTCTTGCCGCTCTTGGGCACGCCCAGGAAGGTGCCCCCCCAGTTGCCGGACTTCGGCGCCGCGGCCACGTCCCACTTGCCGGCCGCGTCGGGCTGCGACTTGCCCTTGATGTAGCCGAGCATCCAGGGCGGGCAGGCGACGGTGGCGAACTTGTTGTTGGCGATGGTCTGGTCCCAGGCCGGCTGGAACTGGGTCTGCGACTGGACCAGGCCCTCCTCGGCGGCCTTGGCGGTCAGGTCGAAGGCGTCCTTGACGGCGGGGTTGGTCTTGTAGATCACCTCGCCGGCGGCGTCGTAGAACTTCTCCTCCTCACCGCTGAGGACGGCGTTGATCAGCCCGCCGGGGGAGTCCATGAAGTAGGTGTCCTTGCCGGCGCTCTTCTTGTACTTCTCGCCGGCCGCGATGAACTTGTTCCAGTCGCCGGCCCACAGCTTGCCGACCTCCTCGCGGTCGGTCGGCAGGCCGGCCTTCTCGAAGAGGTCCTTGCGGTAGCAGACGGCCATCGGGCCGATGTCGGTGCCGAGGCCGACCGCCTGGCCGTCCTTGGTGACACCCTGCTTCCACTTCCAGTCCAGCCAGCTGCTCGACTGGACGCCCTCGGCCTTGGACATGTCCGTGAACTTGTCCGCCTGGGTGGCGACGACCTCGGCTATGTTGCCGACCTCGATGGCCTGCACGTCCTGGAGGCCGCTCTCGGTGGTGAGGTGGTTGACCAGAGCGGGGTAGTAGTTCTCGTTCCGCTCGGTGACGTTCTCCTCGATGTTGACGTCCGGGTTGAGCTTCTCGTACTCCTCGTAGAGGCCCGCCTCCTTGAAGCCCATCGTGCCGAACAGACCGAGGGTGATCGTGGTCTTGCCGCTGCTGTCGCCCGACGACGAGCCGTCCTCGTCCTTCCCGTCGTCGGCACAGCCGGCCAGCAGCCCGGCGCCCAGCGACGCGATGGCCGCGATGACCACCGCCTTGCGGGCGGATCGAGTACGTGCTGCTCGCATTGCGTCCTCCTGTTGCCCTGACGTGCCGACCCCCCGGCCAACTACATGGTTGGGCCCGCTGCTTCATGTCGTTCGTGCGTTGCTGCGGCTCGGGCGGGGAACGTGCGGGATGTGTATGTGCCAGGTAGTGTGGGAGCGCTCCCACAAGTGATGTGTTGAAGAGTCGTCGGTCCGGCCGGGGGTGTCAAGGGAGCGGACGCGACGAAGTGCGTTCAGTTATCGGCCTGTTAACTGGACGCGTCGGGCGGCGCCGGGACCCTCCCCGCGCGGCGGTGACGGACCCGGAGCCGGTCATTACACCCGACCGGCCTGTTAAATTCCAGGCCAGCCGCAGAGTGCGGGGGTGTCGACGGGAGGCGGAGCCGATGGCAAGCCACGGAGCGCGTGGGCGGAGCGGTGGCCGGCCCACCCTCGAAGAGGTGGCGGCACGGGCGGGCGTCGGCCGCGGCACGGTGTCCCGGGTGATCAACGGTTCGCCCCGGGTCAGCGACGCCACCCGGGCGGCCGTCGAGGCGGCCGTCGCGGAACTCGGCTACGTCCCGAACACGGCGGCCCGCGCGCTGGCGGCCAACCGCACCGACGCGATCGCCCTGGTGGTGCCGGAGCCGGAGACCCGCTTCTTCGCGGAACCGTATTTCTCGGACATGCTGAAGGGCGTCGGCTCCGAACTCGCCGACACCGAGATGCAGCTGCTCCTGATCTTCGCGGGCAGCGACCGGGAACGGGAGCGCCTCGCCCAGTACCTGGCGGCGCACCGCGTGGACGGCGTCCTGCTGGTCTCGGTGCACGCCGACGACCCGCTGCCCGACCTGCTGTCCCAGCTGGAGATCCCGGCCGTGATCAGCGGCCCGCGCTCGGCCGCGGAGTCGCTGGCGTCGGTCGACTCGGACAACTACGGCGGCGCCCGCTCGGCCGTCGAGCACCTCCTGGCCCGCGGCTGCCGGCGCATCGCCCACATCACCGGCCGCCTCGACGTCTACGGCGCCCAGCGGCGCGTCGACGGCTACCGCGAGGCGCTGCGCGACGCGGGCGTGGCCGTCGACGAGGACCTGATCGAGGCCGGTGACTTCACGGAGGACGGCGGCCGGCGCGCGATGCGGGAGCTGCTGCGCCGCGCACCCGACGTGGACGCGGTCTTCGCCGCCTCGGACGTCACCGCCGCGGGCGCCCGCCAGGTCCTGCGCGAGGCGGGCCGGCGCATCCCGGAGGACGTGGCGCTGGTCGGCTACGACGACTCGGCCATAGCCCGCCACATGGAGCCGCCGCTCACCAGCGTGCGGCAGCCCATCGAGGAGATGGGCCGCGCGATGATCGACCTCCTCCTGACCGAGATCGCGGACCGCCGTCCGGCGGCGTCGCGGGGTCTGGAGCGGCACCAGGTGGTGCTGGCGACGGAGTTGGTGGAGCGTACGTCGTCCTGAGCGCGGGATCGGCCGGGCGGGCGCGTCGGAAGGGCGGGCCCGCCTCCGGGTTCCCGGCTGTTCCCGAGGCCCTGGAAAAAGATCAAGGGCTGACCCGTTTCCACAGGTCAGCCCTTGATCATTCAGGGTGAGTGACGGGACTTGAACCCGCGGCCACCTGGACCACAACCAGGTGCTCTACCAACTGAGCTACACCCACCAAGGCCGGTGCTCGAATCCCGCTTGGCGGGGCTTCCCGACCGGCTGAGAAAAAGTGTACAGGGTCCGAAGGGGTGCTCGCGCCCGGCTTTCCGGGCGCCGCTCCCGGGTCCTGCGGGGCTCCTACCTGGCGGGTACGACGTGCTTCGCGGCGATCGCCTTGGCGGTGTCGGAGTCCGGTCCGGGCTGCGGGACGAAGACCGCCTCCCGGTAGTAGCGCAGTTCGGCGATGGACTCGCGGATGTCGGCGAGCGCCCGGTGGTTTCCGTTCTTCTCGGGGCTGTTGAAGTACGCCCGCGGGTACCAGCGGCGGGCCAGCTCCTTGATCGAGGACACGTCGACGATCCGGTAGTGGAGGTAGTCCTCCAGGGTGGGCATGTCCCGCAGGAGGAAGCCGCGGTCGGTGCCGACCGAGTTGCCGCACAGCGGGGCCTTGCCGGGCTCCTTCACGTGCTCGCGCACATACGCCAGGACCTGCGCCTCGGCGTCCGCGAGGGTCGTGCCGCCGTCCAGCTCCGCGAGCAGGCCGGACGAGGTGTGCATCTCGCGCACCACGTCGGGCATCGTCTCCAGGGCCCGCTCCGGCGGGCGGACGACGATGTCGACGCCCTCGCCGAGGATGTTCAGCTCGGAGTCGGTGACGAGGGCGGCAACCTCGATGAGCGCGTCGTCGGACAGCGAGAGGCCGGTCATCTCGCAGTCGATCCACACCATGCGATCGTTCATGCGGACACCTTACGGCCGGTCGGTGTTCACCGGGTCCCCGGCGTCGGTGTGGGCGTCACGGGGGCTGCCGCCCCCGAACCCCCGCTTCGGCCTGGACGGCCTCGTCCTCAAACGCCGGACGGGCTGAATCGCCCGTCCGGCGTTTTGAGTGCTACGTCACGACGCGCCCCGCTGGACCGGGACGCCGGCCGCCGCCGGGACCGGCGCCGGGGTGCGGCGGGTCTGGAACGGGACCGCACCCTCGGGAGACAGCGCGGCCGATTCCGCGGGGGCGGGCGGCCGGGTGGCTCCCGCGCCGCCCGGATCCGGGTCCACCGGGCGCTCGCTCTGCGGGCGGCGCGCCCGGTAGGCCGCGCGGTAGGCGGCCGGAGACGAACCCAGCTGGCGGCGGAAGTGGCCGCGCAGCGCCACCGGCGAGCGGAAGCCGCAGCGGCCCGCGACCTCGTCCACCGAGTAGTCCGACGTCTCCAGCAGGCGCTGCGCCTGGAGCACCCGCTGGGTGATCAGCCACTGCAGCGGCGCACTGCCGGTCAGGGACCGGAAGCGGCGGTCGAAGGTGCGGCGGCTCATGTAGGCCCGCGCGGCCAGCGTCTCCACGTCGAACTGCTCGTGGAGGTGCTCCAGCGCCCAGGCGACGACCTCGGCGAGCGGGTCGGCGCCGATCTCCTCGGGTAAAGACCTGTCCAGGTAGCGCTCCTGGCCTCCGCTGCGGCGCGGCGGCACCACCAGGCGGCGGGCCAGCGCTCCGGCCGCCTCGTTGCCGTGGTCGGTGCGCACGATGTGCAGGCACAGGTCGATCCCGGCCGCGGTGCCCGCGGACGTCAGCACGTCGCCGTCGTCCACGAACAGCTCGCGCGGGTCCACGTGCACCGACGGATAGCGCTTGGCCAGCGTCGGCGCGTACATCCAGTGCGTGGTCGCGGGGCGGCTGTCCAGGAGACCGGCCGCCGCCAGCACGAAGGCGCCGGTGCACAGGCCGACGATGCGGGCGCCCTCCTCGTGCGCCCGGCGCAGCGCGTCGAGCGCCTCCTCCGGTGGCGGCGAGGTGATCGACCTCCAGGCCGGCACGACGACGGTGCCCGCGCGCGAGATCGCCTCCAGGCCCTGCGGCGCGGTCAGTTCGAGGCCCCCTGTGGTCCGCAGCGGGCCGTCCTCACCCGCGCACACCAGAAGTCGGTAGCGCGGTACGCCGGCGTCCTGGCGGTCGATCCCGAACACCGACAGCGGTATGGAACTCTCGAAGATGGGACCGCCGCTGAACAGCAGCACCGCGACGATCTCCTTGCGGCGTCGCCCGGAGAGTTTCCGGACGGCGCTTTCCGGCGCGGCGGTGGAGTCGTGGCTCATGCTGCTAAGCCCCCCTCGGTGGTCGCGGCACCCTCTACCCTTCGGGTCTGTCGCTCCAACACGTTTCCCCTCGGTCCTGCACGAGTCCCCCGCCGTAGACAGTCAAGATCGAATCTACTGGGTCCCGTCGCGCCGGGATGGCCGGTTCGGCACTTGGGACATTGTCGACATGGCAACTTGGCGTGAACCAGTCGATCACGAAGCGTTGCACTCTGGGGCGCCCCAGGGAAGTGCGCCTTGTGTCAGTGGCCAATCCACGTAGGGTGCCCGGGGTCCCCGAGAGCCTTTCCGTGCAGGTGGAACGGGGGTTTGGGGGTGGTGAGGGGGGCAGATGAGCCACCCCGGGAAGTTGGCTGAAAAGAAGCGGAACCGTGCGCAAAAACCGGTCAGTCGACCGGTGTGTTTTCCCCAGCGTGCCGTCCGCCCCCGCGAACGGGCCTCGCGGGCCTGCGCCGGCGGCCGCCCCGACCCGCGCGCTCCCCGCCGTACGGGTGCGCGGCGAGGCGCTCGGAGCGCCGCAGCAGCAGGCGGCACACACCGGTGACGGCGGCCAGTCCCAGGGCGGTGCCGGCCGCGCCGGCGAAGGACGTGCCGTACCAGAGGAGCGCGACCGGGACCAGGAAGCAGCTGAACGCCGCCCAGCGGACGAGGTCGGTCACGCCGTCCCGGGACGGCGCGGGTGTCGGCTGGGCGGGACGGTGCGGTCCGGACACGGAGGCTCCCTGGGGGGTGGCGGCATGGAGATCAACGCCCGCGGGCCGCGTCGGTCACGACCGGTGACCGATGGTTGAATCCCGCGCAAACCGCCTGTACAGGGCAGCAACCATTGCGTTGCGGGCGCCCCTCGGGCATGCTCCGGTGAACCCCGCGGCGGACCCTCCGCGGGAACTGGGCGAAGGAGGCGTGCCGCCGTACCCTTGGGGGTATGGGGTTGGGAAGACCATTCCCGGACACAGCTCAGCCGCCCACTGTTGGCCCCCCATAGAGGATAAAAACGCCGAGACAGTTATGGCCGGTCACGAATTCTTCGAACCCGCGGACCGCAAGCGGCCCGTCGCCGAACCCACGGCGGCCGAGCCCCTGGCGGCCGAAGAGCCACGCCAGTCGTGCGACCCCGCCTTCAAGCACGGGGTCGTCGTCGGCTTCGACGGCTCCACATCCAGCGAGCGTGCCCTCGCGTACGCCATCGGCATGGCGTCCCGGCTGAGTTCCGGCCTGGTCATCGTGCACGTCGCCAACCGGCTGCCCACCACGGTGTGGGCCGGCTGCGAGCCCCCCGTCTTCGTCGACGTGCCGGACCACCGCACCGAGGTGCTGGGTCTGGAGCTGGCGTGCGCCGACTACCTCGCCGACGTCCCGTGGATCCTGGTCGAGCGCGGCGGCGACATCTGCCACGAACTCGAAGAGGTGGGGCGGGAGTACGAGGCGGACGCCATCGTCGTCGGCTCCAGCCACGGACTGGTGGGCCGGCTCTTCGGTTCCGTCGCCGGCCGGCTCGCGAAGCGGGCGAAGCGGCCCGTGGTGATCATCCCGTAGGGGACCGGGCCGCCCCGCCGTGAGCGGGTCCTACTCGACCGTCACCGACTTGGCGAGGTTCCTCGGCTTGTCGATGTCCCGGCCGAGGGCCAGCGCCGTGTGGTACGCGAGCAGCTGGAGCGGGATGCCCATGAGGATCGGGTCCAGCTCGTCCTCGTTCTTCGGCACGACGATGGTGTGGTCGGCCTTCTCCTGCTCCCGGTGGGCGACCGCGAGGATCTGGCCGCTGCGGGCCTTGATCTCCTCCATGGCCGCGCGGTTCTTCTCCAGCAGGTCGTCGTCCGGCACGATCGCGACCGTCGGCAGCGCGGGCTCGATCAGGGCGAGCGGGCCGTGCTTCAGCTCGGAGGCCGGGTAGGCCTCGGCGTGGATGTACGAGACCTCCTTGAGCTTGAGGGAGGCCTCACGGGCGACCGGGTAGCCGCGGACCCGGCCGATGAAGAGCATCGAGCGGGCGTCGGCGTACTGCGCGGCCAGCTTCTTGACGTCCTCCTCCTGCTCCAGCATCTCGGCGATCTGCGCGGGCAGCTTGCGCAGGCCCTCGATGATCCGCTTGCCGTCGCGCACCGAGAGGTCGCGGGTGCGGCCCAGGTGCAGGGCGAGCAGCGCGAAGGCGACGCAGGTGTTGGTGAAGCACTTGGTGGAGACGACGCAGACCTCGGGCCCGGCGTGCACGTACATGCCGCCGTCGGCCTCGCGGGCGATCGCCGAGCCGACCACGTTGACGATGCCGAGGACGCGGGCGCCCTTGCGCTTCAGCTCCTGCACGGCGGCCAGCACGTCGTACGTCTCGCCCGACTGGGAGACGGCGATGTACAGGGTGTCGGGGTCGACGACGGCGTTGCGGTAGCGGAACTCGGAGGCGGGCTCGGCGTCCGCGGGGATGCGGGCCAGCTCCTCGATCATCTGGGCGCCGATCTGGCCCGCGTGGTACGAGGTGCCGCAGCCGAGGATCTTCACGCGGCGCACGGCGCGCGCGTCGCGGGCGTCCAGGTTGAGGCCGCCGAGGTGCACGGTGGAGAAGCGGTCGTCGATCCGGCCGCGCAGCACGCGGTCCACGGCCTCGGCCTGCTCGTGGATCTCCTTGTGCATGTAGGTGTCGTGGCCGCCCATGTCGTAGGAGGCGGCCTCCCACTCCACGGTGGTGGGCTCGGCGGTGGTGCGGGTGCCCTCGGTGGTGTAGGTGCGGAAGTCGTCCGCCTTCAGGGTCGCCATCTCGCCGTCGTCGAGCGTGACTATCTGGCGGGTGTGGGCGACCAGCGCGGCGATGTCCGAGGCGACGAACATCTCCTTCTCGCCGATGCCGAGGACGACCGGCGAGCCGTTGCGGGCGACGACGATGCGCTCGGGGAAGTCGGCGTGCATCACGGCGATGCCGTAGGTGCCCTCGATGAGCCGGAGGGTCTCGCGGACCTTGTCCTCCAGCTTCTCGGCCTCGGAGCGCGCGACGAGGTGGACGAGGACCTCGGTGTCGGTCTCGGAGAGGAACTCGACGCCGTCCGCCTCCAGCTTGCGGCGCAGGTCGGCGGCGTTGTCGATGATGCCGTTGTGGACGACGGCGACCTTCTGGTCGGCCGACATGTGCGGGTGGGCGTTCAGGTCGGAGGGGGCGCCGTGGGTGGCCCAGCGGGTGTGGGCGATGCCGGTGGTGCCCTTGAAGCGCGCCGGGACCTTGGCCTCCAGGTCGCGGACCCGGCCCTTGGCCTTGACCATCTTCAGGCCGGCCGCCTTCGGCGACGTGACGACGATGCCCGCCGAGTCGTATCCGCGGTACTCCAGGCGCTGGAGGCCCTCCAGGAGCAGGGGCGCGACGTCACGCTTGCCGATGTATCCGACGATTCCGCACATGTATACGTAAACCTCTGTTCCTCTTCGGCTTCTCAGCCGTAGACGATGCGGCGCAGCTGACGGAGCGACAGCTCCGGCGGTGCCACCGCGCGGTATTTCAGCTCCGCCCCGATCCGTTCGAAGATCGTCGCGTTCACCAGGCCCTGGGCCTGGAGTTCGCGGTGGCGGCGGCGGACGAACTCCTCGGTCGTCTCGTCGAAGTAGGCGAGCACGTCCTGGACCACGCGCAGTGCCTCGCCCCGGTTGAGGGGGGTGGACCGCGTCAGGTGATCAACGAGTTCGTCGTGCACCCGGTAGATCCTGGGGTACCGACAGCGGTAACGCAAGAATCCTGCCCGATTTCGGGCAGGGTGTGGTCAGAGTCGCTTCAGTACGGCCTGCTTGGCCAGGTTGAACTCCTCGTCGGTCAGCACCCCGGAGCGGTGCAGCTCACCCAGCTCCCGCAGCCGGCGCAGCAGCGCGTCGTGGTCGTGCTCGGCCGCGGGGGCCGGGGCGGGCGCGGCCCCGGCCGGACCGGCCTTCTCCAGGGCGGCCGGCGCCGACGGGTGCGGGAGGCGGGCCTGCACGGCCGCGGCCACCAGGGCCATCAGCGGGTCCTTCTTGAAGCCCCACAGCTCCACGGCGTTCGGGTCGTACTTCGGCGGCACCTTGCTCGGCGCCCCCCGCACCGTGAACCGCAGGTGGCCGTTCTCCAGGCCCACCGTCGGCTGCCACTCCACCGCGAGGATGTCGGCGAGGGGGAGGGTGCGCGGGCCCGCGGCCGACTTGGCGTCCTCCGCCTGCCACTTCCACTCCAGGCGCACCCGCTCCCCGTCGAAGCTCGCCACGCCGTCCCCGGCGGACACCGACAGCGGGACGGCCGGACCCGGCAGCACGTACGCGTCGAGGGGGCCCGGGGGAACCTGGTCGAGGAGCAGCGCGTTGCGCACCTCGTCCACGAAGTACTCGGCCACGCCGTACCGGTCGGACTCCACGACGAGCTGGTACGGGTCGTGCGGCTCGGTCAGCCGGCCGCCCGTCGCGTGCAGCAGCGGATCGGCGCCGTCCCGCAGGCGCAGCCGCAGCCGCCCGGACTTGCGGCCCTGCTCGAACGATATGCCCGCCAACGCCGTGAGCGGTACGAGCAGTTCACCCAGCTCCCTGCGGAGCAGGCCGACGTTCTTGTCGCGTCCGGGAGTCAGCCGCAGCGCGTCGCCGTCGAAGACCCACGTTCCGTCCTTCTGGATGATTTCCGCCATGCGCGGATTGTTTCACCGCTTCTGCGGGCGGTGATGGTGCGGGAGAGTGGTCCACACCCGCCCCCAACCCCCGTACCGCACGCACGCGAAGGGAGCCCGCACGTGAGAGCTCATCGACGGCACCACCGAACGACTCCCCGCACCGGCCGGCTGCTCGGATCCCTGCTCCTGGTGGCGGCCGCCTGCGCCATGGCCACCGGAGCGGCCCCCGTGCACCGGGCGAACGCGACCCCCATGGACCGGGTGATCCCGGCCCCCGCCTCCGTCGACCCCGGCGGCGCCCCGTACCGCATCACCCCCGGCACCCGCATCCGCGTCGACGGCTCGCGCGAGGTCCGCGGCGTCGGCGACTACCTCGCCGGCGTCCTGCGGCCCTCCACCGGCTACCGGCTCCCCGTCACCACCGAGGGCCACGGCGGCATCCGGCTCCGGCTGGCGAAGGGCTCCTACGGCGACGAGGGCTACCGCCTCGACAGCGGCGCCTCCGGCGTCACCATCACCGCCCGCAAGGCCGCCGGCCTCTTCCACGGCGTCCAGACCCTGCGCCAGCTGCTGCCCGCCGCCGTCGAGAAGGACTCCGTCCAGCCCGGCCCCTGGCTGGTGGCCGGCGGCACCGTCGAGGACACCCCGCGCTACGGCTGGCGGGCCGCCATGCTGGACGTCTCCCGGCACTTCTTCACCGTCGACGAGGTGAAGCAGTACATCGACCGCGTCGCCCTCTACAAGTACAACAAGCTCCACCTGCACCTCAGCGACGACCAGGGCTGGCGCATCGCCGTCGACTCCTGGCCGCGGCTGGCGACGTACGGCGGCTCCACCGAGGTCGGCGGCGGCCCCGGCGGCTACTACACCAAGGACGACTACAAGGAGATCCTGCGCTACGCCGCCTCCCGCCACCTGGAGGTCGTGCCCGAGATCGACATGCCGGGCCACACCAACGCGGCCCTCGCCTCCTACGCCGAGCTGAACTGCGACGGCGTCGCCCCACCGCTGTACACCGGCACCCAGGTCGGCTTCAGCTCGCTGTGCGTCGGCAAGGAGGTGACGTACGACTTCGTCGACGACGTCGTGCGCGAACTGGCTGCGCTCACCCCGGGCCGCTACCTCCACATCGGCGGCGACGAGGCGCACTCCACGCCGCACGAGGACTTCGCCGCCTTCATGAAGCGGGTGCAGCCGATCGTCGCGAAGTACGGCAAGACGGTCGTCGGCTGGCACCAGCTGGCGAGCGCCGCGCCGGCCGAGGGCGCGCTGGTCCAGTACTGGGGCCTGGACCGCACCAGTGACGCCGAGAAGGCCCAGGTCGCCGAGGCGGCACGGAACGGGACCGGGCTGATCCTGTCCCCGGCCGACCGGACGTACCTGGACATGAAGTACACCAAGGACACCCCGCTGGGCCTGTCCTGGGCGGGCTACGTCGAGGTGCAGCGCTCCTACGACTGGGACCCGGCCGCCTACCTGTCGGGCGCCCCGGCCTCCGCGGTCCGCGGTGTCGAGGCGCCGCTGTGGACGGAGACGCTGTCCGATCCCGAACAGCTGGAGTTCATGGCCTTCCCGCGGCTGCCGGGCGTCGCCGAGCTGGGCTGGTCCCCGGCGTCGACGCACGACTGGGACACCTACAAGGTGCGGCTCGCCGCCCAGGCGCCGCGCTGGGAGGCGATGGGCATCGACTACTACCGCTCGCCGCAGGTCCCCTGGACGTGAACCCGGTCTGACCGGAACGCGAGAACGGGCACCCCGGAGGACCGTCTCCGGGGTGCCCGCCCGTTCACGGGGCCGGCCGGTCAGCGCCCCGCGAGGGGGTTCTCCAGCCGGCCGATCAGCTGGAGCGCGCCGGACGGGTCGGCGAGGTCCACCATCTGCCGGTTGTCACGCAGCTGGAGCCGGTTGAGGCAGGACAGCGCGAAGTCGGGCGCGAACAGGTCGTACCGGGCGAACTTGTCGGCCAGTTCCGGCACCGACGCCTGGTACTCGCGGGTGACCTCCGCGACCGTCCCCCAGAAGTCGTCCTCCTCCATGACGCCCTCGCCCGCGAGGTCGGCGGCCAGGAAGCGGAAGAAGCAGTCGAAGACGTCCGTGAAGATGGACAGGAGCTTCTTGTCCTCCGGCACCTCCACGGCGATCCGCGCGACCTCCGGCGGCAGCACCGCGTCCGGGTCCATCACCGCGATCTCCTCGGCGATGTCCTTGTAGATCGCGCGCCGCACCACCCCGTCCTCCAGGACCAGGATGACGTTCTCGCCGTGCGGCATGTACACCAGGTCGTAGGCGTAGAAGCTGTGCAGCAGCGGGACGTAGTAGGCGCGCAGATAGTGCCGCAGCCACTCGGCGGGCGCGAGCCCCGACCGCTCGATCAGCGCGCCCGCGAAGGAGGCGCCCTCGTGGTCGACGTGGACGAGGGAGGCCATGGTGGCCAGCGTCTCGCCCTCCCGCAGCGACGGCACCGGGCTCTCCCGCCACAGCGCCGCCAGCATCTTGCGGTAGGGCGAGTAGCGGTCGGTGGCCTGCTCGTACTCCAGGTGCCGGTAGCCGACGGCGGCCCGCTCCCGGATGATGCTCAGACCCGTCCCCTTGAGCACCGGGTCGCCCTCGATGAGCCGGGCGAGCCAGTCGTTGATGGCCGGAGTCGCCTCCATGTACGCCGCCGACAGGCCGCGCATGAAGCCCATGTTGAGGACGGACAGGGCCGTCTTCACGTAGTGCTTGTCGGGGTGCGAGGCGTTGAAGAAGGTGCGGATCGACTGCTGGGCCAGGTACTCGTCGTCGCCCTCGCCGAGGCAGACCAGGTGCCCGCGGGCGACCTCGGCGGCGAAGGTGACGGTGAGCTTGTTCCACCACTGCCAGGGGTGGACCGGGATGAGCAGGTAGTCGGCCGGGTCCAGGCCCCGCTCGCGCAGGACGCCGTGGAAGCGGTCGACGGTCCCCTCGCCCAGCTCGTCGCGGACGAAGGACTCGTACTCGATCCCGACGCCGGCCGTGAACGCGGCGCGCGAGCGGTGGGCGGCCAGCCACACCAGCCGGACCGGGCTCGCGGTCTCCGGCGCGTACGACAGGTACTCGTGGATGCCGAAGCCGAGCCGCCCGTTGTTGGCGACGAAGCACGGGTGGCCCTCGGTCATGCCCGTCTCGACGGCCTGGAAGTCGCCGCGGGCCAGCTCGGCGGAGGTGACCTTCGGCTTGGTGAGCTTGTAGCAGGTGCCGGAGAGGGTGGAGGAGATCTCCTCCAGGTAGACCGGCAGGATCTCCTCGCTCAGGCCCAGCGTCTTCCGCAGCTCGATGAAGAAGTCCAGCGCGGCGATCGGGAGTTCGGCCCCGTCGCGGTGGCGCGTGATGGAGTCGGCGTCCACCTGCCAGTGGTCAAGGGCGCGGACGGTGGCCGTGAACCGGTAGCGGGTCTGGCCGTCGTCGCTGAGGACCGCGTACCCGTCGCCGTCCGGCTCGGGGGAGAACAGCCGCTCGTGCGTGAACTCGGCGAGGGCCTTGCGGACCAGGAGGCGGTTGGCCTGCTCCCAGCGCTCGGGGGAGAGGTGGGCGACGGCGTCGGCGAGGCTCATCGGGACACCGCCTTCTCGAACTGCTCGCGGGTGCAGAAGCTCAGCAACGCCTTCTTCTCCGGCTTCTGGATCTCGCGCTCGGGCACGAATCCGACGGCTTCGTTCAGGGCGTGGACGGCCTTATTGGCGACGTCCGGCTCGACGACGACGCGGGCGGTGGCCGGGTCGGCGAACAGCTCGGTCATCACGGCGGTGATGACGGCGCGGGTGAAGCCGTGCACCGGCCGGTCGGTGGGGGCGACCAGGAAGTGCATGCCGACATCGCCCGGCTCGGGCTCGTACAGGCCGGTCAGCTCGCGGTGGACCGGGTCGTAGCGCTCCATCAGGAAGGCGGGGACGCCGTCGTGCAGGCCGACGTAGGCGTCCTGGTGCGGGTCGGCGGCCACCTCCATGTAGGCCCGCTCGACGTCGACGAGCTTCGCCTCCTGCATCATCCAGAACGCGGACTTGGGGTGGGTGAGCCAGCCGTGCAGCAGCTCGGCGTCCCTGAGCGGGTCGAGGGGGCGCAGGGTGAGGGCGCCGATCCTCGCGGTGGGGGTCGTGGGGGTGGTCATGCGCTGAACTCCTGGAACGCGATCGACTTCTCGACCGGGTAGTACTCGGTGCCGAGCAGCTCTCGGACGATGTAGCTGTTGCGGTAGGCGCCCATCCCCAGGTCGGGGCTGGTGACGCTGTGGGTGTGGACCCCCGCGTTCTGGAGGAACACACCGCTGCCCGTGACGTCGACGGCGTAGTTGCGGGCCACGTCGAAGTTGCCGCGGGAGTCGTAGCGCAGCCGGTCGCGGACGGGCTTGAGGAACTCCGGCTCGGCGTAGCGGTACCCGGTGGCCAGGATCAGGCCCTGGGTGTCGATCTCGAAGTCCCGGCCCTGCTCCTCCTGACGGAAGCCGAGGGTGTAGGTGCCGTTCGCGTAACGGGCGCTGGTCAGTGCCGAGTTGGTGAGCAGGCGGGTGGGGACGGGGCCGCCCAGCTTCTTCTGGTAGAGCAGGTCGAAGATCTCGTTGATCAGATCGCCGTCGATGCCCTTGAACAGGCCCTTCTGCTCCGAGGTGAGGCGGTAGCGGGTGGGCTCCGGCAGCGCGTGGTAGTAGTCCACGTACTCCGGGGACGTCATCTCCAGCGTGAGCTTGGTGTACTCCAGCGGGAAGAAGCGCGGCGAGCGGGTCACCCAGTTCAGCCGGTAGCCGTGCACGTCGATCTCGCTGAGCAGGTCCTGGTAGATCTCGGCGGCGGACTGGCCGCTGCCGACCAGCGTGATCGACTCCTTCTTCTGCAGCTCCGCCTTGTGCTCCAGGTAGCGGGAGTTGTGCAGGAAGTCGCCGGCCAGGCCCCGGCAGGCGTCCGGGATGTGCGGCGGGGTGCCGGTGCCGAGCACGAGGCGGCGGGCGCGGTAGACGTCGCCGGAGGTGGTGGCGACGGCGTACAGCTCCTCGCGCTCGTCGTACGTCACCTCGGTCACCGTCGTGGAGAAGCGGACGCTGCTCAGTTTGTTCGCGGCCCAGCGGCAGTAGTCGTCGTACTCGACGCGCAGCGGGTAGAAGTTCTCCCGGATGTAGAACGAGTACAGCCGGCCCTTCTCCTTCAGGTAGCTGAGGAAGGAGTACGGGGAGGTCGGGTCGGCGAGCGTGACCAGGTCCGACATGAACGGGGTCTGGAGGTGGGCGCCGTCCAGGAACATCCCGGAGTGCCACTCGAAGTCCGGCTTGGACTCCAGGAAGACGCCGTTCAGCTCGGCGATCGGCTCGGTGAGGCAGGCGAGGCCGAGGTTGAAGGGGCCGAGGCCGATCCCCACGAAGTCGTACGTGGCACTGGCTTCAGGAAGCGCGGTCAAGGGACTCTCCCAGGTACTGCTCGGCGTGGCCGGCGATCAGGTCGAGGACGGCGGCGATGTCGGCCGTGGTCGTCTCGGGGTTGAGCAGGGTGAACTTCAGGTAGTGGCGTCCGGCCACCTTGGTGCTCGCGACCACGGCGTCGCCGGAGGCGAACAGGGCGCGGCGGGCGTACAGGTTGGCGCGGTCGATCTCGGCGGGGTCGGTGACGGCCCCCGGGATGTAGCGGAAGACCAGGGTGGACAGGCTCGGCTCCACCACGACGTGGTAGCGCGGGTCGGCGGCGAGCAGCCGCCAGCCGTCGACGGCGAGGTCGCACACCTCGTCGAAGAGCTGCCCGATGCCGTCGGCGCCCATCACGCGCAGCGTCATCCACAGCTTGAGCGCGTCGAAGCGGCGGGTGGTCTGGAGCGACTTGTCCACCTGGTTGGGGATACGTTCCTGCACCATGCGGCGCGGGTTGAGGTACTCCGCGTGGTAGGTGGCGTGGCGCAGCGTGGCCGCGTCGCGCACCAGCACGGCGGACGAACTCACCGGCTGGAAGAAGGACTTGTGGTAGTCGACGGTGACCGAGTCGGCCCGCTCGATGCCGGCCAGCCGGTCCCGGTACTTCAGCGAGGTGAGCAGTCCGCAGCCGTAGGCCGCGTCCACGTGCATCCACACGCCGTACTGCTCGCAGAGCGCGGCGATCTCCGGCAGCGGGTCGATGGAGCCGAAGTCGGTGGTGCCGCTGGTGGCGACGACGGCCATGGGGACGAGGCCGTCCTGCACGCAGCGCTCCAGCTCGCGGGCGAGGGCCACGGTGTGCAGGCGCTTGTCGTGGTCGACGGGGATCGGGACGACGGCGTCGGGGCCGAGGCCGAGCAGTTTCGCCGACTTCTGCACGCTGAAGTGGCTGGCCTCGGAGGCGAAGACCCGCAGTTTGCCCAGGGAGTCGGTCTTGGCCTCCTCGCGGGCCAGCAGCAGCGCCTGGAGGTTGGACTGGGTGCCGCCGGAGGTGAACACGCCGTCGGCCGCCGGGCCGAGGCCGATGCGGTCGGTGGTCCAGTCGATCAGCTTGCGCTCGATGAGCGTGCCGCCGGCCGACTGGTCCCAGGTGTCCAGGGAGGAGTTGACCGCGGAGAGCACGGCCTCGCCCAGCACCGCCGGTATGACGACGGGGCAGTTGAGGTGGGCGAGGTAGCGGGGGTGGTGGAAGTAGACGGCGTCGCGGAGGTAGACGTCCTCCAGCTCGTCGAGGACCGCGGCCGTGTCGTGCAGCGGCCGGTCGAGGTCGATCGCGTCGACGCGGGGGGAGAGGGCGTCAACCGTGACACCGGTGAACGGGCGGTCGGTGGTGGCGATTCTGGCGGCCACCCGCTCGACTCCTTCGATCACGGAGCGGCGGTACTGCTCCGCGTTGGTGTCGTTGAGCAGGTGCGAGCGCATGTGGGGATCCTCCGGTGGGGACGGTCCGAGAGGGAGAGGGTGGGGGTGGAAGGGGCGCGAAAGGGGCGGAGCCCTTGCTTCGACTTAGGTTAGCCTAACCTAAGTTGATTGGATCAAACGCAGGCCCCCGCGTGACTGCGGTCACTCGTGTGCACGGTGGCAACACCCGGCGGCATCAGCCCTGTTCGCGGAGCTGTTCCTCGGTCAGACCCCGGCGCCAGTAGCCGACGAAGGTGACGCGCCTGCGGTCGATGCCCCGCTCGCGCACGAAGTGCCGGCGCAGCGACTTGACGCAGCCGGACTCGCCCGCGATCCAGACGTAGGGGTGTTCGGCGTCCGGCAGCCGCGCCTCCCGCAGGGTGGCCAGGGTCGCCTCGGGGCCGTCGGCGGTGTCCCGGACCAGCCAGGTGATCTCGGCGTCCGCCGCCGTCGCGAGGTCCTGCGCGTCCTCGGCGTGCGGCACCTCCAGCCAGACCCGCGCGCGGGTGCCGGCGGGCAGCGACTCGACGATCGCGCAGGCGGCCGGCACGGCCGTCTCGTCGCCCCAGATCACCACCAGGTCGGTGTCCTCGGGCGGCCGGAAGCGGATCGCCCGGTTGTCCGCGACGGCGGGGCCGAGCAGCAGGACGCGGTCCCCGGCGCGGGCGGCCGCGGCCCAGCGGGCGGCGGGGCCCGCCTCCAGGGCGGCGCCGGGTTCGAGGCCGTGCAGCACGAAGTCGACGTCGATCTCGGCGGTGTCGCCGCCGACGTCGCGCCGGAGCGCCCGCAGTGTGTACGAGCGCATCACCGCCCTTACGTCGTCCGGCAGTTCGCGCCACGCCTGCCACCATCCGTCGCCCTGCTCCAAGGGCACCGCGGGCTCCGACTGGCCCGGGTGCGGCAGGAAGAGCGACAGGGACTGGTCGCGGCCGTCCGAGTGGAAGGCGCGCAGGTCGTCGCCGGCGAAGGTGACACGGGCCAGAGACGGACCGAGCCGCCTCGTCCGTACGACCTGGAGGGAGAAGAAACGGAACGGGGCGGCTACGGCCGTCGTCATGGCGTGCTCCGGGAGACGGAGAAGGTCAGCCGACCTTCTTGGCGTTCTCGATGGCCTCGGCGAGGTTGTCCAGCAGCGGCGTGCACTTGTCGTAGGACAGGATCGGCTCGGGGGAACGGGCGATGACCTGGCCGGCCTTGACCGCGGGGAGCTGCTTCCAGGTGCCCTCGGTGATGTCCGCGGGCTGGATGGTGGAGGCGCGGTCGTCCATGATGATGATGTCGGCCGGGTACTTGTCGACGTTCTCCCAGCTCAGGCTCTCGAACCAGCCGCCGGTCGCCTTCTTGGCGTCCTCGGAGGGCTCGACGAAGTTCACGCCGAGGGCCTTGAAGTACTCCAGGTCCACGGACAGGTTGGTGCCGGAGACGTAGAAGAGGTCGGCGCTCGCGGAGCCGGCCAGGACCCTGATCTCGGGCTTGGCCTTGGCGGCGGCGCGCAGCCGGGCGGCGGCCTTCTCGAAGGCGGCCTTGGCGTCGGTGACCTTCTTGGCCTTCATGTCGGCGCCCAGCGACTCGGCCAGCTCCCACATGCGCTGGAGCGGCTGGGTGAGCTGGCGGTCGAAGACGGAGACCGCGACGCTCGGGGCGAGCTTGGCGACCTTGTCCTTGGACTCCTCCGGGACGGACCAGAGGGTGCCGGCGGTGTCGAAGGTCGTGGTGATCAGCACCTCGGGGGCGAGGCTCGCGTACTTCTCGACGTTGAGCTTGCCCCACTCGTTGCCGAGGACGGTGACCTTGGCGACGTCGAGGTCGCCGGCCTGCACGTCGGGCTTGCCGTCCTTGGTCGTGGTGGGGCCGAAGACGCCCTTGACCTGGACGCCGTAGTCCCAGAGGGCGGCCGCGACACCGGTGAAGGCGACGATGTTCTTCGGCACCGAGTCCAGCTTCACGGTCGTGCCGCGGTCGTCCTTGAAGGACCAGGGGCCGGACTTGCCGGTGCCCGCGCCGTCCCCCGAACCGCCGCTCTTCGCGTCGTCGTCCCCGCAGGCCGCGAGCGCGGCACCGAGGCCGATGGCGCCGCCGGCGGCGAGGATTCCGCGGCGGGTCGGGTGGGCAGCTCTGGCGTTGCGCATGGTGTGACTGCTTTCGAACGGTGCGGAGCTCCGCGGGACAATTCGAAGGTAGGTTAGCCTAACCTCAGATCTTGTCCAGGGGCGGGGCCGACCGGCCCCGCCCCGCGACGGTGGGCCGGCTCAGCCCGCCAGCCCCAACTCCCGTGCGATCAGCATCCGCTGGACCTCGCTGGTGCCCTCGCCGATCTCCAGGATCTTCGAGTCCCGCCACATGCGCGCGACCGGATACTCGTTCATGAACCCGTAGCCGCCGTGGATCTGGGTGGCGTCCCGGGCGTTGTCCACGGCCACCGTCGACGAGTACAGCTTCGCCAGCGCCGCCTCCTTCTTGAACGGCTCACCCGCCACCAGGCGGGAGGCCGCGTCCCGCCAGGCGAGGCGGGAGGTGTGGGCCTTCATCTCCATGTCCGCGATCTTGAACTGGATGGCCTGGTTGGCGCCGATCGGCTTGCCGAAGGCGTGACGTTCCTTCGCGTACCTGACCGACTCGTCCACACAGCCCTGCGCGAGTCCCGTACCCAGTGCGGCGATGGCGATGCGTCCCTCGTCCAGGATGCGCAGGAACTGGGCGTAGCCGCGCCCCTTCTCGCCCAGCAGGTTGGCCGCCGGGACCCTTACGTCGGCGAAGGACAGCTCACGGGTGTCCGACGCGTTCCAGCCGACCTTCGAGTACGGGGCGGCCACCGTGAAGCCCGGGGTGCCGGAGGGGACGATGATCGCGGAGATCAGGGGCCGGCCGTCCGGCTTGCGGCCGGTGACCGCCGTGACGGTGACCAGGCCGGTGATGTCCGTGCCCGAGTTGGTGATGAAGCACTTGGTGCCGTTGATCACCCACTCGCCGGTCGCCTCGTCGAGCCGGGCCGTCGTCCGCGTCGCGCCCGCGTCCGAACCGCCGTCCGGCTCGGTCAGCCCGAAGGCGCCGAGGATCTCGCCCGAGCACAGCCGGGGCAGCCACTCGCGCTTCTGCTCCTCGGTGCCGAACAGGTGGACCGGCATCGCGCCCAGCGAGACGCCCGCCTCCAGCGTGATCGCCACCGACGAGTCGACCCGGGCCAGCTCCTCCAGGGCGATGCCGAGCGCCAGGTAGTCGCCGCCCATGCCGCCGTACTCCTCCGGGAACGGCAGCCCGAACAGGCCCATGCGGCCCATCTCGCGGACGATCTCGTACGGGAACTCGTGCCGCTCGTAGAAGTCACCGATCTTGGGCGCCACGACGTCGTGGGCGAACTCCTCGACCGTGCGGCGGAGTTCTTCCAGTTCGGGGGAGAGCTTGTGGTCCATGGGTGATCAGTGCTCCTGGTGGGAGTCGGCGCCCGAGCCCGCCAGGGCTCGTACGGTGCGGGACGGGCTGGGTCGGCCCAGGTGGGCGGCCATCCAGACGCTGGTGGCGACGAGACGGCCGAGGTCGACCCCGGTGTCGATGCCGAGGCCGCGCAGCATCCACACGAGGTCTTCGGTGGCGAGGTTGCCGGTGGCGGACTTGGCGTAGGGACAGCCGCCGAGCCCGCCCGCGGAGGCGTCGACCGTCGTGACGCCGTGCCGCAGGGCGGCCAGGGTGTTGGACAGGGCCTGGCCGTAGGTGTCGTGGAAGTGCACGCCGAGCGCGCCGACCGGGACGCCGGACCCGGTGAGCGCGTCGAGCAGGGCGTCGACGTGGCCCGGGGTCGCCACCCCGATGGTGTCGCCGAGGCTCAGCTCGTCGCAGCCCATGTCCAGCAGGGCCCGGCAGACCCGCACCACCTGCGGGACGGGGACGGCGCCCTCCCACGGGTCGCCGAAGCACATCGAGAGGTAGCCCCGCACGTGCACGCCGGCCGCCTTCGCCCGCGCCACCACCGGCGCGAACATGGCCAGGGCCTCGTCCACCGTGCGGTTCAGGTTGGCCTTGGCGAAGGACTCCGTGGCGCTGGCGAAGACGGCCACCCGGCGTGCGCCGAGGGCCAGCGCGCGGTCCAGGCCGCGCTCGTTCGGCACCAGGACGGGGAGGTCGACCGGCAGGTCCGCGACGGCGGGGTACAGCTCCTCCGCGTCCGCCAGCTGCGGCACCCACTTGGGGTGCACGAAGCTCGTCGCCTCGATGGTGGTCAGACCGGTCCCGGCGAGGCGGCGGACGAACTCCGCCTTCACCGCTGCCGGGACGACCGCCTTCTCGTTCTGCAGGCCGTCGCGGGCGCCCACTTCGTGGATGCGGACGCGGGCGGGCAGGCCCTCGGCCGGCACGGTCATCGGCAGACCCAGCTCGGGGGTGTTCACGCCGTCTGCTCCTCTCCGCCCTCGGCCGGGGCGATGACCGCCAGCACCTGGTCCATGGCGACCGTGGTGCCGGGCGCGACGTCCAGCTCGGCGACGGTGCCGGCGTGCGGCGCGGAGATGACGTGCTCCATCTTCATCGCCTCCACGACCAGCAGGCTCTGCCCGGCGGCCACCTCGTCGCCGACGGCGACCTTCACCACCGTCACCGTGCCCGGCATCGGCGCGGTGAGCGAGTCGGCGCCCGCGTGGGCGGAGCGGGTGAGGGAGGCGGCGACCGGGTCGTGGTCGCGCACGTGCCAGGCGTCGCCGTCGCGGCCCAGCCAGTCGCCGGCGCGGTCGAAGGTGTGCCGGACGCCGTCGAGGGTGACGGCCACCTGGTCGTCGGTGACGGCGTGGGTGCCGCGCGGGGAGTGCGTGACGGGTTCAAGTCCCGTGGCCCGCATCGGGAAGGCCACCGGCTTCGGCTCGCCGCCCGTGCGCCAGCCGTCCGGCACCGAGAACGGGTCGGTCCAGCCGTCCCCGCGCGGCCGCAGCGCGTCCAGCCGTACGGCCGCCGCCGCCTCGTACACCTCCTCCGGCACGTCCGTGGAGACCAGGCCGTCGGCCTCGCGCTCCACCAGCCCGGTGTCCAGGTCGCCCGCCACCACCGCCGGGTGCGCGAGCAGCCGCCGCAGGAACCCGGCGTTGGTCTGCACGCCCAGCGTCACCGTCCGGGCCAGGGCCGCCCGCAGCCTGCGCAGCGCCGTCTCCCGGTCGGGGCCGTAGGCGATCACCTTGGACAGCATCGGGTCGTAGAGGCTGCCGACCTCGCTGCCCTCGCTGAGCCCGGAGTCGGTGCGCACCCCGTCACCCTGGGGCTCGCGCAGCCGCAGCACGGTGCCGCCGGAGGGGAGGAAGCCGCGCGCGCCCTCTTTGATGGACACAGTCTCGGCGCACAGCCGGGCCTCCACCGCGTGCCCGGTCAGCCGGACGTCGTCCTGCGCGAGGCCGAGCGGTTCGCCCGCCGCCACCCGCAGCTGCCACTCCACCAGGTCCAGGCCCGTCACCAGCTCGGTCACCGGGTGCTCGACCTGGAGGCGGGTGTTCATCTCCATGAAGTAGTACGACGACGGGTCGCTGCCCGGCACGATGAACTCCACCGTGCCCGCGCCCCGGTAGCCGCAGGAGCGCGCCGCCTGCACGGCGGCCTCGCCCATCGCGGCCCGGGTCGCCTCGTCGAGGAGCACGCTGGGCGCCTCCTCGATGATCTTCTGGTGCCGGCGCTGGAGGGAGCACTCCCGCTCGCCCAGGTGGATCACGTTGCCGTGGCCGTCGGCCAGGACCTGGATCTCGATGTGCCGGGGCCGGTCGATCCAGCGCTCCACGAGGAGCGTGTGGTCGCCGAAGGAGGCGCGGGCCTCGCGCCGGGCGGCGGCGATCTCCTCGGCGAGCACGGCGGCGTCCCGCACCAGCCGCATCCCCTTGCCGCCCCCGCCGGCCGACGGCTTGAGCAGCACCGGCGTGCCGATCTCGCGGGCCGCGTCGGCGAGCTGTGCGTCGGTCAGCCCGCTGCCGCTGGAGCCCGGGACGACCGGGACCCCGGCCGCCTTGACCGTCTCCTTGGCCCGGATCTTGTCGCCCATGAGGGCGATCGCGTCGGCGGGCGGCCCGATGAAGACCAGCCCCGCCTCCTCGCAGGCCCGCGCGAACCCGGCGTTCTCGGCGAGGAAGCCGTACCCCGGGTGGACGGCCTGCGCGCCGGTGCGGGCGGCGGCCTCCAGCAGCCGCTCGACGGACAGATAGCTCTCCGCCGCCGGCGCCGGGCCGATCCGTACCGCCTCGTCGGCCTCGCGCACGTGCCGGGCGTCCGCGTCGGCGTCGGAGAAGACCGCCACCGAGCGCACGCCCATCGCGCGCAGCGTCCGGATGACCCGCACCGCGATCTCACCGCGGTTGGCCACCAGCACCGTGTCGAACATCGAGCTCCCCATCGTGCTTCCCATCGAGTCCCCTCCTCACATCCGGAAGACGCCGAACCGGGGCTCACCCAGCGGCGCGTTGGCACAGGCGGTCAGGGCCAGGCCCAGCACCCGGCGGGTGTCGGCGGGCTCGATGACCCCGTCGTCCCACAGGCGGGCGCTCGCGTAGTAGGCGTTCCCCTGGTGCTCGTACTGGGCGCGGACCGGTGCCTTGAAGGTCTCCTCGTCCTCGGCGGACCACTCCTCGCCGCGCGCCTCCAGCTGGTCCCGCTTGACGGTGGCCAGCACGGACGCGGCCTGCTCGCCGCCCATCACGGAGATCTTGGCGTTGGGCCACATCCACAGGAAGCGCGGCGAGTACGCCCGGCCGCACATCGAGTAGTTCCCCGCGCCGTAGGACCCGCCGACGACCACCGTCAGCTTCGGCACGCGCGTGCACGCCACCGCGGTCACCATCTTGGCGCCGTGCTTGGCGATGCCCCCGGCCTCGTAGTCCCGGCCGACCATGAAGCCGGAGATGTTCTGGAGGAAGACCAGCGGGATGCCGCGCTGGTCGCACAGCTCGATGAAGTGGGCGCCCTTCTGGGCCGACTCGGAGAACAGGATGCCGTTGTTGGCGACGATGCCGACCGGGTGGCCGTGGATCCGGGCGAAGCCGGTGACCAGGGTCTGCCCGTACTCCGACTTGAACTCGGCGAAGCGGGAGCCGTCCACCACGCGCGCGATGACCTCGCGGACGTCGTAGGGGGTGCGGGAGTCGACCGGCACCGCGCCGTACAGGCCGTGCGGATCGGCCTTCGGCTCGGCGGCGGGCTCCACGGCCCAGGGGAGCGGGCCGCGCTCCGGCAGCGTGGAGACGATCTGGCGGACGATCCGCAGCGCGTGCGCGTCGTCCTCGGCCAGGTGGTCGGTCACGCCGGACACGCGCGAGTGGACCTCGCCGCCGCCCAGCTCCTCCGCGGTGACCACCTCGCCGGTGGCGGCCTTCACCAGCGGCGGTCCGCCCAGGAAGATGGTGCCCTGGCCGCGGACGATCACGGCCTCGTCGCTCATCGCCGGGACGTAGGCCCCGCCCGCCGTGCAGGAGCCGAGGACGGCGGCGATCTGCGGGATGCCGGCGCCGGACATCCGGGCCTGGTTGTAGAAGATCCGCCCGAAGTGCTCGCGGTCGGGGAAGACCTCGTCCTGCATCGGCAGGAAGGCGCCGCCCGAGTCCACCAGGTACAGGCACGGCAGCCGGTTCTCCAGCGCCACCTCCTGCGCCCTCAGGTGCTTCTTCACGGTCATCGGGTAGTACGTGCCGCCCTTGACGGTGGCGTCGTTGGCGACGACCACGCACTCCCGTCCCGCGACCCGGCCGATGCCGGCGATGACGCCGGCCGCCGGGGCCTGCCCGTCGTAGAGCCCGTCGGCCGCGAGCGGCGCCAGCTCCAGGAACGGCGAGCCCGGATCGAGCAGCGTGTCCACGCGGTCGCGCGGCAGCAGCTTGCCGCGCGCGGTGTGCCGGGCCCGGGCCCGCTCCCCGCCGCCGAGCCGGGCCGCGGCGAGCTTGGCGCGCAGCTCCTCCACGAGGACGCGGTGCGCCTCCTCGTTGGCCCGAAAGGCCTCGGACGCGGGATCCGCCGCCGTCGTCAGCTCCGGTGCCTCGTGCATCCTGCGGTCCCCTCACCCAGTGATCGACCAGTTAATGAGCGTTAACGCGTTTCCCTCAGGTTAACGACCGCTAACCTCCCTGTCTAGAATTGCTCCCATGGCCACCAGAACCGACGCCCCCACCCGCCGCGAGCAGATCCTCAAGGAGGCCGCGCGGCTCTTCGCCGAGCGCGGATTCCACGGGGTCGGCGTCGACGAGATAGGCGCCGCGGTGGGCATCAGCGGCCCCGGCCTCTACCGGCACTTCGCCGGCAAGGACGCGATGCTCGCGGAGCTGCTGGTCGGCATCAGCGAACAGCTGCTGACGGGGGCGAAACGGCGGCTGGCGGAGGCCGAGGGGGTGGCCGGCTCCGGGGCGGGTGCCGAGGCGGTCCTCGACTCGCTCATCGAGGGTCACATCGACTTCGCGCTCGACGACCGCCCGCTCATCACCCTGCACGACCGCGAGCTGGACCGCCTCCGGGACGCCGACCGCAAGATGGTGCGCCAGCTCCAGCGGCAGTACGTCGAGCTGTGGGTCGGGGTGGTCCGCGAGGTCTACCCGGCGGTCGCCGAGCCCAGCGCCCGCTCCGCCGTCCACTCGGTCTTCGGCCTCCTGAACTCCACCCCGCACCTGGGCCGCCCCGGCTCCCTGCCGGGCCGCGCGGTCACGGCGGAGCTGCTGCACCGGATGGCGCGGGGGGCGTTCGCCGCGGTGGGAGGGGAGTGACGAGGGTTACCCGGGGCCCGGTCTTTACGCCCCTCCCTACCCGCCGGTACGGTGAAGTCTGAGCAAGCGCTTAGATACGTACCCTGGAGGTGGCGCGGTGCGCCGTACGGTGTTCAACGAGGACCACGAGGCGTTCCGGGAGACCATCCGCGCCTTCATCGAGGGCGAGGTCGTCCCCGTCTACGACGAGTGGTTCGCCGCCGGCCAGGCGCCGCGCGACTTCTACCACAAGCTCGGCGACCTGGGCATCTTCGGCATCAACGTGCCCGAGGAGTTCGGCGGCGCCGGCATGGACAGCCACAAGTTCGAGGCCGTCCTCTACGAGGAGACCGCCCGCGCGGGCGTCCAGTTCGGCGGCTCGGGCGTGCACGTGCTGCTCGCCCTGCCCTACATCAAGATGCTGGCCACCGACGAGCAGAAGAAGCGCTACCTGCCGAAGTTCGTCACCGGCGAGGAGATGTGGGCCATCGCGATGACGGAGCCCGGCACCGGCTCCGACCTCGCGGGCATGAAGTCCACCGCCAAGCTCTCCGAGGACGGCACCCACTACGTCCTCAACGGCGCCAAGACCTTCATCACCGGCGGCGTGCACGCCGACAAGGTCATCGTCTGCGCCCGCACCGCCGCGCCCACCTCCGACGACCGGCGCCACGGCATCTCCCTGTTCGCCGTGGACACCAAGTCCGAGGGCTACTCGGTCGGCCGCAAGCTCGACAAGCTCGGCCTGCGCACCTCCGACACCGCGGAGCTGGCCTTCGTCGACGTCAAGGTCCCCGTCGAGGACCTGCTCGGCGAGGAGAACCGGGGCTTCTCCTACCTCGGCCACAACCTGGCGTCCGAGCGCTGGGGCATCGCCTTCGGCGCCTACGCCCAGGCCAAGGCCGCCGTCCGCTTCGCCAAGCAGTACGTGCAGGACCGCACCGTCTTCGGCAAGCCGGTCGCCCACTTCCAGAACACCAAGTTCGAGCTGGCCGCCTGCCAGGCCGAGGTGGACGCCGCCGAGGCCGTCGCCGACCGCGCCACCGAGGCGCTGGACGCCGGTGAGCTGACGCCCGCCGAGGCCGCCAGCGCCAAGCTCTTCTGCACCGAGGTCGCCCACCGCGTCATCGACCGCTGCCTCCAGCTGCACGGCGGCTACGGCTACATGAACGAGTACCCGATCGCCCGCCTGTACGCGGACAACCGGGTCAACCGCATCTACGGCGGCACCAGCGAGATCATGAAGTCGATCATCGCGAAGAACATGGGCCTGTAGACCGGTCTGCAGACCTCAGAAGCACAGGACATGAGCGAAGCACTCCAGTCCCTCCTCGATCTGCTCGACCTGGAGCGGATCGAGGAGGACATCTACCGCGGCCGCTCCCGCTCCGCCGTCGTCCCCCGGGTCTTCGGCGGGCAGGTGGCCGCCCAGGCCCTGGTCGCCGCCGGGCGCACGGTCCCCGCGGACCGGCACGCGCACTCCCTGCACGCGTACTTCCTGCGCCCCGGCGACCCCGGCGCCCCCATCGTCTACAACGTGGACCGGCTGCGCGACGGCCGCTCCTTCACCACCCGCCGGGTCGTCGCCGTCCAGCACGGCAAGCCGATCTTCGGTCTCTCCGCGTCCTTCCAGAGCTACGAGGAGGGGCTGGACCACCAAGCCCCCATGCCGCCGGCGCCCGACCCGGAGACGCTGCCCACCGGCGAGGAACGGCTGCGCAGCTATCCGCACCTGCCCGCCGAGACCGTCGAACGGTTCCTGGAGGCGCGCGCCGCGGTCGACCTGCGCTACGTCGACGACCCGCCCTTCGGCGACTTCGGCACGCCCCGCGACCCGCACTCGCAGGTGTGGTTCCGCACCAACGGCAAGCTCGCGGACGACCCCCTGCTGCACGTCGTCCTCGCCACCTACGTCTCCGACATGACGCTGCTGGACTCGGTGCTGCTCGCCCACGGCCGCGGCGGCTGGGCCGTCGGCGACGTGGTCGGCGCCTCGCTGGACCACGCGATGTGGTTCCACCGGCCCTTCCGCGCCGACGAGTGGCTGCTGTACGACCAGCAGTCCCCGTCCGCGTCCGGCGGCCGGGGCCTCGGCCAGGCCCGCATCCACACCCGGGACGGTCGGCTCGCCGTCTCGGTCGTCCAGGAAGGCGTGGTGCGGGTCCCTCGGGAACACTGAGGGGCATGGCGGAACCTGCGCGGGACGACACGGGCGGCGGCGAGAGCACCTTCACGGTCCTGGTCGCCGCCTTCGCCAATCTGGGCATCGCCGTCGCCAAGGCGGTGGCCGGCGTGATCAGCGGGTCCAGCGCGATGCTGTCGGAGGCCGCCCACTCGGTCGCCGACACCGTCACCGAGGTCCTGCTGCTGGCCTCCCTCAAACGCAGCGAGCGCCCCGCCGACGAGGACCACCCCCTTGGCCACGGCCCCGAGCGCTACATCTGGGCGCTGCTCGCCGCCGTCGCCACCTTCGTCGGCGGCGCCGTCTTCTCCCTGTACGACGGCGTCCACACCCTCACCCACGGCGAGGAGCCCGGCGACCCGCTGGTGGCGTACCTCGTCCTGGCCGTCGCCTTCCTCCTGGAGGGCTACTCGCTGCGCACCGGCCTGCGGCAGGCCCGCGGCGAGGCCCGGCGCTACCGGGTCTCCTTCGGCCGCTATCTGCGCCGCACCCCCGACACCGCCGTCAAGGCCGTCGTCATGGAGGACTCCGCCGCCCTGGCCGGCCTGCTGCTGGCGGCCGGCGGCCTGCTCGGCGGGCAGCTCACCGGGTCCGGCGTCTGGGACGGCGTCGCCTCCCTGTGCATCGGCGCCCTGCTGCTGTACGTCGCGTGGGTGCTGGGCCGCTCCAACGCCGAGTTCCTCATCGGCCGCCCCCTGCCCCGGTCCGTGCGCGAGCGGATCCGGGCGGAGCTGGTGGCCGTCGAGCACATCGAGGCCGTACTGGAGCTGACCACCCTTCTCCAGGGGCCCCGGGAGGCGCTGGTCGCCGCCAAGGTCGACTTCCGGGACGTGGCGACGGCGGCGCAGATCGAGTGGGCGAGCGAACGGGCCGAGCAGCGGCTGCGCGAGGAGTTCCCGATGATCCGCCGGGTCTACCTGGACCCGACGCCCGGGTTCGCGCAGCGCCGCTCGGAGGGTCTCAACCCCTGGCCGTGAGCCGGCCGGCCGGCTATCCGGCGAGTCCCGCCTCGCCGAGCAGGTACGCGGTCATCGGGTCGTAGTAGCGCGGGCTGACCACGTGGTCGTCCAGCGGCACCGCGACCTGGAGGGTGCCCTCGGACTCGGCGAGGAAGAGGGCCGGGTCGTTGCAGTCCGCGTAGCCGACGGAGTCGACGCCGTGCTGGGCGGCGTACCCGGCCCAGCCGTGGTCGGCGACCACCAGGTCGGGCAGGGGGCGGCCGGCGCGCTCCAGGCCGGTCAGGATGGCCTTCATGGGCTCGCCCGAGTGGGTGTGCCAGAGCGAGGCGCCGTGCTCCAGGACGGCCACGTCGGCGAACTGCTGGACGTACCCCTCCTCCGTCGTCAGCCCCTCCGGGATCACCACGATCTCGCAGCCGGCGCCCCGCAGCGCGTCGGCCGTGGCGCGGTGGACGTCGAGCAGGCCGCCCGGGTGGCCGGTCGCGAAGAGCACCCGCTGGCCGCCGTCCGCCGCCTTGCGCAGCCGGCCCGCCATCCGCTCCAGCGCGGCGACCGTCAGCTCGGGGTCGATGGTGTCCTGGCCGTAGCGGTACTCCGGGTCGTCGTTGACGCCGACGCGCTCCGCCATCACCGCGAGCACGTCCTGCTCGTCGGTCCAGCGGTCGCCCAGCTCCAGGCCGAGCCAGAAGCCGCGGTCGCCGTTCGCCAGCTTCCGGTAGTGGGAGAGGTTGTTCTCGCGGGGGGTGGCGACGTCGCCCGCGATGCGGGTTCTGACGAGGTGTTCGGCGAGTTCGGCGCGGCTGGGTGTCCCGGGTATCGGCATGGCTCCATTGTGGGGCAGCGCGCCGTCCCGGTCTCCGGCACCTCACTCGCTGGGACGCGGGTCACGCAGCGCGAACCACAGCTCCATCCGCACGTCCGGGTCGTCGAGGTCGGTCTCCAGCAGGGCGGCGCAGCGGGCGATGCGCTGGCGGACGGTGTTGCGGTGCACGGAGAGCGCGACGGCGGTGCGGTCCCAGCTGCCGTGCAGGGAGAGCCAGGCGCGCAGCGTCTCGGTGAGCGCCGGGACGGCCGCGACCGGCGCCAGCAGCGCCCGCGCGTGCGCCTCGGCCTCGCCGGCCGGGACCAGGTCGGCGAGGGCGGGCCGGTCGCCGTGCCGCACCAGCGGCGCCCGGACGGCCCTCGCCCGCGCCAGCGCGCGCGCCGCCTGGACATCGGCGGCCGGCCACTCGGCGGGCCCGACGGCGGCACTGACCCCGAGCACCCAGCCGGGCTGGGGGGCGGGGGGCGAGGCCGGGGATGAGGCGGTCGTCGAGGTCGTCCCGGCCGGTTCGGCCGACCCGGCGACCGGTACGAGCACCCGTACGACCTCCTCGGCCGTGTCGACCAGGGGCGAGCCGAGGGCCGCGCCCAGGGCGGACGCGGAGACGGGGTCGGGCGTCCCCGTGTCGGGGCGGGCGTGCACGACGTGCCAGCGGGGCGCCTCCCCGCCGCCCCCCGCGAGCAGCGGGGCGACCTCCTCGCGCCGGGCGCCGAGCAGCAGCCGCACCAGCGCCGAGGAGCGGGCCGCGCCCGTGCCGCTCTGGTGCTCGCCGGTCAGGAGCGAGAGCAGGACGGCGGCGACCGACGCGATGGTGTGGTCCCCGGACTCCCGGTGCGG
The DNA here is from genome assembly GCF_014648855.1 of Streptomyces parvulus. Taxonomy (GTDB): domain Bacteria; phylum Actinomycetota; class Actinomycetes; order Streptomycetales; family Streptomycetaceae; genus Streptomyces; species Streptomyces parvulus. The sequence continues at coordinate 177,813 of NZ_BMRX01000005.1, read as the reverse complement.
GGCCGCGACCCCGAGGACGAAGCCCTGGCCGGTGCCGAGGGCGTACGCGGCGAGACGGGTGCCGGCCACCGTGTCCGTGGCGGTGCTGGAGGCGTGCCCGGTGACGAACCGGGCCAGCTCCTCCAGCGCCCGCCGCACCTCGCCCCCGGGCTCCCGCCCCGCCGCCGCGATCTCCGTGCCCTCCGGCCCGTACAGCACCGCCCGCCCCTCCAGGCGGCCGGCCAGCCTGCGCAGCACCGACGGCACCGGGTCGGGACGCGAGGCCGCCGCCGCCAGGCCCTGCTGGGCCTCCGAGATCCGGCGCAGCTCGGCCAGCCTGGCCCGCGCCATCAGCTGCCACACGGCCCGCGCCACGCCCGAGAACGTCGTCCGCTCCGGCACCTCCACCAGCGGCAGCCCGTACGCCTCGCAGGCCGCGACCAGCGCCCTCGGGACCGTGTCGTGCACCGGCGCGAGACCGAAGCCGAGCGCCGCCCCGCCCGCCTCGACGATCCGCGCCACGTAGTCGTCGAAGTACGTCCCCGAGCCCGCCGCCTCCGGCACGTGCACCCCCGCCGTCAGCAGCAGCTCGCCGCCCAGCAGGTAGGGATAGGGGTCGGACATCTCCGAGGTGTGCGCCCAGTGCACCCGCACGTCCGCCGCCGGGGGCCCGGCGATCTGGCGCAGGCCCAGGTCCTCCCGCGACAGCAGCGCCGCCAGGGACACCGGGGGAGTGGGCGGCGCGGGCGGCGCGGGAGACGCGGAGGGCACTGAGGGGACGGCCGGCTCCGGCATGATGGACGTTTCCTCCAGTCGAGCGGTCCCGAGTAGATGAAACGTACACTTCGCAGTCGCTTTTCAGCCACCTAGTGTCAACCCGGACCGAGTGCGCGAAGGAGGGCTCCCCCCATGGCCGTCGACTACATCGTGATCGTCGTCTATCTCGCCGGCATGCTCGCCATGGGCTGGTGGGGCATGCGCCGCGCCAAGTCCAAGAGCGAGTTCCTGGTCGCCGGGCGGCGGCTCGGCCCCGCGATGTACTCCGGGACCATGGCCGCGATCGTCCTCGGCGGCGCCTCCACCATCGGCGGCGTCGGCCTCGGCTACCAGTACGGCTTCTCCGGCGCCTGGATGGTCGTCACCATCGGCCTCGGCCTGCTCGCCCTGTCGGTCTTCTTCTCCGCGCGCATCGCCCGGCTGAAGGTCTACACCGTCTCCGAGATGCTCGACCTGCGCTACGGCGGCAAGGCCGGCGTCATCTCCGGCGTCGTCATGTGGGCGTACACCCTGATGCTGGCGGTCACCTCGACCATCGCCTACGCCACGATCTTCGACGTCCTCTTCGACGTGAACCGCACCCTCGCGATCATCCTGGGCGGCTCCATCGTCGTCGCCTACTCCACGCTCGGCGGCATGTGGTCCATCACGCTCACCGACATGGTGCAGTTCGTCGTGAAGACCATCGGCGTCCTGCTCCTGCTGCTGCCCATCGCGGTGGTCAAGGCCGGCGGCTTCAGCGAGATGAAGGCCCAGCTGCCCACCGAGTACTTCGACCCGCTGGGCGTCGGCGGCGAGACGATCTTCACCTACGTCCTGATCTACACGTTCGGCATGCTCATCGGCCAGGACATCTGGCAGCGCGTCTTCACGGCCGGCAGCGACCGCACCGCCAAGTGGGGCGGCACCATCGCCGGCACCTACTGCCTGGTCTACGCCGTCGCCGGCGCCGTCATCGGCACCGCCGCCAAGGTGCTCTACCCGAAGCTCGCCAGCCCCGACGACGCCTTCGCCACCATCGTCAAGGACGAACTGCCCATGGGTGTGCGCGGACTGGTGCTGGCCGCCGCCCTGGCCGCCGTGATGTCCACGTCCTCCGGCGCCCTCATCGCCTGCGCCACCGTCGCCAACAACGACATCTGGTCCCGGCTGCGCGGCGCCCTGCGCAAGCCGCGGGACGGCGGACACGACGAGGTGAAGGGCAACCGCGTCTTCATCCTCGCGATGGGCGTGCTGGTCGTCGTCATCGCCATCGCCCTCAACGACGTCGTCGAGGCGCTCACCGTCGCCTACAACCTCCTCGTCGGCGGCCTCCTCGTCCCCATCCTCGGCGGACTGCTGTGGAAGCGGGGCACCGCGCAGGGCGCCCTCGCCGCCGTCGCGGTCGGCGGCCTGACCGTCGTCGGCCTGATGGCCGGGTTCGGCGTCCTCGCCAACGAGCCGATCTACTACGGCCTGCTGGCCTCCCTCGCCGTCTACGTCGCCGTCTCCCTGGCCACCCGCCCCACCGACGAGGCGATCCTCGCCGCGTGGCGCGAACGCCTCGCCGGGCGGTCCCCCGAATCCCCGTCCGAACCGCCGGTCCCGGCACCCCAGTAGAGTCGGACGGCAGTAGTACATACGCGACGAAGCGTAAGAAGGAAGGCAGTACATGAGCAGCAACGAGACGCCCCGCGGCCCCGTCGACTCCTCCCGGATCCCGCGCTACGCCGGACCCGCGACCTTCGCCCGGCTGCCCCGCCTGGACGAGGTCGGCAAAGCCGACGTCGCCGTGGTCGGCGTGCCGTTCGACTCGGGCGTCTCGTACCGTCCCGGCGCGCGCTTCGGCGGCAACGCCATCCGCGAGGCCTCGCGCCTGCTGCGCCCCTACAACCCGGCGCAGGACGCCTCCCCGTTCGCCCTCGCCCAGGTGGCCGACGGCGGCGACATAGCCGTCAACCCGTTCAACATCAACGAGGCCGTCGAGACCGTGGAGGCCGCCGCCGACGACCTCCTCGGCACCGGCGCCCGCCTGATGACCCTGGGCGGCGACCACACCATCGCCCTGCCGCTGCTGCGCTCGGTCGCGAAGAAGCACGGCCCGGTCGCCCTGCTCCACTTCGACGCCCACCTGGACACCTGGGACACCTACTTCGGCGCCGAGTACACGCACGGCACCCCGTTCCGGCGCGCGGTGGAGGAGGGCGTCCTGGACACCTCCGCCCTCTCCCACGTGGGCACCCGCGGCCCGCTCTACGGCAAGCAGGACCTCACCGACGACGAGAAGATGGGCTTCGGCATCGTCACCTCCGCCGACGTCTACCGGCGCGGCGCCGACGAGGTCGCCGACCAGCTCCGCCAGCGCATCGGCGACCGCCCGCTCTACATCTCCATCGACATCGACTGCCTGGACCCCGCCCACGCCCCCGGCACCGGCACCCCCGAGGCCGGCGGCATGACCTCCCGCGAACTGCTGGAGATCCTGCGCGGGCTGGCATCCTGCAACCTGGTCTCCGCCGACGTCGTCGAGGTGGCCCCGGCCTACGACCACGCCGAGATCACGTCCGTGGCCGCGTCCCACACCGCGTACGAACTCACCACGATCATGTCCCGCCAGATCGCGCAGGAGAAGGCAGCGAAGTGACCCACGACCACGACCTGGTACTCCGTCCGACCGCCGCCCAGACGGAGGCCGCGCTCAACCCTCCCCCCGGCCGCAACGGCGGAGACCTGGTCGTGGAGACCCTGGCCGGGCTCGGCGCGACCACCGTCTTCGGCCTGCCCGGTCAGCACGCCCTCGGCATGTTTGACGCCCTGCGCCGCTCCGACCTGCGCTACATCGGCCTGCGGGTGGAGAACAACGCCGGGTTCGCGGCCGACGCGTACGGCCGGATCACCGGTGAGGCGGCCCCGCTGCTGCTGTCCACCGGCCCGGGAGCCCTCACCTCCCTCGCCGCGCTCCAGGAGGCACGGGCGGCCTCCGCCCCCGTCCTCGCGATCAGCAGCCAGATCCCCACGGCAGGCCTGGGCGGCGGCCGCCACGGCTACCTGCACGAACTCCCCGACCAGTCGGCCTCGTTCCGGGGCGTGGTCAAGTCCGTGCACACCGTCCGCAGCCAGTCGCAGATCCCGTCCGCGATCGCGGAGGCCTGGACGTCCGCGCTGACCGTCCCGCACGGGCCGGTGTGGGTGGAGATCCCGCAGGACGTCCTGCTGTCCGAGACGCCGGTCCCCGTGGTCACCGGCGGCGACGCCTTCCCCGAGGAACTCCCCCCGCGCCCCGAACTGACGGCGGTCGCGGCGGACCTGCTGTCCCGCGCGGAACGCCCCGCGATCATCGCGGGCGGCGGCGTCGTGCGCGCGGACGCCTCGGGCAAGCTGCGGCAGCTCGCCGAACGGCTCTCGGCTCCCGTCGTCACGACCTTCGGCGGCAAGGGCGCGTTCCCCTGGACGCACCCCCTGTCCCTCCAGTCCTGGCTGGAGGACCGCCACACGACGGACTTCCTGGAGGACGCCGACGTGCTTCTCGTCGTCGGCTCGGGTCTCGGTGAACTCTCCTCGAACTACCACACGTTCAAGCCGCGCGGCCGGGTCGTCCAGATCGAGGCCGACCTCGGCAAGCTGGAGTCCAACCACCCGGCCCTCGGCATCCACGCCGACGCCCGCCTCGCCCTCCAGGCCCTGCTGGAGACGGTCCAGGAGCGCACCGACCCGAGCGCCCCCGCACGCGTGCGCGAGGTACTGGGCAAGGTCCGCGAGCGCATCGAGTCCCAGGAACTCACCCTGGAACAGGGCGTCCTGGCCTCCGTCCGCGCGGCGCTCCCGCCCGGCGCCCCGTCCTTCTGGGACATGACCATCCTCGCCTACTGGGCGTGGTCGGCCTTCGACGCCAAGGCCCCCAACACGATGCACTCGGCGCAGGGCGCGGGCGGCCTCGGCTACGGCTTCCCGGCGGCCCTGGGCGCCGCGGCCGCCGACCCCACCCACCCGGTGCTGGCGGTCTCCGGCGACGGCGGCGCCCTGTACTCCATCGCCGAGCTGGCCACCGCCCGCCAGTACGGCCTGAACGTCACCTGGCTGATCGTCGACGACGGCGGCTACGGCATCCTGCGCGAGTACATGACCGACGCCTTCGGACAGCCGACGGCCACGGAACTGACCCGCCCGGACTACGTCGCCCTCGCGGAGTCCTTCGGCGTACCGGGCGTGCGCACGTCCTCGGAGACCCTGGAGACGGACCTCGCGAAGGCCCTGGCCATCCCGGGACCGTCCGTGGTCGTCCTCCCTGCCGTACTGCGGATGTTCGCGCCGACGCACACGGAATGAAACACGCGGTGCCGCCGGCGGCCCGGGGGCCTAGGATCGGGAGCCGGCCTTAGGGGGGACCGTGGATCCGGAGATCGCCGCACTGGCGGGGACGGCGGGCACGACCGTCGTCACACTGATGGTCACGAGCGCCTGGGAATCGGCGAGGGACGGCATGGTCGCTCTGTGGCGCCGCTTCCAGCCCGCCCGCGCCGAGAGCGTCGGCGAGGAGCTGGAAGCGGGCCGCGAGGAGCTGCTCCTCGCGCGGCAGGCAGGCGACGACGAAGCAGAGGCCGGGCTGACCGCCGAGTGGCAGGGACGGGTACGGCGCCTGCTCCTCGCCCGCCCCGATGTCGCCGACGAACTGCGCGCTCTCCTGGACGAGTTGGCTCCCTCCCTGCCCGCGGAGCCGGACGCGCGCGACGTCCACCTGAGGGCCCGCGCCTCGGGCAGCGCCCGGATCTACCAGGCCGGCCGCGACCAGCACATCACCGAACGGTGAGCGTGCCGCGGCCGATGGAGGGCCGTGCCTCCGGCAGCGCCCGGATCTACCAGAGCGGGGGCGACCAGTACATCGAGGAACACGTCCACCACTGGGCCCCGGGGTCGACCCCGCTGTTCGGGCATCCGTGGACCACCCCGGCCGAACCCCTGGGGACCGCCCCCGACTCCGTCCGTATGCCCCTGGTCGGTCGCGCGCCCGGGGTGCTGCGGGACCGTACCGACCTCATGGAGCGCCTGCGCGCCGCCGTGGCCGGACCCGGCGGGGACATCCAGGTCCTGCACGGAATGGGCGGCTGCGGCAAGACGGCCGTGGCCCAGGCCCTGTTCCACGAGGCCGTACGGGACCACGGCCGGGTCGGCCTGTGGGTCAACGCCTCGGAACGCGTGTCCCTGCGCGCCGGCATGCTCGCCGTGGCCGGCGACCGCGGTGCCACCGCCGGTGAACTGGCCGCCGCGGCCGGCGGCAGGCGCGCCGCGGCCGACCTGGTCTGGCACCACCTGGACCACTCGGCACAACCCTGGCTGCTGGTCCTCGACAACGCCGACGACCCCGCGGTCCTGGAGGAGGGCGCCTGGCTGCGCCCGAGCCCCTCGGGCACGGTGCTGGTCACCACCCGCCACGCGACCTCCGCGCTGTGGCGCACCCCGAAGGCGAGCAGCCACCGGCTCGGTGTGCTCCCGCTGGAGGACGCGGCCCTGGTCCTGCGTGACCTGGCTCCGGACGCGGGCACCCGGGAGTCCGCGCGGAAGGTCGCCCGCCGCCTGGGGTGCCTGCCCCTGGCGCTGACCCTGGCCGGAGCACATCTCGCCCACCAGCTCCTGGAGTCGTGGTCCATGGACGAGTACGACCGGAAACTGACCGAGGAGTCGACGTCCCTGGTCGACCAGGGAGCATCGGCGACCGGCGGCGGACAGTCCCGTCATCTCGTGGGCCGCACCTGGCAGTTGTCCCTGGACAGCCTGGCGGAGGCCGGCCTGCCGGAGGCGACGGCCCTGCTGCGGCTGCTCTCCTTCTGGGCGGCGGACCCCGTACCGCTGTCCCTGCTCATGCCGGCGGCACAGGGCGGGGTCGGCCTCGAACACCTCGTTCCGCCGCTGGCCGCGCCCCGGGTCGAACCGGCCCTGCGCGCGCTCCTCGACCACTCGCTGATCGAACTGGTGGAGACGGACGGACACCGCTGTGTGAAAGCCCACGGTGTCCTGCTGGACGGCGTCGCCGCGGGCGTGCCCGAGGCGGAGCGCGAACCCCTGGCGGCAGCGGCGGGCCGGCTGCTGCGGGCGGCGCTGCCGCCGGAGGGCGCCGCGTCGGGGCGGGCCCGTTCCCAGGTACGGCTCCTGGCACCGCACGCCACCGGACTGCTGCACCGCTCCCACCGCCACGGCCTGGTGACGGCGGAATCCGTAGGGCTGGCGGTCCGTCTCGCGCGGCTGGTGTACGAGGCGGGGGACTGGACCGCGGCGCTGGCCCTGGCCTCCGGGGCCGCGAAGGCGGCGGCCGGGCAACTGGGGGACGAGCACCCGGCCACCATCGAGGCCCGGGCGGGCCAGGGCACCGTCCTGTTCAGGCTGGGCCGGTACGCCGAAGCCGCCGACCTGCTGCGGCCGGTCCACCGGGAGGCGCTGCGCACGCTGGGCCCCCAGGACGCGCGCACGCTGGACGCGGCCTACGAACTGCAGCGGGTGCTGCACCGCCTGGGCCGTCTGGCGCAAGCCCGTACGCTGCTGGACACCGTCCTGGACGGCCGCCGGCGGATGCTCGGCGAGGACCATGCCGCCACCCTCAAGGCCCGCTGCGAGATGCTGGAGCTGCGCCTCGCGCAGGACGAGTTCGACGGCTACACGACGGCGGCCGAGGAACTGGCGGGGGAGTGCGAACGGTGTCTCGGCCCCGAGCACCTGGTGACCGTGTGGGCGCGCGACGCGCTGGCCCGAGGGCTCCTGCGCGCCGGCCGGGGTGCCGAGGCCGAGGAGCTCTTCCTGCGGGTGCTGGCCGGGCAGCGGGCGGGGTACGGGGACGACCACCCCCTGGTCCTCGGGGTGCTCATCCAGCTCAGCCGGGCCCAGTACGCGCAGGGCAAGCGGGAGCGGGCAGCCGAGAGCGCGCGCGAGGTGGCCGAGGGACGCGCCGCGGTCCTGGGCGAGGACCACCCCGAGACCGTCGCCGCCCGCGCCTGGTACACCGAGGTCCGTACGGCGGCGCCCGGGTCGTTCCGGTGAACGGTGTGCTCCCGGAGGCCGCGGCCTCCCCCGGCCGACCGCCTACCAGATCGCCCCGACCCACTCCGGGTGGTCGACGAACGGGTTGCGGTTGTGCTGGTAGGTGTCGTAGATGACCTGGTTGCGGCGCTCCTCGAAGGCGTCCGGCGGGTCCTCGTCGTTCCAGGTCTTCAGGACCGAGACCTTGCCGATGTACGGGTTGCTGCCGTTGTCGACGCTGCCGTTGACCTCCAGGTCGGCGAAGCCCTCGCCGCCCTCGTAGCGGGTCGCCATGTAGAAGATCATGCGGGCCACGTCGCCCTTGACCGCGTCGCGGGGCTCGAAGGAGTCGGCGTCGGTCAGGCTGCCGCCGCTGTCGGTGAAGCCGCTGCCGCCGTCGTCGAAGTCCTTGTTGCCCCGCACGGCGTTGACCGCGACGTCCTCGGGGCGCAGGTGGTGCAGGTCGGTGCCGGGGCCGGTCGCGGTGCCGAAGTCGCCGTGGGACTTGGCCCACACGTGCTCGCGGTTCCAGTCGCCGCCATCGCCGCCGTTCGCGGACTTGGCGCGGGAGAGCCCCGAGTAGAGCAGGATCACGCTGCCGCTGTCGGCGGGGTCCTGGTCGGTCGCCTTCAGGGCGTCCCAGACCGCGTCGTAGGACAGCTTGGTCTGGTCGCTGATGATCGTGTGGAGCGCGGCCTTGAGGTCGTCGCCGGTCTTGCCGGCCGCGTCCTTGTAGTAAGTGTCGTCGTAGTCCGCCGGGGCCGGTGCCGCCGGCGGGGTCGCCGTGGCCGGGGTGGCGGCCAGTGAGGGGGCGGCGAGCGCGGCGAGGGCGGCTGTCGCGGCGAGGGCGGCGGCCCTGCGGCGTCCGGTGCGTGTCGCGAGCATGTGGGGTGTCCGATCTACGCGTGTTGAGGAGAACGGTGGATCGAGCGTGACATGGACATGTTGGAGGTCGGGTGTACGGGACGTGGCGATTGCGTGCCGGGTGCGGCTGCCGGGTCCGCGGCCGGCCCGGATTGTTGCGGCGGGATGAAATCCCCGCTCGCGGGCGTTGGTGCCTTCCGGTAGATCAGGTGAAGCGGGACGAGCAGGACGACCGACGGAGGGCCACGGCGTGGACGCGCAACGGGGATGGACACGACGACTGGCGGGATACGCCTGGCGCTACCCCAAGGACGTCGTCCTCGCCCTCGGTGCCTCCCTGGGCGGCATGGCCGTCATGGCCCTCGTCCCCCTGATCACCAAGGTGATCATCGACGACGTGATCGGCGACAAGACCAGGGACATGGCTGTCTGGGCCGGTCTCCTCGTCGGCGCCGCGGCCGTCGTCTACGTCATGACCTACATCCGGCGCTACTACGGCGGCCGGCTCGCGCTCGACGTCCAGCACGACCTGCGCACCGACATGTACGGGACGATCACGAGGCTCGACGGCCGGCGCCAGGACGAGCTGTCCACCGGACAGGTGGTCGGCCGGGCGACCAGCGACCTCCAGCTGATCCAGGGCCTGCTCTTCATGCTCCCGATGACCATCGGGAACGTCCTGCTCTTCCTGATCTCCCTGGTCATCATGGCGCTGCTGTCCCCGCCGCTGACGCTGGTGGCGATCGCCGTCGCCCCCGCCCTCTGGTTCATCGCCCGCCGCAGCCGCAGCCGCCTGCACCCCGCCACCTGGTACGCGCAGGCCCAGGCCGCCGCCGTCGCGGGCGTCGTCGACGGGTCGGTCAGCGGCGTGCGCGTGGTGAAGGGCTTCGGGCAGGAGGAGCAGGAGACCGGCAAGCTCCGGGAGGTCGGGCGCAAGCTCTTCGCCGGGCGGCTGCGGACGATCAGGCTGAACGCCGCCTACACCCCGGCCCTCCAGGCGGTCCCCGCGCTCGGCCAGGTCGCCATGCTGGCCCTCGGCGGCTGGCTCGCGGTGGGCGGGCACATCACGCTCGGCACTTTCGTCGCCTTCTCCACCTACCTCGCCCAGCTCGTCGGCCCGGTCCGCATGCTCGCCGTGGTCCTCACCGTCGCCCAGCAGGCCCGCGCCGGCACCGAACGCGTCCTGGAGCTGATCGACACCGAGCCCTCGATCGAGGACGGCACCAAGACCCTGCCGGCCGACGCGCCCGCGTCCGTCGAGTTCGACGACGTCTCCTTCGGCTACGACGCCGACCGGCCCGTCCTCGACGGCCTCTCCTTCGAGATCCGGGCCGGGGAGACCCTCGCCGTCGTCGGCTCCTCCGGCTCCGGCAAGTCCACGGTGTCCCTGCTCCTGCCGCGCTTCTACGACGTGACGCGCGGCGCGGTGCTCGTCGGCGGCCACGACGTGCGCGAGCTGACGACCGACTCGCTGCGGGCCGCGGTGGGGCTGGTGCCCGAGGACTCCTTCCTCTTCTCCGACACGGTCCGGGCCAACATCGCCTACGGCCGTCCCGACGCGACCGACGAGGAGATCGAGGCCGCCGCGCGCGCCGCACAGGCCCACGGCTTCGTCAGCGCGCTGCCCGACGGCTACGACACGACCGTCGGCGAGCACGGCCTGACCCTCTCCGGCGGCCAGCGCCAGCGCGTCGCCCTCGCCCGCGCCATCCTCACCGACCCCCGGCTGCTCGTCCTCGACGACGCTACCTCCGCCGTGGACGCCCGCGTCGAGCACGAGATCCACGAGGCCCTGGGGCAGGTCATGCGGGGCCGCACCACCCTCCTCATCGCCCACCGCCGCTCCACCCTGGGCCTCGCCGACCGCATCGCCGTCCTCGACCACGGCCGCCTCGCCGACCTCGGCACCCACGAGGAACTCCAGGAGCGCTCCGCCCTCTACCGCCGCCTGCTCACCGACCCCGACGAACTGGGCGGCGTCTCACCCGGCCACGTCCCCGCGGCCGGACCGCGCGAGGACACCTCCGTCCGCGACGAACTGGACGCGGAGTTCGACGCAGAGCGCGGCGTCACGCCCCGGCTGTGGACCGGTGACCGCACCCCGAAGGACACCGCCCTCGCGGGCACCCCGGCCACCCCCGAACTGCTCGCCCAGGTCGACGCGCTGCCCCCGGCTGACGGCACCCCGGACGTCGACGAGGCACGGGCCGTCCAGCCCGAGGAGTCGTACGGACTGCGCCGCCTGCTGCGCGGCTTCCGCACGCCCCTGCTGATCAGCCTCGCCCTGGTCGCCGTGGACGCCGGCGTGGGCCTGCTGCTGCCGGTGCTGATCCGGCACGGCATCGACGACGGCGTCACCCGGCTCGCCCTCGGTGCGGTCTGGGCGGCCTCGCTGCTCGGCCTGGTCGCGGTGCTCGCCCAGTGGGCGGCGCAGACCGGTGAGATCCGCATGACCGGCCGCACCGGCGAGCGGATCCTGTACTCACTGCGCCTCAAGATCTTCGCCCAGCTCCAGCGGCTCGGTCTCGACTACTACGAGCGCGAGCTGACCGGCCGGATCATGACCCGGATGACCACGGACGTGGACGCGCTGTCGACGTTCCTGCAGACCGGCCTCGTCACCGCCTTCGTCTCCGTCGTCACGTTCTTCGGCATCCTGGTCGCCCTGCTGGTGATCGACGTGCAGCTGGCCTTCGTCGTCTTCGCGACGCTGCCACCGCTGATCATCGCCACGTACTTCTTCCGCAAGGCCAGCGTGAAGGCGTACGAGCTGGCCCGGGAGCGGGTCTCCACGGTCAACGCCGACCTCCAGGAGTCGGTCGCGGGGCTGCGGATCGTGCAGGCCTTCCGGCGCGAGGGCGACGGCGGGCGCCGGTTCGCCGAGCGCAGCGACAGCTACCGCCAGGCCCGCATCCGGGGACAGTGGCTGATCTCCATCTACTTCCCCTTCGTCCAGCTGCTCTCCTCGGGCGCCGCCGCGGCCGTGCTCATCGTGGGCGGCGGGCGGATCGACGACGCGACCCTGACGACCGGCGCGCTGGTGGCGTACCTGCTCTACATCGACCTGTTCTTCGCGCCCGTCCAGCAGCTCTCCCAGGTCTTCGACGGCTACCAGCAGGCGTCGGTCTCGCTGGGCCGCATCCAGGAGCTGCTGCGCGAGCCGACCTCCACCCGGGCCGCCGAGAAGCCCGCCGAGGTCACCTCCCTGGACGGCGACATCGCCTTCGAGGACGTGCGCTTCAGCTACGGGGCCGAGAACGACACCGAGGAAGCCCTCACCGGCATCGACCTGCGCATCCCCGCCGGGCAGACCGTCGCCTTCGTCGGCGAGACCGGCGCGGGCAAGTCGACCCTGGTGAAGCTGGTGGCCCGGTTCTACGACCCGACCGGCGGCCGGGTCACCGTCGACGGGCAGGACCTGCGCGCCCTCGACCTCACCTCCTACCGGCACCGGCTGGGCGTCGTCCCGCAGGAGGCGTACCTCTTCCCGGGGACCGTGCGGGACGCCATCGCCTACGGCCGGCCGGACGCCACCGACGCCGACGTGGAGGCGGCGGCGCGCTCCGTCGGCGCGCACGAGATGATCGCCACCCTCACCGGCGGCTACCTCCACGAGGTCGCCGAGCGGGGCCGCAACCTCTCCGCCGGGCAGCGCCAGCTGATCGCGCTGGCCCGCGCCGAGCTGGTCGACCCCGACGTACTGCTCCTGGACGAGGCGACCGCCGCGCTGGACCTGGCCACCGAGGCGCAGGTCAACCAGGCCACCGACCGGATCGCGGGCCGGCGCACGACCCTCGTCGTCGCCCACCGGCTGACCACGGCCGCCCGCGCGGACCGCGTCGTCGTCATGGACGGCGGGCGCGTCGCCGAGGACGGCACGCACGACGAACTGCTCGCGCTCGACGGCCGGTACGCGCGGCTGTGGCGGACCTTCATCGGCGCGCCCGAACCCGAGGAGCCGGTCGGCGCGGCACACTGACGCTCGCGCAACCATTCGACACCCGGCACGCGTCCGTACATCCGTACGCCAGTGACCGCCGTACGGAGGGGACCACAGTGCGCCGAGCCGGTGCTGGGACACGACGCGGGCCGGCGCTCGCCACGGCCCTGCTCGTGGCCGCCGGGCTGCTGACCGTGGCGACGCCGCAGGAGGCGCTGGCCGCCACGGCGTGCCCGGGCCGCAAGGTGCGCACGCTCGCGTTCGCGACGGGCTCGGTCCTCGTCCACCGGCGCGGCGGCTACGTCTGCGCGGTCACCGTGCCCGGGAAGCCGGGCACCAAGCGCCCGATGTCGGTGAGCGTGCGGGCGCGCGGGGGCCGCGCGGTGACGGACTCGGGGCGGTACGCCTACCGGGCCGGGCCGGTGACCGTGCACGCCGGGAAGCGCTGCGTGTGGGTGACCGGCAAGGTGTCCTCGCGCTCGGTCGGCTCCGGCTGGATCCTGTGCTGAGCCGGCCCGCCCACCGGGAACCCGGCGGGCCATTTCCCCATCTCCCCTGGTGCACGCGCGACTTGCTCCGATAGCTTCCGGCGGACATCCGTTTCCCAGGGAGGGTGCATGCGCAAGGCGCTCAGATGGCTGCTGGCGCTCGTGGTGCTCGTGGGCACCGTCAGCACGGCGGGCGCGGCCACCGCCGCCGAGCCGAAGGCCGTCGACATCAAGGACCGGCTGCTGTCCATACCGGGCATGAGCCTGATCGAGGAGAAGCCGTACACCGGCTACCGCTTCTTCGTCCTCAACTACACGCAGCCGGTCGACCACCGGCGTCCGTCCAAGGGCACGTTCCAGCAGCGGATCACCGTCCTGCACAAGGACGAGAACCGGCCGACCGTCTTCTACACCGGCGGCTACAACGTCTCCACGACCCCGAGCCGGCGCGAGCCGACGCAGATCGTGGACGGCAACCAGGTCTCCATGGAGTACCGCTACTTCACCCCGTCCCGGCCCGCGCCGGCCGACTGGTCGAAGCTGGACATCTGGCAGGCCGCCAGCGACCAGCACCGCATCTTCGAGGCCCTCAAGCCGCTCTACAAGAAGAACTGGATCTCCACCGGCGGCTCCAAGGGCGGCATGACCGCCACCTACTACGAGCGCTTCTACCCCCGTGACATGGACGGCGTCGTCGCCTACGTCGCCCCCAACGACGTGGTGAACAAGGAGGACTCGGCCTACGACCGCTTCTTCGCCCGCGTCGGCACCGACGAGTGCCGCGCCAAGCTGAACGGGGTGCAGCGCGAGGCGCTGGTGCGCCGTGCGCCGCTGGAGAAGAAGTACGAGGCGTACGCGGCCGAGAACGGCTACACCTTCGACACCATCGGCAGCCTGGACCGCGCCTACGAGGCCGTCGTCCTCGACTACGTCTGGGGCTTCTGGCAGTACAGCACCCTCGCCGACTGCGCGGACATCCCGGCCGACGCCAAGAACGCCACCGACGAGGCGATCTGGGACTCCGTCGACTCGATCTCCGGCTTCTCCGCCTACACGGACCAGGGCCTGGAGACCTACACGCCGTACTACTACCAGGCGGGCACCCAGCTGGGCGCGCCCACGATCCACTTCCCGCACATCGAGAAGAAGTACATCCGCTACGGCTACCAGCCGCCGCGCAACTTCGTGCCCCGCTCGATCCCGATGAAGTTCCAGCCCCTGGCCATGTGGGACGTCGACCGCTGGGTGCGGCACAACGCCCGCCAGATGCTGTTCGTCTACGGCCAGAACGACCCGTGGGGCGCCGAACCGTTCCGCCTCGGCCACGGCGCGCGCGACTCCTACGTGTTCACCGCGCCGGGCATGAACCACGGGGCCAACGTCGCCGGTCTGGTCGCCGACCAGAAGGCGAAGGCCACGGCCCGGATCCTCGACTGGGCGGGCGTCGCCTCCGCCAAGGTCCAGGAGAACCCGTCGGCGGCCAGGCCGCTGGCGTCGTTCGACGCGAAGCTGGACAAGCGGGACGTCGAGCGCGAGCCGGCGCTGCGCCCGTAACCGGCCGTCCGTGACCGTGCCCGGCCCTCACAGGGGCCGGGCACACCCGACCGGCCGTGCGCCGCCGAGGCGGACGTACAGGCCGGTCGAGGCGGGGCAGTCGGCCCGGTCCGCGACCGCGTCGACCACCTTGAAGCGGGGCTCTCGTTCGCCCGTGCCGTCGCACGCGGTCTCGCGGACCTTGCCGTCCCCGGTGCCGTGGACGCAGTCGCCGACGATGGTGCGCGGCCCGCCGCCCTCGCCCGGGTCGCCGGGGTGCGGCGGCTGGAGCTTGCGCATGCAGGCGTACCCCTGGGGCACGGCGCCGTCGCCGTCCTCGTCGGCGGCGGGGCGCTGCTCGCTGATGTGCAGGACGAAGTCGGTGGTGGCGGGGCACGGCGGCCCGTCGCTCGCGCGTCCGTCCCGCCGGGCCACCACCCGTGCCGCGGCCCGCTCGCTGCCGCACGGCACCTCGGTGGAGCCGACGGTGCCGAACGAGCCGCACTCCCCGACCGCTAGGAACACCTTCCCGAAGCCGGAGGGCGGCACCGCGGCCGACGCCGGCCGCGACGCCGTGCCACCGCCGGGCCGTCCGCTCGCGGAAGCCGTGCCGCCGGGCCCGTCGCCCGCAGGGCCCGCCGGACTCTGGCAGCCCGTCAGCAGCAGGGCGCACAGCACCCCCAGCACCCACGCCGCCGGTCCCTCACGCATCGCCGTTTCCCCTGATCACGCTCCAGCGTGACCCGCCGGGGCGGGCGCACGCCAGACGCGTGGGGTGCTTCGGGCACGGTCGCCGGGGGCGCCCCCGGCGCGTGTCGTAGGCCGCGCTACGCCCTACGACCGGTAGGACAGCCCGTGCCCGAGCGGGAGCAGTACCGTCTCCGGGTCGTCCGCCCGGACCACCGGCACCGGCAGCTTGCCCCGCGGCCGTACCCGCCCGGCGATCACCCGGGCCGCCGCGCGTACCTCGACGTCCGTCCAGGAGTAGGCGGCCAGCTGGGCGCGGACGCCGGGGAGGTGGGCCACGTCGTACGGGTTGCGGATCGCGACCGCGACGACCGGTTTCCCGGTCTCCAGCAGCCGCGCGACCAGCGTGCGCTGGCTGCTCGCCGCCGTGACGTTGTACGTCGCGACCACCACCGCGTCCGCGTCCCCGGCGGCCGCGACCGCGCCGTCGATCACGGCGGCGGAGGGGGCGGTGCCGGTGGACAGGGCGGTGGCCGTGAAGCCCAGCTCCGTCAGGGCACCCGCGAGCACGCCCGTGGGCGGCCCGGTCGTACCCGACGGCGAGGCCGGGTCCGCGCCGACGACGAGGACCTTGCGGTGGCCGCGCCGCGACAGGGGCAGCAGCCCGCCCTCGTTGACCAGCAGGGTGGTGGTGCGCTCGGCGATCCGGTCGGCCTCCGCCAGGTGCGCGCGGGTGCCCACCGTCCGGTCGACGTCCCGGCGGCTGGTGTACGCCTCCCGGAACAGCCCCAGCTTCGCCTTCAGCCGCAGCACCCGCAGGATCGATTCGTCGAGCCGCGCCTCGGTGAGTTCGCCGTCCTTCACGGCGGTCAGCACCGCGTTCCAGGCGAGGTCGAGGTCGGGCGGGTTGAGCAGCTGGTCGACGCCGGCCTTCAGGGCCAGCACCGGCACCCGCTCGTCGCCGTACTTCGTCCGCACGCCCTCCATGCCGAGCGAGTCGGTGACCACGACCCCGTCGTAGCCCAGCTCCTCGCGCAGGATGCCGGTGAGGATGGGGCGGGAGAGGGTGGCCGGGTCGCCGGAGTCGTCCAGCGCCGGGACCACCAGGTGGGCGGTCATGATCGAGTCGATGCCGGCCTCGATCGCCGCGCGGAAGGGCGGCGCGTCCAGCCGCTGCCACTCCTCCCGGGTGTGGGTGATCTCCGGCAGGCCGGTGTGGCTGTCGGTGGCGGTGTCGCCGTGCCCGGGGAAGTGCTTGGCGCAGGCGGCGACCCCGGAGCGCTGATAGCCCGTCACCTCGGCGGCCACCAGCTCCGCCACGGCCTGCGGATCGGCGCCGAAGGACCGCACGCCGATCACCGGGTTGGCCGGGTTGACGTTCACGTCGGCGTCGGGAGCGTAGTCCTGGCGGATGCCCATCGCGCGCAGCTCGGCGCCCGCGATCCGGCCGAGGGTGCGGGCGTCGGACCGGGACCCGCCGGCCCCGACGGCCATGGCGCCCGGGAAGAGGGTCGCCGGCTCGCCCACCCGGGCCACTATCCCGTGTTCCTGGTCGGTGGAGATCAGCACCGGCAGGCCGCGCGGCAGCTCCAGGGACGCCTTCTGGATGCCGTTGGAGAGGTCGGCGATCTGGTGCGGGTCACGGGTGTTGTGCGCCCAGGCGAAGTAGATGACGCCGCCGACCCGGTACTTCGCGACCAGCTCGGCCGCGGTGCGGACGCCGATCTCCTCGAGGTTGGCGTCGATGTCGGCCTGGTCGGGGGCGGTGGCGGAGTGGCCGTAGACTCGCATGACGAAGAGCTGGCCGACCTTCTCCTCCAGCGTCATGCGGGAGATCAGGGTGCGGAGCTTGGCGTCGTCGGGCCGGTGCGGGTCGGCGTGGGCCGTGCCGCCGCCGGCCGCCAGGGCCGCGGTGACCACGGCGGTGGCGGTGAGGACGGTACGTCTGGAGGGGTGTGCGGTGCTTCCCGTGCCGGCCGTGCTGCTGTGGTGCACGTGCGCTCCTTCCGGAGTGATCCGCGGGGGATCGCTGGAGAGCTGCTGAAGGAAACTGCCAAGGAGCCACCAATATCCAGGAAGTTTCTGCCAGTCAAGGGAGCGCACAGGAGTGGACCCAAGCCGTGCGGGGGCGGGACCGGGGGCCGCCGCCGGCGCCAGGGAGGGGGCGGGCCGACGGCGGCCGCGCCGCCGGCCCGGGCGCGGTGGAAGGGTGGCCGGCGATCGCAGCCGACGGCGAGGCCGGTACCGCGCCCCGGAGACTCGTCCGGCGGCGTGCGGGTTGGACGCGCGGGGCGGCGGTGGGGTTCCCGGTTTCGCGGTCGCGCGGGCGGGGGTGCCGCCGCCGTACTGGCGCCACGTGGCGCCACGTGGCACCACATGGCACCGGATGATGTCATTCCCGGCCTGAGGGCGCTGGCAGTGGACGGTGGCATCCGGGACGGCCGGGTCGATGTCGATCGATCCTCGCAGGTGGGGAGCGTATGGCGGGTGCCAGGGCCGGGGATGACGCCGTGCGGCTTGCGTGTGGGGCCAATATGGTGCCATGATGACGTCATGGACCTCACGCCGTATGTCGACCACCTTCGCCGCGAACTCGCGGTGGCCGCCGAAGCCGGCGGTGACGAAGCCCGCGAACTGGCCGAGCGGCTCACCGCGCCCCTGGAGTCGGCGACCAGGCTGACCATGCTCAACGTGCTCTCCGCCGCGATGGACGAGATCACCCGCGAACTCGCGCCGGGCTCGGTCGACCTGAGGCTGCGCGGTCTCGACCCCGACTTCGTGGTGACCGTGCCGCCCGCCGACGGCGGCGAGCCGGCGGACCCGGCCGGGCCGGCCGAACCTTTCAGGCCGCAGGCGCCCGCCGAGGGCGACGAGGGCGGCACCGCCCGCGTCAACCTGCGGCTGCCCGCCCACCTCAAGGCCCGCGCGGAGGAGGCCGCGAGCCGCGAGGGGCTGTCGGTCAACGCCTGGCTGGTGCGGGCCGTGTCCGCCGCCGTCGAGGGCGGCGCCCGACCCCGTACGGCCGAACGCACCCGCAACGTCGGACAGAGCTTCACGGGCTGGGTCCGCTAGCACCGGCGCGCGCCGCGCGCCCGCTCCACCTCATCCGCATCACGTCCCATCAGCGGGGACGATCCAACGACTCACGAGGGGGACAGCCATGCCTTCTTTTGACACTCCCGAACCGATCTCGGTCACCGCGCACGTGGAGGCCGGTTCCATCCAGTTCACGGCGGGCGACCGCACCGACACCGTCGTCGAGGTCCGGCCGCGCAACGAGAAGAAGGACGTGGACGGCCGGACCGCCGAGCAGACCGAGGTCACCTGCGCCGGCGGCGCGCTGACCGTCAGGACCCCCAAGGCCGGCCTGTTCGGCCGCTCCGGCACCGTCGACGTGACCGTCGAACTGCCCGCCGGCTCGCGCGTCGACCTGACCGGCGCCTGGACCCAGGTGCTCGGCGAGGGCCGGCTCGGCCAGGTCCGCGTGAAGGTCTCCTCCGGCGACGTCCGCTTCGACACGACCGGCCCGCTGCACCTGACGGCGTCCCACGGCTCGATCACCGTCGACCGCGTCGAGGGCCCCTCCGAGATCGCCACCAGCTCCGGCAGCCTGCGCGTCGGCCTGCTCGACGGCCCCGCCGTCCTGAAGAACTCGCACGGCACCACCACCGTCGGCACCGCCGTCGGCGAGCTGCGGGTCAACGGGGCCAACGGCGACATCGACGTCACCCGCGCCGAGGACTCCGTCACCGCCGCCACCGCCCACGGCACCCTGCGGGTGGGGCGGGTGGCCCGCGGCTCCGTCGAGCTGCAGACCAGCTACGGCGCCATCGAGATCGGCGTCGCCGAGGGCACCGCCGCCTGGCTCGACGTCAACTCCCGCTCGGGGCAGGTGCGCAACACGCTCACCTCGTCCGGCAGCCCGGAGGGGAGCGAGGAGGCCGTCGAGGTCCGCGCCCGCACCCGGCACGGCAACATCGACATCCGCCGCGCCCGCGACTGACGCCCGGGCCCCGGCGGCGGACCTACGCGGCGGTGCGCGCCGACACCGCCGGCCAGTGGGCCCGCAGCGTGCGCACCGTCTCCGCGATCGCCGGACGGCGTGCCGCGCCCGCCCGCCACAGCGCGTACAGGCGCCGCACGGGCATGGGGTCGAGCGGCACCTCCACCACCCCGGCCGGCAGCGGCCCGCGCCCCAGCCGGGGGATCAGGGCGACACCCAGCCCGGCCGCGACCAGGGCGACCAGGGTCGGGTTCTCGTCCGCCTGGTGCACGATGTCCGGCTCGTGCCCGGCGCCCCGCAGGGTCCGCATCAGCCAGTCGTGGCAGACCCGGCCGGGCGGCTGGCAGATCCAGCGCTCCCCGCCCAGCTCCGCGCGCCGGACGGCGGCCCGGCCCGCGAAGCGGTGCCCCGCGGGCACGAGCAGATCGCACAGGTCCTCGCCGATCGGCGCCTGCTCCACCCCCGCCGGGGCCGGCAGCGGGGCGATGTCCCAGTCGTGCGCCACCACCAGGTCGACGGCGCCCTTCGCCACCAGGTCCACGGACAGATGCGGGTCCACCTCGGTGAGCCGGGCGTCGAGAGCCGGATGGCGGGCGGCCAGGTCGGCCAGCACGGACGGCAGCAGACCGCGCGCCGCCGACGCGAACGCGGCCACCGTCAGCCGCCCCGACGGCACCCCGCGCCGCTCCTCCAGCCGGGTCTCCGCACGCTCCACCAGGGCCAGCAGCTCGGCGGCGGCAGCGGCCAGCTGCCACGCCTCGTCGGTGAGCCGGACCCCGCGCCCCTCCCGCTCCAGGAGCACCGTCCTGGTCTCCCGCTCCAGCTTGGCGATCTGCTGCGACACGGCGGACGGCGTGAACCCGAGCGCGGCGGCCGCCGCGCCCACCGTTCCGTACACGGACACGGCGTGCAGCGCACGCAGCCGCTGAAGATCGAGCACGGCGCCTCCCGAGGGCGGGACAGGAACAGCCGACGGCCTTGGAAGGGCCGACAGAAGCCTGAAACAATTAGCAGTACTTCATCCAACCATGCAGCAATCATCGCTGGTGCTACACGGTTCGGCGGCGCGATCCTCGACGCATGCGACCTTCCCACCTCCTCCTCGCCGTGCTCGTCGCCGCCGTCTGGGGCGTGAACTTCACGGTCATCGAGATCGGCCTCGGCCACTTCCCGCCGCTGCTCTTCTCCGCCCTGCGCTTCCTCGCGGCCGCGCTGCCCGCGGTCTTCCTGGTGGGGCGGCCCAAGGTCGCCTGGAAGTGGATCCTGGCGGTGGGGCTGGTGCTGGGCGTGGCCAAGTTCGGCCTGGTCTTCGTCGGTATGGACGCGGGCATGCCGGCCGGCCTGTCGTCCCTGGTCCTCCAGATCCAGGCGGTGTTCACCGCGGTGATCGCCGCCGCCGTCCTCGGCGAACGCCCCTCACGCGTCCAGGCGGCGGGCATGCTCGTCGCGCTGGCCGGCATCGGCGTGGCGGCGGCCGACGAGGGCGCCTCCGGCCCGCTGGGCGCCTTCCTGATGGTGGTCGGGGCGGCGGCCGCGTGGGGGCTGTCCAATGTCCTCACCCGCAAGGCGTCCCCGCCCGACGCCCTGAACTTCATGGTGTGGGTGTGCACCGTGCCGGTGCTGCCGCTGCTGGCCCTGTCCCTGCTGACGGAGGGTCCGGCCGCGGACCTCGCGGCGCTGCGCGGGCTCGACTGGCAGGGCGCGGGCACGATCGTCTTCGTGGCCTGGGTGTCGACCGTCTTCGGCTTCGGCGCCTGGGGCTGGCTGCTGCGCCGTCACCCCGCGTCGACGGTCGCGCCGTTCTCGCTCCTCGTCCCGGTCTTCGGAATGAGTTCGGCGGCCCTCTTCCTCGGCGAGGCGGTGACGCCCCTGCGCTGGTGCGCGGCGGCTCTGCTGGTGGGCGGGGTGGCACTGACGACGCTGACGGGGGCGCGGCGCGTCCCCGGCCGGATCCGCGCGCGGGGCGCGGCGCCCGTCCCGGCCGAGGGGGCGGCCACCCCGGCCCTCACGCCGCGTCGGTGAGCAGCCGGTTCAGGTGTTCGCGGCCGGCGGTCAGCAGCCCCGGCAGCGGGGCCGCCGACTCGTACCACCGCTTCTCGTACTCCCAGCACAGCCAGCCGTCCCAGCCGTGCCGGGAGAGGACGTCCACCACCTCGGTGAGCGGCAGCACGCCCGCGCCCAGCGCCAGCGGGGTGGTGTCCTCGGCGGAGGCGATGTCCTTGACCTGCACGTAGCCGAGGTGCGGGGAGAGCGCCGCGTACGACTCGACGGGCTGCTCGCCGCCCAGCCAGGTGTGCATCACGTCCCAGAGGGCGCCGACCCGGAGGTGCCCGACCAGACCGAGCACGCGCATCGCGTCGGCCCCAGTGCGGTGCGAGTCGTGGGTCTCCAGGAGGATGCCGACGCCCAGGTCGGCGGCGTACTCGGCGGCCGTGCCCAGCCGCCGGGCGGCGACCGCGTCCGCCTCCTCGGAGCTCTGCCCGGCGTCGCCGCCGGGGAAGACGCGGATGTACGGGGCGCCGAGGTCGCGGGCGAGTTCGAGCAGGCCGCGGACCTCCGCGAGGACCGGCTCGTCGTCACCGGGCGCGGCCACCCGCGCGTACCCGGCGAGGCCCAGCAGCTCCACGCCGGACGCCTTGAACTCGGCCGCCACCGCGGCCCGTTCGTCCGCGGAGAGGCCCGGGTGCACCGGTTCCTCCGGATGGGCGCGCAGCTCCACACCGTGGTAGCCGTGCGCGGTCGCGAGGCCCAGCACATCGGTCAGGGGCAGGCCGGGGACACCGAGGGTGGAGAACGCCAGCTTCATGACCACGGAGCGTACCCGGCGGGACGTTTCGCACTCCTGCCCACGCGTCGGGTGTCGGCGGGAGGCTCCGCGGACCTCCGCGCCTGCCCGGGCGGGTGCCTTCAGCTCGTCCGGCGTGGGGTGCTCAGCATCCAGTCGGGTCTCGGACGTGTGCTTTTCAGTCCCTCCGGCGGGGGGTGCTCAGCCCTCAGTCCCGACCCGGACGCGTGCTCTTCAGCCCGTCCGGCGTTTGAGGACGAGGCCGTTCAGGCCGAAGCGGGGGCGCGGGGGCGGCAGCCCCCGCCACGGCCGCACCGGGACACGGCACCAGGACACGCAACGGCACCTACCCCCGCGGCCCTCCGGAGGACCCCCGCACCATCAACTCCCCCCGCACCGTCGCGATCCCCCCGGCCGGCGCCTCCTCCCGGCCCATCGCCACCCGCCCGGCCCGCGCCCCCGCCTCCGCCAGCGGCAACCGCACCGTCGTCAGCGCCGGCACCGCGTCGATGCTGAACGGCAGGTCGTCGAAGCCGGCCACGGACACGTCGTCCGGGATCCGCAGCCCCGAGTCCCGCAGCGCCGCGCACGCCCCCAGCGCGACCGAGTCGTTCGCGGCCACGACCGCCGTCAGGGACGGGTCCCGGCGCAGCAGCTCCAGCGTCGCCTCGTAGCCGGACTGCCGGTCGTACCGGCCGTGGACCGTCCAGCGGGGGTCCTCCTCGATCCCGTGGGCGACCAGCGCCGCACGGTGCCCCTCCAGCCGGTGCCGGGTCGTCGTCCGCTCCCGGGGGCCGGCGATGTAGCCGAGCCGCCGGTGGCCGAGCCCGAGCAGGTGCTCGGTCAATTCCCGGCCGCCCCCGCGGTTGTCGAAGGTCAGCGCGACGGCCCCGGTCTCCGGTGCCGGCGGCCGCCCGCACAGCACCACCCGCGTCCCGGCCTCCGACAGCCGGCGCAGCTTCGCCGCCACCGCCGCCTGGTGCGCCGCGTCCTCCATCGCCCCGCCGGTCAGCACGACCGCCGCCGCGCGCTGCCGCTGGAGCAGCGTGAGGTAGGTCAGTTCGCGCTCCGGGGAACCGCCCGTGTTGCAGACGACCGCGAGCCGCTCGCCGCCCGCGCGGCCGCCGGGACCGCCGATCTCGGACTGGATCGCGCCGGCCATGATGCCGAAGAAGGGGTCGGCGATGTCGTTGACCAGGATGCCCACCAGGTCGGAGGTGGCCGCGGCGAGGGCGCTGGCCGGGCCGTTGAGCACGTAGTCCAGCTCGTCGACCGCCTTCAGCACCCGCTCGCGCGTGGTGGCGGCCACCGGGTAGTTGCCGTTCAGCACGCGCGACACGGTCGCGGGGGAGACCTGGGCGCGGGCCGCCACGTCCGCCAGTGTCACCGTCATGTCCTCGTCCTCCGCATCGCCCCTGTGCCGAACGCCGTCCCCGGTGACCTTACGGCCCCCGCACACCGCTGTTCGCCCCCTCGAACAACTCGCCCGCATCGCGGTCTTGTCCGGACCGCCGCCCACAGGCTAGCTTCGCTGTGTAGAAAGCGCTTGCTGCACGACTCGTCCCGAGGCTCGCCCCACGACTCGTCCCGCGGCTCGCGGCATCGCTCGTACGAAGGGAATGACGTGACACGCAAGACGGTGCGTATCGCCATGAACGGCGTGACCGGGCGCATGGGCTACCGCCAGCACCTGGTCCGCTCCATCCTGGCGCTGCGCGAACAGGGCGGCCTCGACCTCGGCGACGGCACCGTGCTGTGGCCCGAGCCGGTCCTGGTCGGCCGCCGCGAGCCCGCCCTGAGGGCACTGGCCGACCGGCACGGGCTCGACCACGTCTCCACGGACCTGGACGCGGTCCTCGCCGACGAGAGCGTCGACGTCTACTTCGACGCGCAGGTGACCTCGGCCCGCGAGGAGGCGATCAGGAAGGCGATCGCCGCCGGCAAGCACGTCTACACCGAGAAGCCCACCGCCACCGGCCTCGACGGCGCCCTGGAGCTGGCCCGCCTCGCGAAGGCGGCCGGCATCAAGCACGGCGTCGTCCAGGACAAGCTCTTCCTCCCCGGCCTGCTCAAGCTCAAGCGCCTCGTCGACGGCGGCTTCTTCGGCCGGATCCTGTCCGTGCGCGGCGAGTTCGGCTACTGGGTCTTCGAGGGCGACTGGCAGGAGGCCCAGCGCCCCTCGTGGAACTACCGCGCCGAGGACGGCGGCGGCATCGTCGTCGACATGTTCCCGCACTGGGAGTACGTCCTGCACGAGCTGTTCGGCCGCGTGACGTCCGTGCAGGCCCTCACCGCCACCCACGTCCCGCAGCGCTGGGACGAGAACGGCAAGCCCTACGACGCCACCGCCGACGACGCCGCCTACGGCGTCTTCGAGCTGGCGGGCGGCGCGATCGCGCAGATCAACTCCTCCTGGGCGGTGCGCGTCAACCGCGACGAGCTGGTCGAGTTCCAGGTCGACGGCACCGAGGGCTCGGCCGTCGCCGGCCTGCGCCGCTGCCGCGTGCAGCACCGCTCCGCCACCCCGAAGCCGGTCTGGAACCCGGACATCCCCGCCACCGAGGCCTTCCGCGACCAGTGGCAGGAGGTCCCGGACAACGGCGACTTCGACAACGGCTTCAAGGCGCAGTGGGAGCTGTTCCTCCGGCACGTCTACGCCGACGCCCCCTACCGCTGGGACCTGCTGGCCGGCGCCCGCGGCGTCCAGCTCGCCGAACTGGGCCTGCGCTCCTCGGCCCAGGGCCGCCGCCTCGACGTACCGGAGATCTCGCTGTGACCCTCCGACTGCCCGGCGCGGACGGCACCCTGCGCGCCCACGAACCGCGCACCGAGCCCCTCGCCGTCGTCCGGCACGGCGCAGGAAGCGCTTTCACGTCCCGTACGGTCTACTCGGCCGCGCACGTCGTCGCCGACCCGCTCGCGGACACCACCCCCGACTCGCCCGCCGCCGTCGACTGGGACGCCACCCTCGCCTTCCGCCGCCACCTCTGGTCCCACGGACTCGGCGTCGCGGAGGCGATGGACACCGCACAGCGCGGCATGGGCCTGGACTGGGCCGGCGCGGCCGAGCTGATCCGCCGGTCCGCCGCCGAGGCGAAGGCGTGCGGCGGCCGCGTCGTCTGCGGCGTCGGCACCGACCAGCTCACCACCGGCACCCTCGCCGAGGTCCGGGCGGCCTACGAGGAACAGCTCGCGCTCGTCGAGGAGTCCGGCGCCCGGGCCGTCCTGATGGCCTCCCGCGCCCTGGCCGCCGCCGCCCGCGGCCCCGAGGACTACCTGGAGGTCTACGGCCACCTCCTGCGCCAGGCCGCCGAACCCGTCGTCCTGCACTGGCTGGGCCCGATGTTCGACCCCGCCCTTGAGGGTTACTGGGGCTCGTCCGACCTGGACACGGCGACCGGCACCTTCCTGGAGGTCATCGCCGCCCACCCCGACAAGGTCGACGGCATCAAGGTCTCGCTGCTCGACGCCCGGCGCGAGGTCGACCTGCGCCGCCGGCTCCCGCGGGGCGTGCGCTGCTACACCGGCGACGACTTCCACTACCCGGAGCTGATCGCGGGCGACGAGCAGGGCTTCAGCCACGCCCTGCTCGGCATCTTCGACCCGCTGGGCCCGCTCGCCGCCGAAGCGGTGCGGCACCTGGACACCGGCGACACCGAGGGCTTCCGCGCCCTGCTCGACCCCACCGTCGAACTCTCCCGCCACCTCTTCCGGGCCCCCACCCGGTACTACAAGACGGGCGTGGTGTTCCTGGCCTGGCTGGCCGGCCACCAGAGCCACTTCACCATGGTCGGCGGCCTCCAGTCGGCCCGCTCCCTGCCGCACCTGGCCCGCGCCTACGAACTCGCCGACGGACTCGGCCTGTTCCCCGACCCGAAGCTCGCCGAGGCGCGCATGCGCACCCTGCTCGACCTGCACGGAGTGACCCAGTGAGCGACACCGCACCCGGCCTGGCCCGCTTCAGCGTCAACCAGATGACGGTCAAGCAGCTGACGCTGCCCGAACTGACCGCCGCCTGCCGCGACCTGGGCGTCGGCAACGTCGGCCTGTGGCGCGAACCGGTCCGGTCCTACGGCGTCGAGGCGGCGGCCAAGCTCGTCCGCGACGCCGGCCTGACCGTCACCACCCTGTGCCGGGGCGGCTTCCTCACGGCGGTCGACCCGGACGAGCGCGCCGCCGCCCTGGCCGACAACCGCCGCGCCGTCGACGAGGCCGCCGCCCTCGGCACCGACACCCTGGTCCTCGTCTCCGGCGGCCTGCCGGCCGGTCACAAGGACCTGCGCGCCGCCCGCGAACGCATCGCGGACGCGCTCGCCGAACTCGGCCCCTACGCCGAGCGGCACGGCGTACGGCTCGCCATTGAGCCGCTGCACCCCATGTTCGCCGCCGACCGCTGCGTGGTCTCCACCCTCGCGCAGGCCCTGGACCTCGCCGAGCGCTTCCCCGCCCACCAGGTCGGCGTCACCGTCGACACCTACCACGTCTGGTGGGACGACCGGGCGCCCGAGCAGATCGCCCGGGCCGGGGCGGGCGGCCGCATCCACACCTTCCAGCTCGCCGACTGGACGACGCCGCTGCCCGAGGGCGTCCTCAACGGCCGCGGCCAGATCGGCGACGGCGCCGTCGACATGCGGGAGTGGAAGGGGTACGTGGAGGCGGCCGGGTACACCGGCGCCATCGAGGTCGAGCTGTTCAACGAGGGGCTGTGGGCCCGCGACGGGCGCGAGGTACTGGCCGAGACCGCCGCCCGGTTCGCCGCGCACGCGGGGGACGCGGACCCGGAGGAAGCGGGGGACGCGGACCCGGAAAAATAAATCCGGCGACCCGTGCAACCCTTTCGGCACCCCGCGGGTCGTACCTGGCATCAGAACCCCTGTGGGGGGACCCGGGGGGGATTCACGGGGTTCTGAAGG
This sequence comes from Streptomyces parvulus, assembly GCF_014648855.1. Taxonomy (GTDB): domain Bacteria; phylum Actinomycetota; class Actinomycetes; order Streptomycetales; family Streptomycetaceae; genus Streptomyces; species Streptomyces parvulus. Next base: position 150,860 of record NZ_BMRX01000005.1, on the reverse strand, counting down.
GGAGGGGAAACCCGAGAGGGCCCGGTCGCGACCGGGCCCTCTCAAAGTTCCACACCGTACGAAGGGGTCAGAAGAAGACCCCGCACCGCAGCAGCACGTTCGCGTACGGCCGCGCCTCGCCGGTGCGCACCACCAGCCGCGCCCCCGCCGACAGCTCCTTGAGCCGCTCGTGCGGGACCAGGGTCAGGCCGGGGAAGTGGCCGTCGAGCAGCGCGGCGGCCCCGGCGTTGGCCTCCCGGACCTCGGCCGCCGCCGTCGCGCCCTCGACGACCAGCTCGGCGAGCAGCCCGTCCAGCACCTCCTCGAACGACGGCACCCCGGCGCGGAAGGCCAGGTCGACGAGGTACGGACCGTCCGGGACGGGCATGCCGGCGTCGCACACCAGGACCCCGTCCCCGTGCCCGAGGCCGGCGATCGCGCCGGCCAGCCGGCGGTTGAGTATCCCCGCCCTCTTCACAGCGCCTCGGCCTCCGCCGCCGTCGGGTACGACTCCTGCGCCCCCGGCTTCGTGACGGCCGCCGCGCCCACCCGGGCCGCGTACGCCGCCGCCTCGGCGAGCGAGTCGCCGGTGCCGAGCCGCCAGGCCAGCGCCGCGGTGAACGCGTCGCCCGCGCCCGTCGTGTCCACGGCCTCCACCTTCACCGACGGCACCCGCGCGACCCCGGCGCCCGACGCCACCAGCGCTCCCTCGGCGCCCAGGGTGACGACCACCGAGCGCGGCCCCTTGGCCAGCAGGATGCGGGCCCAGTCCTCGGGGCGCTCGCTGACCAGGGCGTCGCCGAGGATCACCCGCGCCTCGTGCTCGTTGACGATGAGCGGGTCGCAGGCCGCCAGCACCTCCGGCGGCAACGGCAGCGGCGGCGACGGGTTGAGCACGAAGCGGCTGTCCGGCGCCAGGCACCGGACCACCTCCACCACCGTCTCCAGCGGGATCTCCAACTGCGTCGAGACCACGCGGGAGGCGTGGAAGAGGCTGCCGGCGGCGCGCACGTCACCCGGCGTCAGCCGGCCGTTGGCGCCCGGCGAGACCACGATGCTGTTGTCCCCCGACGGGTCGACGGTGATCAGCGCGACGCCGGTCGGCGCCCCGCCCACCAGCACGCCGACCGTGTCGACCCCGGCCGCGCGCTGCGCGTCCAGCAGCAGTCTGCCGTGGCCGTCGTCGCCGACCCGGGCCAGCAGGGCCGTACGGGCGCCGAGCCGGGCGGCGGCCACCGCCTGGTTGCCGCCCTTGCCTCCCGGGTGGACGGACAGGTCGGAGCCGAGCACCGTCTCCCCGGCCGCCGGCCGCCGTTCCACGCCGATCACCAGGTCGGCGTTGGCCGACCCCACGACCAGGAGGTCGTAGTCGTACATCAGTCCTTCTCCGATCGAGTCAGTCCGGGCCGGGCCGCGCCCGGGTCAGCCCTCGAAGCCGGCCACGTTCTCCTTGGTGACCACCTTCACCGGCACCTTCACCGTCCGCTCCACCTTCTCGTCATCGGCCGCCTTCAGGGCGTTCCGCACGGCGATCCTGCCCAGTTCCCTCGGCTGCTGCGCCACGGAGGCGTACAGCGTTCCGGCGCCGACCGCCTTCAGACCGTCCGGAGTGCCGTCAAAACCGACCACCTGGACCGACTTGCCGGCCTTGGAGCCCAGCGCCTTGATCGCGCCGAGCGCCATCTCGTCGTTCTCCGCGAAGACGCCCTTGATGTCCGGGTGCGCCTGGAGCAGGTTGGTCATCACGTCCAGGCCCTTGGTGCGGTCGAAGTCCGCGGGCTGCTTGGCGACCACCTTGATGCCCGGGTACTCCTTGAGCCCGGCCGCGAAGCCCGCCCCGCGCTCCCGGCTGGCGGAGGTGCCCGCCTGGCCCTGGAGGACGGCGATGGTGCCCTTGCCGCCGAGCTTCTCGGCGAGCGCACGGGCGCCCAGCTTGCCGCCCTCGACGTTGTCGGAGGCGACCAGCGCGGCGGTCTCGGCGTCGTTCACACCGCGGTCGACGGCGATGACGGGGATGTCGTCCTTGTTCGCCGAGCGCACCGAGGGGCCCGCGGCGTCCGAGTCCACCGGGTTGACGATGATCGAGGACAGGCCCTCGCTGGTGAAGTTCTGCAGCTGGTTGGCCTGCTGGGAGGCGTCGTTCTGGGCGTCCGTGACCGTGAGGTCCACGCCCATCCTCTTCGCCTGCTCCTCGGCACCGTCCCTGATCTGCACGAAGAACGGGTTGTTCAGCGTCGACAGCGACAGCCCGACCTTCTTCGACGTGCCGCCCGAGGACCCGCTGTGCAGCAGCGAGGTCGCGCCGACCACGGCGACGGCGACGACGGCCGCGATGACGTACGTCAGCGCCTGCCTGCCCCGGTTCCCGCCGCCGGAGGTCCCGGCCGCCGGCGTGGTCGCGCCGGCCTTGCGCCGCAGGGTGTCCAGGAGCACCGCCAGCGCGATGACGACACCGATGACGACCTGCTGCCAGAACGCGGAGACCGACAGCAGGTTCAGGCCGTTGCGCAGCACCGCGAGGATCAGCGCGCCGATCAGCGTGCCGGACGCCTTACCGGTGCCGCCCGCGAGCGAGGCGCCGCCGATGACGACGGCGGCGATGGCGTCCAGTTCGTAGCCCTGCGCGGCCTGCGGCTGCGCGGAGGAGAGCCGGGAGGCGAGCACGATGCCCGCGGCGGCGGCGAACAGACCGGAGAAGGCGTAGATGGCGAGCTTCTGCCGCTTCACCCGCAGCCCGGACAGCCGGGCCGCCTCCTCGTTGCCGCCGATGGCGTACATCGAGCGGCCGATGTAGGTCCGCCCGAGGACGAACGCGGTGATCAGCCCCATCACGATCATCACCAGCACCGGCACGGGCAGCCACCCGCCGAGCGTGTCACCGAGGTGCGAGACCGAGTCCGGGAAGGCGATGGGCGAGCCCTGCGAGATGACCAGCGACAGACCGCGCCCCACCGACAGCATGGCGAGCGTCGCGATGAACGGCGGCAGCTTCCCGTACGAGATGAGGAAGCCGTTCACCAGGCCGCAGGCGATGCCCGTGGCGACGGCCAGGAGGACCGCCAGCGCGACCGGTATGCCGGCCTCGGTGGCGCTCCACGCCAGCACGGTGGCCGACAGGGCCGCGACCGAGCCGACCGACAGGTCGATGCCCGCCGAGACGATGACGAAGGTGACGCCGAAGGCGAGGATCGCCGTCACGGCCGCCTGGACGCCGACGTTGAGCAGGTTGTCGGCGGTCAGGAAGTCCCCGGAGAGCGCCGACATGGCGACGACGAGGACGATCAGCGCGGTCAGCGCGCCGTTCTCCAGCAGCAGGCGGCGCACACCGCCCGGGGCGCCCTGCGCGCCCGGCTTGCTCTTGAGCGTGTCAGTGGCCACGGGAGGCCTCCGTTCCGGTTCCTGGGGTGTGGGGGGTGCTGACGGCGAGTGCCATGACGGCGTCCTGGGTGGCCCGCTCGGCGGGGAGTTCACCGGCGACCCGTCCCTGGGCCATGACGACCACCCGGTCGCTCATGCCGAGCACCTCGGGCAGATCGCTGGAGATCATGAGTACGGCGGCACCGGCGGCCGTCAGCTCGTTGATCAGCTGGTAGATCTCGACCTTGGCGCCGACGTCGATGCCGCGGGTCGGCTCGTCGAGGATGAGCACCTTGGTCTCGGCCAGCAGCCACTTGCCGATGACGACCTTCTGCTGGTTGCCGCCGGAGAGGGTGCGCACGTGCTGCCCGAGCCCGGCCATCCGCACCCCGAGCTGCCCGGCGATCCGCTCGGCCGCCGCGTGCTGCCCCTTGAGGTCGACGAGCCCCGCGCGGGAGGTGGTCCGGAGGGTGACGAGCCCCAGGTTCTCCGCGACCGAGGCGTCCAGGACGAGCCCCTGCCCCTTGCGGTCCTCGGGCACGAGCCCGATCCCGGCGGCCATGGCGGCGTTCACGTCGTGCCGTCGCAGCGGAGCCCCCGCCACGTGCACGGTCCCGGCGTCGTAGGGGTCGGCGCCGAACACCGCGCGCACGACCTCGGTCCGCCCGGCGCCGACGAGGCCCGCGATGCCGACGACCTCGCCGGCCCGCACCTCGAAGCCGACGTCGTGGAAGACGCCGTCCCGGGTCAGCCCCTCGACCTTGAGCAGGGCCTCGCCCGTGTCGGTGCGTTCGCGCGGATACTGCTGCTCGATCGACCGGCCGACCATCAGCCGCACCAGCTCGTCCTCCGGGGTGGAGGCCGGTACCTGCCCGACGCTCCTGCCGTCCCGGATGACGGTGACGCGGTCGCCGAGGGCGGCGATCTCCTCCAGGTGGTGGGTGATGAACACGACGCCGACGCCGTCCTCGCGCAGCCTCCGCACGATCGCGAACAGCTTCTCGACCTCCTCGGAGGTCAGCACGGCGGTCGGCTCGTCCATGATGAGCACGCGCGCGTTCAGGCTGAGCGCCTTGGCGATCTCGACCATCTGGAGCCGCGCGATGCCGAGTTCCCGCACCCGCGTGCGGGGCGACACGCTCAGGCCGACCCGCTCCAGGAGCACCTCGGCGTCCGCGTCCATCCGCTTCCGGTCGATCATCCCGAGCCGGCGCGGCTGCCGGCCCAGGAAGATGTTCTCGGCGACGGTCAGGTCGGGGACGAGGTTGAACTCCTGGTAGATGGTGGCGATCCCGAGGCGCTCGGAGTCCTGCGCACCGTGGATGCGCACCTCCTCGCCGCCGGCCAGGATCCGCCCGGCGTCGGGGGTGTAGGCGCCGGAGAGCATCTTGATCAGCGTGCTCTTGCCCGCGCCGTTCTCGCCGAGGAGCACGTGCACCTCGCCCCGGCGCAGGTCGAAGTCGACGCTGTCGAGCGCGACCACGCCGGGGAAGGTCTTGCGGATGCCCTCGATGCGCAGCAACTCGTCCGGACTGCGGCTGCTCACGGCGTACTCCTTCGTACGGGGGACGGGTGTTCCTGGGGGTTCGCCTCGCCGCAGGAGCGGCGGACGACGAGCCGCGCGGGGAGGGCGACGGACGCGCCGGGCCGCCCCGCGATCCGGTCGACGAGCGCGCGCACGGCGGCCCGTCCGAGGTCGCGCGTGGGCTGGGCGATCGCGGTGACCGGCGGATCGGTGTGCACGAACCAGGGGATGTCGTCGAACGCGGCCAGCGCCATGTCCTCCGGCACCCGGAGCCCACGCGCGCGTACGGCGTCCAGGGCGCCGAGAGCCATCAGGTTGTCGGCGGCGAAGACCACCTCGGGCGGCTCGGGCAGGTCGAGGAAGCCCTCGGTGACCCGGCGCCCGCTGCCGGCCTGGAAGTCGCCCTGACCGATGTAGGCGGCCGGGAGGGGCAGCCCGTACGCGGCGAGCGCCTCGCGGAAGGCGTCGACGCGCTCGCGTCCGGTGGTGGTGGCGGCGGGCCCGGCGATGATCGCGAGCCGGCGGTGCCCGAGGCCGTGCAGATGGGCCACGAGGTCCCGCACGGCGGCCCGGCCGTCCGACCGGACGACCGGCACGTCGACGCCCGGGATCCACCGGTCGACGAAGACCATCGGCGTCCCGGCGCGCGCGGCGGCCAGCATGTGCGGGGAGCCGCCGTCGGTGGGGGAGACCAGGAGGCCGTCGATCCGGCGGTCCAGCAGCGTCGTGACGTGGTGGTCCTGGAGGTCGGGCCGCTCGTCGGCGTTGCCGATGATGACGCTGTAGCCGAGCGCGCGGGCCTCCTCCTCGACGGAGCGGGCCAGTTCCGTGAAGTACGGGTTCATGACGTCGCTGATGACCAGGCCGAGGGTGCGGGTCTGGTCGGTGCGCAGCGACCGGGCGACGGCGTTCGGGCGGTAGCCCAGCGTCTCGACGGCGGCCAGTACGCGCTCGCGCGCGGCGGCGCTGACCGACGGGTGGCCGTTGAGCGCGCGCGAGACCGTCGCGACGGAGACGCCCGCCTCGGCGGCGACGTCCTTGATGCTCGCCATCGCCGTTCCACCTCCTCGTGGAATCGATTACACGGAGGATTGGAAACGATTACACGGGTCGCGGGCAAGGGGGTGGGCCGCGCCGAGACCCAATCGTGATGGGGCCCGGCGCGGCGTTGGACAGGCGCCTAGCGCTTGAGCGTGAAGGTGAAGCCCTCCGTGAGCCGGGCGTCCAGCCGGACCGCGGAGACCACCCGCCCCTCCGCGGCCAGCCTCCCGACCTCGGACCGCGAGAGACCGCACCCTTCGGCGATGAGCCGCACGGGCCGGACGGGGATCCGCGCCGCGAAGCGGACCGCGACGTCGATCACCTCGCGGTCCAGGTGGTCCGCCCCGCCCGTGTCGAGCCGCCAGGCGCCCGTCCAGTCCAGGGCGACGCGGCTGCGGCGCAGGACGGCGGGGTCCTGGAGCAACTCCGCGGCCAGCAGCGGGTCGTTGGCGTGCAGCCGGTCCAGCAGTCCGGGCGGCACCGAGCGCACGCGCGTGCGCTCGAAGACCGTGAGCTTCGCGCTGTCCCCGCAGGTGGTGCAGAGCGCAAGGAGCCAGGCGTCGATCAGCTTGTGGTGGGCGTTGGCGCGGAACCTGCCGTTGGGCCGGAGGCGCCCGCCCCCGCAGGAACGGCAGCGGCGCAGGACGAGCGGCAGGCAAGTGGGCATGACGAACCAGTCGTTGAGCACAGGAGTACACCGGTTTCAGGTGAGAGGTCCGCAGCGGACAGCGGCACGGCGCACAGGTGCGACGCGCGACGGATCAGCACTCGGGGTGTCTCACGCGGTGTACAACGGCCCGCCCTTCGGCAGTCGACTCGGCCCGGCAGGAGGGTAGTTGCGCACGACGGCGCCGCTCCACCCGTTTTCCTCCGGGGGAGCGGCGCCGTCGTGCGGACCCGGCTCAGCCGAGGGCCGCCTCGAACATGCCGGCCTCGTAGGAGCCCCCCGCCTGGTGCGTGATCACGGCGAGCCGGTTGGCCGCGTTGATCAGGGCGACCAGGCAGATCAGCGCGGCGACCTGGTCGTCGTCGTAGTGCTTGCGCACCCGCGCCCAGGTCTCGTCGGACACGCCCTGGTGGGCGTCGGCGAGCCGGGTGCCCTCCTCGGCGAGGGCCAGCGCCGCCTGCTCGGCCTCGGTGAAGACGCTGGACTCGCGCCAGGCGGCGACCAGGTGCAGCCGCACCGCGCTCTCGCCGGCGGCGGCGGCCTCCTTGGTGTGCATGTCGATGCAGTGGCCGCAGCCGTTGATCTGGCTGGCCCGCAGCGAGACCAGTTCCTGGGTGGACCGCGGCAGGCCCGACTTGTGGAGCACCACGGCGGTACCCGCGAAGCGCTTGGCGAACCTGCCGCCGATCTCGTTCTCGAACAGGTTGAATCGGGTTTCCATGGTCCCGTCCTCACTCTCGGAGCCGCTTTGACGCACACAAGACGCCGCCGGCCCGGAGCCTGTGACGGGACACCGGTGTGACGAGGACCACCCGCGGCGGGTGTCACAGAACCGCCGCGGCCGGCGTCCTGTGCGCGTGACACCGTCGAAGGCGAACGAGCGGGAGCGACCGGCCATGAGCGAGCACGGCACGCACGGACAGGACGGCATCACCGGACCCGGCACCGGCGGCGGATCGGCGGACCCCGCCACCGAGGCCTTCGTCGCCCACCGCAACCTCCTCTTCACCGTCGCCTACGAGCTGCTGGGCTCGGCCGCCGACGCGGAGGACGTCCTCCAGGAGACGTGGCTGCGCTGGACGGGCGTCGATCTCGCCGAGGTGCGGGACCGGCGCGCGTACCTGGTCCGGATCACCACGCGGCAGGCGCTGAGCCGGCTGCGCACGCTCGGCCGCCGCAAGGAGTCCTACGTCGGCGAGTGGCTGCCCGAGCCGCTGCTCACCGCCCCCGACGTGGCCGAGGACGTCGAACTGGCGGACAGCGTCTCGATGGCGATGATGCTGGTCATGGAGACCCTGACACCGACCGAGCGGGCGGTGTTCGTGCTGCGCGAGGTGTTCGACCTCGGGTACGACGAGATCGCCGAGGCCGTCGACAAGAGCCAGGCCGCGGTCCGCCAGACCGCGCACCGGGCCCGCGCCCACGTGGCGGCCCGCCGTCCGCGCGGCGTCGTCTCCCGCGCCGAGAGCCGGGACGCGCTGGACGCGTTCCAACGGGCCGTGAACACGGGGGACATCCAGGGCCTGCTCGACATCCTCGCCCCGGACGTCGTCCTGCTGGGCGACGGCGGCGGCATCAAGCAGGCCGTCCTGCGGCCCGTCACCGGCGCCGACAAGGTCGCCCGCCTGCTGCTCGGCGGCCTGGTCAAGCTGCCCGTCGCGATGTCGATGGACCCGGCCCAGGTCAACGGCCACCCGGCCCTGCTGATCCGCCTCGACGGCGAACTGGACACGGTGATGGCCGTCCGCTTCGACGACGGCCGCATCTCGGGCCTCTACGCGGTACGCAACCCGGAGAAGCTCACCCGCATGGAACGGGAGACGACCCTGCACCGCTGACCTACCGGGGCTGGGGGAGCGCCTCTCCGGTCTCGAGCAGCGTCTTGAGCCCGGAGAGGAGGGCCGGCCAGCCGTGCTGGATCATCTGGCGCGCGGTGCTGCCGGCCTCGAACCCGTCGTGCACGACGGTCAGTTTGACCGTCCCGCTCCCCTCGAGATCCTCGATCTCGAAGGTGACCGTCGACCGCCGCTCGGCGGAGAGCTTGGCGAGGGTCCCGCCGTCGATCCCGTTGGCCTCGGCCCACTCGGGCGTGAAGGTGTGCCAGGTGTAGGCCAGCCGCCGGCAGGGATCGGACTCCAGCACCACCTGCTCGGGGTGCGCGGTCTCCTGGCCCCCCTCCTTCCAGACCATGGGCGACCCGCCCGCCCAGTCGGTGCCGAACTCCACCCCCCAGTAGCGCCGAGTGAACTCGGGATCGGTGAGCCCCTGCCACAGCCGCTCCGGCGTGGTCCTGATGTAGGTCGTGTACACGAACGCGTCGCCGTCCATGGCGGTGTCCTCCAGCACGTTCTTGAGATCGGCGAGTGCGCGCACCCGCTCCCGGTCGTAGCGGCTGATCCAGCGTTCGGCGATGGCGTTGATCGGCTCGGCGTTGAGGTAGTGCAGCTTCTCCCGGCCCCGCCGGACGGTGGTGATGAGGTTGGCGGCCTCCAACACCGCCAGATGCTTGCTGACCGACTGCCGGACCATGTCCAGCCCGGCGCACAGCTCGCGCAGGGTCTGCCCGTTGCGCGCGTTCAGACTGTCCAGCAGCCGCCGCCGACTGCCGTCCCCCAGCGCCTTGAAGACCTCGTCCATCTCCGCCTCTCTGACATGCAGCCTATTGGTTGCCTATAAGGTTAGGCAGCCAAGAGGCTGCATGTCAAAGGACGGGCACGCCGCCGCTGAGCAGGAGCCCTCCACATCCGGATGACGCACCGTGAACAACGGCCGCCGCTAGCCGTCCCTGCCGTACCTGCGGAACTCCGACGTCTCCACCGTCCACGCCCCGAACGGCACCGAGTCGCCGAAGATGTACGGCTCCTTGCTGCTGTAGCGGCCCCTGCACGGCTCGGAGTGCACCTCGATCGTGCCGGTGCGCGGATCGACGATCATGTAGTGCGGAATGCCCATGGCCGGGTAGTCGGCCAGTCTCTCGGCGTGGGCGTCACCCGAGCCCCCCTGTGAGGTGATCTCTACGGCGGCCAGCACTCGCTCCGCCTCGACAGCGAGGCCGTCTTCGTCGAGGGCGGCCTCGGGGATCACGACGGCATCGGGGCGCCGCAAACGGCCACGGGCGGCGTGTTCGACCAAGGGGCCGTTCACGCAGGTGAAGCCGGGGTGGGTGGCGGGAAGTTGCGACTCCACCTGCTTGCGGATGCGACGGACCGTCCCTTCGCGGCGCTTGGACGGGGCCGTCATGGCCAGGACTGGGCCAGAGGGGCCGATCTCGACGCGCCAGGTTCCTTCGAGCCGTTCCGCGTACGTCTCAAGATCTTCGGCGATGGCGCGCATCGTCGCGTAGTCCACGTCGGGAGCGTACTGAAACCGGCCTCCGCCCACCCCTGTCACACCCCACCGGTACCGTCGACCCATGCCCACCCAGCCCTCCGCGGCCCCCGGCGGCGAGCGACGGCTCGCCGTGCTCGAAGGCGTTCTGGAACGCATCACGTACGCCAACGAGGAGAACGGCTACACGGTCGCCCGAGTCGACACCGGCCGGGGTGCCGGGGATCTGCTGACCGTCGTGGGCGCGCTGCTGGGCGCGCAGGCGGGGGAGTCGCTGCGGATGGAGGGGCGCTGGGGGTCGCACCCCCAATACGGCAAGCAGTTCCACGTGGAGAACTACACGACCCTCCTGCCGGCCACCGTCCAGGGCATCCGGCGCTACCTCGGCTCCGGCCTGGTCAAGGGCATCGGGCCGGTCTTCGCCGACCGCATCACGCAGCACTTCGGGCTGGACACGCTCGCCGTCATCGAGGAGGAGCCCAAACGCCTCATCGAGGTCCCGGGCCTCGGCCCCAAGCGGACCAAGAAGATCGCCGACGCCTGGGAGGAGCAGAAGGCGATCAAGGAGGTCATGCTCTTCCTCCAGAGCGTCGAGGTGTCGACGTCCATCGCGGTCCGCATCTACAAGAAGTACGGCGACGCGTCCATCTCCGTCGTGAAGAACCAGCCCTACCGGCTCGCCGCCGACGTCTGGGGCATCGGCTTCCTCACCGCGGACAAGATCGCGCAGTCCGTCGGCATCCCGCACGACAGCCCGGACCGGGTGAAGGCGGGACTCCAGTACGCGCTCTCGCAGGCCACCGACCAGGGGCACTGCTACCTCCCCGAGGAGAAGCTCATCGCCGACGCGGTCAAGCTGCTCCAGGTGGACACCGGCCTCGTCATCGAGTGCCTCGCGGAGCTGGCGGCCGAGCCCGGGGAGGACGGCGACGACCCCGGCGTGGTGCGCGAGCGGATCCCCGCCCCGGACGGCGGCGACCCCGTCACCGCCGTCTACCTCGTCCCCTTCCACCGCGCCGAGCTGTCCCTCGCCGCCCAGCTGCTCCGCCTCCTGCGCACCGGCGAGGACCGGATGCCGGGCTTCCGGGACGTGGCGTGGGACAAGGCGCTCGGGTGGCTGAAGCGGCGCACGGGGACCGACCTCGCGCCCGAGCAGGAGGCCGCCGTGAAGCTGGCGCTCACCGAGAAGGTCGCCGTCCTCACCGGCGGTCCCGGCTGCGGCAAGTCCTTCACCGTGCGCTCGATCGTGGAGCTGGCGCGGGCCAGGAAGGCCAAGGTGGTGCTCGCCGCCCCGACCGGCCGCGCCGCCAAGCGCCTCGCCGAGCTGACCGGCGCCGAGGCGTCGACCGTGCACCGGCTGCTGGAGCTGAAGCCGGGCGGCGACGCCGCCTACGACCGGGACCGGCCGCTCGACGCCGACCTGGTCGTGGTCGACGAGGCCTCCATGCTCGACCTGCTCCTCGCCAACAAACTGGTGAAGGCCGTCCCGCCGGGCGCCCACCTGCTCCTGGTCGGGGACGTCGACCAGTTGCCCAGCGTCGGCGCGGGCGAGGTGCTGCGCGACCTGCTCGCCGAGGGCGGCCCCGTCCCCTCGGTCCGGCTCACCCGCGTCTTCCGGCAGGCCCAGCAGTCGGGCGTGGTCACCAACGCCCACCGCATCAACGCCGGGCAGCACCCCGTCACCGACGGCATGAAGGACTTCTTCCTCTTCGTCGAGGACGACACCGAGGAGGCGGGCCGCCTCACCGTGGACGTCGCCGCCCGCCGCATCCCCGCCAAGTTCGGCCTCGACCCGCGACGGGACGTCCAGGTCCTCGCTCCCATGCACCGCGGCCCGGCCGGCGCGGGCACACTGAACGGGCTGCTCCAGCAGGCCGTCACCCCCGGCCGCCCCGACGTCCCGGAGAAGCGGTTCGGCGGCCGCGTCTTCCGGGTCGGCGACAAGGTCACCCAGATTCGCAACAATTACGAGAAGGGTGAGAACGGCGTCTTCAACGGCACCGTGGGCGTGGTCACCTCGCTCGACCCGGTGGACCAGCGCCTCACCGTACTGACGGACGAGGACGAGGAGGTTCCGTACGAATTCGACGAACTGGACGAACTGGCCCACGCCTACGCGGTGACCATCCACCGCTCGCAGGGGAGCGAGTACCCGGCGGTCGTCATCCCCGTGACCACCGGCGCCTGGATGATGCTCCAGCGGAACCTGCTGTACACGGCGGTCACCCGGGCCAAGAGGCTGGTCGTCCTCGTCGGCTCCCGCAAGGCGATCGGACAGGCGGTGCGCACCGTGTCGGCCGGCCGGCGCTGCACGGCGCTCGACTTCCGGCTGACGGGCCCTCGCTCGTGAAACCTTCCGGTAAACCTCCGGCCTCTGTGAAAAAAATGATCGATCAAACGAGTCGGAAAGGTCACAGAGCACTTCCGGAAGGGGGAAAGAGGGGGCAGGATGAGCAAGTTGGCGGCACTGAGTGCCGCCGATAGGCCCGATGGTCGACCCCGAGTGCACTCTCCTGAGCCAAGTGGGGGATGGTAGAGACAGTCAGGGCACCTCGAAGATGAGGCACTACGTCGGTGAGGGAAGACGTGAGCGAGCACACCAACAACTCGGTAGTACTGCGGTACGGCGACGACGAGTACACCTACCCGGTGATCGACAGCACCGTCGGTGACAAGGGCTTCGACATCGGGAAGCTCCGCGCCCAGACCGGTCTGGTCACGCTGGACAGCGGATACGGCAACACCGCCGCCTACAAATCCGCCGTCACGTACCTGGACGGCGAGGCCGGCATCCTCCGGTACCGCGGCTACCCGATCGAGCAGCTGGCCGAGCGCTCCTCCTTCGTGGAGGTGGCCTACCTGCTGATCAACGGCGAGCTGCCCACCGTCGACCAGCTCTCCTCGTTCAAGGACGACATCACGCAGCACACCCTGCTGCACGAGGACGTCAAGAACTTCTACAAGGGCTTCCCGCGCGACGCCCACCCGATGGCCATGCTGTCGTCGGTGGTCTCGGCGCTGTCGACCTTCTACCAGGACAGCCACAACCCCTTCGACGAGCGCCAGCGCAACCTCTCCACCATCCGGCTGCTCGCCAAGCTTCCGACGATCGCCGCCTACGCGTACAAGAAGTCGATCGGCCACCCGTTCGTCTACCCGCGCAACGACCTCGGCTACGTCGAGAACTTCCTGCGGATGACCTTCTCCGTGCCGGCGCAGGAGTACGAGCTCGACCCGATCGTCGTCTCCGCCCTGGACAAGCTGCTGATCCTGCACGCGGACCACGAGCAGAACTGCTCGACCTCCACGGTCCGCCTGGTCGGCTCCTCGCAGGCCAACATGTTCGCCTCGATCTCGGCCGGCATCAACGCCCTCTGGGGCCCGCTGCACGGCGGCGCCAACCAGTCGGTGCTGGAGATGCTGGAGGGCATCCGCGACGCGGGCGGCGACGTCGACTCCTTCATCCGCAAGGTGAAGAACAAGGAGGACGGCGTCCGCCTGATGGGCTTCGGCCACCGGGTCTACAAGAACTTCGACCCGCGCGCCAAGATCATCAAGGCCGCCGCCCACGATGTGCTCTCCGCCCTCGGCAAGTCCGACGAGCTGCTGGACATCGCCCTGAAGCTGGAGGAGCACGCGCTCTCCGACGACTACTTCGTCTCGCGCAGCCTCTACCCGAACGTCGACTTCTACACCGGTCTGATCTACCGGGCCATGGGCTTCCCGACCGAGATGTTCACGGTCCTGTTCGCCCTCGGCCGCCTTCCGGGCTGGATCGCCCAGTGGCACGAGATGATCAAGGAGCCGGGTTCCCGCATCGGCCGTCCGCGCCAGATCTACACCGGCGTCGTCGAGCGCGACTTCGTCCCGGTCGAGGAGCGCTGAGCCGCAAGGCACCCCCGCACGCGCATTCCGGAGAGTCCCGTGCCGCCCCGAGCGGTACGGGATTTTTTGGTGGCCGTCCCGGCTGGGACGGCGGCCCCGGCTGGGACTCGGTCCCCGGGAACAGCAGAAGGCGCCCTGGCGCCGGTCCCCCCACGGGCCGACGATCCAGGGCGCCTTCCCATGTCCCGGTGCGGATTCCCCCCACGGGATCCGGCCGGGCGTCTGTGAGGACAGCGCCTGAATTCGCTGTGTCGTGCTGTGTACATCCTTACGGCCATACGTCCCCGTACGTCCGTACCTGTCGTGCGGTCTGCCGGGACAGCGCACGCCCGGGAGGGCCGCTCAAAGCTTCCCGGTGTACGTGCCCCGGCAACGCAGCTCTGGGAAAGTCCCCCAAGACATCCCCAGATGCCAGGTCGCGCCCCCCAAGACGCTGCCTGACATCGCCAACTTAGACCTTCGAACCCCTTCGATGGTTACGTTCGCATCACTGTGATCTGCGTCTCTTGCATATGCTGCATATGTCCGTTAGGTGCGCAAGAGCTCCGAAACGCGGACCGGATGCCAGCGTAAGGAAGATGCGCGAGCCTTGTGAAGAGCTTATGTGAGGTACGTGCCGGACTCCAGGGGTGCCGCCGCATCGAGACCTCAGTGAAATGCCCGCAGCCGAAGGCTGTTGGAGACCACGAACACCGAGGAGAAGGCCATCGCCGCCCCCGCGATCATCGGATTCAGCAGTCCGGCGGCGGCCAGCGGCAGCGCGGCCACGTTGTAGCCGAAGGCCCACACGAGGTTCCCCTTGATCGTCGCGAGGGTCCGCCGGGACAGCCGGATCGCGTCCGCGGCCACCCGCAGGTCGCCGCGGACCAGGGTCAGGTCGCCCGCCTCGATCGCCGCGTCCGTGCCGGTGCCCATCGCGAGGCCCAGGTCGGCTGTGGCGAGCGCGGCGGCGTCGTTGACGCCGTCCCCGACCATGGCGACCGTACGGCCCTCGGCCCGCAGCCGCTCCACCACGGCGACCTTCTCCTCGGGCAGCACCTCGGCGATCACCTCGTCGATGCCGACGGCGGCGGCGACCGACTCGGCGACGTGGCGGTTGTCGCCGGTCAGCAGGACGGGCGCGAGCCCGAGGCGGCGCAGCTCAGCCACCGCCTCGGCGCTGGTCTCCCTGACCGCGTCCGCCACGGCGAGGACCCCGCGCACCTCGCCGTCCCAGGCGACCACGACGGCCGTGCGGCCGTTCCCCTCGGCCTCGTCCACGGCGCGGGCCGCGGCGGGCGGCAGCTCGTCGTGCAGGCGCCCCACGGCCACCTCGCGGCCCTCCACGCGGCCGCGTACGCCCCGGCCGGGGACGCTCACGAAGGCGGCGACGTCCGGCAGCCGTCCGGCCCGCCGCTCGGCACCGGCCGCGACGGCGCGGGCCACCGGGTGCTCGGAGGCGTGCTCGACGGCGCCCGCGAGCCGCAGCAGCTCCTCCTCGGGGGTGCCCGCGAGGGCGTACACCTCGTGCAGGGTCATCCGGCCGGTGGTCACCGTGCCGGTCTTGTCCAGGACGACGGTGTCGACCCGCCGGGTGGACTCCAGCACCTCCGGACCCTTGATGAGGATGCCGAGCTGGGCGCCCCGGCCGGTGCCCACCAGGAGCGCGGTCGGCGTGGCGAGGCCCAGCGCGCACGGGCAGGCGATGATCAGCACGGCGACGGCCGCGGTGAACGCGGCCACGGTGTCCCCGGTCCCGCCCAGCCACCCCCCGAAGGTGGCCGCCGAGATCAGCAGCACGACGGGCACGAAGACCCCGGAGACCCGGTCGGCGAGCCGCTGCACCTCGGCCTTGCCGCTCTGCGCGTCCTCCACGAGCCGCGCCATCCGGGCCAGCCGGGTGTCCGCGCCGACCCGGGTCGCCTCGACCACCAGCCGGCCCCCGGCGTTGACCGTGGCGCCGGTGACCGCGTCGCCGACGCCGACGTCGGCCGGGACGGACTCGCCGGTCAGCAGTGAGGCGTCCACCGCCGAGGCGCCCTCGGTCACCGTCCCGTCGGTGGCGATCTTCTCGCCCGGCCGGACGACGAACCGGTCGCCCACCGCGAGCCGGGCCACCGGTATCCGCACCTCGCGGCCCTCCCGCAGGACCGCCACGTCCTTGGCGCCCAGCGCCATCAGCGCCCGCAGCGCCGCCCCGGCCCGGCGCTTGGAGCGGGCCTCCAGCCAGCGGCCCAGGAGCAGGAAGACGGTGACGCCGGCCGCGGCCTCCAGGTAGATGGCGGAGGCGCCGTCGTTCCGGGCGACGGTGAGGTCGAAGCCGTGCCGCATGCCCGGCATGCCGGCGTCCCCGAGGAACAGCGCCCACAGCGACCAGCCGAACGCCGCCAGGGTGCCGAGCGAGACCAGCGTGTCCATGGTGGCCGCGCCGTGCCGGACGTTGGTCCAGGCGGCGCGGTGGAAGGGCAGCCCGCCCCAGACGACGACCGGCGCGGCCAGGGTCAGCGAGAGCCACTGCCAGTTGTCGAACTGGAGCGCCGGCACCATGGCGAGCAGCACGACCGGGACGGCCAGCAGCGCGGAGACGGTCAGGCGCGTGCGCAGCGCGTCCGGCCCGGGATCGGCGGCGTCCGGCCCGGACTCCTCCGCCTCGTCCCCCGGCTCCGGCTCCGGCGCGGGCTCCTCGGCGGTGTACCCCGTCCGTACGACGGTGGAGATCAGGTCGGCGACCGGGACGGTCACCGGGTGCGTGATCCGGGCCTTCTCGGTGGCGTAGTTCACCGTGGCGGTGACGCCGTCCATGCGGTTGAGCTTCTTCTCGACGCGGGCCGCGCAGGCGGCGCAGGTCATGCCGCCGATGAGCAGTTCGGCCTCGGCGAGTTCGGGTGCGCCGGCCTGGGCGGCCGTGGCGGTCTCCGCGGTGGTGCTGGTCATGGTCCGGGCTCCAGACGGGTCCGGCCGGGCCGTGCGCGGCCCGGCCGGAGGGGGCGGTTGCTGCTGCGGGACGCCGGTGCTCAGGCCCGGCCGGCCAGCTCGAAGCCGGCCTCGTCCACGGCGGCGCGCACGGCCTCGTCGTCGAGCGGCGCACCCGAGACCACGGTGACCTCGCCGGTGGACGCCACGGCCCGCACCGAGGAGACACCCGCGATCTCGGAGATCTCGCCGGAGACGGCGCCCTCGCAGTGTCCGCAACTCATTCCGCTCACCTTGTAGACGGTGGTGACGGAGCCCTGGGTGTCGGTCTGGGCGGTCATGTCGTTACTCCTCGTCGGGGGTGCACGGGCGGGTACGCGTGGTCCGGCGCGGACCACTCACCCTCCACTGTACCCCTAGGGGGTATGGAGGCGGACCTCACCCGTCACCCGCGCCGCGCGCGTGCGGCCCACTCGTGCTCCAGGACGGCCATCAGTACGTCGTCCACCCACACGCCGTCGCGCAGCGCCGCCTCGCGCCGTACCCCCTCCACCACGAAGCCGGCCTTCTCGTACACGTGGCGGGCCCGCGCGTTGTGGGCGTAGACCTCCAGCTGAACGCGGTGCAGCCCGACGTACTCGAAGCCGTGGCCCACGATGAGCCGCGTCGCCTCGCTGCCCAGTCCCCGGCCGCGGCCCCGGGCGCCGATGAGCGTGCGGAAGGTGCAGCTGCGGGCGGCCGGGTCCCAGTCGTACAGGACGACCTCGCCGACGAGTTCGCCGGTCGCGCGGTCGGTGACGGCGAGGTCGAGGCGGTCGGGGTCGGCGGTGCGCACGCCGTACCAGGAACGCAGCCGCTCCGGGGTGAGCGCGGTGCCGGGTTCGAACGTGAAGCGGACGACCTCGGGATCGTTGACGATCTCCCACATCGCGTCCGCGTCCCGCGCCGTGAACGGCCGCAGGACGGTCCGCTCGCCGGTCAGGACGGGTTTCGCCGCAAAGTCCATGGACGGCACTGTGCCCCACGTGGCCGTGGGGCACAGAACGGTTTTCTCCGGGCCGGAGGGGGCCGCTACCGCTTCCGGTTGCTCGGCCGGGACGCCACCCAGGCCCGGATGGTCTCCGCGTACCAGTAGGGCTTGCCGCCCTCCACGTGGTCGGGCGGCGGCAGCAGCCCGTGCTTGCGGTAGGACCGCACGGTGTCCGGCTGCACCCGGATGTGGGCCGCGATGTCCTTGTAGGACCAGAGCCTTCGGTCGGTCACGAGTCGCACCTCCCCGCGCGTGCCACGGCGGCGGCCGGGGACGGCCGCCGGGGGGAGCCGGGCTCCGCGCTGGCGATCACCAAGCGTGTCCCGGGTGAACGACGCGAAGTACCGCGCGGTCAGGGGCCGTTCACGGGTGTGACGGAAAACCCGCGTGCGCGTGACATGTGTGACACGGAGGGTGCCTTTGTGACACGAGTGCAGCAAAGGCGTACGCCGGAGCGCTGGCGCGTCGCGTTGACTCCGCCACCCGGAGGGCTGCCTGGAACATGTCGTCTGAATGTCCGGACAAAACATTGACAGGCCGCACGCACGGGGCTAGAAACCGGGGAGACGCACGGGCGGGCACGAAGGGAACGCGATGGCGCACGACCTGATCGCCGGCGGACCGCGGTCCGCAAGCGCCGTCGCCGTTCCCCCCACCGAACGCCTCCGGCGCGGGAAGGCCGCCTCGCCCTGGCAGGAGCGAGGCACGAGCGCCGACTCCCCGCTCGCACCGGCTCCGCGCCGGAGGTCCCCCCGTCGAGCCCGGCCCGCCCGCACTGCCCCACGTGTCTACGCGGGCGCCCAAACCGCAGACACAGTGTCGGGCGCGCCCGCGGCGCCCGGCTGGTGGGATGGAGTCATGGCCACCACCGCGACCCGACCGTCGCCGGTCACGGCCCGTGAGCAGCACCAACGGCACGTCTCGACCCGTCGCCGCCATCTGTGAAGGAGTTCTCGGTCATGACGAACATCGTCAACCACTGGATCGGCGGCAAGACCGCCGAAGGCGCCTCGGGCACGTACGGTCCGGTGACCAACCCGGCCACCGGCGAGGTCACCACCAAGGTCGCCTTCGCCTCCGTCGACGAGGTGGACACCGCGGTCGCCGTCGCCAAGGAGGCGTACCTGACCTGGGGTCAGTCCTCGCTGGCCCAGCGGACCACGGTCCTCTTCAAGTTCCGGGCGCTGCTGGACGCGCACCGCGACGAGATCGCCGCGCTGATCACCGCCGAGCACGGCAAGGTGCACTCCGACGCGCTCGGCGAGGTCGCCCGCGGCCTGGAGATCGTCGACCTGGCCTGCGGCATCAACGTGCAGCTCAAGGGCGAGCTGTCCACCGAGGTCGCCACCCGCGTCGACGTGTCCTCGATCCGCCAGCCGCTCGGCGTGGTCGCCGGCATCACCCCGTTCAACTTCCCGGCCATGGTGCCGATGTGGATGTTCCCGCTGGCCATCGCCTGCGGCAACACCTTCGTGCTCAAGCCGAGCGAGAAGGACCCCTCGGCGGCCGTGCGGATCGCCGAGCTGCTCACCGAGGCCGGGCTGCCGGACGGCGTCTTCAACGTCGTGCACGGCGACAAGGTGGCCGTGGACCGCCTCCTTGAGCACCCGGACGTCAAGGCCGTCTCCTTCGTCGGCTCGACCCCGATCGCCCGCTACATCCACACCACGGCCTCCGCCAACGGCAAGCGCGTGCAGGCCCTCGGCGGCGCCAAGAACCACATGCTGGTGCTGCCGGACGCCGACCTCGACGCGGCGGCCGACGCGGCCGTGAGCGCGGCCTACGGCTCCGCGGGGGAGCGCTGCATGGCGATCTCCGCGGTCGTCGCGGTCGGCGCCGTCGGCGACGAACTCGTCGAGAAGATCCGCGAGCGCGCCGAGAAGATCAAGATCGGCCCCGGCGATGACCCGGCCTCCGAGATGGGCCCTCTCATCACCAAGGCCCACCGCGACAAGGTCGCCTCCTATGTCGAGGGCGCGGCGGCCGAGGGCTGCGAGGTCGTCCTGGACGGCACCGGCCACACGGTCGACGGCCACGAGGACGGCCACTGGATCGGCATCTCCCTGCTCGACCGGGTGCCGACCACGGCCAAGGCCTACCAGGACGAGATCTTCGGCCCGGTGCTGTGCGTGCTGCGCGCGGACACCTACGAGGAGGGCGTCGCCCTCATCAACGCCTCGCCCTTCGGCAACGGCACCGCGATCTTCACCCGGGACGGCGGCGCGGCCCGCCGCTTCCAGCTGGAGATCGAGGCGGGCATGGTCGGCGTGAACGTGCCGATCCCGGTCCCCGTGGGCTACCACTCCTTCGGCGGCTGGAAGGACTCGCTCTTCGGCGACCACCACATCTACGGCAACGACGGCACGCACTTCTACACCCGCGGCAAGGTCGTCACCACCCGCTGGCCGGACCCGGCCGACGCCCCCGCCGGCGTGGACCTGGGCTTCCCGCGCAACCACTGAGGCACCCGGAGTCAGCCCCGTACGGCCGTCCGATATTCGGACGGCCGTACTTTTTTCCCTCCGTCCGCAACGGATCCCGCGCACCCGGAACGGCCGCTGGGGCTGCGCATCTGATGCCGTTTTCGAAAGATCGACACGCCTCAGACGACTGATTCCGTAGATGAACAGCCATTGACGCACTGGTTTCCGTCGGTATTCCATCTTGCCGCGGGGGCGAACCGGAGGCGGTGGCGCTCCGCCGCGCACCGTGCCGCACGAGTCGATCGGAAACCGCGTATGACCGACACGCTCCGTCCCGCCCAGACCGCCGCGACGGCACCAACGGCCCCCGAGGACCTCCGGGACCCCGGTGACCACCCGGACCGGTCGCGGACGCTGAAGCGGTCCATCGGGGTCGTCGGCGGCACCCTCCTCACGCTCTCCTGCGTCACCCCCGCCTCCACGCTCTTCGTGGTCGTGCCGGACCTCTTCGGCACCCTCGGCACCGCCACCGCGCTCACCATCGCCATCGGCTCCCTGCTCTGCGTCGCCGTGGCGTTCTGCTACTCGGAGCTGGGCACCCTCATCCCCAGCGCGGGCGGCGAGTACGCCATGGTGTCGACCCTCGCCGGGCGGCTGGCCGGCTGGCTGGTCTTCGTGCTCTCCCTGCTGGTCGTGATGATCGTGCCGCCGGTGATCGCGATGGGCACCGCCGACTACCTCGCCCCCGTCGTCCACCTCGACCCCTCCCTCGCCGGCGCCGGCGTCATGGCGCTCGCCACCCTCGCGGGCCTGCTCGACCTGCGCGCCAACGCCTGGATCACCGGCGTCTTCCTGGTTCTGGAGGTCATCGCCGCGGCCGTCGTCGCGGTGCTGGGCTTCACCCACGGCGAGCGCGGCCTCGGCAGCCTCGCCTCCATGGAGGTGGCCGGCGCGGGCGGCGGCGCGGACCCGGTGACCGGGATGCTGGTCGTCTCCGGACTCGCCATCGCCCTCTTCGTCACCCAGGGCTTCTCCACGGCCGTGTACCTCTCCGAGGAACTGGAGGACCCGCGCCGTAACGTCGCCCGCACGGTGCTGGCCACTCTCGCCATCTCCGCCGTGATCATCCTGGTGCCGGTCGTCGCCATCACCTTCGGCGCCTCCGACCTCGCGGAGCTGACGGGCGGCGACATCGGCGCCATGGTCACCGCCTGGTCCAACTCCGCCGTCGGCACCTTCGTCAGCCTCTGCGTGGCCCTCGCCATCATCAACGCGGGCATCGTGATGGTCATCCAGAACTCGCGCGTCCTGTTCGCCTCCGCCCGCGACAAGGCCTGGCCCGCCCCGGTGAACTCCCTCTTCGCCCGGCTCGGCCGCTTCGGCTCACCGTGGGTCGCCACCCTCGCCGTCGGCGTCCCGGGCGCCGCGCTGTGCTTCGTCGACCTGGACACGCTCTACGGGGTCACCGGCGTCTCCGTCACCGGCATGTACCTGCTGGTGGCGGTCGCGGCCCTGCTCGCCAGGCGCGGCGACCACCGGCACGCGCACGCGTGGCGCATGCCCCTGTGGCCCGCCGTGCCCGTCCTGCTGATCGCGGTCCTCGCCTACGTGCTGACCCAGCAGGAGGCGTCCCACCTGCTGTGGACCGGCTCCATCACCGCCGTTGCCACCCTGTACTGGGCCCTGTACCTTCGCCCGCGCCGCGACACCCGCTGGCTGGTCTCGGTCCCCGACGACGTACGCGACGACGCGCGGGAGCCCGCCGGGCCGTGAACCCGGCCTACCGCGCCCGCGGTACGCGCCACCGTGCCCGTACTTCCGTGGGAGGGGCGGTGGTTCACCCCCGGGAGGGCCTCGGTTGTCGGCGGCTGCCCGTACCGTTGACACATGGATCTTCGACTGCCCCGCGTGCGAGGGCTGCTACGGGGGCCGCGGCGGATGCTCGCCGCCGCGGCCGCCGTCGTCGTGCTCGCCGGCGCCGGGACCTGGACGGCCGTCGCCGGCGACGACCCGCCCCCGGTGCACCGCGCCGACCGGGTCGTGGCGGTGGGTGACGGAGTGCGCCTGGACACCTCGTACTTCACGGCCGGCTCCGGCGGCCGCCGCCCCGCGGTCCTGCTCGCGCACGGCTTCGGCGGCAGCAAGGCCGACCTGCGCGCCCAGGCCGAGCGCCTGGCCCGGGACGGGTACGCGGTACTGACCTGGTCGGCACGCGGCTTCGGCAGGTCGACCGGCGGCATCGGGCTCAACGCCCCGGACGGCGAGGTCGCCGACGTCTCCCGGCTGATCGACTGGCTCGCCACACGGCCCGAGGTCCGTCTCGACGGCGCCGGCGACCCGCGCGTGGGCATCGCCGGCGGCTCCTACGGCGGCGCGGTCGCGCTGCTGGCCGCCGGGCACGACGACCGCGTGGACGCCGTCGCCCCCGCCGTCACGTACTGGAACCTGGCGGACGCCCTCTTCCCGAACGGCGTGTTCAAGAAGCTCTGGGCCGGCATCTTCGTCAACCTGGGCGGCGGCTGCGAGAAGTTCGAGCCCGCGCTCTGCCGCATGTACCAGCGCGTCGCGGAGAAGGGCGCGCCGGACGCCGAGGC
This sequence comes from Streptomyces parvulus, assembly GCF_014648855.1. GTDB lineage: Bacteria > Actinomycetota > Actinomycetes > Streptomycetales > Streptomycetaceae > Streptomyces > Streptomyces parvulus. The sequence goes on along the minus strand of NZ_BMRX01000005.1, from coordinate 128,140 downwards.
GGTGCGGCTCCTCAGGGAGCGCAGCCCGCAGGCCGTCGGCGACCGGATCGACGTCCCCACCCTGTTGACCCAGGGCCAGACCGACTCCCTGTTCCCGCTCGGCCAGGCCGACGCCGCGGCCAGGGCGATCCGGGCCAACGGCGCCCCCGTGGACGTCGACTGGGTCGCGGGCGGGCACGACGGCGGCGACCTGGAGACCGGCCGCGTCGAGGCCCGCACCGGCGCCTGGTTCGACCGCTACCTGAAGGGCGACGAATCGGCCGGCACCGGCCCCGCCTTCCGCGTCTCGCGCACCGTCGGCACCGGCAGCGGCGACGGAGAGCCGCGCCTGGAGGGCGTGAGCGCCGACAGCTACCCCGGCCTCGGCGGCGACCCGCGCGCGATCGCACTGCGCGGACGCGAGCAGACCTTCGAGAACCCGGCGGGCGCGGCCCCGCCCGCCGTCTCCGCCCTGCCCGGCATCGGCGGGTCCGGTGGCCTCTCCCAGCTCTCCTCGCTCGGCGTCGGGATCTCCCTCGACTTCCCCGGCCAGTACGCGGCCTTCGAGTCGGCGCCCGTGCGCGAGGACCTCCAGATCACCGGATCGCCCACCGCCACCGTCCGCGTCCAGTCCACCACCGACGACGCCGTGCTCTTCGCCAAGGTGTACGACGTCGGCCCGGGCGGCGCCCAGCAGGTGCTCCCCGCCCAACTGGTCACCCCCCTGCGGGTCGAGGACGCCAAGGCCGGCAAGGACGTGACGGTCACCCTGCCCGCCGTCGACCACGAGGTGGAGCGCGGCCACCGGCTCCGCCTGGTCCTCGCCTCCACCGACCTCGGATACGCCTCGCCGGCCGCGCCCGCCACCTACACCGTCTCCCTCCGGGGCGGCCTGTCGGTGCCCACCGCCCTCGGTGACACCGGCGCCACGGCCGGGCTGCCCGCCTGGGTCTGGTGGGCCCCCCTCGCGGGAGCCGCCGTCGCCGCCGCCCTGCTGCTGACCGCCCGCCGCCGCACCTCGGCCCCGCCCCCCGACCCCGCGCTGGCCGGCGTGCCCCTCCAGATCACCGGCCTGACCAAGCGGTACGCCAAGTCCGCCGACCGGTACGCCGTCCGCGACCTGTCCTTCCGCGTCGAGAAGGGCCAGGTACTCGGCCTCCTCGGACCGAACGGCGCGGGCAAGACGACCACCCTGCGCATGCTGATGGGCCTGATCTCGCCGGACGGCGGCGACATCCGCGTCTTCGGCCACGCCATCGCCCCCGGCGCCCCCGTGCTCTCCCGGGTCGGCGCGTTCGTCGAGGGCGCGGGCTTCCTGCCGCACCTGTCCGGCCGGGAGAACCTGGAGCTGTACTGGCGGGCCACCGGCCGCCCCGCCGAGGACGCCCACCTCGACGAGGCCCTGGAGATCGCCGGCCTCGGCGACGCGCTGGCCCGCGCGGTGCGCACCTACTCCCAGGGCATGCGCCAGCGCCTGGCCATCGCCCAGGCCATGCTGGGCCTGCCCGACCTGCTCATCCTGGACGAGCCGACCAACGGCCTCGACCCGCCCCAGATCCGCGAGATGCGCGAGGTGATGATCCGCTACGCGGCGGCCGGACGCACCGTCATCGTCTCCAGCCACCTGCTCTCCGAGGTGGAGCAGAGCTGCACCCACCTGGTGGTGATGGACCACGGCCGCCTCGTGCAGGCGGGACCGGTCGGCGAGATCGTCGGCTCCGGGGACACGCTGCTGGTGGGCACCCCCGGGCGCGTGGACGCGCCCCTGGCCGAGAAGGTCGCCGCGCTGCCCGGGGTGGCCTCGGCGGCCGCCACCGACGGCGGCCTCCTGGTCCGCCTCGACGCCACCGGCACCGCCCGCGACCTCATCCCCGAACTCGTCCGCCTGGACGTGCCCGTGGAGACGGTGGGCCCCCACCGCCGTCTGGAGGACGCCTTCCTCACCCTGATCGGAGACTCGGCATGAGCACGCTGGCCGACCGCGCCGCGCCCACCGGCGCCCAGGAGGTCGCCGAGGGCTACCGCGCGGGCCGCACGCTGCCCGTCCGGGTCGAGCTGGTCCGCCAGCTGAAGCGGCGGCGCACCCTCGTCATGGGCGGCATCCTCTTCGCCCTCCCGTTCGTGCTGCTCGTCGCCTTCCGCGTCGGCGGCGAGCCGGGCGGCGCCAACAACCAGGTCAGCCTGATGGACTCGGCCACCGCGTCGGGGGCGAACTTCGCCGCGGTGAACCTGTTCGCCTCCGCCGGCTTCCTGCTCGTGGTGCCCGTCGCCCTGTTCTTCGGGGACACGGTCGCCTCGGAGGCCGGCTGGTCCTCCCTGCGCTACCTGCTGGCCGCGCCGGTGCCCCGCGCCCGTCTGCTCTGGTCCAAGCTGGTCGTCGCCCTCGTGCTGAGCCTCGCCGCGATCGTCCTGCTGCCGCTGGTCGCCCTCGCCGTCGGCTCGGCGGCGTACGGATGGGGGCCGTTGGAGCTGCCCACCGGCGGCAGCCTGCCCACCGGCACCGCGGCCGAGCGCCTCGCCCTCACGGTGGCGTACGTCTTCGTCTCCCAACTGGTCACCGCCGCCCTGGCGTTCTGGCTCTCCACCAAGACCGACGCCCCGCTCGGCGCGGTCGGCGGCGCGGTCGGCCTGACCATCATCGGCAACGTCCTGGACGAGGTGACCGCCCTCGGCGACTGGCGGGACTTCCTGCCCGCCCACTGGCAGTACGCCTGGCTCGACACGGTCCGCCCCGAGCTGGACTGGACCCGCCTGATCCAGGGCACCTCGCTGTCGGTGACGTACGCCCTGGTCCTGTTCGCCCTGGCCTTCCGCAACTTCTCCCGGAAGGACGTCGTGTCGTAGGCCGGGTGCCGTGGGCCGGACATCGGCCCGGTCACCGGAGGATCACCCGCCGGTCACGCGGGCCCGCCGCCGTGCCCACTTCGAGACGCACCCGTGACGCCCCGTCCCGCACGTTCCGCCCCGCTCCGCCGTCACAGTCACGTACGTCGGCGTCAACGCAACCAGGGGGCAGGGACGATGAGGACGATGAAGCGGTACCGGGCCCGGCGGCCGGCCGGCGCGCTGCTCGCGCTCGCGGCGGCGGGCGGCCTGCTGCTCACGGGCTGCTCGGGCGGGGACGACGCGGCCCACGGCGCGAAGGACACCGCAGCCGGCTCCGGGGCCGGCGGCTACGCGCCCGCGCCGGACGGCCCCCGCGGCGGCTCGCCCTCCGGGGAGACGGACGAGAACGGCGACTCCCGGGACGTCGCCCCCGAGCCCGACCACCTCTCCACCTTCGCCCTCGACGTGGACACCGCCTCCTACGGCTACGCCCGCCGCAGCCTCGCCGAGGGCCGGCTGCCCGACCCGTCGACGGTCCGCCCCGAGGAGTTCGTCAACAGCTTCCGCCAGGACTACGAGCGCCCCGACGGCGACGGCTTCACGGTGAGCGTCGACGGCGCCCGCACCGGCGAGGAGGACTGGTCCCTGGTCCGCGTCGGCCTCGCCACCCGCACCGCCGAGGAGCGCGGCGAACGCCCGCCCGCCGCCCTGACCTTCGTCATCGACGTCTCCGGCTCGATGGACGAACCCGGCCGCCTGGACCTCGCCCAGGACTCCCTCGCCACCATGACCGACCGGCTGCGCGACGACGACTCGGTCGCGCTGGTCACCTTCAGCGACGAGGCCGAGACGGTCCTCCCGATGACCCGGCTCGGCGGCCACCGCGGCCGGGTGCACGACGCGATCGACAGCCTGGAGCCGGCCGAGTCCACCAACCTCGGCGCCGGCGTCGAGACCGGCTACGACACCGCCGTCGAGGGCCACCGAGAGGGCGCCACCAACCGCGTCGTCCTCGTCTCCGACGCCCTCGCCAACACCGGCGACACCGACGCGGACACCATCCTGGAACGCGTCGCGGACGAGCGCCGCGAGCACGGCATCACCCTCTTCGGCGTCGGCGTCGGCAGCGACTACGGCGACGCCCTGATGGAACGCCTCGCCGACCGGGGCGACGGCCACACCACGTACGTGTCGGACGCCGAGGAGGCCCGCGAGGTCTTCGGCGAGCAACTCCCGCGCCACGTCGAGCTGACCGCCCGCGACGCCAAGGCCCAGGTCGCCTTCGACCCGGAGACGGTCGCCGAGTACCGCCTCGTCGGCTACGACAACCGCCGCGTCGCCGACGACGACTTCCGCGACGACCGCGTCGACGGCGGCGAGGTCGGCCCCGGCCACACCGTCACCGCGCTGTACGCCGTGCGCACCCGGCCCGGCGCCGACGGCCACCTCGCCACGGCCACCGTCCGCTGGCTCGACCCCGGCAGCCGCGCCCCGCACGAGGAGTCGGGCGGCGTGGAGACCGGTGACCTGGGCGACTCGGTCTGGGAGGCCGACCGCGGTCTGCGCGTCACCGCGACCGCCGCGTACTTCGCGGACGCGCTCCGCTCCTCCCCGCCCTCCCGAGGCTCCCTGCCGGGCGCACCGGGCCTCGCCGAACTCGCCGAGCGCGCGGGCTCGCCGGCCGGCCGCACGGAGGACGAGGAGGTGCGGCGGCTCGCCGAGGCGATCCGCACGGCGAACCGGCTGACCTGAGCCGCCCCGGTCCGGCCGTACCCATTGACCTATGCTTACTCCTGGGTAAGTTTACTCAGGAGTAAGTAGTGTGGGCGCGGACGACACAACGCCAGCCGATCAGCGACCGGGAGCCGTCATGGGCGTACGCAAGGACCTGAAACGGGCGAGACGACGCGGTGACCTGGTGTCCCGCACCAGTACCGAGACCGTCAGGGACGCCTCGGGAACCGTCCGCGAGGCCCGCACCGCCCCCCTCGCGCCCCGCCCCACCACGGGCAGCATCGCCGACATCCCGTTCACCAACGCGGCCGAGGCGCCCGACGCGGTGCTCCTGCGCCGCGAGGTGGACGGCGCCTGGCGGCCCGTCACCGCGGCGGAGTTCGCCCGCGAGGTGACCGCCGTGGCCAAGGGCCTGATCGCGGCCGGCCTGGAGCCCGGCGGACGGGTCGCCGTCATGTCCCGCACCCGCTACGAGTGGACCGTCCTGGACTTCGCGATCTGGGCGGCCGGCGGCCGGACGGTCCCCGTCTACGCCACCTCCTCCGCCGACCAGGTCGAGTGGATCGTCCGCGACTCCGGCGCCGGGCACGTGGTCACCGAGACCGCCGCCAACACCGCCACCGTCCACGCGGGCACCGCCGCCCACCCCGAGCGCCCGCGCGTCTTCGAACTCGACGCCGCGGCCCTCGCCGACCTCACCGCCCTCGGACGGGACGTCAGCGACGAGGAGGTCACCAAGCGCCGCAGCGCCCTCACCCCCGACGCGGTGGCGACCGTCTGCTACACCTCCGGCACCACCGGCCGCCCCAAGGGCTGCGTCCTCACCCACGCCAACCTGCACGCCGAGGCCGCCAACACGGTCGAGCTGCTGCACCCGATCTTCAAGGAAGTCACCGGCCAGACCGCCTCGACGCTCCTCTTCCTGCCCCTCGCCCACATCCTGGGCCGCACGATCCAGATCGCCTGCCTGCTGGCCCGCATCGAGATCGGTCACTTCCCGAGCATCAGGCCCGCCGAACTGCGCCCCGCCCTCAAGTCGTTCCGCCCCACCTTCCTGGTCGGCGTCCCCTACCTCTTCGAGAAGATCCACGACACCGGCCGCGCGACCGCCGAGAAGATCGGCCGCGGCGCCTCCTTCGAGCGCGCCCACCGCCTCGCCGTCCGCTTCGGCGCCGCCCACCTGGACCGCTTCCTCGGCCGCGGCAAGGGCCCCGCCCCCCGCCTCTGGGCCGGCTGGGCCCTGTACGACCTGCTGGTCTACCGGCGGGTGCGGGCGGAACTGGGCGGCCGGATGCGCTACGCCATCAGCGGCGGCTCCCCGCTCGACCGCGACCTCAACCTGTTCTTCTACGCCGCCGGGATCATGGTCTACGAGGGCTACGGCCTCACCGAGACCACCGCCGCCGCGACCATCGTCCCGCCGCTGGGCCCCCGCCCCGGCACCGTCGGGCCGCCGGTGCCCGGCACCTCGGTGCGCATCGCGGACGACGGCGAGGTGCTCGTCAAGGGCGGCATCGTCTTCGGCGCCTACCGCGGCGCCCCCGAGGCCACCGCCGCCGTCCTCACCGACGGCTGGTTCGCCACCGGAGACCTCGGCTCCCTCGACGACGACGGCTATCTCACCATCACCGGCCGCAAGAAGGACCTGCTGGTCACCTCCGGCGGCAAGAACGTCTCCCCGGCCGTCCTGGAGGACCGCCTGCGCAGCCGCCCGCCCGTCGCGCAGTGCCTCGTCGTCGGCGACAACCGCCCCTACGTCGGCGCCCTCATCACCCTCGACCCGGAGGCCGTCGCCCACTGGCTGTCGGTCCGCAAGCTGCCCGCCGACACCCCGATGTCCGAGGTCGTATGCGACGAACGGATGCGCGCCGACGTCCAGAAGGCCGTGGACCACGCCAACGCGGCCGTCTCCCGGGCGGAGTCGATCCGCGCCTTCCGCCTCGTCGAGGGCGAGTTCACCGAGGAGAACGGGCTGCTCACGCCGTCCCTCAAGGTGAAGCGGCACACGGCCGTCGCGGCGTACGCCGAGGACATCGAGGCCCTGTACGCGACGCCCGGACGCTGACACGCGAAAGGGGCGGACCGCCGATGCGCTCGGCGGTCCGCCCCTCGGGGGCGATGGTCAGCGCCCGCCGCCCTCGCCGTTCGCCGACAGGATCGAGACGTCCTCCAGCAGGTGGGCCAGCGCGCCGTCGCGCTTGCTCTGCGTGGAGTTCTCCGCGCACTGCTGGTTCAGGTCGTCCGACAGGATCGGGATGTCCTGGATCGGGACCAGTCCGACGACGCTGACGGGGATGTCGCTCACCGCGATGCAGGGCTTGTTGAACGACCCCTGGATGAGCGCCATCTGCGGGCTCATGTTGCCGTGGGTCGCCGAGTTGCCGAAGTACTGCGAGGCACCGTTCCCGTTGGCCGAGACGGGCCCGCTGTCGTCGCCGATCGCCATCGCCTGCGGGGCCGCGGCAGCGGAGGCGCCCATGACGGAGGCGGCGATCGCCGCGTAGGCGGCTACCTTCTTGATCACTGGCCAGTCCTTTCTGAGGAAACCCCGTCCACCGGAGCGCACTGGTCAACTCCACGAGTCCGGCCGGGTTTCTCCCGTTCACCCGGTCGGCGGACAGCGGGAAATCTGTGCGGCCCCCGGATTCCACCGGTATTCGGGCGCCTTCCGCCGCCCTTTCCCCGACCCCGTGGGGGCCAACCGGGTGAACGCCCGAAACCAATCATCGCGCACCGGGTTGATGAGGCCGTAGGACAGTGCGTCGCTACGACGAAAGGAACGCGAAGTGCTCAAGAAGGCAATGGTCGCCGCGGCGGCTGCCGCTTCTGTGATCGGCATGTCGGCTGCCGCCGCTCCCCAGGCTCTGGCCATCGGGGACGACAACGGGCCGGCCGTGGCCAACGGCAACGGCGCCTCGTCGTCGTTCGGCAACTCGGCGACCAAGGGCGACATGAGCCCCCAGCTGTCGCTGGTCGAGGGCTCGCTGAACAAGCCGTGCCTGGGTGTCGAGGACGTCAACGCCGCCGTCGTCAACCTGGTGCCGATCCAGGACATCAACGTCCTGTCGGACGACCTGAACCAGCAGTGCGCGGACAACTCCACGCAGGCCAAGCGGGACGGCGCCCTGTCGCACGTCCTGGAGGACCTGTCGGTCCTCTCGGCCAACGGCGAGGGCTGAGTCCCTTCCCGGCCCGTCCGGGCGGCCCACTGACTTCCCCGTGGGCCGCCCGGCCGCGACTGGCCGGGAATTCGCCGGGGAGCGGATTGTCTTCTTCGCTCTCCTGGAGGAACGGCCGGGCCGTGGCATGAGGCATCCGAGTGAATTTCGGGGTGTCCCACGTTCGGTAGTTTCTTCGGCCGTCAATTCCTCGTTTGCAGGCTGCAGGTCATGGTGCGAGCCGTCAATGCTGTGCTCGCGCGGTTTCGGCCGTCATTCAGGCATGACCGCAGAGAAGGGAAACTTCATGAAGAAGAGCGCTGCTGTCGTCGCGGGAGCGATCATGGCCCTCGGCATGGCCGCCCCGGCCTTCGCCGACGCGGGTGCCGAGGGTGCCGCCGTCGGTTCCCCGGGCGTCCTGTCCGGCAACGTCATCCAGGTTCCCGTGCACGTTCCCGTCAACGTGTGCGGCAACAGCATCAACGTCGTTGGTCTGCTGAACCCGGCGTTCGGCAACGAGTGCGAGAACGACTGACGTCGTTCCGCACCGACCGGCTGCGTCACGGCCGGCCTTGGCCAACTCGTTTGGTTCGGGGCCGGCTTTTCCCCTTTCCGCAGCCTGTCCTCCGGATCGTTCTCCAGCCATCTCTACAAGCAGGAAGACAACGAGAGTGCGACAGACTCTGAGCAGGGGGATGGTCGCGGCGGCCGCCGCGACGGGCATCCTTTCCCTGTGCGGCAGCCCCGCCCTGGCCGACTCGCATGCGGACGGAGCCGCCAAGAACTCGCCGGGCGCCGCGTCCGGCAACGCCGTCCAGGCCCCGGTCGACGTACCGGTGAACGCCTGCGGCAACACGGTCGACGTGATCGCCGCCCTGAACCCCGCCTTCGGCAACGAGTGCGAGAACGAGTCGGACGGGCCCAAGGGCGGCTCGGCCGGCGAGTACGGAGGCGGCGACGCGGCCTCCGGCACCGATGGCGCCGGCACCGACGCCGCCTCCGGCACCCACGCCGAGGGCGCCGCCGTGGGCTCGCCCGGCGTCGGCTCCGGCAACGCCGCGCAGCTGCCGGTCAAGGTGCCGGTCAACCTCTGCGGCAACACCGTCGACGTGATCGCCGCGCTCAACCCGGTCTTCGGCAACGAGTGCGAGAACACCTCGGAGGAGCCGCCGCCCCCGGGCTACGGCGAGGAGGAGCCCCCGCCGCCCACCACCCCGCCCACGGACGAGGAGGAGCCGCCGGGCGAAGAGGAGGAGCCGCCCCCGCCCCCGAGCGAGGAGGAGCCCCCGCCGCCCGCCGAGAAGGAGAACCCGCCGCCGACCCCGCAGACGGAGCAGCCGCCCGTGCTGGCCGAGACCGGCAGCGAGGGCACGCTGGGCGCCGCGGCCGCCGGTGCCGTGCTGATCGCGGGCGGAGCGATCCTGTACCGCCGGGGCCGGGCCGCCGCCACCCGCTGACGCCGCCCCACCCCGGGAGCCCCCGGCCGGCCCGCACGGGCCGCCGGGGGCTTCGCCGTGGCCGCGTCCGGGGTCAGTGGCTGCCCGCCCGGTCGTCGTCCGGCCGGTCCGGCAGCCCCGCCCGGCCGGCGGGGTCGGCGCGGTCGGCCGGCGGCGCGCCCGCCTGGCGCACCACCCGGGCGCGGGCGGGGGCGCCGGCCGCGGGCCGCCCGCGCCGGCGGCGCGCCCGGTCCAGCAGCCGGCCGGCGACGTGCCGCCCCCACAGGGACCACAGCGCCCGCCCCGGCGCCCGGTCGTCCGGGGCGTGCCAGGCCAGCTCCCGCCCGTCGGGCGCCGGGCGCAGGGCGCTCAGCGGCGCGTAGTTCTCCACCACGAAGGTCCGCCCCGGCCGCGCCACCCCGTCCGGCAGCGCCCGGTGGGTCAGGTCCAGGTGCAGGGCCCGTACGACGTCCAGCCCGGCGGAGTCGGTGAAGAGCCGGAACTGGGCGCCCGGACGCGGGTTGAAGTCGAGCAGGTGGTAGCCGCCCGTGGCACCGCAGCGCCGGAAGTCGAGGTCGAAGACGCCGCGGTAGCCCAGCTCCCCGGTGACCCGCTCGGCGAGCGCCTGCACCTGCGGGTTGGGCGACCACCGGCCCACCGCGGTCAGCCCGGCGCCGCGCGGCCTGGCCCGGGTCTTGCGGCCCGGCCCGCCCGCCCGGACCGCCCCCGTGCGGTCGGCGTACCCGTGGAAGAACCAGTCGCGGTCCGGGCCGGGTGGCAGGAAGGCCTGGAGCAGCAGGCGGCTGCCGGCCTCCTCGGCCCGCCGGTACAGCTCCCCGGCCTCCCGCGCCGAGCGCACCAGTACCGTGCTGCGCAGCCCGCCGCCCGGGGGCACCAGCCAGGGCCGGCTCCACTTCGCCACCACCGGCAGCCCCAGCCGCCACGCCGCCCGCGCGGCCTCGGCCGGACCGTCCGGGACCAGCGTCTCGGGGTGCGGCACCCCCAGCGAGGCGCACACCCCGGCCAACTCGGCCTTGTCCGCGACGCGTTCGGGCAGGCTGCCCGGCTGGTCGGGCAGCAGGAACGCGGGCGCCAGCTCCGCCCGCGCCCGGCTCACCGCCACGGCACACGCGTCGTCCATCGCGATCAGCACGGCGGGCCGCGCGATCCGCGCCGCCACCCGGCGCAGGGCCGCCGCGATCTCCTCCGTCGACGCGCCGGGCGGCGGGGGAGTGTGCAGCCCGGTCACGTAACGGGAGGCGCGGACGGGGCTGTGCGCGCAGTCGGCGACCACGTGCACGTCCACTCCCGCGCGGCCCAGCGAACGGACGGCGCCCAGCGTTCCGTGGTGAAAGGGATTCCGGTCGGTCCGCAGCAGAACGGCGGGGACGCGGGTGTCGAACAGCGACACGGGAAACTTCCTTCGTCTTCGAATCGGTTCACCGGTGCGGGCGATCGGCGCACTCGAAAGCCGTAACGGCGGTGGCGTGATGGCATTTCATATGACTGAGTGTCAGTAACGGAGTGGAATTCACGGCGAGGAAAGGAGCCGGTATGGCCCTACGGCAGTCACGGAACCGGTCCAGGCGGCCGGCCGGTGTCGCGGCGGCGGTCGCGGTGGCGGCGCTGCTGGCCGCGGCGGTCCCCACGGCCGCGGCCGAACCGGCCCCGCCGGCGCCCTCGCCCGCGGCCCCGGCACCCGGAGCCCCGGCGAAGACGCCCGCCGCACCCGCGTTCGGCGCGTACCTGGACTACGGCCCGCGCGGCGTCGCCCGGATGGCCGCGCTCAGCAGGTGGCTCGGCGACGCCGAACTGCGCGTCGGCCACACCTACCTGCCCGGCGACCGCTGGAGCAACATCGAGGGCGCCCCCGGCTTCCTCGACGTGTGGGCGGACTGGCGCACCCGCAAGGCCGACCGGATGCTCGTCCTCAACGTGCCGATGATGGAGCGCAACGAGGAGGGAGTCGACGACGACGACGTGCGCGAGCTGCTGCGCCGGGGCGCCCGCGGGGACTACGACCACCACTTCCGCGCCCTCGCCGAACGACTCGTCGCCCTCAAGGTCCCCGACACGGTCCTCGTGCTCGGCTGGGAGATGAACGGCATCACCTACACCCACCGATGCGGGCCGGACCCGGAGGCCTGGAAGACGTACTGGAAGCGGATCGTCACCGCCATGCGGGCGGTGCCCGGCCAGAAGTTCCGGTTCGACTTCACCCCGAGCCGGGGCCGGGACGCCGTGCCCTGGACGCAGTGCTACCCGGGCGACGACACCGTCGACATCATCGGAATGGACTCCTACGACCAGCCGCGCGGGATGAAGTTCGACGAACAGGTGAAGGAGCCCTACGGACTCCAGGCGCACGTCGACTTCGCGAAGGCGCACGGGAAGCCCGTCTCGTATCCGGAGTGGGGGCTGTTCCGCAACGGCGACAACCCCGAGTACATGCGGCGCATGCTGGCCTGGATGGACGAGCACAAGCCCGTCTACAACACCGTCACCGACTACTGCCCGCACGGTGTGTGGCAGTGCGACGACAACCCCCGCTCCACCGCCGTCTACCGGTCCGTGCTCTTCGGCCGCACCGACGAGCCCGCCGCCACCCCGGAGCCCACCGCACCCGCGACGCCCACCGCGCCGCCCGTGCCCGCGGTGCCGGAGACCACGCCCCGGCCGCCGGCCGGCTGCTCGCCGCTGGATCTGGGCGACTGGGTCGAGTACTGGCTCGGCGGGAAGCTCTGCATGCGGCTCGACTGGTACGCGCGCGACAAGTAGCGGTACGCGGCGACGGCGGCGGGACCGGTCAGGTGCCGCCGCCACCGTCGCGCTCCTTCCGCTCCGGTTGCCGCAGCAGGGCCTTGCCCCGCCGGCGCGCGGCGGCGTCGCCGAGGGCCGCGGCGAGCAGCGGGGCGGTGCGGCGGCGGGCCAGCAGCAGCCGCTGGTTGGGGACCGCGTCCGGTCGCCAGTGGTGCTTGTACGGCTCGTCGCCCCGCAGCAGGCTCAGCGTGTCGCGCCCCGGCGCGGTGATCCGGGCCGCGCAGGCGTCCAGCAGCATCACCGCCACGTCCGCGCGGCATTCCCGCAGTCGGGGGTGGGCGCCGTACAGGTAGCCCCCGGCCAGCCGGCGCGACAGCAGCGTCACGTCCACGGCCACCACCTCGTCGTCCATCCGGAACTCGGTGACCACCGCGTCCCCGGCGCACACCATCGGCCCCACCGCCCGCACCAGATGGTCGCGGAACCGCGGCTTCAGGTGCTCGCCGGTCACCTTGCGGTCCTGCCACTGCAACCGGTGCAGTTCGAGCAGCCGCCCGAGTGCCGCGTCCACCTCACCGGGCAGGACGGTCCGGCTCTTGACGCCGAGCGCGTCCAGCCGGCGCACCTGGGCGCGGACCCGCTGCCGGGCCTTGCCCGAGGGCAGCCGGGCGGCCAGCTCCTCCATCGGCAGGGCGGGCAGCTCCAGGCAGAGCGAGTCCGCCAGCCGGCGCCTCGGTCCGCGCCAGCGGTCGTAGACCCGTTCGGCCGCGGCGCCCGGCCGCACCTCGCGCAGGTCGACCAGCGCGGTGCGGGCGGCCCGGGACAGGGCCTCGGTGAGCGCGGCGACCGCCTCCGGGCCGCGTTCGTCGTCCACCAGGACATCGCCGTAGTCCGAGATCGCCCCGCCCAGCGGCACCAGCGCCGGCACCGGACGCCGTACGAGCGTCAGCGGGGCGGCCGCGACCAGCTCTCCGCCGTCGCGGACCAGCACCAGCCGCAGCCGGCCGGGCGTGCCGTACGACCGCCACCACGAGTGCAGCCAGGCGTGGCTCTGGAAGGGCGTGGCCGATCCGCACCGGGCGTACAGGCGCGCCCACTGCGGGGCCAGGTCGGCGAAGTGCGCCTCGTCGGTGACCAGTTCGGTGGTGCGGCGGGCCGGGGGCGCGGCCGTGCGCGCCCGCGTGTCCGTCACAGCTGTCCGCGCACGCCGGCCGCCGAGGCGGGTCCGGGCACCGCCGCCGTGGTCCGGCCGCCCTCCGCCGGGTCGCGGCGCGGCCGGACCAGCAGGGCCAGCCCGCCGAGCAGCCCGCCCGCGCTCGCGCCCACCAGACCGGTCACCGCCGCGGACGCCGAGGACGGCTCGGCCGGCTCGGTGGCCCGCGCGAACTGCCGCAGCTCCACGTGGGTGTCGTCGACGGAGGCCGCCGCGTGCGCGGTGAGCGCGCGGGCCACCGCGTTGGCCATGTCGGCGGCCTCCTCCGGGTCGTCGGAGGTGGCCGTCACCGAGACCATCGGCGCGTCCGGCGAGGTCTGCGTCCGCACGCTCTTAGCCAGCCGCGCCACCGGCACGTCCGCCCACATCTGCGCGTCCCCGAGCACCGCGAGCTGCGTGGCGACCCGGCCGTAGGCCTGCGCGAAGCCCAGCGCCGTCGCCGGGTCGGACTGGTCGGTGGGGACGGCGACGACGTAACCGGTCGCCGTGTACTGGGGCGTGGCGAGCATGCCGTAGCCGGCGCCGAGCAGGCCGCCGGCCACGATGCCGGCCGCCAGCGGCGACCAGGGCGGCAGGGACCGCAGGCGGTGCCGGAAGCGGTGCAGGGCGGCCGGCGCGCGGCGCGGTGCGGGCGGGGCGGCCTCGTGCTCCGGCGCGGGGGCCGGGGACTGGGTGAGTGGCTCGGTCATGCGGAACTGACTCCCTGGGGTGCCGGGGACAACGGATGCGTGAGAGTGGCCGCGTACACGTCCATCAGCCGGGCGGCGCTGCGGGTGACGCAGTAGTGGCGGGCGGCCTCGGGCACGGTGCGCGGACCGGGGCCGGGTCCGGCACCGGCCCGGACCTCGGCGAGGGCGCGGGCGAACTCCTCGGCGCCGCCGGTGACGCGCCGGGCCCCGGGCGCGTCCCGGGAGGGCAGGTCCTCGATCGCCGGGCAGGAGGCGTAGAGCACCGGCAGCCCCGACGCGAGGCCCTCGACGACCGCCAGGCCGAAGGCCTCCTCCGGCGACGGCGACGCGAGGACGTCCATCGCGGCGGTCAGCGAGGGCAGGTCGGGGCCGGGGGAGCCGTCGGGGACGTAGGGGCGCTCGCCGGTGAGCAGGACGCGGTCGGCCACCCCCGCCTCGCGGGCGGTGCGGCGCAGCACGTGCTCCTCGGGGCCGCCGCCGACCAGCAGCAGCCAGCAGTCGGAGGGGAGCCGGGAAAGGGCCCGCACCAGGACGTCGAACCGCTTGGCCGGGGTCAGCCGGCCGACGCCGCCGACGACGTAGGCGCCCTCCGGCAGGCCGAGGCGCCGGCGGGTGCGCAGACGCTGGACCGGGTCGAAGCGGAAGCGGTCCAGGTCGATGCCGTTGGGCACCACCTCGATGCGCGGCGCGGGCACGCCCCACCGCTTCAGCCGGTCGGCGACGGTGGGGGAGACGGCGACGGTGGCGCTGCCCAGCCGCTCACCGGCCAGGTACAGGGCGCGCACGCCGGGGGTGAGCCGCCGCCCCTCCATCTGGGAGTCGCCGAGGGAGTGTTCGGTGGCGACGACGGCGCGTACGCCGGCCATGCGGGCGGCGAGCCGGCCGTACAGGCAGGCGCGGTACAGGTGGGTGTGCACGAGGTCGTAGCCGCCGGCGCGGATGAGGCGGGCCAGCCGGGGCAGCGCGGCCAGGTCGCGGTTGCCGGTCATGCCGAGGTGGACGACGCGCACGCCGTCGGCCAGCAGACCGTCGGCGACCGCACCGGGGTTGGTCAGCGTCACCACGTCGCAGTCGACCGGCAGGTGCCGCAGCAGCAGCCGGAGCTGCTGCTCGGCACCGCCCGTGCCGAGACCGGTGATGACGTGCAGCGCCTTCAGGTCCGGCACAGTCACACCCCCGCCGCGGCACGGCGGCGCAGGCGGTGCAGCCGCGTCTTCAGCAGCAGGCGCAGGGCCGTGTCGTTCTGCCCCACGTGCACCCGCGGCAGGGCGTACGGGCCGGTCAGCGCGCCCGGGTCGATGGCGCAGGCGTAGTCGTAGCCGGCGGCTCGCACGGCGTCGGCGGCGCGGGCGTCGACCGTGCCGTACGGGTAGCAGAAGCCGGTGACGGGCGCGCCGGTCAACTCGGCAAGCAGCGCCCGGCTCTCGGCGGTCTCGGCGTTCAGCGCGGCGTCGTCGGCCCGGGTCAGGTCGACGTGGGTGAGGCCGTGCGAGCCGATCTCGACGCCCTCGGCGGCGGCGCGCCGGATGCCGTCGGCGGTGAGCAGCGGCTTGCGCGGGCCGAGCGGGTCCCAGGCGTTGACGCCGCCGAGCCGTCCGGGCAGGACGAAGAGGGTGGCCCCGCAGTCCCAGCGGCGCAGGCACGGCAGCGCGTGCTCGACGAAGTCGGCGTACCCGTCGTCGAAGGTCAGCCCCACCAGGTCGCGGCCCTCGCCGCGGGCCCGGGCGGCGAGCAGGTCGGTCATGGAGACGCCGCGCAGGCCGCGCCGCCGCAGCCAGCCGAGCTGCGCGCTCAGCCGGTCGGGCGTGACCGTGACGCGGTACGGGTCGTCCGTGGCATCGCCGACGGAGTGGTACATCGCCACCCAGGGGACGGGGCCGGGACGCGGCCCGGCGCCGGTGCGGGTGTCAACGGGATCTACGGAAGCCGGAGCGGCCATGCGGACTCCTTCGTGTGACGGAGCGGAGGGTGCCGGAGGAACGGAAGGGCCCAAGGCGCCGGGCGGAGCCGACGGACCGGGGGGCGGGGCGCACGCCCTGCACGCCCAGCACCAGGCCGAGCAGGGCGAAGACGGCGACGACGGCCAGGGTGCCCGCGGTGAGCGCGAGGGCCGCGCGGGCGTCGGGCGTGAGGCCCCGGGCCTCGGCGGTGGCGGTCACCGCGCGCGCGGCCCAGGTGCCCGCGCCGGTCGACACCGCCGCCGCCAGGACCGGCCGGCCCAGGTCGCCCAGGACCCGCCGGACGCGCACCGGGACGCTGCGCGGGCCCATCCCGGCGAGCAGCAGGGCACCGGTGACGGTGATGCCGGCGGCGTTGGCGGCGGCGATGCCGGTCACGCCCCACGGGCCCACGGCCCAGGCGCCGGCGCCGGCGGTGGCCGCGATGCCGACGGCCATCGCGCCGAGCGGGTACCAGGAGGCGCGGCCCGCCGAGAAGTAGGACCGGGCCAGCGCGCCCACCACCGTCTGCCCGAGCAGCCCGAGGGCGTACACGCGCATGACGGCCGCCGTCGCGGCCGTGTCGGCCGGGGTGAACGCGCCGCGCTGGAAGAGCAGTTCGATGATCTGCGGGGCGCAGGCCACGACGGTGGCGGCGCCCAGCAGCACCAGGCAGGCCGCCAGCGCCACGTCCCGTTCGACCCGCTCCCGCGCCCGTGCGACGTCGCCGTCGGCCATCGCGCGGGCCACCACCGGGAAGGTGACCGTGCACAGCATCAGCGACAGCGTCATCGGGATCTGCGCCACCTTCTGCGCGTAGTTGAGGTGCGAGATGGCCCCGGCCGGGAGCCCGGAGGCGAGGAAGCGCTCGATGAGGACCTGGGACTGCCGGCACACCGCGAAGAGCAGCACGGTGCCGAACAGGGCCAGGGCGAGCGGCCGGGCCGGGTCACCGGCGTCGGCGGACTTCTCGCCCGCGTCCCGGCGCCGCAACTGCCGCAGCAGCGAGGGCAGCTGCGCCGCCACCATCAGCAGTCCGCCCACCGCGACACCCACGGCCGCCGAGCGCACCCCCCAGCGACCGCCGAGCACGAACATCGCCGTGATGATGCCGGTGTTGTAGGCGACGTAGATCGCCGCGGGCGCCAGGAACCGCCGGTGCGCCCGCAGCGCGGCGCTGCAGTACCCGGCCAGGCCGAAGCTGACGACGCAGGTGGCGGTGAGCCGGGTGCAGTCCACCGCCAGGGCGTGGTCGGCCAGGCCGGGGGCGAGCGCCCGGACCAGCGCGGGCGCGCAGACGGCGACCAGGGCGGCGACGGCGACGAAGGCCGGCAGCAGGCGGGGCAGGGTGGCGGCGACCAGCGCGCGGACCGGGTCGCCGGGGACGCCCCGGGCGCGGCGGGCCAGGGCCAGGCTGAACATCGGGACCAGCGCGAAGGCCAGCCCGTCCTCGATCAGCAGCGTCGCCGCGAACTCCGGCACGGTCCACGCCACCAGGAAGGCGTCCGTCTCGCTGCCCGCCCCGAAGAGCCGGGCCAGCGCCTGGTCCCGGGCCAGCCCGAGCACCGACCCGGCCACCGACAGCACGGCGGTGAGCAGCGCGGCCCGGGCGAGGAAACTGCGCGATGACCGGGCGTCGGGGGACTGCTCCGCGGGGGCGGCCGGGGCGGGGTGTGGGTGGGTCTCCGGTTCGGGGTGCGGCTGGTTGGCCGGCTCGGGATGTGGGTCGGTGTCCCGTTCGGGGCGCGGGTGAGTGGTCGGCCCGGCGCCCGGGTGGGGTGCCTCGTCGTCCGGTGCCGGTGGGGCCGTCCGGGCCGGGGGGAGCGGCGTGCCTTCGGCCCGGAGCGGCGTGCCTTCGGCCGGGGGCGATGTGTCGTGCTCCGGGGAAGGTGGCCCGGCCCCCGGGACCGGGGCGCCGTTCGCCGGGCCTGGTGCCGCCCCGGCAGGAACCGGCGTCGCGCCCGGGGGAACCGGTGCCGCCGGGGGAACCGGTGCCGCCCCCGCAGGAACCGACACCTCGTCCCCCGGGACGGATGCCGCGTCCGCCGGGGCCGATCCCCCGTCCGCCGCCCGTCGGGAGGTCGTCCTCACCGTGCCGCCGCCCCTCCGCTCGTCGTGGACCCGAGCGCCCACCACGCCGCCAGGCCGAAGCACACCGCCGTCAGCACCGTGGAGGGCCCGCCGATGTCGGCGTACGCGAAGTCGGTCAACTGCCAGACCAGCAGCCCGCAGGCGATCAGCCCGCAGTCCAGGCCGCCGCCGCCCGCCCGCCGCGCGGCACGCAGCCGGCGCAGCCCCAGCACGAGCAGCGCCAGCCAGCTCCCGGCGAGCGCGACCAGCCCGAGCAGCCCTTGCTCGGCCAGCACCAGCAGGTACATGTTGTGCGGCGACAGCAGCGGCTGCCGTTGGTACCCCGCTCCGGCGCCGTCGGTCTCGCTGCCCGAGGACAGGGCCAGGGAGGCGTGGGAGTCGCGGTATTCGGGGAAGCCCTTCAGGCCCACGCCGGTCAGCGGCCGCTCGCGCCACATCCCGGCCGCCGCCGCCCACATGGTGTACCGGTCGGTCACCGACTGGTCCGGGGCGTCGGTGACCTGCGTGATGCTGCCGACGCGTTCCTGGAGCATCGCCGTCCCCACCCCCAGCCCGCCGACCAGCACCACGCCGGCCGCGAGCACGGCCGCGCCCACCGCCAGCGCCCGCCGGGGCCCGGCCAGCAGCAACTGCGCCGCACAGGTCACCGCCGTGGCGATCCAGGCACCGCGGCTGAACGACACCGCCAGCGGCAGCAGCAGGGCGAGCGCGCACCCGGCGGCGAGCAGCCGGTGGCGCACCGGCGTACGCCCCAGGGCGAGACCGAGCGCGCAGACCAGGCCCAGGGACACCACGGTCGCCATCCCCATCACGTCCTGCGCCCCGAAGGTGCCCACCGCCCGGATCGGTTCGCCCTGGTAGGAGGCGCCGGTCGCGGTGACGTACTGGTGCACGCCGACCGCCCCCTGCCACACCGCGAGCATCACCGTCGCCCAGGCGAGCAGCCGCGCGTCGTCGCGGTCGCGCAGGAGCAGCAGGACGGCGGCGGGGACGAGCACGAACACCTGGAGGTAACGGCCGAGCCCTTCGAGCCCCGCTCCCGGCGAGGCTGCCCCCGCGGCGGCGACGGCCAGGCCCAGCACCGGCAGGCCCAGCACCGCGGCCGCCCGGCGCGTCAGCGGGCGCCGCCGGTCCCGCACCAGCCGCAGCACGCCGTACAGCACCACCAGCGCCGAGACCGCGTCCGCCGGATGCGCGCCGCCCCCGCCGTCCGGCCCGAGGGGCAGGGCTAGCAGCGCGACGACCGCCACCACGGCCAGCACGGGCGGCAGCCGCCGTAAGCGCGCCGCCGGGCGGAGGGGCAGGGCGTGGGCCACGTGGGTCAGCTCCCTGTGGGGCGCACCAGCGCCGCCGCGGTGCGCAGCAGGATGCAGACGTCCTGCCACAGCGACCAGTCGTCGATGTAGGCGTTGTCGAAGCGGGCCCGGTCCTCGATGGAGGTGTCGCCGCGCAGCCCGCTGATCTGGGCCAGGCCCGTGATGCCGGCGGGCGCCCGGTGCCGGGCGGCGTAGCCGGGGTAGGTCCGGCTGAACTGGGCGACGAAGAAGGGCCGTTCGGGGCGCGGGCCGACCAGGCTCATGTCGCCGCGGAAGACGTTCCACAGCTGGAGCAGCTCGTCCAGCGAGGTACGGCGCAGGAAGCGGCAGAACCACGGCATCCGGCGTTCGTCCGCCACGCTCCACCGGGTCGCCGACTCGTGCTCGTCGGCCGGGCGGTGGGTGCGGAACTTGAGCAGCGTGAACGGCCTGCCGTCCTGTCCGACGCGCTCCTGCCGGAACAGCACGCCGGGTCCGCTCACCACCCGCAGCACCGCGGCGCAGGTCAGCAGCACGGGGCTGAGCAGGAGCAGCAGCAGCCCCGACACGCCCACGTCCAGCGCCCGCTTGCCGGCGCCGCCCGGCCCCCGCGCGCCCGTCTCCAGGCGCCGGCGGGAGAATCCGGCGAGCCGGTCCCGGCCGCCCCGGGAGGGGAGTTCGGCGTCCAGCTCCCACACGGCGCAGCCGGACTCCGCCAGCGCCCGCAGCATCGGCTCCTGCCGGGCGCGGACCGAGGGGTGGACGGTCAGGACGTCGCGCACGCCGTTCTGCACGACCGCGCGCCGCACCTCCTCGCCGGTGGTCAGCACCGGCAGACCGTCGGCGGCGCCGCCCCCCGGCTCGTCGGCGACGACGCCGACCGGGCGGACCCCGCAGCGGGGGTGGCGCAGCAGCGCCGACGCCACGCGCTGCGCGGTCGCGGCGGGGCCGACGACGAGGGCGGCGTGCGGCCGGTTCGCGAGCGCCGTGCGTCGCCGTCTCCGCACGGCGCCCCGCCCGGCGCAGCCCGCCGCCGTGTGGAGCAGGAAGCCGAGGAGCAGGGTGGGCACGGACAGCGCGTGCGCCGGGGCGTACGCCGCGAGGAGCGCCCCGAGCGCCAGCCAGACCACCGCGATCCGCCCGCACAGCGCGGGCAGGTCGTCCAGGGCGCCCGCGGTCCGCCGGGCCGGGTCCGGACGCGGGCGCAGCAGCAGCGAGGCGCCGACCAGCAGGGCCGTTAGCAGCGGTTGGTGGGGTGCGCCGGTGAGGGCCAGCGAGCCGGGCAGGGCCGCCGTGCCGTCGACGACCAGCATCGGCAGCGGTGAGTCCGGCCGTGGCGCGGGGCGCCCGGCGGGCAGCCGGTAGCCGGCGGGACCGGTGCGGCGCGGCAGGACCGCGACGGGGGACTGGCCGAGGTCGCGCGCCTGGCCGGCGGGGGTGGGGACGGTGCTTTCCGCGGTCACGGGTGGGTGGACTCCCTGTACTCGATGGGCACGACGGCCGACCGTCCCGCGGGCGCGGGCCGGTCGCCGGGGAGGGGACGCGGGGGGCCGGGCGGCCCGCCGTGGGTGGGGCACGGGGCACCCCCGCCGGTCCGCGCCCCGGGCGTCCGTACGCCGTCGAGGAGGGCGCCGTACACCGCCGCGACCGCCTCGGCCGTGTGCCGTACGTCGTGCGCGGACCGCACGTGCGCGCGTCCCCGGCGGCCGAGCGACGCGCGCAGCGGCGCGTCGAGCAGCAAGGCGGCGACCGCGCCGGCCAGCGCGGCGGGATCCTCGGGCGGCACCAGGCAGTGCGGCTCCAGAGCGGGCGGCAGCCCCTCGCGGGCGCCGTCCACGTCGGTCACCACCACGGGCCGCCCGCAGGCCATGGCCTCCAGCGGGGCCAGCGCCATGCCCTCCCAGCGCGAGGGCAGGACGACCAGGTCGGCGGCCCGGTACCAGGCGGCCACGTCGTCGGCGCCGCCCGCGAGGACCGCGGACGCCCGGGCGCCGTCCAGAAGGCCGTACGCCGAGGCCCGCGCGGTGAGCGCGGCGCGGTCCGGGCCGTCGCCGACCAGCACCAGACGGGCGTCCGGCACGCGCGCGAGCACCCGGCGCCAGGCGTCCAGCAGGACGTCCTGGCCCTTCTGCCGGCACAGCCGCCCCACGCACACCACCAGCGGCGCGTGCGGGCCGATGCCGTGCCGCGGCCGCACGCCACCGGCCTCGTCGAGGTCGTCCGAGGCGGGCAAGGCGTCCAAGTCGTCGACGGCGTCCGGGTCTTCCGGCGTTCCGGCGTGGAAGCGGCGGGTGTCGATGCCGTTCGGGATCACCGCCCAGCGGCCGCGGATGCCGGCCCGCACACCGCGCCCGCGCTCCGCCTCGCTCACGCACACCGTCCGCGCCGCCCA
Source organism: Streptomyces parvulus (assembly GCF_014648855.1). Classification (GTDB taxonomy): domain Bacteria; phylum Actinomycetota; class Actinomycetes; order Streptomycetales; family Streptomycetaceae; genus Streptomyces; species Streptomyces parvulus. Next base: position 106,630 of record NZ_BMRX01000005.1, on the reverse strand, counting down.
CCGCGCGCCCCAGCGCTCCCAGCGCAGCGCGAGCAGCGCGGCCGCACCGCCGACCGCCTCGAACGACCAGGCGTGCGGCTGGAACACGGTCGGGACCCGGCCCCGTACGGCGAGCCGCGCCGCGAGTCCGGCCTTCGCGCTGTGGGCGTGCACCAGGTCCGGCCGCACGTCGCCGGTCACCCGGGCGAGCCGGCGCACCTCCGACAGCAGGGCCGGGCCGGGCGAGCGGGTGGCCTGCCAGTGCCGCACGTCGGCGCCCAGGGACCGGAGCCGGTCCGCGAGGTGTCCGTCCGGACAGGCGACCGAGACCCCGAAGCCGGCGGTGAGCTGAGCCCGCGTCAGGTCGGTGACGACCCGGGCGACCCCGCCGTCCACCGGTTGGGTGACATGCAGAACCCGTGGCCGGGAGCCGGTCGGTGGCAGGTGCATGCGCGTTTCCTCGTTCACGGAAATCTCGGGACGGGCGGGAACGCGTCTGACGGCGGAGCGTCCGCCGCGACGCGGCGTCCGCCGGCGTACGCCGCGTCCCGCTGCCAAACGAGCCGGAAACCGGCGCGTCACCGCCGCGGTCGGAGTTCTCGGAGAGTGCCTTCGGTCGGTGCCTCTCGGCGGCGCGACCGGGAGGCTCGAACGGAGTGGGACTCTAGCCGCTATCCGTACTAATACGTTGAAAGCGGGTAAGTGTGTTGGATTTGTGAACACCGCCTCCCGGCGAGATCACCCCTTTGGCGGCACAACCCGGATGCCTGCCACGCGTTGACACTGCGCCGGGCAGCCGCCCGGATGTGTGTGACAACCCCAAGGAGCACTTCCCCATGTCGCGTATCGCGAAGGGCCTGGCCCTGACCTCCGTCGCCGCCGCCGCGGTGGCGGGCACCGCCGGTGTCGCCGCTGCCGACAGCGGCGCGCAGGCCGCCGCCGCCCACTCCCCGGGCGTCCTGTCCGGCAACGTGGTGCAGGTCCCGGTCCACATCCCGGTCAACGTCTGCGGCAACACCGTCGACGTCATCGGCCTGCTGAACCCGGCGTTCGGCAACGAGTGCGAGAACGACTGACGTCGGATCGCAATCCCCCGCACCGGCCGTCCGTACCGCGGTTCCTCCGCGACCGGGCGGCCGGTTCGCGTTGCCGCGCGGACGGCGGTGTGCTGCCCCGAATGGGGGCTGCGGGCGCCGACACGGCGCACGGACCTTGACAGGGCGTCTCACCAGGTAAGACGCCCACGGGGAGAATCCCGGGCGGGCGCGCGCGGTCACCGCTCGGTTGCAGAGCGTCAGAGGCGATTCCACGGTGGGCACAAGATCCGACGCACCACCGAAAGGAACCCCCCCATGCGTCTGCCCGCACGACGAATCGCCACCACCGCTCTCTGCGCCGGCCTGCTGATCGGCATCTCCGGGCCGGCGGTGATGGCGGCCGATGGCGAATCGGTCCGGGAACGCACCCACGCGGCCTCCCACGCCCCCCTGCCCGACGTGGCGGAACTCCAGAGCCAGGTCGGCAGCCTGGCCGGTCTCGGCGGAGTACTCACGCCCGTCACCGACATGCTCACCGCGGTCCTCAAGGCCGAGGACGGCCGGCTGTCGGCCGCCGACGCCGACAAGCTCTCCGACGCCGTCAAGGACGCGCTCGCCAAGGCCGAGGCGGCCGACGCGGACGCCGACGACGCCGACACCGACGACACGGCGACCACCCCCGGTACGGCCACCCCGGCCCAGCCTCCGGCCGTGACCGCGCCGGAGGCCGGGGACCCGGTCACGCTGCCGGCGCCGGTCGCCGCGCAGGACGAGACCGCGGCGGCGCCCGACCTCACGGCCACCGCCTACGCCGAGCTGCAGAAGCAGGTCGACGCCCTGGTCAAGGCCACCACCGCCGGCAGCGCCGAGCAGGTGAGCCCCGCCGTCGAGAACGTCGTGACCGGCGTCGTCAACGTCGTCGCCGCCACCCTCGTCGGCAACGGCCTGCCCGCCGCCGACCTGGCCGGCCTGCCCGCGGTGCCGAGCGCGCCGGAGGCCACCGCGCCGCAGGCCGCCACCCCGGCGAGCCCGCTGCCGGCGAACCCCGCCTGACGCCCCGCGCGTCCCCGGGCCGCCGCTCCCCCGTTCCGGGGGCGCGGCGGCCTTTCGCGTATTTCCGCCGCCCCCATTCCCTCTTTCCGCGAGCCTTTCGTTGTTCCGCCGTCCGGGGGTCCGGAGATCTCATATGTCTTCCGGAAGGCGGAGTTTCCGTGTTCGGCACAGGTCGTTGAGAGGGCGTCAGCATTTCCTCCGGTGACACGGGTCGCCGAAGAAAGGAACACGATGAAGTCCCTCAAGGCCGCCGCGGTCGTCGCCGGTTCCCTGGTCGCCGCCGGCTCCGCCGTGCCCGCGTTCGCCTACGACGCCGCCGACACCGCCGCGCTCACGCCCACCAGCCTCAACGGCGCCGTGAACGCGCTCACCGCGGAGCCCGTCGACGTCATGCCGCTGAAGCACCAGTCGGACGCGCTCGACACCGAGAACAAGGAATCCGTGCTGCACACCGTGAAGGGTGCGACCACCGACCTGAACTCGAAGAAGGGCCTGCTCGGCGGTCTCCCGCTGGGCGGCTGAGCCCGCGCACCTCCCGTCCGTCCCCCACGCATTCTCGAAAGGGCCCGTGCCTGACATGAAGTCGACCACCAGACGAACCCTGGCCGCCGTCGTCACCGGTGTGGCCGCCGCCGTGGGCGTCGCCGCGGCTCCCGCCACCGCGGCCGACGCGGTCCCCGTACCCGTGCCCCTGGGCGGTGCGGAGACGGCCCTCGGCATGGAGCTGCCGGAGGTGACCGGGGAGCTGCCCGTGCCGTCGGCGGGCGCGCCCGAGGGGCCGACCTACGTCGAGGGCCGGCTGCTGCCGGAGCGGACCCTGCCGCAGCTGCCGGTGCACGCCGGGCTGCCGGGCGCCGATGTGCGCCAGCCCGTGCCGCACGTCCTCGGTGACGACTTCGACCACGCCGCCGTGGACGCCCCCGCCGCGGGGCTGCGCACCCTGGCCCCCGGTCTGTCCCTGGACGCGCCCCTGACCGCGCCCCGGCCCGACGCTCTCGGTCTGCCCGGGCCCAAGCTGCCCGAGGTGGGCGTGCTGGCCCCCGTCGTCCAGACGGTCCCGGTGGCCGACCTGGGGGTCGGACCGGGGCTGTAACCCGTGCGGCCCGCCCGCGCCCGGGCGGGTCGTGCTCCGACTGGCCCCGCGAGCGGTGACCGAGTGGCCCTTCGTCCGGTTAGCGGTGCGGATCAACCGAACCGGACGAGGAGCGAGCCATGGTCGCCGACACGGACGCGGCACGGAGCGAGGCCGTAGAGGAGCACGAGCGGGAACACGGGGCGGCGGGCCGGGCGAGAGGCGGCCCGGCGCGCGGCACCCGGCGGCAGCTGATGCGCGGGCTGCTCGCCCCGGCCCTCGCGGTCGCCCTGGCGCCGCTGGTCGCCGCCTCCCGCCCCGAACCGCACCCCGCCGAGCCGGAGGGCGACGGCACCTTCGACGAGACCTACCGGGGCCGCCGGATCCGCGGCGTCCGCTCGGCCGCCGGCCGTGCCGTCGGCGCGGGCAGCTGGCACGTGACCGTGGACGGCCGTCCGCTGCACCTGATGCGCCGGGCCGACGGCAGCTGGCTGACCATGGTCGACCACTACCGGTCCTACCCGACCCCCCTCGCCGCGGCCCGCGGCGCCGTCGACGAACTCGGCCCCGGCGAGCACCTGCGCGACACCCCGTCGGCCGAGGAGCACGACCACCACTCCGGGGGGCGGCATGGCGTACACGCGTAAGGACGTCAGCACGCTGACCCGCACCGAGCGGCGGCGTTTCGTCAACGCGCTGCTGGAGATCAAACGGCGCGGCGAGTACGACGAGTTCGTCCGCACCCACATCGAGTACTACGTCTCCGACGGCGAGGACGGACTCCGTACGGCGCACATGGCGCCGTCCTTCCTGCCCTGGCACCGCAGGTTCCTGCTGGACCTGGAGGACGCGCTGCGCCGGGTCGACTCCTCGGTCACCGTGCCGTACTGGGACTGGACGAAGGACCGCACCACCACCTCCGCACCCTGGACCGCCGACCTCCTCGGCGGCACCGGGCGGCGCTCCGACCACCGGGTCACCACCGGGCCGTTCGCGTACGGCGAGGGCAACTGGACCCTGAAGGTCAACGTCACCGACACCGAGTACCTGACCCGGGACCTGGGGCGGGCCGCCGATCCCCTCAAGCTGCCGGCCAAAGGCGACCTGGAGGGCGCGCTCGACGACCCGGTGTACGACGCCTCCCCCTGGGACTCCACGGTCCGCAAGGGCTTCCGCAACAAGCTGGAGGGCTGGGGGACCGGCCGCGGCAGCGTCTCCTGGCGCAACCACAACCGCGTGCACCGGTGGGTCGGCGGTGCCATGGTCGGCGGCGCCTCGGTCAACGACCCGGTCTTCTGGCTGCACCACGCCTTCGTCGACCTCCAGTGGTCCCGCTGGCAGGCCCGGCACCGCGGCGCCCGCTACCTGCCCGCCGAGCCGCCCGGGCGGGGCAGCGCGCAGCGCGGGCGGGTCGTCGCCCGGCACGAGCGGCTGCCGCCGTGGGACGTGACGCCGGACGCGCTGGAGGACGTCGGCCGGATCTACCGGTACGCCTGACGGCGGTACGCCCGACGCCCGGACGCGAGGAGCCCCGGCCGGGGAGGCCGGGGCTCCTCGGGTGCCGCGGGGGACTCAGCCGCCGTAGCCACCGCTCTTGTCGCTGTGGTCGTCGCCGTTCTCGCAGGCGTTGCCGAACGCGGGGTTCAGCAGACCGATGACGTTGATGGTGTTGCCGCACACGTTGACCGGCACGTTGACCGGCACCTGGACGACGTTGCCGGACAGGACGCCGGGCGAACCGACGGCGGCGCCCTCGGCGCCCGCGTCCGCCATGGCCAGGCCGGTGCCGCTGAGCATGACGGCGCCTGCGCCGAGGGCGACGCCGGCGGCCTTCGCGATGCGAGACATCACGTTCTCCTTCTGACTCGGGGAACACGGCGGCAGGCCGCCACCGCGCGGCCGGTTCAACGCACCCGGTTGCGGCGGGTCACGGGACGAGGGTGAGGATCACCCGTCTTGAACAGGGGGCGGGGCGGGGCAGTCGCGGGCGGCGGCGGAAAACCAGTGCCGCCGGTGCCGGGCGGTCCGTTAGCCTCCCCGCCATGCCGAACGACTTGTCCGACGCGTCCGCCGACCCCTCCGCCCTCGCCGCGCTGCCCGGCCTCTTCTCCGAGGAGAGCAGGGTCCGCGCCTTCGCCGCCGTCGCACTGGGCGCCGGCAGCGACGCCGAGGTGGCCCGGGTGGCCGGACTGTCCGCGAAGGAGACCGCCGGGGCGCTGCGCCGGCTGCGGGAGCAGGGCGTGGTGGCGCCCGGGGACGGCGGCGGGCTCGTCGTCGCCCACGGGCGGTTCCGGGACCTGGCCCGCGCGGCCCGCCCCGCGCCTGATCCGGCCGGCGACCCCGGCGCGGCCGAAGGCGACCGCACCGGAATGATCCTGCGGACCTTCGTGCGGGACGGCCGCCTGGTGCGGCTGCCGGCCCGCTGGACGCGGAAGAAGGTGGTCCTGCGGCACATCGCCGAGGAGACCTTCGCCCCGGGCGTGGAGTACCCGGAGCGCACCGTCGACCGGAAGCTGCGGGCCTGGTGCGAGGACGGCGAGGTCGACCATGTGACGCTCCGGCGCCACCTGGTGGACTTCGGCCACCTGCGCCGGAGCGACGGGATCTACCGCCGTCCGGTGGAATCCGCCCGGGTGGGAACCGCCTGAGCGTCTGCCGGGGACACCGGCAGACGGCGTACGGGGGAGCCGTCGAGGTACGCCCGGATCGCCTCCACGGCCTGGCCGTAGTACGTCGCGTAGTTGGCCCGCGAGACATAGCCGAGGTGCGGCGTCGCGAGCAGGCGCGGCGCGGTGCGCATCGGGTGGGCGGCGGGCAGCGGCTCGGTGTCGAAGACGTCGACGCCCGCACCGGCGATGCGGCCGTCGTGCAGGGCGGCGAGCAGCGCGTCCTGGTCGACGATCGCCGCCCGCGAGGTGTTGACCAGGTAGGCGGTGGGCTTGAGCAGGGCCAGTTCGGCGGGGCCGAGCAGGCCCCGGGTGCGGTCGCCTAGCGCCAGGTGGACGGAGACGAAGTCGGCCTCGCGCAGCAGCGCCTCCTTGGAGGGGGCGAGTTCCACGCCCGCCTCGTCGGCGCGCTCCCGGGTGAGGTTCTGGCTCCACGCGCTCACCCGCATGCCGAAGGCGAGACCGACGGCGGCGACCCGGCCGCCGATCCTGCCCAGGCCCAGCACGCCCAGGTGGCGGCCGTGCAGGTCGGCGCCCACCGTCCGCTGCCAGGGGCCGCCCTCGCGCAGCCCGTTGCCCTCCTCGACGATCCCGCGGGCGAGGCCCAGGATCAGCGCCCAGGTCAGCTCGACGGGCGGGGTGGAGGAGGAGGCGGTGCCGCACACGGTGACGCCGTGCGCCTCGGCGGCGGCGTAGTCGATCACGCTGTTGCGCATGCCGGAGGCGACCAGGAGCCGCAGCCGGGGCAGCCGGGCGATCAGCGAGCCGGTGAACGCCACCCGTTCGCGGAGGGTGACCACGATGTCGAAGTCGGCGAGGGCGGCGGCGAGGGCGTCCTCGCCGGTGAAATGGGTGTCGAAGGACACGACGTCCACGTCGTCGGCGACGGGGGACCAGTCCGCGATCCCGGTCGCCACCCGCTGGAAGTCGTCGAGTACGGCGCAGCGCAGTCGCACGTCGTCCGGTCCCCCTCGCCAAACGGGCAGTGGCGCCCCCGGCAGGACTCGAACCTGCGGCCAAGCGCTTAGAAGGCGCCTGCTCTATCCACTGAGCTACGGGGGCCTGGTGTGGTGGCCTCGTTCGTCGGGGCCCGGGTACGGGCCGGTCCGTGACGTTGCCGGGGACAAGGATAGGGCTCCCGGCTCCGTGTCCCTGATGCTTCCCCTCCGTGCCTTGATGTGGAGGTTCGGTGAAGCGGTTCTGATAATCGCAGGCAGGTACGAATCGTGCATCGCTTTTGGCCGCTCGCGCATCGGGTGTTGTCCACTCGTTATGCCTGGACCGCGCTCGCGTCCCAGTAGTGGCTTCCGTCCGGAGTGTCCGGTCGGCGCGCAGACATGCTCATATGCTTCAGAATTCCCCTAAAATTGGGCATTCTTCCCATGTGGTGACCTTGGACGTACGGCCTCAGCTGCTCGACGCACTCTCCGCGCTGCGCGACCGCGTCGCGGCCGCACGCTTCCCGCTGCCCCTGGCGGGTGCCCCACGCGCGCGTGCCAACCGCGACGAACTGCTCGCCCAGCTCGACGACTACCTGGTGCCGCGGCTGAAGGAGCCCGAGGCTCCGCTGCTCGCCGTGGTGGGCGGTTCCACCGGCGCCGGGAAGTCCACCCTGGTGAACTCCCTCGTGGGCCGGCGGGTCAGCGAGGCCGGCGTGCTGCGGCCCACGACCCGCACACCGGTGCTGGTCTGCCACCCGGAGGACCACCACTGGTTCAGCGGGATGCGGGTGCTGCCCGACCTCACGCGCGTGTGGGTGCCGCACCGGGAACCGGACGACGACCTGCTGCTGCCCGGCGAGAACCCCGCGCGCGTCCTGCGCGTCGAGACCGCCGACACCCTGCCGCCGGGCGTCGCCCTGCTGGACGCGCCCGACATCGACTCCCTCGTCGCCGACAACCGCGTCCTGGCGGCCGAGCTGATCTGCGCCGCCGACATCTGGGTGATGGTCACCACGGCCGCCCGGTACGCCGACGCGGTGCCCTGGCACCTGCTGCGCACCGCGAAGGAGTACGACGCCACCCTGGTCACCGTGCTCGACCGGGTGCCGCACCAGGTGGTGGCCGAGGTGTCCCGGCAGTACGCGGCGCTGCTCACCAAGGCCGGCCTCGGCGACGTGCCCCGCTTCACCGTGCCCGAGCTGCCCGAATCGGCCTGGGGCGGCGGGCTGTTGCCGGCCAGCGCCGTGGCCCCGCTGCGGTCCTGGCTGGTGCACCGGGCCCAGGACCTGGAGGCGCGGCACCACACCATGGCCCGCACGGCGCACGGCATCCTGGACTCCCTCAAGTCCCGGATGCCCGAACTCGCCGGTGCCACCGCCGCCCAGTACGCCGCCGCCCTGCGGCTCACCGCCGCCGTCGAGGGGGCGTACGACGGCGAGCACGCGCGCGTACGGGGCCGGTTGCAGGCGGGGGCCGTGCTCGCCGGGGACGCTCTCAAGCGCTGGCGGGCCTTCCCCCTCGACTGCTCCCCGGAGGAACTCCTCGACTCCCTGGTGGAGAGCCTGAGCGCGCTGCTGCTGTGCGCCGTCACCGCCGCCGACGAACGCGTCGACGAGGCCTGGCGGGCCGAACCGGCCGCGGCGGCACCGGAACTCACGGGTCACGACCCCGGCCCGGAGAGCGCCGAGCACCGGATCGGGCTGGCCGTGCGGCGCTGGCGGCGGGAGCTGGAGGAGTACGCCGAGGAAGAGGTCCGCGAGCTGGACCGGAACCTCGCTCCCGACCCCGGCGTGGTGGCCGGGCTGGTCGCCACCGTGCTGCTCGGCGGGCGGCGAGCCCGTGTCGCCGGGGAGCGGCTGGCCGAGCGGATCGGGGCCCACGGCGCGCTGCGGCTGCGCGACCGGGGCGGACGGCTGCTCGACGAACACGTCGACCGCGTCCTGCACGTCGAGCGCGAGCGCCGGCTGGCCCCGCTCGACGGTCTTGAGGTGCACCCCGAGCCGCAGGCCGAACTCATCGCCGCGCTGTCCGTACTGCAGAAGGAGAGGTGACCCGGTGACCGCCGTCACTGACCAGGACCCCACCGAGCACACCGACCACACCACCCAGGACGCGGACCGGACGGGCCGGACCGGCGACGCGGAATCCGCGGCCGGGGGCCGGGAGGCGGAGCGCGCCGCCGCCGAGACGGAGACCGCGCGTGCGCACGACGCCGAGGGCGCGCCCGGGGAGCCGGTGCGGGGCGCGTGGCTGCGGCGGCGCGGGGGCGGGCGTACGCGGGACGCGGCCGACGGGGAGCGGGGCGGCGGGGAGCCGGGTCGTGGGGGGCGGGCCGGTGACGAGCGGGTTCGCGGGGAGCGGGAAGGCCGTGCGCCCGGGGCCGGGGGCGGTTCCGGTGCGGGCGGTGCCGCCGATTCCGGCTCGGGTCCGGTCCCCGGTGGCGGTGGTGGCCACGGGGACGGGGAGGGCGCCTGGGGTGACGGGCTGATCGCTCGCCGGGTGGACGAGAAGGGCGGGACGGAGCAGTACGCGGTACTGCCCGGCAGGCCCCCCGCCACGTCGGCCGCCCTGATGCCACTCGCCTACGACGGACAGCTCAGGTCCCGGCTGGACGCCCTGCGCGAACTGGTCGGCCTCTCCCGGACCCGGCTCGACGGCGACACCCTGGCCGAGGCGGGCCGGGTCCTCGACGAGGCCGCCGCGCGGCGCAGGCTCTCCGGGCAGCACACCGTCGTCGCCATCGCGGGCGCGACCGGCAGCGGCAAGTCGCAGCTGTTCAACACCCTCGCCGGCGTGACGATCTCCGAGACCGGCGTCCGCAGGCCGACCACCGCCGCGCCCATCGCGTGCAGTTGGAGCGACGGCGCCGCCAGCCTCCTGGACCGCCTCGGCATCCCCGGCCGCCTGCGCCGGCGCCCGATCCAGCACCCCGACTCCGAGGCGCCGCTGCGCGGGCTGGTCCTCATCGACCTGCCCGACCACGACTCGGCCGCCGTGCAGCACCGCGAGCAGGTGGACCGCATCCTGGACCTGGTGGACGCCGTCATCTGGGTCGTCGACCCCGAGAAGTACGCCGACGCGGTCCTGCACGAGCGCTATCTGCGGCCGATGGCGGGCCACGCGGAGGTCACCCTCGTCGTCCTCAACCAGGTCGACCGGCTGCCCGGCGAGGCCGCCGAGCAGGTCCTCGACGACCTGCGGCGCCTGCTCGACGAGGACGGCATCGCGCTCGGGGAGCACGGCGAACCCGGCGCCACCGTCCTCGCCCTGTCCGCGCTCACCGGTGAGGGCATCGGCGAACTGCGGGAGGTGCTAGGCCAGTTCGTCGCCGAGCGGCAGGCCCCGGCGCGCCGTATCGCGGCCGACGTCGACGCCGCCGCGCGCCGGCTGCGGCCCGTGTACGTCACGGGGCGGCGGACCGGCCTCAGCGAGGAGGCGCGGGAGGAGTTCTCGGACCGGCTCGCCGACGCGGTGGGCGCCACCGCGGCGGGCGACGCGGCCGAGCGCGCGTGGCTGCGCAACGCCAACCGCGCGTGCGGCACGCCCTGGCTGCGGCTGTGGCGCTGGTACCACGAGCGCCGCGAACCGGCGACGGGCCGGCTTCCGCTGCGCGTCCAGCCGGACGAGGAGGCCACCGCGCGTCAGCGTGTCGAGCAGGCGGTGCGCACGGTCTCCGAACGGGCGTCGGCCGGACTGCCGGCGCCGTGGGCGCAGGCCATGCGGGAGGCGGCGCTGCGGGGCGCGCACGGGCTGCCCGAGGCCCTGGACGAGCTGGCCGAGCGCACGGGGCTGCCGCCGGGCCGCCCGCCGCGGCCCGGCTGGTGGCCGGTGGCCGTGCTGGGCCAGGCGTGCATGACCCTGACCCAGGTGGTGGGCGGCCTGTGGCTGCTGGGCCAGATCGTCGGCTTCCTGTCGCCGAACCTGGGCGTGCCGGTGCTGCTGATGCTGACCGGCATCATCGGCGGCCCCCTCATCGAGTGGAGCTGCCGCATGGCCGCCCGCGGACCGGCCCGCCGCTACGGCCACGAGGCGGAACGGCTGCTGCGCGAGGCGGCCGCCGGGTGCGGCCGGGCCAGGGTGCTGGATCCGCTGGCGGCGGAACTGCTGCGGTACCGGGAAGTGCGGGAGCAGTACGGGCGGGTGACGGGGGTGGGGTCGGGGGCGCGGTAGGCGGTGGCACGGGGGGTGGGTCGGGGGCGCGGTAGGCAGGGGAGCGCGGCGGGCACGGGGTGCGGCGCCGGCTTCCGGGGGCGGGCGCCGGGTTCGGGGGAGGGGCGGGGGCCGTGATCCCGACCGTGGGCGGGCCGCGGCCCTCACCCTCGTGGGTGACGGAGTTCTCCACAGGCGGGTGGTGGTCCACAGCCCTCGGCGGGCCGGCTCGGACCCGGGCAGTCTGGCCGTGCGGCGGTCGCGACGAAGGCGGCCGCCGGACGCAGCCGTACGGGAGGAGCCCGTGCGGGAGGGAGGACTCGCGATGAACGAGACGATGATCTGCGCCGTGGGCAACGTGGCCACCCAGCCGGTCTTCCGGGACCTGGCGAACGGCCCGTCGGCGCGCTTCCGGCTCGCGGTCACGGCGCGCTACTGGGACCGGGATAAGAGCGCCTGGACGGACGGCCACACCAACTTCTTCACCGTGTGGGCCAATCGGCAGCTCGCCGCCAACGCGTCGGCGTCGCTCGCGGTCGGAGACCCGGTGGTCGTCCAGGGCCGGCTGAAGGTCCGCACGGACGTCCGCGACGGACAGAGCCGGACGTCGGCGGACATCGACGCCGTGGCGATCGGCCACGATCTGGCCCGCGGCACGGCCGCGTTCAGGCGCACCGGGAAGACGGAGACGACGGAGGCGGCGGCCGCCCCGCCGCGACCGGAGCCCAACTGGGAGACGCCGACGGGGGAGTCGGACGGCACGGACCGCGAACAGCAGCCGGAGCCCGCCGCAGTGGCCTGACCCGGGCCATCCGCCGGAACTGACCGAAGTAGGGCTTATCGGCCCATGTGCCCGGGCGAAACAGGGTGGATTTGTCGATAAGCCCTGCTCGCGGGGTGGGTCGGGGATAACGATTCCGATTCGGATCACCGCGGGGGTGAACATCACCCCGGGTCACGCCACGTCAGGTCCTTAGGATGCCGAACGAGCCCTGCGGGGCTGCTGATTCTGCTGGTGGGACCGTTCACCCCACGCCAACGGGTCCTGCTCGAAGGGGAATTTGGTGTTTTCTTCGCTCGCCGTACTGTCTCTGCCCGGTCGGGTCACGGCACGCACCGCCGCCGCGGTGCTCGTGTCCGCGGCCTCCGTCGCCGGTCTGGTGGCCGGTGCCGGTCCGGCCGCCGCCCAGGACACGGCGCGCGGCCAGGGCGGGGCGACGGCCACCATGGGCGGGCTCAAGACCCACGGCACCGCGGTCATCCACGGGGAGGGCGGCGACCAGGAGGTGCCGGCCGGCCTGTTCGAGATGTCCGTCGACGGCGGCGGGATGCTGCAGACGTACTGCGTCGACATCCAGAACCCGACGCAGAAGGACGCCAAGTACTACGAGACGCCGTGGAGCGGCACCTCGCTGGGCACCAACCGGGACGCGGGCCGCATCCGCTGGATCCTGGACAACTCCTACCCGCAGGTCAACGACCTCGCCGCGCTCGCGAAGAAGGCGGGCGTCCCCGGCGGGCTCACCGAGGAGGACGCGGCGGCCGGCACCCAGGTGGCCATCTGGCGCTACTCCGACCACACGGACGTCGAGGCGACCGACCCGCAGGCCGAGCGGCTCGCCGACTACCTGGAGAAGAGCGCCCGCGGCCTCGCCGAGCCCGCGGCCTCGCTCACCCTGGACCCGACCGCGGTCTCCGGCCGGCCCGGTGAGCGGATCGGCCCGGTCACCGTGCGCACCAACGCGGGCGGCGCGACCGTGACGCCTCCGGTGGACGCCACCGCCGTCGGTGTGCGGATCGTCGACAAGAGGGGCGAGCCGGTCACCGAGGTCACCGACGGCGCCCAGATCTTCTTCGACGTGCCCGAGGACGCCGAGGCGGGTACGTCGGCGCTGACCGTCCAGGCGTCGACCACCGTGCCGGTCGGCCGGGCCTTCGCCTCCGAGAGCCGCAGCCAGACCCAGATCCTGGCGGGCTCCAGCGAGTCCACAGTCGCGGCGACGGCGACGGCCACCTGGGCCGGTCAGGGACCGATACCGGCGCTGTCCGCCGAGAAGAACTGCGCCGAGGGCGGCCTGGACGTCACCGCGGCCAACACGGGCGACGAGCCGTTCACCTTCTCCCTGACGGCGGACGAGTACACCGTCGCGCCCGGTGAGACCCGCACGGTGACCGTGCCGCTGCCGGAGGACCGGCCCTACGACTTCACCGTCCGCGGCCCGGCCGGCTTCGAGCAGCGCTTCACCGGCGTCCTCGACTGCCGCACCCAGGGCGCCGCCGCGGCCGGCGACACCACCCAGACCCTCGGCGAACCGGCCCCCGCCACGGTCGTCACCCCCACGCGGAACCCCAACCTCGCCGAGACCGGCAGCTCCGGGGCCACCCCGCTGATCGGCGGCGCGGCGATCGGACTGGTGGTCATCGGGGGCGCGGTGCTGGTGTTCCTCCGGAGGAAGAGCGAGCAGTGACCGCGTAGGAAGCCGTCCGAGTCCCCGGCTGCCACGTCGGCGTGGTGCCGGGGACTTTGCTCGGTCGCTTTGACGAGACGGACCGTATCGTCTAACCTCATGGATGTCGGCTGGCGACGGAGGATCAGACTTCGCCCCGCCGCACACCCCCCGCCCCCCAGCGAAGGACTGCCCTTGCGCCCTGCCGCCCCCGTCACCACCGTGCACGCCGCCCCCGCCCGTTCCACGTCCCAGATCGCCCTCGCCGAGGTCACCAAGCGCTACGGCGACCGCGTCGTCCTGGACCGCGTCTCCCTCACCGTCCGGCCGGGCGAGAGAGTGGGCGTCGTCGGGGACAACGGCTCCGGCAAGTCCACCCTGCTGCGGCTGCTCGCCGGGCAGGAGCCGGCCGACAACGGCACCCTGACCGTGACGGCACCGGGCGGCATCGGTCATCTCGCCCAGACCCTCGACCTCCCCGGCACGGCGAGCGTCGGCGACGCCGTGGACCACGTACTGGGCGACCTGCGGGCCCTGGAACACCGCATCCGGGCCGCGGAGGCCCGGCTGGACACCGCCGGTCCGGACGCCCTGGACGCGTATGCGGCGCTGCTGGCGGAGTACGAGGCGCGCGGCGGCCGGGACGCGGACCGCCGGGTCGAGGTGACCCTGCGCCACCTGGGGGAGCGCGCGCCGCTCGACCGGGCGCGGCCGCTCTCCACCCTCTCCGGAGGGCAGCGCTCCCGGCTCGCGCTCGCCGCGACGCTGGCCTCGGCGCCCGAACTGCTCCTGCTCGACGAGCCGACCAACGACCTGGACGACGAGGCCGTCGCCTGGCTCGAAGCGCACCTGCGCCGCCACCGGGGCACGGTGATCGCGGCCACGCACGACCGGGCGTTCCTGGAGCGCGTCACCTCCACCGTGCTGGAGGTCGACCAGGACCGGCGCACGGTACGGCGCTACGGCAACGGATACGCCGGATACCTCACCGCCAAGGCGGCGGACCGGGCGCGCTGGGCATGGGAGTACGAGCAGTGGCGGGACGAGGTCGCCAGGCAGCGGGCCCTGCTGGCCTCCCACGCCGGCATGCTGGACGGGATCCCCCGGAAGGGGCCGCGGGCCTTCAGCGGCGCCGGTGCCTTCCGGGCCCGGTCGCGGTCCCACGGCGCCCAGAGCCGCATCGCCAACGCCCACGAGCGCCTTCAGCGGCTCATGGAGCACGCGGTGCCACCGCCGCCGTCCCCCCTGCGCTTCGCCGCCCGCGTCGAAGGCGCGCCGGTCACGGAGGAGCGGGCGGAGGCCGGCCACCCCAACGGGATCCGGCTGGACGGGGTCCTGGTCGAAGGCCGCCTCTCCGTCCCGCACTTGAGGCTCGACCCCGGGGAGCGGCTGCTCGTCACCGGGCCCAACGGCGCCGGCAAGAGCACCCTGCTCCAGGTGCTGGCAGGGGAGCTGGCGCCCGGGGCCGGTTCGGTGCGCCGGCCGGGGCGGGTCGGGCACCTGCGTCAGCAGTGCGCCCCGGAGTCGGCCTTCGACGGCCGCACGCTCCTCGCGGCCTACGCCGCCGGACGCCCGGGCCACCCGGACGACCACGCCGACCCGCTGCTCGCGCTGGGGCTGTTCCGCGCCGAGGACCTGTCCGTCCGCGTGCGCGACCTGTCGGCGGGACAGCGCCGCAAGCTGGAACTGGCCCGCCTGGTGACCTGCGGCCCCCTCGACCTGCTCCTCCTCGACGAACCGACGAACCACCTGTCGCCGTCGCTGACGGAGGAGATCGAGGCGGCCCTCGCCCACTACACCGGCACGCTCGTGGTCGTCAGCCACGACCGACTCCTGCGCGAGCGCTTCCGCGGCCGGCGCCTGGCCTTGTCGGCGACCGGTCGCTGACGGGGCCGCCAAGGGGGACGGGCTGCCGTGCGGCCGGGAGGGTGGCGGGACGGCGCCTGCCCCGCACCGTCCGCCGCCGCACTGACCGCGGGGTTCTCAGTCCCCCGACCCGACGATCGCGGTGACGCGGATCTCGACGCGCATGGCGGCGAGGCCGAGGACCGTGACGCCGCTCTCCGTCCAGATCGGCGCGCGCCCGCCGAGGCGGCGGCGGAACTGCTCGGCCATGACCCTGTTGTGGTCGTCGCCGATGACGTCGTCGCCCGGTGCGACCTTGTGGTACGAGTTCACGTGGATGACGTCCTTCCAGGTGGCGCCGACCGTGTTGAGCGTGCGCTCCACGTTGTCGAAGGCCTGGATGATCTCCTGCTCCAGTGACTCGGGGATGACGAGATCGTCGTCCACCCCGCCCTGACCGGAGATCTCGACCCGGTCGCCGACGCGGACGGCACCGCTGTAGCCGAGGGCCGCGTGCAGCTTCTCGCCGAAGCCCGGGGTGACGCCGAAAGTGACGGTGCTCATGATGTGCTCCCTCTTCCTGACCGCAGGGCGTGTTTTCAGTCGGATGACTTCACGCGTAAAGTGAGCGTAGCGCGCGATGACTTCAAGCGCAAAGTCATCGCGGATGCGGCCGGCGGGGCGGCAGGCCCCGGAACGACAGCGGAGGGCACATGAGCGGCACGGGTGAGCACAAGGGCGACGAGGAGCCGCGGTGGCTCGACGAGCAGGAGAAGGCGGCGTGGACGGGGTTGATCTCCCTCGTCCTGCTGCTGCCCGGCAAACTGGAGTCACCGCTGCGCCAGGAACACGGCCTCACCCTGTTCGAGTACCTCGTGCTCAGCCACCTCTCCGAGGCCCCGCGGCGCACACTGCGCATGGGCGAGCTGGCCTTCCTCGCCAGCGGTTCGCTCTCGCGCCTGTCCAACGTCGTCAAACGCTGCGAGCAGCGCGGCTGGATCGCCCGCACCCCCGACCCGGCCGACGGCCGCTACACCCTCGCGGAACTCACCGACGCCGGCTTCGAGGCCGTCCACCTGGCGGCCCCCACCCACCTCCGCTCCGTACGCCGCACCGTCCTCGACGCCCTCAACACCGCCGACCAGAAGGCCCTGGCCCGCATCGCGGAGAAACTCCGCATCGTGCCGGACGACTTCGGATGACCGACACCCACCGGGAAACCCCAGGTCAGCGCCCCCGCCCGGAACGCGTTTCCTCCCAGCGGTGGCGGTGCGGCAAGATGGGGTGTATCTGCCCACTGCCTGATTAAGCTGCCGGACGGTTTCTCTTGGCTGAGTTCATTTACACCATGCGCAAGGCGCGTAAAGCGCACGGCGACAAGGTGATCCTCGACGATGTCACCCTGAGCTTCCTGCCGGGGGCGAAGATCGGTGTTGTCGGTCCGAACGGTGCCGGTAAGTCGACCGTTCTGAAGATCATGGCGGGGCTGGAGCAGCCGTCCAACGGTGACGCCTTCCTGTCGCCGGGCTACACGGTCGGCATCCTCCTGCAGGAGCCCCCGCTGAGCGAGGACAAGAACGTCCTGGAGAACGTCCAGGAGGGTGTCGCCGAGGTCAAGGGCAAGCTCGACCGGTTCAACGAGATCGCCGAGCAGATGGCGACCGACTACTCGGACGCGCTGCTGGAGGAGATGGGCAAGCTCCAGGAGGAGCTGGACCACGCCAACGCGTGGGACCTCGACGCCCAGCTGGAGCAGGCGATGGACGCGCTGGGCTGCCCGCCCGGCGACTGGCCGGTGTCCAACCTCTCCGGTGGTGAGAAGCGCCGCGTCGCGCTCTGCAAGCTGCTCCTGGAGGCGCCCGACCTGCTGCTCCTCGACGAGCCCACCAACCACCTCGACGCCGAGTCGGTGAACTGGCTGGAGCAGCACCTCGCCAAGTACGAGGGCACCGTCGTGGCCGTGACCCACGACCGGTACTTCCTGGACAACGTCGCGGGCTGGATCTGCGAGGTCGACCGCGGCCGGCTGCACGGCTACGAGGGCAACTACTCCAAGTACCTGGAGACCAAGCAGACCCGCCTCAAGGTCGAGGGCCAGAAGGACGCCAAGCGCGCCAAGCGGCTCAAGGACGAGCTGGAGTGGGTGCGGTCCAACGCCAAGGGGCGCCAGGCCAAGTCCAAGGCGCGCCTCGCGCGGTACGAGGAGATGGCCGCCGAGGCCGACAAGATGCGGAAGCTGGACTTCGAGGAGATCCAGATCCCGCCGGGCCCGCGCCTGGGCAACGTCGTCGTCGAGGTCAACAACCTCAGCAAGGCCTTCGGGGAGAAGGTCCTCATCGACGATCTGTCGTTCACGCTGCCGCGCAACGGGATCGTCGGGGTCATCGGGCCCAACGGAGCCGGCAAGACCACCCTGTTCAAGATGATCCAGGGCTTCGAGGAGCCGGACTCCGGGCAGATCAAGGTCGGCGAGACCGTCAAGATCTCCTACGTCGACCAGAGCCGCGAGAACATCGACCCCAAGAAGACGCTGTGGGCCGTCGTCTCCGACGAGCTGGACTACATCAACGTCGGCCAGGTCGAGATGCCGAGCCGCGCCTACGTCTCCGCCTTCGGCTTCAAGGGCCCGGACCAGCAGAAGCCGGCCGGGGTGCTCTCGGGCGGTGAGCGCAACCGCCTCAACCTCGCCCTCACCCTCAAGCAGGGCGGCAACCTGCTGCTCCTCGACGAGCCGACCAACGACCTCGACGTCGAGACCCTCAGCAGCCTCGAGAACGCCCTGCTGGAGTTCCCCGGGTGCGCCGTGGTCGTCTCCCACGACCGGTGGTTCCTGGACCGGGTCGCCACGCACATCCTCGCCTACGAGGGCGAGTCCAAGTGGTTCTGGTTCGAGGGCAACTTCGAGTCGTACGAGAAGAACAAGATCGAGCGGCTCGGCGCCGACGCCGCGCGTCCGCACCGTGCGACCTACAAGAAGCTGACCCGGGGCTGATCGATCTTGCGGCACATCTACCGCTGCCCACTGCGCTGGGCGGACATGGACGCGTACGGCCACGTCAACAACGTGGTCTTCCTCCGCTACCTGGAGGAGGCCCGTATCGACTTCCTGTTCCGCCCGGAGAAGGACTTCCAGCAGGGGTCTGTGGTGGCGCGCCACGAGATCGACTACAAGCGGCAGCTCGTCCACCGGCACCACCCGGTCGACATCGAGCTCTGGGTCACGGAGATAAGGGCGGCGTCCTTCACGATCACCTACGAGGTCAAGGACGGCGACGTGGTCTACGTCCGCGCCTCGACGGTGATCGTGCCGTTCGACTTCCAGACCCAGCGGCCCCGCCGCATCACCGCGGAGGAACGGGAGTTCCTGCGCGAGTACACGGACGAAAAGGAGGAGGCCGTCGCCGCATGACGGTGCTCCACCTGGCAGACGAGGGGGAGGCCGCGGATCTCGCGGCCTTCCTCTCCCGGCTGCTCCACTACGACCGTTCGGCCGCCGTCCGGCTCCAGGCGGCCGGCACGGCCCTCGCGGTCTTCGGCCGCCCTCCCTCCTTCGAGGTGCTGGCCGTACGCGCGGTGCGGCTCGCCAAGCCGTACGAGAACGGGCTCGACGTCACGCTGGACGTGACCGTCTCCGCCGGTGAGCTGCTGGAGGCGGTCGACGAGCAGCCCGCCACCGCCGGAGTGCCCGGCGCGGTGACCGGGCCGCCGTGGGCCGGGGTGCTGCCCCCGCGCGGCGGCTGGCGGCCCCAGCCCGGACTGCCCGCCCCGGACGCCCTGCGCGCGCTGGTCGCCGCCGCGGTCGCCGAGTTCCGTTCCCGCACGGGGGAGTTGGCGGCGGAGCAGCGCACCCGGGCCGAACTGGACCGCATCGGGCGGGAGATATGGTCCCGGACGGTCGGTGACACCGGGCTCCCGGTACGGGCCGTGCACGCGGCACAGTCCCTCGGGTTCCTGCGGCCCGGGGCGCGGTCCGCGCAGGACGCGCCGGTCCTGTTCTCCTCGGGCCCCTGGCTCCGGCTCCGTACGCCCTACGGGTCCGTCGCGCTGCGCCGGGCGGGCACCGGCGCCCTCGGCCTCAGCGTGCGCTGAGCCATCTCCGCCGTCTTCCGGGGCGGCTCAGTCGTGGCCGTTGTCGTCCGGGCGTACGGCGATGTGGTCGGTCTCCAGTTCCAGGGCGACGCGGTCGCGCATGCCGAGGGCCGCGGTGTAGTCGGCGGGCAGCTGGAGCCGTCCGGCGCGGTCGAGCATGGCGTACTCGCGGGCCACCACCGTCTCGCGGCCGGTCGCCGCGTCCACCTCGCTGCGGCGCAGGACCTCCGTGGAGGTGCGGCCGTCGCGGATGGCGACCGTGCGGCGGACCTCGCCCGCCACCGCCTGGTCGTGGGTGACGATCACGATGGTGGTACCCAGCCGCTCGTTCGCGGTGCGGAACGCGGCGAAGATCTGTTCCGCCGTGTGGGAGTCCAGCTCGCCCGTGGGCTCGTCGGCCAGCAGCACCGCGGGCGCGCCCGCGAGCGCCACGGCGATGGCCACGCGCTGCTGCTGCCCTCCCGACATCTCCCGCGGACGCCGGTCGTGGCAGTCGGCGACGTCCAGCAACTCCAGCAGTTCCAGGACCCGTTCGCCACGCGCCCGCCGTCCGGGCCGGCTCCGGGCGCCCGTCAGCTGGAGGGGCAGCGCGACGTTCTGGGCCGCCGTCAGGTACGGCAGGAGGTTGCGGGAGGTCTGCTGCCAGACGAAGCCGACGACCTCGCGGCGGTAGGCCAGGCGGTCCTTCGCGGTCATCGTGAGCAGGTCGCGGCCCGCCACCCGGGCCGCCCCGGCGGTGGGGGTGTCCAGGCCGGCCAGGATGTTCATCAGCGTGGACTTGCCGCTGCCGGAGGCGCCGACCAGGGCCATCAACTCGCCCTCGCGGACCAGCAGGTCGAGGCCCTGGAGCGCCTGGACCTCCACCCCGTCCGCGCTGAAGATCCGGACCAGGCGGTCGCAGGTGATCAGGGCGTCGTGGCCGTAGGCGGGCCGGTCGCGGGAGGCGGTGGCGCGGTCGGCCAGGTCGGCGAGGGTCGGGTTCGTCGTCATCGTGCCTCCAGCGCGGATACGGGTCGTCCATGGGCGCCGCCGATGCGGAGGATCGCGCGGGCGGCGATCGGCGTCTCGGCGGTGTGCGCCGTGCCGACCGCCCTCACCCCGCGTCCCCCGCCCGCAGTTCCGCCACCGACCCCCGGCGGCCCGACCACCACGCCTGCACGCCGGCCACCCCCACCGCCACCACCAGCACCGCGAGCGCGGGCAGGGCCAGTGACCAGGGGTCGGTGCGCAGTTCGGCGCGGCCCGCCGGGGACGCCGCGCCCGCCAGGGCGATCGTGGTCAGGTCGAGGCCGGGCGCGAGCAGGCGGATCGCCGCCCAGCCGGTCAGGACGCCGCCCGCGGCCGCCAGCACCGCCTGCGGGAGGGACTCCAGGACCAGCAGACGGCGGCCCTGGGACCGGGTGAGGCCCATGGTGCGCAGCCGGGCGAGCAGGGCGGCGCGTTCCGGGGCGGCGCGCAGCAGCGACAGCAGCAGGGCGAGGACGGCGTATCCGGTGCCCGCGGCGACGGCACCGGCGTAGACGCGTTCGGCGCCCGACTGCAGGGGCGAGTCGACGTACCGGTGCCGCTCCTCGGACCGGAGCAGCACGGCGCCCGGCCCGGCACCGGCGTCGTCGCCCGCCGCACGGCGCAGCGCGCCCGCGTCCAGACGGTCGCCGGAGAGCAGCAGCACGGACGGGCGGGCCGCCTCGGCGGAGAGCCCGGAGCGGTCCACGACGAGGAAGTCGTCGCCGGAGACGGCGGGGGTGGTGTCGCGGACCAGGGCGATCCGGACCGTGACGGAGGTGCCGTCCTCCAGGCGGGTGCGGAACGGCCCGGTGCCGAAGCGCTCGGCGACGGCCGGTGAGGCCAGCGCCGGCAGCGGCTGCCCGGAACCGCCGCGCCGCAGCCCGTCCGCTTCGAACGCGCCCAGGCCGGTCCGTGCGGCGAGCCCCGCGTAGGCGGCCGGGTCCACGCCCGCCAGCGGCAGGGTCTGGCGGCCGTCGGGTCCCTTGGCCTGGTAGGCCAGGCCCACCTCGACGACCTCTCGCACCCCCGGGACGCGGCGCACGCGGTCGGTCAGGGCGGCCGGGAGCGGCCCGGTCTCCTCGATCCGGGCGTCGGCGCCGACCGTGAGCAGCGCCGCCCGGTCGCGGGCGTCCGTCACCCCGGCGAGGACCGAGCCGCCGAACGCGGCCGTGGTCAGCGCGGTCAGCAGGGCGAGCAGCGGCAGCACCGCCGAGACCGAGGTGCGGCCCGCGCGGGCCAGCGCCAGGTGCCCCACCGCGCCGCGCAGCCGTCCCGCCGGGCGGGCGAGGCGGCGCAGGGGCAGCGGGTACAGGCGTACGAGGAGCAGCGCGGCGATCACTCCGACCAGTACCGGTGCCGCGGACACCAGGTCGCCGCCGGTGCCGGACGCGCCGCGCCGGCGCAGGGTCTCGACCGCGCCGAGCGCGAGGACGAGGGCGGTGAGTTCGGCGACCGTACGGCGCCGGGACGGCCGGGCGGAGGCGACGTCGCGCCGGGCGCCGTGGACCCCCACGGCGCGGTGCGCGACGGCCGCGCGCAGGGGCAGCGCCGCGCAGGCCACGGCGGTGACCGCGGCGGCCGCCCCCAGGGCCGGTCCGAGCCGGGCGCCGGGCAGGGCGAGCAGCGCGGCGGCGAGCCCGAGGGCGCCGGCCGGCAGCGCGACCACGGCGGTCTCGGCGAGCAGCCGCCCGGCGACGCCCAGCAGGGACGCTCCGCGGGCGCGGAGCAGGGCGAGTTCGGCGCGGCGGCGGTCGGCGGCCAGGCCGCCCGCCATCAGCAGCACGACCCCCGCGACCGTGCCGGCGCCGGTGGCGGCCACCGCGACCAGCGGGCCGATGCCCGAGCGCAGCCCCTCGAAGGCGACGGCCGTCTCGTCCAGGTCGGTGCCGACGTCCGCGAGCGGATCGACCTCCGCGCGCATCTCGCGCAGGCCCGGCCCGGACTCCAGCGCGGCGACCGCCGAGACCAGCCGGTCCACGTCGTGGGCGTGCAGCGCGCCGGTGTCGGGGGCCAGCTGCCAGTAGCGGACGGGCATCCCCGACGTGCCGAGGAGCGCGGGGCCGGCGTCCGGGGCCAGCAGCAGCGCGCCCAGCCAGTACTGCTCGCGGTCCGCGCCCGGCGGCCCCGGCACCCGCGTCAGCGACGGCTCGCGCAGCACGGGCTGGGTGGACCAGTAGGCGCCGTCGGGGTCCCGCGGGATGAGGACGCCCGTGATCCGGATGGTGAGCGGGCTGCCTCCGACGCGGGGCACGTGCAGCACCGAGCCCACCTCGATGCGCAGGCGGCCGGCGGTTTCGGTGGTCACCGCCGCCTCCAGCGCGCCCGTCCTCGCCGTCACCGGGGCGCCGGCGACCCGCGGCAGGCGCCCGGAGCCGACCCGGGCGTGGTCGCCGAGACCGTGCTGCGCGGCGAAGTGGAACTGCGGCGGTATGCCGCTCGGCATCGGCAGCCAGGGCTCCGGCACCGTCACGCCCTCGGTGGTGCGCACCCCGTACGTCGACTGCTCGCGGTCGACGGCGAGCGGCGCCCGGCGGTCCGCGGCCGCGACGGCCCCGGCGTACCGCACGGCGAGCGGGTCCGGACGCAGCGCCTCCTCCCGTTCCCCCGGTGAGAGGCCGAAGTCGGGCTGCGGGGCGGTCACCAGCACACTCGTCCGGTCGGGACGCGCCAGCGCCAGCGCCCGGTCCAGGCCGGCGTCCGCGTACCGGTCCAGGGCCCTCGGGAAGGCGGCGGCCAGACACGCGGTCAGCGCGACCAGCACCGCGAGGGCCCAGGCCGCACCGGGCGCCGCCCGGAGCCGGGTGCGGACCCGGAGAGCGCTCACCGGTCTCACCGCGCCTCACCTTCCGTTCCCGTTCCGCCGACGCCCGCGGGTGCTCCCGGCGGGGCGCTCGCGCGGGCGGGGGTCCCCGCCGGGCAACCGTGGGTCATCGCGCCTCGCCCCCCTGTTCGCGCAGTGCCGGCGCGGGATCGGCGCGGCGCAGCGCGAGGGCCGCCGTGACCAGGAGCGGGGTGACGGCGACGCCGGCCAGCAGGAGCGCGACCCGGCCCGCGGGCAGGGCCACCAGGACGTCCGGCACCGGGTGGGCGGCCTGCGGGGTGAGCACGATCAGGGGGATCACCGCCCGGGTCAGTACCGCGCCGAGGGCCGTACCCACCAGCAGGGCCAGGAGCAGCAGCACGCCCTGCTCGACGGCGACCGCGCGGGCCAGCCGGCGGCGCGGGGCGCCCAGGGCGCGCAGGATCGCGAACTCGGCGCCGCGTTCCCGCAGCGACCCCGTCGCGCTCACCGCGAACCCGACGGCGGCGAGCGCCGCCGCCACGCCGGCCGCCGCGGTGAAGGCCGCCTCCGGCCCGGCGCCGAACGGGTCGTCGCGCAGCTCCTCGGCCACCTCGTCGCGCACGACGACCTGCGCGGGTTCGAGGTCCGGGAAGGCCCGCAGCGCCGCGGCGACCGCCCGCGTGGCACCCGGGTCCGGCCGCAGCCACCACTCGGTGGGCGCGAGGGCCCCGCCGTCCTCCGCCTGGAGTACCCGGTTCACGGACGGCAGGTCCAGCAGCAGGGCGCCGCCGTCCCGCGCCGCCGCCCCGGACCCGGCGGCGCCGTCCGCCTCGGGCGCCGCCTCGGGGGCGCCGGCGGTGGGCAGCGCCCGGACCGAGCGCACGATCCGCACCGGCAGGCTGTGCCCGTCCACCTGGACGTCGACACGCTGTCCGACGCGGGCGCCCGCGGAGTCCAGGTACCGGTCGGTCGCGACGGCCGTGAGCTGGGGCGGCGCGGGCTGCACGACGTCCAGGCGCAGCGTCACCGTCGACCTCGCGCCGTACAGGTCGGCCGGGACGTACCCGGTGCCGTACTCCACCGAGGGCGGTCCGGACGGGGCGAGCCGGGGCTCGGTCGGAGCGGTGTCCTCGTCCGGCGGGCCGGCCACGGCGGAGCCGCGCGCCGAGGCGGTCCAGGAGCGGGGCAGCGCCGGCCGCCGCACGGTCCCGTCGGGGGTCGTGGCGGTCAGCTCCGTCAGGGTCAGGCGGTGGCGTTGCGCGCGGCCGACCGGCTGGGCCGTGACCAGTTCCAGGCCGGTCACGGTGAGCGGGCCGCCCGGGGCGACGTCGACGCCCAGCGTGTGGCGGCGGCCGTCGGCGGGCAGCTCACCGGCCGGCAGCCGGAAGGGGATGCCGTAGCGGTCCCGCACGGTGACGGTCACCTCCGCCGGTTCCGTACCGCCCTTCCCGGCGCCGCCCGCGCCGCCCAGGGCGGCGCTCACCCCGAGCCGCACCGTCCCGGCGGGCACCCGTGCGCCCGCCGGGACGGCACCGGGCGCCGACAGCAGCTTCCCGGCGGGCACCTCGGCGAGGTCGGACCGCAGCAGCATCGTGTCCGCGGCGCGCTCCACGTCCAGCGCCAGGACCGTCGCCGTGCGGTCGGCCGACAGGGGGAGCGTGGCGCGGGCCGCGGGGGCCACCTCCCGTACGCCCTCGACCCGGCCGTAGGTGTCGGTGCGGCCGGGGCCCACCGTGCCGGTGGCCTGCACCCGCACCGCCGCCCCCGCGCGGAAGTCCGCCTGATCGCCCTGCGAGCGCTCCCAGGAGGCGCCCTGCCCGATCGCGAGCATGCCGAGCGCCACCGCGAGGACCAGCAGCAGCACCGGGCCCGCGCCCCGCATGGGCCGGCGGCCGAGCTGCCAGCCCGCCAGCGCCGAGGTCAGTCCCCGGCCGCCGGCCGCCCGCCGTTCGGCGAGCCGCGCCACCGGCGGCAGCAGCCGCAGCGTCAGCACCGTCCCGGCCAGCAGCGCCAGCGCGGGCGCCGCCAC
Organism: Streptomyces parvulus; assembly: GCF_014648855.1. Lineage (GTDB taxonomy): Bacteria > Actinomycetota > Actinomycetes > Streptomycetales > Streptomycetaceae > Streptomyces > Streptomyces parvulus. The sequence goes on along the minus strand of NZ_BMRX01000005.1, from coordinate 81,533 downwards.
CAGCAGCGGGTCGACGCCGAGGCCGCCGGCGCCGTCGCCGCTCACCGCGCCCGAGGTCTGCCCGGAGAGCTGCCAGTACGCGACGCCCGCCACCACCAGCAGCCCCACGTCGGTGCCGGCGCGCAGCGGAGCGGGCAGCGCGCGGGCGCGGCCCCCGGCGGTCAGGGACGAGGTCAGGGCGGGCAGCGTCACCACCAGCGCACACCCGAGCGCCGCCGCGCCCGACGCGAGCCACACCCCGGGGCCGCCCCAGACGGGCACCTCGATCCGCAGCCCGATCCGGTCCAGCGCCCCTCGGCCCGCCAGCAGCCGGGTCAGCGGCCCGGCGAGCAGCGGCGCCAGCAGCAGCGCCGGGACGGCCGGCAGCAGCGCCTCCAGCGCGGCCAGCGCCCCGAGCCGCGCCCGGGAGGCGCCGCGCGCCCGCAGCAGCCGGCGTTCGGCGGCGCGCTCGGCGCTCAGCAGCCGCGCCACCAGCAGCAGCGCGCACCCGGCGAGCAGCGTCAGCTGGAGCGCGACGACTAGCAGCGTCGAGCGGGAGACCAGCAGGGAGCGGTCGAGCCGGTCGAGGGTCTCGGGAAGGGAGGTGGTCGCCGCGGTGCTGCCGCTGAGGGCCGGCCGCTCGCGCAGCCACGCCATGCCGGCCCGGGCCGCCTCGCGCAGCCCGTCCGTCCGCCCGGCCGTCACCGAGGAGAAGTCGGCCGTCGCCAGCCAGCCGGAGGGCCCCGCGCTCACCCGGCCGCCGCCCAGCACGCCCGGCCCGGCGAGCAGCGGACCGTATGTCGTGAAGCCGCCCTTCTTCACACCGCGCCCGGCGAGGTCGTCCAGCCGCCAGTAGGGGTCTCCGGCGTCGGCGGGCCGGTACAGGCCGGTCACCTCCACGGTGACGTCCGGGCCGTCGAAGCGGTCGGCGAGGGTGAGCCGGGTGCCGGGCCGCACGTCCAGCCGCTCGGCCGCGGCCGCCGGCAACGCCACCTCGACGGCCCCGCCCTTCAACGCGGTGCCCTCGCGCGGCAGCCGCCCCTCGGTGACGCGCACCTGCGCCGGGTCCGGCGCCGCGAAGTACGTGAGGTCCGGGTCGTCCGAGCGCTCACCGCGCGGCCGCACCGTGCCGGGCAGGCTGTACGCGCCCGACCGCGGCAACGTGCGCACGGTGACCGGAAGCCCGCCGAAGGTGTCCCGGGCGCCCTCGCGCACGGTGCGGTCGGCCTCCTCGCGCCCTTCCTCGGCAACGTCCGCCTTGACGACCAGCGCGGTGTCCGCGGCGTTGCGGGGGTCGGCCAGGGCGTGGCGCAGGGCCGCGTCGCCGACCGCGCCGGAGTAGGCGGTCAGGGTCGCCAGGACCGCCGTCGTGAGCAGCACGGTGAGGAGGGCGGCGGCGAGCAGCAGGCGGTGGGCCCGTGCGCGCAGCAGCACGAAACCCGTGAACCCCCCGTACCCCGCCACCCGGCCCCCCGGCACCGTTGTCCAGACCTCTTGGCGATGCTGTCAGAGGACGTGTGGCGAAAGTAAGCGCCTGAGGTACGGACTTGACCGGATCGTGACCGGAATTCGACGTCGGCCGACCGGAATCCGCGCACCGCGCGGGCCATTTCTCCCGACGGACGGCGGACGGGCCGGTCAGCCCGCGGTGTTGACCATCGACGCCGCCGCGTAGGTCAGGTACTTCCAGAGGGTCTGCTCGTGCTCCTCGGAGAGTCCCAGCTCGTCGAGCGCGACCCGCATGTGCTTCAGCCAGGCGTCGTGCGCGGCCCGGTCCACGGCGAACGGCGCGTGCCGCATCCGCAGCCGCGGGTGGCCCCGGTTCTCGCTGTACGTCGTCGGCCCGCCCCAGTACTGCATGAGGAAGAGCGTGAAGCGCTCCTCAGCCGGACCCAGGTCCTCCTCCGGGTACATCGGCCGCAGGATCGGGTCCTCGGCCACCCCCTGGTAGAAACGGTGGACGAGCCGGCGGAAGGTCTCCTCCCCGCCGACCTGCTCGTAGAAGGTCTGCTCCTGAAGCGTGCCGCGCCGAATCTCATTCACGCCGTCCATGGTCTCAGACACGTGGACATAGGACTTCGGACTTAGGTCCCCCCACCCGGGCCCTTACTGTGGAGGCATGGGCGGGCACGAGGACCTGGACCGCCTCGCGGCCTCGGCGCGGGCGGAGCTGGTGCACGAGATCGAGCTGAGCGGCGCCTGGACGGCCGACCCCGTGTGGCGGGAGGCCTTCCACGCGGTCCCGCGCCACCTCTTCGTGCCGTACTACTACGTCGGCGTCCGCGGCGGTTACGAACGACGGTGGGGCGAGCACCCCGACCGCGACGCCCGGGAGCGCTGGGTGCGCGGCGCGTACGCCGACGCCCCCCTGGCGACCCGGATGCGCGACGGCGAACTGCTCTCCTCCAGCAGCCAGCCCTCGCTGATGGCGATGATGCTGGCGGAACTGCACGTGACCGACGGCGACCGGGTCCTGGAGATCGGCGCCGGCACCGGCTACAACGCCGCCCTCCTCGCCCACCGCCTGGGCGACGGCGACCTCGTCACCACCGTCGACCTGGACCCGGAGATCACCGAGTCGGCCCGCCGGCACCTGACGGCCGCGGGATACCACCCGGCCGTCGTCACCGGCGACGGCGCCCGCGGCGTGCCCGAGCGCGCGCCCTACGACCGGATCCTCGCCACCTGCGCGCTGCCCTCGATTCCGCGCGCCTGGCCGGCCCAGTGCCGCCCGGGCGGACGGATCCTGACGCCGCTCGCCACCGGCCTGGTCGTCCTCACCGTCCGCGACGCCGAGCACGCCGAGGGGCGCTTCCTGCACACGCCCGCGTACTTCGTCCCGCTGCGCGGCGCGGACGGCCGCGCGCCCGAGGCGCCGGGCTTGGGCGGAGTGCCCCGCCGGGCCCGGGAGAACGACCTGTTCCGCTTCCTGCTGGCGCTGAGCCGGGGCAGCCTCGACCCGCAGGAGGCGTACGCGCTCTGGGAGCGCGAGGACGCCCCGCGGCGCGAGCGCTTCGGCATCACGCTGCGGGGCGCGCGGGCCTGGGCGTGGCTGGACGACCCCGAGGGCCCGTACGCCTGGCCCTTCGCCTGACGGACGGGCCGCCCGCGCCGTCCCGGCTATCCCCGGCGGATCGTGATCGTCGTCCAGGCGCCCACGTGCACCCGGTCGCCGTCCTGGAGCGGCACCGGCACGAAGGGCTGGATCGGCTCCTCGCCGCCGTTGACCGTCGTGCCGTTGGTCGAGTTCTGGTCGACGACCGCCCAGCTGCCGTCGGGCTGCTGGACCAGCACCGCGTGCTGGTGCGAGACGCCCGGGTCCTCCGGCGGCACCGCCAGGTCGATGTCCGGGGTGTCGCCGGTGGAGTGCCGGCGGCGCCCGATGGTGATCTGGTTGCCGGTGAGCGTGCGCTGCTGCTCGGGCGAGTACGCGGGCAGGTTCAGCCCCGCGGCCTCGGGGCCGGAGCGGTGCATCATCGCCATGAAGTAGTCGCGGTCCGGGCCGATCGTCGCCGACCAGGTGGCGGGCTGCTGGGGCCGCTGCGGGAAGCCCTGGCCGGGCGGCGGCGGGGCCTGGGTGGCGCCGGTCTGCGGGTAGCCGTAACCGCCCTGCGGGCCGCCGGGCGGCGGGGGTGCCTGCGTGGCACCGGGCTGCGGGAAGCCGTAGCCGCCCTGCGGCGCGCCGGGTCCGCCGGGACCGGCCGACGACGGCGGGGAGAGCACCCAGTCGTCGTCACCGCCGCCGAAGGAGGGGCCGCCCTGCTGCGGTCGGCCGGTCTCCTGCGGGAAGCCCTGTCCGGGCGGGGGCGGGGCCTGCGTGGCGCCGGTCTGCGGGAAGCCGTAGCCGCCCTGCGGCGCACCCGGACCGCCGGGACCGCCGGGACCGCCGGGACCGGGCGGCGGCGGAACCGGCCGGGACGGGTCGCCGGGGAACGGAGGCGGGGAAGGGGGACCGGAGGGGCCGCCCTGGCCCCCGGGGCCGTTGGGGCCACCGGGGCCACCGGGGCCACCGGGATTCCCGGGGCCGCCCGGACCGCCGGGGCCGCCGAAGCCGCCCGGGCCACCGGGGCCCTGAGGTCCGTTGGGACCGCCCTGGCCGCCGAAACCGCCGGGTCCGTTGGGGCCGCCCTGGCCACCGAAGCCGCCGGGTCCACCGGGGCCACCAGGAGCGTTGGGTCCCGGACCACCGTGCCCACCTGGACCGCCGGGCCCAGCCGGGCCACCGGGACCACCGGGCCCGAACGGACCCGAGGGAGCATTGGGGCCGCCGTGACCACCGGGACCGCCGGCCGGTCCTCCGGGACCGCCGGGTCCACCCGCGGGACCGCCCGGCCCACCCGGACCGGTCGGGGCACCGGGTCCGCCCGGACCGCCCCGGCCCGACGGGTCGCCGCCGAAGGGCGGACCCGGGGGGATCGGTTCGGCGGGGCGGTTCATCTGGGACGGGCGCGAGCCCTGGTAGCCGTACGCGTCACCACCGCCGTACGACGGACCCCCCGGCGGCTGCTGGAAGGGCGCCGGGCCGCCGGAGGCCGGCGGGCGCGGGGCGGCGGGGGTGTACGAGGTGGCCGTGTTGGTGAGGAAGTTCCACCGGCACTCCTCGCAGAAGGGCGCGCCGCCCTCCCGGGGCGTGCGGCACTGCGGGCACAGCTGCGGCTCGCCGCCGGGGCCGCCCGGGCCGGCCGGCGGCGGGAAGCCGTAGCCGCCGCCGGGGGCCGGTGGCGGCGGAGGGGGCGGCACGGCACCGGCCATGCGGTGACCGCAGACCTCGCACCAGTCGTCGGAACCCGACTGGTGTCCGTTCGGGCAGGTCGGCATGTCGGGGCTTCCCTCTCTTGCGGGCGTGTCGCGCGGATGGTCCCGCGTCACTTCTTCACACGAACAGTCTTGGTCGACCGGGTCTCGAGTGTCATCTCGTCGGCCTCTTCGACCTTCGCTTTCAGTCGCACAGTACCCGCCGCCGCGTCCACCACGTCCACCACCTTCGCAAGCAGTTTCGCCGTATCACCGTTTCCGGAGACCCCCGCGAGCTGAACCGCGCGGCCCAGTTTGGCCGTTGCTCCGTCGATGTCTCCCGCTTTGCGCAGATCCAGCCCCTGCTGGATGACTTGGGCCAGTTCGGCCTGCCCCGTGTAGTGGGCGACCTGCGGGTTGATGGACGTCGAGGCGGCCATGTCGTCCGTCCACACGGCCCGTACGAGACCCTGCGCGCCGAGGTTCTGGACACTGCCGTCAGGCTCCGGGATGACCAGCGAGACGCGGGCCGCCAGCATCTCCCGGCCCAGCTCCGCGGCCGGAACCTCGACGCAGACGTGGTAGTCGCGGGACTCGTCGCCCCAGGAACCGGTGGGGTAGTCCCCGGCCCGCGGACCCGCCTCGGTGCGCCGGCCGGTCAGCTCCTCGACCGTGGGCGCGACCTGCTTGACGAACTTCACGGTGGTGCCGACCGGGGTCCACAGGCGCAGCGCGACGTCCGCGACCTCCTTGCCCATGGCCGTCTCCATCATCCGCGTGAAGTCGGCGGCCAGACCCGCCGGATCGGCGACGATGTCGGCCGTGCCGAGCAGCGCGGAGGCTATCGCTGTGACTTCTTTCACTTCCCAGTCGGTGCCCACGCCCCGGGCGTCACAGGTGAACCGGCCGGCACACGAGTCGAGCGCCGCCCTCAGGTCCTCCGGCGACTCGTGCTCGTTGCGGCCGTCGGTGAGCAGGATGCCGTGCCGGATGGCGACGTCCGCGGTGGCCAGCAGCCGGTCGGCCAGCCGCAGCCAGGTGCCGATGGCGGTGCCGCCGCCCGCGCTGAGCCTGCGCAGCGCCTGCTTGGCCTGCTCCCGGGTGGCCGCGCCGGCCACCGCGAGGCGGCCGCCGCCGGGATAGACCTCCTTGGCCACGTGGGTGCCGCCGACCACCGCGAAGTGCACGCCGTCGCGCAGGGTGTCGATCGCGGCGGCCGTCGCGTCGCGGGCGTTGCGCATCTTGGTCGGCGGGTAGTCCATCGAGCCCGAGCAGTCGACCAGCAGCGCCACGGCCGCCGACGGGCCCTGGCCGGGCGAGTACAGGTGGGGCGCGGCGACCGCGCTCCCGACCGTGCCGCCGCCGGTCGCGGTGACCGTCACGATGGCGTTGACCTCGCGGCCGCCCTCGGGCAGGTACTCGTTCTGGTAGACGTCCACCGCGAACTGCGGCACGTTCGACTTCGAGAAATTGGCCATGCCGGATCGCATCCCCCTCTACGTCCCCACGCGGGTGGGGCGTTGGCTGTGGCACGGGCCGCCCCCGCGGCCCGTGAGGCCGCCCCGCGCGCGTACCCCTACCCGTGCGGGGGCCTCAGGCCGATCCTGCCCCCTGCGGCACGGCCGGGAACGGCACGAGGGCCACTGTTACGTTGTCGTGGCCGCCACCGTCCAGGGCGTGGCCGACCAGGACGCGGGCGCCGTGCAGCGGGCGGACGGCCGCGTCGAGGGGCATGGCGTCGGCCATCTCCTCGGCGGACTCCGCGTAGTTCCACAGGCCGTCCGTGCAGACCACGACCACGCCGGGGCGGTCCGGCTTGAACGACGCGGTGTGCGGCTCCAGTTCGTAGGCGTCGGCGCCCAGCCAGCCGGTGATCGCGTGGGCGCGGTCGTCGGCGTAGGCCTCGGCCTCGCTCATCAGGCCCGCGGCGACCATCTGCGCCGCCCACGAGTCGTCCTCGGTGAGCCGGGCGGGCGGGGTGGCGCGGTCGGCCGGCACCCAGTACACGCGGCTGTCGCCGACCCAGCCGACGACCAGCAGGCCGGCGGTGACCACGGCGCCGACCAGGGTGCAGGCGGGCGCGTTCTGGTGCGGGCCCTGCTCGCGGGCGGTGGCGGGCTCGTCGGCCAGCGCGTTCACGGCGTGCGAGGCGGCGAGGATGGCGTCGTGCATGGCCTGTTGGGGGTGCGTGCCGCGCGGCAGGGCGGTCAGCAGCGACTCACCCGCGGCCCGGGACGCGGCGAGCGAGGCGTCGTCGGGGCGGGTCGCGGAGGACACGCCGTCGCAGACGATGGCGACGCTCGCGGGGGCGCCGTCGGGCAGCGCGGTGCAGCCCACCGAGAACGCGTCCTCGTTGCGGTGGTGGCGCAGCCCCCGGTCGCTGACCGCGGCGACGGGGCCCGACTCCTGCTCCATGTGGTCGCGTTCGCGGGGCTGGGCGTGTCCGCAGTTCTCGCAGTAGCCGTCGTCGTCGACCCGGCCCGCGCGGCAGGCGACGCACACCTTGGCGCCGGGAGCCGGGGCGGCGGGGGAGTCGGGCCGCGGGGCCGCCGCGGTGTCCAGCCTCGGGTCGGGCGCCTGCAAGGGGTACTCCTCCGGTTCGCCGGGCCGGTCGAAGCGCACGCCCGGCGAGGGCGGCACCGGCGGGGCCGCGGGCGGCGGCGGCAGCGGGGAGCCGCCCGAGTCGGTGCCGGGCAGTTCGGCGGCCGCGTGCACGGGAACCGGGCGGCCCTGGCCGTCCGAGTCGCGGGCCGCGGGCCAGTCCACGCCGTCCGGCGCGGGCGCCGGGGCGGGTACGGCGCCGCCGGCGGCGACGGCCGGGTGGTCGTCGGGCCGCGGGGGCACCGCGGACAGGTCGTATCCGCACGCACCGCAGAAACGGTCACCCGACTCGAGGGGCTCCTCGCAGCTCGGGCACTTGGACACAGCGGCCTGCTGGGGCATCTGCGACATCAACTACACCCACGTCCGGGGGCGGTAACGATTTGCACGTTCCACCAGGTCGATCCTCTCCTCGCCGCCCCGCGCCAGCCGGGCCAGCGTGCGGTACGAACGCTCCAGGCCGAAGCGCAGGCCGCGTTCGTCCAGGCCGCTGCCGAGCAGCGTCCGTCCCCCGGCGGCGGGAGGGACGGAACCCCGACCTCCGGAGAGTACCCAGTCCAGCGCGCAACCGAGGACCTCGGCCGACAGTTGCTCGCGCCGCGCCGGATCCAGACCGTACACGTCCAGCGCCTCGACCTGCCGCGCGGCGGCGGTCAGATCGTCCAGGAAGGCCACGTCCCCGGCGCCCGCCGTACGCCGCCGCAGCCGGGCCCGGACGGCCGCCACCCGGGCGGCCGTGCAGTGCACCGACGACTCCGGCACCGACTCCAGGGTCCGCACCGCGGCCGCCCGGTCGCCGCCCGCCAGCTGCACCCGGGCCAGCCCGAAAGCGGCGCTGACGTGGCTCGGGTCGGTCGACCACACCAGGCGGTAGTACTCGGCGGCGTTGTCGAGCTGCCCCAGCACCTCCGCGCACAGGCCGAGCGCCAGCTTGGGCGCGGTCTCGCCCGGGAAGGCGTCGTAGACCGCGTCGAAGGCCAGCGCCGCGTCCTCGTGCCCGCCGGTCACCAGCGCGGCCAGCCCCCGGTACCAGACCACCCGCCAGTCGTCCGGACGTTCGCCCTCCAGCGATTCGAGGGCCGTCAGCGCCCCGGGCGCGTCGCCGTTCTCCAGCCGGGCCCGGATCTCCCGCAGCCGCGTCTCCGTGGAGGGCGCCGGGGCGGCGGCGAGCGCGGTCAGCAACTCGGCGGGCGCGGACGCCATGAGACCGGCCAGGAAACCCGCGTTGGGGTCGCCCGCGTCCACCCGCGGGACCGGCAGGGCGAGGGACGCGGCGGGCGCGTCCGCGCCCTTGACCAGCCCGGAGGTCCCGCCGCCGAGCCCGCCGACCGCGCTCACCGCGCCCGGCAGCGAGGCGCTCGCGCCGCCGCCCGCCGCCGCACCGCCCGAACCGGCGCCCGGCACACCCCCCGTGACCGTCCCGCCCGGCGCGCCCAGGGCAGGCCCCGGGGCGCCCGGCAGCGCGGGCGCGGACCCGGCGCCGCCCGGCAGCGACGCGCTCGCGCCCCCGCCGCGCCGGCGTCCGCGGACCGTCGTCCGGGCGCCCAGCGTCGACACCTCGCCGTCCAGGCGCGGGAACAGTTCCGTGTCCGTCACCCGGACCTCGGGCCCGAACAGCGTGGAGAGCGCGGGCCGGGCCCGGCCGGTCTGGAGCGAGACCACCTCGCGCAGCACACCCGTCAGCTGCTCCGCCATCTCCTCGGCGGAGGCGAACCGGCGGGCCGGGTCCGGGTCGGTGGCGCGGACCAGCAGCCGGTAGAAGGACTCGTACCGCCGGAACACCTCGATGGTGTCCGGGTCGGGCAGCGAGTCCGCGTAGACGCTCGTGTAGCCCTGGAAGTCGAAGGTCAGCACGGCCAGGGTGCGGCCGACGGTGTACAGGTCGGAGGCGACCGACGGTCCGGTGTCGGCCACTTCGGGCGCCTGGTACCCCACCGTGCCGTAGATCGCCGACTCGTCGTCGTCCATGCGGCGGACCGCGCCCATGTCGATGAGCTTGAGCTGGTCCTCGGTCTGGATGGCGTTGTCGACCTTGAAGTCGCAGTACAGCAGCTTGCGGCTGTGCAGGTGGCCGAGCGCCTCCAGCGCCTCGATGCCGTACGCGCAGGCCTGCTCCACCGGCAGCGGGTCGCGTCTGCCCGCCGGTGTACGGCGGGAGTTGGCGATCTCCTTGAGCGACTTGCCGCCGACGTACTCCATGACGATGTAGCCGTCGAGGGAGCCGGTGCGCTGGTCGAGGTGCTCGACGAAGTTGTAGATCCGCACGATGTTGGCGTGCTCGATCTCGGCGAGGAACCGCCGTTCGGAGATCGCCGCCGCCATCGCGTCCTGGTCGCCGGTGTCCAGCAGGCCCTTGAGGACCACCCAGCGGTCGGAGACGGCCTTGTCGACGGCGAGGTAGACCCAGCCGAGCCCGCCGTGCGCGAGGCAGCCCGCCACCTCGTACTGGCCGTGCACGACGTCACCGGCCGTCAGCTTGGGAACGAACGAGTAGGGGTGGCCGCACTTGGTGCAGAAGCCCTCGGTGCGGCCCGGCCGTTCGCCGCGGGCCCGCCCGACCGGGGCCCCGCAGTCCGAGCGCGAGCAGAACCGCTTGCGCTCCGGCACCTCGGGACGCTCCATGACCATCTCGCGCGGGTCGGGCCGCGGGACCGCCGGAACCTCCACGAGCCCGGCGCCCAGACGCCCCCGCGCGGTGGACCCGGCGCCCGAGCCCGAGCTGCGCACCGACACCGAGCGCCCCGTCGACCGGCCCGACACCGCCCGCGAGAGCCGGCCGGAGACCGAGCGCCGGGACCTCGACGAGCGCGACGACGGCGACGAGGCACGCGAACCCCGGCCGCTGGACCGGGACGATCCGGCGCTGCCCGCCGACCCGCGCGAGCCCCGACCGCCGCCCGCGGTGACGCCGGTCGGCACGGAGCCGACCAGGCCGTTCGACGCGACGACCGGCGCGAGGCCGCACGTGTCGCAGTACAGCTCGCCGCCGCCCATGTCCTCGTAGGTCCCGCCGCAGCCGGGACGCTGACACGTCCGCCCCGCCTCACTCATGACGCTGCCTCCCCCTCGTCGCTCATACGCCGGGCTCCGTCCGGTCCGCCGGGCCGCCCTGCCCGGGCACCCGTCCCGGGGAGGCCAGGGCCTCGGCCGCCGCGTGCTGGTAGCGCAGCACGGCCTGCTCGGCGACGCGCAGGTCGCAGGGCGCGCTCCACAGCATGCGGCGCGCCCTCTCGTACTTCTCCGCCAGCTCCGGGTCCTCGGCGAAACCGAGGCGGGCGACCTTGGCCTTGTAGGCGTCGAGCCGGCCGCGCAGCTCCGCGCGGACCGCCAGCGGGGCGGTGACCGCGGTCAACGACTCGCGGGCGCGCAGCAGTTCGTCCTCCGCCTTCTCCTCCAGGGACTCCAGGAGCGGGGACAGGCGGTGCCACTGCGCGTGCCTGCGGTACTCGGCGGCCGCCGCCAGCTGCTCCTGGAGCACGATCGGCGGCCCGCTGACCACCGGCACCTCCGTCGCGGCGATCTTCGCCAGCACCTCGCCGCGCGCGGTGCGCGCCTCGGCGAGTGTGCGGTCGGCGCGGGAGAGCACGTCCCGCAGCCGCACGATGCGCTGCTCGGCGTCCTGGCGCACGGCCAGCACGGCGTCGATCTCGCGGCGCACCTCCTCCAGGGCGCGCGCCTCGCGGTCGTACACCGTCGTGTCGGGGCGGCCGCCGCCGGGCGCCGAACTGCCCTCCGCCGGCAGCCAGAAGGCCAGCGGGTCGGAGATGACCCGCTCGCGCAGCCGGGTCAGGGTGCGGGTGATGCGCTCCAGGTCGTCGCCGGACGGGTGCTCGCCGGGCCGCACGCCCACGGAGTGCGCGAGCTTGCGGGTGCGCTGGAGCTCGGCGGCCAGTAAATCGATCCGCGCGGGCAGCGCCGACCAGACCGCGTCGGCGGCGACCACCATGTCCAGGGAGGTCGCGTACAGCTGGTTCATCCGGTCCACCAGCGTCGCCAGCGAGTAGCGCTCGCTGAGCCGGCCGGGGCCTTGGTCCGGGGCCGGTGCCTGTGCGAGGGCGGCCGTGCCGCCGGCCACGGTGACGGCCTCGCCGCGCAGCAGCTCGGTCAGTTCGGCCAGGTCCTCGCGGCTGGACCAGCGGCGCCGGGAGCGGATCTCCCGGGCGGTGCGCAGCGCGCCGGTGTACGCGTCGAAGTAGGACCACAGCAGCGTGATCGACGCCTCGGCGGCGCTCCAGCGCTCGACGGTGACGCCGGTCAGCTCGGCGCCCTCGAGGAGCCTGCGGCCCGCGTGGTCCTGGAGGGCGAGCAGCGAGGTCTCCACCGCCTCGTGCTCCGCGCCGAGCCGCGCCAGCGCACGGTCCACCTCGTCCCGGTCCATCACCGGCCCGGTGGGTCCCGTGTCGCCCATCGATCACCCCTCGCTGTCGCTGACTTGTGCTCTTTCCCCGTGTACGGCGGCCGTTCAGCTCCTGCGCAGGTACTCCGGGGCCGGCGGCTCCGACCGCGCCGGGTCGTCGCCCATCGTCGGGGACAGCCATGTGTCGTACGAGTTCCGCCAGCCGTCGCTCCGGTCGGCGCGCCACTGCTCCAGGATGCGGTTGACCCGGCGCACCAGGTCGTCGGCGTCCTTCTTCATCGCCACGCCGTAGTACTCGGTGGTGAAGGGGTCGCCCTTCAGCTGGACCGTCGGGTCCTGCGCGGCCTGGCTGGCGGCGAGCGCGCCGTCGGTGACGACCGCGTCGACCTCGCCGAGCTGGAGCCGGACCAGGCAGTCGAGCTGGTTGGGCACGGTGGTGCCGAGGTCGGCGTCGGCGGCGAGCCGGCCGTCCTTCCGGTCCTGCTCCAGCGTGCTCAGCGCGGTGGAACCGGCCGCCGTGCAGATGCTCCTGCCGGCCAGCGTGTCGTCGTACCCGGTGATCGGGGACGTCTTCGGGGCGAGCAGCTGCTGCCCGGTGCGGAAGTAGGGGGCGGAAAAGGCGACCTTCTCCAGGCGGGCGCAGTTGATGGTCATGGTGCGGACCACCATGTCGACCCGGCCGTCCTGGATCGCCGGCTCGCGCTGGTTGGTCGGTATGGCCTTGAACTGCACCGCGTCCGCGTCCCCGAGGATGTCCTCGGCGATGCGGTGCGCCAGGTCGATGTCGAAGCCCTCCAGCTCGGCGTCGCCGCCGCTGTTCGGGTCGCGGTAGCCCCAGCGGTAGCTGTTCTGGTCGACGCCGACGATCAGCTTGCGCTTCTCGCCCTCGCGGCCGCGGATCTCGTCGATGGTGGGGCCGTCGGCACCCGACGGGGCGAGGGTCTGCTTCTCCGGGGCCGCGCACTCCTCGGCGGCGCGGGTCGCGCTGCCGTGGGCGAGACCGTGGCCGGTGCCCGGGCCGCCGCTCTCGCCGTGCGACCTGACCAGGGGCAGGAGCAGGACGAACAGCACCGCGAGGGCGCAGCCGACGGCCATCGCGCCCACGCCGCCCCAGCCCTTCAGCCCGGTCCGCAACCGCCGCGCACGCTTCCTCACGACCCCTCCGCCTCCCGCGCCTCCTTGCCAGGGTGTCCCTGCCCGCCGGCCCGCCGGCCCCGCGCCCCGGCTCACCGGTACTCCGACAGCCTGCGGCCGATGCCGAGCAGCGCCCCGGCCGCGCCCAGTCCGGCCAGCACTCCGGCGCCCTGCGGCAGCAGGGTCATGGCGTCCCGGCCGTCGCCGGCCGCGCGCTCGAACTCCGCCTTCTCGTGCGCGAGCGCCCGGGCGAGCGAGTCGTCGACGCCGTCGAAGCACTCGACGGTGGCTCCCTCGCCGCCTATCACCAGGTCGAGCGCCTGCTGGTAGTTGCCGAAGTCGTCCTGCTCACGGGCCGAGGCGTGCCGCTTCTTCCACTCCGCCATGTTGCCGTTCGCCGCCTCGACGGGCGACTCTCCCGCCTCGTCGTCGGCCAGCCGGCCCGCCGCGCCGAGGGCCTTGCCCAGGTCCTCCATGTTCCGGCCGAACGCCAGGTCGTAGGAGTCGTACGTCGTGTCGCCCACCTTGGTGGTCTCCGCGCCCCGGGAGACCAGGGTGAGGTTCTCGTTGCCGCGGGCCTTGAGGGAGGCGATGCGGGCCTCGTTGAGCGCGTTCAGCGAGCGCACGCCGTGCTCGTAGGAGTCGGTGAGGCCGGAGCGGGCGACGCTGTGGCCGACGACCAGCCACAGCAGGACGACGCCTGCGGCGGCGGTGGCGGCGACCAGGCCGTGGTTCAGGACCCGGTTGGTGCGACGGTAGTTGCGGTGCTGGGCCCAGGCCAGCGCGGCGAGCACGACGACGCCGAGGGCGATCGCCGCCCAGGGGTAGGGCTTGGCGTCGCCGTAGTCGGCGCCGAGCCGGCGGTTCTCCGTCTTGTAGAGGTCCTCCGCCGCCGGGAGCATCTCCTTCTGCATCTTCTCGTTGGCGTAGCGCAGGTAGGCGCCGCCGACCGGGAAGCCCTGCCGGTTGTAGGTACGGGCGCGCTCGACCAGGCCCTTGTACTCGGGCAGCAGCCGGTTCAGCTCGGCGATGGTCCGCGCGGCCGGCGAGTCGGGGTCCGAGTTGGCGGCGGCCGTCACGAGACCCTCGGCGGCGGCGCGGATGCCGTTGTCGTACCGGTCGCGGGAGTCCTTGGTCTCCTGGCCGCCGGCGAGGAATCCGCTGGAGGCCGCCGTGTTGGCCTCGGCCAGCGAGCGGTAGATGCCGGCCGCGGCGGAGCTGAGGGGCTGGCTGCGGGTGAGCACGTCGTCGGCGGCGGCGGCGCGGTCGCTCGTCTGCCAGGCCGTGACGGCGCCGAAGGCGACGACCAGCGCGGCGAGCAGCGCGCCGATGATGCGCAGCCGGCCCGGCTCGGTGACCGCGGCCGCGCGCAGCCGGTCCGCACCCTCGGCGAAGGCGGTGCGCCGGGGCGCGGCGGGCGGTGGAGGGAGCGCCGGGGACGCGCCGGCCGGACCGCGCTCGGCGGGCGGGGGGCCGGGCTGCGGCGGCACGGCGGGCGGCGCGGGCACGCCGGGGCCCGGCGGCGCCGCGCTGCCCTTCGGCGGTCGAGTCACTCCTGACCTCCCCCATGGTCATGCGTCGCCGCAAGTATCGCTGCCCGCGCCGACATTCGCACCGGCCTTCACCCGATCTTGATTTGATCAGGGTGCAACGCACCACCCCTGCCCATGAATACGCCGGCGGAACCGGTTCGGTTCCCCGATCCGGTCCCGCCCCCGTGCCGCGCCCGTGCCCGCGCCGCTCAGGCGGCGAAGCGCTCCCGCACTCGCTGCCGCGCCGCGGCCCCCGCGCCCACCCGGTCGAGACCGAGCAGCGCGGCGCCCAGCACGGGCCGCGCCGTCACCACCGTGGGGACCGCCTTGGGGGCGCGGGCCGCCAGCAGCTCCCGTATCCGGTCGTCGAGTTGGGGATGGCGGGCCGCGAGGACGCTGCCGCCGAGCAGGACCGGCGCCGGTTCGGACAGCAGGTCGAGGCGGGTCAGCGCGACCGTCGCCATGGCCACCACCTCGTCGGCCTGCCGGTCCACGACGGACCGGGCGAGCGGGTCGCCGGCCGCCGCCGTGGCGAACAGCACGGGCGTCAGCTCGTGGCGCCGGGCCGGCTCGACGTGCCGCAGGTGCAGGGCCTCGATGAGGGCGTACATCGAGTCGAGCCCGAAGTGCGCCGGCAGGGTCCGGGCCAGTTCCGTCGGCCCGCCCCGGCCGTCCTCCGCGCGGGCCGCGTGCCACAGCGCCTCCTCGGCCAGCCCCCAGCCGCCGCCCCAGTCGCCGGAGAGGCGTCCGATGGCGGGGAAGCGGGCGGTGCGGCCGTCGGGGCGCATGCCGACGCAGTTGACCCCGGCCCCGCAGACGACGGCGACGCCGAGCGGCTCGTCGACGCCGGCCCGCAGGATCGCGAAGGTGTCGTTGCGCACGTCGACCCGCGTGCCCCACGCGCGCGCCTGGAGGGCGGCGGCCAGCTGCTCCTCCTCCACGGGCAGGTCGGCGTTGGCCAGGCAGGCCGACACGTGGTCCACGGAGCCGGCACCGGCCGCCGCGAGGGCCTCCGCCACCGCCTCCGCCAGGGTGTCCACGGCCCGCTCGACGCCCACCGCGGGCGGACGGAAGGGCCCGCCGCGGGCCGTGGCCAGCACCTCCCCGTCCGCCGTCACCACGGCCACGTCGGTCTTGCTGTTGCCCGCGTCGACGGCGAGCACGCTCGCGGTCAGGCCCACGCCAGGTGCTCCCGGTTGTGTGCGATCAGCAGGTCGGTGAGCCGGTCCGCGTACGTGTACTGGCCGACGAGGGGGTGGGCGAGCAGCGCCCGGAAGACCCGCTCCCGGCCGCCGCGCAGGGCCGCTTCCAGGGCCAGGTCCTCGTACGCCGTCACGTTCGCCATCAGCCCCGCGTACAGCGGGTCCACGGTCGCCACCGGCAGCGGGGCGGCACCCTTGGCGCCCACCGCGGCCGGCACCTCGATCACCGCGTCGTCGGGCAGAAAGGGCAGCGTGCCCCGGTTGTAGGTGTTCACCACCTGGTGGGGGGAGCCCGCGCCGCCGAGCAGGGCGGCGGCGAGGTCCACGGCGGCCTCCGAGTAGTAGGCGCCGCCGCGCTTGGCGAGCAGGGCGGGCTTCTCGTCCAGGGCCGGATCGCCGTACATCGCCAGCAGCTCCCGCTCCATCGCGGCCACCTCGGCGGCCCGCGACGGCTTGGTGCGCAGTTCGCCGACGACCTCGTCGTGGGCGTAGTAGTAGCGCAGGTAGTACGAGGGGACGACACCGAGGCGGTCCAGCAGCGGGAGGGGCAGGCGCAGGTCGGCGGCGACGGCGTCCCCGTGCTCGGCCAGCAGCCGGGGCAGGACGTCCTCGCCCTCGGGCCCGCCGAGCCGGACGCCGGTCTCCCAGGTGAGGTGGTTGAGGCCCACGTGGTCCAGGTGGACGTCGGAGGGCGCCACGCCGAGCAGGGCGGCGAACTTGCGCTGGAGCCCGATCGCCACGTTGCACAGGCCGACCGCCCGGTGCCCGGCCTGGAGCAGGGCCCGGGTCACGATGCCGACCGGGTTGGTGAAGTCGATGATCCAGGCGTCCGGGTTGGCCCGCCGGACCCGTTCGGCGATGTCCAGCACCACGGGCACCGTGCGCAGCGCCTTCGCCAGGCCGCCCGCGCCGGTCGTCTCCTGGCCGACGCAGCCGCACTCCAGCGGCCAGGTCTCGTCCTGCTCGCGGGCCGCCTGGCCGCCGACGCGCAGCTGGAGCAGTACGGCGTCGGCGCCCTCCACGGCCGCGTCAAGGTCGGAGGTGGTGACGACGCGGGCCCCGTGCCCCTGCCGGGCGAGGATGCGGCGGGCGAGGCCGCCCACCAGCTCCAGGCGGTCGGCCGCCGGGTCGGCGAGGACCAGTTCCTCGACCGGCAGGGTGTCCCGCAACCGGGCGAAGCCGTCGATCAGTTCGGGCGTGTAGGTCGAACCGCCGCCGACCACGGTGAGTTTCATGAAGTCATCAACCCTTTACTCCGGTCAGTGTGACGCCCTCGACGAACGCCTTCTGCGCGAAGAAGAACACGAGGATCACGGGGGCCATGACCAGCACGGTGGCGGCCATGGTGAGGTTCCAGTCGGTGTGGTGGGCGCCCTTGAAGGACTCCAGGCCGTAGGAGAGGGTCCAGGCGCCGGGGTTCTCGGAGGCGTAGATCTGCGGGCCGAAGTAGTCGTTCCAGGCGTAGAAGAACTGGAAGAGGGCCACCGCCGCGATGCCCGGTCTCGCCATCGGCAGGACGACCCTCAGCAGGGTGCGCAGCTCCCCGCAGCCGTCGACCCGGGCCGCGTCCAGGTACTCGTCCGGGATGGTCAGCAGGAACTGCCGGAGCAGGAAGATGGAGAAGGCGTCGCCGAAGGCCATCGGGACGATCAGCGGCCAGAGGGTGCCGGACAGGTCGAGCTGCTTCGCCCAGAACAGGTACATCGGGATGACGATCACCTGCGGGGGCAGCATCATCATCGAGATCACCAGCAGCAGGGACAGGTGCCTGCCCCGGAAGCGGAACTTGGCCAGCGCGTAGGCCACGGGCACCGAGGACGCGACGGTCAAGGCGGTGCCCAGGCCGGCGTAGAGCAGCGTGTTCCGCCACCAGGTGAGAAAGCCCGGGGTGTCCAGGACCGTGCGGTAGTTGCCCCACTCCCAGGTGTGCGGCCACAGGTCCCGGGTGAGGGCCTGCTGGTCGCTCGTCAGCGAGGTGAGCACCACGAAGACGAACGGCAGGGTGAAGAACAGGGCGGCGGCGATCCCCAGGGCGTGGACGGCGATCCACTCCAGCAGGACGCGGCGGTGTGCGGCGCGGCGTGCGGCGGGCGGCGCGCCGCCCGGGGCCACCGGCGGACGTTCCAGTACCTGGGTCATCGGTCACCTGCCTGGATCAGTCCGCCCCGGCGGCGCATCAGCAGCGCGGTGAACGCCATGGCCAGCGCGAACAGTACGAGGGCGACCACGCACGCGGAGCCGTAGTCGAAGCGCTGGAAGCCGAGGTTGTAGACGAGTTGGGGGAGCGTGAGGGTCGACTTGTCCGGGTAGCCCGGCTCGAAGGACTGGCCGGAGCCGCCGATGATCCCGGAGGCGACCTTCCCGGCGACCAGCGGCTGCGTGTAGTACTGCATCGTCTGGATCACACCCGTGACCACGGCGAACAGCACGATCGGCGAGATGTTCGGCAGCGTCACGAACCGAAACCGCTGCCAGGCCGACGCCCCGTCCAGCTCGGCCGCCTCGTACTGCTCCCTGGGCACGTCGAGCAGCGCGGCCATGAAGATGACCATGAGGTCGCCGACGCCCCACAGCGCGAGCGCGGTGAGGGCCGGCTTGGACCAGGCGGCGTCCGTGAACCAGCCCGGCGCGGAGACGCCCAGGCCCTCCAGGACGGAGTTGACCGGTCCGGTGCCGGGGTTGAGGAGGAAGACGAAGGCCAGCGTCGCGGCGACCGGCGGGGCGAGGTAGGGGAGGTAGAAGAGGGTGCGGAAGACCCCGGCCCCCGTCCTGATCTTCGTGATGAGCAGCCCGACCCCGAGCCCGAACACGACCCGGCAGGTCACCATCACCAGGACGAGCCACAGGGTGTTGCGCAGGGCGGGCCAGAACAGGGGGTAGTCCTGGAAGACGTACACCCAGTTGTCCAGGCCCCGGAACTCCGGAACCCCGAAGCCGTCGTACCTCATCAGCGAGAAGTACACGGTGGACACCAGGGGATAGGCGAAGAAGACGCCGAACCCGACGAGCCAGGGCGACATGAAGGCCAGCGTGCGCAGCGCCGAGGAACGGCGCTTGGCGCGGAGGGTGTTCGCGGTCATGGACGTCGTCATGTCCGCTACTTCGTCTGCTCGATGTCGCGGTCGATCTGCTCGGCGGTCTTCTCCAGCCCGGCCTTGAGATCCTTCACCTTGCCCGACTCGTACTGGTACCCGAAGTCCTGGAGCGTCAGCTGGTACGTGGAGCCGTTGACGGAGGCCGGCGGGGAGTTCGACTCGGGGTGCTGGGCGATGTCCAGGAAGGTCTTGAAGGCGGGGTCGGTCTCGAGGTCCGGGGACTTCAGGGCCGGGAAGGTGGAGGGCACGTTGCGGATGGCGTTGGCGAAGGCGACGACGGCCCCGGTGTCGGTCGTCATGTACTTCACCAGCTCCCAGGCGGCGTTCTTCTTCGCGCTCTGCGGCGCGATGCCCATCACGGTGCCGGAGAGGAACCCCTTGCCGTACTCGTCCACCTCGTCGTCGGCCACGGGCATCGGCGCGGTGCCGATCTCGAAGTCCACCCCCGCGTCCTTGGCCATGCCGAGCCGCCACTCGCCGTCGAGCTGCATCGCCACCTGGCCGGTGTGGAAGGGGTGCTTGGCGCCCCACTCGTCGCCGAAGGTGTTGCGGTACTTCTCCAGCCTCGCGAAGCCGCCGAGGTCGTCGACGAGCTTCTTCTGGTACGTGAACATCTCCGCGAAGGCCGGGTCCTCGGCGACGCTCGACTTGCCGTCCTGGTCGAAGTAGGCGTGGTCCCACTGGGACATGTAGTGGTCGACGACCGTCTCGTAGCCGTGGTAGTTCGGCATGAAGCCGAGCCGCTCGTAGCCGTCGCCCTTCGGCTCGGTCAGCTTCTTCGCCACCTCGGCGAACTCGGACCAGGTCTTGGGCGGGGCCTTGATGCCGGCCGCCGCGAAGGCGTCCTTGTCGTAGTAGAGGCCGTAGGCGTCGCCGAGCAGCGGCAGGGCGCAGCGGACGCCCTCGAACTGCGTGTAGTCCAGCATCGGCTTCGGGATGAGCGCGTCCAGGTCGAGCTTCGACTTCTCGATGAAGGGCTTCAGGTCGGCGAAGGCGCCCGAGGAGCAGAACTTTCCGATGTTGGAGGTGGTGAACGAGGACACCACGTCGGGCCCGTTCGAACCGCCCGCGCGCAGCGCCTGGTTGAGCTTGTCGTCGTTGATGTTGCCGACGACCTTCACCTTGATGTTGGGGTGCGCCTTCTCGAAGCGGTCGACATTGGCCTGTACGGCCTTCACCTCGGCGGGCGCGCTCCAGCCGTGCCAGAAGGTGAGGGTCGTCTCGGCGTTCGGGTCGTCCGAGGCGCCCGAGTCCGCCTGGCCGGTACAGGCCGTGGCGAGCAGGGCGATGGAGACGGAGGCGGCGACCGCGAGGGTGGCCTTTGCGGATATTCCGGGCATGACGCAGCTCCCTGGGGCAGGGCGTGGCGGGACGGGGGCGGTGGTGCGCGGTGGGTGATGCGGTACGGGTGGTGCCGTGGGGGGTGGCTCAGCGCGAGGTGTCGAAGACCTCGTCGCGGGTGGTCGCGAGGGCGCTCTCCAGCGCCCCGCGCAGTACGGGGTGGTCGGTCACGTCGCCGACGACGAGCCGGGGACGGGAGGCGGCCAGCTCCTCCAGCTCGTCCCGGACCAGGTCGCGCAGCGTCTCGCCGCCGGCGGCGAGGGCGGTGCCGCTCAGCACGACCAGCTCGGGGTCCAGGACCGAGACGAGGGACGCGAGGCCGGTGGCCAGGCGGGTGGCGTAGGTCTGGAGCAGCCGGCGGTGCGGTGCGTCGTCGGTCCGCGCGGCGCGGGCGACGAGGGCCGCGGCGGCCTCGTGGTACGGCCCCGGCGGCAGGTCGGTCAGGCCCAGCTCCCGGCCCAGGGCCGGCAGGGCCTGGGAGCCGGCGAGTTCCTGGAAGCCGCCGCTGCCCGCCCGGCTGACCTTGCGGACCAGCGGGGCGCCCGGCACCGGCAGGAAGCCGACCTCGCCCGCGCCGCCGGTCCAGCCGCGGTGCAGCCGGCCGCCGAGGACCAGCGCGGCGCCGAGGCCCTCCTGGTTCCAGAGCAGCACGAAGTCCTCGTGGCCCCGGGCGGCGCCGAGGCGCTGCTCCGCGACGGCCGCGAGGTTCACGTCGTTCTCGTACTCGACCGGCATGGGCAGCGCGGCGGCCAGCTCGTCCAGCAGGGTGGGGGAGTGCCAGCCGGGCAGGTGGGAGGCGTAGCGCAGCCGCCCGGTGCCCGGGTCGAAGGCGCCGGGGGTGCCGATGACGAGCCGGTGGACGTCGGCACGGGCCAGCCCGGCGGCCTTCACCGCGCCGTCGAGGGCGTCCGTCACCTGCTGGACGACGGGGGCGGCGGGGCGGCGGCCCGGGGTCGGCAGCTCGTACCGGCCGACGGTGCGCCCGGTGACGTCGGCGACCGCGGCCAGGACGCGGTCCGGGGTGACGTCGAGTCCGGCGGCGTACGCGGCTGCCGGGTTGACCTCGTAGAGCTGGGCGCCGGGGCCCGGGCTGCCCTCGGTGGTGCCGCCGGCCAGCACCAGGCCGGCGGCCTCCAGGCGGGCGAGGAGCTGGGAGGCGGTCGGCTTGGACAAGCCGGTCAGCTTGCCGATCCGGGTCCGGGACAGCGGCCCGTGCTCCAGCAGGAGGTCCAGGGCGGCCCGGTCGTTCATGGCGCGCAGGACGCGCGGGGTGCCCGGCGTGCCGGCGGTTCCTGCCATGCGTGTCCACACCTGCCTCTCGACCGCTCAGCCTTTCAGCGGGGGACGGGGAAGTCCACTGCGCGTCCCACCGGAAGTGACTGTTAGGAAAGTTTCCTGTTGGCTGAGAAACGTAGGCCCGCCCGGGAGGGGGCGTCAAGAGAGCGCCCCCGGGGCAACGCAGTCGTTACCTCGGGGGCGGTGCGGAAGGGGCGGCGGACCCGGCCGCTACTTCGTGGTGCTCGGCGGCGTGATGGGCGACGCGGCGACCGACTGCGGCGATCCGGTGTTCGCGTACGCCGACGGCGCCGCCATCCCGGCCGTCGGGTCGGCGGCGGCGGGGACGCCGTCCACCGGGAACGTGGCCCCGCCGACGATCGCGATGCCGGCCTCGTCGAAGGCCCGCTTGACGCGCCAGCGCAGCTCCCGCTCGACGGTGAGGGACTTGCCGGGCATGGTCTTGGCGGAGACGCGTACGACCATCGAGTCGAGCAGTACGGAGTCCAGGCCGAGGACCTCGATGGGGCCCCAGAGCATCTCGTTCCAGGGCTCCTCCTTGCTCATCCGCTCGCCGACCGCGTCGAGGGTCTCCTTCACCTTGTCCAGGTTCTCGTCGGAGCGGACGGTCACGTCCACGCCGGCCGTGGACCAGCCCTGGGAGAGGTTGCCGATCCGCTTGACCTCGCCGTTGCGGACGTACCAGATCTCGCCGTCGACACCGCGCAGCTTGGTCACCCGCAGGCCGACCTCTATGACCTCGCCGGAGGCCACGCCCGCGTCGATGCTGTCGCCGACGCCGTACTGGTCCTCAAGGATCATGAAGACGCCGGACAGGAAGTCGGTGACCAGGTTGCGGGCGCCGAAGCCGATCGCGACGCCCGCGACACCGGCCGAGGCCAGCAGGGGCGCCAGGTTGATCTGGAAGGTGCCGAGGATCATCAGCGCGGCGGTGCCGAGGATGAGGAAGCTGGCCACCGAGCGCATCACGGACCCGATGGCCTCGGAGCGCTGCCGGCGCCGCTCGGCGTTGACCAGCAGACTGCTCAGCGCGGTGCTGCCGCCCGTCGCGGGCCTGCGGTTCATCCGCTCTATCAGCTTGGTGATCGCCCGCCGGACCACCGCCCGCAGCACCGCCGCGATCACCACGATCAGCAGCACCCGCAGCCCGATCGCGAGCCAGGTCGACCAGTTCTCCTCGACCCAGCCCGCGGCGTTCGTCGCGTGCTCCTGGGCGTCCCGGAGAGAGGGCACCGGCGGCGTCGTGGAGCCCGAGGGGGTCGGGGACGGCGACGGCCCGGCGGCCAGTCGGAGGGCGGCGGACAGGGACACGGCGGATACCTCCAGGTGCGGCGGCCCGTCCCGGGAGATCCGGTCCAAGGTCACGGAAAGGTCACCGGACGGGCAGAGGCACCACACTAACGGGGCACCGGGACCGGAACGGCCCGAAAGGGGCGGGAGAGACGGTCCTCACCCGCACCGGGACTGGTCACGCCGCCCGGCGCGGCGCCCCGTGTGGTCGAAAACACTCCCAGCCCGTTACCGGGACATGGTGGCGCTTCCACCAGGCATGAGGGGAGACTGGCAACGGATCGTCCCGGCGCGAGCCACGCGCCGCCGGCGTACAAGGAGGCCTCCGTGCCGCATGTCCTGGTTCTCAACGCGTCGTACGAGCCACTCGGCGTCGTACCGCTCCGCCGCGCGCTCGTCCTCGTCCTCGAGAACAAGGCCGTGTGCCTCGAGGAGTCCGGCGCCTACCTGCACAGCGCGACCGTCACCGTGCCCGCACCCAGCGTGGTCCGGCTCAAGCGGTTCGTGCGGGTCCCCTACCGGGGGCCCGTCCCGCTGACCCGACGAGCGCTCTTCGCCCGCGACGGGGGCCGCTGCATGTACTGCGGCGCCGTCGCCACCAGCGTCGACCACGTCATCCCGCGCAGCCGCGGGGGTCTGCACGCCTGGGACAACGTGGTGGCGTCCTGCCGCCGCTGCAACCACGTCAAGGCGGACCGCCACCTGGTCGAACTGGGCTGGCGCCTGCGCCACAAGCCCGCCCCGCCCACCGGCCTGGCCTGGCGCATCATCGGCACCGGCCACCGCGACCCACGCTGGCTGCCGTACTTGCAGCCGTACGGCGCGGAGGACGCGATGGCCCGGATCGACGGCATTTCCGCCTGACGGTCCGGGTCCTCGCCGCTGGGGACGCGATCAGCGCACCCAGTTCTTCAGCGCCTCGGTCTCCAGGGTGATCCCCACCGGCTCGGGCAGCGCGACCTCCTTGCCGAAGGGCAGCGTCTGCACGGTCTCGTACCGCCCGCCGTCGGGGCGGCTGTGCACCTTGACCTCGCAGGTGTCCCGGTCGATCAGGAGATAGACGGGGATGCCCGTCCCGGCGTAGGCGCGCGGCTTCTCGGTGCGGTCACGCCGGTCGGTGTCGGAGTCGTACGAGGTGACCTCCACGACCATGAGGACGGGGGTGGGGTCGGCCCATTCGCCCTGGCCGACAAAGGCTTCCGCCGGAGCGAGCGAGCCGTCCGGACGAGCCCGCCCGCCTCGGTACGTCTCGACCACGAGCCCTTGCGTCGGATCCAGCCAGAGGTCCGGCCTGTGCTGCATGCAGATGCGCGTGAGCCACTGGATGACACGTCCGTGATCGCCGTCGGGCACGGCCTTCCCCCCAAGATGTCCGTTGATGAACTCGAGCCGCGCGCCTTCTATGCTCCGGTCGGCGTGGCGAGCGAGTTCCTCGAACTCGGTGACGAGCATCTGGGGCCTGTCGGCGGTCACGGTCACAGGGCTCCTCCGGTTGTGCAGGGGTCCACAGGGTCAGGGTAGGGGAGATCCGGCCCGGCGGTCGGGGGATTGCTTTCACCCGGATCATGGGTAATTGGAAGTCATGAGATGTGACCAGGGACACGTTGTGAGTACCAATGCGCCTGTCCGCCCGTCTTCTGGGTAGGGGGCGCCGTAACCCGTCAAAAGCGTGTTGGTAACACAGCCCGAACCAAAGGAGATCTCCGTGGCTGCACCCCTCCTGCTCCCGGCCCCTTCCAAACCCGTGGCGGAGCCGTCCACACCCTGGGCCGAGCCCTCCGCCGCCTCCGCGACCCCGCACTACTGCGTCTTCGGCGCCACCGGCAGCTGCGCCGAGACCCCCCTGACCAGCGAACCTCCGCTGCCCGACGCCGAGCCTCTGACCAGCGAGTCGCCGTTCGCCGACGCCGTGCCGCTGACCAGTGAGTCCTCGCCCGAGCTGACGGCCGACGTGCCCGAGCAGGGCGGCCCCTCCTTCGCCGTTCCCGAACCGACGAGGTCGTAGAGGTCACAGATGCCAGCAGCCGGGCCGGCCGAGCCCCCCGCCGAGGACCTTCCCGAGGATCTGACCAGGCTCGCCGCCCTGCACGGCGTCGCCACCTCCTACCGCCCCTCCCCGGACCGCACGGTCCCGGCCTCGGCCACCGCCGTGACCCTCGCGCTGGCCGCGCTCGACGTGGACACGAGCACGCCCGTGGCGGTACGCGCCGCCCTGGACGCCCGCGAGGGCGAACTGCGCGCCCGGCTGCTGCCGCCCACCGTCGTCGTCTGGAGCGGCGGCCCCGAACCGGCCGCCCTCGCGGCGCTGCCGGAAGGCACCCGGCTGCGCGTCGACACCGAGCAGGGCGAGAGCCGCGAGGACGCCGGGCGGCTGCCGCCCGGCGTCCACCGGCTGACCGCCACCGCCCCGGACGGCCGCACCGCGCGGGCGCACCTGATCGTCGCGCCCGACCGGCTGCCGGCGCCTCCCGGCCGCTCCCACGGGCTCCTCGTGCAGCTCTACTCGCTGCTCTCCCGCCGCTCCTGGGGCATGGGCGACCTCGGCGACCTGCGCGAACTGGCCGACTGGGCCGGACGCGCCCTCGGCGCCGGGTTCGTCCAGGTCAACCCGCTGCACGCGGCCGTGCCCGGCGCCCCCTCCGACCCCTCCCCGTACCGGCCCTCCTCGCGCCGGTTCCCCGACCCCGTGCACCTGCGCGTCGAGGACGTGCCCGAGTACGCGTACGTCACCGACCCCGAGCGCGCCAGGACGCTCGCCCGGGAGGCAGACCGGCTGCGCGCCGCCGTACTGGACGACGGCGCCCTCATCGACCGGGACGCCGTCTGGGAGCTGAAGCGCGGGGCGCTCGACCTGCTCCACGAGGTCCCCCTCGGCCCCGGCCGCCGCGCCGCCTACTGCGACTACCTCGCCGAGCAGGGCACCGCCCTGGAGGACCACGCCACCTGGTGCGCGCTCGCCGAGGTGCACGGCCCCGACTGGCACCGCTGGCCCGAAGAGCTGCGCGACCCCCGCTCCGCTGCCACCGACCGCGCCCGCACCGAGCTGATGGACCGCGTCGACTTCCACTCCCGGCTCACCTGGCTCACCGACACCCAGCTCACCGCCGCCCAGCACACCGCCCGCGAGGCCGGCATGCCGGTCGGGATCGTGCACGACCTCGCGGTCGGCGTGCATCCGGGCGGCGCCGACGCCTGGGCCCAGCGGCACCACTTCGCCCGCGGCATGTCCGTGGGGGCGCCCCCCGACGCCTTCAACGCCCTCGGCCAGGACTGGGGCCTGCCGCCCTGGCGCCCCGACCGCCTCGCCGACTCCGGGTACGCGCCCTTCCGCGCTCTCCTGCGCGGGCTCTTCCGCTACGCGGGCGCGCTGCGCGTGGACCACGTCATGGGCCTGTTCCGGCTCTGGTGGGTCCCCGAGGGCCACCCGCCCACCCAGGGCACGTACGTCCACTACGACGCCGAGGCCATGCTCGCCGTCCTGGTCCTGGAGGCCACCCGGGCCGGCGCCGTCGTCATCGGCGAGGACCTGGGCACCGTCGAGCCCGGCGTGCGCGAGGCGCTGCGCGAGCGCGGCGTGCTCGGCACCTCGGTGCTCTGGTTCGAGCGCGACTGGACCGGCGACGGGCGTCCGCTGCCCCCGGAGCGGTGGCGCGCCGACTGCCTGGCCACCGCCACCACCCACGACCTGCCGTCCACCGCCGCCCGCCTCACCGGCGAACACGTCGAACTGCGCGACCGCCTCGGCCTGCTCACCCGCCCGCTGGAGGTGGAACGCGCGGAGGCCGCCGCGGACACCGCCGAGTGGCTGGAGGTCCTGGCCCGGCTCGGACTGCTCGACGGCACCGGCGGGGACGCCGGAACCCCCGCCGAGGAGGCGGAGATCCAGGCCGTGCACCGCTTCCTGCTGCGCACCCCGGCCCGCATGGTCGGCATCTGGCTCCCGGACGCCGTCGGGGACCGGCGCCCGCAGAACCTGCCCGGCACCTGGGACCAGTACCCGAACTGGCGGCTCCCCGTGGCCGACGCGGACGGGCGCCCGGTGACCCTGGAGGACCTGGCCGCCTCCCCCCGTCTGCACGCCCTGATCGACGCCGTACGGGAGCAGGGCGGCCACCGGCACGGGTGAGCCGCGCGGCCGTGTGCAGATCGGACCCCGTACGGGCACCCCGGGCGCGCGGTCCCGGCGGCCGTTCGCTAACTTTGCACCGTGGACAAGAAGAACGCCCTGCGCGCCGGCGCCCTGGCAGCCGGTACGACGCTGATGATGCTGCTCATGTCGTCCCCCGCGCTCGCGCTGACCCGCGACGACGGCGACGACCCCGGCACCGGCCTGAGCGTGATCGAGACGCTGGGCTACTACGTCCTGGCCCCGCTCGCCCTGTTCGCGATCATCGCCGGTCTGGTGGTGGCCCTGGACCGGTCCAAGCCGGAGCACCGGGTGCTCACCCCCGGCACCAAGGCCAAGGCAAAGGGCAAGCCGAAGGCGAAGGCCGCCGCGAAGGCCTGACCCCCCGCAACGCTTTCACCGAAGGGCGCCGCCCCCGCACACCTGTGACGGGGCGGCGCCCTTCGCCGTGCGCGGGGCCCGCTACTCCTCGGTGCCCGCGAGCAGGTCCCGGAGCAGACCGGCCACCTGGGCGGCCTGCGCAGCGTCGAGGGCGGACAGGGCCTCCGTCTGGACGGCGAGGCCCGCGCCGACGGCCTCGTCGATCAGCTCCAGCCCCCGCTCGGTGAGCGTGACCTGGAGACCCCGGCGGTCGTGCGGGTCGGGGGAGCGGCGCAGCAGCCCCGCCCGTTCGAGCTTGTCCAGCCGGCCGGTCATGCCGCCGGTGGTGAGCATCAGCGTGGCCGAGAGCTGCCGCGGCGAGAGCGTGTAGGGCTCGCCGGACCGGCGCAGGGTCGCCAATGCGTCGAACTCCCCGCGCGAGATCCCGAAGCGCGCGTACGCCTTCTCCATCCGGTCGCCCATCGCGCGGGCCAGCCGGAAGACGCGGCCGAACACCTCCATGGCGGCCGTGTCCAGATCGGGCCGCACCCGCGCCCACTGGTCGACGATCGCGTCGACGGGGTCCTTGCGCGGCACGGGAGAGGGCTCGGGGTGCTCGGTCATGGCACGAGTATCGGCCGGATTCCACTCGACCGCAAGAAAGTAGCTTGACGGAAACTTGCTTAGTAGTAAGTTAGTGTCATGCGAACTGGTCGTCCCGCCCTCATAGCGCTCACCGCCCTCGCCCCCGTCTCCTGGGGCACCACCTACGCCGTGACCACCGAGTTCCTGCCGCCCGACCGCCCGCTGTTCACCGCTCTGGCCCGCGCCCTGCCCGCCGGTCTGCTGCTCCTGGCCCTGGCCCGGGTGCGCCCGCACGGCGCCTGGTGGTGGAAGGCGACGGTGCTGGGCGCGCTGAACATCGGCGCCTTCTTCCCGCTGCTGTTCCTCTCCGCCTACCGGCTGCCGGGCGGCATGGCGGCCGTCGTCGGCTCGGTCGGACCGCTCTTCGTGGTCGGTCTGTCGGCCCTCCTGCTCGGGCAGCGGCCCCCCACGCGTGCGGTGCTCACCGCCGTCGCCGCCGCGTTCGGCGTCAGCCTGGTCGTGCTGCGGTCGGCCGGGGAGCTGGACGCGCTCGGCGCGCTGGCCGCCCTCGCCTCTGCCGCGTCCATGTCCACCGGCACCGTGCTCACCAGCCGCTGGGGGCGCCCCGACGGGGTGGGCCCGCTCGCCCTCACCGGCTGGCAGCTGACCGCGGGCGGGCTGCTCATCGCGCCGGTCGCCCTCCTGGCCGAGGGTGCCCCGCCCGCCCTCGACGCCCCGGCGGCCGGCGGCTACCTCTACCTGGCGCTGGCCAACACGGCGGTGGCGTACTGGCTCTGGTTCCGCGGCATCGGCCGGCTCTCCGCCACCCAGGTCACCTTCCTCGGCCCGCTCTCCCCGCTGACCGCCGCCGTCGTCGGCTGGGCGGCGCTCGGCGAGACGCTGACGCCGGTGCAACTGATCGGCATGGCGCTGGCGTTCGGGGCGACGCTCGCGGGGCAGCTCGCGCCGCGCGGGGAGCCGGCCGGGAAGGTGGTGACGGCCCCATCTTTCAGTTCCTCTTCAAGGAATGGTCGGAAAGATTCGATGGACCTGACGGTTTCCGGCCTGCGACGGTAGCCGCACAGGATCGCCGACCAGTGAAAGGACCTCCGTGGCCGTAGCCGACCGCCGGACCGTCACACCCCCTCGCACCTCTGCCGCCGCCCCCACCCCCGGCACGCCCGCCGCCCCGGTCGCCCTGGGGCTCGGGCTCGCCCTGCTCGCCACCGTCGTCTGGTCCGGCAGTTTCGTCGCCTCCCGCGCCCTCGGGGACAGCGTCCCGCCCGTCCAGCACGCCTTCTGGCGCTGGGCGGTGGCGCTCGCGGTGGTGGCCCCCTTCGGTGCCCGGCGGGCCTGGCGGCAACGGGCCCTGGTCCGGTGCCACCTCGGCTTCGTGCTCCTCGCCTCCCTGCTCGGCGTGACGGTCTACAACACCCTGGTCAACCAGGCGGGCGTCACCACCCCCGCCGCCAACATGGGCATGATCATGGCGGCGTCGCCGGTGCTGATGGCGGTCTGCGAACGGGCGGGCGGCGTGCGGCTCGGCGCCCGCCGCGTGACGGGGCTGCTCGTCGCCTGCGCGGGCGTGCTGCTGCTGGTCGGGGGCGGGGCGGGCTTCTCGGCCGGGGACCTGTGGATGATCGCCGCCGCCTGCTGCTTCGGGTCGTACAGCGCGCTGCTGCGCCGCCGGCCGGCCGGGCTGGACGGGGCCGGGTTCCTGTTCACCACGTTCCTGTTCGGCGCGCTCATGCTGCTGCCCGCGCAGGGCGTCAGCCTCGCCGTGCAGGGCGGGTTCAGCCCGGAGCCGGACACCGTCCTGGCCCTCCTCTACGTCGGCGTCGCCTCCTCCGCCGTGGCCTTCTTCGCCTGGAACCGGGCGATCTCCCTGATCGGCCCGTCCCGCGCCGGCGTCGTCTACTACCTCCAGCCGGTGTGCGTCGCCCTGCTCTCCTGGGCGCTGCTGGCCGAGCCGACCGGCTGGGCGCAGGCGGGCTGCATGGCGCTGATCCTCGGGGGCGTCGTCCTCGGCGCGGGGGCGCGTCGGTGACCGTAGGCGCGCGCGGATAGGTTGCCGCCATGGCCGACTGGGACATCCGCAAGCTGCAGATCCTGCGGACGCTGCGCGAACGGGGCACGGTGACGGCGACGGCCGAGGCGCTGAACATGACGCCCTCCGCCGTCTCCCAGCAGCTGGCGAACCTGGCCAGGCAGCTCGGCGTGGAGCTGCTGCGGGCCCAGGGCCGCCGGGTCCGGCTCACCGACGCCGCCCTCCTCGTCCTGCGCCACACCGAGGCGGTCTTCGAGCAACTGGAGCGGGCCGAAGCCGAGTTGGCCGCTTACGTAAGGGGTGAGGCGGGCGAGGTGCGGGTCGGTGCCTTCTCCACCGCCGTGCCGGCCCTCGTCGTACCGGCCGTCACCGCGCTGCGGGCCACCCACCCCGCGGTCGCGGTGCGGGTGCGGGAGGCCGAGGCGCAGGAGGCCTACGAGCTGCTGGGGGCCGGGGAGGTGGACCTCGCCCTGTCGCTGGCCGCGCAGGCGCCGAGCGCCGCCGACCCGCGCTTCACGCGTGTCCCGCTGCTCGCCGACCCCCTGGACGTCGCGCTGCCCCACGGCCACCCGCTGGCCCGCGCCGAGGACCTGCGCCTCTCCGACCTCGCCGCCGAGCCGTGGATCTTCGGCACGAGCGGCCCCTGGTCCGACATCACGCGCGGTGCCTGCGAGGCGGCCGGCTTCCGCCCGCACCGGGGGCACGCGGCGGCCGGCTGGACGGCGATCCTCGCGATGGTCGAGGCGGGCATGGGCGTGGCCCTGGTGCCCCGCATGGCCGCCGTGCCGCGCGACGGCGTGACGATGCGCGAACTGCGCACCGACCGCCCCGTCCGGCACGTGGTCGCGGCCGTGCGCCGGGGCGCGGCGGAGGCCGCCACCGTCGCGACGGTCCTCACCGCGCTCCGCACGGCGGCGGACGCCCGCACCTGAGCGCGGCCGCCGGCCGCGGGGCCGTCGCGGGGCGCGGAGCCGCCGAGAACGGCCGGGGGCGCCCCGGACCGGCGTTCGGTCCCGGGCGCCCCCGGCGCCGTGGGAGACCGCTACTCGCCGGCCGCCGCCGCGTCCGCGGCCTGGGCCAGCAGGGCGCGCTCGATGCCCGAACGGGACTCCGAGACCAGCCGGCGCAGGGCCGCGTTCGGCTGGGCCGAGGCCAGCCAGGCGTCCGTGCGGTCCAGGGTCTCCTGCGAGACCTGCACCGCCGGGTACAGGCCGACCGCGATCTGCTGCGCCATCTCGTGCGAGCGGGAGTCCCAGACGCTCTTCAGCGCCTCGAAGTACCGCTCCGTGTACGACGCCAGCAGCTCGCGCTGGTCGGTCTGGACGAAGCCGGCGATGACCGCCTCCTGCACGGCGTTCGGCAGCTTGTCGGACTCCACGACCGACTCCCAGGCCTCCGCCTTGGCCGCCTCGGTCGGCCGGGCGGCACGCGCGGTGGCCGCGTGGCGCTCACCGGCGGCGGTCCGGTCCCGCTCGTACTCCGCCGCGATCTCCGAGCCGCCGAACCGGCCCACGGCCGCGAGCCGCTGGACGAACGCCCAGCGCAGCTCGGTGTCGACGGCCAGTCCCTCGATGGTCTGCGTGCCGTCCAGCAGCGCGTCCAGCAGGTCCAGCTGCTCCGGCGTCCGCGCCGTCGCGGCGAACGCCCGCGCCCACGCCAGCTGGTGGTCGCTGCCCGCCTCGGCCGCGCGCAGATGGGCCAGCGTGGCCTCGGTCCAGCGGGCGAGCAGCGTCTCGCGGGCGGTCGGGGCGGCGTACTGGTCGATGGCCAGCTTCACCTGGCGGTGCAGCGACTGCACGACGCCGATGTCGGACTCCTTGCCGATGCCGGACAGGACCAGGGAGAGGTAGTCCCGGGTGGCGAGTTCCGCGTCCCGGGTCATGTCCCAGGCCGACGCCCAGCACAGCGCGCGCGGCAGCGACTCGGTGAAGTCGCCGAGGTGCTCGGTGACCACCGCGAGGGACTGCTCGTCCAGGCGCACCTTGGCGTACGACAGGTCGTCGTCGTTCAGGAGCAGCACCGCCGGGCGGGCCCGGCCCACCAGCTCCGGTACGTCCGTCCGCTCGCCGTCGACGTCCAGCTCGATCCGGTCGCCGCGCACCAGCCGGCCGTCGGCGCCGAGGTCGTAGGCGCCGATCGCGATGCGGTGCGGGCGCAGGGTGGGCTCGCCCTTGGCGCCGGCGGGCAGCGCGGGGGCCTCCTGGCGGACGGCGAAGGAGGTGATGACTCCGTCCGCGTCCGTCTCGATCTCCGGGCGCAGCACGTTGATGCCGGCCGTCTCCAGCCACGCCTTCGACCAGGTCTTCAGGTCCCGGCCGGAGGTCTCCTCCAGCGCGCCGAGCAGGTCGGACAGGCGCGTGTTGCCGAACGCGTGCCGCTTGAAGTAGGCCTGCACGCCCCGGAAGAACGCGTCCTCGCCGACGTACGCGACGAGCTGCTTGAGCACGCTCGCGCCCTTGGCGTACGTGATGCCGTCGAAGTTGACGAGCACGTCGTCCAGGTCGTTGATGTCCGCCATGATCGGGTGCGTGGACGGCAGCTGGTCCTGCCGGTACGCCCAGGTCTTCATCTGGTTGGCGAACGTCGTCCACGAGTGCGGCCACTTCGAGCCGGGCGCGTCGGCCTGGCAGGCGGCCTCGGCGTAGGTGGCGAACGACTCGTTCAGCCACAGGTCGTTCCACCACTCCATGGTGACCAGGTCGCCGAACCACATGTGCGCCAGCTCGTGCAGGATCGTCGCCGCCCGCACCTCGTACGCCGCGTCCGTCACCTTGGACCGGAAGACGTACTGGTCCCGGATGGTCACCGCGCCGGCGTTCTCCATCGCGCCCGCGTTGAACTCCGGCACGAAGAGCTGGTCGTACTTCTTGAACGGGTACGCGTAGTCGAACTTCTCCTGGAACCAGTCGAAGCCCTGCCGGGTCACCTCGAAGATCGCGTCCGAGTCGAGGTGCTCGGCCAGCGAGGGGCGGCAGTAGATGCCGAGCGGCACGGACTGCCCGTCCCTCTTGTACACGCTGTGCACCGAGTGGTACGGGCCGACGATCAGCGCCGTGATGTACGACGAGATGCGCGGGGTCGGCTCGAAGGCCCAGACGCCGTCCTTTGGTTCGGGCGTCGGCGAGTTGGAGATGACCGTCCAGCCCTCGGGTGCCTTCACGGTGAACCGGAAGGTCGCCTTGAGGTCCGGCTGCTCGAAGGACGCGAACACCCGGCGGGCGTCCGGCACCTCGAACTGCGTGTACAGGTACGCCTGGTCGTCCACCGGGTCGACGAAGCGGTGCAGGCCCTCGCCGGTGTTGGTGTACGCGCAGTCCGCGGCCACGCGCAGGATGTTGCGGCCCGGCAGCAGCCCCGGCAGGGCGATGCGGGAGTCCTGGAACACCTCGTCCGCGTCGAGGGCGTCGCCGTTCAGCGTCACCTCGTGGACGGTCGGCGCGACCAGGTCGATGAAGGAGTCGCCACCGCCCTCCGCGACGTCGAAGCGCACCGTGGTCACGGACCGGTAGGTGCCGCCCTCCTGCGCGCCGGTGAGGTCGAGATCGATCTCGTACGAGTCGACGCTCAGCAGCGTCGCCCGCTGCCGCGCCTCTTCGCGAGTCAGGTTTGTGCCAGGCACGCGGTCATCTCCTCGTTATGTGTCGGTTGCGCCATCCTTCCACGTGGCCCGCACGGAACGCGATGTCCATTTACCGCCGGTGGACCGGCCGGGCGGGAGCGAGCCTGGGGCCATGCAGCAGTACACCGCACACCCGATCCCGCCGGCCGCCCTGGAGGAACTGCGCACCCGCGACGACGCGGGCCGGCCCCCCGAGACGCTCACCGACACCGAGGGCGGTTCGCCCCTGCGCTGCTGCCTGCGCCGCAGCGCACCCGGGGAGAGCATCGCCCTCGTCTCCTACGCCCCCCTGCGCCGCCGGGCCGCCCGGACGGGCGCCGACCCGGGCGCCTACGACGAGCAGGGCCCGGTCTTCGTCCACGCCCTCGCCGAGCAGTGCGCGGCGCCCGGCGGGGACGGCCTCGCCTTCACCGACGCCCACCGCGTGCTGCGCCGCTACTCGGCCGAGGGGCGCATCCTCGGCGGGCGGCTGACCGGCGGGGCCGGCGACTTCGATCCCGCCCTCCGGGAAGCGTTCGACGACCCGGCCGTGGAGTTCGTCCACGTCCGGGCCGTCGAGTACGGCTGCTTCCTCTACGAGGTGAGGCGGGGTCGGCCCCCCAGGCCCTAGCCCTTCAGCTCCGCCGCCACCAGCTCCGCGATCTGCACCGCGTTCAGGGCCGCGCCCTTGCGCAGGTTGTCGTTGGAGACGAACAGGGCGAGGCCGTTCTCCACGGTCTCGTCCTGGCGGATGCGGCCGACGTAGGACGGGTCCTGCCCGGCCGCCTCCAGCGGAGTCGGCACCTCGGTGAGGGCGACGCCGGGGGCGCCGGCCAGCAGCTCCTTGGCGCGGGCCACGGAGAGCGGGCGGGCGAAGCGCGCGTTGATCTGGAGCGAGTGGCCGCTGAAGACGGGGACGCGCACGCAGGTGCCGGAGACCTTCAGCTCCGGGATCTCCAGGATCTTCCGGGACTCGTTGCGGAGCTTCTGCTCCTCGTCCGTCTCGTGCAGACCGTCGTCGACGATGGAGCCGGCCAGCGGCAGCACGTTGTACGCGATCGGCGCCACGTACTTGTCGGGCTTCGGGAACTCCACCGCCGAGCCGTCGTGGGTGAGCTTGGGCGCGTCCGCGCCGACCTTCTGGACCTGCTCGAACAGCTCGTCCACGCCGGCCAGACCGGAACCGGAGACCGCCTGGTAGGTGGCGACGACGAGGGCTTCGAGGCCGGCCTCGGCGTGCAGCGGGCGCAGCACCGGCATCGCGGCCATCGTGGTGCAGTTCGGGTTGGCGATGATGCCCTTGGGGCGGTCCGCGATCGCGTGCGGGTTCACCTCGGACACCACCAGCGGCACCTCGGGGTCGCGGCGCCAGGCGGAGGAGTTGTCGATCACGACGGGGCCCTGCGAGGCGACCTTCTCGGCCAGCGCCTTGGAGGTGGCGCCGCCCGCGGAGAACAGCACGATGTCCAGGCCGGAGTAGTCGGCCGTGGCCGCGTCCTCCACGGTCACGCCGTCCAGCTCCTTGCCGGCGCTGCGCGCGGAGGCGAACAGGCGCAGCTCGGTGACCGGGAAGTCGCGCTCCGTGAGGATCCTGCGCATGACCGTGCCCACCTGACCGGTGGCTCCGACGATTCCGACCCTCACGGTGACTCCTTCTCCGGTTGTGCGCGTGTCTTCACGCGCGCTTTGCTCGGCCGAGACTTTTCCATCATGGGGCGAAGCCCGGCCCGCCTGTCCAATCCTTTGCCCCGGGTGCCCGAACCTTGGGACGGGACGGCACGCTGGGCCCCTGCCCACCCCGCCCCACCGCACACGACGATGTGACGTACGCCTCTGGCCGCCGGACGCCCGCCCGGCCGAACCTTTCGGCCCGCCCCGGCGTCATAGGGGGGACGCGGGGACAGGGCCCGGGGGAGGGGTGGCGGTGCTGCGCGGAAGGATCCGCCGCGGGCAGGGGGACGCCGGACGCGGCGACCCGCTGAACGCGGCTCAGGAGCGCCGGGTGCGGGCGGTGCTCGCGCTCGGCGGCGTGCCGCAGGCCGACCTGCCGGACGGGGTGCAGCAGGTCCGCCTGCGGCTGCTGGAGCGGACGGCGAGCGGCCGGGAGGCGCCGCGCGACGTGTCGGCCTGGGCGGCGGTCGTCGCCTCCAACCTGGCCATGGACTGGCACCGCGCCCGGCGCCGCCAGGACCGGCTGGGGGAGCGCCTGGCCGCGCTGCGCCAGGCCGAGCACCCCTCCGGCGAGGAGACCAGCGTGCTCTCGCTGGCCGTCGCCCAGGGTCTCGACGAGCTGCCCGACATCCAGCGTCAGGTGGTCGTACTGCGCTTCTTCGCCGACCTGCCGGTGCGCGGCATCGCGGAGGAGCTGGGCATCCCCGAGGGCACGGTCAAGAGCAGGCTGCACACGGCGGTACGGGCACTGCGGGCCCGCCTGCACGAGGACGAGGTGGTGTGAGATGGCCGCCGAGGAACACCCCGAGGGGTACGCGGGGCACGGCGGCGACGCCGGCGGCGGGTACGACGCGCTGATGGCGGCGATCACCGGCGAGACGCTGCCGCCGGACGCGGACTCCGGGGACCGGCGCGCGTACGGGTCCGCGGCGGCCGACGTGGCGCTGCTGCGGGAACAGCTGGGGCTCATCGGCACGGCGCTGTCCGACCCGCCCCCCGGGCTCCGGGCCCGGCAGGCGCCCCCCGCCCGTCCGCGCCGGCGCTTCCTCGCCCCGGCCCTCGGTGCTCTCGCGGTGGCCTGCGCGGGCGCGCTGGTGGCGGGCCTCGGCTGGCTGGGGGCGCAGGGCGGGGGCGGGGCCTTTGACGACGCGGCCGGCAAGGGCGTGGCGGGCGACGAGGGGGCGGGCTCCGCGGCGTCCGGCGTCGCCTTCGGCAGCCCCCGCTACCTCGCCTGCGCCCGGCTGGTGGCCGAGGGCACGGTGACCGGCGCCGAATCCGTGCCGGGCACCGGGCGGCACCGGATCACCCTGGACGTCACCCGCGCCTACAAGGCGGACGGACCGGGGGAGCGGGGCGGCGAACCGGTCACCTTCGTACTGGACGACGCCACCGCACGCCTCGCCCGGGGCGACCGCGTGCTCATCGGCATCCCCCGGTACGGGGACACCCCGGACACCGTGATCACCGGCCGCCGGGCCGTCGCCGCCGAAGCCGCCGTGATCAGGGCGTCCCTCGCCGAGTCCCGCACCCTGACCTGCGACTGACCCGGCAGGGCCCCGGCAGGCCCCCGGGACGGCGAAAGGGCGGGCACCGCCGAAGGAGCGCCCGCCCGTCGCCTGCCGCACCGGACTACGGCACGACCTTCCCGATCCGCACGCTGCCGAGGCCCGCGGCCGTGCCGTGGGCGTTGACCAGCTGGACCCGGCCGAAGAACTCACGGCCCTCCGGGGCGGCGGCCAGCGCCGTCACCTGGGCGGTGACCGTCGCCGAGGCGCCCGTGCCGAGCCGCACCGAGGCGCCGTCGTCCACGGTGACCGAGCCGAGCGTCGCGGCGAAGAACACGTCCCGGTAGTCGTACTCCGTGCTGCCCGAGGGCACCGAGTAGCCGGCGACCTCGACGGTGTACGTGCCGGCGGCCGGCTTCGCGACGGAGACGGACTCCTCGGAGTCGCCGTCGGCGGACTGGCCGACCACGGCGCCGTCCGCGCCGTAGACCGTCAGGTCCAGGTCGGCGGCGGCGTCGGAGACCCCGCCGATGGCGACGTCCAGCGAGTCGGCGCCCTCGGGCACCTCGACCGTGGAGGTGGCCGTCCCGCCCTGGGCGATGGACGGACGGGACGTCTCGGACGAGCCGAGCGGGCCGCCGGTCAGTCTGCCCTCCAGCGGGGCGAAGCGGTTGGTCACCTTCCAGGAGACGTCGGACGGCGTGCCGGCCTTCGCCTCGGGCACGGTTACCGTCTCCGGGTCGAAGACGGCGCCGAGGACGGTGACGTCCAGCTTGTACGGGTTGTCCAGCAGCGGCGAGGTGCGCCGCGACTCGACCTCGATCTCCCAGACGCCGGGCTGCGGATCGGCGTACGCGCGCACGTCGGGCCGGCAGCCGTTGCCGTCGAGGTAGTTGTTGTAGCAGTACGGCGTGGAGGTGTTGTCGACCGGGACGCCGTACGGGTGGATGGCGATGAACCGGGTCTGGCTCCCGTCCTTCAGCCCGCTCATCGCCACCTCCAGCGTCTTCGCGCCCTCGGGGACGGTCACGAAGTAGGACGTGGTGGCGTTGCGCTGCACGGAGCCCTTGGCGGAGACGTCGTACTTCAGCGGCGCCGAGACCACGACCGTGGTGAGGACCTGCTTGTCGACGCCCTCGGTGCGGGGGTCGTCGACCTCCAGGATGGCGCTCTTGAGCCCGGCGGACCCGGGCCGGGCCTCGACCTTGACGGTCACCGGCTCGTTCAGCGGCAGCCGCACCTCGTCGGGTCCGACGATCCGGAAGGTGCGCCCGGCGTTGTTCTCGAACTCCAGCTCGTGCCGGACCGCCCGGTCGGATCCGGTGGTGCGGGTGAGCGTGATCTCGTACGTCCTGCGCTCGCCGGCCTTCAGGCCGCCCTCGCGGTCGTAGAGTCCGGTGCCCTTGCCCGGGGTCTTCAGGAACTGGTCGATCGCGGTGTCGACCGGGGCCTGGACGGTGTACTCGTGGGCGGTGGCGCCCTCGCGGATCGCGCGCCAGGCGTCCGGGACGTTGATCAGCCCCGCGCCCTCCTCGTACGCCTGCACACCGCTGATGTGGTCGGCGGTCGAGGTCAGCGCCGTGCGCAGCTTCGCCGGCGTGAGGTCCAGGCGGGCCTGCTTCGCGGCGGACAGCAGCAGGGCGGAGGCGCCGGCGGCCTGGGGGGAGGCCATCGAGGTGCCCTGGAGCATGCCGTAGCCGGCCGGCAGGGCGTAGCCCGCCTCCGGGACCGGCGCGCCGGGCATCCAGGTCTGGATGGTGTTGACCGCGGCGCCGGGCGCGGTCAGCGTCGGCGTGAACCCGCCGTCCTCACGCGGGCCGCGCGAGGAGAACGGCATCATCGCGTACTCGGTGCGCACCTGGGAGCCGTAGTTGGCGGCCCAGGTCTCGCGGGAGATGGACGCGCCCACGGAGATCACCTTGTCGGCGAGGCCGGGGTCGCCGATGGTGTTGGCGCCGGGGCCCGAGTTGCCCGCCGAGATGACGAGCTGGACGCCGTACTCGTCGATGAGCCGGGTGTAGATGGCGGCGCGCGCGTTGTTGCCGTCGTTGAGCGCGGGCAGGCCGCCGATCGACATGTTGACGATGTCGACGCCGCGGTTGGCCACCAGATCGATCATGCCCTCGGTGAGCGCGACGTTGGTGCAGCCGCCGCTCCAGGTGCAGGCGCGCGAGGAGACGATCTTCGCGCCGGGCGCCGCACCGTCCATCCGGCCGCCGAACAGGCCGTTGGCGGCGGTGAGTCCGGCCACGTGCGTGCCGTGCTCGGACTCGATGACGCCGATGTTGACGAAGTCGGCCTTGGTGCCCGCGCCGTCGACGACGACGTCCTTGCGGATCTCGACCACGAACGGCTGGCGCTCGGCCACGTCCGTCTTCGGGTTGTCCGTGCCGAAGTACCCGACCTGGAAGCCGTCCTTGTAGGGCTTCATCGGGGTGTCGTCGGCGAAGTCGTGGTTGCCGTTCAGGTCGACGCGGACCGTGCCGGCGTTCGCGTCGTACAGGACGCCCCAGGAGTCGGTGGTGTCGCCGTCCCGGTTGGCGTCGCCGGCCGCGTCGCCGCCGGCGGTGTACGACTCCAGGAAGGTGCTGACCCGGTACGAGCCCGCGGGAGCCGTCCAGGTCTTGCCGCCGTAGGTGAAGGTGGGGCCGGAGACCGAGGTGGTCATGGGCCGCCAGGTGCGGTCGCCGTCGACGACCGGGTCGGTGGCGGTGACCCAGTCCACGATCTTGCGCTCGCCGGTGGTGGTGGTCCGCAGCGCCGGGTGCCCGAGGTCCACGCCCGAGTCCAGGATGCCGATGGTGACGCCGCGGCCGTCCGCCTTCGGGTACTTCTCCACGAAGTCGACGGCGCCCGTCTCGAACGACGGGTTGTACGGGTTCTCGGCGGGGGTGCGGCGGTCCGGCGCCGGGTAGGAGCGGCCCTTGTGGTGCTCGGCGCCCTTCGCCCGGTCCGCGCTCGGCGTCGGGTCGTCCAGCGGGATCTCCGCGCGCAGGTCGATGCCGTGCACGGAGGAGAGCTTCGCGGCGGCGGCGATGGCCGCGTCAGCCTGGGCGGTGGGGACGGTGGCGCGGACGTAGCCCAGCTCGTCGTAGGTCCGCCCGACGCTGCCGCCGGGGACCGCGTCCAGGTCCTTCGCCACCCGCTCGGTCCCGCCCGGCGCGGTGGCGACCATCATCGTGACGTTCTTCTCGCCGTCCGCCTTCGCCTCGGCCAGCCGGTCCGCGTCGTCCGAACCGAGCTTGTCGGGCGCGGACTTGACGGCGGCGTCGGTGGGCGGAGCGGCCGCCGGGCCGTCGGCGGCGAGGGCGGCGGGCACCGGCCCGGCCGCGGCGAGCGCGGCGACGAGGCCCGCGGCCACGGCGATGCGGGCCGCGCGTCTCCTGCCCGGTATCGGTTCGCGCTGGGGGGTGTGGGTCATCAGCATCCCTTGTAGGTAAAGGAACGTGCGGGAACGACCGGGGCAGACCGGCCCCGACCGCGGCAGTCCGGAATCCGATCCCGGACGACCGCTCAGCTTTACGCAAGGGATAACTGTTTGGGGAGAGTTGTCCGGGACGGGAAGGAGTCATGGCGTACTTCCGCCATGCGCCATCAGGGACACAAGGGGCGGGTCATGACATTCCCGGGAGGCCCGCCGCCGCGGTGGGCGCCGGGTCGGCCTCGGCGGGGCCCGACGGCATCCCGACGGCATCCCGACGGCATGAGGAGGGGCCGCGGGCGTCGTGCCCCGCGGCCCCTCCTCTCCCCTCCTGGTGCCCGCCCCTTCGTCACTACCGGGGCAGCACCACGACATAGGCGGCGGGTTCCCTGTCCGCCGCCGCCATCAACGCCGTCCGTACGACGGTCGCCTGATGCTCCGGCGAGTCCCGCAGTTTGCGCGGGGTGAGGTGCACGACCGTAATACCCAGCCGCTCCAAGTGCTCCCGCTTGCGCACATGTTCCGCCCACACCGCGTCGTCCTCCTGCTGCCGGTGGGCGCGGGTGTCCAGCTCCAGGGC
The DNA here is from genome assembly GCF_014648855.1 of Streptomyces parvulus. GTDB lineage: Bacteria > Actinomycetota > Actinomycetes > Streptomycetales > Streptomycetaceae > Streptomyces > Streptomyces parvulus. The sequence goes on along the minus strand of NZ_BMRX01000005.1, from coordinate 41,079 downwards.
CACCCCCTGGTCCGGCCAGAACGCGTCGACACCGCCCAGGTGGGGGCCGCCGGGCAGGCGCAGGTCGACGTTCCAGACCGGCTCGGGCAGGCCGTGCTCCCGCACCATCCGGTACAGGCGCTGCTCGGCCAGCGCCCGCCCCTCGGCGACCAGCGAGTCCACCGCGTCCACCACGTGCGGCCGGCTCAGCAGCCGCGCCCGGTTCAGCTCCCGCACCACCGCGGCCGGTTCGCAGTGCCCGCCGCGCACCGCCTCGGTCAGCAGCCGCCGCACCGCCTCCGCGTCCGTCGGCTCCGCCACCGCGTCGGCCAGCGCCCGCGCCACCGGCGCCACCGGCACCCCGGTGACCTCCTGCGGCGTGGGCAGCGCGGCCGTGCGGACGATGCGCGCGCACCCCGTCGACCGCAGCCGGCGCAGCCGCGGCACCAGCACGTCGATGACCTCCAGGGACGGCAGCGGTGGAGCGGCCGAGACGCCGTGCAGGGTCAGCGCGGCCAGCCCCGTGATCATCGCCTCCGCGTAGGCGGGGGCGGGCGGGTGCTCGCCGCCCGGCTGGAGGGGCACGGCGGCGGTGACGCCGGGGACGGCGCCGGCCGTGCGCTCCCGCGCGGCGTAGAGCAGCACCGCGTGCAGGCGCTCGTCGCCGGTCGGCGGGCCCGGGTGGAGCAGGACCACGTTCGGCAGCAGCCGGCGCCAGGGTCCGCCGGGCCGGCACCGCTCGTTGGCCTCGGCGGCGGAGACGCCGTGCGCCCGGAGCTGGGCGGCCGTCATCAGCCGGCGCCGGCCGTGCGCCAGGTCGTGCAGGGGGCGGGGGGAGAGCGGGGTGTTGTGCGTCATGCCCCGGGGTTTCCCGCGCCCGATCCCTCCCTTAACCCCTGTTACACGCTCATCGCCGAACCAGGACAAGCCCGTCCTAAAGGACGGGTGTTCGGATGCCGAAAACCCCTGGTCCGCCGAGGTGCGGTCCAGGGGTTACGGCTGCCGCTGACCGGATTCCGTAACGATGACGGAGCGCCAAATCATTGGCCAGAGATCAGTGCCTCAAGAGGCACCTCACCCCCTGTCACACGCCTGCCCCCGCAGCGCCCGCGCCAGGTCGTCCCGTGCCTCCAGGACCAGGCGGCGCAGTGCCGGCGCCGCGTCCTCGTGCGCGGACAGCCACGCGTCCGTCGCCTCCAGCGTGGCCGGGGAGTCCATGAAGGACGGGAACAGTCCCCGCACCACGTCCATCCCGATCTGGATGGACCGGTCGGCCCACACCCGCTCGATCGCCGCGAAGTACTTCTCCGAGTACGGCGCGAGCAGCTCCCGCTGCGAGGGCTGCGCGAAGCCCGCGATGGTCGCCTCCACCAGCGCGTTGGACAGCGCGTCCGACTCCACGACCTGCGCCCAGGCCTGCGCCTTCACCGCCGCCGACGGGCGGGCGGCCAGGCAGCGCACCTGGTGGCGCTTGCCGGAGGCGGTGTCGTCGCGGGCCAGCTCGGCGGCCAGCACCGCCTCGTCCGCCGCGCCGTGCGCCGCGAGCGGGGCGAGGAAGGCCCAGCGCAGCTCCTGGTCGACGTCCAGGCCCTCGATCTTCTCGGTGCCGTCCAGCAGCCTGCGCAGCAGGCGCAGTTCGGCCTCGCCGGACGCCACCGCCGCGAGGAACCGCGCCCACGCGAGCTGCTGCTCGCCGCCCGGCGCCGCGTCCCGCAGCTCCCGCAGCGCGCCCTCGCCGAGCAGCCGGGCGCCGGTCGCCCGCCACTCGGGGGCCGCGTAGTGCACCAGCGCCGACTCCGCCCAGGCGTGCAGCATCTGGAGCACACCGATGCCGGACTCGCGCCCCGCGAACCGCAGCACCAGAGCGATGAAGTCCCGGGCCGGCAGCAGCGCGTCCCGCGTCATGTTCCACAGCGCCGACCAGCACAGGGCCCGGGCCAGCGGGTCCGTCAGCGCGCCCAGGTGCTCCCGAAGGGTGGCCAGCGAGGTCTCGTCGAAGCGGGTCTTGCAGTACGTCAGGTCGTCGTCGTTGACCAGGACCAGCTCGGGCGCCTCCGCGCCGGCCAGCTCGGTGACGACCGTGCGCGGCCCCTCGACGTCCGCCTCGGCGCGCGCGTACCGCTCGAGGGCGCCCTGCGGGGTACGGCGGTACAGGCCCACCGCGACGCGGTGCGGGCGCAGTTCGGGGTGCGACTCCGCCGCCTCCTGCACGACGGCCAGCTCGTCGACGCGGCCCTCGGGGCTCAGCAGCACCTGCGGGGTCAGCGAGTTGACGCCAGCCGTCTGGAGCCAGGAGCGGGCCCAGGCCGCCATGTCCCGCCCGCTGGTCTCCTCGAGGACCGACAGCAGATCACCCAGCCGCGTGTTGCCGTACGCGTGCCGCTTGAAGTACCGGCGCGCGCCCTCCAGGAAGGCGTCCTGGCCCGCGTAGGCCACCAGCTGCTTGAGCACCGAGGCGCCCTTGGCGTACGTGATGCCGTCGAAGTTGAGCTTGGCGTCCTCCAGGTCGCGGATGTCCGCCGTGACCGGGTGCGTGGAGGGGAGCTGGTCGGCGCGGTAGGCCCAGGCCTTGCGGCGGTTGGCGAAGGTGATCCAGGCGTTCTCGAAGCGGGTCGCGCCGACGTTGGCGAACGCGCCCATGAAGTCCGCGAAGGACTCCTTCAGCCACAGGTCGTCCCACCACTCCATGGTGACCAGGTCGCCGAACCACATGTGCGCCATCTCGTGCAGGATCGTGTTGGCGCGGCCCTCGTAGGACGCCTGCGTCACCTTCCCGCGGAAGATGTACTCCTCCCGGAAGGTCACCAGGCCCGGGTTCTCCATCGCGCCGAGGTTGTACTCGGGCACGAAGGCCTGGTCGTACTTGCCGAAGGGGTACGGGTAGTCGAAGCGGTCGTGGAAGAAGTCCAGGCCCTGCTTGGTGATCAGGAAGACGTCGTCGGCGTCGAAGTGCGGGGCGAGCCCCTTGCGGCACATGGCCCCGAGCGGGATCTGAAGCCGGGTGCCGTCCGCCAGGGTCCGCTCGTAGGAGTCCGTCACGTAGTGGTACGGGCCCGCGACGACGCAGGTGATGTACGTCGAGATCGGCTTCGTCTCCGCGAACCGCCACACCCCGTCGGCCCGTTCCCCCGCGCCGTTGGACCACACCGTCCACTCCTCGGGCGCCCGCACCTCGAAGCGGTACGGCGCCTTCAGGTCCGGCTGCTCGAAGTTGGCGAAGACCCGGCGGGAGTCGGCCGGCTCGTACTGCGTGTACAGGTACACCTCGCCGTCCTCGGGGTCGACGAAGCGGTGCAGGCCCTCACCGGTGCGGGAGTAGGCGCACCGGGCGTCGACTACCAGCTCGTTGTCGGCGGCCAGGTCCTCCAGGGCGATCCGGGTGCCGTCGAAGACCTCGCTCGGGTCCAGGTCGCGGCCGTTGAGGGAGAGCGCGGTGACGCTCGGGGCGACCAGGTCGGCGAAGCTGCTCGCGCCGGGCTCGTTGCAGCGGAAGCGGATCGTGGTGACCGAACGGAAGGTGCGCGGGCCCTCGCCCTCCGCGTCGCCGACGGCCGAGCGCACGTCGAGGGACACCTCGTACCCGTCGACGGACAGCAGGGCGGCCCGCTCCCGGGCCTCGTCGCGGGACAGATTCTCACCGGGCACGGGCGGCACTCCCTCGGATGTGTTCAGTATGCGGACAGCACCGATCCTGCCATGTGCCCCTGACATGCGGCAGCCCGGGAATGAGCGGGGTGCCCGGCCGTGTTCCCACGGAAAAGCCTGCTTGTGCGCCTCACGAGGAGAGACATGTCGGACAAGACTCCCGTCGACTTCTGGTTCGACCCCCTGTGCCCCTGGGCCTGGATGACCTCACGCTGGGTCCTGGAGGTGGAGAAGGTCCGCGACATCGAGGTCCGCTGGCACCTGATGAGCCTCGCCGTGCTCAACGAGGACAAGCTCGACGAGCTGCCCGACGAGTACCGCGAGATGCTGGAGGTCAAGGCCTGGGGCCCGGTCCGCGTGGTCATCGCGGCCCAGGAGGAGCACGGCGCCGAGGTGCTCGGCGACCTGTACACCGCGCTCGGCACCCGCATCCACAACCAGGAGCAGGGCCCGGGCCGCGAGACGGTCGCCGCCGCCCTGAAGGACGTCGGCCTGCCCGAGTCCCTCATGGACCACTGGGACGACACGCCCTACGAGCCGCAGCTGCGCGCCTCCCACCAGGAGGGCATCGACAAGGTCGGCCAGGAGGTCGGCACCCCGGTCATCGCCGTCCCCGGCGCGGACGGCGGCCAGGTCGCCTTCTTCGGCCCGGTCGTCACCCCGGCCCCCAAGGGCGAGGAGGCCGCCAGGCTGTGGGACGGCACCCTCGCGGTGGCCTCGGTCCCGGGCTTCTACGAGATCAAGCGGACCCGCACCAAGGGCCCGGACTTCAGCAACCTGTAGGCCGGAAGGAGTCCGGCAGGTCGAAGCCGGACTTCCAGCTGAAGTAGGACTGCACCCGCACGCAGCCCTCGCGTGCACAGCGCCGGTACTTTCCCAGGTCGGCCCTGCACACCTGCGCGAGGGTGAGCGCGTACGCCCGCTCGGCGCCGTCGAGCGGGCGGAAGTCCTGGTCGCTGTCCCCGCAGTTGGGGCATCGCCGGTTCGGAAGACCCATGCCGGACACTGTGACCCGGAACCACCGCCACCGGGAAGCCTCCGCCGGCCGGCGGTCACCAGTTCCCGTCGGCGCCCGGCGCCCGGCGCACGGAAAGCCCCCGCGAGTCATGTCCTCGCGGGGGCTTCCCTCATTCCGCCCGCCGCCGTGAAGGGTGAGAAGACGATCACGAGGCGGGACGACTCGGAGGGCTCAGGGCGCCAGCAGCAGCACGTCGGTGCGGGCCTTGGCGGCCTCGTAGCGCTTGGCCACGTCCTGCCAGTTCACGACGGCCCACATGGCGTCGATGAAGTCCACCTTCTGGTTCTTGTACTGGAGGTAGAAGGCGTGCTCCCAGGCGTCGAAGACCAGGATCGGCACCGAGCCCTGGCCGACGTTGCCCTGGTGGTCGTAGACCTGCTCGACGATGAGCCGGCCGCTGAGCGGCTCGTAGGCGAGCACGCCCCAGCCGGAGCCCTGCGTCGTCGCGGCGGCCTTGGTGAGCTGCGCCTTGAAACCGGCGAAGGAGCCGAACGACTCGGCGATCGCGTCGGCCAGCCCGCCCACGCCGTCCTTGTCCAGGGGCTCACCGCCGCCGTCACCGGTCATGTTGTGCCAGTAGATCGAGTGCAGGATGTGCCCGGAGAGGTGGAAGGCCAGGTTCTTCTCCAGGCCGTTGATCGAACCCCACGACTCCTTGTCCCGCGCCTCGGCGAGCTGTTCCAGCGTGTCGTTGGCGCCCTTCACGTAGGCCGCGTGGTGCTTGTCGTGGTGCAGCTCGATGATCTCGGGGCTGATCACGGGGGCCAGCGCGGAGTAGTCGTACGGCAGTTCAGGAAGCGTGTAGACGGACATGGCGGATCCCCTCCGACCTCTTATTGCAAAAGGCTTGCAAGTGCACGCTAGCAGCAGGTTGATCCGGAAGCGCGGAGGGGCGGGGCGGAAGGGACGGGAAAGGCCCCCGCACGCGTGCGTGCGGGGGCCTTCGGGAGAACCGGTCGGTGCGCTAGCGGCGTGCCCGCCGCCGCTGCCGCGCGTAGCCGACGGCCGCCAGGACCAGCGTCATCCCGCCCGTCGAGTACAGCTGCACCCGCGTGTCGGGCTCGCGGGCCATCAGGACGAAGACCGCGGCCATGCCCGCCAGCGCCACCCACGTCAGCCACGGGAAGCCCCACATGCGCACGACCAGCTTCTCGGGCGCCTCCCGCTCCAGGCGGCGGCGCAGTCGCAGCTGGGCGACGGCGATGAAGATCCAGACGACCAGGATGACCGCGCCGATCATGTTCAGCAGCCAGGAGAAGACGTCGTCCGGCCGCCAGTAGCTGAGCAGGACGCAGCCGAAACCGAAGAGGGAGGAGGCCAGCACCGCGGTCCTGGGCACCCCTCCCGACACCCGGCCGAGCGCCTTCGGGCCCTGGCCGCGCTCGACCAGCGAGTAGCCGATGCGCGAGGCGCCGTAGATGTTGGCGTTCATCGCGCTCAGCAGCGCGACCAGCACGACGACGTTCATGAGCTGGCCGGCGCCCGGGATGCCCAGCTCGTCGAGGGCGGCGACGTACGGGCCCTTCTCGACCACCTCGGGGGAGTCCCAGGGGACCAGGGTGACGATGACGGCCATCGAGCCGACGTAGAAGAGCGCGATCCGCCACATCGCCGTGCGCACGGCGCTCGCCACGCCCTTGACCGGGTTCTCCGACTCGGCCGCCGCGATGGTCACCGTCTCCAGGCCGCCGTAGGCGAAGACCGAGGCGAGCAGGCCGATGATCAGGCCGTCGCCGCCGTTGGGCATGAAGTCGCCGAGGTGCGAGGTGCCGGGGGCGTCGGTGCCCGGCAGGACGCCGGCGATCGCCAGCACGCCCAGCACCAGGAACAGCGAGATCGCGCCGACCTTGAGGGCGGCGAACCAGAACTCGAACTCGCCGAAGTTCTTCACCGCGGCCAGGTTGGTCCCGCAGAACACCACCATGAACAGCGCCACCCACGCCCACTCGGGCGTGCCCGGCAGCCAGCCGTGCACGATCTGCGCCGCGCCGATGCCCTCCAGGCCGACGGCGGTGCACAGCAGCACCCAGAACGCCCAGCCCGCGGTGAACCCGGCCCACGGGCCGATCGCCCGCTCGGCGTGGGCGGAGAAGGAGCCCGAGGAGGGATACGCGGCGGACATCTCGCCCAGCATCCGCATCACCAGCATCACGAGGAGGCCGGAGAGGGCGTAGGCGACGACGATGGAGGGCCCGGCGGCGGCGATGCCGGCTCCGGAGCCGACGAACAGCCCGGCGCCGATCACGCCGCCGAGGGCGATCATCGACAGGTGGCGCTGCTTGAGGCCGTGGGAGAGGGCGGCGTCGTCCGTCCGCGGCGACGCCTCGGTGGTGGTGCTGTTGGACATGGAGCGGCTCGTCCGATGCGTGGGGGAGGGGCAGGGCAAAAACGCCCACAGTCTCCGGGGTGGGGCGGGTGGGCGACAGCGGCTGCCCACGATACGGACGATGCCGATACGGAACGTGATCGTCCGAATGCGGGATTCCGCTTGTCCGTGACGCCCGCCTCATCCACTCCGTGACCGGTGTCACCCGGGAGCGGGTGTATCCCGCGCCTTTGTCGGGAGCCCACCAACGCGCCGATCGCGCCTTTGTCGGGCGCTGCTGGTGATCGCCCCCGGCCCGCTGGGATAGCGTCGCGCTGTCCCGACATGTCCACACCACCGCGGAGTCCCCATGAGCACCGCCGCAGTCCCCACCGCCACCGTCCGTTCCGGGCAGGTCCTCGCCGACCTCCTCCCCTCCTCCCGCGTCCGGGACGTTGCGCTCGTGGCCGGCGGCGCCGTGCTCACCGGCCTCGCCGCCCAGATCGCGGTGCCCGTGCCCGGCTCCCCGGTGCCGGTGACCGGCCAGACCTTCGCGGCGCTGCTCGTCGGCACCGCGCTCGGCGCGCGCCGCGGCCTGCTCTCGCTCGCGCTCTACGCCCTGGTCGGCATGGCCGGCGTGCCGTGGTTCGCCGAGGGCGGCTCCGGCACCGCGGCCCCCTCCCTCGGCTACGTCTTCGGCATGCTGCTCGCCGCCACGGTGGTCGGCGCCCTGGCCCGCCGCGGCGCCGACCGCTCGGTGCTGCGCATGGCCGGCACGATGCTGCTCGGCGAGGCGATCATCTACGCCGTCGGCGTGCCGTACCTGGCCCTGGCCGCGGACATGTCCCTCACCGCCGCGATCGCGGCCGGCCTCACGCCGTTCCTGATCGGCGACGCGCTGAAGGCCGCGCTCGCGATGGGCGCCCTGCCCGCCGCGTGGAAGCTGGCCGGCAAGCGCTAGGCGCGCGGCGGCGCACGAAAAGGGGCTCGCCCGGTCGCGGCTGCGACCGGGCGAGCCCCTTTTTCGCGTCCCGGGGTGCGGGCGGGGGTCAGTCCTTCTCGGCGACGGCCCGCTCGGCCACGGCCTTGCGCGCGGTGACCCGCTGCTTGACCAGGGCGACGGCGATGACGAGCGCCGCGACGAGCAGCGACAGCAGCACGGTCGTGCGGCCGTTGTTCTCGGTGTCGGTGAGCATGTAGCCGAGCACGAAGACGATGACGGCCGCGGCCACCCAGGTCAGGTACGGGAACAGCCACATCCGCACCACCAGCTTCTCCGGCGCCTCCGCCTCGATGATCCTGCGCATCCGCAGCTGCGAGAGGCAGATCACCAGCCAGACGAAGAGGGCCACGGCGCCGGAGGAGTTGACGAGGAAGAGGAAGACGGAGTCCGGGAACTCGTAGTTGAAGAAGACGGCGACGAAGCCGAACACCACGGACACGAGGATCGCCGTCCGCGGCACGCCCTGCGAGGTCGTGCGGGCGAAGGCCTTGGGCGCGTCACCGCGCCGGCCGAGCGAGAAGGCCATGCGGGAGGCCGTGTAGAGCCCGGAGTTCAGGCAGGAGAGCACCGAGGTCAGCACGATGAAGTTCATGATCTGACCGGCGTTCGCGATACCGAGCGAGTCCAGGGCGGCCACGTACGAGCCCTTGTCGACGATCGCCTGCGAGTCCCAGGGCAGCAGCGCGACCACGACGAAGATCGAGCCCAGGTAGAAGACGCCGATCCGCCAGATGATGCTGTTGGTCGCCTTGGTGACGGCGCGCTGCGGGTCCTCGGACTCGCCCGCGGCCAGGGTCGGGATCTCGCTGCCCATGAAGGAGAAGACGACCAGCAGCACACCGGTCAGGATCGCGCCCGCGCCGTTCGGCAGGAAGCCGCCGTGCTCGGTCAGATTGGCCAGTCCCGCCTGGTCGGTGTCGGCGCCGGGCAGCAGGCCGAAGACGGCCAGCCCGCCGACGACGATGAAGGCGGCGATGGCGACGACCTTGATGCCGGCGAACCAGAACTCGAACTCGCCGTAGGAGCCGACGGAGACGAGGTTGGTGGCGGTCAGGACCACCATCACGATCAGGGCCCAGCCCCACTGGGGCACGGCCGGTATCCAGCCTTCCAGGATCACGGCCCCGGCGGTCGCCTCCACGGCCAGGACCACGACCCAGAAGAACCAGTAGAGCCAGCCGATGGAGAAGCCGGCCCAGGGACCCAGCGCCCGGTCCGCGTGCGCGGAGAAGGAGCCGGAGGTGGGGTTGGCGGCGGACATCTCTCCCAGCATCCGCATCACCAGCACCACGAGCGTGCCGACGAGGGCGTAGGAGAGGAGGATGCCGGGGCCCGCGGTGGCGATTCCCGAGCTGGAGCCGACGAAGAGTCCGGCTCCGATGACACCGCCGATGGCGATCATCGACAGATGGCGGTTCTTGAGCCCTGCCTGAAGCCCGGACCCGGGTTCGCCGGGTCCCGTCGGCCCGTCCTCGGGCTTGGTCAAGGTCGGCTGCGAAGTCATGGGGGGTTTTCCTTTGCGCCGGTCGTGCACTTTCCCGTACGAGCGGTGTACGAGCCGGACCAGTGAAACGGAGGCGAACGAATTGGGGAACCTTTGAATCCGGATCGTTACTTGAGCTTTCCCTGAGCTTCCATAGTTTCACCAGCCCCTTTCAGGGCCGACACCCGACGCGGCCCCCGCCTGGGGCCCATGTCACACTCGTCGCATGCGCGTGTATCTCGGCTCCGACCATGCGGGCTTCGAATTCAAGAACCACCTCGTCGAGTGGCTCAAGGCGGCGGGCCACGACCCCGTCGACTGCGGCCCGCACATCTACGACGCCCAGGACGACTACCCGCCGTTCTGCCTCCGCGCCGCCGAGCGCACGGCGGCCGAGCCCGGCTCCCTCGGCATCGTGATCGGCGGCTCCGGCAACGGCGAGCAGATCGCCGCCAACAAGGTGAAGGGCGTGCGCGCGGCGCTGGCCTGGAGCGAGGAGACGGCCGCCCTCGGCCGCCAGCACAACGACGCCAACGTCGTCGCCGTCGGCGCCCGCATGCACACGCGCGACGAGGCGACGAAGTTCGTCGAGACCTTCCTCGCCACCCCGTTCTCCGGCGACGAGCGCCACGTCCGCCGCATCGACATGCTGTCCTCCTACGAGACGACGGGCGACCTCCCGCCGATCCCGGCCCACCACCCGCAGCAGTAACGGCGCCGGCAGTGCCGCCGCCCCGGTGCGCGAGCGCCGGGGCGCGCGAGGCCAGGAAAGGACACCCCCGTGCCTGAGGGGCACACCATCCACCGGCTGGCCCAGGACTACGCAGCCGCCTTCACCGACGCCCCGGCCCCCCGCGTCACCAGCCCCCAGGGCAAGTTCGCCGACTCCGCCGCCCTCCTCGACGGCACCCCGCTCACCCGCACCGAGGCCCACGGAAAGCACCTCTTCCTCGGCTTCGGCGCCCCCGGACCCGCCCACTGGGTCCACATCCACCTCGGCCTCTTCGGCAAGGTCGCCTTCGGCGCCGCCCCGCCGCCCCCGCCCACGGACACCGTCCGCCTGCGCCTCGTGAACGACACCGCCTACGTCGACCTGCGCGGCCCCGCCACCTGCGCACTGATCACGGAGCCGGAGAAGCGGGCGATACACGACCGCCTCGGCCCCGACCCCCTGCGCCCGGACGCCGACCCCGAGGCCGCCTACCGCCGCGTCTCCCGCAGCCGCAGCACCATCGCCGCCCTGCTCATGGACCAGAAGGTGATCGCCGGCGTCGGCAACGTCTACCGGGCCGAGGTCCTCTTCCGCCACGGCATCGACCCGTACCGGCCCGGCAAGGCCGTCACCCCCGCCGAGTGGGACACCATCTGGCACGACCTCACCGCCCTCATGCGCGAGGGCGTGCGCAACAACCGCATCGACACCGTCCGGCCCGAGCACACCCCCGAGGCCATGGGCCGCCCGCCCCGCGTCGACGACCACGGCGGCGAGGTCTACGTCTACCGCCGGGCCAGCCTCTCCTGCCACCTGTGCGGCGACGCGATCCGCACCGCGGACCTCGCCGCCCGCAACCTCTTCTGGTGCCCCACCTGCCAGAAGAACTGAGCGCCGCTCAGAAGCCGTACGGCAGCCACGGCGCGACGTCCGACCCGAACGCCACCGACGCCTCCGCCAGCGCCCCGGACCGCACCTCCCGCACCCGCCCGGCCGCGGCCAGCGACGCCAGGCCCACACCGCCCAGGTAGGCGGCGCCCAACTCCCGTACGGACAGGGAGAGATCAGGGGCGTCGGACGTACGCTCGCAGGACGCGCCCTTGGCGTCGCCGCTCAGCCGCCAACGCCCCTCGTTCCAGGGGCAGAAGGCGTCCTCGACCTCGAACACGACGTCCACCGGCGCCCGGTAGGTCCGCGCCGCCAGCGCCGCCCCCACCTCCACCAGCCGGACGTACAGCGCGTCCCGCAGGGCCGGCCGGCACCGCCTGATGTCGGACACCTGGTACTGCCACGCCTCGTCGACCGGTCGCCCGCGCGCCGTCAGGGTCGAGGTCAGGTCGACGTCGAACAGGAACCGCCACAGCGCCGCCTCGGTCGCCGCGTCCAGCCCCGCCAGCTCGTCCAGCACCACCGTGCCCCTGGGCCCCGCGGGCTCCCAGTCCGGCCGCACCCGGAACCGCGCGTACCCGGTGACCTCCCCGTCCCGGCGGGCGACCACGCACTGCAACGGCGAGGCGCCGTCCCGGTCCTTCTCCGGATCGAGCAGCGCCAGCCGGTCCCAGCCCGGCCGCCGGGCGAGCATCCCGGGCCGCCCGGGAACCTGCCGCGCGAACACCGCCTCGCACGCGTCGAGCACGTCGGCGGGCGCCGCGTACGCGAGCCGTACGTCATCCGTGCCCGGCGGCACCGACAGCCGGACCCGGTCGGTGTCGATCTCCGCGTTGACCTGGAAGGTCGCCGCGCCGTACCCGAACCGGCCGTAGATCGCGGGCTCGGAGGCGGTCAGTACGGCCACCGCCTCGCCCCAGGACCGTACGTCGTCCAGCTGCCGCCGCATCATCGACGTCAGCACACCGCGCCGCCGGTGCGTGGCGGCGACGCTCACCATCGTCACGCCGGCCGCGGCCACCGCCGCCCCGCCCGGCACGGTCAGCCGGAAGTCGAACGCCCCCGCCGTCCCGACCCAGTCCCCGTCCTCCCGGACCCCGATCGAGCGCTCGGTCCGCGTCAGCTCCCGGAACAGCGCCGTCTCCTCGTCGGCCTCCGGGACCCCGCCGAAGGCACGGATCAGCGACCCGTACCAGCCGTCCCACTCCTCACGCCGCAGTACCCGCGGCCCGCTCGTCGTGTCGTCGCCGTCCCTGCCCGTGGTGCGTTCCATGCGGCATGCGTACCAGGGCGGTGCGGAACGGAGCGAGGCAATTTCCGCAGGGGTGCGGCGCGCGGGCCGTTCGTGAAGTTCACTGTGAAGTCGGGCCTCGGACGGGGGACAAGTGGGACCTCCCGTGCCAAGCGGCCGGTCCGATGGATAGGGTCCCGAACTAATGGCAGCAGGACGACAGCGGCGCGCGGCGGCCGAGACGTTCACGGCCCGGTGGAAGAAGCAGTGGCACCGGGCCCGCGTCGGCGTGCGCAGATCCGCGGTCGACTACTTCCGCGGTGACGGCTCGGACTGGATCGCGCTCGCCGGACTGCTGCTGACGGTCCCCGTCATCGCGGCCACCACCATGGTGAACTCCGTGTGGTGCTCACCGTCCGCGCTCGTCATCCCGATCGTCGCGGGCGGCCTGCTGCTGCGCCCCGCGAGCCTGCTCGGCCTGTACGCGGCGGCGGCCACCGCGCTGATCGTGGAGTCCATACAGCTCGGCCCGTACACCGAGGGCCCGTCCCGGGTCACCCCGGGCGTCGTCCTGACCGTCGCGGCCTGCGGGTTCTTCGGGCTGCTCGTCGCCCAGTTCCGCAGCCGGGTCGGCGTCCCCTGGCGGCGCGGCGGCACCATGCTCTTCGACCTGCGCGAACGCATCCGCGTCCAGAGCAAGCTGCCCCAGCTGCCGAAGGGCTGGCACCGGGAGATGGCCCTGCGCCCGGCCGGCGGCCAGTCCTTCTCCGGCGACTTCGTCGTCGCCGCCCGCACCAACGGCGGCCGCACGCTGGAGGTCGTCCTCACCGACGTGTCCGGCAAGGGCATGGACGCCGCCTCGCGCGCCCTGCTGCTGTCGGGCGCGTTCGGCGGACTGCTCGGCAGCCTCCCGCCGCACGCCTTCCTCACGGCCGCCAACGGCTATCTGCTGCGCCAGGACTGGGACGAGGGCTTCGCCACCTCCATCCACCTCGTCCTGGACCTCGACTCCGGCGACTACGAGCTGTACTCCGCCGGGCATCCCCCGGGCCTCCAGCTCAGCGCCGGCACCGGCCGCTGGGAGGAGAAGTCGGCCGAGGGACCGCTCCTCGGCGTGTACGACGGCGCCCAGTTCGACCAGGTGAAGGGCTCGCTGCGGCCCGGAGACGTGCTGATGCTGTTCACGGACGGCCTGGTGGAGACCTCCGACCGCGACATCGCCGAGGGCATCGACCGGCTCACCGGCGAGGCCGACCGCTACGTCGCGGGCGGTTTCCACGGCGCCGCCTGGCACCTCATCGAGGCGGTGGCCAAGGACGTCAACGACGACCGGGCGCTCCTGCTGATCAGCCGCGAGGGCCCGACGGCCCAGGCGGCGCCGCCGGCGGCCGGCTGACACAGTGGACCCCGTGTCCCCTTCACCACCACGTACCCCGCGGTCCGCCCCGCCGCTCACCCCCGCCGAGGTCGAGGCCGTCGCACGGGCGGCCCACGCCGGCCAGACCGACAAGGCCGGCCGGCCCTACGCCGAACACCTGGAGGCCGTGGCCGCCGGCGTACGGCGACGCGGCGGCGACGACGAGCAGATCATGGCGGCCTGGCTCCACGACGCCGTCGAGGACGACGCGGTCTCCGAGCGATGGCTGAACGAAGCCGCGCTGAGCCGGCGCACCAAGGACATCGTCCTCGCCCTCACCAGGCGGCCGGGGGAGGCCCCCGAGGCGTACGCGGAGCGCATCCTCTCGACGCCCGGCGCGGCCCTGGTCAAGGAGGCGGACCTGGCGCACAACGCGGATCCGGCGCGCCTCGCGGTCCTCGACGGGCCCACCCGCACCCGGCTGACCGAGAAGTACACGCGGATGCGCGCACTCCTCGGCCTGGTCGAACCGGGCACCCGGCCCGGGGCGGAGCGGTCCCGCGGACCGCTCCGCTAGACGGAGACCTTCTCGTCTTCCCTGCTGGGTGCGGCCGCGGCCGGCCGCGGCTGGGCCTTGCTCTCCTGCTCCCCGCGTCCGCGGGCGGCCGCCCCGGGGTCGCTCCGGAAGGCCCAGTCCATCTTGGGCTCCACGACGAACCGCAGGGCCCGCTGGACCGGCTTGGTGCAGAACAGGGTGACGACGGCCGCGCCGAGGACGGTGAGCCCGATCTCGCCGAGCGGCTGGTCCAGCAGCGGCTGCTTGAACCAGTCCGTGTAGCTGCCTTCCTTCACCAGGAAGCCGTGCAGCAGGTAGCCGTAGATCGTGCCCGCGCCGAGCGCCGTGAACCACATGCGGCGGCCCGGCACCCAGGCGAAGAAGCAGGCGGTCAGCACGACCGAGCAGCCGAAGAGCGCGATGGTCACGATCGCCCCGGACCACCAGGGCAGGCCGGTGTCGGTCATGGCGGCGTTGCGGTAGAACCAGCCGGTCTCCATGCGCGGCACCGACCACCAGGCGACGGCCACGGCCGCCGCGACGACCGGCACGGCGGCGATCCGCGCGGCACGGCGGCGCACCAGCCGGAAGTGCTCGGGGCGCAGTACGAGACCCAGCACGAAGCACGGCAGGAACTGCAGCACCCGCTGCATGTTCAGGTCGTTGCCGATGCTGGGCGTCACGGAGGCGAGCCCCGCGATGGCCAGCGAGATCGGCAGCGGCCAGCGGATCGTCTGCCAGATCGGCGTCGTCAGCCGCCAGACGAACAGCGCGCACAGGAACCACAGGAGATAGGTGGGGTCCAGCAGGCTGAAGTCGCTCTGCGGGTCCTCGCTGGCGCGGCGGTGCAGCGTGTACGCGATCTCGAAGACGACGTACGGCACGGCGACCCCGGTGATCAGCCGCTTCACGCGCCGGGGGCTCAGGTCGAAACTGCGGGAGAAGTAGCCGGAGATGACGATGAACGCCGGCATGTGGAACGTGTACAGGACCCGGTAGAGGGTCTCCACGGTCCGGTTCCCGTCCAGGATCTGACCCCAGGCGTGGCCGATCCCGACCAGCACGATCGCCAGGTACTTGGCGTTGTCGAAGAACGCGTCCCGCTGGCGGCTCGGCTGGGGGCGCTGGGTCTGCTGGTCCGGAGGTGACGGCGTTTTCCGGTCACCGTGCGATCGCAGCGAGCTCGTCATGCGACCCCCCGCCGGGAACTCGGCGAGTCGTCACAGGACCTCGCTGCTCTGGTGGGGGACGGGGCAGCGTAGAACATCTGAGGCACCCTAGCGTTCTCCGTGTGTTTCCGTAAAACCCTCGACGTCATTCCTGTTATTCGACTCACGGGTGTCCCTCGGATACCCCGCATTTCCCGGAAGTCGACGCCGCCGTTCGCGTGACGGCACCCACATGGCCGGGTACTCCGTACGCCTACGGGCCGCGGACGCACCCCACTTGTCATGACACATCACGACTAAACGCCGCATAAGACCGGCGGGCGACTCCGCTGGAATGTCCCCTTCAATGCCCTTACGGAACCCGTGGGTGATCCTGTGATCTCCCTGTGATGGGGGCGGCGCTGTGGCCCCCGCGACAATTCGAATTACCTGCGAACGCGATGTGTGGGCATGGAAACGAACTGTCCGGAATTCCACGTACGGGTGGCCTGTCGAATTCCTGTACGCGGTGCGATCGTGGGGTGGGCCCGCCCGCGAGGGGCACCGAGTCACCCGGAACCGGCCGGACGATGTGTCACCCGCCGCATGACGAGGCCCGGTTGGTGGCACGATGGTTCTGGCGGGGGTGTGCGGTGTGGCACCCCCGGGCCGGGAGAGCGGACCGACCGAGGGTGTGATCAGTTGTGGCCATTTCACTGTCAGTGGTGCTGCTGTTGGCAATCATCCTGGTGGTGCTGCTGCGGGGAGGCTCCATCAAGGCGGGGCCGGCCATCGTCGCGGTCCTCTTCGGCTTCTTCCTGGCCTCGACCGGCATGGCCGACGACATCCAGCGGTTCCTGAACTCGATAGCGGACACGATCAACTCGATCCAGTTCTAGGACCCGCCCCCGGACGCACGAAGACCTCCGGCCCGATCCCCTGGGGGACCGGGCCGGAGGCCTCTCGGAGCGGGCGACGGGAATCGAACCCGCGTAGCTAGTTTGGAAGACTAGGGCTCTACCATTGAGCTACGCCCGCACAGCACGCGCCGCAGGTCGGTGACCGCGGCACTGGAGGCATCGTAGCGGGTCGGCCCCCCTCACCGCACACCCCTTCCGGTCCGCGCCGGGCCGGGCGCGGCGCCGGGAAACCCTGAGGTACCCGTGGCCGGCGGCATGTACCCTACGTGTCGCACCAGACGGGGTGTGGCGCAGCTTGGTAGCGCGTCCGCTTTGGGAGCGGAAGGCCGTGGGTTCAAATCCCGCCACCCCGACCACCTCGGCCGATCACCGTTGATCCCCCGCGCACGAGCGCCGGTGATCGCCTTTTGGGCCGTGTAGTCGCTGCCGTTACTATGCAAGCTGCACGCCCGTGTGTCTCAGCGTCTGAAGTCTCCGGGCGGCGAAATTTGCCGGATGCCTCTCTGGTTCCGGCAGAACCCAAGAAGTCAGCCACCAAGGAGACCGAACCGTGAAGAGCGCCGTGGAGACCCTGAACCCGACCCGGGTTCGGCTCACTGTCGAGGTGCCCTTCGAGGAGCTCAAGGACAGCCTCGACGCGGCGTACAAGAAGATCAACCAGCAGGTCACGGTGAAGGGCTTCCGCAAGGGCAAGATCCCGGCCCGGGTCATCGACCAGCGGTTCGGCCGCGGTGCGGTGCTGGAGGAGGCGGTCAACGACGCGCTTCCCAAGTTCTACACCGACGCGGTCAACGAGGCCGAGCTGAACCCGCTCGGCCAGCCCGAGGTCGACATCACGGAGCTGAAGGACGGCGAGACGCTGAACTTCACCGCCGAGGTCGACGTCCGCCCGACCGTCGAGATCCCGGACTACTCCGGCATCGAGGTCGAGGTCGACGCCGTCGACGTCTCCGACGAGGACGTCGAGAAGTCGGTGGAGCAGCTGCGCGAGCGCTTCGCCTCCACCTCCCCGGTCGAGCGCGCCGCCGCCGACGGCGACGTGGTCACCCTCGACCTGAAGGCCAAGGTCGACGGCGAGGTCCTGGAGGACGGCGTCGCCGACGGCGTCTCCTACACCATCGGGTCCGGGGAGCTGCTGGAAGGCATCGACGACGCCGTGAAGGGCCTGGAGGCCGGTGGCGAGGCCACCTTCACCTCCGAGCTCAAGGGCGGCTCGGCGGCCGGCAAGGAGGCCGAGGTGACCGTCAAGGTCAGCCAGGTCGCCGCGCGCGAGCTGCCCGAGCTGGACGACGACTTCGCGCAGCTCGCGTCGGAGTTCGACACCCTGGAGGAGCTGCGCGCCGACAGCCGCAAGCGCCTCGCCAACATGAAGCAGTACGACCAGGCCACCCAGGCCCAGGAGCGGGTGCTGGACAAGCTGCTCGACCTGGTCGAGGTCCCGGTCCCCGAGAAGCTCCTCGAGGACGAGATCAACACCCGTAAGCACAACCTCGAGCACCACCAGCTCGGCCAGATGGGTCTCGACCTGGAGAAGTACCTGGAGCTCCAGGGCAAGACCGCCGAGGAGTTCGAGACCGAGACCCGCGAGGCCGCGGTCAAGGGCATCAAGACCCAGTTCGTCCTCGACGAGCTGGTCAAGCAGGAGAAGCTCAACGTCAGCCAGGAAGAGCTGACCGAGCACCTCATGCGCCGCGCCGCCTCCTCCGGCATGTCCCCCGACCAGTTCGCCCAGGCCGTCGTCGAGCAGGGCCAGGTGCCGCTCCTCGTCGGCGAGGTCGCCCGCGGCAAGGCCCTGGCCGCCGTGGTCGAGAAGGCCACGGTCAAGGACACCAACGGCGAGATCGTCGACCTGGACGACGAGGAGGACGAGGAGACGGAGGCCGCCGAGGCCGCCGCCGAGTCCACCGAGTCGGGTGACGAGAAGGCCGAGGAGAAGACCGAGGGCTGATCACCCTCGCGCCGTCCCCGACGGATGTGAAACGGGCCCCGGACGTTCCGACGCCGGGGCCCGTTCGGCATGGGGCAGGACAGCCCACCCAGGGGCGCGGGGAACTGCGCGACCGGCCACAGGCGGCCCGCGCCCGGCGACGAATCGGCACCGTCCCGGCGCTACGCCCCCGGCGAACACCGCGGGAACCGGGATGGCGCCGCAGGCCCCCCGCGTTAGGGTCCATGAATACGAGGGCAGGGGAGTCTCCGAAAGCGGCTCCAGCCCCGCAGGGAAACGTGAGACGGCCCGGCGCCGTCGTAAGACGAGCAGGTGGATACGTGACGAATCTGATGCCCTCAGCCGCCGGCGAGCCCTCCATCGGTGGCGGCCTCGGCGACCAGGTCTACAACCGGCTGCTCGGCGAGCGGATCATCTTCCTCGGCCAGCCGGTCGACGACGACATTGCCAACAAGATCACCGCACAGCTGCTGCTCCTTGCCGCCGACCCGGACAAGGACATCTTCCTGTACATCAACAGCCCGGGCGGTTCGATCACGGCCGGCATGGCGATCTACGACACCATGCAGTTCATCAAGAACGACGTGGTGACGATCGCGATGGGCCTCGCCGCCTCCATGGGGCAGTTCCTGCTCAGCGCGGGCACTCCGGGCAAGCGCTTCGCGCTGCCCAACGCCGAGATCCTGATCCACCAGCCGTCCGCCGGCCTCGCCGGTTCCGCCTCGGACATCAAGATCCACGCGGAGCGGCTGCTGCACACCAAGAAGCGCATGGCGGAGCTGACCTCGCAGCACACCGGCCAGTCGGTCGAGCAGATCACCCGCGACTCGGACCGCGACCGCTGGTTCGACGCCTTCGAGGCCAAGGAGTACGGCCTCATCGACGACGTGATCCCCACCGCCGCCGGCATGCCGGGTGGCGGCGGCACGGGCGCCTGAGCCGCACCCCGCCCCGAGCCGACCGCCTCAGCCCCTTTACAGGAGACACTGTGAACGACTTCCCCGGCAGCGGCCTGTACGACCGCACGCGCGCCGAGTACACCGGCCCGTCCGCCGAGTCCCGCTACGTGATCCCGCGCTTCGTCGAGCGCACCTCGCAGGGCGTGCGCGAGTACGACCCGTACGCGAAGCTCTTCGAGGAGCGCGTGATCTTCCTCGGCGTCCAGATCGACGACGCCTCCGCCAACGACGTCATGGCGCAGCTGCTGTGCCTGGAGTCGATGGACCCCGACCGGGACATCTCGGTCTACATCAACAGCCCCGGCGGCTCCTTCACGGCGCTCACGGCCATCTACGACACGATGCAGTACGTGAAGCCGGACATCCAGACGGTCTGCATGGGCCAGGCGGCCTCCGCCGCCGCCGTCCTGCTGGCCGCCGGCACCCCGGGCAAGCGCATGGCGCTGCCGAACGCCCGCGTGCTGATCCACCAGCCCTACAGCGAGACCGGCCGCGGTCAGGTCTCCGACCTGGAGATCGCGGCCAACGAGATCCTCCGGATGCGCTCGCAGCTGGAGGAGATGCTGGCCAAGCACTCCACCACGCCGGTCGAGAAGATCCGCGAGGACATCGAGCGCGACAAGATCCTCACGGCCGAGGACGCGCTGAGCTACGGCCTGATCGACCAGATCATCACCACCCGGAAGATGGACAACTCCTCTCTCCGCTAGGCGGGAGGCTGTATCGTCTGCCGCTCCTTGGCACGGTTTGACGCGATTCACGTCAAGGCGAACCGTGCCAAGGGGGGCCCGGACGGGGGGCCGGGCAAGGTACCGTCGGACATAAGGCAGCACCAGGAGTCCGCTGCGCGTTGACGCCAGGTCGACGTCCAGGAGTCTCCCAGGCGAAGGGGAAGCACACCGTGGCACGCATCGGTGACGGCGGCGATCTGCTCAAGTGCTCGTTCTGCGGCAAGAGCCAGAAGCAGGTCAAGAAGCTCATCGCAGGGCCCGGTGTCTACATCTGCGACGAGTGCATCGATCTCTGCAACGAGATCATCGAGGAAGAGCTCGCGGAGACCAGCGAGGTGCGCTGGGAGGAGCTCCCGAAGCCCCGCGAGATCTACGAGTTCCTCGAGAGCTACGTGGTCGGCCAGGAGGCGGCCAAGAAGGCGCTCTCCGTCGCGGTGTACAACCACTACAAGCGCGTCCAGGCCGGCGAGAACGGCGGCGCCCAAGGCCGCGAGGACGCCATCGAGTTGGCGAAGTCCAACATCCTCCTGCTGGGCCCCACGGGCTCCGGCAAGACCCTCCTCGCGCAGACCCTGGCGCGCATGCTGAACGTCCCCTTCGCGATCGCCGACGCCACGGCGCTCACCGAGGCGGGGTACGTCGGCGAGGACGTCGAGAACATCCTGCTGAAGCTGATCCAGGCCGCGGACTACGACGTCAAGAAGGCCGAGACCGGCATCATCTACATCGACGAGATCGACAAGGTCGCGCGGAAGAGTGAAAACCCCTCCATCACGCGCGACGTGTCGGGCGAGGGCGTCCAGCAGGCCCTGCTGAAGATCCTGGAGGGCACCACCGCCTCCGTCCCGCCGCAGGGCGGCCGCAAGCACCCGCACCAGGAGTTCATCCAGATCGACACGACGAACGTCCTGTTCATCGTGGGCGGTGCCTTCGCCGGCCTGGAGAAGATCATCGAGGGCCGCGCGGGTGCCAAGGGCATCGGCTTCGGCGCGCAGATCCGCTCCAAGCGGGAGATCGAGTCCAAGGACCAGTTCGAGCAGGTCATGCCGGAGGACCTGGTCAAGTTCGGCATGATCCCCGAGTTCATCGGCCGGCTCCCGGTCATCACCTCGGTGCATAACCTGGACCGCGAGGCCCTGCTCCAGATCCTCGTCGAGCCGCGCAACGCGCTCGTCAAGCAGTACGAGCGCCTCTTCGAACTCGACGGCGTGGAGCTGGACTTCGAGCGCGAGGCCCTGGAGGCCATCGCCGACCAGGCCATCCTCCGCCAGACCGGCGCCCGCGGCCTGCGCGCCATCATGGAGGAGGTCCTCCAGGGCGTGATGTACGAGGTCCCGTCCCGCAAGGACGTCGCCCGCGTCGTCATCACCGCCGACGTGGTCCTCTCCAACGTCAACCCGACGCTGATCCCCCGGGATTCGCGCGGACGCGGCTCGGGCGAGCAGAAGACGGCGTAACCGCCGCCCGCACGACGCACGCCGAAGGGGCCCCGGTCGACTCGACCGGGGCCCCTTCCATGTCGCCCGCGGGCGTCAGGCCTTGACGCGGATCTCCTTGCGGAGCTTGGTGGTGATGTCCACGGCGACGTCCTTCGTCACGCCCTTGGTGGCATCGCCGGGGGAGACCAGCGCGATCGTGCTGTAGTCCGACCAGGCGCAGATCCAGTCCGTCTTCTGCTTCTTGGTCAGCGGGTTCTTCCCCTCGACCCCCTGGCACTTCATGACCGCGCCGTCGATGTCGACCGACTCGGGCTCCCCGACCACCTTGCCGCCGCCACCGGTCTCGGCTGAGGACGAGGAGGAGTTCTTCTCCGACTCCTTCTTGAACTCGGCGAAGAACTTGTCGAGTACGGCCTCCGGCTCGGAGATCTTCCCGTACGCGCCGATGAAGGTGACGCCCTTGGCCGTCGCCATCTCGCTCGGGTCGGGGGCGGTCTCCGGGTCCGAGGGGTCGTAACCGGTCAGGTCGGCGGTGGTGTAGAAGCCGGTCACGCTCGTGCCGTTCTCCACCCCGCTCTTCTTGAGGTCCTCCACCGTGCTCTCGTCGGTCTCGGCGGACTCCTCGCTCGCGCGCTTGTAGTCGCCGAGGACCGTCGCCGGCGTCGTCAGCTTGTGCGCGCCGTCGTCCTCCAGGCCGCCCGCGCCGCCGCCCCCGCCCAGCACGAAGTACGCGCCCACGCCGATCGCCGCGACGACCGCCACGGCGCCGATGATCAGGCCGGTCTTCTTCTTGCCGCCGCCCGGCGCCGGGGGCTGGGGCATGCCGTAGGGCTGCTGGCCGTAGGGCGGCTGCTGGCCGTACGGGGGCTGCTGGCCGTAGGGAGGGGTCTGCGGCGGGACGCCGCCCTGCGGCTGCTGCTGCGGGTAGCCGTAGCCCGGCTGCGGGGGAGGGGACTGCTGGGGGTAGCCGTAGCCGGGCTGGGGGGCCTGCGGCGGCTGCTGGCCGTACGGGCCCGGCTGGCCGTACGGTCCGGGCTGCTGGGGCTGCCCGCCGTACGGGCCCGGCTGGTTGTGAGACATTCCTGGGTTCCCCTCCAGATGCTTACGTGATGCCGACATCCTGACTCAGACATGGCGTGCGCAGGTCACCGGGGGGCGCACCGTTACAAACGAAACGCGTTTCGGGACAGGGCCGTGACGCCCGTAAACTGACCCCCGTGACCGAGAACTCTCAGCAGCCGCAGCCCGCACCCACCACCGAACTGCCGACCCAGTACGCGCCGGCCGAGGTAGAGGGGAAGCTGTACGAGCGCTGGGTGGAACGGGGTTACTTCGAGGCCGACGCCAAGAGCGTGAAGCCTCCGTACACCGTCGTCATCCCCCCGCCGAACGTCACCGGCAGCCTGCACCTCGGCCACGCCTTCGAGCACACGCTCATCGACGCCCTGACCCGCCGCAAGCGCATGCAGGGATACGAGACGCTGTGGCAGCCCGGCATGGACCACGCCGGCATCGCCACGCAGAACGTCGTCGAGCGGGAGCTGGCCAAGGAGGGCAAGTCCCGGCACGACCTCGGCCGGGAGGCGTTCGTCGAGCGCGTCTGGCAGTGGAAGGCCGAGTCCGGCGGACAGATCAGCGGGCAGATGCGCCGCCTCGGCGACGCGGTCGCCTGGTCCCGTGAGCGCTTCACGATGGACGAGGGCCTCTCGCAGGCCGTCCAGACCATCTTCAAGCGGCTCTACGACGACGAGCTGATCTACCGCGCCGAGCGCATCATCAACTGGTGCCCGCGCTGTCTCACCGCGATCTCCGACATCGAGGTCGAGTACCAGGACGACGACGGCGAGCTGGTCTCCATGAAGTACGGGGACGGGGACGACACCATCGTCGTCGCCACCACCCGCGCGGAGACGATGCTCGGCGACACGGCCGTCGCCGTCCACCCCGAGGACGAGCGCTACAAGCACCTGATCGGCAAGCAGGTCAAGCTCCCGCTGACCGACCGCTCCATCCCGGTCGTCGCGGACGAGCACGTCGACCCCGAGTTCGGCACCGGCGCCGTCAAGGTGACGCCCGCCCACGACCCGAACGACTTCGAGATCGGCCAGCGCCACGACCTGCCCGCCATCGCGGTCATGGACGAGCACGCCGTCATCACCGCCCACGGCCCCTTCCAGGGCCTGGACCGCCTGGAGGCCCGCTCCGCCATCGTCGCCGCGCTGCGCGCCGAGGGCCGGATCGTCGCCGAGAAGCGGCCCTACGTCCACAGCGTCGGCCACTGCTCGCGCTGCAAGACCACCATCGAGCCGCGCCTGTCCATGCAGTGGTGGGTCAAGGTCGGCCCGCTCGCCAAGGCCGCCGGCGACGCCGTCCGCGACGGCAAGGTCAAGATCCACCCGCAGGAGATGGAGAAGCGGTACTTCGACTGGGTCGACAACCTCCACGACTGGTGCATCTCGCGCCAGCTGTGGTGGGGCCACCGCATCCCGGTCTGGTACGGGCCCAACGGCGAGGTCGTCTGCGTCGGCCCCGACGAGGAGGCGCCGGCCGGCGAGGGCTGGACGCAGGACAACGACGTGCTCGACACGTGGTTCTCCTCCGGCCTGTGGCCGTTCTCCACGCTGGGCTGGCCGGAGCGGACCGAGTCGCTCGCGAAGTTCTACCCGAACTCCGTCCTGGTCACCGGCTACGACATCCTCTTCTTCTGGGTCGCCCGGATGATGATGTTCGGCCTCTACGCGATGGACGGCACCCCGCCGTTCCACACCATCGCCCTGCACGGCATGGTCCGTGACCAGAACGGCAAGAAGATGTCCAAGTCCTTCGGGAACGTCGTCAACCCGCTGGACTGGATGGACAAGTACGGCTCCGACGCGCTCCGCTTCACCCTCGCGCGCGGCGCCAACCCGGGCGTCGACGTCCCCATCGGCGAGGACTGGGTCCAGGGCTCCCGGAACTTCGCCAACAAGATCTGGAACGCCACCCGCTTCGCGCTGATGAACGGCGCGACGGTCGAGGGCCCGCTCCCGGACGCCTCGCGGATGTCGTCCACCGACCGCTGGATCCTGTCCCGGCTGAACTCGGTGGTCGCCGAGGTCGACGCGTACTACGAGGACTACCAGTTCGCGAAGCTCTCCGACGCCCTGTTCCACTTCGCCTGGGACGAGGTCTTCGACTGGTACGTCGAGCTGTCCAAGACCACCTTCCAGGCCGGCGGCGAGGCGGCCGAGGTCTCCAAGCGCGTCCTGGGCGAGGTCCTGGACGTCACGCTGCGCCTGCTCCACCCGGTCGTCCCCTTCGTCACGGAGACCCTGTGGACCACCCTCACGGGCGGTGAGTCCGTCGTGATCGCCGAGTGGCCGGCGGACTCCGGTTTCCGGGACGCCGACGCCGAGCGGGAGATCGAGACCGTCCAGTCGGTGATCACCGAGGTCCGCCGCTTCCGCGCCGACCAGGGCCTCCAGCCCGGCCAGCGCGTCCCGGCCCGGCTGACCCTCGCGGGCAGCCCGCTCGCGGCCCACGAGGCGGCGGTGCGCCAGCTGCTCCGCCTCCAGCCCGAGGGCGACGCCTTCCAGGCGACGGCCACGCTGCCGGTCGCGGGCGTCGAGGTCGCCCTCGACCTCTCCGGGGTGATCGACTTCGCCGCCGAGCGCAAGCGGCTCGCGAAGGACCTCGCCGCGGCCGAGAAGGAGAAGGCCCAGGCCAACGCCAAGCTCGGCAACGAGGCCTTCCTCGCCAAGGCCCCGGACAACGTGGTCGACAAGATCCGCGGCCGCCTCACCAAGGCGGACGAGGACATCACCCGCATCCAGTCCCAGCTGGAGAAGCTGCCGCAGGCGTAACGCCGTAGGTCGATGAAGGCTCCCGGCGCATACAAGCGCCGGGAGCCTTCGCGCCCCAGGGGCGCGGGGAACTGCGCGACAAGCCACGACGGGCCGTCCCACGCCACGGGACCTCAGCCACCCCGCCGCGGGCGACCTCCGTAGACTGGGACCCGTGAGTGACAACCCCGGCGACAACGACCAGCCCGACCCCGCTGACCCCTTCGAGCAGATCATCGCGGAGGAGACCACCCGCGACCCCGACCTCGCCGTCATCGAGGCCGGCAGCCGCACCCTGCGCACCCAGGGCGGCCCCCCGCAGGCCGACGTCCCCGGGCGCCCCGAGGACCCCGAGGTGGACGAGGCCCTGCGCGAGGTCGAGGCGGAGCTGGCGACCCGCTGGGGCGAGACCAAGCTGGAGCCGTCCGTCGCCCGGATCGCCGCGCTGATGGACGTGCTGGGCGACCCGCAGCGCTCGTACCCCTCCATCCACATCACGGGGACGAACGGCAAGACCTCCACCGCCCGCATGATCGAGGCCCTGCTCGGCGCCTTCGAGCTGCGCACCGGGCGCTACACCTCGCCGCACGTGCAGTCGATCACCGAGCGCATCAGCCTGGACGGCGCCGCGATCTCCGCCGAGCGCTTCGTCGAGACGTACCGGGACATCAGGCCGTACGTCGAGATGGTGGACGCCCAGCAGGAGTACCGGCTGTCCTTCTTCGAGGTGCTGACCGGCATGGCCTACGCCGCGTTCGCCGACGCGCC
The DNA here is from genome assembly GCF_014648855.1 of Streptomyces parvulus. Classification (GTDB taxonomy): domain Bacteria; phylum Actinomycetota; class Actinomycetes; order Streptomycetales; family Streptomycetaceae; genus Streptomyces; species Streptomyces parvulus. The sequence continues at coordinate 15,168 of NZ_BMRX01000005.1, read as the reverse complement.
CGTGGACGTCGCCGTCGTCGAGGTCGGCATGGGCGGCTCCTGGGACGCGACCAACGTCATCGACGGGGACGTCGCCGTCGTCACCCCCATCGACCTGGACCACACCGACCGCCTGGGCGAGACGCCCGGCGAGATCGCGACCGAGAAGGCCGGCATCGTCAAGCAGGACGCGACCGTCATCCTGGCCCAGCAGCCGGTGGACGCCGCGCAGGTGCTGCTGAAGAAGGCCGTCGACGTCAACGCCACCGTCGCCCGCGAGGGCCTGGAGTTCGGCGTCGTCTCCCGGCAGGTCGCCGTCGGCGGCCAGCTGATGACCCTGCGCGGCCTCGGCGGCGAGTACCCCGAGCTCTACCTGCCGCTGCACGGCGCCCACCAGGCGCACAACGCCGCCGTCGCGCTGGCCGCCGTGGAGGCGTTCTTCGGCGTCGGCGCGCAGCGGCCCGAGCCCCTGGACGTCGACACCGTCCGCAAGGCCTTCGCCGCCGTCGCCTCGCCCGGACGGATGGAGGTGGTGCGCCGCTCGCCGACCGTGGTGCTGGACGCCGCCCACAATCCGGCCGGAGCACGGGTCACCGCGGAGGCCGTCGGGGAGGCGTTCGAGTTCAGCCGCCTCATCGGCGTGGTCGGCGCGAGCGGCGACAAGAACGTGCGGGGCTTCCTGGAGGCCTTCGAGCCGGTCTTCGCCGAGGTCGTCGTCACCCAGAACTCCAGCCACCGCGCGATGGACGCGGACGAACTGGCCGGCATCGCCGTCGAGGTGTTCGGCGAGGACCGCGTCCAGGTCGAGCCCCGGCTGCCGGACGCCCTGGAGGCCGCGATCACGCTGGCCGAGGAGGAGGGCGAGTTCTCGGGCGGCGGTGTGCTCGTCACCGGTTCCGTCATCACCGTCGGCGAGGCCCGACTGCTCCTGGGGAGGGGCTGAGAAACCGTGCGTACGCTCTGTGCTTCCACTCTGATCGGCGAGGTCTTCGTGATCGGCTTCGCCGGCCTGGTCGCGATGAAGGACCCGGACCTGTCCACGGGGACGGTGTGGACGGTCTGCGGCATCGCCATGTTCCTGTGCGTGGCGCTGTGCGGCGCCGTGACCCGGCCGGGCGGCGTCGCCCTCGGCTGGGCGCTGCAGATCGCCCTGATCGCCTCCGGCTTCGTCGTCCCGGCGATGTTCTTCCTGGGCGTCGCCTTCGCGGCCCTGTGGTGGGCCTCCGTGCACTACGGGCGCAAGATCGACGAGGCGAAGGCGAGATTCGCCGCCCAGAGCGAGGCCGCCGCCCCGGACGCCGCCTGAGCCGGCGCCGGACGGTGCCGGGGACGGGCGTCGCGGAGCGCCCGGCGGCGGGCGCCCGGGGCAGCGGCTGACGCTGTGTGACCGGCGCCGCGACACGCCCGGTAACCTCAGTCATCACCCGCACAACCGCACACCTCCAAGGGAGCCCCTCGTGACGCAGCGCAGCCTCGTCCTCCTCAAGCCCGACGCCGTCCGTCGTGGCCTGACCGGCGAGATCATCAGCCGTATCGAGCGCAAGGCCGGCTGGCAGATCACCGCGCTGGAACTGCGCACCCTGGACGCCGAGACCCTGGAGCAGCACTACGGCGAGCACAAGGGCAAGCCCTTCTACGAGCCGCTGGTCGAGTTCATGGCGTCCGGCCCGGTCGTCGCCCTGGTCGTCGAGGGCGAGCGGGTCATCGAGGGCGTGCGCGCGCTGGCCGGCCCGACCGACCCGATCGCCGCCGCCCCCGGCTCCATCCGCGGGGACTACGGCGTCATCGTCCGGGAGAACCTGATCCACGCCTCCGACTCCGAGGAGTCCGCCGAGCGCGAGCTGAAGATCTTCTTCCCGGGCCGGGTCTGAGCCCGCACCGGGACACGCCGCACCACCTTTTTTCTGACCGCGCGTCAGTCGAACGGCCCAGGCGGAGCAGGAGGGCGGTCGCCCTGAAAGCGGCCGCCCCGCGGCATATGCGCGCCTGTTCGGGGGAACGGATCCCACCGTTGGCCCGTCTCCACAAGCGAGGCGGTGCGCCATCTGCTGACAATGGCGAAGACCCTCGCGCAGTGTTCGCGAAAGCGCGTCTACGATAGAAGCCTCCACGCGTCACTGCACCCACTTCGCCTACCTGAAAAGCCCTCAAAAGCTCCTGGGAAGGCCAGTCGAATCCTGATGGGGAACTCAATGTCGTTCATCGGCCGTGACATGGCTGTCGACCTCGGGACCGCCAACACGCTGGTGTACGTCAGGGGTCGCGGGATCGTACTCAACGAGCCGTCCGTCGTCGCGATCAACACCAACACCGGTGGCATCCTCGCGGTCGGCGCCGAAGCGAAGAAGATGATCGGGCGCACGCCCGGCAACATCGTTGCCGTGCGTCCGCTGAAGGACGGCGTCATCGCCGACTTCGAGATCACCGAGCGGATGCTCCGCTACTTCATCCTGAAGATCCACAAGCGGCGGTATCTGGCTCGTCCGCGGGTCGTCGTCTGTGTGCCCTCGGGCATCACGGGTGTCGAGCGCCGCGCCGTCATCGAGGCGTCGTCCCAGGCCGGCGCCCGGCAGGTGCACATCATCGAGGAGCCCATGGCCGCGGCCATCGGCTCCGGCCTGCCGGTCCACGAGGCCACGGGCAACATGGTGGTGGACATCGGCGGCGGCACCACGGAGGTCGCGGTCATCTCGCTCGGCGGCATCGTCACGGCCCAGTCCATCCGCGTCGCGGGTGACGAGCTGGACAACGCGATCATCCAGCACGTGAAGAAGGAGTACAGCCTCCTCCTGGGTGAGCGCACGGCCGAGCAGATCAAGATCACGATCGGCTCCGCGTACGACCTCGACTCCGACGAGCACACCGAAATCCGTGGCCGGGACCTGGTCTCCGGCCTGCCCAAGACCGTCGTCATCTCCGCCGCCGAAGTCCGCAAGGCGATCGAGGAACCGGTCAACGCGATCGTCGACGCCGTCAAGACGACCCTCGACAAGTGTCCGCCGGAGCTGTCCGGCGACATCATGGACCGGGGCATCGTCCTGACCGGCGGCGGCGCGCTGCTGCGCGGGCTCGACGAGCGGCTGCGCCGGGAGACCGGCATGCCGATCCACATCGCCGAGGACCCGCTGGACAGCGTAGCGCTCGGCTCCGGCAAGTGCGTCGAGGAGTTCGAGGCGCTCCAGCAGGTCCTGGACGCCTCGCCCCGCAGATGACGTAACACTTCGGTTCCGCCGTACGAGACGATCTCCTCTCGTGCGGCGGATCGTTGATATAGAGGGTTCCAGTACCGGACGTACGTGAAGCGCCCGATGCACCGCACGTACCGCGACGTACCGAATCAGCTGAATTCCTGAACACCGCCACGTAAATTCCGAGATTCCCGAATTTCGACGAGGAAGGCACGGCCGCCGCACGTGAGGGACACGAAAGAGAGCCGGCTGCTCCTGGTACTGCTGATCGCCGTCGCGTTCGCGCTGATCACGGTGGACATCCGCGGTGGGGAGGACTCCCCGGTCGACGGTGCCCGGCAGGCCGCGGCCAACGTCTTCGGTCCGATCGAGAACGGGGTCTCCTCCGCGGTCGACCCGGTCGGCAACGCCGTCTCGGCCATCCGCGACTCCGGCGACCGGCACGACCGCCTCGCCGCACTGGAGACGCAGAACGCGGCCCTGAAGGCGAAGCTCGGCAGCGACGAGCGCGGCCGCAGCCGGCTCAAGCAGTTCGACAAGATGCTGGGCCTGGCCGGGGCCGGGCAGTACGGGATCAAGGGCGCCCAGGTCATCGCCATAGGAGCCGCCCAGGGCTTCTCCTGGACCATCACCATCGACGCCGGGGCCAACGACGGCATCAAGCGCGACATGACCGTCCTCAACGGCGACGGACTCGTCGGACGCGTCACCACCGTCGGCCCGAACAGTGCCACCGTGCTGCTCGCCAACGACCCGGACTTCACCGTCGGCACCCGCATGGAGTCCGGCGACGAACTCGGATTCGCCGCCGGCCAGGGCAGCCGCCCGCTGCGCGTCGAACTGCTCAACGGCAAGGCCGACGTCAAGAAGGGCGACCGCCTGGTCACCTTCGGCTCCCAGGCCGACAAGCCGTTCGTGCCCGGCGTCCCGGTCGGCACCGTCTCCCGCGTCGACCCCAACGGCGGGGACCTCACCCGGATCCTGGAGGTCACCCCGTTCGTCAGCTTCACCAAGCTCGACATCATCGGCGTCGTCGTCCAGGCCCCGCAGAAGGACCCGCGCGACACCGTGCTCCCGGAGAAGGCGAAGCCCAAGCCCACGCCGACCGTGACGGTCACCGCGACCCCGTCCGCCGGCGCCGACCCGGAGGGCCTGACGCAGAACGGCCAGGACGAGCAGTCGCAGCAGGACCAGCAGTCCCAGCAGGACCAGCAGAACGACCAGACAGAGCAGAACGAGCAGACCGAGCAGTAGGAGTTCTCACCCCATGCGCGTCAACCGGATCCTGCTGTCCGTCGCCCTGGTCGTCGTCGCCCTGGTGGTCCAGGTGAGCGTTCTCGCCCGCCTCCACCTGCCCGGCGCCGTCCCCGACCTGCTGCTCCTCACCGTCCTCGGCCTCGCCCTGGTCTACGGCCACGTCGGCGGCGCCCTCGTCGGCTTCGGCGCCGGACTCCTCGCCGACCTCGCCCCGCCCGCCGACCACGCGGCCGGCCGCTACGCCCTGGTGCTCTGCGTCATCGGCTACCTCGCCGGACTCGCCAAGCCCGACAACGGCAGGCTCAGGTCGGCCACCGGCCCCATGGTCGTGGTCGTCGCCGCCGCCGTCGGCACCACCCTGCTCTACGCCGGTGTCGGCGCCCTGGTCGGCGACACCGCCGCCCGCCACGTCGGCCTGCCCAGCCTGCTGTTCACGGCCGCGCTGTACGACCTGCTGCTCGCGCCGTTCGTCGTCCCCGGCGTCATGGCGCTCGCCCGGCGCGCCGACAACGACCCGCTGGCCGACACCAACGCCGCCGCCCAGAGCCCCGACATCTCCTCCGGCTGGCTCTCCGGCGGCACCGGCCTGCGCATCGGCAGACAGCGCACCGGGCTACGGGTCAAGACCGCGCGGGCCCGCGTGGCCCGGGCCGGACGCATCAAGGGGGTCAAGCGGCTGTGACGACGCGGCAGCACACGGGGAAACCAGCACATCGCGAGGGGGAGGCGGCAGACCAGTGACCACCTCCCACCCGTCGCCCACCACCGCCCTCGACCGAATGGGCTGCGCCCATGACTAACATTCCCGAGACCGGCCGCAGCACCCGCGTCCAGACCCGGCTCGTCGTCATCCAGATCCTCGTCCTCTCCCTCCTCGCCACCCTCGGCGGCCGGCTCTGGTACCTCCAGATCCGCCAGGGCGACGAGTACGCCGAGGAGGCCTCCGGCAACCACGTCCAGCAGGTCGTCCAGCCCGCCACCCGCGGCTCCATCCTGGACGCCCGCGGCGTGCCGCTCGCCGACAACGAGACCCGGCTCGTGGTCTCCGCCTCGCGCACCGAACTGCTGAAGATGAAGGACGACGGCAAGGGGGTCCTCACCAAGCTCGCCGCCGTCCTCGGCATGCAGCCCCAGGACGTCGTCGACAAGGTCCGGCTCTGCGACGCCAAGACCCCGCAGCCCTGCTGGAACGGCTCGCCCTACCAGCCGATCCCCGTCACCGACGAGGCCACCGTCAAGCAGGCCCTCCAGATCCGCGAGCGCGCCGAGGACTTCCCCGGCATCACCGCCGAGCCCATGGCCGTACGCCGCTACGCCGCGCCCGGCCAGTCCAACACCGCCCAGGTCCTCGGCTACCTCTCGCCGGTCACCGACGAGGAGCTGCAGAAGGCCCAGGACACCGACTCGCCCTTCCTGCGCTCCGACCAGGTCGGCCGCTCCGGTCTTGAACGCCAGTACGACAAGGCGCTGCGCGGCAAGGCCGGCGTCACCCGCTACGAGGTCGACAACCTCGGCCGCGTCATCGGCGAGGCCGAGTCCGACGCGGGCACCCCCGGCTCCAACCTCGTCACCAGCATCGACGCCCGCGTCCAGCGGGTCGCCGAGTACGAGCTGAACGAGGCGATGAAGGCCGCCCGCAAGGAGATGGACCGCAACACCAACCGGCTCTACGAGGCCGACGCCGGCGCCGTCGTGGTGATGGAGGCCAAGACCGGCCGCGTCGTCGCCATGGCCTCCAACCCCGACTACGACCCGAACGCCTGGGTCGGCGGCATCTCCGCCAAGGACTACAAGCGGCTCACCGGCAAGGACTCCAACTACCCGCTGCTCAACCGCGCCACCCAGGGCCAGGCGGCCCCGGGCTCCATCTTCAAGGTGGTCTCCTCGGCCGCCGCCGTGGAGGCCGGTTACGACTTCGACGGCAGGTACGACTGCTCCAGCGCCTACAACCTCGGCGGCCAGGTCTTCAAGAACTTCGAGTCGGCCAGCTACGGCCCGATCAGCCTCGGCCGCGCCCTGGAGCTGTCCTGCGACACCGTCTTCTACCGCCTGGCCCACGAGGAGTGGAAGAAGGACGGCGGCGCGAAGCCCAAGGATCCCAACGACTTCTTCTACAAGGCTGCCCACCAGTTCGGCCTCGGCAAGGAGACCGGCATCGACCTCCCCAACGAGGTCACCGGCCGCGTCCCCGACCGGCAGTGGAAGAAGGACTACTGGGAGGCCAACAAGGACGCCTGGTGCAAGACCGGCAAGAAGGACGGCTCGTACGTCGAGAAGCTCGCCTACGAGGGCTGCCTCGAGGGCAACAGGCTGCGCGCCGGTGACTCCATCAACTACTCCATCGGCCAGGGCGACACCCTCGTCACCCCCATCCAGATGGCCACCATCTACGCGGCCATCGCCAACGGCGGCACCCTCTACGACCCCAGCATCGGCAAGGCGGTCGTCAGCCCCGACGGCAAGCAGGTCAGCGCGATCGCACCCGAGTCGCACGGCAAGCTGCCGATAAGCAAGACCACGCTGGCCAAGATGGACGACGCCCTCGCCGGCGTCGCCACCCGCGGCACCGCCGCCTGGCGGTTCGGCGGCTGGCCGCAGGACAAGATCCCGATGCACGCCAAGACCGGTACCGCGGAGGTCCACGGCAAGCAGACGACGTCCTGGTTCGCGACGTACACCAAGGACTACTCCATCGTCATGACGATCTCCCAGGGCGGTACGGGCTCCGGCGCCTCCGGCCCCGCCGTCCGCAACATCTACGACGCCCTGTACGGCGTCGCGGACGACGGCGCGATCGACAAGAAGAAGGCGCTGCTGCCCCAGCCGCAGGCGAAGCTCCCGACGATCAAGGCCGACGGGACCATCCCGGCCCCGAAGATGCCCAAGGACATCGTCAAGGACCTCCAGCCCGACGAGAAGCTCTCCCCCGAGGAGGAGTACGCCCCCGTCGAGGAGCAGCAGCAGGGAGCCACCCCGCCCACCCAGAACACCGAGAACCGCGACACCAGGCGCCGCCGGCGCCGCGGCGGCACGGGCGGGCGCGGCACCGGCGGCGCACAGGGAAGCCGGAGGGCACGCGCATGACCGGCGCCAACAGCTTCCAGGTCTCCGGATACGGCCCCGAGAAGGCCGGCTGGACCCGCCTCTTCGCCCGGGACTCCATGGCCCGGCGGCTCGACTGGCCGATACTGCTGGCCGCCGTCGCGCTGTCGCTGCTGGGATCGCTGCTCGTCTACTCCGCGACCCGCAACCGGACCGAACTCAACCAGGGCGACCAGTACTACTTCCTCACCCGCCACCTGCTGAACACCGGCATCGGGCTCGCCCTGATGGTCGGCATCGTCTGGCTCGGCCACCGCGCCCTGCGCACCGCCGTACCGGTCCTCTACGGCGCCTCCGTGTTCCTGATCCTGCTGGTGCTCACCCCGCTCGGCTCGACCATCAACGGCGCCCACTCCTGGATCAAGCTGCCCGGCGGCTTCTCCCTCCAGCCCTCGGAGTTCGTGAAGCTCACGATCATCCTGGGCATGGCGATGCTGCTCGCCGCCCGCGTCGACGCGGGGGACCGGCAGCACCCGGACCACCGGACCGTGCTCCAGGCCCTGGGGCTGGCCACCGTGCCCATGCTGATCGTGATGCTCATGCCCGACCTCGGGTCGGTCATGGTCATGGTCATCATCGTGCTGGGCGTCCTGCTCGCCTCCGGGTCCAGCAACCGCTGGGTCTTCGGCCTGCTCGGCGCCGGCACCGCCGGGGCGCTCGCGGTGTGGCAGCTCGGCATCCTGGACGACTACCAGATCGCCCGCTTCGCCGCCTTCGCCAACCCGGCCCTCGACCCGGCGGGCGTCGGCTACAACACCAACCAGGCGCGCATCGCCATCGGCTCCGGCGGACTGACCGGCTCCGGCCTCTTCGAGGGCTCGCAGACCACCGGCCGGTTCGTTCCCGAGCAGCAGACCGACTTCGTCTTCACCGTCGCCGGCGAGGAGCTGGGCTTCCTCGGCGCGGGGCTGATCATCGCCCTGCTCGGCGTGGTGCTCTGGCGCGCCTGCAGGATCGCCCGCGAGACCACCGACCTGTACGGCACGGTCGTCGCCGCCGGGATCGTCGCCTGGTTCGCCTTCCAGACCTTCGAGAACGTCGGCATGACGCTCGGCATCATGCCGGTCACCGGACTGCCGCTGCCCTTCGTCTCCTACGGCGGCTCCTCCATGTTCGCCGTGTGGATGGCGGTCGGGCTGCTCCAGTCGATCACGGTGCAACGGCCCATGTCGGCCTGAGCGCGGTCCGCCGGTGATCGGCGGGCGGTAAGGGGGACCGTCCCGGCCGGGTTAGGCTGGATGGTCCCCCTTGTCAGCACACGAAGGTTCCGTGAGATGCCTGCCGAAGCCGCCGAGTCTGTGAAGTCTGTGTTTCCGCAGCTCGAAGCTCTGCTCCCGCATGTGCAGAAGCCGATCCAGTATGTCGGCGGAGAGCTCAACTCCACGGTCAAGGACTGGGAATCCTGCGACGTCCGCTGGGCCCTGATGTACCCCGACGCCTACGAGGTCGGACTGCCCAACCAGGGCGTCATGATCCTCTACGAGGTACTCAACGAACAGCAGGGCGTGCTGGCCGAGCGCACCTACAGCGTCTGGCCGGACCTGGAGGCCCTGATGCGGGAGCACTCCGTCCCGCAGTTCACCGTCGACAGCCACCGCCCGGTCGGCGCCTTCGACGTCTTCGGCCTCTCCTTCTCCACGGAGCTGGGCTACACCAACATGCTGACCGCGCTGGACCTGGCCGGCATCCCGCTGGAGTCCAAGGACCGCGGCATCGACGACCCCGTCGTCCTGGCCGGCGGCCACGCGGCGTTCAACCCCGAGCCGATCGCCGACTTCATCGACTGCGCCGTCATCGGCGACGGCGAGCAGGCGGTCCTGGAGATCACCGCGATCATCCGCGCCTGGAAGGCCGAGGGCCGCCCGGGAGGCCGCGAGGAGCTGCTCCAGCGCCTCGCCCGGACGGGCGGCGTCTACGTCCCCGGCTTCTACGACGTCGAGTACCTCCCCGACGGCCGCATCTCCCGCGTCGTCCCCAACCGCTCTGGCGTCCCGTGGCGCGTCTCGAAGCACACGGTCATGGACCTCGACGAGTGGCCCTACCCGAAGCAGCCCTTGGTGCCGCTGGCCGAGACGGTCCACGAGCGGATGTCCGTGGAGATCTTCCGCGGCTGCACCCGCGGCTGCCGCTTCTGCCAGGCCGGCATGATCACCCGCCCGGTGCGCGAGCGCTCCATCACCGGCATCGGCGAGATGGTCGACAAGGGCCTGAAGGCGACGGGCTTCGAGGAGGTGGGTCTTCTCTCCCTGTCCTCCGCGGACCACACCGAGATCGCCGACGTCGCCAAGGGCCTCGCCGACCGGTACACGGAGGACAAGATCGGCCTGTCCCTCCCGTCCACCCGCGTCGACGCGTTCAACATCGACCTGGCCAACGAGCTGACCCGCAACGGCCGCCGTTCCGGCCTCACCTTCGCCCCCGAGGGCGGCTCCGAGCGCATCCGCAAGGTCATCAACAAGATGGTCTCGGAGGAGGACCTGATCCGCACCGTCGCGACGGCCTACGGCAACGGCTGGCGCCAGGTGAAGCTCTACTTCATGTGCGGCCTCCCCACCGAGACCGACGACGACGTCCTCCAGATCGCCGACATGGCGACCCGGGTCATCGCCAAGGGCCGCGAGGTCTCCGGCTCCAACGACATCCGCTGCACGGTCTCCATCGGCGGTTTCGTCCCCAAGCCGCACACCCCCTTCCAGTGGGCCCCGCAGCTCTCCTCCGAGGAGACGGACGCCCGTCTGCAGAAGCTCCGCGACAAGATCCGCGGCGACAAGAAGTACGGCCGCTCCATCGGCTTCCGCTACCACGACGGCAAGCCCGGCATCGTCGAGGGCCTGCTCTCCCGCGGCGACCGCCGGCTCGGCGCCGTCATCCGCGCGGTCTACGAGGACGGCGGCCGCTTCGACGGGTGGCGCGAGCACTTCTCCTACGACCGATGGATGGCCTGCGCCGACAAGGCCCTCGCCCCCACCGACGTGGACGTCGACTGGTACACCACCCGCGAGCGCGGCTACGAGGAGATCCTGCCCTGGGACCACCTCGACTCCGGCCTCGACAAGGAGTGGCTCTGGGAGGACTGGCAGGACGCCCTCGACGAGACCGAGGTCGACGACTGCCGCTGGACGCCGTGCTTCGACTGCGGGGTGTGCCCCCAGTTCGACACATGGCCACAAACGGGCCCGACGGGCAAGAAGCTGCTGCCCCTGACGGTCAAGAAGTCCGACTGACCAGCGGAAACGGGGCTGTGGGATGAGCGAGCCGCTCCACCGCATCGCTGACGCTGTGGCTGACGTCACAGAGTCGGATGCGGTGGCGGTGCTGACCGCGCTCGGCTTGCAGAGGGATCGGCGGCAACCGGAGAAGAAGGCTTTGAGGACACCCCTGCCGGCGCCTGGCGCCTCCTCGGGCGTCTCGTCGGACGTGGAGTGGGTTTGACGGACGGACGGCCACCTGCCGACACATGGGTAGGTTCGTGACAAGGTTTGTTCGGCGCAGGAGACGGGTCGGCTGAGTGCCGTGGAAGCACTCTGCAGACGTACCTCAGAGCCGCGGGACTCACCGCGCTCTCGTCGTCCTCGTTGATGGCATGGAAGGCTTCGGGTGCCAGACGCTGTCGCGGTACGCCTGGAGGTGCGGTGAAAGAGTTGCTCTACCTTTCGGAAGCGAAGCTGGGTGAGTTCTTCTCCGGGGACAAGGCACACTTCACCGATCGGGCCGTGGAGACAGAGGTATCTGCTCTCGGCGCGGGCCTGCGTGTCGCAGTAGGTGAGACTCCGACTGGTGAGGCCGGTCTTGGTCAGAAATTGGAGCAGGTGTTAGCCCACGTTCGTGGGAAGTGTGACGCGCACACCAGTCTGCCGGCCTCCTGCGAGTCGCTCGCTCCACACGATTGGTTGGAGTTCGCTGGCTTCTTCAGGCACGGTGCCAGACTGCGTGACTGGGGACTCGACGACCGGGGCGTCTATACGTTCACCTCGTTTGAGGATCCACCCTGTGTGATGGGGAGGGGCGGTGACGCATGCGCCGGGGTCCAAGTCATCCTGTGCGGTTCTCGGAGACATGTCCTGGCTCAGTCCGACGCATCGCCTACGCGGATGGGCTCTGGTTCTGACTGGCTGCACGACCTGGCTGCGGACCTGGCCGAGAGGGAAGCGCAAGGCGACACGTCGCTACCGGAGACACTCCACGCGACCAGTCGGCGTGACAAGGAGTTTGCTGCACGGTCTGCGTACGACATGCTCCTGACTACCTATGAAGGGCCCGCATACCTGCACGGTCACGCACGAGTGCTCTGCAACTTCCCTCCTGACGTGTGGCAGCACCGGCTGATCGTGGCGACGCCTCTGTACGTCGAGGCCGTGCAGAGGCCCCGGCGCGGCGGTGTGGAACTGGGGGCAGGGAACCGAGCCTCCATGCCCTGGCGGCAGCGCTTGCCGCGACTCTGGCGTCGGAACGCGATCGACGGATCGTGACTACGGCAGTGCAGCGGATTGGGGGTGGCGTATGCCCGCAGATGGACACGGCCATCCAGATCGGGCCGACCGGGAAGAAGCTGCTGCCTCTCACGGTCAAGGACGCTGGTCCGGCGCCCGTATCGAGTGGTCACACACACTGAGGTTGGCCAGGCGCTCGATCGGGTGATCGAGGTGCTGGCGGGAGTGAGTGAGGACGAGACGCCGGCCGCGCTGTGCTGCGGCGGCCGACGCTTCGAGGCTTGTCCCGCGGTGCCTGTGCCGTCGCGTCGAACGCGGCTGCCGGGCCCGGGAGCGGCGGGGATCGTCTCCCAGGTGGAGTGGGTCTGAGCCCTCCGGGCCTCATTCCGGGGCATGCGAGTGCGCGGTGGAATGGTCGGACCGCGTCCGGACGCGACCTGTCATTGGCCTGACCCAGTCAGGCACCGGTGCTGCCGCCCCTCGACAACCGGCCTCGCCGAGTCAGGTCATGCCTTCTCCCAGCCGCGTGGGACGCGGCCCGGGCCTGACCGTGCGAGTCTGGTCATATCGGCATTTCGCAGGAGCCGAGGAAGTGGCAGCCATGGACATGAAACTCGAAGTCGTGGTGGTGCCGGTGTCCGATGTCGACCGGGCCAAGGGCTTCTATACGCGATTGGGCTGGAGGCTGGACGCGGACATCGCCACCGACGACAGCTTCCGGGTGGTCCAGGTGACGCCCCCAGGGTCGCCGGCGTCCGTCATCTTCGGCACCTCTGTCACCTCACAGGCTCCAGGCTCGGCCGAGGGCCTGCACGTCGTGGTGGACGACATCGACGCGGCGCACGACGAGCTGAAGCGGCTCGGCGCCGGGCCGAGCGAGGTGTTCCACGATGCAGGCGGCGTCTTCCACCACGCGGGGACAGAGGCCCGGGTGCCGGGCCCGGATCCGCAGCGAACCAGCTACGGCTCGTTCCTGTCCTTCAGCGACCCGGATGGCAACGGTTGGGTCGCGCAGGAGATCACCGGCCGGCTCCCGGGGCGCCTGGACCCCGCGACGACGACGTTCGCCTCGGCCGACGATCTGTCGAGCGCGCTGCGCCGGGCCGCGGCGGCACACGGGGCGCACGAGGCCCGCATCGGCGCGGAAGACCCCGATTGGCCTGATTGGTACGCCGAATACATGGTGCGTGAGCAGGCCGGCACCGAACTGCCGTCGTAGCGCCGCGGGGTTCCGGCCTCTGGAGTCGCTGAACGGCATGCCGGTGTGCACCAACACGCCAGGCGCGTCCGGGCCTGCCGCGGTCGCCCCGCGGACGACCCGTGCTCGCGCCATTAAGGTCCCGCGCCGCTGTCCCGAACTCGGAGAAGCGCATGAACACCTATCGAGCTGCACAGGTCGACACCGCAAACGGTTCCTTCCAAGTCGTCGAGCGTGAGATACCGCGACCTGGCCCCCGGCACGTACGCATTGCCGTCGAGGCCTGCGGAATCTGCCACAGCGACGCCGTCTTCGTCGGCGCCGGCATGCCCGGCGTGCGATTCCCGCTCGTTCCGGGGCACGAGGCCGCCGGGCGCATCGAGGAACTGGGCGAAGGAGCCGAGGAGAACACCTGGAACGTGGGGGACCGGGTCACGGTGGGCTGGTTCGGAGGGAGTTGCGGTCACTGCGTTCCCTGCCGCCAGGGCGACTTCATCGTCTGCGACAACCTCAAGATTCCCGGCATGACCTACGACGGAGGCTTCGCCGAGACCATGATCGCGCCGATTGACGCCCTCGCCAGGATCCCCGACGCCCTGACGGCGTCCGATGCGGGACCTATGGCGTGCGCGGGTGTCACGGCTTACAACGGCCTGAGGCGCAGCGCCGCCCGGCCCGGCGATCTCGTGGCCGTCCTGGGCATTGGCGGTCTCGGTCACCTGGGCGTCCAGTACGCGGTGGCCATGGGATTCGAGACCGTGGCCATCGCCCGAGGCGAGGAAAAGGCCGAGTTCGCCAGGCAACTGGGCGCGCACCACTACGTCAACAGCACCGGCGCGACACCGGTCGCGGAGGCTCTTCGATCCCTGGGTGGCGCCAAAGTCGTACTGGCGACGGCCGGAAGCTCCGACGCCATTGCGGCCACGGTGGACGGCCTGACGCACCGCGGCGAACTCGTCGTCATCGGAGTGAGCCCCGACCCTCTGGGAATCAGTCCACTCCAGCTGATCATGCCCGGCCGGACCGTGCGCGGCCACCCGTCCGGCACCGCGCAGGACGTGCAGGACACCATGGCGTTCAGCGCCCTGCACGGCATTCGCCCGATGGTCGAGGCCCTTCCGCTGGCAGAGGCCGACAGGGCCTACCAGAAGATGCTGTCGGGCGCCGCACGCTTCCGGATGGTGCTGACTACCGACTGACCCGGCCCAGCCGATCGCCACCGGTCCTGGCGGGTGATGGCCGCCGCGCCACCAAATCCGGTGGAGTCTCAGCGGCCGGGAGTAGTGGCTGATCGGGGACGACAGGTTGATCCCCGCCAAGGCGGCCGCTGTCTACTACGGCGATGTTGTGGGCTCTCTGCCGCCCGACGTACGCGTCCTCGACTGCGCGTGTGGAACCGGCCAGCTCGCCGTCGGTCTCGCGAGTCTTCGTCTCCGAGGGTGCGACCCCCTCACCTGATTCACCGGCCGATTCCTTCGTCCCGTCCGGATCCGGACGGGACGTCTCGGCGTCTGTGCCGGTATGGACCTCGAGAAGCGGACGTCCGGCCCGCCGCAGGAGCCGCCGCCGCGGCGATCGGACCCGGAGGGGTGCGTCGCCGCGGCGATCCGCGTCCCGGTGCGGATCGTCGTGCTGGTGCTGGTCGTACCGGTGCGCATGGCGTGGGACCTGCTGGTCGTGGCCGGGCGGCTCCTGCGCGACACCGTGCTCCGTCCCCTGGGGCGGGCACTGGCCTGGCTGGGGCGGGTGCTCTTCGTGTGGCCGCTGGTCGCGGTGTGGCGGTATGCCGTCGTGCCGCTGGGCAAGGGGCTGGCCGTGCTGGGGCACGTGCTGCTCGTGGTGCCGGCCGTCTGGTTCCACACGTGGGTGCTGACTCCGGCGGGGCGGGCGATCGTGTGGTGCGCCGCCGGGGTGGGCGCGGGGCTCGTCGCCGTCGGGCGCGGGCTGTACGCCGTTCTCGCCCTGCTCGGGCGGTACCTCGTCGTCGTGCCGGCCGTCTGGTTCCACACGTGGG
>NZ_BMRX01000004.1 GCF_014648855.1 Streptomyces parvulus | reverse complement strand
GACGTCACCAGATACAGCGTGCCGATCGTCTTGTGGTCCGTGGTCGTCAGCCACTTGATGCTCTTGAGGTTCCTCACGCCCCGCCTGTGTCCGTGTCCCGCGCGGACGTCACACTCGTACGACGAGACGAGCGTCACGCGATCTCCTGTGACGATCACGAGGGTGCCGGACACGAACACGACATGAGCAACGACGAGATCTTCGCCGCTGCCTACCGCGAGCACTACTGGGCGGTCAGCCGCTACGTGGCGCGACGGCTGGACGGGCGCACCGGCGAGGTCGAGGAAGTGGTGGCGGAGGTGTTCACGGTGGCCTGGCGCCGCCGCGCCGAGCTGCCGCACACCCCGCTGCCCTGGCTGTACGGGGTGGCACGCAACTGCCTGTCCAACGCGGTGCGCGGCCGGGGCCGGCACCGCCGGCTCCTCGACCGGCTCGGCAACGACCACGCCGCGCACGGCCGGCACCTCACCAGCGGACCCGAGGCGGAGCCGCCGGGCGGCTGGGTCCACGAGGCGCTGGCCAGGCTCTCCGGCAAGGACCAGGAGGTACTGCGGCTCACCGCCTGGGAGGAACTCGGCGTGGACGAACTCGCCGTCGCCCTCGGCTGCGGCAGCAGGGCCGCCGCCATGCGCCTGCACCGCGCCCGCGCCCGGCTCCGGGCCGAGATCGACCGCATGCGTCACCCCGCCGCCACCGCACCGCACACCGCCCGGCGGACCCGGAACCCCGCGGCCACCACCCCCGCGAAGGAGCACGGCCATGGCTGACGAACTCGACCTCCTGCGCCGTGCCGACCCCGTCCCCGCGGACGCCCCGCACCTCGGCGACGGACCCCTGCCCGCGCGTGCCGAACAGCACCTGGAGCAGTTGCTGCACGGCCCGTCCACGGCCCCGCACCGGCCCGCGGCCCGGCTCCTCCGGCCCGCCCGCCGCCGCGTCCGCGCCGCCTGGGGCCTGGCGGCCTCCGCCGTCGTCGCCGTGACGGTCGCGGCGCTGCTGCTCGGCTCCACCGGTGCCCCGCCCGCTCTCGCCGCGCCCCGCCCGCTGGCCGTGCTCGCCGACGCCACGCCCCTGCCGCTGGACCGGCTCGCCGACCGTGCCGAACGGGCCGCGGCCGACGGCGGGCCCGCCTTGCGCAAGGGCACGCACGTGCGGTCGTGGAGCCTCGGCATGTCCGACGACGAGCCCCCCGTCACGCTCCCCGAGGAACGCGTCGTGCGCTGGACCGCCGACGGCCGCCACACCGAGCTGGTCGTGGCGACCGACCCGCGCCACCCGGGACGCCCGGTCCTCGGCGGGGACGAGGACGGCACGCCCCGCCTGGTCGAGGACGGCCACGTCCTCCGTCACCGGACCTACCCCCCGAGCTGGAGCGACGCCCCGCCCCAGTCCCCGCCGCCGCACGACGCGGCAGGACTGCGCGCCTATCTGGGAGAGGCGCGGCACGGCGACGTCACGGGCACACCGGAACTGCTCGACGCGACCGCGCTCCTGCTCGACCACTGGACGCTCGGCGCCCGCGAGTCGGCCGCGCTCACCCGGCTCCTCGCCGAGGACGGCCGGCTGCGCCCCGCGGGCCGGGTCACGGACCGCCTCGGCCGGCCCGGCCACGCCTACGTGTCCGAGGAGTCCGGCGTGCGCCGCATGCTGATCCTGGACCCGGTCACCGGCGCCGTCCTCGGCATGGAGACCACTTTCAGCGAGGACCGGCCGGAGTACGGCGTGCGGGCGGGCGACGTCATGGAGTACAGCGCCTGGAGCCGGTGACCGCGGCGCCCCGGGCTACTCGTCCCACGCCTGGACGGTGGTCTGCTCCACGATCTCGCCGTCCCGCAGCGACATCATCGACTCGGCGAGGACCCGGACGCCGTCCGGATAGGTGCACTCCTCGGTGAACGCGACGTGATCGCCCTGCACCACACAGCGCTCCATCCGGTGGGTCATGTCCCGGCTGTAGACGTCGTCGAGCATCTCGGCGATCTCCTGCCGGCCGTGCAGGACCTTGGGGTGGCTGGGCTGGTCGTACCGGTCGACGATGCGGACCCGGGCGTCGCGCGCGTAGAGCGACAGGAGGGGTGCCGCCGTGTCTCCCTCGATGCCCCGGCGCAGCGCCTCGGCGTCGAAGCCCCGGCCTGCCGTGGTACTCATGACGACCTCCTTCGAGGGGCGGGGCCCGAAGGGGGAACGGGCCGTCGCGGCCCTCTCCTTCGAGCTTCCTCCTTCCGCGCCCCCGGGGCAATCGCGGTCGCGGCACTGCTCCTGACGGGTGAGCCCGATGGGCCGCCCGTGTCCGCCCACGGCCCGGCGGCGTTGCGCACGGCATGATCTCCACACGACGTATCGCCGCCGTTGTCGGGCTCGCCGCCGGTGTCACCGCACTCGCCGCCCCGATGGCGAGCGCGGCGAGCGCGGGCCCGCTGGGCACCGAGAAGCTGAGCGTGACCGACACCCTCGACTCGCTCGCGGTGGGCGACATGCCCGCAGAGGACCGCGCCCGGATGCCGCTTCCCTCCCAGCAGTTGAACCGCCTCGACGACCTCGACCAGCTCCAGCAGGTCACCGGCCTGGTCTCGCCGCTCTTCGGCGCCGTCCCCGCCCTGGGCTGACCTCCCGCACGGCCGGCGAGCCCGCCCGCCGGCCGCCGCGAACCCGGCCGTGAACCCGCCGCACCGTCGCGGGCCCCGCGCCGATCCGTTGCGCGTAGGGTCGGGGTGACGCTGAACGGCCGAGGAAAGGGTCACAAGCATGGCGCAGGAAGTACGCGGCGTGATCGCACCGGGCAAGGACGAGCCCGTGCGGATCGAGACCATCGTCGTGCCCGATCCCGGCCCGGGCGAGGCCGTCGTCAAGGTCCAGGCCTGCGGGGTGTGCCACACCGACCTGCACTACAAGCAGGGCGGCATCAGCGACGACTACCCCTTCCTGCTCGGCCACGAGGCCGCCGGTGTCGTGGAGTCGGTCGGCGCGGGCGTCACCGACGTCGCCCCCGGCGACTTCGTGGTCCTCAACTGGCGTGCCGTGTGCGGGACCTGCCGGGCCTGTCTGCGCGGCCGCCCCTGGTACTGCTTCGACACCCACAACGCCGAGCAGAGGATGACCCTCGCCTCGACCGGCCAGGAGCTGTCCCCGGCCCTCGGCATCGGCGCCTTCGCCGAGAAGACCCTGGTCGCCGCCGGACAGTGCACCAAGGTCGACCCCTCCGTCTCCCCGCAGGTGGCGGGCCTGCTGGGCTGCGGGGTGATGGCCGGCATCGGCGCCGCCATCAACACCGGGAACGTCGGCCGCGGCGACAGCGTCGCCGTCATCGGCTGCGGCGGCGTCGGCGACGCGGCCATCGCCGGTTCCCACCTCGCCGGGGCGGCCAAGGTGATCGCCGTGGACATCGACGACCGCAAGCTGGAGACCGCCCGCTCCATGGGCGCCACCCACACCGTCAACTCCCGCGAGACCGACCCCGTCGAGGCCGTCCGCGAACTGACCGGCGGCTTCGGCGCCGACGTCGTCATCGAGGCGGTCGGCCGCCCGGAGACCTACCGGCAGGCCTTCTACGCCCGCGACCTGGCCGGCACCGTCGTCCTGGTCGGCGTACCGACGCCCGAGATGAAGCTCGAACTGCCGCTGCTGGACGTCTTCGGGCGCGGCGGCTCGCTGAAGTCCTCCTGGTACGGCGACTGCCTGCCCTCCCGGGACTTCCCGATGCTCGTCGACCTGCACCTCCAGGGCCGCCTCCCGCTCGACAAGTTCGTCACCGAGACCATCCGGCTCGACGAGGTGGAGCAGGCCTTCGACCGCATGCACGCCGGTGACGTGCTCCGCTCGGTGGTGGTGCTGTGATGGCCGCCCGCATCGAACGCCTCGTCACCTCCGGCCAGTTCAGGCTCGACGGCGGCAGCTGGGACGTCGACAACAACGTCTGGCTGGTCGGCGACGACCACGAGGTCGTCGTCATCGACGCCGCCCACGACGCCGACGCCATCGCCGATGCCGTCGGCGACCGGCGCCTGACCGCCATCGTCTGCACCCACGGCCACAACGACCACGTGGGCGCGGCGCCCGCCCTGGCCGACCGCACCGGCGCCACCATCTGGCTGCACCGCGACGACCTGCCGCTGTGGCGCCAGACCCACCCCGACCGGGACCCCGACGCCTGGCTGAACGACGGCCAGGTCATCGAGGCCGCCGGCGCCGACCTGACCGTCCTGCACACCCCCGGGCACGCCCCGGGCGCGGTCTGCCTGTACGACCCGGGCCTCGGCACCGTCTTCACCGGGGACACCCTCTTCCAGGGCGGGCCCGGCGCCACCGGCCGGTCCTACTCCGACTTCCCGACCATCATCGACTCGATCCGCGACCGGCTGCTGGCGCTCCCGCCGGAGACCGAGGTCCGCACCGGGCACGGCGACCCGACCACCATCGGCGCCGAGGCCCCGCACCTGGAGGAGTGGATCGCCCGCGGGCACTGATCCCGCGCGGGACACGCGGAAAAGGTGACAGAAGATGTCCGGCTTCCCGGGCACCCTCGGACCCGACAGCATTCGTGCGGGAGAGGAACGGGAAGCCGGACATGGCACAGTCACCGAAGAGTCCCCTGGCGGGCAGGGTCGCACTCGTCGCGGGAGCCACCCGCGGCGCCGGACGCGGCATCGCCGTCGAACTGGGCGCGGCCGGCGCCACCGTCTACGTCACCGGCCGCAGCACCCGCGCCCGGCGCTCGGAGTACGACCGCCCCGAGACCATCGAGGACACCGCGGACCTGGTCACCGAGGCCGGCGGCCACGGTGTCGCCGTCCCCGCCGACCACCTCGACCCGGAGCAGGTCGCCCGGCTCGTCGACCGCGTCGCCCGCGAGCAGGGCCGCCTCGACATCCTGGTCAACGACATCTGGGGCGGCGAGAACCTCTTCGAGTGGGACAGCCCCGTGTGGGAGCACGACCTCGACAAAGGACTGCGGCTGCTGCGCCTCGCCGTCGAGACGCACGCGATCACCAGCCATCACGCCCTGCCGCTGCTGCTGCGCGGGTCCGGCGGACTGGTCGTCGAGGTCACCGACGGCACCGACGAGTACAACCGCGAGAACTACCGCAACTCCTTCTTCTACGACCTGGCCAAGACCTCCGTCCTGCGGATGGCCTTCGCCCTCGGCCACGAACTCGCACCGCACGGCGCGACGGCCGTGGCGCTGACCCCGGGCTGGCTGCGCTCGGAGATCATGCTCGACCACTTCGGCGTGGCCGAGGAGAACTGGCGCGACGCCCTCGACCGCGTCCCGCACTTCGCCATCTCGGAGACGCCCCGCTACGTCGGCCGCGCCGTCGCCGCGCTGGCCGCCGACCCGGACGTCACCCGGTTCAACGGCCGCTCCCTCTCCAGCGGGGGACTCGCCCGGGAGTACGGCTTCACCGACCTCGACGGCAGCCGTCCGGACGCCTGGCGCTACCTCGTCGAGGTGCAGGACGCCGGCCGGCCGGCCGACGTCACCGGCTACCGCTGACCGGCGGCAGCGCCCACCGCGCCCCGTGTCCGGGCGGCAGGGCCAGGTCCTCGCGCACGGCGCCGTAGTAGCCCTCCCGCGCGGCACGGTGCCGCTCCAGCAGCACCTGCCAGGCGGCCGGGTCCCGGGTCTCCTCGCGCAGGAAGCGCTCCATCTCCAGCACGGCGAGGACCCACACCCGCGCCTTCTCCACCACCTGCCGGCTGCCCAGCAGGAGCAGCGCCTCACCCGCGGGATCCCGGGAGACCGCCGCCTCCGCCTGCGCGGCGGCGGCCTCGTCCGGGGCGAGGGGATGGGGGTGCGGGTCGTTGCCGAGGTGGGCGGCTATCCGGTAGGCCAGGGTGACCGACGTCTTCAGGACCCGCGCGTAGTCGGCGTACACCGCCAGCCTGCGCTCCTCCCAGCGCGCCTCGGTCTCGCGCCGCAGCCGCGCCCGGTCGCTGCGGACCACGGCGAGATACGAACCGAGCGCGCCGATCACGACGCCCAGGAGCGCGGGGAGTTGCTGCAGGAATGCGGACATGGCGGCACGGTAGCCGCCTGTTGATCGCACCGGTACTACGGTCGGGCCCATGACGGACACGACGCGTTTCACGGACCACGGAGTACTCGTCACCGGCGCGGCCCGGGGCATCGGCGCGGCCACCGCACGCCGGTTCGCCGCCGAGGGGGCGCGGGTGCTGCTGACCGACATCGATCTCCCGGTCGCCCGGCGCACCGCCGGCGAGCTGGCCGAACAGGGCCTCGAAGCGGAGGCGTTCCGCTGCGACGTGACGGACCGGTCGTCCGTCGAGGCGGCCGTCGCGCACGCCGTGGAGCGCTTCGGCGCCCTCGACGTGCTGGTCAACAACGCCTACGCCTGCACCCCCGACGCCCCGCTCTTCGAGGACGAACCGGACGAGGTCTGGGCCCGCGACCTCGACGTCACCCTCACCGGCGCCTACCGCTGCTGCCGCGCGGCCCTGCCCCACCTCGCGGCCACCGGACGCGGCGCGATCGTGAGCATCGGCTCGGTCAACGGCCTCCAGGACTTCGGCAACCACGCCTACAGCGCCGCCAAGGCCGGGCTCGGCTCGCTGACCCGCACCCTGGCCGGGCACGCCGGGGCGCGCGGCGTCCGCGTCAACCTCGTGACTCCGGGCACCGTACGCACCACGGCCTGGGAGGGGCGGGACGCGGAACTGGCCTCCGTACGGGACGTCTATCCGCTGGGCCGGGTCGGCGAGCCCGAGGACATCGCCGCCGCCGTCGCGTTCCTGGCCTCGCGCGACGCGTCCTGGGTCACCGGCACCACGCTGGTCGTGGACGGCGGCCTGACCGCGGTGAACACGGGCTTCCGGCGGGCCGTGGGCGCATGGGGGGAGTCGGACTGAGGGATGGCGGAAAAGCGGTGGTGTTTGTCACGCTTTCGTGGCGAGTGGGAGAGGGAGGGCAACCGAACCCGCCCGGCGGCTGTCTATCAGGCCGGGGGGCGCACCACGGCGATCTCCCGTCACGTCACCGCCTCTTCGCGAAAGGCCGGCCATGGGGGACACACACAGACGAGCAGTCGTCGCACTCGGGGTCACCGCACTGGTGGCACCGCTCACACTCGCGCTCACCGCCGCGCCGGCCCAGGCGGCGAGCTGCACGGCGACCACGGGCCCGTACCAGAAGAAGGTGGAGAAGTTCCTCGGCCGCCCGGCCGACGGCAAGCAGTCCACCGCCGACTGCAACGCCATCCGCGCGTTCCAGACCAAGCACGGCATATCGCCCAACGCCGGCTACGCGGGACCCATCACCTGGGGCGTGATGGACCTCATGACGAAGCAGAAGGCCGTCGGCAAGAACCCGAACAAGTCCGGCAAATGCCCGGTCAACAAGGGGCGCATCGCCTGTGTCGACCTCACCCTCCAGCTGAGCTGGATCCAGGACGGCAGGAAGCTGGTCTACGGGCCGGTGCCGGTGCGCACCGGGCGCAACGGCTACGAGACGCGCACCGGCCTGAAGAAGGTCTACTGGCGCAACCTCAACCACCACTCGACCATCTACGACGTGCCGATGCCCTACAGCCAGTTCTTCGACGGCGGCCAGGCCTTCCACTCCGTCGGCGTCAGCGTCTGGAGCCCCCCGGGCTCGCACGGCTGCGTCAACATGACGAAGAACGACGCCAAGAAGTACTGGTCGCTGCTGAAGAAGAACGACGACGTCTACGTGTACGGCCGCAAGCCGGGCACCTGAGCCGCGGGCGCACGGACCGGGAGTCGCCGCCCGTGTGTGGTGGAACACACGCGGCGGCGACGAACTCGCAGGTGGGCCTTGACAGATGAGCGAAATGACGTGACCAGTAACACGGTCTGATATGTCCGTTTGGCTCGCGATTACTCACATCGCCTTCACGTCCGGCGCCGTATGCTTCACAGCATGTCCACCACTGTTGAACCCTCCTCCGAGCGATCGGCTGCCGAGGTCAACGAGGAGATCCGGGCCCTGTGGCTCCGGTCGGGCGGGACACTGAGCGTCGAGCAGCGCGCGGAGTACCAGCGGCTCGTCATGGAGTGGGCCAGCGCGACCCCCGAGTCCGCCACGGCCGCCTGACCGCCGTCCGGAACTCCTCGGCGCCCTCGCGTCCCGATCCCGCGGCGTCCGCGTCACGCGGACGCCCTTCTCGTTCCGCCCCGGCTCAGCCCCACGTCGACGCGTAGTGCCGCCGGTACGCCTTCCGGTCCGCCTCGGCACGGATCCACCGTGTGGCCACCAGCGCCATCAGACTTCCCGCCACGACCAGCAGGCCCGGCCCCACGTTGCGCCGGTCCGTCAACCGCGCGAGCAGCGTCGAGCCCTCGACGCCCGTCACGGGCGCCGTGGCGCCCGGCGCCGCCGCGCCGGCGGCCGGTGACGAGGGCGCCGCACCCGGGCCGCCGCCCTGCTGCCCGTCGACGATCAGGCGGACGCCCAGCGACTCCATGGCCTCGGGCAGCGGCTGGAAGTACGTCGTGCCGCCCTTCGCGCAGTCGCCGTTGCCGCCCGAGGTCACGCCCAGCGCGATGCCCTCGGAGAACATCGGACCACCGCTGTCCCCGGGTTCGGCGCACACGTCGGTCTCGATCAGCCCGCTCACCGTGCCCTCCGGGTAGTTGACCGTCGCGTCCAGCGCCGTCACCCGCCCGTCGCGCAGCCCGCTGGTGCTGCCGCTGCGGAACACCCGCTGTCCGACGGCCGGTTCACCGGCGCCCGTGATCCGCACCCCCTTGCCGTCGCCCACCGCCACCACCCCGGCCCCGTCCCCCGCCTTGCCGTTCGCGTACTCCACCAGGGAGAAGTCGTCCCCGGGGAAGCTGCCCGCGACCGTCCTGCCGACCTGCCGGCCGCCGCCTCCGTCACCGAACCAGACCGACCCGGTCGGCCCGCAGTGACCGGCGGTGAGGATGAAGTCGGCGCGCCCGTCCGTCACGTTGAACCCCGCCGAGCAGCGCCCCGCCGTGGACAGGATCGGCTCCGCGCCGTTGAGCCGCGTGGTGAAGGTGCCCTCGGTGCGCTCCATGCGGACGAAGCCGCCGATGCCCTCCGCCACGCCCGTCAGCCGCGACCAGGCGGCCGGGGAGACGGTCCGGTCGCCGCGTACGACCACCTCGTTGGACCGGTAGTCGAGCGCCCAGGCCGTCCCCGGCACCCGGGGGGCCGCGCGCAGCGTCGAGGCCGCCGACCTCAGCTCCGACATGCTGTGCCGTACGACCTTCGCCGCCACGCCGGACCGCCGCACCGTCCCGGCCGTCCGCTCATCGGTGACCGCGACGACCGGCCGCCCGTCGGTACCGACCCAGTGCCCGGCCGTGCGCTCGTCGCCCAGCTCGGCGACCAGACCGGCGCCGGACGCCGTCCGCGACAGGGTGTGCGGCGCCGCGGACGCGTCCGGCGGTTCGCTCGCCACGGCCCGGGTGACCATCGTCCCCCCGACCAGGAGTCCGCCGACCGCGGCCAGCCGTGCCACCCGCCGGACGATGCGTCGTCGTGCGTGCCTCATACGTGCGCTCCCGAACCCCGACACGCGGTGTCACCACCGCGGGGGCCTTCGGACGTGCAGCGCCCTCCTCCCATACGGGGACGGGCGCGCGGGCGTTCACCGGGCCGGGCGCCCTGTTTCGCCGCCCGGCCGCGCGACCTATCTTGAGCCCCATGACCCGCATCCCGCCCCACCGGCCCGGTGTCCCCAACCCCCTGCACGCACTCACCCTGGACCAGCTGCGCCGCCGTACCAGCATGAAGTGGCGCACCCACCCCGCGGACGTGCTGCCGCTGTGGGTGGCGGAGATGGACGTACCGCTCGCCCCCGCCGTCGTGCGCGCGGTCACCGGGGCCATGGAACTGGGCGACACCGGCTACCCCGCGGGAACCGGCTACGCCGAGGCCCTCGCCGACTTCGCCGGCAAGAGGTGGGGCTGGGACGACCTGGCCGTGGAGCGCACGGCGATCGTGCCGGACGTGATGCTGGGCGTGGTCGAGATGCTCAAGCTCGTCACGGAGCCCGGCGACGCCGTCGTCGTCAACCCGCCCGTCTACCCGCCCTTCTACCAGTTCGTCACCCACCTGGACCGGCGCGTCGTCGAGGCGCCCCTCGGCCCCCACCTGCGACTCGATCTCGCGGCGCTCGAGGAGGCCTTCCGCCGTGCCGTGTCCGGCGGCGGGCGGGCCGCGTACCTGCTGTGCAGCCCGCACAACCCGACCGGCACCGTGCACACCGCCGGTGAACTCGCCGCGGTCGCCGCCCTCGCGGAGCGCCACGGCGTCCGCGTCGTCGCCGACGAGATCCACGCCCCCGTCGTCACCGGCGACACGCGCTTCACGCCCTACCTCGCCGTGCCGGGCGCGGAGCGCGGTCTCGCGCTGATGTCCGCGTCCAAGGGCTGGAACCTGGCCGGGCTCAAGGCGGCGCTCGCCCTCGCCGGACCCGGTGCCGCCGACGACCTCGCCCGGATGCCGGAGGAGGTCTCGCACGGCCCGAGCCACGTGGGCGTCCTCGCCCACACCGCCGCCCTGCGCGACGGCACCGACTGGCTGGACGCCGTCCTCGCGGGGCTCGACGAGAACCGGCGGCTGCTCACCGGCCTGCTGGCCGAGCACCTTCCCGGGGTCGTCCACCGCGCTGGGGAGGCGACCTACCTGGCCTGGCTGGACTGCCGCGCGCTGGGCCTCGGCGACGACCCCGCGCAGGTCTTCCTCGACCGGGGCCGGGTCGCCCTCAGCTCCGGCATCCCCTTCGGCAGCGGCGGAGCGGGACACGTGCGGCTCAACCTGGCGACCTCCCCGGAGGTGATCACGGAGGCGGTGCACCGGATGCGCGCGGCCCTGGACCGGGGGCGGGCGCCACGGCACACACCGGGGACCGGGGCCTAGACTTGCCGACCATGGACGACGCGTCACTCGACCGGCTCGGCGCCGGCAAGTACCTGCTGGTCACCACCTACCGGAAGAACGGCACCCCGGTCGCCACCCCGGTGTGGGTCGTACGGGACGGCGACGCGCTCGGCGTCTGGACCGCCGCCGACTCCTGGAAGGTCAAGCGCGTCCGCAACCGCGCCGACGTGCTCGTCGGCCCCTGCGACGTGCGCGGCCGGCCGACCGGTGAGCAGGTGCCGGGGACGGCGGAGATCTGCGACCCGGCCACCACCGCCCGCTACCGGAGGATGCTCGCCCGCAAGTACGGCGTCCTCGGCCGGCTCACCCTGTTCGGCAGCCGGCTGCGCCGGGGACTGGACGGCACCCTGGGCATCCGCATCACGCCCGCCCCGCCCGCGTCCTGACCCGCCCTCAGGTCCAGGCCCGGTAGGGCTCGTCGACCAGCTGGAAGACCGGCTCGCCCCGCACCGGGTCCTTGGCGGTGGACAGCCGTACCCGGTCACCGCTGTGGATGCCGATGAGCGGGCCCATGACCCGGCCGCGCAGCACGAAGCCCTCGGTCATCTCTATCAGCGACACGTTGCGCGCGGCCGGGCTGTTGCGGTGCACCACCGTGGCGTGGCGCACCGTGCCCGTGCCCTCGCTGCGCTCCGTCCGCAGCTCGCTGCCGCGGCAGACCGGGCACAGCACGCGGTGGTACATCGCGGTGCCGCACCAGGTGCAGCGCTGGTAGAAGACGGCCTCGGTGTCGGGCGCCTGCGGTTCGAGCACACCCGTGGGGGAGCCGGCCGTCCGCTGAGCGACGTTTCCTGAGTGGTGGTACACGCTGGTCAACTCCCTGCACTCGGGCCGGAATCCCGCGTGCGCGGTCACCGGGCACGCGTGTGCGCGGCTCACCGTGCCACCGTGCACGCGACAGAGCGTATGGCACTCAGTGTCACACGTAAAGGTACTCCGTACCCTCAGTTGGGCGGCGCATCGTCCGCGAAGGCCGTCTCGATCTCCCGGACGACCTGCCACAGGGGCGTTCCGCGCCGCGCGGCCACCACCACCAGGTCGCCGGGCGGGCCGCCCCGGGGCGCCGCGGGGGCGTCGCCGAAGACGGCCTGTGCGTGGCCCAGCGCGTGGTCCACCGCGGCGCCGGCGTCGTCCCGGCCGTCCGAACGGAGCCAGCCGCGCAGGGCGTTGTTGTGCGCCGCGACCACCGCGGCCGCGATCACGTCCGCCCGCAGCCGGCCGTCCGGCCGGTCCTCCAGGCGCGCGCGCAGATACCCGGCCAGGGCGCGCTCGTAGCGCCACACCACCGACAACTCGTAGGCGCGCAGCCCGGCGACCCGCTTGGTGAGGCGGTAGCGCTGCACCGAGAAGTCGGGGTTCTCGGCGTACATGCGCAGCACCAGACGGGCCGCGTCGCACACGCGCCGCACCGGGTCGGCGTCCGCCGGCGAGTCGGCCAGGAACGCGGTCATGTCGGCCAGGCACCGCTCGTGGTCCGGGAAGACCACGTCCTCCTTGGACGGGAAGTAGCGGAAGAAGGACCGCCGTCCGACGCCGGCCAGGGCCACGATGTCGTCGACCGTGGTCTGCTCGTAGCCGTGCTCCAGGAACAGCTGGAACGCCGCCGCGACCAGCGCCTCCCGCATCGGCGGCCGGGCACCCGGCGCGTCCGTCCCGTCCCCGCGGCGGGGCGCCGCACTGCTGGTGCTCATGAGGGCGAACGTAGCAGCTCGCCGACGATCATGGCACTGAGTGCAGCGGGAGGAGGGAACTGAGTGCCCTTGCCGCATGTCGAGTCCGGTCGCATACGATCACTTCCGATCAGCACCGAGGAGCCCGCATGCCGCCCGCCCGCCCCCGCCTCCTGTACGTCACCGACCTGGCCTACGAGGCACGCGGACGGCGCTACTGCGACGAGGACATCTTCCTGACCTCGCGCCTGCGCGAGGAGTTCGACCTCGCCCTGTGCCACCCCGGGGAGGCCGCCGCGCTGCTCGACGCCTTCGACGCCGTGGTCGTGCGCAACAGCGGCCCCGTGCTCGGCCACAAGGCGGCCTACGACGCCTTCCGCGAACGCGCCGCCGAACGCGGGACCCTCGTCTACAACCAGCTCACGGGCAGGGCCGACATGGCCGGCAAGCAGTACCTGCTCGACCTGACCGCCGCCGGCTTCCCCGTCATCCCCACCGCCGACCGCGCCGAGGACCTGCACCGCCTTCCCGACGCGGACGAGTACGTCGTCAAGCCCCGGCTCGGCGCGGACTCCGCGGGCCTGCGGATCGTCCCCGCCGGCCGGGTCGCCGAGGTGATGGGCGCCGGAGCCGGGGACCTGCTCGTGCAGCCGCGCGTCGACTTCGCGTACGAGGTGTCCTTCTACTTCGTCGACCACGACTTCCAGTACGCCCTGTACGCGCCGCACCCCGAGCGGCGCTGGCGGCTGGAGCCCTACGACGCCACCGTGGCCGACCTCGGCTTCGCACGGCGGTTCATCGAGTGGAACGGCCTCGACCACGGCATCCAGCGCGTCGACGCCTGCCGGGCGCCGGACGGTGAACTGCTGCTGGTCGAGCTGGAGGACCTCAACCCGTACCTGTCGCTCGACGCCCTCGACGACACCGGCCGCGACGCGTTCGTCGGCGCCCTGCGCACTGCCCTGCGGCGCCTGCTGGCCACCGGACCGGCGGGGCCCGCGGGGGCCGCCGCGCCCCGGGCGTACTGACCCGGGCGCCGGCTCAGCGTCCGGTGGACCCCCGTTCGGCCAGGGCCTCGGTGACCGCCCGTACGCTGCGCGCGATGTGCTGCAGCTGGAGCACCTCCGCCGCGTACAGCTTGACGGTGTGCTCGATGACCCCCTCGTGCAGCCCGAGCCTCGGCAGGTCCGCGCGTGCGGTCTGCAGAGCGGTGCGGGCCACCCTGATCTCGTGCTGCACCTGGATCTGCGCGTGCCGGGCGAGCAGCACGGGGTGCCGGATGAACGCCGGGTAGCCGGCGTACCGGGCCGGCACCAGTTCGCGCAGCCACTTGGCCGCCGAGCGTTCCCAGTCGTAGCTGCCGGGCGTCTTGACCTGGCAGGGCCAGTCCGGGCTGATGCGCGTGGTCGTCAGGGGCATGATCATCGCTTCCGGGTGTGCGGCGTCGACGGGGTGGGCGACGGATTGGGGCGGTCCCGGTCCAGGGGACGACCGGGACCGCCGCGGGCGCTCGCGCAGGCGATGCCCGTCCGGAACGTCCCGGTGCGCCGGAGCGGGTAGGAATCGGCGTCCGGAGACGTTCGCGGCAGGTGTGGACGCGGTCCGGGGCGGCCGGGTCGCGATCCGTGAGCAGTATTTATATATGCCATCCGGTTTGCAAGACGTATGAAAACATTCATGCCTGCTTTGCCGGAGATCGTGCACGTATGCGCCGACCAATCTCCACGCCGCCCCCTCGCCGGGGCCACGGCGTGCCGCTCGCGGCTCAGTCCCGCAGGAAGAAGTGGTGCTGGTCGGCCACCTGCTCGTACTCCTCCAGCCGCGCCTGCGTCCGCTCCGGGTCGGCGTCGGTCATCGCCTGGAGCAGGGCCGCGCACATCACGCCGGGCGCCGCGTAGGAGTCGAAGACCAGCCGCGACCCGGTGCCGGTGGCGAAGGTGACGTCGGCCTCGTCCACGAGCGGCCCGAGCGCGAGGTCGGTGATCAGCGCGACCTTCAGCCCCGCGCCGCGGGCCACCCGGATCGCCCCGAGCGTCTCGTGGGCGTGCCGGGGCATGGAGAACGCCAGCACCCAGGTGCCGCCGGCCTCCCGGGACTGGAGCAGGGCGTCGTAGGCGACGCTGCCGCCCCGGGTCACCAGGCGCACGTCGGGGTGGACGCGGCGGGCGGCGTAGGCGAAGTACTCGGCGAGCGAGACGGAGATACGCAGCCCGAGGACGGTCAGCGGTACCGAGTCGGCCAGCCTGCGGCCGACGTCGATCACCCGGTCGGCGTCGGCGAAGTCGCGCCGCAGGTTCTCCAGGTTCTCGATCTCCGCGTCCACCGCCGCCTGGAGTTCGTTGCCCCGGCTCTCCTCGGCCGCGACCGAGCCCCGGCTGCCCAGCGCGATCGACTGGAGCCGCTCCCGCAGCGCCGGGTAGCCGCTGAAGCCCACCGCCGACGCGAACCGCGTCACCGAGGGCTGGCTCACGCCGACCCGGTCGGCGAGGTCCGTGATCGAGAGGTAGGCCGCCTCGTGCAGGTGCTCGATCAGGTACTGGGCGATGCGCCGCTGCCCGGGGGAGAGTCGGGGCCGGTCGAACAGCGTCCGGAGCCGGGAGGTGGGGGAGGCCGCCGTCTCCGGGACCGTCCGGCCCGAGGTGATCGCCGATGCCTGTGCGCGTGCCTGCTGCGGCGATGGCACGGGTGCGCCTCCCTTGTCTCCCACGAAGGTCAACATAGCTCACCCCCCGTGTCCGGCACGGCGGTCCGGCGGGCCCGCCCGACGGGGGATGACGGAGCGCGGGCCGGGAACCCGCCGCGTCGTAGGACCCCGCGGGCCCCGGGCCCGCGGACGACAGACCGCACACAGACCTTCACGAGGAGCCTTCGCGATGACCGTCCCGGAAGAGAACCGGCCGAAGACCGACAGCACCGGAAGCGCCGACGCCGCCGAGGACCGGCGCCCGCAGGAGTCGCCGCGCCCTCCGGGCGGCACCGGCCGCACCCTGCGCGAGGCCCTGGAGGAGGCGCACGTCCACCCGGACGACTACACCGAGGAATGACGGGCCGCCCCCGGGTGGCGGGCGCCGACTAGCGACGGCCCGTCGCCTCCGCGGGAATCACCAGGTCGGCCAGGTGGCGGCCGGCCGCGACCAGGTCCGCGTTGCGCTGGTCGGTGCCGAGGGCCCACGCGCGCGCCCGCTCGGGGGACTTGCCGAACCGCTCGTGCCGGGCGACCAGCCGGCGGATCCGCTCGTCCTCCGCGAGCCCGCAGAACCACACCTCGTCCAGCCGGGACCGCACCCGCGCCCACGCGCCGGTCCCGAGCAGCAGGTAGTTGCCCTCCGTCACGACCAGCCGCGCGGACGGCGGCACCGGCACCGCCCCGGCGATCGGCTGCTCCAGCACCCGCTCGAAGCCCGGCGCGTACACGACGTCGCCGTCCTCCTCGCGCAGCCGGCCCAGCAGCGCCGCGTACCCGGCCGCGTCGAAGGTGTCCGGCGCGCCCTTGCGGTCCCGGCGGCCGAGCCGGTCCAGCTCGGCGTCCGCCAGGTGGAAGCCGTCCATGGGCACGTGCGCCGCCCACGGCTCGCCCGCCCCGTTCAGCTCCCGCACCAGGCGCTCGGCCAGCGTCGACTTTCCGGCGCCGGGAGCGCCCGCGATGCCGAGCACGGCGCGGCGCCCGTCCGAGGGGAGGCCACGGGCGCGGGCGAGGAGGTCGTCGAAGGTCAGCGGCACACCGCACAGTGTGTCACCCGATGGGACGCGCCCCGGCGGGGAACTGTGGGGGGTATGAGTACGCAGCTGGGACTTCCCGAGGACATCCAGGCCTGTCTCTTCGACCTCGACGGGGTCGTCACCAGGACGGCGGTGGTGCACGCCGCCGCCTGGAAGGAGACGTTCGACGCCTTCCTGCGCGAGCGCGACGGAGCGGACTTCCGCCCGTTCACCGACTCCGACTACGACGAGTACGTCGACGGCCGCCCCCGCGCCGACGGCGTCCGCTCCTTCCTCTCCTCCCGCGGCATCGACCTGCCCGAGGGCGGCCCCGACGACCCGCCGGACGCGACCACCGTCAACGGCGTCGGCAACCGCAAGAACGAACTGGTCCTGCGGAAGATCCGCACCGACGGCGTGGAGCCGTACGAGGGCACGCTGCGGTACATCGACGCGGTCCGCGCCGCCGGCCTCGCCACCGCCATCGTCTCCTCCAGCGCCAACACCCGGGACGTGCTGCGCTCCATCGACGCCGAGGGCCTGTTCGACGTGCGGATCGACGGCGTGGTGGCCCGCGAGCGGAAACTGCCGGGCAAGCCACACCCCGACACCTTCCTCGCCGCCGCCCGCGACCTCGGCGTCGACCCCTCCCGCGCCGCCGTCTTCGAGGACGCGCTGGCCGGCATGGACGCGGGCCGCTCCGGCCACTTCGGCTACGTCGTCGGCGTCGACCGCGTCGGCCAGACCGACGCCCTCTACGCCCACGGAGCCGACCGCGTCGTCAAGGACCTCGCCGAGCTGGGAGGCCGCGCGTGATCACCAACCGGACGTACACCGTCGAACCGTGGCGGGTGCGCGAGACCGCCCTCAACCTCGACCTCCTGGCCCAGAGCGAGTCCGTCTTCGCCCTGTCCAACGGGCACGTCGGCTGGCGCGGCAACCTCGACGAGGGCGAACCCAACGGCCTGCCCGGCAGCTACCTCAACGGCGTCCACGAGCTGCACCCGCTGCCCTACGCGGAGGCGGGCTACGGATACCCGGAGGCCGGGCAGACCGTCATCAACGTCACCAACGGCAAGCTGCTGCGGCTGCTCGTCGACGACGAGCCCTTCGACCTGCGCTACGGACGGCTCCGCAAGCACGAACGCACCCTGGACCTGCGGCGCGGCGTCCTGGAGCGCAGCTGCGAGTGGACCTCGCCCGCCGGCACCACCATCCGGGTGCGCTCCACCCGGCTGGTCTCCCTCACCCAGCGCGCCATCGCCGCGGTGGAGTACGAGGTCGAACCCCTCGACAGCCGCACCCGGGTGGTCATCCAGTCGGAACTCGTCGCCAACGAGAGCCTGCCCGACCCCGACGGCGACCCCAGGGCGGCCAAGGCGCTCCAGTCCCCGCTGGAGCCCGAGGAGCACCTGGCCCTGGGGACGCGGTTGCTCCTGGTCCACCGCACCCGGAGCAGCGGGCTCAGGGTCGCCGTGGCCGCCGACCACGTGGTGGAGGGCCCCGGAGAGACCGGCACCAGCGCGGAGAGCGTCGACGACGTCGCCCGGCTGACCATCACCTCGGTACTGGAGCCGGGGCAGCGGCTGCGGGTGCAGAAGACCGTCGCCCACGGCTGGTCGGGCGCCCGTTCCAGGCCCGCCATGAGCGACCAGGTCGACGCGGCGCTGGCCGCCGCCGCGCACGGCGGCTGGGACGGTCTGGTCGCCGAACAGCGCGCCTATCTGGACGACTTCTGGGCCAGCGCGGACGTCGAGGTGCACGGCGACGAGGAGATCCAGCAGGCCGTGCGCTTCGCGCTGTTCCACGTGCTCCAGGCCGGGGCGCGCGCCGAGCAGCGGGCCATCCCGGCCAAGGGGCTGACCGGTTCCGGGTACGACGGCCACGCGTTCTGGGACACCGAGATGTTCGTGCTCCCGGTGCTCACCTACACCGCGCCCAAGGCCGTCGCCGAGGCACTGCGCTGGCGCCAGGGGACGCTGCCCGCCGCCCGGGACCGCGCCGCCCAGCTCGGGCTGCGCGGCGCCGCGTTCCCCTGGCGGACCATCGACGGCTCGGAGGGCTCCGCCTACTGGCCGGCCGGCACCGCGGCCTTCCACGTCGCCGCCGACATCGCGCACGCGGCGGTCCGCTACACGGCGGCGACCGGCGACACCGACTTCGAACGCGACACCGCCCTGGAACTCCTGGTGGAGACGGCCCGGCTGTGGCGCTCGCTGGGCCACCACGACCACCACGGTGTCTTCCACATCGACGGCGTCACCGGCCCGGACGAGTACAGCGCCATCGCGGACGACAACACGTACACCAACCTCATGGCCCGCGCGAACCTCCTCGCCGCGGCCGACGCCTGCGAACGCCACCCCGACGAGGCGAACCGGCTGGGCGTCGACGACGAGGAGAGCGCCGCCTGGCGGGACGCCGCCGAGTCCGTGCACATCTCGTACAACGAGGAGGTCGGCGTCCACGAGCAGCACGCGGGCTTCACCCGCTACCAGCGCTGGGACTTCGCCTCGACGGCCGCCGACCAGTACCCGCTGATGCTGCACTTCCCCTACTTCGACCTGTACCGCAAGCAGGTGATCAAGCAGTCCGACCTGGTGCTGGCGATGTACACCTGCGGCAGCTGGTTCGACGCCCACTGCGACGAGGACCAGATCGCCGCGAACTTCGCCTACTACGAGCCGCTGACCGTGCGGGACTCCTCGCTGTCCGCGTGCTGCCAGGCCATCGTCGCCGCCCAGACGGGACACCTGCGCCTGGCCTACGACTACGCCTCCGAGGCCGCCCTGATGGACCTGGCGGACCTGGAGCACAACACCCGCGACGGACTCCACATCGCCTCGCTGGCCGGGACCTGGCTGGCCCTGGTCGCCGGGTTCGGCGGCACCCGGCGGGAAGGCGACAGCCTCCGGTTCACTCCGCGGCTGCCCGAGAAGTTCAGCCGGCTGGCCTTCCGGCTCCAGTTCCGCGGCCGGTGCCTGAGCGTGGAGATCGAGTCGGAGCGGGCGACCTACACGCTGCTGACCGGTGACCCCCTGACCATCAGTCACGCCGGCACCGAGGTGCACGTGAACGGCGACGGCCCCGTCACCCTGCCGGTCACCGCGCCGAAGCGGCGCCCCACCCCCGAACAGCCCCCGCACCGCCGTCCCAACGCCCTCTGACCGGATCGCGCCGGAGCCCGGGGCAGTGCCGTACGGCACTGCCCAACTGGCCGAATACCGCCCCGCACTCCGCCGGGCCGCGGGTTAGTTTGACCTTGTTCTCCGGATTCCCGGGCTTCCGTTCCGGGCGACGGGAGGTGAGGATCGAGCGGCCCCGCCCGGCGCGGGGGTGAGGGGTGCACGATGGCCGAGGGCGCGAACGCCACCCTCGTCGGCGGACGGCGGGCCGGCACGGAGCCGTCCGGTACCCCGGGGCGCCGGCGCGTCCACCTCCCGCTCGCGGCCGTGGCCGCGGTGTTCACCGTCGCCCAACTGCTCCTCGTGCCCCCCTCGATGGGCCTCGGCTGGGACGAGACGGTGTACGTCAGCCAGGTGACCTCGCAGCACCCCGCGGCCTTCTTCAGCGCGCCGCGCTCCCGGGGCGTCCCCCTGCTGGTCGCGCCCGTCGCCTCCTGGTCGGCCTCCACCGAACTGCTGCGCGTCTACCTCGCCGTGCTCTCGGGCCTCGGCCTGTACCTCGCCCTGCGCGCCTGGCGCGGCCTGTTCCCGGTCCGCGTCCTGGCCACCGCCGGCGCCTTCTTCGCCACCCTGTGGGTGACCCTCTTCTACGGCCCGCAGGCCATGCCCAACTACTGGGTGGCCGTCGGCGCCCTGATCTGCGTGGGCTGCTTCGTCCGGGTGCTCGGCGCGGGGGCCGGCGGGCGGGCGCTGTGGGGGGTGGCGTCGGGCGCCGCGCTGATGGCCCTGATGCGGCCGGCCGACGCGGTCTGGGTGGCCGTACCCCTGCTGCTGTTCGCTCTCGCGCGCCGCCGCCGGACACCGCTGCTCGCCCTGGCGGGAGGCCTGGCGGCCGGGGGACTGGAGTGGGTGGCCGAGGCGTACGCCTGGCACGGCGGCCTCGCCGAACGGCTGTCCCGGGCCTCCGAGATCCAGGGCGGCCTCGGCTGGAACCTCGCCGTCGACGACCAGCTGCGCAGCCTGGGCGGGCGCGGGCTGTGCCGCCCGTGCACGGGCGCGATGCCCGACCTGCCCGTCGTCCTGTGGTGGCTGCTCCTCCCGCTGGTCGTCCTCCTTGGCGTCGCCGTCGCGGTCCGGGCCCGGCGGCCGGTCCCCACCCTGCTCCCCCTGGCCTGCGCCGTGACCTCGGCGCTGCCCTATCTGTTCATGATCGGCTACGCGGCGCCCCGCTTCCTCCAGCCGGCCTACGCCCTGCTCGCCCTCCCCGTCGCCGACGCCCTGTGGCACCTGGTCAGGGACGGCCGCGGCCGGTGGCGGCCGGTGCTCGCGCCCTTGGTCGCCCTGGCCGTCGCCGGGCATCTCGCGGTCCAGACCGCCGTCCTGGTGGGCACCGTCAACCGCAACACCGACAGCCGCCAGGACTGGACCCGCGTCGCCCGCGAACTCCACCGCCTCGGTGTGCGCCCGCCCTGTCTGGTCACGGGCCACGAGGCGATCCCGATCGGCTACTACGCCGGCTGCTCGTCCGGCGAGACCGGCGGCAACAACGGCAACACCACCGCCGCCGAGATCACCGAGAGAGCCCGCCGGATCCCCGTCGCCGCGGTCACCGGCCCCGGCGGCACCCCGCCCGGCTACGCCCGCGACTGGACCCCGCACCGCGTCACCGACCTGAGCATCCGCGTCGCGCCCCGGGGCTGAGGATCGCGGACGCGCCCCCGGGTTAGAGATCGCGAATCGGGAAACGCGAACCGGGCAACGACACGAGCCGACGCAGCGAGAGGGAGGCAGCGATGGGCACCGACCCGATGGCCGACGACGCCTACCAGCCCACCGGAACCAACGAGGAGCAGGCCGACGCCGCGCCCCTCGACCTCCAGGACGCCGTCGACGAGCGGACCTACGACGACACGCTGGACGAGGGCTACTCCCCGCCGGAGAAGCCCCTGGGCGTGAACCGCCACGGCACCACCGCCGCCGAGCAGCACGACGGCGAGAGCCTCGACGACCGGCTCGCCGAGGAGGTGCCCGACATCGAGGTGCCCGACGGCGACGGCGTGGGCGACGAGCCCGGCGGCGAGGGCGAGCCGGTCGACCCCGAGGCGGGCACGGAGCGCTCAGGGCGCCTGGTCGCCCCGGACGAGGGCGTCCGCACCGACACCACCAAGGAGACCGTGGCGGAGGACGTGGGCATCGACGGCGGAGCGGCCGGCGCGGAGGAGGCCGCGATGCACGTCGTGCCCGACGAGACCGAGCTGCCCGGTCCCGAGGACGACGGAGCGGGTCCCGGCCGGACCGGCTGACCCGAGGGGCCGCCCGGTCCGGCCGGCCAGGGTCAGGGCAGCAGCTTGTCGAGGGCCGCCGGGCCCTCGTCGGCCAGCTTGCGCCTGGCCCATTCCAGGTTCTGCGGGGTGACGTCCCGGCCGGCCGCCAGCACCAGGTCCTCCGGGGACACCTCGGTGCCGGTGCGGGCGTGCAGCAGGTCGTCCGGCGTGGCGCGGTCCTCGCCGGTGGACGCCTCGGACGGGCGGGAGGCGTCGGGCTGTGACATCGACATGATCAGTGCTCCTCGGATCCGGATCGCTGCTTCGGTGCCGTGCTGTTGTCGGTCCCGAATATCCCGATAACACCATTCAATGCGGATTCCGGCCGCGCATCCGGAGTACCGGACGTTCCGACGTGCCGCCCCGGGACCCCCGGCGTGTAATGAGAGCACGCGACATCGGACCGAACGAGCCTGTCGCCCGGCAGAAGGACCACGGCCATGGCACGAAGGCGCACCGGCGCCGGGGGACGGAGGGCAGGCGGCGGGGGAGGACTGCGGCGGTGGGGCGAGTGGTGCGCCCGGCACGGCGTCCTCGTCGTCGTCGCCTGGCTGGTCGCCCTGGTGGCGCTGACCCTGACCAACCGTTCCTTCGGCGGCGACTACGCCGACGACTTCAACCTCCCCTCCGCCCAGTCCCAGCAGGGCCTCGACGTCCTGGAGCGGCACGACCCGGCGGCCGGCGGCTACAGCAGCCAGATCGTCGTCCACGACGACAAGGCGCTGTCCTCCGTCGGCTCCCAGATGTCCACCGCCGCGACCGACCTGGGGAAGCTGCCGCACGTCCTGTCCGCGCAGAACCCGCTGACCGCGCCCCCGCAGTCCGGTTCCTCCGGGCAGAACACGGGCCCCGTCTCCACGGACGGCCGCACCGCCTACATCACCGTCCGCTTCGACATCCAGCCCGCCCAGCTCGGCGACGGCTACCTCGACGGAGTGGACGACGCCGTCGCGCCGCTGCGCTCGGCGGGCGCCGAGGTCGAATACGGCGGATCGCTCGGTGAGCTGGCCCGCCCCGCGGCCGACGACCGGGTGAGCGAACTCATCGGGTTCGGCGTCGCGATCGTCGTCCTGCTGATCGGCTTCGGCAGCGTGCTGGCCGCGGTGGCGCCCCTGGTGACCGCGCTGATCGGGGTGGTCGGCGGGCTGGCCTGCCTCGGCCTGCTCGCTGCGGCCTTCACCTTCGCCACCGTCTCCCCGACCCTGGCGACCATGATCGGCCTGGGCGTCGGCATCGACTACGCCCTCTTCCTGATCACCCGGCACCGGCAGAACCTCATGAACGGCGCCGACCCGGTGCGCGCCGCCGGCCACGCCACCGGCACCAGCGGCCGGGCGGTCCTCGTCTCCGGCTGCACGGTCATCGTCGCGCTCCTCGGCCTGTACGCCTCCGGGGTGTCCTTCATCGGCAAGCTCGGCATCGCCGCCGCCGTCACCGTCGTCTCGGCGGTCCTGGGCGCCCTGACCCTGGTGCCCGCCCTCCTCGGGCTCGTCGGCCGCCACATCGACCGGCTGCGCGTGCGGCGCCCGGTCGCCGAGACCGACGCCGAGCCGGGGGCCGAGCCGCACGGCACCTGGCACCGCTACGCACGCCGGGTCGAACGGCGGCCGTGGCAGTTCCTGGCCGCGGGCGTGGCCGTCCTCGCCGTACTGGCCGTCCCGCTGTTCTCCCTCCAACTCGGCCACATCGACGACGGCGCCGACCCCACGTCCTTCACCGACCGGCGGGCCTACGACCTGATGTCCGACGCCTTCGGGCCCGGCTCCAACGGTCCGCTGACCGTCGTCGTCGACCAGAGCGGCGTACCCCAGTCACAGCGCTCGGACCTGTCCTCCCAGGTCACCAAGAGCCTCGACGGCGTGTCCGGCGCGGCGGCCGTGACACCGGTGACCCCGACCCAGGACGGCGACGTCCTGCTCGCGACCGTGTACCCGGAGCAGGATCCGCAGAGCACCGCCACCACCGACCTGGCCAACCGCCTGGTCGACAGCACCCTGCCCGGCGCCGTCGCCGGCACGGACGCCCAGGGCTACGTCACCGGGACCACCGCTTCCCAGGTGGACTTCCGCGACATCGTCGCCGACCGCCTGCCGCTGATCATCGGCGTGGTGGTCGCCCTGGCCTTCCTGATCATCCTGACGGTCTTCCGCGGCCCCCTGGTGGCCCTCAAGGCCGCCGTCCTGAACGTCCTGTCGATCGCCGCCTCGTACGGCGTCGTGGTGGCCGTCTTCCAGTGGGGGTGGGGCGGCCCGGCGCTCGGCGTCTCGGGCACGGTGCCCATCGAGAGCTACGTCCCGATGATGATGTTCGCGATCATCTTCGGACTCAGCATGGACTACGAGATCTTCCTGCTCTCCCGGGTCCACGAGGCGTGGCTGCGCACCGGCGACGCGAAGGACGCGGTGGCCCACGCCCTGGAGATCACCGCGCGGGTCATCACCTGCGCCGCCCTGATCATGGTGAGCGTCTTCGCCGCGTTCGTCATCAGCGACAACATCGTGGTCAAGATGCTCGGCCTGGGCCTCGCCGTGAGCGTGCTCATCGACGCCACGATCGTCCGGCTGCTCCTGGTGCCCGCCGTGATGACGCTGCTCGGACGGCACGCCTGGTGGACGCCGCGGTGGCTCGACCGGATCCTGCCGCACATCGACGCGGAGGGCGAGCACGAGGGCGGCGTCAGTCCCGGCCGGGCGGCGAAGGGGTGAGGACGAGCATCGTCACGTCGTCCTGCACGTCCGGGCAGAACCGCAGGAGGTCCGCCCAGACCAGCCCGGGCAGCGCGGACGGCTCGGTGCCCGCGAGCCCGGCGAGCCGCTCGGCCAGCGGATAGAAGGCGCCGCCGTCGCCGCGGGCCTCGACCACGCCGTCGGAGGCCAGGAACAGGCGGTCACCGGGGCGCAGCGGCACCGTGCACGTCCGGATGGCCCCCGCGTCCGCGAGCCCGAGCCCGAGCGGCGTCCACGGGGTGACCTCCAGCTCCGTGGCCCGCCCGTCCCGCAGCAGCAGGGGCGGCGGATTCCCGCAGACCACGACCCGCACCTCCAGCCCGTCCCCGGAGAACTCCAGCAGCGCCGCCGTGGCGAACAGCTCGGCGTGCCGCGCGTCCGCCGAGTCCACCAGCAGCCTGCGGTCCAGGCACCCGGCCACCGACGCCAGGTCGGGCCGGTCCAGCACCGCCTCCCGGAACGCCCCCAGCAGCGAGGCGACCGTCGAGACCGCGGACAGCCCGTGCCCCTGGACGTCCCCCGTCACCACCCGGACCCCGAACGGGCCGTCCCGCACGTCGAAGAAGTCGCCCCCGACCAGGGTGCCGCGCTGCGCCGCCCGGTACAGCCCGGCGCAGCGCACCGGGCCCACCCGTTCCGGCAGCGGCGGCACCACGGCGCGCTGCGCGGCCTCGGCGACCGTGCGCTCCAGGCCCAGCTGGGCGTCGCGGCGGCTGCGCACGAACGACACGAAGACGCTCAGCACCGCGACGAAGACGACGGTCAGCAGATCGGCGTCGCCCGGCCGGTCCAGCTGGAAGACCGGCACGGTCAGGAGCGTGATCACGGCACCGCAGAGCAGGGCCGTGGCCAGCGGGCTGTACGACAGCACGGCCAGCGGCGGGATGGCGCCCAGCAGGAAGCCGATGTCCAGCCGGTCGTCGCTGAGCAGCGTCGCCACGCAGATCAGCGCGATGAGGGCGATCGGCAGCACCCGCACCCAGCGGGGCGGCGGGGCCCCGCTCAGCCAGCTCCGCCGGTCCTCGCCCCGCAGCGGCGGGCCGGACAGCATTCGCACACCACCACGCTCCTACGCCACCCCGCCGCCCGCACGCCGAACCGTGCGGCCCGCCGCCGGAAAGCACCGCGAACCGCGCCGTCCCGGGCGCCCCACCCGCCGCCCGGCCTCCGCTCGATCCCCGCACGAAATCCGTGACGTGCGCGCCGGCCGTTCCGTACCGTGCGCTCGACGCCCGCGTGGATCGCGGGCCGCTCGCAGGACTCGGAGGATTCCGTGACCGAACCGGTCATCCGCACGCTCGACGAGAGCGCCGCCGCGCTCTTCGACGCCATGCCCGACCCGCTGGGCGCCCGCGAAGGCCACCGGCTCACCCGGCACCGCCCCGACTGGAAGCGGGTCGCCCTGCGCGACGGCACCGTCGTCGCCCGCGCCGCCTGGTGGGGCGGC
Source organism: Streptomyces parvulus (assembly GCF_014648855.1). Lineage (GTDB taxonomy): Bacteria > Actinomycetota > Actinomycetes > Streptomycetales > Streptomycetaceae > Streptomyces > Streptomyces parvulus. The sequence goes on along the minus strand of NZ_BMRX01000004.1, from coordinate 459,786 downwards.
CCCGACGACACCGAACCCGTCAACGTCAACTGGTTCGACGTGGCCGAGGGCGAGGAGGAAGCCGGGGCCGAACTGTTGCGCACCGCCCCCTGGCAGGTCGAACTCGAACTCAACGCACCCGGCACCTGGCGCGAGGACCCCGCGCTGAAGGCCGCCGCCGAGGCCCGCTTCGCCGCCGCCCGGGCGGCCGGCTACGCCCCGCTGGTGGAACGCCTCCTGTACCGGTGGACGCCGGAGTGCGGCCTCCCCGCCCGGCCCGGACGGCTGGAGTTCCGGCCCGAACCGGACGACGCGGTCTTCCTCGACGCGCTGCGCCGCATCGACTCCGCCACCCTCGACGCCCACGCGCTCACGGAGATCGAGGAGCACGGTCTCGACCACGCGGCCCGGGCCGAGCTGGACTTCTTCCACTGGTGCCCCTCGCCGCGCGAGTGGTGGCAGGTGGCGTACACCGCCGACGGCGAGCGGGCGGGCATCCACGTCCCCGCGCACAATCCGTCCGGCCCGTGCGTCGCCTTCATCGGCGTCCTGCCGGAGCATCGCGGGCGCGGGTACGCCTACGACCTGCTGGCCGAATGCACCCACTTCCTCGTCGAGCGGGGCGCGGAGTTCGTGGCCGCCGCGACGGACCGGGGGAACCACCCGATGGCCGCCAACTTCGCGAAGGCCGGATACCCCGTGGTGCGCGAGCGGATCAACTTCCTCCCGCCGGCGGCCGGTCGTCCGTAGCCGCCGCGCCGCGTCTCCGACCGGCGCGCACCCCGCGCCGATGACATGCTGTCCGCTTCGGTGACCACCGGCGGCGACCGCGGAGGCGATGTGGGGTTCGAGGGCGAGATCTGGCAAGTGCGCGGAGGCGAGGCGGGCGACGGGGGAGAGGTGCGGATCGGAGAGATCCGGATCGACGACTCCGACTTCCCGTGGCTCTCCGGGCGGTTCACCCCGGGTCCGGCCTACCCGGCGGTCCGGGAGCTGTTCGCCCGCGAACTGGCCCTCGCGGAGCGGGACGACGCGGACCACTGGAAGCGGTGGGAGGCGGTCTACGCCGAGATCGAACGGCGCGTCCGGCTGGTCTCGCCGGACGGCCCGGTCGCCGAGTTCCTGCTGCACATCGAGGGCGACCGGGCGTGGTTCCGGTGGAGCGACGAACCGTCCGAGCCGTCCGGCGCCGACGGCTGACGCGGGTCACCGGGCGTCGGTCAGCAGGGCCTCCGCCTCGGCGAGGATCTCGGTGACCCGGAGCCCGAACGCGGCGTCGCACGCGGACGGTCGTCCCCCGGCGGCCGCCCCGAGCAGCGCGTCCGCGGCCCGCCGCAGCGCGGGCACCGGCCCCTGCGCCGCCTCCGGAAGCAGCGCCACCCCCTCCCGGCCGCGCAGCTCCACCGTCGCACCGGCGGCCGCGGGGGGCGCCGTCAGGCTGAGCGTGAGGGTGCTGGACGCCCCGCCCGAATGGTCCAGGACCAGATGGACGGTGTCCCCGGGCCCCGGTGCCGCCGCCGTCACGCGCCGCGCGTCCCCGAGGACCGGCAGCAGCACGGACAGGGCGTGCGGGCCGACGTCCCACAGGGCGCCCTTCTCCCGCCGCCACGGCGACCTCGCGAACGGACTGTCGTCGCCGCCGAACACCGAGCCGAGCCACTGGGCCCGGGCGGTGAACCAGCCCTCACGCGCGGCCTGTTCGCCGATCCACGCCTCCGTCTCCGGCTGGAACCTGGCGGTGAAGAACACCACCGACGAGACGCCGGCCGCGCGCGCCGCGTCCACCACCGCCCGCCCCTGAGCCACCGTGGGCGCCAGCGGCTTGTCGAGCAGCAGATGGCACCCGGCCCGCGCCGCGCGCACCGCCAGCTCGGCCTGCACGCCGGGGGGCAGCGCCACGGCCACGGCGTCCACGTCGGCGAGGAGGGTGTCGACGTCGTCGTAGGCGCGGGTGCCGTGCCGCTCCGCCAGTTCCTTGGCGGCCCCGGGACGCCGGCCCCACACCCCGGCGAAGTCCAGTCCGTCGTGCCCGCCCAGGGCGGGTGCGTGCGCCATGTCGGCCCAGGGGCCGGTGCCGAGCAGTCCGATACGCATGCCGTCGCCTCTCCACGGTGCCGGGCCCCGGTGGGGCCCGCGACGTTCCTCCATGTCGGCCGGAGTGCCACATCCCGGCCGACGCCGAGCGTGCCACACCGGGGCGGCCGTGCCCAGCGCGGCGGATGCCGGGGGAACGTCCGGTCCCGGCCCACCCGTGGAGCCGCGGTGCGGGCCCGCGGGACCCGACGCGAGGGCCCACGGCACACCCGTCCCGACCACCGAGCCGCGTGAGACCGGTGATTCGGCCGATCCCCCCGGCCGCGCCTCCCCCCGACAGTGGCACCGCCAGCTCATCGGCGACGCCCACCGGCGGAGGTCCGGGACGCGACCCCACGTGTCCCGGAACGTGTGCGACCACCGGCCGGGCCCCTCGCCACGACAGAGAGGACCACCCCCCGTGCAGCAGAACCCCCACCCCCACGCCGCCCCCGTGCTCCGGCGCACCCGGCGGCGGCTGGCCGGCCTCACCACGGCCGTGGCCGCCGTGCTCGCGCTCGGCACCCTCACCGGGCCCGGCGCCCAGGCCGCCGACAACCCCTACGAGCGCGGCCCGGCCCCCACCCAGTCCAGCATCGAGGCCCTGCGCGGGCCGTACTCCGTGGCGGACACCAGCGTCTCCTCGCTCTCCGTCACCGGCTTCGGCGGCGGCACCGTCTACTACCCGACCAGCACCAGCGACGGCACCTTCGGCGCCGTCGTGATCTCGCCGGGCTTCACCGCGTACCAGTCCTCCATCTCCTGGCTCGGCGCGCGGCTGGCCTCGCAGGGCTTCGTGGTCTTCACCATCGACACCAACACCACCCTGGACCAGCCCGACTCCCGCGGCCGCCAACTCCTGGCCGCTCTGGACTACCTGACCGAGCGCAGCTCCGTGCGCGGCCGGATCGACAGCAGCCGGCTCGGGGTCATGGGCCACTCGATGGGCGGCGGCGGCAGCCTGGAGGCCGCCAAGTCCCGGCCGTCGCTCCAGGCGGCGATCCCGCTCACCCCGTGGAACCTGGACAAGAGCTGGCCCGAGGTCAGCACGCCCACGCTGATCTTCGGCGCCGACGGGGACACGGTCGCGCCGGTCGCGTCGCACGCCGAGCCGTTCTACTCCGGCCTGCCGTCCGGGACGGACCGCGCCTACCTGGAGCTGAACAACGCCACGCACTTCTCGCCGAACTCGTCGAACACGACCATCGCGAAGTACAGCATTTCCTGGCTCAAGCGGTTCATCGACAACGACACCCGCTACGAGCAGTTCCTCTGCCCGCTGCCCCGCCCGAGCCTGACCATCGAGGAGTACCGGGGCAACTGCCCGCACGGCTCCTGACGGGCCTGCCGGTCCCGTCCGGCGGTGGTCGCGTGGACGTCGCGGCCACCGCCGCTTCGCTGTGCCGGGGCACGGCGGCGGACCCCGACCGTTGGGCCCCGGCACAGCGCCCGGTCGGCCCGCACGGCACACCGGCGCAGGTGGCGGGGCGGATGGGCGGCCGGGCGAGGGCGGACGGGTGCCTTCCGGACGAGGTTACGCGCGCGTAACCTCCCGGGGATGACCGGAGAGACGACCGTACGTACGGCCGGGCGGATCCACGGCCGGAGCGCGCAACGAGCAGCCGTGCGCGCGCTGTTGGACGAGCTGCCCGCCCGGGGCGGCCACCTCGTGGTGACCGGCGAGCCGGGGCTCGGCCGCACCACCCTGCTCGACTGGGCCGCCCGCGCCTACCGGTCCGGACCCGTACTGCGCCTCGCTCCAGGACCGGGCGCCACCGCGACGTCCGGCGAACCGCTCGGCACCCTGCGGACGGTGACGAGCACGGCCCCCCTGCTGGTGTGCGTGGACGACGCCCACCTGTGGGACGCCCGGGCCCGGGCCACGCTCGCCGGCCCCGCGCAGCGGCTGCGCCCCGCCGGCCGCACCGGGCTCCTCCTCTCCGTCGCCGGACACCGCGCCCTCGACGCGGAGTTCGCCCGCCTGCCCCTCGTCCGCCTGGACCCGCTGACCCCGCCGGGCGCCGCCGACCTGCTCGACGACCTGACCGACGGCACGGTGGCGCCGGCCGTCCGCGACCTGCTCGTGGCCGAGGCCGAGGGCAACCCGGCGCTGCTGCACGCCCTGCTGCGCCGGCTGTCACCCGCCGAACTGCGCGGGCACCTGCCGCTGTCCGGCCCGGCGGCCGACTCGACGGTCCTCGCCGAGGTGGCGGGCGCCGCATCGGCCGGCGACGACGAGGGCGCGGGGGACCTGCTGCTGACGGTTGCCGCCGCCGTACGGGCCTCGCACGGGCCGGACGCCGACGTCGGCCTGGTCCTCGACGCCGTACGCCGTCTGCGCCCGGCGTCCCGCCCGGCGCTACTCCCGGATCCGCTGCCCGGCCAACTCGCCCTGACCGGCGGGCGGCTGCGCTTCCACAGTGAGCTGGTCCGCCGCACGGTCCACGCCGCCGCCGCACCCGACCGGCGCCGCGACGCCCACCGCGCCCTGGCCGACGCCCTTGAGCAGGGGGACGGCGCCGGGCCGCTCCCGGTGCTGCTGCACCGCTCCTGGTCGGGGGCCGGACCGGCCCCGGCGCCCCGGCTCGCGGACCGGCTCGCGTCGGCGGCCGACGACGCCACGGTCACCGCGCCCTACGGCCTGCGCGCCACCGCGTACACCCGCGCCGCCGAGCTGACGGCCGACGCGGCCACCCGCGCCGCGAGGTACACGGCCGCGGCCGAACAGGCCCTGCTCGCCGGCCGGCCCGAGCGGGCCCGCCCGCTGCTCGCGGCGGCCCGTGACGGCGCGGCCCCCGCCGCGGTCCGGGGGCGGGCCGAACTGGTCCGCGGCCTGACGGAACTCGGGGACGGCCCCGTGGGCGACGCCCACCAGACCCTGCTGCTCGCCGCGTCCCTCCTCGCCCCCGACGCACCGGCGGCCGCGGAGACCGCCGCCCTGGCCGCCGCGGACGCGGCCTGGGCCGCGGGCGACCTGCGGACATGCCTGGACGCACTCGCGCCCGGGCCGCCCGGCGGCGGGGGCCCGGGGCCGAACGGTCCCGCGGTCCACCGGGACACCACCGCCCCGCATCCCGCACGGACCCTCGCCGCCGTCGTCCGCGAGCACCGCATCGGGATGCGGGCGCTGCTCGAAGGGCGGCTGGACCGGGCCAGCGCGCCCCTCGGGCAGGTGGTGGAGCGGGGGAGGACCGACGACGGCCCGGAACGGCTGCTGCGTTCCGCGGCGGCCGCGCTGCTGCTCGGTGACGTGGACGCCGCCCGCCGGGGCGGAGCCCGGGCCCTCGCGGCCGCCCGGCAGCTCGGGTCGGACACCTTGGTGCCCCGGGCGCTGGAGTACCTCGCCTACGCCGAACTGCGCGCCGGCCGGCACCCGCAGGCCCGCGCCCACGCGGAGGAGGGCCTGCGCACCGCCCTGCGCGCCGGGCAGCGCAACACCGCCGCCCACCACCGCGCGGTGCTGGCCCTCGCCGCGTCGATCGAGGAGGACCCGGACGCCGTCGCCCGGCACGTCGCCGCCGCCCTGGCCACCGCCCGGCGGCACGGGCTCGCCCAGGTGACCACCCTCGCCGAGTGGGCGACGGCCCGTGCGGACCTCGGCCGGGGGCGCCCCCACGCCGCCGCCGACCGGCTCGGCCTCCTCGTCCTGCCCGGCCCGGGCCGCGGGCACTTCGCGGTGTGGCGGCTCGCGGTGCCGTGCTTCGTCGAGGCCGCGGTCCTCGCCGGACGGCACGAGGACACCCGCGAGGTGCTGGCGGACTTCGCGGACTGGGCGGCGTTCGGCGCCGATCCGCAGGCCGCCGCCCAACTCGCCCGCTGCCACGCCCTGCTCGCCCCGCCGGACCGCGCGGACGCCCTGTATCGGCGCGCCCTCGCCCGGCACGACGAGGCGGGCGGCGACTTCGAACGGGCCCGCACCGCGCTGCTGCACGGCAAGTGGCTGCGGCGCCGCCGCAGACCCGGCGAGGCCCGCGGCCTGCTCGGCACCGCGCTGGCCGGCTTCGACCGCTGCGGCGCAGGCGTCTGGGCGGCGCAGGCACGCGGCGAACTGCGCGCGCTCGGGGCGCTGTCGGACGCCGCGGACACCGGGACGCTCACCCGACTCACCCCGCAGCAGCTGCGCATCGCGCGGCACGTCGCCGAGGGCGCCACCAACCGGGAGGTCGCCCTCACCCTCGCGGTCAGCACCCGCACCGTCGACTACCACCTCCGCAAGGTCTTCGCCGCCCTCGGAGTGCGCTCCCGTCTGGAGCTGGCACGCCTGGTCGAGCAGGCCGAACAGGCCGAACCCGTCGAAAAGACCGGTGCACGACCCTAGGGACCGACCGGACGGTATGCCATCCTTCGGGGCAGGACGAGTCAGGGGGCAGGCCCGGCGCGGGCGGGACGGTCCGTCGCGGGGGCGCCTCCGCAAGCCCTGCCCCGGGGAGGACCGCGATGCAGCACGCCGTACGGTCACGAGCAGCGATCCGCACCGGGCTGACGCCCGTTCCACGCCCGCGGACACCGAGCGTCGCGTCGCTGATGGACGCCGACGCCGTACGGGTCCTGCACCGGGCCGCCCGCGCCCTGCTGGAGGACCTGCCCGACCTCACCGACCGGCTGGTGGCCCTGCTGGAGGAGCAGGAGCCGGCGTACCGGGCGGCCCTCACCAGGGACCCCTCGGCCACCTGGCAGGAGGCCCACCGCTCGCTGCGCCACAGCGTCGCCTCGCTGCTCGACCCGCGCGGCGCCCGCGACGCGGCCCGCCGCTGCTCCTGGCGGATCGGCGCCGCCCGCGCCGAGCAGGGACTCCCGCTGGACGCCCTGCTGCACGCCTTCCGCCTCGGCGGCTCGCTGGTGTGGCAGCGGCTGGTCGAGGAGACGTCCAGGACCGCGCCGGAGGACGTCCGGCTGCTCGTGCACGTGGCCGCCGACGTGTGGAACTTCGTCGACGAGCACTGCACGCTCGTCGCGGACGCCTACCGGCAGACCGAGTGGCAGCTCGGGCGGCGCCGCGAGAACCGGGCCCGGCTGCTGGCGGCCGGACTGCTCGACGGCACCACCCGCATCGCCGACCTGCCGGAGGCCGCCCAGGCGCTGGGCCTGCCCGAACAGGGCCGGTACGTCGTCGTCGCCCTCGCCGGGGGACCGTCCGCCCGCCCGGACGCCGCCCGCGCCGCCGCCGTACCGCCCGGCACCCGCGTCCACTGGCACGCGGGCGCGGACGCCGACTACGGCATCGTCCTGACCGGCGCCGACGACGGGCTCCCCGAACCGCACAGCCCCTTCCCCGGTCTGCGCATCGGCGTCGGCAGCCCGGTCGACGGACTCGCCGCCGTCGGCGACGCCCGCCGCCTCGCCGACACCGCCCTGGAGATCTGCCCGCTCGCGGGCGGCACGGTGCGGCTCGCCGACCGGCTGCCCGCCGCCCTGGTCGTCACCAGCCCCGAGCTGGGCCGGGCCCTCGCGGAACGGGTGCTCGGACCCCTGCTGCGGCTGGAGGCCGCCGACCGCGAGGTGCTCCTCGACACCCTCACCACCTGGCTGGACTGCGACGGCTCCGCCCAGCGGGCCGGCGAACGCCTCTACTGCCACCGCAACACGGTCCTCAACCGCCTCCGCCGCTGCGAACAGCTCACCGGCCGCTCCCTGGCCCGCCCGGCCGACCTCGTCGAGATCAGCCTGGCCCTGACCGCACGCCAGGTGCTCCACGACTGACCGTCCGCGCGGGCCGGGGCGCGTGTCGCCCCCTCGCCCCGTCCGGCCGCCTGTCGTCCCCCTGGCCCCCGGCCGGCCGCCTGTCGTCCCCCTGGCCCCCGGCCGGCCGCCTGTCGTCCCCCTGGCCCCCGGCCGGCCGCCTGTCGTCCCCCTCGCGCCCGGCCGACTGCGTGTCACCCCCTTCGCCCCGGCCCGCGCGCGGCCGCGACCGCCCCGGCCGCGCGACGGCACCGCCACGTCCCGCCCGCGGCGGCCGGGGCACCACGACCCCCGCCGAGAACCCCGGCCCGCCGGGCGCGCCGCACCTCTGGGCATCCGCACAGACTCTCCGCCCCCGGACTGGGACCCCGCAGCGATCCGGCCCCGCCGCCCTGTACGGGCACCCGTGTCCGTGCTGTCGTGAGCTCCCCCCATTCACCCGTCACCGTGCCGATTCGGCCGGTACCAAGGAGCCGCGATGCCCGCAGCACCACCGGACGGCGCGCCCGCGCTGCACGTCGAGAGCCTCGACGTGACGTACGGGCGCGCGCTGTCCGCCCTCCGCTCCGTGTCCCTGACCGTCCCGCACGGCGCCGTCGTCGCGCTGCTCGGTGCCAACGGCGCCGGCAAGACGACGCTGCTGCGGGCGGTCTCGGGCACCCTGCGCCTGCACCGCGGCGCGATCACGGGAGGCCGCGTCCGCTACGGCGACACGGCCCTCGACGGCCGGGACCCGGTCGCCGCCGTACGCGCCGGAGTGGTGCAGGTGCCCGAGGGCAGGCGGGTGTTCGCCGGACTCACCGTCGACGAGAACCTGCGGGCCGGCGGGCTCGGCCTCGGCCGGCGCGCCCCGGCCCAGGTCCGCGAGGGCAGGGACCGCGTCTTCGCGCTCTTCCCCCGGCTCGCCGAACGCCCCCGCCAGGCCGCGGGACTGCTCTCCGGCGGGGAGCAGCAGATGCTCGCCATCGGCCGCGCCCTGATGGCCGCGCCCCGCCTGCTCCTCCTGGACGAACCCTCCCTCGGCCTCGCCCCGATGATGGTGGACCGCATCGCCGGGGTGGTCCGCGAGATCAACGCCCAGGGCACCGCCGTGCTCCTGGTCGAACAGAACGCCGGCATGGCCCTGTCCCTCGCCGAGCACGCCCACGTCCTGGAGGTCGGCGAGGTCAGGCTGTCCGGTCCCGCCGCGGAACTCGCCCGGACCGACGCCGTACGCCGCCTCTACCTCGGCGAGACCGCCGACGGCCGGACCGACGGACAGGGGGCCGCGTGATGGCCCCCGCCGCGCTCGAAGTCCGGGGCGTCACCGTGCGCTTCGCCGGCCTCGTCGCCCTCGACGACGTGTCCTTCACCGTCACCCCCGGCTCCGTGCACGCCGTGATCGGCCCCAACGGCGCCGGCAAGTCCACCTGCTTCAACGTCCTCTCGGGGCTCTACCGCCCCGCCGCCGGCACCGTACGGCTCGGCGACGCCGAGCTGACCCGGCTCGCCCCGCACCGGATCGCCGCGCTCGGCGTGGCCCGTACCTTCCAGAACATCGTCACCACCCAGGGCACCGTCGCCGACAACCTGATGCTCGGCCGCCACGCCCTGTCCCGCGCCGGGTTCGCCGCCAGCGCCCTGCGGCTGCCGCGTGCCGTGCGCGAGCAGCGCGCCCACCTCGCCCGCGCCCGCGAGATCGCCGGACTCGTCGGCCTCGCACCCCACTTCGACTCACCCGTCGCCCTGCTCTCCTACGGCGACCGCAAGCGCGTCGAACTCGCCCGCGCCCTCTGTCTGGAGCCCCGTGTCCTGCTGCTCGACGAACCCGTGGCCGGCATGAACGCCGCCGAACGCGCCCGCATGACCGAGGTCGTCCGCGAGGTGCGCGCCGAACTCGGCCTCTCCGTCGTCCTGGTGGAGCACGACATGGGCCTGGTGATGCGGCTCGCCGACGAGGTCACCGTCCTCGACTTCGGCCGGGCCATCGCCCACGGCACCCCCGACGAGGTCCGCCGCGACCCCGAGGTGCTGCGGGCCTACCTCGGCACCACCACGGAGGACGCGGCATGAGCGCCTTCCTCGACAACCTCCTCAACGGCCTCGCCCTGGGCTCCGTCTACGCCCTGATCGCGCTCGGCTTCGTCACCATCTTCAAGGCCTCCGGCGTACTGAACTTCGCCCACGGCTCCCTGCTGCTCCTCGGCGGCTACCTCGTCGCCGTCCTCCACGACGACCTGGGCTTCGCCGGTGCGCTGGCCGTCGCCGTCCTCGTGACCGCGGCCGTGGCGGGAGCGCTGGACCGGCTGCTGCTCCAGCCGGTCGGCGGGGGAGACCCGCACGCCGCGCACGTCCAGACCATCGTCACCATCGGCATCGACATCGTCCTCGTCACCGACCTGGCCCGGCGCATCGGCGGCGACCTGCTCCCGCTCGGCGACCCCTGGGGCGACGCCGTGACCGACCTCGGCCCGGTGACCGTGGCCGACAGCCGCGTCGCCGCGATCCTGGTCTCCGGCCTCGCCATCGGCGGCGCCTTCGCCCTCTTCCGGTTCACCTCGTGGGGACTGTCGCTGCGCGCCGCTGCCGAGGACTCGGAGGCCGCCGCCCTGATGGGCGTACGGCTGACCCGGGTGCGCACCGCCGCCTGGTGCCTGGCCGGCGGACTCGCCGCCCTCGCCGCCGTCTTCCTGGTCGCCTTCCCCGCGCCCGGCCTGGAGCGCACCACCGGCCAGATCGCCCTGAAGGCCTTCCCGGCCGCCATCCTCGGCGGCATGGCCTCGCCGGTCGGCGCCCTGGTCGGCAGCATGCTCATCGGACTCACCGAGGCGTTCGTCGCCGGCTACCAGAGCGACCTGCACGTCCTCGGCGAGGGCTTCGGCGACGTGGCGCCGTACGCCGTGATGGTGCTGGTCCTGCTGGTGCGTCCGGCCGGTCTCTTCGCGGCGAAGGGAGCGGCCCGTGTCTGACCGCCTCTCCCGCCTCCTCGGACGCGGCGGCCTCCTCCTGCCCCTGCTCCTCCTGTGCGCCCTGCCCTTCTACCTGGACGCCTTCTGGCTGCGCATCGGCCTGTTCTCCATGGCCGCCGCGATCGGCGCCATCGGGCTCGGCCTACTCAGCGGCAGCGCCGGACAGCTCTCCCTCGGCCACGCCTTCTTCCTCGCGGTCGGCGCGTACGGCTACGTGTGGCTGGCCGGCGAACCCGGCCCCGGTCTGCCGCCCTCCCTCGCCGCGCTGCTCGCCGTACTCCTGGCCGGGGCCGCCGGCGGCCTGTTCAGTCCCGTCGCAGGCCGGGTCAAGGGCATCTACCTGGGCGTGGCCACCCTCGCCCTGGTCTTCCTCGGCCACCACGTGCTGCTCACCGCGGACTCCGTCACCGGCGGCTTCAACGGACGCTCGGTCCCGCCGCTGGAACTCGGCGGCTTCACCTTCGCCGAGAGCGACCCCGAACTGACGCTCCTGGGCGTGCCGTTCGGCGCCGAGGAACGGCTCTGGTACCTGGGCCTCGTCCTGTTCTCCGTCACCTGGTTCACCGCCCGCGGGCTGCTGCGCGGACGTCCGGGCCGCGCCCTGGTCGCCCTGCGCGACAGCGAGACGGCGGCGTCCGTGATGGGCGTGCACGTCGCGCGCTACCGCTCGGCGGCCTTCGTGGTCTCCTCCATGTACGCGGGTCTCGCCGGCGTCCTGCTCGCGCTCTCCTTCCGCCGCGTCGTGCCCGACTACTTCTCCCTCGCCCTCTCCGTCGACTACCTCGCCATGATCGTCATCGGCGGACTCGGCTCGGTCGCCGGCGCCACCGCGGGTGCCGTCTTCGTCACCGCGCTGCCCCTGCTGATGACGCGCTACGCCGACCAGTTGCCGCTGGTGGCGACCCCGGGCTCCGGCGGCGGATCCATCGGCCCCACCGAGGCGTCCCGCTACCTCTACGGCGCCGCCATCGTCGTGATCCTCCTCTACGCCCCCGACGGCCTGCACGGACTGGCCCGCCGCACCCGCGCCCGCCTGCGCCGCAGGCCACCCGCCGCCGGCCCGCCCCCGCCCTCCTCCCCGACCACCACCGCCCACCCCGCACGAGCCAAGGAGCACACCCCGTGAACGTCACGCACCCCAGGCCCCGCACCGCCCGGACCGCCGCCCTGGCGGCGACACTGGCCGCCGTGCTGCTCGCGGGCACCGCATGCAGCTCCAAGGCGGACGGCGGAAGCACCGACGACGCCGCCGACGGCGTCAAGGCCGGCCCCGGCGTCAGCGAGAAGACCATCAAGCTGGGGGCGCTCACCGACCTCACCGGCCCCTACGCCACCCTCGGCAAGAGCATCGTGCAGGCGCAGCAGATGTGGGCCGACGAGACGAACGCCGCGGGCGGCATCTGCGGCAGACAGGTCGAGATCGTCGTCAAGGACCACGGCTACGACGTGCAGAAGGCCGTCACCGCCTACGCCGACATCGCGCCGGACGTCGTCGCCCTGCCCCAGGTCATCGGCTCACCGGTGGTCGCGGCCCTGCTGGACGACATCGAGCGGGACCACATGCTGACCTTCCCGCAGGCCTGGGCCGCCTCCCTGCTCGGCCGGGACTCCGTCCAGGTCCTCGGCACCACCTACGACCTCGACATGATCGCCGCCGTCGACTTCCTGACCCGCACCAAGAAGCTCGCCAAGGGCGACACGATCGGCCACGTGTACTTCGAGGGCGACTACGGCGCCAACGCCCTGGAGGGCTCCGAGTGGGCCGCCGAGGAGGCGGGGATGAAGGTGGTCGGGCAGAAGATCAAGGCCACCGACACCGATCTGTCGGCCCAGGTCTCCGCGTTGAGCAAGGCCGGCGTGAAGGCCGTCCTCATCAGCGCGGGTCCCGCGCAGACCGCCTCGCTGGCCGGCGTGGCCGCCGCCCGCGGCCTGAAGGTGCCGATCGTCAGCAGCGCCCCCGGCTACGCACCGCAGTTGATGAAGACGCCCGCGGCCGCGGCGCTCGCGGGCATGGTCCACGTCGTCAGCGCCGCACCGGCGGTCAGCTCCGACCTGCCCGGTGTGAAGAAGATGGTCGCCGACTACGGGAAGAAGTACCCCGGGGAACTGGTCGACTCCGGCGTGCTCTCCGGCTACAACGCCGCCAAGCTGATGGGCGCCGACCTGAAGAAGGCCTGCGAGGCCGGCAGCCTCGCCCGCGCCGACGTGGTGAAGGCGCACCGTTCGCAGAAGAACGCCGACACCGGCCTCGGCACCCCGCAGGACTTCACCCTGGTGACCGCGCCCGCCAGCCGGTCCACCTACGTCCTGAAGCCCGACGCGAAGGCCATCGGCGGCGTGGTCGGCGTGGAAGAGGCCCACAAGGCACCCGGCGCCGACGCCTACCTGGCCGGCCGCGGCTGACGGGACGAGTGGCCGTCAACTGTCCGTAGCCGCAAGGACTTTGACGGCCACTTGATCCGCCCCCTGGTTTCGCCGTCCACCCGGTCTCTAGGATGTACTCTCAGTCATGCCAGTCCAGTTGGCGCCCGTACGGAGCTGGGGGAACGATGCAGGCCGACAAGCAGTTGTCCACGGAGATCGACTCCAACGTACCCACCGCCGCCCGGATGTACGACTTCTACCTGGGCGGCAAGGACAACTACGCGGCCGACCGGGCCGCGGTCGGTGAACTCGACAAGGTCGTGCCCAGCACGCGCCGCCTCGCCCTCAACAACCGGCGCTTCCTCCAGCGGGTGGTGAGGACCCTCGCGCAGGACTACGGCATCCGCCAGTTCCTCGACCACGGATCCGGCCTTCCCACGCAGGACAACGTGCACCAGGTCGCCCAGCGCGTCGCCCCGGACTCCCGCGTCGTCTACGTGGACAACGACCCGATGGTGCTCGTCCACGGCCGGGCCCTGCTCGACCAGAACGACCAGACCGCCGTCATCCACGCCGACATGCGGTCGACCGAGGAGATCTTCTCCCACCCGGAGACCCGGCGCCTGATCGACTTCTCCCAGCCGGTCGCCGTGCTGTTCAACTCGGTCTTCCACTGCATCCCGGACAGCGACACAGACGGCCCCCAGGCGGTCATCAGGCGGGTCACCGAGCGGCTCGTCCCCGGCAGCTACGCGGTGATGTGCCAGCTGGTCAGCGAGGACGCCGAGGTACGCAAGTTCGTCACGGACTTCATGAACCAGGCGACCCAGGGACACTGGGGCCGGGTCCGCGAACCCAAGGACGTCGAGGCGTACTTCGAGGGCATGGAGATCCTGGAGCCCGGCCTGGTCGAGGTCTCCACCTGGCGTCCGGACACCGAGGTGGCGCCCCGCCAGCTCACCGAGGAGTGGATCGAGTTCGGCGGTCTGGGCCGCCTGCGCTGACCCGGCGTGAACGCACCACGTGGAGGGCCCCGCGCATCAGGCGCGGGGCCCTCCACATGGCTCTCGGTAGCGTCCCGCTACTCGTCCCCGTAACGCTCCGCCATCGTGCGGTCCAGCCGGTCCAGGGTCTCGCGCGGGGTCAGCGCCTCGTCGGCGAGCCGGTCGAGGGCGACCCGGTACTCCTCGGTCTCGTCCCGGTCCTCGAGGAAGTTGGCGCTCCTGATGTGCTCCAGGTAGACCACGTCGGGCAGATCGGCGCCGCCGAAGCGGAGATACGTGACCGGTATGGCGGGCGCCGACGCGTTGGTCACGTCCAGCGGCACGACCTGGAGCGTCACGCGGGGCCGCCTCGCCATGGCGACGAGGTGCGCGAGCTGCTCGCGCATGACCTCCCGGCTGCCCAGCACCCGCAGCAGCACCGACTCGTCGATGATCGCCCACAACTGCGGCGCGTCCTCGCGGTCCAGCAGTTCCGTGCGGCGCTTGCGCAGCTCGACACGGCGTCCGACCTCGGCGGCCGGCGCGTTGGGCAGCCCGCGCTCGACCACGGCCTGCGTGTAGGCCGGGGTCTGGAGCAGTCCGGGGACGTACTGGATCTCGAAGGTGCGGATGGTGGAGGCGGCCTCCTGGAGACCGACGAGGCGGTCGAACCACTCGGGCATCAGCCGCTTGTCGTACCGCTGCCACCAGCCCGGTTCACCGGCCCGCTGCAACAGCTTGAGCAGGACCGACGCCTCGTACGGATCGGTGCCGTACTTCTCGAGCAGGGCGCGCACGTCGGTCTCCGTCGGAGGCCTGCGGCCCTTGCCGGACTCGATGCGCGAGAGCTTCGCGGGGCTGAATCCGAGGGCGCGTGCGGCCTGGTCCTGGGAGAGGCCGGCGTCCTCGCGGAATCCCGCCAGCTGCACGCCGACGAGCATCTTCAGCAGGGTCGGAGCCGGCTCGGCCCGGTCCAGGTAGGGTTCGAGACGGGAGATGCGATGCGACGCGGCGGACATCCTGGCTCCCAGCAGACCGGCAGACTTGAGGGAAAGACTATCTCATCCCACCCCTGCCGGGCGCATCCACCCGTGAGAATCGGGTAGTTGGCCTCCGCTTCCCGTCCCCGCCGCCTCAGAGCAGGTGGTCGAACTCGCCCTCCTTCGCCCCCGCGAGGAAGGCGGCCAGCTCGGCGGAGGTGTAGACGAGGGCGGGGCCGTCCGGATAGCGGGAGTTGCGCATCGCGATGCCCCCGTCCACGAGGGCGACTTCGACGCAGTTGCCCTCCGCGTTGCTGTGCCGGCTCTTCTTCCAGCGGGCGTCCAGCAGACTGGCCTGCACTCCGTTGCGCACTGATGGCACCGCGGTCTCCTTGCCGTTTCGGGGGAGCGGACCGAGTGATTCCGGTCTCGTCCGCTCCCATCCGATTTTTTTCGCGCAATTTCTCGTGCAATTGCACGCGATCGCTCTCAGCGTGGATAATAGCCGTGGCGTCAACCCCTCGGTGGACGCCTGATTCTGATGTCGCATCAGGGAGATGCTGTGCCGTCACCTGCGCATCCAAGGCTCCGGTCGCCCGGCGAACCCCTGTCGGAGACCGCTGCCGCGAGTCGGCCCGGAGTGCTTCCGCGTTCGCTGCGGGGAGCCGTCGGCCGCGCCGAGTGGCCGCTCACCGCTCCGTACGTCAAGTGCCCCGTCCCCGGCGGCGATCTGCCCGCCTCCGCGGTGCTGCGCGTGGCGTGCAGCGGGGAGGGGTTCGCCCGGGCCCGGGTCTTCGCCCGGGACACCTTGCGCGGGTGGTCCCTCGACCACCGGGCTGATGACGCGGTCCTGGTCATCACGGAACTGGTCTCCAACGCCGTGGCCCATGCGGTGCATTCGGCGCCGGCGGGCCCACCCGAGGTCCGGCTGGGACTCTCCCTGGACCCCGGCCACCTGACGCTGGCCGTGTCAGACCCCGGGGACGACGCCCCCGTGTTCCACCCCTGCGACGACACCGAGCTCCGGGAGCACGGACGCGGCCTGTACATCGTCGACGCCCTCGCGCAGGAGTGGGGCTGGACCCCGAGACCTCCGGCGGGCAAGACGGTCTGGGCCAAGTTGTCGACCCGCCCCCTCACCTGACCCGACTGCCGCGGAAGGGCCCCCACCATGCGCAGCGCTCCGACACCCGAGCCGAGCATCCAGCGCACCGACCGACAGCCGCAGACGCCCGGCTCGCACCACCGCGCCCCCGCCCTCCTCGCCGGACTCGACGGCGTGCCCTGGGGCGAGATCAAGGACTCCAGCGGCTCGGCGGCGGCCATTCCCCGGCTGCTGCGCAAGGTCGCCTGGGGCGACGCCGAAGCCGCCCGGGCCGCCCTCGGGGATCTGCGGAAACGCATCTGCCAGTACGGCTTCGTCGTGGACCAGGCGACCGCGGCGACCGTCCCCTTCCTCTGGGAGCTGGCACAGCGTCCCCAGGTGAGCTGCCGGGCGCAGATCATCCAGTTGCTCAAGAACATCGCCGACGCCCGGCAGTGGGAGACCACCGCCACCGCCTACCCCAAGCTGCTCAACCACCGCGAGAACCCGGTGGCGTGGGAGCGCGCCGCACGGCAGGCGGTCCGTGCCCGGCGGGACGAGCTGGAGGGGCTGCTCGCCGAGGACGACAGCGAGATCACGCGCGCCACCACCGAACTCGCCCGCACACTCGGAGACTGAGACCCGCGCCCTCCACGGGGGAGAAGGCGCGGGTCTCCCCTCCGATCGGGTCCGATCGGACCCGATCGGCACCGCCGGGCACCCAGTGAACGTTCCGACCGATTTCAACCAACTAGTGGTTGATTCGGGGTGAAGGCCGGACAGCGAGCGGCAGAATCTCGTCAATTGCGAGCAGGAGTACCCGTGATGTGATTGTTCCGGTCGGGTGCGGGCATGCGCAGTGAAAATCGAGAGAGGGGCGCTTCGTGCTCGAACCCGACCCGAAGGTCGTCAGGGAGTTGCTCACGCGGTACGCGACGCTGCGGATCGCTCAGGCGGAGAGGGAGAACCCGGCGACGGCGCGGGATCTCGCGGACGTCAGCTACACGCTCTGCGTGATGATGGCGACGACCAGCGTCCACGACGCGGTGGCGAAGGCGGACCTGCTGTTGCTCGCCAAGGGCCGGCCGGTACCGGAGGTCCCCTCGGCCGACTCCGGCGAGGAGCGCGGCCTGTCGCTGGCCGTCTGACCCGACGCACCCGGGGCCCGCGCCACGGACCGTGGTGCGGGCCCCGGCGGGAATCCGTTGGAAGCTGTCGTTCCTGCCTCTGTGGGACCGGTCCCGCGCTTTCTAGCGTGGGTGTGCACCCCCGCACCGACCGATCCTGCCTCCGGAGCCCCGAGCGATGACCAAGATCCTGCTGTCCCTCCACGTCCTGGCCGCCATCGTCGCCGTCGGGCCCGTGACCGTGGCGGCCAGCATGTTCCCCGCCGCCGTCCGGAAGGCGCCGGTGTCCGTGCCCGCCGGAGCGGGGGCGGGCGAGCAGGCCGGCCCCGGCGACGTCCGCACCGTCGGGCTGCTGCACCGCATCTGCCGGGTCTACGCCGGTCTCGGCATCGCCGTGCCCGTCCTCGGCCTGGCCACCGCGGCCGCGATGGGCGTACTCGGCGACGCCTGGCTCGTCACGTCCCTCATCCTCACCGCGGTCGCCGCCGGCCTGCTGGTCGCCTTCGTGCTCCCGCGCCAGGAGGAACTGCTGGCGGAACTGGCCGACCGGCGGCCCGTGGAGCGCGCCCGCACCGCTCGGCTGGCCATGCTCACCGGCCTGTTCAACCTGCTGTGGGCCACCGTGACCGTCCTCATGGTCGTCCGGCCCGGATCCACCACCGGCGCCTGAGCCCTCGTCACCTTCCGGGCGGAATGCGCACTCCCGGGTGGCGGGGCGCCTAGAATGCTCAGTCGCGCCCCCGTGCGGGGGCGGACGACACGAAAGGTGCGTTGACGGGTGTTCCAGGATTCCCCCATCTACGACCGACTCGTCGCCGAACGCGGTGACGTCCCCGAGCAGGTGCGGCGGGACGCCGAGCGCGTGAGCAGGGAGCTGGAGGTGGTCATGCGGCCGCTGCACACCCCCGGCCACCTGCCCGGCACCGGCCACCTGCCCGTTCCCGGGCGGCAGCCGTCCCCGGGCGCCGGCTGGCAGCGCACCGCCCTGCTGCCGGGCCCACGGCCCCACTGACATACCGCACCACCGAGGCGCGGGCCCTCACCCCGCCGCGGCCGTACCCGGCCCGCCCGCGTCCGCCTCGTCCTCCGCGCCCGGACGCGCCAGCCACTCGGCGATCGTCCGGGCGATCGGCTGCCCCGTCTCCACCTCGACGAAGCCGAACTGCCCCGACTGGTTGCACTCCAGGAACCACCAGGTGCCGTCGCCGTCCTCGGCGAAGTCCAGGGCGCCATAGGCGAGCCCCGCGCCGTCGAGATAGGCGCGGACCGTCTCCGCCACCCGCGGCGGCACCTCCACCGGGCGCCAGGGCTCGTCGGACTCCGCGAACCGGACGTCCACCACGCTGGTGTCCGGCTCCGCGAGCGCGCTCTTGCGCGCCGCCAGCAACTCGCCCCCCACGGCGGTCAGCCGGATGTCCGCCCGCTTGGCGACCCGGCGCTGCAGCAGCGTCGGCCCGTGCGCCACGGCGGAGAAGTCCGTCTCCGGCGGAACCCGGCTGGTCGGCACCGCCAGGGGCGGATCCTGGGGGTGCGCGCCCGAGACGGGCTTGACCACCAGGTCCGGATACCGCTCGGCGAACTCGCGCGCCGCCCGCGGGAACGTCGTGATCAGCGTGGCCGGCACGGGAAGCCCGCACCGCTGCGCCAGCCGCAGCTGCCACGGCTTGTAGCGGGCCCGGTGCGCCGCGTCGGGCTGGTTCATCCAGCGGGCGCCGCTGCCCCGGAGCATGCCGTACAGCGCCTGCCCCGCCTCCTCCGTCAGCCACGCGGACGGCTCCGCGGCCCGGGTGGCCGCGCCGCCCGGCCTGCGCACCCAGACGGACCGCAGCCCGCCGATGCTCACCAGGCGTCCTCCCGCGGACAGATGGCCCCGGAAGGAGCCGTGCGTGAACTCGCCGGAGAGCGCGACGGAATCGGTCAGATCCGCCGGATCCAGGCGTACCACCGGTACTCCCGACGCGTTCAGGTGCACCACCACCATGTCCGCGGTGACGTCCTCTTCACTGGTCAGGATCAACACGGTCATTCTCGGCGGTCCGTGTTCAGTCGTCGAAGTGCGTCTTCGACCCCGCGGTGGAGGTCGTGGTCCCCAGTTCTCTCAGCAGTGCGTGGTCACAGGCGGCCACCCGCCCGTCCAGCAGCACGTTCAACTGCAGCCCGGAGTCGTAGACGTACGGAGTGGTGGCTTCCAACTCCACTGCGGGCCGTGCGTAGTTGAGCGCGAACGGTTGCATCGTCTCTCCCTAGTCGGTGCTGTGCCGATCAGTTGACGACCCCATCGCGCCGTCTCCTGGTCCGCCGACTTCCTTCGGCTTCCAGAGACTTATACGAATCGAACGGGTGATTGGTTTCCTTACGCTGCGTAATCACCGGGCGAGCCGGTGCCCTCGTGCGGGGCGATTCCGGCCCGCCGGCCGCCGAGTGAGCCGCGCATGGAACGCAGGGCGAGGAGCAGGACTCCGATGTCGTCCAGGTAGACCGGATCGGGCACCAGGTCCGCCGGGAGCACCAGATAGAGGACGGCGCCCCAGAAGACCCAGCGCGGACCCGTGGGCAGCCCGGCCCGCTTGAGATCACGTCGCGTGCGCACCAGGCGCACCAGGACGGCCACCGCCGCCGCGAGGACCAGCGCCGCGAGCAGCGCCGCCACCAGAATCACCACTGTGGTCGTGTCCACGGGTCCCCTCCTCCGGGCGCGCGGCGCGCGCCCACTGAACCGGATGCCCGTTCCGGGCGGCGGCAAGACCGGAGTGTGACGTCTCTCATCCCTGTGGCCCACCCGGAGTGGCAGCGTCCGCCCGGCGTGCCTAGAAATGGGCAGCACACAGCGCGTGTCGCACGTCGGGGACGCAGGGCGGCCGCACCCCCACCACCCGGAGGGACCATGACCACCGGCTCTTCATCACCCCGTTCGCCCGAATACGCCATATCCGCCCTCGACCTGCCCACCGGGGAGACGACGACGGGCACGGGCACGGCGCGGCTGTCCGGCGCGGCTCCCGGAGGCCGGAACGCCTCCGTGCGGGACCCGGACGTCCGGGACGCGGACATCTGGGAAACCGGCTTCGACGAACCGCGGGCGCACGACGCGGACCGCCCCGACCTCCCCGGCCCCGGCCTCTTCGACGACGACCTGCTGGACGAGGACCTGCTCGACCTCGACCCCCACGACGCTCGCCCCCACGACCCGGACCGCCACGAGCCCGGAGCCCGCGAGACCGGCCGCCACCAGCGCGCCGCCGCAGACGCGGAGGAGCGCGCCTACGGGGACCCCGTCGGCGACCTGGTGCGCGCCGCCGTGGCCGACCGCCCGCTGGACGAGGTCGTCGACCTGATCACCACGCTGGAGCGGTCCCCGCAGTACGCGCAGGCCACGGTCGACGCGCTCCGTGCCGTCGGCGTCAACCGCTCCGTCGAGGACGTCACCCGGCTGGTCGGCCTGCTGACCCGGCCGCCGCGCCAACCGGACAGTGCCGACGAGGCCATCCGGGCCGCCGCCGAGTGCCGCTCCGTCGAGGACGTCACCCGGCTCATGGCACTGCTGCACCGCACGCCCCTGGAGCCGCACTGCGGGCGGGAGGCCGTACGGGCCGCCGCCACCGGACGGCCCGTCGAGGAACTCGTCGAACTGATCGGCAGGCTCGCCGAGGACGGACACGAACGCCCGGAGCGCCCCGACGCTCGTCAGCTGCGGGCGGAGCAGGACGCGCCCGACGAGGACGACGGCCACGACGCCCGCGGCCGCGGGCCCGCCGGCCGCCCCGCACGACGGACCGGCGTCTTCGCCGCGGCGGACCGCCGCGGCCGGGAACGCGGCAAGGCGGCGCGCCCGGCCCGCCGGGAGCGCGACCGCGAGGACGCGGGCCGCGGCCGCGGAAGCGCGGGGCGCGACCGTCTGCGGGAGCGCGCCGTCCGCCGGACCGCCCGCGGTCCTGCCTGGCCCGCCTGGCTCACCGTCGCCGTCCTGGCCGGCTGCGGCGTCGCCTTCTTCCCCTTCCACCGCGCCGGCGCCTCCGCCGGCGTCTACGGCGTCGCCCTCGGCCTGTCGGCGCTCTGCCTGGTGCTGGCCCTGCTGCTGACCGTGCGGCCCGCCGTGCCGCTGCTCGCGGCGGGGGTCGTGGTCCCGGCGGCGCTGGCCGCGGCCAAGCTCTACGGCAGCGCGACACCCTCCTCCCCGGTCTCCCGGGTCGTCGACCTGACGCCGGTGCCCCTGTGGGCCGCGGTCGCGGTCGCGGTGGCGGCGTCGCTCGTCGCCCTGATGGCACTGTGCGTCCGGGTGGCCGCGCGGGACGCCGTCCGCCGACGGCGTCCGGCCCGCCGCGTGACTGCCACGGCGGGCGCCGGCGACTGAGTCCGGCCCGTTCGATCACCACGTGGTCCGCGCAGGAGCAACCGCCCTGCGCGGACCGCGTGTTGGGCTCACACGGGGAGCGCGTCAGGCCGAAAGCCGCCTCGCGAGCCCGGCGTTCCTCCGCTCAGACCCCCAGCATCCCCGCCGGGTGCCCGTGTTCCAGGAGGCCGGTGAGGACCCGGTCCGGGGTGAGGGGGAGTTCGCGGAAGCGGATGCCGGTGGCGTGGTGGACGGCGTTGCCCACGGCCGCCGCCGTGCCCACGATGCCGATCTCGCCGATCCCCTTGCTGCCCATCGGGTTGAGGTGGTCGTCCGCCTCCTCGACCCAGTACGCCTCCGGCGCCACGACGTCCGCGTGCGCGGGCACGTGGTACGACGCGAGGTCGGACTGGGTGAAGTCGCCGAACGCCGGGTCCATCGTGCTGTCCTCGGTCAGCGCCATCCCCAGGCCCATCGTCATGCCCCCGATGAACTGGGAGCGCGCCGTGCGGGCGTTGAGGATGCGCCCCGCGGCGAAGACGCCCAGCAGCCGCGTCACCCGCACCTCGCCGGAGACCGTGTCGACGGCGACCTCGGCGAAGTGCGCGCCGAACGCGTGCCGCGCGTAGGGGCTCTCGGCGTCGGCCTTGCCCGAGGTGTCGGCCTCGGCCACCAGGCCCTCCTCCGGCAGCGGCTCCGAGCGCCCGGCCAGCATGCCGGACAGCCGGGCACACGCCTCGTGCACGGCCGACCCCCAGGAGGCGGTGCCCGAGGAACCGCCGGCCACCGAGCCGAAGCCGATGTCGCTGTCGGCGATCTCCACCCGGACCGCGTCCAGCGGGGCGCCGAGGGCGTCGGCCGCGATCTGCGCGAGCACGGTCCGGGCACCCGTACCGATGTCGGTGGCGTTGACCCGGACCAGGAAGTCTCCCCCGGGCAGTGCACGCGCCGACGCCACGCCCGGCCCCACCAGGACCGGATAGGTGGCCGAGGCGACGCCGGTGCCGATCAGCAGGGGGCCCTCCTCGCCAGAACGCGGACGCGGGTCACGCCGCTCCCAGCCGAAGCGGCGGGCCCCGTCGCGCAGGCACTCCACCAGGCTCCGGCTGCTGAAGGGCTTCCCGCTCTCCGGCTCGGTCTCCGGCTCGTTCCGGATCCGCAGCTCCACCGGGTCGACGCCGACCTCGACGGCCAGCTCGTCCATGGCCGACTCGAGGGCGTACATGCCGGGGCACTCGCCGGGTGCGCGCATCCACGAGGGCGTGGGTACGTCCAGCGCCGCCACGCGGTGGAGCGTGCGCATCGTGGGAGCGGCGTACATGACGCGTGCGGGCACCGCCGCCTGTTCGACGAACTCCTTGACCCGCGAGGTGTACGTGGTCACCTCGTGCGTCAAGGAGGTGAGCCGGCCGTCCGCGTCCGCCCCGAGCCGCAGCCGGTGCAGCGTGGGCGCACGGTGTCCGACGACCGCCGGCAGGTAGCGGCGGGGCAGCGCGAGGGTCACCGGACGTCCCGTCTCGCGGGCCGCCATCGCGGCGAGCACCACCTCGGGCCGGGGCGTGCCCTTCGAGCCGAAACCGCCGCCCACGTGCTCCGAGCGCACCGTGATGCGGTCCTCCGGCAGGCCGAAGAGACGGGCGAGTTCGGCGCGCACGGCCGAGGTGCCCTGACTGGAGGAGTACACCGTCAGCCGGTCGCCCTCCCAGCGCGCCGTGCCGGCGTGCGGCTCCATGGGGTGGTTGTGCAGCGGCGGCACCGTGTACCCGACGTCGAGCCGGGCCGCCGAGGAGGCGAAGGCGCCGTCCGGGTCGCCCTTCTCGGTGACGGCCGGGAACCCGCCGTTGGCCGAATCGGGCACGTACGCCTCCGGGTGCGAGGCGGTGAGCGTGACGTCGGCACCCTCCGTCTCGTACGTGACGCGGACGGCGCCGGCTCCCGCGCGGGCCGCCTCCAGCGTCTCGGCCACCACCAGGGCCACGAACCAGCCCCGGTGCGGCACCCGTGGGTTCTGGAGCACGGCCAGCACGGGATCGTCGGGGTCGCCCAGGCGGGGCGCGTTCTCGTGGGTGAGCACCGCGAGTACGCCGGGCAGCGCGAGCGCCGCCGCGGCGTCGACGGCGATCACCCGGCCCCGGGCGACCGTGGCCGGCACGGGCCAGGCGTGGGCGCGGTCCGCGGAGTCGTACTCGGCGGCGTACCGCGCGGTGCCGGTGACCTTCTCCCGTCCCTCCCTGCGCTCGGCGGGCGCGCCCAGGACGGTCTCGGTGGCGGTCATGGAGTCCTCCTCAAGAACGCCGGGTTCAGGTCGTGGCGGGCGGGGCGAGCCGGCTCAGCACGTCGAGGGCGATCCGGCGGGCCAGCGGCACCTTGAAGGCGTTGTCCCGCAGCGGCTCGGCGGCGGCCAGCTCCAGGTCCAGGGCGTGCTCGAAGGCCGCCGTCGTCGGGGCGGCGCCGATCAGGGCGTCCTCCGCCCGCCGGGCGCGCCAGGGCCGGTGGGCCAGCGCCCCGAAGGCGATGCCGGCCCGCTCCACCACCCCGTCCCCGACGTCCAGGACGACGGCGACGGAGGCCAGCGCGAAGGCGTACGACGCCCGGTCGCGGGCCTTGCGGTACGCCGACGGGAGGCCTGCCGTTGCGGCGGGGAGCAGGACGCCGGTGATCAGCTCGCCGGGCAGGATCTCCGTGTCCCGCTCCGGGTGCATGCCCGGCAGCCGGTGGAAGTCGGCGGCGGGCACGCTCCGGGAGCCGTCGGGACCGGTCAGCTCCACGCGCGCGTCCAGGGCGGCCAGCGCCACGGCCATGTCCGAGGGGTTGGTCGCGATGCACTGGTCGGAGTGGCCGAGCACCGCGTGGTCCCGGTGCACCCCCTCCAGCGCGCCGCAGCCGCTGCCCGGCTCCCGCTTGTTGCAGGGCTTGGACCGGTCCTGGAAGTACGGGCAGCGGGTGCGCTGGAGCAGGTTGCCGCCGGTGGTGGCCGCGTTGCGCAGCTGCCCCGAGGCACCCGCCAGCAGCGCCTGCGACAGCGCGGGGTAGCGGTCGCGGACGACGGGGTGGGCGGCGAGGTCGCTGTTGCGGACCGTCGCGCCGACCTGCAGCGAGCCGTCGGGCAGCTCCTCCACCGCGTCCAGCGGCAGCCGCGTCACGTCGACGAGCGCGGCCGGCGCCTCCACGCCCAGCTTCATCAGGTCGACGAGGTTGGTGCCGCCGCCGAGGTAGCGGGCACCGGGGTGCGCCGCGAAGGCGTCGGTGGCCTCCTCGACGCTGCCGGCACGCACGTAGGCGAAGGGCTTCACGGGATCACGTCCTCGACCGCGTCGACGATGCGGGGGTACGCCCCGCAGCGGCACAGGTTGCCGCTCATCCGCTCCCGGATCTCCTCCCGGCCCAGCGCGACGGGCTCCCCGGAGGGTGCCGCGGGGTCGGTGACGTGGGACGGATGCCCGGCCGCGGCCTCGGCGAGCACCCCGGCCGCGGAGCAGATCTGGCCGGGCGTGCAGTACCCGCACTGGAAGGCGTCGCGGTCCAGGAAGGCCTGCTGCAACGGGTGCAGGTCCTCGCCGTCCCCCGCGAGACCCTCGACGGTGGTGATCTCGCTGCCGTCCAGGGCGACCGCGAGGAGCAGGCAGCCGTTCATGCGCCGCCCGTCCACCAGGACCGTGCAGGCGCCGCACTGGCCGTGGTCGCAGCCCTTCTTGGCGCCGGTCAGCCCCAGATCCTCGCGCAGCAGGTCCAGCAGGACCCGGCGGTGGTCGACCATGAGGGTGTGCGGCTTCCCGTTGACCCGGAGCGTGGTCTGCGACCGTTCGGGCTCCGGGGTGCGGGAGTCGGGGGCTCTGTCGTGCCGGCTGTCCATGGCGGGTGACCTTCCGGGACGGGCCTAGTGATGTGGCCGTCCGCGTATCCACCTGGCGCCGGATGACACGTGAGGGTGCCCTCAGTCGGCGGCGCCGCCCGGCGGCCGGACCGCTTCCGGGCTCTCCGCCGGTGGGTCCTGCCGTGTCTCCGCCGCCGGGTCCTGCCGTGCCTCCGCCCGCGGCGGGCGGGCGGCGACCCTGAACCGCTCCAGGGTGCGGGTCAGCCCCCGCAGCGGGGAGGCCGGTGAGGTCTCGGCGGACGGCGCCGGTACGGCCGGCGCCGCCCCGGCGGACTCGCGGTAGCCGGCCAGGGCCTCCGCGGCGCGCTCGGCCGCCTCCCGGTACAGGTCCCTGGACTGCGTCATGGCCTCCAGCGCCTCGGCGTACATGGCCACCAGCCGGCGCTCGCGCTCCAGCTCCTCCTGGAGGGTCAGCAGCCGCCACTCCTCCCGCAGCGAGGCGAGATCCGCCACCGCGTCCTGCGGCAGCGGCCGCTCCAGGGCGTCGAAGGACGTCACCGCGGCGATCAGCCCGGTGGGCTCGGAGCCGTCCAGGAACACCGTGCGTACGGAGAACGCGTCGGCGTCGTAGCCGGCCGGGGCCGGGGTGCCGGGCAGCACCACCGCGCCGCCGCGCGGCACCTGGACGCCGAAGTCCTCCAGCGCCCAGTTCACGACCCGCAGCTGCTGCGGCGCGGCGCGGTGCTCGACCACGCGGTGCCGCAGACCGGGCGGCAGCCGCCGGGCCAGCGGGACCCGGCCGCGGTGGTCGGTGGTCATCGCCTCGTGCACGACGACGTGGATGTTCCAGGGGCTGCGCCCGGCCTCCTTGAGCAGCCGGCGTACGGCCTTGTCGTCGTCGGGCAGCGTGTTGATGCCCCGCAGCCGCAGACCCGTGGCGGCGTCCCGGTCCCAGGTGACGTCCGGGTCGTCCGGCCAGAACATCGTGGCGGGGGAGGGCCACCCCGGGTCCCAGGCCTCCTCCGCCTCGGCCAGCAGCGTCCACTCCTGCCCGCCCGCGGAGGCGGGCTCCAGGATCAGTCGGGCCCGCACGGTCACCGACTCGGGGACCCGCCAGCGCGCCTCGAAGACGCGGCGGCCGGGGAGCCCGTCGGCCGGTGCCTCGTCGGGAGGCTCCAGGAAGTCGTCGAGGACGCGGTCCTTCTTCAGCCGCTCCAGCGTGTGCCGGACGGTGTCCTCGGCCGCGGCGCCGACGTGGCGGCCGCGGGACGCCCACAGCGTGGGCGGCGTCGTGGGGCGGGCGCTGGGAGAGGGTGGCATGGGTCCATCGGGCAGCAGGGACAGGGACGTAGGCAAGTATCGGCTCCGCAGGTCGGCGGGTGGTATCCGGGGGTCCGCCGACCGGGCGGGCCGCGGCGTGGTGCGGGGTGCGGCCGGCGGGACGCGGGTGGGTCGTGGGCGAGGGTGGGCAGGAGTAACCCGACCGACCGTACGGCACGAGAAGGAGCGACCCCATGAACCTCGACCTCGGCGGACGAACCGCACTGGTGACCGGATCCTCGCAGGGCATCGGCGCGGCGATCGCCGCGGGCCTGGCCCGGGCGGGCGCCACCGTGGGCGTCAACGGGCGCGACGCCGGCCGCCTGGAGGAGGCCGTCGCGAAACTGCGCGCCGAGGTGCCGGGCGGCGATTTCGTGCCGGTCGCGGCCGACCTCGGTACCGAGGAGGGGGCCGCGCGGGCCCTGGAGGCGCTGCCCGACGTCGACATCCTGGTCAACAACCTCGGTGTGTTCGGCGCCGTGCCCGCGCTGGACATCAGCGACGACGAGTGGCGGCGCTACTTCGAGATCAACGTCCTCGCCGGCGTCAGGCTGACGCGCGCCCACCTCCCCCGGATGAGGGACCGGGGGTGGGGCCGGGTGCTGTACATCGCGAGCGACTCGGCCGTGGTCATCCCCGCGGAGATGATCCACTACGGCGTGTCGAAGACGGCCCTGCTCGCGGTCGGCCGCGGCTTCGCCAAGGAGGCCGCGGGCAGCGGCACCACGGTGAACTGCGTCATCGCCGGACCCACCCACACCGAGGGCGTGGAGGACTTCGTTTACCAGCTGGTCGACCGGGACCTGCCCTGGGACGAGGCGCAGCGCGTCTTCATGCGCGAGCACCGCCCGCAGTCCCTTCTCCAGCGGCTGATCGAGCCGGAGGAGATCGCCAACCTCGTGGTGTACCTCAGCTCGCCCCTCGCCTCCGCCACGACGGGAGCCGCCGTCCGCGTGGACGGCGGCTACGTCGACTCGATCCTGCCCTAGGGACGCCCGCTCACTGCCCCGCGGCCGCCTCCCGGTGGTCCGAGTCGTCCCAGGCCCGCGTGTCGCGCGGCTCCACGTACGGCTCCTCCTCCGGCGGGTGGCCGCCGGCGATCACCCGCTGCCGGGCCAGTTCGGCGTCGAACTCCAGGCCCAGCAGGATGGCCAGGTTGGTCACCCAGAGCCACACCAGGAAGACGATGACACCGGCCAGGGTCCCGTACGTCTTGTTGTACGAACCGAAGTTGGCGACGTAGAAGGCGAACCCGGCGGAGGCGGCGAGCCAGATCAGCAGCGCCACCACGCTGCCGAGCGAGACCCACTTGAAGCCCTTGACCCGGGCGTTGGGCGTGGCCCAGTAGAGGATCGCGATCATGAAGACGACGAGGAGGACCAGCACCGGCCACTTGGCGAAGGACCACACCGTCAGCGCGGTGTCACCGATGCCGAGCGCGGTGCCCGCCTGCTGCGCCAGGGAGCCGGTGAACACGACGATGAGCGCGCTGACCACGGCCAGCACCAGCAGCACCACGGTCAGCGCCACCCGCAGCGGCAGCACCTTCCACATCGGCCGCCCCTCGGGCACGTCGTAGACCGCGTTGGCCGCGCGGATGAACGCGGCTACGTAGCCGGACGCCGACCAGACGGCGCCGACCAGGCCGACCACCGCCAGCACGGAGCCCAGCCCCGCCCTGGCCTGCAACTGCTCCACCGCGTCGGTGACGATGTCCCGCACCGAACCGGGCGTCAGCTGCTGGATGTTCTTCAGGACCTCCTCGGTGGCCGAGGGCCCGGCGACACCGAGCATCGAGACCAGCACCAGCAGGGCCGGGAACATGGACAGCACGCCGTAGTAGGTCAAGGCGGCCGCGCGGTCGGTGAGTTCGTCGTCCTGGAACTCCGCGACCACGCGCTTCACCAGAGCGGTCCAGGACTTGCCCGGCAGCTGGACGGGGGAGTCGGGGGCGGCGCGCTCCGTGGAGGCGTCCGGACCGTAGTCCTCGGGGGGCGTCGCGTCCGGCTTCTCGTCCGCTCGGTCGTCCTGGTGACGCTTTCGGCTGTGGGGAAGGTGCAGTCGGGCCATGAGGGTGCGGGTTGCCCGTCACGGCCGCCGCACGCCCCCCGTGTTCCGGCCGGTGCGCACCGGGTGTGCGCGGGACACCCGGGACGGCGGCCGTTCACCCGTGGCGGGCGGGGCGCCGGCGTCCGCACACCGGGCCCGCCGGGCAGGCCCGCCCACCATCCGCACCGGGGCGGTCCTGCCCGCGTCCGTCTCCCTGCCGCGCCGCCAACTCCGGCCCGCCGCGGCCGAAATACCGCAGTATGCCGCAGCGCGCGCACGTTCCTCTGGAAAATGCCAAAGCGCTCACCGGATGCGCGCACTTTCCGTAGTCTCGGCGTCACGTTCGCGGTACAGCCGTGCAGGGGGAGGGGATCCGGCGTGCCCGGAATCGACGAGAGTCTGCTGGAAGCCATGCGACTGCCCGGCGCGCGGGGCGCGTCGCTGGTCGACTGGATCAGCGGGCTCGCCCTGGGCGCCGTCGGTGAGGCACCGGGCGGCGACTGGGAGGCCACGGCGGCCGAGACCGCCGAACTGGCCCGGCACGTCGCCGAGAGCGGCTCCCTCGCGGCGGGCGCCACGGCCGGTGCCGCCGCCGAAGCGGGCAAGGAGCCCCCGGTGGAGGACCTGATCGCCACCACCGCGGACGCATACCACCTGCTCAGGTTCGTCAGCACACCGTTCGACAGCACCGTCTTCCTCCACCTCTGGCTGGGCCGCGACGACGGCAACCTCGCGCTGGCCCGTATCCGCCTCGCGGAGATGGCGGACCGCCTGGTGCTCGGATGACCAGGGTGACCACCACCTGGGCCACCCAGGAGACGACGTCGGCGGCCCTCGGCGCGCTGGCCGCCGAGGGGGCGACCGGCGCCCTCTCCGGCGAGCGGGGCATCGTCTACCTCTCCGCCGGCCGCGTCGTGCACGCCGAGTCGGCCTTCACCCCGGACCTCGGCGCCCTGCTCACCCGCAGCGGCGCCGTCCCCTCCGACGGCTGGTGGGACGCGGTCGACCGCGGCGGTGCCCAGCACCGGGTGGGTCACCGGCTGGTGGACAGCGGGCGGCTCGCCGCCGGCGCGCTGGAGGTCTGCCACCTGGGCGCGCTGTTCGACGCCGCGTACTTCGTCCTCGCCCACGACACCCGCGCGCACCGCTTCCGGCCCGGCGCGGTGCACTGGCTCGGCGCGGTCCGCTCGGTGCCGGTCGACGCGGTCGTCCGCGAGTCCGATCGGCGGCGCGCGCTGCTGGACCGGATACATCCGGACCCCGCCATCGACACCGTCCCGCTGACCCGGGTGCCGGGCGCCGGGCGGCCCGGTCTGCCGGCCCGGCGCGGCCGCACCCTCACCCAGGTCGACGGCGTGCGCACCGCCGCCCAGATCGCCTCGTCGCTCGCCTGCCGCACGTACCACATCCTCGTCGACCTGCGCCGCCTGGCCGCCGACGGTCTCGTCGCCGCCGCCCCGCCCACCGCCCCGCAGACCGCCCCGGTCCCGGCACCGGGCCCCGACCCGGCCGGCACCGGGTGGGACGACCCGGACACGGCCCTGCTGCGACGGCTCCGAGACGCCCTGGAGGCCCTGTGATCCGCGCGCGCCGTCAGCGTGCCGAAAGGAGACTGCTCATGGCCGTCGAGAGCGACGTCCTGGACGAACTGCACCGACTGCGCAACCGCGTGCCCCAGCTGACCGGGTCACTCGCGGCCACCGTGGACGGACTGGTCCTCGCCCACGACGCGCCCGGCACCGAACCCGAGGGCCTCGCCGCGCTCACCGCGGCCGCCCTCGGCGTCGCGCACCGCATGGCCGAGGCCACCTCGCGCGGCGGCTTCCGCGAACTGCTGCTGCGCGGAGCCGACGGCTACGTCGCCACCTACGCGGCCGGCCCCGCCGCCGTCCTCACCCTGCTCGCCGACGGCCGGGTCAACGTCGGCCGGCTCCACCTGGAGGGCCGGCGCAGCGGCGCCCGCATCGGCGAACTGGTCGCGGCGCACACCGGGCTGGACCGCGGCCGCGCACCGGCCGCCGCGGACCCCGTGCCGGCGTCCGCCGCCGACCCTGCCCGGCCCATCGGCACCCTGCCGGTGCGCACCCCGCAACGGCCCGCGCACCGGCCGTCCCCCCAGACCGGCGGCCACCGCCGGCCCACCTAGACCAACGATCACCCACCCATCACGTCCGGAAGGGAACCCACCATGGCCAACCTGGAGACCTCGCTCAAGGAATGCCTCAGCTCCATCGACGGAGCGTCCGCCGCCGCACTGGTCGACTACACCAGCGGCATGGCGCTCGGCACGCTGGGCGGGACCAAGGAGTTCAACCTGGAGGTCGCCGCCGCCGGGAACACCGACGTCGTACGGGCCAAGCTCCGCACCATGGAGCACCTCGGCCTGAAGGAGGAGATCGAGGACATCCTGATCACCCTCAGCACCCAGTACCACATGATCCGCCTGCTCAGGGGGCGCGGCGGCAACGGGCTGTTCCTGTACCTGGTGCTGGACGCGAGCCGCGCGAACCTCGCGATGGCCCGCCACCAACTCCGCCGCATCGAGGCCGAGCTGGAGGTCTGACGGCCGCGGGCCCGGCGGGAGGCTCCCCGCCGGGCCCGGCCACCGGGCCGATACGGCCCGGACGTCGGCGATCAGGCGCCGCTCTCGCGGAGCATGTCCTCGCGCTCGACGAGCTTGATGCGCTCCCGCCCGAACGGCACGCCCAGCGCCTTCTCCGCGGCGTCCAGGCTGTACCAGCCGTCCCAGGTGGTGAAGCGGACGTTCCGCTCGGCCAGGAAGGCGTCCACGGCCTCCGGCGCGGGCGAGGCGGGGGTCTGCAGACGGCCGTTCGCGTAGTCGTCCAGCAGGTTCGCCACCGTCTCGTTGGCGTCGCCCTTGGTGTGGCCGATCAGGCCGACCGGGCCGCGCCTGATCCAGCCCGTGACGTACGTCGACTGCAGGTGCTCGCCGGACTCCTGGATCACGCGGCCGCCCCGGTCCGGAACCGTGCCGGAGTCGATGTCCCAGGGCAGCTTGGGCAGCTGGTCGGAGAGGTAGCCGACCGCCCGGTAGACGGCCTGGACGTCCCAGTCCTTGAACTCGCCGGTGCCCTTGACGTTCCCGGTGCCGTCCAGCGCGGTGCGCTCGGTGCGCAGGCCGACCACCTTGCCGTCCTCGCCGAGGATCTCGGAGGGCGACTCGAAGAAGTGCAGGAACAGCTTGTGCGGCCGGTCGCCGACGTCGCGGATCGCCCAGTTCTCCAGCGTCTTGGCGACCATGTCGGCCTGCTTGTTGCCCCGCCGGGTCGCGATCGAGCCCTCGTCGTAGTCGATGTCCTCGGGGTCGACGATGACCTCGATGTTGGGGGAGTGGTCCAGCTCCCGCAGCTCCATCGGGCTGAACTTGGCCTGCGCCGGGCCGCGGCGGCCGAAGACGTGGACCTCCAGCGCCTTGTTGGCCTTGAGCCCCTCGTAGACGTTCGGCGGGATCTCGGTCGGCAGCAGCTCGTCCGCGGTCTTGGCGAGGACGCGCGCGATGTCCAGGGCCACGTTCCCGACGCCGAGCACGGCGACCTTCTCGGCCTCCAGCGGCCAGGTGCGCGGGTAGTCGGGGTGGCCGTCGTACCAGGCGACGAAGTCGGCGGCGCCGTAGGAGCCGTCCAGCTCGAAGCCGGGGACCTTGAGGTCGCGGTCGGCCGTGGCGCCCGTGGCGAAGATCACACCGTCGTAGAAGGCGCGGAGGTCGTCCAGGCTCACGTCGGTCGGGTAGTTCACGTTACCGAAGAGACGGATCTGCGGCTTGTCGAGCACCTGGTGCAGGGCCGTGATGATGCCCTTGATCCGGGGGTGGTCGGGCGCGACGCCGTAACGGATGAGTCCGAACGGGGCGGGCATGCGCTCGAAGATGTCGATGGAAACGCCGGGGTCGGCGGCAACCTCGGACTTCAGCAGGGCGTCGGCGGCGTAGATTCCGGCGGGACCGGATCCGACGATGGCCACCCGCAGAGGGCGGGGCATGTTCAGGTTCCCTTCGAGCGGTGACAGATCGACTCACGGGGAAGCCTAAGCTAAGGCAAGCCTAAGTCGGTACGCGGGTCCGGTCTATGAGGCCATAAGAGCGGCTTATGGGATCTCATGGTTGGACTTTGCGTCCGGGTTTGAACCCCCCGTCACGGGTGACGCATGCACGGGGCGCGGCGGTCGCGCCCGTGCCGTCCGACGAGGGGAGCGCGCGTGCAGCGTCCGGACGACAGCTCGGATCCGAACCGCTGGCGGGCCCTGTGGGTCACGCTGGTCGCCGGCTTCATGACGCTCCTGGACGTCACCATCGTCGCCGTCGCCCTGCCGTCGATGCAGGAGGGGCTGCACGCCTCGGCGGCGTCCGTGCAATGGGTCGTCTCCGGCTACGCGCTCGCCTTCGCCCTGACCCTGGTGACGGCCGGCCGGATCGGCGACGCGTTCGGCCGGCGCCGGGTGTTCCTCGCCGCCCTCGCCGCCTTCGTGCTCTTCAGCGCCGCCGCCGGAGCGGCCCCCGGCATCGGGCTGCTGGTGCTCGCCCGGATCTTCCAGGGGGTCGCCGCGGGCAGCCTCGCCCCGCAGAACTCGGCGCTGATCCAGCAGCTCTTCCACGGTGCGGAACGAGGGCGCGCCTTCGGGTTCTTCGGCGCCACCGTCGGCGTGTCCAGCGCCGTGGGCCCCGTCGTCGGCGGCCTCATCCTCGCGCTGGCCGGCCCCGAGGGCTGGCGGTGGATCTTCTACGTCAACGTGCCGGTCGGCGTGGTCGCGCTGGTGCTCGGCTTCCGCCTGCTGCCCCGGGTGGCGCCGGGCGGCCCCGGACGGCTCGACCCGGTGGGGGTGGCGCTGCTCGGCACCGGCATGCTCGCCCTGATGCTTCCGCTGGTCCTCGCCGAGAGCGGGGGCCTGACCAAGGTGTGGTGGCTGTTCCCCGCCGGAGCCGTCGTCCTGGCCGCCTTCGCCCGGTGGGAGCGGCGGGTCGCCCGCCGCGGCGGCCAGCCGCTGCTGGAACCCGGCCTGCTCACCGAGACCCGCGGGTACGCCACCGGCGCCGGCCTGGCCGCGCTGTACTTCGTCGGCTTCAGCGGGGTGTGGCTGGTGTTCGCGCTGTTCTTCCAGAGAGGCCTGGGCTTCTCGCCGCTGATGTCCGGCCTCGCGGTCACCCCGTTCGCCGTGGGATCGGCCGCCGCCGCGGCCGTGGCGGGCCGGCTGGTGGAGCGGCTGGGCCGGCTGCTGACGGTCTGGGGGCTCGTCGCCGTCATGGCGGGTCTCGGGGCGACCGCCCTGCTGCTCTGGCTGGCGCCCGCCGACCGGGCCGCCTGGTACGCGGTGCCCGCCCTGCTCCTGGCCGGCATCGGCAGCGGCTGCGTGATCTCGCCGAACATCACCATGACGCTGCGCGACGTCCCCGTGCGGAT
The DNA here is from genome assembly GCF_014648855.1 of Streptomyces parvulus. Taxonomy (GTDB): domain Bacteria; phylum Actinomycetota; class Actinomycetes; order Streptomycetales; family Streptomycetaceae; genus Streptomyces; species Streptomyces parvulus. Next base: position 425,642 of record NZ_BMRX01000004.1, on the reverse strand, counting down.
GGCCGGCGCCGCGGGCGGCGCCCTCCAGACGGGGCAGCGGCTCGGGGGCGCCGTCGGCACCGCCGCGCTTCCCGGTCTGTTCTACCTGACCCTGAACGCCACCCACGAGGACTACCAGGAGGCGGTGGCCCTCTCGGTGGGGTGCGCCGTCGCCGCGATGCTGTGCGCGCTGACCGTCGCGGTCCGCGACTGGCGCCGGGACGTCCCCGCCGAGGAGGCCGGCTGTCCGCCGGAGACGTCCCACAGCCACACCCACGCCGGCCAGGGCTGACGGGCGCGGGGGCCGCCGTCCGGCAAAGGGGTCAGCGCCGCTTGCTGCCGAGCCTGCGCAGCATCTGCTGGGCCTGTGCGCGGCGGCGCGGGTCCGCGGCGGCCCGGCGCACCTGCTCGGCCGCCCTGCGCCCCTGCGGGCTGCGCGCGAACCGCTTGATCCGGTCCAGTACTCCGGCCATGACGTCCCTCCGAGTCGACGACGGTCCTGCTCTGTCCTGTCCGTCCTCTACCCCGGCGGCCCGTGAACACCCCTCGGCACCTCGCAGGTTTGGCGCCGCTCCAGCGGGCACCCGCAGTCGCAGACCATGCAAACGAGCGCCGAGAGGTGAGTCACTGTGGCCGGCAACCAGAAGTCGAAGGCCAAGATGGAGCAGGCCAAGGGCAAGGCCAAGGAAACGGTCGGCCGGGCCGTCGGCAACGAGAGGATGACGGCCGAGGGCCGCGCCGAGCAGTCGAAGGGCGACGCCCGGCAGGCCAAGGAGAAGGGCAAGGACGCCTTCCGGCACTGACACCGGGAGACATCCCGCTCGACGCGGGCCGCGGAGACCGGCACACGGCCGGGTCCGCGGCCCGCGTCGTGCCGTCGCCCCGGCGGGGACGGGGCGGCCTCAGCCGATGTGGTAACTGTCCCCGTACACCCGCCAGTCCAGCGGCGGATCCAGGTCCAGGTTCCCCGCGTCGAGGAAGACGCGCTGCGCCGTGTCGACCCGGCTCGTGTCGCTGTGCGCCTCCTCCTGCCGCATCGCCCACACCCGCTCGTCGAGGAAGGCGTGCAGGTAGGTCACCTCGTCGCCGCCCTGGGCCGGCGGCCGGGCCCGGCCGAGGGCGCGCTCGCGGATGCTGCCGAAGCCCAGCGGGTCGCTGCCGCCGCCGTGCATGACGATCGCGTCGTAGTACGCGAACTGGCCCAGCGTGCGCAGCCCGTCCGCCTGCCCCTGGCGTACCGCCGGACCGAAGTAGACGCGGTCGCGCTCGTCGTCCTGCGCGCCGCGGAACGCGGGGTCGTCGGCCGCCCGGCGCCAGTCCTCGGGAAATCCCGGGTCGAGCCCTTCGTGCGAGTCGGTGCCGTCGACGCGGCGCAGCGCCGGCAGATAGGGGGCCAGCGCGTTGCCGGGGCTGCGCTGCGTGTACAGCTCCACCAGGTCGAGCATGTCGCCGGTGCCGGAGCAGAAGCCGATGATGCCCGCCGTGTAGCCGCGGCCGTCACCGATGTCCTCGATGTACCGGTACTGCGCCCGCCAGTCGAGCGAGGAGTTCTCCGCGCTCGACACGAGCTGCATGGCGATCTCCTTCTTCGCCGGGTCGTCCAGCCCCGAGACGCGCGCGGGCGCGGCCGCGGCCCGGGCCGGGGAGAGCAGGGGGAGGGTCGCCAGGGACGCGCATGCCATGGCGAGCACGGTACGGCGCGAGGTGCCCGCGCCGGGCGCGGGGTCGCTGAAGAGGTGCCTCACGGAATCTCCAGTCGGTGTGGGGGGTGGGAGTGCCGGGCACTGATAGGAAAGTTGCCTACCAGATGCCGGGCGTGCTGGACACCCGTCGGGCACGATTCGGTACGGACCTGGGGGGCGGCGCCGCCCACCCGGTCACGGCATGGGCTGCTCCGCCCAGATGACCTTGCCGGCCGGCGTGTAGCGGGTGCCCCAGCGCTCGGCGAGCTGCGCGACCAGGAACAGCCCGCGCCCGCCCTCGTCGGTCATGGCCGCGTAGCGCAGGTGGGGCGAGGTGCTGCTGCTGTCGAAGACCTCGCAGACCAGGCTCCGGTCGCGCAGCATCCGCACGTGGACGGTCTCGCCGCCGTACCGGATGGCGTTGGTGACCAGCTCGCTGAGGATCAGCTCCGTGGCGAACGCCAGGTCGTCCAGTCCCCACTCGGTCAGCCGCCGGGTGACCTGGGAGCGCACCTCGCCGACGGCGGCCGGGTCGGACGGCACCTGCCACTCGGCCACCTGGTCGGGGCCGAGGGTGCGGGTGCGGGCCACGAGCAGGGCGATGTCGTCGCCCGGCCGGTCCGGGAGCCGGGCGTCCAGGACGGTCCGGCAGGTCTCCTCGGGTGTCTCGCCGGCCGTCTCCAGCGCCCGGCGCAGCTGCTCCAGGCCCACGTCGATGTCGTGCTCCCGGTCCTCCACCAGACCGTCGGTGTACAGCACCAGCCGGCTGCCCTCGGCGAGCCGCAGCTCGGTCGTCTCGAACGGCAGGCCGCCCAGCCCCAGCGGGGGACCGGCGGGCACCTCGGGGAACTCCACGCTGCCGTCGGGCCCGATCAGCGCCGGTGGCGGGTGGCCCGCGCGGGCGATCACGCAGGTGGCGGCGACCGGATCGTAGATCGCGTAGAGACAGGTCGCGCCGGTGACGGGGGCGGTGCCGTCGTCGGTCTGCTCGTCCTGGTCGATGCGGCCGACCAGCTCGTCCAGCAGGCCGAGCAGTTCGTCCGGCGGCAGGTCGAGGGCGCTGAAGTTGTGCACCGCCGTGCGCAGCCGCCCCATCGTGGCCGCCGCGTGCAGTCCGTGCCCCACGACGTCGCCGACCACCAGCGCGACCCTGGCCCCCGACAGCGGCAGGACGTCGAACCAGTCGCCGCCCACCCCCGCCTGGGCGGGCAGGTACCGGTAGGCGACGTCCAGGGCGTTCTGGTCCGGCATGCGGCGGGGCAGCAGGCTGCGCTGGAGGGTGACCGCCATGCTGTGCTCGCGCGTGTAGCGGCGCGCGTTGTCGATGGAGACCGCGGCCCGCGCGACCAGCTCCTCGGCGAGGGCCAGCTCGTCCTCGTCGAACGGCTCGGGCGTCTCGCGGCGCCAGAAGCTGACCACCCCGAGCACCAGCGTGCCCGCCCGCAGCGGCACGGTGATCAGCGAATGGATGCCGTACTCCAGGACCTGCGCGGTCCGTTCGAGGTCCTGCGCCTGCCAGCCGGCGGCCACGTCGAGGCGCGGTTCGAGCAGGGGGGCGCCGGTGCGCAGGGTCCGGCCCTGCGGGGACGACTCCACGTAGCGCAGCTGGTGGCCCACCGGGTAGAGCGGGACGTCCCCGGTGCCGCCGCCGAGCGCGGTGCGGTGCAGCGCCGTCACGCCCTCCGGCTGGCCGCCCGCGAGCACGGCGTCGAACAGGTCCACGCTGACGTAGTCCGCGAACCGGGGCACGGCCAGCTCCGCCAGCTCCTCGGCGGTGCGGGTGACGTCGAGACTGGTGCCGATGCCGACGCCCGCGTCGTACAGCATGTCGAGGCGTTCCCGGGCCGTCTCGGCGCGGCCGGACAGGGCCCGCAGCTCCGTGGAGTCGCGGAGCGTGGCGACGCTGCCCGCCGGGCCGCCGCGCACGTCGGTGGGCCGCTGGTTGACCGCCAGGAGCCGGTCCTTGACGAGGTGCACCTCGTCGGTCGCCTCCCGTCCGGACGCCAGCAGCTCCGCGGTGTCGGCGGGCAGGCCGAGGTCGCGGACGTCGCGCCCCTCGTTGTCGGGCGGCAGGTTGAGCAGTCGCACGGCCTCGTCGTTGGCGAGCAGCAGACCGCCCCCCGGGCCGACGATGAGGACGCCCTCGCGGACGCTGTGCAGCACCGCGTCGTGGTGTTCGTACATCCGGGTCATCTCGCGTGGCCCCAGGCCGTGGGTCTGGCGCAGCAGCCGGCGGCTGACGAGGGCGGTGCCCGCCGTCGCCACGGCCAGCCCGACCGCCGCCACGATCAGCACCAGCGGCAGCTGCCGCTCGGCGGCGCCGCCCACGTTCTCCGTGGTGATCCCGGCCGAGACCAGGCCGATGACCGTGCCGTCAGGGTCCTCGACCGGCACGATCGCCTGGACCAGCGGGCCGAGGGTCCCGTCGACCTCCTCCGTGACCGTCTTCCCGTCCAGCGCCGGGGCGATGTTCCCGACGAACTGCCGCCCGATGCGGTCCGGCTTGGGATGCGTGTAGCGCACGCCGTCGGTGTCGGTGACGACCACGAAGTCGACGCCGGTCGCCTTGCGGGCCGCCTCGGCGCGCGGCTGGAGGACGGCCGTGGGGTCGGGGGAGCGCAGCGCCTCCCGGATGCCGGGGGAGTTGGCGAACGTCTCGGCCACCGCGACGGACCGGTTGCGGGCCTCCACGGTGGTGTCGTGCCGTACCTGGAGCACCAGCGCGACCGCCGCGGCCACCACCAGCAGCAGCACGATGACCACGTTCATGGCGAAGACCTGGGCGGCCACGCTGCGTCCGGACAGCACCCGGCGCAGCGCGGAGTCACGCCGCCCCGCGTCCGCCCCCCGCCGTGTCGGGTCCGCGTCCCCCCGGTGCCGGGAGAGCGGGCCGCTGGGACGACGGGGTGACCGCTCTCCCGATCGACCCCTCAGTCGGACCATGTGCCCATGTCTACACTGCCGGGCCCCGTGAGGCGAGGGGCACCCCCTGTGGTGGCGCGGCCGGCCGCCGCGGCGGCCGCGGACCGGGTCACCCGGGGTGCCCGGGAGGGGGGCGCCGGGTGGCGAGCAGCAGGGCGATGTCGTCGGCGCGGTCCTTCGTGTGGCGGGCCGCCACGACGAGGCGGTCCGCCACGCCCGCCAGCGCGCCGCCGCCGGACCGGGCGGCCGGCGCGCCCGCCCTGGCCAGGGCCAGCCGCAGGGCGGTGATGCCGTCGTCGATGTCGCCGCCGGGGCGTTCCACCAGTCCGTCCGTGTAGAGGGCGAGGACGGCGCCCGGCTCGACGCGGAACTCGGTCAGCGGGTACGGCGCCCCGGGGTCCACGCCGAGCACCACGCCGCCGGGCAGGTCCAGGGCCTCGGTGCGTCCGTCCGGGTGGCGCAGCAGCGGCGGCGGGTGGCCCGCGCGCGCGGCGAGGGCGCGGCCGGTGGCGGGGTCGAGCCGGATGTAGCAGCAGCTCGCGAACAGGCCCGGGTCCAGGTCGGCGAGCAGGTGGTTGACGCCGCTCATCACCTCGTCGGGCGGACGGTCGCCGAGGGCGAAGGCCCGCACCGCGCTGCGCAGTTGCCCCATCGTGGCCGCCGCCTGCACGCCGTGCCCCTGCACGTCGCCGATGACCAGGGCCATGCCGTCCCCGGAGGCGACGACGTCGTACCAGTCCCCGCCCACCTCCATGCCCTCGGTGCCGGGCAGGTAGCGTCCCGCGGTCTCCAGCAGCGGGTGGGCGGGCAGCCGGCGGGGGAGCAGGACGCCTTGCAGGCCGCGGGCCAGCGCGGTCTCCGACTCGTAGCGCCGGGCCTTCTCCATGGCGTGCGCGATCAGCCCGGCGAGCGCGGTGAGCACGGTGCGTTCCTCGGTGCTGAAGCCGCGCGCCCGGTCGAAGCCGAGGATGCAGGACCCGACCGGGCGCCCGGACGCGATCAGCGGCAGGAAGGCGCGGGCGCCCTCGGTGGCGTCCAGCGGGATGCCGGGGTAGGCGGCGGCCAGGTCCTGCATGGAGTCGAAGAAGAGCGGCCGGCCGCTGGTCAGCGTCTCGACGCCGGGCAGCCGGGCGTCCAGCGCGACGCCCTCGAAGGGAGCGAGGAACCCCGGCGGGAAGCCCGTCTCCCACGCCAGGTACAGGTGGCGGTCCTGGAGCAGGTAGATGGCGAGGCGGCGGCCGCCGAAGGCGGAGAGCAGCTCGCGCACGACCACGGCGGACACCTGGCGCGCGGTGACCGCCTCGGTGAGCGCGACGGCCAGCACGATCGGGCGGTACTCGGGCGCCGTCGCGGCGACCGGCGGGGCGGGGGCGCCGGTCTCGGGCTCCGCCTCGGGCACCCCGTGCTCCGGGGTGAGGCCGGCCGACGCGTCCGCCACGCGGTTGGCGGGCCGCAGGGTGACCGCGAGGAGATCGGGGCCCGGGTGGACGGATACGGCCAGCCAGTCGCCCTCGAAGGGCTGCGGCGCGGTGCGGCGGCTCGTGTCGGGCGGGCGCCGGACGTGGAAGCGGACCGGGTCGGGGGAGAGCAGCGCGCCGCGCAGGTGGTCCTCGTAGGCGGCCTGGTCCAGCCACGGCACCGCCTCCCACAGCGAGCGCCCGACGAGCGCCGCCCGGGGGCGGCCCAGCAGCTGGGCGGCGCGCGGGTTGGCGTAGGCGACCGTGCCCAGCCGGTCCACGCAGAACACCCCCTCGGGCAGCAGGTCGGCGGCGGCGTCGGCCACGCCGCCGGCGAGGGGGTCCCGGACCGCTCCCCGCACGGTCACGTCGTCGCTCCGGGCTCCGGGGGCCCGCCACAACTCGACCAGGCGCGGGGCGCCGCCGTCCGCCAGACGCACGTGCAGGGGCAGCCCCGGCGGTGCCCCCGTGGCCGTCTCCCGCAGCGCGGACGCCAGCCTGTGCCCGTCGCCGGCGGCTAGTACGGCGGTGAGCGCCGCGAGGCCGGTGGGGGGTCCGGCTGGGCCGGGCGGCAGGCCGAGCAGGGTGCACAGCGGCTCGTCGAGGGTGACGGCGCCGGTCGCCGGGTCCCAGGCGAAACTCCCGGTGTGCCGCGGGTGCCGTGCGGCGGGCGGCGGCCGCACGCAGAGCGGTTCGCCCTCCCAGAGCACCGGCGGCGCGGCGCGGTCCTCGTCCAGTCGCTCCAGGGCCGCGCCCAGCTCCTCGGCCAGGGGCGCCATCCGGTCGGCGCCCTCCAGCACCTCGGCGGCGTCCGATGCGGGGGGCCGCAGGACGGTGAGAACGCCGTACGTCCGCCTCGTCCCGGCGACCGGCACGTACAGCGACCCGAACGGGAACGGCAGGCCGGCCGCGAACTGCGGGTAGCGGCGCATCGTCTCGGCGGCACCCGGCAGCACGACGCGGACGCCCAGGCGGTAGGCGTCGGCGACCGGGAAGGGGCTGTCGGCGTGCAGGCGCCACCAGGGCCGGAACAGTGGTCCGGGCAGCCCGGTGAGCACGGCCAGCCGCAGCAGACCGGGGGTGCCGGAGCGCAGGTAGATCCCGCCCACCCGGCCGTCGGCGGCCTCGATCGCCCGGACGCAGGCGTCGACCAGCGGCGCCGTCAGCCGTCCCGGCGTCCGGCCCGCATCCTCGGCGCCTGCACTCATCGGCCCCACCTCGTCCGTGCGCCGCCGCGCGGTCGACACAGCAAGAATGCGCCACCGGACCCGGATCGCGCACGCGGTCGGTCCGCGCGGGTGACCCTTCCAGCGCTTCGCCGACCTCGGCGTCGACGTGCGGACCACGGAGCCCGGCATCGAGGGCTCGGGCTCCGCCGCGCCCGCTGCGGGCGGCCGCACCGCCCCTTGACCGGTCCGGGCCTCCCCGCCGGCGCCTGTCCGAAAGGCGGCGCGGGCGGCGGAAGTTGGGGCAATCGAGTCGTGCGCGACCCGCCGGTGCGTATCGTGTGGGGCCGGGACCTCGCTCCCCCACACGGCCCCGACCGGACGGTGAGGCTCAGTATGACTCCGGCGCACGGACCCGATGCCGCGGACGCCTCCGCCGTCTCCACGGTGGTGGAGTTCACGGGCGGTTCGGCGATGATCCCCGCCTCCCGGGACGTCGTGCACCGCTTCGTCGCGCACCTCGCCGAGCTGGGCGTCGCCCCGGCCGACACCTTCCTCGACACCGCCCGCCTGGTCGCCAGCGAACTGGTGACGAACGCCCTGCGGCACGCGCCCGGCCCGTGCCGGCTGGCGCTGACCCTGGTGGGCGACCGGGTGGAGATCGCGGTGTCCGACACCGGGGACGGTTTTCCCACCTTCCTGCCCCGCGACCCCGTGCGCGTCGGCCGGCACGGCCTGGAGATCGTCACCCGGCTGTGCGGCGAGGTGATCACCAGGCCGCACACCAAGGGGAAGACCGTGTACGCGCGGCTGCCGCTGACCTGACCCGCCTCAGCCGGTCAGCGCCTGTTCCACGCTGGGGAAGCAGTCGATCAGCCCGTCCACGCCGACGAGCCGCAGCACCCGCTCGACGGGGTCCCGCGGCGCCGCCAGCCGGAGCCAGACCCCGAGGGACTCGGCCTCGCGGTGCGCCGTGATCAGGACGTTGATGCCGCTGGAGTCCAGGAAGCCCACCTCGCCGAAGTCGACGACGGTGCCCGGGGAGGACTGCACCGACGACAGCAGGACGTCGCGGAACCGGCCGCTGCCGTCGAGATCGACCTCCCCGGTGAGGATGACGATGCTGACGCCGTCGCCCGTGGTGGTACGGGTGATCAGCAGCCGCTCGGGTACTGCCGGTCCCTCGGTCTCCGCCACGCTTCCCTCACCTCTCGCATATGCCCGGCCGTCGATGGTGGCTTGATGTTAAGGCCCTTCGCCGTCCGTGGGGCCCAGTTGCGCGGACCCGTGCCCACGGGACGCCCGGCACCCGGTTCGACGCGCGCGACGGCGCTCGGCTGACTACCGTCGAAGTGTGGAGGAGCACACGTTCGAGGAGCTCGTGCACAAGCGTCGCGCGGCGGACCTGGCGCAGCACCGGGTCGAGGAACTGCGCGACTCGTACGGGCCGCCCACGCAGCACCGGTGGACCCCGCGGCAGTCCGACACCTACGAGACCGCCGTGCGGGCCTGGCGCGACCTGGACCGGGACGCGCGGACCGCGATGGCGGAGTACGTGAAGGAGGGAGGCGGGTCCCGGGACACCACCGAGGAGAACGTCCGCAGGGCCGTCCAGGACGAACAGCCGGGGGCCTGACCGGGCAGCCTGACCGGGCCCCCGCCGGCAGCGCGTCCCTACCCGGCCCGCCCGGCCATGGCCTCCCCGACCAGGCCGCGTACGGCGTCCAGCGCCGCCGCCCGGTCCTCGGGCACCAGGCCGATGCGGGTGCGCCGGTCGAGGAGGTCGGACTCGTCGAGGGCGCCCTCGTGCCGCACGGCCCACAGCAGCTCGGCGCCGGTGACCGGGTGGCCCGGCAGCACCCGCTCGGCGAGCCGGGGGTCCCGGGCGGCGAGGGCCACGACGTCCGGTGCCTCGGTGCCGTAGCGACGCACCAGGCGGTCCGGCGCGCGCACCGCGGCCAGGTCGCGGGGGGCGGCGGCGCCGACCAGGGGCAGGCTCGCCGTGGGGGACGGTCCGGCGCGCAGGCCGCGCGCGGCGACGGCGGCGTCGACCGCGTCCTCGGCCATCCGCCGGTACGTGGTCAGCTTGCCGCCCACCACCGTGACCACCCCCTCGGACGAGGTGAGCACGGCGTGCCGGCGCGAGATGTCCGCCGTGCGGGGCGCGCCGCCCGGCCGGTCCGGCGAGGTGGTGTCCAGCAGCGGGCGCAGGCCGGCGAAGGCGCCCACCACGTCCTCGCGGTGCACGGGCGCGTCCAGGACGGAGCCGAGCACGTCGAGCAGGAAGCCCACGTCGGTCTCCGGCACCTCGGGGACGTCCGGGACGTCGCCCTCCACGGGCTCGTCGGTCAGACCGACGTAGACCCGGCCGTCGCCCTGGGGCAGTACCAGGACGAAGCGGTTGGTCTCGCCGGGGACCGGCACGTGCAGACCCGCCGGGAGCGGGCCGAGGCGTTCGGAGCGCAGGACGAGGTGGGTGCCACGGGAGGGCCGGACCCGGATGCCGTCCACCAGGCCGCCGGCCCACACTCCGGAGGCGTTGATCACGGCGCGGGCCCGCACCACGCCCTCCTCGCCGGTCAGCTCGTCGCGGATCCGGGCACCGGACCCGGTCAGCTCCAGCGCCCTGGTCCGGGTCAGGATCCGGGCGCCGCGGGCGGCCGCGGTCCGGGCCAGCGCGGTCACCAGCCGGGCGTCGTCGCTGAGCCGACCGTCCCAGGACAGCAGCCCGCCGCGCAGCCGGTCGGAGCGCAGCGCGGGCGCCAGGTGCCGGGTCTCCACGGCGGACAGCCGGCGCGGCGCGGGCAGCGTGGCCCGGGCCGTGCGCGCCGCGAGCCGCAGCGTGTCGCCGGCCCGGAAGCCCGCCCACGCCAGCGCCGCCTGGCCGCGCGAGACCAGCGGCGTCAGCGGCAGCACGAAGGGCTGGGCACGCACCAGGTGGGGCGCGGTGCGCTCCATCAGCACCCCGCGCTCCACCGCGCTCTCGTGCGCGACGTCCAGCTGCGCGGAGGCGAGGTAGCGCAGACCGCCGTGGATGAGCTTGGAACTCCAGCGGGAGGTGCCGAAGGCCAGGTCGTGCGCGTCGACGGCGACGACGCTCAGTCCGCGGGCCGCCGCGTCCAGGGCGGCCCCCGCACCGGTCGCGCCGAGGCCGACGACCAGCACGTCCACCACGGGTCCGCCCACGCAGGCGGCCAGCTCGCGGGAGCGCCGGGCGGCGGACAGGGAGGCGTCCCCGGCGGCGGGGCTGCTGGTGGGGCTCATGGGGTGAGGGTCCTCTCCAGGATGGTGCGCAGCTCCGCGAGGAAGGCCGCGGAGGTCAGCTCGGCGTCGTCCTCGTCGGTCATGGTCCGCAGCGACAGGGCGAAGGACTGGACGACCAGCAGCACGGACCGGGCCTGCCGCTCGGGGTGCGCCCGGCGCACCGACCCGTCCGCGTGCCCCTGCCCGAGCGCGTCGGTCAGCAGTTCGAGGAGGGCCTCCTGGCTCGCGCCGCGCCGGTCGAGTACGTAGGGCAGGAGCAGTTCGGGGTCGACGTCGACGATCTTGCGGAAGAGCGGGTGGGCGCGGAACGCCTCGACCCCTGCGACCATGCCCGCCACGACGCGCGCACGGGTGCCGCCACCCGTCACGGGGTCCGGGATGGCACCGGTGGCCACCGCGATCCACTCGCGGGTCATCAGGTCGCCGACCAGGGACCGCACGTCCGGCCAGCGCCGGTACAGGGTCATCCGGGAGACGCCGGCCCGGCGGGCCACGTCGGTCATCGTCGTGCGGCGGACCCCCACGGCCATCACGCAGTCGCGCACGGCGTCGAGCACCGCGTCGTTGTCCGAGGGGTTCGGCCGGGTCGAGTGGTTGTGACGGTTGGGCGTCATGTGTAACAGTGTAACGCCCCGCCGGGTGGTGCGGCAGGCATCCCCCGAAGCGACCGTGAGGACGACAGGCCATGGACATGCTGTGGAACGGCTGGGGCGACCCGGCCAGGGCGACGCCGCTGCCGGACACGGTGACCGGGCTGCTGCGCGATCTGCTCGGCGTCAAGCCCCTCGACGCCGCCCCGCTCCCGCTGGCGGAGATCGACGTCCCCGGACCGGGCCTGGACGACGCCGTCCTGCGGGCGCTCACGGCCGCCGTCGGCGACCGCGCGGACGGCGTGCGCACCGACGCGGAGACCCGCCTGCGCCACACCCGGGGCAAGTCCACCCCCGACCTGCTGCTGATGCGCGCCGGTGACGTCAGTGACACCCCGGCCGCCGTGGTGCTGCCCGACGGTCACGACGAGGTGCTGGCCGTGCTGGAGACCTGCGCCGGGCACGGTCTGCCCGTGGTCCCCTTCGGCGGCGGCACCTCCGTGGTGGGCGGCCTCGCCCCCGGGCGCCGCGGCCCGTTCGTCGCACTCGACCCGCGCCTCATGAACCGGCTGCTCGAACTGGACGAGGTCTCCCGCACCGCCCGGCTCCAGCCCGGCCTGCGCGCTCCCGAGGCCGAGGCGCTGCTCGCCGCGCACGGGTACACCCTCGGGCACTTCCCGCAGTCCTACGAGTGGGCCACCATCGGCGGCTTCGCCGCCACCCGGTCCAGCGGACAGGCCTCGGCCGGCTACGGCCGCTTCGACGAGATGGTCCTCGGCCTCACCCTCGCCACCCCCGAAGGCACCCTCGTCACCGGCCGCGCCCCGCGCTCTGCCGCAGGGCCCGACCTGCGCCAGCTCGTCCTCGGCTCGGAGGGCGCGCTGGGCGTCATCACCTCCGTCACCGTCCGGGTGCGGCCCGTGCCCGAGGTCCGCCGCTACGAGGGCTGGCGCTTCGCCTCCTTCGACGCGGGCGCCGCCGCCCTGCGCAGGCTCGCCCAGGACGGCCCCCGTCCGACGGTGCTGCGGCTGTCCGACGAGACCGAGACGCTCATCGGCCTCGCCCAGCCCGACGCCCTGGGCGCCTCCCTCGACCGGCAGGACGCCGGCTGCCTGGCCGTCGTGGGCTTCGAGGGCACCGAGGCCGACACCGCGCACCGCCGCGAGGAGGCCGCCCGGGTCCTGGCCGACGGCGGCGGCACCTTCGCCGGCGAGGAGCCGGGGGAGCGCTGGGCCCACGGCCGCTACTCCGCGCCGTACCTGCGGGACTCCCTGCTCGACGCCGGGGCCCTCGCCGAGACCCTGGAGACCGCGACCTACTGGTCCCGCGTCCCCGCCCTCTACGCCGCCGTGCGCGACGCGCTCACCGGCACCCTCACCGACGCCGGCACCCCGCCCCTGGTCATGTGCCACATCTCGCACGTCTACGAGAACGGCGCCTCCCTGTACTTCACCGTCGTCTGCGCGCAGGGCGACGACACCGTCGCGCACTGGACCCGGGCCAAGCACGCCGCCAACGAGGCCATCCTCGCCGCGGGCGGCACCATCACCCACCACCACGGCGTCGGCACCGACCACCGCGACTGGTACGTCCAGGAGGCCGGCCCCCTCGGCATCGAGGCCCTGCGCGCCGTCAAGCGGACCCTCGACCCCGCCGGAGTGCTCAGCCCGGGCGTCCTGCTGCCCGCGGACTGACCCCGCCGGCCGGCGGCCACCGCACCCGTGAGACAACAGTCGGCACCACCCGTCAGCCCGGAGGCAGATCGATGCGACAGTTCACCGCCGTCGTCAACCCCACCGCAGGCGGCGCCACCTCGGCCGCCGCGCTGCTCGGGGTGGCGCGGCTGCTGCGGGAGGCGGGCGCGGGGCTGGAGACCGAGTACAGCCACAGCCTCGACCACGCCCGGGAACTCGCCCGCCGGGCCGGCGAACGCGACCGGATCGTGCTCGCCGTCGGCGGCGACGGGATGGCGGGCGGCATCGGCGGCGCGCTCAGCGGCACCGGCGCCGTGCTGGGGCTGGTGCCGGCCGGGCGGGGCAACGACTTCGCCCGCGCGCTGGGCCTGCCCACCGACCCGGCCGAAATCGCCCGGGTCCTGCTCGACGGCGAACCCCGCGCCGTCGACACCATCGAGGTCACCTCGGCCGTCCACGACCGCACCGTCGTGCTCGGCAGCGTCTACGCCGGGGTCGACGCGCTCGCCAACCACCATGCCAACAGCGCCCGCCTGCTGCGCGGTACGGCCTCCTACTACGCGGGCGCCCTGCGGGCCGTCGCCGGGTGGCGCGCCCCGCGCTACCGGGTGACGGTCGACGGCGAGGAGCACGCCTTCACCGGCTACACGGTGGTGGCCGCCAACTCCGGCTACTACGGCTTCAACCGGCTGATCGCGCCCGCCGCCGAGGTGGACGACGGCCTGCTGGAGGTGGTGATGATCCACGACGCGCCGCGGCGGCTGTTCTTCGCGCTGATGAACGAACTCGGGACCGGCGCCCACGTGCACCGGCCCCAGGTCCGCGTCGTGCGCGGCAGGGAGGTCCGCATCGAGGCGGACCGGGCGATACCGTACGGCGCCGACGGCGAGGTCGACGCCGCGGTCCCCGTCACCGCGCGGGTGCTGCCCGGCGCCCTGCGCGTCCTGTCCGAGTCCTAGGCGTCCGGACCGGCCGCCCCCTGAGCGTGCGTCACCGTGACGGGGTCGAACGAGATCCGGGTGCGGGCGGCATCGTCCGCCCACACCACCTCGACGCCGCCGTCGCCGGCCTCGACGGCCGTGACGGCCTCGGCGGGGGAGACGTTCACCGGCTCCCCGGCGAGCACGGCCACGCAGACGTGCACGGAGGTGCCCCCCGCCTCGCCCGACAGCCGGGGCAGTTCGGCCCACGGCACGAACGCCGTGCCCTGCGGGGCGCGCACCGTCTCCGTCCCCGGGAGCCAGCCGTGCAGTCCGTGCAGCGCGGAGACCAGCGGCTCCTCGGGTCCTGTGGCCCACCCGGTGTGGGTCAGCCGGGCACCCGGCGGCGCCCCGAGGACCCGGTGGACCCGCAGTTCGTACGGACCCCGCGCCACCGTCACGCTCTCCACCCGCAGCCCCGGCACCATCGGGGCGCCGCCGGTGAACACGGGCCGGTGCCAGGAGGCCGCCCAGCCCCAGCCCTCGCCCTGCCCGGCGCCGAGCGGGTGGATCCGCCGCCGCACGCTGCCCCGGCCGCCGACCTCCACCGACAGATGGTTGTCGGCCGCGTTCTCCCCGGCGGTGGGTCCGGTCCGGGTCGAGTAGGCCTGCCTGCCGTAGTGCGGGTCGTCCTCGGCCGCCGACTCGCCCTCGTGCGGCCGGACATGGTCGCTGCCGTGGTTGTGCAGCCGTACGATCCCGTCCTCGCGCGTCGACTGCACCAGCAGCCCCGGAGCCGCGAGGGCCAGCACGCGGTCCGCCTCCTCCACCGGCGCGCGCTCCTCCGTCGCCGTCCATAGGGCGTGGTCCGCGGGGGCGAGCAGGGACACGAAGGCCTTCGACGCCCAGTACGGGGAGGCCGGGCCCGAGTACGGCTGGAGCGTCGCCCCGTGGGGCCCGAACCAGCCCAGGCTCAGCAGCCCCTCGTCGCTCAGCGCCCCGCGGTCCATGAAGTACCGCAGGCTCCCGCTCACCAGCCGCCGCGAGGCGCCCGGCGCCAGCGGCGTGTGCCCGGTCAGCGCGCCCAGCCCCACGGCCGACGAGGCCGCGAAACGGTAGGTCAGCGAGCGGCCGTAGTGCAGTGGCGCCCCGTCCGCCCCGAACATCGAGCCGAACCCGTCCAGGTGGGCGCGCAGCCGCCCCCCGTACCGGGCGAGGGCCTCGGTGTCGCCGCCGAGGTGGGCGTCGAGCACCGGGTAGAGGTGCAGGGCCCAGCCGTTGTAGTGGTCGAAGGCGCGTCCGTCGCCGTCGGCGTACCAGCCCCCGCCCCGGTACCAGCCCTCCATCAGCTCCAGCGCCCGCTCCCGCGCCGCGCCCGTCTCCGCGTCGCCCCGGCCGACCGACTCCAGGAACCCGGCGACCGTGTAGGGGAACAGGTACCAGTTGTTCGGCGCCGGCACGTGCCGCAGCGCCCCGCGCAGCCACTCCTCCACCCGGTCCTGGACCGCGGAGTCGAGGTTCTTCCACAGCCACGGCGCGGTCAGCCGCAGGCCGAGCGCGACCGACGCCGACTCGACCATGGGCTGGCCCTGCACGTCGTGGTCCAGGATCAGCGGCCAGGACTCGGCGTCGTCGCGGCCGGGCGTGCGGGTGCCCGAGGCGAGGCCGCGCGCATACCGCCCCAGCCAGTCGTGCGGGTCCTCGCCGCCGGCGCCCGTGACCCGGAAGGCCGCCGCGAGGAACGTCCGGGCGAACCCTTCCAGGCCGTCGGAGCGCACGCCCGAGCGCGACGGCCGCCCCGGCAGGTCGAGCAGCGCGCACCCGGGCGTGCCCCAGCGCCACGCCGCCCACAGCAGCCCGTCGGCGACGGCCTCCCAGTGGGCGCGGGTGTAGCCGGTGTACGGGCTCGACGCACGGTCCTCGGTGGGCAGTTCGAACGGGATGCTCATGCCAGGAACGCCAGCCTTTCGCGTCGTACGGGGTGGAGGAAGCCGGCCCCGGAGGCCCAGCGGGTCGTCTCGTCGAGCGCCAGGTCGGCGAGCCGGCGCCACTCGTTGCCCTCGGAGCCGGCGAGGTGCGGGGTGATCAGGGCGTGCTCGCAGTCCCACAGCGGGTGGTCCGCCGGCAGCGCCTCGGGGTCGGTGACGTCGAGCACGGCGCGGACGCGGCCGGCCAGCACCGCGTCCGTCAGGGCCGCCTGGTCGACGACCGCGCCGCGCGAGGTGTTGACGAGCACGGCGTCGGCCGGCATCGACTCGATCAGCTCGCGTCCGACCAGCCTCCGGGTCGCCGGCAGCAGCGGAGTGTGCACGCTCACGGTGTCGCAGCGGGCGAACAGCTCCGGCAGCCCGACCGCCTCGACGCCCAGTGCGGCGGCCTCGGCCTCGCTCACGTAGGGGTCGTGCAGCAGCACCTCGACGTCGTGCGGCCGCAGCAGCTCGATCACCCGGCGGCCGATGAGGGAGGCCGACAGGATGCCCACCGTGCGCCGGTAGTTGCCGACGCCGCGCGAGGTGCGCAGCCAGTTGCCGCGGGCCCGCGTCGTCCGGTAGTCCCGGGCCCGCTCCAGGACCCGCTTGCCGCTGAGCAGGATCATGGCCAGGGTGTACTCGGCCACCGGCAGAGCGTTGGCCGCGGCGGCCGAGGAGACCTCGATCCCGCGGTCCCAGCACGCGTCGGTGACGTGCCCGCGGACACTGCCCGCCGTGTGCACGACGGCCCGCAGCCGCGGCGCCGCCCGCAGCACGTCCGCGTCCAGCGGCGGGCAGCCCCAGCCGGTGACCAGCAACTCCACGCCGGCCAGCACGGACACGGCCCGGGCGGTGGAGAGGTCGTCGAGCACCGGGAAGGGCGCGAGGTCGCAGACCCGGCGGAAGGCGGCGAGGGACTGGGGATCGAGGACGGCCGAGGCGGCGTCCGCGGACATGGCCACGGCGGCACGGGGCCGGCGGCCGGGTCCTGGGGCGTGCACGGTCACTTGACGGCTCCGGCGGTCAGGCCGCTGCGCCAGAAACGCTGGAGCAGCACGAAGGCGAGGATGAGCGGCAGTACGGCGAGCAGTGACCCCATGATCACCACGGGGTAGTACTCGGGCGAGACGGACGCCGAGCTGTTCCACTGGTACAGGCCGAGACTGACGGGGTACAGGTCCTGGTCGGAGAGCATCACCATGGGCAGGAAGAAGTTGTTCCAGATCGCGGTCAGCTGGAACAGGAAGACCGTGATCAGGCCCGGCCCCAGCATCCGCAGGGCCACCCGGACGTACGTGGTCAGCTCGCCCGCCCCGTCCACCCGGGCCGCCTCCAGCACCTCGTCGGGCACGTAGCCGCGCGCGAAGATCCGGCCCAGGTAGACGCCGAACGGGTTGAACAGCACCGGGATGAAGACCGCCCAGAAGGTGTTGACCAGGCCGGCCTCGGAGGCCATCAGGTACAGCGGCAGGGCGAGCACGGTCTGCGGCACCATGACCGCGGCCAGCACCAGGCCGAACAGCTTCTCCTTGTGCCGGAAGCGGTACTTGTCGAAGGCGTAGCCGCAGGCCACGCTGATCAGCGCGCCGAGGGCCGCGCCGAGGACGGCGTACAGCAGGCTGTTGACGTACCAGCGCCCGTACAGCCCGCCGTCCATGGCGAAGAGGTCGTCGAGGTTGCGCAGGAACGAGAAGTCGCTCAGGGAGAGCAGGTCGCTGCTGAAGAGGGCGTCCCGCGTCTTCGTGGAGGCCAGCACCAGCCACAGCACGGGCAGCAGCGTGTAGAGGACGGAGACGGTGACGACCACGTTGACCGTGGCGCGGCCGAGCAGTCCCGGGCGGAGCAGCGAGCTGTCGGTGGCGCTCATCGGGCCTCCTCGGAGTCGGCGCGGCTGGTGAAGCGGGTGACGCCGTAGGACAGTGCGATGGTGCACACCAGCAGGACCACCGAAGCGGCCGCCGCGAGACCGTAGTTGTTGCGGGTGAAGGCCGCGTCGTAGATGTACATGCTGGGGGAGAACCGGGAGCTGATCATCGGTGAGGACTGGCTGAGCAGCATGGGCTCGGTGAACAGCTGGAGCGCCCAGATCAGGGTGAAGATCGACACCATCACGATGGAGGCGCGCACCAGCGGCGTCTTGACCTGGAGCGCCGCGCGCACCGGCCCGGCGCCGTCGACGACGGACGCCTCGATCACCTCGCGCGGCACGGCCTGCAGGGCGGCGTAGAAGACCACCATGTTGTAGCCCAGGTTGCTCCACAGGGCGATGTTCACGATGGAGGGGACCACCGTGTGCACCCCCAGGAAGTCGATCGTGATGTCGCCCTTCGCGAACAGCTCGATGACCGGGCTGATGCCGGGCGTGTACAGGTACAGCCAGATCAGCGCGGCGATGATGCCGGGCACCGCGTGCGGCAGGAACAGGCCCAGCTGGGCGAAGGCGCGCAGCCGGACCACCCCGGAGTCCAGCATCAGCGCCAGGGCGAGCGCGCCTACGACCATCAGCGGGATGTAGATGAGGCAGTACAGGGCGACCGTGCCGAGCCCGCCGAGGAAGGTGGGGTCGGTGAGGACGGCCGCGTAGGAGCGCAGCCCGACGAAGACCTGCCGCTCGGGGCCGAAGCCCAGGCCGGGCTGGTCGTCGCTGAAGAAGCTCAGGTGGACGGCGGTGCCGACGGGGATGAGGAAGACGGTGACCAGCAGGGCGAAGAACGGCGTCATCAGGACGCCGCAGGCGCCCAGTCGGCGTCTCCTGGCCGCTCTGCGGGCGCGGACGCCGGAGGCGGAGGGCTGCGGGGCGGCTGCGCGTGCGGCGCCGGCCGGCACCCGCGAGTGGGTCGTCGTGGTCATGGGTGTCACCTGCCTCTCGTCGGCTCAGGTGGTGCGCTGGGTGGTGGACAGGCCGAGGGCCTTGAGGTCGGGCATGGTGCCCTCCTGCGCGGTGCGCAGGGACTCCAGGAGGCTGCCCTGGCCGCCGCCGACCCGGGCGAAGGAGTCCTGCATGACCTTCTGGGTCGCGCTCATCCGCGGTCCCCACAGCCACTGTTCGCCGATCTTCCCGGCCTCCTGCTCGAACAGGCCGTAGATGTCCTGTCCGCCGTAGTACGACCGGTCGAAGGCCTCGCGTCCCACCCGGACCAGCCCGGGCGCGGCCGGGTACTGACTGCTGGTGCCGCTGGAGAGGCGGGCGCGCAGCGCGTCCGGGTGGGAGACCTGCCACTCGATGAACTCCATGGCGGCCTCGGGGTTCCGGCTGTCCTTGGTGACCGCGAACGTGGAACCGCCGTGCGTGCCCGTCGCCGGACGTCCCGTGTCCCACTGCGGCATGGGCGCGATCCGCCACTGGCCCTTCTGCCCGGGCCGCGCGTTCATCTGCGCGCCGGCGTCCCAGGCGCCGCTGAGCCGGGTGAGGACCAGCCCGTTGCCGATCTGCGCGTCGGACTGCCGGCTCTCGACCGCGTTCACGAACACGTGGTCCCGGTCGATGAGCCGCTGCCAGTACTCCGCGATCCGTCTGGACGGCGCGTCGGCGAGGGAGACGTTCCAGGCTCCGCCGGAGGTGTCGAACCACTGGGCGCCCGCCTGCCAGGCGTAGCAGGCCATCTGCGTCATGCCGTCGGTGGGGAAGAGCACCAGGCGCCGGTCCGGTGCCTTGCGGCGGACGGTCGCGGCCTGCTCGGCGAACTCCTCCCAGGTGCGCGCGACGCCGAGCCCGTAGTGGTCGAACAGGTCGGCGCGGTAGTGCATGACCATCGGCTCGACGTCCAGCGGCACGGCGAAGACGCGGTCCTCGAAGGTGGTCAGGGCGAGCGCCTGCGGCAGCAGCCTGCGGCGCAGGCCGTCGCTCACCAGGTCGGTGATGTCGCGTGCCACCCCGTCGATCGCGTACCCCGGGACCTGCGGGTACTCGATGGTGGCCACGTCGGGCGCGTTGCCCGCCCGGGCGGCGTTGCTGAGCTTGGCGTAGCCGCCCTGGCCGCCGGAGGGGATCTGCTGGAAGTCGACCTGGATGCTGCGGTGTGTGCGGTTGAAGGCGTCGACCACCTCCTGGCTGCCGCGCAGGGCGGACCAGAAGGTGACGCGCGTGGTGGTTCCGGTGCGGGCCGACGATGCGCCGTTCCCCGCGCTGCAGGCGCCCAGGGCTCCTGTCAGGGGTACGGCGGCCATCGCGGCGAGCACGGACCGACGGCTCTGTCGTCCGGGCATGGCGCCTCCCGCGGCTCCTGCGTGTCCGCTCAGGTGCGGCCACGACTGTTCGGGACACGGGAATCCTGAACGCCCCGACTCAAACGGTCAAGAGATCGATCAGAAGAAAATAAAACGCTCAAACGCTCATTGGTTGGAGTCGGCGGTGCGAGACGCGGTCGACCCGCGCACCATCAGCCGCGGCAGCAGTTCGATCCGCCGTCCCGGCCGGCTCCCGGGCGGCTCGGCCAGCCGCCGCAGCAGCAGCTCCGCCGCCGCCCGCCCGACCTCGGCCTTCGGCGGCGCGACGGCCGTCAGCGGCGGCGAACCCAGCCCCGCCACCACGTCGTCGTACGCCACCACCGAGCAGTCCTCCGGTACGCGCACCCCCTCCTCGGCCAGCCGCTGGACGATCATCAGCGCGTCCACGTCGCCGTGCAGCACCAGGGCGGTCGCCCCCACCTCGCGCAGCAGCGCGGGCGGCTCCGCCGACTCGTCCGCGGAGTAGGGCCCGTCGACCCCGGCCTCCGGCGAGATGAGCGTCCACGCCCACCGCTCCACCAGCGGATGCGCCCCGGCGATCTCGGTGAACGCGGCCCGCAGCGAACGGGCGGTCGGACTGTCGTGGCGGGTGGCGAACACGATCCGCCGGTGGCCGAGGCCCACCAGGTGCTCCACCGCGAGATGGGCGCCGTACCAGTGGTCCGAGCACACCGAGTCCAGTGCGTGCAGGGCGCTGCCCCGCCACGGCCGCCGCTCCATCAGCACCGTCGGCACCCCGGTCGCGGCGAGCCACTCGTGGTCGGCGGCCTCCTCCGCCCGGCGGCGCCAGCGCGGGGCGATCAGCAGCCCCTGCGCGCCGTCCGCCAGCGCCCGCTCCACCAGGGGCCGTTCGGTGCCGGACGCCTGGGGCGCCAGGTGCAGGGCCATGCGCAGCCCGGACTCCTCCAGCACCGTGCGCGCCCCGTGCAGGGTCTCGGTGAGGTACGAGTGCCGGACCGGGACCACCACCGCCACCCGGTCCCCGGCCGGGCCGCCGGGGTCCGCGGGCGCCTCCTGGTCCGGCAGCGTCGACCGGACCACCCCGTGCCCCCGGCGCAGCCTGCCCTCGCGGGTCAGTTCCTCGACGTCACGGCGCACGGTGACCACCGAGACCTGCAACTCGTCGGCCAGATCACGCACCCGCGCGGTCCCGCGTGCCTGCACCGCCGCCAGTATCCGCTGGCGCCTGAGATCGACCGGCTCCCGCATCAGGCCTCCCCACCCCGGAATGTTCGTTTGAGCGATTCACGGTCATCATAGCGATCGCTCGTGCCGGGTGGTCCGGGCTTCCGGCCGGAGGGGAGCTACGGCTCGGGGTCCGCCAGGAGCGGTCCCAGTGGTCCCAGGTCGAGGTTGAGGTCGGACCGGCTCAGCCCGTGCTGGGCGCACAGGTCGTCCATGCGCTCGTCCAGCAGCATGAGCGCCGTGCCGAGCCGGTCCTCCTGCGCCTCGCTCAGGGTGCCCTCGTCGAACCGGCGCACGGCCTGCCGTTCCATGAGCTGGCGCAGCAGCTCGACGACGGTGAGCACGAGGGCGGCCAGGTCGTTCGTGACCCGCTCGGGGTCCAGGTCGACGGCGTGTGCCCGGGGCGCGCTCACAACGGTCCGCTGTCCGGCCAGGGAGCGGGCATCCGCTCGCTCACCGACGACAGCAGCGCGTGCAGCGAGATCCGCACCAGCGGCACGTCCGCGATGGCCAGCACCAGGTCCCCGCTGACCACGACCCCGGTGGCCAGCACCCGGTCGAGCAGGTCGACGAGGGGCACCCCGGCCGGCGCGTACGGCTCCGGGCCGTCCCACGGCACGGGCGCCGGGCCCGGCGTACGGGTGTCCACGACGCTCACGCGGGGACCTCCCGGCGGCCGGTCTCCGGGACCGGCTCCTCGTCCCAGCGCGCGAAGGAGTACGGGATCCACGGCCCCGACGCGTCCGCGCGCACGGACGGACGGCCGCCCTCGGCGGTGAGGGCGGCCAGGGCGCGGGTGAAGGCGTCGCGGTCCGCGTTCTCCACCAGGTAGGCGGCGTTGAGGAGCTGCGGGGTGCGGCGGCCCGTGAGCCGCTCGCTCTGCGGACGGTGCCGGGTCGCGGCGACGGCGTGGCGGCGCAGCTCCGCGTCGATCGCCTCCGCCTCGGTCCGCGCCTTCCCGTGCGCCTCCTGCCGGTCCCGTCGCCGGGCGCTGGCACGGCTGAGGTACGCGCGCCCGCCGGAGCCGGAGCCTTCGGGACCGGCGGGCGGGCCGGGTGCGGCGTCGACCGATCCCTCGGCGGCGTGCACCTTCACCGCCCACTCGGTGCGGTCGCGCAGGCGGTCGAGCAGTGCCTCCAGCACCGGCCGCCGCTCGTCGACGGCCCGCAGCGCCGAACGGTCGCCGCGGTAGAGCGTCGCCATCGGCAGCGGGACGACCGCGGCCCCTGCGGCCGCTCCCGCCCTCGGCCCGCCCGTTCCCGCCGCGGCCTCGACCGCGCGGTGGTGGGCACGGGCGCAGCGTTCCAGGTCGGCGGGCCGGTTGAGGCGCTCCGCCAGGGCCTGCTCGCCGAACAGCGTCTCGGGGACGTCCTGCACGACGACGTACAGACCGCCGGCGTCGAGCACGCGCAGCGGACCGCCCTCCTCGTGCCCCGGCACCGACGCCAGAGCGGTGGGGCCGGGCGGCGTGCGGGTGACGGCGAAGGCGCAGACGAGGCCCGGCTCGGCCCGCTCGGCGGCGCTCACCGGGCGGCCCCCGACGTCTCCTCGACGGCGTCCGCCGAGTCGCCCTCCAGCGAGGACTCCAGGGCGTCGAGCCGGGCCCGCAGGCGGGCGTTCTCGTCGGCGAGGGAGTCCCGCGCGGCCCGGGACGACAGCGCCGGGTCGGTCTCCCACCAGTCGATGCCCGCCTTCTTGGCGGTGTCCACCGAGGCGATGAAGAGCCGCAGCCGGATGGTGAGCAGTTCGATGTCGAGGAGGTCGATCTTGATGTCCCCCGCGATGACGACGCCCTTGTCGAGGACGCGTTCGAGGAGGTCGGCGAGGCTGCCCGCGGCGGGTCCGTAGGCGAGGCCGTCCGGGTCCGCGTACCGGTGGTCGAGGTCGGTCACGACACGCTCCCCGCGAGGTCAGCGGCGCCGGCGGGCACGGCGGTCGTCCTCGTGCTCGTCGTCGTAGTCACTGTCCTCGTCGTCCTCGTCCTCGTCGTCGTCTTCGTCGTAGTCACCGTCCTCGTCCTCATAGTCCTCGTAGTCGTCGTCTTCGTCGTCTTCGTAGTCGTCGTCGTCCCGGTCGTCCGCGGCCTCCTCCTCCATGGCCTCCTCGTGGGTGCGGACGACCTCGCCGTCACGGATCTCGCCGCGCCAGCCCTCGATCTCCTCCTCGTCCGTCAGCGTCACGTGCCGGGCGAAGTGCTTGAGGTCCAGCCGCAGCCGGCGCCCCTGGGCCCGCCAGAGGTTGCCCGTCTTCTCGAAGAAGCCCGCCGGGTAGTACTCGACGACGACCACCACGCGGGTCAGCCGGGGAGCCAGTTCGTGGAAGGTGATCACACCGCGGGTGCTCCCCTTGGCGCCCTCGGAGGTCCACACGATCCGCTCGTCGGGGACCTGCTCCAGGACGGTCGCCTTCCAACTGCGGCTGGACGGGCCGACCTTGACGTTCCAGTTGCTGGTCACCTCGTCCTCGGAGTTGACGCTGCGGACTCCCTTGGTGAAGTCGCTGAACTCCTGGAGCTGGGTCCACTGGTCGTAGACGGTGCGCAGGGGGACGCCGATGTCGACGACCTCCATGATGTGCGTGGCCTTGACACTGCCGGCGCCGCTCTTGGAGGAGCCCCCGCCCTTGGAGCCGCCGTTGCCGTTGCCGTTGCCGTCGCCGTTGCCGTCGGCGGACGCGGTCAGGCGGTCCGTGAGGCCTCCGATGCGTTCCCCCGCCTTGCCGACGAGGCTGTGCCCCGAGGCGGAGAGGTACCCGCCGAGGGCGTCCTTGAGGTTGCCCAGCGGGGACGGGGTGTCCTTGTCCTGCCGGTCGGGGGTCATCCGCGCTCACCTCCCCGCCTGCGCGAGCTCGCGGTCTTCTTCGCGGGAGCGGCCTTCTTGGCGGTCTTCTTGGCGGCCTTCTTGGCCGGGCTCTTCGCCGCCTTCTTGGCCGTCTTCCCCGTCGCCTTCTTCGTCGCCTTCTTAGCGGGAGCGGCCTTCCGGGCCGGCTTCCCGGCGGGGGCCGCGGACTTGCGCGGCGGCGCCTTCTTGGCGGTGCGACGGCGTGGCGCGGGCTCGCGGTCCTCCTCCCGCTCCTCCTCGTCGAAGTAGTCGTCCTCGTCCCGGGCGTCCTCGTCCCGGTCGTCCCCGTACTCGTCGTCCTCGTACTCGTCGTCCTCGTACTCGTCGTCCTCGTACTCGTCCTGGTCGTCGTCCCGCAGGGACTCGCCGGTGAGCGCCTCGGTACGGTCCCGGAGGACGTCCGCCAGGCCGGTGAGGCGCCGGTTCGCCGCCGCGGTGGCGGCCGTGCGGCCGGCGGTCAGCAGCTCGCCGCGCACCTGCTCGGCGAGCTCCCGCACCTGCGGCGTCTGCTGGAGCCCGCTCAGCCCCTGGGACAGCAGGTCGCCGGGCGACAGGCCGAAGCGCCGTCCCGCGAGGTAGGAGCCGACCGCGAAGGCGAGCTTGGCCTTCTTCGTGCGCCCCAGGAGGTATCCGCCGGCGATGGCCGCCGCGAGGGCCGTCCTGTTGTCGTTCATGCGTGCCTTCCCTGCGCTCGGTCCGTGGTTGTCGTACGGCGGCCCGGGCGGGCCGGACGTTCCAGGAGGGCCAGCAGGCGCTCCTCCTCCCGTTCGAAGGCCGCCTCGTCGATGGCGCCTTCGTCCAGGGCACGGTTCAGCGCGGCCAGCCGTGCCTGGACGGCACGCGGGTCGTGGGCCTGGCGCCGGGCCTCCTGGAGCAGGTGGTCGGCGATCCACGCCGTGCCGCGCACCGGCGCCAGGGGCAGCAGCAGGAGACCGCTCACGATGCCCACCGGGTCACCGCCCGGCCGGCGCGGGACGCGCTTCGACGAAGCTGTAGCAGGGCAGGGGGCCGGTCACGCTGAGGGCCAGCCGGCCCCCGACGGCGCGGGCGCCCGCGTCCACCGCCTTCCGGAAGCGTCCTTCGTCCTCCGCGCGGACCAGGAACGACGTGCTGAGCACCTGCTGCTCGTCGGTCGTGCCGCCGGCCGCGCGCACCGCCAGCGGCGTCAGCCGGTCCAGGACCTCCCGCGCGGCTCGCCGGGCCTCCCGGCGCACCCCGAGGGCGAGCGCCTCGCCCAGCCGGACGTTGGCCTCGTAGTCCGGCCGGCGCCGGGTCCGCAGCGCCAGCGTCCGCAGACTGTCGTCCCGGCGTACCAGGTCGGCGAAGTGGCCGGGCACCACCGTCCCCTTGACGTTGAGTTCGACGCACCCCCGTACCTCGGCGAGCTGCCGCTGCAAGTGGTCGACGTCGGAACGCAGTTGGGTAAGCAGTGTGTCGGCGCGTGGGCTCAGGACGGCGAATCGCATGGGCAGCAGCGGCCCCTGCGCCGCCAGTTCGTCCAGCACCGCTTGGTGGGCGAGCAGGTCGCGGCGCCGGGGCAGGAGCCGAGCGGGCGCGTCCGACACCGCGGCACACAGCCCGGAGCCGGTCAGCAGGCGTACCCGGGCGCCGTCGACACCGGGGGAGCGGGGGGCCCGGATCCCGGCCGGCGTGATGCCGTAGACGTAGAGCGACTTCACCGCGGTCCCGGGGGCGCCGGTGGTGGCGGGCGCGGTCATGCGTCCTCCCGGCGGGGGCGGCGGCGGGGCCGGTCACGCGGGCGGTCCTCCTCGGCACGGGACCGCCCGGACGAGCGGCCGCGGGGCCGCTCGGAGCGCTCCTCGCCCCGGCCGCGTGCCGAGCGCCCGCGGGGGAGCTCGTCCGTGTCGTCCGCGTCATCCGCGTCGTCCGAGTCGTCGTCCGGCGCGAGCACGTCCCGCACCTTGTCGGTCAGGGAGCGCGCCGTACGCTTGGCGCCCGCCTTGCCGACGGACTTGGCGACCGGGCTGCCGAACATCTCGGGGACGGTCTTGGAGCGGACGTCGTGCTCCAGGTCCAGCCGGTTGCAGGCCTCGGCGAACCGCAGGTAGGTGTCGACACTCGCCACCACGATCCGCGCGTCCACCTTGAGGATCTCGATGCCGACCAGCGAGACGCGCACGAAGACATCGATCACCATGCCGCGGTCGAGGATGAGTTCGAGGACGTCGTAAAGGGTGCCGGCGCGGGGCGCGCAGACCACCTCGTCGTCGTACGTGATCATGCGGAGGTCCTTCCGGGTACACGCCTCACGGCCGGCTCACTGGTCCTGGGCACCGCGCCGGTAGCGCGCGATCCTGCGGTACTGCACGAGATCGCCCGAGGGATCCAGCTCGACCTCGTAGGTGGCGAGCAGACTGGTGGTGTCGGGGATGCGCGCCACTTCCAGCACGTCCACGTTGACGATCCAGCCCTCGTCCTTGCTGCGGCACACCGCGGAGACGCCCTCGAGGCGGTGCCGGATCAGCTCGGACAGCGCGTCCGCGGCACGCCGGGCCGCCTCCCGCGCCCCGCGCACGGGACGTTCGCGGGTGCGGGTGGAGGTCGTGCCGCGTCGCCGCTCGCCAGGCTCTGTCATGCAGCCCACTCTGGCCGCGGGACTCGGCGTGCGCGTGCGGGGTTACCCCATCCGGGGCTGCCCGGGGGAGCGCCGCCGGTCGCGGCGCGGGCCGGTCAGGCGTCCGGCGCGGTGGCGAGCGGGCGCCGGCAGTGCAGGAAGAGGTGCGGCTCCGGCCGGGCGTCCGGATGGGCGGGGGTGAACAGCGTCGCCTCCTCCTCCAGCACCTCCAGACCGGCCTCCTCCGTCAACGCGGTGAGGGCCTGCCCGGTGAAGCTGGAGACCCGCACGGGCTGCCCCATGAAGGTGGCGTCGGCGTCCGCCACGTCCAGCGGCACGGTCGCCAGCACCAGGTGGCCGCCCGGCCGCACCACCCGGGCCAGCCGCCCGACGAGGTCCCGCTGCTCCCGCCGGTCCAGCTGGAGCAGCGAGAAGTACACGCAGACGGCGTCGAACGAGGCCTCCTCCAGCGGTACCTCGCGGATGTCGGCGCACCGGAAGGCGGCGCCCGGCACCTGCCGGGCCGCCAGTTCGACCATGACCGGGGAGACGTCGACGCCCAGCACGTCGTGGCCGGCGGCCGCGAGGGTCTCGGCGGTGGGGCGGCCGGTGCCGCTGCCCACGTCCAGCACCCTGCTGCCGGGCGCGAGCCGCCCGAGCAGCCACTCCAGCGAATGCCGGTGCGTCCGCGACCCGGCGAACGCCTTCTCGTACTCGGCGCCGAGCGCGTCGAACGCGGCGGCCGGGTGCGGCCGGTGCTGGTCGTCGGTCACGACGGGTCCCTTCGGTGCGCTGAGCCGGTGCCCCCGGCATCGTTCCACCGCGGGCGACGCTCCGACAAGGACTCCGCCGGGCGACGGCCCGGGCGGACGGCCCACCTCCGAGCCCCGCGCGGGTGATCGTCGCGCACCCGTGAGGTGAGGGATTCCTGAGAATCACCGGGACGGCTGAACGCCGCGGCCCCGTCTTCCGTATGGAGCCGGGGGCATTCCATGCCCGAGTCCGTCACGACACAGGAGCACGCCTTGGGACACAACAGGCGCAGACGCCCGACCGGGGCGCGGCGCGCGACCTTCGGAGCGGTCGCGCTGATACTGGGGGGCGGCGGCCTGGTGGCCGTGAACGTCTTCGCCTCCGCGACCGAACCCGGCACCGCCGTGCCCCTGGGCAGTTCCGGAATCGCGGCCACCGTCGACTGCCCCGACCTCACCGAGCGGCTGACCGCGGTGCCGGAGCCGGCGCGGCCGGAGGTCGACACCGAACTGGCCCAGCTCGACGGCCAGATCGCGACCGCCTACCGCCAACTCCAGGAAGCCGCCCGCACCGCGGACGACGGCGCGCTCGACGAGGCCGCCATCCTCGATCCCTTGAAGCGGGACAGGGCGGCCACCATCGAGCGGATCGCCGCCGCCATGGAGAAGGCCGGGGACCGCCCCGAGGGCCTGGACACCCTGGCGGCGTGCGCGCTGCGCCGCACCGAGGTCGCATCCGACCAGACGCGGAGCGGCAGCCCGGACGAGCAGGAGCAGCAGGGCGGGGATCAGGGGCAGGAGCAGGAAGAGGGGCAGGAGGGACAGGAGCAGCAGGAGGGCGAGGGCGACGCGGCCGGAAACGGCGGGCAGGCGGGCAACGGCCCGGTGGCGGCCGACTACGCCGACATCAAGTCCGTCGCACCGAACGTCGCGAAGGCGCCCCGCCAGAAGGCCGCCTCGAACGGCTCCTTCACCACCAGCTGCGGTGTCAACGCCGAGGGTCTGTTCAACTCGGACAACCTGATCGCCGCCCCCGGCGTCGGCAACGGCGCCCACCACTTCCACGACTACGTCGGCAACCAGGACAGCAACGCCTTCTCCAGCGACGAGGACCTGGCCGCCGCCGAGACCAGCTGCGCGGACCAGGGTGACAAGTCCTCGTACTACTGGCCCGTCATCCGCCTCCAGAACGGCACCGCCGAGCAGGACGCCCAGTCGCCCGGCGGCGGCATCGAGGGCAACGCCGGCGAGATCGTCACGCCGGCCGAGGTCACGCTCACCTTCGTCGGCAACGAGCGCGGCGAGGTCGCGGAGATGCCGCGGCTGCTGCGCATCATCACCGGCGACGCGAAGGCGTTCGTCAACGGCAACGCCAACGCGAACGCCTCCTGGAGCTGCACCGGCTTCGAGGACCGGCAGCTGAAGGACAAGTACCCGCTCTGCCCCTCCGGCAGCGACGTGGTGCGCACCTTCACGTTCCAGAGCTGCTGGGACGGCCGCAACATCGACAGCGCCAACCACCGCACCCACATGGCCTTCGCGACCGCCGACGGCAGCTGCCCGGAGGGCTTCAAGCCCATTCCGCGCCTGGTCCAGCGGGTCGTGTACGACGTGGACGCGCCGAGCCTCCAGGACGGCGGCCGGACCGTGCCGCTGTTCGCGGTGGACTCCTTCCCGGAGCAGCTGCACAAGCCGGTCACCGACCACAGCGACTTCATCAACGTCTTCGACGAGGACCTGATGCGGGAGATGACCGACTGCATCAACTCCGGCCGCGAATGCGGTGACGGCACGCGTCCGCCGGGCTCCGACCCGGGCGAGGGCGAGGGCGAGGGCGAGGGCGAGGACCCGGGCCAGGGTGAGGACCCCGGCCAGGGTGAGGACCCGGGTGCCACCGAGGCGCCGGACGACGGGCAGGGCGAGGAGCAGCCGGGAGACGGGCAGGGCGAGGAGCCGACCGCGCCCCCGGCCGAGCAGACCGCCACGGCCTCGGCACCGGTGGACGGCGGCCAGAACGGCGACGGCGGCAAGGGCGGCCAGAACGGCGGCGACGACGGAAAGGCCCCGGGCCAGGACGACGGCCAGAAGGACGAGCAGGAGCAGGGCCAGGGTCAGGACGGCGGACAGGACGCCGGCGGGAACGGCGCGGAGCAGTCCGCACCCCCGGCCGGCGGCCAGGACGGCGACGCCTCCCCGAGCGCCGCGCCCAAGGCCGCGACGACACCGGCCGACGCGCCCGGCGACGTGAGCAGCGCGGTGGCCGCGCCCGAGGCCACCGAGGCCGCCGGCGGCTCCGCACCCCGGCCGCAGGCGCAGGGCGGACTCGCCGAGACCGGCTCCGGTCTCGGCCTGTGGCCCGCCGCGGCCGGCGGCGTCCTCTTCGCCGGCGGCTGTGTCCTGCTGGTCCGCTCCAGGCGGCGCGCGCTCTGACGCGGAGCCCGGCACCGGTGTGACGGCGGGCGGGCGGGTCCTTTTCCCGCCCGCCCGTCCCGCGGTGCGGTATACGTCCCTGCATGGAGTACTACGACCTCGGCGTCCACGGCCGTCCCGTGACCACCTCGTCGCCCGAGGCCCAGCGGTGGTTCGACCGCGGGCTGGTGTGGACGTACGCCTTCAACCACGAGGAGGCCGTGGCCTGCTTCGAGGCAGCCGCGGCGGCCGACCCGGACTGCGCCATGGCCCAGTGGGGCATCGCCTACGCCCTCGGCCCCAACTACAACAAGCCCTGGGACGCCTTCGACGCCGAGGAGCTGACCCGGGCCGTCGACCGCACCCACGCCGCCGTCGAACTCGCCCACGAGAAGGCGGCCCGCGCCACCCCCGTCGAACGCGCCCTCATCGGCGCCCTGCGCGCTCGCTACCCGCAGGCGAGCGCCGTCGAGGACTGCTCGGTCTGGAACGCGCCGTACGCGGACAGCATGCGCGCCGTCCACGAACTCGCCCCGGACGACCTCGACGTCGCCACCCTCTACGCCGACGCCCTCATGAACCTGACGCCCTGGCAGCTGTGGGACCTGCGCACGGGCCTGCCCGCCGAGGGCGCCCGCACCCTGGCGGCGAAGGACGTCCTCGACCGTGCCCTGGCCGCCGAGGGAGGACTCGACCACCCCGGCGTCCTGCACCTCTACGTGCACCTGATGGAGATGTCGGCGACCCCGGAGGCGGCCCTCTCCGTCGCCGACCGGCTGCGCGGGCTGGTCCCCGACGCGGGCCACCTCCTGCACATGCCGTCGCACCTCGAAGTGCTGTGCGGCGACTACCGGCGGGTGGTGTCGGACAACAGCGCCGCCATCGCCGCCGACGAGAAGTACCGCGCGCGGGCGGGGGCGATGAACTTCTACACCCTCTACCGGATGCACGACTACCACTTCCGGATCTACGGGGCGATGTTCCTCGGCCAGTACCGGGTCGCCCTCGACACCGCCGCCGCACTGGAGGCGTCCGTCCCCGAGGAGCTGCTGCGCGTGCAGAGCCCGCCCATGGCCGACTGGCTGGAGGGCTTCCTGGCGATGCGGGTGCACGTGCTGATCCGCTTCGGCCGCTGGGCCGACGCCCTCGCCCTGCCGATGCCCGCCGACCCGGACCTGTACTGCGTGAGCACCGCGATGCTGCACTACGCCCGCGGCGTCGCGCTGTCGGCCACCGGCCGGACCGCCGAGGCGGAGGCCGAACGCGTCCTCTTCCGCGACGCCGTCGCCCGGGTGCCCGACACCCGCATGCTGTTCAACAACACCTGCGCCGACATCCTCGCCATCGCCTCGGCCATGCTCGACGGCGAACTGGAGTACCGCAAGGGCGACTACGCGGCCGCCTTCGCCGCTCTGGAGCGCTCGATCGCGCTGGACGACTCCCTCCCCTACGACGAGCCGTGGGGCTGGATGCAGCCCACCCGGCACGCGTACGGCGCCCTCCTCCTGGAGCAGGGCCGGGTCGCCGAGGCCGAGGCGGTCTACCGGGCCGACCTGGGCCTCGACGACACCCTGCCCCGCCCCCTCCAGCACCCGGGCAACGTCTGGGCGCTGCACGGCCTGCACGAGTGCCTGGTGCGGCTGGACCGGCCGGGGGAGGCGCGGATCGTGGCGCGGCAGCTGAGACTCGCCACCGCGCTGGCCGACGTACCGGTGGAGGCGTCCTGCTACTGCCGTCTCGACACCGCGCCCACCGTCGCCGGGACGGCCGCCGGCCGGTCCGGCGCCGACGGCCCCGGCTGCTGCGGCGCGGACCGGTGACCGGTCCGGGCCCGGATCAGACGTTGACGCCGAAGTCCGCGGCGATGCCCGCGAGCCCGGAGGCGTACCCCTGGCCGACGGCCCGGAACTTCCACTCGGCACCGTGCCGGTACAGCTCGCCGAAGACCATGGCGGTCTCGGTCGAGGCGTCCTCGGACAGGTCGTAGCGGGCGATCTCCTGGCCGCCCGCCTGGTTGACCACCCGGATGAAGGCGTTGCGGACCTGGCCGAAGCTCTGGCCGCGGTTCTCCGCGTCGTGGATGGAGACCGGGAAGACGATCCGGTCCACCTCCGCGGGGACGGCGACGAGGTTCACCTTGACCGCCTCGTCGTCGCCCTCGCCCTCCCCGGTGAGGTTGTCGCCGGTGTGCTCGACCGAGCCGTCCGGGCTGGTGAGGTTGTTGTAGAAGACGAAGTGCCCGTCAGAGAGCACCTTGCCCGAGGCGTCCAGGAGCAGCGCCGAGGCGTCCAGGTCGTAGTCGGTGCCGGTCGTGGTGCGCACGTCCCAGCCCAGACCGACCAGCACGGCGGTCAGGCCGGGCGCCTCCTTGCTGAGCGAGACGTTGCCGCCCTTGGCCAGGGAAACTCCCACTGTGTTCTCCTTCGTCGTGCCGACTGGGTGTCCACCTTCGATCGAGCGGTCAATCTACAACACTGTAGAAAACGGCCTTCTATACGATGGCCTCCGCGAAGGGCGCACAGCGGTGGAAGGAGGCGGCGCGTGACGGATCACCGGCGGGCGAGGCGACGGGGCCAGGGCGAGCTGGAGGCGCTGGTACTGGCGGCGCTGCGCGAGGCGGAGGGCCCCGCGACGGCCGGCTGGGTGCAGGAGCGCCTGGGCGGCGGCCTCGCGTACACCACGGTGATCACGATCCTCACCCGCCTGCTGGAGAAGGGCGCGGTCACCCGCGAGCGGGCGGGCCGCTCCTTCGCCTGGACGCCCGCGGACCAGGCCGGTCTGGCCGCCCGCCGGATGCGCAAGGTGCTGGACGCCGAGAGCGACCGGGAGGCGGTGCTCGCCAGCTTCGTCACCGGCCTCGACCCGGACGACGAGCGGCTCCTGCGCGACCTGCTCGGACAGGCGCGCGGCGCGGAGGACGGCTGACACCGCCATGGGGGTCTTCGTCTTCCTGCCGCTGGTCCTGCCCCTGACGGCCTGGCCCGTCGCCCGCCTGGCCGAGCAGCGCCTGCACCCGCGCACCGCGACCAGGCTGCTCACCGCCGTCGCCGCCGTCATGGCGCTGTGCAGCACGGTGTGCCTGGCGCTGGTCATGGTGGTCGGCACCGCGCAACTGCCCGGCAACCCCCTGCCCGACGGCTGGTCCGACCCCGAGGTGCGGGCGGCGGTGCCGTACGACGAGGTCGTCGGCAAGGCCGCCATCCCCGCGCTCTGCGCCGTGGTCCTGGTCTCGGCCCGGGCCCTGTGGCGGCACGGCCGGGTACGCCGCCGCGCGCACCGCGCCCTGGCCGGGCTCCCCGGTACCGCGGTGGCCGTGCTGCCGGACGACGTGCCCTACGCGTACGCGCTGCCCGGCGGCGGGCGCCGGGACCGGGTGGTGGTCACCACCGCGCTGCTCGACTGCCTCGAACCGGCGGAGCGGCGCGCCCTGTTCGCCCACGAGCGGGCCCACCTCGCCGCCCGCCACCACCGCTTCCTGCTGGCGGTCCGGCTCGCCGCGCTGGCCAACCCCTTCCTGCGCCCCCTGCGGACCGCGGTCGCCTACACCGCCGAACGCTGGGCGGACGAGGAGGCCGCGAAGACCGTCGGCGACCGTCGCGCCGTGGCGACCGCGATCGGCAAGGCGGCCCTGGTCTCCCGCGGCACCCCGGTCGCCACCCTGGCGGGTCTCGCGGCGCCCGGCCCCGTGCCGCGCCGGGTGGCCGCCCTGCTGGGTCCCGCGCCGGCCGTCCGCACCTGGCCGTCGGTGTTCACCTCGGTGGGCCTGGCCGCCTGGGCCGCGGCCGCCGGAACGGCCGTGTCGGCCATGTCATCGGCCAACGCCGCCGTCACCATGTTCCTCATCCTGCGGGCCGCGACCCCGCTCTGAGCGACCGTCACGTCGACGGAGATCACCGGGAAGAGCCCCTGAAGTCCCTGGTCAGAGACGTTTCCTGGAAACTTCCTCACTCGATCGGGTGATCGGCCAATCCGGAACCCGGCCGGCTCCGGATTCCCCGTGTGAGGGAAGAACCGAGACCACACCGACAGCGGACCGCCCGCCCGCGTTCCCTGCCCGCCATACGCGGGGTGGCCCGGTCTCCTCACGCCCACCCCGGACCGGCGGTCCGGCGACCAGCCCCGGATCCGGGCCGGCCGGCCACCGCCTAGGGGGACCGCCCGCCGGGCGGACCACCGCTTCACCTTGACGAGTACCACTCTTCGCACCAGCGCTGACTCAGTGCTGCCGTTTTCCAGGGAGATTCCATGAACGCCCGTATCCGCCGCTCCGCCGTCGCCGTCGTCGCGGCCGCCGTCCTGCCCCTGTCGCTGGCCGCGTGTTCCGACGACGGCGACAGCGGCTCCTCGGACTCGGCGCAGGCCCAGTCCTCGGCCCCGGCGGCCACCGACGAGCAGTCCGAGGACACCTCAGGCGGCATGGCCGGCTCCGACGAGCCGTTCGGCCCGGCCTGCTCCACCGTGCCGAAGGACGGCGCCGGTTCGTTCGACGGCATGGCCAAGGACCCGGTCGCCACCGCCGCGTCGAACAACCCGGCCCTGTCCACGCTGGTGACGGCGGTCAAGAAGGCCGGCCTGGTCGACACCCTCAACAACGCCGAGAACATCACCGTGTTCGCCCCGACCAACGACGCCTTCGCCAAGATCCCGAAGGCCGACCTGGACAAGGTCCTCAACGACAAGGCGATGCTCACCGACATCCTGACCTACCACGTCGTGGGCCAGAAGCTCGCCCCGAAGGACCTGGAGAACGGCTCCTTCGACACGCTCCAGAAGTCCAAGCTCACCACGTCGGGCTCGGACGAGGCGTACAAGGTCAACGACTCCGCCAACGTCGTCTGCGGCAACGTCAAGACCGCCAACGCCAACGTCTACATCATCGACAGCGTCCTGATGCCCAAGAGCTGACGTGGACGGGCACGTCGGCGCCGGGGGCGGGTGAGGCAGCTGCCCGCCCCCCGGCGGCGTGCGGACCCTGTGGTAGCTTGCGAAAGCCAGTCGAACCCACCTGGTGGGTCAGGGAATCCGGTGCGAATCCGGAACTGACGCGCAGCGGTGAGGGTGACGGGCGGGACACGGGCCACTGGGCGGCGGACGCCGCCCGGGAAGGCGTCCCGTCCGGTGGATCCCGAGTCCGAAGACCTGCTGGCACCCGCGCCGCCCGCGGCGCGGGACGCACCGTACGAACGGGCTTCGCGTACGAGCCCTCGACGCCAGAGGATCCCCCTTGCCCGCCGCTCCTCCCGCCGCGCGCCCCGTCGGCCGCCGAAGCCCCTTCGCCCCTCGTCGCGCGCTCCGCGGCACCGTCCCCCTGCTCGTCGGCGTCCTGCTGGCGGCCGGCTGCGGCTCCGGGAAGGACGGCGGCGGCGACTCCGCCGCGCCCGACTCGGCGGTCGGCTATCCGCGCACCGTCCGCGACTGCGGGCACGAGGTCGAGGTCACCGCGCCTCCCCGGCGGGCGGTCTCCCTCAACCAGGGCACCACCGAGATCCTGCTCTCCCTCGGCCTGGCCGACCGCATGGCCGGCACCGCGACGTGGACCGACCCGGTGATGAAGGGGCTGGAGAAGGCGAACGCCGGTGTGCCGCGGCTCGCCGACGACATGCCGTCCTTCGAGACGGTCCTGGACGCCGAACCGGACTTCGTCGCCGCCTCCTTCGCCTCCACCCTCGGCACCGGGGGAGTGGCCACCCGCGAGCGGTTCGCCGAACTCGGCGTACCCGCCTACCTCTCCCCGTCCGACTGCGTCGGCAAGGACAACAGCGGCGACGGCGACGGCTCCCGCAGCGAGCCCTTCACCATGGACACCGTCTACCGCGAAGTCCGCGACCTGGCCCGGCTGTTCGACGTCGCGGAACGCGGCGAGGAACTGGTGGCCGAGCTGAAGTCCCGGGTGCGCAGGGCCACGTCCGGCATCGACGCCTCCGACGCCACCCTCATGTACTGGTTCGCCAACTCCACCTCGCCCTACCTGGCCGGCTGCTGCGGCGCCCCCGGCGTGATGACCCGCGCGGTCGGCGCGAAGAACGCCATGGACGACACCCGCGACGAGTGGCCCCAGGTCGGCTGGGAGACCGTCGCCGACCGCGACCCCGACGTCCTCGTCCTCGGCGACCTCACCCGCAGGTCCCAGACGGCCGAGACCGCCGCGAAGAAGATCGAGTTCCTGGAGTCCGACCCCGTCACCCGGAACATGACCGCCGTCCGCGAGAAGCGCTACGTCCTGCTCAGCGGGCAGGCCATGAACCCCACCATCCGCACCGTAGAGGGCGTCGAGCAGGTGGCGGCGGCGCTGCGCGAGTACGGCCTGGCCAAGTGACGTCCGCGAGCCGGGCGGCGACGGCCTCCGGCATACGCGCCGCGGCCCGCCGCGCCCCTCTCCTGTGGGCCCTGGCCGGGGTCCTCGCCCTGGGCGCCTCCGTGGCCGTCGCCGTCACCGTCGGACCCGCGGACATCGGCGTCGCCGACGTCTGGTCCGTCATCGTCGCCCACCTCGGGGGAGATCCCGCCGCCGCGGACGTCACCCCGATCCGCGACGGCATCGTCTGGGACCTGCGGCTGCCCCGCACGCTCCTCGCCGCGGTCTGCGGCGCGGGGCTCGCCGTGTGCGGCGCCGTCCTCCAGTCCCTGCTGCGCAACCCGCTGGCCGACCCCTTCGTGCTCGGCGTCTCCTCCGGCGCCTCGACCGGCGCCGTCCTGGTCGTCGTGCTCGGCGTCGGCGGCGGCGCGCTGTCCGTGCCGGGCGGGGCGTTCCTCGGCGCGGTGGGCTCCTTCGCGCTGGTGATGCTGCTCAGCCACAGCCTCGGCGGCACCCCGGACCGGGTGGTCCTCGCGGGCGTGGCGGCGATGCAGCTCTTCTCCTCGCTCACCTCGTTCGTCGTGATGACCGCGGCCGACGCCGAGACCACCCGCGGCGTCCTGTTCTGGCTGCTCGGCTCGCTCGGCGGGGCCGGCTGGACGGACGTGGGGACCGGCACGGCGGTCCTGGTGCTGGTCCTCGCCGTCTGCCTCGGCCACGGCAGGACGCTGGACGCCTTCGCCTTCGGGCAGGACGCCGCGTCGGCCCTCGGCGTGCACGTGGCCCGCACCCGGCTGGTGCTGCTGTGCGCCACCGCCCTGCTCACCGCGGCCCTCGTCGCCTCGGCGGGAGCCATCGGCTTCGTCGGGCTGGTGCTGCCGCACGCGGTACGAGCCCTCACCGGACCGGGGCACGCACGCCTCCTGCCGCTGTGCGCCCTCGCCGGCGCCGTGTTCCTGGTGTGGGTCGACACCCTGGCCCGTACCGTCCTCGCGCCCAAGGAGGTGCCGGTGGGCGTGGTGACCTCGCTGATCGGCGTGCCCGCCTTCGTCCTCGTCCTCCACCGCACCCGGAGGGCACGGTGACCCTGAACGCCGAACGGGTCTCCCGCACCGCGGGCGGCCGGCCAATCCTGGACGGCGTCGAACTCGGCCTCCGGCCCGGGGTGATGACCGGTCTGCTGGGCCCCAACGGGTCCGGCAAGTCCACCCTGCTGCGTCTGCTGGCGGGCGTGCTCACCCCCACCTCCGGCGTGGTCACCCTGGACGGCAGGCCGCTGGACCGGCTGGGCCGCCGCGAGGTCGCCCGGCGGGTGGCGGTCGTCGAACAGCAGGCGGACACGCTGGTCGAGGTCTCGGTCCGCGATGTCGTCCGGCTCGGCCGGATCCCGCACCGCCGCGCCTGGGCACCGGAATCGGCGGCCGACGAGGAGGCGGTCGCGGACGCCCTCGCGCGCACCGGTCTCACCGGGCAGGCCGGCCGGCTCTGGCACACCCTCTCCGGCGGCGAGCGCCAGCGCGTCCAGATCGCCCGCGCGCTCGCCCAGCAGCCCCGCGAACTCCTGCTGGACGAACCCACCAACCACCTGGACATCCAGCACCAGCTCGACGTGCTGGCCCTGGTCGCCGCCCTGCCCGTCACCAGCGTCGTCGCCCTGCACGACCTCAACCTCGCCGCGATGTACTGCGACCACCTCGTCGTCCTGTCCGCGGGGCGCGTCGTGGCCCGCGGCGGACCGGCCGAGGTGCTGACCGCCGACCTGGTGGCAGAGGTCTACGGCGTCCACGCCGAGATCACCCGCACCGGCCCCGACGAACGCCCGCACGTGCGCTTCCTGGGCACACTGCGGGGCTAGCGGCACGCCGTCGTCCGGGTGGGGCGCCCGGGTGCGGCGGCCCGCACCCGG
This sequence comes from Streptomyces parvulus, assembly GCF_014648855.1. Lineage (GTDB taxonomy): Bacteria > Actinomycetota > Actinomycetes > Streptomycetales > Streptomycetaceae > Streptomyces > Streptomyces parvulus. The sequence goes on along the minus strand of NZ_BMRX01000004.1, from coordinate 387,809 downwards.
GCAAGTGCCCGCGCGGAGAAGCTACTTGCTGACCGCGAACCGCATCAGCGCGTGCTCGTCGCCCTGCTTGATCTTCCCGGTCTCGTTGACGACCTCCAGCTTCCAGGCGCCGCCCACCCGTACGGCCTTGGCGACGGCGCACCCGTTGTCCTGGCTCAGCAGGCTGGGCCAGATGTCGGCGACCTGCTGGGTGGTGCCGCCGGTCGCGTCGTAGACCTTGAAGCTGATGTTGCGGGCCTTCTGGAAGGAACTGCCCTTCTTGTAGGCGGCGGCGACGAACACGATCGAGGTGATCGCCGACGGGAGGCGGGCGAATTCCACGGTCACCGTCTCGTCGTCCCCGTCACCGTGTCCCGTCTGGTTGTCGCCGCTGTGCGCGAGCGAGCCGTTGCCCATGGGATCCAGCGAGTCCAGGCCCGCGAGGCGTACCGGCTCGCCGCCCTGCATGGCGACGGCGATCAGGTCCAGGTCGGTCCCGGTCTTGCGGCGCAGCTTGCCGAGGACCCCGCCGCTGCTGCCCGCGGTCGGGTCCCAGGAGACGCCGATGGTCAGATGGGTCACCCCGTCGAGGTCGGCCGGGCCGTCTTCCTTGGTCAGCGTGATCATGTTGGTTCTCGTCCTCCGTACGCGTGCCCAAGGCACGGTTTCGCCCCGCCGTCCCTCGATGCGGGTCTGGTGGTCACCGGGCGGGTGCGGGCTACCTGTCCCGCGAGTTGCCGAACAGCAGGCGGTAGCCGACGAGCAGGACGAGGGCGCCGACGACCGCGGAACCCCACGTCGCGGCGTCGAAGAACTCCCGGCGCACCGGGCGGTCCAGGAACTCGGACGACAGCCAGCCGCCCAGGAAGGCGCCCGCGATGCCGATCAGGGTGGTGCCCACGCAGCCTCCCGGGTCCCGGCCGGGCAGGATCGCCTTGGCGATCGCTCCGGCGAGCAGGCCCAGGACAAGCCAGGCGACGATACCCATGCGTGTGCTCCCCACTGCTGTGCCGTTCGTGGGACGGTCATCCCGGGAGCAGACTAAACTCTACACCTGTGTAGAGGTGCGGGTGGGGGGCGGGAGGCCGCCCTGAACGGCGATCCGGCCGCCGATCCCGGTGCGGGTCCGAGGGCCCGCCGTCACCGTGCGGCCGGAGCGGAGGACAGCAGGTCCCCGACCGCCGTCGCCGCCCGGCGGTGCCAGTGGGCGTGCCGGCGGAGCATCGCGTGGTCGCCGCCCGGGACGACGAGGAGATCCGCGCGGGCCCCCGCCGTGCGGGCGCGGGAGACGTACGCGGCGGACTCCGCCGGGTCGGTGACGCGGTCGCGGTCGCCATGCATCACGAAGATCCGCCGGTCCCGCAGATGGGTGACCGGCTCGCCGGGCGGAACCCACGGGGCGAGGGCCACCACGCCCCGTACCTGCGCGGCTTCCGCGGCGCGCAGGGCCGCCCGGCCGCCCATGGAGTGCCCCAGCAGGACCACCGGCACGTCACCGACGAGGGCGTGCAACTCGGCGAGCGCCCGCCGGGTGTCCCGCAGCGGGTCCTCGGCCGCGCCGTTCCAGCCGCGGCTGCGGTAGCGCACCTGCCCCAGGAGCACGTCGTCGCGGTCGGTGGCCGCGTCCAGCGAACGCAGGAACGGGCGCATCCGCAGCGCCGCGAGGTGCCAGGCCCGCGCGGTCCGGCGGCTCTCCGCACGCCCCCCGTGCAGCACCAGCACCGCCGCTCCCGCCCGCCGCGGCCTGCGCCGCACCAGCAGCGCCCCTTCCGGCGGTCCGCTCCGCGCGCTCATCCGGTGCCTCCCCTGGCCTCGCCCGTCATCGGTGATCCGTTGCCGCGCCGCCCGCGGATGGGTCGACCGTCGGCACGGATCGGCCCAGACAGTGTGCCCTCCCGAACCGGGCCGGTCCCCCCAGCGAGTGCTGAGCGCGTCGACCAGCAACAGCCCGCGCCCGTCCCGGCCCCAGCCGAACCCGGATGCCGCCGGCGCACCCGCACCGTTTCCTCCCCTCTCGACTCGTTGCCGCGCGCCCCGCGGACGGCTCGCCCGGCAACGGTCCGCAACCTGCCCCAATCCGCTCGCGACCCGGCTCCGGATTACCCACGCCAGTGTTGATCACCACGGGGTGGAGGAGTAGCGAAAATGCCGCGAGCGTCAGGGGAGACCGCACGCCGCACCGCCGTCATCGGCAGTGGCGTCGCCGGTCTGACCGCCGCATACGTACTGGGCCGCAAGCACCGCGTCACCCTCTACGAGGCCGACGACCGCCTCGGCGGCCACGCCCACACCCACGAACTCGCCGCCGCCGACGGCCGGATCCACCGGGTCGACTCCGGATTCATCGTGCACAACCGCCGCACCTACCCGAACCTGCTGCGCCTCTTCGACGAACTGGGCGTCGCCACGCAGGAGTCCGAGATGAGCATGTCGGTGCGGTGCGAGGGGTGCGGACTCGAATACGCCGGCGCCCGCGGCCCCGCCGGGCTCTTCGCCCGCCCCCGCAACGCCCTGCGCGGACCGTACCTGCGCATGCTCGCCCAGGTGCCCCGCTTCCACCGCGCCGCCCGCCGGCTGCTCGAAGCGGAGGACGAACAGGAGCTGACCCTGGGCGAGTTCCTCGACCGGGAGCGGTTCCCGGCGTACTTCCGCGCCCACTTCATGACCCCCGTGGTCTCCGCCGTCTGGTCCTGCGACGCGGTCACCGCCCTGCGCTACCCGGCGGCCTACCTGTTCCGCTTCCTGCACCACCACGGCATGCTCGCCGTCGGCGGCTCCCCGGTGTGGCGCACGGTCACCGGCGGCTCCCGCAGCTACGTCGACCGGATCGCCGAGCGCCTGCCCGACGTACGCACCGCCACCCCGGTCCACTCCGTGACCCGGCACCCGGACGGCGCGGACGTGACCGCCGCCGACGGCACCACCGAGGCCTACGACCACGTCGTCGTGGCCGTCCACCCCGGCCAGGCCCTGGAGCTGCTGTCCGACGCGACGCCCGACGAGAAGGAGGTCCTCGGCGTGTTCCGCTACTCACGCAACGACACCCTCCTGCACACCGACACCACCCTGCTGCCCCGTGCCGCGGGCGCCCGCTCCTCCTGGAACTACCTCATGCCGTCCTGCGACGCGGGCGCCGACCGGGTCCGCGTCAGCTACGACATGAACCGCCTGCAACGCCTCGACGCCACCGACACCTACGTCGTCACCCTCGGCGGCCAGGACCGCGTCGACCCCGGCCGCGTACTGGCCCGCATGACCTACGAACACCCCGTCTACACACCCGAATCGGTCGCCGCCCAGCGCCGGCTGCCCGGCCTGCGCACCCCGGTCACCGCCTACGCCGGCGCCTACCACGGCTGGGGCTTCCACGAGGACGGCTGCCGCTCCGGAGTGGAGGCCGCCGCGGCCCTCGGAGTGACCTGGTGACGGGCGCCCCCACGACACGGGCCGGCCTCTACCCCTGCGAGACCGTCCACGTACGCACCGACCCCATCCGCTACACGCTGCGGCACCGCACCTACATGTGGCTCGTCGACCTCGACCGCCTCCCCGTACTGCCGCGCCCGCTGCGACCCCTGGCCGGCTTCCGGGCCCGCGACCACTTCACCGGCGACGCCCCCACGCTCCGCGCCGGCCTCGACCGCTTCCTCGCCGCCCGCGGCGTCGACCTGGAGGGCGGCCGGGTCCTCATGCTCGCGCACGCCCGCGTACTCGGTCACGTCTTCAACCCGCTCACCCTGTACTGGTGCCACGGCCCCGACGGCGCCCCGCGCTGCGTCGTCGCCGAGGTGCACAACACCTACGGCGAACGCCACGCCTACCTGCTCCACCCCGACGAGGCGGGCGTCGCCCACACCGGCAAGGACTTCTACGTCTCGCCGTTCTTCCCCGTCGACGGCGCGTACCGCATGCGGCTGCCACTGCCCGGCGACCGCCTCGACCTGACCGTGCGACTGGACCGGCCGGGCTCCGCCCCGTTCACCGCCACCGTCCGGGGCACCCGCCGGGAGGCCGCCCCCGCCGCCCTGCTGCGGCTCGCCCTGCGGCACCCGCTGTCCACGCTGGCGGTGTCCGCGGGCATCCGCCGGCACGGCGTCCGCCTCTACCTGCGCGGCCTGCCCGTCCAGCCGCGCCCGAGCAACCGCACCACGGAGAAAGCGACATGACCACGACCCACCCCCGCCCCGCCGCCCCGGCCGGCGTCACCCCGGCCCGCTCCACCCCCGTGGACCCGCACCGCTGGCCCGACGTCGCCGCCCCGCCCCAGGCCACCCGGATACGCCGCGCGGCGGCCGCCGCCGTGGTCCGCCGGGCCCTCGGACGGCTGCCGCTGCGGGTGCGGTTCGCCAGCGGCGACACCGTCGGCCTGGGCGGGCCGCTGGTGGAGGTCCACGACCCCGACGCCTTCCACGCGCGGATCGGCGCCCAGGGCCTCATCGGCTTCGGCGAGTCCTACATGGCCGGCGAATGGGACGCCCCCGACCTGGTCGGCGCCCTCGGCGTGCTCGCCGCCAACGCCGCGGACCTGGTGCCCCGCCCGCTGCAACGGCTGCGCCGGCTGTGGCACCAGCGGCAGCCCGCCGCCCTGCGCAACACACCCGAGGGCGCCCGGTCCAACATCAGCAGCCACTACGACCTGTCCAACGACCTGTTCGCCCTCTTCCTTGACGAGACCCTCAGCTACTCCTCGGCCGTCTTCCTCGGCTTCCCGGCCCGCCGCGAGTCCCTCGCCGCCGCCCAGCAGCGCAAGATCGACCGGCTGCTCGACCTCGCCGAGGTCCACGACGGCACCCGGCTCCTGGAGATCGGCACCGGCTGGGGCGAACTCGCCCTCCGCGCCGCCGCGCGCGGCGCCCACGTCACCTCCCTCACCCTCTCCCGCGAACAGCGCGACCGCGCCCTTGAGCGCGCCCGCGAGGCCGGACTCTCCGACCGCGTACGGGTCGAACTGCGGGACTACCGCGAGGAGAGGGGCACCTACGACGCCGTCGTCAGCGTCGAGATGATCGAGGCCGTCGGCGCCGAGTTCTGGCCGGTCTACTTCCGTGCCCTCGACGACCGCCTCGCACCGGGCGGCAGAGCCGCGCTCCAGGCCATCACCCTGCCGCACGCCCGCATGACCGCCTCCCGCTCCACCCACACCTGGATCCAGAAGTACGTCTTTCCCGGCGGCCTGATCCCCTCCACCGAGGCGATCGAGACGACGGTCCGCGACCACACCGGGCTGCACGTCGCCCGCCGCGACGGCTTCGGCGCGCACTACGCCGAGACGCTGCGGCTGTGGCGGGAGCGGTTCACCGAACGCGCCGCCGAGGTCGGCGCCCTCGGGTTCGACGAGACCTTCCGGCGCCTGTGGACCTTCTACCTCGCCTACTCCGAGGCCGGCTTCCGCGCCGCCTACCTCGACGTCCAGCAGTACCTGTTCACCAAGGAGGGCACCGCCCGATGACCCCGGACCGCACCACCCGGACCGGCGCCGCCCACCGGCTCGCCGCCCTCGTCGAGGACGCGCTCGGCGGCCCGCTCCCCGTCCGGCTGCGTGCCTGGGACGGCACCGAGACCGGCCCCGCCGACGGCCCCGTGGTCGTCGTACGCTCCCGGCGCGCCCTGCGCCGCCTGCTCTGGCAGCCCGGCGAACTCGGCCTGGCCCAGGCCTACGTCACCGGCGAACTCGACGTGGACGGCGACCTGGCCGACGGCCTGCGCCGGATGTGGGCCGCCGCACGCGAACGCCGCCTGCACCCGCCCCGCCCCGGCCTCACCGACCGGGCCCGCGCCGCCGCCACGGCCGTCCGCCTCGGAGCCGTCGGCCCCCGCCCGCCGGTACCCGCCACCCAGGCCCGGCTCCGCGGCGGCCTGCACACCAAGTCCCGCGACCGCGCGGCGATCAGCCACCACTACGACCTCTCCAACGACTTCTACCGCCTCCTCCTCGACGACACCATGGCGTACTCGTGCGGCCTGTGGACCGAGGAGCACACCGACGCCGACGCGGCCGCCGCGCAGCGGGCCAAACTGGAGCTGGTCTGCCGCAAACTGGGCCTCACCGCAGGCGCCCGGCTGCTCGACATCGGCTGCGGCTGGGGCTCGCTCACCCTGCACGCGGCCGAACACCACAAGGCGCGGGTCACCGCCGTCACCCTGGCCGTGGAGCAGGCCGCCCACGTTCGCGAACAGGTGCGCGAGCGCGGCCTGGAGGACCGGGTGGAGGTCGTCAACCAGGACTACCGCGACATCACCGGCGGCGACTACGACGCCGTCTCCAGCATCGAGATGGGCGAGCACGTGGGAGACGCCGAGTACCCGGCGTTCGCCGCCTCGCTGCACCGCAGGGTGCGGCCCGGGGGACGCGTCCTGGTGCAGCAGATGTCGCGCGGGCGCAACGCCCCGGGCGGCGGCGCCTTCATCGAGGCCTACATCGCCCCCGACATGCACATGCGGCCCCTGGGCGAGACCGTCCAGCTGCTGGAGGACGCGGGACTCGAGGTGCGCCACACCGAGTCCCTGCGCGAGCACTACGTCCTGACCGTCGCCGCGTGGGAGCGCACCCTGGAGGAGCGCTGGGACGAGTTCACCGCCCTCGTCGGCGAGGAGACCGCGCGGGTGTGGCGGCTGTACCTGGTGGGCGGCGCGCTCGCCTTCGAACAGCGGCGGATGGGCGTCGACCAGATCCTCGCCGTACGGCCGACCGCCGAGGGTGTCAGCGGGATGCCCGCCACGCCGGCGCGGTGGTACGAGCGGCTGGACGCGTCGTGAGCGGCCTCCCGTGGGGCGCGTTCGGCGCCGGCCTCGGCTGGGCGGCGGCGGCCGCGTTCGCCGTCATGCTGGTCACCTTCGCGGTCGCGGTGCGCAAGGGCGTGCACCGGGTCGTGGACGCGGCCTGGGGCGTGGGCTTCGCCGCCGTCGCCGTGGTCACGTCGGCGGTGGCGGCAGCGGCGGGGGAGGGGGACCCGGTCCGCCAGGTGCTGGTCACCGTCCTGACCGTGGTGTGGGGGCTGCGGCTCGCCGTGCACATCGGGCGCCGCGGCCGCGGCCACGGCGAGGACCCGCGCTACGACGCCATGCTGGCCAAGGCACCCGGCAACCGGAACCTGTACGCCCTGCGCATGGTCTACCTGCTCCAGGGCGCCCTCGTATGGCTGGTGTCACTGCCCGTCCAGGCGGCCGCCTACGGCTCCGGCCCGGTCACCCTCCTCGCCTGGACCGGCACCGCGGTCTGGGCGGCCGGGCTGGTGTTCGAGGCCGTCGGCGACGCGCAGCTCGCCCGGTTCAAGGCCGACCCCGCCCACCAGGGCCGCATCATGGACCGCGGCCTGTGGAGCTGGACCCGGCACCCCAACTACTTCGGCGACTTCCTCGTCTGGTGGGGGCTGTTCCTGGTCGCCTGCGACGCGGGCACCGCGGCCGCCGCCGTCTCGGTCGTCTCCCCGCTGGTCATGACGTACCTGCTGATCGGCGGCAGCGGCAAGCGGCTGCTGGAACGGCGCATGGCCGACCGCCCGGGCTGGTCCGCGTACGCGGACCGCACCAGCGGCTTCTTCCCGCGCCCGCCGCGCCGGCGGCCGCGGCGCGCGGGCGGCGGTGGTGCCTGAGGGCCGTGCGGGCGGCGGGTGAGGGCCCTGCGCGGGCCCTCACCCCTTTCAGGCCGGCATGCCCAGCAGGGCGACCGGATCGGACGTCGGCTGCGGCGACCCCCCGGCCGGCTCCACGGTGATGCCGACGCCGCCCGCGCCGTCGACGGCGCCCTCCATCAGGACCGCCTGACTGGACCGGCCGGGATCCATCAGCCCCGCCGACCGCATCGTCCCGTGATCGTCGAACCAGAGCTGGTAGACCTTGCCGCTCGGCGGCTCGGCCATCCCCGAGGCCAGGAACACGGCCCGGTCCTGGCCGCCCGAGACCACGACGGTCCCCGTGGCGCCGTCGGCCAGGCGCGCGGTGCGCGACTCGGCGTCCGGCGCGGCCAGCACCCCGGCGAGGGTCTCGGCCCGCCGCTCGGCCTGCGCGGCCCGCTCCCCGGCGTCCTGCGCCCGTTCGTACTGCCACGCCGCCGTGCCGCCCAGCCCCGCCGCGGCGGCCAGGCAGGCGGCCAGCGCCCAGCGGGCCATGCCGCTGCCCCTGGGCAGGACACGACGCGCCTTCCCGGCCGCGCCGCCGCCCGGCGGGACCTGGCGCACGGAGGCCACGCGGTGCAGCACCCGGTCCCGCATCGCGGGGCCGGGCACGAGCGTCGCGGCCAGACCCAGCCGGGCCGTGGCGGCCGCGAACTCACGGGTCTCCCGCTCGCAGGAGTCGCACTGCGCCAGATGCCGTTCGAAGGCGGTCCGCTCCTCGTCGGGCAGCGCGTGCAGGGCGTAGGCGCCCGTCAGGCTGTGCAGGTCCTCGGTGCGCATCACGCGCTCACCCCCAGGCAGTCGCGGAGTCGGATGAGGCCGTCACGCAGCCGCGTCTTGACCGTGCCCAGCGGCAGCGCGAGCGCCTCGGCCACCTGCCGGTAGGTCAGACCGCGGTAGTAGGCCAGGGTGACGGACTGGCGCTGGATGTCGGTCAGGGTGCGCAGACAGCGCCGCACCTGCTCCCGCTCCAGCCGGGCCTCCACCTGTTCCGTCACCTCGTCGAACTCGGGCGTGCGGTCGAGCAGCGCGGCCTTGTGGTCGCGGGCCGCCGCGGCCTCCACCGAACGCACCCGGTCCACCGCCCGCCGGTGGGCGAGGGTCAGGATCCAGTTCACCACCGTGCCCCGCTCGGGCCGGTAGCGGGGAGCGGTGCGCCACACCTCGACCAGCACCTCCTGCGCCACCTCCTCGGACTGCGCCTGGTCGCGCAGCACCGCACGGGCCACCCCGAGCACTGACCCCGCCATCGCGTCGTACACCGCGGCGAAGGAGTCCTGGTCGCCGAGGGCCACCTCACGGATCAGCTGCTGCAGGTCGGGCTGTGACGATGGATTTCTGCCGATGTGTACGGCTTCCTTCACGACGGTTTCTCCAAAAGAACGCGACGGGCGGGGATGTCCCCGCGTAATCCGGGGCCGGGCGGCCCGCGGATTGGTCGGCGGACCGCAGAAGCACCCGGTGACCTCGCCCGACGCCCACCCTCCCACGGGTACACTGGCCCTCGTTCGCGTTCGATCGGCTCCACGGAGCGGGAGGAAGGGGAGGTGAGGTTGATGACCGTGCTCGACGCCGCCCTTCGCGGCGCCCGGATCTCCCTCGCGCCCCGAGCGGCGGCCTGACCTCGCATCCGACGAACGCACACCAGAAACGGATCACCAGTCCCGTCATGTCCCAGAACTGGCACACCCGCGCCGAGACCGGCGCCGACGCCCCCCACATCCGCGACATCGTCCGCGCCGCCTTCCCCACCCCCGAGGAGGCCGCCCTGGTCGACGCGCTGCGCGCCGACCCCGGGGCGTGGATCGACGGCCTGTCCCTCGTCGCCGTCGACGGCGACGACCGCCCCGTGGGCCACGCCCTGCTGACCCGCTGCCACATCGGCGGCAGGCCGGCGCTCTGCCTGGCACCCGTCGCGGTACGGCCCGAGGCGCAGCGGACCGGCGCCGGCTCCGCGGCCGTGCGGGCCGCGCTCGCGGCGGCCGCCCGGCTCGGCGAGCACCATGTCGTCGTCCTCGGAGACCCGGAGTACTACCCCCGGTTCGGCTTCACCCGGGCCTCGGCCCACGGCATCGGCCTGAGCATCGACGTCCCGGACGAGGCCCTCATGGCCCTCACCCTGGACGCCGCCCACCCGCTGCCCGCCGGCACCGTCCGCTACGCGGCGCCCTTCGGCATCTGATCCGCGGCCGCTCCCCGTACGCCGGGTGCCGGCGGGACTCCCTCCCGCCGGCACCCGGCATTTTCCTCGGTCCAACCCCTTGACCCGGCGTCCGGGGTCCTTCACATTACTGGTTAATGCGCATTAGGTAATGCGCATTAACGCGACCGAGGGGAGCAGTGGTGGCGAAGGAGGCCACAGGGCGGGCGAAGCCGGGGCGGGCCCCCGCGCCGCCCGGCAGGCGGGGCCGGCCCAGGCAGGCGGAGGTCGCCCGGCTCGCGGGCGTCTCGCAGGCGACGGTGTCCCTGGTGCTCTCCGGGCGCGACCTCGCTACCGGCCGCCCCATCTCGGCCGAGACCCGCGGCAAGGTCCTCGACGCCGCCCGCAGCCTCGGCTACGTCCCCGACCCCGCCGCCAGCCGCCTCGCCGCCGCCCGCAACAACCTGCTCGGCGTCTTCAGCTTCACCGCGACCTTCCCGACGGACGTGCGGCACTCGTACTACCCCTTCCTCGTCGGCGTCGAGCAGGAGGCCGCCGCGCAGGGGTACGACCTGGTGCTCTTCACGGGCTCCAGCAGTGGGGGAGCGGGGGCGTCCGGGGCCGGGGCGCTCAACCGGGTGCGGCTGGCGGACGGCTGCCTCTTCCTGGGCCGCCACGCCCCCGCGGACGAGCTGCGCCGGCTGGTGGCCGACGACTTCCCGGTCGTCCACGTCGGCCGCCCCGACGACGCGGAGGGCCTCGCCTGGGTCGGCGCCGACTACGTCAGCGCGAGCCGCGAGGTCGTCACCACCCTCGCCGGACTCGGCCACCGGCGGGTCGTGCTGGTCCGCGAGGACGACGAGGCCCCCGCCTCCACCGACCGCGAACGCGGTTTCCTGGACGGCCTGTCGGCGAGCGGACTGCCCGCCGGTCCGGACGCCGTGTTCCGCTCCGGCGACCTGCGCCGCGACCTCACCGCCGACCGCGTCAGCGCCTGGCTGGCCGAGGGCGTGACCGCGTTCGTCGCCGAGGAGACCGACACCGGCACCGCCTGGCGGGCGCTGCGCGCGGCCGTCGACGCGGCCGGCCTGGACTGCCCGGGCCGGGTGTCGCTGGCGCTGCTCGGCAGCCCGCCCGCCGACCTCGCGGACGAACCGGCCCCCATGGGCTTCGACATCCCCCGCCCCACGCTGGGCGCCGAGGCGGTGCGGCTGCTCGCGGCCCGTGTCGCCGGCGAGCCCGCGCGGGGCACGCTCGTCGCCTGCGCCTTCCGGCCGGGCACCACCGCCGCCCCGCCGGCCGGCCCCTGAACCCCCGTCACCCACCACCCCGTACGAACCGCACCACCAGAGGAGCAGCGTGATACCGGAACCCGACATCCTCGTCGTCGGCGGCGGCCTCGGCGGCGTCGCCGCGGCCCTCGCCGCCTGCCGGGCCGGCCGCAGCGTCGTCCTGACCGAGGAGACGGACTGGATCGGCGGCCAGCTCACCAGCCAGGCCGTCCCGCCGGACGAACACCCGTGGGTCGAGCAGTTCGGCACCACCGCCACCTACCGGCGACTGCGCGAGGGCATCCGCCAGTACTACCGCCAGTGGTACCCCCTGCGGGCCGAGGCCCTGGCGCTCACCGACCTCAACCCGGGTGCCGGGCGGGTCAGCAAGCTGTGCCACGAGCCGAAGGCCGCCCTCGCCGTCCTGGAGGGCATGCTCGCCCCGCACCTGGCGGCCGGACGGCTCACCGTGCTGACCGAGCACCGCCCCGTGGCCGCCGAGTCGGACAACGATGTCGTGCGCGCCGTCACCCTGGAGGACGTGCGCGACGGCACCCGCCGCACGGTCGCCGCCCGCTACGTCCTGGACGCCACCGAGACCGGCGAACTCCTCCACCTCGCGGGCGTCGAACACGCCAACGGCGCCGAGTCCAGGGCGGAGTTCGACGAACCCCATGCCCCGGACCACGCCCAGCCGGACAACCAGCAGGGCATCACCGTCTGCTTCGCCCTCTCCCACCACGAGGGCGAGGACCACACCGTCGACCGCCCCTCCGACTACGACTTCTGGCGCGCCTACCGGCCCGACTTCTGGCCCGGCCCGCTGCTCGGCTTCGAGGCGCCCGACCCGCGCAGCCTGGAACCGGTGGCGCGCACCTTCGAACCCAACCCGGACCTCGACCCGCTGGCCGTCAACGCCGACCAGAGCGCCGACGCGGGCGACAAGGAGCTGTGGGGCTTCCGCCGCATCCTCGCCCGCAAGCTGCACACCGAGGGCGCCTTCGACTCCGACATCACCCTCGTCAACTGGCCCCTCAACGACTACTGGCTGAAGCCCTACATCGGCCAGGAGGCCGAAGCCCTGCGCGAGGCACGGCAGTTGTCCCTCTCGGTGCTGTACTGGCTGCAGACCGAGGCGCCGCGCGCCGACGGCGGCACCGGATTCCCCGGACTGCGTCCGCGCCCCGACGTGACCGGCACCCCCGACGGGCTCGCCAAGGCGGCGTACGTCCGCGAGTCCCGCCGGATCAAGGCGGTCACCACCGTCACCGAGCACGACGTCGCCATCGACCTCGTCGGCCCCTACGGCGGCACCCGCCACCGGGACTCCGTGGGCGTCGGCAACTACCGCATCGACCTGCACCCCTCCACCGGCGGTGACAACTACGTCGACATCGGCTCCGTGCCCTTCGAGATCCCGCTCGGGGCGCTGGTGCCGCGCCGGGTGCGCAACCTGCTGCCGGCCGGCAAGAACCTCGGCACCACGCACATCACCAACGGCTGCTACCGGCTGCATCCGGTGGAGTGGAACATCGGCGAGGTCGCCGGAGCCCTCGCCGCCCACTGCCTCACCGAGAACGTCGAACCGCACCAGGTGCAGGCCGAGGACAAGAGGTACGACGAGTTCGCCAAGGTCCTCGACCGCGGCGGCGTGCAGCGTCACTGGCCCGACGTCAGGGGCTACTGAACGACCCCGCGCGCGGCGGGAGTTCGGGCGGGGCAGCTCCACCTGCCCCGCCCGGTGACCGCCCGCGTGCGGACCGACCCAGCACAAGGAGGTGCCCGGACATGACCACCCACCGCATCCGCGTCGGCATCGACGTGGGCGGAACCTTCACCGACGCCGTGGCGGTCGACGCCACGACGCTCGGGCTCGTGGGCCAGGTGAAGGTCCCCACGAGCCACCATCACGAGGACGGCGTCGCCCACGGCATCGTCGAAGCGCTCGACCGGCTGCTGGAGCAGACCGGACACGCACCCGCCGACGTCGCCTTCCTGGCACACGGCACGACCCAGGCTACCAACGCCCTGCTGGAGGGCGACGTCGCCACCGTCGGCCTCCTCGGCATCGGCACCGGCGGCGGCTCCTGGTTCACCCGCCGCCTGGCCTCGCTCGCCAAGCTCGAACTCACCCCCGGCAAACGGCTCCCGCTGCACTACGCGCACGTGCCCGACCCCGACGACGCGGGCGCCGTACGGGCCGCCGTGGAGCGGCTCACCGCGGCCGGCGCCGAGGCCCTGGTGACCAGCGAACCGTTCGGCGTGGACCGGCCCGAGGGCGAGACGGCGGTCGCCGAGGCCGCCCGCGCCACCGGTCTGCCCACCACCGCCGCCCACGAGATCACCTCCCTCTACGGCCTGCGCAAGCGCACCCGCACCGCCGTCGTCAACGCGGCCATCCTGCCCCGCATGCTGGCCACCGCCGACCTCGTCGACGCCTCCATCACCAAGGCCGGCGTCACCGCGCCCCTGATGGTGATGCGCTGCGACGGGGGAGTGATGTCCCTCGACGAGATGCGGCGCAGGCCCCTGCTGACCGTGCTGTCGGGTCCCGCGGCCGGGGTGGCCGGGGCGCTGATGCGGGAACGCGTCAGCGAGGGCGTGTTCCTGGAGACGGGCGGCACCTCCACCGACATCAGCGTCGTCAAGCGCGGCAAGGTCGCGGTCCGCCACGCCACCGTCCTCGGCCGCACCTCGTACCTCAACGCCCTCGACGTGCGCACGGTCGGCGTCGGCGGCGGCTCCATGGTGCGCGTCTCCGGCGGCCGCGTCACCGGCGCCGGCCCGCGCAGCGCGCACATCGCGGGTCTGCCGTACGCCTGTTTCGCCGACCCGGCCGACCTGCGGGACGCGCGGCTCACCACGATCAGCCCGCTGCCCGGCGACCCCGCCGACTACGCGGTGCTCGACGCCGCCGGCGGCCGGTTCGCGCTCACCATGACCTGCGCCGCGAACGCGCTCGGCCGGGTGCCCGAGGGCGACTTCGCCCGCTGCGACACCGGCACCGCCCGCGCCGCGCTGGCCCCGCTCGCCGCCGCGCTCGGCACCGACGTGCCCACCGCCGCGGCCCGGCTCTTGGACGCGGGCACCGACCAGGTCAGGTCGGTCGTCGACGACCTGGTGCGCGAGTACCGCCTCGACACGGACCACGCCGTACTGGTCGGCGGAGGCGGCGGCGCGGCCTCCGTCACCCCGCACCTGGCCGACCGTACCGGCATGACCGGCCGCATCGCCCGGAACAACGAGGTCATCAGCCCCATCGGCGTCGCCCTCGCGCTGGTCCGCGAACAGGTCGAGCGGATCGTCCCCGGCGCCACCCAGGAGCAGATCCTCGCCGTGCGCGCCGAGGCCGAACGCGCCGTGGTCGAGCAGGGTGCCGCCGCCGACGGCGTCGAGGTCGAGGTCACCGTCGACCCGCAGACCAACGTCGTACGCGCCGTCGCCACCGGCGCCACCGAACTGCGCACCCAGGACCGGGCCCACCGCGCCGACGACGGCGAGCGGCTGCGTCTGGCAGCCACCAGCCTGAGGGCCGACCCGTCACAGGTGGACGTGCTCGCCGGCACCCCCGCTCATACCGTCTACGGCACCGAGGTGCGCCGCCGCTTCCGCCCCGTCCGCCACCCCGTGCGGGTCGTGGACGCCGACGGCGTCGTACGCCACCACGCGGCCGACGCCCGGGTCGAGGCGACCACGGTCGCGAGCGCCCCCGAGGTACTCGCCAAGCTGGTGACCGAGGCCACCTCCTACGGCGACGGAGGCGTCCGCGCCCCCGCCGTGCGGCTGCTGGTCGGCAACCGCATCGCCGACCTCTCCGGTGTCCTCGACCCCGCGCCGCTGCTCGCCCTGGCCCGCAGCGAGCTGCGCTCCCGCGCCGCCGGCGAACCGGTCGTCGCCGTCCTGGAGGTGCGGGAATGACCCTCCAGGACGCCCCCGCGACGGCCGACCCCGCCGCCACCGACGACATCGGCTGGGCGGTGCGGCTGCTGGCCGCCACCCCCACCCACGAGCACCGCGACCCTGAGCTGCTGCGGCACTGGGCCCGGACCGCCGACGCGTTCGGCGCCGCCCTCGCGCCCGTCGCCTGCTCGGCGCGGATCGTGGAGAGCGACGGCGGCCTCGCGCACGGGCTGCTGGCCCGGTACACCTCCAGACCGCCCACGGTCGAGCTGTTCACCGACACCATCGCCCTCGCGGAACGTGTCGTCGACGCCCGCGGCTGGCGCGCCTGGTACCCCGCGGGCTCGGTGCGGGCCGCCGCCCTGGCCCACGAGGCGGTGCACGCCCACCTCCACCACGGCCCCGCCCGCGCCGCCCTGAAGCGCGCCCTCGGCCACCACGCCCTGCGCCTGGGCCGCCTGCGCGTGCCCGGACACGTCGCCGGCGCCGAGGAGGTGGCCGCGCACGCCTACGCCCGCACCGTCTGCGGACTCGGCCGCAGCCCCCTGCTGCTGACCGCCGCGCTGGCCACCGAGGCCGGGACCGGAAACCTCCCCTCATCCGCACGTGACGCAAGAAGAGAGAACTGACCCATGGGTGTCGTCATCCTCCTCGTCATGGCGGCCGGCGTCGCCGCGATGCTCACCCGCAAACTCCCCACCGCCTTCGCCCTGGTGCTGTTGGCCGTGGTCATCGCCTTCCTCTCCGGCGCGCCCCTGACCGGCGAGAACAGCGTCCTGGACACGGTCCTCCAGGAAGGCGCCCCGGCGCTCGCGGCCACCATGGTCGCCATCATCCTCGGCTCATGGCTGGGCAGGCTTCTCGACGAGACGGGCATCGCGGGCACCCTGGTCCGCAAGATCGTCGAGTTCGGCGGCGACCGGCCCACCGTCGTCGCCCTCGGGGTCCTCGCGGTCTCCGCCCTCGTCGGCACGGTCACCGGCTCGGCGCCCGCGGCGATGCTGGCCGGCATCATCGGCATCCCCGCCATGGTCGCCGTCGGCGTGCCGAAGGTGACGGCCGCGGGCACCGTGCTGATGGGCATCGCGGTCGGCGTCCCCTTCGAGCTGCCCGTCTGGCAGTTCTTCTCCACCGCGCTGGACCTGCCGGTCGACACGGTGCGCGGCTTCATGGTGAAGCTGTTCCCGTTCGCGCTGGTCGCCGCGGTGGCCTACGTGGTGATCGAGAACCGGCGGCGCGGCACCGAGCACGCCTGGTCGCTGAAGTCGGTGGCCGCCAAGCCCGCCCCGCGCCGCGAACGCCTCGGCGACGCGCCCTGGTACGCCCTGCTCGCCCCGGTGGTCCCGCTGGTGCTGGCCCTCGGCCTGGAGGTGGCCATCATCCCCTCCCTGCTGGCGGGCGTGGTCTACGCGCTGGTCACCACCACCCGGCCCGGCGAGATGAACAAGCGGCTGCTGCGCACCCTGTACGGCGGCTTCGAAGTGGCGGCGCCCCCGCTCGCCCTGTTCGTCGCCATCGGCATCCTGCTCGCCGCCGTCAAACTCCCCGGCGCCGTCGAGGCGCTGGAGCCGCTGATGAAGGCGGTCAGCCCGCAGAACCCGGTGCTGTTCGTCCTCGTCTTCACGCTGCTGGTGCCGCTGTGCCTGTACCGCGGTCCGCTGAACGTGTTCGGTCTCGGCGCCGGCATCGCGGGCGTGCTCATCGCCACCGGCATCTACCCGGCCGTCGCCGTCCTCGGCATGGCCACCTCGTACAACCAGGTCTTCGGCGTCGCCGACCCGACCAGCACGCAGACGGTGTGGGCGGCCCAGTACGCGGGCGTCTCCCCGCAGCAGGTCATGGTCCGCACCCTGCCCTACGTGTGGCTGGTCGCCCTCGGCGGCATGTGCGTCACCGCCGCCCTCTACCTCTGACCCCTCCCTCTCCCCAGGAGTCGACATGCCCGAGCCGCACCTCGACCGCCGTCTGTTCCTGAAGGGCACGGCCGTCACCGGCGCCGCCCTCGTGCTGGGCGCCACCGCCGTACCCGCCGCCTCCGCCGCCCCCGGCGGCTTCCCCGACTACACCTACGTCCGCACCCTGCTGACGCCGTCCCGGCTCGCCTACAACCCCACCGGCGAGATCATCTTCCCGACCGTCCGGGGCGTCTACGACCGGCTGCCCGCGAGCGGCCGGCTGGGCCGCTACTACCTCTACTACGCCCCGCACGACGCCCCCGGCGGCATCTGCCTGGCCTACGGCGACTCGCTGGAGGGCCCGTTCACGGAGTACCCGCACAACCCGATCGTCTCCAACGAGTGGGCGCCGCACTACTCCGTCAGCCACGTCTCCTCGCCGCACGTGATGTGGAACGCGGACGCGAAGGAGATGTGGCTGTACTTCCACGGCGAGAACACCACCACCCGCCTCGCCCGCTCCAAGGACGGGGTGAACTTCACGTACGACAAGGTGGTGCTGACCACCTCGATGCTGCCGTCCGGCACCACGGAGACCTCGTACGCGCGGGTCTTCCGGCACGACCTGCCCTCGCGCGGCGCCCGCTACGTCATGGTCTTCATGATCAACAACACCACCAACCACCGGGACATCGGCTGGGGCTGGTCCGCCGACGGCCGGACCTGGGCCTTCGACCAGCGGCTGCTGGTGCGCCACACGGACGTGGGCGCGGTCAACGTGGGCGGCCCCCACCTGCTGCACCGCGACGGCAGCACGTACGTCGTCTACAACAAGGACAAGGAGAGCGGCGGCGACCTGATGATCACCGAGGTCGGCGACGACTTCTCGCTCCGCAGGCACCTCGGCGTCTTCTACGACTCCCGCGGCTCCGCGCCGGAGAACGGCCGTGCGGCAGCGCCCTCCTTCGGCACGGACGGCGGGGTGCCGTACATGG
This sequence comes from Streptomyces parvulus, assembly GCF_014648855.1. Taxonomy (GTDB): domain Bacteria; phylum Actinomycetota; class Actinomycetes; order Streptomycetales; family Streptomycetaceae; genus Streptomyces; species Streptomyces parvulus. Next base: position 370,016 of record NZ_BMRX01000004.1, on the reverse strand, counting down.
TCTACGAGGCGGGTGAGCGGCTGGCCGGGTCGATCGCGATGGCCCGCGGCTGACGCTCCCTCCACGACGACAGGGGGGCCGCCCGTCCGAAGCGGACGGGCGGCCCCCCTGTGCCGACCCTGTGCCGACCGGATCGCCGGCGGGCTCAGGCGACGGGCGCCGCCGGACCCTTGTCCGCCGCGGTGGCGGCGGTCCCGGCGGTCTCGCCGGTCTCCTCCGCCAGGCGCTCCATACCGCTGGTGGTCTTGAGCGGCTTCTCCTTGATGAACACGACCGCGACCAGGGCCAGCACCGCGAACGGCGTGGCGATGAGGAACAGGTCGGCCGTGGCGACGGCGTAGGCGTGCTCGACGATCGCCCGCATCGGCGCGGGCAGCACGGACATGTCCGGGACGCTGCCCTCGCCCGAGCCCTCACCGCCGGGCACCTTGACGCCCGCCTGGCTGAGCCCCTTGGCCGTCTCACTGGCGACGCGGTTGGCGAGGACGGCGCCGAGGACGCTGACGCCGATGGTGCCGCCCATGCTGCGGAAGAACGACAGCACGGAGGTCGCGGCGCCCAGGTCGGCGGCGGGCACGTCGTTCTGCGCGGCCAGCACCAGGTTCTGCATCAGCATGCCGACGCCGACGCCGAGCACCGCCATGTAGAGGCTGAGCAGACCGAAGTGGGTCTTGGCGTCGATGGTGGCCAGCAGCGCGAGACCGACGGCCATGACGACCGCTCCCGCCACCAGGTACCGCTTCCACTTGCCGGTGCGGCTGATCACCTGGCCGGCGACGGTGGACGACACCAGCAGGCCGAGGATCATCGGCAGGCTCATCAGACCGGCGACCGTCGGGGACTTGCCCAGGGAGACCTGGAAGTACTGCGAGAGGAAGACGGTCCCGCCGAACATGGCGACGCCGACCAGGAGGCTGGCGACCGTGGTCAGGGTGACGGTGCGGTTCCTGAAGATGTCGAGCGGGATGACCGGCTCGGGCGTACGCGCCTCGACGAGCACCGCCGCGACCAGCAGCAGCACGCCGCCGCCGGCGAGCGCGGCGGTCTGCCAGGACGCCCAGTCGAACTCGTTGCCGGCCAGCGAGACCCAGATGAGCAGCGCGCAGACGCCGGCGACGATCAGGAAGGCGCCCAGCCAGTCGATCCGCACCTCGCGGCGCGTGGTCGGCAGCCGCAGGGTGCGCTGGAGCAGGGCGATGGCGAGCAGCGCGAACGGGACGCCGATGAAGAAGCACCAGCGCCAGCCCAGCCACGAGGTGTCCACCAGGACGCCGCCGACCAGCGGCCCGGCGACCGTGCCCACGGCGAAGACGGCACCGAAGATGCCGGCGTACTTGCCCAGCTGGCGGGGCGGGATGACGGAGGCCATCACGACCTGCGCGAGGGCGGTCAGACCGCCCGCGCCGATGCCCTGCACGACCCGGCTGAAGATCAGCAGGCCGACGCCGTGCGAGAAGCCGGCCAGCAGCGAGCCCACCACGAACATGGCGAGCGACAGCTGGAGCAGCAGCTTCTTGTTGAAGAGGTCGGACAGCTTGCCCCACAGCGGGACCGTCGCGGTCATCGCCAGCAGCTCGGAGGTCACGACCCAGGTGTAGGAGGACTGGCTGGCGCCCAGGTCGGCGATGATCGTGGGCAGCGCGTTGGCCACGACGGTGCCGGCCAGGATCGCGACGAACATGCCGGCCATCAGCCCGGACATGGCCTGGAGTATCTGCCGGTGGGTCATCGAGGTGGGCGGCGCGTCGGCGGGCGCCTGGGATGTGGTCACGACATCTCTTTCGGTGGTGGTCGGGGTGGGTCGCGGGCCCGGCGCAGGCTACGCGGAGGGTGCCGGCAGGCCGGCGGCGAGGAGCGTGAACACCTCGTGGAAGACGTCCAGGAAGGCGGCTTCCTGCTGGTGGGCGGACCAGTGGTCCACGCTGGTCCGCACGGCGGCGCCCGCCACGGCGGCCAGCAGCCGGGGGTAGAGGCCGGACGCGGTGGCCCCGCCGCCGGTGGCGCGGAGGCGTTCGGCGAGGGCCTCGGCCAGGTCGGCCTCGGCCGCCATGTGGGCGCCGACGCCGCGTGCCAGGAGATGGGGCGAGGCGTGCAGCACCTCGGCGTGCAGCCGCCACAGCTCGTGCTGCTGCTCGGCCTCGGCGAGTTCCGCCGCCATGGCCTCGCGCAGGGCCTCCAGCGGGGAGAGCGCGGCCGGCGCGTCGAGGACGGCGCGCCGCATGCGCGCTCCCGCGTCCGCGTCGATGACGACGAAGGCGTCCTCGCGCGAGTCGAAGTAGTTGAAGAACGTGCGCACCGACACTCCGGCCGCGGCGCTGATCGCCTCGACGGTGACCTTGTCCGCCCCGTGCTCGGCCGCCAGCCGCACCGCGGCCTCGGCGAGGGCCGCGCGCGTCGCCCGCTTCTTCCGCTCCCGCAGGCCACCCCCCGCGGCACCTTTCTCCGACATAAGTTGCATGGTATGCAAAGATGCACGGTCTGCAAAATTGACCGGACCGTCCGTCCTCGCACCCTCGCGCCCCTTTGTCACAGAGCATGAACAACTTCTATGGCCCGCGCCGAAGTTGGGGTACACCGGCAGCAGCGCGGCCGACGCCGGGGTCGGCGCCGGTGACGGCCGCGCTGCTCGCCGCCGTGCCGACCCGCCACCGACTGCCGGGCACGGCAGGCCGGCCCTCCTTCCCCCTAGCCCGTCCGGAACGCGACGTGAGCCGAACGGCCCTCTCGGGTACCCGCTCGCTCCGCGCGGGGTTGGGATGTGCACGGGACCCCGCGCCCTCGCCGCACGACCGCCGTCCCGACCCGGAAAGGACCCCCATGTCCGCCGACACGCAGCAGGCGCCCCCCGGGCTCACCGACGAGGAGCTCGCGGGACTGGACGCCCACTGGCGCGCCGCGAACTACCTGTCCGTCGGCCAGATCTATCTCATGGCCAACCCCCTGCTGGCCGAACCCCTGCGCCCCGAGCACGTCAAGCCCCGGCTGCTCGGGCACTGGGGCACCTCGCCCGGACTCAACCTGGTCCACACCCACCTCAACCGGGTGATCAAGGCCCGCGACCTCGACGCCCTGTGCGTCTGGGGCCCCGGCCACGGCGGGCCCGCCGTCCTGGCCAACGCGTGGCTGGAGGGGTCGTACAGCGAGACCTACCCGGACGTCGGCAGGGACGCGGCGGGCATGGCCCGGCTGTTCCGGCAGTTCTCGTTCCCCGGCGGCGTACCGAGCCACGTGGCGCCCGAGACACCGGGCTCGATCCACGAGGGCGGCGAACTGGGCTACGCCCTCTCGCACGCCTACGGCGCCGCCTTCGACCACCCGGACCTGCTGGTCGCCTGCGTCATCGGGGACGGCGAGGCGGAGACGGGCCCGCTCGCGACCTCCTGGCACTCCAACAAGTTCCTCGACCCGGTGCACGACGGCGCCGTCCTGCCCGTGCTGCACCTCAACGGCTACAAGATCGCCAACCCGACGGTCCTGGCCCGCCTCCCCGAGGACGAGCTGGACGCCCTGCTGCGCGGCTACGGCCACGAACCGCTCCACGTCACCGGCGACGACCCCGCCGCCGTCCACCGCGCCATGGCGGACGCCATGGACACCGCCCTGGACCGCGTCGCCGCCATCCAGCGCGCCGCCCGGGAGGACGGGGCCACCGAACGCCCCCGCTGGCCGATGATCGTGCTGCGCACGCCCAAGGGCTGGACCGGACCGGCCGAGGTCGACGGACTGCCGGTGGAGAACACCTGGCGCGCCCACCAGGTGCCCCTCTCCGGTGTGAGGACCAACCCCGGCCACCTCGCTCAGCTGGAGCGGTGGCTGCGCTCCTACCGGCCCGAGGAACTGTTCGACGACACCGGTGCCCCGCGGCCCGCCGTCCTCGCCGCCGTCCCGGAGGGCTCCCGCCGGCTGGGCGCCACGCCGTACGCCAACGGCGGCCTGCTCCTGAGGGAGCTGCCCCTGCCCCCGCTGGAGAAGTACGCCGTGACCGTCGACGCGCCCGGCGCCACCGTGCACGAACCCACCAGCGTCCTCGGCGACCTGCTCCGGGACGTCATGGACGCCACCGCGGACCGGCGCGACTTCCGGCTCGTCGGCCCCGACGAGACCGCCTCCAACCGCCTCCAGGCCGTCTACGCGGCCAGCGGCAAGGCCTGGCAGGAGCGGACCCTGCCCGTCGACGAGGACCTGGACCGGCACGGGCGGGTGATGGAGATCCTCTCCGAACACACCTGCCAGGGCTGGCTGGAGGGCTACCTCCTCACCGGCCGGCACGGACTCTTCTCCTGCTACGAGGCCTTCGTCCACATCGTCGACTCGATGGTCAACCAGCACGTCAAATGGCTGCGGGTGACCCGCCGCCTGCCCTGGCGGGCACCCATCGCCTCGCTCAACTACCTGCTCACCTCGCACGTCTGGCGCCAGGACCACAACGGCTTCTCCCACCAGGACCCCGGCTTCGTCGACCACATCCTCAACAAGAGCCCCGAGGCCGTACGGGTCTACCTGCCGCCGGACGCCAACACCCTGCTCTCCGTCGCCGACCACGCCCTGCGCAGCCGCGACTACGTCAACGTGATCGTCGCCGGCAAGCAGCCCTGCTTCGACTGGCTGTCCATGGACGAGGCGAAGGCGCACTGCGCGCGCGGCGCGGGCATCTGGGACTGGGCCGGCACCGAGGACGGCGGCCGCGAACCCGACGTGGTGCTCGCCTGCGCCGGCGACGTCCCGACCCAGGAGGTGCTCGCCGCCGCCCAGCTCGTCCGCCGCCACCTGCCCGGACTGGCCGTGCGCGTGGTCAACGTCGTGGACATCGCCCGCCTGCTGCCCAGCGGCGAACACCCGCACGGCATGAGCGACTTCGAGTACAACGGCCTGTTCACCCCCGACAAGCCGGTGATCTTCGCCTACCACGGCTACCCCTGGCTCATCCACCGGCTCGCCTACCGGCGCCCCGGCCACGCCAACCTGCACGTGCGCGGCTACAAGGAGATCGGGACCACCACCACGCCCTTCGACATGGTGGTCGGCAACGACCTGGACCGCTACCGCCTCGTCATGGACGTCATCGACCGGGTGCCCGGCCTCGCCGTACGCGCCGCGGACGTACGGCAGCGGATGGCGGACGCCCGGCTGCGCCACCACGAATGGATCCGCGAACACGGCGTGGACCTGCCCGAGATCGCCGACTGGAGCTGGGAGGACTCCCGGTGACGGCCACCCCGTCGACCTGGGACTACGACCACTACGACGCGGCCGAGGAGCGGCTGCGCGAGTCACTGTGCACCCTCGGCAACGGCTACTTCGCCACCCGCGGCGCGCTCCCCGAGTGCGCCGCGGACGACCTCCACTACCCGGGCACCTACGCGGCCGGCTGCTACAACCGGCTCACCTCCACCGTCGCCGGCCGCGAGGTCGAGAACGAGGACATGGTCAACCTGCCCAACTGGCTGCCGCTGCGCTTCAGACCCGTGGGGGAGGAGTGGCTGACGCCGGACACCGCGCAGGTCCTCGACCACCGGCAGACGGTGCACCTGGACTCGGGCGTCCTGGAGCGCCGCACCCGGTTCGGCCTCGGCGGGGGCCGCGTGCTGTCGGTGCGCCAGCTGCGCCTCGTGCACATGGCCTACCCGCATCTCGCCGCCCTGCGCACGGAGTTCACCACCGAGTCCGGACCGGTCGACCTGGAGGTCGAGTCGGCCCTGGACGGCGGTGTCACCAACTCCGGTGTGCCCCGCTACCGGCAACTGGAGGGCCGCCACCTCGTCCACGTGCACACCGGCGGCGCCGACGGCGCGGTGTGGCTGCGCTGCCGCACCCGCACCTCGGACATCCGGGTGGGCATGGCGGCCCGCACGACCGCCGAGGAGCCCGTCACCCCGGCGCGCGAGCACCTGTGCGTCACCCAGCGCACGACCCTGCGCCCGGAACCGGGCCGCACCGTCACCGTCGACAAGATCGTGGCCCTGCACACCTCACGCGACCCGGCGATCAGCGACCCGCTCCAGGCCGCGATCGACCGGGTGGCCGCCGCTCCCGGCTTCGACGAACTGCTGGTCTCCCACCGGACCGCCTGGGGCCAGCTGTGGCGCCGGGCGGAACTCGACGTGCCCGGCGAGGCGGGCAGCATCCTGCGCCTGCACCTCTTCCACGTGCTGCAGACCCTCTCCCCGCACACCGCCGAACTCGACGTCGGCGTGCCCGCGCGCGGACTGCACGGCGAGGCCTACCGCGGGCACGTCTTCTGGGACGAGCTGTTCGTCCTGCCGTACCTCAACCTGCACTTCCCCGAGGTGTCCCGGGCCCTGCTCCACTACCGCCACCGCCGCCTGGAGCGCGCCCGGGCCGCCGCCCGCGCGATCGGCCGACGCGGAGCGCTCTACCCGTGGCAGAGCGGCAGCGACGGCCGGGAGGAGACGCAGCAGCTCCACCTCAACCCGCGGTCCGGCCGCTGGCTGCCCGACCACTCCCACCTCCAGCACCACGTGGGCTCGGCGATCGCGTACAACGTGTGGCAGTACTGCGAGGCAAGCGGCGACGCCGAGTTCCTGCACACCAAGGGCGCCGAGACGCTCCTCCAGATCGCGCGCTTCTGGGCCGACTCCGCCGACTGGGACGACCGGCTCGGGCGGCACCGCATCCGGGGTGTCGTCGGCCCCGACGAGTACCACGAGGCCTACCCCGGCGCCCGCCGCCCCGGCCTCGACGACAACGCGTACACCAACGTCACCGCCTCCTGGGTCCTCACCCGCGCCCTGGAGGTCCTCGCCGACCTCCCCGAGCCCCGGCGCCGCGAACTCGTCGAGCGCACCTCGCTGGACGACGGCGAACTCGAGCAGTGGGACAGCGTCTCCCGCACCCTCCACGTCCCCTTCCACGAGGGCGTGGTCAGCCAGTTCGAGGGCTACGGCGACCTCGCCGAACTCGACTGGGCGGGCTACCGCGAGCGCTACGGCGACATCCGGCGGCTCGACCGCGTCCTGGAGGCCGAGAACGACAGCGTCAACAACTACCAGGCGTCCAAACAGGCCGACGTGCTGATGCTGGGCTACCTGTTCTCCCCGACCGAACTCCTCGCCCTCTTCGGCAGGCTCGGCTACCGCCTCGACGAGGAGACCTGGCAGCGCACCGTCGACTACTACCTGGCCCGCACCAGCCACGGCTCCACCCTCAGCGGCCTCGTCCACGGCTGGATCCTGGCCCGCGCCCGCCGCGCCGAGGCCTGGGCGTTCTGCCAGGAGGCGCTCAAGGGCGACGTCGCGGACCTCCAGGGCGGCACCACCGGCGAGGGCATCCACCTCGGCGCCATGGCGGGCACCCTCGACCTGGTCCAGCGCGGCCTGACCGGCCTGGAGACCCGCGCGGGCGCCCTCTGGCTGGACCCGGTGCCGCTGCCGGAGCTGTCCTCGTACGGGTTCTCCGTCCGCTACCAGGGCCACTGGGGCGTCCGCTTCCGGCTGGAGCACGGGCGGCTGGAGATCGCCGTACCCGAGTCCGGTCCGCTCCCGATCGACGTGCGGCTGCCGGACCGCGAGGTGCGTCTCCAGCCGGGCGACACCTGCCGCCTCGTGCTCCCCGACTGACGCCGGGCGACCCTCAGCCCGGCAGCGGGTAGCTCACCGTGCGCGGGGCCCCGTCCGGCCTGCCGTCGGTGTAGGTCAGGGTGATCCGGCTGAAGTGCCGCTCACCCGCGTTTCCGTCCGCGGCCGTCGGCCGGTCCAGCCGCACGGTCACGGGGTACGAGCGGAACGCGCCCGCCGCGCAGTAGGGGTCGCAGTCGTTGACCGCGTTGCTGCCCCGGCCCACCGCGGCCTCGGAGCCCCAGCGGTACCAGTGCAGGGAGACCAGACGGCTGTTGCCGTCCCCGCAGGCCAGGATGTACGACCCCGGCCGCACCTCCGGCTGCCCGGCGCAGTCCACCACCACCGGCTCCGCCGCCTGCCGGCTCTGCGCCGCGGGCCGCGCCGACGGCGCGGCGGAGGCCGTGCCCAGGGGTACTGCGAGCGCGGCGGCGGCACACAGCGTGACCGCCGCCCTCATCGGGTTCCTGCCCATGTCGGCTCCCAGTCGTCTCGGGATCGCTTGCCCCCGCTCTCCTATTCCCGTACGACCGTACGGCCGGCCCGGGGAACCCACCACTCGTACGGAGCAGCCCGACCGCCCACGGGGCAGCGCTCGCAAGGATCGCCCGCTCAGAAATCCACCGGGTCGCGCACCAGCGGACACGTCATGCAGTGCCCTCCGCCCCGGCCGCGGCCCAGTTCCGCGCCCACGATGGGGACGACCTCGACGCGGGCCTCGCGCAGGAGCGCGTTGGTCGCCGTGTTGCGGTCGTAGGTGAAGACCACGCCGGGCTCCACGGCCACGGCGTTGTTGCCGCTGTCCCACTGCTGGCGTTCGGAGGCGTAGGCGTCGCCGCCCGTCTCGACCACCCGCAGCGAGGAGAGGCCGAGCGCCTTGGTGACGACGTCGACGAAGGGGGTCGTGCCCTCGTCGACGACCTCGAAGCCGGGCGCCCGGTCGGCGGGGCGCAGCGAGAAGGTGTGGACCGCGTCCATGATGCGCGGGTAGAGGGTGACCACGTCGCGGTCGGCGAAGGTGAACACCGTGTCCAGGTGCATCGCGGAGCGCAGCTTCGGCATCCCGGCGACCACGACGTGCTGGGCCGCGCCGGCCCGGAAGAGCGCGGCGGCGACCTGGGTGATCGCCTGGCGCGAGGTGCGCTCGCTCATGCCCATGAGGACGACGCCGTTGCCGACCGGCATGACGTCCCCGCCCTCCAGGGTGGCCTGGCCCCAGTCGCGTTCGGGGTCGCCCCACCACACCGTCGAGCCCTTGAAGTCGGGGTGGAAGGTGTAGATCGCCTTCATGAGGAGCGTCTCGTCGTGCCGCGCCGGCCAGTACAGCGGGTTCAGGGTGAGCCCGCCGTACAGCCAGCAGGTGGTGTCCCGGGTGTACAGGGTGTTGGGCAGCGGCGGCATCAGGTACTCGCGGGCACCGGGCGCCTCGCGGGCGAGCGCAAGGTAGGGGGAGCGGAAGTCCTCGGGCAGGTCGGCGGTGGCGAGGCCGCCGACGAGGTACTCCGCGAGTTCCCTCGGCGACAGGGTCTCCAGGTAGGCGCGGGTCGCGTCGACGAGGCCGACCCCGACCCGGTTGGCGACGATCTTCCGGTCCAGGAGCCAGTCCCTCGCCTCCGGGATCGCCATGATCCGCGCCAGCAGGTCGTGCAGCTCCACCACCTCCACCCCGCGCCGGCGCAGTTCGCCGACGAACGCGGCGTGGTCACGCTGGGCGTTCTCCACCCACATCACGTCGTCGAAGAGCAGGTCGTCGGAGTTGGTGGGGGTGAGCCGCCGGTGCGCGAGGCCCGGCGAGCACACCAGCACCTTGCGCAGTCTGCCGACCTCGGAATGGACGCCGAGCGCGGGCATCGCGACGCTCTCTTTGCTGGTCACACAGCCTCCTTGGGAATGACTCACAGACTGATCCACCCGGCCGCCAGGGCGACGAGACCGAGCACGGCACCCGCCACCGAGACGGCCAGGACGACCAGTTCGCCGGGGGAGAACAGCCGCCGGCCCTGCTCCCGCCGGGCCATCACGAACAGCGCGGTCGCCGGGGCGTAGAGGATGAAGGACACCAGGAGGAACTTCAGGCCGGCGGCGTACAGCAGGAACGCCGTGTACAGCGTCGCCACCAGCGCGCACACCAGCTCCCGGCGCGAGGTCCGGCCGACCTCGGTGCGCGGGTCGGGCCGGCTGCCGATCCGCACCGCGAAGGCCGCGGCCAGCAGGTACGGGACGAGCGAGAGGGCGCTGGTCAGGTTGAGCGCGAAGTTGAACGCGTCGTCCGAGAAGCTCGTCGCGACCAGCACCGCCTGGGTGAGCAGTGAGGTCATCAGCAGCGCCGGCACCGGCACGTCCGCGGCGTTCGCGCGCCGCAGGAAGCGCGGCATGTCGTCGTCCTTGGCCGCGACGAAGAGCACCTCCGCCGCCATCAGCGTCCAGGCGAGGTAGGCGCCCAGCACCGACACGACGAGCCCGACGCTGATGAACACCCGGCCCCAGGTGCCGACGGCCGACTCCAGTACGCCCGCCATGGACGGCTGGCGCAGCGCCGCGATCTCGTCCATGGGAAGGATGCCGTACGACACGATGGTGACCGACGCGAAGACCGCGAAGACGCTGAGGAACCCCAGCACCGTCGCCCGGCCCACGTCGGCGCGGCGCCGGGCGTGCCGCGAGTAGACGCTGGCCCCCTCGACGCCGAGGAAGACGAAGACGGTGGCCAGCATGGTGCCGCGCACCTGGGTGAACAGGGAGCCGGCGTAGTCGGCGCCGCCGAAGTTGTCGGCGAACACCCGCGGTTCGAAGTACACCAGGGCCAGGATCACGAAGAAGACGATGGGGACGAGCTTGGCGACCGTGACCACCCGGTTGATGGCGGTCGCCTCCTTCACCCCGCGCCGGATGATCCAGAAGAAGGCCCACAGCCCGAGGGAGGACAGGACGACCGCGAGCGCGGTGTCCCCGTCGCCGAGGGCCGGCCAGATGGAGCCCGCGGTCGACATGATGAGGACCCAGTAGGTCACGTTGCCCACGCAGGTGCTCGCCCAGTAGCCGAAGGCGGCGAAGAATCCCAGGTATTCGCCGAAGCCCGCCTTGGCGTAGGCGTACACACCCGCGTCGAGGTCGGGCCGGCGCACGGCCAGGGACTGGAAGACGAAGGCCAGCATCAGCATGCCGGTGCCGGCGACGGCCCACGCGATGAGGGCCCCGGCCACACCGGTCTCCTCGGCGAACCGCCCCGGCAGCGAGAACACGCCGGCGCCCACCATCGACCCGACGACCATGGCGGTCAGCGTGAGCAACGGCAGTTTGGCGGTGGGCGGGGACGCGCTGTCGGCGTCGGACGCAGTGGCCTGCGGCATGCCGTCCCTCCGGGTGGCTGGGCGACTGGGACCACTGTGCCTCAGGTGGTGGTCGCGGGCATCCCGGCCGGGCCGGCGCTCACTGCGCGGTGCGCAGGTCGGTGCCGCGCCGGGCGAGGCTGAGCACGCCCGTCACGATCAGGCCCACACCGATCAGCTGCGGCACGACCCACCAGTCGCCGCGCACGTCCTCGCGGTACAGCACCACCCCGAGCAGCAGGCTCACCGTCGCGTCCCCCAGGGTGAGGGCGGGCTGGGAGGCGACCAGCGGACCGCCCTGCATCGCGTGCTCCAGCAGCAGCACGGCACACACCCCGGCCGCGGCGAAGCCGTAGGTCTGCCAGGTGGTCAGGAAGCCGGTCACCCCGTCGGAGTCCAGGACCCGCATGGAGTCCTTCATCAGACCGGCCGTCAGCGCGTAGCACACCGCGGTGGCCGCGCCCAGGCATCCGGCGCGTGCCTTGCCGACGGGCCGCCGCAGCCCGGCCGAGGCGAGCAGTACGGCCGCCCCCGCACAGGCCGCCAGCGCCGGAATCCAGCGGTCGAGCGGCACCTCCTGCGCCCCGTGGTCCGGGGCCGCCGCGGCCAGCGCGACACCGAGGCCGACGACCACCGCGCCCACGGCGAGCCACATCACCTGCGGCATCCGGCCCCCGGTCAGCAGCGAGGCGAGCAGCAGGGCCAGGGGAAGTTCCAGCACGAACAGGGGCTGGACGAGTGACAGGGGCCCCGTCGCCAGTGCCACCGCCTGCCCCACACCCGCCACCACCACGGCCAGCATGCCGCCGAGCCACACGGGCCGCCGCAGCAGGTCGAGGACGAGTCCCGGGCGGAAGCCCTGCGACTGCGGCACGGTCAGCGCGGCACGCCGCTGGAGCACGGTGGCCAGCGCGTTGCTGAACGCGGCGAGGAGTGCGAAGAGCACCGGCAGCACGAAGCCCATCCACCGATACTCACCCCGATTCCCCCCGGCCGCGCGCCGCACCGCGCCCAGGGGGAGGGTGTGCTCAGCTGCCGCTCTGCGCGGCCGGCTCCGCGTCCGCGGTCTCCTGCTTGCCCTGCGCCTCGGCGGCGCCGGTGGCGGTGTAGTAGACGGAGGAACCCTGCTTCGAGCGCTGGGCCTGGTTCTTGGCGACCAGCCCTTCGAGTGTGGTGCGCACGACCGTGGTCTTGACGTTGCGCTCGGCGTGGGCCTTGCCCAGCGCGGTGGTGACCTCGGCGGCGGACCGCGGCTCGTTCGCCTCGACGAGGTGGGTCCGCACCAGTTCGACCAGCGTGGGCTGGGCGGCCGCCTGCGCGGGCGCCTTCTTGGCGGCGGGCTTGGCGGCGGGCTTGGTGGCCGCCTTCGTGGTGGCCTTGCCGGCCTGCTTGGTGGCCGGCTTGCCCGTCTGCTTCGCGGCGGGCCTGGCGGCCGGCTTGGCGGTGCCCTTCGTCGCCGGCGACTTGGCGGCCTGCTTGGCGGCGGGCTTCGGCGCGGCGGCACGCTTGGGCGCGGTGGCGGCCTTCCTGGCCCGCGAGCGTCCGCGGGAGGCCGGCGCGGCGGGTGCCGTGGGTGCGCTCTCGCGGGGCGCGGGCACGGTGGCGGCCGCGGCCGGGTGCTCCGGCGCGGTGATGCCGAGCGCCTGCTGCACGTTCACCAGCAGGGCGTGGTCGTGCTGGAGCGCGGCCAACTGCTGCTGGAGGGCGGTGAGTTCCGCGCTGACACGTTCCTGCTCCTTGACGTTGCGCTCCAGGTCGTCGGTGACCTGGACGCTGTACTGCGACGCCAGTTGGGTGGCGGACTGCGTCGTGCTCTCGGACATGAGGGTGACTCTCCTCGATTCGCGGCCGTGAAGGCCTTTGAGGAACGGCGGGACACACAGATAGTACGGACGAACAACGCCTGTTGTTCCCCTGTTTGCTGCCGGGCCGGTATACCACGTACGGCCGTCCGCGTGGTATGTGCCGTCGCAATCTCGTGCGTGTGTTCGCACCATGTGTGTCCCGCGGTTCACCCGCCCTGGGGCACTTCCACGATCCTTCCGTCCTCGTCGACGGTGTGCGTCTGCCAGTAGGTGTCCCACTCGTCGCCCACGTGCTCGGGCACCTTGCCCTCGGGGTAGCGGGTGTAACCCTTGGGCGGTTCCTGGTCGTTGGGCACACAGGCGCTCCCGGTGCCGCCGACACTCAGCACGGGGTACTCACCGCCGCCGCAGGTCGCCTCCTCGATGGAGCAGCCGGTCATGACCGCCGCCGCGGCCGCGCAGGCCAGGATCAGGTGAACTCGCTTGCCGGTACGCACGATGGGCTCCTTCGGGTGGCTGGTGCCGCAAGCGTGCCGCGCGGGGGAGAGGCACATCATGAGTACGGATACTCAACCGGAGGGTCCGTACTACCTGCCCCGCGCGGCCAGTCGGTCCACCCTGCGGGCGGCCGTACGGGCCTCGCGCTCGGCACCGGTCACCGCTCCGCCGGCCGTACGGGCCTCCTCCTGGGCCTCCTTCAGCCGCCGGCCGGTCCCGTCCAGGTCCTCGCGTGCGACCCGCAGCCGCTCCTCCGCCGCCGACACCTCCTCGCGGGCCCGGTCGTGCTCCTCGCCGGTCCGCCGGAGCAGTTCCTCGGCGTCCTCCCGCCGCGCCCGGCTGTCGCGCAGCCGTTCCGCGGCCCGCTCCGCCTCCTGTTCGGCGCCGGCGAGTTCCTCCCGCCGCTTGCGGCGCCGGTCGGCGAGTTCGTCCTTGGCGCGGCTTCGGGCCGGTGCCGGTTCGCCGGGCGGCCCGGGTTTCGCGGGTGCGGCCGGGGCGGTGTCCGAGGGGAACTCCGACGGCGGGGTGAGCGAGACCGCCAGGCGCGCGCCGGACCACCGTTCGGCCGCCTCGGGATCGGCGAGCACCGCCCGCAGGGTCGCCTCGACCTCCCGCAGCGCCCCCTGGGAGAGCCGGTGCCCGGCCTCGTCGGCGAGCCCGGCGGCCTGCCGGGACAGCGCGGTGACGATGCGCCGCCGCTGCGCCGACAGCTCCCTGAGCCCCGCCGGGTCCAGGGAGCGGTGCGCCTCCCGCAGTTCACGGCCCAGTTCCAGGAACCGGCGGCTCTCCTCGGGCTCCGAGCGGGCCAGCAGGTTCGCCGCCCAGGCCGCGAGCGTGGGCCTGCGGGCGGCGTGGATCAGGCGCGCGTCCTCCTTGCGGCCGGCGGTCCTGGCCGCGGCGGCGCGCTCCTCGCGGCGGGCGGTGAACTCGGGCGGCGGAGTCGCGTACAGCTCGTCGAGGACCGACTCGACGGATCCTCCGCCGGGATCCCCGGTCCCCTCGCCCTTCCCGCTCCTGCGCCGCATGCCCCTGCGCCTCCTCTTCCGCGGACGGCTGACCGCGGCCCGCGCCGGTACCTCCTGTCTACGGCCGCCCCGCGCGCCCCGCGACCGGAACGGCGCCGGGCAGGTGCGCCGGGTGGTCCCGGGCCGGATCGGGCGACCGCCCGGCAAAGGTGCGCCGGTAGGTGTGGGGACTGACCCCGGTGGTGCGCTTGAAGCGGTCGCGGAAGGCGGTGGGCGAGCCGAAGCCGACCTGTGACGCGACGCGTTCCACGGAGTGCTGGGTGGTCTCCAGCAGGTGCTGCGCCTGCCGGACCCGGGCCCGGTGCAGCCATTGGAGCGGCGTGCTGCCGGTCTGTTCGCGGAAGCGCCGGATCAGCGTCCGGGTGCTCATCCCGGCGTGGCCCGCGATGTCGGCGAGCGTGAGGTCGCGGGCCAGGTTGTCGCGCAGCCAGTCGAGCAGGGGTTCGAGGGCGGAGCCGCGAGGCACGGGGGTGTGGTCGTGCACGACGAACTGGGCCTGGCCGCCCTCGCGTTCGAGCGGCATCACCGACAGGCGGGCGGCGTCCGCGGCGACCGCGGAGCCGTAGTCGCACCGGATCATGTGCAGGCACAGGTCGAGTCCGGCGGCGGCCCCGGCCGAGGTCAGGATCCGCCCGTTGTCGACGTACAGGACGTCCGGGTCCACCTCGACCGCGGGATGTGCCGCGGCCAGGAGGTCGGCCGCCATCCAGTGGGTGGTGGCCCGCAGCCCGTCGAGCAGACCCGTCGCGGCCAGCGGGAACGTGCCCGAGCAGATGGACGCGATGCGGGTGCCGTCGGCCGCGGCCCGGCGCAGCGCGCCGACCACGGCGGCGGAGGGCGGGTCGGTGACCGCGGCCGTGCCGGGCACGATGATCGTGTCGGCGTCGCGCAGCCCCTCCAGGCCCCACGGCGCGCGCAGCGTGAAGGCGCCCGCGTCGATCTCGGGCCGCTCGGCGCACACCCGGATCTGGTAGCCGGGGCGGCCGTCGGGCAGGCGGGTCCGCGTGAAGACCTCGATCGGCGTGGACAGGTCGAACGGGATCACCCGGTCCAGCGCCAGGACGGCGACGGTGTGCATGGCCGGAAGACACCTCCTCACGGGACGGCGGCCGTGGCCCCGGCCGCCTCGACGTCCATTGAACCGCAGGTCAGCGACGTCTCCGTGAGCTTGGCGTTTTCCCGTTGAAGGATGTCACCATCGCCACGCGCGACCGGGCGGATCTCCCGGACGGCGACTGCTCGCATGCGACGCAGGCCACGTTGCCTAATTGAATTAGGCAAGCGCATAATCGGCGAAGGAAAGTGTGAGGCAGCGAAACGCACCACCACCGCCGGAGGCGACATGCACAGCACGGACGACTGGATCACCACCCCCCTCACCGGGGACCTCCTGCGGGGCGCCCTCGACGTGGAGCGCACGGAGCACGGCCTGCTGCCCCACCGGCTGCCCGCCGCCGCCCGCGCCCAGAACACCGACGCCCAGCTGGCCATGGCCGAGTCCCAGCCCTCCGGAGTACGCCTGGTCCTGCGCACCCGAGCCACCGTCCTCGAACTGGACACCCTCCCCACCAAGCGCGTCTACGTCGGTGCCCCGCCGCGACCTGAGGGCGTCTACGAACTCCTCGTCGACGGCCGCCCGGCCGGCAGCGGAACCGTCACCGGCGGCAACACCCTGACCATCGACATGACCACGGGCACCACCGAGGTGGAGAAGGGCCCGGCCGGCACCCTGCGCTTCGCCGGCCTCCCCGAGGGGGACAAGGACGTCGAGGTCTGGCTGCCGCACAACGAGACCGCCGAACTCGTCGCCCTGCGCACCGACGCCCCCGTGCACCCCGTCCCGGACCACGGCCGCCGGGTCTGGCTCCACCACGGCAGCTCCATCAGCCACGGCTCCGACGCCGCGGGCCCCACCTCCACCTGGCCGGCGCACGCCGCGCGGCTCGGCGGCGTCGAACTCGTCAACCTCGGACTGGCGGGCAGCGCGCTGCTCGACCCGTTCACCGCGCGCGCGATGCGCGACACCCCCGCCGACCTGATCAGCGTCAAGATCGGCATCAACGTCGTCAACGCGGACGCCATGCGGCTGCGGGCCTTCGGCCCGGCGGTGCACGGCTTCCTCGACACCATCCGCGACGGTCACCCCACCGCGCCGCTGCTGGTCGTCTCACCCATCCTGTGCCCCCTCCACGAGGACACGCCCGGCCCGCTCGCCCCCGACTTCTCCGGCCTCGCCGACGGGAGCATGCGCTGGGTGGCCACGGGCGATCCCGCGGAGCGGGCGGCCGGGAAACTGACCCTGAACGTCATCCGGGAGGAGCTGGCCGGGATCGTCGCCCGGCGGTCCGCCGAGGACCCGAACCTGTACCTCCTCGACGGCCGCGACCTCTACGGCGAGGCCGACACCGCCGAGCTGCCGCTGCCCGACGGCCTCCACCCCGACGCGGCCACCCACCGCCGCATCGGCGAACGCTTCGCCGGGCTGGCCTTCGCCGCCCGGGGGGCCTTCGGCGGCTGACCCTCAGCTCGCCACGACCGCCGCGAAGCGCCGGGCGACCTCGTGCCACACCGCCTGGGCGGCGGGCTCGTCGCGCTCCGCCCGGCGGGCCAGCTCCTCCGGATCCAGCCCCCTCGCCCGCACCCGGCCCGCGTCCCAGCCGCGGACCCGGTCCGCCCCGGCCTCGGGGTGGAACTGGACGCCCCACGCCCGCCCGCCGACCCGGAACGCCTGGTAGGGGCACCGCTCGCTCTCCATCAGCCAGGCGGCGCCGGGCGGCAGGGCGGTGACGGCGTCCTTGTGGTGCTCGACCGCCGTCACCCGTGACGGCAGCCGCCGGAAGAGCGGATCGTCCCCGGCCTCGGCCCGCAGGCTCAGCGGGGTGCTGCCGTACTCCGGTTCGCCGTGGTCGCCCCGTACGGTCCCGCCGGCGACCCGCGCCAGCAACTGCCCGCCCAGACAGATCCCGAACACGGCGGCACCGCGCTCCACCGCCTCCGCGACCAGCGCCCGGGTCGGTGCGAGCCAGGGTGCGCGCTCGTCGTCGTCGGGCAGGAAGCCGCCGCCGAGCACCACCACGCCCTGGTGGCCGGCCCGCCGGGGGAGCGGCGCGCCCGCGTAGGCGTGCACCACGTCCAGCGACAGCCCCTCCGCGGCCAGCCACTCACCGAAGCGGCCCGGCCCGCCGCCGGCGTGATTCTGCACGACCAGCACCCGCGCCATCGCCCCCCACCCTTCCGCGCCTCACCTGCGCGACATGTACAGCCCCAGAGCCTTGTGCAGCACCTTGTTGAGCGGGTAGTCCCACTCCCCGAGGTACTCGACCGCCTGCCCGCCCGCCCCGACCTTGAACCGCAGCAGTCCCAGCAGGTGGTCGTCCTCGTCCAGCGTGTCGGTGATGCCGCGCAAGTCGTAGACGGCGGCGCCCGCTTCGTGGGCGTCGCACATCATGCGCCACTGGAGGGCGCTGCTGGGCTGCACCTCGCGGCGGCGGGCGGTGGACGCGCCGTAGGAGTACCAGACGTGGTCCCCGACCGTCAGCATCGTCGCCGCGGCCAGCACCTCCCCGTCGTGGTGCGCGAGGTACAGGCGCATGCGGTCCGGGTCCTCGGCCGTCAGCGCCGTCCACATGCGCCGGAAGTAGTCCAGGGGCCGGGGGCGGAACCGGTCGCGCTCGGCGGTCTCCACGTACAGCTCGTAGAAGGTGGCGAGGTCCTCCTGGTCGCCCAGGACCACCTTCACACCGGCCTTCTCCGCCTTCTTGACGTTGCGCCGCCACTGCTGGTTGAGGCCGCTGCGGAGATCCTCCAGCGACCGCCCCGCGAGCGGCACCTGGCACACGTGGCGCGGCTGGCCCGCGGCGAAGCCGTCCTCCGCGCCCGCCTCGGCGCGCCGCCAGCCCATCCGGCGCAGCCGCTCCGCGATCTCGTCGGCACCGGCCTCCCGCACCGTGGGCTCCACGTCCCCGAGCCGGTGGGCCGACGGGTCGGCGATCGCCGCCTTGACCGCGTCGGCGCTCCAGCGCCGCGCCACCACCGGCGGGCCCATCTTCACCGAGAAGGCACCCCGCGACCGCAGGTGCGCCAGCATCGGCTCCAGGAGGCCCGCCAGGTCCGCGGCGTCCCAGTCGACGACCGGCCCCTCGGGCAGGTAGGCCAGACATCGCCGCAGCACCGGCAGCGGCCGCAGCAGCGCCAGCCCGGCGCCCACGAGGGTGCCGCCCTCGTCGAACCAGCCCAGGCTCTCGGCCCGCCAGTCGGGCTTCACGTCCCCCCACGCGGGGGTCTGCAGATGGCTCACGGACGGCCGGGCCGCGACGAAACGCAGGTGTTCCTCGCGGCTGATCGCCTTCACGTGCGGGCTCATGGGCGGCGCCCCTTCGTTCGACGTCGTCGGGTGGGGGAGGCGGCGGGCGCGGTCCGCGGGGCCGCCGTCCCCTCACACAGGGAACCCCGCCGGCGCCCGATCCGCGCGGTCTGCCGGGCTGTTCGGGCCGCCCCGGCATCTCCGGGCGCGCCGCCCCACCCGAGTGCTCCGCCCGGCGCGCGGGGGCGCGGGCCCGGTGCCAGCGTGGAGAGCCGGGAAGGCGCGGGACAGGACGGAGCGGACGGACATGGCACGGGCGATCTGGACCGGAGTGATCACGTTCGGGCTGGTCTCCGTGCCCGTCGGCCTCTTCACCGCGACCGAGGACCACACGGTCCACTTCCACCAGATGCAGCGCGGCACCTCGGACCGGATCCGCAACCGCAGGGTCAACCAGCGCACGGGCGAGGAGGTCGACTCCGCGGACATCGTCAAGGGGTTCGAGGTGGGCGACGGCGAGTACGTCGTCGTGGAACCCGGCGAACTCGACGAGATCGCGCCGGGCCGCTCCCGCACCCTGGAGATCACCGACTTCGTCGACCTGGACCGGATCGAGCCGGTCTACTTCGGCCGCACCTACTACCTCGCCCCGCGCGGCGAGGAGTACGTCCGGGTGTACGAGCTGCTGCGCACCGCCCTCGCCGAGACCGGCAAGGCGGGCGTCGCCACCTTCGTGATGCGCAACCGGCAGTACCTCACCGCGCTCCGCGCCGCCGACCGGGTGCTGCTGCTCCAGACGCTGCACTGGGCCGACGAGGTCCGCGACCCCGTCGAGGAACTGCCCGAGCTGCCGTCCGGCCGGGTCGGCCGCGGCAAGGAACTGGACATGGCGCTGCGCCTGGTCGACGCCCTCAGCGGCTCCTGGGACCCGTCCCGCTACCACGACACGTACCAGGAGAAGGTCCGCGAGCTGGTCCGGGCGAAGGCCGAGGGCGAGGAGATCGCCGTGGCCGAGGAGGCCCCGCGCGCCACCGACGTCGTCGACCTCATGGACGTGCTGCGCGGCAGCCTGGAGCAGGCACGGGGCGCCGGCGGCAAGCGGTCGTCGGCCGAGCGGCAAAAGCGCGGGGCCGAGCCGCGGAAACGGAAGAAGGCCACCGCCCCCTCCGGCGGTGCGCGCCCCGACCGGGCCGAGCTGCGCGAGCTGAGCAAGGCCGAGCTGTACCAGCGGGCCACCGAGCGGGACATCGCCGGCCGGTCGAGGATGAGCCGCGCCCAGCTCGTGGACGCGCTCGCCGGCACCGGCGGCCGGGGGAAGAAGAAGAGCGCCGCCTGAGCCGGAGTCCGGCCCGGGCGGCGCCCGTGGATCAGGTGTCCGGGTGCTCAGCTGGTGCTGAGCATGCCCTCCCGCAGACGGCCGAGGAGACGCGAGATCAGCCGGGAGACGTGCATCTGCGAGACGCCGAGCCGCTCGCCGATGTCCTTCTGGGTCAGCTCCTCGACGAAGCGCCAGTGGATGATCTGCCGGTCCCGCTCGTCCAGCTGGGCGATCATCGGGGCGAGCGCGTGGAAGTCGTCCACCAGGGCCAGCGCGGCGTCGTCGGTGCCGATGAAGTCCGCGAGCGCCGACTCGCCGTCCTCGCTGCCGTTGATGGCCGCGTCCAGGGAGGCCGAGTTGTAGCCGTTGGCCGCGAGACGGGCCTCGACGACCTCGTCCTCCGGCAGGCTCATCAGCTCGGACAGCTCCTGCGTCGTGGGGTTGCGGCCCAGGCGGCTGCGCAGCTCCTCGGTGGCGCGGGCCAGCTGGACGCGGGCCTCCTGGAGGCGCCGCGGGACGTGCACCGCCCACGAGGTGTCCCGGAAGAAACGCTTGATCTCGCCGACGATGTACGGCACGGCGAACGAGGTGAACTCGACCTCGCGGGTCAGCTCGAACCGGTCGATGGCCTTGATCAGGCCGATCATGCCGACCTGGACGATGTCCTCCATCTCCTCCGGCCCGCGGCTGCGGAACCGGCCGGCCGCGAAGCGGACGAGGGACATGTTCATCTCGATCAGGGTGTTGCGCGCGTACTGGTATTCGGGCGTGCCCTCCTCCAGCACCGCCAGCTGCTCGAAGAACAGCTTCGACAACTCCCGCGCGTCCTTGGGCGCCACCTTGGACGGGTCCGTGATCTCCGGCATCTCCGTCGTGCTGTGTGCGGTCGCCCGTGCGGTCGTCGTCGCCATGATGTGCCCTCCCTGTCGATCGGCCCCCGTCGTCTGCGCCTTGTAGGCCGACGAATGAGCGCTTACCCCGGGTCAGACACCGCACACCTGCCGATTTTCAGGATGTGACGAAGGAGACGTGGGGTGCGCCGGTCTACGCCGGTGAGGGGACAGGGCGCGACAGTCGCGCGAAGCGGGGAACTAGTCAGTCAGCGAGTACTCGTAAGGGGAGAGTGGGCATGTTCGAAGCCGAGAACATTCGTGACTGGCGTGGCCAGGACGTCGTCGACCTGGACGGCAAGAAGATCGGGTCCCTGGAGTCCATCTACTTCGACACCCTGACCGACCGGCCCGCGTTCGCCACGGTCACCGTCGGTCTGCCGACCCGGCGGCGGCTCGTCTTCGTCCCGGTGGACAAGGCGACCGTCGGACCCGGCTACGTGAAGGTGACCTACGACAAGAACCTGGTCAAGGACGCCCCCGGGATCGATCCGGACGGCGAGCTGGCGGCCGACGAGGAGGGCGCGGTCTTCGAGCACTACCGCCTGCCGTACGAGCCGGGCAGCCGCGGCGAACGGCGGCTGGGCCGGCGCTGAACCGTCCGCGGGGCGGCCGGACGCCGTTCACGGCGCCTCCGGCACGCCCCGCCGGTCACGGCACGGTCCCTCAGCCGACCTCGGCGCCCCGGGCGGCCGCCTCCGTCTCGGACGTCGCGTTCCCCGTGGCCAGGGTGCCTCCGGCGCTCTCCAGGTGGGCCCGCACGAACCACTGGAACTGCTCCAGGTCACGGAGCTGGCCGATCAGCAGGTCCTCGGTGGCGGTGTCGATCTTGCCCGCCTCCTCGACCGCGGCGCGCATGTCCTCCACGACCCCGGTGTACACGACGTCGAGTGCGGCCAGGTGGGCGATGGCGTCGGCCCGGCCGATGGAGTAGTCGTCCCACTTGCGCTCCGACACCAGGGCGCCCGGCGTGCCCTGCGCCACACCGCCGAGCGCGGCGATGCGCTCCGCGACGTCGTCGGCCATCTCGCGCACCTGGTCGACCTGCGGGTCGATCATCTCGTGCACGGCGATGAAGTGCGGCCCGACGACGTTCCAGTGCACGTGCTTGAGGGTCAGGTGCAGATCGTTGAGGGCGTGCAGGCGCATCCGCAGCACGCCGATCAGTCGTCCGGCGGCCTCCCGCTCGATGCCGGGGACCGTGTACTTCGGGGTCAGGTCGTGCGTCATGGCGGACCTCAGCTCCTCATGCGTTTCGTACGTCATTGCCTCGTGCACGAATGCCCCGTATCGACACCCTCAGACATCCGCGCGCCAGGTCGGTGGCCTCGCGGCCCGGCCGGACGCCGGCGAGGTCAGGACGGCGGGGCGGGGACGGGCATCGCGCCGAGCGCACGCGCCGCGTGGACGAGGTTGGAGGCCATCGCGCGGCCGGTGGAGAGGGCCCAGTCGTGGCCGCGCTCGTCGTCGAGGAAGTCCGGTCCGGGGCCGGGACCGAGGTGCCAGTAGGTCCAGGCCTGGCCGGGGATGGTGTAGCCGATGTCCGCGAGTCCGCCGCTCAGCTCGGCGATGACGTGGTGGGCGCCGTCCTCGTTGCCGGTCACGAGGACGCCGGCGACGCGGTTGTAGGCGACGGGGCGGCCCTCGTCGTCCGTCTCGCTCAGCATGGCCCCCATCCGTTCGAGGACGCGCTGGGCGACCGAGGACGGGTGTCCGACCCAGGTGGGCGAGGCGAGGATCAGGATCTGCGAGGCCAGGAGCTTCTCGTGCACCCCTGGCCATTCGTCGCCGTCGCCCATGTCGGTCTCGACGCCCGGTTTCAGGTTCAGGTCGACGGCCCGGACGACGTCCACCTCGACACCGTGGCCCTTCAGGGCGGCGATGACGGTGGAGGCGAGGGCCTCGGTGTTGGACGGCTCGGGGGAGGGCTTGAGGGTGCAGTTGACCACCAGTGCGCGCATGTCTGTCCCTGTTCCCCGATCGGCGCGCGCCGACCGGGGAAGCGCGCGTTCGTTCACCCGGACGGCCTGCGGCCCCCGGGACCGCTCAGGCCAGGGCGACGCCGTCCAGCCTGCCCTGCTTGGCGTCGTCGATCAGCGACGAGAACTGGTCGGCGCTCATCTGCACGCGCTGGCCGAAGTCGTCGGTCAGGACGACCCGCCGCTCCGCCGGCGCCTGGGGGTCGACGAACAGCTGGGGGCAGCCGCAGTCGCAGTTCCCGCAGAACGTGGCCACGGGCTCCAGGCCGTGAGGCTCGGTCATGTCGGTGCGCCTTCCGTGAGGGACGGTCGGCCGCCCGGGTGTCCGGGGCGGCGGTCCGGGTGGACTGCCTGGGAGATACCCGGAGCGCGCCCCCGGGACGCGCCCGCGGGCCCGGCGCGGGGGCACGCCGGGCGGCGGCCGGTGCGCCGGTGCTCCCCGCGTCCGCTTCCGCCGCTCCCGCCGGGCCGCCTCCGCCGGGAACCCGGCGGGGCCCGCGTCCGACCGCACGCGCGCGGGTGGGCGCTATCGTCGCCCGTATGGCTGACGAGTGCTTCCGGCATCCCCGGCTCGCCGCCGTCTACGACGCGCTCGACGCGGACCGCGGCGACCTCGACGCCTACCTCGGCATGGCCGCCGAGTTCGGCGCCCGCACCGTCCTGGACATCGGCTGCGGCACCGGCGTGTTCGCGCTGCTGCTGGCGGGCCGCGGCCTGGACGTGGTGGGCGTGGACCCGGCCGCGGCCTCCCTCGACGTCGCCCGCGCCAAGCCGGGGGCCGCGCGGGTGCGCTGGATCGAGGGCGACGCGGCCGCGCTGCCCCCGCTGGGCGCGGACCTCGCGACCATGACGGCGAACGTCGCCCAGGCCATCACCGGTCCGCTGGCGTGGCGTGCCACCCTCCGGGGCGCCCACCGGGCCCTGCGGCCCGGCGGGCACCTGGTGTTCGAGACCCGGGACCCGGCCCGGCGCGCCTGGGAGCAGTGGGACCGGGAGCACACGCACCGGGTCGTGGAGGTCCCGGGCAGCGGCGCCGTGGAGAGCTGGTGCCGGGTGCTGGACGTGAGCGGGCCGCTGGTCACCTTCCGGTGGACATACGTCTTCGCCGCGGATGGCGAGGAGCTGACCTCCGACTCGACCCTGCGCTTCCGGCAGCGGGCGGAGGTGGAGGCCGACCTGGCCGGCGAGGGGTTCGAACTCCGCGAGGTGCGCGGCGCTCCCGACCGCGAGGGCCGCGAACTCGTGTTCGTCGCCCGGCGCCCGTAGCGCGCGCCGGAGGTGGTGCACCGGCGCGCGGAGGGCGCACATCGGAATTGAGTGAGCCCTGTACGCGCCCCCTCGGCCGAACGGACAATCGCAGTGGCCGTGATCACACGGCGGAGACGCCTCGCCGCGCGACCGCCTACTGCCGGGAAAGCAGGTCGATCAGCATGCTGTTGCGTCTGCCCACGTCCGTGTCCGAGGCACAGGAGTGCCTGGCGGAGGGAGCGGTGCCCGTCGGCGGGGCCACTCTCGTGTGGGCCGCCTGGCAACGCGACGGCTTCCCCGAACTGGCCATGTCCCTGCGTGAACTGCCGGAGGCGACCGCACTCGAACCCGAGGCGCTGGGCGCGGCCGTCCTGCTGCACCGCATAGACGAGCGGGTACCCGAGGTGCTGCGGCGCGCGGCGGGCTCGGTGGGCACCGGAGCGGTGCGCCGGACGGCGACCGTCGGCGGCAACCTGGTGGGCAGCACCCTGCGTTGCCTGCTGCCCGCGGCCCTGGTGCTGGACGCCCGCGCCACGGTGCTGGGCCCCGACCGCGCCTACGAGACCGACCTGGCCGAGGTGATCGCCAAGCGCCACCTGCTGCTCGGTCTGCGCTGGCGCACCCCGATCGCCTCCGGCTACCGCAAGGAGCCCGCGGCGGCGGGTGGACCGCCTCCGCTGGTCGTCGCCACCGCCGTGCACGCCGACGGCGAGGGCCGGCCGCTGCTCCGGGTCGCCGTCCGGGACGGCTACGAGGTGGTCGGCGGGTCGGCCCCGTGCGAAGCGGGCGCCGACGAGGCCGTCGGCGCCCTGGAGGGTACGGATCTCGGCGGACTCCCGTCCGGAGCCCGGGACGTGATGCGCGAGCAGGTCGCCGGCATCCTGGACCCCCTCGCCGGCCGCTGACACCGCGGCCGGCGCCCCGAAGGCCCGTTGTCAGCCCTTGGCCAGGGCCTTGACGCGGTCCAGCGACCCGTTGAACTTGTTGTGGTCCCCGACGGTCTTGCCGGTCGACGTGTACTGCCACATGGTGTGGAAGCCCCAGCCGGCCGGCAGCGTGCCCACGCTGGAGGCGTAACGGGCGACCCACAGCGGGTTGCTGGCGCCGAAACCGCTGTAGTTGCCGGTGCACTGCGTCCACCAGTTGGTGGAGGTGTACACCGCGGCCTCGCGGCCGGTGCGCGCCTGGTACCGGTCCAGGAAGTTCCGGATCCAGGTGACCATCTGGGTCTTCGTCTTCCCGTAGCAGGTGGCCCCGTACGGGTTGTACTCGATGTCGAGGACGCCGGGCAGCGTCTTGCCGTCCTTCGACCAGGCGCCGCCGTGGCTGACGAAGTAGTCCGCCTGGGCCGCGCCGCCGGAGGTGTCCGGGGTCGCGAAGTGGTACGCGCCGCGGATCATTCCGGTGTCGTAGGAGCCGCCGTACTGCTGGGCGAAGTACGGGTTGCGGTAGGAGGTTCCCTCGGTGGCCTTCACATAGGCCCACTTGACCCCGCTCTTCCACAGGGTCGACCAGGCGACGTTGCCCTGGTGGCTGGAGACGTCCACGCCCTCGGTCTGGGAGGCGCGGGTTTCGACGGGCCGGCCCTGGACACCCTCGTGGGCGAGGACGCCCCGGCCCATGTAGGCCGAACCGCGCACGGGCGTCGTGGAGTCGCCGGCGGTCGCGGGGACCGCCGACAGGGTCAGCAGGAGTGACTGGGAGGCGAGGAGCACGCCTGCCGTGAGCAGGCGTGTGTGGCCCGAGGCCACGGCTATGGGTCTGCGCATGGCACCCATACGATCCGCTGTCGCGCCCCACCGCATCCCACAGTCACCCAGACGGTGTCCCGGCCCGTTCGCCCGGCCCGGACCACAGCGCGATCAGTTGGCCGACCGGGTCCCCGGAGCCGAGGAGGAGTTCCAGGCTCGCCGCGGACTCGGCGGCCTTCGCGCCGCTGCGCGGGAACAGGTCCTGTTCGTAGGCGGCCAGGGCCTTCTCGGTGTCATCCCCGTGCGCCGCGAGCGCGCCGCCCAGTTCGGCGCCGTCGAGCATGGCGAGGTTGGCGCCCTCGCCGGCGAACGGCGACATCAGGTGCGCGGCGTCGCCGAGCAGCGTCACCCCCGGAACGCGCTCCCAGCGGTGGTCCGCCGGAAGCGCGTGCAGCTTGCGGGGGACCAACGGGCCGTCGGCGTCGGCGACGAGGGCGGTGAGGCTCTCGTCCCAGCCGTCGAACCGGCGCAGCACCGCCGCCGCGGCCGCCCCGGCGTCGGAGAAGTCGACGGAGTCGAGCCAGTCCTCCGCGATCCGGGCGGCGGCGTACACGTGCAGGCTGCCGTCGGTCTCGCGGTGGGCGAGGAAACCCCGGCCACCGCCCAGCGCGAACAGCATGCCGCCCCCCACCACGGCGGCGCTCGCGGGGTGCCGGACGTCCGCGTCGTACAGGTCCGCCTCGACGAAGGAGACGCCCGCGTAGGCGGGGAGCGCGGGGGAGAGCAGCGGACGGACCCGCGACCAGGCGCCGTCGGCCCCGACCAGCAGGCCGGTGGTGAAGGCGGATCCGTCGGCGAGCGTCACCTCGTGGCGTCCGTCGCCGAGCGGGCGGGCGCCGGCGACCTTGTGCCCCCAGCGGACCGTGCCCTCGGGGAGCGAGTCGAGCAGCAGGTCGCGCAGCCGGCCCCGGTCCACCTCGGGCCGGCCGCCGGTGCCGTCGTCGGCCTCCTCCCAGTGCACCCTGCCGTGCCGGTCGAGGACCCGGACGGCCTCGCCGCCCGGATGGACGAGCGCGCGGAACCCGTCGAGGAGGCCGGCGGCGCGCAGGGCGGCCTGACCGCTCTCCTCGTGGATGTCGAGCATGCCGCCCTGGGCGCGGATCCCGCGCGCCCCCTCGGCCTCGTGGACCACGGCGGGGATGCCGTGGGTGTGCAGCACGCGGGCCAGGGTCAGTCCCCCGAGGCCCGCGCCGATGATCGCGACCGGCTGGTGTTCCTTCATGGCGATCCGCCTCCTCACGCGGTGCTCCGTCCTTGCCTCACCACGGTAACGAACATGTTCGTTACGAACAAGTTCGCACCAGGTCGCACAGGTGCCGACCGCCTTCCCGGCGGTGCCCCGGCCGGCTTTGGCCCCGCCGAACATGTTCGCTAGCGTGAGTCCATGCCCGCCGCCCCCACCCCGCGCCCCAGCCGCCGCGAACGCCCCGCCAAACCCGCCCTCACCCGCGAGGGGATCGTGGCGGCCGCCGTTCGCGTCCTGCGCGCCGAGGGTCTCCAGCGCGTGACCATGCGGCGGCTGGCCCAGGAACTCGACACCGGGCCGGCCTCCCTCTACGTCTACGTCGCCGACACCGCCGAACTGCACGCCGCCGTCCTGGACGAATTCCTCGGCGAGGTCGACCTCGCCCCGGTCCGCGCGGCGGGGGACTGGCGCGAACGGGTCGAGGCCGTCCTCGGCTCCTACGGGGACGTCCTCCACCGGCACCCCGGGCTCGCCCGCAGCGCCGTGACCGCCCGCCCGTCCGGACCGCACTACCTGAACCTGCTCGAAGGGCTGCTGGCGCTGCTCCAGGAGGGCGGCGTCCCGGACGACCGGGCCGCCTGGGGCGTGGACGTCCTGCTCCTCGTGGCGACCGCGAGCGCGGCGGAGCAGTCCACCCGCGCCCAGTCGCCGCACGCCGGCGACGAGTGGAGCGCGCTGACCGGGGCGCTGGAGAACGCCTCACCGCGGGACCACCCCCACGTCGCCGGGCGGGCCGGGCAGTTGCTCTCCGGCACGCCCCGGCAGCGGCGGACCTGGATCCTGCGGATGCTGCTCAACGGCATGCCGGAGACACCGGTGCCCCGGCCGGAGGGACCGGCGGAACGGCCCTGAGGCGGCGCGTCCTTCCCCTTCGCCCCTCCCTCAACGCCTGTATCACACAGGTGTGTTCGATCGACGGGAAGCGCGGGAAGTTCGCTCCTCTGTGGCATTCCCGGCGGGTCGGCGATGGGCGTGGTGGACGCTGACTAGCATGAGCCGGAAGCCCGCCGGAGTGATCAACAGCACCCGGTGGAACGGCTCCGACCCGCGGGCCGACCCCTGTCGATCGGCCCTTCTCCGCTCTCAAGGACCAGAGGGACCGCGGAATGTCAGTGTCTGCACCCCCCACGCCGCCCCGGACGCAGAAAGCCCCCCGCCGCACACCCGCCGTCGCCCTGCTCGTGCTGCCCGCGACCGCCGCGGGCGCCGCCGCCGCCTGGGCCGCGGCGCCCGAGGACGCCCGGGGCTGGACCGCGACCCTCGCCCTGTCCTCCTGGCTGTGCGTCGCCGTCGCCGTCGTCCTCTGCTCCCACCTGGTCGGACGGGCCCGCCGCGCCGCGGCCGACCGCAGGGCCGAGGTCGGCACCCTCAGGGCCCGGCTCGCCCAGGAGAACGCCGGCCTGGTGCACCTCGTCAACGTGGCGCTTCCGGGCGTCGCCCAGCAGGTGCGCGAGGGCGCCGGCGCGGACGAGGCGGTCGCCGCCACCGCCCCGGTCTCGGGGCCGCACCTGCGCCAGGCCGTGCAGAGCTTCGCCTCCCTCGCGGCCGACGCCGCGCACCGGGCCGCGGACGCCGAGCACCGCCACCAGCAGACGCTCCGGGAGCGGCGCCGCGCCGCCGGCGAGCTGGAGCACCTGACGGCCGACATCCTGCCCGCCGCCGTGCGCAGGCTGCGCGAGGGCACCTCGGCCGAGGTCGTCCTCGCCGAGCTGGAACTGCCCCGGGAGCCCCAACCGCGCGCCTGCGCCGAACTCTTCGTCCGGGAACTGGCCCACAGCGAACGCCGCACCGCCGCCGCCGAGGCCGCCGCGGCCAAGTCCCTCAGCCGGGTCCAGGCCAAGGCGGTACGCATGCTCGCCGACCTCAGGGACATGCAGGACCGACACGGCGAGGAGGTCCTCGGGGACCTGCTGCGGCTGGATCACAGCACCTCCCAGCTGGGCCTGATCACCGACCGCCTGGCACTCCTGATGGGCGGACGCTCCAGCCGCGCCTGGAACAAGCCCATCGTCATGGAGAGCATCCTGCGCGGCGCCGTCGGCCGGATCGCCGCCTACCAGCGCGTCCGCATGCACTGCTCCACCGGCGCCGCCATCTCCGGCTACGCCGCCGAGGGCGTCATGCACCTGCTGGCCGAGCTGATGGACAACGCTGCCAACTTCTCGCCGCCCATCGACGAGGTCCACGTCTACGTGGAGGAACGTACCGCCGGAATCGTCATCACCATCGAGGACAGCGGCCTCAAGATGGCCGACGCCGCCATGCGCCACGCCGAACAGGCCGTGTCGGGACGGGCGACCGACCTGGCCACGCTGCAGGGCACCCGGCTGGGTCTGGCCGTGGTCGGACGGCTGGCCGCCAAGTACGGCGTCGGCGTGAGCTACCGGCCCTCCTCGCGCGGCGGCACCGGCGTCGTCGTCCTGGTGCCTCCGCAACTGCTCGCCCAGCAACGGGACCCCGGGCCCGCCCTCACCGGTCGCACCCTCGGCGGCGCGGCCCGCGTCCCCGTTCCCGGACCCGCACCGGCCGCCGAGGCGCCGCCGGCCGCGCCCCGTGTCCCCGACGCCCGGCCCTCCGCCACCCGGCCGCCCGAGCAGGCGCCGCCCCTCCGCCCGCCCGCCTCGACCCCCGGCGGACTTCCCGTGCGCTCCCCGGGTCGCACCATGGCCGAGGCCGAACGGGAACGCCGGGACCCGCCCCCGCGGCCCGCGGACCGGCCGGCGACGGCCTCCCGCGACGCCGGCTCCAGCTTCGGCGCCTTCCACCGCGGACGCCGGTCCGGGGCCGCCGGCGTGGCGCGGCCGCCGGAGCCGCCCGCCTCGGGGTAGACCGCGCGCCCCACCGCAGGCGCGTAACGGCGCCTCCTCGCCCCCGAGTTCGTGAGATTGGAGGAACGGGCCGGTGACCGGAGCAGCAGCACCCACCGTCGCCCCACCCATCATGCAGACCACCGACAACAGCCTCACCTGGCTCCTCCAGAACCTCCTGGACAGCACCCCCGGCACGCGCCACGCCCTCGTCCTGTCCCGCGACGGCCTCAGGCTCTGCTGGACCGAACACCTCACGCTGGACCGGGCCGACCAGCTCGCCGCGATCTGCTCCGGCATCCAGGCCCTCGCCCAGGGAGCCTCCGTCGAGTTCGGCAACGGGACCGGCGGCGTGCGGCACTCCATGACCGAGTTCCACGGCGGACTGCTCTTCATCGTCGAGGCCGGCGAGGGCGCGCACCTGGCCGTCGTGGCGGTGGAGGACGCCGACCCCGGCGTCGTCGGCCACCAGATGACCGAGATGGTCGAGCAGATCGGCGAGCACCTGCGGGCCGAGCCGCGCCACACCGTCCCCGGGAGCGGCACGTCGTGACACGCAGGCCCGTGGACACCGGCGCACCCGACCGGCTCTACACGGTCACCGGCGGACGCAGCCGCGCCGACGACTCCTTCGACCTCGTCACCCTCGTGGTCGGCGAGTGCGAGCCGTCGGCCGGCATGCAGTCCGAACACGTGCGGATCCTGGAACTGTGCCGGCACCCGACCGCGGTGGTCGAACTCGCCGCCGAACTGGCCCTGCCCATCACGGTGGTCCGCATCCTGCTCGGCGACCTGCTCGCCACCGGCCGGATCACCGCCCGCCACCCGCGCCTGGGGCAGTCCGCCGCCACGCACCCCGATACCGCCCTTCTCCAGGAGGTGCTCCATGGGCTCCGCAACCTCTGACACCCCCGCCGCCGCGGACCCCGCCGCCTCCGGCCGCACACCCCTGACCCACGCCGCGGAGACCGGCCTGAAGATCGTCGTCGTCGGCGGGTTCGGCGTCGGCAAGACCACCCTGGTCCGCTCGGTCAGCGAGATCCGGCCGCTCAACACGGAGGAGGTGATGACCCAGGCCGGCGTCGGCGTCGACGAGACCGGCGAGGTCACCGCGAAGACCACCACCACGGTCGCCTTCGACTTCGGCCGCATCAGCCTCAACGAACGCATGGTGCTCTACCTGTTCGGCGCCCCCGGCCAGGAGCGCTTCTGGTTCCTGTGGGACCGCCTCTTCTCCGGCACCCTCGGCGCCGTCGTCCTCGTCGACACCCGACGGATGGACGACTCCTGGTACGCGATAGACCGGCTCGAACACCACGGCACCCCCTTCGTCGTCGCCGTCAACCGCTTCGACGACGACGCCGCCCGGCACTCCCTGGACGAGATCCGCCTGGCCCTCGCGCTCCCGGACCGCGTGCCGCTGATCGACTGCGACGCCCGGGTGCGGACCTCCGGCAAGCACGTGCTGGTCACCCTCGTGGACCACCTCTACCAACTGGCCCTGGCCCAGGAGGGCGCACCGTGACCGACATCGACCCCGCTCCGCACCCCTTCGCCGCGCCCGGCTGCCCCGCCCACCCCGACGCCGTGCCGCTGGCCGGCCTCGAGTACCAGCAGTCGCCGTCGGAGCTGTACCGGGGGCTGCGGGGCGAGCACGGCGCCGTCGCACCGGTGCTCCTGGACGGCGCAATCCCCGCCTGGCTGGTCCTCGGCTACCCCGAGGTCAGCTACGTGACCAGCCACGACGAGCTGTTCGCGCGGGACTCGCGGCGCTGGAACCAGTGGGACCGCATCCCGCCCGACTGGCCGCTCATGCCCTACGTCGGCCACCAGCCGTCGGTGCTGTTCACCGAGGGCGAGGAGCACCGGCGGCGCGCCGACGTGATCACCCAGGCACTGAGCGGCGTCGACCAGTTCGAGCTGGCCCGGGACTGCCGCCTGCTCGCCGACCGGCTCATCGCGTCCTTCGCCGGCAGCGGCCGGGCCGAGCTGATGAGCGCCTACGCCCACGCCCTGCCCATGCGCGCGGCGGTGCGCGTGTGCGGGATGCCGCACGGCGCCGCCGAGACCACGCAGCTCGTCGAGGACCTGCGCATCTCCCTCGACGCCGCCGAGGGGGACGACCCCGTCGCCGCGTACACGCGCGTCGGCGAACGCATCCACGCCCTGGTCCGGCACAAGCGCGAGCGGCCCGGCCCCGACGTCACCTCGCGGATGCTGACCCACCCCGCGGGCCTGACCGACGAGGAGACCGTGCAGGACCTGATCTCCGTCATCGCCGCCGCCCAGCAGCCCACCGCCAACTGGATCGGCAACACCCTCAGGCTGCTGCTCACCGACGAACGCTTCGCCCTGAACGTGTCCGGCGGCCGGCTCAGCGTGGGGGAGGCGCTCAACGAGGTGCTGTGGCTGGACACGCCCACGCAGAACTTCATCGGCCGCTGGGCCGTGAACGACACCCAGCTCGGCGGCCGGCAGATCCGCGCGGGGGACTGCCTCGTCCTCGGCCTGGCCGCGGCCAACACCGACCCGCAGCTCTGGCCCGAGGCGCACGTCGGCGCCGAGAACTCCGCGCACCTGTCCTTCAGCAACGGCGAGCACCGGTGCCCGTACCCGGCACCGCTGCTCGCCGACGTCATCGCCCGCACCGCGGTGGAGACCCTGCTCGAACGCCTCCCCGACCTCGTCCTCGCGGTGGAGCCCGAGGCGCTGACCTGGCGCCCCTCGATCTGGATGCGCGGACTGACCGCCCTGCCGGCGGTGTTCACCCCCGTCGTGGCGTGACGGGGGTGAACACCGCGTCAGCCGGCGCGGGGCGTGAAGCGCACCGGCAGCGACTGCGGGCCGCGGGTGAACACGCCGCGCTCCGCCGCGTCGAAGCCGTCGTCCGGCCGCAGGTCCGGCATGGCGTCCAGCAGTTGCCCCACAGCGGTCTCGACCTCCGCCTTCGCCAGCAGCGCACCGACGCAGAAGTGCCGGCCGAGCGCGAAGGCGAGGTGGTCGGCGGCGGCCGAGAAGGCCGTCGTCGTGGTCAGGTCGTCCCGCATGATGTCGAAGCGGTCCGGGTCGCGGTAGCGGCTCTCGTCCCGGTTGGCCGCGCCTATCAGGCAGGTGACGGTGTCGCCCGCCGGTATCGTGCCGCCGCTCAGCTCCACCTCGGACGCCGACTGACGCATGATCATGTGCACCGGCGGGGTGTAGCGCAGCGTCTCCGCGAAGGCGCGGGGGATCAGGGTCCGGTCCTCGCGCACGGCCGCCAACTGCTCCGGGTGGGAGAGCAGGTTGGCGAAGATGCCGGCGATCGCCTTGTCCGTGGTCTCCCCGCCCGCCGCGAGCAGCAGGCTGCAGAACGCCTTGATGTCCTCGTCGCTCATCCGGACCCCGTCGACCTCCGCCGCGCACAGCGTGGA
The DNA here is from genome assembly GCF_014648855.1 of Streptomyces parvulus. Lineage (GTDB taxonomy): Bacteria > Actinomycetota > Actinomycetes > Streptomycetales > Streptomycetaceae > Streptomyces > Streptomyces parvulus. The sequence goes on along the minus strand of NZ_BMRX01000004.1, from coordinate 336,833 downwards.
CAGCAGGTCGTCGCCCGGGTTCTCACGGCGCTCCTGGATGACGGGGAGCATGTACTCGGCGAACTCCACGCGGGTGCGCGCCCCGGCGGCCGCGACCTCCTGGTCCCCCGAGAGGTTGCCCAGGAAGGCGATGACCGACGTGTACCAGCCGTGGAACCGGCCGTGGTCCGCCTTGTCCAGGCCCAGCATGTCGGCGATGACGTTGACCGGGAAGCGGGTCGCGTAGTCGGCGACCAGATCGGCGCGTCCGGTGTCCCGGAACGCGTCGATCAGCTCGCGTGAGTTGCGTTCGATCACCGGCATGAACCGGTCCTGTAGCTCGGCCCCGCGGAAGGCCGGCGCGACCAGTGCGCGCCGGACCGCGTGCTCCCGGCCGCTCAGCTGGAGGATGGTTTTGCCGTGCACGGGTTCGAGCTGCCAGTCGTAGTTCTCGGTGGTGAACTGCCCGTTCCGGTCCTTGAAGACGCGTTCCACGTCGTCGTAGCGCGAGACGATCCAGCTCCGCGTCGCCTCGTGCCAGACGAGGGGCGCGCTCTCGCGCATCGCCCGGTAGACCGGATAGGGGTTCGCCGCGAACTCGGGGGAGAGGATGTCGGGGACCTGCTGCGCGGTGGACATGGGGCTCCTCGGTCGACAACGGCCTGACACCGACAGGCTATTGACCACCCGTCCGCCCCGACAGCCCGCGCGCGGCCCCGTCTCGGCCGGACGGGCGCCTACGCCGGGGAGTCGAACGCAGGGGTGGTGTCGAGCAGTTCGGACAGGTCGGTGCCGACCGCGATCTCGCGGGGCGCGGCACCTCGGCGGAAGAGGCGGGCGTCGCGTGCGCCGCCGAGGGCGGCCCGATCGCCGTCGACCCGCAGCCAGGAACCCTCCCGCAGCCCGAGGACGGGCACGTCGTTCTCCTCCAGGAACTCCGTCAGCCGTTCCTCGCGGGTCTCGCCCTTGTGGGTGGAGGCCGGGTCCGGGTCGAGGTAGTGCGGGTTGATCTGGAAGGGGACGAGGCCGAGCGCCTCGAAGGAGGGCGGTTCGACGATCGGCATGTCGTTGGTGGTGCGCAGTGACGGCGCCGCCATGTTGGTGCCGGCGCTGGCACCCATGTACGGCAGTCCCGCGCCGACGGCCTTGATCAGCGCCTCCCGCAGCCCCGTGCGGTACAGCGCGGAGAGCAGCCGGAACGAGTTGCCGCCGCCGACGAACACGGCGTCCGCCTCGCCGAGCCGGGCGAGCGGGTCGCCGCCCTCGTGCACGCCCCGCACGTCGATCCCGGCCCCGGCGAGCGCGCCGCGGACCTGCGCCGTGTAGCCGTCGTGGTCGGCGATGGCGTACGGGACGAAGACCAGGCGGCCGCCCGCGGGCAGGAAGCCGGTCACGGTGTCCAGGGCGTGCTCCAGGTAACCGCGGCCGTGCTGGGTGGAGTTGGACAGGAGCAGGAGATGCATGGGGTGGTCCTCGTCGACGGGGCTGAAGGCGGGTGGGCCGATGGGCGGGGCGGGGTGGTGCGAGTCGGGTGGGGCGGGGTGATGCGGGTCAAGTGGTGCGGGGTGGGCGGGGGCGCCGGTGGTGCTGGGGCGGATGCGTCAGACGCTGCTCCAGCAGGCGGGCCGCCCGGCGCAGCGTCTCAAGGCGGTCCTCGGGCCCCTCGGGGAAGCGCTCCTTGGCGGCGCCGAGACTGAGGCTGCCGTACGGCTCCGCGCCGAGGAACACGGGCACGGCGACGGTGCCGATGCCGGCGTCGTACTCACCGGTCGTCCAGGCGTAGCCCTGCGCGCGAATCTGCCGGAACTCTTGCTCCAGCCGGTCGGCGTCGGTGACGGTGCGCTCGGTGAAGCGGGCCATGGGGCGGTCGCGGAAGAGCCGGTGGCGCTGGTCGTCGGGGAGGAAGGCGTAGAACGACTTGCTGGTGGCCCCGGCGTGCGCCGGATACAGCTCGCCGACCAGGGGGTAGTAGCGCAGCGGCCCCTCCTCGCCCTCGACGGCGGCCACGCAGCGCATGTGGAAGTTGTCGGGCAGGCAGAAGAGCACCGTGTCGCCGGTCGCCGCGCGCAGCTCCTGGAGGACCGGCTCGGCGAGCAGCTCCAGGGAGCCCGAGCGCTCCCAGAGGCGCCCCAGGCGCAGCGCGGCCGGCCCGATGCGGTAGCGGCGGGTCGCAGGGTCGGAGACCAGGAAGCCGCGGCCCGCGAGCGTGGACAGCAGGCGCTGGGCGACGGATGTGTCCCAGCCGAACTCGGCGGCGATCTCGGTGACGCCCCAGTCCGGCCGCGTGCGCTCGAAGGCCAGCAGCACCAGCAGGGCGCGGTCGACGGTCTGGAGCGCCCCGGCCGGGGTCTTCCGGTCCGCGGTCCGCACCGACGGCGGCTCGGTCATGGTGCCTCCTCTCCATCTCGCCATGCAGACGGGTATTGCAGATAACGGGAAACAGTTGCGGAGAACGTTAATCGATCCCGAACCTGCTGTCAGCACCGCTCCCGGTGCGGATCAGGAGAACTGCCCATGTTGAAGTACGTCCTGGACCTCGTGGATCTGCTGGACGATCCCGACGTCGACGGAAAGAGCGTCGCCGCCCACCTCGACTCCGTCGCGGGGCCCGGGGGGTCCGGCGCCGAGGTCACCACCGTCACCGGCGAGCGCGGCTCGACGGACTTCGTGCTCGTGCGGATCCCGGGCCGCCGCGGCCGCGGCCGCGGCGGCCGGGCACGGACCCTGGGCGTGGTGGGGCGGCTCGGCGGCATCGGTGCCCGCCCCGAGATGACCGGCCTGGTCTCCGACGCCGACGGCGCGGTCGCCGCGCTCGCCACCGCCGCCAAGCTCCTCGACATGCGCCGCCGCGGCGACGTCCTCGACGGCGACGTGGTCGTCGCCACGCACATCTGCCCGGACGCCCCGACCGCGCCGCACGACCCGGTGCCCTTCATGGACTCGCCCGTCGACATCGCGACCATGAACCGGCACGAGGTCACCGCCGACATGGAGGCCGTGCTGTCCGTCGACACCACCAAGGGCAACCGGATCATCAACCACAAGGGGCTCGCCCTGTCGCCCACCGTCAAGGAGGGCTGGGTGCTCCGGGTCAGCGAGCAGCTCGGCGAACTGCTGGCCGTGGTGACCGGTGAGCCGTTGGTCACGTACCCGGTGACCACCCAGGACATCACCCCGTACGGTAACGGTGTACACCACATCAATTCGATCCTTCAGCCGGCCACGGCGACGGCCGCCCCGGTCGTCGGCCTCGCGATCACCTCCGCGGCGGCCGTGCCCGGCTGCCAGACGGGCGCAAGCCACGAGACGGACATCGCGGCGGCGGCCCGGTTCGCCGTCGAGACCGCGAAGGCGTACGGCGGCGGACGGATCGACTTCCACGACGACCAGGAGTTCGACGCGCTCGTGTCCCGCTACGGCTCGCTGACCCGGCTGCAGACCCTCGGCCGCGAACCCGGGGAGTCGTGATCATGGCCACGCACAAGAACACCGGCACCGCGGACGAGAACGCCGGCACCGAGCCCGCCACGGGCGCCGGGCGCGCCGTCGGCAGCGACGACTACGCCCTCTCCCGAGTCCCGCGCGACAAGCGGCTCGGCTTCTGGACGATGCTGCTCCAGTGGCTCGCGCAGTCGGGCTCCATCTCCCAGTTCACCCTCGGCGCCACCATCGGCGTCGGCATGACCTTCGGCGACGCCTTCCTCGCCTTCACCCTGGGCGCGGTGATCCTGGAGGTCGTGATCTTCGCGATCGGCCTGGCCGGCATGCGCGAGGGCCTGGCCACGCCGCTGCTCACCCGCTGGGCCGGCTTCGGCCGCAACGGTTCGGCCCTGGTCAGCCTGGTCATCTCGGTCAGCCTCGTCGGCTGGTTCGGCGTCCAGAACACGATCTTCGGGGACAGCGTCTCCGCGCTCGTCGGCGGCCCCTCCTGGCTGTGGTGCGTGGCGGCCGGCGTCGGCATCACCGTCCTGGTGATCTTCGGCTTCAGGTACATGGCCGTCTTCGCGAAGATCGTCACCCCGCTGTTCTTCGCGATGGTCGCCTGGTCGGTGACCGACGCGCTGAGCGACCACTCACTCTCCGAGCTGATCAACTCCCCGGCGCCCGGCGAGACCATCCCGCTCGCCGTCGCCGCGACCGCCATCGCGGGCGGCTTCATGACCGGCGCGATCGTCTCCCCGGAGATGACCCGCTACAACCGCAGGGGCAGCCACGTCTTCCTGCAGAGCGCGTCGTCGATGATCCTCTCCGAGTACATCGTCGGCCTGACCGGCGTGCTCCTCGGCCACATGGTCGGCAGCGGCCAGGTCTCCCAGATCGTGCTCTCCACGTCGGGCGTCTTCGGCGTGCTCGTCGTCCTGATGTCCACCGCGAAGATCAACGACTGGAACCTGTACGGCTCCTCCCTCGGCGTCGTCAACTTCTTCCAGGTCGTCTTCGGCAAGCGCCTGCACCGGGGCGCGGTCACCATCGCCCTCGGCATCGCCGGCACCCTGCTGTCCGCCGTCGGCATGATGACCCACTTCACCGAGTTCCTGTCCGTGCTGGGCGTCGCCATCCCGCCGGTCGGCGGCATCATCGTCGCCGAGTACTGGGTCGTACGCCGCATGCGGGCACCCCTGGACGCCACCCGCGAGGCCGGGACGCTGCCCGCCTCCTCGCCGACCTGGGTGCCGATGTCCCTGGTCATCTGGGCGGCCGCGTTCTGCGTCGGCAAGTTCTACGACGGCGGCATCCCCGCCCTGAACTCCCTGCTGACCGCGTTCGTCCTCTACTGCGCCCTCGGCCTGCCCGGCTGGATCAGGACGTACGGCACCACCGCCCTCGACGACACCACCGAACCCACCCCGGCCGCCACCGGCACGGCCCCCGTAGGAGCACCGTGAGCACCACCGCCCCCGCCCCCGTCCCGGCCTCCGAGGAGGCGCAGCGGGAAGTCGTCGAGCTGTGCGCCGAGCTGATCCGCTTCGACACCTCCAACCCCACCAGCGACGAGCGCGCCTGCGCCGACCGGGTCGTCGAGCTGCTCGCCGAGGCGGGTATCGGCTCCGAACTGGTGGAGAGCGCCCCCGGCCGCGCCAACGTGATCGCCCGCATCCCCGGCGCCGACCCGGCGCGCGGCGCCCTGCTGGTCCACGGCCACCTGGACGTCGTACCGGCCGACCCCGCGGAATGGCAGGTGCCGCCGTTCTCCGGCGAGATCCGCGACGGCTACCTCTGGGGCCGGGGCGCCATCGACATGAAGGACACGGTGGCCGTCATGCTGGCCACCGCCCGCCACTTCGCCCGCACCGGCACCCGTCCGGCCCGCGAGATCGTCCTCGCCTTCCTCGCCGACGAGGAGGCGGGCGGCAGGTTCGGCGCCCACTGGCTGGTCGAGCACCGCCCCGACCTGTTCGCCGGGGTGACCGAGGCGATCGGCGAGGGCGGCGGCTTCAGCTACGCCCTGGACGACACCCGGCGCCTCTACCCGATCGAGAACGCCCAGCGCGGCATGGCCTGGATGGAGCTGACCGCCGACGGCCGCGCCGGCCACGGCTCCTCCCCGAACGACGAGAACGCCGTCACCGACCTCGCCGAGACCCTCACCCGCATCGGCCGGCACACGTTCCCCGTCCGGCTGATCGAACCGGTGCGCGCCCTGCTCGCCGAGGCCGCGCGCCTCCAGGGCGTCGACCTCGACCTCGACGCCGACGACCTGGACGCCGAGCTGGCCAGGCTCGGCCATGTGGCCGACTTCATGCAGGTCGTGCTGCGCAACTCGGCGAACCCGACCATGTTCACCGCCGGCTACCAGACCAACGTCATCCCCGGCCGGGCCACCGCCCGCGTCGACGGCCGCTTCCTGCCGGGCCACGAACAGGAACTGCTCGACGCGATCGACGCGCTGCTCCTGCCCTCGGTGTCCCGGCGGTGGGTCAACCACGACGTCGCGATGGAGACGTCCTTCGACGGCCCCCTCGTCGACGCCATGTGCGCCGCCGTGCGCGCCGAGGACCCGGGCGGCCACCCGGTGCCGTACTGCAATCCGGGCGGTACCGACGCGAAGGCCTTCACCAAGCTCGGCATCCGCTGCTTCGGCTTCAAGGGCCTCAAGCTGCCCCACGACCTCGACTACGGCCGCCTCTTCCACGGCGTGGACGAGCGGGTGCCGCTGGAGGGGCTGCGGTTCGGGGTGCGGGTCATGACGCGGTTGTGGCAGGACTGCTGAGTCCCGCCGGGAAGGCGACTCGCCGCGGCGGGAATGCGCCGGCGGGGGACGGTGTTGAGACGTCCGACTGACATGCGCGGGTCAGAACAGGAACCGGCACCGCGTCCTCGGTCGGAAGGAGCACCCATGGCACGCAGCACCACACGCCCCGTCGTCAGGCTGAAGTCGACGGCGGGCACCGGCGTCACCTATGTGACGCGCAAGAACCGGCTCAATGACCCCGACCGCCTCGTGCTGCGCAAGTACGACCCGGTCGCGGGGGCGCACGTCGCCTTCCGCGAGGAACGCTGACCCCGCGCCGCCACCGAACGAGGAGGACCCCATGAAGGTGCGCAAATCCCTCCGCTCGCTCAAGGCCAGGCCCGGCGCGCAGGTGGTGCGCCGCCGGGGCGTGACCTACGTGATCAACAAGAAGGACCCGCGCTTCAAGGCCCGCCAGGGCTGAGCGGCCCGGGTCCCCGGCCCGGCCCCGCACTCGCGGGGCCGGGCCCTTTCGCGCGTGGGGTGCGCTCCGGCCCCCGGCACCGGCCCCACCGCCCGGGCGGCGGCGCCGCGATCGCCGGCTGACACACTGCTGAGCGCGTCACCCGCCCGCCCTCAGGAGGACTTCGCCATGACCGAACAGCCGCCGGCCCGCCTCGCCCGCTACGGGCGCCGGTTCGACAGGCTCTTCGCGGAGTACTTCGACGACCTCGCCCGGACGCTGGACGCGCCGTCCTTCAGCCGCTTCACCCCGGAGTGCCTGGAGCTGCTGCGGGACCTGTCCCTGCGCGGCGGCAAGCGGATGCGCGTCGTGCTCCTGCACGAGGCCGCCCGGCTGGTCACCGACGGGCCCGTCGAGGGGCTGGACGCGGCCGCGCTGAGCGTGGAGCTGCTCCAGACCCACGGCCTGGTCCACGACGACCTCATCGACGACAGCGCGACCCGCAGGGGCGGCCCGACGACGTACTACGCCTACCGGGAGAAGTTCCCCGGGCAGCCGCGGGCGGCGCTCGCCCTCACCGTGCTCGCCGGCGACCTCGCGCTCGCCCTGTCGCTGCGCGCGCTGCTGGACGCCGGGCTGCCGGCCGAGGTGCGCCAGGCCATGGCCGAGGTGCAGACGCGGGCCGCGGCCGACACCGTCGTGGGCCAGATCGCCGACCTGGAACGCGACTTCACCGGTACGGTCCCGGACGACGAGGTCCTGCACGACGTCGCCGACCGCAAGTCGGCCCGGTACTCGGTGCTCGCACCGATGCGCCTCGGACTCCTGGCGGCCGGCCTGCCGCCGGGCGCCCACGAGGAGGAGCTGCGGCGGTACGCCCGGCTGGTCGGGATCTGCGGGCAGATGCGTGACGACTACCTCGACGTGTTCGGCGACGAGGCCGCCATGGGCAAACCGACCGGGTCGGACATCCGCGAGGGCAGGCGCAGCTACGCCGTCGTCCGCCTGCTGTCGGGCGTGACCGGCGCGGAGCGCGCGGTGGTGCAGCGGGCGCTCGGGGACTCCACCTGCGGTCCCGGCACCGTCGCCGAGATCCGGGAGATCGGCGAACGGCACGGCGTGGACGCCCTGATGCGGGCCGACATGCGGCGGTACGCCGAGCAGGCCCGGCTGGTGGCGGAGGGCTGGCGGCCGCGGTGGCGCGCGGAGGCGGTCGACTTCTTCGCGGCGCTGCCGTCGTGGAGCGTCGAGCGGACCGCCTGACGGGACCGTCCGGCGCCGGCCGGAGAGGCACGACCGTGCCCCGGGCGGCCGGACCCGGATCCACGTGGTGTCGGAGGGGTACGACCCGTCCTGGAACGTTCAGTTCCCGAGGGCGATCCGCCCGGCGCGCGGTACGCGGTCGACGCGCCGCACGCCCCGCCGGGCGGCTTCCACGGGGTGCGCGGGGACATCGGGCGCCTGCAGCGACCGGGCGCCGGCGTCAGGCGATGGACGCCGCTATCACCGCCGAGACCGCGACGTTGCAGGACGCCGTCACCCACACCGCCGGGTGCGGTTCCTGCTCGACGAGCGTGGCACCCAGCCGGCCCGGGGTGATCAGGTCGACCACCAGGAAGGCGACGGCCATCATGACGAGGCCCAGCAGCCCGAAGACCGCCGTCGACACCAGGCCCTTGCCGAAGTCCTCGTACGTCGTCCAGATGGACGTGAAGACGATGCCGCCGATGCCCAGCAGCGCCGAGCTGAGGACCAGGGCGGCGTTGCGGTTGCGCTGCTCCCAGATCTGCCGGCCGAGCTTGCCGGGGGTCAGCACGTCGACGAGGACGATCCCGAGGACCAGGAGGACCAGGCCCAGGCCGCCGTAAGCGGCGGCCCGCCCGAGTCCGTTGACGATGTCGCTCATGGGGTAGCCGGCTCCGTTGGGTGAGGGATCGCGAGTGATCGTGGTCAAGGCGCTGCAAAATGTAGCGCACCCCTTCGGAGCGTCAGGAGGCGGTCCGCAGCGCCCGGTTGCGGCGTACCGAGGACCAGAAGGAGGCGCCGATCAGGACCACGCCGATCAGGCCGGTGACGATCTCGTTGATCTCGTGCTGGATGGTCACCAGGAGGATCACCGACAGGGCGCCGATGGCGTAGTGGGCGCCGTGCTCCAGGTAGACGTAGTCGTCGAGGGTGCCCTGGCGGACCAGGTACACGGTCAGCGACCGGACGTACATGGCGCCGATGCCGAGGCCGAGGGCCATGAGCACGATGTCGTTGGTGATGGCGAAGGCGCCGATGACGCCGTCGAAGGAGAACGACGCGTCCAGGACCTCCAGGTAGAGGAACATGAAGAACGCCGCCTTGCCGGCCAGCTTCACCGGCGACCCCGGGCCTTTGCCGCGCTCCGCCCGCTGCTCGGCCTCGCGCTCGCGCTCCTCCTCGTCCTCCAGCCGCTGCTCGAAGAAGCCGGAGAGACCGCCGACGACCATGTAGGTGATCAGGCCGCCCACGCCGGCCAGGAGCACGGTCTCCGTCTTGTCGGCGTGGACGCCGCCGTGCTGGTGCGCGTGGGCGCCGAAGGTGATCGCCGAGACCAGCAGCACGACCAGCGCGACGCAGACCGACAGCATGTCCACCCTGCCGAGCTTGGCCAGTGGACGCTCCAGCCGGCCCAGCCACTTGATCTCCCGGTCCTCGAGGATGAAGTCGAGGAAGATCATCATCAGGAACATGCCGCCGAAGGCGGCGATCGACGGATGGGCGTCCGTGACCAGCTCCTGGTAGCGCTGCTTGTCGGTGAGCGCGAGATGCACCGCGTTCCAGGGACTGAGCCGGGCGCTGATCGCCACGATCACCACCGGGAAGACCAGCCGCATCCCGAACACGGCGATCACGATGCCGACGGTGAGGAAGATCTTCTGCCAGAAGGCGTTCATCTTCTTCAGGATCCCGGCGTTGATCACCGCGTTGTCGAAGGACAGCGACACCTCCAGGACGGAGAGGATCGCCACGATGCCGAGGGCGGCCCAGCCGTCGTACAGCACGCCCACGGCCAGACCGAGGGCGGTGACGGCGAAGGCCCAGCGGAACGTCTTCAGAAGCACCGGCCACTCATTCCTGTCGTCACGTGCGGGTGTGGCATCCCATGCCAGTGCCCGCCACCCAGGTTGTCTACCACGATCTTCCGGGCCCGCCGCGACAGGACCCGGACGGCCCGTCCTGGACGGCCACCAAGAATGGAATCGTTCGTTTCCTTGAGTCATTCGTGTTCCAGGGAGTAGGTTCGCCGCCATGACGGCATCCCGGAACCCGGCCACGGCCGCCGAGCTGCGCGCGGCGGGCCTGCGCGCCACGGCGGCCCGCGTCGCGCTGCTGGAGGCGGTCCGGGCGGGCGACCACCTCGACGCCGACGCGCTCGCCTCCGGAGTGCGCCGACGCGTCGGACAGGTCTCCCTCCAGGCCGTGTACGAGGCCCTGCACGCGCTCACCGCGGCACGCCTCGTACGCCGTATCGAACCGCCCGGGAGCCCGGCGCGGTTCGAGGGACGGGTCGGCGACAACCACCACCACGTCCTGTGCCGGTCCTGCGGTGCCCTCGCCGACGTCGACTGCGCGGTCGGCGACGCGCCCTGCCTGACCGCCTCCGACGACCACGGCTTCGCGATAGACGAGGCCGAGGTCATCTACCGGGGCCTGTGCCCCGATTGCTCCACCCCCGGCAGTTCCCCAGCACCTTGATCCGCCCCGTTCGGAAGGATTTCCCCCGCATGTCCGAGAACCACGACGCCATCGTCACCGACGACAAACCCGAGGAGACGGGCGGCTGCCCGGTCGCCCACGGACGTGCCCTGCACCCGACCCAGGGCGGCGGCAACCGCCAGTGGTGGCCGGAGCGGCTCAACCTGAAGATCCTCGCCAAGAACCCCGCCGTGGCCAACCCGCTCGGTGCGGAGTTCGACTACGCCGAGGCCTTCGGGAACCTCGACCTGTCCGCCGTCAAGCAGGACATCGCCGAGGTGCTCACCACCTCCCAGGACTGGTGGCCGGCCGACTTCGGCCACTACGGCCCGCTCATGATCCGCATGGCCTGGCACAGCGCGGGCACCTACCGCATCAGCGACGGCCGCGGTGGCGCCGGGGCCGGCCAGCAGCGCTTCGCCCCGCTCAACAGCTGGCCGGACAACGTCAACCTCGACAAGGCCCGCCGCCTGCTGTGGCCCGTCAAGAAGAAGTACGGCCAGAGCCTCTCCTGGGCCGACCTGCTGGTCCTCACCGGCAACGTCGCCCTGGAGCAGATGGGCTTCGAGACCTTCGGCTTCGCCGGCGGCCGCGCGGACGTGTGGGAGGCCGAGGAGGACGTCTACTGGGGCCCCGAGACCACCTGGCTCGACGACCAGCGCTACACCGGTGACCGCGAGCTGGAGAACCCGCTCGGCGCCGTCCAGATGGGCCTCATCTACGTCAACCCGGAGGGCCCGAACGGCAACCCGGACCCGATCGCCGCGGCCCGCGACATCCGCGAGACGTTCCGCCGCATGGCGATGAACGACGAGGAGACCGTCGCGCTGATCGCGGGCGGCCACACCTTCGGCAAGACCCACGGGGCCGGCCCCTCCGACGCCGTCGGTGACGACCCCGAGGCCGCCTCCATGGAGGAGCAGGGCCTGGGCTGGCGCAACACCCACGGCACGGGCAAGGGCGGGGACGCCATCACCTCCGGTCTGGAGGTCACCTGGACCACGACGCCCACCCAGTGGAGCAACGGGTTCTTCAAGAACCTCTTCGAGTACGAGTACGAGCTGGAGCAGAGCCCGGCCGGCGCCAACCAGTGGGTGGCGAAGGACGCTCCGGAGATCGTCCCGGACGCGCACGACTCGTCGAAGAAGCACCGCCCGAAGATGCTCACCACCGACCTGTCGCTGCGCTTCGACCCGGTCTACGAGCCGATCTCCCGCCGGTTCTACGAGAACCCGCAGGAGTTCGCCGACGCCTTCGCCCGCGCCTGGTACAAGCTGACCCACCGCGACATGGGCCCCAAGTCCCTGTACCTCGGCCCGGAGGTCCCGCAGGAGACCCTGCTGTGGCAGGACCCGCTGCCCGAGCCCGAGGGCGAGCCCATCGGCGCCGAGGACGTCGCGACCCTCAAGACCAAGCTCCTCGAGTCCGGTCTGTCGGTCGCGCAGCTGGTCTCCACCGCGTGGGCCTCGGCGTCCACCTTCCGCGGCAGTGACAAGCGCGGCGGTGCCAACGGTGCCCGCATCCGCCTCCAGCCGCAGCGCGGCTGGGAGGTCAACGAGCCCGACGAGCTGGCGCAGGTGCTGCGCGTCCTGGAAGGCGTCCAGCAGGAGTTCAACTCCGGCGCCAAGAAGGTCTCCCTCGCCGACCTGATCGTCCTCGGTGGCTCCGCCGCCGTCGAGAAGGCCGCCAAGGAGGCCGGCTTCCAGGTGCAGGTCCCCTTCACCGCGGGCCGCGTGGACGCCACGGAGGAGCACACCGACGCCGAGTCGTTCGAGGCGCTGGAGCCGGCCGCCGACGGCTTCCGCAACTACCACGGCAAGGCCAACCGCCTGCCCGCCGAGTTCCTGCTGCTCGACCGGGCGAACCTGCTCACCCTGAGCGCCCCCGAGATGACCGTCCTGGTCGGCGGGCTGCGCGTGCTGGGCGCCAACTACCAGCAGTCCCAGCTCGGTGCCCTCACCCGGACGCCCGGCGTGCTGACGAACGACTTCTTCGTCAACCTGCTCGACCTGGGCACGACGTGGAAGTCGACGTCCGAGGACCAGACCACGTTCGAGGGTCGCGACGCCGCCTCGGGCGAGGTCAAGTGGGCGGGCAGCCGCGCCGACCTGGTCTTCGGCTCCAACTCCGAGCTGCGTGCGCTGGCCGAGGTCTACGCCAGCGACGACGCCAAGGAGAAGTTCGTCCTCGACTTCGTCGACGCCTGGGTCAAGGTCATGAACCTCGACCGCTTCGACCTGGTCTGATCCACCGGTGTCCGGGCCGGCCCAGGGGCCGGCCCGGACCCGAGCCCCGCGGCCACCGGCACGAAACGCGGTGGCCGCCCGCCGGGCGCGGTGCTGGGATGGCCTGATGCTCGATGATGTGCCGGTGGTCGTGGACCGGGGGCGGTACCAGGACGCCGTGACCCCGTGGGAGGACCGGCCCTGGCGGGCCGAGGCCCTCGGCTGGGCCGTGGACGTACTGGCCCGCCGGGGTCTCGGGCCTGCGGGGGAGTGGCGGGTGCGGCTGCGCCCGTGGTCCGTGCTCGTACGCCTGCCCGTCGCGGGCGGACGAGAGGCGGTCTGGTTCAAGGCCAATCCGCCCGGCAGCGCCTTCGAGGGGGCGCTCACCGAGGCCCTCGCCCGGTGGGTGCCGGGGCACGTGCTGGAACCGCTGGCGGTGGACGCCCGGCGCGGCTGGGCGCTCCTCCCCGACGGGGGACCGCTCTTCCGCGACGTCCTCGCGCGGGGTGCCGCCAGAGCCGGTGACTGGGAGGAACTGGTGCGCCAGTACGCGGCCACGCAGTACGCCCTCACCCCGCACACGGCGGAGATCACGCGGCTGGGCGTCCCCGCCGTCCCCGTCACCTCGCTCCCCGGCGTCCTCGACCGCCTCGACGCCACCCCACTGGACGATCGCGAACGCGCGCGCCTGCGAGAACTGCGCCCGCGGCTGCCGGACTGGTGCGCGGAACTGGCGTCCCTCGGCGTCCCGGACTCCCTGGACCACGCCGACCTCCACGACGGCCAGGTGTTCCGGCCCCGGCCGGGCCGCTTCACCTTCTTCGACTGGGGCGACGCCCTCGTCTCCCACCCCTTCGCGGGCCTGACCGTCCCCGCCCGCCGGGCCCGCGAGGACCACGGGCCCGGGATACTTCCCCGCCTGCGCGACGCCTACCTGGAGCCCTGGACGGGCGCCGGCCGGAGCACGGCCGACCTGCGGCGCGCGGTGAGCCTCGCCTGGCGGCTCAGCGCCCTCGGCCGCGCCGCCGCCTACGGCAGGCTGTTCCCCACCACGTCCGGCACCACCGGTGCCGCCACCGCGGAGGCGGGCGCACGCTGCCTGCTCGAACTGCTCGACGACCCGCCGCTCTGACGCCGCCCCGTCCGCGGAGCCCGGCCGTTGTCAGTGGCGGATGCGAGGCTGCCCGTCATGGATGAAGTGGAGTTCATGCGGGGCAGGGTCTACGGCGCCGACCACGACAGCCCCGGACCACGCGCCGGACGCGTCTACGCGCACCTCGTGGGCGGCCCCCTGGACGGCCTCCTCCTGGACGTCACGGACCTCACCGACCCGGAGCGCGCCCGGCCGGTCGCGCTGGCGACCGAGATCGGGCGCTACGGCGCGGGCGGCCGCTCCGCGTACGCGCCGAGGCCGGGGGACCCGCGCCGCTTCGACTGGCGCGGCGACGTGCCCTGATCCACCCCCTCGTCCGCGACGGCTCCCGTCGCGGCCGACCCCTCTCCGAACGCCTGCGACTGCGCGGTCAGTGCGGCGAGCAGCCAGTCGTGCGCCGCCCCGGGCGTCGGCTCGGGCCTGGCACCCGACGGCGTTCGCACCCGCGAGACCAGTTCCCAGTAGCTGTCGAGACGCGGATCGGCGGCGAGCTGCCCGGCCAGCCCGCTCCGGAAACCCGGGGTGTCCCGGACCCCGTACGCATCCGAGTACGCGGCGACGAAACCGTCCAACGCCTCGCCAGGTCGCGGCTCCCGGCCCCGGCGCAGGTGCGCACCGGCCAGCTCGTAGGCCTCCGCCAGCCCGGCGTACAGCACCGCCGCCCCCCGCGCCCCGGCGGCACGGTGCGCCTCCGGCTGCGGCTGCGCGCCACCCGGACACGGGGCGAGCGTGAGGGCGTTGAGACGCGCGAAGGCCAGCAGCTGGTCCGGCGACGGGTCGTCGGGCGGCTGCGGCACCGCGACGTCCAGGAAGGCTCCGGACGCCGGGGCCGGCATCCGCGCCGGCAGCCAGCCGCGCCAGAACCGGACCAGCGGCACCGTGCTCGGCGGCAGCGACAGGGCGCCGATGAGCCGCAGCCGCCCCGCCCGCTCGCCCGGCGGACACTCCTGCACCAGCCGCAGCGCCGCCTCCCGCCAGCGCATCGCCCGCAACTGCGAGCCCAGTTCGCTCAGCCGCCCCGCGACGGCCTCCTCCAGCACCCCGCCCGCGCCACCGGGGACGTCCTCTCCGTCCTCCTCGTCGAGCACCCGGCGCACCTCGGGCACGGACAGGCCGAGTGCGCGCAGGGAGCGGATCAGCCGCAGCCGGTCCAGTGCCCCGGGACCGTAGCGCCGGTGTCCGCCCGCGCTGCGGGAGGCCTCAGGGAGCAGGGCGCGGTCCGAGTAGAAGCGGACCGTCTTGACCGTGACACCCGCCCGCTCGGCGAGTTCGCCGATGCCGCACAGGCCGTCGTCCGGAACGAGCACTTGAACCTCCCTCAGGGGGAGTTCCTACCGTACCCGCGACGCAACCGGACCCCCGCGACGAGGGAGCGACCATGACCACCTTCATCCTGGTGTCGGGCCTGTTCACCGGCACCCACGTCTGGCAGGACACCGCCGCCCGCCTGACCGCCGCCGGCGCTCGGGCGCACACCGCAGCCCTCACCGGGCTCGACGGACCCCGCTCGGCGCGGCACGCCGACGTCGACCTGGAGACCCACATCGCGGACGTACTCGCGGTCGTCGACGCGGTGGAGACCGGTCCGGACGGCAAGGTCGTCCTGGTAGGCCACGACTACGGCATCCACCCCGCGGTCGGTGCCGCCGACCGCCGCCCGGACCGGGTGGCCCGGATCGTGCACCTCGACTCGGGCCTGCCGCGGGACGGCGTCCCGGCCCTGGCCGCCGTGCCCGACCAGTCCCTGCGCGAGCGGATGGCCGGCCCGGCGGCCGGGGACGGACGGGCGGACGGAGTGCTGGCGCCCCCGGCCCACGACGAATGGCCCCGCTGGGGCAGCACCGAGGGCGTACCCGCGGCCTCGCTGGACCGGCTCACCGCCCTCGCCGCGCCGCAGCCGCTCGGCACCCTGCTCCAGCCGCTGCGGCTGACCGGCGCCGCCGGCACCCTGCCCTCCACCGGTGTGCTCTGCACCGGCAACGGCAGCAGCATCGACCTGATCCAGATGCTGGTGGGCCTCGGCGACCCGGCGCTGCGCACCCTCACCGACCCCCGCGTGACGTTCTTCGAACTCCCCACCGGACACTGGCCGATGCTCTCCCGCCCCGCCGAACTGGCCGACGTGCTGCTGCGCGCGGCGGCCGGCGAGGGGCACCGGCTGACATCCGTCGACGCCGACGAACACCCCGCGCACCTCAGGCCGTTCCTGCTGGACGTCCCCGAAGTCCCCCGGGAGCGGCACGGCCGCGTCGACCTCCACCTGCCCGCCGCCGAAGAGCCCCGGCCGGCCGTGGTGTTCGTGCACGGCGGACCGGTGCCCGCCGACGCCGTCCCGACCCCCCGCGACTGGCCGGGCCTGACCGGGTACGCCCGGTACGCGGCCGAACGGGGGGCGGTCGGCGTCCTCCTCGACCACCGCCTGCACGACCTGGGCGACCACGACCGCGCCGCCGCCGACGTCGCCGCCGCCGTCGAACTGGTGCGGGACCACCCGCGCGTGGACGCCGGCCGGATCGCGCTGTGGTTCTTCTCCGGCGGCGGCCTGCTCGCCGCCGACTGGCTGGCCGCGCCCCCGCCGTGGCTGCGCTGCCTCGCCGCGACCTATCCGGTCCTCGCCCCGCTGCCCAACTGGGGGCTGTCCGGCACCCGTTTCCACCCGGCGCGCGCGGTGGCCGGCGCCGGGGCGCTGCCCCTCGTACTCACCCGGGTGGGACGCGAGATGCCCGAGATCGCCGCCACCGTCGAGGAGTTCCTGACGGCGGCCCGGGACCGCGGGGCGGACCTGGAGGTGGTCGACGTACCGCACGGCCACCACGGATTCGAGACCGTCGACCACACCGACGAGGCGCGCGCGGCGATCCGGCACGCCATGCGGGCGGTACTCCGGCACACCTTCGGGCCGGCCGCCCACGGCCACCAATCCGCCCGCCGCCCGGCGCCGGATTACCGGCGTGAGTGACGACGAGAAGACCCCGCGCAAGCCGCCGGCCGCCCGCTGGACCCGCCTCGGACTGGGGGCGCTGAGCGGTCTGCTGGCGGGCGGCGCGGCCCTCGGTGTCGCCGAGTTGACGGCGGCGGCGGTGCGCCCGCAGGCCGGCCCGGTCGTCGCGGTCGGCGGCGCCGCCATCGACCGGACGCCGACCGCGGTCAAGGACTGGGCGATCCGCTCCTTCGGCACCAACGACAAGCTCGTCCTCCAGTTCGGCATCCTCGCCGTCCTGACGCTGATCGCCCTGGCCCTCGGCGTGCTCGCCCTCCGCCACCGGCGCACCGGCGCCGCGGGCGTCCTGGTCTTCGGCGTCGTGGGCGCCGCCGCGGCGCTGAGCAGGCCCGACTCCGCCGGCACCCCGGACGCCCTGCCCTCGGCGCTGGGCGCGGTGGCCGGCGCGGTGCTGCTGTACTTCCTCGTCGGCCGCCTGCCCGCACGGGGCGGGGACGCGCCCGCGGGACAGGACGGCGCATGGGACCGGCGCCGCTTCGTGATCGCGGCGACCGCCGCTGCCGCCGCCTCGGCCGGCGCCGGCGTACTCGGGCGGGCCCTGGGCGGCGCGGACGGCCGGGAGGCGGTCGCCTCCCGCAACGACATCACCCTGCCGAAGCCCGCCTCACCCGCGCCCGCGGTACCCCGCCGCGCCCAGGTGCGGGTCGACGGCACCAGCTCCTTCTTCACCCCCAACAGCGACTTCTACCGCGTCGACACGGCCCTGGTGGTCCCCAAGGTGGACGCGACGGCCTGGGAGCTGCGGATCCACGGCAAGGGGGTCACCCGGGAGAGGACGCTGACCTTCGACGACCTGCTGCGGCGCGAGCTGATCGAGCGCGACATCACCCTCACCTGCGTGTCCAACGAGGTCGGCGGCCCCTACGTGGGCAACGCCCGCTGGATCGGCGTCCGGCTGGCCGACCTGCTGGAGGAGTGCGGAGTGCGGCCGCCGTCGGCGGGCGGCAGGGCCGACCAGCTGGTGGCCCGCTCCACGGACGGCATGACCATCGGCAGCCCGGTAGAGGACGTCATGGACGGCCGCGACGCGATGCTCGTCGTCGGCATGAACGGCCAACCGCTGCCTTTCGAGCACGGATTCCCGGTCCGCATGCTCGTGCCCGGCCTCTACGGCTACGTCTCCGCCTGCAAGTGGATCGAGGACATCGAGCTGACGACGTTCGACGACTACGACTCGTACTGGGTCAAGCGCGACTGGGCCCGCGAGGCCCCGATCAAGACCCAGTCCCGGATCGACACACCGAAGCCCTTCGCGCGGCCCGGCGCGGGCACGGTGATGGTCGCCGGTGTCGCCTGGGCCCAGCACCGCGGCGTCGACAAGGTCGAGGTCCGCGTCGACGACGGGCCCTGGGAGGAGGCGACCCTGGCGGCCGAGGACTCGCGCGACACCTGGCGCCAGTGGTCCTACGCCTGGAAGGCCGCCAAGGGCGGTCACACCCTGACCGTGCGGGCCACCGACCGCACCGGCGAGGTGCAGACCGAGAAGCGCACGAAGACCGTGCCGGACGGCGCGAGCGGATGGCACTCCGTGGTGGTGACGGTGGACTGACCGCGCGCGTCAGCCACCCGCCGCCCGCGCCGCCCGCAGCCGCGCCGCCGTGTGGTCGAGCAGCATCTCCAGCGCGCCCGGATAGGCGCTGTGCGGCATCCGCCGGGCCAGCAGCGGAGCCGTGGCGGCGATGTGCGGGTGCGACGACGCCGGCAGCCGCGCGTACGTGGTGGCCCACATGCCCTCGTCGGCCGTGCGGCTCTCCTCCGTCAGCGCGAGCGCCCCGGCGTCGAGCGCCGCGAAGGCCAGGCTCTGGTCGATGAAGGTGTGGTAGATCCGGGCGGCGTCCTCGTCCGGCAGACCGGCGCCGCGCAGGATGCCCAGGATCGTCTCGTCCACCGCGATCTCGCGCGGACGCCCGGTGACTCGGCTCGCGGTGAGCACGGCGGCCTGCGGGTGCGCCAGGTAGGCCGCGTGGACGGCGAGACCCAGCGCCCGCAGGTCGTCGCGCCACCGGCCGGTCGCCGCCCAGCTCCCCAGCGCCCGGCCCATCAGCTCGTCGCCGATCGCCCGCGTCAGGTCGTCCATCCCCGCGAAGTACCGGTACAGCGTGCTCGGATCCGCGCCCAGCGCGAGGCCCAGGCGCCGGGCGGTCAGCCCGCCGCCGCCGTGCTCCCGCAGCAGGCGCAGCGCCGTGTCCACGATCAGCGCCTCCGACAGCACCGTGCCCTGCCGGGTCGGCCGCCGCCTGCGGCGCGCCTCGTCCCGTACCACCGGCTTGGGCATCGCACTCCTCCTCGTCGCGCCGCCCTCCGCGGCCTTATGCCAACACGGTTGACCTTACCGTTCGGGCTCCCGTTCCATCGGGGGTACCCGGGAGGCGCCCGTCTTCCGTGACGAGCCAGAAAGGTGTCCGACATGCGTGTACTTCTCGTCGGCGCGGGCGGTGTCGGTACCGCCGTCACCAGGATCGCCGCCCGCAGGGGTTTCCTGACCCACATGGTCGTGGCCGACTACGACCTCGCCCGCGCCGAGGCCGCGGTCGCGGCGCTCGGTGCCGACGGCGACCGCTTCAGCGCCGCGCGGCTGGACGCCTCGGACGGCGGGGCGGTACGCCGGATGCTCGCCGAGCAGCGCTGCGACGTCCTCCTGAACGCGACGGACCCGCGCTTCGTGATGCCCCTGTTCGAAGCCGCCCTCGCCGCCGGAACCCACTACCTCGACATGGCGATGTCGCTCTCCGTCCCGCACGCCTCCCGTCCGCACGAGGAGTGCGGCGTGAAGCTCGGCGACGACCAGTTCGCGCTGACCGGCCGCTGGGACGAGTCCGGCCGGGTCGCCCTGGTCGGCATGGGCGTGGAGCCGGGCCTGTCCGACGTCTTCGCCCGGTACGCCGCCGACGAACTCTTCGACGACATCGAGGAGATCGGTGTCCGCGACGGCGCGAACCTCACCGTCGAGGGTTACGACTTCGCGCCGTCCTTCAGCATCTGGACCACCATCGAGGAGTGCCTCAACCCGCCGGTCGTCTTCGAGAAGGACCGCGGCTGGTTCACCACCGCGCCGTTCAGCGAGCCCGAGACCTTCGACTTCCCCGAGGGCATCGGCCCCGTCGAGTGCGTGAACGTCGAGCACGAGGAGGTGCTGCTGATCCCGCGCTGGGTGGACGCGCGGCGCGTGACCTTCAAGTACGGCCTCGGCGAGGACTTCATCTCCAAGCTGCGGACCCTGCACGAACTGGGACTGGACTCGACCTCGAAGGTGACCGTGCCCGGCGAGGACGGACCCGTGCGCGTCTCCCCGCGTGACGTGGTCGCCGCCTGCCTGCCCGACCCCGCCACCCTGGGCGACCGGATGACCGGCAAGACCTGCGCCGGTACCTGGGTCAGGGGCACCCGGGACGGCGCGGCGCGCGAGGTGTACCTGTACCACGTGGTCGACAACGAGTGGTCGATGCGCGAGTACGGCTCACAGGCCGTCGTCTGGCAGACCGCCGTCAATCCGGTCGTCGCCCTGGAACTCCTCGCCACCGGCGCCTGGCAGGGCACCGGGGTCCTCGGCCCCGAGGCCTTCCCGCCGCGTCCCTTCCTCGACCTGCTCACCGAGTACGGCTCGCCCTGGGGCCTGCGCGAGGAGGGCTGAGCGCCCGGAGGCCGGCGGCGTGAGGGAGGTCACCACCGTCCCTCACCAGGAGACCTCGCGGACACCGGCCTGGCTCTGGGGCCGCGTGGTCGCGGTGATCTCCGACCGGTGCCGGCTCGCGGAGAACGTCACCGTGAGGTTCTGCGGCTCGGTCTGCTCGGTGCTCACCGTGAAGCCCTGGTTGGGCACCGCCGAGATCAGGCACACCCCCGAGCCGCCGAACCGCACGGTCGCCTTGCCGCCCTCCGACGGCACCGTGTAGACGCCCGCGCCTCCCTCCTCGCACCCCGGGTCCACGCCGCCCGACGTCGGGCGCGCCGAGGTGGCGGGCGCCGTGGGCGTCGGGGTCGCGGCCGGGCTCGGCGGCCTCGTCGTCGTGCGGGACGGGGACGGGCTGGGCCTGCGGCTGGTCGCCGACGGGCTGGGGGAGGGCTTCGCGGTCCTGGACGGCGCCGGCGCGGGGGAGGCCGGGAGCTCCTTCGGCGCCGACTGCGCGACCGGTGCCGTCGGCCGGGTCGAACCCACCACGAAGTGGATCGTGATGATGACGGCCGTGACACTGGCCGCGGTGCACGACAGCCAGATGATCAGGTAGCGCAGGAGGCGGGACACGACACCATAGTGACGGACCGGCTAACGTGCCTGCCCATGGCCTCCGTACTCGTCGTCGAGGACGACCCCGTGATCCGGGCCGCGCTGATCGAGGTCCTGACCGGGCACGGCTACGCCGTGAAGACCGCGCACCAGGGCTTCGAGGCGCTGCGCGACATCACCCAGAGCCCGCCGGACATCGTCGTGCTCGACCTCGGGCTGCCCGACCTCGACGGGCTCGACGTGCTGCGCATGATCCGCGGCATCTCCCGCGTGCCCGTGCTGGTCGCCACCGCCCGCGACGACGACACCGAGGTCATCCGGCTGCTCAACGCGGGGGCCGACGACTACATGGTCAAGCCCTTCTCCGGCGGCCAGCTCGCCGCCCGCCTCGCCGCCGTACTGCGCCGCTCGGCACCCGCCGACGTCCGGGCGGCTCGCCGGCCGGTGCTCCAGGTCGCCGACCTGCGCATCGACGCCACCGCCCGCACCGCGCACCTCGCCGGACGGGAACTGCCCCTCACCCGGCGCGAGTTCGACCTCCTCGCCTACCTCGCCGCCAACGCCGACCAGGTCATCTCCCGGCAGCGGATCCTCTCCGAGGTGTGGCAGCAGCCGTACGTGGAGGACCAGACGGTGGACGTCCACCTCTCCGCACTCCGGCGCAAACTGGGCGAGAAGGCGCGCAAGCCCCGCTACCTGCACACCGTGCGCGGTATCGGCATAAAGCTGGTCAGCTCACCATGAGACGTGCCCTCGCCGGGATCGCCCTGGCCGTCACCTCGATGGTGGCGCTGTCGTTCCTCATCCCACTCGCCCTGCTCGTGCGCGAACAGGCCCGCGACCGGGTCACCACCGCCGCCGAGCAGCGCGCCTCCGCCCTGTCGCCGGTGCTCGCGCTCACCACCCGGCGCGCGGACGTGCAGCAGGCCGTCGCCGAGCTGGGCTCGTCCGACCAGCTCGTGGTGCGCCTGCCCGACGGCGGCTTCGTCGGCACCCCGCACGCCCCCGAGAGCGCCCTCGACCGGGCCGTGCGGGGCCGCGAGACGCTGGCCGTCGACACCGACGACGGCTGGGTCTACCTCCAGCCCGTCGTCCTGCGCGGCGACCGGGTCGCGGTCGTCGAGGCCTACGTGCCCGCCGCCGACCTCACCCGGGGCGTCGCCGCCTCCTGGGGCGTCATGGCCCTGCTCGCCCTCGGCCTGGTGGGCGGCTCGGTGCTCGTCGCCGACCGGCTCGGCGCCCGCGTCGTGCGCTCCTCGCGCGGCCTCAAGCGGGCCTCGCTCGCCCTCGGCTCCGGAAACCTGGACGTGCGCGTGGAACCGGACGGGCCGCCCGAGCTGCAGGAGGCCGGTGTGGCGTTCAACAGCATGGCCGACCGGGTCGTGGACCTGCTCGCCGTCGAACGCGAACTGGTCGCCGACCTCTCCCACCGGCTGCGCACCCCGCTGACCGCCCTCTACCTGGAGGCCGACCGCATGGGCGCCACCCCGAGCGCCCGGCGGGTCACGGAGGCGGCCGGCCAGCTGGAGAGCGAGCTGGACGCCATCATCGCGGCGGCGCGCACCCCGCTGGCGTCGGTACGGTCCGGCGGCCCGGCGGCCGGCGCGGGCAAGCCGTGCGACGTCGCCGAGGTGGTCGCCATGCGGCTCGACTTCTGGTCCGTCCTCGCCGGCCAGCAGGGCCGGGCCTACCAGCGCTCCCTGACCCCGCGCCCGGCGCCCGTCGCCTTCCCCGAGGACGACCTCGCGGCGGTCGTCGACGCGCTGATCGGCAACGTCTTCCGGCACACCCCGCAGGGCACCGCGTTCGTGGTGCGGGTGGAGCGGGAGGGCGGGCACGTGTTCCTGACCGTCGACGACGCCGGGCCGGGCGTGGCGGACCCCGAGGCGGCGCTCACCCGGGGCGTCAGCGTCGGCGGCTCCACCGGGCTCGGGCTCGACATCGTGGCCCGTGCGGCCCGCGCGGCGGACGGGGAACTGACGATCACCCGCGCGCCGCTGGGCGGCGCGCGGGTGCGGGTATCCTTCGCACTGGCCGGCGCCGGCGAGGGCGCCCAGCGCTGAGGCGGATCAGCGGCCGGTGCCGAAGTCCTGCGTCCACCAGGGGCCGCCGTCGCCGAAGTGGACGCCGACGCCCAGCTCCTTGAAGGAGCAGTTGAGTATGTTCGCGCGGTGGCCCTCGCTGTTCATCCACGAGTCCATCACCGACGCCGCGTCCGCCTGACCGCGCGCTATGTTCTCACCGAGCGTGGACCACTGGTAACCGGCGGCCTCCACGCGGCTCGCCATCGTCGAGCCGTCCGGACCCGTGTGGGACATCACGCCGCTGCTCGCCATGACGTCGCTGTAGTCGTCCGCGGCCCGGGTCAGCCTGTCGTTGGCGGTGACCGGCGAGCAGCCCGCGGCGGCCCGCTCCTCGTTCACCAGCGCCAGCACCTGGGCCTCGGGCCCGCCCGAGCCGCCGGATCCCGAGCCGGAGCCCGACCCCGTGCCGCCGCCCGTGCCGCCGTCCGAGCCCGTACCGCCGCCCGACGAGCGGTCGCCGCCGCCCTTCGCGGTCGCCCGCTCGGGCGTACGGGAGGCGGGAGCGGCCGCCTTCGCGGTGCCGCTGGACGGGCTCGCCGTCTTCGTCGGCTTCTTCTTCGCCTCGGGGCTCCTGCTGGGCGAGGGGCTCGCCGTGACGCTCGGGCTCGCCGACGGCGACGTCAGGGGCGACGCCTCGCCCGCCGCCTCCTCGGCCTCCGCCGCCTGCCCGGCGGCGTTCGCGCTCACCCGGTCCGAGGCCCCGTCGTCGCCGTCCGCGACGGCCAGCGTGATCCCCACGCCCGCCGTCAGCGTGACCGCGCCGAGCACCAGCGCGGTACCGCGGGTCCGGAGCCCGCCGCGGGGGCGGGCGTGGGAGCGGGACGGGCGAGCGGCTCGGCGGGAACCCATACGCAGGACACCTCGGCTTGTCTGTCGTCGGTCGGAAACCCCGCACCCGGACCCGGTGGACGCGACCGCGCCCACCGGGACTGTGGGGGGTGTCCGAGAGCCTAGGACCCGAACGGCGGTGAAACGGCCGTTCGAAGGTCATCTTCAGAAAGCCTTAAAAGAGCCGCCAAACTCCGCTGAGGTGAGGAGCCGGTCCCGGGGTAGGGGGAAGAGACACCCGAAGGAGGAGTGTCATGACCACGTACGTCATCTCGGTGCCGGGTACGTTCACCGGCGCCGTACCGGACGTCACGAAGGACCGGCTGGCCCGGGCGCTGCGCCCGGCCGACCCGCACCGCACCCACCTGGGGGACGAGGAGGACCTCGACGCCCTGTCGGTCAACGACGACGGCACCTTCACCATGCGCCTCACCGTCGAGGCGGACTCCCGCGCCCACGCGGAGGGCCGGGCACAGGAGGTGGCGGACTCCGCCCTGCGCGCCGCCGGGCTCGACCGCGACAGTGTGCCGCTCGGGCCCTCGGTCGTCACCGGGATCGACTCCGACGTGTGAACCCGCCCCCGGAGACCCCCGGGTCTTGAGTGGCCCGGCTCACATGGCGTACCGGAGGTGGCGCCGACACGATGGTCTCGTCACCCGGCAGGCTGAAGGGATCAAGAATGTTCCGCAAGGTGCTGGTCGCCAACCGCGGTGAGATCGCGATCCGCGCGTTTCGGGCGGGCTACGAGCTCGGCGCGCGCACCGTCGCCGTCTTCCCGCACGAGGACCGCAACTCGCTGCACCGGCTCAAGGCCGACGAGGCCTACGAGATCGGGGAGCCGGGGCATCCGGTGCGCGCGTACCTCTCCGTGGAGGAGATCGTCCGGGCGGCGCGGCGGGCAGGCGCCGACGCCGTGTACCCCGGCTACGGATTCCTGTCGGAGAACCCCGAGCTGGCCCGTGCCTGCGAAGAGGCCGGCATCACCTTCGTCGGACCCGACACCGGGATCCTGGAACTGACCGGGAACAAGGCCCGCGCCGTGGCCGCCGCCCGCGAGGCGGGGGTACCGGTGCTCGGCTCCTCCGCGCCCTCCACCGACGTGGACGAACTCGTCCGCGCCGCCGACGGCATCGGCTTCCCGGTGTTCGTCAAGGCGGTCGCCGGCGGTGGCGGGCGCGGCATGCGCCGGGTCGAGGAACCCGGCCAGCTGCGCGAGGCCATCGAGGCGGCCTCCCGGGAGGCCGCCTCCGCCTTCGGCGACTCCACCGTCTTCCTGGAGAAGGCGGTCGTGGAACCCCGCCACATCGAGGTGCAGATCCTCGCCGACGGGCAGGGGAACGTCATCCACCTCTTCGAGCGGGACTGCTCCGTGCAGCGCCGGCACCAGAAGGTGATCGAGCTGGCGCCCGCGCCCAACCTGGATCCCGCCCTGCGCGAGCGGATCTGCGCGGACGCCGTGAACTTCGCCCGGCGGATCGGCTACCGCAACGCCGGCACCGTCGAGTTCCTCGTCGACCGCGACGGCAATCAC
Source organism: Streptomyces parvulus (assembly GCF_014648855.1). Lineage (GTDB taxonomy): Bacteria > Actinomycetota > Actinomycetes > Streptomycetales > Streptomycetaceae > Streptomyces > Streptomyces parvulus. Next base: position 311,449 of record NZ_BMRX01000004.1, on the reverse strand, counting down.
GTCTTCATCGAGATGAACCCCCGCATCCAGGTCGAGCACACCGTCACCGAGGAGGTCACGGACGTCGACCTGGTCCAGTCCCAGCTGCGCATCGCCGCCGGCGAGACGCTCGCCGACCTCGGGCTCGCGCAGGAGAACATCACCCTGCGCGGCGCCGCCCTCCAGTGCCGCATCACCACCGAGGACCCGGCCAACGGCTTCCGACCGGACACCGGCCAGATCAGCGCCTACCGCTCACCCGGCGGCTCCGGCATCCGGCTCGACGGCGGCACCACCCACGCCGGTACGGAGATCAGCGCCCACTTCGACTCGATGCTGGTCAAACTCTCCTGCCGCGGGCGGGACTTCACCACCGCCGTGAACCGCGCCCGGCGCGCGGTGGCCGAGTTCCGCATCCGCGGCGTCGCCACCAACATCCCCTTCCTCCAGGCGGTCCTGGACGACCCCGACTTCCAGGCGGGCCGGGTCACCACCTCGTTCATCGAGCAGCGCCCGCACCTGCTCACCGCCCGGCACTCCGCCGACCGCGGCACCAAGCTGCTGACCTACCTCGCCGACGTCACCGTGAACAAGCCGCACGGTGAGCGCCCCGAGCTGATCGACCCGATGACCAAGCTGCCGGCCGTGCCCGCCGGCGAACCCCGGGCCGGATCGCGGCAACTGCTGGCCGAACTGGGCCCCGAGGGCTTCGCGCGCCGGCTGCGGGAGGCGTCCACCATCGGCGTCACCGACACCACCTTCCGCGACGCGCACCAGTCGCTGCTCGCCACCCGGGTGCGCACCAAGGACATGCTCGCCGTCGCCCCGGTGGTCGCCCACACGCTGCCCGAGCTGCTCTCCCTGGAGTGCTGGGGCGGCGCCACCTACGACGTGGCGCTGCGCTTCCTCGCCGAGGACCCCTGGGAGCGGCTGGCCGCCCTGCGCGAGGCGGTGCCCAACATCTGCCTCCAGATGCTGCTGCGCGGCCGCAACACGGTGGGCTACACCCCCTACCCGACCGAGGTGACCGACGCCTTCGTGCAGGAGGCCGCTGCCACCGGCATCGACATCTTCCGCATCTTCGACGCCCTCAACGACGTCGAGCAGATGCGGCCCGCCATCGAGGCCGTACGGCAGACGGGCACGTCCGTCGCGGAGGTGGCCCTCTGCTACACCGCCGACCTGTCCGACCCCGCCGAGCGGCTCTACACGCTCGACTACTACCTGCGGCTCGCCGAGCAGATCGTCGACGCGGGCGCCCACGTCCTCGCGATCAAGGACATGGCCGGACTGCTGCGCGCCCCGGCCGCGGCGACCCTGGTGTCCGCGCTGCGCCGGGAGTTCGACCTGCCGGTGCACCTGCACACCCACGACACCACCGGCGGCCAGCTCGCCACCTACCTGGCCGCCGTCCAGGCCGGCGCGGACGCCGTGGACGGTGCGGTCGCGTCCATGGCCGGCACCACCTCGCAGCCGTCCCTGTCGGCGATCGTGGCCGCCACCGACCACACCGACCGGCCCACCGGCCTGGACCTCAGGGCCGTCGGCGACCTGGAGCCGTACTGGGAGAGCGTCCGCAAGGTCTACGCCCCCTTCGAGGCGGGCCTCGCCTCCCCGACCGGCCGGGTCTACGACCACGAGATCCCCGGCGGGCAGCTCTCCAACCTGCGCACCCAGGCCATCGCGCTCGGGCTCGGCGACCGCTTCGAGGACATCGAGGCGATGTACGAGGCCGCCGACCGGATGCTGGGCCGCCTGGTGAAGGTCACGCCCTCCTCCAAGGTGGTCGGGGACCTGGCCCTGCACCTGGTGGGCGCCGGCGTCTCCCCGGCCGACTTCGAGGCGGAGCCCGACCGCTTCGACATCCCCGACTCGGTCGTCGGCTTCCTGCGCGGCGAACTGGGCACCCCGCCCGGCGGCTGGCCCGAGCCGTTCCGCACCAAGGCGCTGCGCGGGCGGGCCGAGGCCAAGCCGGTGCCTGAGCTGAGCGCCGACGACCGGGAGGGGCTGGACAAGGAGCGCCGGGCGACCCTCAACCGGCTGCTCTTCCCCGGCCCGGCCCGCGAGTTCGACACGCACCGCTCGTCCTACGGCGACACCAGCGTGCTGGACAGCAAGGACTTCTTCTACGGGCTGCGCCCGGGCAAGGAGTACACGGTCGACCTGGACCCGGGCGTCCGGCTGCTCATCGAACTCCAGGCGGTCGGCGACGCCGACGAACGCGGCATGCGCACCGTGATGTCCTCGCTCAACGGGCAGATCCGGCCCATCCAGGTCCGCGACCGCTCGGCGGCCTCCGACGTCCCGGTCACCGAGAAGGCGGACCGCACCGACCCCGGTCACGTCGCGGCGCCCTTCGCGGGTGTCGTGACGCTCGCCGTAGCCGAGGGCGACGAGGTGGAGGCCGGTGCCACCGTGGCCACCATCGAGGCGATGAAGATGGAGGCCACGATCACCGCCCAGAAGGCCGGCACGGTCACCCGCCTCGCCATCAACCGCATCCAGCAGGTCGAGGGCGGCGACCTGCTCGTGCAACTCGCCTGACCCGGCGGATGCACCCGCGCGCCCGGGGCCCACCCCCGTGCGCGCGGGTGCACCGCGTCCTACCTCCCGGTCACGGGAACTGCGTGACCTTGGACGGCACGGTGCTCGTCCCCGACGTGGGTGCGCCGGTGTCGTTGATCACGTGGCGGTACTGGCCCATGCCGCCGAGCGAGATCACCTGGAGGTTGCGCATCCTGACGCCCGGCTTGACCGGCACCTGGAACCCGTGGTGCTGGACGATGCCCGGATCGGACGTGTAGTTGCAGTAGCTGCCCAGGGCCACCGCCTCGTGCTCGTTCACCGAGTCGGCGACCTTGTAGGCCGCGTAGCCGACGATGCCGTCGTGGGTGATGGCGGCCTCGTTCGGGGCGTCGTACGCCTTCTCGTTCTGGAAGAAGATGGTCCGTCCGCGCTCGCCGCTCCAGTAGACGTCGTACTTGTTGAAGTGCTCGACGAACAGTCCCGTCGCGAGGACGTCGTCGCCGTTGACGCGCAGGCCGTAGTCGGCGCGGTTGGTCTCCCAGCCGACCCCCTCGCCGTGGTCGGCCCGCCAGATCCAGGTGTGGTCGATCAGCACGTCGTCGCTGTTGACCACGACGGAGTCGGTGGCCCGGCCCGGGCCCGCGCCGCCGATGCGGATGAACACGTCCTGCATGGTGGTCGGGTTGGCCGCGTGGTCCGCGCTCGAACCGGGCGCCCCGATGCGCAGCAGCGTCTGGGAGTTCTGCGGCCCGGCGTCGATCAGGAAGCCCGCGAGCCGCACGCCGTCCACGTCGGCCACGTGCATGGCGTCGACGCCGCCGTCCGGGATGATCGTGGCCAGGCCGAGCCCCAGCACGACGGTGTTGGCGCGGTCGACCTCGATGGTCTTGTCGATGTGGTAAACCCCGGGCGTGAACAGCAGGTTGAGACCCTGGTCGAGCGCGGCGTTGATGGTCGTGGCCGTCGCGCCCGGCTTGACCACGTAGAACTGGCTGAGCGGCAGGGAGGTGCCGCCGGCGTTGGCGGGCCAGGACACCCCGCGGGCGTTGGTCCGCTTCGCGGGCACCCGCACCTTGTACTCGTTGCCGTCCAGGTAGAGGAACGGCTTCTCACGGGAGATCGGCGTCGTGTCCAGCGTGGTGTAGGGGCCGGTCTCGAAGTTGCTCGCGGGCGCGCCCTCGACGCCGGTGAAGGTCATGTTCCAGACGCCGTTGGTCCAGCCGCCCACCGAACTGTCGCGGGTGTACCACTGCTGCTGGGAGTACGGGCCCACCGTGCCGTCGACCTTCGAGTCGGCGATGTAGCCGCCGGAGGCCCAGCCGTAGCCGTTGGGCGCGAGGTTGAGGCCGCCCTGCACGTGGATGCGGCGGAAGGGCGCCGCCTGGGCCACCGCCCAGCGGTTGGTGCCGCTCACGGGCCGGATCGCGAGGTTCTCGGCCGAACGCCAGAAGTTCTGGGTGGCGTTGCCGTTGAACCAGCCGGCGTCCACGGTGATGTCGCCGTTGAGCTGGACGTCGTCGGGGTTGAGGCCCAGACCGGAGACCGAGGTGTAGAAGCCGAGCTGGGCGTTGATGCCGTTGTAGGTGCCCGGCTTCAGCAGGAACTGGTAGCGCCCGCTGCCGAACTGGGCCGACTCCTGCTGGGCGAAGACCTGGTCGAAGCGCTGCTGGAGGTTCGGGGTCGAGGGGTCCACGACGATGACGTTGGGACCGAGGTCGCCGCCGCCCTCGACCGGGGGAGTGCCGGTGGTGCCGGTGTGCACGGCGAACTCCCAGAGCGAGTAGCCGTAGCCGGTCGCCCGCGCGGTGCCGTACACGCGGACGTAGCGGCCCGAACCGCTGACGTCGTAGGAGGCCTTGCCGCCGGTGCCGCCCGTGACGCTCTTCAGCGTCCGCCAGCTCTGCCCGTCCGAGGAGGCCTCGATCCGGAAGTCCTTGGCGTACGCGGCCTCCCAGTTCAGGTCCACCTTGCACAGGTCGCGAACCGAGCCGAGGTCGACGCGCAGCCACTGCGGGTCCGCGGCCTGGCTGGACCAGCGGGTGCCGGCGTCGCCGTCGAAGGCCGCGGCGGCGGGCGTCCCGGCGTTCTCGACGGAGGAGGCGGAGGCGGGACGGCCGCGCGCGGCGTCGGCGCTGTCGCAGGAGCCGGGGGCGGTACCGCCGGCGGTGCCGAAGACCTGGAACTCCCAGAGGGAGTAACCCCAGTTCGTGGCCCGGTGGACGCCCTGCATGCGGACGTACCTGCCCTGGCCCGAGAGGTCCAGCGTGTCGGTGCCGCCGTCGCCGCCGGTGACCGTCTTCGCGTCGGTCCAGGTGCTCCCGTCCGGGGAGAGCTGGATCTTGTAGTCCTTGCCGTAGGCCGCCTCCCAGTTGAGGACGACCCTGGTGACGGAGGCGGTGGCGCCCAGGTCGACCTGGAGCCACTGGTCGTCGCTCGCGGCGGACGACCAACGGGTGTTCGCGTCGCCGTCCACGGCGCTGCCGGACGGTGTGCCGGCGTTCTCGGCCGAGGACGAGGTGGCCGTGCGGCCCTGGGAGAGGGGCGTGTCGGCCGCGGTGGCCGTGACGGGTGCGGGAAGGGTGACGAGGGCCGCCGTGGCGGCGAGCGCGACACCCAAGGATCTGAGTCTCATACGTGGGCTTTCTGCGGGTGCGGACAAGGAGGGGCCCAGCGCCAACCGCTGTACGCGGCGGCTTAGTTCAAGGTGTGATTTAAGTAGTGAGGTCTCGATCGGGCAAGAGTCCGGGCAAGACTTCGGGCAAGACGTCCGGACGGCGGCGCCCGTCCGGACCTTCCCGTCAGGCCGTCGGCGGCACGAAGGCCCCCGCCCGGGCGGCCGCCGCGGCCGCCTCCGCCGCCCGGTCGGCCGCGGCCTCGTCGAGCGGGTCGCCGGTGGTCAGCAGGCGGTAGTAGAGGGGGGCGGAGACGGCGCGGATCACCTCGCGGGTGTCGGTGGCCGCCGGCAGCTCGCCGCGCTCCACGGCCTGGCGGACGCAGGGCTCCCACTCCGCGACTCGGACCTCGTAGAACCGGTGCAGGGCGGCCGCGGTCTGCGGATCGCAGGTCGCGGCGGCCAGGACCGCCTTGAACAGGGCGCCCTGGCGCGGGTCGGCGAGGGTGCGCCGCACCAGCCGGGCGTTGGCCCGCAGGTCGCCGAGAAGCGAGCCGGACTCGGTGCGCGGCAGCGACTGCTCGGCCATGTCCGCGAGCAGGTCCGCGACCAGGGAGGCCGGGGTCCCCCAGCGGCGGTACACCGTCGTCCTGCCCACCTCCGCGCGGCGCGCCACGTCGGCGAGGTCGAGGCCCGCCAGCCCGTGCTCCGCGAGTGCGTCCCCGGCCGCCCGGAGCACCGCGGAGCGCACCCGTGCGGTGCGGCCTCCGGGGCGGACGCTGCCGGGGCCGGTGCTCTCGGATGTCATAACGGGACTCCTGTTCCATTAATGGGCCTGACGGTGCTAGCCTGTGCGGCATGTTAACGGAACGAAAGTCCCGTTAAAAGCTGCCGTTGTGCCGCGACGCGACGCCGCGGCCGGACGAGGGGATGCGGTTGTGGAATACAGGAGACTGGGCGCCTCCGGACTCATGGTCCCGGCACTGAGCTTCGGGGCGGGCACCTTCGGCGGGCGCGGAGAGCTGTTCGGCGCCTGGGGCGACACGGACGCCGCCGAGGCGCGCCGGCTCGTCGACATCTGCCTGGAGGCGGGGGTGAACATGTTCGACACGGCCGACGTCTACTCCGCGGGCGCCTCGGAGGAAGTCCTCGGCGCCGCCGTCAAGGGCCGCCGCGACCAGGTGCTGCTCTCCACCAAGGCGGGCCTGCCGACCGGCGACGGACCGGCGGACGCCGGCACCTCGCGGGCCCGGCTGATCAGGGCCGTGGACCAGGCCCTGCGCCGGCTCGGCACGGACTACATCGACCTCTTCCAGCTCCACGCCTTCGACGCGGGCACCCCGGTCCACGAGGTGCTGGCCACCCTCGACGACCTGGTCCGCGCCGGGAAGATCCGCTACACCGGCGTCTCGAACTTCAGCGGCTGGCAGCTGATGAAGTCGCTCGCCGACGCGGACACCCGCGGACACCAGCGCTACGCCGCGCACCAGGTCTACTACTCCCTCGTCGGACGGGACTACGAGTGGGAGCTGATGCCGCTCGCCGACGACCAGGGGGTCGGGGCCGTCGTCTGGAGCCCGCTCGGGTGGGGACGGCTGACCGGACTGATCGGCCGCGGCCGGCCCCTGCCCGCGGGCAGCCGGCTGCACGCCACCGCCGACTACGGGCCGCCGGTCGCGGACGACCTCCTGTACCGGGTGACGGACTGCCTCGACGCGCTCGCCGAGGAGACCGGCCGGACCGTCCCCCAGATCGCCGTCAACTGGCTGCTGCGGCGCCCGACCGTCTCCTCGGTCCTCATCGGCGCCCGCAACGAGGAGCAGCTCCGGCAGAACCTCGGCGCCGTGGGATGGTCGCTGACCGAGGAGCAGGTGGCCAGGCTGGACGCCGCGAGCGCCAAGACCGCCCCCTACCCGTACTTCCCCTACGAGCGCCAGGAGGGCTTCGCCCGGGTCAATCCGCACCCGCTGCGCCGGACGTCCGGCGGCGTGCGCGCCCCCGCCGTCGGCTGACCTGTGGTTCCGGCGGGCGGACCGCGTCGTTGTCAGTGTGTTGCCGCAGAATGCGGGTAACCGAGATCAACACCGGCCGGACCGGGTAGGCGGTCTCGAGTCACTGACCTGGAAGGGCCATTGCCGATGCCGCTTCACGCCGTCCGACCGCGGACCACCGCCTCCCGCGCGACCGCGCGCCACACCCCGATGGGCCAGGGTGAGGCCGAGGTCCTGCGGATAGTCGCCGACGCGCGCACCCCCGTCTTCGTCACCGTGCGCGAGGGCGGGCGGCGCAGATACAGCTACTGGCGCCCGCTGGACTCCACCACCGGCCGGGGCGGCTGCTACGTCGCGCTGCCCACCGCCGACTGCGACGCGCTGCACGCCGCCGGTCGGATCACCCTCGGCGACCCCGTCGCCGACCCGGCGCGGACCACGTACCGCGTGCGCGCCACCCGCACCCCGATGGCGGCCGTGCGCGTGCTGCCCCGACGGGTGAGTGCCGCGTGAGCCGGGACGGCGCCGAGCGCGACGAGGCGGCACGGCACGACGGCTCCGGGGCCGGGCGCGACGACGCGGCCGAGGGCTCCACCGAGAGGGATCTCCTCGACGGCCTGCGCATCGACGAGCGCCGGCCCGAGAAGCCGGTCCTCCTCAACGCCGACCGGACCCCCATCGACACCTGGCGGGAGAACCACCCCTACGACCGCAAGGTGCGCCGGAGCGACTACGAGCGGGAGAAGCGGGTCCTGCAGATCGAGCTGCTGAAGATGCAGCGCTGGGTCAAGGAGTCCGGGCAGCGGATCGTCGTCCTGTGCGAGGGGCGCGACGCGGCCGGCAAGGGCGGCACCATCCAGCGCTTCACCGAGCGCCTCAACCCCCGCGGCGCGCGCGTGGTCGCGCTGGACAAGCCGACCGAGCGGGAGGCCGGCCAGTGGTACTTCCAGCGCTACGTCTCCCAGCTCCCCGCCCGCGGCGAGATCGTCTTCTTCGACCGCTCCTGGTACAACCGGGCGGGCGTCGAGCGCGTCATGGGATTCTGCACCGAGCCCGAGTACCGCGCCTTCCTCGAACAGGCGCCGCTGTTCGAGCGGATGCTCACCGATGACGGCATCCTGCTGGTGAAGTTCTGGTTCTCCGTCTCCCGGGCAGAGCAGCGCACCCGGTTCGCGATCCGCCGGGTCGACCCGGTCCGCCGCTGGAAGCTGTCGCCCACCGACCTCGCCTCGCTCGACCGCTGGGACGACTACACCGCTGCGAAGGTCGACATGTTCCGGGCCACCGACACCGAGCACGCGCCCTGGACGGTGGTCAAGAACAACGACAAGCGCCGCGGCCGGCTGGAGGCGATGCGCAGCCTGCTGGACCGCTGCGACTACCCGGCGAAGGACCAGCAGGCGGTGGGCCGGCCCGACCCGCTGATCGTCGGCGCCGCCGACACCCTGCTGGAGGCCGACGAGGAACCGGCCGACCTCTCGCCGACCCCCCTCGCCGACCACGGCGACGGCCCCGGGCTGCACCCGGAATCGAAGGACTGAGACGGGCCGGACGGCGGCCCCTCGGAAGCAGAGCCTCCGAGGGGCCGCCGACGCCCGGTGCTCGATGCCGCCGGACGCTCAGTGCTCCAGCGGGGCGCGCAGCGACGGGTCCGAGGCCGCCCGCCACACCTCGGGCAGCTCGCGCTGCCGCGCCTCCGCCGCCGCCCGCTCCCTGCCGTGCAGCAGCCCCCAGGTGAAGGCCGACTCGCCCGCGCCGTGGGCCTTCACCGCCAGCGCCCGCAGCGCCTCCTGGGCGACGACCGCGTCCTGGTGGTCGCCGAGCACCTTCTGCACCTTCTTGGCCCGCTTGCCGAGCCGGCCGACCGGCTTGCCGAGGGCGGGGCGGGCGACCTCGGCCGCGTAGCGCACCTTCTTGGCCGCCTTGCGCGCCTCGTGCAGCGCCGTCGCCCGTGCCGGGCCCGCCTCCTGCTCGAAGGCGTGCTCCATGCGTCCGGCCAGACGCCCGTACTCCTTGAGTACCGCGGCGGCCATCGTCCGGGCCGGCTTCCCCGAGGCCCTGGCCCGCAGCGGCGGCTCCCGCAGCAGGGCGTCCAGCGCGTCCAGCAGCCGCAGGTAGCGGGGCGTGTCCAGGGCCTCGCGGGTCCGGGTCAGGGCGTCGCCGCCGCGGGAGACGTCCCACACCCGCAGCCGGGCGGCGACGGGGCCCAGCACCAGGTCCTCGGGCAGCTCGTCGAGCGCGCCGCCGATGCGCTCGCGCAGCACCTCCTGATCCCGCGCCACCCCCAGCTCGCCCGCCAGCCACTTCAGTTCCGCCCGCAGCGGATCGGTGGTCCGCCGGTCGAGCACCGACCGGTACGAGCGCAGGCAGCTGCGCAGCCGCCGGCAGGTGACGCGCATCCGGTGCACGGCGTCGGGCAGGTCCCGGCGGACCGCGGGGTCCAGCGCCACCAGGGCCTCGACCTGCTCGCGCAGATACCCGAGCACGTACGACCCGGGGGAGGCGTGCACCACCTCGACCGGACTCGGCACCTCGCGCGCCGCCCCCGAACCGGTGTCGCGCAGGGCCCGGGAGAGCTTGGAGGGGCTGTCGGACCGCACGACGCCCTTCTTGCGCAGCTTCTTCTCCACACGGTCCAGCAGCTCGGTGCCCGCCGCCTGCCCGTCCGGTCCGTCGCCGTCGGCGAGTTCGACCTCCAGCTCGCTCCACTCGGCGCGGCCGCCGCCGGTCAGCAGCGAGTCGGCGCGCACGTCGTCGAGGCTCAGCTCGGCGAGCACCGCGCCCCGGGCGTCGCGCAGGTGCCGCACCACCCGCCTGGAACGGATCCGCACCACCGGACGCAGCCGTGCGCCCCGGGTACGGGAGAGGACCAGCGCGCGCAGCGCCTCGGGCACCTCGTCCGACAGCGGCGCCCGCACCTCCTCCCGGGTGTCGCCGGTCAGCGGCAGCTTCAGGTGCCAGCCCGCGTCCGCGCCGCCCGTGCGGCGGCGCAAGGTGACCGAGGCTCCGGCCAGCCGCAGGTCGGCGGTGTCGTGGTACACCGCGTCGAGCTTCTCGGACGCGGCCTCCGTCACCGAGGCGACCGGGCCGGTTCCGGTGAGATCGGGCAGCCCGCCGACGCCGCGGGTGGCGGGCTCGTACTTGCGTTCTGTCTCTCGCTTCGACTGGGTCATGTTGAGTCCTTGGACGGGATCCGGCGGATCAAACGGGTTCCCTGTCCGGCCGTCCCTAGCCGCCGCGGACGAGCCAGGGCCCCGGATCCGTGTAATACCCGTCGAGGACCACCTCGAAGTGGAGGTGCGGACCGGTGGACAGGCCGGTGGAGCCGACCCGTCCGATCGGTGTCCCCGCCTCCACCGACTGCCCGACGGCGCTCTCCAGGACCGACAGGTGGCTGTACGTCGTCTCCAGCCGCTTTCCCTGGATGGTGCCGTGGTCGACCACGACGCGGTTGCCGTACGCCCGGGTGTGCGCGGCGAACACCACCCGGCCCCGGCGCGCCGCGACGACCTGCGCACCCTGCGGTGCCGCGAAGTCCACGCCGGTGTGCAGCTTGGTCACGCCGGTCAGCGGATGCTCGCGCGACCCGTAGGGCGAGGTGACGGTGAGCGGGCTGACCGGCGCGGTCAGCAGGGCACCCGCCGCCCCGCCCGCACCCGCGGGGTCCTCCCGGTCGAGCGCCTCGTAACGCGGCAGCAGGGCGCGCACCTCCGCCAGATAGGTCTCCGCCTCCGCGGGCACGCGCCCCGCCTTCCGCACGGCGTCCGTCCCGGTCGCGTAGGCGGCGAGGGTGAGGTCCACGAGATCGCCGTTGACACGCCCCTCGGTGCGCAGCTCGGTCACCTCCCCGGCCAGGGAGCAGTCCCGCCGGCCCAGCGCCATGATGGCGTCCGCCGGGTCGCGCGGCGAGGACGTGCCGCTGCCGTCGTCGTCCTTGCCCCAGGCCCGCCACTCGGAGTCGGTGAAGGCGGCGATGCCCTTCTGTCCCGACAGTTCGTCCGTGTCGTCGCTCCAGCCGGAGAGCTGGTCGATCTGGGCGGCGAGCACCGACGGGTCGAGGACGGTGCAGGCCGAGGCCGCCTTGCGCAGCCACGGGACGTAGGAGGGGTCGACGTCGACGTCCGCGGCGGACTTCGAGCCGGAGTCGTCGGGCCAGGGGGTCGGCAGTCCGCCCGTCAGCGCGAGGAATCCGGCCACCCCGATCACCGTCACGAGGGCCGGCAGCAGCAACAGCGTGAAGGGTCCCGGACCCCGGCGCTTGCGTTTCCGTTTCTCCGGCCGCGCGGACTCCTCCGGCTGCTCCGGCGGTTCCCCGTCCGCGGGGCCGGCCGCCTCCGCCACGGTCAGCCGCTCGTCGTTCATCTGGCCGCTCGCCGGGACGTGATGCTCACCCGAGGAAGGTAACGCGGGGGCGCCGGGCGGGTCATGAGACGCCGAGGCAGAGGAAGCTGCCCGAACGGGCAGAACCGGCGCGAACGGGGCGACCGCCGGGGCGCCGGGTCTGGCCGGGCGCGGATTCCTCCGCTAGCTTGCTGGTGCGGCCCCGCGTCATCCCCCGTACGCGGGGCCGCACCAACGCCCAGGCGTCCCGCCGTCCCGCCGTCCCGGCGTCACGCGTCGACCGTGACCACCTCACCGGTACGGCGCGCCAGTTCGGCCGCCCAGACGACCCGGTGCGTCGCCAGGCTGGCGGCCCCGTCCGACGCCAGCGCGCTCGCGTCACCGGTGGCGACCGCGTTCAGGAACGCCTCGACCAGCGCCTCGTCGCCGCCCCCGTGCCCGTCCGCCGCCGAGGCTCCCGCCCCGGCCGCCGTGTCGACCACCGACTCGTCGCCCGTGCGGAAGTCGACCAGCCGGATACTCGTCCCGTCCCCCTCGGCGAAGCCGTGCGTGCCGTGCAGCCGGGTGCGCCGGTGCCCCATCGGCGTGAACGCGCTCATCGTGAACGAGCAGGTGGCCCCGTCCGCGAACTCCATGGCGACCACCTGGTGGTCCACGACGTCGTTGTCGCAGGCGTACACGCAGCGCCCGTAGGGCCCGTCGCGCAGCGCCCGCAGCACGCCCTCCTCGGTGAAGGTGTCCGTCACCGCCGACAGCGGCCAGAACTCCGTGTCCGCGTCGCCCAGGCAGCCCAGGTAGAGCCGCTTCGCCGAGTACGGGCAGTCCGACTCGACCGGGCAGTCCGGGCACCGCGCGGCGGCACCCGCGGGCGCCTCCTCGGCGCGGAAGTGCGTCAGCGACCCGAAGGACGAGACCCGCCGCGGCACGGAGCCCACGAGGTGGACCAGCCAGTCCACGTCGTGGCACGCCTTGGTGAGCAGCATCGGCGCCGAGGTGTCGGCCCGGCGCCAGTTGCCGCGCACGAACGAGTGGGCCTGGTGCCACCAGCCGACCGGCTCCAGGTGCTCCACGCTGACCAGCCTGCCGATCCCGCCGCCGTCCAGCAGGGACTTGAGGGCCCGCGTGTAGGGCGTGTAGCGCAGGACGTGACAGACCGCGAGCGTGATCCCGGCCCGCTCGGCCGCCTCGGCGATGGCCGCCGCCTCCCGCTCCTCCGTCGCCATCGGCTTCTCCAGCAGCAGGTGGTAGCCGAGCCCGGCCAGCCGGACGGCGGGTGCCGTGTGCAGGCGGTCCTGGGTCGCGACCACGGCCGCGTCCGCCAGCCGCTCCCGCCCCGCCAGCTCCTCCCAGCCGGCGTACAGCCGCTCCGCCGGGACGCCGAACTCCCGCGCGGCGGCGGCCCGCCGCGCGGGGTCGGGTTCGGCGACCGCCACCACCTCGCCCGTGCCGGCGGCCAGCGCGTGGCGCGCGTACGTCAGCCCGCGCAGCCCGGCGCCGACCAGGGCCAGCGTCACTCGGGGCATCGCCGTGCCTCCTTCGCGTAGTGGGGTGTCCGTCACGCCGGTTCAGCTGCCCAGCACGGCCCGGAGTCCCGGCTGCAGCCGGTCGCCGTGGGCGCGGACCATGGCGTCGCACAGCTCCCAGATCCGCTCGACCGGCAGCGCCGCGGCCGTCGCCGGGTCGGTCATCGCGGCGTGCCTGATGCGGCGCGGGTCGTCCTCGATCGCGGCCCGCACCACGAGTTCGGTGGTGCTCAGGTACGTGCGGTTGAGGGCCGCCAACTGCGGGGGCAGCGCGCCGATCCGGGTGGGCTGGATGCCCGAGGCGTCCACCAGGCAGGGCACTTCGACCGCGCCGTGGGCGGGGAGGTTGTCGATGAGGCCGTGGTTCGGCACGTTGCCGTAGACCGTGCGGGGCGTGCCCGTCACGATGCTGTGGATGATCTGCGGGGCGTACTCCATGGTGCCCTCGACGGTGAGCGGCGCGCCGCAGGCCAGCGCGTCCCGGGTGCGCTCGTACTCGGCCACGTTCTCGTCCACGATGTCCAGGTAGGCGCCGACGGGCAGCCGCAGCCGCTCGATCTCGCCGTCGTGGTGCAGGTACCAGGGGACGTACTCGCAGGAGTGCTCGCTGGTCTCCGTCGGGTACGCGCCGAGGCGCCGGTACATGTCGACGCGCACCCGCCGGCGCAACTGCCCGTCCTCGGCGATCAGGGCGTCGAGGCGCGGGTACAGGTCCTCGCCCCCGTGCTCCAGACGCAGCACCCACGCCTGGTGGTTGACGCCCGCCGCCCGATAGGTGACCTCCTCGTAGGGGACCTTGAGCAGCTCGCACAGGCCCTGGACGGTCCAGTACACCGAGTGGCACAGGCCGACCACCCGGGTCAGGCCGGTCGCCTCGGCCAGGTACTGGACGTTCATCGCCATCGGGTTGGTGTAGTTGAGCAGCCAGGCGTCCGGGCACAGTTCGGCGATGTCCCGGCCCAGCTCCCGCAGCAGCGGGAAGGTACGCAGGGCGCGGAAGATCCCGCCGACGCCGAGGGTGTCGCCGATGGTCTGGCGCAGCCCGTACCCGGCCGGGACCTCGAAGTCGGTGCGCGTCGCCTCCCGCATGCCGACCTGCACGATGTTGATGACGAAGTCGGCGCCGGCCAGGGCCTCGCGGCGGTCGGCGTGGGCGGTGACGCGGGGGCGGGCGCCGCGTTCGGCGGCGATGTACTCGGCGGCGGCCCGCGCGGTGGACAGGCGCTCCGGGTCGATGTCGTGCAGCGCGATGTGCGCGGACTTCAGCTCGTCGAACGCGAAGAGGTCGGCGAGCAGGCCCTGGGTGAAGACGACGCTGCCTGCGCCGACGAAGGTGATCTTGGGGGCGGTCGGCTGGGCGGTGCTCATGCGGGGTTCTTTCCGTTGCGGGTGACCTGGGCGAACGCTTCGTCCCAGGTGGGCTGGGCGGTGGTGCCGCCGTGGGCCCGGGTTGACAGCGCGCCGCAGACGGCGGCGAACCGTACGGCGTCGGGCAGGGCGAGCCCGGCGAGGACGGCGGCGACGAAGCCGGCGTCGAAGCTGTCGCCCGCGCCGACCGTGTCGACGGGCCGTGCCGGGACGCCCGGCACGGTGAGCAGGACGTCACCGTCGTGGCACAGGGCGCCCTCGGCCCCGTTCTTGACGACGACCGTCGGTCCCCGCTTCGCGAGGGTGGCGGCGGACTCGCCGGGGCCGGCGGTGTCGAGTCCGGCGAGCCGCCGCGCCTCGGCCGCGTTGGGCAGCAGGTAGTCGGTGTGGGCGAGTACGGCGTCGAGACCGGGCGGGTCCCAGCGCCCCGAGGGGTCGTCGTTGGTGTCGAGGGACGTGGTCGCGCCGTGCGAGCGCGCGGTGCGCAGCAGGCCGGGCAGACCGGCGGCGAGACCGGGCAGCAGGAAGTACGAGGCGGCGTGCACGTGACGCACCGAGGCCAGCAGGTCTCCGGGCACGTCGGCGGCCGTCGTGGACCGGAGCGTGCCCGGCGCGGTCACGATGGCCCGGTCCCCGTCGGGCCGGGTCAGCACCACGGTGAGCGGGGTGGGCAGCGTCGGGTCGGTGTGCAGGGCGGTGGTGTCGACGCCGTGCGCGCGCAGGCCGTCCCGCATGTAGCGGCCCGCGTCGTCGTCGCCGACCCGTCCGGCGAACGCCACCCGCAGATCGAGGCGGGCCGCGCCGCACGCCATGATCGCGGCGGAGCCGCCGAGGGTGAGGGCCCCGTCGGACACGAGTTGTTCGCGCTGCCCGAAGGCGAGCGGGGCGTCCAGCGGCCCGAGGACGACGTCGGGATTGGCGTCGCCGACGACGAGCAGGTCGAAGGTGTGCGGCATGGGTCTTCCCTGGGATGACGGAGGGGGCGGTGGCGGGGCGGGACGTGTCGGGACGTCAGCCCTTGAGGCCGCTGGAGGTGATCGACTGGATGAAGGTCTTCTGCGCGCCGAGGAAGGCGAGCAGCACCGGGAGCACGGTGATGACGTTGCCGGCCATCACCGCCGCCCACTGGGTGTGGTGCTGTCCCTGGAAGGTGGTCAGGCCCAGTTGCAGCGTGTACTGCGTGTCGTGGTTGATCGCGATGAGCGGCCAGGTGAGGTCGTTCCAGGTGGTGAGGAAGGTGAGCACGGCCACGGTGCTCAGCGCCGGCCGCGACAGCGGCAGCACGATGCGGAACAGCACCCGCAGCCGGGAGCAGCCGTCGATCCAGGCCGCCTCCTCCAGCTCCCGCGGCAGCGAGAGGAAGAACTGCCGCAGCAGGAAGACCGCGAAGGGCGTGACCAGCGACGGCACGATCAGCGCGCCCAGGGTGTCGATCAGCCCCAGCTTCTTCATCACCAGGAACGTGGGGATCATCGTCAGCTGGAACGGCACCGCCATGGTGGCCAGCATCAGCCCCAGCATCACCTTGGACCCCGCGAACCGCATCCGGGCGAAGGCGTATCCCGCGAGCGAACCGAGGACGAGGTTCGCCGCGACGGTCACGGCGGAGACGATCAGCGAGTTGGCGAACCAGCGCGGGAACATCGCGTTGCCCAGCACGTAGCGGTAGCCGCCGAGATCGATGCCGGACGGCCACAGGGCGGGCGGGAAGCGGTTGATCTCCGCGTTGCTCATCACGGAACTCAGCAGCAGCCAGACCAGCGGTACGGCGAAGGTCAGGGCGAGCGGCGCGAGCAGCAGGTGCCACGGACTGAACGGGAGCCGCGGCCGGCGCCGCCGGGTCGCGGCGGGCTGTGCCGCGAGGGCGCGCACGGTGCCGGGCCGGGTGGAGGTCGCCGTCATGATCGGGCCCCTTCGAGACGGTGGCGTCCCCGACGCCGGACGATGCGGACGGCCCCGGCGGCCAGCCCGAGGGCGACGGCCAGGACGTAGGCGGCCGAGGCCCCGTATCCGGCGGTGGCGTTCTTGAACGCCTGCTCCCAGATGAAGTAGACGATCACTGTGGTCGAGCCGAGCGGACCGCCCTTGGTGGTGACGTAGACGAGGTCGAAGACCTGGAGCGACTGGATGGTCTGCCACACCACCAGGAAGACGGTGACCGGCGTGAGGGTGGGCAGCGTGACGTGGCGCAGCAGGTGCCGGCGGCCCGCGCCGTCGAGACGGGCCGCCTCGATCAGGGACTGCGGAACGTCCTGGAGGGCGGCGAGGTAGACGACGACACAGAACCCGGTACCGCTCCACAGCGTGATCGCCACCAGCACCGGCAGAGCCTGGGAGGGGTCCGAGAGGAACCCCTGCGACGAGACGCCGAGGCGGTGCAGCACCGAGTTGGCCGCGCCGAACTCCGGGTCCAGGATGAAGGAGAACAGCACGCCCTGCGCGGTCGCCGACAGGACGAACGGCACGAAGATCAGGGTCCGGTACAGGCCCACCAGACGGATCCGCCGGTTGAGCACCAGGGCGAGGAGCAGGCCGAAGAACATGCTCAGCGGCACGTACAGGACCGTGTAGAGCAGGGTGTTGCGGACCGCCTGGCTGAAGTTCGGGTCCTGGGCGAGGGCGCGGTAGTTGTCGAGGCCGACCCAGCGGCTCGGCGTCACCAGGTCGCTGGCCTGGAAGGACAGCAGCAGCGACCAGACGACGGGCACGATGCTCAGTCCGAGGACGATCAGGACGGCCGGCGAGACGTAGGCCCAGGCGGTGCCCGACTCGCGCCGGCGCTTGCGGCGCAGGGCCGGCGGCTCGGGCGCCGGGCCCGCGACGGTGATGGGTTGGGGGAGGCGCGGCATGGCGGTGTGGCTCCTCAGCGCGGTATGAGCAGGGCGGCGTTGGCGTCGTCGGCGCAGGCGCGCAACGCCTTCTCCGGGGTGGCCCGCCCGAGGAGCACGGCGACGATCGCCTGCCCCAGCGCCTGCGAGACCTCCGGGTACGCCGGGTGGACGGGGCGCACCCGCGCCGTCTCCAGTGCCTTGGTGAACACGGCCAGGCCCTCGGTGCGGGCGACCTTGTCGCGCCAGGCGGGCAGGGCCTCGGTGCGGCGGCTGAGCGGCAGGCTGCCGGCCTCGACGTCCCAGCGGACGTCCTGCTCGGGCCGGTTCAGCCAGCCCAGGAAGGTGCGGGCGGCCCGGGACCGCGCCTCGCCGTTGTCGAACACGGTCCAGGTGTCGGGCCCCGAGATGGTGACCGGGCGGCCGCTGAAGGTCGGCAGGGGAGCGACGTGGTAGTCGATGCCCGCGTGCTCGATGTCGGGCAGCTGCCAGGGCCCGGTGACCGCCATGCCCATCCGGCCGGAGAGGAACACCTGGTACATCTGCTCGCTGCCGGGCTTCGGGTCGACGTAGACGCTGCGGTCGCGGACCAGACCGGCCACCACCTCCAGCGCGCGGGTGCCGCTGTCGGCGAAGCCGATGCCCTTGCCCCCGTCGTCCACCACGTCGCCGCCGAGGTCCCAGATCATCGGCCACAGGCGCCAGACGGTGTCCTCGTCGCCGGTGCCGGGCCAGCCGGTGCCGAAGCGGCCCCGGCCCTGGTCCGTGAGGCGCCGCGCGCGGTCGGTGAACTCCCGCCAGGTCCAGCCGGCCTCCGGCAGCGGCAGTCCGGCCTCGCGGAACAGCTTCCTGTTGCACACCACGGCGAGCGAGTCGAGCAGCGCGGGGGCGGCCCGGACCCGGCCGTTGACCGTCACGGCCTCCCGCGCCGCCGCCCAGTGGCTCTTCCACGGCACGGCGGCGCCGTGCACCGTCTCGGTGAGATCGACGACCTGCGGGCTGCGGGCCACCCGTGCCAGGTCCGATCCGAAGATGTAGGCGATGTCCGGGTAGGAGCCGGCGGCGAGCGCGGCGGTCACCTTCTGGAGCATCACGTCGGACAGCACCCCGCCGCCCAGCGACACCTTGATGCGCGGGTGACCGCGCTCGAAGTCGGCCACCAGGCCCTGGAGGACCTTCTTCGCGGTGTCGGCCTGGCCGTGCCACATCTCGATGGTGACCGTGCCGTCGGGGCCGACCCCGTCGTCCGCGCCGGCTCCGCAGCCGGCGAGCGCACCGCCGGCGGCCGCCGCGAGGACCGCTCCCGAGCCCGAGCGCAGCACCCTCCTGCGGGAGGGGCCGACGGCACGTCGGACCGCATCCATCTGTACCTCCAAGGACTGGCCGTCGGGTGAAGTCAGCAGGTCTCGCGGACGTAGGAGCTGCTGCCCTTCGGCGAGACGTCCAGGTCGCGCCGTACGATGCTCAGCGTGTCGCCGAACCCGGAGCACGCCTTCCTCAGGCCCGCGGCGGTGTACTCGACGACGATCACGTGGTCGCCGAACTCGGCCGTGTAGTCCCCGCACTCGTCCCACTCGCCGCACTCCTCGGCGACCGCGAAGTCCAGACCGTTGGCGACGCGGTTCCCGGCGAGTTCGACGGTGTTCTTCTGCCCGATGGCCAGTCCTCCGGCGTGCGCGCGCTCGGCGAGCAGCTTGACGAAGGCCTGGGCGTCGGCGGCGTCCAAGAGATTCTTCGAGCGGGTGTAGCTGTCGTAGTTGTCCGGCTCGACGGCCTGGAAGCCCTTGTCCGCGCAGGCGTCGATCCAGGTACCGACCTTGTCGGCGATGCGCCGGCGCTTGTCGGCGGTGCGGGTGTCGAGCAGGGCCTCCTTCCACTCGGTGTCGTAGACGACCTTCCCCGCGCCGTCGCGCAGCAGCAGGTCGTCGTCCCACTCGCCCTCGGCGCCCCGCTGGGCCTGGAAGGCGTTGACGTAGCAGATGTTGTAGAGGCCCGCGGCGGGGGAGGCCGTGTGGTCGCGGCTGACCACCCGTACGCCGGAAGGCGGGGTGTAGGCGCCGCCGATCTGGTAGTCGAAGCCGGCGCCGGCCGGGGGCGGGGCCGGTACCGCGGCCTCGGCGGGGGTGCTGCCTGGGACGAGGGCGGCGGCGGTGGCGAGGACGGCGGCGGCGCAGACGCCCGCCAGCACCGGCTTCTTCTTCGAGGTGTGCACCTGCGTGCGGCTCATGGTTCGAGCTCCGGAGGATGGTGGGCACGGCCCCGCCTCGGACGCGCTCGGCCGTCCTGGCGACTCAGTCCGGGCTCCTGGCGTCGGGCCAGCTACCGGCTGGGCGTACCTCTGCCGCCGATCGCGTGGCATCGGCGTTGACCGGGAGTAAATCGACCGGGTCCAGGCTCTGTCAAGGGTTCGAATCGAGAGAGCGGGTGCTTGAAGCTGATCGAAGAGGCTCTGTTCGGTGCAGAATCAATCATCATGCGTCGGTGGGCGGATCGCCGGGAACGATGGGAGCGAGCCAGGTCGGAGCCCTGATCACCGGGTGGCCGCGAGGCTGGTAGCGTCGCGTGGTCGCGGCGGGCGGCGCGAGAGAGGTGTCGGTGCGTGGGAGAGCGGCAGGACCGAGAGTGGGTGGCGATGACACCCGGCGACTTCGACCGGGACGCCCCGCTGGTCCTCAACGTGGGCACCGGTCCCGCCACCGTGCCGGCCGAACCCGACGAGTACGGCACCGCCCCGCTGTTCGGGGAGGAGGCGCCCGCACCCGGCTCCCGGCCCCGCGGCCGGCGGGGACGGTCCGCACCCGCCCAGGAGCGGCTGTTCTGACCGTCCCCGCCGGGAGTCAGGTGGCGGGCACCTCGTCCACGAAGCCCGTTCCGGCGTTCCGGTAGCCGGCGACCTTCGCGGCGACCTGGGCCGGGGTGAGCACCTGGTCCTTGACGTGCAGGACGTAGTCGACCTGCTGGTCGTAGGCGCGCGGGGCCGTCGACGTCTGGCCGTTCAGGTCGATCAGCCACTGGTTGAAGTTGATCGACATCGGCCGCTCGGGCAGGTACTGCGCGTCATGCGTGCCGAAGTGCTGCCCGTCCACGTAGTACGTGATGGCGCTGTCGTCGATCGTGACGACCAGGTCGTGCCAGCCCGCGTAGCTCCGGCGCTGCTCCGAGTGCTGGTTGACGGCCTGCCAGGGTTCCGGGTTGTAGGTCTCCCAGGACGTCGTGTAGAGGATGTTCGCCGGTTCGCCCCAGCCGCCGTTCGGCAGGTACTCGAAGTCGTACTCGGCGTAGTCGTCGGCCATCGGGGCCTTGAGGTCGTTGATGGTGAAGAACGTCTGCACCAGGTGGTCGCCGTCGGGCCCCGACTTGGGCGCGTCGGAGAACTTCACGCGCGCGGCGTAGGTGCCGTTCCTGAACTTCGTGGCCCGGGTGAGGACCTCGGTGTGCGTGGTGGAGGCGCCGGTGCCGGCCGTGGAGGTCTCCAGGTTCATCACCGAATTGCCCCCGGCCGAGACGAAGGTGACCTTGGACGGGTCCCAGGTGGCCCCCGGGACGCCGGGCCCACCGGAGTTGGCCCGCACGTTCCAGCCGTGCGCGGAGATGGCCGGGTCGGTGTGCGAGCTGTAGTCGAAGTCGTCGAACAGTGACTGTCCGCCACCCGGCGGGTCGGTCGGATCGGTCGGATCGGTGGGGTCGGTGGGGTCGGTGGGGTCGGTGGGGTCGTTGCCCTCGGGGGCCGCGCCCCACACGGTGGCACCGGCGAGCTGGGCGGTGACCTTGTCCCAGTTAGCGTACGAGGTCTGGGCGCCGTTGAAGGAGTAGTCGTCGCTCTGCCGCAGGGTCTGCCAGTTCGCCCGGTGGAAGCGCAGTTGGAGGTCGCCGGTGTCCGCGCCGGGGGCCAGGGTGCCGGCCGCCTGGGTGAAGCCGATCTCCAGGTAGCGGTCGGCCGTCGCCGTCGGGTTGCCCAGCGTGCCGAACGTGCCGGTGACGACCGAGCAGCCGCGCACCGCCCAGGAGCAGGCGAAGCGGTACGTGTCGCTCGGCGAGTCGGCCTTGAAGTAGTAGCGGACCTTCACCTGGCTCAACTGCACCGGGGAGGAGCCGGTGTTGCGGACCTTGAGCCAGGGCTCGGTCTGGTCCGCGGTGGCTCCGCCCGCGCTCGTTCGGTACTGGACGCTCAGGCCGTCCGCCGCCGCGGGGGCGGCCTGGGCCGGGAGGGCGGTCAGCACACCGCCGCCCAGGAGGGCCGCGAGGGCGAGCGCCAGTCGGGCGCGCCCGGGGCCGGGCCGGCCGGTGGATCGGCCGGTGGGTCGGTTGCTCATCCGGAGTCCTTTCCGCAGGGCTCCCGCCGGTGCGGGAGCGTGGGGGGTGTGAGGTCGGTGGGGTGCGGCGCCGGCACCCGGGCCGGCGCCGCGGCGTGCGGGACGCCGAGGGCGTCCAGCCGGGCCCGGTGACCGGCCAGCCGGGCCGTGAAGTCCCGCCAGCCGTACGCGCCGTCCCAGACCCGCTCGGCGAGCGCGCACAGCCGCGGGTAGGTGAGGTACTCGACGTGTTCCGGCGTGGGGACGAACTCCGTCCACAACTGGCCCTGGGCGCCCAGCACCCGGGACGCGGCCCCGGGCTCGGGCGGCGCCAGGTCGACGTCGTACACCGCGCGCAGGTCGACGAACCCGCCGGGCTGGCCGGGCGGTTCACCGGCGCCGGGGCCGCGCGGGTAGTCGAAGTACGTGGCCCGGTGGTCGGCGTGCACCACCTCGTGCCCGCGCCGTGCCGCGGCGTGCGCGTGGGCGGGCTCGCGCCAGCTCATCACCGTGCACTCCAGCGGGAGGGTGACGCCGTTCTCGGCCCACACGACCGGGCGGCGGCCCGCGCGCACCACGTGCTCGGACATGCGGGAGATGAACCAGGGGTGCAGCGCGCGGGGCCCGGGCAGCCCTTCCGCGGCGGCCCGGGCCCGCGCCGCCGCGCTGCGCTCCCACTCGACCGTGGGGCACTCGTCGCCCCCGAGGTGGACGTACGGGGAGGGGAAGACGTCCATGACCTCGTCGAGGACGGTGCGGAAGAAGTCGAGGACGTGGTCGTCGGTGCCGAGGACGTTCTCGCACACCCCCCAGTGGGTCCACACGTCCAGGCGCCGGCCGGGGTCCGTGCCCAGTTCGGGGTGGGCGGCCAGGGCGGCCCGCACGTGCCCGGGCACGCCGGTCTCCGGGAGCACCCGCACGCCGCGCTCGGCCGCGTACGCGACCAGGTCCCGCAGCTCCGCCCGGGTGTACGCACCGCCGTGCGGCACGCCGTCGAAGCGGTCGGTGCCGGCGGGACCGGCCATCGACTCCGTGCGCACCCCGCCGACCTCTGTGAGCCGCGGGTACGCGGCCACCGGCATCCGCCAGCCCTGGTCGTCGGTGAGGTGGAGGTGGAAGACGTTCAGCTTGTGCAGCGCCATCAGGTCGACGTACCGCCGCAGGTAGGACACCGGCTGGAAGTGCCGGGCCACGTCGAGCATGGAGCCGCGCCAGGGGTGCCGGGGAACGTCGGTGATCTCCACGGCGGGCAGGTCCCACGGCACGCCGCGCACCGGCTCTCCGGACAGGGCGTCGTACGGCAGGAGTTGCCGCACCGTCTGCACGCCGTGCAGCAGCCCGGCCGGGTGGGCGGCGCGCAGGAGGACGCCCTGCGGGCTGACGGTCAGGCCGTAGCCCTCCTCACCGAGGCCGGTCAGGGCGGGGTCGAGGGCGAGGACGAAGGCCCCGTCGGCGGAGGCCGGCAGCGGCAGGCCTGTGGCCGGGGCGAGGAGGGAGCGCAGCAGGGCGGCCGCCGGTCCGGCCCCGGGCGTGACCCGCAGCCGGGTCGTCTCGTCGAGGCGGAAGCGGCCGGAACGGGTGGACAGGCGTCGGGGGCGGGGCACGAGGGCCAGTTCGGGGCGTGGCAGGTCCACGGGGCGGCTCCGGGGGTCGGGCGGGGACGCGGCGGGTGGGGGAGGGCGGTGGGCGGCCGTGCGCGGTCAGCCCTTGACGCCTCCCGAGGCCAGCCCCGCCGTCACATGGCGCTGCAGGGCGAGGAAGACCACCAGGGCGGGGAGGGCGAAGAGCGTGGAGGCCGCCATGGTGGCGCCCCAGTCGGTGCCGAACGTCGACTGGAACGAGGACAGCCAGACCGGCAGCGTGCGGCTGTCCTGCTGCTTGATGATGAGGAAGTTGGCGTAGGTGAACTCGTTCCAGGCGGTGATGAAGCCGAAGAGCGAGGTCGCCATCAGACCGGGCGCCAGCAGCGGGAAGGCGACCTTGCGGAACGCGGCGGCCCGGGTGCAGCCGTCGACCTGCGCCGCCTCCTCCAGTTCGGGCGGGATGCCGGCGATGAAGCCGCGCAGCACGACCACCGTGAACGGCAGCGTGATCATGAAGTAGACGAGGGTCAGCGTGGGCAGGCGGTCGAGCATCCCCGTGTCGCGGGAGATGATGTAGATCGGGATGATCAGTGACTCCCAGGGCGCCATCTGCGCGATGAACACCGCCAGCATGAACTGCCGCCGCCCGCGCCAGCGCATCCGCGCCACGGCGTAGGCGGCGCCGAGGGCGACCAGCAGGGCGAGGAGCACGGCGCTCAGGGTGACCAGGACGCTGTTGCGCCAGAACAGCGCGAACCCGTCGGCCCCGACGGCCCGCCGGAAGTGGTCCAGCGTCCACGCGCCGGGGATCAGCCGGGGGTCGTACGACTGGATGTCGGTGGACGGCTTGAGGGCGGTCGTGACCATCCAGTACACGGGGAACAGGCAGACCAGGACGGTGAACAGGGCCGCCGCGTTGAGCGGCAGCCGGCGCAGCGCGCGGCGGGGCGCGCGAGGCGGCGAGGGGCGCGGGACGCTCACAGCTGCTCGCCCTCCTGACGGAAGAGTTGACGGAAGTACAGGACGAGGACGCCGCTCATCAGCAGCACCGTGAGCATCGAGGCGGCCGAGCCCAGGTCGTAGCGCTGCCCGGAGAGCGCGGTCTGCACGGCGTACACCGGCAGGATGGTGGTGGCCTCGCCGGGGCCGCCCCGGGTCATCACCCAGATCTGCACGAACGCCTTGAACGTCCAGATGACCTCCAGCGACAGGACCAGCATGAAGATCGGCCGGATCAGCGGGAACGTGACGGAGCGGAAGACGCGCGTGCCGCCCGCGCCGTCCATCCGCGCCGACTCGTACAGCTCGGCCGGCACGGTGACCAGCGCCGAGTAGAGCGTGATCGCGGCGAACGGCACGGACTGCCAGACGATCAGCACCACCACGATGGCGAACGCGGTGCCGCCGTGCGCGAACCAGGTGTATCCCTCGTACGAGTCGAGGCCGAGGCCGGTCAGGGTCTCGTTGACGATGCCGAACTCGGAGTGGAACAGCCACTGGAACACGGTGGTGGCCGCGACCACGGGGACCGCCCACACCAGCACCAGGGAGCTGAGAACCACGGTCCTGGCCACCCTGCCCAGCCGCTCGGTCATCAGCGCCACCAGGGTCGACAGGACCATGATGGCGACCACGCAGACCGCCATGAAGACGAAGGTGCGCCGCACCACCTCCCAGAACTCCGGGTCGCCGAGCAGCGTCCGGTAGTTGCGCAGGCCCACGAACTCGGCGTCGCCGAGGATGAGCTGGCGCAGCCGGAAGTCCTGCACGGAGATGAGCAGGGCGCGGCCCAGCGGATAGAGCAGCAGGTACAGCATGCCGAGCACGGCGGGCGCGACCAGCAGGTACGGCCACGGCGTGCCCCGCCCCGCCCCGCCGGGCCCGCGGGGGGAGCCGGCGGGGGTGGCCGGACGGCGGCGGGCCGCCTCGCGCGGCACGCTCCGCTCACGGACGGTCGACACGGTGTCTCCTGTCCCTCGGGATCGTCGGGGTCGTCGGGGTGGCGGTCAGGAGTCGCTGTTGAGGGTGTCGGTGATGGTCCGGGAGGCCTTCGCGGCCCCGGACGCGGGGTCCTCACCGGTGAGCACGGCGGTCATGTACTCCTTGACCGGGTTCTTGGCCTCGACCGCGGCCCACTGCGGGGTGTTGGGGGTGGCGTGTCCGTTGACGGCGCCGGCCGCCATGGCCGCGGTGCCCGGGTCGCCGGCGACGGCGTCCGCCAGGGTGGTCTTGTTCGGCACGTAGCTCATCGCGACCGCGAGCTTCTTCTGCCAGGCGTCGCCCGTCAGTTCCCGGATGAGGGTGAACGCCTCCTCCTGGTGCGCGGCGACGGCCGGGACGACCAGGTCGGAACCGCCGGTGAAGACCGCGCCGGGCCGGTCGGCGGTCTTGCCGGGAATCGGGAAGAAGCCGAGCTTGCCCTTGAGTTCGGGGTTCTTCTCCTCGATGACCTTGGCACCGCCGGGGACGGCGATGATCTGGGCGACCTGGCCCTTGGCCATCACCTCCGCCTGCGGCGGCTGGGACTCGTCGGAGTCCTTGGGGCCCTTGCCGAGGGCCTGGAGGCGCTGGTAGAAGTCCATCGCCCGCAGCGCCTCGGGGCTGTCCAGGCCGCCCTTCCAGCCGCCGCCGGACTTCACGGCCAGGTCGCCCCCCTCGTCCCAGACGAAGCCCGACAGGACGTACCAGTTCTGCCCGGGCAGGTAGATCCCCTGGGTGCCGCCCGCGTCGAGCTTGCGGGTGGCGGCGATCCACTGGTCCCGGGTCCTGATGGAGGCGGGGTCCACGCCCGCCTTCTCGAACAGGTCGGTGCGGTGGATGACGACCCGGTTGGCCGCGTAGTAGGGGATGCCGTACTGCTTCCCCTCGTACGCCCCGGGCTCCGCGAGCCCCTTCAGCCAGGCGCCGCCGCCCAGTTCGTCCACCCGGTCCGAGAAGTCGGTGAGGCCGCCGCTCTGCGCGTACTGGGCCACCTGGGTGTTGCCGACCTCGATGACGTCGGGGGCGTCGTTGCTGGCCAGGGCGGCCGTGACCTTCTCGCCGATGCCCTCCCACTCCTGGATCTGGATCTTCAGGTCGATCTCGGGGTGGGCCTTCTCGAAGCCCGTCTCGAACTCCTGCTGGAAGCCGGCCGAGACACTGTCGCGCATGAGCCACACGTCGAGCGCGGTCCGGCCGGTGCCGGCGTCGTCGGAGGAGCCGCCCGAGGAGCAGGCGGCCAGCCCGGCACCGAGCACCAGCGTGGAGAACAGGGCGAGGGAGCGGTACTTCACGGTTCACCTCTGGGAGAGCTGGAAGGGAGACGCACCCACACTTGACCAGTAAGGGGCGCAGGGCTTACCAGTCGGTGTGGGACGAAGGTGGCATGGACCAATGAGGGCGTCAACCCCTCGTGTATGTACGCAAGTTCAGCCGCCGCACCTCGATCGGTGGCTGGATCACGGCAGAGGTGGACAGGTAAGCTCGGCTGACCAGCAGACCAGTTACGGGAGTACCGCATGGAGATCGACGCCGCCGCCTCCGGGGCGGTGCTCAAACGCGAGCGCGTCCGGGACGCGATCCTGGAACTCATCGAGGAGCGGCACCCGGGGGATGCCATCCCCTCCGAGCGCACCCTCTGCGCCGAACTGGGCGTGTCCCGGCCCACGTTGCGGGCGGCGGTCGACGAACTGGTGGTCGCCGGACTGCTGGTGCGCGAGCACGGCCGGGGCATGTTCGTCGCCGCCGAGAAGATCACCCAGGAACTGGTCTCGGACCGCCGCGCCTTCAGCCTCCCGCAGGCCGCGGGCGCCTGGACCAGCCGGCTCCTGGAGGTCCGCACCCTGCCCGCGGGCGCGCGGGTGGGGCGCAAGCTGCGCATGTCGCCGGCGGCGCGGATCCACTACGTGGCCCGGCTGCGGCTGGTCGACGGGGCGCCGATGGCCATCGAGTACCTGCACGTCCCGGCCGACCTCGTGGCCGACCTGACCAGTGAGGAACTGGAGCAGGGCGACCTCTACGCGCACCTGGCCGAGCGCCACGGCGTCCGGGTCAGCGAGGCCGTCCAGTCGATCGAGCCCACCGTGGTCACCCGGGCCGAGGCCGACCTCCTCGACGTCCCCGAACTCTCCCCGGCGCTCCTCTTCGAGCGCCTGACCACCGACACGGCGGGCCGCCCCGTCGAGTACGTGCACTCGCTCTACCGGGGCGACCGCTACCGCATCGTCTCCCGCCTCACCCTGGGCCCGCGCGACCAGCTACCGCCGCCGGGGCAGGGCCAGGGCCCGGGACAGGGACACCATCCGGGCATCCCGCCGGGCGACTTCACCACCAAGGACCCCGTCACGCTCTCGACCCGCGGGGTGGTGCAGGACGGCATGTAGACACGGGGACGGCTGACCCTCCGGTGCGCGGAGTTGCTCGGAATGGCTTTGTATCGAGCACGTGTTGACATGTCAGGGCTGACGCCGCAGAGTCATGCCCCGACAGTGCTCGACAACGCCCGTCCGCGCCCCCACCGTGCAGCCGACCGCCCACGAGGAGTGTTGCCGTCATGTCCGAAAAGCCCGCTGTCTCACGCCGACTGCTGCTGGGCTCCGCCGTCGCCACCGGCGCGGCCGCCGCCGGGATGACCGCGGCCGCCCCGTCCGCCTCGGCCGCGGACCAGGCGCCCCGCCGCCGGCCCGGTCAGAAGTCGATGATCGGCGTGCCCTTCGAGCCCCGCAGAACCGTCCGCGTCGGCGTCATCGGCCTCGGCAACCGGGGCGGCGGCATGATCACCGGCTGGGCCGCCGTACCCGGCTGTACGGTGACAGCCGTCTGCGACATCCGCGCCGACCGCGCCAAGAGCGCCGCCGACCGGCTGGCGGGCAAGGGCCACCCGCGCCCCGCCGAGTACGGCGGCTCGGCCGACGCCTACGCCCGTATGCTCCGGCGCGACGACATCGACCTCGTGTACATCGCCACCCCCTGGGAGTTCCACTACGAGCAGGGCAGGGCCGCGCTGCTCAGCGGCAAGCACGCCCTGGTCGAACTGCCCGTCGCGACGGAACTGCGCCAGCTCTGGGACCTGGTCGACACCTCCGAGCGCACCCGCAGGCACCTGCTCCTGTCGGAGAACTGCAGCTACGGCCGCAACGAACTGGCGATGCTGAAGGCCGCCCACGACGGCCTGTTCGGCGACATCACCAACGGCCACGGCGGCTACCTCCACGACCTGCGTGAACTCCTCTTCTCCGACACGTACTACACCGACTCCTGGCGCCGGCTCTGGCACACCCGCAGCACCGCCTCCTTCTACCCGATGCACGGCCTGGCCCCCATCGCCGCGGCCATGGACGTCAACCGCGGCGACCGCATGACCACCCTGACCGCGACCTCGACCGCGCCGAAGGGCCTGGCCGACTACCGGGCGCGCTTCGTCCCGCGCGACCACCCGTCGTGGAAGGAGACCTACATCAACGGTGACCTGGTCACCTGCATGATCGAGACGGCGCGGGGCCGGACCATCCGGGCGGAGCACGACGTCAGTTCGCCCCGTCCCTACAGCCGGATCAACACCCTCGCCGGCAGCCGGGGCATCGTCGAGGACTACGCCGGACCCGCCCCGACCGGCGCCCGGATCTACGTCGAACCGGACCACAGCGGCCACACCTGGCGGGACTTCGAGACCTACCGCAAGGAGTACGACCACTGGCTGTGGCAGAAGGTCGGCGACGACGCCGCGAACAACGGCGGCCACGGCGGCATGGACTACGTCCTCCAGTGGCGCCTGGTCCAGCTCATGCGGGTCGGACTGGTACCGGACATCGACGTCTACGACTCGGCCGCCTGGTGCGCGCCGGTCCCGCTGAGCGCCGCCTCGCTGGACAGGGGCGGCCGCCCGGTCGAGATCCCCGACTTCACCCGGGGCGCCTGGCGCGAGCGCAGGCCCGGCCTTGACTCGACACCCACCGAGATGCCGCCCGCACGCTGAACCCCCGTCCGCCGTATCCCGGTCCGCGTCAGCGGTCCCGCACCCGGCCCAGCTCCGCCAGCGCCCGGGCCGCGGTGCGGGCCAGCCGCGGCCGGTCGCGCACGAAGCGCCGGGCGGCCCGCACCGGCTCCCGGCGCAGCCGGTGCACGGCGCCGCCCGGCCCGGGGACCACCACCGCACCCTCGTACACCCGCAGGTCCCGGGTCTTGAACGACTCCTTGTAACGGGCCGGACCGCTGCCCAGGTCCACCGCCTCGATCCCCTCCGCGGCCGCCGCCTCCAGCATCCGCAGCAACAGCAGCAGCCCGGGGGAGTACCTGCCGTACGCGGGGTCGTACGCCGGGAACCACCAGGACAGGACCGTGGGCGAGCGCAGCCCGAAGTGGGCGGCCACGGGCCGGCCGCCGGCGTACAGCACCGACAGCACTCCGCGGCACCCCGGATCCTCGCCGCGGGCGAGCAGTTCCACCAGCCGGGTGATCCACTCCTGAGCGAAGCGGTCGCGCCGGCCGGTGCGCCGGTACTGCGCGGACTTCCAGCGCATGAGCGTCCGCAGGGCCCCGGGGTCGGCTTCGTCGTACTCGAAGCGGACCTCCCCGGCCTGCCGGGCGAGTCTTCGCTCCTTGGCGAGGGTCTGCTTCAGGAAGCCGGGCGACCCGGCGCGCAGGCCCCGCGCGTAGTGCTCGAAGCCCTCGTCCAGGTCGACGACCGGCGAGGCCAGCACCTCGGCCGTGTGCGGGAGGAAGACGTCCTGCCCCGACTCCAGGTTGTCGAACTCCCACGACGAGAGCGCACAGGCCCGCAGCAGTGCCCGGGCGTCCGGCCGGACGCCGTCCCGCAGCACGGCGCCCTGGCTGTCCGACACCCCGAGCCCGATCGCCCGCCCCTGGCCGGCGAAGCCGCGTTCGTAGGGGAAGTAGCCCACCGGGACGCCGTCCTCCCGCAGGACGGCCACCTCGGCCCGCGGTCTGACCAGCCCCACCGCCGACGTGAACACCGGGTCCAGGAACGGGTTCGCCGGTGCCCCGGAGGCGGCCCTGATCTCCCGCCAGATCTTGTGGTCGTCCGCGCCGAGCCGCCCCGGCCCGATCACCTCTACGCGCCTGTCGGACACGCGCCTGCCTCCTGCGTCGTCGTGACTGGGGACACCCGGAAGGCCTGCCGGACAGCGCGTCGCCACGGGCGGTACGCCGTGAGCGCCGTGCAGACCTGGTCGGTACCGCCCTCAGCAGCGAAACGTCTGGAGTTCGCGCACGTCCCGGGCGCCGGCGCCGGCCGGCCCTCCGGGGGACGGACACGGACGGCGGCTCCGCGTCCCGTCCGGCAGCCGCGCGTCGGCCCGCGCGGCGCGGGCGGTGCCCCGGTCGTCGGCGCCCGACGGCCCCGCGGCCCTCGGCGCCCGTACGGCGGCATGGCGGTGGGCGGATTCCCCCTCGCCGGGGCCCGCCTCCCCGGCGGTCTCGGTCACCGCGGCGACCGCCACCCGGGCAGGGTCGGCGGGGGACTCGGCGAGTGCGGAGGAGCCGGGGGCGAGGAGGAACAGCAGCGCCCACGCCAGCAGTACCGCCGCCGCTGCCCGTGGACGCCGCACTCTCGGACTCCTGACCTCAGTCCCGGCCGGGGCGGACGCACGGGCCGACATTGGTCCAGTCCCCCGAAGACGTCCAGGTGTGCCTCCAGTAGGCCGAGCGCGCCCCGTCGCGTCAAGACCGTGCCGGGCGAACCGGTCCCCGGAGACCGGCGCGGGGACGTCGTGCTCCGTTGCCGGTTCGCACCGCGCGTCTACATCCGGTGGACGCGGGCCGCAGGCGCTACCGGGCCAGGATCTCCCGCGGGCCCATGACGACGACCGGTTCCTTGTCCGGGTCCACGGCGGTCAGCAGGGCGCGCATGTGCTCCTCGTCCAGGGACACGCAGGCGTTGGTGGGACCGCCGTGGTCGACGTGGATCCAGACGCCGCCGCCCGCGTCCTCGCCCTGCGGGCGGGTCAGGTCCAGCGGGGTGGTGCCGGGGACCCGGTTGTAGTCGATGGCGATCACGTAGTCGAAGGACCCCTCCAGCGGCTCGCCCAGGTGCCCGGTGCCCGACACGGCGAACTCGGGGTCCTGGTCGTAGGGGAGCAGGCTGCCCGGGTCGGGCAGCCTGCCGCCCGCGTCGCTGAGCCCGAAGACACCGATGGGCGAATGGAGGTCGCCCGCCTCGTGGTCCTCGGTCCACCCGCGCAGCCCGTTGTGGGCGGGCCAGGGGCCGGCGACCGCCCGCCAGCCCTGCGCCGGGTACTGCTCGTAGAGCACCACCTCGGCCTGCGACGACGTCTCGTTCTCGCCGGTGACCACCAGGGCCTGCCGCGTACCGGCCGGCACCAGGTCCCGCATCACCGGCCCGACCCCCGGCAGGGGGCGGGGGAAGTGGCGCGGGGGAGCGGGCAGGGGAGAGGCGTGCCGTGCCGTGGGAGTGCCGGGCGCGTGCGCGTCCTGCAGGGAGGCGTCCGCGTGCTGCCGGGCGCAGCCGGTCCCCAGCGCGCCGGTGCACAGGACAGCGCCGATCACCAGGGCCAGGCATTTCCTGACGGTCATATCGATCTCCGACTCCGTATGTGGACTACTCATAGCTAGACCACTTCCGGAACCGGGGTGTCCGCTCGGCCCGCCGTCTCCCCCGGATGGCGCAGAACGGACCCGCGCGGCGGCCTTTCCGGGCCCTCGTACGCAACATCGTTGCCGCTCACACCCCTTACTCACTGGTGGGGCCCGGACATGCCGTGTAGCGTCAGCAGCAGATGTCGTGGTTCGCCCAGACCGCCCGCCCCGGAGTGCGGGCGGTTTGCTGTGCAATGCCGGAGGACCAGGACGACCACCTCCGGGTTCGCGCGGTGCGGATCCGATAACGGCTGAAAGGCAAAAGGCATGGCCAGCGGAACTGTCAAGTGGTTCAACTCTGAAAAGGGCTTCGGCTTCATCGCGCAGGACGGCGGCGGTCCCGACGTCTTCGCGCACTACTCCAACATCAACGCCCAGGGCTACCGCGAGCTCCAGGAAGGCCAGGCCGTCACCTTCGACATCACCCAGGGCCAGAAGGGCCCGCAGGCGGAGAACATCACCCCCGCCTGATCCGGCGGACCGCCGAACGGGGCAGGGCGCCCGGAGACCATGAGTTTCCGGGGGCCCTGCCCTGTGGCATACCGTCAGGCCGCCTCGCGCAGGAAGCCGAGCAGCGCCGCCGTCAGCTCGGCGGGGGCGTCCTCCTGGACCAGGTGGCCCGCCCCGCCGATCGGCTCCCACCGTGCCCCGGGCACGAGACCGGCGAGTTCCCGTCCCTTGGCCACGGGGATCCAGGCGTCGTCCTCACCCCAGCAGATCAGCGTCGGTACGCCGATCCGGGGGTAGCGGTCCTGGATCTCGTCGGTGTGGCGCTGGTCCGCCTGGGCGATCTGCCGGTAGAAGGCGGGCTGCCCCGACTCGCCGAGCCAGGGGCCCACGAGCTCGTCCAGCACCGCCGGGTGCAGCCCGGGACCGCCGGAGGACCCCACGTACTCGCGCACCAGGGCCCCGTGGAGCGCCGGCGGCAGCTGCTCGAAGACCTCGGCGTGGTCGCGGACCAGCCGGAAGAACGGCGACCCCCAGGGCGCCAGCGCCACCGGGTCGACCAGGGCCAGCGCCCGGTACGGGACCCCGTGCAGCAGATGCGCCCGCAGCGCGACGGCGCCCCCGAAGTCGTGCGCCACCACCAGGGGCTCCGTCAGCCCCCAGTGGTCCAGCAGTTCGGTGAGGACCCGGCCCTGCGCCGCGAGCGACACGTCCTGGCCGGCGAACTTCTCCGACCTCCCGTAGCCGGGCATGTCCCACACGAACACCCGGTACGCAGGCGCGAGCGAACGGGCCACCGCACGCCAGACGTACGACGAGAACGGCGTGCCGTGCAGGAGCACCACCGGGCGGCCGTCCGCGGGACCCAGCCGGTTCCAGCGGACGGTGCCCGAGGCGCTGCGGAACGATTCGGGCAGCTGCCAGGACGACATCGGCGGGTGCTCCTCCCGGTCGGGCGCGCCGCGCCGTCCACGGGACGCGGCGCGCGTGGTGTCACGGCTTGCGGGCGAGGCCGCCGTGTTCGCCGATGGGCTCCGGGGCGGGGCCGCCGGCCTCCGGACGCCAGAGGGTGACCGGCACGACGCCCGGCTCCACCAGCTCGAGCCCGTCGAAGTATGCCGTGATCTGGTCGACGGTACGCAGGATGTAGGGCACCGCGCCGCTCTCGTTGTACGCGTCCTGCGCCCGCTCGAACTCCGGGTCCGTGCCGCGCGACCCGTCGTTGACGGAGAGGTAGCTGCCGGACGGCAGGGCGCCCATCAGCCGGGTGACGAGGGCACGCGCCCGGTCGTACTCGGCGACGTGGCCGAGGATGTTGCTGAGGATGAGGGCGACGGGGCGCTCGAGGTCCAGCGTCTCGGCGGCCGCCGCGAGGACGGTGTCCGCGTCGAGCACGTCGGCGTCGATGTAGTCGGTCGCGCCCTCCGGGGTGGAGTAGAGCAGCGCACGGGCGTGGGCGAGGACCATCGGGTCGTTGTCCACGTAGACGATGCGGGTCTCGGGCGCGAGGCGCTGGGCGACCTCGTGGGTGTTGTCGGCGGTGGGCAGGCCGGTGCCGATGTCGAGGAACTGCCGGATGCCCGCCTCGGCGACCAGGTGGGTGATGTTGCGGCG
Source organism: Streptomyces parvulus (assembly GCF_014648855.1). GTDB lineage: Bacteria > Actinomycetota > Actinomycetes > Streptomycetales > Streptomycetaceae > Streptomyces > Streptomyces parvulus. The sequence goes on along the minus strand of NZ_BMRX01000004.1, from coordinate 277,754 downwards.
CAGGAAGGCGCGGCTGCTGCGGGCGATGGTGACGATGCCCGGGAAGACGGCCGTGTACGCGTCCCCGGCCTCCTCGTCGACCGGGTAGTTGTCCTTGCCGCCCAGCCAGTAGTTCCAGATGCGGGCCGAGTGCGGCACCGTAGTGTCGATCTTCTGCTGTACCGAGTGACCGGGCGTCGTCGCGGGCTCGTTCATCGTGGCGGTCCGTCTTTCAGCCGAGGCGTGGATGTCGTCCCTCAACCTACGTCGCAACAGGCGTCCCCTGTACACCGGTTCACCGAGGGCACAGACGGAACGAAGCCCTCCGCGCGAAGCCCCGGTTCACCCCGCCACCGGGGCCCCGAGGACCGCGACGCCCAGCGGGCGAACACCGACGGGCAGCCGCGTCACGGTGCCGCTCCCGACGTCGACGACGCTCAGCCCGTTCCAGTGGCCGTCGCGGGTGAAGCCGCCCGAGACGTAGGCGGTGCGGCCGTCGGACGACACGGCGACCGACTCGTGCGGACCGTCCAGGGCGATGACGCGCTCGTCGCCGCCGGGCGCGCGGACGGTCAGGGACGGCCCCTCGTCCTCGGCCGGGTCGATCGGCCCGGTCCCCACCACGTAGAGCGTGCCGTCGGCGCCGACCGCCACGCCGTGCTGGTGGGTGTCGGCGGTCATGGCCTCGATCCGGACCCGGCCGCCGCGCGGATCGAGCACGGCCAGCCGCTCGCCCTCGAAGGGCAGCAGCAGCGCCCCGTCGGACGGGCGTACGGCGGCGTAGTGGGGCTTGAGCCAGGAGCCGAGGCCGCCCTCGGTGCCGTACGGCGCGACCTCGACGCGGCGCGTGGACCAGTCGCCGGTGTCGACCACGGTCACGTCGAAGGAGTCGTGCCCGGTGGCATAGACCTGCCGGCCGTCGCGCGAGACGTCGACGTCGAAGGGGCGGCGGCCCACCCGCACGGTCTTGGTCACCTCCCGGCGTGCGGTGTCGACGACCTCCAGCGTGCCGTCGCCTCCCGGCACGTTGACGCCGACGTACAGGCTGCGGCCGTCCGGGGACAGGGCGATCCCCATGCCCCCGCCCCGGTACTCGCCGGTCGTCACCGGGCCGGTGGCGGTCCGGTGGGGGATCAGCGCGGTGCGTTCCCGGGTTCGGGTGTCCACCGCGGCCACGCCTTCCGCCGTCGCCACCCAGGCCGTGCCGTCCTCGCCGACCGCGATGCCGTACGGGGCCGTCCCGACCTCGACCGAGCCCAGATCGGCCGCCGCGCCGCGTCGGCCGGGGTCGACGAAGGTGACGGTGTCGGCGCCGAAGTCGGTGACCACGAGGGTGCCGTCGGAGGTGCGGGCGGGAGCGGAGCGGGCGCCCGGGGCCCCGCCGGGGGAGGACGCGGACGGTGCCGCCGGTGCCTCCCCGTCCCCGGCCGTCGTGCACCCGGTCGCCGTCGCGGTGACGGCGGCCAGCAGGGCCAGGGAGCCCGCGAGGGCGCGCCGCTTCACGGCCGCCCGCCTCCCCGGTGCCCGCGGGTGGCGCCGTCCTCGGCGCGCCGGAGCAGGCCGGCCATCGCCACGAAGCCCCGGCGTTCCGCGTGCGCACGCGCGGTGACCCCGTCGCCGTCCGGCAGGGAGGGGTCCGCGCCCGCGGCGAGCAGCGCCGCCACCACGTCCAGGTGCGTGCGGTCGCCGTCGCCGAGGACGACCGGCTCCAGCAGTGCCGTCCAGCCGAGCCGGTTGACATGGTCGACGTCCGTCCCGGTCTCGGCGAGCACCGCGCGCACGTAGGCCAGGTGCCCGCGTTCACCGGCCGGGATCACGGACACGCCGCCGAAGCGGTTGGTCAGCGTCACGTCCCGGCCGCCTGGCAGCAGGGCCCGCATCATCGCCACACTGCCCGTGACCCCGGTGACGAGCCACGGGCTGTCCTCGCGCGCGTCCTGCGCGTTGACGTCGGCGCCCGCGGCGACCAGCACCCCGGCGGTCTCGACCCGGTCGGCGAGGGCGGCCACCAGATCGGGGGTGTCGGGGTCGGGCGGGATGGGGGTCATGACGGAGGACTCCGCGGTGTCGGGGGCGTGTACCGCCATCCTCGCCCCCTGCCCCCGGGCCGCGTTCGGCGCACCGGCTCCTCGCCCGTGACCGGGCGGGGGACGGGCCCGTCGTCCGATCGGTCGACCCGGCCGCCGGTGCGGTGCGGTGCGGTGCGGTGCGGTGCGGTAGCGGTGGCCGCGTCAGCCCACCGCGAAGGGCAGCCGCGTGGCCAGTGCGCCGAGCGCCGCCGCCTCGTCCGCGGTCGGGGCGCGGCGGCCCGTGCCGACCAGCAGCGCGTCCGCGTCGGAGAGGGACCGGGGGAACTCCTCGCCCGCCACCCGTTCCAGCAGCGCCCGCGCCCCGGCCAGGGCCTCGGCCGAAGGCCCGGCCGCGTCCGGCAGACCGGCGACGAGATCCAGGTGGTGCAGCGTCCATTCGAGGACGTACGCCGAGAGGTAGTCGCCCGCCGTGAGCACCTGCTCCTGCGTCTCCACGCGGGCGCCCGGGTCCGCGAGTCCGGCGGCGCGGCCGGCCGCCGAACCCACGTCGTCCAGGTGGAACTTGAGCAGCCGCGGCTCCTCGTAGGCGGCGGCCAGCCGGACGGTGAGCGCGTCCAGCGGATCGTCGCCCGTGGGGGTCGGGACCACGTTCCAGTAGGTCGCTGCGTCCCTGGTCGGCTCCCCCGTGGCGGGAGTCGCCAGGGTGATCAGGACGTCCTGGGCGTCGATGACCAGGTGGCACACCAGGTCCCGGACCAGCCAGCCGGTGCAGCCGGACGGTCGTGCGAAGTCCTCGTCGGCGAGGCCGGCCACGGTGGAGCGCAGGGCCGCCCAGGAGCTGGAGAAGAGTTCCATGCCCGCAAGCCAACAGCACGGGCGGGCCGGCGGCGACCGGTTTCCGGCCGGTCCCGGGAGACCCCGGGAGGCGGACGCTCAGACCCCCGCCGCCGCCGGGGACTGAGCGGGTTCCTCCGGCGGTTCGGAGAGTTGCTCCCGTACGTAGTTCCAGACCACCGCGATCAGCGCGGCGATCGGCACGGCGAGCAGGCTGCCCACGATCCCGGCCAGGCTGCCGCCCAGCGTCACCGCCAGCAGGACCACGGCCGCGTGCAGACCGAGACCCCGGCTCTGGATGATCGGCTGGAACACGTTGCCCTCCAGCTGCTGGACGACGACGATGATCGCCAGCACGATCAGCGCGTCCGTCAGGCCGTTGGACACCAGGGCGATGAGCACCGCGACGAAGCCCGCGAACAGGGCGCCGACGATGGGCACGAAGGCGGACACGAACGTCAGCACCGCGAGCGGCAGCACCAGCGGCACGCCGAGGATCCACAGCCCGAGACCGATGAAGACCGCGTCGAGCAGGCCCACCAGCGCCTGCGAGCGGACGAAGGAGCCCAGCGTCTCCCATCCGCGCAGGGCCACGGCCGGGACGTCGGTGGCCAGCCGGCCCGGCAGCTGGCGGGTGAGCCAGGGCAGGAACCGCGGTCCGTCCTTGAGGAAGAAGAACATCAGGAAGACGCCCAGCACCGCGGTGATCAGGCCGTTGACCACGGCGCTCACCCCCGTGGTCACCGCGGTGACCACGCTGCCGACGCTGTCCTGGACGCGGGCCATGGCCGAGTCGAGCGCACCCGTGATCTGGTCGTCGCCGATGTTCAGCGGCGGGCCGGCCGCCCACTCGCGCAGCCGCTCGATGCCCTCCACCACGCCGTCGGTCAACTCGCCGGTCTGGGACGACATCGGCACCGCGATCAGCGCCACGATGCCGAACACGGCCAGCAGGAACCCGACCGTGACCGTCGCCGCGGCGAGCGCCGGGCGCCATCCGTGCCGGCGCAGGAAACGGGCCGGCGGCCAGGTCAGCGTGGTCAGGAGCAGACCGACTATCAGGGGCCACACGACCGACCACATGCGGCCGAGCAGCCACAGGGCCACCGCGAGCATGACGAGTACGAGCAGCAACTCGGCAGAGACGCGCGCGCCGGTGCGCAACGCGGCGCGGGTCCTCGCGGAACTCAATCTGGCAGACATGGAGGTCACCCTATGGGCAACCCCCGTCGTCTCCCGAGGTGAGGGTCGGGGCGAGGACCCGCGCCGGGCTCAGCTCTCCGGCACCTTGACCCAGTCGAGGGTGCGCTCGACCGCCATCTTCCACCCGGCGTAGCCCTCCGCGCGCCGCTCCTCGGACCACTGCGGTTCCCAGCGCCTGGACTCGCTCCAGTGGGTGCGCAGTTCGTCGGTGTCGCGCCAGAAGCCCGTCGCGAGCCCGGCCGCGTAGGCGGCGCCGAGCGCGGTGGTCTCCGCGACGACGGGGCGGCTGACCGGCACGCCGAGGACGTCAGCCTGGATCTGCATGCAGAGGTCGTTGGCGGTCACGCCGCCGTCGACCCGGAGCACGTCCAGGTGGACACCGGAGTCCTGCTCCATGGCCTCGACGACGTCGCGGCTCTGGTAGCAGATGGCCTCCAGCGTCGCGCGCGTCAGGTGCGCGTTGTCGTTGTACCGGGCGAGCCCGACGATCGCGCCCCGGGCGTCGGAGCGCCAGTAGGGGGCGAACAGGCCGGAGAAGGCGGGGACGAAGTACATGCCGCCGTTGTCCTCGACGGTGCGGGCCAGTTCCTCGCTCTCCGCCGCGGTCTTGATGATCTTCATCTGGTCGCGCAGCCACTGCACGGCCGACCCGGTCACCGCGATGGAGCCCTCCAGCGCGTAGACCGCCGGGCTGTCGCCGAACTGGTAGGCCACCGTGGTGAGCAGGCCGTGCTGCGAACGGACCAGTTCCGTACCGGTGTTGAGCACCAGGAAGTTGCCGGTGCCGTAGGTGTTCTTCGCCTCGCCGGGCGAGAAGCAGACCTGCCCGACGGTGGCCGCGTGCTGGTCGCCCAGGACGCCGGTGATGGGCACGGCGGCGCGCAGCGGCCGGGAGGTCCGGGTCGTGCCGTAGGCCTCCCGGTGCGAGGACGGGTGGATGGCGGGCAGCATGCTCCGCGGGATCCCGAAGAAGCCCAGCAGCTCCTCGTCCCAGTCGAGCGTCTCCAGGTCCATCAGCATGGTGCGGCTCGCGTTGGTCACGTCGGTGGCGTGGATGCCGCCGTCGGGACCGCCGGTGAGGTTCCACAGCACCCAGGAGTCCGTGTTGCCGAACACGGCGTTGCCCGCTTCCGCGGCCTCCCGGACCCCGTCGACGTTCTCCAGGATCCACTGGATCTTCCCGCCGGAGAAGTACGTCGCCGGGGGCAGCCCGGCCTTGCGGCGGATGACGTCGCCCCGGCCCGAGCGCTCCAGGTTCGCCGCGATGGCGTCGGTGCGGGTGTCCTGCCACACGATGGCGTTGTAGTAGGGACGCCCGGTGCGGGGGTCCCAGACCACCGTGGTCTCGCGCTGGTTGGTGATGCCGATCGCCGCCAGGTCGCTGCCCGACAGCCCGCCGTTGCGCAGCGCGTTCTGCATCACCGAGTTGGTGCGCTCCCAGATCTCGACCGGGTCGTGCTCCACCCATCCGGAGCGCGGGAGGATCTGCTCGTGCTCCAGCTGGTGCTTGGCGACCTCGTTGCCGCCGTGGTCGAAGATCATGAACCGGGTGCTGGTGGTCCCCTGGTCCACCGCGCCGATGAAGTCCGCCATGGTTGTGCCGCCTCTCCGGCCGGTGTCAGCGTTCTGAAGCCGGGACACGCCCCGGCGGTTCGGGCTCGGCCGTCGGCAGGAACCGGCCGACGAACACCTTGTACAGACCGGCGCCGAGCACGCCTCCGATCAGCGGACCGAGGATCGGCACCCAGAAGTAGAGGTTTCCGTACTGATCTCGCCACGCTCCTCCGTACCCGGTGAGGAAGCTGGCCAGCCGGGGGCCGAAGTCGCGGGCCGGGTTGATGGCGTAGCCGGCGTTGGTGCCGTAGGCCATGCCGATCGCGACCACGATGAGGCCGATGATGAAGGCGCCCAGGTTCGCGCCCGGCGGGGTGTTCAGCATGTCCGTGACGGCCAGGATCAGCAGCAGCAGGATGGCCGTGCCGATGACCTGGTCGCGGAAGGCTCCCCACTCGTGCACCGGCAGCGCCGGGTTCCCGTTGGCGGGAAGCGTGGAGAACACCGTCTGCGTCTTGATGGTGTGACCGGGGTCGGCCTTCGCCAGGGCCTCGCTGTAGTTCCAGCGGACGATGAGCGCCGCCACGAAGGCGCCCGCCGTCTGGGCCAGTGCGTACGGGAGCACCTTGCGCCAGGGGAAGCCCTTGAACGTGGCGAGGGCGAGCGTCACCGCGGGGTTGAGGTGCGCGCCGCTCAGCCGGGCCGCCACGTAGACGCCGAGGGTGACACCGAAGCCCCACGCCCAGGCGATGCTGTCGTGGTCTCCCAGGCCGCCGGCCGGGTCGGTGAGGGCACCGCCCGCCGCGACCTGGGCGACCACGCCGCAGCCGAAGAGGATGAGGATCATCGTGCCGGCGAATTCGGCCGAAACCTCACCGATCAGACCATGTCTTTTGAGCCGCTCAGCCATGGAAGCTCACCTTCCGCCGGCATGACCGGCTGTCGACTGTTCGAGCCTCTCCTCGCACAGACTAAGGTCGCTTCCGGCAAACCGCACATAAAGGACAAGCGTGACGAGAGGTCACCTCGTGGCGGAGCGCCCGGACGTGGGCGGGGGCGCCCCGCCCGGCGCCCCCGCCCGGGGGCGCCCTCCGGTCCGGCCCGGGTGCTCCGTACGGGTGACCGGCCGCTCAGGGCGCGATCGGCAGCTTCCGCTTGTGGTCCGTCAGCCGGTACCGGTCGACGATCTTCTGGAAGGCCTCGTCCTTGACGGGCTTGCCCTCCAGGAAGTCGTCGATCTCGTCGTAGGTGACGCCGAGGGCGTCCTCGTCGGCCTTGCCGGGGTCGAGGGACTCCAGGTCGGCCGTCGGCACCTTGCCCACCAGCTCGGCGGGCGCCCCCAGCCGGTCCGCGACGGCACGCACGCGCCGCTTGGTCAGGCCGGTGAGCGGGACGACGTCGGCGGCGCCGTCGCCGAACTTGGTGAAGAAGCCGGAGACCGCCTCGGCCGCGTGGTCGGTGCCGACGACCAGCCCCTGGTGGGCCCCGGCCACGGCGTACTGCGCGATCATGCGCTGCCGGGCCTTGATGTTGCCGTGCACGAAGTCCTGGTGGTGGTCGTCGCGGAACGCCACGTCGGCGTCGAGCAGGGCGGCGAGCATCGCGTCGCTCGCGGGCCTGATGTCGACGGTCAGCACCTGGTCGGGACGGATGAAGGAGAGCGCGAGCTGGGCGTGGTGCTCGTCCGCCTGGACGCCGTGCGGCAGCCGCATGGCGTAGAAGCGCGCCTCGTGACCCGCGTCCCTGGCCCGCTCCACGGCCAGCTGGCACAGCCGTCCCGCGGTGGTGGAGTCGACGCCGCCGCTGATGCCGAGCACGAGGGAGCGCAGGCCGGTGGAGGTCAGCCGGTCGGCCAGGAAGGCCACCCGGCGCTCGATCTCCCGGTCGGCGTCGAAGGTCTCCGCGACCTCCAGCTCCCGGGCGATCTCCAGTTGCAGGGCGATGGATGCCGGCTCGCTCAATTCCGCTCCTTGTTCGATTCACAGGGCCTGGTCACTCACCCTACCGAGCGGAGCCGGAAAGGTGCGGGGCGGCCGTCGGGGGCCGCCCCGCACACGCGAGGGTCAGGTCAGCGGCTCCACCCGGATGTCGCGGAACCGGACCTTGTTCCCGTGGTCCTGCAACCGGATCGCCCCGGCGGCGGGCGACTCGGCCCGCCCGGAGGCGGTGGGCCCGTCGAGAACGACGTCGTCGTGGACCGTCTCGCCGTTCCAGACCACCGTCACCCGCGCGTCGGCGGTCTTGCGTCCGCCGTCGTCGAAGCGGGCGGCACGGAAGACCACGTCGTACGTCTGCCAGGTCTCCGGGGCCGCCGCCGCGTTGGTGTCGGGCGCCTTCTTGAGGTAGATCGCCCCCGCCTCGTTGGTGTCCGGGGTGGTGTCACCGTGGGAGTCGAGGATCTGCAGCTCGTAGCGGTCCTGCAGGAAGATGCCGCTGTTGCCGCGGTCCTGGCCGGTCACGTCGGGCGGCAGCAGGGGCACGCGGAACTCCACGTGCAGCTTGAAGTCCTGGTAGGCGTCCTTGGTGCGGATGTCACCGCAGCACACCTCCATCGACTCCTCCTCGGCGAGCGGCCACGCCACCCGCCGCCCGTCCGTGTGCTGCCACCGCTCCTGCGAGGCCGCGGTCCCGTCGAACAGGGTGCGGGCGCCCGGCGGGTGCACCGTGACCAGGTCGAGGTTGACGTGGCCGGTGTCCCCGGCGTCGTAGCGGTAGGAGACCGTGTTGTGCCCCGCCCTCAGCCGCAGGCGCTCGGTGCGGGTGGACCAGGTGTCCCAGTCCCCGGTGGAGGGGAGCGCGGTCTGGCGCACCTTCTTCCCGTTGGCGTACACGGACAGCGACTTGGTGCCCTCGAAGGGGTTCGGACCGTTCGAGTAGCGCAGGCCCACGTCGTAGGTGCCGGACTTCGGGACCGTGACGTCGAAGGCCGTGGCGGCCTTGCCCTCGGTGGCGTAGCGGTCGACGAAGCCGCTGCCGGAGTAGCCGGCGTGGTCCGTGTTGATGCCGGCCGTGCCCGTCAGGCGCGCCTCCTCAGCCTCGTAGAGGGTGGCCGGCGGAGGCTCCTTGCCGGGCATCTCGTTGAGCGTGTACCAGGCCTCGGTGCTCCACAGCGTCTCGCCGGATGCCGAGGCGAACGGGCGCGGTGAGCGCACGTGCACCACACGGTCCGCCCGGAGCCCGTCGAGACGGAGCCGGACGGTCCGGCCGTCGGCCGAGAGGGTCGCCGACCGCACGGCCAGCTCCTCTTCGGCGATCTTCGGGCCGCCGTAGTCGGCGGTCGGCGTGTAGCCCCACTGCTCGACCTGGTAGCGGTCGGCGAGTTCGGCGGCGGTCTCCTCGGAGAGCGGCTGGGTGTACGTGAGGTCGAAGCCGCCCGGCACGGCGCGCATCTTCTGGATGTCGAAGGTGTCGCCGCCGTTCGGCGTCAGCTTCTGCAGGCCGAACTTGAGCTTGCCCTCCTGGCCCCAGTTGCCGTCCGCGCCGAGGCCGCCGGCGTAGACCGCGCCGTCGGGGCCGAGGGAGATCCGGTTGACGCCGGCCTCCAGGCCCTGGGTGTAGCGGAAGACGGCGCCCTGGTACTGGCCCTTCACCTTCTCCAGGTAGGCGCGCTGGAGACCGCCGTAGGTGACGTCGCCGATCAGCATCTGGCCGGCGAAGGCGCCCTTGCTCAGGTACAGGGGAGTGGAGGGCGAGTTGCCGATCTCGTTCTGCGGCAGCCACAGCACGGGTTCGGTGACCGGGGAGCCCTCGAAGGGCCCCGCGGGCTCGGTGTAGTGGTTGAAGAAGCGGTCCTGCTTGATCTGGACGAGCTTCGAGGAGGGCAGCCATCCGCCCTGGTTGTCGGTGGCGAAGAGGTCGCCGCCGGGGCCCCAGCCGATGCCGTTGGGCGTGCGCAGGCCGCCCGCGACGGGGCTGATCTTCCCGGTCCTCTTGTTGATCTTGTACGTCGTTCCGCGGCCGGGTGCGGGCTGCGGCGTGGTGGTCGCGCCGCCCAGGTCGATGGCGACGGAGAGGTTCACGTAGAAGTACCCGTCGCGGTAGAGCAGGCCGAAGGCGAACTCGTGGAAGTTGCCCCCGTAGGGCCAGGTGGCGACCGTGCGGTACTCGTCGGTCACCTCGTCGCCGTCCGCGTCGACCAGCCGGGTCAGCTCGTGCTTCTGCGAGACGTAGAGCGCGCCGTCGACGTACTTGACGCCCATCGGCTCGCGCAGGCCCTCGGCCACCTTCTTGACGGTGACCTCGTCCCGGCTGGTCTCGCCGGTGACGTTGTCGAGGAGGTAGACCTCACCGGCAACGTTGTCGGTGCCGCCCCAGGTACTGATCGCGAGGCGTCCGCCGGGCAGCCAGTCCATGCCGGTGACCTGCGGCTCGAAGCCCTCGGGGCGCAGGTCGGTGAGGGTGAGGTCGGGGCGCACGGAGTTCAGCGGCAGGCCGTCGCCGGGGGTGTCGGTGCCCGCCTCGCACTCCTTGCGGCCCGGTGCCGTCACCCGGACGACCCCGGCGTCGGTGCTCAGCGCCTCCTGCGGCACCACGGCGAAGGCGCTCTCGCCCGGCGGCATCCAGGACAGTTGCAGCTGCTGGTCGCCGCCGCGGTCGAAGTGCTCGATGCGCAGCGGGTGCGTTCCGGCGGTGAGTTCGACCGTGCCGTCCTTCGGCTCCGCGCCGTGCAGGCCGTCGTGGTCGATCACCGTCGAGCCGTCCAGCGTGAGCCGGGAGCCGTCGTCGCTGACGAGGCGGAAGGCGTAGGTGCCGTCGCGCGGGGCGACCAGGTAACCGGAGGCCTCCGTCACGAAGTTGTCGGCGATGCCGCCGAAGTCGGCCGTACTGGACCAGTCGACCGTCGGCATCAGCCTGTCGTGGTTGGGGGTCTGGCCCGGTTTGAGGGCGCACAGCTCGTTCAGGGGCGTCTGGACGTCGAACACCCGCATGGTGATCCCGGGCTCCTGCGGCGGGATGTCCGCCGGGGCCGCCGAGGAGGCCGGGGCCGCCAGGACGCCACCGACGGACACCGCCGACGCGAGCAGCAGGATGAGGTGTCTTCGGGCGCGCGAGAACAGCCGTGGGGGCATTGGTCCTCCAGTGGGGTGGGGACCGGACCGTGCCGGAAATCGCTCCGGTCATGAGCGGCAGGACGGTGTTCCGCCGCAAAGGTAGGAGACTTCCGCTTGGCATGTCCATACTTTGTCATCGATGTGTTCAAAGTTCTGGACGCCCCAAGTCCGGAACTCCGTATGCCCGTTGGGTCAGGGCGTGCGGTGCCCGGCCGTCTCCGCCGCCTGTCGCTCCGCCAGGACGCGGCGGTGGCTCCACACCAGCAGCGCGAAGAGGACGCAGCCGGAGATGATCAGACTCGTCCCGGTGGCCCAACCGGAGTACGGCAGCTCGGGCAGCAGGCCCCACACCACCCCGGCCGCGACGAGGAACAGCCCCACGAGCACCGCCCCGGCGATCCGCCAGGGGGAGGAGACGCTCTCCTCGGCCGCGCGCAGCGCCCGGGCCCGCACGGGGGCGACGAACCGGTCCAGGGCGGGGATCGCGCGCGAGAGCAGCACCACTCCGGCGAAGACGAGCAGCAGCCCCGGGCCGGGCAGGACCAGCAGCGCGACGCCGATCACCAGCACAACGGCGCCGACGGCACCGAGAGCGGCCCGCCGGATCGATTCGACACCGCGCGCCATGTCGTCCCACTCTCCCGCGGTCGGCAAGAACTCCGGTTCGGTCGGCGTGCTCAACCTTAGGCAGGGTTCGACGCGCGGGCGATTCCGGGCGGGCGGGAGGGTTCCCAGACCGAGCAGTCGTGGGCGAAGAGGACGCGCCGCGGATCGAACGCGGCCAGCCGGTCCAGCCAGGGGCGGTACTCCGGGAGGGGCGGTGCCGTGCCCTCCAGCGCGGCCAGGCGGGCCAGCTGGTCCGCGCCGAACTCCGAGGCGGAGTCGTGCGCCTGCCCGGCGAGGATCACGGTGCCGTCGTCCCGCGCGACGACCAGCGACTGGTGCCCCTCGGTGTGGCCCGGCGTCGGGACGATCCGGACGCCCGGCCAAACCTCGGCCTCCCCGTCCAGCTCCTCGTACACCGCGCCGGGGAAGTCGACGAGTTCCTCGAAGGTGTGACCGCCCTCGCGCGCCGCGGCCAGCTCCCGGCCCTGCACGAGGACCGGCCGGCCGGCCAGCAGCGGATTGCCGCCGCAGTGGTCGAAGTGCAGGTGGCAGTTGACCACCAGGGTGATTTCGTCCGGCCCGGCTCCCGCCGCCGCCAGCGCCGCGCCCAGCGCACGCCTGCGGGGCCGGTAGTGCGCCTCAGTCGCTTCGTCGGCAGGACCCATCCCGGTGTCGAAGAGGAGGAGCCCCCGCTCGTGCCGCACCAGATGGGCGAGCACCGGCTCGACGCGCGGCCGCGGCCCGCCGGTCTCCTCGGCCGGCCGCACGAAGTACCCCAGGTCCAGCCGTCGTACCTCGGTTCGCGTCGTCATGTCCCCATGCTGGCGCGCCGCATGGGCCAAGGCCACGGGATCTGCCCACGGCAGAGCCGGAGTCGGACGCCCCATCGACGTACGCGCGCATCACTGCTAGACCTGCACAGCAGCCCGCACCGCCGGTACCGCCCCCCTCACCCGACCTGCCCGCACCACCTGCACCCACCGTCCAAGGAGGAGCATGTGAGAGCTCGTCGCGCGGCCGTCCGAGGCGCCTCCGCGCTGGTCGCCGTCCTCGCCCTGACCGCCGGACTCGCCGGCCCCGCCGTCGCCGCGGACCCGGCCGGCGCCCGGCCGGCCGCCACCCCGGGCGACCCCGTCACGCACGAGGAGAACGACCGGGTCCCGGAGGGCTCGGTCTGGACCCAGCACTACTTCCCGTCCGCCGACCGCTCCGGCACCCGGCTCCACGCCGACGTCCTGCTCCCCGAGGGGCTGGGCAGACACGAGGAGGTGCCGGTCATCCTCTCGGTCGGCCCCTACTTCGCCCACGCCGGCCAGACCGGCCCGGAGGGCTGGACCCGCAGCGGCCCGTCCGCCCGCTTCCAGGACTTCATCGAGGGCACCGACCTCTTCGACCGGGGATACGCCTTCGTCATGGTCGACCTGCGCGGCTTCGGGGGCTCCACCGGCTGCCTCGACTGGGGCGGCCCCGGTGAGCAGGCCGACGTGAAGGCGGCGATCGACTGGGCGTCGCGGCAGCCGTGGTCCACCGGCGCGGTGGGCATGTACGGCAAGTCGTACGACGCGGTCACCGGCCTCATCGGCAACAACCTGGACCAGCGCGCGCTCAGGGCCGTCGTCGCCCAGGAGCCGCTGTGGGACATGTACCAGTACATCTACTCCAACGGCGTGCCCCGCCCCAACGTGACCGGCACCGCCGGCGCCTACAACTCGATCGCCACGATGCCGCCGATGGCCGACGACGATCCGCGCTATCAGGAGGCCGCGCGGTACGAGGAGAGCCATCCGGAGTGCCTGACCGAGAACTCCGCCGGCTACCGCATATCCGACCAGCGGGACGAGCACTGGACCTCCCGCGACCTCGCGAGGATGGCCAGGGGCAGCGACACACCGCTCTTCGTCACCCAGGGCTTCATCGAGAACAACACCAAGCCCGAGGAGATGCAGGAGTACCTCGACAACCACCGGGGCCCCGAGCGCGGCTGGGTCGGCCAGTGGGACCACGTGCGCGGCGGTGACCGCGTCGGCGACGGCCGTCTGGCGATGGGCCGCGAGGGCTGGTACGACGAGACACTGTCCTTCTACGACCAGTACCTCAAGGGCGTCCGGCCGACCGTGCGCTACCCCGCCTACGCCGTCGAGGACTCCACCGGAGCCTGGCGCGCCCAGCGCACCTGGCCGGTCACGGAGCGGACGGTGGACCTGCCGCTGGGCGGCGGTTCCTACGTCGACGACGGCGGGGCGTCCGTCCGGGCGGACCTGGCCGCGGCCGGGCGGCCGGCGCCCCCGGAGACGCCGCGGCCGACCGGTGAGTGGGACATGGAGAACGCCCCGGCGACCGAGCCGCCCGCCCCGCGGGGACTGGCGGCGGAGCTGGCGGAGCGTCAGCGGGCCGGCGAGGCCGGCTCCAGCTTCTTCGTGTGGTCGAGGCCGCTGCGCGAGGACGTACGCGTCACCGGCACCCCGCGGCTGTCGCTGAAGGCCAGGGGGGAGGGCAACCTCATGGTCAAGCTGTACGACGTGGCCCCGGACGGCACCGCCGTCATGTTCGACGAGCAGGTCTCACTGGTGGACTCCGGCCGGCTGGCCGTCGATCTGAAGGCCACCGACTGGACCCTGGCCGCCGGGCACGTGCTGGCCGTGGAGATCGGGTCCGTCCAGACCGGGTCCTGGCGCGACACCCCCTCCGGCGAGACCGTCCGGGTCGGCGACGCCCGGCTGCGGCTCGCCCTGGACGACCCGGCCGACGACGTCCCCACCGCCGGTGACCGGTCGCCGTACCTGGACACCTACCTGAGCCAGTACACGGTGACGCTGCCGGCCGGGCCGGGAACGTATTCGGTGGTTCCGGGTGGCCGGCCGTGACAAGCTGTGCTCCGGATTGTCCGAGCCCAGGAGGTCGTCATGGCTGAAGAGTCTTCATCGCAGGCAGGTTCGGAACCGGCGGAGACCGGGGGGCCCGCCCTGACACCCGACGAGAACGGCCGGTACGACCTCAAGGACAAGTTCCGCGAGGCCCTGGAGCGCAAGCGCGGCAAGCAGGCGGAGGCCGCCGCTCTCGCGGCCAACGCCGACGTGGCGAAGATCCGCGGAGCCCACGGACCGGCCGCGAACCAGCGGTCGTTCCGCCGCAAGAGCGGCTGAGACCGGGACCGGTCGTACGAGGCGGGGCCCGGCCGTGGTGACACGGCCGGGCCCCGCCCTCGTCACGGTCGTCCGGTCACGGACGGCTGGTCAGATAGCCGCCCATGGAGGTGAAGTAGTCGGCCGCGGACAGCTCCCGGCCGTCCTCCGTCCGCACCCGTGTGACGGCCAGGCCGTGGTTGCGCCCCGTCCGCGCGTCGGCCCCGGCGACGATCACCACCCCGTCGCCCTCGCGGTAGAAGATCCGGCCGGGCGTGCCCCCGTAGCGGCCCTGCGAGACCACGGCGGCCAGGACCTCGAGCCGCCTGCCCCGGTGGAAGGTGAAGGCGCTGGGGTAGGGCTCGGACTGGGCGCGGACCAGCCGCTCCAGGTCCTCGGCGGGCCAGTTCCAGTCGATGCGGATGTCCTCCGCGGACCGCTTGTGGAAGAAGGTCGCCTGCGACCGGTCCTGCGGGGTGAACTCGGTCTGCCCGGAGGCGATGAGCGCGAGAGCGCCGACGGTGACCGGGGCGATCAGGTCGACCGTCTTGTGGAAGAGGTCGGTGGCGGTGTCCGTCGGCCCGACCGCCACCGCCTCCTGCCGGACGATGTCGCCGGCGTCCAGCTCGTCGTTCATCATGTGCGCGGTGACGCCGACTTCGGACTCGCCGTTGATCAGCGCCCAGATCAGCGGCGAGAACCCGGCGTACTTCGGCAGCAGCGAGTCGTGCACGTTGAGCGTGCCGCGGCGCGGAAGCGCGAAGATCCGCGGCGGGATCCAGGTCCGCCAGTTGTTGGCCACGATGATGTCCGGATCGGCGTCCTTGAGGCGCTCGAACAGCTCGTCGTCGTCGGGGCGGTTGCGGATGAGCACCGGGACGCCGTGCTCCTCGGCGAGATCGGCGACCGAGTCGCTCCAGATCTTCTCGTAGGCGTGGTCGCTCTTGGGATGGGTCACGACCAGCACCACGTCGTGCTCGGAGTCCAGGAGGGCTTGCAGGGTCCGGTGCCCCCAGGTCTGGTAACCGAACATGACGACCCGCATGGGGTACCTCCTCAAGACAGGGGCTGCCCCGGCAAGTTGGGCAAGGCTTACCTTAGTGTGCAACGTCGGTGCGCAACACCCCAGTTGGCGGCCATGCCCGTCGGGTCGCCCTATCGACAGTTTCAGAGTCTTAACTTAGGCTAACCTAAGTTTCCGGCGGGCCGTTCCGTCGGCATGTCCCATTTCGGTACCCCCCAGGCCTCACAGGCGACTGTCCCGCACGATGGGAGTGACATGTCACAGGTTCTTCCTGATGACGCAACGCTGGTCCACGACCTCATTGGCGTCGGCTTCGGCCCGTCCAATGTCGCCATGGCGATCGCGATCCGCGAGCACAACGCACAGACCGGCGGCCAGGAGGCGGTCAGCGCCCGCTTCTTCGAGCAGCAGCCGCGCTTCGGCTGGCACCGCGGCATGCTGATCGACGACGCGACGATGCAGGTCTCCTTCCTCAAGGACCTCGTGACGCTGCGCAACCCGGCCAGCCGGTTCAGCTTCCTCTGCTACCTGCAGAGCAAGGGCCGGCTGATCGACTTCATCAACCACAAGAACCTCTTCCCGCTGCGGGTGGAGTTCCACGACTACTTCGAGTGGGCCGCGGCCCAGGTCGACGACCAGGTCTCCTACGGCCACGAGGTGGTCGGCGTCACCCCCGTGGAGCGCGACGGAGCCGTGGACCACGTCGAGGTGACGGTCCGTTCGGGCCAGGGCTTGGAGGTCCACCGGGCGCGCAACCTCGTGATCGGCACCGGTCTGCGCCCGCTGCTGCCGGAGGGCGTGGAGCGCGGCGAGCGGGTCTGGCACAACTCCGAACTGCTGGCGCGCGTCGACTCCTTGGAGGGCACCTCGCCCTCGCGGTTCGTCGTCGTCGGCGCCGGACAGAGCGCCGCCGAGAACGTGGCCTACCTGCACCGCCGCTTCCCCGGCGCGGAGGTGTGCGCGGTCTTCGCCCGCTACGGCTACAGCCCGGCCGACGACAGCGGCTTCGCCAACCGGATCTTCGACCCGGCGGCCGTGGACGACTACTTCGCCGCGCCCGGCACCGTCAAACGCCGGCTGATGGACTACCACGGCAACACCAACTACTCCGTGGTCGACATCGACCTGATCGACGACCTCTACCGGCAGATGTACCGGGAGAAGGTCCTCGGCGCCGAGCGCCTGCGCTTCCTCAACGTCTCCCGGCTCACCGACGTCAAGGAGACCTCCGACCGGGTCCGTGCCACGGTGACGTCCCTGGTCACCGGCGAGGAGACGCACCTCGACGCCGACGTCGTGGTCCTCGCCACCGGATACAGCCCGGCAGACCCCCTCGGCCTCCTCGGCGAGGTCGCGGACCGCTGCCTGCGCGACGACGAGGGACGGGTGCGCGTCGAGCGCGACTACCGCGTCGCCACCGACGCAGCGCTGCGCTGCGGCATCTACCTCCAGGGCGGTACGGAGCACACGCACGGCATCACGTCGTCGCTGCTCTCCAACACCGCGATCAGGGTGGGGGAGATCCTGGAGTCGGTGGTCGCCCGGAGCCTCAAGTCCGCCTCGGACGAGGCCCGGACCGTCGCCGACGGGACCGGCGACGGCGCGCGTTAGTGTAAGCCGCCATGACCACGACTGCTGTTGAGCGCCCCGCGCCCGGGGGCACCACGGATCGGGCCCGTCGCGGACGGGTCGCGGGGCTGGCGGTGCTCGCGGTGCTGCTCGTGCTCGCGGCGGCCGCGTCGCTGGCCGTCGGCGCGCGGGCGCTGACCCCCGCCGAGGTCTGGCACGGGCTGGCGGCCGCGCCCGAGGCGGACCAGCGGCTGACCGAGATCCGGCTCATCGTGCGCACCGTGCGGGTGCCCCGCACGGTGCTCGCGGTCGTGGCGGGCATCGCCCTCGGGGTCGGCGGGGCCCTCATCCAGGGGTACACCCGCAACCCCATCGCCGACACCGGGCTCCTCGGCATCAACGCCGGCGCCTCGTTCGCCGTCGTGTCGGGGATCGCCCTGCTCGGCCTGACCGATCCGTTCCAGTACGTCTGGCTCGCCTTCCTCGGCGCCGCGCTCTCCGGTGCCGTGGTGTTCGGCCTGTCGAGCATCGGCCGGGGTGCGGGCAACCCGCTGACCCTCGCCCTGGCGGGCCAGGGGATCGCGGTGTTCCTCGCGGCGATGACCACGGCGGTCTCGCTGACGGACAAGGCCTCGCTGAACGCGCTGCGGTTCTGGAACTCGGGTTCGACGGCCGGGGTCGGCTTCGACGTCATCTGGCCGGTGACCGCGTTCATCGCCGTCGGCCTCCTGCTGGCGCTCACCACGCTGCCCGCCGTCAACCTCCTCAACCTCGGTGAGGACGTGGCGCGCGGGCTCGGCGTGAACGCCGCCCGCAGCCGGACGGCGGGCATCGTCGCCATCACCCTGCTGGCCGGCGCGGCCACCGCGGCCTGCGGGCCCATCGCCTTCCTCGGGCTCATGGTCGCGCACGTCGCCCGCCACCTCACCGGGCCCGACTACCGCTGGCTGGTGCCCTACGCCGGTCTGCTCGGCGCGGTGGTGCTGCTGGTCTGCGACATCGTGGGACGCCTGGTGGTACGGCCGGGGGAGCTGGACGCCGGGGTCGTCGTCTCGCTGCTCGGGGCGCCGTTCTTCGCCGTACTGGTGTGGCGCGGGAAGTTCAAGAACACGTGAACGGGGCGGGTGTGAAGGACGGTACGGGCGTGCGGCCGGGCGGGACGGCCGTGAAGGTGCCGGTGGCGCCGGGCGTGCGGCTCGGCGGTGTGTCGTTCGTCTGGCGGCCCTGGACCGCGGGCGTCACGGTGCTGCTCGCGGCGGCCGCCTTCCTGGTGTTCTGCCTGTCCATCGGCGTCGGGGACTTCCCCATCGGGCTGCCCCGGGTCCTGGCCACGATCGCCGGCCGGGGCGAGCAGGTCGACGAGTTCGTCATCCTGGACCTGCGCATGCCGCGGGCGCTGGCCGGACTCGTGGTGGGCATCGCGCTCGGCGTGTCAGGCGCTCTCACCCAGTCCATCGCCCGCAACCCGCTGGCCAGCCCGGACGTCCTCGGCATCACCAGTGGCGCGGGCGCCGTGGCGGTGTTCCTGGTGACGGCGTCGGGCGGTGCCGCGACGGCCGTGGTCGACTCCGTGGGCCTGTCGGCGGCGGCGCTCGCGGGCGGGCTCGGCACCGGTCTGCTGGTCTACTTCCTGGCCTGGCGCCGCGGCGTCGACGGCCTCCGGCTCATCCTCATCGGCGTCTCGGTGACCGCCGTCATGCAGGCCGTCACGACCTGGCTGCTCGTCACCGCCGACATCAGGGACGTGGCGCGGGCCCAGGCGTGGCTGGTGGGCTCGCTGGACAACCGGTCCTGGGACGAGGTGCGGGTGGCGCTCTGGTGCACGCTCGTTCTGCTGGCCGTGGTCTCGTGCGCCGCCTTCCAGTTCAAGCCGATGCACTTCGGCGACGAGATCGCCGCGGGGCTCGGCGTCCGCTACGCCGCCGTGCGCGCGGTGCTCCTGCTCTGCGCGGTGCTGCTGGCCGGCGTGGCCGTGAGCGCGGCCGGCCCGGTGCCGTTCGTGGCGCTGGTGGCGCCCCAGGTCGCGATGCGGCTGGCGAGGTGCCCGACGCCGCCGCTGGTGGCCTCCGGCATGGTGGGGGCCCTGCTGCTGACCGGATCGGACCTGGTCGCGCGCACGGCGCTGCCGGTGTCGCTGCCCGTCGGCGTGGTCACCGCGGCGATCGGCGGGCCCTTCCTGGTCTACCTGCTGGTGCGGGCGAACCGCCGATAGCTGCTACAAAGTAAGGCAAGCCTGATTGAGGGGGGTCCAGTGGCCGTTGAGTCCATCACCGGCGCCGTGCCGGCGGCCGGCGGCAGCGCACGGCTGTCCGCCAGGGGAGTGGCGGTCGGCTACGGCGCCCGCCCGGTCATCGACGGGCTCGACGTGGCGATCCCGCCCGGAGTCGTCACCACCATCATCGGGCCCAACGGCTGCGGCAAGTCGACCCTGCTGCGCACCCTGTCCCGGCTGCTGAAGCCCACCAGCGGCACCGTCGTGCTGGACGGCGAGGACATCGCGGGCCTCAGGACCCGGGACGTCGCCAAGAAGCTCGGACTGCTGCCCCAGGCGCCGGTCGCCCCGGAGGGTTTGACGGTCTCCGACCTGGTCGCCAGGGGCCGCCACCCGCACCAGAGCTGGCTGCGGCAGTGGTCCTCGGACGACGCGGCCGTGGTGGGCCGGGCGCTGGCCATGACCGGGGTTGCCGACCTCGCCGACCGGCCGGTGGACTCGCTCTCCGGCGGGCAGCGGCAGCGCGTCTGGATCTCCATGACCCTGGCCCAGGGCACCGACCTGCTGCTGCTCGACGAGCCCACCACCTACCTGGACCTGGCGCACGCGATCGACGTGCTCGACCTGGTGGACGACCTGCACGAGTCCGGGTGCACGGTGGTCATGGTGCTGCACGACCTCAACCTCGCCACCCGCTACAGCGACAACCTGGTCGTGATGCGGGACGGGGCGATCCTCGCCCAGGGGCATCCGCGCGAGGTGATCACCGCCGAACTGCTGCACGAGGCGTTCGGGCTGCGCGCCAAGGTGATCGACGACCCGGTGGGGGACCGGCCCCTCATCGTCCCGATCGGGCGTGCCCACGTGGAACTCGACCCGGTATCCGCGGAGTTGGCACAGTGAGGGTAGGCTAACCTCACTCGGACGCGATATGGTTTGCTGCCCTCATCCGGGGCGCAGTGGACGGCGCGACAGCAAGGGATCTCCGGATGCTCCTCAGAACGACGCGTATGACGCCCTGGCGACGACTGGCGGCGGCGCTCTCCGCCGCCGCACTCGGCGTCGGCCTCCTCGCGGGGTGCGGTTCCGACTCGGACGAGCCGGCGGACAGCGCGGGCGGCGACGACTCCACCGCCGGGGCGGGCGCGTTCCCGGTCACCGTGGAGCACGCGTTCGGCACCACGAAGGTCACCAAGGCGCCCGAGCGGGTCGTCACCGTCGGCTACACCGACGACCAGACCGTCCTCGCCTTCGGCATCAAGCCCGTCGGCATGGTCGACCAGTACCCGAACCCCGAGGGCCAGAGCCCCGACATCAACACCCAGTGGCCGTGGGTGAAGGACAAGTGGGGCGACGCCAAGCCCGAGGTCATCATGAAGAACGGCGACACCGGCCCCAACTACGAGAAGATCGCCGCCCTGCGCCCCGATCTCATCATCGCGGTGTACTCCGAGGTCGACCAGGCCGCCTACGACAAGCTCTCCAAGATCGCGCCGACCGTGGGACGCACCAAGGCCGAGAAGGAGCCGTTCAGCGCCCCCTGGCAGGACAACGCCGTGCACATCGCCAAGGCACTCGGCAAGGCCGAGGAGGGCGAGAAGATGGTGGCCGGCATCCAGGGACAGCTCGACGCGGCCAAGAAGGACCACCCCGAGTTCGCGGACCAGACCGCCGTGGTGCTCTCCTGGTACAAGGACTCGGTCGCGCCGTTCACCTCCACCGACGTGCGCGGACGCCTGGTGACGGGCATCGGCTTCAAGTACCAGACGAAGATCGACGAAGTGGCCGGCGGCGACTTCTACACCACGCTCTCGCCCGAGCGCGTCGACCTCGTCGACGTCGACCGCGTCTTCGTCATCAACGACCAGGCCGACCAGGACGCGCTGAAGAAGTTCAAGCTCTTCGCCAACCTCGACGCCGCCAAGAACGGCAAGGTGACCTACCTCCTGGACAGCGAGGGCCCCGCGGTCGGCGCGGCCATCTCCCAGGGCACCCTGCTGTCCATGCCGTACGCGGTCGACGAACTCGTCAAGTCGGCCGGGTAGGTGTGAGCGCGACAGACACCCGGGTCGCCCCGGCCGCCCTGCGTACGGCCACCGGACGCGAGGCCGCCCGCTGGGTCGGGGCGCACTGCCGCGAGGTGCCGTGGCTGACCCTCGCCACGGCGCTCACCACGGTGGCCGGAGCGGCCCTCCAGGTTCTCCCGGTACTCCTGCTCGGCCGCGTCGTCGACGCGGTCGTCGGCGGCGAGTCCCGCTCGGTCCTGGTCACGATCGGCACCGTGATGGTCGCGGCCGCGCTGCTCGGCGCGGCCGCCACCGCGGTGTCGACGTACCTGATCGGGCGGCTCGGCGCCGACCTGCTGGCCCGGCTGCGCGAGGGCGCGGTGCGCGCCGTGCTGGGGATGCCCAGCGCGCGCGTCGAACAGGTGGGCCGCGGGGACGTGCTGTCCCGGGTCGGCGACGACGTGGCCGTCCTCTCCAAGGGCATCCGCACCGCCGTCCCCACGGTCTTCTCGGCCGGTGTGCTCGTCGCCATCGCCACGGCCGGCATGTTCGGCCTGGACTGGCGGCTCGGCCTCGCGGGCGCCGGCGCGCTGCCCGCCTACGCCCTCGCCCTGCGCTGGTACCTGCCGCGCTCCGCCCCGCTCTACCGGCGCCAGCGGGTGGCCCAGGCCGACCGCGCCCAGGCCCTGATCAGCGGCCTCAACGGCATCGACACCGTGCGGGCGTACCGGCTGGAGGACCGCTTCCGCGAGCAGGTGGACCGCGAGTCCTGGCGGGTGCGCGACCTCGGCATCGAGGTGTTCCGGTTCTTCGGCCGCTTCGTCGGCCGGGAGAACCGCGCCGAGTTCATCGGTCTGACGCTCATCCTCCTGGTGGGGTACGCCCTGCTGGAGGCCGACGCCGCGACACTCGGCGAGGTGTCCGCCGCCCCGCTCCTCTTCCACCGGCTGTTCACCCCGCTGGGCGCCATCATGTTCACCTTCGACGAGGCGCAGAAGTCGGGCGCGAGCCTGACCCGCCTGGTCGGAGTGCTGGGCGAGGACACGCAGGACCGGCTGGTCGGCGACGCCGGTGCCGCTGCCGCGGCCGCCGGTGCCCACCCGGTGCGGGTGGAGGGGCTGACGTTCACCTACCCGGGCGCCGAGGAACCGGTCCTCAGGGACGTCGACCTGACCATCCCCGCCGGGGGCTCGCTCGCCCTGGTCGGCGCGACGGGTGCGGGCAAGACGACGCTCGCCGCGCTGATCGCCGGCATCGGAACACCGCAGTCCGGATCGGTGCGGGTGGGAGCGGTCGACCTGGCCGGAGTCGACGAGGCCGGTGCGCGGGCGCTGGTGAGCATCCTCACCCAGGAGACGCACGTGTTCTCCGGCCCGCTCGCCGACGACCTCCGGCTGGCCGCCCCCGACGCCACCGACGCCGAACTCGACGGCGCCCTGCGGACGGTGGGCGCCGGCCACTGGCTGGACACCCTGCCCGACGGACTGGACACCCCGGTGGGTGAGGGCGGCGAGCGCCTCGACGGGACGAAGGTGGCCCAGGTCGCCCTGGCCCGGCTGGTGCTCAGCCGCTCACCCGTGGTGGTGCTGGACGAGTCCACGGCGGAGGCCGGCAGCGAGGGCGCCGCCGAGCTGGAACGGGCCGTCACGGCCGCCTGCGCCGGCCGCACCACCCTGTTCGTGGCGCACCGGCTCACCCAGGCCATGGCCGCGGACCGGATCGCCGTCCTGGACGCCGGGCGGGTGGTCGAGGAGGGGACGCACGAGGAACTGGTGGCGCTGGGCGGCCGGTACGCGCGACTGTGGCGGGCCTGGCGAGAAGGTAGTTGATCAGGGGTGGTTAGGTAACCCTTACTTGGGTTAGCCTGCCGTCATTCCTTGGAAGGGCGTTGAGTCTTCGATGATGGAACCGACCGCTCGGCTCGTACTGCTTTCTCCCAAGCACCTCACCGACATCCGCAGGCGCACCGGGGACTTCGACGACCGGACCATCGCCGCCGCGTGCGCCGTCGGCCTGTCGTACTGGGCGACCGGACGCAGCCCCGCGGGGCTCGACCTCACCGACGGCACCCTCTTCGGCGACGTGCTCGGCTGGGTCGCCAACGGCGGTGCCACACCCGGCGGCTGGGTCGTCGGAGCGGAGGGCCGTACCATCACCCTCCCGGACGGTGTCGTACCGGAGGACGCGCAGCTCGCCCTCGACGACCTCGCCGACTTCCCGGACCGGCCCCTGGGCACCATCGGCCCCTCCGGCCCGGCGGCCCGGCTCGCGAGCCTGGCCGAGTGGAACGACACCCACGCCGACCGCGACCGCCCCACCCTCGTCGAGATGTTCCTCGAACAGGCCCGCACCCGACCGGACGCGGTCGCCGTCGTCGACGAACACCGCACGCTGACCTACCGTCAGGTGGCGACCCTCTCCGCCCAGCTGGCCCACGCGCTGGCCGGACGCGGGCTGACCGCGGAGCAGACCGTCGGCATCTCCCTGGAGCGCTCCGCCGACCTGGTCGTCGGCCTGCTCGGCGTCCTCCGGGCCGGCTGCGCCTTCGTACCGCTCGACCCGCACTGGCCCGCAGAGCGCCGCGCCGTCGTCATCGCGGACGCCGGCATCGTCGCGCAGCTCAACGCCACGGGCGTACCCGCGCCGGACGAACCCGACGCGCTGCCCGTCGACCTCGGGGACTGGAGCCACGGCTCCCACCCCGCCGACGCCCCGCAGACCCTCGTGCACGGCGACTCCCTCGCGTACGTCATCTTCACCTCCGGATCGACCGGGCGGCCCAAGGGCGCGATGATCCGCCACGCCGCGATCAGCGAACGCCTCCTGTGGCAGTCCCAAGAGATCCTGGGCTTCGGCCCCGACGACGTGTCGCTGTTCAAGGCGCCGCTGTCCTTCGACATCTCCGTCAACGAGATCTTCCTGCCCCTGGTCCGCGGCGGACGGCTCGTGGTCCTGCGGCCCGGCGGCGAACGCGACCCCCACCACCTCCTCGGCGTCATCGCCGAACAGCGCGTCACCTTCACCTACCTCGTGTCGTCCATGCTGGACGTCCTGCTGGAGATGGCGGGCGACTCCGGGCGCCTGGACAGCCTGCGGCACGTGTGGTGCGGCGGCGAGGTGCTGACCCCGGAACTGTACGAACGCTTCCGCACCCGGCTCGACATCCCCCTGTACCACGGTTACGGCCCGGCCGAGACGACCATCGGCGTCTCCCACGTCGTCTACCGGGGTGCGGCCGAACGCCTGTCGACCTCGATCGGCAAGGCCAACCCCAACACCCAGCTGTACGTCCTCGACGACGAGCTGCGGCCGGTCCCGGTCGGCGTCGGCGGCGAACTCTACGTCGGCGGCTTCCTGTTGGGCCGCGGCTACGTGGGTGCGCCCGGACTGACCGCGTCCCGGTTCGTGGCCAACCCGTTCGCCGACGACGGCTCCAGGCTGTACCGCACCGGAGACCTCGCGCGCTACGCCCCCGACGGCTCCCTGGACTTCCTCGGCCGCGCGGACAACCAGGTCAAGATCCGCGGCATGCGCCTGGAGATCGAGGACGTCGAGATCGGCCTCGCGGAACATCCCCGGGTGCGCCACACCTGCGTCGTCGCGAAGAAGAACGCCGCCGGCGGCACCTATCTGGTGGGCTACGTCATCCCCGCCGCCGGCCACGAGGACCTGCGCGCCGAGGAGGTCAAGGCCTGGGCCGGGGAACACATGGTGGAGTACATGGTGCCCACCCACGTCGTCGTGACGCCGGAGTTCCCGCTCACCGCCAACGGCAAGGTCGACCGGAAGGCGCTGCCCGAACCGGTGGCCCCCGCCGCCGCGTCCGCCCCTCCCACGACCGACGACGAGCGGACGGTGTGCGCGGCGGTCGCCTCCCTCCTGCGCCTGGACGAGGTCGGCGTCGACCAGGACTTCTTCCAGCTCGGCGGCGACAGCATCCTCGCCATCTCCCTCCTGGGCGCGCTGCGCGAGGCGGGACTGTACGTCACCGCCCGGCAGATCTTCACCCACAGCACCGTGGGAGCCCTGGCCGCGGTGGCGAGCCGCGAGGACACCGCCGTCGTCGACCACCGGGACGTCCCGGCCGGCACCGTCGTGGGCTCCCCGATCGTGCAGTGGCTCGGCGAGACCACGGACGCCGTCGACGGCTTCGTCCAGTCGGTCGTCCTCAACACCCCGGCCGACCTCGGCCCGGACGCCCTCGACGCGGTCCTCGGCGCCGTGACGGGCCGGCACCCCATGCTGCGCGCCCGGCTGGTCCGCGGCGACCGCTGGAGCTTCGACATCCCCGACGAGGCACCCGCCGCCCCCTGGCAGGAGAGCGACCGCCCGCTCGACGCGTGCGTCGCCCTCGCCACCGAGGCACTGGACCCCGCCGCCGGCGTCATGCTGAGCGCCGTCTGGCGCCGCGCGGCCCGGCAGTTGGTCGTCGTCGCCCACCACGTCGTCGTCGACGGCGTGTCCTGGCGGATCATCATGGAGGACCTGGCCACGGCCTGGCGCCAGTTCTCCACCGGCGCCCCCGTCGAACCGCCCCGCGAGGGCACCTCCTTCCGGCGCTGGACACAGCTCCTCGAGCGCGCCTCCTACGACGCCGACAGCGCCCCCTACCGACGCCCGCTGCCCGGGCCCGACCAGCCGCTGGCCCACCGCCCCCTGTCCCCGGCCGACACCGTCGCCCGGGAGCGGGTGCGCACCGTGCCCCTCACGCCCGAGGCCACCGCCGCCGTCCTCGGCGAGACGCCCGCCCGGTTCCACACCGGCGTCAACGACGTGCTGCTGACCGCACTCGCCGTCGCCCTCGCCCGCCGCCGCCGCGACCTGGGCCAGGACCAGACCTTCGCCCACATCGAGCTGGAGGGCCACGGCCGCGAGGGACGGTTCGTCGCCCCGTCCGCCGGCTTCGAGCCCGAACTCTCGCGCACCGTCGGCTGGTTCACCACGCTCTTCCCGGTCGTCGTCGACCCGGGCACCGCCCCCGACCCGACCGCGCCCGGGTACCTGGCCGGCGCCCTCAAGGCGGTGAAGGAGGACCTCGCCCGCATACCGGACAACGGCGTCTCCTACGGCGCCCTCCGCCACCTGGCGGGCGTCACCTTCGACGCCCCGGCACCGCAGGTGCTCTTCAACTACCTCGGCCGCTTCGACGCCGGCGCGCCCGGCGACTGGCAGCTGGCGGGCAACACCGAGCAGCTCGGCGAGAAGCGCGACCCGCGCATGCGCCTGCCCCGCGCCCTGGAGTTCAACGCCGTCGCCGAACCCGGCGCCGGCGGCGGCTACCAGCTCGTCACCACCGTCTCCTGGCCCGACGGCATGTTCACCGACGAGGACATCACCGTCCTCACCGGGTACTACCTGGACGCCCTCAACGGGCTCGCCGCCCTCGACGGGGGCGGCCACTCGCCCAGCGACTTCCGACCGCTGGCCCTCACGCAGGCCGACGTCGACGCCCTCGACGGCCCCGCGCTGCGGGACGTCCTGCCGCTCACCCCCCTCCAGGAGGGCCTGTACTTCCACTCGGTCTACGACGACGACGCGCACGGCAGCTACGTCGAACAGCAACTGCTCACCCTGGAGGGCGAGGCCGACCCGGACCGGCTCGCCGCCGCGGCCACCCGGCTGCTCGCCCTGTACCCGAACCTGACCGCGCGCTTCGTGGCCATCGGCGACGGCCGGGTGGTCTCCGTCCTGGAGAACGGCGTCGAGGCGCCCTTCACCGTCCTCGACCGCCCCGGCATCACCGACGACGAGATCCGCGAACTCGCCGAGCGCGACCGCCGCGCCGGCTTCGACCTGACCACCGGCCCGCTGATGCGGTACACCCTCGTCCGCACCGCGGAGCGCCGGCACGTCCTGGTCCAGACGGTGCACCACATCATCGCCGACGGCTGGTCGGTGCCGCCCATGCTGCGCACCCTGCTCGCCGAATACCACGCGCCGGGCACCGTCCACCCCCTCGGCGGCTTCCCCGACCACGTGCGCCGGCTCGCCGGGCGCGACGGCGAGGAGAGCGCCCGGGTGTGGCGCGAGCAGCTCGCCGGACTGCCCGGCCCCTCACTCGTCGCCGAGGGCCACACCCCCTCCGAGCGGTTCGCCGACACCGCCGTGGTGCCGGACACCGACGTCGACGCCGCCGCCCGCGCCGCCGGGGTGCCGCTCAGCGTCGCCGTGCACGCGGCCTGGGCGCTGACCCTCGGCGGTGTCCTCGGACGCGACGACGTGGTCTTCGGCTCGACGGTCTCCGGACGCGACGCCGACGTGCCCGGCATCGCGGACATGGTCGGCCTCTTCATCAACACCATCCCCCTGCGCGCCCGGTGGACCGCGGACACGACCGCGCGCGACCTGCTCGCCGGGGTCCGCGCACACCAGAGCGCGGTCCTGCCGCACCAGCACGTCCCGCTCGCCGGCATCGCCCGGGAGGCGGGCGCGGGCCCCCTCTTCGACACCCTCGTGGTCTTCGACGTGGCCACCGACACCGACGAGCTGCGGCGGCCCGGCGACACCCTGGCCATCACCGCGATCGTGAACGAGGGCGCCCCGCACTACCCGCTGACGCTGGTGGTCGAGCGCGCCCCCGACGGCCGGCCGCGCTTCAACCTCATCCACGACGGCGAACTGGTGCGGGAGCCCCGCGCCCGGCACCTCCTGCACACCTTCACCCGGACCCTCACCGGCCTGCTCACCCGCCCCGACGCCCCGGCCGCCCACCTCGCCACCGAGGAGCCCGCCGAGCAGGTCGCCCCCGCCACCCTCGGCGCCCTACTCGACGCCGCCGCACGCCGCGACCCCGCCGCCACCGCCGTCACCCAGTGCGCCCTGGACGGCACCACCCGGTCCCTGACCTACGGCGAACTGGCCCACGCCAAGGACGGCCTCGCCGCCGTACTGCGCGCGGCCGGGGTGGGGCCGGGCGGGCGCGTGGCCGTCGCCGTCCCGCGCTCCGCCGAGCAGGTGGTCGCCCTGGCCGCGGTGGTCGGCGCGGGCGGAGCCTACGTCCCGCTGGACGAGGCCTACCCGGACGAGCGCCTGGAGTACGTCCTGGCCGACTCCGCTCCGCAGGTCGTCCTCGTGGCCGCGGAACAGCGCGACCGCTTCGCCCGGCTGCTGGACCGCGCCGGCGTGCCCGCCCGCCTGCTCGTACCGGGCGAGGAGCCCCCGCAGCCGTCAGCGGCGGACACCACCGAGCCGGCCCGCGAGCCGGACTGGCGCGACCCCGCCTACGTCATCTACACCTCCGGTTCGACTGGCCGGCCCAAGGGCGTCGTCGTCCCGCACGCCGCCGTGGTCACCCTGCTCGCCCGGACGCGGCCCGACATGGGGTTCGGCCCGCACGACGTGTGGGTCCAGTTCCACTCCTTCTCCTTCGACTTCGCGGTCTGGGAGCTGTGGGGCGCGCTGACCCACGGCGCCGAACTGCTGCTGCCCGACTACGCGCTGACCCGCTCCCCGGTCGACTTCCACCGGCTGGTTCGCGAGCGCGGGGTGACCGTGCTCAACCAGACACCGTCGGCGTTCCACCGGTTCGCCGAGGCAGACCTGCACGCCGGCGGACCGCTCCCGGCGCTGCGCCGGATCATCTTCGGCGGCGAACCGCTGGACCTCGGGCGCCTGCGCGGCTGGGTCGAACGGCACGGCACCGCCGCCCCCGAGCTGGTCAACATGTACGGCATCACGGAGACCACCGTCCACGTCACGCACCGCGTCCTCGGCGACGCGGACTTCGTCACCGGCGAGGACGTCAGCCCCATCGGCGGTCCGATCCCCGGCCTGGTCACCCACCTGCTGGACGACCGGCTCCGCCCCGTGCCGCCCGGCCGGGTGGGCGCCATCTACGTCGCCGGCGACCAGGTGTCGCTCGGCTACCTGGGCCGGCCCGGACTCACCGCCGGCCGGTTCGTCGCCAACCCGTTCACCGGGGACGGCACCCGCATGTACCACACGGGGGACCTCGCCCGCCGCACCCTCGACGGCGAGCTGGAGTTCGTGGGCCGCGCCGACGACCAGGTCCAGCTCAAGGGGTTCCGCATCGAACCCGGCGAGGTGGAGGCCGCGCTCCGCGAACTCGACGGAGTCGTCGACGCGGCCGTCACGGTGGCGGACACCGGCGACCACCTGGTGGCCCACGTCGTGGGCCGCGCGCCCGACGACCTCACCGCGCTCCTGTCGGCGAAGCTCCCCGCGCACATGGTGCCGGGCCGGGTGCTGCCGCTGGACGCGCTCCCGCTGACCGTCAACGGCAAACTGGACCGCGCGGCCCTGACCGCGCGCGCCGCGGCGGCCGCCCCCGACCCGGCACCGCCCACCGCCCCGGCCCCCGCGGACCGGCCGGACGCCGACGCCCTCGCGGCCCTCGTCGGCGTCTTCACCGAGGCGCTGCCCGGCACCGCCGTGGACGCGGCCACCGACTTCTTCGCCGCCGGCGGCGACAGCATCGTCGCCATCACCGTCGTCAACCGCGCCAGGGCCCTCGGCCTGCCCCTCGCCCCGCGCGACGTGTTCCTGCTGAGGACACCCCGCGCCCTCGCCGAACACCTCGGCACCCGCGTGCCGAGCACCGCGCCCCCCGCGCCCACCCCGCGCGAGGACGGCCCGGTGGCCCCCACGCCGATCATCCTGCGCCGGCGCGAACTGGGCGGCCCGCTCGCCCGGTTCGCCCAGGCCAGGACGGTCCCGGTCCCCGAGGGCGCCGGCCTCGCCGACGTACGGCGCGCCGCCGGGGCCGTCGTGGACACGCACCCGGCGCTGCGCCTGCGCCTGCGCGTCCGGCACGGCGTCTGGTCCCTCGGCACGGAACCCGCCCGCGAGGCGACCGTCGTCCCCGAGGACGGCACCGACACGACGGCCGCCGCCGAGCGTGCCGCGGGCCGGCTCGACCCCGAGGCCGGCGCGGTCGCCGCGTTCACCTGGCTGGAGGCGAGCCGCACCCTGGTCGTCGTCGTGCACCACCTCGCCGTCGACGCGGTGTCCTGGCTGATCCTCCTCGACGACCTCGCGGACGCGCTGCGCGGCGCACCCCTCGCACCGCCGACCACCTCCTACGCCGAGTACGCCGAGGCGCTGACCCACCGGTCCGCCGCCGACACCGACGGCCTGGACCACTGGCTCACGACGCTGGCGGCCCCCACCCCCCTGCCCCCGGCCAAGGGGTTGCGCGAGACCACGGCCGTCCTCGAAGCCGAGGTGAGCGAGCGCCTGACGCGCACCGCACCCGCCGCACTCGGACTCGGCCTCACCGAACTGCTGTGCGGCGCCCTGCGCACCGCGCTGACCCGGGTCCAGACGGAACCCACCGACCTGGCGATCGACCTGGAGCGGCACGGCCGCGTCCCGGCCCTCGCCCACCACGACTACACCCGCACCGTCGGCTGGTTCACCGCCATCGCCCCCGTACGGCTCACCCCGCACACCGACCCCGTGGCCGCCGCCCGCGAGACCGCCGAACGGCAGCCCGACGAGGGCGCGCACGCCGCCTACGGCCGGCTCAGGTACCTCAACCCGCAGACCGCGCCGCTCCTCGACACCCACCCGCAAGTCCTCTTCAACTACCTGGGCCGGGGCGACGAGTCCCACGCCCCGCGCCTGACCGGGGACGAGGGCACCAGCCCGTACGCCGTCGAGGTGAACGCGTGGACCGACGCCGCCACCGGCGCCCTGCACGCGGACTTCATCCTCGCCGCGGGCGTCCCCGACGCCCTCACCGAACACTGGCTGGCCGCCCTGCGGCACATCGCCGAGGCGGCCGCCACCGCCGAACGCACCGCGCCGGTCACCCCGCTGCAGCGGGGCCTGTTCTTCCAGGCCCAACTGGCGGGCCCAGCCGGGCACTACGTGGCCCAGAGCTACTTCACCTTCGACCGGCGGCTGGACGCCGACGCGCTGGCCGACGCCATGGCCGCCGTGATCGCCCGGCACCCGGTCGTGGGCGCCGGCTTCACGACGGACGACGACGGCGACCCCGTACAGGTCCTCGCCGCCGGCCGGCGGGCCGTCGTCCGCACCGTCGAGGCGGCCACGGACGCCGAGGCCGAGGAGCTGCGGCTCACCGACCGGGACACGGGCTTCGACCTCGCCGCACCACCGCTGATCCGGCTGACCGTCGTACGCCTGCCGGACGGCCGCGACGGACTGCTCCTCAGCTATCACCTGCTGCTCTGGGACGGCTGGTCGCGCGAGATCGTGCTGCGGGACCTCTTCGACGCCTACGAGGCCGTCCTCGCGGGCTCGCCGCCCGCCGCGGTCCCGGCCGCACCCGGCTTCGAGGACCACGCCCGGACGCTCGCCGCCAAGGACCCCGCCGTCTCCGAGCGGTTCTGGGCGCGCCACCTGAGCGGCCTGTCCGGCCCGACCCTGCTGGCCGGCCCCGGCCCCGACCTCACCGACGACCTGCCGCGCGCCCTGGTCCACACCCTGGACGCCGAGCGGTCCGAGCGGCTGCGGGAGGCCGCAAGGACACACGGCGTCACGCTGAACTCCGTCCTCACCGGCGCCTTCGGCCTGCTCCTCGGCGCCCGCACCGGCCGCACCGACGCCGTGTTCGGCGTCACCGTCTCCGGCCGCGACGGCGAGGGACTGAGCGACATCGTCGGCGTGCTGCTCAACACCGTGCCCGCCTGGACGCGCGCCCGGCCGCACGACACGGTCCGCGACTACCTCACGGCCGTCCAGACGGCCAGGGCCGACGCCATGGAGCACGAACACCTCGGCCTCGGCGAGATCCAGCGCGCCGCCGGCCACGACACCCTGTTCGACAACCTCTTCGTGCTCCAGAACTTCCTGGACCTGGACGCCTTCGCCGAGATGAACGCCCGGCACGGCATCACCTCCGTGCGCGCCGACGACTCCACGCACTACCCCTTCACCTGGGTCGTCACCCCGGGCGAACGCCTCACCGTCAAGCTGGAGTACCGCGACCGCGACGACGCGAACGCCCGCCGCCTGCTCGACGACTACCTGCGCGTCCTGGACGACCTGGCCCGCTCCACCGGCCCGGTGGGCGCGCTGACCGGCCTCGGTCCCGCACCCCGCCCCGCCGGACGCACCGACGTCGGCACCGACACCGTCGTCGACCGCTTCGACCTCGCGGCCGGCCGCGCCCCGGAGCGGGTGGCGCTCGTCGCCGACGGCGCCACCATGACCTTCGCGGAACTGCGCGACCGCAGCCGCGCGGTGGCGGGCGTGCTCGCCGGGCGCGGCCTCGGCCCCGAGACGACCGTCGCGATCGCCGTACCGCGCTCGCTCGACTCCATCGTGGCCCTCTTCGCCGTACTGCGCGTCGGCGCCGCCTACGTCCCGCTGGAGCTGGACCACCCCGACGAGCGCATCGCCGCCATCGTGGCGGACGCCCGCCCCGACGTCACTCTCACCGTGAGCGCCGTCTCCCCGCGGCTGACCGGCCACCTGATCGAGCTGGACCGCCCGCTGCCCGACGCCGCCCCGTACACGACGTTCGCGCCGGACGACCCGCACCGGCTGCGGCACCCCGCGTACACGATCTACACCTCCGGCTCCACCGGGAAGCCCAAGGGCGTGGTCACCGAGTACGCCGGACTGACCAACATGCTCGTCAACCACCAGCGCCGGATCTTCGAACCGGTCCTCGCCGAGCACGGCCACCGGACCTTCCGGATCGCCCACACCGTGTCGTTCGCCTTCGACATGTCGTGGGAGGAACTGCTCTGGCTCGCCGACGGCCACGAGGTGCACGTATGCGACGAGGAACTGCGCCGCGACGCGCCCCGGCTGGTCGAGTACTGCCTCAAGCACGGCATCGACGTCGTCAACGTCACCCCGACCTACGCGCAGCAGCTGGTCGCCGAGGGGCTGCTCGACGACCCCGCCCACCGGCCCGCACTGGTGCTGCTCGGCGGCGAGGCCGTCACCCCCGCCCTGTGGCGGCGGCTCGCCGAGACCGAGGGGACCGTGGGCTACAACCTGTACGGACCCACCGAGTACACCATCAACACCCTCGGCGTCGGCACCTTCGAATGCCAGGACCCCGTCGTCGGGGTCGCCATCGACAACACCGACGTCTACGTCCTGGACCCCTGGCTGCGCCCCTCGCCCGACGGCGTCCCCGGCGAGCTGTACGTCTCCGGCATCGGCATCGCGCGCGGCTACCTGGGCCAGCCGGCGCAGACCGCGCACCGCTTCGTCGCCTGCCCGTTCGGCGCCCCGGGCGAACGCATGTACCGCACCGGCGACCTCGTGGTCCGCCGCCCCGACGGCAATCTGGCCTACCTCGGCCGCACCGACCAGCAGGTCAAGATCCGCGGGCACCGGGTCGAACTCGGCGAGGTCGAGGCCGTGTTCGCCGCGCACCCGGCGGTACGGTTCGCCGCCGCCGTCGCCCAGCCGGACCCGCAGGTCGACGGCGCCCACCGGCTGGCCGCCTACCTGGTCCTCGACGGCGCCGAGCTGGCGGAGGTCGCGGCCGAGGTCGGCGCCGCGCTCCCGGACTTCCTGCGCCCCACGCACTACGCGCGGGTCGACGCCATCCCGCTGACCGTGAACGGGAAGGCCGACACCAAGGCACTGCCCGAGGCCAGGCCGCTCGGCGCGCTGACCACGGCGGGGGAGCGCGGCCCGCGCACGGAGACCGAGACCACCGTGTGCGAGTTCTTCGCCGAGGCACTGGACCTGGACGACGACGAGGTGAGCGCGGTCGGCGACTTCGTCGCCCTCGGCGGGCACTCCATGCTGGCGGTACGGCTGACCGGACTGCTCCGCCGGGAGTACGGTCCGGTGATCACCATCCGCGATCTGTTCACCCTGCGAACCCCGGAAGCGATTGCCCGCCACCTCGATGAAAACTCCTGACAAGCAGCGGACCCGCCAGGGGTCCGGCATCCTCCGCACCGCCCTGCGGCGCAACCTCGGCGCGATGGTCGCGGGCACCGTGCTCATGGGCCTCTACCAGGCCGCCGAGACCGCCTTCCCCATCGCGCTCGGGCTGATCGTGGAACACACGATGCGCGACCGCGGCCCGGGCTCGCTCGGTGTCTCCATCGGCGCGCTGGCCGTGATCATCACCACCGTGTCGCTGTCGTGGCGGTTCGGGATGCGGGTGCTGCAGAAGGCCAACACCACCGAGGCGCACCGCTGGCGGGTCCTGGTCGCGGGCCGCGGACTGGAGCCCGTGGCCCGGGACGCCGACCTCAAGTCCGGCGAGGTGCTGACCATCGCCACCGAGGACGCCGACCAGACCGCCGACATCATCGAGGTGGTCCCGCTGCTGATCAGCTCGCTGGTCGCGGTGCTGATCGCGGCGGTCGCGCTGGGCCTCGCCGACGTCCGGCTCGGCCTGCTGGTAATCGTGGGGACGGCCGCGATCCTCACGGTGCTGAGCGTCATGTCCAAGCGGATCGGCTCCAGCACCCGCGAACAGCAGGCCCGGGTGGCGCGGGCGGGCGCCAAGGTCGCCGACCTGATCATCGGCCTGCGCCCGCTGCACGGCTTCGGCGGCAACAGCGCCGCCTTCCGCGCGTACCGCGGGGTCAGCACGGAGGCGAAGCAGCAGTCCATCACCGTCGCCCGGGTCAACGGCGTCTACGCGGGCACCGCCCTGGCCCTCAACGCGGTGCTCGCCGCCGCCGTGACGCTGACGGCGGGCTGGCTGGCCTTCGCCGGACGGATCAACATCGGTGAACTCGTCATGGCGGTGGGGCTCGCGCAGTTCATCATGGAGCCGCTCAGGCTGTTCTCGGAGATGCCGAAGTACGTGATGATCGCCCGGGCCTCGGCCGAGCGGATGGCGCTGGTGCTCAGCGCCCCGCCGGTGACCACGCCCGGCACGGGCCGGCCGCCGTCGGGCCCGGACCTGGAGGTCGACTGCGTGCGGCACGGGACGCTGCGCAAGGTGCGGTTCCGGGTGGGCGCCGGCGAGTTCGTGGCGATCGCCGCCTACCAGCCGCGCGCCGCCGCCGAACTGGCCTCGGTGCTGGCGCTGAACGTGCCGCCCGACGCGTACGACGGCACCGTGCGGCTCGGCGGCCGCGACCTGGCGGACCTCCCGGTGGCGGCCGTCCGCGAGCACCTGCTGGTCAACCCGTACGACGGGGAGATCTTCGCGGGCACCCTGCGCACCAACATCGACCCCTCGGGCACCGGCCGGCCGGTCGACGCGGCGGTCGAGGCGTCGATGCTGACCGACGTCGTGGCCCTGCACCGCGACGGCCTGGACTACGCCGTCCGCGACCGCGGCGCCAACCTGTCCGGCGGCCAGCGCCAGCGGCTCTCCCTGGCCCGCGCGCTCGCCGCCGACACCGACGTGCTCGTCCTGCGCGACCCGACGACGGCCGTCGACGCGGTCACCGAACAGCTCATCGCCCGCAACGTCGCGAAGCTGCGCCGGGGCCGCACCACCCTCGTGATCACCAGCAGCCCCGCCCTCCTGGACGCGGCCGACCGCGTCCTGGTCCTCGACGAGGGCGTCATCACGGCCGAGGACACCCACCGCAACCTGCTGGCCGCCGACGAGGAGTACCGACTGGCGGTGACCCGGTGACCCGGTGACCCGGTGACCCGGTGAAGCCGGTAACGCAGGTCTCGCACAGGTGTCCCGCGATGCACCCGTCCCGGATGTTTGCCGTGGCACACACGGGAAAGGGGATCTGTGATCACCGGAGCCGACAATCCGGTGCACAGCGTGTGAAAAGTGATCAGCAAGGAGGTTTCGATGTCCTCGAAGCGACGTCGCAAGAAGAAGGCCCGCCGCAAGAACGGCGCCAACCACGGTAGCCGTCCGCAGAGCTGAGGACGTCCCGTCGTCTCGGGTGGGTGGCGCGAGCCACCCACCCGACGCGTTTGCGCGGCCCTACCGCCCCAGCCCGCGCTGGGCCTCGTACAGGTTCCCGGGGCGTACGGCGCCGGTCGTGCCGTACAGCTCCAGGCGCGCGTTCAGGTCGCCGGTGAAGTCGGGGACGTCGATCTGGTCGAACTCGCGCACCTCGTTGATGCCGACGGTGGCGGACCAGGGCGCCAGGCCGTCGATCCGCGTCAGCCCGGCCCGGCCGTTCGTCACCCGGATGTTCCAGTGGGCGAAGCGCGCCCCGAAGAGCGGGCCGGCGCTCGCGTCGCCACCGTGCCGTCCGTTGTTGTTGACCGTGATGTCGGTGCGCACGT
The DNA here is from genome assembly GCF_014648855.1 of Streptomyces parvulus. Classification (GTDB taxonomy): domain Bacteria; phylum Actinomycetota; class Actinomycetes; order Streptomycetales; family Streptomycetaceae; genus Streptomyces; species Streptomyces parvulus. The sequence continues at coordinate 241,441 of NZ_BMRX01000004.1, read as the reverse complement.
TCGCGAAGGGCATGCCGCGGTGACTGTCGAAGGTGCCCATCTCCATCACACCGCGTGACCAGACGTTGTACGAGGACAGGCCCTCCACGTTGATGCCGTGCAGCTGCGTGCCCGCGGGCGCGGGAGTCGTGCGCTCTTCGACGGTGAAGTCCTCGACGAGGTTGTCGTGGGATCCCTCGCGGCAGAAGTACGGGTGGTGGGCCCCGCGTCCGGCGACCCGCGTGCGGCTCAGCGTGCAGGCCGAGGCGGCGACCAGCCCGAACCCGTTGTCGACGTTGCGCACGGTGACGTCGTCGATCCGGCAGTCGTAGGCGCACTGGAGCACGACGCCGTTGTACCCGAGGTCCAGCAGGTGCGGCTGCTGCGGCAGGTTAGGGGCCTCCAGGGTGAGCCCTTCGACGCCCGCGCCCGTCAGGGCGCCGACGTGGGTCGTCAGCCGGGGGTCCCACTCGGGCCGGAGGTCGAGCGGCAGCGGACGCTCCAGGGTCACGCGGCGGCCGTGCACCTCCGTCACCCGCACCGGCCACTCGTAGGGCACGTACGACGTCAGCTTCGTCTTGTCGTCCCAGGAGTAGGAACCGGTGCCGGGGCCGTCGCCCGCCATGTGGGCGAGCAGGGTGTGCTCGGCGTCGTCGGCGACGCGCAGCAGGACGAGGTCGCCGGGGCGCAGCCGCGAGGTGTCGCTGACCCGGACCGTCCAGGAGCCCCGGCGGGCGGGGGAGACGGTGGCCAGCGTCCGCCACTCGTCGCGCCGGTTGCCGGTCCAGCCCTCGAACGGCCACTGCTTCGCCCCGATGGCCTCGGTGAGAGACTTCCAGCGGGCCTCGGGGGCCAGCCAGATCAGCCCGCCCGCCCACGACCAGGACGACTTGTCGCCGCCGTACCGGGAGCCGTAGGGGCCGACCAGGTCGGTGAGGTGCCGGGCGGCCTTCAGGACCGTCCGGTCGCTTCCGGCGCCGCGCAGCACGACGTCCGAGTGGGCCACGCGGATCAGGCCGTCGATGCGGAGGGTGCCGGGCGGCAGGGTGACCGTGCCGCCGCCGGCCCGTCCCGCGGCGGCGAGGGCGCGGTTGATCGCCGGGGCGCAGTCGGTGGTGCCGTCCGCCACCGCGCCGAAGTCGCGGACGTCGGCGACCACGCGGGGCCTGGGCCGCCGCGTCGAGCCGCCCCGGCAGCCCGCCCGGCCCACGAACGGGATCTGGGGGTGAGTGAAGGGGTTCCGGGTGAACTCCCGCCACAGGGACGGCACGACACCGGAACCCGCGCCGGACGGCGTCCCGGACGCGGCGAGCACGGGCGGTGCTCCGGTCATGACACCCGCGGCCACGACCGCGGCACCCCCGAGCAGACCCCGTCTGCCGATCGAACCGGCGTCCCCGCCCGAGCTGCCGCGGCTCTCCTCGTGAGACATACCCGCCCCCTCGTTGTTGGACATGTATGTGAATGGCGTTCGCGATGGAATTCCGGGGAGCATCGCACGTGTGCGCCGGACGGGAAAGACCCTGTGCGCGAGGCCGTGGCTGGTCTTCGATGTTCACGTATAAGAACGGCGCTCAAGGGTGTACACCCCGGTTCCGCTTGTGCCACGCTCGGACAACTCCCCGGCCCCGTAGCTCAGTTGGAGGACGCACCCATGAGTGTCTCCCGTCGAACCGTGCTGGCCTCGGCCACCGGCGCAGTGGGCGTGCACGCCCTGTCGCAGCAGGCCGCGGCCGCCGGCACCGGGGCGCCCGCGCCGGCCACCGACCGTGTCCTGCGCGACGCCGCGGACTACGCCGTGGCCAAGCTCCGGGCCGTCGCGCCCGGGGTGACCGGCTTCCCGGTGGGGACGAAGTTCGAGAAGTGGGTCTACTCGCCGAACGGCGACTGGGTGGGCGGGTTCTGGCCAGGAACGCTGTGGATGGCGCACCTGTACAGCGGCGACGACGGCTTCCGTACCCTGGCGATCGACTCGGCCCGCGGGCTCGCCCCCCGCCGGTACGACACCTCCACCCACGACTTGGGGTTCCTCTTCTATCCGTCGTGGGTCACCGCCTGGCGCCTGACGGGCGACGCCGAGTGGCGGGACGGCGCGGTCCGGGCGGCGGACTCCCTGATCCAGCGGTACAACCCGCGCGGCCGCTTCATCCGCGCGTGGGGCGCCCTGTCCGACCCGGGCAACGCGGGCCGGGTCATCATCGACACCATGATGAACCTCGACCTCCTGGCCTTCGCGAGCCGGGAGACGGGGGACGGGAAGTACCTGGACATCGCCACCGAGCACGCCCGGACCACCCGGCGGGTGTTCCCCCGCCCCGACGGATCGACCCCGCACGTCTACGACTTCGACCCGGGCAGCGGTGCACCGGTCGGCCCCGGCACCGTCCAGGGGTACAGCCCCGCCTCGTGCTGGGCGCGCGGCCAGGCCTGGGGCGTCTACGGCTTCACCACGATGTACCGCAGGACCGGCGACCGCGCCTTCCTGGACACCGCCCGCGCCCTGGCCGACTTCGCGACCGGCGCCCTGACCGAGGACCACGTCCCCGTCTGGGACTACCTGGCGCCGCAGCAGCCGTACGACGTCAAGGACGCCTCGGCGGGCGCCGTCATGGCCTGCGGCCTGCTCGACCTGGCGAAGGCCACCGGCCGTCAGGCGTACCGCGACACGGCCCTGCGGCTGCTCACCGCGCTGGCACGGACCTGCCTGACCCGGCAGTCCCGCCGAGCCGACGCGGTCGTCGCCCGCTGCACCCGCAACCGGCCCGCCGAGGACGGCGTCGAGATCTCCCTCCCGTACGCCGACTACTACCTGCTGGAAGGCATCATGCGCGTCCTGCGGCCCCAGGACGCCGACCGGGCACTCGACCTCTCCACCGTCCCGGCGCCCTAGGGTCTGTCGTTTGGATCTGGCCGGCTGAGAGGGAGGGTCCTTGCCGGCCCACCCGAGCGGGGCATGCCACGCCCCGCGACGCCGGCATGATCCAAACGACAGACCCTAGGCGTCGTTGAGCGCCCAGCCCACGTCCCGCAGCAGTGCGTGGCGCCAGCCCGCGCGGTCGTGGTCGGAGGCCGAGCGGTTGACGGACACCGTCGCGCCGGCCTGCTCGGTGAGGCGCTCCACCAGGGCGCAGTGGGGGAGCATCCGCGTCTCGTGCTCCCCCACGTCGAAGGCGACCCGGAGGCCGGACAGGTCCGGGCCGCCGCGCAGCCGGGCCGCGACGGTGCCACCGACCGGGCCGCCCAGCGGGTCCGGCCGGTGCACGGCGTCCGGCGTCCACCACACCGACGGCGACTGGCAGGCCACGCGGGAGACCAGGTCCGGGAACTCCAGGGCGGCGTAGAGCGCGCTCAGCCCGCCGAGGCTCTGACCCGTGACCACGAGCCGGTCCGGGTCCGCGTGCACGGCGCTCTCCGCGATCAGGGGAAGCAGCTCGTCCCGCACCGCCTCCCACAGGGCGGGGCGGCAGCCGAACTCGGCCTGCCGGTCCTTGGCCGGCAGGAACACGAGCGTGACCGGCGGCATCTCGCCGCACCTGACCGCCGACTCGAACGCGGTCGCCGCCGGATGCAGGTACAGCCAGTCGTCCCCGTCGAGCAGCAGGACCACCGGACCGCCCCCGCCCACCTCGTGGACCCGCACGGTGCGCCGCCCGCCGAGCCGCTCACTGGTCCAGCGCAGCCGGGTGCGGGGGAGGGGCAGGACGTCGTCGGCGCCGAGGGCGGGCCAGTGCGGCTGGGGCGGGGCGTCCGGCGTCGCGAACAGGGACCGCTCGCCGCCCGCGCCCACCGGGTTGAGCGGATCGGCGTACGCCGTGTCGCCCTCCAGGAACTGGTACGTCACCCGCAGCCGCGCCGGCATCCGGACCTCGGCGTACCAGCAGTCCGTGACACCCCACCGGCGCAGCGGCACCGGCGGCGACCAGCTCTCGAAGCCGATGTCCGCCGCCTCCCCGGCGCGCCGCAGGAACAGGGCCGTCCAGCCGTCGCCGTCGGGGACCGTCGCGGGTGTCCGGGCCTCCGCCCAGAAGGCGTCGGTGCCGGGTGCGCCGGCCAGCCCGTACGCGGCGAAGGTCTCTTCCCCCACCAGCCTCATCAACGTCTCCTTGTGGAGCGGAAAGGGGGACGGCTAAGCTCGCCGTCCATTAGGCGAGCCTAACCTAATGCCTCAGGAGGCACCGGGAATGCGCACCGAACCCTTCGCCCGCCCCGCGGAGTTCTGACCCCGATGCTCTGCACCAGGCTGACCAACGCCCGCTTCCTCACCATGGATCCGGACCACCCCGTCGCCCACGACCTGGGTGTCTGGCGGGGCCGGATCGTGGGGCTGGACGAGGCCGCGACCTCGCTGCCCGCCCGCGAGGTCGTCGACCTCCACGGCGCCACCGTCCTGCCGGGCTTCGTCGACGCCCATGTCCACCTCGCCTGGACCGGGTTCAAGCAGAACACCCCGAGCATCGCCGGACTGACCCGGATCGACGACGTCCTGGCGGTCGTGGCGGAGGCAGTCACCCGCAAGGGAGAGCCCGGCTCCTGGGTGAGCGTCGCCGGCTACGACCAGCGGGCCCTCGGCCGCCACCTGACCGCCGCCGAACTGGACGGCGTCAGCCACGGACACCTGCTCTACCTGGCGCACGACTCCGGCCACGGCTGCGCGGTCAACACCGCCGTACTCGACCTGCTCCCGCCCGGCACCCCGCACGAGGGCGGCTTCCTCGCCGAGGGCGCCATGGGCGCCGCCCGCGCCCTGCGCCTGCCGCACGCGCAGGGCGAGCTGGCCGAGGCGATCGGGCGGGCCGCCCGCGGCTGCCTCGCCGAGGGCGTCACCGCCGTCGCCGAGGCGGGCATCGGGGGCACGCTGCTGGGCCACAGCCCGGTCGAGCTGGGGGCGTACCAACTCGCCCGGGAGCGCGGCCTGCTGCCGCTGCGGGTGCAGCTCATGGTGGCCGCGGACCGGCTGCACCCCGTCGGCGCCCACGAGGCCGACGGCATCCCCCGCGCGCTCGACCTCGGGCTGCGCACCGGCTTCGGCGACGACCGGCTCTCCGTGGGCGCGCTGAAGGTGTTCACCGACGGCGGCATGATGGCCAGGACCGCCGCGCTCAGCAGCCCCTACGAAGGGCTCGACCACGCGGGCCAGTTGCAGGACGACCCCGACGCCCTCGCCCGGACCATCGTCGACGGGCACCTCGCCGGCTGGCAGCTCGCCGTGCACGCCATCGGCGACCGCGCGGCCGACGTCGCCCTGGACGCGCTGGAACGCGCCCAGACCCTCCGCCCCCGGCCGGACGCCCGGCACCGCATCGAGCACGCCGGACTGATCCGCCCCGACCAGCTCCCGCGTTTCGCCCGGCTCGGCGTCACCGCGGTCGTCCAGCCCAACTTCCTGCGCCACTTCGGCGACGACTACGCCGGCATCATGGGCGCGGAGCGCGCCCCCTGGCTCTACCGGGGCCGGGCGTTCCTCGACCACGGCATCCCGCTGGTGGGCAGCTCCGACCGCCCCGTCACCGACGGCGCGCCGCTGAGCGCCGTCCAGTTCATGGTCGAACGCGCCTCCGCGTCGGGACGGCGGATCGGCCCCGCCGAGGCCATCACCGTCGACGAGGCCCTGCACGCCTACACCGTCGCCGGCGCCCGCGCCTGCCACTGGGAGGACGACCTGGGCAGCCTCACCCCCGGCAAGCGCGCCGACCTGGCCGTGCTGGGCGACGACCCGCGACGCGTCGACCCGTCACGCATCGGCGGCATCGAGGTGGTGTCCACCTGGGTCGACGGCCGCCCCGCCGGGACCGACGCCCCGTAGTGCCCGCCGGGAATTCGGTCGCGCCCCGCTCCGTCAGTGGTTAGCCTCCGCCTGACCGCAGCGAGGCAGCGAGGCGCGGGGGACCGCGAAGGGAGCCGGTGATGGAGGAGACGGGTGCGCGCACCGACCGGTTGGGGGTGCTGCTCGACCAGTTCGACCAGGCCAGGGAGATGGCCGAGGTGCGACTCGCGGGGCTCGGCGACGAGGAGTACCTGTGGGAGCCGCTGGCCGGCTGCTGGTCGGTCCGGCGCAGGGCCGAGGCCACGACGCCCAGGGCGTACGGGCCGGGCGAGTGGGTGCTGGACAAGGGCGCCCCGGACATCCCGGCCAACGAGTACGCGGAGGTCGCCCGGCAGGCGGCCGGCGGCATGTCGGTGGCCAAGATCGCCGCGGACTGGAGTGTGAGCGTCGAGCGCATCGAGCAGGTCCTGGCCCACACCGGCGAACCGCCGCCGGACGAGGCGCCCTTCACCACCCTGGCCTGGCGGCTCGGACACCTGCACTCCTGTTTCGCCGGCCAGTGGGAGTGGACCTTCGGCGAACGCCGCCGCGACCCGCACCTGCTGGTGGACTTCAGCCCCGCGGCCGACGTGGCCCTCGAACGCTTCTGGGCGCTGATCGACCGCTGGCGCGCCGACGTCGGCCGGGTCACCGAGCGGCAGTTGGACACGGTGGGCTTCTCCCAGTACCCCTACGGCTCGGACCCGGACGACCACTACATCACCGTCCTGGCGGGAGCCAACCTGGAGTTCATCCACCACATGTCCGAGATCGCGGTGCTCCGCGACCTGTACCGGCTGCGCTCCACCCTGTCCGCGTAGGCCTCCGGGGAGCCCGGAAACGAGCGCGCGGCCCTTCGCGGCCACCGGCACCGCCGGTGGCCGCGAAGGGCCGGTGGGGCCGGCTAGCAGCTGAGGTTGCCGCCGGGCTCGACGCCGAGGAGCTGGGTGAAGCGCTGGTAGTTGTCGATGCGGCTCTGGACCTGCCCGGGGTTGCCCCCGTTGCACTCCAGGCTGCCGTTGATGGCGCGGATGGTCTCGCCGAAGCCCGCGCCGTTGACCATGGCGTCGTGCGGGGTCATGGTCCCGGGCCCGCTCTGCGTGTTCCAGTACCACAGGCCCGTCTTCCAGGCCACGGCCGCGTCGTTCTGGACCAGGTCGGGGTTGTTGAGCAGGTCGATGCCCAGCGCGTCCCCGGCCGCCTTGTAGTTGAAGTTCCAGCTGAGCTGGACCGGCCCGCGGCCGTAGTACTTGGCCGTGCCGGCCGGGCAGCCGTACGGCTGACTGGCGTCGCAGTAGTGGGGGTAGTTGGCCTCGTTCTGCTCGACCACGTACTGCAGCCCGCCGGTCTCGTGGCTGACGTTGGCCAGGAACGCGGCGGCCTCCTGCTTCTTCACCGTGTCGCTGCCGGTGTTGGTGAAGCCGGGGTAGGCGCTGAGCGCGGCGGTGAGGCCGCTGTAGGTGTAGAAGGAGTTCCTGCTCGGGAACATCTGGTTGAACTGGCTCTCGCTGACCACGAATTCGGCGGCGGCCCGGGCGTCGGACCCCTGGGTGCCGGACTTCTGGGCGACGGCCGAAGGTGCCATGGTCAGGCTGCACAGGGCGGCGGCCGCGCCGGTGGCGGCCAGCAGTGCGAGTTTGCGGTGCTGCACGGTTATCGACTCCTGCTCGGTGGGGGGACGGCGCGGAGCGGCGGGGGAGGGGGAACGGCCGCACCCGGTCGGGGTGCGGGCGCTCCCGGTCTCCTCCTGCCGGTCCGTCAGCCGCCGACGTTGACGTCGATGCAGGCGTAGAACGCGTTGGACGTGTCGGCGACGTTCCAGACGGCGAGGACCTTCTGCTGGCCGGAGAGGCCGCCGAAGTCCACCTGGTGGTTCACGACCGCGCCCGGCTTGGCGCCGCCGTCGTCGAACAGCGCGATCCGCTGCCCGCCGACGTAGTACTCCCAGGTGCTCGTGTTGTGCTGGGCGGTGAGCTTCCAGGAGAACGTCGTGGTCTTCGACACCGGGGTGACGGCCCAGCCCTTGCTGTCGTCGTCCAGCTCCGAGAAGCGGCTGTTGCCGCCGCTGCAGCTGGTCAGGCCCTTGGGGCCCTCGACGCTCTGGGGCTCGTACTGGATGTCGCCGCAGGACACCGTGCCCGCCGCGCACTGCGCCTGGCGGCTGGGCGGGTCGGAGATGTAGCCGTGCGCGCTCGCCGAGGAGGCGGGGAGGCTGACGGCGACGACGGGGGCGAGGGCCGCCCCGATCAGTGCGGCGGTCTTCTTGCGCATGTGCATGGGGAACTCCTTCACATCAGGCCGCTCCAGGACGCACGCGGCCTTATGTGGGGGTGGCCGCGCACGCCGAGTACGGCCTCTCGTGGGTGGGGCCAAGAGGCGCGAAGGTGACGCGCACTCGCCGTCCTCGCGGGGAGCCGGGCCCCGGACAGGGCCCAACTCCGCAAACGGAGCGGCGAGTTCTGTTGGACTAGACCATACAAGCGGTCGACGTGAGCGTGTCAAGAGTGTTGCGAGGGGTCCGCGCTCACCGCGCCGGGGGCTCCGTCTCGCCCGTCTGGTGGCCGCGCCGGGCGTCGCGGTCGAAGATGCCGAGGATCTCGCAGGGCCCGCCCTCGGCGCCGATGCTGTGCGGCAGCATCGTCGGGAACTCCGCGGACTGGTGGGTCTCCACGCGGAAGCGCCGGTTGCCGAGGAGCAGCGTCGCGGTGCCCGACAGGACCACCAGCCATTCGCGCCCGGGGTGGGCCCGCATCCGTCCGGGGTGGTCGGAGGCCGGCTCGGTCATGCGCCGGCGTACGACGGTCATGCCCGGGTCGTACTTCACGGGCCACCGCATCAGCCCGTGCGCCGCGTCGGTCATCGGGGAGGAGACGACGTCGTCCGCGGCGGTCTCCACGAGCTGGTCCAGGGAGGTGTCCAGGGCGCGGGCCAGCGTGACGAGCTGGTCCAGGGCGAGGCGGCGGTGGCCGTTCTCGATGCGGCTGAGCGTGGACTGGCTGAGCCGGGCCCGGGCGGCCAGCTCCTCCAGCGACCAGCCCTGGGCCACGCGCAGGGCGCGGATGCGTTTGCGTACCAGGCCGTCCAGGTCACCATCGTCTTGCGTCATAGGCAACATCGTATGCCTTCACGGCAAGGTCCCGTTAGCGTCGTCCGTGTGCCGCCCCGCGCCGCCACCCGGACGGCCGCCCGGGCCGCACCTCCACCGTCCGTGCGCCCCGGCCGCCGCCGGCTCCGCATGTCCCGCCCGAGAGGACCCATGAGTACGCACCAGCCTCCCCAGCCGATCCGCGCGGCGGACGACGCCGCCCCGGACGACGCCCTGCCCGACGCGCGCCGGCGCCGCGTGATCCTGATCGCCGTCTGCGTCGCGCTGATGGCCGTCATCGCCTCGGTGTCCGGGCTCAACGTGGCCCAGCCCGACCTCGCCGTGGAGTTCGGCGCCTCGCAGAGCACGATCCTCTGGTTCATCAACGTCTACACCCTCACCCTGGCCGCGCTGCTGCTGCCGCTGGGCGCGATCGGCGACCGCCTCGGCCGCAAACCCGCGCTGGTCGCCGGACTCGTCGTCTTCGGCGTGGCGAGCGCCGCGGCCGGGCTCGCGCCGTCCAGCGAGGTCATGCTCGCCGCGCGCACGCTCAGCGGCGTGGGCGCGGCCATGATCATGCCCATCACGCTCGCCGTGATCACCTCGACGTTCCCCGCGAAGGAACGGGGGAAGGCGATCGGCGTCTGGACCGGTGTCGCCGGGGGCGGCGGCATCCTGGGCATGTTCCTCTCGGCCGCCCTGGTCGACGTGGCGAGCTGGCGGTGGCTGTTCGTGCTGCCCGTCGCGCTCGTCGCCGCCGCCCTCGCGCTGACGCTGCGCTCGGTCCCCGACTCCCGCGAGGTGCCCCGTCACACCTTCGACACGGTCGGCGCGCTGACCTCCGTCGTCGCCGTGGTCGGGCTCATCTTCGTCCTGCAGGAGGGGCCCGAGCGCGGCTGGGGCGCGCCCGTGACCCTGTTCGCGCTGGCCGTCGGCGCCGTCGCCGCGGTCGCCTTCGTGGCATGGGAACTGCGCCTGCGCGAGGCCGCGCTGCTCGACGTGCGCCTGTTCGGCGAACGCGCCCTGGCCGGGGGCTCGGTCACCCTCCTCGCGGTGTTCGGTGTCCAGGCGGGCATCTTCGTGGTCCTGTTCCCGTTCTTCCAGGCCGTCCTCGGCTGGTCGGGCCTGCTGTCCACCCTGGCGCTGATGCCGATGGCGGTGCTGATGATGGCCGCCTCCGGCCTCGCGCCCCGGCTGGCCGCGCGGGTCGGGCCGCGGGCCACCATGGCCGCCGGGATCCTGCTGGCCGGGGCGGGGCTGGCGCTGATGGCGGCCGTCGTCTCCGTCGACGGCGGTTACCTGTCCGTCCTGCCCGGCATGCTCGCCATGGGCGCCGGCATGGGCCTCGCGATGACACCCTCCACCGAGGCCATCACCGGCGCCCTCCCGCGGGAGCACCAGGGCGTCGCCTCCGCGCTCAACGACGTCACTCGCGAGTTCGGCACCGCCCTCGGCGTCGCCCTGCTCGGGGCGCTGCTCTCCGCCGGCTACCGCGGTGCCGTCGACGACCGGCTCGACGGGGTCCCCGCGGCGACCGCGGACACCGCGCGCGAGGGCGTCGCCAACGCGCTCGACGCCGCCGACCGGGCGGGACCGCAGGCGAGGGCGCTGGCGCGCGCGGCCCGGGAGTCGTTCGTCGAGGGCTGGCAGCAGGCCATGTGGGCCGGCGTCGCCGTCATGGCGGTCCTGTTCCTCTACGTCCTCGCGCGGGGTCCGCGCCACTCCGGCCCGGTGGACGCGCCGGAGCCGGCGGACGCGACGGCGGGTTCCTGACCGTCGGACCCGTCGGCCCCGCGGGCGCCCCCGCCCGGCGTGCCTGTGTCCTACTTGGACTCCAGGCGGCCCAGGGGGTGGGCGCCGTCCGCGAACTCCCGCCGCACCGCCCGCCAGCCGTCCCCGTCCACGCCGAGCGCGTGCCGGAGGTAGGCGAGGGTGACCCGCTGGACCAGGGCGACGTGCGCGGGGTTCTCGTCCGTAGTCTCGGCGACCTCGTAACCGGAGATGCCGCCCAGGAAGTGCTGTGCGCCGAACAGCGTGAGCAGACTCTTCCCGCCGGGGCTCAGGACGTACGGATCGGCCGTCCACTCCGCGCCCCGCACCGTCAGCGGCAACTCGTCCCGGTCACCCATGACGACGAGGGCGGGGCCGGTCATGTGGGTGAAGTCGGGGTCCCGCAGCCAGGGGAGGTGCTCGTCGGCGAAGGGCGTCAGCGAGTCGCCCCCGCGGCCGGCGGTGGCGAGCAGCACCCCCGCGCCGACCCGGGGGTCCGACAGGTCCTCCACCACCCCGGTCTCGGGGTCGCGCACCCTGAGCCCCAGCAGCAGGCCCGCCGTCTGGCCGCCGAACGAGTGCCCGGCCGCGGCGATCCGGCCGTGGTCCGTGCGCCCGGCGAGACCGGGGACGGCCGCCGTCAGTTCGTCGAGGCGGTCGAGGACCAGCCGCATGTCGTCCACCCGCGACCGCCACAGCCGGGGGCCGTGCGGGCCGCCGGCGGCCCCATCCGTGGTCCTGGAGTCGAGGTGGGTCGGCTGGACCACCACGAAGCCGTGCGCGGCCCAGTGATCGGCGAGCGGCCCGTACCCGTCGAGGGAGGAGCCGAAGCCGTGGGCCAGCAGCACGACGGGCAGGCCACTGCCGGTGACCGGAGCGGACACGCGGACCCGCAGGTCCGCGCCGCGTTCCGGCGCATCCAGCACGACGGGCTTGACCGAGACGACGGGTACGGCTTCGGGGACGCCGGGCGACACCGTGGCTGACGAGGTCATGGAAGGGCACTTCCTTCTGCTGTCGAGGGATCGAGGGGATCGAAGGGAGGGAACGGGCGCCCCGGACGAGGCGGGGACCACGCGGGTTACGCTAAAACCTCACGTCGACGTGAGAGGCAAGCGCTGTGGCGCGGCTCACGGGAGCGGAGGAGACGGGGATGCGCATCGGTGAACTCGCCGCCCGGACCGGTGCCAGCGTCCGCGCGCTGCGCTACTACGAGGAACAGGACCTGCTCGTCCCGGACCGCAGTTCCAGCGGCCAGCGGCACTATCCCGAGGGCGCCGTCGACCGGGTCGGGCTGATCCGCGAGCTCTACGCCGCGGGTCTGTCCAGCAGGGCGATCCTGGAGATGCTGCCCCACGCCGCCGACGGCAGGGCCACCACGGCGCTCCTCGACCGGCTGGCCGAGGAACGGGACCGCCTCGACGCCCGGATCGGCGAGCTGACCGACAGCCGCGCCCGGCTGGACTCCGTCATCGACGGCGCGACGACGAACCTGCGCACGGGACGCTCCTGCCGCCCCGCCACCGGCTGAGGTGGTGCGGGGCGCCGTCCGCTCGGAGCCCCGGCCGGCTCCGCACGGGACCGGTCCCCGGCAGGGCCGACCGGGTGGGCGATGCCGCACTCGGCGGCGCGCGCCGGGGAAACGGCGTCCGCGCTGCTAGTTTCGCCAGCCGTCGGAGGAAATCGGACGCCTCGGTCGAGGCGCGGGTCCACAGGTGAAAGGAGCAGCGGGTGACAGGTGTGCGCGCGGAATCGTCGGGGGCACGTGCCCCGCTCGGGCGGCGTACTTTCATGGCGTCGGCCGCGCTCACCGCGGCGGCGGCTCCCATGGCGGCGGCCGCTCCGGTCCGTGCGGCCGACGGCCCGGCGGGCACGGCCGGCTGCCGGTCCGTGGCGACGCTGCTCGCCGTCCCCGACGCGAGCCGGGACGTCGCCTGGCTCAGGGAGTCCCTGCAGGTCGCCGTCGCCCTCGAACTCGCCACGCTGCCGCCCTACTTGTGCGGCTGGTGGTCCGTGGAGGACCGCTCGGGCCAGGCGGCGCGGCTGATCCGGCGCATCCTGGCCGACGAGATGTACCACATGGGTGTGGTCTGCAATCTGCTGGTCGCCGTGGGCGGCCGGCCCCGTGTCGCGGACGTGGCGCCCGTCTATCCGGGGCCCCTCCCCGGCGGGGTGCGGTCCGAGGTCACCGTGTACCTCTCGGGCCTCACCCGGCCCTTCGTGCACGACGTGATGATGGCGATCGAGGCCCCCGACGAGCCGCTGGCCCGGAGCGCAGGCGCCTCACCGGGCATCGGCGACTTCTACGACGCCCTGCTGGACGTCTTCAGGACCACGGCGCCCGAGCTGTCGGCGCGGGGCCAGCTGTCCGAGCGCATCGGCACCGACGTCCTGGAACCCGTGACCGACCTCGACGGCGTCGAGCGCGCGATCGGGATCATCAAGGAGCAGGGCGAGGGCACCGCCAGTTCCCCGGCGGACGCCTTCGGCGACGACCACCCCGCCCACTACTACGCGTTCGGCGAGATCTACCACGGCCGGCAGCTGCGCGAGACGGAGGACGGCTGGCAGTTCACCGGCGCCCCCGTGCCCTTCCCCGCCGCCCGGCCCATGGCCCGCGTCCCGGCCGGCGGCTGGTCCGGCGTCTCCGCGCCGGTCCAGGACCTGCTCGACCGGTTCGACACGGCGTACGCCAAGGTGCTGACCACCCTGGAGGCGGCGTGGGCCGACGGCGACGCCCGCACCCTGCGCTCCGCGGTGCGCGCCATGGGCGCGCTGGAAGCCCCGGCGCTGCGGCTGATGGAGACCGCCCTGCCGGACGGCGGGGGCACCTACGGCCCCCAGTTCCGTCCGCCCGGCGCGTGACGGGGGTCCCGCCGCTACTTGCTGTGCGCGATCTGGATCAGATTGCCGCAGGTGTCGTCGAGCACCGCGGTGGTGACGGGACCCATCTCCAGCGGCTCCTGCGTGAAGCGCACCCCGAGGCCGCGCAGCCGCTCGAACTCCGCCGGTACGTCGTCCACGGCGAAGGAGGCGGCGGGGATGCCGTCGTGGGCGAGGGCCTCCTTGTAGGGCCGCACCGCGGGGTGGCCGGAGGGCTCCAGCAGAAGCTCCGTCCCGTCGGGGTCCTCCGGTGAGACCACCGTCAGCCACCGGTCGGTGCCCATGGGCACGTCGTGCTTCTTCGCGAAGCCCAGGACATCGGTGTAGAAGCGCAGCGCGGTCTCCTGGTCGTCCACGAAAACGCTGGTGATGTGGATCCTCATGGGGTGCCCTCCGGTGGGTCGGGTCGGAGCCATCGCGTCACGATGCGCTCCAGTGGCTGGGTGTCGAGGTCGTGGAACTTGTAGCGGCCCTCGCGCCTCGGGACGACCAGGCCCGCCGTCTCCAGGACGGCCAGGTGCTGGCTGACCGCCTGACGGGACAGGTTCAGGCCGTGTTTGGCGGTGAGGCGGGCGCATATCTCGAACAGGCTCTGGCCGTCCCGTTCCGCGAGTTCGTCGAGGATGCGCCGACGGGTGGGATCGGCCAGTGCCTTGAACACATCCTGCGTCATGCCCCCACCATAGGCAAGTATCGACTTGCCTATCAAGTGGCGTCGGTCGGGCCCCTTCCCGAGGCCTGCACGGCCACGGACTCCGGGGGCAGTGCGGCCACCGCCCGCCCGCCCACGCCGGTGGTGGTGGTCGCCGCGAGCAGGGAGTTGAGCACCGCCTCCTCGACGGCGTCCAGCACCGCCTCGAACAGCGGGTTCAGATCGGCGTCGGCCACGAGGGGGCCGCCGCCCGGACGGGTGGCGAAGGCGACGGCGTAGTCACCGCTGCCGTGGCTGTACGAAGCGCCGGTGCGGGCCAGTGCGAAGACGGCGCGGCGGGCCACACGGGTCAGCTGCCGGGCGTCTAGAGGCGCGTCGGTGGCCACCACGATCATGCAGGAGCCCGTGTCGGGGGCGGGCTCCGGACCCTCCGCCCCGGTGCCGTCCGGGGACCCCGGGGTGACGGTCCGACCCCGCACCCGCAGCGTGCCACCGAAGTTCGCCTGCACCAGGACACCCACCGTGCCGCGCCGGCCGCCCACTTCGAGGGTGCGCGACGAGGTGCCCACGCCGGCCTTGAAGCCCAGCGCCACGGTGCCGGTGCCCGCGCCCACGCACCCCTCGGCCACCGGACCGCCGGACGCCGTGTCCAGGGCCGCGCGCACGTGTTCCTCGCGGACGGGACGCGCCCGGATGTCCGACAGGAAGCCGTCGTTGCACTCGCCCACCACGGGGTTGAGGCTGCGCACCTCCTCGCATCCGGGCCGCTCCAGCACCCAGCCGACCAGCGCGTCCGCCACCCGGAAGGCGGACAGGGTGGAGGTGAGCAGGACCGGCGTCTCCAGGGTGCCCAGTTCGGCGAGCTGGGTGCCGCCGACGAGCTTGCCGTATCCGTTGCCGGTGAACACCCCGGCCGGCAGCGGGGTGTGCGGTCCGACGAGGTCGGGCACGACGGCGGTGACCCCGGTGTGGACGTCGGGCCTCCGGCGCACGGTGGTGTGCCCCACGCGGACGCCCGGCACGTCCGTGATGGCGTTGTGCGGCCCGGGGCGCCCCGTCCCGATGACGAGACCGAGGTCACGGGCGCGGGGGCGGGGGGTGCCGGTCGAGGGGGTCGCGTGGTCCAGTGGCGGTTCCATACGGCCGGACGTTACGTTCTCCCGCGAGTTCGCCGCACCGGCACTCACCGGGGGCGCCCCTTCCGTACGATGGCGCCATGATCCTCAGCCCGCGCCGCCTCGCCGTCCAGCGGTCCCGCGTGCTCGTGCCCCACGGCTGTTGTTGATCCTCACCCCGTAAGCCCCCGCCGGAACAGGCCTGTTCGGCCGCTGCGCCGCGCACCTCCGGCCGGTCCGTCGCCCGCCGCCGCCCGATGTGCGGGCACCCCTTGACCCGCGCGGGGCTCCCCGCGTCGTCCACCCTGCGAAAGGCAGGTCCTCATGCGTACCCCCGAGTCCTCCTACGACCGCCGCAGACTCCGCCAGTTCCTGTCCGGCGAGGCCCGGGTGGACGGCGTCTCCCGGCGTGTCATGCTCCGGCTCCTCGCCGCGGCGGGGGTCGCCGGCGCCGCACCCGTGGCTCTCGGCGGTCCGGCAGGCGCCGCCACCGGCGCCGCCCCCGGCATCGTCAAACCGGTGCCCGAGGAACTGTTCACCCTCCGCGGCACGAACGCCGAGACACGGTTCGCCGCACTGGCCGGCGCCGGCTACCACACGCCCAACGACCGCTTCTTCGTCCGCAACCACACGTCCACCCCCGTCCTGTCCGCCGAGGACTGGACCCTCACCGTCCACGGGGACGGCCTCACCCGTGAGCGGAGAGCCGAGTTCTCGCTGGCCGACCTGAAGCGACTGCCGTCCGTCTCCCACAGCGCGTTCGTGGAGTGCGCGGGCAACGGCCGCGGCTTCTTCGGCAGTCAGCAGGGCGAGACCGTCAGCGGGACCGCCTGGACCCTCGGCGCGATCGGTGTCGCCCGGTGGCGGGGAGTGCGCCTGGCCGACGTCCTCAGGCGTGCGGGGCTGAGCCGGCGGGCCGTGGACGTGATGCCCCGCGGCCTCGACGCCGACTACGTCACCGCCGAGGGCGTCGACCTCGGGCGGGTCCGGCGTCCGCTCCCGCTCTTCAAGGCACTCGACGACGTACTGCTCGCCTACGAGATGAACGGCGCACCCCTGCCGCCCGACCACGGACACCCCGTGCGCGTCCTCGTCCCCTCCTGGATCGGCATCGCGTCCGTCAAGTGGGTCGGTGACATCGAGGTCTCCGCCGAGCCGCTGTACTCGCCCTGGAACACCGACTTCTACCGCCTGTTCGGCCACGGGTACCCGCAGGAGGGAAGCGCGCCGCTCACCCGGCAGACCGTGAAGAGCGCCTGGGAACTGGACGCCGGGGCGAACCTGGCGGCAGGCGTCGGTCACCGCCTCACCGGCCGTTCCTGGTCCGGCGGGGGCGGCGTGGTCCGCGTGGACGTCAGCACCGACGGGGGAGCCTCCTGGCGCCCCGCCCGGCTGCACGACGCGCCCCGTCGCGACGGCTGGGTCCGCTGGTCCACCCACTGGCGCCCGACGGCGCCGGGCCCGTACACCCTGCTGGCGCGGGCGACCGACCGCACCGGCCGGACCCAGCCCGACGCCACCGCGCACAACACGCAGGGCTACCTGTTCGACGCGGTCGTGCGGCACCCGGTCAACGCCGTGTGACGGCCGCGGCGCGCGCTCGCGATCATCATTTCGGGTGGAAATGTGGCATGGCGGACATCGGCGTAGGGTTGCCGTGACGGACTCGACCGCGGCCCCCCGGGCGCCCGGTGCGGGTCCCGCACGTTCTCATGCCTGGAAGCGGAAGGATCAGCAATGGGCACGGTCACCACCTCCGACGGCACGACGATCTTCTACAAGGACTGGGGTCCGCGCGACGCCCAGCCCATCGTGTTCCACCACGGCTGGCCGCTCAGCGGAGACGACTGGGACAACCAGATGTTGTTCTTCCTCTCGCACGGCTACCGCGTGATCGCCCACGACCGGCGCGGCCACGGCCGCTCCAGCCAGTCCTCCACCGGTCACGACATGGACACCTACGCCGCCGACGTCGCGGCCGTGACCGACGCGCTGGACCTCAAGGACGCCGTGCACATCGGGCACTCGACCGGGGGCGGCGAGGTCGCGCACTACGTGGCGCGTGCCAAGCCGGGCCGCGTGGCGAAGGCCGTGCTCCTCAGCGCCGTGCCGCCGGTCATGGTCAAGTCCGACTCCAATCCCGGCGGGACGCCGATCGAGGTCTTCGACGAACTCCGCGCGGCGCTCGCGGCCAACCGCGCGCAGTTCTACATCGACCTGCCGACCGGGCCGTTCTACGGCTTCAACCGGGAGGGCGCGAAGGTCTCGCAGGGGCTCATCGACAACTGGTGGCGGCAGGGGATGCGGGGAGCGGCCAACGCGCACTACGAGTGCATCAAGGCGTTCTCCGAGACCGACTTCACCGAGGACCTCAGGCAGATCGACGTACCGGTCCTCGTTGGGCACGGCACCGACGACCAGATCGTGCCCTACGCCGACGCGGGGCCGCTGTCCGCCAAGCTCCTGAAGAACGGCACGCTCAAGTCGTACGAGGGGTTCCCGCACGGCATGCACGGGACCCACCCGGAGGTCGTCAACCCCGACCTCCTGGCCTTCGTACGGTCCTAGGGGCGGGGTGCGGCCATGGGACGACCCGCCGGTGGCCGGTCGCCACTGCCGGCGGGTCGAGGGCGCCCGGTCCCGACCCCGCTCAGGCCGCGACCTCGGCCCTCTCGTGCTTCCAGAAGCCCGAGAACGTGATGCGCTCCTTCGGCAGGCCGAGGCGGTGCAGATGCCTGCGCCCCTCGGTGGCCAGCGTCGACTCGCCGACGACGAAGGCGTAGCCCGCCGCGTCGGCGCGGGTGACCCGGCGCAGCGCGTCGAGGGCCGCGGCCCCCGGCACCTCGTCGTGGTCCTCGCGGACGACCCAGGTCACGCTCACGCCGGGCGGACCCTGCAGCTCGCGCCGGTCAGCCTCGGTCGGGATCTCCTGGATGAGCCGGCCCACCGCGTCGGCGGGCAGCGAGCGCAGGATGCCGGCGGTGGCCGGCAGGCCGGTCTCGTCGGCCACGACCGTGACCTCGGAGGCGCCCTCCGGGCAGTCGAAGAGGATGCCCTGGTCGAGCACCGCGAGCGCGTCGCCGGGCCGGGCGGCGCACGCCCAGATCGCGGCCCGGCCCTCGACCTCGCCCGTGGGGCCGCGGTGGACGACGAAGTCGATGTCCATCTCCGCGCTCTCGCGGCGGAAGCCGGCCACCGAGTAGTTGGCGCAGTGCGGCCGTTCGGCCTCGGGGATGGCGAGGTACGGCTGCCACCACTGGGCGCCGGTGAACTCCGGCAGCCGCAGGGCGCGTTGGTGGGGGAGTTGGAGGAAGAGGCGGAACCAGTGGTCGTACCCCATCCACGGGAAGGCGCCGAGCCCCGGTCCGGTGACCGTGACGCGTTGCATGGACGGGGTGACCCGCTCGGTGCGCACCACGCGGGCGCGGAACATCTCGGGCTGCTGGGGCGTGAGCCGACGAACCTTCGCCATGAAGGGAAGGCTAGCCTAAGTTTCGTTCGATTCCGAGTCGGTGATCTCCAGACGCACTCCCCGGGTGCGGTCGGACGCGGGGCCCGTCTCCAGCTCGACGGCGCCCGGTTCGACGACGAGCCGCAGCTCCCGCCCCACGGACGCCAGCGTCTCCGCGTCCACCTCGAAGACCGCGTCGGCCCGCTCGCCGGGCGCGAGACGCAGGCGGGCGAATCCCCGCAGCTCCCGTACGCGCGGCCAGGTCGCGCCTCCGGACAGCCGGCGCACGTAGAGCTGCACCGTCTCGTCGGCCGGCCGGGCCCCGGTGTTGCGGACGGCCACCCGGCAGGTCAGGCGCGGCGCGTCGACGGAGACCCGGGTGCGCGACAGGTGGGGCGCCCCGTACTCGACGCTCGTGTACGACAGCCCGTGACCGAACGCGTAGCGGGGCGTGGCGCGTTGGTCGACGTAGCCGCGGTAGCGGTGGTCCTTGCCGTTGTAGAAGACGGGCAGCTGGGCGGCCGAACGCGGCATGGACACCGGCAGGCGGCCGCGCGGCTCGGCGTCGCCGAACAGCACCTGGGCCACCGCACGCCCGCCCCGCGGCCCCGGATACCAGGCGCTCAGCACCGCCCGGGCGGGTGACTCGAACTCGGGCAGGGCGTGCGGGCGGCCCTGCACCAGCACCACCACGACCGGCGTTCCCGTCGCCGACACCGCCGCCAGCAGGGCCCGCTGGGCCGGCGGCAGCGAGAGGTCCGCCAGGTCGACGCCCTCGCCGCAGGTCATGCCGGACGGGGCGCCCGCCCCGGTGACGGCCGCCCCGTTCGCCTCGAAGGCGGTGTCCGGGGTCCGGGCGCTGGAACCGCCCAGCACCAGCACCGCGACGTCCGCCCCGGCGGCCAGTCGCGCCGCCTCGGCCACCCGCGACACGTCGTCCCCCACCAGCTCGCACCCCCGGGCGCACACCACCTCGGTGTCCGGACCGGCGGCCGCGCGGATGCCCTCCAGGACGGTGACGCCGTCCCCGGGCCGCTGCGGCGCCGTGTAGTCGCCGATCTGCTGGGCGACGGAATCCGCGTTGGGGCCGAGCACCGCGATCCGCCGCGCCGCCCGGGACAGCGGCAGTGCGCCGCCCTCGTGGACGAGCAGCGTCACCGACGCGCGGGCGATCCGCTCGCCCAGGACGCCGAGTTCTCGCGCCGCCCCGGGCCCGGGACCGGCCTCGGGCACGGGCCGCTCGAACAGGCCCAGCCGGAACTTCAGCGTGAGCACCCTCGCCACCGCGGCGTCCAGCGCCCGCCCGGACACCAGCCCCCGATCCACGGCCTCGCCGAGCCGGGGGAAGCAGTCGTCCCACAGGCTCAGGTCACAGCCGGCGTCCAGGGCCATCGCGGCGGCCGAGACGGGGTCGCCGGTCAGACGGACCAGCCGGTCGATCGCCGTGCCGTCCGCCATCACGACGCCGTCGAAGCCCCACTCCTCGCGGAGCAGCCCGGTCAGCAGATACCGGTTGGCGACGCACGGCACCCCGTCGAACTCGTTGTAGGCCGCCATCACCCCGGCCGCGCCCGCCGCGACCCCCGCCCGCGCCGCCGCCAGGTGGATCTCGTGCAGCTCGCGGTGCCCCAGCTCCGTCGCCGCGCTGTTGCGTCCCCCGACCGTCGCGCCCTGCCCGGCGAAGTGCTTCAGCACCACGGCGACGCCGGCCCGCCGCGCCCCCGCGACCAGGGCCTCGGTCATCCGCGCCGCGAGGTACGGGTCCTCCGCGAAGCACTCCTCGCTGCGCCCCCAGCGCGGATCGCGCACCAGGTCCAGCGCGGACACCAGGGCGACGTGGGCGCCCCGGGCCCGCAGTTCGGCGGCCGCGCCGGCCACCGCGTCCGCGTACAGCTCCGGGTCCCAGGTGGCGCCCGCCGCCAGGTTGACCGGCAGCACCGTGCCGTCCAGCGCCTGGTGGCCGTGCGGCATCTCCTCCACCAGCAGGACGGGGATGCCGAGCCGGGTGCCGTCCACGACGTGCCGCTGCACGGCCGCCGCCGTGAGCGCGCCGTCCCGGGCGTCGAGGCCGTCCCCGAAGCCGACGCCCGACCAGGCGTCCGCCCGCTGCAGCCCGTACAGCGCGCCCATGCCGTCGAACGCGGCGACCTCGGCGCGGAACGCGTCGGTGAGGCGGTGCCCGTCCGGGGTGCGTTCGTAGGCGTGCCAGCCGTACATGCGCTGGTTGAGCTGGCCCACCTTCTCCGCGAGGGTCATGCGGCCGAGCAGGTCGCGGACGCGCTCCGGCACCGGCGCCGCCGGATCGCGGTAGCGGGGGACGGCGACGGTCATCGCAGCTCCAGGACGACGACCCCGTAGGCGTCGATCCGCACGTCCTCGACCGGCGCGCCGTCGGACAGGCCGTGCAGCCTCCCGTCCGTCTGCGGGCGCACCACCAGCGGCTCGGCGCTCTGGCTGACCAGCCAGACGAAGCGCCGGCCGTCCGCGTGCGCGACGACGTCCGCCGCCACGTGCGGATCGGCGACGGTGACCGGCCGCCGCGCGCCGGACACCCGGGCCAGCGCCGCGTACAGCCGGTGCGTCTCCTCCGGATTCACCCGCGCCGTGCGGGCCGCCATGTGCTCCAGCGGGTAGGTGGCCAGCACGGTACGGCCCGTGCCCGTCTCGTGCACCACCAGCGCCGGCCGGCCGTGCGCGTCCACCGCGACGACCCGGCCGGCCCGCGGGACCACGGGCAGGTAGGCGCGGCTGTCCTCGTTGCCCGCGACCGGGAAGCGCAGCACCTCGCCGGCGCGCAGGTCGCCGAAGTCCTCGGTGAACGTCATCTCCAGGACGTCGTCCTCTATCGGCTCCGCGACGCCGTACGACAACTGCAGCTCCACGCCGAAGAGCCCGTCCAGGTCGTCGAACCAGGGGCCGCGCGTGCCGGGGTGCTCGCCCGAGCAGAACGACAGGTAGACGGTGGCTCCGTCGGCGGCGCGGCGGGCCAGTTCCCGCCGGGTGCGGGTGGTGAGCTGCCGGGTCGCGGGCAGCAGGTACAGCGACGCCTCGCCGGGCAGTCCGTCGGCCTCGCGGGTGAGGGCGACGGGCAGGTCGGCGGCGCGCGCGGTGACGTAACCCTGGTGCAGGGAGGTGAAGATGAGCGGCCGGTCGGCGGGGCGGCTGTAGGGGTAGCCGCGTTCCAGGAAGGCGGGCACCACCAGTGCGGCGTCGGCCTCCGACCGCGAGCAGTTGGGGAAGTCCACGGCCCTCAGCACGTCCGCGAAGGCGGCCAGTTCCCGCAGCGGTTCCTTGGGGGCACCCGTGGAGTCGGTGATGCCGAAGTGCATCTCGAAGGGGTGGTGGTCGTACGGGGACCGGTCCCACAGGTCGTCGTAGTCGGTGTTGTTCCAGGCGATCCACCCGGTGGCGCCGCCCAGCAGCGAGTTGTGCAGGGTCTGGCGGTAGAAGTGGCCGGCGTTGGCGGCCGAGACGGTGTCGGTGGACAGCCCGAACTCCTCCAGCACCACCGGCTGCCCGGTCACCGCCGCCAGCTCGCACTCGAAGGCCGCCCGGTAGTGCTGGCGCGGCCGGTCGGTGTCGGACCGGTACACGTGCGGGCCCACGAAGTCCACGTACTCCGCGGTGTCCCGCAGCGAGAAGCCGTTGTCGCGGCCGGTGACCTCGATGCCCCACGCCCCGTCGCCCAGGGACACCGGCTGCGTCGCGCCGGTCGCGCGCACCGCGTTGCACATGGCCTGGGTCCACGCGGTGACCACGTCGGAGGACGGCGGGTCGACCTGGTAGACGCGCCCGTACCCCGGCATCTCGTTGGTGATCAGCCAGCCGGTCACCGCCGGGTGGTCCTTGAACCGGCGGGCCATGCGGGAGACGAACCACGCCTGGCGGCCCACCATCCACACGTCCTCGTACAGGTCGCGGCCGCCCCGCCAGGCCGGGTCCCAGTTCTCACCGGACATGTGGCCGACGATGAAGGTCGGCACCGTCCCCATGCCCGCCTCCCGGTGGGCGTCGAGGAAGTCCTCGAACCTCGCGCACAGCTCCTCGTCGACGCGGTCCGGCTCCGGGTGGAAGTCGGGCCAGTAGAAGAACGACCGGGTCATGTTGAGTCCGTGCTCGCCCAGCACGCGCAGTTCCTCGCGGACCGTCTTCGGGTCGTAGTCCCGCCACATCAGCGGACCGCCGGTGCGGGACCAGAAGTTGGCGCCGAGCCAGGGCAGGACGGCGGGCTGGTGGGTGAGCTGGGCGCTGTGGCGTCGCATGGTCCTTCTCGCGTCGTGGGGGTTCGGATGGTGCGTGGCCGCGGCGCTCCGCGGCCCTCGGGTCAGCCTGCGGCCGCACCCGTGGCGCCGCCGCCGGGCGGGGCGGGGCCGGTGGACTCGCGGACGACGAGCCGGGGCCGGCCGTCGACGCCGGTCTCCTCGACCGGCTCGCCGCACAGCGCCAGCAGCGTGCGCGCGGCGGCCGCGCCGACCCGCTGCACCTGCTGGTCGACCGTGGTCAGCCGGGGATGGAGCCAGCTGCCGAGCGGCAGGTTGTCGTAGCCGACGACCGACACGTCGCGGGGGACGGCCAGGCCGGCGCGCTGCGCGGTGCCGATGCCGCAGACCGCCATCGAGTCGTTGGCGTACACGAGCGCGGTGGGCCGCTCCGCGGCCGCCAGCAGCGCCTCGGTGGCTCCGACGGCGTGCCGCTCGCTGAAGTCGGTCGGCAGCACCGCGAAGGGCCGCAACCCGGCCTCGCGCAGGGCCTGTTCGAACGCGGTTCGGCGCACCCGGGTGTGCTCCAGCTCCGGCGGCCCGCTGACGTAGGCCACACGCCGGTGGCCGAGCGCCAGCAGGTGCGCGACCGCCTCGGCGATCCCCGCCCCCTGGTCGCGCAGCCCGACGCGCGGGACGACGGCCGTGCCGTCCGGCGCGCCCAGCAGCACCGCGGGCAGCCCCAGCCGGGCCAGCAGCGCGGGGCGGGCGTCCGCGTCGCGGGCGTCGGTGAGCACCGCCCCGTCCACCCGGCCCTCCGCGGCGAGGCGTTCGTAGAGCGCGTACTCCTCCCGGTGACCGCTCACCAGGTGCAGCAGCAGACCGTAGCCGCGCGGCGCCAGCTCGCCCTCTATACCGGTGATCAGCTCGCTGAAGTGCGGGTCGGAGCCCAGCACGTCGGTGGGGCGCCGGACCACCAGGGCCAGGCTGCGGGTCCGCGCGTTGCGCAGCGCCGCCGCGGGCGCGTTGGGACTCCACCCCAGCTCCAGCGCAGCGTCGAGGATCCGGCGTCGGGTCGCCTCGGAGAGCCGGCCCTTGTGGTTGAAGGCCTGCGAGACGGCGGCCGTCGACACGCCGGCCGCGGCGGCGACCTCCTTGATGGTCGGACGCCGGCCCGGCCGCCCGGTGGACACGCTCACATCTTCACCGCCCCGCTGACCAGGGCCTGCTGCATGCGCTTCTGGAGCACGGTGTAGACGACCCACACCGGTACCAGGGTCAGCACCGTGCCCGCCGTCAGGACGCCGTAGTCCGTACCGGTGATCGACTTGAGCGTGGGCAGCGCCACCTGGACCGTGCGCTGCGCCGGGTCCGGGCCGATGATGACCAGCGAGTACAGGTACTCGTTCCAGAAGGTCAGGAAGTTCAGCAGCAGCACCGTGGCGATGCCCGGCAGGCACATCGGCGTGTAGACGTGCCGCAGCACCGCGAAGGTCGACGCCCCGTCCAGCCGCGCGGCCTCCTCCATCTCCGGCGGGATGGTGCGCATGAACTGCACCAGGATCACCACCGACAGCGGCAGCGCCGTCGCCGGCAGGAACAGCACCATGAAGATCCGGGTGTGGAACAGCCCGGTGGCCGCCGCCAGCAGGAAGGTGGGGAAGAGCGCCGCGAAGGTCGGGATGAGGAACCCGAGGGAGAAGACCTTCTCCACCACCCCCGCCAGCCGCCCGGTGGAACGGGCCAGCGCGAACGCGGCCGGGATCGCCAGCAGCAGCGTCAGCGCCAGCGAGAACACCGTCACCAGCGCCGAGTTGACCACCGCGAGCCCGAGGTCGGCGCTGTCGAAGGCGGTCCGGAAGTTGTCCAGGCCCAGCGAGGTGGGCGGAGCGAAGGGGTGGGCGAAGATCTCCTCGTTCGACTTGAAGGCCGAGGCGAGGAAGTAGTACAGCGGGACGACGAGCAGCACCGCGTACGTCCACACCAGGACGTGGGCCGGGAGCCAGCGCTTGCCGAGCTTCATGGGTGCTGCTCCGATCAGTAGTTCTGGCGGAAGACGCGGCGGATCGTCAGCAGCCCGACGAGACCGGCGAGGAAGAGCAGGACGCCCACCGTCTGGCTGTATCCGAGGTCGGCGGCGATGAACGCCTTCTGGTACACGAGGAAGGACAGGGTGGTCGACGACGTCCCCGGGCCGCCCTGCGTCAGCAGCAGCACGTGCTGCGCCGAACCGAACAGCGTCCACAGGAACTGGAGCATCGTCACCACGCCCACGTAGTCCCGGATCACCGGGAAGTGCACCGACCACATCGTCCGCCAGTGGCCCGCCCCGTCCAGCTGGGCGGCCTCGCCCAGTTCGTCCGGCACACTGCCCAGCCGCGCGGCGAACAGTACGGCGGTGAAGCCGATGCCGCTCCAGATGTCGAGGGCGATCAGGCAGGCCAGCGCCGTCGAGGGCGAGGCCAGCCAGGCGTCGGTGAGCGAGCCGAGGCCGACACCCGACAGGGCGCCGTTGAGCAGGCCGTCCGGGGACAGCGCGGCGTAGAAGACCATCGCCTTCGCCGGCGTGGAGATCAGCCCCGGGATGAACAGCAGGTACCGGATCACCCGGTGACCGGGCGGCCGTTGGGCGACGTAGTACCCCAGCATGTACGCGCACACGATCATCACGGGCAGGGCGACGGCCAGTTGGACGGCCGTGTTGCGGATCGCGTCCCAGAACACCGGATCGTCCAGCACCGCGCGGACGTTGTCGAGGCCCGCGAAGGACACCAGCTGCAGCATGCCCGGCCAGTGCAGGGCCGCGATCACGAAGATGGCGAGCAGCGGCCCGACCATGAACACGAGGTACCAGACCAGCGCGGGCACCGCGAGGACGGTGCCGCCCTGCCGGGGCCGCCGCGCGGCGGAGGCCGGAGCGGGCGGCGGTGCGGACCGGCGGGCCGCGCGGCCGTCCGGCGTCGTCGTGAGCGTCGTCATGCGGTGACTCCCGGAGAACGGGTGGCGGATGCGAGGGGGACCGGGCGGCTCATGCGGACCGGTACGCGGACTCGAGGGCGGCGCGTACCCGGGCCGCGCTCGTGCCCCGGGTGAAGGACGTGCTGGTCGCGGTGATCAGCGGCTGCGCGGCGGCGGGCGGCACGTACACGTCGGGCAGGAGCACCTGGCTCACCTCGGAACCCAGCCGCTGGGCCGCCCCCACCAACGGGAAGTCCGTGCTGA
This sequence comes from Streptomyces parvulus, assembly GCF_014648855.1. GTDB lineage: Bacteria > Actinomycetota > Actinomycetes > Streptomycetales > Streptomycetaceae > Streptomyces > Streptomyces parvulus. The sequence goes on along the minus strand of NZ_BMRX01000004.1, from coordinate 215,282 downwards.
CCGCGTCGGTGCGCAGGGCCATGTCCCGGCCGCTCTCCGTCACGAACCGGGCCACCGTGTCGGGCCGGTACATGAACCGCAGGAACTTCTCGACCTGCTCGATCTTGCGCACGCCGTTGGGACTGACCCAGAACCCGATGAGGGTCTGGGCGCGGATCACGGTCGGCGCCTCGTGCGCGGCCCCGTCGGCCAGGGGCCAGCCACCCACCTCGGTGTGCCGGGCCACCTGCTCCGGCACCTTGGCGAGCGCCGAGGACATGGCCGACTGGATCGCCGCCTCGCCGGTGTTGAACTGCGTGGTCATCGAGTCGGACGTCAGCCCCTGCGCCTTGTCCGCGAACACGCCGGCGTCGCGCAGGTGCGTGAAGTACTCGATGCCGCGCAGGGCGCCGCGGCCGCCGAAGTCGCCCGTGGCGTAGACGTGCCGGGCCTCCTCCTCGGTGAGGAACGTCTGGATGATCTGCGCCATCAGCTTCTGGCCGGTCCAGTCGTTGCCGCCCACGGTCACGGGGGCGAGACCCTTGGCGCGCAGCCTGCGGGCCGCCGCGATCAGCGCGTCCCCCGTGGTGGGGATCTCGTCGACGCCGGCCCGGTCGAGCAGCGCGCGGTTGTAGGCGACGGGCCAGTTCGTGGCGAAGTAGGGGAACGCCCTGAGGCGGCCCTCGTCGTCGGTCCAGTCGGCCAGCGCGGCGGGCAGCACCCGCCCGCGCAGCCCCCACTCGTCCAGGTAGGGGCCGACGTCCACGGTCGCGCCGACGTCCGTCCAGGCCAGCGTCTTGTCGTAGAGGTTGACCATCACGACGTCGGCCTCCTTGCGGGCCAGCCGCGAGGTCTCGTAGACCTGGCCGAGGTCGTCGCCGTTGACGAGGTTCTTGACCTGCACCCCCGGGTTCTCCTCGCGGAAGCCGTCGACGGCGGCGAGGTAGGTGGGGGAGCCCGGCGCGGTGGTGCCGAGCTGGGTGTGGACGACGAGGGTGTCCGGATCGGAGTCCGCCGACGCCAACGACGAACAGCCGGACAGAGCGGGCAGGGCAGCGGCCGCAGCCAGACCGGAACCGGCGGCGAGCAGGTCGCGCCGGGTCAGCGATGAGCGCACAGCGGGGGTCTCCAACCAAGCGGTTAACGATTGGTTAATCGATGTACCTCGTGAGGTGCGAGGACCATATGGAGTGGAGCGACCGCGGTCAAGGGGGTGGCGCCGGGGACTTCGGCGGGCCCGTTCAGGTCCCGGCCGGGTCGGCGGCGGAGACACCGAGCCGGGCGGCCACGGTGGTGAGGGCCTCGCCCAGCGGCAGCGCGACCCGCGTGACGGCCTCCCGGTCGCCGCGGGTCGGGTCCCGGTTGACGATCAGCACCGGTGTCCCGGCCCGGGCCGCCTGCCGGACGAACCGCAGCCCCGACATCACCGTCAGCGAGGAGCCGAGGACCAGCAGCGAGGCCGCCCCGCGCACCAGCTCGCGGCAGTGCTCGACGCGCGCCGGCGGGACGGCCTCGCCGAAGAAGACCACGTCCGGCTTGAGTACGCCGCCGCAGACCGCGCAGGGCACCACGCGGAAGTCCCCGACCTGGTCGTCGGTGAGGTCGGCGTCGCCGTCCGGGTTGATCCCGGCGGCCACCGGTTCGAACCCCGGGTTCGCCGCCTCCAGCCGCCGGGCGAGTTCGCGGCGCGGGCTGAACGCGCCGCAGGTGAGGCAGACGACCCGGTCCAGGCTCCCGTGCAGTTCGACGACGTCCTCGCCGCCGGCGGCCTGGTGCAGACCGTCCACGTTCTGCGTGATCACTCCGGCGAGCAGGCCGCGGTCCCCGAACGCGGCGACGGCCCGGTGGCCCGCGTTGGGCTTGGCCCGGCCGAAGGTGCGCCAGCCGAGGTGGCTGCGGGCCCAGTAGCGCCGCCGGGCCGCCGCGCTGCCGGTGAAGTCCTGGTATGTCATCGGCGTGTGCCGGCTCAGGCTGCCGCCCTCGCCCCGGTAGTCCGGGATGCCGGACTCCGTCGAGATGCCGGCCCCGCTCAGCACCAGCACGCCGCCGGCGGCCAGCGCCTCGGCGACGGGCTCCAGGTCCGTGGTGCCCGGCGGCAGATCGGCGTCCGGGGTCCAGCTCAGGGTGGGGCGCATGCGCATGCGGCAAGGGTACGGAAACGCGGTGCCTTCGCGGGCGGCGGCCGTCGGCGGTGGGGGAGCGGGAGCCGGCCGCCGGTGCCGGGCCGTGTTCCGCGGGCGGGACCGGCCCGACGTCCCGAGGTGCTCTTCCAGGGGCCGGGTGACAGACTTGCACTGCCAGGCCGCCGGGCGGCCGACGCCCGCACGGAGGCGGTCTGGCCCGGGAGTGGCCGATGTTCCGCAAGCGCCCCGCACCTGACGGAGAAGAGCTGCTCGCCAGGCTGGCGTCACTGACCACTCAGGCCCGGGAGCTGGCCGAGCTGCGCAGGTCCCAGGTCGAACTCGCGATCGCCCTGCAGCGCGACATGCTGCCCGCGGACCTGCCCGAGGTCCCCGGCTTCCGCCTGGGCGCCTGCTACGCGCCCGCGTACGCCGGACTCAACGTCGGCGGCGACTGGTACGACGCCTTCGAACTGCCCGACGGCCGCGTCGGTCTGTCCGTCGGCGACGTCCAGGGCCACGCCATCGACGCGGCCGCCTTCATGGGCCAGGTCCGGGTGGGCCTGCGGGCGCTCGCCTCCGTGACCAGCGAGCCCGGCGACCTGCTCGCCTGCACCAACGAACTCGTGCTCACCCTGAACAAGGACCTCTTCGCGACCTGCACGTTCATCCGCTTCGACCCGGTCACCGGCATCCTGGAGAGCGCCCGGGCCGGCCACATCCCCTGCGTCCGTGCGACCGCCGGCGGCAGGGCGGAGATCTGCCGCGACGAGGGCGGGCCACCGCTGGGCGTCCTGGAGGGGGCCGACTACCCGGTGACGCGCTACCGGCTCGCCTCGGGCGGAGTGCTCGTCCTCGTCACCGACGGTGTCGTGGAAGGGCCTTCCCTCAGCGTCGACGACGGACTGGACCGGGTGGCGCGGCTGGCGGGCCTGGCCGCCGTCGCGGGCATGGAGGCGCAGGCCCTCGCGGCGGCCGTGCTGAAGAACGCCGAACTGATCGGACACGAGGACGACGCCGCCGTCCTCGTCGTCGGCCACGGACCCGGCGTTACGCCGTAGGGCGGGACGGGACGGCTCCCGCCTCGCTGACCGGGCGGGGCCGGTGTCTGATGGGCCTGTGGTGGATATCCGCGCTTGGCCGCGACCGGTCGTCCTCCTCTGCGGGACGCTGCTCGTCGCCGGTGTCTACTACGCGGCGGGGCGCCTCGGCCTGTCGCAGCAGCTGACCGCCGACGGAGCGGTCGTCACGCCCATCTGGCCGCCCACCGGCCTCGCCGTGGCCTGTCTGCTGCTGTTCGGGGCGCGCTGCGTTCCGGGCATCGCGCTGGGCGCGCTGCTGGTGATCGTCTCCCTGGGCCGTCCGGGTGTCGAGAGCATCGGCATCGTGGCCGGTAACACCGTCGCCCCCGTCTGCTCCTACCTGATGCTGCGGGCGGTGGGCTTCCGCGTGAGCCTGAGCCGGCTGCGCGACGGGGTGGCGCTCGTCTTCCTGGGCGCGCTGACCGCCATGCTGATCAGCTCGGGGATGGGCGTCGGGATGCTCGTGGTGTCGGACAAGCTGCCGTCCGGCGACCTCGGGCTCGTCTGGCTGGCCTGGTGGGTGGGTGACGCGATGGGTGTCCTCCTCGTCACGCCGCTGCTGCTCCTGCTGTACCGCGCGCGGCTGCCCCCGGCGTCCGCCCGCTGGGCCGAGGCCGTGGGGCTCACCGTGCTCGTCGCCTTCCTGGTCCCGTTGATCATGTACAGCACGGTCAGCCTGCTCTTCCTGGTCTACCCCCTGCTGATCTGGTCCGTGCTGCGCTTCCAGCTGGCGGGCGGCATTCCGTGCGCCCTGTACGCCTCGGTCCTGGCCACCGTCGTGGCCCGCGAGGAGGTCGGCGCCTTCGGCAGGCTCAGCGACATCGAGACGATGATGCGGCTCCAGGCGTTCAACGGGACGCTGGGGCTCACCGCGCTCCTGCTGTCCGCCGTGATCACCGAGCAGCTGAACACCAGGCGGTCGGTGGAGCGTGCCTGCCAGGAACTGGTCGAGGCCCTGCAGCACCTGAACGCGGGGGGCTCGCAGAGCCAGGGGGAGAGTCCTTAGGCCGCGGCTTTGGCGTCCGGGCCGGTTCCTCGGCCCAGGGTGCGGTCGAAGAGGGTCAGCAGGAGGTACACCACCCCGGCGCCGAGCATGACCCAGGCCAGGGTGTGCATGCCCGCGGTGTCCGCGTGGTGGCCGAAGGCGGCGGCCGAGGCGGAAGAGGCGATCATGGAGCCGACGTACGCGAAGGTGCGCAGCAGGCCGGCCGAGGAGGCCGTGCGTTCGGGATCCGCCTGGAAGTAGACGGAGTTCTGCAGGGCCAGGTTGTTGAGCCCCTGCGGGACACCGAAGACCAGGGCGACCAGGATCAGCATCCACAGCGGGCTCTCGCCCGTCAGCGTGAGGATCACCGCACAGGCGACGATCTGGCCCACCGCCCCCAGCAGCAGCTTCCCCCGCACGCCCCGGCGCCGCCCGGAGAGGACCGAGACGCCGATGGCCAGCAGGAACATCGGTATCTGGACCAGCCCGGCGTGGAAGGGGGACAGCCCGAAGCCCTCCTCCGTCCACTGGGTGAAGCCGTAGAGGAAGGCGTACGCGACGACGTAGGCGACCAGGGCGCGTCCGTAGGTCGCCAGGAGCGGCGTGTTGCCGCCCAGCACCCGCAGGTCGATGAAGGGCGTGGCGGCCCGCAGCTCCCGGAACGCGAACGCGGCGCCCGCGACGACGGTGAGGGCGAGCAGGTACCAGTCGCGCAGATGCAGGTTCATCAGGAAGAGCAGCAGCGAGACCAGCATCGCGGCGAACAGCCCCATCCCGGGCAGGTCGAGCCGCGCGACCAGCTCCCCGCGCCGCCGGGGGCCGCCGGGGGCGGCGGGCCGGGGCAGGCGCAGCATCCCGAGCGCCACCGCGACGACGGCCAGCGGGACGTTCAGCGCGAAGGTGGCCCGCCAGCCGCCCACGGTGATCAGCAGCCCGCCGAGCAGCGGGCCGACGACGGCGATGGTCTGGTTGGCCACCGCCAGCGCGGTCAGCACCCCGCCCGGACTGTCCCGCCCGGTGCGCTCCGCCTCGCTGCGCAGCAGCGCCATCGCCGCCGGATAGCCGGCGCAGGTGCCGAAGCCGAGCAGGACCCGCGCGGCGATGAGCACGCCCAGGTTCGGCGCGAGGGCGCCCACGACTCCCGCGACCCCGACGAGACCGGTGCTCAGGAGGAAGAGCCTGCGCGGGCCGAACAGGTCGATGAGCCGGCCCACCACCGGCTGGCCGAGCGAGGTGGCCAGGTAGAGCGCGGAGACCAGCCACGCCGTCTGCGAGGCGGGCGCTCCGAGGGCCCGGCCGATGGGGACGAGGGCTACGGCGATGATCGTCGAGTTGACCGGGTTGAGGACCGAGCCGAGCAGCATCGGCGGCAGCAGCCGCCGGTCGAAGCCGGGCCGGTCCGCGGCGCGCGTCCGGCCGCCGCCCGTCTTCGCCTCAGTCACGGGTCAGTCGCTCCAGGACGGCCATGGCCGCGATCACCGTTTCGCGCTCCTCCTCCGTGCACTTGTCCTGCAACTGCCCGGCGAGCCACTCGCGGCGGGCCTGCCGGTCCACTGCGACGCGGCGGCGGCCCTCGTCGGTCAGGGTGATCAGCAGGCGCCGCCCGTCGCCGGGGTCGGGGCGCCGCTCCACCAGCCCGAGGGCGGCGAGCGGAGCGATGGTGGCCGTCATCGACTGGTGCCTGACCCCCTCGCTCGCGGCGAGTTCGCTGGCGGTGACCCCGCCGCGGTCCGACAGGCGGGCGAGCAGGGTCGCCTGTCCCACGGTGATGTCCTCGGCCTCGGAGGCCTTCAGGATCCGGCGCCGCAGCCGCCGGATGACCGCGCGGACCTCGCGCGACGCCTCGACCGCCGACGGCGACAGGTTCTGGTTCTCGCTCATGCCGCCAGGTTAACTTCCACAGCCTCAGCTGTACAGATGAGGCTGTATAAATGCGCCGGTGCGGTCTCTTCTCCGGTGGAGCCCCGGCTCAGCCCGTGCGCAGGACGCGGAACGCGCCGGGACGCGCCGGGTCGCGGTCCACGACCTGGACCGGGGCATGGGCCCACTGCCAGACACCGGGGCCGGTGGGGCCGGTGAACCGGATCCGCCCCCGGGTGCCCTCGACGTCGGCCCGGGACCACGGGGCGGGGCCGTCCGCCGGGTCCTCGGCGCCCTCGCGCAGGACGTCGGCGAGGACGACGATCGTGTCGTAGCCCTCGAAGGCGACGAAGGAGGGCGCCGCGGACAGTCGCGCACGCAGGGCCGCGCCGACCCGTACGCCGAGCGGGCCGAACCGCTCGGGCAGGTAGCGCAGGAAGGGGACCCCGGCACCGTCCGCCCCCAGTTCCTCGGCCCAGTCGGCGAACTCCGGCTGCCCGGCGGGGGCGCCCAGCGCGATCCCGGCCAGGCGCGGATCCCGGCGCACCGCTCTGACGACGGGCAGCACCGGATCCGGATGGCCGAGCAGGAGGAGCAGCGCGGTCGCACCGTCGTCGGCGAGCGCGTCGCACAGGGCGGCGGGGCTGAGCGCGCTCAGGTCGAGTCCCGTGACGGTGCCACCGCGCGGCTCCAGGTGCTCCCGCAGCAGGCGCGTCCCGGCGGTCCAGTACACGCTCGGCTGGGTCGCCACCGCGACGCGGTCGTGCCCGGCGTCGAGCAGGAAGTCCCCGTAGACCCGCCAGCCGTGGGACTGCGCCGGCGCGATCCGCGCGACCAGGTCCGTCGGCTCGTCGACGAGCGCGTCGAGTACCGCGGACGAGCAGAGGAAGGGAACGCCCAGGGCGCCGGCCCTGGCCGCGACGGCGCGGGCGACGACGCTGTGGTACTCGCCCGCCAGCGCGGCGACGCCCAGGCCGGCCAGTTCCTCCACGGCCGCCTCGGCCCCGCGCGGGTCGGCCGCGGTGTCCCGGACCAGCAGCTCCAGCGGCCGGCCGGTGATCCCGCCGCCCTCGTTGACCTCCCGCACGCCCAGTTCCAGACCGGCGAGCAGATGGCGGCCCGCCTCGGCCCACCCCGGCCGGGACAGGGGAGCGAGGGCGCCGATCCGGACGGTCGGTCCGCCGGTCCGTGCTGCTTGCGAAGGCGTGTTCACGCGACGAAGTCCCCTCTGTAGGCCGTGCCGGACATTGCACCCGCGGCGACGCCCGCCCGGCAAAGCAATATTCCGGCACCCGGTACAGAAGCCCTCGACGGCCTCGGGCGCCCGCCGCCACGCCGTCATTCGCTCACACTGCAATGACTTGCTCACGACAAGTTTGACGGCCCATCATGCGACGACCGGAGCGCGTGAACCCCCGTCCCGCACGGGCCCGTTCACGCGCCCGGCAGGCCGCGACCACCCGGTGCCCGCGCGGCCGCCGCCGGGACAGCCCGCCCGGCCGCACACGGACCGCCCCCACACGCCGTGGGCACCGGAGAGAGCGGAGCACCCCCACACATGACCTCCTCACTCCCCGTCCGACGTGCGAGAACCGCGCTGTGCGCAGCGCTGGTCGCCGCGGCCCTCACTCTCACCGGCCAGGCGTCCCCGGCCGCGGCCGCTCCCGCGCCGGACCCGGCCGGCACCTCCCTCGACCGGGCGTTCGCCTCGGCGGCCGACGCCCACGACGTCCCCCGCGACCTGCTGGTCGCCGTCGGCTACGGCGAGACCCGCCTGGACGGGCACGACGGCCTCCCCAGCCAGGACAACGGCTACGGCGTGATGCACCTGGTCAGCAACCCGCAACGGCACACCCTGGAACAGGCGGCGCGCATCACCGGCGAGAGCGTCGCCGACCTCCGCCGCGACACCCGCGCCAACATCCACGGCGGTGCCGCCGTGCTGCGCGCCCTGGCCGACGAGGCCGGTCTCGACGCGGCGGACCGGGACCGCCCGGGCGCCTGGTATCCGGTCGTCGCCCGCTACGGGGCACCCGGCACCGACGCCGCCGCACGCCTGTACGCGGACGCCGTCTACGACCTCCTCGGCGACGGCGTCCGGGCCCGCGCCGAGGACGGCGAACAGGTCACCGTGCCCCCGCGCCGGGTGCGGCCCGAGCGCGGCGAGTACGCCGACGTCGGCACCGGGGCAGGGGTGAGCGCGTCCGCCGACTACCCGCCGGCCCTCTGGAACCCGGCGTACTCCGGCAACTACACCGCCGGCCGCAGCGCGGCGGTCACCACCGTGGTCGTCCACGTCACGCAGGGCTCCTACGCGGGCTCCATCAGCTGGTTCCAGAACTCGTCCGCCCAGGTCAGTGCCCACTACGTGGTGCGGTCCTCCGACGGCCAGATCACCCAGAGCGTCCGCGAGGGGGACACCGCCTGGCACGCGCGCTCGGCCAACCCCCACTCCGTGGGCGTGGAGCACGAGGGGTACGTCAGCGACCCCGCCTGGTTCACCGACGCCATGTACCGCTCCTCGGCGGCGCTGACCCGCCACCTCACCGACAGGTACGGCATCCCCCGGGACCGCGCGCACATCGTCGGGCACAGCGAGGTCCCCGGCAACGACCACACGGACCCCGGCCCGCACTGGGACTGGGCGTACTACATGAGCCTGGTCCGCGGCGACGGGGGCGGCACCGGCACCCCCTTCCCGACCTGGGGCACGGACGTGAGCGTCCGTCAGCAGCCCACGACGGACTCCGCCCGGGTGGCGAGTCTGCCCGGTCCGACCTCCGTCCGCGTGGCCTGCCAGGTCCGCGGCGGCCTCGTCGAGTACGACGGCTACAGCAACGATGCCTGGTCGTACCTGCCGGACCACGGCGGCTACGTGTCCAACATCTTCATCGACGTCGACGACGCCTGGCTCCCAGGAGTGCCCACATGCTGACCCCTCCCACCCCGCGCCGCAGACCGGGTCCGGTGCGAGCCCTGACCGGCACCGCGTGCCTGCTCGCCCTCACCCTCGCGGGCACGGCACTGGCCGCCGCCCCGGCCCCCGCCGCCGACGCCGGCTCGCCGCCGGCCGCGGAGTCCTGGACCCCCGGCCTGACCCCGGCGGGCGGCGACGACGTCAACGTCCGCTACGGCGACGGCGCCCTGCGGGTCACGGACGGGTCCGTCGCCCCCGCCTCCCTCGGCGGCGACCGCGGCTACGCGTCCGCCGTACTGGAGACGCACCGCGTGGAACGGCCCGTCAACCGGGTCTCGGTGACCCTCGACGCGACCGTGCCCGAGGCCGCCGGAGTGGAGGTCGACGTGCGCGGACGGGCGGCCGACGGCACCTGGACCGAGTGGCGCAGGGCCGCCGCCGGCACCCCGGCGCGGCTGCCGCGCGACGTCGTCGACGTCCAGGCCCGGCTCACCCTGTGGAACGCCGAGGGCGAGGCCACCGCCGCCGTGCGCGCCCTGACGCTCACGGCGGACCACGCGGGCAGCGCCGCCGCCGGGTCCGCGCCCACGGCCGCCGCCTTCTCCGCCCGCGTCTACGCCACCCGCGAGGGGCTCGTCGGCCACACCACGGCCAACGGCCACGTCATCACGGCCAACGACCACTTCGTCGCGCTCCCCTCCCGCCGGGCCCTGTCGCCCAAGGGCAGTGGCCAGTACTCGGTGCAGGTGTGCGGTCCCGCCCGCTGCGAGACGGCCCCCGTGTGGGACGTCGGTCCGTGGAACACCCACGACGACCACTGGAACCCCTCAACCCAGCGCGAGCAGTGGAAGGACCTGCCGCGCGGCCTCCCCGAGGCGCAGGCCGCCTACGAGGACGACTACAACGGCGGCCGCGACGAGTTCGGCCGCCAGGTCGCCAACCCGGCCGGCATCGACCTGGCCGACGGCACCTTCTACAACGTGGGCCTGAACGACAACGGCTGGGTGACCGTCACCTACCTGTGGACCGACGCGGGCGGCGACACCACGTCGTTCCCGACGTGGGGCACCGACGTGAGCATCCGGCAGCAGGCGACGACGGGCTCCACCCGGGTGGCGAGCCTGTCCGGACCGACGACCGTCCGGGTCCGCTGCCAGGTCCACGGCGAGCTGGTGAACTACGACGAGTACAGCAACGACGCCTGGTCCTACCTGCCCGACTACGGCGGCTACGTCTCCAACATCTTCATCGACGTCGCCGACGCGTGGCTCCCGGGCGTGCCCACCTGCTGAACGTCCCCGTCCAGCAGCGCGGACCCGAGGGCGGTGCGCCGGTGCAGCACCCGGTTGCCCTCACGGCGGGTCGCCACCAGTCCGGCCTCACGCAGGACGGAGGCGTGGCGGCTCGCCGTGGACGGTGCCAGGCCGAGCGCCGCGGCCAGCGACGTCGTGGTCATCGGCGTCTCCAGCGACTCCAGCATCCGGGCCCGCGACGGACCGGTCAGCTGCGCCACCGAGGGTCTGGCCGCACCGGCGCGCAGCCGCGGCAGCCAGTCCGGCGCCGGACGCAGCGGATGGACCAGCACCGGCGGCAGCGACTCGTCCACGAGGGCCAGCGGAGTGCGTACGCAGAAGAAGGCGGGCACCAGCGTCAGCGGGCGTCCGCCCAGCCTGAGCGAGCGGGGTTCGGGGTAGGGGGCGGCGAGCCGGGTGCCGTCCCGCCGCCAGCCCGGCAGTTCCGCGTAGCTCGCCAGCAGGGCCTCCGCACCGCCGCTGAGCGCCGCCTCGGCGCGCCGCGCCCGGTCCTCGCCGGCCCGCGCGCGGATGACGGGAAGATAGGGAGCCACGGCCACGGCGTGGTAGCGGCTCAGCGCCCCGCCGAGCCAGCGCAGCGCGGCCGCGTCCCCGGAGGCCACCCACCGCACCGCGGGCGGCACCGGTCCGCGCAGGTCCCCGCAGAGTCGCGTCAGTTCCGCGACCAGCCGGCGCCGGGGCGTGGAGCGCACCCGGTCCACGCCGTCCACCAGGTCCAGGTCGCCGCGACCGGGCGTCAGGAAGTCGGGGAAGTACCCGGTGGGCGGGCACAGCCGCATCAACGCCCGCACTTCGTCCGCGAGTTGGGTCCGGCGCAGCGCGCCGCGCACCTCGCGCCGCCAGGGGCCGTAGACCAGGGGCTCCTCGCCGTTCTGGAGCAGGTGGAGGCTCAGTGCCGTCTCCCAGAGCGGATCGGCACCCCGGGCCACGCCCATCCGTGCCAACGCGCCCTCGTCGAAGTCCACTCGCAGCACCGGGCCTCCCCCCGCGAACGCCGGCCGCCGCTCAGCAGCCGCCGCAGTTGTGGTAGGTCACGTCCCAGTGGTTGCCCTCGTCGGCGTACACGTTGCCCGAACCGGACTGCCACTGCGGGGCGCCGTCGCCGCGCAGGCCGATGTAGGTGAAGGTGTTCTTGATGTAGTTGCCGACGCAGGTGGTCTTGCCGAAGTCGAGCTTGTAGCCGTTCCAGTGCGAGTAGGTGCCGGAGGCGTGTCCGGTCTCGGTCCCGCCGGTGATGTTCAGCGCGCACCCGCTGGCCCGCTTGAGGGTCTGCGCGCCCTGCGCGGTGGCGAGGTTGAGCTGGTCGAACGAGGTGCACGTGCCGTTGTTGCGGTTGGAGCAGTTGCCGGAGGACGACCAGGTGATGCCGACCTCGCGGAACATCGAGGTGGCCGTCGCGTGACTGATCTTCGTGGCCGCGAAGGCGTCGCCGGCCCCGGCGACGACGACCGCGCCGGGTGCGGCGACCAGGGCGAGGGCCGTGACGACCGCCCGGACCCGTGTGCTGGGAGACCTCATGGGGGAACCTCCATGCCTGAACGTCATGCTTCCTGTGGGGTGGTTGAGCATGCGGTGCAGCACGATGGTGCCCGAGGTCTACGCGCGTACGCCATAGGGCGTCGGCGGCGGAACGCCGTCAGCCGGCCGTGAAGCGTACCGGGGTGCCGGCCGGGGCCTGGGCCGCCGCCGCGAGGGCGGGTTCCGCGACGACCGCGACGACCGGGTAGCCGCCCGTCGTCGGATGGTCGTGGAGGAAGATCACGGGCCGTCCGTCCGGCGGGACCTGCACGGCGCCCAACACCATTCCCTCGCTGGGCAGTTCGCCCGTCGAGGTGCGCTCGAGCGGCGGGCCCTCGGTGCGCAGGCCGATGCGGTTGCTGTGCGGGGAGACGCGGTAGACGGCCGAGGTGAGGGTGTGCAGGGCGGCCGGCGAGAACCAGTCGGCGCGGGGGCCGAGGCGCACCGGCAGGACCAGTTCGCCGGGCGGGCCCGGCCAGGGGGCGGCCGCGGACTGCGGCACCGGTCGCGCGGGCGTGCCCACCGGGACGAGGTCGCCGTCCCGCAGGGGGAGTGGTCCCAGTCCCGACAGGAGGTCGGTGGAGCGGCTGCCCAGCACCGGTTCGGCCGTGACGCCGCCCGCGACCGCCACGTACGACCTGACGCCCGTCACGGCGGCGCCCACGTCCAGGACCGCGCCCGCCGGCACGCGCACCGGAGCGCCCCAGGCCGCCGGCCGCCCGTCGACGGTGACCGGGCAGGGAGCGCCGCCGACGGCGACGGTGATGCCGCGGTCGGGCCGCAGGGCGCAGCCGGTCAGCGTGGTCTCCAGGACGGCCGCGTCCGGATCGTTGCCCAGGAGCCGGTTGGCCAGCCGCATCGCGGGCGCGTCCAGGGCACCCGACCGCGGCACGCCGAGGTGCGCGTGGCCGGGCCGGCCGGCGTCCTGCACGGTGGTGAGCGCGCCGGCGCGCACGGCCGTGAGCTTGGCCGTCATGCCGCGGCCTCCCCGCGGGCACCGTCCGGGGCGACGAAGCGCACCCGGGTCCCCGGCGTGAGGAGCGCCGCCCGCTCGCGCGCCGGGTCCCACAGCGGCCGCGGGTCCGGCATGGTGCCGATCAGCTGCCAGCCACCCGGCGTGGAACGGGGGTAGACCGCGCTGTAGGGGCCGGCCAGCGCGACGGCCCCGGCGGGCACCCGGGTCCGGGGTGTGGCCCGGCGGGGCAGGTGCAGGTGGTCCGGCAGGCCGGTGAGGTACCCGAAGCCGGGCGCGAACCCGCAGAACGCCACCCGGTAGGTGTACGAGCCGTGGCGGGCGCCGACCTCCTCGGGTGCGACTCCCCACCGGGCGGCCACGTCGGCGAGGTCCGGGCCGTCGTAGCGCACCGGGATCTCCACCACCTCGCCGTCGCCGTCGGGGACGGGCGGCACCTCCCAGCCCAGCACCTCGCGGGCCATCGCCGCGGGGTCCGGCACCCCGTCGAGCAGCACGGTCCGCGCCCCCGGTACGACCTCCGTCACCGGCGGCAGCGTCCCGGCGGCCCGCCGGCGCAGCACCTCGGCGTGGAAGGCCGCGGTGTGCTCGGCGTCCGGCAGCTCGACGAGGAGCGCGTGGCGTCCGGCGGGGTGGGCCGAGCGCGCCCGGGCGCCCGTCACGCGAACGCCCCGATCCCGACCCCGGCCGCTTCCAGGGCCGCCCGCACCCGCGCCGCGATCCGGGCCGCGCCCGGCGTGTCCCCGTGGACGCACAGCGACCTGGCGGCGACCGCGACGGTCGTGCCGTCCACCGCCGCGACCCCGCCCCGCACCGCGAACCCGAGCGCGCGGTCGACCACCGCGTCCGCGTCGGTCACCACGGAGTCCGCCTCGCCGCGCGGGACGAGGGTGCCCCGCGCGGTGTAGGCGCGGTCGGCGAAGGCCTCCGGGACGCCGGGGAGCCCGGCCTCGGCGGCGGCGTCGAGCAGGCGGGAGCCGGGCAGGCCGAGCACCGGCAGCGCCCCGCCCGCCAGCCGTACCCCGGCCACCACGGCACGGGCCTGCGCGGCGTCGTGGACGGTGCGGTTGTAGAGGGCGCCGTGCGGCTTCACGTAGGCCACCTCCGACCCCGCGGCCTCGGCGAAGACCCGCAGCGCGCCGATCTGGTAGGCCACCTCGGCCGCCAGTTCCGCGGGCGGTACGTCCATGGCGCGCCGTCCGAAGCCGGCCAGGTCGCGGTAGGACACCTGGGCCCCGATCCGGACGCCGCGCTCGGCGGCGAGGGCGCACACGCGGTGCATCACGGAGGGGTCGCCGGCGTGGAAGCCGCAGGCGACGTTGGCGCTGGTGACGACGGAGAGCAGGGCGTCGTCGTCGGTGAGGGTCCAGCGGCCGAAGCCCTCGCCGAGGTCTGCGTTGAGGTCGATCACATCCCGAACGTAGACGATTGTTGAACGATCCGACAAGGCCATGGCGATCGTGCTCCGGAATGCGGCGTGAAATCCACCCCTTGTTAGATCGTTGAACGATCGCTAGTGTCCGTGCATCTGCCACGTATCTGGGGCTATGGTCCGGGGACCGCTGAAGTCACGGCTCCGATGACCCCGGATCCGTGCTGCCCCGCCCCCTCATGCCTGAAGAAGGCCACCGAATGATCGTTCTCCTCGGTGTGGTCGTGGTGATCCTCGGATTCGTCACGCGCCGCAACCCCGTCCTCGTGGTGGGCGTCGCCGGAATCGTCACCGGACTGCTCGGCAGGATGGACCCGCTGGAGGTCCTCGCGGCCTTCGGCCGGTCCTTCGCCGACAGCCGCTCGGTCACCGTCTACGCCATCGTGCTCCCGGTGATCGGCCTGCTGGAGCGCTACGGCCTGCGCGAACAGGCCCGCAATCTCATCGGACGGCTCGGCAGGCTCAGCGCCGGCCGGTTCCTCACCGTCTACCTGCTGGTCCGGCAGGTCACCGCGGCCTTCGGACTCAACAGCATCGGCGGCCCCGCCCAGACCGTGCGGCCCCTGGTGGCGCCCATGGCCGAGGCCGCCGCCGAACGCACGACGGGGGCGAAGCTGCCCGACCGGCTGCGCGAGAAGGTGCGCTCCTACTCGGCCTCCGCCGACACCGTGGGCGTCTTCTTCGGCGAGGACTGCTTCATCGCCATCGGCTCCATCCTCCTGATCACCGGCTTCGTGAACTCGACCTACCACCAGGACATCGAACCGACCCAGCTGGCCCTGTGGGCGATCCCGCTCGCCGTCTGCGCCTTCCTCATCCACGGCGCGCGGCTGCTGCTGATGGACAGGCAGCTGGAGCGCGAGATGGCGCTCGCCGCCGCCGAACACGAGCTGCCGCTTCCCGAGGGGGCCGACAAGTGATCAAGGTCGAATGGCTGTACTGGCTGATAGGCCTCGTCTTCGTCGTCATGGCCGCGCAGATGGCCGCCGACCGCAGCAACCCCAAGCGGTGGACGTCCGCCGCCTTCTGGGGCCTGCTCGGCCTCACCTTCCCCTACGGCACCGGCGTCGCCAACGCCACCGCGAAGAACGGCGGCTGGACGCTGCCCGCCGAGCCGCTCGGCGTGGCGGTCCTCGCTCTCATCGTGCTCGCCGGCTTCAACTTCCTCGGCAAGGGCGTCCCGGTCACCACGACCGGCGAACAGCGCGAGGCCTCGGCCGGCCGGCTCGGCAACCGGATCTTCATCCCGGCGCTGACCATCCCGCTCGTCGCCATCGTGTGCGCCTCGGTGCTGGACGAGTCCGGGCTCTTCGAGACCGGCAAGGCCACCCTCCTCGGTCTCGGACTCGGCTGCGTCGTCGCGCTCGTCGTCGGCATGCTGGTCACCGGCGAGAAGAAGCCGTCCGTGCCGCTGCACTCCGGGCGCTCCATGCTGGAGGCCATGGGCTCCGCCCTGCTGCTGCCCCAGCTGCTGGCCGTGCTGGGCTCGATCTTCGCCGTCGCCGGCGTCGGCGAGCAGGTCGGCGACATCGTGAACAAGGTGCTGCCGGACGACTCCAAGTACCTCGCCGTCGTCGCCTACTGCGTGGGCATGTTCCTCTTCACGGTCATCATGGGCAACGCGTTCGCCGCCTTCCCCGTCATGACCGCGGCGATCGGCTGGCCCGTGCTCATCCAGCAGATGCACGGCAACGAACCGGCCGTCCTCGCGATCGGCATGCTCGCCGGGTTCGCCGGCACCCTGTGCACCCCGATGGCCGCCAACTTCAACATCGTCCCGGCCACCCTGCTCGAACTGAAGGACCAGTACGGCCCGATCAAGGCACAGCTCCCCACGGGCATCGCCCTGCTCGGCTGCTGCACCGTCATCATGGCGCTCTTCGCCTTCTGACCCCACCCCGAACCGCACGGCAAGGAACGCCCATGACCCGCGTCCTCATCACCGGCTTCGCCCCCTTCGGCGGCGAGCGCGTGAACCCGTCCTGGCAGGCGGCGTCCCTGGTGGCCGCCGAACCGCCCGCCGGCCTCGACGTCACCGCCGTCGAACTGCCCTGCGCCTTCGGCACGTCGCTCGACGCACTGCGCGACGCCGTCCTTGCGCACGCCCCCGACCTGGTTCTCTGCCTCGGGCAGGCGGGCGGCCGGCCGGGCGTCACCGTCGAACGCGTCGCCGTCAACGTCGACGACGCGCGCATACCCGACAACGCGGGCCGGCAGCCCGTCGACGAACCGGTGGTGCCGGGCGGCCCCGCCGCCCACTTCTCGACCCTCCCGGTCAAGGCGTGCGTCGCGGCGCTGCGCGAGGCCGGCGTCCCGGCCGCCGTCTCCAACACCGCCGGCACCTTCGTCTGCAACCACGTCGCCTACGGCCTCGGCCACCTCCTGGCCACCGAGTTCCCGCACGTACGCGGCGGGTTCGCGCACGTGCCCTGGGCGCCGGAGCAGGTCCCCGACGGCACCGCCCCCTGCCTGCCGCCCGCCACCGTCGCCCACGGACTGCGCGCCCTGCTGGCCACGGCCGCGCGCACCCCGGCCGGGCACGACCTGAACGTCACCGAAGGAGCCACCCACTGATGCCGCTCGGCGCCCACGCGGCCCCGTTCGCCAGGATCGCCCTGGCCAACATCACCCGCGAGTACCCCAACTTCCCGGCCCACCTGATCACCTCCGCGGGGGAGCAGCCGGCACCCCGCTCCCTGCACCCCGCCTTCTACGGGGCCTACGACTGGCACTCCTCGGCGCACATGCACTGGCTGCTCGTCCGACTGCTGCGCCGCCACGCCGGCACCCCCGCACTGCCGGAGACCGCACCGTTCCTCGACGCGCTGGACCGCCACCTCACCCCCGGGAACCTGACGGTCGAGGCCGCCTACCTCCGTGACCACCCGTCCTTCGAGCGGCCCTACGGCTGGGCCTGGCTGCTCGCCCTGGCGGGGGAGTGCCGCGCCCACGGCGGCGCGGCCGGCGCCCGCTGGACCGAGGCCCTGGCCCCCGCCGTCACCGCGGTCGACGCGCTGCTGGCCGACTGGCTCCCCAAGGCCACCTATCCCGTACGCCACGGCAACCACCCCAACAGCGCCTTCGCCCTGGGCCTCGCGCTCGACTCGGGGGAACTGTCCCCCGGCACCGACCGGGCGGTCCGCGAACGGCTCCTCGCCTGGTTCGCCGACGACCACGACGCGCCCGCGCACTGGGAGCCGTCCGGCCAGGACTTCCTCTCCCCGGCGCTCACCGAGGCCGACGCGATGCGCAGGGTGCTCCCGCCGGACCGGTTCGCGGCGTGGCTGGACGGGTTCCTGCCCGCCCTCTCCACCGGTGCGCCCTGCGCCCTCCTCGACGTGCCCGTGGTCTCCGACCACGCCGACCCGCAGATCGGCCACCTGCTGGGCCTGGCGCTCAGCCGGGCCGCCGCCCTGCGCGCGCTCGCCGGCGCCCTGCCCGACGGCCCGGCCCGCGCCCGCCTCGACACGGCGGCCGAGGCACACCTGGCGGCGGGCCTCCCGGCGGTGGAGCGCGGCGACTTCACCACCGACCACTGGCTGGCGACCTTCGCGGCCCTGGCCCTGGACCCGGTCGGGCGGCCCTGACGCCGGTCACCCGCCCGCGCGGCGCACCGGCATCATCGTCTCCACCGGACCCCGCTCAGCGAGGTGGTCCAGGATCAGCCCGTTGAGGAGGCCCGGCTTCTCCAGCGGCACCAGGTGGGAGGCGCCGGGCAGCACCGCGAGCCGCGCGTCGGGCAGGGCGCGGTAGAGGGCGGTGGTGTGCTCCAGCGTCATCAGGTCGTCGTCGCCGGACACGACCAGGACCGGCGCGGCGATCCGGCCCAGCTCCCGCTCGGTGAGGGCCGGCTGGGTGCGCCACATGTCGAGGACCTTCGCCGCCACCACCGGCCAGTGGCCGGCGCCGTCCGGCGACACGGCCTCGTACATCTCTCGGAAGAACTCCATGTCCGGGCTGCCGGGCGTCATCGCGTCCAGCATCCCGGGGTCGGCGAAGGCCTCGCCGGCGGGCCGGAAGGTGGCCCCGACCACCACGGCCCGGCGCACCAGGTCCGGCCGGGCGAGGGCCACCAGCAGCGCGACGACGCCCCCGTCGCTCCAGCCGACCAGGTGCGCGGGGCCGCCCACCACCGTCTCCAGGAACGCCACCGTGTCGTCGGCCATGTCCTGGTAGGTCAGCGGTCCGGCGACGTCCGGGGTGTGCCCGTGCGCGCGCCGCTCGGGCAGCAGGACCCGGTGGGCGGCGGCCAGGTCGGCGCGCTGGGCGCCCCAGGTCTCGTTGGTGCAGAAGCCGCCGTGCAGCAGGACCAGCGGGTCGCCGGCCCCCTCGGTCTCGTACCAGGTCCTGACCCCAGGAAGGTCGGCGTAGTCACCCATCGTCCAGGCCCTCTCCGGCCGGCTGCCAGTCCCGGCCAGTGTCCGCCGGGTCCCGGACGCCCGCAACGCGGGGCCGGGCCACGGCGCGGAGCCCGGATCCCGGCCGGTCCTACGGCCCGGCCCGGCCCCCGCGCTCCACGAACGCCGTGTTCACCGGGCTCCGGGCGCGACCCGCCGCACCGCCCGCACCAGCGCGTCGACCCCCGCCTCGGCCTTGGACCGGGGGCACCCGACGTTCAGCCGCACGAACCCCGGCGAGCCGTAGGCGGACCCCGGCATGACGGCCACCTTCTCCACCTCCACCAGTGCGCGCTGGAGCGCGTCGTCGTCCACGCCCAGGGACCGCAGGTCGATCCAGGCCAGGTACCCGGCCTGCGGGGGCTCCCAGCCCAGGTGCGGGAAGGCGGCGCCCAGCCGGTCCGCGACCAGCGCGAGGTTGCCCGCGAGATACCCGCGCAGCGCGTCGAGCCACGGGGCTCCGCGCCGGTAAGCCGCGATGTGGCCGACCAGCGACAGCACCGCCGGCGAGGAGAGCCCGTCGGCGTCCTTCAGCCGGCGCAGATACGCCTCCCGGGAGGACGCGTCGCCGATGATCCCCCAACTCCCGGTCAGCGCCGGGATGTTGAACGACTTAGACGCCGAGCCGAGCACCGCCCACCGTCCCTCCCCGCCGTGCCGGGCCCAGGGGTGGTGGACGTGCGGGGCGTACGCCAGGTCGGAGTGGATCTCGTCGCTGACGACCGCGACGCCGTACCGCTCGCACAGCCGGGCCATGCGGTCCAGCTCCGCCCCGGACCACACCCGGCCCGTCGGGTTGTGCGGCGAGCACAGCAGCAGCACGGACGTGTCGGGCAGCGCCAGGAGCCGTTCGAACTCGGCCCAGTCGTCCAGGGGGCACTCCCGCAGCCGGCGCCCGTTCGCGGCCACCGTCCTCGGGAACGCGTCGTACATGGGGGTGTGGGCGACCACGCCGTCACCCGGCCGCGACCACAGGTGCAGCAGCTGCGAGATCTGGTAGACCACCGAGGGCGCGTACACGACGGACCCGGGGTCCACCTCCGTGGCGTGCCGTGTGGCGTACCAGTGCGTGATCGCGGAGAGGAAGTCGTCCTGGCGCCAGCGCGAGTAGCCGAGCACCCCGTGGTCCAGGCGCCCGCGGAGCGCGGTGAGGATCTCCGGCGCCGTCTCGAAGTCCATGTCGGAGATCGTGAAGGGCAGCAGGTCCGGCACGCCGA
The DNA here is from genome assembly GCF_014648855.1 of Streptomyces parvulus. Taxonomy (GTDB): domain Bacteria; phylum Actinomycetota; class Actinomycetes; order Streptomycetales; family Streptomycetaceae; genus Streptomyces; species Streptomyces parvulus. The sequence goes on along the minus strand of NZ_BMRX01000004.1, from coordinate 195,489 downwards.
ACCGGTCCTCCACGTAGTCCCACTGCGTGCACCAGGTCCCGCGCCGGTCCACCGGGGTGTCGAAGTCGTACGTCGGTGACGAGGCCACGGGTCAGCCCACCGGGATCATCGTGGCGATGGCGTCCTTCACCGACTGGACCTGCGGGCCGATGATGACCTGCACGTTGTGCGCGTCCAGCTTGACCACGCCGACGGCGCCCAGCTTCTTCAGCCGTGCCTCGTCGACCCGCCCGGTGTCCTCGACCGTCATGCGCAGCCGGGTGATGCAGTTGTCCAGGGTCCGGATGTTCCCGGCGCCGCCGATCGCGTCCAGGATGGCGACGGCGTCGTACTTCCCCGCGACCAGCTCACGCGCGGGCGCCTGCTCGACGGCCGAGCCCTCCGCCGCCGTCCCGGCCTCCTCGTCCCGCCGCTCGGCGCCCTTCTCGGCGCCCTCGTCCGGGTCGTCCTCGCGGCCGGGGGTCTTCAGGTCGAAGCGCCGGATGGCCCAGCGGAAGAGGAAGTAGTACACCGCGAACCACACCGCCGCGATCACCGGCACCAGGTACCACTTGGTCGTCGAGCCCTGGAGCACGCCGAAGACCAGCCAGTCGATGACGTTGCCGTCCGTGTTGCCGATGAAGACACCGAGCACGGCCGCCGTGAGGAATCCGAGGCCGACGAGGACCGCGTGGATCGCGTACAGCCACGGGGCGACGAAGAGGAACAGGAACTCCAGCGGCTCGGTGATGCCGCCGACCACGCAGGCCACGACGCCGGAGACGAGCAGCGCCTTGATCTCCGGGCGCATCCGCCGCTGCGCGCAGTGGTACATCGCCAGCGCGGCGCCGGGCAGACCGCCCAGGTAGGCGGCCATCTTGCCCTGGGAGAGGAAGTGCGTCGCGTCCGTGACCGCGGACGTGGGCGCGGCCGAGCAGTCGAGCTGGGCGTAGAACATGTTCAGGGCACCCGAGACGTGGTCCCCGCACACGGCCCCGGAGCCGCCGACGTCGGTGAAGCGGAACATGGCGACGAGGATGTGGTGCAGCCCGATCGGCCGCAGCAGGACCTCGCCCATGCCGAAGAAGAACGGCCCGAAGACCCCCGTGTGCCCGATACCCCGGCCCACGGCGGTGATCCAGCCGTTGAACGTCGGCCACACCAGCGGGATCAGCAGCCCGAGCACGCTCAGGACCAGGGCGGAGACGATCGGGACGAAGCGCAGCCCGCCGAAGAAGGCGAGCGCGTCGGGCATCCGCTGGGTGCGGAAGCGCGTGTGCAGCAGGCTGACAACGATGCCAACGGCCACGGCGCCGAGCAGTCCGGTGTCGATGGACTGCACGCCGAGCACGTCGGCTATGCCGTAGTGCTCGATCGCCTTCTCGTCCTCGAAGTCGACGCCCTTGGCGGTGAGGTAGAAGTTCACCGCGAGGTTCATGGCGGCGAAGCCGACGAAGCCGGAGAAGGCCGCCACGCCCTTGTCCTCGCGGGCCAGGCCGAGCGGGATCGCCATCGCGAAGAGGACGGGGAGGAACGTGAAGGCGACCAGGCCCGTGTTGGCCATCCACGTGAAGACGAGGTGCCAGCCCTCGCCCTTCAGGAAGGCAACGTTGTCAGTGACGGCGTCGCTGGACAGGGAGGAGCCGATGCCGAGCATGATGCCGCAGAACGCGAGCAGGGCCACCGGGAGCATGAACGTCTTGCCGAGCCCCTGGAGGAATTCCCAGAGTGCGGCCTTGGTCTTCTGCATGTGTACGGAACTTTCGAGCCTGGGGGGACGGACCCGTCCGTCCGCCGGACGGATCACATCACAGCAGGTTGGCGGCTGTCCATGGATCGGCGGCCGGCGCGCACCGGGCCCTCGCGTGGGACGCGCCGGACGTTTGCGGGCCGGTGTGCGGGACATCGGAGGGGTGGCCGCGCGTGCGGTCGCGGTCGTGGGCCCGCAGCGGGCCGGCCGCCGGTGAGCGAAGGTGTGAGCATGCGACGAGGGCCGAGTGAGAAGCGAGTGGCGAGTGACGGCCGGCCGTCGGCGGTGGCGCCGACGCCGCAGTGGAGGAACCTGTTCCTGGCCCCGGCCTACCGGGGTGCGGCCGCGGAGACGGCCGAGGCGGAGTGGCAGGAGCGGACGGGCGCCGTATCGGTGGCCCGGCGGCGTCGGCAGGGTGGCCGCCGAGCCTCCCGCCCGGCCGCCTGACGCGCCGTCCCGGAGAGGGACGGGGTGGCCGGGCGGCCGGACGGGGGCGGCGGGGCGGCGGGCGCCACGGTGTGACGCACTGGCGCCGTCCTCAGGCCGCGTCCGTCGGCGGAAGGCCGGCGAGGAGCGGGCTCCACGGGCCCGCCGGGTACATTTGCGCGGCCAGTCGCAGCAGGTGCAGCGGCTGGGTCTGCGGGCCGGCCAGCGTGATGCTGCCGCCCCGTCCGAGTGCCGTGCGGTGCTGGTCCTCCAGCAGGTGCAGGCCCGCGGAGTCCATGAAGACGACCTCGCGCAGGTCCCAGGTCACCGAGGTGACCGAGGCCGGCAGCGAGTCCGCCGCGGTGGACAGGCCGGGCCGGGTGTCCTGGTCGATCGCTCCGCGCGGAGAGATCACGGCCCGGTCGCCGTCGATCGTGACGGGGATGCTCATGCTCGCCCCCCTTCATGGGGGTCGTGTGAGTCCACCACCTGCGACGGCCCGGCCGGGTGGTCGCGGCCGTGGCGGTGGCAGATCCGGTTTCCCGTGGTGAGGGCAACGCCCGGATCCAATGGGCCCCCTCAGGTCCAGAGGGGCGGTCGGACTCTTGTCACACCATCCTCTCACGGTCCGTCAAGTGTCCACCTTCCGGCGTATGTGGAGCGTGATGCCCCCGGGGACAGCGTTGAACTGGTGGAGTGGGGGCAGGAGGTAGGGACAAACCGGGCCGGATGGCTGTCCCGGTGGTGTTCCGGGAGGTAAGTGATGGATTCGCACCACGGCGATCTGACGCGGACGCCCCCCGAGGGGGTCGCACCGCTCGGTCCGCCGGTTCCGGGCAAGTCGCCGCCGCCGATGACGGCGGGCGAGGCGCGGGACACCGTCCGGCACCTGCTCGACGGCCACTACGCGGCGCGGGGCGGGCCGTCCGGCACCGAGGTGGCGGACGCGCTGCTGGTGACCAGCGAGTTGGTGACCAACGCCAACCGGCACGGCGGCGGCCTCACGGCGTTCAGCGCCCACGTCGTGCACGGTGAGCTGATGCTCCAGATCACCGACCGCAGCCCCCTCTCGCCCCATGTGCTGGAGGCGGAGCGCAGCACGCCGGGGGGCTTCGGCTGGGCGCTGGCGAGCCGCCTGTGCCGCACCCTCTACGTCCGGCCGCTGCCGGACGGCAGCGGCAAGACGATAGTGGCCTGCCTTCCGCTGTGACGTTTCCGCACCGCCCGCTCCCAAGGAAGGACCGAGATGGACATCGCCGACTGGGCCGCGAACGGCTTCGTACCCAGCGGGCGCTGGCACGACGGCATCCTCGAAGTGACGGCCGAGGACATGACCGTGCCCGGCCGCGGCGTGCTGCGCGTACTGCGCGTCGCCGGAGAGGTCGACATCGACACCGCGCCCGTTCTGCAGTTCGCCCTCCAGCAGAGCGTGGCGGACAGACCGCACACGACCGTGGTGGACCTCTCCGCGCTCGTCTTCGGCGACTCCTCCACCCTCAACGCCCTCATCCGCGCCCACCACCGGCTGCCCGCTCTCGTCATCACGGGGCCGCTCAGGCCTACGGTGCGGCGTCTGTTCACGCTCTCGGGTCTCGAGGACTTCTTCACGACGGCCCCCGACACCGGGACCGTCGTGAAGCGGGTCACCGCACCCTGAGCGCCGGCGCTACGGACGGGCGGCGCAGGCGAGATCGCGCGCGGGGCGTTCGCCGGTGGTGAGGAAGGCCGTCGCCGCGTCGTTGGCGCAGGTGTTGCGGCCGTACGGGTAGACGCCGTGGCCGCCCTGGTCGACGGTCACCATCGTGGCCCGCCCGCCGAACGCCCGCCGGAGTCGTTGTGCGCCGGCCAGCGGGGTGCCCGGGTCGCGCTCGTTCTGCAGCATCAGCACGTTCGAGGGCCCGCGGCCGGTGATGCGCACCGGCGGTTCGGTCCGTTCCTCGGGCCAGAACGCGCAGGGGTTGATGCTCGCCGTCGAGCCGCCGAGCATCGGGTACTTGAGCCGGTCGACGGCGACGTTGCGCTGGTACTGCCGGACCGCACCCGGCCAGCGAGAGTCACCGCAGACCACGGCGAAGCGCGAGGCCAGCAGGTTCTCCAGCGTCGCGGGCGGTTCGGGAACCGGCAGCTCGGCACCCGTGTCGACCGCCTGCCAGAACTCGGCGAGCTTCGGCATGGAGCCGTCCGCGTAGAGCTGTTCGAAGGTGTGCCCGCGGAAGGCGATGCCGTTGACGCCCTGCACGGGCTCGGCGTCCAGGCGCTTCACCAGCTCGTAGAACTTGGCCTTGACCTGCCCCGGCGTGGAGCCGAGACCGTACTCGGGGTGGGCGGCGGCGTAGGCCGCGAAGTCGGGGAAGCGGTCCTCCATCCCCCGGGCGAGCAGCCGCATGGCCGTGATGTCGTAGCCGCCGGGCCCCATGTTGCTGTCGAGGACGATCCGGTCGCCGCGCCGCGGGAACAGCGTCGTGTAGACCGCGCCCAGGTAACTGCCGTACGAGGCGCCGAGGTAGGAGATCTTCCGCTCGCCCAGGGCAGCGCGCAGGCGGTCCATGTCCCGCGCGGTGTTGGGGGTGGTGGTGTGCGGCAGCATCCACGCCGTCCGCGAGCCGGCGCACTGCTCGGCGATCCGCCGCGCGTAGGGGACCTCGCGCCGTACGTCGGCCGCGGTGCGGGCGTACGGGGGGAAGTTGCCGCGCCACTGCTGTTCCCGCGTCAGGTCACAGGTCACGGGGGCGCTGCGGCCGACGCCGCGCGGGTCGAAGCCGATGATGTCGTAGGAGTCGAGCACGCTGCGCGGCAGGCCCGAGGCGGCGAGTACGGCCGGATACGACAGTCCCGCCCCGCCCGGTCCGCCCGGGTTGGTGATCAGGACGCCGCGCCGCAGGGACGGCTTCTCGCTCGCCAGCCGGGAGACGGCGATCTCGATCCGCCGTCCGTCCGGTTCGCGGTAGTCCAGGGGGACTTCGAGCGTCGAGCACTGCAGGCGGGGCGCGTCGGCGCCCTCGGGGCAGGGGCCCCACTCCAGGGCGCTCGGTGCCGGTGCCCGGCTGCTGGCCGGCGGCGAGGCGGCCGCGGGCAGCGCGGTCGCCGCCAAGGCGGCGGCGGTGAGGGCGAGGGACATACTTCTGCGCATGAGGTGTCCTCCTGTGGGGGGCCGGACCGGCACGTGACGAGTCTGTGCACCGGCTCCGGCCGGCACATCGGCCCTGCGGACGGCCCCTGCCCCGACCGCGGTCCAGGGAGGGCTCAGACCTGGGTCCGAGGCGGGTTGGTCCCGGGTCGGAGGACCGGTCGTGCGGGGGCCGGTCGGCGCGCCTCCCACCTGGGCCTACGGCCGTCCGACGTGAGCCTCGCCTCACGGACGAAATCGCCAGGCATGTCGGGAGGAAGGCGGGGTACGCCGTGCAACGTCAATTTCACGGTCCGGCGAGCGCCGGAGCGATGCGGGAGGGAATAGATGATGGCGACGACCGTGCAGGCGGCCGGGTGCCGCGCCGCGATGCCGGAAGTGGCGGATCCGTCCAAAGTGGCGCCCAAGGACGCCCGGGAGCTGTCGAGACTCTTCTTCGACCAGCTGGCCGTGCTGGAGGAGGGCACGCCGGAATACCAGTACGCGCGCAACACCCTCATAGAGATGAACATGTCGCTGGTCCGGTTCGCGGCCGGCCGGTTCCGCAGCCGCGGGCCGGAGGAGATGGAGGACATCGTCCAGGTCGGCATGATCGGCCTGATCAAGGCCATCGACCGGTTCGAGATCTCGCGCGAGGTGGAGTTCACCTCGTTCGCCGTGCCGTACATCGTCGGCGAGATGAAGCGCTTCTTCCGGGACACCTCGTGGGCGGTGCACGTCCCGCGGCGCCTCCAGGAGGCCCGCGTCCAGCTGGCCCGCGCCACCGAGGAGCTGCGCAGCCGGCTCGGGCGCACCCCCACGACCGGCGAACTGGCCGAGCTGATGAACCTGCCGGAGGAGGAGGTCCGCGAGGCCCGGGTGGCCTCCAACGGCTACAACTCCTCGTCCCTGGACGCGGCCATCAGCGGCAGTGAGGACGGCGAGGCGGCCCTGGCCGACTTCATCGGCACCGACGACGCCGCGCTGGCGCTCGTGGACGACTTCCACGCGCTCGCGCCGATGATCTCCGAACTGGACGAGCGGGACCGGCAGATCATCCACTGGCGCTTCGTCGACGAGCTGACCCAGAAGGAGATCGGCGAGCGGCTCGGCGTCTCGCAGATGCACGTCTCCCGGCTGATCTCGCGTCTCCTGGGCCGCCTGAGGGAGGGCATGCTGGCCACCAACTGAACCCTGCCGGGCGGGCCTCGACCGGGGAACGGCGCGTTACCGGACGTCCCGGACCAGGAAGCCCGTGAGCCGCGCCCGCCTCGTGCCGCCACACGCCCGCCCCGGGCCGTCCCGGGGCGGGCGTCGCCGTACGCGTGGACCGTGAACGGGGCGGCCCCGACCGGCCCGCGGCGGCCGGCCCCGGCTCCCCGCCCCGTGGCGCCGTCCCTACGGCCGGGGAGCGAGGTCCTGCACCCCGATCACCCGCAGCAGGGCCAGCCGCTCGTACGCCGTGGTGCCCGGACGCGCCGAGTGGACGATCAGCTGCTGGCTGTGGCCGTCGCCGAGCAGCACCTCGCAGTCGAGGTCGAGGACGCCGACGACGGGGTGCACGAAGCTCTTCGGCGACGGGCGGCGGACCACCACGTCGTGCTCCAGCCAGAGCGCCTCGAACTCGGCCGACCGGGCCCGGAGTTCGGCCACGAGGGCGGCCGGCCCCGGATCGTCGGGGCGGGCCGCGGTGACGGCCCGCAGGCTCGCCACGTGGGCCCGGGTGTGCTGGGCGTGGTTCTCCGGCGGGGCGATGCCCCGTGCGCCGGGCACCGTGAACCAGCGCCGGATGAGGTTCGTGCCGGTGTGCTCACCGGTCAGGGCGACGGACATCGTGTTCTGCGCCAGCATCACGCCCCAGTCGCTCACGACCGCGGCCGGCAGGTCGTGCAGGCGGTCCAGGATCAGCAGCAGGCCCGGGCGGACGTGGTCCGAGGAACCACCCGGCCGGGGCGGCTCCTCGCCCGCCAGGTGGAACAGGTGGTCCCGCTCGGCGTCCGTGAGCCGCAGCGCGCGGGCGAGAGCGGTCAGCATCTGCCGGGAGGGGTGCGAGCCGCGCCGCTGCTCCAGCCGCGCGTAGTAGTCCGTGGACATCCCCGCCAGAAGAGCGACCTCCTCGCGGCGCAGCCCCGGAGTACGGCGCCGCGGGCCCGCGCTGAGACCCACGTCGCCGGGGCTCAGACGGGTGCGGGCGCGCCGCAGGAAGTCGGCCAGACCGGTGCGATCCATGGCTCCAGCATCCCTCGCGACCGCACCCGTATCCAGGGAGAGCCGCTCCCTGGATGACCGCGTCTCTCCCGCCGCGGCCGCGGCGGCGCCACGCTTTCGGACATGAATACGACACATGAGGAGGCGGCCGTGCTGACCCTGGTGACGGGGGCGACGGGACAGGTGGGACGGCGGCTGGTGCCGAGGCTGCTGCGGAGCGCGGCCCCCGGCGAGCGGCTGCGGGTGCTGGTACGGGACGCGGCGCGCGGCGAGCGGTTCGCCGCGCTCGGGGCCGAGGTGCTGGTGGGCGACCTGCGCGACGCGGAGGTGCTCGGCAGGGCCACGGCGGGCGTGGACGCGGTGGTCAACGTCGCCGCCGCCTTCCGCGGTGTCCCGGACGAGGAGGCGCGGGCGGTCAACCACGACGCGGCCGTGGAGCTGGGCCGGGCGGCGGCCGCCTCGGGCGTGGGGCGGTTCGTCCAGGTCAGCACGGGACTGGTCTACGGCGCCGGGAGGGGCAGGCCGCTGGTGGAGAGCGACGAGACCGTGCCGGGCACGCATCTGTGGGGCGCCTACCCCGAGTCCAAGTGGGAGGCGGAGCGCGCGCTCGCCCGGCTGGAGGGCCTGCGGGACCTGCGCATCGCCCGGCTGCCCTTCGTCTACGGCGAGGGCGACCCGCATCTCGCCGACGTGATGGCGTGGGCTCCGCGGTGGCCCGCCATGCAGCGCCTGCACATGGGGCACCACGTGGACGTGGCGCAGGGCCTCAGACGGCTGCTGTACGCGCCGAGCGCGCGGGGCGTCTACAACATCGCGGACGACGCCCCGGTCACCACGGTCGACCTGTTCCTGCTGAACGGTCTTCCCGTGCCGGGGGAGGTCCGCGACCGCGAGACCCCGGACCCCTGGCACGGCGTGCTGTCCACCGACCGCATCCGGCGCGAGCTGGGCTACCGGCCCCTGGTCCCCTCGGTGTGGACGGCGAGGGAGGCCGGCCTCCTGTGAGCCGGCGCCCGGTGCCTCCCGCGGTCTCGCCCGCTGAGCGCGTCACGGCGAGGGGACCGGCGGGCGCAGCGCGTCCACGACGAGGTCGAGGAGCCGGCCGGTGCGCGCCGGGTCGTCCTCGGCGGCCGTCGACAGGAACACGCCGAGCAGCATCGCGGTGACGTCGTCGGCCTCGACGTCTTCGCGGAGGGCGCCCGTACGCGCCCCGGCGGCCAGGAGCGATCCGATCGCGGCCGTGATGCGTTCCCGCGTGGCCGGTGCCGTGATCCGTCCGGAGGCCCATCCGCTGTGCAGGGTGTTGACCATGGCGCGCTTCGTGGCGACGAAGCCCGCGTAGCGCTCCATCCAGGCGCGGAGGGCGCGTTCGGGCGGCAGTTCGTCGAGCAGGGCCGTCGCGTCGGCCGTGACGGCCTCCAGTTCGGCGGCGTACACGGCCTCCACCAGCGCCTCACGGGTCGGGAAGTGCCGGTAGAGCGTGCCGATGCCGACGCCCGCCTCCCGGGCGATGCCCTCCAGGGGGGCACCGTCGTCCGCGGCGGTGAACGCCTCCCGGGCCGCGGCGATCAGCTTCTCGCGGTTGCGCCGCGCGTGCGCGCGCAGCGGGCGGTCGGCCGCGGGTGTCCCGGGGTCCGTGCTCCGGGGTGTGGGTTCCTGGTCCGGACTCAAAGCGGAGGGCCCTCCGGTAGTGCTACAGTCGAATTAGCGGAGGGTCCTCCGCTTCTGTCATCATCTCACGAGGACGGGCTCCCATGACGTCATCCGGTACCTCATCCGCCCGAGTCACGGCCGCCGGAGTGCCCCGCCCCGGCGGCGCGGGACGGCTCGCCGGCCGTACCGTCTCGCGGATCGGCTACGGCGCGATGCAGCTCGAACGCCTGCACACCGACCGGGCGGCCGCCGTCGCCCTCCTGCGCCGCGCGGTGGAGCTCGGCGTCGACCACGTCGACACCGCCCAGTTCTACGGCCACGGGTTCGTCAACGAGGTCGTCCGGGAGGCACTGGGCCCCTCTGACGGTTCTGACGGCGTCGTGGTCGTGACCAAGGTCGGTGCGGGCCCGGACCCCGACGGCCCTCTCCCGCTGCGTCCCGCGCAACGCCCCGAGGAGCTGCGGGCGAGCGTCGAGGACAACCTGAGGAGCCTCGGCACCGAGCGGCTCGCGGTGGTGAACCTGCGGCGCCTCGACACCGGTCCGGGGCTGCGGGCCGAGGGCGACCAGGTGGTGGACCTCGACGACCAGCTGGCGGTGCTGACGGCCCTGCGCGACGAGGGAAAGATCGGCGCGATCGGCCTCAGCAGTGTGACCTTGGAGGGCCTGCGCCGGGCCCTGCCGGCCGGCGTCGTCTGCGTGCAGAACGCGTACAGCCTGGTGAGCCGGTCCGACGAGGACCTGCTCCGGCTGTGCGCCGCCGAGGACATCGCGTGGGTGCCCTACTTCCCGCTCGGCGGCGCCTTCCCCGCCATGCCCAAGGTCGCCGACGAGCCCGCGGTGCGCGCCGTGGCCCGCTCCCTCGGCCGCACGCCGGCCCAGGTGGGTCTCGCCTGGCTGCTCCACCACGCCCCCCACGTGCTGCTCATCCCGGGTACCGCCGACGCCGCCCACTTGGCCGCGAACACCGAGGTCGGCGAAGTCGCCCTCGACGGCGCGGCTCTCGCGTCCCTGGACGCCGTCCCGAGCCGCTCCGCGGACGTGCCGTTGGGCTGAGGCCCGGGCTCCGCGCGCGTGTCCCGGCGCGTGACCCCGCGTCAGGCCGTGCGGAACCGGAAGGCCCCGGTCGCGCCGCCCAGGCTCAGCCACAGGTGCCCCTCCTCGGGCACCATGCGCAGGGCGACGCGCGAGCAGGCGGGACAGCGGGCGGTGAGGCCCGGTTCCGGGCCGTAGACGTGCAGTTCGGCCAGAGGGCCCGAGCGGCCGCAGTCGGGGCAGCGCCACCAGGCGGTGGTGGGCTCCGCGCGGAGGATCTCCGAGAGCGGGCCGGCGAGGCGGTTGCCGTCCTGGTGGGTCCCGGAGGGACGGCCGGTGTCCTGTGCCATGAGCGTCTCCCGTGGGTGCGTGCGGTTCAGCCGAACCGCTCGGTGCGGATGTCGGCGGCGGGCCGCCCGAGGCCGACGAGCAGGTCGGCGACGGACTCCACGAAGCCGGTGGGGCCGCAGACGTACACGGTCCCGGGGCCGGCCTGGGCCGGGCCGAGGTCGGCCGCCGCGATGCGTCCCGGCGGTCTGACCTCGCCGCGGGGCGCGCGCCGGGTGTAGAGCACGCGCACGTCGAGCCGGTCGTCCGGGGCGGCGAGTTCCTCGCGGTACCAGATCTCGTCGGGATCGCGTACCGAGTACAGCAGGCTGAAAGCGCTGTCCGAGCGTGCCGCCCGGTGGGCCCGGAGCATCGCCGTGACCGGCACGACCCCCGACCCGCCCGCGACCAGCAGCACCGGCCCGCTCTGCCCGGTCCGCCAGACGAACCACTGGCCGAGCGGCCCGCGCAGCTCCACCCGTGCGCCCGTCGGCAGCACGTCGGCCAGGTAGGGCGACACCTCGCCGTCCCGGACGGCCTGGACGCCCAGCTCGACCCGCTCCCCGTCGGTGGGGGCGGCCAGGGAGTAGCTGCGCACGGCCTGGTAGCCGTCGTCCGCGGTCAGCCGCACGTCCACATGCTGCCCGGGCAGATGGCCCGGCCAGCCGGGTATGTCGAGGACGAGGGTGCGGCCGGTCGCGGTCTGCGCGCGGCGCTCCACGAGCCGGGCGCCGAACCAGTGGGCCGCCACGCTCAGTCGCCCCAGTTGCGCTGCTCGCGCCAGGGGTCGCCGTAGTTGTGGTACCCGACCGACTCCCAGAAGCCCGGCTCGTCCTCGACCGTGAGGCGCAGGCCGCTCACCCACTTCGCCGACTTCCAGAAGTACAGGTGGGGCACGAGCAGACGGGCGGGACCGCCGTGTTCGGGGGAGAGGGGGTAGCCGTCGTAGGTGTGCGCCACCCACGCCCGGCCGTCGAGGACGTCCTCCAGCGGCAGGTTGGTGGTGTAGCCGCCGTGGGCCTCGGCCACCACGTGGTCGGCCGCGGTCTCGACGTCGTCGAGGAAGGCGGTCAGGGGCACGCCCCGCCAGTGGGTGTCGAACTTCGACCACCGGGTCACGCAGTGGATGTCGTGCACCGTCTCCTGCTGCGGCAGCGCCATCATCTCGTCCCACGTCCAGCTGCGCGTGGCACCCGTCTCCGTGGTGACGGTGAAGGTCCACGTCTCGGTCGGGACGCGGGGCGTCGGGCCGGCCGAGAGCACCGGGAAGGACTCGGTGGGGTACTGGCCGGGCGGCAGCCGGTCGGCGAGGGCGCGGGGGCGTCCGTGGAAGCCGGGTGAGAACGAGGTCACGGCGGCGTCCTCCCTTCGGAGGTTCCGGATGGCACGCCCTCCCCAGTGTGGTCTCCTCCCGGGACACCGGCCACTCGTGCCCGATGGCTAGGCCCGCGCGGCGTCCGTCCGCACGAAGTCCAGCACGAGGGAGACCACCCGCTCCGGGAACTGGTCGTGCGGGTAGTGCCCGGCGCCCTCGATCATCTCCAGGCGTCCGAGGCCCGGGGGCAGGGCGTCGACGACGGCCGTGCCCTCGGCGCGCGGGTCGGCCCAGTCGGGGTCGAGGGTGCCCATCACCACCAGGACCGGGCAGCGCACGTTGGCCAGCTGCGCGCCGGCGTCGCCCGGGGTGCTGCGGCCCATGCCCTGGAGGGCCTTCATGCGTCCCGGTTCGCGCAGCATGGCGTCGACCCGGCCCAGCCGCTCCGCCCAGTCGGCCGGCTTCGCGCCCGGGTAGGCGACGTCGAGGTACGAGCGCCACAGCGGCCGGCTGCCGAGGACGCCGGCGCCGAGCAGCCGCAGCGTGCCCCGCCGCACGCGCCGTACGCGCAGGTCGCCGAGGCGTACCGACTGGGCGCGCGTGAACGGCGCCAGCTCCACCGCCGAGGTGATCAGCGAGGGCTCGCGGGCCGCCGCGACCGTGGCCGCGCCGCCGGAGATCGAGTGGCCGACGAGCACGGCCGGGCCGCCCAGGTGGCGCACCACGGCGAGCAGGTCGCCCGCGATGTCGGTGCGGCTCCAGGCCGGCCAGTCGGCGCTGGACTCGCCGCAGCCGCGCAGGTCGACGGCGGCGACCCGGAAACCCGCCGCCACCAGGGGCGGCACCACCGCACGGTAGGCGGCCCGGCTGTCGCCCATGCCGTGGGCGAGAACGATCAGCGGCCCGGATCCCGCCACCTCGTACGCGATCGTGCCGCCGTCGACGGCCAGGTACTCGGTCATGACACTCCCCGTGGTGAACCCGCAGTGGCTAACGCTGTTAGCTCAAGGCTATGGCTGTTAGCCACCGCTGTCAACGGGGATGCGCTCAGGCGGGTGCGGGGGACGGGGGCAGCACGTGGACGCCGGTCTTGTCGGTGCTCAGGCACAGTGAGCAGACGAACGCGGCATGGGCCTGGCAGGCCGTCATGTCGGGCCGCTCGTAGCGCTCCCCGCAGACGTGGCATTCGAGGGTGACCGCGCTCGGGTTGCCCTCCGGGTCCAGCAGCGGCTCCGCGATGCCGTCGTCGGTGCGCCGCAGGTAGTAGCGGCCCTTGGTGGCGACGGCCATGACGGGCGTCAGCACGAAGGCGATCACCGCCGCGGCGACGGGGGAGTAGGGCTGCATGGCGTCGCCCAGCAGATGGAAGTACATCGCGATGGACAGCCCGGAGGCGGCGACGAAGGACACCACCCCGACCGGGTTGACGGCGTGGAGCATGCCGCGCCGGAACTCGGGTGCGTGCGGGGACAGATGGAGCAGGTACTTGTTGACGCCGATGTCGGTGGCCACCGTGACCACCCAGGCGATCGCGCAGTTCGAGTAGAACCCGAGGAGGCTGTTGAGGAAGCTGAACATGTCGGCCTCCATCAGCGCGAGGGCGAAGCCCAGGTTGACCAGGACGAAGACCAGACGGCCGGGATAGGTGCCGGTCACCCGGGTGAAGGAGTTCGTCCAGGCCAGCGAACCGGAGTACGCGTTCGTGACGTTGATCTTGATCTGGCTGATCACGACGAGCGCGAGCGCCAGCGGGACCACCGTCCACGACGGCAGCATCGCGTCCAGCGCACTCCTGAACTGCTGGATGGGCTCGGTCGCCCTGGCCGGCCCGACCTCCGCCAGGATGTACACGGCCAGGAAGACGCCGATGGCCTGCTTGAGGGCGCCCAGCACCACCCAGCCGGGTCCCGCCATGACGACCGCCGTCCACCAGGCGCGCTTGTTCGCCTCGGTCTTCGGGGGCATGAAGCGCAGGTAGTCGATCTGCTCGCCGATCTGGGCGATCAGGGACAGGCACACCCCGGCGCCCAGCAGGACCGACGCGGTGTCGACCCCGCCGTCCCCGTCCGTGCCCGCGTGGGCGAGGAACCGGTCGACCGATCCGGGATCGGTCGCGATCAGGTAGACCAGCGGCGCGACCATCAGCAGCAGCCAGACGGGCGTCGTCCAGACCTGGAGCCGGCTCAGTGCCTTCATCCCGTAGATGACCAGGGGGATCACCATGACGGTGGAGACCAGGTAGCCCAGCCACAGGGGCATCCCCAGGCCGTACTCCAGCCCCTGGGCCATGATCGACCCCTCCAGGGCGAAGAAGATGAAGGTGAAACTGGCGAAGATCACGCTGGTGAGCACCGACCCGTAGTAGCCGAAGCCGGAGCCTCGGGTGATCAGGTCGAGGTCGATGTTGTAGCGGGCGCCGTAGTAGGCGAGCGGGAAGCCGGTGACGAAGATGACCACCGCCGCCACCGCGATCGCCAGCAGCGCGTTGCCGGTGCCGTGGGTGAGCCCGATGCCGGCGCCGATGGAGAAGTCCGCCATGTAGGCGATCCCGCCCAGTGCGGTGGTGGCCACGACCAACGGGCTCCAACGCCGGTAACCGCGCGGCGCGAAGCGCAGGGTGTAGTCCTCCAGGGTCTCCCGTACGGCCTGGTCGGTGCGGGGCGCCTGCCCCGGTCCCGGCCGTGGTTCCGTGGCCTCCGTCAGCTGTGGCTCGACGCTCATCCACGCCTCTTCCGCCGTAGGGGACGAGCGCGGCACGCTCGTCGTGTTCATGGCGGACGACGGTAGGTCGGATGCGTTTCCGACCGCTCTCCGCGGCGTGACGGCCGCGTTTCCGGCGCGGGCCCCGTGCGCTCCGGGGCCGGGCGTGCTCAGGCCGAGGCGTCGCCGAAGTAGGACTTCACCCTCCGGCGCGCCTCGTGCAGCCGCGACTTCACCGTGCCCAGCGGCACCCCCACCCGCTCGGCCACCTCCGCGTACTCCAGCTGGCACAGGTCGCGGTAGACCAACGGCGCCACCAGGTGCGGATGTTCCCGCTCCAGCCGGTCGAGCGCGTCCAGGAGCAGCAGCCGGGAGCCGGCGATGACGCTCGTGGTGCGCGGATCGACGTGCTGCGAGTCGTCGATCACCGCCGGCTGTTCGGCGCTGCGCCGCTTCAGCTCGCGGTACTTCTGCCGGGAGCAGTTCGCGACGACCGTGTACAGCCAGGTGCTGAACCGGCTCCGGCCCTCGAAGGTCCCGATCTTCCGCGCGACCTGGAGCAGCGCGTCCTGAGCCGCCTCCTCGGCGTCCTCCCGGCACGGCAGGAAGCGCCCGCAGCGCCGGACCACCTCCGGGCGGATGCCCACCAGCAGTTCGTCCAGCGCCGCCGAGTCACCGGCCGCAGCCCGCCCGGCCAGTTCCTCGGTGCGGGGCGCGTCGTGCACGGTGGTCCTCTCGGTCGGGCGGATCCGGGGCAATGCATGATAGGCACATGCTTTCCTCCGACCGGATCGGGCGCTATCGGCTGGAGCGGCGTCTGGGCACGGGTGCCTTCGGCGTCGTGTGGCTGGCCCACGACGACCAGTTGCAGGCGCCCGTGGCCGTCAAGGTCCTCGCCGAGAACTGGTCGGAGCGGCTGGACGTGCGGGAGCGCTTCCTCTCCGAGGCCCGCATGCTCCGCAAGGTGCGCTCCGCCCACGTGGTGCAGGTCTACGACATCGGCGAGCTGCCCGACGGACGCCCGTACTTCGTCATGGAGTACGCCGACGGCGGCACCCTCGGCGACCTCGCCGACGGAGACCTGGCCCTGCCGGACGTCCTGCGCCTGACCGCGCTGGCCGCCCGAGGGGCCGCGGCCCTGCACGAGTCCGGCGTCGTGCACCGGGACATCAAGCCGTCCAACGTCCTGCTGGCCACGGCACCGGACGGTTCGCGCCGGGTGCTCCTCGCCGATCTCGGACTGGCCAAGAGCCTGGCCCACGCCTCCGGGCTCACCCTCGCCGCCGGGAGCGCCGGCTACCAGCCGCCCGAACAGGCGCAGCCCGGCGGGGGCATCGACGAGCGGGCCGACGTGTACG
Organism: Streptomyces parvulus; assembly: GCF_014648855.1. Taxonomy (GTDB): domain Bacteria; phylum Actinomycetota; class Actinomycetes; order Streptomycetales; family Streptomycetaceae; genus Streptomyces; species Streptomyces parvulus. The sequence goes on along the minus strand of NZ_BMRX01000004.1, from coordinate 179,633 downwards.
CCCTCGGCGCCGTCGCCTACCACCTGCTCACCGGCACCGTCCCCGCCGCGCCCGGGCAGGTGGCCCCGGTGGGCCGACTCCGGCCGGATCTCCCGCCGCGGCCGGCGCACGCGGTGACGCGGGCCCTGGAGCCGGACCGCGAGCGACGCTGGCCCACGGCGCGGGCGTTCGCGGAGGAACTGGAGTCGGCCGGCGAGCACCGTGGCCGCATCCCCCTGCGCCGCCCCCGCGCCGGGCGGCGGACGCTGCTCCTGGCCGCCGGCGCCCTCGTCCTGGCCGTTGCGGTGACCGCGACGACCGTGCTCGTCGACCGCGGCCGCGCCGCCGCGTCCGAGGTGACGGTCGAGGACACCACGGGCCGGGTCGGCGTCCGCGTCCCCGCCGCCTGGGGCGGCCAGAAGCAGACCGGCGGCTGGGACCCCGTGGCACTGGGGCTGCGCGCGGGGCACGAACCGGGGCTGACCGTCGCCGACGACCTGAGCGCGTGGGGCGATCGGGACGCCGAGGCCCAGGGCGTCTTCGTCGGGCTCGTCGGCGAGGGGGACGTCACCGCCAAAGTGGACGGCATCGGCCACGACGAGTGCCGCTACGAAGGGGCGCGTGCCTTCACCGGCGCCGAGTCCACGGGCCGGGTGCGCACCTGGGCGGACTGCTTCCACCGGGGCGAGACGCTGGTCGAGGCCGCCCTCGGTCCGGCCGGGGGCGCGAGCCGGCCCCAGGCGTATGTGCAGATCCGGCTGCGGGGCACGGAAGCCGACGTCAGCCGGGTGCTGGACTCCGTACGCGTCACCGCCTGAGCGCAACCGCCGCCGGCCCGGTCCGGCGGGGTGCCGGCGGGGTGACGCCATCCGTTCCGGCGGAGTGAGGAAATCCGTTCGGGGTGATCGCGAACTTTTCCGCGGGTAGGCGCATCGCATCACCTGACGGCGCACGAGGCGCCGCAGGCCCGCACCGGCCGGTGCGGCAAGCGATCAGGGGAGACGGACATGGCGCAGACATCGCGGACCTTCCGGACGGCCGTCGTGCTGGCGAGCGCGAGTGCCGCGCTGGGGCTGCTCACGGCGTGCGGTTCCGGCGACGAGGGCGCGGACACCCCCGAGGCCGTCGCGGGCACGGCCGCCCCCATGGCCACGGACGGGGGCGGCGAGTCCCCCGCCGGCAGCGCGTCCCCGGACGGCGACCCCGCAGGGGAGACACCCCCCTCGGACTCCGCGAAGCCGGCGGATCCGTCCGGCTCCGGGTCCGGCGCGACCAAGTCCGCGGGCGGTACGGCGACCGAGCGCTGCCACACCTCGGAGCTGCGGGCCTCCGTCGGGCCGAACCACCCCGGCGCCGGGCAGGAGAACTTCTCCGTGGTGTTCACCAACACCTCCGGCCACACCTGCACCCTGCGCGGCTACCCCGGCGCCGCCTTCGCCGACGCGGACGGCGAGCAGGTCGGCAGCGATCCGGAGCGTACGTCCGGCAGCCCGGGCACGATCACGCTGAAGCCGGGCGCGGCCGCCTGGGCGGGCCTCTCCTTCTCCAACCCCGAGATCAGCGGCGCCAAGACGGCCACCCCCGCCACCCTCCTGGTCACGCCGCCGAACGAGCGCGACTCGCTGACCGTGGACTGGAAGGGCGGCGAGGTGCCGGTCTCCGGCAACTCCTCCCGGGCGAAGGTCTCGGTGCTCGCGTCCGGGACGGGGGAGTGAGCGAGGCGGGCGACCAGGTCGTCCCGACGGCGCCGGCCCGGCGCCGTCCCGGATCGCCGGCGGGCGGGCCCGTGCTCAGTCCATGGTGAGGTGCGGACGCACCGCCCGCTCCACGGCGCGTTCGACGTCCTGGCGCGGGATCCCCTGCTCCTCGGCGTACGCGGTGATGCCGCGGACCAGCGCGGCGGTGGCGTCGGACCACACCGCGAGGGCGACCGACGCGTTCTCCCCGGAGTTGCTGCGGTACCGGTCGTCCGCGGCGTCGGCGGCGCGCTTGAGCTCGATGAGGCTTCTCGGGATCTCCATGGTCGCCGAGCCTAGGTGGACGAACGGTGAAGCTCAGCGGCCCCCCGCGCGCCCTCGCGCCGCGACGGGGGCAACGTTGTCTGCCCTCACGACCCCCGGGCGGCTCAGGCGTCGACCGGGTGGCGCCCGCCCACCGTGGACTCCCTCGCCGCCAGCCAGTGCGGCGCCACATGGACCTCGAACGGCAGCGGCGCCTGCGACCGGATGCGCGCCGCGAGGCACTTGACGGCCAGCGAGGCGATGGCCGCCTTGTCGGGTACCACCGAGGTCAGCGACGGGGTGCTGTACCGCGCCTCCTCGGAGCCGTCGATGCCCGCCACCGCCACGTCGCCGGGGATGTCCAGGCCCGCCTCGTGCAGCGCGCGTTGTGCGCCCACGGCGAGCAGGTCGCTGAAGCAGAACACCGCGTCGGGCCGCTCGGCGGCGGGCAGGGCGGCCAGCGAGCGCATCGCCAGCAGGCCGTTGCGCCGGTCGAACTCCTCGACCCGCGGCGCCAGTCGGGGATCGAAGGGCAGCCCGGCGGCGTGCAGCGCCCGCTGGTAGCCCTCCAGGCGCTGCCGGCTGGTCGCCGAACCCTGGTGGTCGACGCCGATCGCGGCGATCCGGCGGCGCCCCAGCCCGGTCAGGTGGGCGGTGACGTCGCGGGCCGCGGCGACGTTGTCGATCAGCACGTGATCGGCGACGACCCGGTCCCGCCCGTAGGTGCGCTCACCCAGCAGGACCAGCGGGAACTCGTCCGTGACGGAGGCGAGTTCGTCGGGCGTCACCCGCAGCGGCGAGAGGATCACGCCGTCGAGCAGGGAGGCGCCGACCCCGTTGGCCGGCCGCAGCTCCTCCGCGGTGTCTCCCATCGACTCCTCCGTCAGGACCGTCAGGCCCAGGAGATTGGCCTCCCTGCGCACGTGGTGGGCGAGTTCGGCGAAGTACGGGGTGGCCAGCTCGGGGACGACCAGCGCGATCAGGCCACTGCGCCCCGTACGCAGCCTGCGGGCCGAGGGGTTGGGGCGGTAGCCCAGCTCCTCCACCGCCCGCAGCACCCGCGCGCGGGTCGTGTCCGAGACCCGCGGGGCGCCGCGTACAACGTTGGACACCGTCTTGATCGAAACGCCCGCGCGTTCCGCCACGTCCTTGAGTGTCGCCGCGGCCACCGCTCGTCCCCCTCACCCCGAGTCTCCGCAGATTATGTGCCCGTCGGCCCGCTTGTCAGCATGTGTGGAAAGGCCTCGAGTCTTTTCCGGACGGAGGGTTGACCTTGCGGACGCACGCCGGTTACAACGTTGGAACACGATAGCAAGCGGTTGCTACGAGGTGCCTCGCGCCCGGTGACCCGAATCCCCGCCGCCCCGCATCGGCACATCGCCACCGTGCCCGCGGTGCCCGTCGTCCGGCTCACGAGAGGGTCCGCATGTCTTCGCACGTTTCGCCCGCACCCCTGCGCACGGCGGTGGTCGGTACGGGATCCATCGCACGCTCCAGCCATCTGCCCGCCCTGCGGAGACTGGCCGCCGACGGCGAGGTGGAGATCGTGGCCGCGGTGGACGTGAACGGCGAGGCGGTACGCGCGTTCGCCGACGAGTTCGGCATCCCGCACGCGTCCACGGACCTCGACGCGACGCTCGCCCGGGTGCGTCCGGACCTCGTCGTGCTGTGCACCCCGCCCTCCGTGCACCGGGAGCAGTCCGTCGCCGCGCTCCGGGCCGGCGCCTGGGTGTGGTGCGAGAAGCCGCCCTGCCCCTCGCTGGCCGACTACGACGCCGTCGGGGCCGCAGAGCCGGGAGACGACGCGGCGCCCTACGCGTCCATCGTCTTCCAGCACCGCTTCGGTTCGGCGGCCCGGCACGTCCGCGCCCTGCTGCGCGGCGGTGCCCTGGGCAGGCCCCTGGTCGCCCACTGCCAGACCACCTGGTACCGGGACCGCGCGTACTACGCGGTGCCGTGGCGGGGACGCTGGGCCACCGAGGGCGGCGGCCCGGCCATGGGCCACGGCATCCACCAGACCGACCTGCTGCTCGACCTGATGGGCCCGTGGACCGAGCTGCGCGGCATGGCCGCCCGCCTGGTGCACGACGTGGAGACCGAGGACGTCTCCACCGCCCTGGTCCGCTTCGCCGACGGCGCCGTCGCCACCCTGGTCAACAGCGTGCTCAGCCCCGACGAGGTCAGCCGGATACGCATCGACTGCGAACTGGCCACCGTCGAGGTGACCCACCTCTACGGCTACCGCAACGCCGACTGGCGCATCACCCCCGCGCCCGGCGTCCCCGAGGAGACCGCGGCGGCCTGGCGCGACTTCGGCGCCGACGAGCCCAGCTCGCACCTCGCCCAACTGCGCGTCCTGGTCGACGACATCAGGAACGGGCGGCGCCATGCCACCAGCGGCGCGGGCGGCCGGCGCACGCTCGAACTCGTCACCGCCCTCTACAAGTCGGCCTTCACCGACACGACCGTGCGCGCGGGTGACATCGGCCCCGGCGACCCCTACTACACCGAACTGCACGGCGGCGCCCCCGGCTGGGCGCCCGCCGGTACCCCCGAGGAAGAGGACCAGGCATGACGCTCTCACTGACCCACGTCCACGGCGACCGGATCACCGTGGCCCACGGGGCGGCCGGCACCGAGCTGTTCTCGTGCGTGTACCGGCCCGAGGCCGACTGGGAGGCGCCCAAGCCGTACCTGCACCCGGTCCGCACCCTCTCCGGCGGCGTCGTCACCGACTACCGGCCCAACGACCACCGCTGGCACAAGGGCCTCCAGCTGACCGCCTCCCACCTGTCCGGCCAGAACCTGTGGGGCGGCAACACCTACGTGCACGGCGACGGCTACCTCGCCCTGCCGGAGAAGGTCGGCTCGATGGCCCACGTCTCCTTCGAGCGGGTCGAGGCCGCGGGCGACCGCGCGGTCATCGCCGAACGCCTGACGTGGCACCCGCACGGCGGCGAGCTGTGGGCCGAGGAGGAGCGCCGCGTCGAAGTACGGGACGTCGACCCCGAGTCCGGCAGCTGGACGCTCGTCTGGACGTCGGCGATCACCAACCGGCGCGACGAGGACCTGCGCTTCGGCAGCCCCACCACCCACGGCCGCCCCGCCGCCGGATACACCGGCCTCTTCTGGCGCGGCCCGCGCGCCTTCCGCGACGGCCGGGTGTTCACCGCCGAGTCCGCCGACGGTGACCCGATGGGCTCCCAGGCCCCATGGCTCGCCTACGTCGGAGAGCACGACGGACGGGACGGCCACGCCACGGTCGTCTTCGAACACGCCCCGTCCAACGACCACTTGGGAGAGAAGGGCACCCACCCGGCGCACTGGTTCGTGCGCAGCGACCCGTTCGCCGCCGTCGCACCGTCCTGGGCCTTCCACGAGGAACTGGTCCTCCCGCCCGGCGAGACCCTGGCCCGCGCCTACCGCGTGGTCGTCGCCGACGGGGCCTGGGACCACGCGCGGGTCGCCGCACACCTGGAGGGACTCGCATGGTGAGCACGGCCTACGACGGCTTCCCCGGCGCGGTGGGTGTGTCGCGCCTGACCGTGTACGACTGGCCGACCGTCGAGGGCCTGCCCGGCGGCGGCACCCCGCACCTGCACCTCACGTGCAGCGAGGGCTACGTCGTCACGGCCGGCCGGGGCACGGTGCAGACCCTCACCGCCTCCGGGTTCCGGGAGACCCCGCTGGAAGCGGGCACGGTCGCCTGGTTCACGCCCGGCACGATCCACCGCCTGGTCAACGACGGCGGTCTGGAGATCACCGTGGTGATGCAGAACAGCGGCCTGCCCGAGGCCGGCGACGCGGTCCTCACCCTGCCCCAGGACCGGCTGACCGACCCCGACACGTACGCCGACGCCGTCCGCATCCCGTCCGACGCCCCCGAGGACGAGCAGGCGAGGGTCGCGCGCGCCCGCCGCGACCTGGCGACGCGGCGCTTCCTGGAGCTGCGCGAGGCGACCGAGAACGGCGACCCCGAACCCCTGGCCGCGTTCCGGCGGGCCGCGGCCGACCTGGTGCGGCCCCGCCTGGACGACTGGGGACGGCGCTGGGCCGACGGCGCACACGCCGCCGCCGAGGCCACCCGGGCCCAGCTCGCCGCCCTGCGCGGCGAGGACGACGGACACCTGGCCGACGCGAAGGTGTCCGCCACCGGCCCCACGGCGACCGGACGCTTCGGCATGTGCGGCCGGCTGGCCGTCTACCCCGGCATCTGACCGCACCGCCCGCCCCGGTGACATGCCGGTGGCATCCCGGTGGGAGGGCCCCGTGCCGTCCCGCCGCTCCCGCCCATCCGTCCTCGCAACCCCTGGGAAGGCCCCCATGCCCGAGCCCCGAAGCGGCCGGCGCCGACCGCTGAGCCGCCGGGCCGTCCTGGCCGCGGCCGCCGTCGGTCTCAGCACCGCGCTCACGGCCTCGCTCAGCGCGTGCTCCTCCTCCGGCGACGTGTCGTCCGGCGGCGTGACCCTCACGTTCTCCTGGTGGGGCAACGACGACCGCGCCGCACGAACCAAGAAGGCCGTCGAGCTCTTCGAGAAGGAACATCCCGGCGTGACCGTCCGCACCTCCAACGCGGACTTCGGCTCGTACATGCAGAAGCTGGCCACGCAGGCGGCCGGCGGCGGCATCCCGGACGTGGCCCAGCTCGACTACCGGCAGATCTCCCAGTACGCGGGCGGCGGCGCGCTCCTGCCCCTGGGCGACGCCCTGGCGGACGGCACGATACGCACCTCCGAGATGGACGAGGAGTTCGTCCGCACGGGACTGTACGAGGGCGAGCAGTACGCCCTGCCGATGGGCCGCGGCATCACCGGCTACGCCTACGACTCCGCCGTCTACGAGAAGGCCGGCATCCCCACGCCCCGGCCCGACTGGACCTGGGAGGAGTGGGCGCGGGCCAACCGCCGGATCACCGACCTGGGGCTCGAGTCCCCCGACGGACGCACCGTGGTGGGCGCCAACGACAACGGTGTCAACGAGGACATCTTCGAAGACTGGCTGCGCAGCCGCGGCGGCAAGCTCTACCGGAGCCAGACCGAACTCGGCTTCACCGAGGACGACCTGACCGAGTTCTGGACCTTCTGCGACAAGCTCCGTGACGAAGGCGTGGTCGCCGAGGCCGAGGACACCTCGCAGGCCAACACCACCGAACTGTCGCCGATGGGCCGCGGGCTCGCCGCCGCCGACTTCACCTGGGACGCGCCGTTCCCCGGCTACACGGCCCTGCTCGGCGACCAGGTCCACTTCGCGCCGGTGCCCACCGCCGACGGGCGCCAGGGCGCCTACTTCAAGCCCTCCATGCTCCTCGGGGTCGGTGCCGGCAGCGAACATCCGAAGGAGGCGGCCGCGCTGGTCGACTTCCTGCTCAACGACGAACGGGCCGGGGACGTGCTCGGCTTCACCCGTTCCACGCCGCCCAACCGGGGGATCGCCGCCCGCGTCGCCAGGACCCTGGAAGGCGCGGAGAAGGAGATCTACGAGTACGCGCAGCGGATGGAGAAGTACGGCCTGGACGCTCCGCCTCCCGCACCGCCGCGGGGCGACGTGGCCATACAGACCGCGTTCAAGCGCGCCTACCACCGCGTGATGTACGACCTGGCCTCTCCGCGTGCGGCGGCCCGGGAATTCATCGACGAAGCCGAACGGGAGCTGCGGTCATGAGCACAGTGTCGACCAGGGCGCCCGCGCGCGCCGACGGCCCGGCCGGGACACGGCCACCGGCCCGGCGCCGGCGGGCCCGGCGCCGCGAACAGCGGTGGCCCGCCTACGTGTTCCTCACGCCGTGGATGCTCGGCGCCGCCGTGCTGACCCTCGTCCCGATGGCCGTGTCGCTCTACCTCTCGTTCACGGACTACAACCTGTTCGACCCACCGCGGTGGGTGGGCCTGCGCAACTACCAGGAGATGCTCACCGAGGACCCCCGGTTCTGGCGGTCGGTCGGCACCACGCTGCTGTACGTCGTGATCGCCGTCCCGCTCAAGCTGCTCCTCGCCCTCGGCGCGGCGATGCTCCTGAAGAACCTCGGCCGGGGCCGCGCCTTCTACCGCTCCGCCTTCTACGCGCCGTCGCTGCTCGGGGCGAGCATGACGATCGCCCTGGTGTGGCGGGCGCTGTTCAACGACGGCGGCTCGGTCGTCGACATCCTCGGCTCCGTCGGCATCGACACCGGCGGCTGGGTCGGCAGCCCGGACCTCGCGGTCTACGTCATCGTCCTGCTGACGGTGTGGCAGTTCGGCGCGCCCATGGTGATCTTCCTCGCCGGGCTCCAGCAGATCTCGCCCGAGCTGTACGAGGCGGCCGCGCTGGACGGTGCCGGACGGTGGCGGCAGTTCGTCTCCGTCACCGTGCCGATGCTGTCCCCGGTGGTCTTCTTCAACCTGGTCCTGGAGATGATCCAGTCCTTCCAGGTCTTCACCCCGGCCTTCGCGGTCAGCGGCGGCGAGGGCGGCCCCGCCGACTCGACCCTCTTCTACACCCTCTACCTCTACGAACGCGGCTTCACCGCCTCGCACATGGGCTACGCCGCGGCCATGGCCTGGCTGCTGCTCGTCGTCATCGGCATCATCACCCTGATCCTGTTCAGGACGTCCAGGTCCTGGGTCTTCTACGCGGACGAGGAGGGACGATGAACCTCACCACCAGGCGATGGATCCCGCACACGATCGCCGTCGTGGGCCTGCTCGTCCTGCTGTACCCCCTGGCCTGGCTGCTGGCCACGTCGCTGAAGCCCGCCGACGAGGTGGTGACCAGCCTCGACCTGTGGCCCAGCCACCTGGAGTGGTCGAACTACACGACCGCCCTCGACGGCGTGTCCGGCGTCCCCGTGACCCGGCTGCTCTGGAACACCGTGCTGATCGCGGGCGGCGCCGTCGTCGGCAACGTCGTGTCCTGCTCGCTGGCCGCCTACGCGTTCGCCCGGCTGCGCTTCCGGATGAGCAAGGTGATGTTCGCCTTCATGGTGGCGACGCTGATGCTCCCGCACCACGTCGTGCTCATCCCGCAGTACATCATCTTCAACCAGCTCGGCATGGTGGACACCTACTGGCCGCTGATCCTGCCCAAGTTCCTCGCCACCGAGGCGTTCTTCGTCTTCCTCATCGTCCAGTTCATGCGCGGACTGCCGCGCGAACTGGAGGAGTCCGCCCGCATCGACGGCTGCGGCGCCTTCCGCACCTACTGGTCGGTGACGCTTCCGCTGAGCCGGCCGGCGCTGATCACCACGGCGATCTTCACCTTCATCTGGACGTGGAACGACTTCTTCACGCAGATGATCTACCTGTTCGCCCCCGAGAAGTTCACCATCACCCTGGCCCTGCGCAGCTTCGTCGACCAGTCCAGCACCTCGGCGTACGGGCCCATGTTCGCGATGTCGGTCATCTCGGTGCTGCCCATCGTGCTGTTCTTCTTCGTCTTCCAGCGCTACCTGGTGCAGGGCATGGCCACCTCCGGACTGAAGGGCTGACACCGTGACCCAGGCACCGACCCTGCCGCCGAGCGACCGCCGGGAACCCGGGGAGGTCTTCCCGGCGGGCTTCACCCTCTTCGCCGACATGCTGCTCGTGGGCCTGCTCACCAGCCTCGCCTGCCTCCCCGTCGTCACCGCGCCCGCCGCGTTCGCCGCCGCGTCCGCGACCCTGCGCCGGGCCGCGGACGCCGGGGCGCCCGTCGGCGCCGGCGGCTACCTGGCCGATCTGCGGGCCCACCTGACGCCGGGCTCACTGTCCGGCGGCCTGGCCGTGCCGCTGCTCGCCGGCGTCCTGCTGGTGGACTCGGCGCTGATCCGCGCCAGTCTGCCCGGGGCGGCCCTCATGGCCCCCGCGCTGCTACTGCTCACCCTGGGCCTCGCGGTGGTCGCCCTGCGCACCACGGCGCTGCCCGCCCCGCACCGGCTCTCGCTCCGTGAGGGCTTCCGGCGTTCCGTCGCCCGCCCGCGCGGCACCCTGCTGCTGGCGGCGGCGCTGGTGCCGGCCGCGCTGGTCGCCTGGTCCATACCCGTGCTGGTCCCGCTGCTGCCGGGCCCGTTGGCGTTCGCCGCCACCGTCGTCGACCTGCGCGACACGCCGGAGGGAGCGACGGACTGACGACCAGGTCAGAGAGGCGCGCCGTCCACCAGGAGGTCGACCTGCTCGCCGTAGAACGCGACCATCCCGGCGATCCGGTGGACCGCCGGGGTCGGGAAGTCGTACGTCCACAGGATGTCCGGGTGGGCGTCCGGGGCCGAGCGCAGGGACCAGTAGCCGCTCGTCGTCCCCTTGTACGGGCAGCGGGTGACCGTGTCCGAGGGCACGAGCCGCGTCCAGTCGACGTACGCGCGGTCGAGGTAGTAGCGGGTGGGCAGGCCCGTCTCGAACAGGGTGACGCAGTGCGGGGCGTCCGCGAGCGGCTCACCGTTCAGTTCCACGCGGACGCGGCTGGAGGAACGCAGCGCGTCGACGCGCGAGTACGGGCTCCTCGGATGCACGAAGACCGGCTCGTCCTCCTCGAACCAGCCGTCCAGCGCCTCCCATTCGAAACGGACGGTGCCGCGCACCCGCGCGGGCGCCTCCTCGTCCCACACCCAGGCGGCGGCCTCGCGGACCTCGGAGCCCATGCGCAGCGCGTGCCGCCGGGCGGGCCAGGCACCCAGCGTCCTGGTCTCCCCCTCGGCGGAGAGCGCCACGCCCTCGGCCAGGTCGTCGAGCGGGACGGTGTACTGCGGATACGGCGGCCACTCCCACACGTACAGCGCGCGCCGGGTGTCGAAGACGGCGCGGCCGCCCAGGTGTCCGCGGACCCGGCGTGGTACCGGCTCCACGTGGCCGACGGGCACGATCGCACTCGGATACCGCACGGGCTCGGTCGCCATCGGTCCTCACCTCTGCTCGTTCGGATCGGTTCGGGGCGGAGCCGGCCGGCGGGCCCGGACACCGCCACCCTTCCGATGGTGTGATCTCATCCGGTGCGTGCGCCACTCGGGCGGACCGGTGGGCAGGAGACGAGGGGAGTCCGGACGGATGGGCGAAGCGAAGCGGACCGGCGTGGTCCTTTCCGGATACGGCCCGGTCGGCCGGGCGTACGTCGAGCACCTGGCCCGGCACGGGGACGGACTCGCCCGTCTGCACGGCGTACGCCCGGTGGTCCGCGCCGTACGGGCCGGCTCCGGCCAGTGGCTGCCGGCCGACGACGGCCAGCCGGTGCCGCCGCGCGCGGCCTGGAGCGCGCCCGAGCCGCTGGAGACGACGCTCGACCGGACCGGCGCCTCCGTCTTCGTACAGGCGCTGCCCTCCTCGCCGGAGCTGCGTCCGCTCGCCGCGCAGGAGGCGGTCACCGCGCTGCGCCGGGGCGTCCACGTCGTGACGGCGACCAAGAGCCACCTGCTCACCCACTGGACGGACCTCGCCGCCGCCGCCCGCGCCGGGCGGAGCATGATCAGGATCTCCGGGGCGACCGGGGCGGCGCTGCCCGCGGGCGACCTGTCGCGGACCGGGCTGCGCGGCATGGGCTGCCGGACCATCCGCGCCTGCCCCGGCGGCACCGTGACCTTCGTCCTGGACCGCCTCGCCGAGGGCGACTCGCTGGACGACGCGGTCCGCGAGGCACGCCGGCGGGGCATCGCCGAGGCGGATCCCTCGGCCGACCTGTCCGGCGCGGACGCCGCCACCAAGGTGCGTCTGCTGGCCGCACTGGCCTGGGGCTGGGACCCGGCGACGGTGCGTGTGCGCGCGGAGGCGGTGGACGCGGGCACCGCCGCCGCGGCCCTGGACGCGGCCGCCCGCTCGCGCCGCCTGCGCGCGGTCGCCGGCGCCTCCCTGGACCGGCCTCTGCTGGTGGACGTACGCCTGGAGGAGACCGGGCCCGGGGATCCGCTGTACGCGCTCGACGGGCCGGAGAAGGCCGTGGTCTTCGGCTGTCCGGAGGCGGGCGACGTCACGGTGAGCGGCGGCCGGTCGAGCCCGCTGGGGGCGGCGCTGGCGATGGTGAAGGACACCGTCGGGGTCACGGCGGACCGGACGGGCTTCCACTGACGCCGCCGGGCACCGTGATCACGGTCTTGCCGCGGGCGTGGCCCTCCTCCACGTGGCGCACCGCGTCGGCCGCCTCGGCCAGCGGATACGTCCGGCCCACGACGGGGACCACCCGTCCCGCCTCGATCAGGGCGGTCACGGCGAGCAGGTCCGCGTGCGCCGGTCCGGCCGGGGTCGCCGGGAGGATCGGGCCCAGCCGCTGCCGCGTGAACGCGTTCGCCGCCACGACCCTCAGCGTGGAACCGATCGCGCCGAACACACGGCCGGGCGAGCCGCCCCCGTTGGCCACCAGGACCCCGGCGGGGGTCAGCGCCCGGCGCAGCCGGCCGGGCGGGCGGTTGCCCACGTTGTCCAGGATCACGTCGTAGCGCGTCCGGCCGTCGGTGAAGTCCTGCCGGGCGCGGTCCAGGACGTGCGCGGCGCCCAGGGAGCGCACCAGGCCGGCCTTGTCCGCGCCGCAGACGGCGGTGACCTCGGCGCCCAGCGCCGCGGCGATCTGCACGGCGAAGGTGCCCACGCCGCCCCCCGCGCCGTTGACCAGCACCCGCTGACCCGACTCGACCCGCCCCACGGTCCGGATGCCGCGCAGAGCCGTCACGGCCGCCATCGGCACGGCCGCGGCCTGCTCGAAGGTGAGGCCGGGCGGCTTGGGCACCAGCAGCCCGGCGGAGGCGCACCCGAACTCGGCGAAGGCACCCGGGCAGAAGCCCAGCACCTCGGTGCCCGGTGCCAACCCCGTCACGCCGGGGCCCGCGCCCTCCACCACGCCCGCCACGTCGATGCCGGCCACCCGGTGCCGGGGACGCCCGAACCCCATGCCACCCGTGAGCCGGGCCGCGTACGGGTCCCCGCGCATCATGTGCCAGTCGTAGGGATTCACGGACGAGGCGCACACCCGAAGCAGCACCTGGCCGGCGCCCGGCCGGGGCCGTTCGACGTCCTGGAGCCGCAGCACCTCGGGCGGGCCGAAGCGCTCCTGGACCACCGCCCGCATCGGCCTCCCCCTCCTCCCGGCGCCCGTCAGCCGCCGGCGCGGCCGCGCGCGTCCTCGATGTGGCCGAGGTACCGGTGGGTCCAGTCGCACATCGCGTCGACCGTGGTGCGCAGGGCCCGGCCCGGTTCGGTCAGCGTGTACTCGACCCGGGGCGGCACGGTGGGAAACACCGTCCGTTCGACCAGGCCGTTGCGCTCCAGCATGCGCAGGTTCTGGGTGAGCATCTTGTGGCTCACACCGTCCACCTCGTCGCGCAACTCGCTGAAGCGCAGGGTGCGTTCACCGAGTGCCTCGATGATCAGGAGCGCCCACTTGTTGGCGACGTCGGAGAAGATCTCCCGGGCGAGGGAGTCCGCCCGCCTCAGGTCGGCGTCCTCGGGCAGCCCCGCGAGCTGATGCTTGGTACTCATTTGCGGCCACTCTCCTACGGTTTCCGGGTCACCACAAGAGACCGGGGCTCCGGCCCGTCACCTCACGCCGCCGGCGGTCAGTTCCGACCTGGCCTGCTTCTCCAGCTTCGCCGGCGGTGCCACGAACGAGTGCGCCCCTGCCAACGGCAGCCACATCTGGTACGACGATCTCAAGGTCTCCGCGAACCGCGCGGACCTCCGTGAACTCAACGGCCGCACCTGACCCACCCGTCCCGCGCCGGGAGGCCCGCGAAGCCTCCCGGCGCACCTCCACCAGGAGCCACGCAGTGCCCGCCACCCCGTTCCCCGCCCCCCGAACTCTCACCACCACGCCCGGCGGCGCCGACCCCGAGGCCACACCCGACGTCGTCCACGACCCCGAACTCCCCGCCCAGGGCTACCGCCTGCGCACCTCGCCCGCCGGCGTCACCGTCCACCACGCGGACGCCGCCGGGCTCCGCTACGCCCTGGCCACCCTCGACCAGCTGCGCGCCGACCCCGGCTACCGCGACCACGGCTACGACATCACCGACCACCCCGACTTCGAACGCCGTGCCTTCCTGCTCGACATCAGCCGCGACCGCGTCCCCACCCGGCGCACCCTCGTCCGGTGGCTGGACCTCCTCGCCCTGGCCCGCTTCAACCAGTTCGAGCTGTACACCGAGCACACCTTCGCCTTCCGCGACCATCGCGAGGTCTGGCAGGACGCCTCCCCGCTCACCGCCGAGGACCTGCGCTGGCTCGACGCGCGCTGCGCCGCGCTGGGCATCGAACTCGTCGTCAACCAGAACACCTTCGGCCACATGGAGCGCTTCCTCGCCCACCCCGGCCTCACCCACCGGGCGGAGAACCCCGGCGGCTTCGAACGCGGCGGCGCCCACCGACCCGCCAGCACCCTCGAACCCACCCCGCAGAACGCCGCGTTCGCACACGAGCTGCTCACCGAGGTCACCGGGCACGTGCGTTCGCGGCGGCTGAACATCGGCGCGGACGAACCCTTCGAGCTGGGCACCGGCCGCTCCCGCGAACGCGTCGCCCGCGAGGGCCTCGGCACCGTCTACTTCGACTACGTCTCCCAGGTGCTGCGGCCGTGGCTCGACGCCGGCTACACCGTGCAGTTCTGGGCCGACGTCTTCACCCGCCACCCCGAACTCGCGGACCGCGTCCCGCCCGGCGCGACCCCCGTGATCTGGCAGTACGACGCCCCGAGCCACGCGGCCGACGTCGTCGCCGACGACGGGCGGGAGGCCAGCTCCTGGCGCGGGCTCGGCGCCGACCTCGACCGGTTGCGCGACGGGTTCCGCTCCGACGCGAAGCGGCTGCGCGAGGCGGGCGTGCCGTTCTGGGTGGCACCCGGGGCCGGCAACTGGAACAGCATCCTGGGCCGTCTGGACAACGCCGTGGAGAACATGACCGACGCCGCCGAGACGGGACTGGAGAGCGGCGCCTCGGGCTACCTGCTCACCTCCTGGGGGGACCACGGCATGTGGGACGCGCCGTCCGTGGCCTTCGGACCCGCCGTGTTCGGCGGCGCGGTCGGCTGGTGCCTGGAGGCCAACCGCGACCTCGACCTCGCGGCCGTGCTGGACGAGCACGTCCTGCTCGACGCCGCCGGTGTGACGGGAGACGTCCTCGTCCGCCTGGGCGGCCTCTACCGCACACTGGGCGCGCCCCTGCTCAACGGCTCCGCCGTCGCCCGCGCCCTCTTCCCGCACCGGGGCCCCGTACTGCCCGCGCCGCCCCCGGCCGACGACCTCGACCGGGCCGCACGGACCCTGGACGACGCCCGCCGCGACCTCGCGGGCGCCGACCCGGCGGCGCCGGACGGGGAGACCGTGCTGCGCGAACTGCGGCACGCCATCGGCCTGGCCGAGTTCGCCGTGGACGTCCTCAGGGCTCGCGCGGCCACCGGAGGAGGGGCCGACACCATCGCCCCGGCGACCGCCCGCGCCCTGCTGCGCCGCCTCGAACCGCTCCTGGCCGAGCAGCGCGCCTGCTGGCTGCTGCGCTCCCGCCCCGGCGGCCTCGACGACAGCATCCGGCTCATCGACCACCTCCGCCATCAACTGCAGGCGTCCGCCCAGCGATGAACGACGCCGCCGGGACCTGGTCGCGCGCCCCGGCCGAGCAGCCCTCGGTCGGCGGCGTACCCGACCCCGCCCCGGTGACGGCGGCGGGGGCCCGGGAGCGGATGACGCTGCCGGCCGTACCGCCGGAGCACCGCGCCCCTGTCCTGGAGACCCTGCCCGTGTCCTGGAGACCCTGCCCGCGCCCCGCTGGTCCGGCGGGCCCTGCCGGCCTGCCACCGCTCCCTGTTCGGCGCGCGGGTGCCACCCCCGGCCCGGCTGGACTGGCCCCACGCCCCGTCCGGCGCTGGAGACCTCGGGCACTACTTCTACCCGCACCTCTGCCTGCTCGCCCTGCCGGCCGCCTCCCCTCGCCGGTCGCCTACCGCTCGTCGCTCGTCGCGATGAATTCCGGTCGCGGTGGGAGTCTGTACCTGGTGAGCGTCGTGGCCCCAGGCGCGCGACGCCGCCCGGCACGAGACACCCACGGAGGATGTCATGACGCACACGCCGAGTGACCCGACCACCGCGCCGTCCGGCCGTCCGCCCGTGGTGGACATGGCCACCTGGCAGGCGGCCCGCGACGAACTGCTGGTCCGCGAGAAGGCGCACACGCGCGCCGGTGACGCCCTCGCGGCCGACCGCCGCAGGCTGCCGATGGTGGAGTTCGACGGGACGGTCGAGGTCGTCGGCCCCGACGGACCGGTCCCCTTCCTCGACCTCTTCCAGGGCCGCGACGAACTCGTGGTCTACAAGCACATGTGGTACGACGGCGCGCCGCACCAGGGGCAGTGCGAGGGCTGCACCACCACGGCCTGGCACCTGAAGGACGCCGTCTACCTCAACGCCCGCGGCGTCTCCTTCGCCGTCCTGGCCCCGGCCCCCTGGGAGGAGATCGCCCCCTTCGTCGAGTTCATGGGCTACACCCAGCCCTGGTACTCGATGCGCGGTGTGGAGGGACCGGCCGGCGGGGACACCGGCTACCTCGCCTCCTACCTGCGCGAGGGCGACCGGGTCTTCCTCACCTACTCCACGACGGGCCGCGGCACCGAACGCGTCAACAGCTCCATCGCCCTGCTCGACCTCACACCGTACGGCCGCGGCGAGGCCTGGGAGGACAACCCCGAGGGCCGGCCGGAGGGCGGCGAGCCCTGCTACTCCTGGCGCTCGGACGCGGACGGCAACGCCACCTGGGGCCCGACCAGCCGCCCCGTCCCCCAGTGGACCCGCCCCGGCGCGACCCCCGAGCAGTCCCTCGGCCGCCAGGGTTCGTTCCACTGAGCGGAACCGCCGCCGGATCCCCGGGCACGACGGTGTGACGGTACGTTCGCGGCATGGCTGACGACTGGCGGGCGGACCGGATCGGCGCGGCGCTCACGGGGGAGAACCCGACCGTGATGCGCAGGCTCACGGCGGGGTTCGCGGTGATCGGGGACGTGCAGTTCCTGCCGGGCTACTCGGTGCTCCTCGCCGACGACCCCGGCGTGGAGCGGCTCTCCGACCTGCCCCGGACGAAGCGGCTGTCGTTCCTGTCCGACATGGACCGGCTCGGTGAGGCCGTGGAGCGTGCCTGCCGCGCTCACGATCCCGCCTTCCGCCGCGTCAACCTGGAGATCCTCGGCAACACGGACCCCTTCCTGCACGCCCACGTCTGGCCCCGCTACGAGTGGGAGCCCGCCGGCCTGGTCCGCCGCCCCGTCTGGCTCCACCCGCGGGAGAGGTGGACCGACGGGCGCTTCCGGCTGGGGCCGCGGCACGACACCCTGCGCGCGTCGATCGTCCGTGAACTGGACGCGTGGGGGCAGGTCGTGCCGGGCGACTGAACGCGTCGGCCGAAGGCGCCGTCCGAACGGGCGGGGGCCGCCGGTCAGCGGTCCGCCCCGGTGAAGCGGTCGAGGCCGAGGACGCCCAGCAGCCGGAGCTTCTCGTGTCCCTCGGTGCGCGGCGGAGCGGTGAGCACGAGGAGCGTCTGCAACTGGTCCTCCGTGAACAGCGCCTGGCAGTCCACCTCGATCGGCCCCAGCTCCGGGTGCAGCAGCGTCTTGTGGTCCTCGAAACGCTGCGCCACCTCGTGCCGCGCCCACAGCCCGGCGAACTCCTCGCTGGCCCTCTCCAGCGTCCGCGCCAGCTCCCCGGCCCGCGACCGCGCGCCCCGCAGCCCGTAGGAAGCCCGCAGATTCGCGACCTGGGCACGGCTCTGCCGCTCCTGGTCGGCCTCCGGGTACAGGGAGCGCTCCGCCGGGTCCGTGAACCACCGGTAGATCCCGCTGCGCGCCGGGCCCGTGTGCCGCGACGCGTCCCCGAACAGGGCCGTGGCCATCCGGTTCTGCACGAGCGTCTCGCCCAGGTCGGTCAGGACGAGCGCCGGGGTGTCGTCGAGCCGGTCGAGCACCCGCAGGAGCGCGGGGGCGACGTGGGTGGTGGCCGACAGGGACGTCGGCGCGTTGTGCCCGGCGACCCGGTACAGGTAGTCGCGCTCGGTGGCCGTCAGGCGCAGCGCGCGGGCCAGCGAGGCCAGCATGTGCTCGCTGGGCTGCGGGCCGCGCCGCTGCTCCAGCCGCGTGTAGTAGTCGGTCGACATCACGGCGAGGGACGCGACCTCCTCGCGGCGCAACCCCTTCGCCCGTCGGCGGGGCCCCGCGGGAAGTCCGGTGTCCTCCGGCCGGAGCGCCTCACGGCGGCTGCGCAGGAAGTCGGCCAGTGCTGCTCGGTCCATGCGGCCCATTGTCGTCCGGGGCGGGCGGGCGAGCCAGGGATCGCCGATCCCCCGACAAGCGGTCTCTGCACCCGGGCCGGCGCACCGGACACGATCGAGCCATGGACATCTCCCGAAACACCGTCTTCATCCCCGGCTCCACCAGCGGAATCGGCCTCGCCCTCGCCCTCGAACTGCACGCCCGCGGCAACAAGGTCATCGTCGGCGGACGGCGCGCCGAACTGCTCGCGCGGATCGCCGCCGAGCACCCCGGCATCGACACGGTACGGATCGACACCGGCGACGCCGGGAGCATCGCGGCCGCCGCCGCGCAGGTGCTGGCCGACCACCCCGACCTCAACGTCCTGGTCACCATGGCCGGCATCATGCGCACCGAGGACTGGCACGATCCCGCCACGTTCCTCGCCACCGCCGAGGCCACGGTGACGACCAACGTCCTCGGCCCGATCCGCCTCGTCGCCGCCTTCGTCGAACACCTGCGGACCCGCCCGGACGCCACGATCATGACCGTCTCCTCCGGTCTGGCGTTCACCCCCCTGAAGGCCACACCCAGCTACAACGCGTCGAAGGCCGCGATCCACATGCTCAGCGAGTCCGTCCGGCTCCAGCTCGCCGACACCTCGGTGAAGGTCGTGGAACTCGTGCCGCCTTCCGTCCGCACCGCGCTGCTGCCCGGCCAGGAGGACAACGAGCACGCCATGCCGCTCGACGAGTTCGTCACCGAGGCCGTCGGTCTGATCGAGTCCCGGCCCGACGCCAAGGAGATCCAGGTGGAACGCGTGAAGTTCCTCCGCTACGGCGAGGCCCGCGGCGACTACGACCAGGTCGTCGCGGCACTCAACGACACCGACCCGCACGGGAAGTAGCCCCCGAGGCGGACCGGGCACCCGCGTCCGTACCGGCCCGACCGGGCGATCTTCTTCGCGAATGGCCGTAAACAGATGTCAACGGCGTACAACCACCGAACAGGCGCAAAGGTCTCAACGGGTGGCTTCAGCAACACCATGGGGAGGCCAGTCCGCATACGGATAGAGGTGCCATGAAGCGTTCCATGCAAGCCGTGGGAGCGTCGTTGATCGCCGTCGGGGCCATCGGGGCGGGGCTGCTGGCGACGGCCCCCGCCGCCGGCGCGGCCACCAACGGGGCGAGCGCCGCGTACAACGGGGTCTGCGGCTCCGGCTACAAGGTGGTGAACTCCATGCCGATCGGGACGACCGGCACGGTCTACCTCACCTACAACTCGTCGACCGGCAAGAACTGCACGGTGACCATCCGCAACACCACCGGCACACCGACCTACATGGTGGCCTACGTGCGCAACGTGGACTCCGGAGAGGAGATGTACGACGCGGACGACTACCGCTCCTACGCGGGACCGGTGTACGCGTTCGCGCGCGGCGCCTGCGTGGAGTGGGGCGGCGTCATAGGCAACCTGCAGGCCTGGAACTACGGCTCCAACTGCGGCACCCTCGCCGCGAAGGGACCGCAGAAGGACTGGTTCGCCGGCCGGCGGTGACACCGGCCCACAGGGGCTCGGCGACGACCAGGGGCTCCGCCCGCGGCGGGGCCCCGCACCACGTGCCGGACCCGCCGGGACCGGGTGTGGGCCCCGCCGAGTACGGTGTCGAGATGAACGGCACCGAGGCACCCGTCCTGCTGCGCACCGCCGGCCGGGCGGCCCACATCACCCTCAACCGTCCCAGGGCCCTGAACGCCCTCACCCACGAGATGGTGCTGCGCATCGACGAGGCGCTCACGCGCTGGGAGCACGATCCCGCGGTCGAGGTGGTCGTCCTCACCGGCGCGGGGGAGCGCGGCCTGTGCGCCGGCGGTGACATCCGGGCGATCCACGACGACGCCCGGGACGGCGACGGCACCGCCTCGGCCGCCTTCTGGCGCGACGAGTACCGCCTCAACGCCCGCATCGCCCGCTACCCCAAGCCCTACGTCGCCGTCATGGACGGCATCGTCATGGGCGGCGGCGTCGGCGTCTCCGCGCACGGCGGCGTCCGCGTCGTCACCGAGCGGTCCAGGATCGCCATGCCGGAGACCGGCATCGGCTTCGTGCCCGACGTCGGCGGCACCCACCTGCTCGCCCACGCCCCCGGCGAGACCGGCACCCACCTCGCCCTCACCGGCGCGCAGATCGGCGCCGCCGACGCCCTGCTGTGCGGGCTCGCCGACCACCACGTGCCCTCCGCCGCGCTGCCGGCCCTTCTCGACGACCTGTCCGCACGGCCCGTCGGCGAAGCGGTGGCCCGGCACACCCAGACGCCCCCGCCGGGCACCCTGGCCGCGCACCGCGCATGGATCGACGCCTGCTACGCCACGGACGACGTCGAGGAGGCCGTACGGCGGCTGTACGACCACGGCGATGCGGCCGCCAAGGAAGCCGCGGAGACCCTGCTCACCAGGTCGCCGACCTCCCTCAAGGTCACCCTGGCCGCCCTGCGCCGCGCCCGGCGGCTGGACTCCCTGGAACGGGTCCTGGACCAGGAGTACCGCGTCTCCTGCGCCGCGCTGACCGCACCCGACCTGGTGGAGGGCGTCCGCGCCCAGATCATCGACAAGGACCGCGATCCGCGCTGGTCGCCGGCCACCCTCGCCGAGGTCGCCGACGCGGACGTCGAGCGCTTCTTCGCCCCGCTCGGCGAGCGCGAACTCGCCCTCGCGCCGTGACCGCACCTCCGTCCTCCTAGGGCCTGTCTGACAATTCCCGTCGTCGCCCGGAGGGCGGCCTTGCGTCGTCAGGTGCGTGCTCTCGCCGTGCCGGGCGTAGAGCCTCGTACCGGTTGTACTTGGCTCTGCGCCCGGTGCGGCGAGAGTGCGTGCATGGCGTCGCGAGGCAGACGGGAATTGTCAGACAGGCCCTAGGGGGCGCTCCGGCGACCCGGCGGGGCTCCACGCAATCTTTGGGCCAATTCCGGGCCGCCCCCGCCCATTTCCCGCCGGCCCGTACCGATGATCGCGCAGAGTGTCTCCCATGACGACACCCGTGGAACAGCTCCGAGCCCTCGCCCGCACCCGTGCCTCGCTGGACGGTGCGGAGGTCACGTACTGGTGGACCGGCGACGTCTACGCCTGGGGTCCCGACGAGCCCTACGAGCGGGTCTTCGGATTCGAGGGAGTCAACGTCGGCCGCCTCGTCCAGGACGCCGACGCCGGCCCCGACGCCTACCGGCTGCTCACCCGGGAGGCCGCGTTCTACCTCGACCCCGTCACCCGCGAGATCCTGGAGACCTGGCAGGACCGGCCGGTGGTGCACGTCTGGAACGACCCGGCGAACCAGAAGTGGCGCCCGTTCCCCGTCCCGACGACCGAGCTGGGCGGACAGGTCTGCTTCAGCCTGGAGATCCCGCTCGCCTACCCTTCACCGCTGCCGGTCGCGCAGTACCCGCTCCACTCGGCCGGCGACACCTACAAGGCGCTGGAGCTGTTCCAGTTCTTCGCCGACCGCACCGACCTCGCGGGCCCCGCACCGAGCGTGCCGGCGACCATGTCGTGGTCGCGGATGTCCCCGTGGCTCCCCTGGATGGCCCGCGGACAGCGCCCCGGCGGCCTCACCTTCCACTGCCGGGGACGCAAGCTCGGCGCGTACACGGAGGTGCCGGAGCGCACCCGCGCCTACATCGCCGGCCACCACCCCGAGTTCGCCCACGCCCCGGAGCGGTGGAGCGAGCCCAACGAGACCAGCTGGACCTACTTCCGCAGGCTCAACCCGCCCGAGTAGCCACCCCCGGCAGATGTGGTTGTGTGTGCATTTACTCGTGTTCGAGCATGCCTGTCCGGGCTCTCTGGAGGAGGCCCGGGCGGCTGCGCTCAGACCGGCCCCGCGACGCCGGCGTGGGCGAAGCCGCCCGGGGTGTTATTGAATGAGATGTGCGGCCGGGATCTCGGGGACCTGCCGCACGGGTCCGGTTACGGTCCGGCGGTGTGCCGGGGCCGGAGCGAGCTGAGAGAGCCGTATGGACACACCCTCTCCTTCGTCCTCTTCGTCCTCGTCGCCTTTCGACCTGGTCAGCAGCGCGCTGGGCAAGTACATCCCGCACGGCCAGGCGAGCGCCGCCCGGTCCGCGGCGACGGACGGGGACACCGCCCGAGTACGGGTCCACCCCGGCCCGCCCGCCGGCCGCCAGGAGCAGATACTCGGCGCGGTCAACCTGGACCAGGAACTGCGCGTCACGCGCAGCAACCTCGACGCGCCCGTGTTCGCGGGACTGGAGATCGTCCCCGGCACCCCCTTCGTCGACCTGCTGCCGCCCTGGGACGTACCGACGGTCACCCGGCGGCTGCGCCAGGTCCTGGAGACCGGTGAGGCGCATGTCGCCCGGGTCCAGCGGCTGCGCCGCGCCGACGGCTCGGAGCTGGTCGTCTCGATGAGCATCCTGTCCGCCGCCGCGCCGCAGGAGGGCCTGACGGTCTCCCTGATCGCCATGGCCAGGAGGCTGCACCTGTACGCCGCCGAGACCGCGATCGGCACCTCGCTGGACGTCGGGGAGACCGCGCAGTCGCTCGCGGAGTCGCTGCTGGCCTGGGGGGACGTGGCCGCCATCGACCTGGACTTCGCCGTATGGACCGGCGAGGGCGTCACCGAGCACGGGCAGGGCCGCATCCGGCTGCGGCGGGCGGCCCTGGTGCCGGACCGCGTCTGGCCCGAAGGGTATGTCACTCCGGGTGACGACCTGCCCAAGGAAGCGAGTCATCTGCTCTCGCGGACCATCCGGCGGGGCGACGCCGCGCGGGCCGTCGTCATCCCCGACCGGAAGTCCGTCGAGCGGCTCCTCGGCAGCGCCAAGCTGATGCGCGCCCTGGTCCCGAGCGACCGGTCGGCCGGGGTCGCCTGCATCCCGCTCGTCCTCGACGGCTCGCCGCCCGTCGTCCTGGGGGTCGCTGAGGTGTGGCGGCGGTCCGACCGCCCCTTCAACGACAGCGAGCTGCTCGACCTCCAGGAACTGGTGGCCCGGACCTCCCACCACGTCGACCTGGCCCGCCAGCACCAGCGCGAGCACACCCAGGTGCTGGCCCTCCAGCGCCGGCTGCTGCCGCGCACCGGCGGCGACACGGTCGAGACCGCCAGCGTCTACCAGCCCGCCACCCCGGACAGCGCGGGCGTCGGCGGCGACTGGGTCAACAGCTTCCCGCTGCCCGACGGCCGCACCGCCCTCGTCGTCGGGGACGTCGTCGGCCACGGCCTGGGCGCCGCCGCGACCATGGGCCAGCTGAGCATGGAGGCCCGCGCGCTGCTCTCCGCCGGTCTCGCGCCGGACGAGGTGCTGGAGCACCTGGACAAGACCGTGACAATGCTGGACGACGCCGAGACGGGCCTGACCGCCGGATACAGCGCCCTCGGGTCGACCTGCTGCATCGCCGTGTACGACCCCGTCAGCCATCGCGTGGCCTTCTCCAGCGCGGGCCACCTCCCGCCGATCCTGGTGCTCCCCGACGGACGGGCCGCCCCGCTCGCGGTCCGGCCGCATCCCGGACTCGGCGCGGAGTTCGCCCTGCGCGAGCCCTTCGGGGTGCACACGTTCGCCGCGCCCCCGGGAACCATGCTCGCCCTCTACACCGACGGGCTGGTGGAGGACCCGGCCGTGCCGATCGACGAGGGCATCGGCAGACTGGCGGACGTCGTGTCCACGGTGCACCCCTGGGACGCCCTGGAGGAGGCCGCGAGGTGGGTGGTCTCCGGCCTGTCGCCACCGCGCGGGCGCGACGACGTGACCCTGCTGCTGGCCCGCATGATCGGCTACCGCAAGGGGGACACCGCCACCTGGCGGCTGCCCGCCCGCGACGACGCGGCGACCCGGGCCCGCACCCTGGTCTCCGCGCTGCTGCGGGAGTGGCGCGTCAGGGACGACACCCGGGACCGGGTGCTGCTCCTGGTCAGCGAGCTGGTCACCAACGCGGTCCGGTTCGCCGGCGGCCCCGTCACGGTACGGCTGATCAGGGCCGGCCACGGGCTGCTGTGCGAGGTGGGCGACACCGGCAACGGCCGGCCCCGCCTCGGCCGCGGCCACCCGCTCGACGACGGGGGCCGGGGCCTGCACGTCGTGCACCGGCTCACCGCGCGGTGGGGGGTGCGGTGGACCGACGACGGCAAGGTGGTCTGGGCCGAGGTGGCGAGGTGAGGGCCCGCGGGTGCTACAGCCACTGCCCTTCGAGGGCGGTCGCCGTGAGGCCGGGCGCAGCCGCGTACAGCACGGCGCGGCTGCCCGGCGCCTGCCCGGCGTCGTGCGCCCGGCGCAGGATGTCGAACACGGCGGCGCCGCCGCGGTTGCCGCTCGTGTAGCTGTCCCGGCTGTGGTCCAGCAGCCCCGACGGCCACTCCTCGGGCATGGTCTGCTCCATGTACTCCAGCACCCGCGTCCCGCCGGGGTGCGCGAGCAGGACGTCGGGGTGCCAGGAGTGCGGGTCGTCCCGGTAGCGCTCGTCCAGCCACTCCCACATGGCGGTGACCGTGTTCTGCACGGCGCGCGGGCCGCGCCGGTCCATCACGAAGTGGGTGCCGTCCGCCCGCGTCTCCAGGCGGTGCAGGTCCTGGGTGTCCGGCAGGGTGTGGTTCCAGGAGGCGTCCAGCCGCAGCACCGACTGGGGCCGCGGGCGGCCGGTGACCACCGCGGCGACCGCGGTGTCGGCGAAAAGCAGCCGGACGATCAGGGACTCCAGGGTGTCGTCCGCGGGCTGGTACGTCGTGCTCAGGGCCTCGGAGATCACGACCAGCACCACCCGGTCGGGGTCGGCCGCCACGAGGTCGGCCGCGAGGGCCAGGGAGCGGGTCCCGGCCACGCAGGCCCACTGCGAGGCCGGCAGCAGCATCGCGTCGGAGCGCAGGGGGAGCCGGTTGGCGAGGGCGACGTCCAGGCCCGGCAGGGCGGGGGTCGTGGAGTTGCTGGTGATCAGGCAGTCGACGTCCGAGACGTCCAGCCCGGCGATCTGGAGGGCGCCGCGGGCGGCCCGCTCCCCGTAGGCCTGCACGGCCTCCCAGGCCGGCGCGGTGCGCTCCTGCACGGTCTGCGGTGCGGGCACGGCGTCCAGGGCGGCGATCACGCGGTCCACGTCCTGCTCGGTGAACCCGTCACGGGCCAGCGCCGCCCGGGCGGGTCCGGCACCGGTCGCCGCCAGGGCGCCCGAGGCGCCGGGTGCGACGGCGGTCTCCAGGGGCAGCATCCAGCCGCGGCTCTCGATGCCGGTGCTCGCCGCGATGGAGTCGATCCGCGGGGCCCACGCCGCGTGCGGGTGCCGCTCGCGGACCTCCTCCACGATCTGGCTGGTCTTGACGGCGTGCTCGCCGTGTATGACGGCGGGCGGGCACAGGTATGCGGCCACGGTTCGCACCTTTCTCCGGTGAACAAGAGAGGGAAAGACCCGAGTGCTGTGGCATGGCTCACTCCAGCACCCCACGTCCAAGTCCATGCCGGCGCGCGTCACTTCGGGCGCCGGCATCTTCTTCGAGCATGGAGTCAAAAAGGGCATTTGCGCTGTGACCCACACAACTTGGACCGCTCTTGTCCTGCGTGACCCTCCCCACACCCCGCGCCGCGGGTGCCTCTCAGACCAGTTCGCCGTCCCGGGCCACCACCCGCCCGCCGTGCACGACCAGGTCCCGCCGGGGCATGTCGACCAGGACCTGCGGCAGGCACTCGCCGCGCACGAGCACGAAGTCGGCGGGTGCCCCCGGCCGCAGGTCGGCCCGCGGCAGGCCCATCACGTCCGCACCGCCGTGCGCGCCGACGTCGTAGCAGGCGGACAGCTCGTCGTCGAGGCGTACGTCCGTGACCCAGCCCAGGATGTGGGCGCGGTGCAGCATGTCCGCGTTGCCGAACGGGCTCCAGGAGTCGCGCACTCCGTCCGAGCCGAGCCCGACCCGGACGCCGTACTCGCGCAGCGTCGCCACGGGCAGCACCAGGGACTCGTTCGGCGCGACCGTCGTCAGGGCGATGTCCAGGTCCGCCAGGTCCCGCGCCGTGGCGTGCAGTTCGCGCTCGGCGAGGAACGGGAGGCAGAAGACGTGGCTGACCGTCACCCGGCCCCGCAGGGACAGGGAACGGGTGCGGTCGATGATGCCGCGCAGGACCCGCGTCCCCTTCTCGTCCCGGTCGTGCAGGTGGATGTCCACACCGACGCCGTGCCGGTCGGCGAGGTCGAAGACCAGGTCGAGCTGCTCCTCGGGCGCCTGGTCGAAGCTGATCGGGTCGATGCCGCCGATCAGGTCGACCAGCCCCTCGCGGGCCGCCGTGGCCAGGAGTTCGGCCGTGCCGGGCGTGCGGACCACACCGTGCTGGGGGAAGGCCACGATCTGCACGTCCAGCGCGCCCTTCAGGCGCTCCCGCGCCTCGGCGACACCCTCCACCCCGGCGAGGCCGTAGGCGGGGGCCACGTCCGCGTGGGCGCGCATGGCCCGGGTGCCGCGGGTCACCGCGTGCGCCATCAGGCCGTACGCCCGCTCGCCGACGGGCCGGCGCTGGGAGCGGTACAGCTCGACGTCCTGCTCGCAGTACTCGGCGATGCCGCTCGCCGGTTCGCGCGACACCCAGGCACCGCCCCAACTGGTCTTGTCGGGATGGATGTGCGCGTCGACGAGCGCGGGCAGCACGAGCCTCCCGCCGCCGTCGACCACCTCGGCGCCCCTCTGGGCGGGCCCGTCCGTCATCCGGCCGTCGCGGACGGTCAGGTCGACCGTGCCGGACCGCCCCGGCACGCGCACGTCGCGGAACACGACGGCGCCACGGCCCCGGGACGCCGGGCCGGACGAGGCGTGTGCCGTCGTGGCGGCGAACGCCGCGGCACCGCCGAGCGAGGCGGCGCCGGCGAGGACGTTGCGCCGGGACAGGGGCGGGGGAGTCATACCGTTCTCCTTCGGGTGGGGGAGGTGAGACCGGAGAGGGGGACGGGCGGCGCTCAGACGGGGATGCCCGAACGCACCACCCGGGACGGCTTCTTGAGGAGCGACAGGTCGGCCAGCGGGTCGCCGGGCACCAGGACCAGGTCGCCCGCGTGGCCGGGCGTGGGACGGCCCGCGACGCCGTGGAGGCCGAGCAGCCGCGCCGCCTGCGTCGTCGCCGTGCGGAGGGCGTCCAGGGCCGTGAGACCGGCGGAGCGCATCAGTTCCACCTCGCGGCCGATCGGGTCGACCGTGCCGCCGGAGGAGTCGGTGCCCGCGGCCAGCGGCACCCCCAGCTCGTGGGCCGCCAGCACCGCCTGCCGCAGGACCGGCAGGTAGGCGCGGCCGCGCTCGGCGAGCACCGGGTCGGAGGACTCGGCCAGACCCGCGATCGCGGTGAGGGTGGGCGTGAAGTACGTGTCGCGGCGCCGCATCTCGTGCAGGGTGCGCTCGCCGACGAACACCCCGTGCTCCAGGGAGCGGATGCCGGCGGTCACCGCGTCGTGGCAGCCCCGCTCGCTGTAGCTGTGGCAGAGCACGCCCTTGCCGCCGCGCCGCGCCGCCGCCACCACCTCGCTGAGCTGGGCGTGCGAGTAGACCTGCGCCAGCGGGTCCTGGTCGGGCAGCCCGGCCCGCTCGTTGACCCGCGTCTTGACCACGTCGGCACCGCGCGCCAGGTTGACCCGTACGACGTGGCGCAGGGCCTCGGCGGAGCGCACCCCGTCCTTCAGCCCGGCCAGCGCGGCGAGTTGCGGGTCGGCGAGCACGGTGTCGCCCAGGTCGGGCGTGACGAAGACGCCGGCCGCCCGCAGCCGGGGCGCCATGCCCGGCACCCGGCGGGCCAGTTCGCGTACGGCGATGTCCTGGTAGAAGTTCGTGGAGCCGCTGCGCGCGCTGGTCGCGCCCTTGCGGACGGCGTCCCGCGCCTCGGCCGCGGTGTTGAGGTGGATGTGCGCGTCGATCAGGCCGGGCAGGACCCACTGGCCGTGTGCGTCCAGTCGCTCCACCCCCGCGGGGGCCGCCGTCCTGCCGCGGGCTCCGGCCGCGCGCACCACGCCGTCCCGGATCACCACGACGGCGTCCTCGGTGACGTCGCCGGTCGCGGGGTCGAGGAGGGTGCCGCCCTCGACGACCAGATCGCCGCCGCGCGGCCGCCGGTCCGGGGCGGACGCGGCCGCGCTCCCCGCGGAACCGAGCGCGGCGGCGGTGCCTGCCAGGGCGGCGGAGGCGGCGAGCACGCCGCGGCGGGTCAGTCGGGCGGACGGGGGTTCGGACGGCTCGACGCACATGGCTGGGCTCCTGGTGGGGGAGGGGGGAGCCGAGGCAGGGGAAGATCTACCCGGCCCGCCAGTTTGTATACCAACTGACGGGCGCGGGGCAAGGGTATGCGGTTCTTTCCCTGCGCATCCGCACCAGGGCTGCACATGTGAAGTTACTTGGTATACAAAGAGGTGTCGCCGAAGAGTGATCGCAGTGCCACGGCACGGCTGTCCCGGACGTGCAGGAGGGTGCTCGCGGCGGCGGGCTCCTCGTCGCCCGCGGCGATGTGCCGGAAGATGTCGGCGTGCTGGGCCCGCATGTGCGCGGGCTCGGCGCGCATGCCGAACAGGAGCTGCAACTGCCAGCCGAGCTGCTCCATGGTGCGGGCCAGCAGCGGGTTGCCGCAGAGCGCGACGATCCGCTCGTGGAACTCCGTGTGCGCCGCGACCTCCAGCGCCCCCTCGTCCGCCCCGGCGGCCTCCTCGGCCCGCGCCAGTGCGGCGCGCAGCGCCTCCAGCTCCGGCGGCGGCCCGTCCGCCGCCGCCACCCGGCGGGCGGCGAGCCGCGAGGCCTGCACGGCCAGGGGCTCCCACACCTCGTACAGGTACCGCACGTCGGCCCGCTCCAGCCGCCGCACCCGTACGCCGCTGTGCGGCAGCAGCTCCAGCAGCCCCTCGGCGACCAGCGCGCGCAGCGCCTCGCGGACCGGCACCCGGGACATCCGCAGTTCCTCGGCGACCTCCCGTTCGACCAGCCGCGTCCCCATGGGGTACCGGCGGTCCACGATCCGCTCGCGCACGGCCTCGCGGGCCAGCGCGCTCAGCGACGTCCGGGCCCGGCCCGCTTGCTCTGTGCCGCCTGCCACGTGCACCGTCCTCGTCCTCGTAGTCGGAGCGAGGATACGTTCGCCGGGGTCGCCGGATCCCGCCGGCGGGCGCGAGGGGCCGCCGGTCGCCATACTGGCCGGGTGGCGGACCAGGAGGAGCGGACGGTCCGGCGCCTGGAGCGAGCCATCCTGGAACTCCTGGAGCGCCAGCGTCCGGACGCGACGATCTGCCCCTCGGACGCGGCGCGCGCGGCGCACGAGGGGGACGACGACGGCTGGCGGGACCTCATGGAGCCGGCCCGCCGGGCGGCCGGTCGCCTGGCCGAGGCCGGCGAGGTCACCGTGACCCAGCGCGGCCGGCCCGTCGACCCGGCCACGGCACGCGGCCCCGTCCGCATCGGCCGCGCCCGCTGACGGCTCAGCCGAAGAGGTCGTACGTACGGCGGTAGAGCGCGTCGGTGCGCTCGCGGACGTCACGGTGGACCGCTTCGAGGCGGCGGTAGAGGGCGTGGTTGTCCGGGTCCGGATGGAAGACCTCACCGGCGCGGACCATCCGGGCCGCGGCCTCCTCGAAGTCCGCGTACACGCCGACCCCCACCGCCGCGCAGATCGCGGCTCCCAGGCCCGCGGCGCTGGACGCCGCCGCACGGCGGGCCGGCAGACCGTGCACGTCGGCCTGGATCCGCATCATCAGGTCGGAGCGCGACCCGCCGCCCGAGACGACGACCTCGCGGTGGGACGTGCCCAGTTCCCATGCCATGCGCTCCGTCGTCTCGTGGACGGTCATCGCGAGGGCCTCCAGGATGGACCGGTAGACGTGGAAGCGGCCGTGGCGTCCGTCGAAGCCCAGCATCGTGCCCTTGCGGAAGGGCGCCTCGCCCGGCGCGAGCCAGTCGAGGACGGTCATCAGCCCCTCCGACCCCGGCGGCACCTTCGCCGCCTCGGCGCCCAGGTAGTCCTCCACGTCGAGACCGGCCGCGCGCGCCCGCGCGAACGCCTCCTCGCCGAGCAGGTCGCGGTACCAGGACACGGTCCACATGCCGCGTCGCACACCGCCGGACTCGTAGAGGTAGGCGTGCGGCTCGGCCGCGTAGTTGACCCAGAAGTCCCGCGGATCCGCGACGTTGCGCGGGCCGGTCGCCATGCCGGCCACATAGGTGCCCAGCGAGACGAGGAGCGTGTCGGGGGAGCGCAGCCCGCACCCCAGGGCCTCGACCGCCTTGTCGTTGGCCGTGGCGACCACGGGGAGACCGGCGGGGATGCCGGTGTGCCGGGCCGCCTCCTCGGTGACCTCGCCGAGGACGTCGCCGGGCAGCACGAGGTCGAAGAGGAGTTCGCGCCGCAGACCGAGCTTCGCGATCTTGGCGTCGTCGTCGCTCCACTGCCATGTGTCCGGGTCCAGCGGCCACATTCCGGCGTAGTTGGCCGCCGTGTCGCGGAACTCGCCCGTCATCCGGTGGCCGATGTACCCGGAGCTGGTCGTGACGCGGGCGGCCTCGGGATCGGTCTCCCGGTAGGGCAGGCCCACCCGCTCGTCCATCCAGCTCATCACGGGCTGGGCGAGCGTGCCGTCCGCCTTGAGCACGGCCCGGCAGAAGCGGATCGTGCACAGGCCCACCCCCACGATGTCCGCCGGGTCCCCGTCGAACGCCGCGAGCGCGGCCCGGCTCGCGGCGCCGATCGACGTCCACAGGTCGTCGTCCGGGTGCTCCACGACGCCGGGCCGCGGGGTGTCGTAGGGGCGCAGCGCGGCGCGGCCCTCGCTGACGACCCGGCCGTCGGTGCCGAAGACGGTCACCTTCGACGACTGCGAGCCGTTGTCGATGCCGATGAGGTAGCGGGGACGGGCGCTGGACATGGCCACTCCGGGGAGGTCGTGCGGGTCGGGGAAGGAGCGGGACCCCGGCCGTCGTGACGGCGGCCGGGGCCGGCTGGGAGTCTGGCTCAGGCGTCCATCGGGAAGATGGTGCCCTTGTTCATGATCCCGTTGGGGTCGAAGGCCTCCTTGAGCTTGGCGAGGATCTGGTACGCGCTGCCGTGCTCCTGCGTGGTCCACGGGGCGCGGTACTTGCCGATGCCGTGGTGGTGGACCATGGAGCCGCCCACCTTCAGCGCCTCCTCGACGATGATCGCGTTGAGCGGGATGTGGTACTTCTCGATCTCCTCGCGCGGCTCGCAGTCGATCCGGTAGTCGTAGACGAAGTACAGGTTCGTGCCCGTCTGGTAGCTGTGCGAGGAGTGGGCGCCCAGCATCACCAGGTCGTCGGCGGCCGGGAACTCGGTGCGGATGCGGCGGATCACGTTCTCGTACAGCTCGACGGTCCGCGACCAGTCGACGGAGACCTCGGTGGTGTAGCCGAGTTCGGCCTTGGCGAGCATGACCTGCTTCTCGGCCTCGATCTTGTCGACGCCCCAGTTGAGGTTGTCGAACCAGTCCTCGATCAGCCCCGGGTCGACCTTCTCGTGCGGGTACTGGTCCAGCACCCGCACGATCTCCTCGCTGGTGGCGCGCACGAGGCCCTTGGGTCCCTCCGCCACGAAGACGACGACGACCTTGCCCCGGTAGAAGTGCGAGAAGTGCTGGCGGGCGTCCTCGGGCGAGTAGACCCGGACGACCGACGGCTTGAACCCGTTCGTGACGACCTCGCGGATCGCCTTGACGCCGGTGGCCATGTCGTCGACGAGGAAGCCGTGGAACTCGTTGTTCTCCGGCTGGTACTTGAAGAC
Organism: Streptomyces parvulus; assembly: GCF_014648855.1. Taxonomy (GTDB): domain Bacteria; phylum Actinomycetota; class Actinomycetes; order Streptomycetales; family Streptomycetaceae; genus Streptomyces; species Streptomyces parvulus. The sequence continues at coordinate 147,770 of NZ_BMRX01000004.1, read as the reverse complement.
CTTGACGGTCACCTCGGTGATGTAGCAGAGCGCGCCCTCGTTGCCGATGACGACGTGCCGGATGTCCGGGCCGGCCGCGCGGCGCGGGACGTTCTTGATGCGGGTGACCGAGCCGTCGGGGAAGACCGCCTCCAGGCCGACCACCATGTCCTCGATCGCGCCGTACAGCGTGGAGAACTGGCCGATGGAGCGGGTCGAGACGAGCCCGCCGTACTGCGCGAGCGGCTTGGACTGCGGGGAGTGGCCCGTGGTGAGCCCCTGTTCGCGCAGCTTGTCCTCGAGGACCTGGAGCGGCACCCCGCACTCGACGGTCACCTGCATGTTCTCGGCGTCGACCGAGAGGATGCGGTCCAGACCGGAGCCGTCCAGCACGATGGTGTCCTCGACCGCGGTCTCGAGGCCGCCCTCGGTGCCGGTGCGGCCGGTGCGCGCGACCACGTTGATGCGGTTGTCGTTGGCGAAGGCCAGGACCTTCGAGACGTCCTCGGTGGAACGGGCGTTGACGATCGCGGCCGGGAGCGGGGCGTCGAAGATGCCGTGGACCGACTGGTACTTCTTGAACCGGTCGACGCTCGCGAGCTTCAGCTCCTCGGTGTCGGTGACGACCTGGTCGGCGGTGAGCAGGCCGGTGAGGCGGGCGACGATGTCTTCGCGGGTGAGCTTGGAGAGCGACTGGGCCATGGTGATCTACCTCTTGGTGTGCGGTGCGTGGGGGAGGGTGCGGCGTGGGGGATCAGCGGACCAGGTAGCCCCCGTCCACCGGGAGGACGTGCCCGTTGACGTAGTCCGACGCCCGGGAGGCGAGGAAGACGGTGGCGCCCATCAGGTCCGCGACCTCGCCCCAGCGGCCGGCCGGGATGTGGTCCAGGACGCGCTGGTTGGTCTCCGGGTCCGCCCGCGTCGCCTCGGTGATCTTCGTGGCGAAGTAGCCGGGCGCGATGGCGTTGACCTGGATGTTGTGCTGGGCCAGCTCGTCGCAGTACGCCTTGGTGAAGCCGACGATGCCGTGCTTGGTGGCCGCGTAGGCGGGTGACCACTGGCCGCCCAGGAAGGAGAACATCGAGGCGATGTTGATGATCTTCCCGGAACGCTGCGGAATCATGAACCGGACCGCTTCGTGGCTCAGCTCGAACGGAGCCGTGAGGTTGATGTCGACCATGGGGTCCCACTGCGCGCGGCCGAACTCCTCGACGTCCGCGATGTTGCAGATGCCCGCCGAGTTCACCACGATGTCCACCGACCCGAAGGCCTCCGCGCAGCCCTCGACGATCCGCCGGGGCACGCCCGGTTCGGTGAGGTCCGCGGCCATGAACTCCATGCGGCGTCCCTCGGCCTCGATGAGCTTGCGGGTGGTGCCGTCGTCCTCGGTGACGGAGGGCACGAAGACGTCGGCGCCCGCCTTGGCGAGGGCGAGGGAGAACGCCCGGCCCAGGCCCGTGTTGCCGCCGGTGACGATGGCGCTGCGGCCGTCGAGGGAGAAGAAGTCCCGGTCGAACTCGGTGATGTCCATGGTGATGACCTTCCTCAGAGCGCGGGGGCGGGCTCGGTGGTGGCCGGCGCGGAAGCCGCCGCACGCGCGGCCAGCTCCCTGCGGCGGATACGGATGGTGAGGGTGGTGAACAGCAGGCCCAGCAGCGCCGCGGCCAGCAGGAAGACGAACATGGTGGTGTAGCCGCCGCCGCGCTCCGGCACCGCCGGGCTGGCCGAGGGGTCGCCGATCCACCAGGCGGCGAGCGACGGCAGGAAGGCGTCCGGCAGGAACGCGATGCCGGAGACCAGGCCCAGTACGCCGCCGCGCTCGTTGGCCGGGATCTCCACCTCGCCGACGGTGGCGAAGTACACCCCCCGGCTCGCGAAGACGAACAGGCACAGCAGGAACATGAGGGCCACGGCGACCCAGCCGAAGGCCGTGCTGCGCGGCAGCACCAGGAACAGCGCGGCGGCAACGGCACACCCCACGAACATCCAGCGCAGGAAGCGGGGCGTCGACCGGGTGACCTTGTCGACGACCACACCGCCCGCGGGGCCGGCGGCGAACTGGAACACGTACGTGCGGACCACGCCGATGACGCCGATCAGACCCGCCGCGATGCCGTAGCGGGGCTCCAGGAGCGGCGAGAAATAGCCGAGCGTCGTGTAGAAGCAGTACATCATCATCACGGTGAGCCCGATGAGCCACGTGTATTTGTTCCTGGCGGCCCGCCACAACTGCTTCAGCGTGACGGTGCTGGAATCCAGCGCGGCCAGTTTTTCCTTGTCGCTCTCCACGAAGAACCAGACGAGGGCGGCGAAGACGAAGGCCAGTATTCCGTAGAGCCGGATGAGCCAGGTGACTCCGGCCGCCTGGGTCACGGCCGTGGCCACCAGCGCGGTGCCGACGAATCCCACGAGCGTGGAGGTGACACCGCGTGCGCCTTCCAGGAAACCGAAGAGCCGGCCCTGTTCCGAGGCGTCGCCGAGCATTCCGATCGCCTTGAGCAGCGCCGGCCAGTAGAGACCGGTGCCCATGACGGCCATGAGGGCGTGCGCGACGAGCGTCCCCGTGTAACCGGGGGCCTGCGCGATGTACAGGTCCAGGACGCCGGTCCCGGCCAGACCCAGTGTGACCAGGACCTTCGGCGAGAACTTGTCGGCGAACCAACCTCCCGCGAAATACATCACGATCGCCACGATGCCGAACACGGAGATGATGTTGCCGTAGTCCTGCGTCGAAAGGTGCAGCGCCTCGGCGGTGGGGCCGAGAAAGACGAAGCGGATGTAGGCGACCTGGAAGATGATGCCGCACGACATCGACAGGATCAGGAATCCCGTCCATTTCCGCGCTCGGTTCACAGTCCACCTCATTGTGGTTCGTAAGCGGGCAACAAAAAAAGAACAGCAACTCTCGCCGGGCGAGGAGTTACTGTTCTCTGGTCTCTAGTAACTGCTCCGGCGCTGAGGCCGGAGCCGATATGTGATTGTGGCGGCCGATCGGATGATCAGATGGCCGCAGGGCAAACCTAGGATGACGTTCGGGCGGGTGTCAAGGGTCCGCCGACCGCGTCACATCTCCCAGACGTCCGTATTCGACGAGGCAATGGCGGCGGCGCCCGCCTTGAGCGCGGCGAACACGTCGTCCCGGTCGCAGACCAGGCCGCCCGCGATGAGCGGCACGTCGATGTCGGCCACCACCCAGGAGATCACCCGCGGCATGCAGCCGGGCAGGATCTCCACGCAGTCCGCCTGCGAGGACCGCACCTGCGGAGCGAGCTTCCGGTACGACATCGAGTCGATGAGGAAGAAGCGGTGCACCGCGTAGAGGCCCAGCTCGCGGGCGGCGCGCACCATGAACCCCTTGGAGCTGAGGACCCCGTCCGCCGCCGTCTTCTCCTTCACGTACCGGACGACGATCTCCTTGCCGGCGAAGCCCTCCAGCAGGTCGACGTTGACCAGCACGGTGCGGCCGTCCTCCTTGAGGCGGGCCACGATGTCCGGCAGGTCCAGGACCGTGCCGAAGAGCAGGAAGACGACGCGGCAGTCGGAGCGCAGCACGGCCTCCAGGCCCTCGGCGTCCTTGACGCTGGCGACGACCGGGTTCTCCTCCAGGAGGGCGGGCAGTGGCGGGGTGTCCAAGGTGCGCTCCTAGCAGAGGCAGGCGGTGTCCTCCCAGGGTAGGACGCGCGGCCCGGACCTCGGCGTCCGGTCTCCCGCAGCCCTGCGGCACGCTCCTTGACGCGCGCTCGCGGGCCTCCCATACTGGCGGCCAAATCGATTTGGCCAAATCGATTTGGCTCTCCGTCCAGGGCCGGATCGCTGTTCCACCCCGAGCGTGCTGCAGGCCGAACGGAGTCCAACGTGACCAGTGCCCACCAGAGCCGGCCGACGAAGGCCGGACGTACCGACCGACCCCCGCGGCCCGGAGCGGCCGAACCCGCCGGCGAACCGGAGTCCGCGCCGGACCCCGGTACACGCGACGGCGTCCATCCCGTGGACGAGTCGCGGCCGTTCCACCGCATCCTGCTCTTCGGCGTCCAGCACGTCCTCGTGATGGCGGCCACCCCGATATCCGCGGTCTTCCTCATGAGCGCCACCCTGGGCCTGGACGACGGTCTCACCGTCGACCTGCTCTCCGCCGCCTTCGTGCTCTCCGGCGCCGGCTCCCTGATCCAGTCCCTCGGCCCCTGGAGGTTCGGGCCCCGGCTGCCGTTCGTCATGCTGCCGGGCGGCGCCCCGCTCATCCTCTTCCTGGCCATCGCCGAGCAGCACGGCCTGCCCACGGCCGGCGGCGCCGTCATCCTCACCGCGCTGTTCTGCTTCGTCGTACTGCCGGTGTTCTCACGGCTGCTGGCCTTCTTCCCCGCACTCGTCATCGGCACGATGATCGTGATCGTGGGCGTCAACCTGGTGAAGGTCGGCGCGGTCCTCGTCACGGGTCCGCCCGGCTCGCCCGGTTTCGCCGACCCGGGGAACCTGGGGCTGGGCATGGCCACCATCGGGTTCACCGTCGTCTTCTACCTGCTCTTCACCGGCGTCATGCGCCAACTCGCCGTCATGCTCGGCCTGCTGGCGGGCACCGCCCTCGCCGCGGCGACGGGCGCCATCCACGCCGGATCCCTCACCGACGGCCAACTGGTCACCCTGCCGCACCTGATGCCCTTCGGCGCACCGGAGTTCAACCTGCTCGCCGCGCTGCCGCTGATGCTCTACAGCCTGGCCTCCATGGCCGAGGCCACCGGGCAGACCGTCATCAACGCCGAAGCCGTGGGCAAGGCGATCGACAAGCGCACCGACGTCCCGAAGACGATCCGCGGCGACGCCCTCACCTCGCTGTTCGGCGGCTTCTTCGGCCTGCCCCTCATGGTCACCAGCGGAGAGAACATCGGAATCGTCCGCGTCACCGGCGTCCGCAGCCGCTTCGTCACCGCGGTGGCCGGCGTCGTCCTGGTCGCCGTCGGACTGCTGGCTCCCGTCACCCACGCCATCAGCGTGATCCCGTCCCCGGTCGTCGGCGGCACCGCCATGATCGTCTTCGGGGTCATCACCGTGCTCGGCGTCCAGATGCTCGGCCGGTCCGACCTCGACCGCCACACCAGCACCTTCGTCGTGGCCGTCGCCCTCGCGCTCGGACTGCTGCCCATCCTCGTCCCCGGCGTCTACGGCGGGTTCCCGCCCAACGTGCGCATCCTGCTCGAAAGCGGCGTCGCCGTCGGCGCCTGCGTCGCCGCCGTGCTCAACGTCCTCTTCCACCACGTCAGGCCGGGCGTCGTCGCCCGCCTGACCCGCACCCGCACAGAAAGCGACCGATGAACCCACTCGACCGCGCCCCCCTCGCCGGCCCGGGACCCCTGCTGCTCGCCCCGGACGCCGTCCTGCTGCCCGAAGGGCCCGCCGACGGGTACGCCGTACTCGTCGAGGACGGCACCTTCCGGGCCGTGGGACCGGCGGCGGAACTGGCGGCCGCCCGTCCGGGACTCGACCCCGTACGCCTCCCCGGTCACCTGCTGATGCCCGGCTTCGTCGACGCCCACCACCACCTCACCCAGAGCTTCGGCGCCGCCCTCGCCTTCGGGGAGCCGTCGGAGATCTTCCGCCGGGTCTGGGTGCCGCTGGAAGGCGCGCTGGACGAGGAGTCGGCCCACACCGCGGCCAAACTCGCCTGCTACGAGGCGCTGCGCGGCGGATTCACCACCGTTGCCGACGCCGGCACGCGCGCCGGCGTCGACGTGGAGGTGGTCGCCTCGGCGGCGCGGGACGCGGGGGTCCGCTGCGTCCTGGGGCTCGTCTGCAACGACGCCGACCGCGAGCCCGGCAGCGGCCCGGCCGTCCTCGACGAGGCCGAGAAGCACCTCGCCCGCTACGCCGGGGATCCGCTCGTCCATCCCTCGCTCGCCGTCTCCATCCCCGAGGCCGCCACCGAGAGCACCCTGCGCGCCACCGCCCGCCTGGCGGCCGAGGCGGGCGCCGTCGTCCAGATCCACGTCAACGAACACCTCGCCGGCGTCGAACGCTCCCTCCTGCGCCACGGACTGCGCCCCCTCGAACACCTGCACCGCGTCGGCGCCCTCGGCCCGCAACTGCTCGCCGCGCACGCCACGATGCTCACCCCGCGCGAACTGTCCCTGCTCGCCGCCACGGGCACCGCCGTCAGCTACAACCCGGTCGCCAGCGCGTGGAAGGGCAACGCGGTCGCCGCCGCCACCGACATGACCGAACGCGGTGTCCGCGTCGGCCTCGGCACCGACGGCACCCGAGGCGACGGCTTCCGGCTCGCGGAGGCCGCCGAGTTCGCCCAGCGACTGGCGTACGGGCTGACCACCGGCGACTCCTCGTGCGGCGCCGGCTGGACCTGGCTGGAGCACGCCACGCGCGGGGGAGCGGACGCCGTGGGGCTCGGCGCCCGCACCGGCACTGTCGCGCCGGGCAGGGCGGCGGACTTCCTCCTCGTCGACGTCGCCACCCCCGAACTGGCGCTCTCCTGGGACCTGCCGTGGGAGCTGGTGCGGCGCGGCAACCGCGACCAGATCACCGCGGTCTTCGTCGCCGGGCGTCTGCGCATGTGGCACGGCCGGCCCACCGACTGGGACGGGGACGCGCTGGTGCGCCGCGCTACCGAACTGGCGCGGGCCGCGGTGGGCGCGGCGCGCGTCGAGCGGGCGCACCCGACCTCCACCGAGGCACGGGCGCGGCAGGAGCGGACGGTGATCCTGTGAGCTGGCCGGCGCTGGCCGCCCTCGCGGCGACCGTGGTCGTGGCCGCCTTCGTCCAGGGCAGCAGCGGACTCGGCTTCGCGCTGGTCGTCGCACCCGTGGCCGGCTTCCTCGCCCCCGGCCTGGTCCCGGTCTTCGTCCTGGCCGCGATGATCCCGCTCAACCTGTACGTCGCCTGGCGCGAACGGGCCTCGCTCGATCTGCGGGGCGCGGGCTGGATCACCGGGGCGCGGCTCGCCGCCACGCCCGCGGGACTGGCGCTGCTGTGGTTGATCCCGGAGCGCAGCCTCGGCGTGTTCGTGGGCGGCGCGACGCTGCTCGCGGCCGTGGTGAGCCTGGCCGCGCCCGTGTTCACCCCCGGCCGGGCCGCCTACGTCGGGGCGGGCGCGGTGACGGGGCTGACGGAGACGGCCACCGGCGTCGGCGGACCGCCGCTCGCCCTGGTCTACCAGCACCGGTCACCGTCCGAACTCCGCTCGACCGTGGCCGCCTGCTTCCTGGTGGGCGAGGTCGCCTCGCTGGCGCTGCTGTTCGCCACGGGGAAGGCGGAGGCCGCCCAGCTGGGCTGGGCGGTGGCCGTTCTGCCGGCGATCGCGCTGGGGGCCTGGCTCAGCCACCTGGTGCACCACCGCCTGGACGCCCGCAGGATGCGGTTGTGCGTGCTGGTGTTCGCGCTGGTGTCGGGGGTGGTGCTGCTGCTCGGGTTCTGAACCGCGGCCCGCTGGAGGGGAGCGGACCGGAGAGCGTCAGCGGCTCCGGTCCCCTCCCGCCTCCCGGTTCCGCAGCGACGACGCGCGGGCGATCACGGCCGGTTCCGGGGACACGGCGACCGTCGGTGCGGCGGTGTCTCCGCGCAATCTGCGCAGCAGCAGGTCGACGGCGTCCGAAGCGGCCCGCTCCAGGTGCAGGTCGACCGCCGTCAAGGGCGGTTCGCAGGTGCGGGCGCGCAGACCGTCGTAGCGGGTGGCCACCATGACGTCGTCCGGTACGGACCGCCCGCTGTCCCGGACGGCCCGGACCGCGCCCACGGCGAAGGCGTCCACCATCGCGCACACCGCGTCGGTCCCGGGGTGCTCGGCGAGCAGCGCCGCGCAGGCCTCGTAGCCCGCCTGCTCGCCACCCGCCTCGGGGACCCGCGCCACGACGGGCGTCCAGCCCCGTTCGGCGGCCACGCGTTCGTAGGCGGCGACCGCGTCGACGGTCGAGTGCCGGGAACCCGATCCGACGATCAGCGCCGGGCGGGCGGCGCCCTGTTCGTGCAGGTGCCGCAGGAGCAGTTCGGTCACCCGCCCGCCGCGCAGATCCACGTACGGGACGTCCTCGTCCGGCGCCATGGGCCTGCCGAGCGCCACGTACGGCAGTCCGCGCTCGCGCAGTTGCGCCGCGGCGGCGTCGGCGGCGTCCGGCTCGACCACGATGGCGCCGTCGATGTCCACGGAGTACAGCGCCGAACCCGACCGGACGGGCGGTACGAGGACGAGGGCGAAGCCGTGCGAGAGGGCGCTCTCCGCCGCGGCCGCCGCGACCTCCATGTAGAAGCCGAGCCGTGAGGGGCCGCCCGCCACCGCGAACGGCATCGACGACGCCAGCGCGATCGCCTTCGCCTCGCCGCGGCGCAGCCGCTGGGCCCGGAGGTTGGGGCGGTAACCCAGCTCCGCTGCCGCCTGCCTGACGCGTTCGCGGGTGCGCGGGTCGACCTTCCCCAGTCCGTTGAGGGCGTGGGACACGGTCGTCCGGGAGACCCCCGCGACGCGGGCGACGTCCGCGATGGTGGGCTGTCTCGGGCCGGAGGCGGAAGCGGTCATCCGCGCGGACTCTCCTCACTGGCGGGGAAGGGCGTACCGGGCCATCTTCCCCGACCGCGCCGGGCACCGGGCGTCCGCCCGGCCGGTGCCCGGCGCGAGGTGCCCGTCAGCCCTGCTGGCCGCTGCCCTGGAGGGCCTGCTCGGTCATGTCGGTGACCTCGCCGGCGGGCGGTGCCTCGGCGTCGACCTCGGTGCCGAAGTCCGAGAAGTTCATGACCGTGCTCATCTTCAGCTCCTTGGGGGCGGAGCCGCCCTCGGGCTTCGCGGACGCGGAGGCCGGGGCCTTGACGGTCATGTCGATCTGCTGGCGCCGCAGCCGCCCGTCGTCGTCCAGCCACACCTGCATGGGCAGGGTCGGGCCGAGCTGCTGGCGCATCATCTCGCCGCCGGGCAGCTCGGCCACGTCGACCGAGACCCGGTAGTGGGTGGTGTCGGCGCCGTCGATCTTCTCGGTACCGACCTTGCTGACGTCCTTGTCGGTGATCGCCTTGGCGTAGGCGGCGGTCTGGGCCGGGTCGCCGATCTGCTGGTTGCCCAGGCCCTGCTGCTGGGCGACCTTCTTCAGATCGATCTTGATCCAGGGCTTGCCGCCCGCCTCCTGACCGGGGATCTTCTGGTAGAGGACCTGGTCGACCACGCGCTGCTCGATCTTCTTGTTCTCCGCCATGACGGTCATCACGCTGTTGCCCTCGGCGAGGTCGAGCGTGCCCTCGCCGTCGGTCGCGATCCGCTGCTCGCCGGCGGTGAGCTTCATGTCGATCGTCATACGGGCGGAACCGGCCTCGGCCGTCTTGTCGTAGGCCGCCCGGACCGCCTTCGTGTCCTGCCCCTGGCCGCCCCCGCCCGAGCCGGCGTCGCTCGCACTCGCGCTCGCCGCCGCGTCCTTGCCCTTGTCGCCCTTGCCCTCGGTCTTCGGGTCGCTGTCGCCCCCGCAGCCGGCCAGCACCACGCTCGCCATGACGGCGGCGGTCCCGATCGCGCCGGCCTTCATCCCCCTGCTCCGCATGTGAATCCCCATCTCCTCAAAGGCTCTCCGCCGCCGTCACTCGACGTCCGGCTTTCGAGCCGAATGCCCGTGATGGGACTCAACACGCCTACTGCCGCGTCGTTTTGCGGAGGGGGCGTGGCGGAGTGCGGACGGTGTCCGCAACCTCGTGGGCCGCCCCGCCTTCTTGCCGGGGGGTGAGGCGCGTCTCATCCGGACTCGCCGTCTTGTCTATGCAACAAGTTGCATAGAAGGATCGGGGTATGGCGCTCGAACACGCGATCCTCGTCTCGCTGCTGGAGAAGCCGGGCTCGGGTTACGAACTCGCGCGCCGGTTCGAACGGTCCATCGGATACTTCTGGACCGCGACCCACCAGCAGATCTACCGCGTCCTCGGCCGGATGGAGGGCGCCGGCCTGCTGCACGTGCGCGAGGTGCCGCAGCGGGGGCGGCCGGACAAGAAGGAGTACTCCGTGGCGGCGCCCGGCCGCGCGGCGCTGACCGCGTGGCTGCACGAACCGATCGAACCGGAGAGCGTGCGGCACGAACTCGCCGTGAAGATCCGGGGCGCGGCCTTCGACGACCCGGCCGCACTGATCTCGGAGGTCGAGCGCCACCGCAAGGCCCACGACGACCGGCTCGGGCGCTACCTCACCGGCGAGCTGCGGGACTTCACCGGCCCCGAGGCGCCGCGCCCCCTGGACGCGGGCGGCGAACTCCAGCACGCCGTCCTGCGCGGCGGCATCGCCTACGAGCGCATGACCATCGCCTGGCTCGACGATGTCCTCGACACCCTCCACCGGCTCCGCACCGCCACGCCCCGCACCTGAGACCCCGGCGCCCCCAGGCACCGGAGACCCGTCCGTCACCCACACCGTACGACCCGGAAGGCACCCTCATGGCCGACCAGTTCCTGTTCAACCCGCGCACCTACGACCCCGCGCACTTCGACCCGGAGACGCGCAGGCTGCTGCGCGCCACCGTCGACTGGTTCGAGGCGCGCGGCAAGCGCAGGCTGACCGAGGACTACCGCTCCCGCGTCTGGCTGGAGGACTTCCTCGCCTTCGTCGCGAAGGAGGGCCTGTTCGCCACCTTCCTCACCCCGGCGGCCGAGGGCGACCGGCCGGACCAGCGCTGGGACACCGCGCGGATCGCCGCCCTCAACGAGATCCTCGGCTTCTACGGCCTCGACTACTGGTACGCCTGGCAGGTCACCATCCTCGGCCTCGGCCCCGTCTGGCAGAGCGACAACGCCGCCGCCCGCGGCCGCGCGGCCGAACTCCTCCAGCAGGGCGAGGTGTTCGCCTTCGGCCTCTCCGAGAAGAGCCACGGCGCCGACATCTACTCCACCGACATGCTGCTCCAACCCGACGGCACGGGAGGCTTCCGCGCGACCGGCTCCAAGTACTACATCGGCAACGGCAACGCCGCCGGACTCGTCTCCGTCTTCGGCCGCCGCACCGACGTCGACGGCCCGGACGGCTACGTCTTCTTCGCCGCCGACAGCCGCCACCCCGCCTACCACCTGGTCAAGAACGTCGTCGACTCCTCCAAGTACGTCAGCGAGTTCCGCCTCGACGACTACCCCGTCGGCCCCGAGGACGTCCTGCACACCGGACGGGCCGCCTTCGACGCCGCCCTCAACACCGTCAACGTCGGCAAGTTCAACCTCTGCACCGCCTCGATCGGCATCTGCGAACACGCCATGTACGAGGCCGTCACCCACGCTCACAACCGCATCCTCTACGGCCGCCCCGTCACCGCCTTCCCCCATGTGCGCCGCGAACTGATCGACGCCTACGTGCGCCTCGTCGGCATGAAGCTGTTCAGCGACCGCGCCGTCGACTACTTCCGCACGGCCGGCCCGGACGACCGCCGCTACCTCCTCTTCAACCCGATGACCAAGATGAAGGTCACCACCGAGGGCGAGAAGGTCATCGACCTGATGTGGGACGTCATCGCGGCCAAGGGCTTCGAGAAGGACACCTACTTCGCCCAGGCCGCGGTGGAGATCCGGGGCCTGCCCAAGCTGGAGGGCACGGTGCACGTCAACCTCGCGCTGATCCTCAAGTTCATGCGCAACCACCTGCTCGACCCCGTCGACCGGCCGAGCGTGCCGGCCCGGCTCGACGCGGCCGACGACACCTTCCTCTTCCGCCAGGGCCCGGCCCGGGGGCTCGGCTCGGTCAGGTTCCACGACTGGCGCACGGCGTTCGAGGCGTACGCCGCCGTCCCCAACGTGGCACGGTTCCGCGAACAGGCCGACGCGCTGTGCGAGTTCGCGACGAAGGCCGCGCCCGACGAGGACCAGAGCCGGGACCTCGACCTCCTGCTCGCGGTCGGCCAGCTCTTCGCCCTCGTGGTGCACGCCCAGCTCATCCTGGAGCAGGCCGAGGCGGCCGGTCTCGACGACGACGTGCTGGACGAGCTGTTCGCCGTCCTCGTACGCGATTTCTCGGGCCACGCCGTCGACCTCCACGGCAAGGACTCCGCCACCGCACGGCAGCAGGACTGGGCCCTCGCCGCCGTCCGCCGCCCGGTCGTGGACGAGGCCCGCTCGGCCCGCGTCTGGCAGCGCGTGGAGGCACTGTCCGGCGCCTACGCCTGACGCGCACGGCGGCCGGGGCCTGGAAGCGGACTGTGCCACCGGGTAGCTGAAGACCGGGCGCATGGAGTCCCGCCGATCACCCGAGGCGGGCCGGGGGCGTGGAGGTCAGCGGTGGAACTCCGCCACGGCCCTGCCGAGGTCGCGTTCGAGCGGCCCGGGTGTCTGCAGGCCCCGGCCGGTCAGGTGCGCCAGGCGCTCGCGGGCCTCGGGCGACGCGACCAGCGCCTGGAACACGGCGGCGTCCGTGCGGCCGAGGTCGCGGTCTCCTGAGTCGAGGGTGCCGCCAGGGCCCGTCGTGTGGATCATGCCGGCGTCGCGGGGCCCGCTCGGGTGGGCCGAGTGGGACCCTCCCTCTCAGCCGGCCTGATCCACACGACAGGCCCTAGCGCAGCCGTCCCAGAGCCTCCCGCACCCTGCGCGCGTCGCGCAGCCGTTGCTCGTAGGTGGCGCCCAGCGCCAGCAGCACCAGGCCGGCGAGGGCCGGAGGCACCCAGCGGGGCAGCGCGCCGACGGCCTGGGCGATGTACGGGGCGAGTTCGTGCAGCGCCACCAGCGCGAGCGCGCCCCCGCCGAGGAGCAGCGGTGCCTTGAGCCGGTGCCGGGCGCCCACCAGCGTCACCGTCAGCGCGGCGGCGCCGAGCAGCAGGGGGCGCGTCCAGTGCTGGTCGCCCCAGACCGCGAGGAGGCTCGGCACCAGTGTGACGGCCAGCCCGGCACCGTAGGCCGTCCACGAGGAGACCCCGGGTTCGCGGCGCCGGCGGAGGAAGCCGACGACCAGCGCGGGCACGGTCACCGGCAGGGTGTAGGCCTCCGGCGCGGTCACCTCCCAGGCGACCAGCCTGACCCATGTCGCCAGCAGGAACAGCACGGCTGCGGCCATTCCGGCGGGGCGGCGGTCGGGGCGCAGCGCGGTGCCCGCGGCGATCACTCCCGCGAGGGCCAGCACCAGGGCCAGGAACGGCGGTTCCGGCACGGCGAGCGCGAGGGCGACCACCCCCGCCGCCAGACCCGCCGCCTCGACCGGGACGGTCGTCGCCGAGGCGCTCCCGAGCCGGGCGGCGATCAGGGCGGCCGTGGCGGGCACGACCAGGACCAGCAGCGCGGTGTGGTGCCACTGCCAGCCGGCGGAGGCACCGACCGCGCACGCCAGCCCCGTGGCGTACCCGAGGGCGGCGGGCGCGGTGAACGGGCCGGCTTCCGGACGCAGACCGGCCGCACCGAGCACGACCGTCAGCGCCAGGAGCACACCGACCGTCGCCCGCTCGGAGGCGAGCGCGACCAGGGCGAGATGGGCGGAGGTGACCAGGGCCGCGAGGAGCGCCGCGAGGGGGAGCGGTGACGCCTCGGCGGCGGGACGCCGCGCCCACGCGGCACAGCCGAGGGCGGCCAGGACCAGCGCCCCCTCCGCCACCAGACCGGCCGTGTAGGGGAGTTCGAGTACCCCCGGCAGCACGAACAGCGCCGCCCATCCCAGCACGAGCCCGCCCACGGCGGTCGCCGGACGCCGGATCCCGTGCCGTGCGGCCACCACCAGGACGGCGGTCAGGGCGCCGAGCACCAGCGGTCCGGTGCTCGCGTACGGGGGCCACGGCACCTGCGTGAAGACGGCCTCGCGCACGCCTCCGGGCGCCCCGGACCACGGCTCCTCCACCCGTGCGACCGGGCCGAGCAGCGTCCCGGCGACCAGCGGCACCGCCGACAGCGCGGCCCAGGCCTGGACCGTGACCGACGCCCACACCAGTCCGTGACGCAGCGGGCGGGGCAGCGAGGTGCGCAGCACCGCCAGGAGGGCCAGGCCGCAGGCCAGGCACCCGGGCACCGTCCACTCGCCGGGCACCGACACCCGGATCACGCCCCCCGCCCCCGCGACCAGGCACAGCCCCGCGGCCAGGGCCGCGACCAGTGAGACGTCCGGCTTGGGCGCGAACCTCCCCGCGGTCAGGGCGATCGCCGCGGCGAGGACGAGGAGCGCCGCCGCCCGCGCGGCAGCGCCGGTGCCGGACGCGCTCCAGCAGAGCGCCCCGGCGGCCAGGACCCCGACGGCGCCCGTACCCAGCGCCCCGACGAGCGCGACGTACCGCACCGGCGCAACGGCCGTGCGCAGTGCGAGCGCGGTGCCCGCCGACGCCGTCACCAGCAGCACGGCCGTGAGCGTGTGCGCCCCCGCGCCGGCCGCCACCGCCCACAGCAGCAGGGGCAGGTGCGCGGTCCCCACCGCGAGGGGGACCGGCACCCGGAGCGTGAGGCGCCCGCCCGGGGCCGGCGCGCCGTTCCCCGCCGCCGGGCGGACGTCGGTCGCCGGCACGAGTCCGCCCGTCGCCACGCCGTACGCGGCCCACACCGCGGCCAGTACGGCGGAGGCGGCGGCCGTGTACGCGAGTCCGTCGGTCCCGGCGAACGCCACCTCGTACAGCGCGTACGCGTCCAGCACCGTCAGCGCCAGCCCCAGACCCGCCACGGACTCCGCCGTCGACCGCAGTCCGCGCCGGAGCAGCAGCGGGGGAGCGCCCAGGGCACCGACGGTCAGCGCGCCGAGCACCAGACCCCGCCCCGTGATCCCCATGTGGCCCCAGCTGACCAGGGTGAACGCGATGGCGGCGATCGTTAGCAGGACCCCGCCGAGGAGCAGCAGCACGTTCTGCACGCCGGGAGCCGTGGCGTCGGGGCCGGGCGCCGGGACGGGACCCGGGGTGGCGGGCCGCCAACCGGTCGGGGCGGCGGACGCCCGCAGTGTGTGGATCAGCCACTCGCGGCGGCGCAGCAGGACGGCACGGCGGGCGTCGAGCTGCCGCAGCTCGGCGTCGAGGAACCGCAGTTCCTCGGCCGGGGGCGGAAGGTTCGTCATGCCTCGGAGTGTGGCCCGGGCCACGTGCCCCGGCATGAGCGCGGATACTCAGCCCGTACTCAGGTACCGGCAGGTTCCGGCCCCCGTATCACCGGCGCTCTCCTGGGAACCCGGCAATCGCAAGGGTTCACGAGCCGGAGGAGAGACCATGCCGCAGACACCCGAGGGACAGGGCCGCAGCCGCTACTGCAAGGCCTGTGGCACGCCCGCCGGGGACGGCGCACTGTGCGAGCACTGCGGGTCCGTCCTGGAGATGCCCGACGGCAAGGGGCTGACGGAGGACCAGGGTGCGGCCGTCCGGAGGGACTTCGAGGAACGGCGCCCTTAGTGTGCCGAGTGCCGGGTACACGGTGCCGCATGGCAACGAGCACTGATTCCCCCGCACCCCTGTCGGCCGTGCGCCGGCTGCGTCAGCTCCGCCGGACCCGGGCCTCCTACGTGGTCGGTCTCGCCCTGTGGGCGGTGTCCACCGCCTGGACGGGCTGGGAATCGCCGGGGAGTCGGCAGATGTGGGTCTCCGTGCTCCTCCTGTCGGTCTTCGCGGCCCTGCTGTTCATGACCTCGCTGTGGACCCGCCGTCTGGAGAAGACCCGTCCGGCCAGGCCCGTGCACCACGCGGCACCGCGCTCGGCGGCCGTCCCGCATCACGCCGGCACCTGAGCGACGAGGCGCGTACCGCCGCGACGAGAGGCCTCCGGCCCGGCCGCCGGCGTCAGTCGAGCGGCGGGCCGGATGCCGGGCTGTCGTCCGTCCCGACCCGCTCCTCCCCGCGCATGCCCGGCAGGGTCCGGCGTCCGCCGGGGGAGGAGCGCTCGTCGTCAGGGGGAGACACCACCGGGATGTCGGGCGGCGCCACCACCAGGACCTCGTCCCCGGCACTCCACACCCGTCGCTCCGACTTGCGGGGCGCCAGCCGGACGTCGCCGGGCCGGTCCGTCCCGTGCGGGGCGTGCGCGCGGTAACCGATCGCGCATTCCCCGCGCCCGAGCGCGGCGGCGACCACCGTGGCGAAGGATGCCTCCCGGCCCGGCAGCACATAGCGGGTCGCGGGACGCAGGGCCAGCGCGCCGCCCCGGGAGGCGAACAGCTCCTCGAACAGGGAGGCCAGGGCCGGAGCGTGGGAGATCCGCGCCATGACCAGGGCCGTGAGTTCCGCGCGCACCACGGCGGCCGACCGCGGGCCGAGCGGAGCCAGCGCCCGGCTGCGGTGGTCGCTCAGCTCGGCGACCACGGGCAGTGGCCGTCCCGCCTCCTCCTCGCACGACCGCAGGGTCAGCAACGTCAGCAGGGTCTGGTCGTCCGGCCCGAAGGACACCGCCTCCGCGTCGGGGCCCAGGACGATCACACAGTCGTAGCGGAAGAGGTCGAGCCCCGCCGCCTGCTCCGGCCGGGTCAACTCGCCGGTGCGGTGGGTGGCGGTGAGCCGTCCGCCGCCCGGGCGGCCCACGAGCCGGGACGCGTCGGGCGCCGTTCGCGGACCGGTCACGACGTCCAGGACGGAACCGGGGCGTACCGTGCGGCTCAGCAGGTCCGTGACCAGCGGGGCCCGGCTGTTCCACCCCAGCAGCAGGAACCGGGCCGGCTGACCCGGCACCGCGTCGGCCGGGGCCATCACACCGGCGTCGACGTGTGCCTCGGGGGCCGTCGCGCGTTCGGGCCGCTCGTCCGGGGCGACGACGATCAGGCGGTCACCCGGACCGCACCGGGTCCGGGCCGCCGGGGTGAGCAGGGCGCGTCCGTCCGGCAGCAGGAGGCCGACGGGGCACGCGCTCGCGTACCGCAGGGCGATCTCCCCGAACTCCGACCCCTCGGCCTCCGGTTCGTCGACCACGTGGAACTCGGCCCCCGCCAGGTCGAGGAGGTCCCGCAGCGCGGCCACCAGCCCCGGGTTGCGGGCGGCCTGCACCAGCAGCCGCGCCGTCGTCGCCTCCGTCTCCAGCACGGTCCCCCGCGGTCCGGCGGCGAGCCGGGCGGCGGTCAGGTGGCGCTCGTCGCGGACCGCCGCGACCACCGGGGGTCCCGCCTGCGCGCCGAGCAGGGCCCGCAGCGCCAGCAGGACCCGGATCACCTCGAGGTCGGCGTTGTCGTCGTCGGACGGCATCACCAGGACGGAATCCGCCGCCGACGGCGTGAGCAGGGCGAGCGCGTCGGGGTCCGCCGGTGAACCGGAACGGCAGACGATCCGGACGCCGCCCGTCGCACCGAGCGCGGTGTGCAGCGCCGCCGCCATCTCGGTGGAGTCCCGGTCGGCGAGGACGGCGACGACGCCTCTCGACCGGGCGGACTGGGCCGCGACCAGCTCGCCGACCACGGTGAACACCTGGTCGGACCAGCCCAGCACCACCGCGTGACCGCGTTCGAGCACGGTGGAGCGCCCCCGCCGCAGCTCCTCCAGCCGGTCGCCCAGTCCGGTCGTGACGACGCCGACCAGGGTCGACACGCACAGCAGCGCGATCAACCCGAGCACCACGGACAGCAGCATCCGCAGCGGCGCGCCCGTGATCCCGCCGAGGCGCAGGGTCTCGGCGCTCGTCCGCCACACCGCGACCAGCCGCTCGGACAGCGAACGCGGCGCCTGGGGATCCGTCCAGACCAGCAGCGTGCTGACCGGCACGACGACCGCCAGGCAGCACACGGCCAGCCAGCCGAGCAGGGTCCCCGTGCTCCGGGCCAACGTCCGGTCGAACGCGTAACGCGCCCGGTCCCGGCACGAAGCCGGTCGCTGCCGCCGCTCCACTGCCACCTCCTGCCACACCGCACGGCGTCCGCCGTCAGCGGCAGAGTGCTGGCAGCGGCCCCCGCGACACACCGTGCCGGCGGGATGTTCACCCTTACGGGAGGCAGGAGGAACGACGGGATGGGGTGCCCGCGTCGACGGTGCCCCTGTCGCAACGGGCAATGCCGGAGGAGTCGTTGGTCCGGACCATGGCACCCGCGTCCGGTCCTCGCGGGCAGAGTGGGGGCCGCCCGGTTGCTGTACTGCGAGTAACAAGATCATTCTTGCCTTCCCGCGTCTCGACCACCCAGCGACAGGAACCCCGATGACCTCGCCGCACGACCGCCTCGAGCAGGCGCGCCAGGACTACGAACGGCACCTGCGGGACTGCCGTCAGTGCGAGGCGGACGGCGCGAAGTGCCCCGCGGCCAAACACCTCAGACGCCTGTACAACAACCAGCTCAGAGCGGTCTGAGGGCCGGTCCGCGGTACGCGGTCACACGGCGGTGGTCACCCGCTCCTGACCGTCGGGCGCGGTGGGCGCCTGGGCCAGCGACTGCTCCAGGGTGTCGAGCGCCTGGCGCATGCCGGCGATCCGCTCGGCGAGCACCGCCGGGTCCGGCACCGCGGCAAGGCCCACCACCGCGGCTCCGGTACGGGTCTCCCCGCCCCGCGCCGTTCGCGGCGTCTCGCCGAGCGCCGCGCCGTCCAGCTCGCGCGCCTCGTCGAGGCTGTTCAGTACGACCCCGATCAGGACGTTGACCAGCACGAACGACGCGAGCATGACGTACGAGCCGTAGTACAGGATGCTCAGCCGGGAGATGGACAGGCCGGTGTACACCGCGTCCTGCAGCCCCTCCAGCGTCATCAGCAGGAACAGGGTGAGCATCGCCCGGCCCAGCGAGCCGAAGTGGGCCGGGTCGCTGCCGCCGAAGCAGAGCCAGCCGATCATCGCGTAGACGTAGAGGACGACCGCGCCGACGAAGAGGAAGCTGACGGTACCCGGCAGACTGCGCGACACGGCCAGGAACAGGACCCGCAGCTGGGGCAGGAACCTGGCCGTGCGCAGCACCCGGACCAGGCGCAGCAGGCGGAGCACGGTGGCGTTCTCCCGTACCAGGGGGACGTAGGCCGAGGCCACGACCACCAGGTCGAAGACGTTCCACCCGTCCCGCCAGAACTCCCGGGGCCGGTCGGCGTGCGCGGCCACCCGCAGCAGCATCTCCACGGTGAAGAAGGCCAGGCAGCCGCGCTCGGCCCAGCGCAGCTGCCCCGTGTGCTCGGCGGCGAACCCGTGGTAGGTCTCCGCCCCCAGCAGGGCCGCGTTGAGCAGGATCACGGCGAGCACGGCCAGGGAGAAGGGGCGGGCTTCGGTCACGGCACGGCATGCGGCGGCGAGCCGGGCCCGGACGGGAGCCGGAGCGGTGGTCATGAGGTTCTCCGATGCGGAACTGAGTCGGGCACCCGCCACGGAGCGTGCGGTACGGCCCCCGGCGGCAGGAGCGGCTGCCCCCTCGCGCCTAACGCCCGAACGGCCCGCAGGCTGCGGCGCGGCGGGCAATCGACCACCGGATTCATCCACTTCGACGAAAGCCCGCCCCCTCAGTCCTCCCGCCCGGTCCCGCCGAGGGCTTCGATCAGCCAAGGCTGGAAGGGCAGATGGCCGTCCACCATCTGCCAGTCGTTCACGGTCCACACGAGACGCCAGTACCGCTCCACCAGCGGATCGTGTCCCGTCCCGAGCTCCCGGACCAGCCAGTCCCGCAACTCGGGCCCCGCGGGACGGCCGAGCACGGACGCGAAGCGTGCCACCACGGCGTCGGCGACGGGAACGGCGTCGGCGTCGCCCGGTTCGATGCCCGCGGCCCGCGCGTCGGCGACGGCCTCCCTCGCGAACACCACCAGCCCGCCGGCCTTCTCGGGGGCCACCCCCGGCAGGGCCGTCTCGTCGGCGGCGGCGAACGCCCCCCGCGCCAGGCGCGCGCGGAAGCCGTCGTCGGCCATGAGTTCGGCGATCTCCACCCAGGCGGCGAGCTGGGCGTCGGAGGGATCGTCGGGCAGGACGGGCAGCGCGATGCCCACCACCGCGGCCGCGGTCCGTCCGGATGGCGTCCCGGTGTCGAGGCCGGCCGTGAAGTCGGCCACCAGGCGCCTGCGTTCCTCGGCGGTGAGATGGGTGAGGCGGTGCATGAGCAGGGTCTCCTCTGGGCTGGAGCCACGCCGGGCGACGAGCCGCAGAACGCTCTGCCGCAGGCGCAGCGTACGGATCCGGAGCTCGGTGGCTTCCAGATGTGCCGCGGCCGCCTCGGCGACGGAGAGCCCGCCGTCCAGGACGCGGCGGACGGTGGCGAGGTCGACGTCCAGGTCCCGCAGGACGCAGATGAGCCGCAGCCGCCCGACCGACTCGTCGCCGTACCGGCGGTAGCCGGCCGGGGTGCGATGGGACGGGGGCAGCAGGCCGGTGTCCGAGTAGAACCTGATCGTCCGCACCGGGACGCCGGTACGGACGGACAGGTCGCCGATCGAGTGCGGGAGCGTCGCGCCGTTCATGCCGCCCACTCTCCGGTCTCCAGCCACTGGAGAGTCAAGCCGCGTGCCGCGGGGCGCCGGCCGTCCCGCCGGATCTCCCGTCCGCCGCCCGGGTCAGGAGGCCGGGACCGGCACCCCGGGCGGCAGCAGCCCGGCCGCCCGCGCGGCGGCCCAGAACGCCGGGGGGACGGGGTGGGCCAGCATGCGCGCGGTGTCCTCGACCTCGTCCGGCGTCCGGGCCCCGACCACGACGCTGGTGACCGCGGCATGACCGAAGGGGAACTGCACGGCGGCCGCCGTCGGCGGCACCCCCTGATCGCGGCATAGCGCGTGCCAGGCGGCGACCCGACCGGCCAGAGCCTCCGGGACCGTCGAGTAGCCGTGCGGCATACCGGGCCGCGGGTCGGCCAGCAGTCCTGACTGGTAGACCCCGGCCACCATCACGGCGACCCCCCTCGCGGCGCACAGCGGCAGCAGCTCGTCCAGGCCGGACCGGTCGAGCAGGTTGTAGCGGCCCGCGAGCATCACGCAGTCCGGGCCGGGCGCCGCCACCTCCCTCAGGTAGCGGGCCGCGACCGGGGCGTGGTTCACGCCGATCGAGACCGCGCCGACGGCGCCCCGCGCCCGCAGCTCGGCCAGGGCCCGGTAGGCGTCGGAGACGGCCGCGGGAAAGTCCTCGTCCGGATCGTGCACGTGCAGGACGTCGATCCGGTCGAGTCCGAGCCGTTCCAGGCTGTCCTCGACCGAGCGCATCACACCGGCGTACGAGTAGTCCCGTCGAGGTCCGACACCCGGCGGCGGGTCGGCCCAGAAGGGCTGGGTGTCCGTGCCCCCGGGCACGATCAGGCGGCCCACCTTGGTGCACAGCGTGTACTGGCCGGCGGGGCGCCCGGCCAGCGCGGCCCCGGCTCGGCGCTCGGACCTGCCGTAGCCGTACACCGGAGCCGTGTCGAAGAGCCTGACGCCGACGTCCCAGGCCCGGTCGACGGTCAGCGCCGCGTCACGGTCGGAGACGGGCGCGAACAGCCCGCCCAGAGAAGCGAGCCCCAGCCCCAGACGCGTCACCCGCAGCCCCGTCCGTCCCAACGGCACGGCCTCGTCCGCTCTCACCGGCGGCTCCCCTCACCCTCGCGACGCACGACGCGGTACCGGCGCAGCCTCTCATCGCCGAGCGCGCCGGAGCACGCGCACCCCGGTCCGGTGCACCCGAGCGCCCGCGTGATGTCCGGTACGTCCCCGGGCGGAGTTGTGTGCAGCACATCTGGCGCGGTACCCGCCGGATGTTGTGTACATTTTGTAAGGGCAGCGGGACCGTCGTGGGAGAGACGGAGCCGGGTGTGCTGAACACCGTGCTCATAGCCGTGATCCCGTGGACGGACGGGACGGGAGGGTGGAGGCAGGGTGACGGCGGCACAGTCCTGGGCCGGTGGTGTGCCCGCGTCCGCCGAGACGTCCGCCGCCGGGGCCTGGCAGTGGCGGGAGCCCTCGGTGCTCCTGATCGAGGACGACCCGGGTGACGCCCTGCTCGTCGAGGAACTGGTCGCCGACAGCACGCTGAAGATGCGGCTGCGCTGGGTGCGGTCCATGACCGAGGCCCGCGAGGTGCTGCGCCGGGAGGCGCCCGACTGCGTACTCCTCGACCTGCACCTGCCGGACGCCCACGGCCTCGAAGCCGTGTCGATGGTCCACTCCCTGGCCGACCAGGTCGCCGTCGTGGTGCTCACCGGCATGGCCGAGGACGAGACCGGCCTCGCCGCCCTCACCGAGGGCGCACAGGACTACCTCGTCAAGGGACGCGTCGAGCCCGAGCTGTTCGGCCGCGCCGTGCGGTACGCGATCCAGCGCAAGGAGGCCGAGCAGGCCGCCGTCGCCCTGCGGGCCAGCCAGATGCACGCCCGGGAGAACGCCCGGCTGGAACGGGGCCTGCTGCCCCGCCCCCTGCTGCACGGCACCGGCATGGAGATCGTGGCCCGCTACCGGCCCGGCCGCGCCCAGGCACTGCTCGGCGGCGACTTCTACGACATCGTGCAGAGCCCCGACGGAACCGTGCACGCCGTCATCGGCGACGTCTCCGGGCACGGCCCCGACGAGGCCGCCCTCGGCGTGGCGCTGCGCATCGCCTGGCGCACCCTGGTGCTCAGCGGCGTCACCGGCCCCGAGCAGCTCCGCCGGCTGGAGGAGATCCTCGTCGCCGAACGCGCCCGCACCGAGGTGTTCGCCACCCTCACCAGCCTTATCCTCCCGCCCGGCGCACCGTGCGCACGGATGGTGCGGGCCGGGCACCCCGGCCTGCTGCTCCGCACCGACGACGGCGACGTGCGCTGGGTCGAGGTCGGCGGGGGACCGGCGCTGGGCGTGGTGCCGGGCCTGGCCAACTGGCCGGTCCGCGAACTCCCCCTCCCCCCGGGCGCAGCCCTGGTCCTCTTCACCGACGGCCTCTTCGAGGGATACGTCGGCCGCGGGCGGGAGCGCCTCGGCGAGGAAGGGCTGCTGCGGCTCGCGAGGGAGGTGGCCCGGCTGGACCCCGAGGCGTTCGTCGACGGACTGATCCACCGGGCCGAGGACCTCGCCGAGGAACAGGGCGGCCTGGCCGACGACGTGGCCGTGCTGCACCTGCGCTGGAACGCGGGGCGCGAGAACGAGAACAAGGCTGGAGACGAAAGCAGTGCGTGACGAGACACGGCGGCCGCGGGTCGGCGGCCGGCTGACGGTGCAGGGCTGGTTCCAGCTCGTGCTGGGCCTCATGGCCCTCATCGTGGTGGTGGGCGCCGTGGTCGGAGCCCGCGTGCAGGCGCGCACCACCGAACTCACCGACCAGCTCACCGACCGGGTGCAGCCCGCCCAGACCGAGGCCTACCGGCTGCAGGCGGCCCTGGTCAACCAGGAGACGGGCGTACGCGGCTACGCCATCGCCGCCGACCGGCAGTTCCTCTCCCCCTACGAGCAGGGCCGCAAGGACGAGGCCCGCGCCGCCGCCCGGCTGCGCACCCTCATCGGGGACCGCCCCGTACTCCTGGCGGACCTGGAGAAGGTCCAGCGGCAGGCGGCCCAGTGGCGGCGCACCTACGCCGACCCGCTCAAGGACGGCGTCACGCCCGGTCAGCCCCGGACCGTCGACGAGACGACCGCCGGGCGGGGCAAGAAGGTCTTCGACGCGATGCGGGCCGGCTGGAACCAGCAGAACCGCGACCTGACCGACGTCGTCGAGGACGGCCAGGCCGAACTGGCCGACGCCCGCACCCTGCGCAACGCGACCTTCGGCGCCATGGTGGCGGCGCTCCTGCTGGCCGGCGTGGCACTGGCATTCGTCCTGCGGCTCCTGGTCGCCCGCCCCCTCCAGAACCTCCGCGAGGCCTCCCGGAAGGTGGCGCGCGGCGAGTTCGAGCACTCCATCCCCGCCGGGGGCCCGGCCGACATCACCGCCGTGGGGCGCGACGTCGAGGACATGCGGCAGCGGATCGTCACCGAACTCGAGGCGTCCCAGCGGCAGCAGGACGTACTGAGCCGCCAGGCCGCCGACCTGGACGCCCAGGCCGTCGAGCTGCGCCGCTCGAACGCGGAACTGGAGCAGTTCGCCTACGTCGCCTCGCACGACCTCCAGGAGCCCCTGCGCAAGGTCGCCTCCTTCTGCCAGCTCCTGGAGAAGCGGTACGGCGACAAGCTCGACGACCGCGGCCGCCAGTACATCGACTTCGCCGTCGACGGGGCCAAGCGCATGCAGGTCCTCATCAACGACCTCCTCACCTTCTCCCGGGTGGGCCGGCTCAACGACGCCTCCGTGGAGTGCGCGCTCGACGAGGTCCTCTCCAAGGCACTCACCAACCTCGACACCGTGGTCACCGAGACCGGCGCGGAGGTCGAACGGCCCGAGCGGCTGCCCCGCGTGGTCGGCGACCCGACCCTGCTGGTCATGCTCTGGCAGAACCTGCTCGGCAACGCCGTCAAGTTCCGCGACCCCGACCGCGCCCCCCGGATCCGGATCACCTGCGACGAGGACCCGGACCGGGCCGGATCCTGGCGGTTCTGCGTCACCGACAACGGCATCGGCATCGCGCCGGAGTTCGCCGAGAAGGTTTTCGTGATCTTCCAGCGGCTGCACAGCCGGGACACGTACGGTGGCACGGGCATCGGCCTGGCGCTGTGCAAGAAGATCGTCGAACACCACGGCGGGCGCATCTGGATCGACACCGCCCACACCGGCGGCACCCGCTTCTGCTTCACCCTGCCGTCCGTCGAGGACGAGACCGGCGACACCGACGCCCGCACCGAGGAAAAGGCCCTGGCATGACGACACCCGGCACACCGATCGACGTCCTCCTGGTCGAGGACGACCCGGGCGACGAGCTCATGACGCGTGAGGCGTTCGAGGACAACAAGATCGGCAACACGCTGCACGTGGTCCGGGACGGCGAGGAGGCGCTCGACTTCCTCTACCGCCGCGGCGACCACGCCGACGCCCCCCGGCCCGACCTCATCCTGCTCGACCTCAACCTGCCCAAGTACGACGGCCGGCAGGTCCTGGAGCAGATCAAGTCCGACTCCGAGCTGAGCGACATCCCGGTCGTCGTCCTGACCACCTCCGCGGCCGAGGAGGACATCCTGCGCAGCTACAAGCTGCACGCCAACGCCTACGTCACCAAGCCCGTCGACCTGGACCAGTTCATCGCCGCGGTCCGCCAGATCGACGACTTCTTCGTCCAGGTGGTACGCCTGCCCCGCCGAGGCCTCTGAGGCGACCGGACCGTACGGCCGCCCCAGCAAGGCTCGCCGCCCGGCAGGGTCCGCCGCCCGGGTACGGCCCGCCGCTTGAACGGCCCGCCGCCCGGGCGGGCCTGCTGCCCTTGGGCGCTCAAGCCACGCCGGTCGCCGGCCTGAAGCCGACCCCGCCCGGCCGCCGCTGAGCGGCCGAACCCCGTCGCCGCCCCGTCGCGGGCGCGCGGACCATCTCCCGGGCGCTGTGCGCACGCACGCGCCCCGTCGCCCCGTGCCTCCGCACGGAGGCGCCCCTTCCCGCAGGCAGCCGCCGGCGCGTCGAACAACCGCCCGCCGTCCTGCCCCACCCCTCCCGCCGGTCGTGAACCGTCGTCGTGAACTCGGCGCGGCCGGCCGCGACGGCATGCTAGATTCCACGACTGAACATGGTTCCCATTATCGATAGAAAGTGTAGGTAGGCCACGTGCCTCCGCCCTCGACATCCATACCGACGGCCGGCGCTGACGCGTTCGCCGCGGCCGGGGTGCCATCGGACGCGCCCGCGGGAGACGGATGCCGGCCGGCCGCCCGCGCCGGACTGCTCCTCGTCTGCGGCGCGTTGACCCTCGTCCTGCTGGCGTCCGTCGTCGTGGCCATCGGCCTCGGGCCCGCCGTCGTCACCCCCGCTCAGACCGCCCGTCACCTCTGGGCGGCGCTCACCGGCGGACGCGTCGGCGCGGACGAGGTGACGACGTACCAGATCATCTGGCAGATCCGCACCCCGCGCGTCCTGCTGGCCGCCCTGGTCGGGGCAGGCCTGAGCGCCGTCGGCGTCGCGATCCAGGCCATGGTGCGCAACGCGCTGGCCGACCCCTTCGTCCTCGGCGTCTCGTCGGGCGCGTCCGTCGGTGCCGTCGCCGTCACGGTCACCGGAGGACTCGCCGCCCTCGGGATCTACGCCGTCTCCACCGGAGCCTTCGCGGGTGCGCTCGCCGCCTCGCTCCTCGTCCACGCCGCGTCCGCCACCCGGGGCGCGCTCTCCCCGCTGCGCCTGGTCCTGACCGGCGTGGCCATGTCCCTCGGCTTCCAGGCCGTGATGAGCCTGATCGTCTACTTCGCGCCGGACAGCGAGGCCACCAGCATGGTCCTGTACTGGACCATGGGCAGCTTCGGCGCCGCCACCTGGGGCGCACTGCCCGTCGTCGCCGTGGTGGTCGTCGGGGGAGTGGTCGCCCTGCACCGTCAAGGGCGCGTGATGGACGTCCTCGCCCTGGGTGACGAGACCGCCGCGAGCCTGGGCGTCGGCCCCGACCGGCACCGCCGGCGCCTGCTGGTCCTCGTCTCCCTCGTCACCGGCGTCATGGTCGCCGTCAGCGGTGCCATCGCCTTCGTCGGTCTCGTCATGCCGCACGTGGTGCGCATGCTGGCCGGCGCCACGCACGCAAGGGTGCTCGCCGTCGCCCCTCTGGCCGGCGCGGTCTTCATGGTGTGGGTCGACCTCGCGGCGCGCACCGTGGTGGCCCCCCGGGAGCTGCCCCTCGGCGTGATCACCGCCCTCGTCGGCGTGCCCGTCTTCATCGCGCTGATGCGGCGCAAGGGCTATACGTTCGGGGGGCGTTGACATGGAGCTTAAGCTCGACGGACTCTGCGTCGTCACCGACGGCAGGAGCCTCGTCCGTGACCTCTCCCTAAAGGTGCTGACGGGACAGGTCGTCGGCCTGGTCGGCCCGAACGGCAGCGGCAAGTCCACCGCCCTGCGCTGTGTGTACCGCGCGCTGCGCCCCAGCTCCGGAACCATCTGGGTGGGCGACCGGGACCTGGCGCGGCTGCCCCTGCGGCACAGCGCGCGCACCATCGCGGCCACCACCCAGGACGGAGCCGTCGACTTCGACTTCACGGTCGAGGAGGTGGTCGCCCTCGGCCGCGCGCCCCATCTCCGGGGCAACCAGGCCCTCGGTGCGCGCGAACGCGCCCTGTGCGTGAGCGCCATGGAGCGCCTCGACATCGGCCACCTCGCCCACCGGGGAGTCCTGACCCTGTCGGGCGGCGAGCGCCAGCGCGTCCTGCTGGCCCGCGCCCTCGTGCAGGAGCCGGACATCCTGATCCTGGACGAGCCGACCAACCACCTCGACGTCCGCCACCAGGTCGAACTGCTGGCGCTGCTGCGCGCGTCCGGCCTCACCGTCCTCGTCGTCCTGCACGACCTCAACCTGGCCGCGGCGGCCTGCGACCGCATCGGCGTGCTGGCCCGGGGCAGCCTCGTCGCCTCCGGGCCGCCCGAGGACGTCCTCACGGCCGAACTGGTCGCCGACGTCTTCGGGGTGACGGCCAGCGTTGTCCCGCACCCGCTCACGGGCGGGCCCCAACTCCTCTACTCAATCGGCTCATCCCGGTGAAAGGCGCCTGACGACATGCGTACAACCCGACTCCCGGCCCCGGCCCGGCGGCGTGCGGTCCTCGGATCCTCCGTGGCGGCGGCACTGCTGCTCGGCGGCTGCGGCGCCGAGGTGGAACCGGACGCGAAGGCGTCCGCCGAGGTCACCGTCAAGCGTTGCGGTGAACCGGTGCGGTACAAGGTGCCCCGACGGGCCGTCGCCTACGAGGGCGGCAGCGCCGACAAGCTCTTCGCCCTCGGCCTGACCGACCACGTCCACGGCTACGTGATGCCCCCGGCCAACCCGCCGGTGAGCGAGTCTCCTTGGGCGTCCGAGTACGCCAAGGTGAAGATGCTCAGCGACGACCTGCTCAACAAGGAGGTCGTCGTGGAGGCGAAGTCCGACTTCGTCGTCGCGGGCTGGAACTCCGGCTTCAAGGACGAGCGGGGCATCACGCCGGCCATCCTGGACAAGCTCGGCATCCAGAGCTTCATGCACACCGAGAGCTGCTTCAACTACCCGGGACACCCGGAGAAGGTGACCCCCTTCGAAGCCCTCTACACCGACCTCGAACGGCTGGGCCGGATCTTCCGGGTCGAGAAGAAGGCCACGGCGGTGGTCGACGTGCTCAAGCAGCGGGTCGAGGCCGTCGAGAACAAGGCTCCGGCGGGCGAGCCGGTCCCCGTCTTCCTCTACGACTCCGGAACCGACCAGCCGTTCACCGCCGGCAACCAGGTCCCGCCCAACGACATCATCGAGTCCGCGGGCGGCAGGAACGTCTTCGACGGACTCGACGAGCGCT
The DNA here is from genome assembly GCF_014648855.1 of Streptomyces parvulus. Lineage (GTDB taxonomy): Bacteria > Actinomycetota > Actinomycetes > Streptomycetales > Streptomycetaceae > Streptomyces > Streptomyces parvulus. The sequence goes on along the minus strand of NZ_BMRX01000004.1, from coordinate 119,727 downwards.
GGACCCAGGTCAACTGGGAGTCCGTCGCCGAGGCCGAGCCGGAGGTCGTCGTCATCCTCGACTACGGCGACCAGCCCGCCGAGAAGAAGATCGAATTCCTCAAGAAGTCGCCCCACACCAGGGGGCTTCCCGCCGTGAAGAAGAACAACTTCTTCGTCCTCGACTACAACGAGGGCATCAGCGGCCCCCGCAACGTCGACGGCCTGGAGAAGTTCGGCGCCTACCTCCGCGGACTCGACGGCTGAGGGCTCTCAGCCCACCGGCTCCACCGCCGTGAACTCGGGCAGGACCAGGGCCGAGTGGGCGGGGCGTCCCGATGCCGGGGGCATGGTGGCGAGGCCGCGCAGCATGGCGTTGCGCCGCTCCAGCGCCTGCGCGGTGGTGGGGAAGAGGGACGCGCCGCCCGCGCCGATCTGGTCCTGGTTCGCCGTCACGAACGCACGTGTGCCCCGTTCGTAGTCGGCGAGGCCGTCCACGACTGCGCGCCCGTCCAGGGAGCCCGCCATCATGTACCCGCCGACGAGGGCCAGACTGGTTCCCTGGCCGGTGAGGAACGACGGCGCGTACGCGGCGTCGCCCACCACCGCCACCCGGCCACTGGACCAGCGCGGCATCCGTATCTGGGCGACCACGTCGACGAACAGGTCGTCCGCCCCGCCGAGGGCGGCGAGCATCCCCGGCACCTCCCATCCCGCGCCGGCGAAGGCGGAGGCGACCAGCTCGCGTTGCGCGTCGGGGTGCCCGAGCGCCGCGTGGGGCGGTTCCGGCCGGGCGAAGTTGAGGAAGGCGTGCACCACGTCGTCGTCGGCCACGGCGTAGAGGGCCGCGGCCCGGCCCGGGGTGTTCCACATCGTGATCTCGTGGGCCAGGCCGAAGGTGTTGGGCATGGTGAACACGGCGAAGCAGTACCCCAGGTATCGGCGGAACCGCTCCTCCGGCCCGAACACCAGCTCCCGGGTCCGCGAGTGCATGCCGTCCGCGCCGACGACCACGTCGAACGTACGCCCGCCGCCCCCGCAGAAGGCGACGTCGACCCCGTGCGGGCCCTGGTCGAGGGTGTCGACGCTGTCGTCGAACAGGAACTCCACGTCGTCGCGGACGGCGGCGTGCAGGGCGTCGGTCAGATCCCCGCGCCGCACCTCCAGGTCCCGGCCCGCGGCACTCCCGGCGACGGAGTGCGGGCTGAGGGAGGTCACCTCGCCGCCGTCGGCGTCCAGGAAGGTGAGACGGCGCGAGTCGACGTGCGCGTCGCGCAGCCGGGGAAGGATCCCCATCCGCCGGACGACCTCCACGGCGGTGCCGCGTACGTCGACGGGGTAGCCGCCGGCGCGGGGCGCGCCCGCCTTCTCGACCACCGTGACCGCGTATCCGCGGCGGTTGAGCCAGAACGCGAGGGCGGGACCGGCGATACCGGCCCCCGAGATCAGCGCTGTGCGCCGCGTCCGGGCGCTCGTGGACGGAGCGGTGCGGGTCATTCCTTGTCTCCTTTGCTCAGGGTGCGGACGACGAACAGCGACAGCGCCGTGACGACGCCGGCGACGAGGAAGCCGGTGACGAAGGCCGACTCGGCCGGGACGTCGGCGCCGGGGCCGGTCCCCGCGGTGAGGAAGGCGCCGCTGATCTGGGCGCCCGCCGCGAAACCGACCACGCGGGTTACCAGGACCAGGCTGGTCGCGGTGCCGGTGTCGCCGTGGCCGACCGAGGTGGCGGTCCGTACGACCATCGCCGTGACGCAGACACCACTGGCCAGGGCGATCAGCGCCTTGCCGACGACGAGGTGCCAGACCTCGCCGTGCACGAACGCCAGCGCGACCAGCGTGGCCGACATGACGGCGATCCCCGCCGCGACCACGGCACTCGCACCGAACCGCCGCGCCGCCACCCCGCCGAGCGGACCGCTGACCGCGGCGGCGACCGTGCCGGGCAGCAGGTACCGTCCGATGTCGGTGGAACTGGCGCCGAAACCGTAGCCGTCGGCGGACACGTCGAAGAGTTGCGGCACGAGATACATCGAGACCGCGGTGCCCACGCAGACCGCGAAGGTGATCACGTAGGCGCTCCAGATCCCGGGCCGCGCGACCAGGCTCAGGTCGACCATCGGTGCCGGTGACCGGCGTTCCACCCGGACCCAGCCGGTCACGAGGGCGGCCAGGAGCAGCGCGAGGGCGCCGAGGGCGAGGGGCCGGGCGCCGACCTCGGGGGCCATGGAGAGCCCCAGCATCAGCGTCAGCAGGATGCCGCTCAGCAGGACCAGCCCGGGCCAGTCGATCCTGGCGTCCGACCCGGCCGGCGCGTCGTCCGGCATCAGCCGCCGGACGCACAGGGTCGCCGCGGCGACCACCGACGTCGGTATCGCGAACAGCCAGTGCCGGGACAGACCCTCCGCCACCGGTCCGGCGATCAGCGTGCCGAGCATGCCGCCGCCCACGAACAGCCCGCTGACCACGCCGATGGCCACCTGCGACTCGCCCGCCGGGAGGTACTTGCGCACCAGGATGAACGACAGCGGCATCGCGCCCACCATCGCCCCCTGGAGGACCTGGCCGAGCAGCAGCACCGGGAGGCCGGGTGCCAGCGCGGACACCAGCCCGCCCGCGCAGACCACCGCCATCAGCCGGACCATCACCCGCTTGCCGCCGTGGCGGTCGCCGAGGCTGCCCGCGACGGGCGCCACGAGGGCGCCGGTGATGAGCATGGCGACGCTGAGCAGGGCTCCTTCGGCCCGGCTCATCGACAACTCCCGTTGCAGCAGCGGCAGGGTCGGTGTCACCACCGACTCCAGGGTCCCGGTGGCCGCCGCCAGCGCACCGAGGGCCCAGACGGCCGCTCTCCGCATGCGGACCGGGGGAGCCGGGGTCGTGATCGTGGTCATGAACGTCCTTTCCCTCGTTGCCGGTTGAGCGGGCCGGACGGCGCAGAGCCGGGGCGCCCCCTCCTCGACCGACACTACACTACACCGTGCAGTGTAGTCGGGTTAGGATGAAGCCATGCCGAGCACGAAGACACTGCGCGAGGGGTCCACGCCGAAGCGGGCCGCCATCCTCGCCGCGGCCCGCGAACTGTTCCTGGCCAACGGCTTCGACCGGTCGAGCGTCGACGCGGTCGCCGCCCGGGCCGAGGTGTCCAAGCGGACGGTCTACGACTACTTCGGCGACAAGCGGACGCTGCTCCAGGCGGTGGTCGACACCGTGGGCGAGTCACTGGTCACCACGATCCGGCGCATCCTCGACGACACCCTCACCGATGTCGCGGACCTCACCGAGACCGCCGATCTGGAGGACGTGCTGGTCGCGTTCTCGATGCGGATCGCGACCGACATGCTCGGGTCGGCGGAGTACGCGACGCTGCAACGGCTGGTCCGAACCCAGGCCGGCAGCGTGCCGGAGGGGGGAGAGAACGCGTTGGCCGACACCCCCGACGAGGCCCTCGCCGAGCGGTTCGCCGCCTTCGCCGAGGCCGGTCTGCTCGACGTCCCCGACGCGCGGCTCGCGGCGGACCAGTTCATCGCGCTGACGTTCAACGTCCCGCTCAACAGGTACGGCTCCGCGAACGCCGCGGAGGACGGCCGCGTCCGGCCGCTCGTCGTCGAGGGAGTGCGGACCTTCCTGCGGGCGTACCGGGCCGGCTAGGGCCTGTCTGACAATTCCCGTCGTCGCCCGGATGGCGGCGCGAGGCAGGCGGGGATTGTCAGACAGGCCCTAGGGCCGGAGCGGGGATGTGCCTCGCGCTGCCGTACGGCACCGGGGAGGTGCCGTACGGCAGCGCGTGCCGGTCAGTCGCGGACCAGGACCGGCGTCCGGGACGGGGCGGTGGCCGCACCACCGAAGTTGCCCTCGACCTCGGCCTTCTCCGCCGCGTTGGGGTAGGGGTTCGTGCAGGCGATGCCCGCGGTGGAGCCGGACATCAGGCTGGAGCAGGGGCCGGGCTTGCGGTCCGGCAGCCCCAGGATGTGGCCCAGCTCGTGGGACGAGATGCGCACCGTGTCGTACCCCTGGTTCACCGCCTCGCGTCCGATGTAGACGGTGCCGTTGCCCAGTGACGTGGTCACGGCCCGCGGCCAGCCGTTGTCGGCCACGACGCGGATGTTGGCGCGCTGCCCGGAGGCGACCGGGCGCATCTCGACGCCGTCGACGCTCTCGTTCCAGATCGCCGCGCCCCGGTCGACCGCGGACCGGAACTCCGCGGAACCGCCGGCGTCGTAGGTGATCACCCTGGCCGCGGCCGTCGAAGGCGCGGAGACTCCGGGGGAGTCGGCGGCCACCGCCTGACCGCTCAGCAGGGGCATGGACATCAGCAGCGCCGCGGCGACACCGCCGGTCAGTGTGCGTACGTGCATGTTCGACCTCCTTGTGGGGGAGAGGAGTCGTGGTCATGACACCATCTGCCTCCCTGCCCGCTGGAGGCGGCCGCCAATCCGCTGTTCCGTCCACCGCGGACGCCCGGCGGGCCCGGAGGGCGGCGGCGGGGGAGTGGTGCGGGCGACACGGGTGACAGAAGAGGCGTGCATTGGTCTAGGCCTGGGCGCTCCGGCCTCGTATGGTCGGCGGTGCCGGCGGTACGACCTTCCCCCCACCCGTCTTGCGAGCCGGCTCGGACGACGCCCCACGACCGCGACCCGAGCAGCCGGGTGAACTCCCCCCACTCACCGCCTCCGGGAGGCCATGGTGAAAGTTCGCACCAGATTGTCGGCGATCATCGGCACGCTTGGGCTCGTCGGATCCCTGGCCCTCGCCACCGCCTACGCCGACGAGCCCACCGCCGCCGAGGGCGGCGCCCAGGTCGCCCTGACCGAGGTGGCCCAGGCTCAGAACCCCACCGCCGGCGCGGCCGGACCCGGCGACACGGTCTGGATCGCCGAACGCGCCGGCACCGTCCGGGTCCTGAACGGCACCGGCCTCGGCGAACCCGTCCTCGACGTCTCCGACGAGACCACCACCGACGGCGAACGCGGCCTGCTCGGCATCGCGTTCGACGCGGACTTCACGCACTTCTACATCTCCTTCACCGACCTCCAGGGCACCAGCACCATCGACGAGTTCGCCGTCCAGGACGGGACCGTCCAGGAGGACACGCGGCGCACCGTCCTCACCCAGGAGCAGCCCGAGTCCAACCACAACGGCGGGGACATCAAGTTCGGCCCCGACGGCTACCTCTACATCGCCCTCGGCGACGGAGGGGGCGGCGGCGACCCCGAGGGCAACGGACAGAAACTCGACACCCTCCTCGGCAAGATGCTGCGCATCGACCCGCGGGGCGGCGAACCCTACGCCGTCCCGCAGGACAACCCCTTCGTCGGCGACCCGAACGCCAAGGACGAGATCTGGTCGTACGGGCTGCGCAACCCGTGGCGGTTCTCCTTCGACTCGGGCACGGGCGACCTGCTGATCGGCGACGTCGGCCAGAGCGAGTGGGAGGAGATCGACTGGGCGCCCGCGGACAGCAAGGGCGGCGAGAACTACGGCTGGTCGCAGATGGAGGGCACCCACCCCTTCCGCGGCGGCACCGAGCCCGCGAACCACGTCCCGCCCGTCCACGAGTACGACCGCACCGGCCTCGGCTGCTCCGTCACCGGCGGCTACGTCTACCGCGGCCAAGCCGTCGCGGATCTCGTCGGCCAGTACGTCTACAGCGACTACTGCGACGGCACCCTGCGCTCCCTGGAGATCGAGAACGGCCGGGTGACCGCGGAGCACGACCTCGGTGTCAGCGGCGGCGAGGTCGTCTCCTTCGCCCAGGACGGCGACGGCGAACTGTACGCCCTCGCCATCGGCGGCACGGTCTGGCGCGTCGACCCGGCGTGACCCGCCCGGGACGTGGGCCCCGCTCGCCTCGCACGGGCGACGGGGCCCACCGTCCCGGCGACGGGCGGGCGAGGGGCCGGCCGGATCACCGCTTCGGCACGTACCGCGTCGCCACCGCCCCCGACTCGAACTCCGTCCGGCCCACGGGCCTCAGATCGACGTGCTTCGACAGTCCCGCGAACAGCGTCGGCCCGTGGCCCGCGATCCTGGGATGGACCACGAACTCGTACTCGTCGATCAGGCCCAGTTCCGTCAGGGCCATCGGCAGCGTCACCCCACCCGTGAACAGCCCGTCGCCGGGCTCCGCCTTGAGCCGCCGGACGGCCTCGGCCAGATCGCCGCGGACGAGTTCCGCGTTCCAGTCGACCTGCTCCAGGGTGCTCGACACGACGTACTTCTTCGCTGCGTCGATCGTCCGCGCGAACGGCTCCGTCCAGTCGGGGCGGGGCCCGGGCGGCATCGGCGGCCGCCACGCCTCCTCCATCATGCGGTACGTCGTCCGGCCGAAAAGGAGGGCGTCGGCCCGGGCGATGTTCTCGGTGTGGTGACGGTGCATGGCTTCGTAGGGGACGATGGCGCGGTGATCGCAGCAGCCGTCCAGCGTGAGGTTGATGGAGTACCGCAGTGGGCGCATTTCGCCAGATTAGCGCTCGGTGGCGCACGGGTGGGGCGGTGACGGGCGAGAGGGGGAGCGCCGTGCTGCCGCAGGGGCGGCGCGCATGGCTGGGCCTGGTGGCGGTCCTCGCCGCGCTGGTGGTCGTGGCGCTCGCGGGCCTGTACGCCGGCGGCAGCCGGCCCGGCGCGCCGGACCGGAGGATCGGTGCGGCGGCCGAGGACACCGGACCGGCGTGGCGGGACGTCGCCCTGGGCGTGGACTTCCTCGGGGAGCCCGGGGGAGCGGCGTTGCTGGTGGCGGCCGCGGCGGCGGGCGCCCTGGTGGTGCGACGGCCCCGCGCGGCGCTGCTCGTCGTGCTGGGACCCGCTCTCGCCGTGGCGGCGACGAAACTCCTCAAACCCCTGGTGGGACGCACCATCCACGACGGCAGCCTCTCCTTCCCGAGCGGGCACACCGCCTTCCTCACGGCGTTCGCCCTGGCCGTCGCGCTGCTCGCGACCGGCCGGACCGGCCCCGGCCGGGCGTACGGCCCGGCGCTCGTCCTCGGCGCGCCGACGGCCGCCGGCGCCGCGATGGGATGGGCCCAGGTCGTCCTGGGCGCCCACTACCCGACCGACGCGCTCGGCGGCTGGTGCACGGCGCTGGCGGTCACCCCGGCGACCGCGTGGCTGCTCGACCGGACGGCGGACCGGCAGGCCCGCCGTTCCGTCGACGCGACTCCGCCGGGCCCCCGCTGACGCGGCGTCACACGTACCGGCGGAACACCGGCCTCACCGGGCGCCCCGCCGCCCACGGAGCGGGATCGCCGGCGTCCAGTGCCTTGCGGTACACCGCGCACGCCTGCGCCACCACGTCCACCGTGTGATCGACGTCGGCGTCCGTGAGCGCGCTGCTCACCACGAACGACGGGGCGAGCACCCCGCCCGCCAGGAGCCGGCGCAGGAAGAGCGTGCGGTACTCCTGCGAGGGCCTGCCGTGCTCGTCGAGCGTGGCGAAGACCAGGTTGCTGGCCCGGCCCCGGACGACGACGTGCTCGCCCACGCCCATGACCGCCGCCGCCTCGCGCACCCCGGCGGCCAGCCGCTCGCCGAGCGCGTGCAGGCGGGCCGTGACACCCTCCTCGGCATACGTGGTCTGCACGGCCATCGCCGCCGCCAGCGAGTGCGTCTCCGCCCCGTGCGTGGTGGACAGCAGGAACACCCGCTCGCCGGAGTGCCGCAGCCCGCCCCGCTCCATCACCTCGCGCCGCCCGGCCAGCGCGGACACGGCACAGCCGTTGCCCAGCGCCTTGCCGAACGTCGAGAGGTCGGGGACGACGCCGTACAGGCCCTGCGCGCCCGCCTCGGACCAGCGGAAACCGGTGATCATCTCGTCGAAGACCAGCAGGCAGCCGTGCCGGTCGGCCAGCTCCCGCAGACCGGCGAGGTAGCCGGGCGGCGGCTCCTCCTGGGTGGCCGGTTCGAGGATCAGGCAGGCGACCTCGCCCCGGTACCGGGTGAGCAGGTCCTCGGTGGCGGCCAGGTCGCCGTACGGGAACGCCACGGTGAGGTCGGTGGTCGCCGCCGGGACGCCGGCCGGCATGGGCGTGGTGCCGATGAACCAGTCGTCGACGGAGTAGAACGGATGGTCGCCGCAAATGGCCACGCGGACGCGTCCGGTGACGGCGCGGGCCAGGCGTACCGCGGCGGTGGTGACGTCGGAGCCGTTCTTCGCGAACTTCACCATCTCCGCGGTCGGCACGGTGGCCAGGAAGCGCTCCGCCGCCTCGACCTCCACCACGGACGGGCGCACGAAGTTGCTGCCGCGGTCGAGTTCCCGCCGCACCGCCTCGACGACTCGCGGATGGGCGTGGCCGAGACTCACCGACCGCAGACCGGAGCCGTACTCGACGTAGCGGTTGCCGTCGACGTCCCACACGTGGGCGCCGCGGCCGTGACTGATGACGGGGGCCAGGTCCTCGGGGTACTGGTCGTCGCCCTTGGCGTAGGTGTGGGCGCCACCGGGGACCATGGCGTGCAGCCGCTCGTTCGCCAGCCGCGACCGGGGCAGGGTGAACTCGGCCGCCTCACGGGCCTCTTCGGTCTCCACGCGCACTCAGCTCTCTCTCTGCTTCAGGACCTCGGCGAGCCCCGGCGCCTCCCGGTCCCGCCGGGACGTCAGGGCGGGCGGCAGCGGCCAGGGGATGCCCAGTTCGGGATCGTCGAAGGCGATCGTCACGTCCTCGGCCGGGTCGTGCGGGCGGTCGATGCGGTACGAGGTGTCGGCGGTGTCGGTCAGCGCCTGGAAGCCGTGCGCGCAGCCCGCCGGGATGTAGAGGGTCGCCTGGGTCTCGCCGGACAGCTCGAAGGTGGCCACGTTGCGGTAGGTCGGGGAGTCGCCGCGCAGGTCGACCACGACGTCGAAGATCCGCCCGTACGAGCAGCGCACGAGCTTGGCCTCGCCGGCACCGGAGCGCAGGTGCAGCCCGCGCAGCACGCCCCGGCGCGAGCGGGAGACGCTGTCCTGGACGAACGCGTCCGGGTCGAGCCCGACCGAGCGGACCACCTCGGCGTCGAACGTCCGGCAGAAGAAGCCGCGTTCGTCGGCGTGCGGAACCGGCTCGAAGAGGTGGGCGCCGGCGATCTCCGGCACCGCGGTGGCCTTCATGACGTCTCCTGTCGGGTGGTGACGGCGTCGGTGCGACCGGCCCCGGGGGACAGGACCGGGATCAGGGCGCTGAACTGCCGCTCCAGTCGCCGGGCGGCCGCCGCGTTCCGTTCGGCGAGGACCGGCCGCAGCTGGGCCGAGCGCTTCTCCAGCTCCCGGAACTGCTCCAGCAGCCGGTCGGGGTCGACCTCGCGAGCCGAGTGGCGGAAGGCGGCCAGCCCCATTCGGGCCATGAGCGTGTCGCTCTTGGCCGAATAGCTGAGCGCGAGCGTCGGCGTCCCGGCCTTCAGCGCGCACACCAGGTTGTGGTACCGGGTGGCCACCACCGTCCCGGCGGCCGCCGTCTCCCTCATCAGGTCGGCCAGGGAGTCGGTCTCGGCCGCGGTGACCAGCGGCGAGTCCACCGCGTCCAGGATCGCCTCGACCACCGGCCGGTCGATGTCGTCGCCGGTGAGCAGCCGGACCCGTCTGCCCTCTTCGGCCAGCGCGCGGACGAACCGGGTCGTCCCGTCGAGGTAGCGCCGGTGGATCTCGTCGCCCCGGGCGCGGTCGTCGTTGCCGCCGTAGAAGGCCATGACACCGACGCAGACCGTGTCCCGGGGAACCGGGGCGCCGCCCGCCGCAGGGGCCGGAAGGGAGAAGGCGAGGTCCTCGTAGACCTCGTCCCGCGACGTGTCCACGCCCATCGTCCGCATCGCGTCGCGCGACAGGTCGTCGCGGAACGAGCGGTACGCGGCCAGCCGCGCCGACCAGCACGTCAGGGTCCGGGTCGCCCGGCGGCCGATCGTCGCGGCGCCCACGCCGACCAGCGCGACCCGGGTGCCGGTCAGCCGGCCGGCCGCGCAGAGCAGGAACAGCGAGTACGGGAAGCCCCACGGCCGCAGCGGCAGCGTGGCCTCCAGGACGCCGGTGCCCGGCACGATCACGACGTCGTGCCGGCGCACCCAGGCCGCGGTGCGGACGGCGTCGACCACCTTGCCCGCCGCCTTGGCCAGGATCGCGCCCGCACGCGACGCGGTCCGGTACTCCCCGCTGTACCAGTTGAGCCGCGTCGTGGGGATCCCGAACCGGGCCCGCACCTCCTCCGGACCGCCGCACATCGCGTCCACGACGGCCCCCGGGTACTCGGCGCGCAGGTGGCCGAGCACGGCTTCGAGCGAGCCGTCGTTGCCGACGTTGCCGGAGCCCAGCAGCCCGAACAGGCCGACACGCAAGGGCATTAGACGCCGGGAGGGCTTTTCGCGAGGGGAGGTCATGCCCGCCCCCCGTCGCGTCCGGCGACGAGCGCGTCGACGGACACGGTGAGCCGGTCCGGGTCGACCGGGGCGCGGTCCTCGACCCGCTCCCCGGCACCGGGCCGGACGCGGCTCGTCATCCACGCGGCGAGGTGGCCGTAGCAGGCCCGCCGGTCCGCCGCCGACAGCGGGGCGCGCCGGATCGCCCCGACGAAGCCCCCGACGTACTCGGCCAGCAGCCGGGGCGTCGGGTGCAGCGGGCCCGCCCGGCGCGGGTCCAGATTGACGCACCGGGCGCGCTTGCCGGGGTTCGCCCGCTCCGCGCGGGTGGGGTGGTCGCGGCGGAAGTACAGCAGTTCCGGCACCTGGTGGAAGGGGCCGTGCAAGGTGATCTCGGCGACGAACGTGCGGTCCGCGTGGTGGTAGCTGTCGTGGGGCTTGACCCGGCGCAGCACGTCGGCCCGCATCACACCGTAGAAGTCGTCGCCGCCGGGCTCGAACAGCAGGCTGCGGAACCGCTCCGGGGCGTGCGGCGAGTCGGTCGCGAGGCCGTACTCGTAGGGGACCTTCACCTTGCCGTCGCCGTCGACGACCGCCTGGCCGCTGTGCGCGAGGATCACGTCCGGTCGCTCGTCGAGCGCCTCGACACAGCGCGCCAGCAGGTCGCGGGCGTACAGGTCGTCGTGCGAGGCCCACTTGAACAACTCGCCGCGGCACTCGGTGAAGACGTGGTTGTGGTTGGGCGCGGCGCCGATGTTCCTGGACAGCCGGACGTACCGCACGCGGGAGTCGAGCTTCGCGTAGCGGCGGCAGATGTCCCGCGTCCCGTCGGTGGACGCGTTGTCGGAGACGACCAGTTCGAAGTCCTCGTACGTCTGGCCGAGCAGCGCCTCGAAGGACTCGGCGAGGTACTCCTCGCCGTTGTAGACGGGCAGGCCGACGCTCAGCCGGGGATGGGCGGTCATGACGTCCTCACTTCACGGATGGTTGGGCGGTGGCGCTCGCGCAGCGCGGCCCGCAGTTGCAGCCACCAGACGGCGGAGCCGCAGGCGGCCGCGCCGGCGACGCCCCAGGCCGAGCCGGCGGTGCCGCCCGCGACCGCGCCGCCGAGGCCGCCGGCGACATAGCAGGCGGAGGCGAAGAGCTGGCAGCGCAGGCTGCGCCGGGCCGCGGCGAGTGCGCGCAGCCCGGCCGCCGCGCCGGTGCCGAGGCCCGCGCCCGCGACGCCGAGCGTGACCGGCACGATGATCGCCGCCGACGCGGACCACACGTCCCCGAGGACCAGCTCGCCGAGCCGGTCCGGCACCAGCAGCAGCGCCGCACCCCAGAGCAGCGCGGCGACGGCCTGCCCCGCGCCCAGGAAGAGGCAGAACCGGCCCAGCCGGTGCGGGTCCCGCCGCAGCACCCGGGCCGCCTCCGCGACGGTGACCAGGGACAGCCCCATCAGCACGGCGAGGAACGGCCCGAGCAGCAGCTCGGCGCCCCGGATCACCCCCACCGCGCCGACGCCGACGATCACGCCGAGCCCGTAGGCGCGCAGCTGGCTCGCGCCGCTGACGCCGACGTTCTCGGCCAGGTACCGGTAGCCGAGGTCGCGGTGGTCGCGGAGCCACTCGCGTGCCCCGGTGAGCCCCGGCCGGATGCCGGACTGGAAGCAGCCGTACACCGCGGCGACCGCGGCGGACACCCCCCAGGCCAGCACGAAGGCGGTCACGCTGCCCACACCCGCGGCGACCACCATCGCGGGGACCAGGGCGACTCCCCACACGACGTCGTTCACGAACGCCTTGCGTCCCTGCCCGGCGGCGAAGAACGAGTACCGCCAGGCGTCCTGCAGCAGCAGCCCCGGCAGCACGACGCCCAGACCGGCGAACGCGGGCCCCACCCGGCCGCCCAGCCCCAGCCCGACCGCCAGGCAGACCGCCCCGACCGCGGTGCCGACACCGAGCGCGGTGCCCGACGACCGGACCACCGCCGCCCGCCAGTCGCCCTCGGGCACGCCGCTGAAGCGCACCACGAGCGGGTCGGTGGCCAGCCCGCGGGAGACGCTGAGCACCACGCCGTACGTCACCCAGGCCAGACTGAACACGCCGAACGCGGTCAGCCCCAGCGAGCGGGCCACGTAGATCCCCACCGCGAAGTTGGAGATGCTGGAGGCCGCCTGGTCGGCCAGTCCCCAGGACAGCCGCCCGGCCATGCCACGCGTGCCGGTCCGGCGGGCGGTCGTGCTTCCGTCCGCCGCGGCCGTCGTCTTCCCTCCTCCGGTGGCCATGGGCGTCACGCCTTGAGCAGCCCTGCGGCGTGCAGGGCCTCGGCCGCGTCGGCGACGGTCTCGAAGGGCAGCCCGGACCGCTCGGCCACGTCCAGCAGGCCGTGCTCCCCGTCGGCGAGGCTGAGCACCCAGAGCATGGCCATCTGGGCCTGCTTGGCGTCGCTGCGTCCCCCCAGCGAGTCGTACAGTCCGCGCCGGCCCAGCTGCGGTTCGCCGTAGGGACTGAGGTTGACGTACCGCCGGTCGCGGTCCAGCACGGCGAACGCCTCGCGGCACACGGCGAGCGTGTCCTCCATCGCCCGGGGGGAGACGAAGTCCGGGTTGTCCGCGGAGGTGTGGTACTCGGGATAGCCCGCGTACGGGGTGCGGGTGAGGGAGCCCACGCCGAGATCGAAGCCGGGCGAGCAGTACTGCCGCTCGTCGTAGCCGTACGGGGTGAACTCTGTGACGCGGTGCGGGCGTTGGGAGGCGGACAGCACGTGCCGCATCACCCGGTCGATGTCCGCGTCGCCGCGCCGGCTCCGCTTGTACGTGAGGTCGCCCCGGTCCCCCGCGCAGGCCAGCACCAGACCGTGCCTGACCCGCTCCACCCGCTCCGCGTTGCGGGCCAGCCAGGTGATCGCCCCGATGGTGCCGGGCGCGAAGATGAACCGGTACGTGTAGTACGGCGTGCGCTCCGCCAGCCCCCGGGCCAGGAACGCCGCCACCGCGACGCCGGCCAGGTTGTCGTTGGCCAGCGACGGGTGGCAGACGTGACAGGAGACGATCACCTCGTCGGTGACCTGGCCGGGCACCACGTGCTCGGCGTAGGTGAGGTGGCCGTCCGCGAGGGTGGAGTCGATGCGGACCTCGTACTCGCCCTCCGGCATGGCGTCCAGCGTGTCCTGGGCCAGGCAGAAGCCCCAGGCGCGCTCGTAGTAGCTGGTGCGGTACGGCACCCAGGCCGGACGGTCCGGCAGGGTGTGCAGGTGCGGGCGCAGCTCGGCCAGCGTCATCGTCGCCGACACCGGCACGCTGTAGCCGAGCACGTGCAGGCTGGACGCGGCGAAGTCGACGACGCGGCGGCCGTCCGCGTCGGCGATGTACGCGTCGCGGACGTTCCACTCCTGCGGCACCGTCCAGTCCAGCACCCGCGTCCCGGTCGGTACCTCGTGCACCCGTAGCGGAACGTACTCGTCCACGATCGCCAGCGTGTCCCGCACGCCGTCGCCGGTGATGCTCCGGCACAGCGGGTACAGGCGCTCCACCAGCGCGTGCATCCGCTCGCCGGTCCCCGTCATCCGCGCCGCCGCAGGGTCTCGTCCACCGCGCCGGCGTCCGTGGCCGCGCGCAGCACGGCCAGCCGGGTGAAGCGCTGCTCGAAGCCCTCCCGGGTCAGGTCGTGCGCCCGGTACGCGTCGGCGAGTTCGAGCGCGCCCTGCTTCACCGTCCACTCGCAGTCGAAGCCGGGCACCGCCGCGCGGAACCGGGAGAAGTCCACCCGGTAGGACCGCGGGTCGGCACCCGTCTCCCCGGTGATCACCACCTTCGAGCCCGGTACGGCCGCGGCGACCTGCTCGGCGATCTCCGCCACCGTGACGTTGTTGACCTCGCTGCCGATGTTGAACGCCCGGTCGTGCACCGCCTCGCGGGGCGCGGTCAGCGCCGCCGTGAAGGCGCGGGCGATGTCGGCGGCGTGCACCAGCGGCCGCCAGGGGGTGCCGTCGGAGAGCACCAGCACCTCGCCGGAGAGCAGGGCGTGGCCCACCAGGTTGTTCAGCACGATGTCGGCGCGCAGCCGCGGCGAGAACCCGAAGGCCGTCGCGTTGCGCAGGTACACCGGGCTGAAGTCGCCGTCGGACAGCGCGTGCAGCTCGTCCTCCACCCGCACCTTGGACTCCGCGTACGGCGTCACCGGGCGCAGCGGGGCGTCCTCGCCCACCAGGTCGCCACCGCCGGCCGCGCCGTACACCGAGCAGGTCGAGGCGTACAGGAACCGCCGCACCCCGGCGTCGCGGGCCAGCCGGGCCAGCCGGACGGACGCGTGGTGGTTGATGTCGTAGGTGAGTTCCGGCGCCAGGGAGCCCAGCGGGTCGTTGGAGAGCGCCGCCAGGTGGATCACGGCGTCCACCCCGGCCACGTGCTCCGCCGTGACGTCCCGCAGGTCCACCCGGTGCCCGGGAGGATCGGCCGGCGCCGGGCCCAGCACGCAGTCGGCGAAGAGTCCGGCGTCGAGACCGACGACCTCGTGCCCGGCGGCCTCGAGGACGGGCGCCATCACGGTGCCCAGATAGCCCTGGTGTCCGGTCAGCAGTACGCGCAAGGTTCAGCCCCCCAGGTTGAGAGTGAGTTTGGTGACCGCGAACGCCTCGGCGTAGCGCGCGTGGCATTCGATGCCGCGGATCCGGGCCAGACCGAGGAAGGCCTCCCGGTCGAACCAGGCCCGGTGCCGCTGCGAGGGGTAGTGCTCCTGGAGCAGCCGCACCTTCCGCTCGGCGGTCTCGGGCGACAGCGGCTGGTACGCCACCGGGCGCCCCAGGTCGCCGTCCCACTTGACGATCTCGTAGCGGAGCACGAGGTGGTCGCGGAACGCGGTGGTCATCAGCTCCGCCAGGCCGCGGTGGTCCTGGTGTGCGTCGTCGGTGCGCGGCGCCAGCACCAGATCCGGCTCGCTCCGCCCGCGCAGCTCCTCGACCGCCCGCTTGGCCTCCTCCCAGTGCGCGGGGATCCGGCCGTCCGGCAGCTTGAGCACGGTCAGCCGCAGGTCGGCCCCCGGGCAGAAGGCCTCGAGCGCCGCCCGCTCCTCCCGCTCCCGCTCTCCGCCACCGCCGGACAGCACCAGCGCGTCGACGCGCACACCCGGTCGTGCCGTGCACAGCGTGAGCAGCGTCCCGCCGGCCCCGATGGCGATGTCGTCGCAGTGCGCGCCCACCGCCACGACCCGGTCCGCGCCCCCGTCGCCGAGCCGGATCATACGGACCCCACCCCGGCGCCCGCCCCCGCGCCGTCCCGCTCCCACACGGCCCACGGGCGCTCTCCCCGCGCGTAGCCGGCGTCGAGCGCCGCCCGCTCCTTCACCGTGTCGGTCGGCTTCCAGAAGCCGCGGTGCCGGTGGGCCACCAGCCTGCCCTGCTTGGCCAGTTGAGCGCAGCCGTCGGCCACCAGGTCCCCGTTCTCCGGGATGTGGTCGAAGACCTCCTGGCGCAGCACGAAGTAGCCGCCGTTCTCCCACAGCGGCAGCTCGCTCACCGGCGTGATCCCGCCGACCAGGCCGTCCTCGCCGAGGTCCACGCAGTGGAAGGAGGACTGCGGCGGCACCACCATCATCGACGCCCCGGCGTCGCGGCGGGCGAACCGGTCGATCATCTCCGGCAGGGGGGCGTCGGTGAGCACGTCGGCGTAGTTGGCGAGGAACATCTCGTCGCCGTCCAGGTGGTGCCGCACCCGGCGCAGCCGCTCCCCGATCGGGGACTCGATGCCGGTCTGCGCGAAGGTGATCGTCCAGGAGGCGATGTCGGTGGAGAGCAGCTCGGGCCGCCCGCCGCGCAGCACGAAGTCGTTGGAGGCCGTCTCCTCGTAGTTGAGGAAGAAGTCCTTGATGTGGTGGGCCCCGTAGCCGAGGCACAGGATGAACTCCGTGTGCCCGTAGTACGCGTAGTAGCGCATCACGTGCCAGATCAGCGGCCGCGGGCCGACCATCGCCATCGGCTTGGGCACGTCGTCGGAGGTGCCGTTGCGCATCCGCAGTCCGTAACCGCCGCAGAACAGGACGACCTTCATCGCTTGACCTCGACAATGCTCAGTTCCGGGATGGGGAAGACCAGCCGGCCGCCCCACTCGTGCACGTAGGACAGCTGCTCGACCAGCTCGGCGCGCAGGTTCCAGGGCAGGACGAGGACGTAGTCCGGCCGGTCGGCGGCGATCCGCTCGGGCGGCAGGATCGGGATGCGGGTGCCGGGGGTGAACCTGCCGTGCTTGTAGGGGTTGCGGTCGACCGTGTACGGCAGCAGGTCGGGCCGGACGCCGCAGTGGTTCAGCAGTGTGTTGCCCTTGCCCGGCGCGCCGTAGCCGACGACCGTCTCGCCGCGCTCGGCCGCCTCGATCAGGAACCGCAGCAGGTCCCGGCGCACCTTGGCCACCCGGGCGGAGAACTCGGCGTACCCGGAAAGCTCCTGGAGCCCGGCGGCCTTCTCCCGGTCCAGTACGTCGGCCACCCGCCCGCCGGGCTCGCCCGCCGCCTCGGCCGGCCGCGCCCACAGCCGGACCGAACCGCCGTGCGTGGGCAGCAGCTCGACGTCCACCAGGGCCAGCCCGCCGCTCGCCAGCGCCCGGATCGCGGACGCGACCGTGTAGTACTGGAAGTGCTCGTGGTAGATCGTGTCGTACTGGTTCTCCTCGATCAGGGTCAGCAGGTGCTGCACCTCGATGGAGACCCACCCTTCGTCGGCGACCAGCGCGCGCAGCCCCCGGGTGAAGCCGACCACGTCCGGGATGTGCGCGTACACGTTGTTGGCGACCACCAGGTCCGCCGGCCCGTGCTCGGCGCGGACGGCGGCGCCGGTGTCCGGATCCAGGAACGCCGTGAGCGTGGGCACCCCCGCCTCCCGGGCCGCGCCCCCGACGTTCACGGAGGGTTCGATGCCCAGGCAGCGGATCCCGCGGTCCCTGACGTGCTTCAGCAGGTACCCGTCGTTGCTGGCGACCTCGACCACGAACGCGCCGGGACCCAGGGACAGCCGCTCCGCGGCATCGGTGACGAAGGTGCGCGCGTGCTCCACCCACGAGGTCGAGTACGAGGAGAAGTACGCGTACTGCGTGAACGTCTCCTCCGGTGTGATCAGCGGCGGTATCTGCGCGAGCCAGCAGTCGGTGCAGACCCGCAGATGGAGCGGATAGGCCGGTTCCGGCCGGTCCAGTTGATCCGCGGCGAGGAAGCTCTCGCACGGTGGCGTCGCGCCGAGGTCGACGACGCTCGCCGTCGCCTCGGAGCCGCAGAGTCGGCATCGTGTCATGTGCTGTTCCCATCCCCCCTGCCCGCGCGGGCGTGCCCGCCCCGGGCCAGTGCTGACCGACCCGCGATCGCGGTGCGGTACCCCTCCAGCAGGCGCTCCAGCCCGACGTCCGGGCTGAAACCCCGCTCGTAACGGCGCCGGGCCGCCCGCCCCATCTCCCGGTTGCGGGACGCCTCCGCGGTGATCCGGCGCAGGCACGCGGCGAGCGAGGCGGCCTCGCCCGGCCGGTGCAGCAGCCCGGTCACCCCGTCCTCGACCAGTTCGGTGAAGGCGCCGTGACCGGCGGCGACGGCCGGAACGCCCGCCGCCATCGCCTCCACCACCACCAGGCCGAACGCCTCCAGCCACGTCGACGGCGCGACCACGGCGACCGAGCGCGCGAGGGTCTCACGGCACCGCGCCGTGTCGTACAGCCCGACGCGGCGCACGTCGTCCCGCCCCGCCGCCCACGCGGTCACCTCCCCCTCCAGCGGGCCCGCTCCGGCGATCACGAGCGGCACGCCCACCCCGCCGCCGGCGGCCAGTTCGTCCCACGCGGCCATCAGCAGCCGCACGCCCTTGGCCTCGGCGAGCCGGCCGAGGAACAGCAGGTGCTCGCCGGGGCCGGTGCGGACGACCCCCGGCTCGGGCACGAAGTTGTGCTTGACCGAGAGCCGCTCGGCCGGCATGCCGGCGCCCACGAGCACGTCGCGCTGGGCGGCCGAGATGCAGAAGAACCGCTCCACGCCGGACCACCAGCGCCGCCGGTTGACCGACATGCTCACCGCGAGCGGCACCGTCGCCAGCCGGGAGCCCCGGTAGCAGCCGTGCCGCACCGCGGGCAGCGGACCGGAGCCCACGCATTCGGTGCACGGCCCGCCGTCGCGCTGCAACGTGCCCGGCGGGCACACCTGCGTGTAGTTGTGCAGCGTGGCGACGGCCGGCACCCCCGCGTCGGCACAGGCGGCCAGAATTGCGGGCGACAGGAGCGGGAAGACGTTGTGGACGTGCACCACGTCCGGCCGCTCGGCCCGCAGCCGCGCGGTGAACTCCCGCCGCACCGCCGGGTTCCACGGCACCAGGAGGGGCACCGCGGCCTTGCCGGGCAGCGAGCGGGCGGCGATGTCGTCGCTGCGCCGCTCGAACACCCCGACCCGGTGGCCGGCCCCGCGCAGCAGCGCCACCTCCTGGTCGACGACCTTGTTCTCGCCGCTCGGCTGCGCCGAGGCGTAGCGGTTGTGCGCCACGAGGACGTGCATCTCAGATCACCTCCGAGTCGCCGCGGGCCCAGCGCGGGACGTGCCGTCCGGCGGAGGCCGCGGGCGCGGGTGGGGGAGCGGTGCCGGCCGGGGCGACCAGCAGCGACGCGGCCACGGTCAGGTGCAGCAGGTACGGCGAGGCGTCGCCGAGTCCGGCCTCGGTGTACGACGCGATCGCGCAGTAGCCGATCAGGAAGAGCGCGCAGGCCCTGGAGAGCGAGGGCGGCCGCAGCAGCGCCACGGCACCCAGGACGACGACCATCGCGGTCACGAGGGCCACGCCGGTCACCCCCTGTTCGTGGTAGACGGCCAGCCAGCTGTTGTCGATGGGCAGCCCGCCGAAGGACTTGTCGCCGAGTCCCGCGCCGAACAGGTACTCCGCGGTCGTCCGGGGCGCCGCCAGCAGGGCGTCCCACACCTTGGCCCGGCCCGTGAGGCTGGTGAAGTTCTCCTCGCTCTGACCGCGCAGGAACCACGCGCGCAGCGCGGAACCGAACACCACCGCCGCCACCGCCGCGCAGAGCACCGCCCAGGCGAAGAACCGGCGGGCGGCGGCGCTGGTGAGGACCAGCGAGCCGATCGCGAGGACCAGCCCGGCGAGCAGCCCCAGCGTGGCCGTGCGGGTGTGGGTCAGCAGGAGCAGGACGAGCGAGGGCACGACCACCACCGCCGCGCCGGCCCGGTCGGTGCGGCCGCCCAGCACCAGTAGCACAGTGAGCCCGATGACCACCGCCGCGTACTGTCCGATCTGCGGCGGCGTGAGCGGCCACAGCGCGCCGACCAGCCGCCCGCCGTACAGATCGGGCAGGGCCGCGCCCGGGGAGACGAGCGCACCGGCGGCCACCGACCCGAGGACCACCGCGTACATCCGGACGTGGTGCCGGACGAACGTCGTGCCTCCGTCCCACCAGCGGCTGAGCAGCCACAGGGTGGCGACGAACAGCGCCAGCCGGGCGCAGCGGAACAGCGCCCCGAACCCGGACTCCAGGCTCACGCTGGAGATCAGGCTCGGCACCAGCAGCAGGGTGAGCAGCAGCAGGAAGGCGCTCGGCCGGATGCGCAGCCGCAGGTTGACCGCCAACGCCAGCGCGAACGCGGCGACCAGGGCGCCCATGGTGACCATCTGGATGAGGGAGCGGGGCAGCGGCACGATGGTCCGCGCCCCGGTGGAACCCAGCGTGTTGAGGACCAGCAGCCCCCAGACCGTCCCCAAGGTCCTCGGCGTGTGCCCGGCGGCCATCTCAACCACCGTCCCGCGAGCCGAACGTACTTCCCTCGTCCTGCCGGTACGGCATCGCCTGCCACTGGCCGGAGTCGAGGACGCGGCTCGGGTCGTGGGCGACGAACGTCCACGGCCCGACGTAGACGTTGTCGTGCCAGCGGTTGTGCTGCTCGCGGGTGATCGCCTCCGCCACCCGCTCGCCCTGGTACGGCGACCAGTCCGGGTAGGTGCCGTAGTTGGCCAGCACCGCCATCCGGTCGCAGCCCTCGGCGCAGCCGACCGCGGACTTGTCCAGCACGAAGCGGTTGTCGTGGATGTCCACGCGCTGGGTCTTCCACCGGCAGTCGGCGTACAGCGGCGCGGAGGCGATCGCCGGCCGCACGCACCGGCTGGTGTCCTTCACCAGCAACGTGCACTCGCCGGACGAGGTGTTGGCCGGGCTGTTGCAGAACCGGTCGGCGTTCTCCCACAGGGTGATGCCGGACCAGTTGTCCTCCAGGGTGTTCCCGTATATCTCGATCTTCTTCGTGCGGGCGCGGATCCGCGGTTCCCCGCCGGACTCGGACACGTAGACGGTCGCGAACGGGAAGGTGTCGCCCCGGTCGGCGTACCGGCGGCCCTCGACCCAGTTGTTCCGCCGGATCGTGTTCTCGCGGACCACCGCGTTGTAGCTGGTCTCGTAGATCAGCGCGGCACCGTCGTTGGCCTCCAGCAGGTTGCCCTCGATGCGGAAGTCGTTGTTGTTGGTGTCCGCCCACAGCCCGGCCCCGCGGTTGTCGTGCACCCAGTTGCCGCGCACGTCGGCGCCGTCGACGGCCCAGAACTTGACGCCTCCGGTGCAGCCGCAGCCGGGCCTCCGCCGCTCCCAGTCGTCCTTGTTGTTGCCCACGATCTCGTTGCCCTCGACCACCAGGCCGCGAAGGCCGCCGGCCCTCTTGTACGCGTTCATGCCGTACTGGCCGTTGCCGCGCAGACAGCTCGCGCGGACCCGCTGGCGGGCACCCGCCATCAGCCCGGCGCCGGAGTTGTTCTGGATCGTCGCGTGCTCGATCACCCACCCGTCGGCCGAGTCGTGGTTGACCACGCCCTCGTCGTGCGGTGCGACGAAGCCCTGCACGGTCAGGTGGCGGATGGTGACGTCGCGGGCGGTGCCGCCGAAGGCGTACTGGTTGGTCCTGTGGCCGTCCAGGACCGCGCCCGGCGCGCCGAGGTAGCGGTTGCCCCGCTTCGGCACGACCTGCGCGAACCGGTCCGGCAGCAGCCTGTGGGTGCCGGGGCGCAGCCAGAACGTGGTGCCCGGGGGGCTGGTCCTGGTCTTCGCGGCGAGGTCTCCGGCCACCGCGGGGTCGACGCTCACCGCGCCCGCCGGCGCCGTCGCCGGACCGGCCGCCGGCCTCGCGCACACGCGGGCCACGGCCGAGGCCGGCCCGGCCGACGGCTCCGGCCGCGCTCCCCCCTCGCCGTCGCAGCCGGTCGCCACCAGCAGGGCCAGTGCCAGCGGTGCGGCCGGCAGCGCCGCGCGCCGCCCCTTGATCCCCACGAGCCCCCCTAGCCGCGGAACCTGAGTACGGTGGTGAACCCCTGCGCGCCGTCGGCGAACCCGGTGCCGACCAGCGTCGTCGCGGGTTCCCTGCGGCCGAAGCCGGGGGAGTACCAGCCCAGCGGCGGGTCGGTCTCGCCCCGGTGCGCCTGCCAGCGCAGCTGCCCGGGCAGGTCGAGTGCGGCCGAGCGCTCCTCGCCGTCCCGGGTCCAGCTCAGCTCGGCCCGGTTCTCCGTCAGGACCGCGGCGATCGCCGGACCCAGGTGGAAGGCCAGCCGCACGGCTCCGCCCCGTCCGCGCACCTCGTCGACCACCTTCAGCTCCCGGCGCCCGGCGGTCAGCTCCACCTGGCGGCGGTGCACGGAGTGCGGGTAGCCGTCGTGCTCCGCGCACCAGCGGGACGAACCCCCGTCGGGAGCGCCGGAGGTGTCCGCGGCCAGGACCCGGCTGCGGGCGTGCCGGGTCCACAGGAACGGCCCGCCGGAGACGGACTGGTCGGCGCCGTCCAGCTCCAGGGTGTTGTGCCCGAGCGTCGACCGGAAGTACCGCCGCCACACGGGCTGTCCGTGATAGCAGTACGTCCCCGGGTCGGCGAGGACGTCGACGCCGTCGTGCCGTACCTCGACGGACAGCGCGTCCGCGTGCGCGTGCGCGGCGATGGACAGGAACCCGTGCGGCCCGCCGTCGCAGCGGCACCAGATCCCGTCCGGACCGCGCAGCACGGTGAGTCCGGCATCGGCGAAGTGGGCGGGCCGCTTCGCCGGACGCGCCACCGGGGCGGCCGTCGCACCCGGGTACGGCCGCACGAGCGCCGCCAGCAGCGGGGTGCGCACGTCGGCCGCGGTCACCTCCGGCCACCAGGGGAGCCGGCCGAACACCGCCTCCCCGGTGGCCAGCAGCGAGGCCCAGCGGTCGGTGCCCGCGCCGTCCACGACCAGGCCGTGCCCGTCGTCGGCGTCCCCCTGGCGCGGTGGCCGCAACCGGTCGTCGACGACCGCCGCGAGGGCGTCCGTCATCCGCAGCAGCACCGGCCGGACCGACGGCGGCACCGGCACACCGGCGAGGTCCGCCTCGGCCAGCGCGGCCAGGCCCAGCTCGAGCACCAGGCCGTGGTACTCCGTGGCCAGCTCGCGGTTGAGGCCGGACAGGAAGGTGTTGCCGCGCAGGTGCCGTTCCAGGGAGCGCAGGGCGTCGTCCCGCAGCCGGGCCGAGGCGGGGAACCAGCCGAAGGCGCAGGACGCCGCGAACTGCCCGGCCGCCTCGGCGACGGCGTGGTTGTTCGCCGACGACCCCCGGCTCGGGAACGCCGCCAGCCAGCGCTGGTGGTGCCAGATCTGGTGCAGCGCCACCGGATTGTCCTCGAACAGCCCGGCCGCGCCCGGCCAGCCGTCGAGCAGCCGCCGGATCCACACCCAGGACAGCAGCCGGATGCCCAGCTCGATGCCGCTGGTCCAGTGCACCCCGTGCAGCGGCGCGTTCGCCGCCCACCAGGACCGCAGGTGCCCGGCCACGCGCTCCGCGTACCGCTCGTCCCCGGTGACCGCGTAGGCGGCGGCGAGCACGGTGAGGTACTGGTGCCGGGACAGCTCCCAGATCTGCTTGACGTCCCCGACCACGTCCTCGTCCCGGTAGGGCACACCGAAGGCGTAGCCCCACGGGGCGCGGCGGCCGGTCTTCGGGTCGTACCACCAGTCCGGGTCGGCCAGGTCGTCGCGGACCACGCCGAAGTACTCGGCGTGCCCGGCCATCAGCCGGTCGGCCTCGGCGACCAGTCGCTTGGCCGCGTCCGGGGACACCGAGGCGACGGCGCCCGCCGGCAGGACCGCGGTGAACCGGGCGCCGCTCACGTTCGGGACGCGCGGTCGCGCCGACCGCCAGTGCCGCCTGCGCAGGGCGTCGCCCGCCCGGCCGCCGATCTCCCGCGGGCCCATCCGGGACAGGCGCCGCAGGTACCAGCCCGCACTCATGGTCATCGGGCCGCCGCCAGGGTCACCGGCGTTCCGCTCGCCAGCCCCGTCCGCACCGCGAGGGTGGCCGCGGTGGTGGCGACCAGCGACTCCAGCGGCACCGGCATCGGCCCGCCGGTCCGCACGGCCCGTACGAACGCGGCCAGTTGGGCGGCCTGTCCCTTGTCGCGGGCCTTGGGCAGCCGCGAGCTGACCCACCGCCTGCGGCCGTCGTAGACGGAGGCGCGGACGAAGTCGTCGAGCCGCAGCGCGCGGCCGTCGGCCATCAGGTCCAGGGTCTCCTTGGGGAACCCGGCCGGACCGTTGGTGAGATAGCTGACGGTCGCGGTCGAGCCACCCGGGTAGCCGAGCACCACCTGGAGATCCTCGCCCCCGGGGCTCGCGACCGCGTACACCGAGACCGGGTCGGCGCCGAGCAGTCTGCTCGCCGTGTCGATGAAGTGCCCGCCCTCGCCGGCGAACCGCGAGCCCTGGGTGGCCTGCTGGAGGTACCAGCTGCCGTGCTCCAGCCGGCCCGCGTTCACCAGGTAGCGCAGGTTCGCCGGCCCGGTCCGGTCGCCGAACCGCTGCCGGGCCTCCTGGAGCAGCGGCGCGAACCGGCGGTTGAAGCCCACCTGGAGCCGGTCGTTGCCGGACTCCTCCACCGCGGCGAGCACACCGGCCAGTTCGTCCTCGGTGAGGGCCAGCGGCTTCTCCACGAACACCGCCTTGCCCGCGAGCAGCGCCCTGCGGGTCAGCTCCGCGTGCGAGCTGTGGCGGGTGACCACGAACACCGCGTCGACGGAGGGGTCGTCGAGCACGGCGTCCAGTTCGGTGGTCGCCTCGGTGAAGCCGAACTTGCGCTTGGCGTTGGCCGCGGACAGCGCCGTCGTGGTGACGACGGTCGACAACTCCACGCCGTCGCGCCCGGTCAGGTGCGGCAGCAGCATCGACGTTGCGTAGTTCCCGGCGCCGACGAACGCCAGCCGCACCGACGCCTTGCGGGGGCGGGCCACCGAGGGGGCGGCGGCGCCGCGTCGCACCGCGGGGAGGGCCAGCTCGGGGGCCGCGGCCTCCGGCGCCTGCCCCGCGTACCGGAACAGCACGGCCACGGCCTTGAGACCGCCGCCCTCGAGGCTCCGGTACGTCTCGACGGCGTCGTCGAAGTCGGCGGTGTGGGAGACCAGGGGCTCCACGTCGACGCGGCCGCGGGCGACGAGGTCGAGGAAGCACGCCAGATTGCGGCGCTCGGTCCAACGGACATAGCCGATCGGGTAGTCGCGGCCCTCCAGCTCGTACTCCGGGTCGTAGCGCCCGGGGCCGTACGAGCGCGAGAACCGGACGTCCAGCTCCTTCTCGTAGTACGCGTTCCACGGCAGGTCCAGGCTGCACTTGCCGATGTCGACCACCCGGCCGCGGTCCCGGCTCAGCCGGGCGGCCAGCTCGACCGGCTCGTTGCCGGTGCCGCCCGCCGCCAGGTACACCTGGTCGGCGCCGTGCCCGCCGGTGAGTTCGGCGACGGACGCCGCCACGGTCGGCGAACCGGGGTCGCCGCACGCCACCGCGCCCATGCGTTCCGCCAGTTCGCAGCGTGCCGGGTCGGGGTCGACGCCGACGACGCGCACTCCCGAGGCCGCCAGGAGCTGCACCACCAGCTGACCGATCAGCCCCAGGCCGATGACCAGTGCCACCTCGCCGAGCTGCGACTCGCCCCGGCGCACCCCCTGCAGGGCGATGGACCCGACGGTGCCGAAGGCGGCGTGCCGCGGCGCGAGGCCGTCCGGCACGCGGGTGTAGAGGTTCTTCGGCACCCAGTTCAGCTCGGCGTGCAACGCGTGCTCGTTGCCCGCGCAGGCCACGACGTCACCCACCGACACGTCGTCGATGCCGTCGCCGACCTGCTCGACCACCCCGCACAGCGAGTAGCCGAGCGGCGTCCAGGAGTCCAGCTTGCCCATCACCTTGCGGTAGGTGGCGGGCACGCCGTTGGTGGCCACGCTCTGCACCACCTTGGCCACCTGGTCCGGCCGGGAGCGGGCCTTGCCGACCATCGACAGGCCGGCCTCCGACACCTTCATCAGCTCGGTCCCGGTGGAGATCAGCGAGTAGGCGCTCCGCACCAGCACACCGCCCGGCTTGCACCCCGGCGCCGGGACGTCGAGCAGCGCCAGCTCGCCACTCCTGTAGTTCTGCACAACCTGTTTCACCGATGTCCTCTTGTCTCTACGCCTTCGAGGGAGAGTGCCGGCCGGCCCCCGAGAGGGCGCCGCGATACCAGTACTCGAGGGTCAGCACGTGCCACAGATGCTTGGAGAAGTCCCGCTGCCCGGCGGCGTCCTCGGCTACCAGCCGGGCGAGCGCGTCGCGGCGCAGCAGGCCGGACCGGACGAGTTCGCCGTCGTGCACCACCTCGCGGACCAGCGGTGCCAGGTCCCGGCTCATCCAGGCCCGCAGCGGGGCACTGAACAGGCCCTTGGGCCGGTACACGATCTCCCGGGGCAGGACCGAGACGGCCGCCTCCTTCAGAACGGCCTTGCCCTGACGCCCGGCGATCTTCCGCTCGCCCGGCACGGCGAACGCCGCCTTCACCACCTCGACGTCCACGTACGGCACGCGCACCTCGGTCGACGCGGCCATGCTCGCCCGGTCCGTGTACGCCAGGTTCAGCCCGGGCAGGAACATCCGGGCGTCGCCCAGGCACATGCGGTTGACGAAGTCGTCGAGGTCGTTGTCCCGGTACACGTCGGCGTGTTCGGCCAGTACCTCGTCCACCGTCCCGGCCAGGTCCGGATCGACCAGGGCGAGCAGCTCCTCCCGGTCGTACATGGTGTAGCTGCGCCGGAACGCGGTCTCCTCCGGCAGCTCGGCGAAGGAGAGGAACCGCTTGGCGAAGCGCACCGACCGGTACCCCCGGCGGGCCGAGGCGACCGGCAGCCGGTCCACGGCCGCCGACACCCCCCGCCGCAGCGGCCGCGGGACGCGCTGATAGCGCAGGGCCAGCAGGTTCGCCAGGTGCTTGCGGTACCCGGCGAACAGTTCGTCGGCGCCCATCCCCGACAGCATCACCTTGACCCCGGCCTCCCGGGCGGCCTCGCAGATCAGGAACGTGTTGATCGCGGCGGGATCGCCGATCGGCTCGTCCAGGTGGTAGGTCATCCGGGGCAGCAGGTCGAGCACGTCCGGGGCGATCTCGATCTCGTGCAGGTCGACACCGAACCGCTCGGCCACCCTCCGCGCGTGCCGCAGGTCGTCCGGCATCGCCTCGAACCTGGCGTCCTCGGCGCGGAACCCGATGGTGTAGGCCGAGATGCCGGGCCGTTCACGTGCCGCGAGCGCGGTCAGGTAGCTGGAGTCCAGCCCGCCGGAGAGGAACGTCGCCACGGGCACGTCGGAGAGCAGATGGCGCCGGGTCGACTCCTCGACGACGGCCGCCAGGTCGGGCAGCTCACCGCTCAGGGCACGCTCCCGGCCCTCGGCGGCCACGTCCTTGAGGTTCCAGAACCGGCCGCGCTCCACCCGGCCGTCGGCCCTGCACCGCAGCCAGCTCCCCGGCGGCACCTTTTCCGCTCCGCGCAGGGCACAGCGGGTGTCCGGCACCCAGTAGTACAGCAGCGAGGCGACCAGCGCCCCGTGGTCCACCTCCAGCGGTCCGCCGGTCACCGCGGCCAGCGCCTTCAGCTCGGAGGCGAACACCAGGCCCTCGCCGCGCCGGAGTACGAACAGCGGCTTGACGCCGAGCTGGTCGCGGGCGAGGACCAGCTCACCGGTCCGCTCGTCGAAGACGCCGAACGCGAACATGCCGCGCAGCCGGGGCAGGCAGTCGGTGCCCCAGCGCCGCCAGGCCTCCAGCAGCACCTCGGTGTCGGAGGTGCCCCGGAACCGCACCCCGGCGGCCGCCAGCTCGGCCCGCAGCTCGGGGGCGTTGTACAGCTCGCCGTTGTACGTCAGGGCCAGGCCCCCGGAGACCATCGGCTGGGCGCCCGTCCCGGTCAGGTCGATGACGGCCAGCCGCCGGTGCCCGAGGTGCACCTCGCCGTCCCCGAGGGAGTGGCTGTAGCCGCCGGAGCCGTCCGGGCCCCGGTGGGCGAGGATCTCGGTCAGCCGGTCGGCCACGGCCTTGCCGTCCGGCCACCGGTACGCGCCTGCGATGCCACACATGTCCTACCGCCCCTCCTCGTCGCCGTCCGGGACGCGCGCGGCGCGCATCGGCAGCCGCTCCGTCCGCGGCCGTTCGGTGCCGTTGCGCCGGGCGGGACGCTCGCCGCGCCCGCGCAGCGCGTGGTCCGGCCCGTCCCACAGGGTGCCGTCGGTCCGGTCCCGCGGGTCGGGGTCGATCAGCACCACGCCGAGCACCGTGACGCGCTGGTCCGCGAGCTGCCGCGCCACGGTGTGCAGCCACGCGGCACTGCCGTGGCCGGCCCGGACGACGAGCACCGTGCGGGTGCCGAGGTGGCGCAGGTCGGTCCACGCCGTCCCGGGTGCCACCGAGCCGACGCCGAGGCGCCGTTCCCCGTCCGGCGCCTGGGCCGCGTTCTCGTCGCAGACCACGGCCGGGTCGCCCGGCTTCGGCCGCCGGCGCGCGAGCGGGAGTCCGGGCAGGGCGTCGACGACGGTGACCGGCTCGCGGGCCGCCAGGGCCGCGGCGAGGTCGAGGGCGATCGCGCCCGTGCCGCGCGCGTGGCCCAGCTCCAGCAGCGACACCGGTTCCGCCGAGCCGCGTATGGTACGCGCCAGGGACGCGGTCAGCCGTTCGCGGGCCGCGCGCATCCGGCGGCTCCGCCAGGGCCCGGCAGGTCTGCGGCGGGGCAGTTCCGCGATGACCGACGCCCCGAGATGCGCGGCCACCTCCCGGCGCAGCACCGGGCGGTCCGCCACCACGGCGCCGACCGCGGCCACCACGAGCCCGAGGACCAGGCCCAGGACGCCGCCGATCCCGGCGTCGGTGACGGCGGCCTTCGGCAGCGAGTGCCGCACCGCGCGAGGGGCGTCCACGATCTGCGTACCGGCGACGATCCGGGGGGTGCCCGTGCGCGCCTCCGCGGCCCGCTGGTCGAAGTCGGCGATGCGGGAGCCGAGTTCGGCCCGGCGGGCGAAGAGCGTCTCCAGGCTCGCCGCCGCCTTCGGGTCGCTCTGCGGCGACCGGTCGCCGATCGCCTCGTTGACCTCGGCCAGCTCGTCCCGTGTGCGCTCGCGCTGGGCGAGCAGTGCCTCGGCCTCCGCCTCGGCGGTCTCCCGCATCCGCCGGACGTGGTCCGTGACGAACGCGTCGGCCAGCGCCGCGGCCCGGGCCACCGCCTGGGCGTCGTCGTCGCCCGTCGCGGTGATCTCCAGCAGGTTGTTGGTGAGGCCGGTACCCCGGTAGTCCTCCATGAAGTCCTCTGGCTTCACCCGGGAGTCGAGGGTGCGCAGCGCCGCCTCGGCGATCCGCGTGGTCCGCAGCAGCTCCACGTCGGTGCGGATCAGCGTGCCGGTGTCGTTGGGCTGGTCCTCCTTGTGCGCGACCAGCACCTTCGTCACCGCGGTCGGCGGTGGCGGCAGCAGGACCGCGAGCGCCCCGCCGGCCAGCACGCCCAGCAACGCCAGGCTGCTCCAGAGGCGGCGGCGCCTGCGCACCGCGACCACCAGCGACTGGAGGTCCAGCAGCGGAACGGGGGCCTGTGCGTCGGTCGTCCTGTCCGTCGTCATACCGAGCCTCCCCTCGCGGGCCCGGCCACCGCGGTCTCCGGCGCCGCGTGACGGGGAGCACGGTCCGCGGTCCGGCCCCGGGGGTCCAGGACCGGCGCGGCGACGACGACGCCGACCAGCTCGTGTCCCGCTTCCGCACACGCCTCGGCGAGGCCGGCGAGTTCGCCCGCGGTACGGCCTCCCGTGCCCAGCACCAGCAGAGCACCGGACCCGCCGGCGTCATCGGGCACCGTCGGCCGGTCTACCGCCACCTCGGCCACCCGCAGCAGCGGATCGCCCCCGGCCTCCGCGACGAGCCGCGCGGCGGCCAGGCGGGCGGTCTCGTCGCCGTCCGGTACGACCACCAGCAGCCGCCGGGGCGCGGGCAGCAGGTCCCGGAGCCGGGCGCACACCCGCCGGTAGCGGATCCGCCGGCCCGCCTCGTCCCCGGACACCCGCGGTTCCGGCGCGTCCCACGGCCTGTCCACGCCCAGCAGCCGGCCCGTCCGGCCCCCGGGCCCGCGGCCCTCCCGCCGGGCGGCGGACTCGTCGACGGGCACGTCGACGGCGCCGAGGAGCGACGAGCCCGCCGCCCTGGCGATCTCCTGCCCGGTGCGCGGCCGGCGGTTCCTCCGCGCGGCGACCAGGTGCCCGACGACCGCGAGCAGGAGGAACAGCAGCGCCCCGCCCGCCACGAGCTGCACCCTCGTCGGCGGGGCCTCGCCGGTCGGCCGCGCGGCCGGACCCATCACGACCAGGCCGGCCTTGCCGGTCGTGCCGTCCGCCTGCTCCAGCTTGTTCACGGCCTCGGCCAGGGCGGTACGCAGCTTCGCCAGCTCCGTGCGGGCCTGCACGCTCTCCACGGTCCGCCCCGGGTCGGCCGCGTCGGCCAGCTCGGAGATGCGGCGGTTGGTGCGCACGACCTGCTGCCGCAGCGCCTCCGCCTCCGTGGCCGCGACCGATCCGGTGCCTTCGCCCGCGATCCGCGCCGCGAAGGACACGAACTGCTGCGCCACCTCGTCGGAGAGGCGCTGCGCACGCCCGGGAGAGTCGGCGGTACCCGAGATCCTGATGATGTTCCCGTCGGTGGCCGCGGCGCCGACCCGGTCCCGCAGGTCGGTACCGCCCACGCCGTCCCAGCGGAGCGCGGCGGCGGCGCGGTCGAGCACCTCCGAACTGGTCGCGATCTCCGCCTGGGTCAGCAGCTCGCGCTGCTCCCACTGGCCGGGCAGCAGGACGGACGCCGACGTCGTGTAGCGCGGCGGGACCACCAGGGAGACGCCGAGGCCGACCAGTGCGCCGAGGACCGTCAGGACGGCGAGCAGCCGCCGGCGCCGGCGCAGCATCCGCCCGATGGTGGCCAGGCGTATCGTGTCATCGCTCAACGGTGCGGCCCCCGCCCCGTGCCGTCGTGCCGTCCGCGGGCACCGGGATCCGGCCGTCGCAGGCGGCGGCGTAGGCGGCGAGCAGCGACCGCTGGGAGTTCTGCCAGGAGAGCTGCCCGCCGATCCGCTCCTGGCCCGTCTTGCCCATCAGCCTCCGCCGCTCCGGGTCGTCGAGGAGCATCGCGATGAGCCCGGCGAACGCGGCCTCGTCGTTGGCGGGCGCGTAGACGGCGGCGTCCCCGGCGGAGACCCGCGCCTCGCGGAGGTCGAACGAGACGACCGGCCGCCCCATCACCATGTATTCCAGGACCTTGTTCATGGTCGACACGTCGTTGAGCGGGTTGTGCGGGTCGGGGGAGAGGCACACGTCGGCGGTGGACAGGTAGCGCACCAGGTCCGCGTCCGGGATGCGCCCGGTGAACCGCACCTGGTCCTCGAGCCCGAGCCGCCGTGACAGCTCCACCATCTCGTCGAAGGTGTCACCGGCGCCGACGAACACCGCGTGCCAGTCGGTCCGCCCGAGGTCGTCGCGCAGCTTCGCCAGCGCCCGCAGCGCGTAGTCGACGCCGTCCTGCGGCCCCATGACACCGAGGTAGCAGAGCAGATGCGGCTTGCCGTTCTTCAACTCCGGCTCGGGCGGCACCGGATGGAACCGCTCGACGTCGGGCGCGCTGCGGACCACGAAGACGTCCTCGGGCCGCTTGCCGCCCCGGCGCACCGCGACGTCCCGGTAGCTCTCGTTCGTGGCGATCACGACGTCGGCGGCCCGGTAGGTGAGCCGCTCCAGCGCGCGCACCCCGCGGTAGAGCAGGTCCTCGCCCCGGCCGAACCGGGAGAGGTACAGCTCGGGAACCAGGTCGTGCTGGTCGAACACGAACCGGGCGCCGCGCCGCTTCAGCCACAGGGCGGGCAGGAAGAGCAGGTCGGGCGGGTTGCAGGCGTGCACGACGTGCACCGGTCCCACCTTCCGGGCGAGGCGGAACGTGTGCCACAGCGCCGCTCCGTACTCCCGCAGATACCCGGCCGGCCCTCCGGTGGCGGCGCGCAGCGG
Source organism: Streptomyces parvulus (assembly GCF_014648855.1). Taxonomy (GTDB): domain Bacteria; phylum Actinomycetota; class Actinomycetes; order Streptomycetales; family Streptomycetaceae; genus Streptomyces; species Streptomyces parvulus. The sequence continues at coordinate 88,120 of NZ_BMRX01000004.1, read as the reverse complement.
GTAGCGGTGGATCCGCACCCCGTCGATCTCCGTTTCCGGCTCCGTGTCCCGCTTGGTTCCCCTCGGGCAGACGACGTGCACCGTCCAGCCCGCGTCGCGCAGGGTCGTGCACTCCTGCCACACCCGCCGGTCGAAGGGGACCGACAGGTTCTCCACCAGGACCAGTGCCCGCCGTACCGGCCGGCCGCGGCCCGTCGCGTCTCCCGACGCCGTGTCACCAAGCAAGACCCACGTACCCCGGTTCGGCCCGGCGCGCCTCGGCGTCGGGGAGGCGGACGAGATCGACGATCACCGGACCGCCGGCCTGCGGCAGCGCCGACAGCACGGCCGGGTCCTTGGTCCCGACCAGGCACACCTCCGCGTGGTCGAGGACCTCCTCGACGGAGTCCGCGAGGAGCTGCGCGAGGTGCGGCAGCCGGGTCTCGACGTACTCGCGGTTCGCGCCGAGCAGCCGCGACAGGCTCACGTTGGCGTCGTGGATGCGCAGGTCGTACCCCTTGCCGAAGAGACGTTCCGCCAGCTCGACGAGCGGGCTCTCGCGCAGGTCGTCGGTGCCCGGCTTGAAGGACAGCCCGAACAGGCCCACCCGGCGTTTCCCGGTGCGCTCGACCAGCTCCACCGCGCGCTGCAGATGGTCGGCGTTGGAGGGCAGCACGTGGGAGAGGATGGGCACCGACACGTCGGCCCGCTGCGCGGCGTGGACCAGGCTCCGCAGGTCCTTTGGCAGGCAGGAGCCGCCGAAGGCGAAGCCGGGCCGGAGGTAGGCGGAGCTGATGTTCAGCTTTCGGTCGGCCAGGAACACGTCCATCACCTGGTGCGAGTCCACGCCGAGGGCCTGGCAGACCGCGCCCAGCTCGTTCGCGAAACCGATCTTGAGGCCGTGGAACGCGTTGTCGGCGTACTTGATGGCCTCCGCGGTCGGGACGGGCACCCGGAACACCTCGCCGGGCAGACCGCGGTACAGCTCCGTCACCACGTCGCCGCTGGCCCGGTCGAGTTCGCCGACGACCGTCTTCGGCGGGTCGAAGAAGTCCCGCACGCTGGTGCCCTCGCGCAGGAACTCCGGGTTGACCGCGACCCCGAAGTCCACGCCGGCGGTGCCGCCGACGGACTTCTCCAGGATGGGCACGAGGAGGTTGAGGCAGGTGCCGGGGAGCATGGTGCTGCGGAACACCACGGTGTGCCGTCCGCCCCGTTCGGCCAGCGCGGCCCCGATCTGCTCGGTGACCCGCTCCAAGTACGTCGTGCAGAGGCTGCCGTTGGGTTCCGAGGGGGTGCCGACGCAGACCAGCGACACCTCGCTCAGTCCGATCGCCTCGGCGACGTCGGTGGTGGCGCGCAGGGCGCCGCTGCGGGTGACCTCGGCGATCAGCTCGCCGATCCGCTCCTCGACGACGGGGGCCCGGCCGTCGTTGACCAGGTCGACCTTCACCTGGTTGACGTCCACCCCGATGACCTCGTGCCCCATGCCGGCCAGGCACGCGGCCGACACGCAGCCCACGTAGCCGAGCCCGAAGACACTGATTCTCATGACCCGTTCCTCCCCCCAGGCAGGCCCTTGGGGCCTGCGGTCCGCGCGCCCGCCGGACGACGGCGCCGGCACATCAGTAGGCCCCCTGGCCGTAGAACACCGCGCGCAGGGTCTTCCACAAGATCACCGTGTCCAGGGCCAGCGACCAGTCCTCCACGTACCGCAGGTCCAGCCGGACCGCCTCCTCCCAGGACAGGTCGCTGCGCCCGCTGATCTGCCACAGGCCGGTGAGCCCCGGCTTGACCAGCAGCCGCCGCCGGATGTCCGGGCCGTAGGCGGCGGACTCCTCCGGCAGCGGGGGCCGCGGGCCGACCAGCGACATCGACCCGGTGAGCACGTTGAAGAGCTGCGGCAGTTCGTCGAGCGAGTACCGGCGCAGCACCGCGCCGACCCGGGTCACGCGCGGGTCCCGGCGGAGCTTGAACAGCAGGCCCGCGCCCTCGTTGCGGTCGGCCAGCGCGGCACGCGCCCGGTCCGCCCCGGCGACCATGGTGCGGAACTTGAGGATGGTGAACTCGCGGCCGTCCTTGCCGACCCGGCGCTGGCGGTAGAAGGCCCCGCCCCGGCTGTCGGCGAGCACGAGCAGCCCCACGACCACCATCAGCGGCGCGAACAGGACCAGCAGGACCGCCGCGCCCGCCCGGTCGACCACCCCCTTGACCGCCCGTCGGCCACCGGTGAAGGTCGGCATGCTGACCCGCAGCAGCGGGATGCCGAGCACGGCGTCGATGTGCAGCCGCGGTCCGGCCACCTCCATCAGCACCGGGGCCACCACCATCTCGGTGTCGCCGCCCTCCAGGTTCCAGGCCAGCCGCTGCAGCCGGTCCGGCGTCCAGTGCGGGTCCGGGGTGACCGCGACGACCCGGTAGCCGTCGCGCTGGACGTGGCCGGCGACGTCCGTCAGCCGTCCGACCACCGGCACCCCGTCCAGGTGCTCACCGCCGTGCGCGAGGCCGTCCGTCGTGCAGACCGCGTCGACCCGCCAGCCGAGGTGCGGGAAGCGCCGGGTCCTGGTGATCAGGTCGCGTACGGTGTCGGCGCTCCCGGCGGCGAGGACCGGACGCAGACAGCGCCCCTCCTTGCGCTGCCGGTGCAGCCAGAGCCGCAGCACGTACCGCGCGGTCATCGTGACGAGCGCGATCGCGGGAATGGCGACGAAGATCCAGAGTTTGATGTTGCGCGAGGTGAGGGCGATGCCGCCGAGCGCCAGCACGACGGTCGCCATGAACAGGGACCGGCCGAGCCGGCGGAACTCCTCGGCGCCCTGGCCGAGGACGCCCGGCGCCCACGACCTGCTCACGGCGAGCGCGCCCAGCACCAGCAGTTCGGTGCCGAAGGCGAGAATTCCCCATTTCTCGTGCCAGTTGGCCGCGTCACGGGCCCCGAAGAAGTTGCCGATGGCCGCCACCACCACGGCGGTGGCCACGGTGTCGGTGGTGATGACGGTACGGCGGTACCGCTGCTCCCAGTCGACCGCGGTCCGGCCGACCGCCCCGTTCGCCAGACGTCCGTCCGCCGACGGAAAAGGGCTGACCATTCCCCCTTGCCGCACAGAACCCCCCAGGTCCCCAGTGATTCGACGAGTTCGCCCAACACTGTTTTGCTCTGCCGGGAGGCCCCCGCCTTCCGTGCCGTCTCGGCTCTGCAGAGCTACTTGAACAACCCAGCCGGTGAGCGGCGGATCCACACATGCCGCCCGTCTTTCCGGGCGCGCCGGTACCCGCCGAATCCTTGGGTGCTCCCCTCACCCAAGTGCCCTTTCGGGCCCAGGAATTGATCATCCCCATGTCCGGTACCGAGGGCGCGTGGCCGCAACGCTGACCTGCCGAAGTACCGGACCTATAGATCATTACTGGTCGCCTCGTGTCGAAGCACGGTCAATGTAGACCATCGGGGCTCGGTGTGAAGAGGGGATGTGTGTAATTTGTGTTCAACCTTTGAGGTTGCCTCCATTAATCGGTCACGCTTTAGGGCGCTCCCGACGGCGCCCGGGCCCGGGCCCGAGGTCTTGATCGAATGCGCGGCGCTTATCGCCCCCCGAATCCGACCGCGCGCCCCGCAACAGGTGCTGAGCTGGGGCTCTCGTGCCGCGTGATCGCCCGTGCACGCTCTGTGCGGCGGTGCGCCGGCCGGTCCGTTCGTGCCCGGCCGACCCGCCAAGAGCGCTCTCCGACGGAGGGCGCCCGTCCTTCCGGAATCAGGTGTGGGGATCAACATCGGCTGGATTGCGGCGGGGTGGCACCCGCGACGCCGAGGGTGTGTGTGCGCAGGACGCCCTCGGCCCCTCAAACCGGCGCGCGGAGTCGTGGACCCGGCCGCCGGTGATCCAGGGCGCCGTTGGCCCGCCCGCGGAACTGGACAGCCTGTCCTCAACCAGGTGAGACAGGGGGCTTGAGATGGCCAGTGGGTTTCAGCGGGCGAAGGTCCGGGCGATGTTCGAGGCGTTCGACGCCGACGGCAACGGCCTTCTGGAGGAGGCGGACTTCGCGGCGCTCGTCGAGCGGTGGCGCCGGCTGCCGCGGGTCGCCGCCGGACCGGAGCTGACGGAGCGGGTGCGGGGCGTGCTCATGGGCTGGTGGCACCATCTGTCGGCCCTCGCCGCCGAGGAGGGGGAGGGTGCGGGCCGGGTCGACATGGACGTCCTGATGGCGATGGTGGACCGGCTGCCGTCGATGCCCGAGGCCGTCACGGCCACGGCCGACACCATCTTCGACGCGGTGGACGAGAACGGCGACGGACGCATCTCCCGCGCCGAACACCAGCGGCTCATCGACACGTGGCACGGGCGGGACACGGCGACGGCGGACGTGTTCGACCGGCTCGACCAGGACGGCGACGGCTACCTCGGCCGGCCCGAGTTCGCGACGCTGTGGCTGCAGTTCTGGATCAGCGACGACCCGGCCGAGCCCGGCAACGTGATGTGCGGTCCACTGGCCCCGGCCGCCTGACGCCGGCCGCCGGGCGGGAGTCCCGTGCCGCCGGGGCGGGTGCGCCCCGGCGGCCCGCGTGGCGACGGCGTCGCCGAGGCTTCCGCCCGTGCCCGCCGGGGCCGGCCGCCGCCTATGCCCGCCGCAGCGCGGAGCCGCCCGCGAAGCGAGCCGCCGCACCCAACTCCTCTTCGATGCGGATCAGTTGGTTGTACTTCGCCGTCCGGTCGGAGCGGGAGAGCGAACCGGTCTTGATCTGACCGCAGCCGGTCGCCACCGCGAGGTCCGCGATCGTGGTGTCCTCCGTCTCGCCCGAGCGGTGCGACATCACGGCCGTCCAGCCGGCCTCGTGGGCCGTGGCCACCGCCGCCAGAGCCTCGGTCAGGGTCCCGATCTGGTTGACCTTGACCAGTACGGAGTTGCCTACGCCGGTGCGGATGCCCTCGCGCAGCAGCGCCTCGTTGGTGCAGAACACGTCGTCCCCGGTCAACTGGCACCGGTCGCCCACGCGGGCGGTCAGCTCGCGCCAGCCGTCCAGGTCGTCCTCCGCCATCGGGTCCTCGATGGAGACGACGGGGTAGGCGTCGATGAGCTTGGCCAGGTGGTCGGCGTGCTCGGCCGGGGTGCGCCGTACGCCCTCGCCCGCGTAGTCGTACACGCCGTCGCGGAAGAACTCCGACGACGCCGGATCCATCACCAGGCCGATGTCCGTGCCCGGCCGGTAGCCGGTGCGCTCGACCGCCGCCATCACGAAGTCGAGCGCCTCCTCCGCGGTGCGCAGCGCGGGCGCGAAGCCTCCCTCGTCACCGACGCCCGTCGAGTGCCCGGCGGCCAGCAGGTCGCGGCGCAGCGTGTGGAAGACCTCGCTGCCCATGCGTACGGCCTCGGCGAAGGTGTCCGCCCCCACCGGGGCGATCATGAACTCCTGGAAGTCCAGCGGGTTGTCCGCGTGGGCACCGCCGTTGACGATGTTCATCATGGGCAGCGGCAGCAGGTGGGCGTCGGTGCCGCCGAGGTGGCGGTAGAGCGGCAGGCGGTGGGCCGCCGCGGCGGCCTTGGCCGCGGCGAGGGACACGCCGAGGACCGCGTTCGCCCCGAGGCGGGACTTCGCGGCGGTGCCGTCCAGGTCGATCAGCGCGGCGTCGAGCCCCGCCTGGTCCGCCGCGTCCCGGCCGCGCACGGCCGCCGCGATCTCCCCGTTGACGTGGGCCACCGCCCGGTCCACGCCCTTGCCGTGCCAGCGCGCCGAGTCCCCGTCGCGCAGTTCCACGGCCTCGCGGGCACCCGTGGAGGCGCCGGAGGGAACGGCGGCGCGTCCGAGGGAACCGTCCGCGAGTACGACGTCGACCTCGACCGTGGGGTTGCCCCGGCTGTCGATGATCCGACGCGCGGTGACGGTCTCGATGACCGCGGTGAGGCCTTCGGCCGCGTCTGCGGACATGGCTGGGGACATGGTTGCGGACATGGGAGGTCCTTCCCGTTGTCGTGTGCCGCGGCCCGGCTGCGACGACGCTGGCGCTGACCCCGGCAACCCGAACACTACAGCAATGCTGAACAGTTCCGCTGCTAAGTTCAGCTGTTCAGTTGTGCTGCGCAGCATCGCTACGCAGTACTGCTGTGCAGGTCAGGTGCACAGCAATGCTGGCCAGCGCGGTAAAGTGACCTATGCCCACCTCGGAAGCCGCCGCCATCGCCGCCGAACTGCGCACCGCGATGGGCAAGCTGACCAGACGCGTCAAGCACGAGGACAGCATTCCGCTGGGCCAGATCGCCGTCCTCGGCGCACTCGACCGCGTCGGCGCCCTGACCACCAGCGACCTCGCCGCCGACCAGCGCGTGCGCCCCCAGTCGATGGCCCGGGCCGTCGGCCTGCTCATGGACAAGGGCCTCGTCACCCGCCGCGCGCACCCCACCGACGGCCGCAAGACGCTGGTCGAGCTGTCGGAGGCGGGGCACGCCGCACTGGAGGCGGAGCGCAACCGCAGGGCCGGCTGGCTCGCGCAGGCCATCGACGCCGGCCTCGACGATGAGGAACGGGCACTGCTGGCACGGAGCACGGCCCTGCTGGAAAGACTCGCGGACTACTGAGCCGAGCGCACCCCCGCCCCGACCGTCTCCCCGGCTCCCAACGCCTGCAGGATCTCCTCCACACTCTGCTTGGCGTCGCCGAAGAGCATGCTGCTGTTCTCGCGGAAGAACAGCGGGTTCTGCACCCCCGCGTAGCCGGAGGCCATCGAGCGCTTGAAGACGACGACGTGCTCCGCCTCCCAGACCCGCAGCACGGGCATGCCCGCGATCGGGCTCGCGGGATCGTCCATCGCCGAGGGGTTGACCGTGTCGTTCGCGCCGATGACCAGCACCACCGACGTGTCCGCGAAGTCGTCGTTGATCTCGTCCATCTCCAGGACGATGTCGTACGGCACCTTCGCCTCGGCCAGCAGCACGTTCATGTGCCCTGGCAGGCGCCCCGCGACGGGGTGGACGCCGAACCGGACCTCGACGCCGCGCTCCCGCAGCCGCCGCGTCAGCTCCGCGACCGGGTGCTGCGCCTGCGCCACGGCCATGCCGTACCCGGGGGTGATCACCACGGAGCGCGCCCCCGCGAGGAGGCTCGCCGCCTCGTGCGCCCGCACCTCGCGATGCTCACCCTGCTCCCCGGCACCGCCCGCCGGGGCCTCGATGCCGAAGCCGCCCGCGATGACGGAGAGGAACGACCGGTTCATCGCCTGGCACATGATGTAGCTCAGATACGCGCCGGAGGACCCGACCAGGGCCCCCGTCACGATGAGCAGGTTGTTGTCGAGCAGGAACCCGGCGGCCGCCGCCGCCCAGCCGGAGTAGCTGTTGAGCATGGAGACGACGACGGGCATGTCGCCGCCGCCGATCGAGGCCACCAGGTGCCAGCCCAGGACGAGCGCCAGGACCGTCACCGTCACCATCAGCGGGAGGTTCGGGCTGACGGTGAACCAGACCGTGAGCACGAGGAAGAGGGCCAGCGCGCCCAGGTTGAGGGCGTTCTTGCCGGGCAGCGTCAGGGGCCGGGACTTGATGCGGGCGGACAGCTTCAGGTACGCCACGACCGACCCGGTGAAGGTGACCGCGCCGATGAAGACGCCGATGAACACCTCGGCGTGGTGAATGCCGACCAGATCGGGGGCGATCCGGCCGTGCGAGCCGTGCGCCTCGACCTCCAGGTAGCTGTTCCAGCCGACCAGGACGGCCGCGAGGCCGACGAAGCTGTGCAGCACCGCGATCAGCTCGGGCATCTGCGTCATCTCCACGCGCCGCGCCCGCCACAGGCCGATCGCGGCCCCGATCACCGTGGCCAGAAGGATCAGCGCGACCGGACCGGCGGAGACGCTCCGCGACGCGACGACGACGGTGGCGGTCAGGGCGAGGGCCATCCCCGCGATGCCGTAGACGACGCCGGCGCGGGACGTGCGGTGCTGGGACAGGCCGGCCAGGCTGAGTACGAAGAGCAGCGCCGCCACCAGGTCGGCCGCGCGGGACGCGGTCATGGACGTCATCGGGACTCGCCTCTCGAGAACATGGACAGCATGCGGCGGGTGACGGCGAAACCTCCGAAGATGTTCACGCTGGTCAGCAGGATCGCCACGAAGGACAGCACGGTGACGAGGGCGCTCTCGTGCCCCAGCTGGAGCAGGGCACCGATCACCACGATCCCCGAGATCGCGTTGGTCACCGACATCAGCGGCGTGTGCAGGGAGTGGTGGACCTTGCCGATGACGTAGTAGCCGATGACCACCGCCAGCGCGAACACCGTCAGGTTCTCGGCGAGTTGGGCCGGTGCGAAGGCGATCAGGAGGAACATCGCCGCCATCCCGAGGCCGATCAGTCCGAAGCGCGCGGCCGGGGTGAGCCCGGACTTCCTGGCGGGTACGGACGCGGCCGTCGACGCCGGCGCCTCGGCCGCGGCCGGCGCGGCCGAGACGGCGACCGGCGGGGGAGGCCAGGTGACCGCGCCCTCGCTCACCACGGTCACGGCCCGCTGCACCACGTCGTCGAAGTCGACGGCGAACCGCCCGTCCTTGCCGGGTGTGGCCAGGGTGAGCAGGTTGACCAGGTTGGTGCCGAACAACTGGGAGGCCTGGGCCGGGAGCCGGGAGGCCAGGTCCGTGTAGCCGATGAGGGTCACGCCGTTGTCGGTCACCACGGTCCGGCCCGCGACGGTGCCCTCCACGTTGCCGCCCTGCGCGGCGGCCATGTCGACGACGACGCTGCCGGGTCTCATCGCCGCCACGTCGGCGGCGGTCAGCAGGCGCGGCGCCGGCCGCCCGGGGATGAGGGCCGTGGTGATGACGACGTCCACGTCCCGGGCCTGCGCGTGGTACAGCTCGGCCGCGGCCCGGTCGTAGTCGGCGGAGGTCGCCCTGGCGTAGCCGTCGGTGCTCGCCTCCTGGGAGGCGTCCACCGCCAGGTATTCGCCGCCCAGGGACCGCACCTGATCGGCGACTTCGGGGCGCGGGTCGGTGGCGCGCACGACCGCGCCGAGGCTGGACGCGGCCCCGATGGCGGCGAGCCCCGCGACCCCGGCCCCGGCGACGAGGACCTTCGCGGGCGGCACCTTGCCCGCGGCGGTGACCTGCCCGGTGAAGAAGCGGCCGAAGGCGTGTGCCGCCTCGATCACCGCGCGGTAGCCGGCGATGTTCGCCATGGAACTGAGGACGTCCATCGACTGGGCGCGCGAGATGCGCGGCACCGCGTCGAGGGCGAGCACCGTGACGTTCCGGGCCGCCAGCGCCTCCAGCAGTTCCGGGCGCTGCGCCGGTGAGATCAGCGCCACCAGCGCCGCACCCTCGCGCAGTAGGGCGATCTCCTCGTCCGACGGCGGGTTGACCTTCAGTACGACGTCGGCGGCCCAGGCCTCGCCGATACCGGCCCCCGCCTCCGCGTAGGCGTCGTCGGCGAAACCGGAGGCCGTGCCGGCCCCCGACTCGACGACGACCTCGTAACCGAGGCCGAGGAGCGGGCGGACCGTGGCGGGCGTCGCGGCGACACGGGTCTCTCCCGGTATGGACTCGGCGACGACGCCGACGCGTTGCGGCGGATGGTGAGTGGCGTGGTGTCCAGTCATGTCCAGTCTCTCGTCGAGGCGTTGTTGCCGGGTTCCGTACCCAGACGAGAGCGGCCGGGCACCGAAAACGTGATCCCGGTCCGGTAGTTCACCGGTCGACGAGGATCAGCGGCACCACACTCGTGGTCACCCGCGGGGCGGGACGCGTGACCGCCCCGGTCCTCAGCCGCTGTCCTGACTGCTGTCGCGGGGTCCCGCGCCGGGCCGGTCACCACGGTGGCGGCTGCCCGGCAGCATCTCCTGGACCTTCGCCTTGAGGCCCTGCCTGATCATGCCCTGCCGGTCGCTGTCGCCGTGCAGTACCGCCGAGGCGGCGGCCTCGATCTGGTCCAGGGAGGCGTGCGGCGGGACGGGCGGCACGGCGGGGTCGGTGCGGAAGTCGATGACGAAGGGCCGGTCCGCGGCGAGCGCGCGGTCCCAGGCCGCCTCCACGTGCTTCGGCTTCTCCATTCGGACCCCGTCCAGGCCCATCTGCCGGGCGATGTCCGCGTAGGGCAGGTCGGGGATGTGCTGCGACGCCTCGAACTGCGGGGCGCCGGACATGGCGCGCATCTCCCAGGTGACCTGGTTGAGGTCGCCGTTGTTCAGCACCGCGACGATCAGCCGCGGGTCGGACCACTCGCCGTAGTACTTGGCGGCCGTGACCATCTCCATCATGCCGTTCATCTGCATGGCCCCGTCGCCGACGAGGGCGATCGCCGGGCGGTCGGGGTGGGCGAACTTCGCGCCGATGGCGTACGGCACGCCGGGGCCCATGGTGGCGAGGGTGCCGGACAGGGAACCCCGCATCCGGCCGCGCAGACGCAGGTGCCGCGCGTACCAGTTGGCGGCGGAGCCGGAGTCGGCGCTCAGGATCGCGTCCTCGGGCAGCCGGCCGTCCAGGGCGTGGACGACGTACTCGGGATTGACGGGCTCCGCGCTGACGGCGGCCCGCCGCTGCATGACCTCCCACCAGCGCGCGACGTTCTTCTCGATCCCCTCGCGCCAGGCCCGGTCCTCCTTGCGGTGCAGCCGGGGCAGCAGGCGTCGCAGCGTCTCGCGGGCGTCGCCGACGAGATTGACCTCGAAGGGATAGCGCAGGCCGATCATGTGCGGGTCGATGTCGATCTGCACCGCCCTGGCCTGGTCCAGCTCCGGCATGAACTGCGTGTACGGGAAGCTGGAGCCGATCATCAGCAGTGTGTCGCACTCCTGCATCAGCTCGTAGGAGGGACGGGTGCCGAGCAGCCCGATGGAGCCGGTGACGTAGGGCAGGTCGTCGGGGAGCGCGTCCTTGCCGAGCAGCGCCTTGGCCACCCCCGCGCCGAGCACGTCGGCCAGCTGCTCGACCTCGGCGCGTGCCCCGCGGGCACCCTGGCCGATCAGAACCGCGACCTTCTCACCGGCGTTGAGCACGTCGGCGGCCGCCCGCAGGTCCTCGTCGGCCGGGACCGGGGCGTACTGCCCCAGGCCGAGGCTGGAGGGCACCATCTTGAAGTCGTGCGTGGGCGGCTCGTAGTCCAGCTCCTGGACGTCCGCGGGAATGATGATCGCGGTGACCGTGCGCCTGGCGTACGCCGTGCGGAAGGCCCGGTCGATCAGGTTCGGCAGCTGCTCGGGCACCGTCGCCGTCTCGCAGAAGTCGGAGGCGACGTCCTTGTACAGGGCGGCGAGGTCCACCTCCTGCTGGTAGGAGCCGCCCATGGCGCTGCGGTTGGTCTGCCCGACCAGGGCCACCACCGGAACGTGGTCCAGTTTCGCGTCGTACAGGCCGTTCAGCAGATGGATCGCGCCCGGTCCCGAGGTGGCCGCGCACACCCCGACCCGGCCGGAGAACTTGGCGTAGCCCACGGCCTGGAAGGCCGCCATCTCCTCGTGCCGGGCCTGCACGAACCTCGGCCTGTTCTCCGCCCGCCCCCAGGCGGCCAGCAGGCCGTTGATGCCGTCGCCCGCGTAGGCGAAGACATGCTCGACGTCCCAGTCGCGCAGCCGCTTCAGGACGTAGTCGGACACCTTCGTACTGGCCATGCGAGTTCGCTCCCTCACTGATCCCGGAGACCGGCTGGGTATCCGGGCCGGTGAGCGGAAAACGTGGTGCGCCGCCCGCCAGCCCCGTCCGGGCCGTGCCTCAGGCCCCTTCGCCCGAGTCGGGCTCGGCCATCCTGCGGTGGGCCTCGGCCTTGAGCCTGTCGGGCAGCACCTTGTTCGCCAGACCCTGCGCCTTGGTTTTGGCGGATCCCGCGGTGACCTTGTCCCTGCCGGCGAAGAGCGCGTCCAGTCCCTGCCGCGCCACCTGCGCCGGGTCGTCCTTGTCCTGCCGGCCGACCGGCGTGTCGTCCATGCCGGCGCGGTGGAAGAAGTCGGTCTCGGTGGGGCCGGGCATCAGCGACGTCAGGGTGACGCCGGTGCCCTCGAACTCGTTGCCCAGTGCCTGGGTGAAGGACTGGAGGAACGACTTCGACGCGTTGTAGACCGCCTGGAAGGAGCCCGGCATCGTCGACGCGATCGAGGACGTGACGAGGACCCGCCCGGCGTCGCGGGCCGCCATGTCGCGCAGGACGAGTTTCGCCAGGTGGACGGTGGACCGGACGTTGAGGTCCACGATCTCCAGCTCGTCCGCGAGGTCGGTGTCGACGAAGGCGCCGCCCCGTCCCACACCGGCGTTGAGGACGGCGACGTCGAGCGGACGGCCGGTGGCGCCGACCGCGGCGTAGAGAGCCTCGGTGTGCTCGGGGAACCGCAGGTCGGCGGGGACGGTGTGGACGAGCGTCCCCGCCTCCCGGATGCTCCGCGCCGCCCGCTCGAGTCCGGCCTCGTCCTCGGCGTTGACGATCAGGTCGTATCCCCGCTCGGCGAGCTGCCTCGCCAGTTCCAGGCCGATACCGCTGGAGGCGCCCGTGACCAGGGCGAAAGGCTTGACGTCGTTCATGGCCGCTTCCCAGGGATGCGAGGTTCGGCAGGACGGCGGACCGGGCGGGGTCCGGCGCCCGGGCCCGGCCGCGTGGACCGGGCCGACAGCCGGGTTCCCCGCATCGCGGCCCCGGAACGGGGGCACCGGCGCCGGGTCGGCGTCACCCGGCGTCGACCCGGAGCGCGCGGGTAGTCGGGGTGGCATGAGCGAAACGGATCCGAGGAAGAACGTGCAGGACTGGGCCACCGGTGAGGAACCCGCGACCGGCCCGCAGCTCAGCTATCTCCGGACGCTGGCCCGGGAGGCGGGCGAAGAGGTCCCCGAGAACCTGACGAAGGCGGACGCGTCGCGGATGATCGACCGCCTGCAGCAGGCCTCGCCGCGGACGAAGGAGACGGGTCCGGGCGGCGGAGAGGCCACCTGACCGGCACCCCGGCCCGGCCGACGGCAAGCCGGGCCGGGCACGTGTGGACTACCGTTGGCGTGAGCCGGACCCAGCGGCCGGTGGGCCCGGACGAGTCGGGGAGGCGCCGGTGGCGAGCCCGGAGGACGAGGTGGTCGGCGACGCCGACCGGCTCCAGGCGGTACGCGACACCGGCCTGACCGCCGTCGCGGACGCCGACATGGACCGCTTCGCCCGCCTCGTCTCCCGCATGCTCGGCGTACCGGTGGCGCTGGTGTCCATGCTGGAGGACGCCCGCCAGGTCTTTCCCGGCATGGTCGGGCTGAGCGAACCGTGGGCGCGGACACGGCAGACCCCCCTGTCCCACTCGTTGTGCCACCACGTCGTCGCGAGCGGCGAGCCCTTCACCGTGGGGGACACCCGCGCGGACGAGCGGACGGCGGCGAGCCCGGCCATCGGCGACCTCGGAGTGCTCGGCTACGCGGGCATGCCGCTCACGGATGACGCCGGGCGGGTACTGGGCTCGCTGTGCGCCATCGACACCCGGCCCCGGCGCTGGAGCGACGAGGACCTGGCGGCGCTGCGCGACCTCGCGGCCGCGTGCAGCGCCGAGCTGCGCCTGCGCATCGCCTCCAGCCAGCGCGAGCTCGCGCGCCGGGGGGAGGCCCGGGCCCGTGAGCGGGCCGACGTGATGCAGCAGCGGACCCGGACGGCACTCAAACGCTCGCAGCTGCTGTTGCGCGCCGCGGACGCGCTGGCGGACACCACCGGTCTCAGCGAGGTCCGCCAACGCGTGCGGGAACTGGTCAGCGGCGACCTCAAGCCGCACTACGTCGGTCTGGTCCTCGCCGAGCGGCGGCGCATGCGCCGGCTGATCGACCGGACCGGCGTCGCTCCCGTGGAGTACTCCTACGAGACCTACTCGATCGACTCGGCCTGGCCCACCGCCCGGGCGGCACGCGAGAAGCGCACCGTCATCGTGCACAGCCCGGAGGAACTGGCCGAGCAGTACGGGCCGGACGCGGTCGCCGCCTTCGGGCAGCTCGGCCTGCACACGGCGGTGTGCGTTCCGCTGCCCGGCACCGTCAGCTCGCTCGGCACCCTCGTCCTCGGCTGGGCCCACCCCTACGAGATCGACGTGCTGGAGCAGGCCGTGCTCGCCTCGCTGGCCGGATACACCGCCCGCGCCGTCGAACGCGCCCTCTTCGTCGACGACCGCGTCCACGTGGCCCACCAGCTCCAGGAGGCCATGCTCACCGACCTTCCCACCGTCGACGGCCTGGACAGCGCCGCCCTCTACCGACCCGCCGCCCAGGCCGACATGGTCGGCGGCGACTGGTACGACCTGTACATCCTGCCCCCGGTACCGGACCGCGGGGAGGACTCCGCCACGGTCGCGCTCACCATCGGCGACATCACCGGCCACGACATGCACGCCGCCACCCTCATGGGCCAGACCCGCAGCATGCTCCGCCAGGCCGACCTCGACCACCCGGGAAAGGACCCCGCCCACATCGTGCGGGCCCTGGAGCACGCCAACCGCGAACTGCTCATCGGCTCCAGCGGCACCCTCGTCCACACGCACCTGCGCCCGTGCCCGCCGCCCGACGCCGAGACCTGGGAACTGACCTGGACCAACGCCGGTCACCCCCCGCCGCTGCTGGCCCTCCCCGACGGCACCACCGAACTCCTCCACGACCACGGCACCCTCATCCACCCCGGCCTCGACCCGTCCCCGCGCACGTCCCACCGGCGGGTCCTCGCCCCCGGCACGCTGCTGCTGCTCTACACCGACGGCCTCGTCGAGCGCAGGGGCGCCGACCTCGACGCGCTCACCGACCGCGCCGCCAGGGTCCTGAACACCCACCGCCGCGACGATCTCCCGGCGCTCCTGTCACACCTGGTCGACACCGTCGCGGGGCCGACCGCGCCCGACGACATCGCCCTCCTGGCCGTCCGCGTCAAGGAGTGAGCGGCGCACGGCGCGGGAGACCTTCCGGCGGTGCCCGGCGGGACCGCGGGCCGAGATCCCGTCACCAGTCCCGTCACCGGGTCCGGGGCGGTCCGGCCGGTCGGCCTCCACGACGGAACGCGCCTCGACGTCGGGAGCCCTTCACGGCGGCTTGCCGTGCTGCCGTTCCCGGCCGCGCGCGGTTCTGCCCCGCTGCACCGTCCGCCCGGCCCTGCCGCTCCCGCGCCCGGACTCCGGCGAGGCCCCCTCGGCAGTGCGCCGCGACGCCTTCCCGCCGGCCTCACCGGCGTCGTCGCCGACGTCCCGGACCGTCTTCCCGGTGCTCTCGCCGACGTCCCGGACCGTCTTCCCGGTGCTCTCGCCGAGGTCCCGGACCGTCTTCCCGGTGCTCTCGCCGACGTCCCGGACCGCGTCCCCGGCACCTTCCGCCAGCTCGCCCGCGACCCGGCCCGCGCCGCTGCCCAGGCTCTCGGCCGCGGCATCGAGGCCCGACGTCAGCTGTTCGAGGATCTGCGGATTGGCGTCGACCGTGGACAGGACCCTGCCGACCATCTCGGCGACGTTGTCCAGCCGGACCTTGAGCAGGGCCTGTGCCTGAACGCCCTTGATGTCGAGTTCCACCCGGCCGAGCGACACGTCGGCCCCGACGTTCAGCTTGAGGAGGTCGAGCACCTCCGCCCGCAGGGACACCCTGGCCTGCAGGTCCTCCACGTGCAGGCTGATCTCCTCGACGTGCAGCTCCGGCACGTCGAGGAGCACGTCCGGGTCACCGTCGTGCCCGGCACCGGTCTCCGCCTCCTCCTCGTCGTCCCACTCCTGCTCGAACGTCTCGGTCTCGGCGTCGTCGCGGTCTGGCATAAGACCCCTCAAATCGCATATTCGTCTCTTTTCATACTGCATCATCCGCACGTCGGAGCGCAGTGGGCCCGTCACGGCGTCCCGGTGCCGGAGTCGACGGTGATGTCCGGCGCGGACGGGAACCCGTGGAGCGGCAGCCCCGTCAGGTCCGCCGCCGACTCGGTGTCCCGCACGGTGTCGCCGAGCCACTCGCACATCAACACCGTGGCGTCGTCCTGGAGTTGCCCGTCGTGGTAGTCGAGGACGGCCTGCATCAGGCGGCGCAGCGTCTCCGGGACCGGCAGGCCGTCGGCGTGGTGGCGGATGAGGAAGTCGGTGAAGCGCTCCACGCCGAACTCGCTGTCGTCGTGGCGCCGGGCGTCGGTGATGCCGTCGGTGTAGAGGACGACGCGGTCGCCCGGCTGGAGCTGTTCCCGGCAGACGGCGTCGGCCAGGTTCAGGTCGGTGCCCATGGGGTGGGCCGGCGGGCACTGCAGGTGACTGACCCAGCGGTTGCCGCGGATGACGATGGGCGGGTGGTGGCCGCGGTTGACCCAGCTCAGCTCCCCCGTGCGGGTGTCGAGGGTGGCGAGGATGCCGGTGACGTACCTGCGGTGGCCGTACTGCTCGACGAGGGCGGCCTCCACCGCGGCGCCCTTGGCGGCCAGGCCGGCACCCTGACGGCGGGCGTTGCGGCAGGCACCCAGCGCCAGCGCTCCGCACAGGCCGGCCGCGTTGTCGTGGCCCATGGCGTCGAACAGCGTCAGATGCACCAGCGGCCCGTCCAGGGCGTACTCGTAGACGTCTCCGCTGATCTGGTAAGTCGGCTCCATCACGGCGGAGATGACGACCCGCCCGTCGGCGTAGGTGCGCGGCGGCATCAGGTTCCACGCCATCTCCGCCGCGATGTTCATGGGCTCGGTCCGCAGCAGCCGGGCCAGTGTGTCGCTGGAGGTGCGTTTGGTGGTGATCAGCAGCGCCACGAGCGCCGCGAGGCGGTCCGCGTCCTCGCGGGCGCGGGCGTCGTCGTGCGCCGAACGCAGGCGCAGCAGCCCGAGCCGCTCGGTGCCGTCCACCAGGGGCACCCACCAGTCGGTGCCGGGATCGTCCTGAGGCGCGGCGGAGGTGAGCCGCCCCCGCTGGTAGGCCCGCCCGGGCGAGGTGCCCTCGATGCGGAACTCCCGCTCGGCTCCTCGCGGCGGCCCGTCCGGCCCGGTCAGCAGGTGCAGGCTCTGGTGCCCGAGGTCCGAGACGTAGACGAGTACGTCGGTGAAGCCCGCGGCACGCGCGTGCGTGCACACCGTGTCCGGCAGCGCGTCGACCGGCATGAGGTGGCCCGCGTCCAGCAGCCCGGCGAGCATCGCCCGGGCCCCGGCGTCACGGCCCACGTCCACGGCCAGCTCCCTCCCGCTCGGCAGCCGCCCCCGCGTCACGTACTGGGGCCCATCGCAGCACAGGAGGCCCGCGCGCACCATCGGAGGGCGCACGCGAAGCGGTCTCGGGTTCCCCGGGGCCCGAAGGCCCCGAGGAACTCGGGGCTGTCTGCTCAACCCCTGGAGGGCGAGTAGCCCCGCTCAAATGCCTCACACCCGCACACCCGGCCCGAGTACCGGCATGGCCGCCGGGCCGGCCTCTCACTCCCTGACGCCCGGCCGGCGCCCGGGGCGCCGCAAGCCCGTCAGTGAAGCCGCCGCATCGGGGTACCCGGCCGGCATGACGGAGAACGCGCAGGTCAACGGCTCGTACTGGCTGCAGACGGCCCCCGGTGGTGCGCCGCGTCCCGCCCTCGACGGGGATCTGGAGACCGACGTCGTCGTGATCGGTGCCGGCATCGCCGGGCTCAGCGCGGCCTGGGAGCTGACACGGGCGGGCCGCCGAGTCGCGGTACTGGAGGCCGGGCGCGTCGCCGCCGGCGTCACCGGCCACACCAGCGCGAAGCTGACCGCCCTGCACACCCTCGTCTACGACAAGCTGCGCCGCACCCGCGGCCCCGAGGGCGCCCGCCTGTACGCCCGCTCCCAGTCCGAGGCCATCGAACACGCCGCCGGCATCGTCACCGACCTAGGCGTCGACTGCGACTGGGAGACCCGCGACGCCTACACGTACGTCCGCGATCCGGGCCGCGCGGACGAACTGCGGGCCGAGGCGGCCGCCGCGGCGGACGCGGGCCTGCCGGCGTCCTTCGTGACGGAGACGGGGCTGCCGTTCCCCGTCGCGGGCGCCGTCCGCGTGCGGGGCCAGGCGCAGTTCCACCCCCGCAAGTACCTGCTGGCCCTCGCCGAGGACCTGGAGGCGCGGGGCGGGCGGATCTTCGAGAACACGCCCGTGCACGGGCTGGACGGCGGCACCCCCTGCCGCGTCTCCACCGGCGCGGGCGCGACCGTCACCGCCCGGGACGTCGTGGTCGCCACCCACTACCCGGTGTTCGACCGGGCCCTGCTCTTCGCCCGTCTCGCCCCGCGCCGCGAACTGGTCGTCGCCGGGAGCATCGAGGCCGCCCGCGACGTCGACGGCATGTACATCACGCCGGAGGAGAACACCCGCTCGGTCCGCACCGCGCCGCTGGACGACGAGGGACGCAGGCTGCTCATCGTCACCGGCGAGCACTTCACGCCCGGCACGGGCGACACCCGGGAACGCTTCGAGCGCCTGTCCGCGTGGGCCGGCGAGCACTTTCCCGGCGCCGGCCTCACCCACGCCTGGGCCACGCAGGACATCGACCCCTCCGACACCGTGCCGATGGTGGGCCCCCTGCATCCCGGCGCACAGCACACCTACGTCGCCACCGGCTTCGGCGGCTGGGGGCTGAGCGGCGGCATCATGGCGGGCCGGCTGCTCACCGCCTGGATCACCGGTGAGGAGTGCGCGTGGGCCGGGCTGTACGACCCCCGCCGACTGCGCACGGCGGTGCGCGAGGCGCCCACGCTGCTCAAGGCGCAGGCCGAGGTCGCCGGCCACTTCGTCGGCGACCGGCTGCGGCCCGCACCCCCGGTGGACGCGCTGCCGCCCGGCGAGGGCGCGGTGGTCAGGGCCGGCGGCGACCGCCTCGCGGTCTACCGCGACGAGGCCGGCACGCTCCACGCCCTCTCCCCGCGCTGCACCCACCTCGGCTGCCTGGTCGCCTTCAACGCCGCCGAACGCGCCTGGGAGTGCCCCTGCCACGGCTCCCGCTTCGACACCGACGGCAAGGTGATCGAGGGCCCGGCGACCAAGCCGCTGGAGCGGCGCGACATCTGACCGCGCGCGCCCGGACCAGCGCGGACGGCGCACTGCGCCGGGCGCGGGGGTCCCGCGGCAACGCCCCATTCGTCCCCCTGCGCGCCCTGCCGGGCCCGCGTCACCCGCGTAAATGATGTGCGGACCGCACGTGCACCAGGCGAATCCGCGCACCCGCCCTCGGCAGGCGGGCCACGCAGGGAAGGACACCACCTTGCTGCTTCTCATCTCTCCGGACGGAGTCGACGAGGCCCTCGACTGCGCCAAGGCGGCCGAACACCTCGACATCGTCGACGTCAAGAAGCCCGACGAGGGCTCGCTCGGCGCCAACTTCCCGTGGGTCATCCGGGAGATCCGGGCGGCGATACCGGCCGACAAGCCGCTCTCCGCCACCGTCGGCGACGTCCCCTACAAGCCCGGCACGGTCGCCCAGGCCGCGCTCGGGGCGGTCGTCTCCGGCGCCACCTACATCAAGGTCGGCCTCTACGGATGCTCCACGCCCGAGCAGGCCGTCGACGTCATGCAGGGCGTCGTCCGCGCCGTGAAGGACCACCGGCCGGACGCCTTCGTCGTCGCCTCCGGCTACGCCGACGCCCATCGGATCGGCTGCGTCAACCCGCTCGCCCTGCCCGACATCGCCCGCCGCTCCGGCTCCGACGCCGCCATGCTCGACACCGCCGTCAAGGACGGGACGCGGCTGTTCGACCACCTCCCGCCCGACGTCTGCGGGGAGTTCGTCCGGCGCGCCCACGACGCCGGCCTCCTGGCCGCGCTGGCGGGCAGCGTCAAGACCGGCGACCTGGGCGACCTGGCCCGCATCGGCACGGACATCGTCGGCGTACGCGGGGCGGTCTGCGAGGGCGGCGACCGCAACGCGGGCCGCGTCCAGCCGCACCTGGTGGCCGCCTTCCGGGCGGAGATGGACCGGCACGTCCGCGAACACACGGTCACCGTCCCCGCGGCGAGCTGACCGCCACCATGGCGACAGAGACCCGAGGACGCCACCCGGAGACCCGCAGCGGATACTTCCCCGTCGTCGACCCGTCGACGGGCGAGCCCTTCGACGAGGCACCGGACCGGCACCCGGACGACCTGGACTCCGTGGTCGACCGCGCGCACACGGCCTGGCACGGCTGGCGCGCGGACCCGGCCGCCCGTACGGCCGCGCTGCTCGCCGCCGCGGACGCCGTCGAGGCGGCCGGCCCCGACCTCGCCGCCCTGCTCACCCGCGAGCAGGGCAAACCCCTGGCCGAGTCGCACGCGGAAGTGGCCCGCACGGCCGCCCGGCTCCGCCACTTCGCCGACCCCGGCGACCCGACCCGCCCGATCACGGACGGCCGGCCGGTACGCAGCGAGCTGCGCTGGCGGCCGCTCGGCCCGGTCGCCGCGATCGTCCCGTGGAACTTCCCGCTGCAACTCGCCTCGGCGAAATGCGCGCCGGCACTCGCCGCGGGCAACACGGTCGTCCTCAAGCCCTCCCCGTACACGCCCCTCGCCACCCGCCTGCTGGCGTCCGTCGTCTCCGCCGCCCTGCCGGAGGGTGTCCTGACCGTCGTCACCGGCCGCGAGCCCCTGGGGGAGCGCCTCGCCTCGCACCCGGGGATCCGGCACGTGACCTTCACCGGCTCGGCCCCCACCGGACGCGCCGTCGCCAGGGGCGCGGCGGCCTCCCTGGCCCGAGTCACCCTGGAACTCGGCGGCAACGACGCCGCCGTACTGCTGGACGACGTCGACGTGGAGAAGATCGCGGACCGCCTGTTCGAGGCGGCCTTCCGCAACTGCGGACAGGTCTGCATGGCGGTCAAGCGCGTCTACGCCCCGGCCCGCCTCCACTCCCTGGTCGTGGAGGCCCTCGCCCACCGGGCGAGGACCGCGGTCGTGGGCCCCGGACTCGACCCGGCCTCGCAACTCGGCCCCCTCAACAACGCGGCGCAACTGGCCCGCGTCGCGCACCTCACCGCCCGCGCCCTCGCGGACGGCGCCCGGGCCGCCGCCGGCGGCCACCGGCTGGACCGGCCGGGGTACTTCTTCGCCCCGACGATCCTGACGGACGTACCGGTCGGCAGCCCGGTGGTGACCGAGGAGCAGTTCGGCCCCGTCCTGCCGGTCCTGCCGTACGAAAGCCTCGACGAAGCCGTCGAAGCCGCCAACGGCACCCGCTTCGGGCTCGGCGGCTCGGTCTGGGGGACCGACGCCGACCGGGCCGAGGCCGTGGCCGGCCGGCTGGAGTGCGGGACGGCGTGGGTCAACCACCACGCCGAGCTGTCCCTCGCCCAGCCCTTCGCGGGAATCAAGGACAGCGGCGTAGGCGTCTCCGGCGGACCGTGGGGCCTCTACGGGAACCTCAGGCCGTTCGTCGTGCACCGCCTGGAGGAGGCCTGACGTGAGATTCCGCGCGGCCGTACTGCGCTCGTACGGGAAACCGTTCGCCGTCGAGGAGGTGGCGCTGGACGAGGCCCCCGCCGCCGACGAGGTCCTGGTCCGGATCGCGGGCTGCGGCCTGTGCCGGACCGACCTCGCGGTACGGCACTCCGCCGGCCGCTCCCCCCTGCCGGCCGTCCTCGGTCACGAGGGTGCCGGCGTCGTCGTGGAGAGGGGCGAAGCGGTCACCGGCCTGGATCCCGGCGACCACGTCGTGCTGAGCTTCGACTCCTGCGGGCACTGCCGAAACTGCGTCGGCGCCGCCCCCGCCTACTGCGACTCGTTCGCCGCCCTCAACCTCCACGGCGGACGCCCCGAGAACGCCGCCCGGTTCACCGACGCCGCCGGCGCCGCACTCGCCCCACGCTGGTTCGGCCAGTCCTCCTTCGCCGAGTACGCGGCCGTCCCGGCCCGCAACGCCGTCCGGGTCGACCCGGCGCTGCCGCTCCACCTGCTCGGACCGCTCGGCTGCGGGTTCCTCACCGGCGCCGGCGCGGTCCTCAACTCCTTCGCCGCCGGCCCCGGCGACACCCTCGTGGTCCTCGGCGCCGGGGCGGTCGGCCTCGCGGCCGTGATGGCGGCCGGCGCCGCCGGCGCGGTGACCGTCGCCGTCGACCGGCACCCGGAACGGCTGGACCTCGCCGAACGCTTCCACGCCATCCCCGTGTCCGCCGCGTCGCCCGGCCTCGGCGACCGCATCCGACGACTGACCGGCGGCGGAGCCCACTACGCCCTGGACACCACCGCCTCGGCCGAGCTGATCAACGGCGCCCTCCACGGCCTGCGCCCCACCGGCCGCCTCGGCCTGGTGGCGCGGCTGCACACCACCCTGCCCCTCGAACCCGGAACACTCGACCGGGGCCGCCGCATCTCCCACATCTGCGAGGGCGACGCCGTGCCCGCACTGCTGATCCCCCGGCTGACCGCCCTCTGGCAGGCCGGGCGCTTCCCCTTCGACCAGCTGATCCGCACCTACCCGCTCGCCGACATCAACGAGGCCGAACAGGACTGCGACGCGGGCCGCGTCGTCAAACCCGTACTCATCCCGGAACCGATCGGGGGACATGACGCATGACCCATACGGCACAGCAGGACACCGGTGTGGACGGGGTGGCAGGAGGGGTCGGTCTGACCGCCCTCCTGGTCGCCGCGGCCCGGGCGCTCGAGACCCACCGGCCCGACAGCCTGGCCCAGGACGCCTACGCGGAGCACTTCGTGCTCGCCGCCCCCGCGTCCGCCGGCTGGCCGGTCCGCCCGGAACAGGTTCCGGACGCGGACGCGGACCCGCTGTGGGGGCGGTTCGCGCGCTACTTCGGCCTGCGGACCCGCGTCCTCGACGACTTCGTCCTCGACACGGTGCGCACCGGCGGGGTCCGCCAAGTCGTGCTGCTCGGCGCGGGGCTGGACGCGCGGGCCTTCCGCCTCGACTGGCCGCCCGGCTGCGTGGTGTTCGAGATCGACCGGGGCGGTGTCCTCGACTTCAAGCACCAGGTGCTCGCGGGCGTGTCCGCCGCACCGCTCACGACCCGCGTGCCCCTCCCCGTCGACCTGCGCGACGACTGGGTCGGTGCGCTGACCGACGCGGGCTTCGACCCCGAAGCACCGACCGTCTGGCTGGCCGAGGGACTGCTCTTCTACCTGCCCCGCGCCGCCGAGACCTACCTCGTCGACACGGTGGACCGCCTGAGCGCGGCTGGCAGCGCGCTGGCCTACGAGGCCAAACTGGAGAAGGACCTGATGGCCTACCGCGACAGCCCCCTCTACACCGCCACGCGCCGGCAGATCGGCATCGACCTCCTGGATCTGTTCAGCCGCGAGCCGCGCCCCGACTCCGCCGGCGACCTGACGGGCAGGGGCTGGACGACCTCCGTCGGCACGCCCTTCGACTTCACCCGCAGGCACGGACGCGGCCCACTGCCCGAGCGGAACGACGCACTGGCGGGCAACCGGTGGGTCTTTGCGGTGAAACACCGCCGGTAGGAGGGCCCACACCGTGATCGGCCGGGGGCTTGCCACGGCGCGAGCGTGGAAGAAGGGCCCCATGAGTTCACTCACGACGCAGCAGAACCCGGCCGACTTCTACGACTTCGAGGGCGCCCTGTCGGAGGAGGAACGCAAGGTCCTGGCGAGGACACGGGCGTTCATGCGCGAGGAGGTCCAGCCCCTGGTCGCCGCGCACTGGGCCGAGGGGACGTTCCCCAGAGAGCTGATCGACCGCTTCCGCGAGAGCGGACTGGTCGGCCTGCCCTACGAGGGATACGGCGAACCCGGCCCCGCCGCCTCCCACTTGCTGACCGGCATGATGGCCATGGAGATGAGCCGCGTCGACGCCTCCGTGGCCACCTTCTTCGGCGTCCACAACGGACTGGCGATGTACGCCATCCAGTCCGGCGGCGACCAGGAGCAGCGCGACCGGTGGCTGCCCGGCATGGCGACCATGGAGACGGTCGGGGCGTTCGCGCTGACCGAACCGCTCGACGGCTCCGACATCGCGGCGGGCATGCACACCACCGCCCGCCGCGACGGCGACACCTGGGTGCTCGACGGCGAGAAGCGCTGGATCGGCAACGCCACCTTCGCCGACCACGTCGTGGTGTGGGCCCGTGACGTGGACGACGACCAGGTCAAGGGATTCGTGGTCGGGCGGGGGACGCCGGGCTTCGAGGCCACGCGGATCGAGCACAAGACATCGCTGCGCATCGTGGAGAACGCGGACGTCGAACTCACCGGCGTACGGGTGCCCGAGACCGACCGCCTCCAGAACGTGTCGTCCTTCCGCGACGTCGCGGAGATCCTGCGGGCCACGCGCAGCGGCGTCGCCTGGCAGGCCCTCGGCGTCATGATCGGCGCCTATGAACTGGCGCTGCGCTACGCCACCGAGCGGGAGCAGTTCGGCAGGCCCCTGGCGGGCTTCCAGCTCGTCCAGGACCTCCTGGTGAAGAGCCTGGCCAACATCACCTCCAGCTGGGGGCTGCTGCTCCAGCTCGCCCGCCTGCAGGACGCGGGCACCTTCCGCGACGAGCACTCCTCCCTGGCCAAAGCCCACGTGACCGCTCGGATGCGGGAGGTGGTGGCCTGGGCGCGGGAGATATTCGGAGGCAACGGCATCGTGCTGGACTACGACGTGGCCCGGTTCTTCGCGGACGCCGAGGCCATCTACTCCTTCGAAGGCACCCGGGAGATGAACACCCTGATCGTCGGCAAGGCGATCACCGGGGAGAGCGCCTTCGTCTGATCAGCGGCGCACGGAGAGCGCACAGGGCACAACGGGCGCGGCGTCCACCGGGACGCCGCGCTTCCCCGTGCGGCGGCGTCCGACGCGTCGGCGGGAGGGATACGCCCAATCGTGTGCACGGGACGGCCTTCGCCACCGCGACCGTCCCGCCGGCCCGATAGTGGACGAGCCGCCGGCCGCGGAGCCGGCGCGCACCCACGGCAGTACTCCACCCGGAAAGTTCGAGGTGCACCATGACGCCCACCAGCGAGGCGACGGACCGTGTCCAGCTGGTCTTCTCCCTCTTCGACGCCGACGGGAACGGCTACCTGGAGCCGGCCGACTTCGAGCTGATGAGCGACCGCGTCGTGGCGGCCGTACCGGCGGCCGGCGACGCCGTGAAGGACCGGCTCGCCGCGTCCTTCCACCGCTACGGTGACACGCTCCTGACCGAGCTGGACGCCAACGGCGACGGGCGGATCAGCCCCGAGGAGTTCGACTCCGTCGTCCTCAACCCCCAGCGCTTCGGGGCCGCCGTCGACGAGTTCGCGGAGGCACTCGCGGCGATGGGGGACCCGGAGGGTGACGGCCTCGTCGCCCGGCCCGAGTTCGTCGCACTGATGCTGGCCATCGGCTTCCGGCGGCCCAACATCGAGGCCCTGTTCGACGCCTTCGGACCGGACGGGGACGACCGTATCCGGGTGACCACCTGGGCGGACGGGATCCGGGACTTCTACCGGCCGGAGAAGTCCGGCATCCCCGGCGACCACCTGACCGCGAACGCCTCCGCCTGACGCGAACGGCGCCGGCGGTGGCCGTTGGGGAGGCTCAGACGCGCACCACGAGCTTCCCCCGGGTGTGTCCGCGCTCGACGTGGGCGTGCGCCTGCGCGATGTCCTCGACGGAGTACGTCCGCTCGACACGCGGCGTGTAGCGGCCCTGCCGGCCCAGTTCGGCCGCCTCGGCGAGGAGCGCGGGGTCGTTCTCCGCGTTGGCCGCCCGCACGCCCAGCCGCCGCGCGTTGACGTGGTCGGCGACCGTCACCACGCGCGCCGGGTCGCCGACGATCGCGACGAGGTCGGGCAGCGAACCGGAGGCCGCGGTGTCGAGCACCAGGTCGACGCCGGCCGGAGCCAGGGAGGCCAGGCGTTCGGCGAGACCGGTTCCGTAGGTGGTGGGGACGGCTCCGAGAGAGGTGAGGAAGGCGTGGTTGCGCTCGCCGGCCGTCCCGATCACCGTGGCACCCCGGGCCACCGCGATCTCGACCGCCGCACTGCCCACCCCGCCGGCGGCGCCCTCCACGAGAAGCGTGCGCCCCCGCAGGGGCCCCAGCGCGTTCAGCCCGCCCAGCGCGGTCACGGACGCCAGTCCGGCGCCGGCGGCCTCCTCGTCGGTCCAGGCGTCCGGCGCCGGGGCCCAGGCCGACAGCACGGCCAGCTCCGCCGTCGCCCCGGTGACACCGCCCAGCCCGAAGACCCGGTCGCCGACGGCCACACCCCGCACACCTTCGCCGGTCTCGTCGACCACACCGGCGGCGTCCCGCCCGGGAATCGCCGGCAGGTCCACGGGGAGCACCTCCCGCACCGCGCCGGCCCGCACCTTCCAGTCGACGGGATTGACCCCGGCCGCCGCGACGCGGATCCGGACCTCGCCCGGCCCGGCGTGCGGTTCCGGCACCTCCTCGACCACCAGGGTCTCCACACCGCCGTACTCGTGAAAGCGGACTGCGCGCATGACGTTCTGCCTCTCCTGACGGCCGGGTACGGCCGGGTCTCGGACGGTGCACATGATCGGCGAACGCCGACGCCCCCTACGCTAAAACCTGACACCAGTGTCAGGGGCAAGTCGCCGGGGACGCGCCGCATTCCTGATCGCTCTCCGGGAAGGCGACGGATGCCGGACCACACTCGCGACCACCCGCACACCGACGACCCGCCAGGGGAGTGCCGCATGCTGGAGATCAAACGGGAACGCGCCTTCGGGCGCACGTACCGCATCCTGTCGGACGGCGCGCCCGTCGCGCGATGGTCCGCCCACGCCTGGAAGTCCGGCGGACGGGTCGAGGTGGCCGGTGAGACCTTCGAGCTGCGCTCCGGCAAGTGGGGCCGGTCCTTCGAGATGTTGGCGGGGGACACGGTCCGCGCCGAGGCACACCGGTCCGGCCGCCGGTGGGTCGTCACGGGTGAGGGCGGCGAGTACGAGCTGACCCGCCAGTCCCTGCGCGGAAACCGGCGGCTGGTCCAGGGCACGCGCGTCCTGGGCGAGTTCCGGCGCAGCGGCTTCGGCACCGGCCTGACCGCCGAACTCACCGACGTGCCGCTCTCCCTCCAGATCTTCACCGGCCTGGTGGCCGTCTCGCTCCAGCACCGCCAGAACACGGCTGCCGCGGCGTCGGCCTCCAGCGGCTGACCGGGGACACGCCGCGCAAGCCGGTTGACCTCAACCTCCGTGCACAGCAGGCTCGTTGACGTACGCGTGGTGCCGTGGTGCCTCGCGCGACCGGCGGTGACCTCCCAGAGGACGGGGTGAAGGACTGTGGCGACACGTCGCGCGGTGATCATGGCGGCGGGCGCCGGGGCACTGGCGTCCGGTGTGGCGATGCCGGCCGCCGGCGACCCGGGGAGCGACGTGCTGGCGGTCGTGGAGAAGAGCGGCCACGCGGTCGGCTTCTACGAGACACCGTCGGGCCGGCTGCTGCGGAAGGTGGCCCTGCCCGACTACCCGCACGAGATGGTCGTCGACTCCCACCGGCGATTCGCGTACGTCGGACACTACGGGGTGCGCATGTCCGCGACGGCCGGCGAGGGCGGCGCCGCGGTCTTCGTCGTCGACCTCGCCGAGCGGACGCTCGCGAGGACGATCGACACCCGGCCGTTCAACCGCGTCCACGGCATGGGCATCGACGACCGCGACCGCCTCTACGCGCTCAGCGAGGAGAAGGCGATGCTGCTCGGCTTCGACACACCGTCGACCGACGTGGCACCGACGCGAGCGGTCCCCGCGCACGGTGTGAAGACCCACCTGTTCACCCTCAGCAGGGACGGCGAACGCGCCTATGTCACCGGCCTCCTGTCCCACACGGTGAGCCTCGTGCGCCCCCACGACGCCTCCGCCCCGCCGCTCGTGGTGACCCCCGGTCAGCTGCCCGAGAGCAGCTGCCTCAGCCGCGACGAGAGGACCCTGTTCGTCGGCGCACGCAAGAGTTCCGCCCTGGTCGCCGTCGACGCGCGGACCATGAGGGTCCAGCGGAGCCGGAAGGTGGGCGGCGACCCGCTGCGCGTCTACACCGTCGACGAGGACCGGCTGCTGGCGACGGACATCGCCGCCAACACCCTCACCCTCTACAGCACGGCGCTCCGCCCGATCCGCTCACTGAGACTCGACGGCATCCCGGCGGCCGTCTCCTTCCACCCCCACAGACCACTGGCGTACGTGTCCCAACTGGGCACCAACAGCGTGGCCGTCGTCGACCTGGAGCGCTTCGCCGTCGTCGGCGGTTTCGGCACCGGCCCGGAACCGGACTCCTCGGTGCTGCTGCCGACGGCCGGATAGGGACGGGGCCGCGGCCGGCTCACGAGTCCGTGTCGCGCCCCGTCGCGTCAGACCGGCGCGGCACCGCCGAGGACCAGTTCGACCTCGTCTCCGGCGAGGACCGTGCCGCGCACCACCCAGCCGCGTCCGCCGATGGAGGTCCCCGCCGCCGTGGTGTAGGCCGCGACGACGAGCACGGGATCCGCCGGACCGTCCGTCGACAACCGCGCGTACGCGATCACTCCGTCGGAGAAGCGCACATCCACGTCGACCGGGACGGGCCGGGCCGCGAAGCCCCGCGGATCGGGCAGCCCCTGGACACGGCACCGGGCCCCGGGAAACAGGTGCGTGTGATCACACACGGCCGCATACGTGTCCGCGTCGGCCGGCCCGGTGGGGGAGGGGGGCATGCGGGACCTCCGCGAGAGGGAGAGGGGCGGTGCTTCGCCCGGTGACTCTAGGCCACCCTCGCGGACCACCGGCGCAGGTGCGGGGGTGGTTTCGCTCCTTCACGTACGCGTGGGCCGACGACGGTACTCCCCGGGCGTCGTCCCCGTGATCCGCTTGAAGGCGACGCTGAGGGCGCTCTCGGACCCGTAGCCCACGGAACGGGCGATCGAAGCCAGAGTGGCGCCGTCCTTCCGCAACCGCCGGGCCGCCAGCTCGATGCGCCAGTGGGCGAGGTACTCCAGGGGCCCCTGGCCGACCGCGGCCTTGAAGCGCGCGGCGAGCGTGGAGCGGGACACTGCGGCGGCGTCGGCCAGTTCGGCCACCGTCCACGCGTGCGCGGGGTTCCCGTGCAGGGCGGTCAGCGCCTGCGCGACCACCGGGTCCGTGAGCCCGGACAGCCAGCCGGACGCCGCCCGGGGAGACTGTTCGAGATGCAGCCGCAGCATGTGCACGAGCATCACCACGGCCAGGTGCTCCGCCACCAGGGCGCCGGCCATCGGCCGGCCCGTCAGCTCCTGGTTGATGGCGGCCAGGGCCCACCGCACGGTCTCGGCGTGGGGTGTGCCCGCGGAGACGTGGAGGACCGGCGGCAGTTGGCCGAGCAGCAGGTCCTGCGCGCGGTTGCTGAAGGCGAAGCCACCGCCGAGGAGAAACACGTCGGACCCCTGACCCGCCCGGGCGATGCCGTCGACGGCACCGGCGAAAACCGTGCTGCCCTCCACCGGATCCGTCTCCGGGTCACTGCGCAGAATGTAGGAGCGCGGCCGGGTCAGCAGATAGCAGTCGCCTTCCGCCAGCTCGAACGGTTCCGGCACCCCGTCGACCACCAGCTGGCAGGAGCCCTTACGGACGGCGTTGAACTTCACGACAGGGGGCGCGTCGAAGCGGACGGCCCAGCGTCCGCCCGCGACCAACCCGGCGGAGAGCCGGCTCCGGGTCTCCAACAGGGTCAGCACGTCCTCGAGCGGATCCATCGCCGAGCTCCCCTCCTCACCGCCGCGGCCTCGACTTCCTGAGACGTCGGACGCTCGCTAAAGAAATGTGGATTCTGAATGATAGTAGATCCAGTGAGCTCATCGTAGCTTGGACGCATGACGACGAATCCGAGTCCACGGCCCGCCCCTGACGGCCACCGCCCCCTGCCGGCCGTCTCCGCACCCTTGACCACTCCCTTCGGCCCCGACGCCCGCGCCCGCGACGTCATCGACGGCGTGGACCTCACCGGTCGCCGCGCCGTCGTCACGGGCGGTGCCTCCGGTCTCGGCGCCGAGACGGTCCGGGCCCTGGCCGCCGCCGGCGCGGAGGTGACGGTCGCCACGCGCCGCGTCGAGTCCGCACAGCCGCTGCTCTCCGAGCTGACGGCCGCCGGGGGAGCGAGCCGGGTGCACGTAAGGGCCCTCGACCTGGCCGATCCCTCCTCGGTCGACGCCTTCGCGCGCACATGGAACGATCCCCTCGACATCCTCGTGGCGAACGCCGGGATCATGGCGCTACCCACCCGCACTCTGACTCCGCGCGGCTGGGAGATGCAGCTCGCCACCAACTACCTGGGTCACTTCGCCCTGGCCCTGGGTCTGTACCCGGCCCTGCGCGATGCCGGCTCGGCGCGCATCGTGGTGGTCAGCTCGGGCGCCCACCGCGGCGCGCCCTTCGACTTCGGCGACCCCCACTTCGAGCGGCGCCCGTACGACCCGTGGACGGCGTACGGGCAGTCGAAGACCGCCGACGTCCTGTTCACGGTGGGCGCCCGCCGCTGGGCGGCGGACGGCATCACGGCCAACGCCCTCAACCCCGGCTACATCCTCACCGGCCTGCAACGCCACGTGGACGACGACACGATGCGCGCGTTCGGCGTGATGGACGACCAGGGCAACGTCAAGCCCCTGCCCTACTACAAGACCGCGGAACAGGGCGCCGCCACCTCCGTCCTGCTGGCCGCGTCCCCCCTCCTGGACGGCGTCACCGGCCGCTATTTCGAGGACAACGCCGAGGCCCGCACCGTCCGGGCCGGCGAAGAGGAGCCCGGTGGCGTGGCCGGCCACGCGCTCGACCCCGACGCGGCTGACCGGCTGTGGGAGTACGCGGCGAAGGCCCTGCGCGAGGGCTGAGAGAACCGGGCCGCCGTCGCGACCTTCCGCGGGTTTCCGCCGGCCCGCCCGGCGTCAGCGCGCCGTCTGATCCGCCGGCTCGTGCGGCCGGGTCTCCGTGAAGGAGTACGGCGGCCAGGGGCCGAGGAAGCGGATGCGCAGCGCGGGCTCGCCCGCCTGGGCCTCGCTCAGTACCGCGCCCACGGCGTCGATGTCCTCCCGGCGCACCAGCAGGGCGGCGGAGAGGACGGCCGTCTCGTCGGGCGCGCGCTGGGCGGGACCGCGCTCGCGCAGGTCCTCCGCCACCGACAGCAGCCGACGGCGCAGTCCGGCGTGCAGGGTGTCCGCGAGCTGCCCGGCGGTGTTCTTCTCACGCTGCTCGCGCTGCTTGGCCAGGAGCCTGCGCATTCCCGGGGAGCGTCCGTCGTCCCCGCCGTCCGGCGTGTCCGTGGCCTGCGCGCCGGACTCACCGCCCGCGCCGCGCTCCAGGGCGACCTCCACCCGCAGCTCGCAGCGCCCGGCGAGCGCGTCCAGCTGACGGGTGACCTCGTCCCGCTGGTCCCCGACCCAGTCGCCGAGCCGCTGTTCGGCGCCGCGGCCCGACGCCGTGTCGGCGGCCACCAGGACGTTGAAGGTCATCGGCAGCAGGGTGCCGGCGCGCTCCCAGACCGTCGTGACGGCCTCGCTCTGCTCCGCCACCCAGCGGCGCACCCGGTCGTCGTCGCCCTGGAAGGGTTCCGGCGCCGCGTCGTGCACCAGCGCGGCCACCCCGGTCCCCTCGACCGGCACCAGCCGCAGCCGGCGTCCGTCGAGTCCGGTGACCCCGTCGGCGGCGCCCGGCAGATCGGGGAGCAGGGCGTAGACGTACAGCGCGCTGTCCTCGGTCATCGCCCGGTCTCCTCCGCCCAGCGCTGGGGGTTGATCAGCTTGTCCACGACGTCGTCGACCACCTCGTCCAGACCGCGGTGCAGATCGGCGACCGACGCCGTGATGCCGTGGTCCTCCTTGATCTGCTCCATCGCCTCGTCCAGCTCCAGCAGGGCGTCGGCGAGGCGTTCGGACTCCTCCGGGCTCAGGTCGCCGCCCTCGATACGGCGCATGGCCTGGCGGTCCAGCGCCTCCTGGATGACCTCGACCAGCGTCACGACGAGGGACAGCACTCCGTGTTTGAGGCTCTTCTCGTCGACGGTCAACGGCATGTCGTCCCCTTCTTCCTCCGCGTCACTGTCACGTTCCTCCGGGCGCCGCTCACGCGGGCGCCGTCAGCCGGCCGGCCGACTCGAACCGCCGGGCCCAGGCCGCCGGATCGTCGGCGGACAGCCGGTACTCGTCGCCGCCGACGGTGCGCAGCAGCAGGACGCTTCCCTCACCACCCGGCCCGTAGCCCGGTGCCCGGCTCACCTCCGCCAGTTCGGCCGTGGCCAGCACCAGTGCGGGCCTGCCGTCCACCGGCGACTTCCAGGTCAGCCGGTCCGCCGTGAGCCGTGCCCGGCCGCCCCGCCACATCGGACCGGACCTCCGCGGCTCCTCGTACCACAGGTGCCCGTCGGCGAGCGGCGGTTCCTCCTCGGGGGCGCCGGGCGGGAGCGACGGCCCGAGGCTCCCGGCGAGGGAGCGGGTGAGCAGGTCGTGCAGGGCCTCGGGCTCCCGCGCGGAGAGCAGCTCCCGCCGGCCGTCGGCCAACGCGACCTCCAGCCGCAGGCGTTCCTCGCCGCCCACCGTCTCCTCGGGCTTCAGCCGCACGTCCCGTACGGCGTCCAGATCCGTCTGCCAGAGCACCTCGCGCGGCTCGCCGCGCAGGACGACCAGGCGCTGGTCGGTGAGATAGACGGTGCCGGGCCGCCAGCCGTGGTAGACGCCGCCGGTCAGCAGGTGGCCGCCGCTCATCCGCCGCACGACGCTCTCGTCCTCGCGCAGCCCGAGGACACGCGGCACGGCGGAGCGCTCCGCCCACTCCCGGGTCGCCTCGTCCCAGTTGCGCATCATGCCGTACTCCAGCATCGTCTCCATCCCCGCGATCGCCGCTCGCACCGAGACGCCGATCAGCGGGATGTCCGCGACGGCGACGATGAGGTCGAGGTGCAGAACCGCGCCCTTGTTGAGCAGCACCTCCACCAGGTCGTCCAGGGTCACCCGGGGCTCCCGGGTGGGACGCATCGGCGGCTGTTCACTCGCCACGCGGCTCGGCCTCCCGCTCGGCGGAGCGCCGACCGCGCCTGCCGTCGCCCGCCCGGTCACCTTCGTCGGCGCCGTCGTCCGCGCCGCCCTCCACGGCCGCGTCGTCGCGGCTCACGACGGCGGCCCGGCCGGACGCCTCCCGCATCTGCGCCTGCGCACTGCGCCAACCGCACCAGGGGCACCACTGGTTCAGCAACTGCTCCACGGGGGCGCGCTTGCCGCACGCGGGGCAGGAATCCTTCTCCTCGCGCGTCTCCCGCCACGCGGCGGTCTCGGTGTCCGTGCCGGAGGGGAACTCCAGCCCGTAGCGGGCCGCCGTCTCGAACGAGGCGAGGGCCGCCCGCAGGCGGATGCCCAGCAGTTCGACGCCGGCCACCGAGACCATGATGTCGGCGTTGAGCACCAGGCCCTTGTCCAGGAGGGTCTCCACGACGTGCGCGAGGCTGCCCTCGCCGTCCCGCCGGGGCTGCATGGGGGCCGCACTGACGGCCGGAACCGTGCGGGCGGACGGCTCGCGCGCGGCGGCAGTGGCGGGGAACCCGCCTTCACCCGGGGAGGTTCTTCCGGAAACGCTGCTCATCCCAGCCGCGTATCCGGTCACGCGCCTTTCATACCCGGCGACCGCTCACACTCGGCGTCCCACCACGTGACACGCGTCACCGCAGGGGCCGGACCCGGCCGTCACTCCACGAGCGCGTATACACCGATGATCACGACCCCGATCAGCATGTCCATGAACCCCGCGCGCAGCGACGACGCCCAACGCAGCCCGGCGGTACGGGCCGCGGAGATGCCGAGGCAGAACAGGGCGACGGTGTTGAAGAGCAGGGCGGTGTCGGCGGCGGTCTCCTCGGACCACCAGTCGGCCACCGCGCCGAGCAGCAGGCACACGGTGGGCAGCGCCGCCGCGACGAGGGGCCACTCGGCGAGCACCGCACGCAGGCGGCTCGGCCTGGCCCCGCCCTCGGCGACCGCACGCTGGGCGATCACGTGCGCGTAGCCGTGGGCGGCGCTCGACGCCAGCGCGGTGAGCAGCACCCAGAGCGCGTCCTCGCCGGGGTCGGCGACCTCGCCCGGCACATCGAGGGCCGCCACCAGGGCGCTGGCCAGGACCAGGCCGTAGATGCCGCGGAACAGCCACAGCTCGGCGGTCCTGGGCGGCAGACCTCGCCGCGGGGCGGCGTTCGCGGAATGGACGTGGTCGGCGGGTTCGGACATCGCGTCGCCTCGGTGCGGGGGAGGAGTGGGTCAGAGTGGGTCGGCCCATGCTCACCCGCGCGCAGCCCGGGAACACGGGTGCCACGCGGTCGAGCCCGGCCGTTCGCCCGAAGGAACCGGCACGGCCGTGTGGCTGCGGTGGACCAGGACGGGGCCGTACGACGGCCGCCTCGGTCGCGCGCCGGTGCGCGACGGCGTCACTAGCGATCGAACAGGGCGACGACGCTCCGAGGGGCTTCGGGGCCGAAGAAGGTCTCCAGGTTCCGGGCCGAACGGCCGGCGGCGTCACCGCCGCGCGGGAACAACCGCTCCTCGTAGGCGGCGAGCGCGGCTTCGACGTCACCGTGCCGCACCAACTCACCCGCCAGCTCCGCACCGTCGTACATGGCGAGGTTCGCGCCCTCGCCGGCGAAGGGCGACATCAGATGCGCGGCGTCGCCGACGAGCGTGACGCCGGGCG
This sequence comes from Streptomyces parvulus, assembly GCF_014648855.1. Classification (GTDB taxonomy): domain Bacteria; phylum Actinomycetota; class Actinomycetes; order Streptomycetales; family Streptomycetaceae; genus Streptomyces; species Streptomyces parvulus. The sequence continues at coordinate 53,690 of NZ_BMRX01000004.1, read as the reverse complement.
TCCTCTCCCAGCTCAGTCCGACGGGAAGGGCGTGGATGGGCCGGAGCAGCGGATCCGCGTCGCTCTCGGTCACGAAGGCGGTCAGCTCCGGCGACCAGCCGTCGAACTCGTCGGCGACGCGCCGGAGGCCGGCGGGCGGATCGCCGAAGTCGATCGACCTCATCCACTCCTCGGACCTGTTCAGCGCCGCGTATCCGCGTACCTGCCCGTCCGCGTGGCGGTGCACGATGATGCCCTTGCCCGGCGCGACCGCCATCAGGGTGCCGCTGCCGATCGCGTCCACGTCCGCCCGACGGGCCCGACGGCCCGAGGCGAGGGCGACTTCGACGAAGCACGTTCCGCTGTAGCGGGGCGCGGCGGTCGTGAGCAGCGCACGGACCTTCGACCAGGCGCCGTCGGCGCCGACGACGACATCGGCATGTGCGGCGGGCCCTGCCGTGAAGGTGAGGTCGTAGCCGCCCCGGGGCCGGCGCCGGACCGAGTCGACCTTGCGGCCCCACTTGATCGTCCCCGGCGCCAGTGAGTCGACGAGCAGGTGCCTGAGTTCGCCGCGGTCCACCTCCGGACGGACGGAACGGCCGTCGGCGGGTTTGTCGAGCAGGATCGTGCCGTGCCGGTCCACCACGCGCTTGGCGTCCTCGCCCGGCCGGACCAGGGTGCGGAACTCGTCGTGGAGACCGGCGGCCCGAAGCGCGTACTGGCCGGTCTCCTCGTGGATGTCGAGGAGGCCGCCCTGCGCACGGCTGGTCGCCGAAGCCTCGCTCTCGTAGACGGTCGCGACGACACCGTGGGCCTGAAGGACCCGGGCGAGCGACAGCCCGCCCAGTCCCGCTCCGACGACGGCGATGGTCTTCTGCATGCTGAGCTCCCTGATGCCGGCACGGCCGGCGGTGGTCGGCACCGGCAGCGGGCAGGAGCCCGATCCCGGCGAGGAGACGCTCAACGATCAGAACCATCTGGATCGATGTGTGCGCGATGTCCGGCGGCGGCCCGGCGGAACATCGTTTTTCGCGACCTTCCGACTATAACGCGGCCCGCTTCCGTGCCACGGCCCGAGAGGCCTTGCCTCACCCGGAGAGGGGCCCGCAGGGCCTGCTCCGAGCGGGTGACGACTCCCGCTGCGCCTGCCCACCGGTGCCGCCGCCCCGTGTCACAGTGACGGCGCCGGCGGCTCGCCCGACGCCCCGGCCACCGACGGACACCGCAGGGGAAGGGGGCGCGCCATGTACCGGAGCACCTACCGCCTGGCTCCGAACCTCTTCGGGATCAGCTTCGGCACGGCCGGGCTCGCCCAGCTCTGGACGCTCGCGCGGCACACCACCGAGGTGCCCGACTGGCCGGGCGCCGCGCTCTGGATCACGGCCGCCGCCCTCTGGGCGGTCACGGCGACGGCGTACTGCGCGAACGCCCTGTCCCAGGGGCGGCTCCGGAGCGAACCGGCGCACCCGACGACGGGCCCTTTCACGGCACTGCTCCCCATCATCCCCATGCTGCTGGGCGTAGCCCTGGAACCGTACGCCGGGACGGCCGGCAAGGTGGTGTTCGTCATCGGCCTCGCGGGCACCATCGCCCTGGGCGCCTGGCTGACCGGGGCGTGGATCCGCCTGGAGATGAGACTCACCGACTGGCACCCCGGGTACTTCCTGCCCACCGTCGCGGGCGGCCTGATCGCCGCCGGATGTGCGGCCACGTTCGGCTGGGTCCGGCTGTCACAGCTCATGTTCGGCTACGGCACGGTCTGTTGGTTCGTCCTCGGCTCCATCCTCCTCGTCAGGCTCTTCACGCAGCCCGCCCTCCCCGCGCCGCTCTTGCCCACCATCGCGATCGAGTTCGCGCCCCCGCTGGTCGCGAGCAACGCGTGGTTCGTCATGAACGGGGGCCGGGCGGATCTCGTCGCCACCGCACTCGCCGGCTACGCGCTCCTGATGGCCCTGGTCCAGCTCTCCCTGACCGGCACCTACCGGAAAGCCCCCTTCGGCCCTCCCTATTGGTCCTTCGCCTTCTCCTACGCCGTGGGCTTCACGGTGACGGTCCGCTGGCTCCAGGCCGAGGACGTCCCCGCCCGCACGGAGATCACCTACGCCCTGCTCGGCCTGGCAACCGTGGCCTACGGCGCCCTCTTCGCACGTACGGTGCTCGGCCTGGTGCGCGGCACCTTCCTGCCGAGAGCGCCCGCGTAGGATCGCCGTCCGAGGGGTGATGGCATGGTCATGAGGCAGTGGTGGGGAACGGCGATCGTGGCGGCACTGCTGCTCACCGGTTGCGGTGGCGGCGCGCAGGCCGGCGGCGCGAGCGGCAAGGCGGCCGCGCTCTCCCAGGACGAAGTGCGGGACGTACTGCCGGACGACGCGGCCATGCCCGACTGGAAGCAGTCCGCTCGGCCCACGGCCGTGCGGATGAACGACCTCTACCGCCGCGAAGCCTGCCCGATCAAGGGCAACGCGGGCTGTGAGGAGTCCCGGTTCTTCGGCGCCTCGACCTTCCGGCACGACGACGACGCCGCCTACGTCAGCTTCCTGGTCGTCGCCTACGACAGCGAAGAGGCCGCCGAGAAGGCGTACGACGTGCTGTGGGAGGGCTCCTACGGAAAGAAGGCCGGGCCGCGTGCCAGGACGTTCGACCTCGGCCCGCTCGGCGACGAGCGTGACGCGCGGTTCGGTACGTCCGGCTTCGAGGGCGAGCCCGGTGCGGTGACCCAGACCCGCGTGGGCACGACGCTGCTGTGGACCGAGGCGGCCTCCACCGGCAAGGGCGGCATCGACGAGGACGGCGTCCGAGAGCTGGCCACGGTACTCGCGGACCGCTCCCGGCAGGCGCAGAACGGGGACGCGGTGTCGGCGAGCCTCGGCGGCTGACGGGGACCCTGCCTCCCCGGGGACTTCGTCGCGTTCCGTTCTGCGCCGTGGGGATCCGGTGGGCAGGATGGAGCCCATGGAGGCGGATCAGTCACCGGAGCGCACGCCTGATGGGCATTTCGTCGTTGTCCGGGGGCGGAAGTGGCGGGCGACCGACCCTTCCATCCCGGAGGAGCCCGCGGCGCGCCTGCGAAGCCATTTGATGTCGGCTCGGCGCGCGGTGCGCGATGCGCTCGACCAGAGCGACGCGCGGGCCGAAGCGGCGGCGCGTGCGCGGGTGAACCGGGCGAAGGTCGCACTGGGGGAGCGCGGAACGCCATGGTGGGAGCAGTCCGACCGGGCGCGCCGGGAGCGGTGGGAGGGCGGATTGGCGGAGCTGGACGAGCGGGCGCCGGACGTGTAGGCGCCCGCACGGCCGGATACCGCCGAGTTGACCTCCGCCCTCACGCGTCGACCGCGATGGCGATCTTGCCGCGCGGGCGTCTGCGGCCCTCGCCGGTGGAGCCGCCCTCCAGCAGTGCGTGCGCCTGCGCGATGTCGGCCAGCGGCAGAACGGCTCCGATCACCGGCCGGATCCTGCCCTGCTCGACCAGCCGGCCGAGGGCCGCGAGCTTCGCCCGGTCGGGGCTGACGAAGAGGAAGTGGTAGGTCGCGTTCACTCCCCATGCGGCGAGCAGGTTCTGAGGTTCGGGGATGTCCACGATGGACACCACGCGGCCCCGGTCGGCCAGGACCTCCGGGCTGCGGGTGAGGGTGTCCCCGCCCACCGTGTCCAGCACGACGTCCACTCCTCCCGTCGCCCGGACCTGCGGCACGTAGTCACCGGCCGAGAAGTCGATCACGTGGTCGGCTCCCAGCTCGGTGACGAACTCGTGATCCCTGGCCCGGGCCGTGGTCACCACCTCGGCCCCCAGCGCGCCGGCGACCTGGATGGCGACCGAGCCGACTCCGCCCGCTCCGCCGTGCACCAGGACCCGCTCGCCGGGCCGCACCCCGGCGCGTTCGACCAGCGCCTCCCACACCGTCATGCCGACGAGCGCGAGACCGGCGGCCTCGACGTGCGACAGCTGTGCGGGCTTGGGGCAGACCAGGGCCTGGTCGACGACGTGGAACTCGGCGTAGGTGCCCTGTCCGGCGAAGACCGGCGCCAGGTACCAGACCTCGTCGCCCGGCTGGAACTCGTCCGCCCCGGGGCCGGTCTCGACCACTACACCGGACACGTCGTTGCCGATCACCGTCGGCAGCGCCACCTGGTCGCGGTAGTCGCCGCGCCGGGTCTGCAGGTCGAGGGGGTTGACGGAGGTTGCCACCACCCGCACCAGCACCTGCCCGGGCCCGGGCGTGGGTCTGGGCAGCTCTCGGGCGGCGAACGCGGCCTCCGCGGCACCGAAGCGGACGAGTTCCATGACGCGCATCGAAGTGGACATGCGACGACCTTAGATCGTCATATTGCGAATCGCCAATATGTCCGTGCGTTACGATCACCGTATGTTCTCGGAGGCGGAGTTGCTCGCTGTGTTCCGGGCCCTGTCCAATCCGGCCCGCCGCCAGATGTTGGTGTGGCTGAAGGAGCCGATGAGCTTCCCCGGCCAGGAGCCCGGCGACGTCGAGATCGGCGTCTGCGTGAGCGACATCCAGCGGCGCACCGGGCTGGGGCAGTCGACCACGTCGCAGTACCTGGCGATGCTGCGGGAAGCAGGGCTGGTGATCGCCACCCGGCGAGGCAAGTGGACCTACTACCGCCGCGACGAGGCGAACATCGCCCGCCTCCTGGAGACCCTGCGCGACGTGTTCTAGGGCCGGTCGGCGTTCAGCGTTCCGCGCCGGCCTCCGGGCCCGCCGGACGGAGCACCGGGTCCCGTTCGACGGCACCGGTCGACGGCAGCAGTGCCACGGCCAGGGCGACGGCCGGCAGCATGATCACCGCCGCCCGGGCTCTCGGTCCGAGCCCGTCGCCCGCCCGGCCCGCGTCCCCGCTCCCCGCCCGGCCCGCACCACCGCCCACGTCCCCGCTCCCCGCCGTTGCGGCAGCCCACAGCCGCGACCAGCGCGGTGCGAGCAGCGGCCAGAGGACGGCCAGCCCCACCAGGGCGGACCACAACGGGACCGTGAGGACGTCGCGGTGAGCCAGGTCCAGGCTGCTGGCGGCGGCGGACGACCAGGGATCGCCCGCGAGCACGAGGGCCGCGGTGGTGAAGCAGACGACCACCGCGGCGTGCACGAGCAGGATCACCGGGCCGGCGAGGGCCAGCAGGGCGGGAACCAGTGACCCGTCGGCCCGCTCGGCGCACCACCGGCGCAGACGGTGCGGCGGATGGGTCAGGCCTCCCCGGGTCCGACCGCCGCCCGCGCCGATCTCGTCCAGCGCGTGCTCGACGGCACGCCGTCCGCAGACCGCGGCCGCGTGCCGGTCCGCCGCCAGCTCCGCGCACCACAGCGCGGCCACGGGCACCATGATCACGCTCGCCCGGGACAGCACGACCACGACCTGCGGCCACATCAGGGACGCCGTCGGCTCGTGCCGCCAGGCGAGCCACACCAGCGGGGCGGCCCCGAAGGCGAGGAAGACCGCGGGCCAAGCCTGCACGGCCCGCGTGAACGGGCTGCCGAGGCCCGCGATGAGGTGCTCGCCCGACCCCAGGTGCCCCGCCTCGTGCAGCAGCAGCGCCCTCGCCCGGGCGGGGTCCCGGCGCCACAGCGCGAGGAACCCGAGTGACACGGCGATCCGTCGCTTCCGCCAGCCCGCCGCGTAGACGCGCGCGGGAGGGCCCTTGCCCCACAGGGAGACCATGACCGTGGCACCCGGGGCGACAGAGGCGGCGACGTCCCTCAGACCGCCCACCCCTTGGGGTGCGGCCGCGTCCGTGGAGCCCAGCGCCGTGAGCGGCACCAGGCGGTACCGCAGGCGTGTGTACCACCCCCGCAGGTGGGGCAGGGCCACGGCCAGCAGCCCGGCGACCAGGACGAGGGACGGCATGAGCTGGCTGACCGTGGAGGCGCGGAGCGCGGCGAACCCGGGGCTCGCGACGACCTCGGGGCCGTAGGCGCCCTCGTCCGTCCACAGGTCGCGGATCTGCTCACGCCACCACACCACGCCCGAGGGCAGCTCCCACACGTACGTGCAGACCAGCAGCCACAGCCACGGGGGCGGCGGCAGGCGGACGCCCCCGTGAGCCGCGTGTGCCCTCATCGCGAACGGCCCCGGGCGCGGGCGGAGCGCCGCAGCCCGGGCACCCGTGCGGCCAGCCGTCGCAGACCGGTCCTCGGGGTACCTGCCGACCGCTCACCGGACGCGTCCCGGCCCTCGCCCGCCAGGAGGCCCAGGAAGGCCCCGGCCCCCTCGTCCCGGCCCGCGTGGAGCGCCGCCACGGCCGAGGCGGCCGCCTGGTCCGCCGCCGCGGGATCCATCCCGTGGGCCTGAAGGCGCCGGGACACCTCGGCCACCGCGCGGGCCAGCACCAGCAGTTCGCCGCCCCCGGTCGCCGGCTCCGCCGGTGCGGACCCGCCGGTTCCCTCCGCCGGAGAGGCGCCGTCGCGTCGCCGGTGTACGGCGAGCAGCAGGGTGGCCGTGGAGACGCCGTTGGCGACCACGGGCGAGCCCAGCGCGGTCTTCAACAGTTCGCAGGAGGCCGCCAGCGCGTCCCACAGGGCGGGCAGGACGGTCGTGACCAGTTCACCGCCGCTGCCCGCCGTGACCGACGGGGCCCGGCGCACGAGCGCCCGGCGCCCGCGGCCGCCCCGCGCGTAGGTGAGCGCCGTGTGCACGGCGAAGTCGGTCTCGTGCGGCGCGGACGCCGACGCGATGGCCGTGGCCCACGCCTCCAGCCGGGCGGACGCGTCAGGACCATTCGACACGGAAGCTCCTCGTGCCGTCGACCGTGGTGCCGCTCAGCGTGACGGACGCGGAGCCGTCGGTGATGCTGCCCTCGATCGTGGTGTCGGTGTTCATGCCGTACGGGAAGCTGGTGTAGGTGCCGCACTGGAACAGTGGCTTGGGCACGAAGAGCAGGTTCAGCGAGGCTCCCGCGGCCGCGGCCGTGTCGGTCAGCTGCCCGGAGAAGGAGCCGTCCCCGTCGTCGGACAGCGACCAGTAGGCGATCTCGACGGACTCCCCGTCGACCGTGTCGGTACCGCTCTGCGCCGAGGTGACGCCGAAGGCACCGTCCGCGGTCTGGTCGTCGCTGGCCCAGGAGAGGTGGAAGGAGTTGCCCTCCGTCCCCACGGGCTCGTCGATGATCAGTGTGGCGGGAAGGGCGTAGGACCGGGAGTCGGCGGCGCAGCCCGGGTCGGCGAAGTCGACGGTGACCTGCGCCGTGCCGCTCCACTCCCCGTGCGGCACACCGGAGGTGTCTTCGGAGATGCCCTCGTCGCCGCTCTCCGTCTCGGGATCCGTCGCGTACGGGTCCTCGTCGGCTTCGCTCTCCTCCGTATAGGTCGGCTCGCTGGGAGTGGTATCGGCCTCCAGCGGTGTGTCGGTGGCCGGCGCGGAGCTGGTCACGACCGTCGTGGGCGTACTGCTCGTGCTCGTCGCGGACTCGGCTTCGCCCGAGCCGTCACCGTCGCCGCACGCGCTGACCGCCGCGATCCCGACGAGGCAGCAGCTCACTGCCGCGACGAAGCGCCGCGTCAGTGGACACGGCCGGCCGGAGCCGTGCGAACGCGGCTCTTCCTGGAGTTGTGTCATGTCGTCGTCCCCCCGGCGGTGCCCCCCGGCAGCCGCCTGCTCACCCCAACGGGCCCTTGCCATCGGCGGATCCGTGCGCCCTGATCGACCGCCCAGGTGGCCGGAAAAGGGGGTGGACGTCCGCCGTAGCCCAGGACCATACGGGACGGGAACGTAGATCATGGAGAAAACGTGAAAATCGTGCGAACCGGTGAGTGGGCCGGGTGCTTCCGGGTGGCGATCCATCAACAGTTCCACCGCGTCCTGGATACCCTCGTGCGTGAGGACGGGGGACGCTCCGCGCGTCGGCCCGGGGGAGGCGATGGTGCGCGGCACCCGGTGGTTCGTGGGCGCGATGGCCGTGCTCTGCGTGATCCTCGTCGGTTCAGGTTCCCACGGCGGCCCCGACGCCGGCCCGGGCCGGTCCGTCGAGCCCGTGCGGGACGTGGTGGCGAACCGCGTCATGACGTGGAACCTCTGCAACCCGTGCAAGGAGAGCAACGTCCACCGGGCCGCGGAGATCGCCTCCTTCGCGCCCCAGGTCCTCGGCGTGCAGGAAGCCTGCGTACGAGACGTCGAGGCGATCCGGGACCACCTGGAGAACCTCCACGGGCTCGTCTACCACGTCGAGTACGGCATGGTCCTGGAGAAGCGAAGCCGCTGCGGGGGAACACCGTGGAACCCGGGCGCGTTCGGCCAGGCCATCCTCTCCGCCGCGCCCATGAGCGACCACGTCGGCAAGGAGTACCCCGAGGGCGGCTCCGAGGACCGCGGGTACATGGCGGTCACCACCGAGGTCGGCGGTCAGGACGTCCGGGTCTTCAACACCCACCTCGCCCAGCGCCGGCAGGAGTCCGTCCGGGCGGGACAGGTCGCCGTGCTGGCCACCGAGGTCGCCCGGCACGAACGCGCCGTCGTCCTCGGTGACTTCAACGCGCTGCCGGACGCCCCCGAACTCTCCCGGCTCTGGGCCCTGGCCGTCGACACGGACCCCCGGTGCCGTCCGACGCGCACCGCCGCCGGCACCTGCCGGGCGACCACGGACTGGCAGAGCAAGTTCGACTACGTCTTCCTGCGCGGCATCGCCCCCGGCGAGCCCCGCGTGCACCCTTCCCGGTACTCCGACCACCACCAGTTGTACGCCGACCTCGACCTGGGGTGATCCGGTCTGGGCTATCGTTCTGTCCGCCCTGGAGATCACGTCCGTCGCGCGGACAGGGAGTGGCAACACGCCCCTGTACAGACGGGATTCACAGTTCCTGAACGGAGTCCAGGGCCTCCGTCCGATCACACGTGAAGAGAATCGGATGCGCATCAGAAACACGAGCCTCGCGCTTGTAGGTTCCGCGATGGTGGCCGCCCTGGTCACCGCCTCACCGGCGGTCGCGGACTCGACCCCCACGCTTCCCCAGCCCTCGCTCACCGGGGTCCTCGCCGTGCAGAAGCAGGCGATGGCCGACGGGGCGCCCGGCGCCCTCACCCGCATCGACTCCGGCTCCGCGGTCTACCGGCTCGCCAGCGGCAAGGCGGACCGGGCCGCCGGAACGCCCATGGACGCCGACCGCAGGTTCCGCGTCGGCAGCGTCAGCAAGAGCTTCACCACCGTGGTACTGATGCAGCTCGTCGCCGAGGGCCGCATCGACCTGGACGCCCCGGCCAACGACTACCTGCCCCAGGCCCTGCCGGACGACGGCATCACCGTGCGGCACCTGCTGAGCCACCGCAGCGGGCTGTGGGACTACACGAACGACATGTTCTACCACACCGTTCCCGGCTTCGAAGCCGTACGGAACAAGGTGTTCACGTACCAGGAACTCATCGACCTCTCGACCGCGCACGCCCCCACCGGCCGCCCCGGGGCCGCCTACAGCTACTCCAACACCAACTTCGTGGTGCTGGGCCTGATGATCGAACACACCACGGGTGTGCCGATCGCCACGCAGTACCAGCAGCGGATCTTCGAGCCGCTCGGTCTGAAGAACACCTCCTACGTCCACCCGCGGACCACCCTCACCGGCTCCTACGCGCGCGGATACGTACGCGACGACGACACCACGCTGCCGCTGGTGGACTCGACCGAGCAGACCGTCTCGTGGGCGCAGTCCGCGGGTGCCGTCATCTCGAACTCCTCGGACCTGAACCGCTTCTTCGCCGCGCTCGTCTCCGGCAGGCTCGTCGCCCCCGCGCAGCTGCGCGACATGATGAGCATGGTCCCGGTCAACGCGGACCAGACCCAGTCCTACGGCCTCGGGCTGCGCGGGCGGAAGCTCTCCTGCGGAGTCACCGTGTACGGTCACACCGGGACCGTCCAGGGCTACTACACCTACGCGTTCACGACGGCCGACGGCCGGCGCAGCATGGCGTCGATGGCGAACACCTCCAACAACGGCACGGTGAACACCGTCCTCGGCGGCACTCTGGAGGCCGCCTTCTGCGGCACCGACCCGACCCGGACGGCCGCACTCGGCCGCTCCGCCACCACCGGCGGCGACCACACCGAGGACATCGCTCCGCAGGTCGTACGTCACTGACGCGGCCCTGAGGATCCCGTGCCGCTCCACCATGGAAGCGGGACGCGGAGCCGGGCGGGGCGGCCGACCGTAGGTCGCGCCCGCCCCGCCCGGCATGTCGCGGTCCCTGTCGGCACGACGGTCGGCCAGGATGCCGTCCGGGGCACGGACGAGGCGAGGAGAGGACCACGGAAGGCGATCGGTCTCGGGATCTCCCGCCGGAGTCACCGGAGCGCGCGGACCCGTGGGCCGCGCGGCTGCTGACCTTCTCCGCGGGCGCCGTCAACGCCTGGGGTTTCCTCTCCCTCGGCGGCGTCTTCACCAGCGTGGTCACCGCCAACTCGGCGTTGATCGGGGTCGGTCTCGGCGGCGCCGACCCGACGCTCGGCGGCCTGGCCGCCGTCGCGGTGCTCTGCTACGTGCTCGGCGCGGCGGGCGCCGGCCGGGCGGCCGGTCGCCCTCAACGGGGCGGGCGGCCGCACCGGGCCGACTTCCTCCTGCTGGAACTCCTCCTGCTGTGGGCCGTCGTGGGGTGGTGGCTCGCCGTGGACGGGGACCCGTCGGACGGGGAGCGCACGGCGATGCTGGGCACGGTGGCGGCCGCGATGGGCTGCCAGAACGCCGGTGTCCGCGTCGCGATGGGCGCGCAGATGCCGACCGCGTACCTGACGGGTCTGCTGACCGGGGCCGTCACCGACGCGGTGACGGACCGGCGCATCCAGTGGCGCGTGCTGGGCACGACGGCCCTCTTGATCCTGGGCGCGGCCGCAGCATCGCTGCTGGAGCGGCTGCTGCCCGGAGCCGCTCCGCTGCTCCCCGCGCTGCTGGTGACGGCGGCGTGGCTGACGGTGCACACGCGTACGGGGGCCCGGCGCGCGTCCTGACGCGCCGCGCCCCCGTGCCGCCCGAGCCGCGGGTCCCGCCGTCAGTCCAGGTGACCCACCCGGAACGTCGTCGTGTACTCCCGCTCCTCACCGGGTTCCAGGAAGGTCATGGAACCGTCCTCCCGGGCCGCGGCCTCGCCCCGCACATGGTGCGTGGACGGTTCGAAGCCGACCGCGTAGGCGCCCTCGCGCAGGTGCAGCCACTGGAAGAAGGACGGGAACCGGGTCGTGTCGAATTCCAGCTCGAAGTAGACGCCGAGGCGTTCGTTGACCAGGCGGGGCCGGGCCAGACCAGCCGCGTCGGCCTCCAGCTCGTGCTCGTAGACCTGCTCGACGAAGCCCGGCAGCGGAGCGGGCATCTCGGTGTGGGAGACGCCCTGATCGGCGACGCTGTCGCTGCGCCACAGGGTCCGGTGCGGCGGCAGCTCGTAGCGTGCGCCCTCGTCGAGGAAGGGCCAGCCGACGTTGACGTGGTAGAGGTACATGTGCGGCGTCGGGTCGAAGCCCGCGTTGCGCACCCGGTCGGTCAGGCGGATCTCGCTGCCGCCCAGATCGGCCTCGATGCGGCGGGTGAGCCGCAGGTGCTCCCCGAAGATCGCGGCCTGGCGCACCTCGCCCTCCGCCCAGAGCACGCACCGGCCGTCGTCCTGCCACCGCTCGCCATAACCGGTCAGCCGGGCCGGGAGGTTGGCGACGCGCCCGTGGAGGGCGTGCACGGCGGTGCGCCGCGGCGGATAGCGGTACTGCGAGGCGTCCACCTCGGCGCCGAAGAGCGTGTGGTCCAGGCCCGCGGTGAGCAGCAGCCCCGAGAAGCTGCGCATCATGGACAGGCCGTCGTCGTCGCGGTACTCGTGCAGACCGGGGTGCCTGAAGCCCGTCGCCGAGCGCCAGCCGAAGCCCCGCCCCTCGAACTCGGCCCCGCCCAGGTCCATGGCCCGGTCCACCAGCACGTCGAACGACAGTCCGCCGCCGGTCCGGAACTCCAGCGTGCGGATGCCGCGTTCGGACCCGTCGTCCAGGACGACGGACCGCACCCCGCCCGCCGCGCTCAGGTCGCCCGCGTGCCGGGCGAGTGACTGCCGGTCGTGGGAACGCCCGTACAGCTTCACGCCATCACCCACCCTCCGTTGACCTCGACGCACTGACCCGTGACGAACGAGGCGTCCGGGCCGGTGAGGAAGGACACCACCGAGGCCAGTTCCTCCGGCCGCCCGCGCCGTTTCAGGGCCTGGTGGTCGAGCACGTGCCGCCGGTAGCCCTCGGGGTCCTCGTGGATGTCCTCGGCCGCCGTCGGAAAGGCGCCGGGGGAGACGCAGTTGACGCGGATCTCGGCAGGACCCAGCTCCCGGGCGAGCGCGCGGGTCAGGGCGACGGCGGCCCCCTTGGTGGAGACGTAGGCGGCCAGGGAGTCCCAGCCGCCGTGCATCGTGATCGAGGCGACGTTGACGATCGCCCCGCCGCCCGTGCCCGTCATGTGCCGGGCGGCGGCCTGCGCCGCGACCCAGTACGCCCGCTGGTTGACCGCCACGACCTCCTCGTACTCGGCGAGCGGTACGTCGAGGAAGGGCCGGCTCGGGTACACGGCCGCGTTGTTGACCAGTACGTGCAGCGGGCCCAGTTCGGACACGGTCCGCTCGACGGACGCCTCGACCACCGGGGCGTCGCGCAGGTCGGCGGTGAGGGCCAGCACGCGCGCGCCGGCCTTCTCGACGAGCGCGGCGGTGTTCTCCAGGGACTCGGTGTCGCGGTCGAGTACGGCGACGTCGAGTCCGTCGGCGGCCAGCCGGACGGCGGTGGCCCGGCCGAGGGCACCACCGGCACCCGTCACGAGTGCGGCTCGGGGTTGCTTCATGAGTTCCTCTCAGCGCTTGCGGAAGACGGGGGTGCGCTTCTCGGCGAACGCGCGCCGGCCCTCGGCGGCGTCCTCGGTGGCGAAGCAGACGGTCTGCAGGTCGCGCTCGTAGGCGAGCGCCTGGTCCTCGGGCAGGTTGCCGGCGGCCCGCAGGTTGATCTTCGCGGTCTCGGCCGCCACGGGAGCGCGCGAGGCGATGACGGAGGCCAGGGCACGGGCCCGGTCGAGCAGCCCGGCGCGGGGCACGACCTCGCTCACCAGGTGCCACTCCAACGCCCGTGCCGCGTCGATGCGTTCGCCGGTGAGCAGCATGAGCGCGGCGTTGCTCGGCCCGGCGGCGCGGCTCAGGAAGGCGGCCATGCCACCGCCCCCGATCCAGCCGAGCGTGATCTCGGGTGCGCCGAAGGACGCGGTGTCCGCGGCGAGGCGGATGTCGCAGGACAGGGCCGTCTCCAGTCCGCCGCCCAGGGCGTAGCCGCCGACCGCGGCGACGGTCGGAGTGCGGGCGGCGCGGATGGCGTCGCAGTAGTCCACGCGGTTGCGGAAGTCCCACGGGGTGGCGTACCGGTCGAGGGCGCCGATGTCGGAGCCGACGCTGAAGGAGCGCTCGCCCGCCCCAGTGACCACGACGGCCCGCACGTCGTCCGTCGTGTCGCACCATTCGATGGCCCGTACGAGGGCGTGGGACATGTCGGGGGTGACCGCGTTGAGTTTGCCGGGACGGTTCAGGGTGAGGGTGGCTACGCGGTCCTCGACGTCCAGCAGGACGTGGTCGGTGCCGAGTCGGGGCGGCGGGAGGGGGCCGGTGTCGCTCATGTCCGGTGTTCCTTCGGTGTCCGGCTCGACCGGTACAGGGCGCGCATCCGGTCGAGTGCCTGGCGGTGGTCGGTCTCGCCCGCGAGCGCGGCGCGTACGGCGGCCGACGCGGCGGTCTGGAAGCCGATGTAGCCCGCGTGCCGGGGACGGACCCAGGCCTGCTCGCAGGTGGCGGCGGTGCCTCGGTAGAAGTCGGCGGCGACGGTCTCGGAGCTGGTCCAGGCGGCGCGGGCGCTGGGCTGTCCGCTGTGCCGGGGGAGGAAGTCGCCCTGCGCCTCGGGGGACATCAGCCAGCGCACGTGGGCGAGGAGTTCGGGGGAGGGGACGCAGCGGGAGCTGAGCGCGATCCCGGTGCCGCCGAGCGTGGAGCCGGGACGGCCGCCCGCCGCCACGACGGGGGCGTCGCTGAACGTCAGGCGGTCGGCGTAGGTGACGTACCCGTACACCAGCGGACAGTGCGCCAGCCGGTCCGTGCCGGCCATCAGCTCCAGCAGCCCGATCGGATTGAGCGCACGCGTCCCGGGCGGGGCGAGGGCGTCGAGCGCGGCCATCAGGTCGAGCACCGCGAGTCCCGTGGCGTCGCCGATCAGCTCGTCGGGGTCGGCGGCCGGCTCCTCTCCCATGGCGACCGCCACGGAGGCGAAGGTGAGGAAGGCGTGCGGCCCGGCCAGGGACAGGGCCACCGGCGCCCGGCGGGCGAGTCGGTGGACCTCGTCCCACGTACCGGGCGCCGCGCCGACGAGGTCGGTCCGGGTGGCGGCGACCTGGGTGGCGGCGTCCAACGGGAGCGCCCACTGACGGCCGCCCATGGCGTACGAGCGCATGGTGGGGCCGATGGAGCCATCGCCCCAGCGGACCAGTTCCTCGGCGGTGAACAGGTCGTCGAGGGGCCGCAGGCACCCGGTGGCCAGCGCTTCGCCGAGGTGCGGGTGGTCGAGGACGACGAGGTCGTAGCGGGCACACAACGCGTCGATCGGGTGGGACTCGAAGCCCTCCAGGGGCTGGACGTCCCAGTGCACGAGGCCGCCCGCGGACGCGGCGAGGGCGTCGTGGCCGCGGGGGTGGTCCCAGGTCAGGCCGCGGTAGGGCGGTCCGCCGTACGTCATGAGGTGGTCTCCGCCACGGCGCCGGTGGCGAACAGGTCCTCGATCTCCCGTTCCACGAGGCCCGCCTCGGTCAGCACCTCGCGGGTGTGCTCCCCGACGAGCGGGGCGCCGCGGTCGATGCGGGGCGGGGTGGCGGAGAACTTGTACGGGAAGCCGGGCACGGTCACGCGGCCCTCGGTGGGGTGGTCGTAGGTGACGAAGGTGCCGTTGTGGCGGATCTGGGGGTCCTGGACCAGGTCGGCGTAGCCGTAGACGGGGCCGGCCCAGATGCCGGCGGCGGCGAAGGCGTCGAGCCAGTGCCGCGAGGGCCGGGTCAGCAGCCGGGCGGCGGTACGGGCGAAGATCTCGTCCCGGTGGGTCCAGCCGTGCTCCTCGTCCTCCATGGACAGGAAGCCGTCCTCGCCGAGGATCTCGCCGAGCTTCTTCAACGGCGGGAAGGCGAGGACGAGATAGCCGTCGGAGGTCTGGAAGGCGCCGTAGGGCGAGCGGATGTAGACGTGGGCGTGCGGTTCGGCGGAGCGCGTCTGGGGCAGCCCGCCGACGGTGTGGACCGACAGCTCCTGCATCTGGAGGGTGGTGACGGCGTCCAGCATGTTCACCGTCACCAGCTGGCCCTCGCCGGTGCGTTCGCGGTGGAGCAGCGCGGCGAGCACCCCTTCGAAGGCCGTGGAGGCGGTGACGGCATCCACCAGGTACTGGCCCGCGGCCCGGGGTGCCTCGCCCGAGCGGCCGCTGGACAGCATGGCCCCCGACATCGCCTGGAGCAGCAGGTCCTGGCCCGGGCGCTGGGCGTAGGGGCCGTCCTCGCCGTATCCGGAGATGGACACGTAGACGAGGGAGGGGTTGATCGCGGCCAGGGAGGCGTAGTCGACGCCGAGGCGGTCGGCGACGCCCGGGCGGTAGTTCTGGAGGAAGACGTCGGCGCCCGCGACCAGGCGGCGCAGGACCTCCTTGCCCGCCGGGTCCTTGAGGTCGACGGCGAGGGACCGCTTGTTGCGGTTCAGGGAGAGGAAGGAGACGTTGATCCGGTGGCCGGCCGCCCCGCCGGCCGCGGCGTGGCGCTGCCACTCCCCGGTGACCGGTTCGACCTTGACGACGTCGGCGCCGAGGTCGCCGAGGCGCTGGGCGGCGAACGGGCCGGCCATGGCGATGGAACAGTCGAGGACCCGGTACCCGGCGAGGACGCCGGGTCTGTCGAGTGAGGTCATGGGGCTCCTTGGAGGCGGCGCACGGAGGACGGCACGGGCGCGGACGGTGGGCGCCGGACGCCGTGGGAGAGAGTTCCAGAGACTGTTGTTAGCGCTAGCGATAGCGCTAACATGCACGCTAGGCGGGCGCCGCTCGCAGTGTCAACGCCCTTGCCCCGACCGCGCCGAACCCCTGGAGAGGGGGCCGGGCAACACGAAAGGAATCCCATGAACCAGTGGCCCGACGCCGCGACCACCCTGCCCGCCGACGGCACCCGGGGCGCGCTCCTCGGCCGGGTCTGGCGCCCCGGCCTCGGACCGTCCGTCGTGGCCGTCCGCGAGGACGGCCTGCACGACATCACCACCGCCTTCCCGACCGTCCGGGACCTGTGCGAGGCACCGGACCCGGCCGAACGCCTGCGCGCCACCCGCGGCGAGCGGATCGCCGGACTCGACGAGGTGCTGGCCAACACACCCCTGAACGGCCGGAATCCGCGGCGTCCCTGGCTGCTCGCGCCGGTCGACCTGCAGGCCGTGAAGGCGGCCGG
Source organism: Streptomyces parvulus (assembly GCF_014648855.1). Lineage (GTDB taxonomy): Bacteria > Actinomycetota > Actinomycetes > Streptomycetales > Streptomycetaceae > Streptomyces > Streptomyces parvulus. The sequence goes on along the minus strand of NZ_BMRX01000004.1, from coordinate 37,269 downwards.
GGTCACCTTCGTGGTCTCGATGCTGGAGCGGGTCATCGAGGAACGGGTCCGCGGCGACGCCGCCGGTGCCGCCGAGGCCCGGGAGCGGATCCGCCGACTCGTCGGCGACGACGTCGCCTCCCTGCGGCCCGGCTCCGAGGAGGCCGCCGCGCTCAAGGAGATCCTGGTCGCGCAGGGCGCGTGGAGCCAGTACCTGGAGGTCGGCATCGGTCCCGACGCCGAGATCTTCACCAAGGCGCCGGTGCTCGCCGCCGTGGGCAGCGGCGCCGACGCCGGAGTGCACCCCGCCTCCCGCTGGAACAACCCGGAGCCGGAGGTGGTGCTGGCCGTCTCCTCCACCGGGTCCGTGGTCGGCGCGACCCTCGGCAACGACGTCAACCTCCGTGACGTGGAGGGCCGTTCCGCGCTGCTGCTGCCCCAGGCCAAGGACAACAACGCCTCCGCCGCCCTCGGACCGTTCCTGCGGCTGTTCGAACCGGGCTTCCGCATCGACGACGTACGGCGGGCCACGGTCACCCTCACCGTCGAGGGCGCCGACGGGTACCGGCTCGACGCCGAGTCCTCGATGGCCGCCATCAGCCGCGATCCCCTGGACCTCGTGGGGCAGCTGCTGGGCCCGCACCACCAGTACCCGGACGGTGCCGTGCTCTACCTCGGCACGATGTTCGCGCCCGTCGAGGACCGGGACGCACCCGGCCAGGGCTTCACGCATCACGACGGCGACCTCGTCTCCATCGCCACGCCGAAGCTCGGCACGCTCGTCAACCGGATCCGGCCGAGCGACGCCTGCGTGCCGTGGACGTTCGGCATCGCGGACCTGATGCGGGCCCTGGTGGCACGGGGAGCACTGTGACGCCCGATATCGTTTCCGGCGTGACCCAGCCGCCGCCCCGCCGTCCCCGCAAACGATCCGCGACCCGGTCGGTGACCCTGTCGGACGTCGCGGCGGCCGCCGGGGTGTCGGCCCAGACGGTCTCCCGGGTCGTCCGCGACCCCATGTCGGTGTCCGACGAGACGCGCGCCCGGGTCCAGGCGGCCCTCACGGCCACCGGCTACGTGCCCAACCTGGCCGCCAGCAACCTGGCCTCCAACCGCAGTCGCACGGTCGCCGCCCTGGTGCCGCAGATCAACGCCTCGGTCTTCGCCGACACCGTGCACGCCTTCTCCACGGCGCTGGCGGCCCACGGCTACCAGATCTTCGTCGGAACCACCGACTACCGGCCCGAGCACGAGGAGGAGGTGCTGCGCAGCTTCCTGGGCCGGCGGCCCGACGGACTGCTCGTGGTGGGGACCCGCCACACCCCGGGCACCCTGACGCTGCTCGGGGCGGCCGGAGTACCCGTCGTCGAGACCTGGGGCTGGTCCGAGGACCCGGTGGACCTGCTGGTCGGCTTCTCCAACGCGGCGGCCGCGGCGGCGATGGTGGACCACCTCGTCCGGCGCGGCCGGCGGCGCATCACCTTCGCGGGACGGCACACCTCCGGCGATCCCCGGGCCGCGGAACGCCTCGACGGCTACCACGGGGCCGTCCGCGACCTGCTGGGCAGCGAACCGCGCACCGTGGACGCCGGTCCGGAGCCGGTCACCATGGACACCGGGGTCGCCCTGCTGGACCTGGCACTGGAGCGGTACCCGGACTCCGACGCCGTGATGTTCTCCAGCGACGTCTTCGCGGCCGGCGCGCTCCAGGCCTGCGTACGGCGCGGCGTCGACGTGCCCGGCACGCTCGCCCTGGCCGGCTTCGGCGACTTCGAACTGGCCCGGCACCTGGTCCCGGCGCTGACCACGGTGGCCGTACCCAGCGTGCGCATCGGCGAGTTGAGCGCCGAGCTGCTGCTCACGCGGATGCGCGGCGCCACGGTCGACGTCCCGCACCGGGACGTGGGGTACAGGGTGGTCGCACGCGAGAGCACCTGACGCGCGGGGGCACCTGACCCGCGAGGGCGCCCGGCACGCGTGGCGTTCCGGACGGCCCGCGGCGGCAACGCCCCGAGGGTCCGGGCGCCCCCGAAGGTCACGCGCGCGCCGCCCACTGGAGCCCGCGGCCGACGATCGCCGCCGTCTGCGGCACCCGGAGGTCCGCGACGCGGTGGCCGAGGGTGCAGACGAAGACCCGCCCCGCTCCCCAGCGGCGCGTCCACACCACCGGGAACTCGACGGGTTCGTGCCACGGGTCGGCCGGCCCCGGGACGAGCACGGACGTGGCCAGGACGGTGCTGAGGGAGTCCGTGAGCACCCAGTAGTGCTCGGTCTCCACGTCGTAGTCCGTGATGCCCTCGACGATCTCGCCGTCCCGGTCCGGCGCGGAGGCGATGCGCACGGTGAACTCCTGGAAGCCGTCCGGGTGCCACAGGAAGCGGCCCCCGGCCATCCGCAGGTAGCGCGGGTTGGCGACGTTCGTGGCGACCACGCCCCCGTGCCAGCCGGCGAAGCCGGTGCCCGCCTCCACCGCGTCGACCAGGTTCGCCTCCTGAGCCGCCGTCAGGCCGCCCGCCGACCAGGAGTGCACGACGAGGTCGGTCGCGGCGAGCAGGCCGGCGTCCTCGTACACCGCAAGGTCCTCGGCGACCTCCAGCCCGAACCCCGCGCGCTCCAGAGCGGGCATGACCGACTCGGTGCAGCCGACCGGGTCGTGCCCCTCCCACCCGCCGCGGACCACCAGGGCCTTTCGCATCCTCATGTCCTCTTCCCTCCGTCCGGCCGCGACGCGCTCCCGACGCGGCCCCGACGCGCCCTCATCGCGCCTGCGGTGCGAGTCTGAGGCCGGCGTCGGCCGGACGGACGTGCGGTCCCGACGGCAGGGACCACCCGCCCGACGCCGTCAGCGCCACGATCCGCTCCTCGTCGACCTCGATGCCCAGTCCCACGGCGTCCCCGAGGACGATCCCGCCGTCGGCGATCTCCTGGTCCACCCGCAGCCCGACCGGGAAGGACAGGTCCTGCACCTCGGTCACCAGATGGTTGGGCACGGCGGCCGCCGCGTGCGCGACCGGGTTGGCGTCGTATCCGACCGGGCTCACCGGCAGGCCGTGCCCGAAGGCGAGGGTGGAGACGCGCAGGAAGTGCGTGATGCCCCACACGGAGCCGGTCTGCACCACCCCCACCGCGTCCGCGGCCAGCAGCGGCCGGAAGTGTTCGAGGCCCGTCAGGTTCTCCCCGGTCGCGACGGCGGCACGGACACCGGTCGCGACCGCGCGGTGTCCCGGCACGTCCCAGCGCCGGACCGGTTCCTCGATCCAGGTCAGCTCGACGCGCTCCTCCACCTGCCGGGCCAGACGCACCGCCTGGTGCCGTCCCCAGGACTCGTTCACGTCGTACATGAGCGCGGGGCGGTCGTTGTTGACCCGGAACACGTCACGGACCGCGGCCAGGCGCCGCACGTCCCGGTCCACGTCGAGGCCGCCCTTGACCTTGGCGCCGGTGAACCCGCGCCGCGCCCACCGCTCGTGGAACGCGACGAGTTCGTCGTCGGTGAGCGCGTAGTCCAGACCGGAGGCGTAGCCCGGCACGAAGCGGTCGGCGGCGCCCAGCGTCCGCCACAGCGGCTCCTGGGCGATCTTCGCCTTGAGGTCCCACAGCGCCATGTCGAGGGCGCCGATCGTGGCGAACACCTGCCCGCCGTGCCCGGACTTGAAGACGTGCGCGAGCATCCGGTCGTAGAGCGAGGTGACCGCGCGGGGGTCCTGGCCCTCCAGGGCGGGGAAGACCCGCGCGACGTCGGCGTTCCCGCCGAGACCCACTCCGGTCAGGCCCTCGTCGGTCTCCAGCAGCAGGACCGGCACCTCGGTGACACCGCCGGCGACGACGCCGTTCACGTCGCCCACCCGCCGTCCCCACTCGTGGACCGTGGCAAGGGACCGGTATCCGGTGATGCGCATCGCTCTCCCACGGGTGAGTCGTAACTTGTGATACGAGTGATGACCTTAGCATGTTCGGCTAACCTGGAGTCATTGGACAGCGGGGGCCGGGCGAACCTGCACGAACATTGGGAGTCTCTGACCAGATGATCAAGCCATCCGCGGACACCGCCGCCGTGTCCCGACCTCAACGGCGCCGGCCGCCGCTCGCCGCCGCCGTCGTCCAGAGCCTCGCCACGGCCATCGTGCTCGGTGAGTACCCGCCCGGCACCGCGCTGCCGTCGGCGGGTGAGCTCTGCGAGGAGTACGAGGTGAGCCGGACCGTGATCCGGGAGGCGACGACGACGCTCGCCGAGAAGGGACTCGTGGCGACCCGTCAGGGCTGGGGGACCGTTGTCCTGGGCCAGGACCAGTGGAGCCTGCTCGACCCACTCGTCCTCGACGCCCTGTTCCAGCGCGAGGACCGCCTGGTCTACCTGGACAACCTCATCGAGATCAGGACCACCCTGGAGTGCGCGATGGCCGCCCGCGCCGCCGGGCTGATCGAGCAGGAGCAGTCGGCGGCGCTCGCCGCCAAGCTCGACGAACTCGCGGGCCTGATCGACGATCCCGAGGCGTACTCGCGCGCGGACATCGAGTTCCACGAGATCATCCACCGCGTCTCCCGGGACGCGTTCGGGCGGGCCATCGTCGCCAGCATCCAGGGCAAGGCCGTGCGCTCCCCGCAGTACAGCGGGGACCCGACCCGCGAGGACATCGAGCTGACCCACGCGGCACACGCCCGGGTCGCCGCCGCGGTGCTCGCCGGGGACGGCGACGCTGCCGCGGAGGCGATGCGCGAGCACATCACGTCGTCGTGGGCCCGCCGCCGGCCGGCCGGCGCGCCGGACGCGTAGGACGGCCACCGCGAGGCGGCCGGGGGACCCGTCGTCGGACCGGCCCCCGGCCGCCTCGCCCCGTTCAGCCGGTCACGGCCGGCCGATGCCCTGCGCGGTCACGTGCCGGTTCCACTCCGCGACCCACGCGGCCCCGTACGCCTCGGCCACCGTGCCGGAGCCGGAGAACCGCAGCGTGTCCAGGTCCAGACCCGTCTCCGCCACCGAAGCGGCCGCCACCGAACGGGTGTTGACCTTGTCGCTCCAGCGCGACAGGTTGTACTCCGCCGCGGGCTCCGTGAACGTCGCGGTCGTCTCCAGGAACCCGGACCCGCCGCCGACGACCACCGCGTGGTCGATCTCCACACCGGACGGCACGTAGAGCGAGTCGGCGTCGTCCCACACCGTCGCCCGGCTGCATCCTTCGGTGCCCGCCGTCGCGTAGTCGGCCGCCGTGCACTCCGCGCCCGTCGCGGTCACCCGCGGCACGTACCACCGCTCGACCTGCGGGTACACGATGGGCTTCCCGTCGGAGTACGTCGCCTGCCCGTCCGTGTAGTGCTCGTGCCAGGCCGCCACCGTCTCGGGCGTCGCGCTGTACTTCTCGCCCTCGCGGACGTCGAGGAACGTGTTGAACCTGCTGTGCAGCACCCAGCTGTTGTCCAGCGGCAGCCGGGTCTCGCCCTTCTGGTGGTAGATGCCTCCGTGCCCGACGTGCTTCACCCCGACGAACACGTTGTCGTTCGCGGTGTTGCTGTGTCCGGAGTTGAAGTTGACGCCGGAGTTCGAGCCGTTCACCACGTTGTGGTGGAAGCGCACACCGGAGGCGCCGTCGTCCATGTACAGCGCGTCGTTGGAACCGCCGATCTTCTCGAAGTGGTTGTACGCGATCTCGTTGCCCAGGTAGGTGAAGTCCCGGCCCGCGTAGACCGCCCCCATGTCCCCGGCGTTCTTCACCACGTCGTAGAAGTGGTTGTGGTTGACGCGCATGTCGTTGCCCATGATCTGTACGGCCATGTGCGGTGCGTCGTGGACGTAGTTGTACTCGAAGGAGTTGCCGACCCCGTAGAGGTAGCCCGCCGGCGTGTAGGTGGCCAGCTTCGAGAAGCGCGCGATCTCGTTGTGCCGGGCGACGTTGCCGCCCCGTTCCAGCGTGGCCCGGTCGCCGCCGCCGAGCAGGACCCCGCCGCCGCCCAGGTCGTGGAGGTAGGAGTTCTGCACGACGTTGCCGTGGCCGCCCCGCAGGCTCTGGTAGTCCGGCATGGCCGTGATGGTGTCGGTCGTCCGGCCGATGCGGACGGCGTCCATGCTCACGTTGGAGATGTCGACCGCGTCGACGAGCGTGCCGACGGCGTCCAGGAGCTGTACGCCGCTGACGAGCGACCCGGTCATGGCCAGGCCGCGCAGGGTCACGCCCCGCGTCCCGTCGAGCAGGAAGAAGTTCTTGTCGAAGGTCTGGAGCGTGGCGTCCTTGCCCTCGATCGTTCCGCCCTCAGGCCGGTAGTAGAGGACGTCGTTGTCGTCGTAGCGGTCGATGTAGTACTCACCGGCCGTGTCCATCTCCGAGAGGACGTTGAGGACCTTGACCTTCGTCCACGCGTCCTGCGGGATGTACATCGACGGGTACTTGGTGTAGAGCCGGTCCCCGCTCCAGGACAGGAGCCGCACCATGTCGTTGGCGTAGTTGTTGCCGAAGTACCCCGACAGCCAGCCCTCGGTCTCGGCCTTCGTGTTGTCGATGCCCTCGATCCACCGCGGGTCGAGCTGCACGGGGACGTCCGCGTACTCGCCGAAGCCGCGGGTGCCGAGGTCGTCCACCGTCGGTACCGCCTCGGGTGCCCAGCTCTTGTAGCGGTCCCCGGCCGCCGCCCGGCCGCCCACCGTGAAGATCTGCGGCGTCATGCGCCGCATCTCCTGCGGCGACCAGGTGTCGCGCTGCTCCGGGTCGTCGAGTTGCTGCTTCTTGTCCTCGAACTGCGCCCTCGGGGTCGTGCCGGAGGAGTTCCAGTCGTCCTGGAGTCCGAAGCGGGCGTCGAGATCCACATTCATGAGGTCCCGTGGACCCTCGGCGTCCCACTTGTCGCCCGTGCCCCACAGGTGACAGTCGGTCTCCGTGGTGGCGCAGGAGTTCGAGTTGGGGTACTCGGCCAGGACCTGGGTGTCACCGCCGACCACCAGTTCGGGGGCGAAGGGGTCCTGCACCCAGTTGAAGCCGTTCTTGTACAGCGTCCCCGGGTCGATGCCCTGGGCGCCGAGGTCGTAGACCCACACGCCCTCACGCAACTCGGGGGTGTCCAGACGGGAGTGGGAGGAGTACCGCGGCTGGGCGAGGGTCTCCTCGGAGAGGTCGGTGAGCTTCTTCCACCCCTCCGCGGGCAGCTCGTGCGACCCGGTGATCGTCACCTTCTCGTTCCGGTACGGGGCGTAGGTGACCCAGGAGTTCGCGGCGCCCTTCAGCTCGACGGTGTCGTCGAGGACGTAGGTGCCGCCCCGGATCAGCACCGTGCCGCGGGCCTTGGCAGACGTGTGGCCGGCCAGCGCGTCGCGGGCGGCGGCGATGGTCCGGAACGGGTCCTTGCGGCCGCCGCTGTTGGCGTCGTCCCCGTCGGTGGCGGAGACGTAGACCGTCAGCTTCCCGGGAGCGGCCGAGGTGCCTGCCGCGGCCGCTGCCCCGGTCGCCGGTCCGACGGCGCCCGCCGTCAGCGCCAGCGCGAGCGCGGCCCACAGGGTCCGGGCCGGTCGTGGCCGGGTTCTCAGCATGGGGGTGCCCTTTCGTCGGTTCTCATGTGACTGACGTGGGAGGTGCGAGGCGCGGGGCAGGGTCCCGCGCGGTGGCTCGGTCAGCCGCCCTCGGGCCGCAGCCGCAGTCCCTGCATGCCGCCGTCCACGGCGAGGGCCGTGCCCGTGACGGACGCCGCCGCCGGCGACGCCAGGTAGACGACCGCCGCGGCGACCTCCTCGGCGCTCACCAGACGGCCGGTCGGCTGGCGGGCGTTGAGCGCGGTGCGCTCGGCGGCCGGGTCGTCGGCGCTCGACAGCAGACGGTCTATCCACGGGGTGTCCGCCGTACCGGGGTTGACGCAGTTGACCCGGATGCCCTCACGGACGTGGTCGGCGGCCATGGCGAGGGTCAGGGACTGCACGGCGCCCTTGCTCGCGCTGTACAGCGCCCGCCGGGGCAACCCCGCGGTCGCCGCCACCGAGCAGGTGTTGACCACCGCCGCGTGCCCGGAAGCACGCAGGTGGGGCAGCGCGGCCCGGGTGGTCCGCACGATGCCGAGGACGTTGACGTCCAGGACGTGCCGCCACTCGGCGTCGTCGTTGTCCGCGACCGTCCCCTGCGCGCCGATGCCCGCGTTGTTGACCAGGATGTCCAGGCCGCCCAGCCGGTCCACCGCCCGAGCGACGCCGGCCCGGACCGAGGCGTCGTCGGTGACGTCGCACCGGATCGGGAACGGGGCTTCGGAGCCGGTGGCCGGCACGGCGTCCGGTGCGAGGTCGAGGACGGCGACCCGGGCGCCGCGGCGGGCCAGGAGGAGGGCGGTGGCGAGCCCGATCCCCGAGGCGCCGCCCGTGACGACGGCCGAGAGACCGCCGAGTTCGGGGGACCGGGGAGAGGGGGTGTGCGGCATGGCGGTGTTCCTTCGCATGGGGTGGTGGTCAGTCCAGGTGGAAGAGTTCCTCGCCGCTCACCCACCGCTCCCCGGGCCGCGCCGAGTCCAGGGGCTGCTGGCAGGGGTCGGTGAGGGTCCACCAGCGCCGGGTCTGCGGGTCGTCGGCGATGGCGGCCATGTCGGCCTCGTAGTCGTCGCCGGTGTACTCGTAGTAGGCGAAGAGCGTGTCCTCGCGCAGGAAGATGGAGTAGTTGGTGACATGGGCGCGCGAGAGCGTGTCCAGCACCGGCTGCGGCACGGCGCGGTGCAACGTCCGGTACGTCTCGGCGTGCTCCGGGCGCAGCCGGATCACGGACGCGACCCGGCGGGGCGGGCGAGGTGCGGGCATGGCTGGTCACTCCTTCGCGCAACGGGTCGCTTCTCGGTGCGGCGGGCCCGCGCGGGGCGTCAGGGGCCGGTCAGCCCTTGACCGCCCCCGCCGCCAGGCCGCTCATGATGTGCCGCTGCATCACGATGAAGATCACCAGGATCGGGATCACCGCGAGCAGCAGTGTCGGGAACACCTTGGTGTAGTCCGTGGAGTACTGGCCGACCGCCGCGTACACACCGGTGGTGACGGTGTAGACGCCGCTGCCGGGACCGAGGATCATCTGCGGGCTGGCGAAGTCGTTCCAGACGCTGAGCGAGTTGAGGATGAAGACCGTGGCGATGATCGGCCGCATCAGGGGCAGGATGATCCGCCACAGCGTGTAGTACCTTCCGGCCCCGTCGATGGCCGCCGCCTCGTCCAGCGACCTGGGCAGCACCCGGATGTAGCCGAAGAACACGAACAGCGTGAACGGGACGGTGGTGGCCGTCATGAACAGGATGAGCCCCGGCATCGTCCCCATCAGCCCGATCGCGCGCAGCACGAAGATGACCGGCACCAGGATCACCTGGGTGGGGATGAACATGCCCGCGATGAAGAAGAACAGCAGCAGCCGCGAGAGCAGCCTCGGCGTGCGGGCCAGCACGTACGCCGCCGGCGCGCACACCGCCATGGCGAGGGCGTTCACGCAGAGCACCAGCGCGATGGTGACGCCGTAGCCCTTCAGGATGCTGAAGTCGGGGTTGTTCCAGGCGTCCGCGAGGTACTGGAAGGTCGCCGAGCCGAAGCCGGGGGAGAACGGGTTGGCGAGGATCTCCCGCTGGCTCTTGAAGGCGTTGACCACCAGGAGGTACATCGGCACGAGCATGCCGAGGGACACCAGGGAGACGAACGCGACCCGGACGGTGGCGGCCGAGGTGAGTGTTTTCTTCATCCGATGGACTCCGCGTCGTCCTCGGCGCGCCTGCGCAGCACGAGGACTGTGATGGCCAGGACCGCGGCGGCGACGATCAGCAGCACGGCCTGGGCCGAGGCGACGCCGATGTCCCGCTGCGGGAAGGAGACGGCGAGGATCGAGTAGGCGAGGGTCTTGGTGGATCCCGCCGGGCCGCCGCCGGTCAGGGACACCACCACGTCGTACGTCTTCAGCAGCGAGATGCCGGAGGTGATGACGGCGACCGTCACGGTGGACGCGAGCGAGGGCCAGGTGACGGCACGGAAGGTCTGCCACCTGTTGGCGCCGTCGATCCTGGCCGCCTCCAGCAGATCCGCCGGCACCGCCTGCAGGCCCGCCAGGTAGAGGATCAGCTGGACGCCGAAGAGCGACCAGACGATGACGAGGATCATCGACCACAGGGCCCAGTCGGGGTCGCTCAGGAAGGGCAGGCTGTCAGTGCCCACCTTCTCCAGCATGGTGTTGACCACGCCCTGCGGGCCGAGGATGGCCTGCCACAGGAAGCCCACGACCAGCGCGCTGAGCACGTGCGGATAGAACATGACGACCCGGCCGAAGGTGTTGAACCGGTTGGTGCGCTGCAACAGCAGCGCGAGACCCAGCGCGGCCAGGTTCACCGCGACCGCGCCCACCACGGCCACCACGGCGGTGACCACCATGGTCCCGGTCATGTCGTCGGACTCGAATATGGACCGGTAGTTGTCCAGGCCGACGAACTCGGGGACGCGGTTCGGGAATCCGTTGTACTCGGTGAAGCTGTAGTAGAACGCGTAGATCACCGGTACGACCAGCAGGGCGGCGTAGATGAGCACCGCGGGGGCGACCATGCTGACGCGGGCGCCCAGGTCGCGCCATCCCCGCGGTTTCGAGGCAGCTGTCCGTTCCATGGGTCAGCGGTTCTCGTCGACCCACTGGTCGATGCTCCTGGCGGCGTCCGCCGGGCTCGCACCGGTGTACAGGCTCTGCGCGACCTCGGTGAACTTCGGGTTGAATCCGGTGACGGGCAGCCGCACGTTGCCCTGGCCCTCGCCGACGGCGACCAGTGCGGGAGCGGCGTCGAGGACGCCCTGGATCTGCGCGTCGACCTCGGACTGCTCGAGCTGGGAGCCCTTGCGGAACACCCCGTCCGAACCCAGCTGCGCCTCGATGGCCTTGGCGTCGGTTACCAGGTACTCCACCAGCTGCTTGGCGCCGTCCTCGTCGCCGATGCCCTTGCGGATCATGTAGGGGTTGGCCATGGTGGCGCCCTGCGGGCCCGGGTACTCCTTGCCGTCCGCGGCCGGCGGGGAGAACACGCCCACCTCGAAGGGGAGATCCCCGGCCTTGTTCAGGGTGGCGGCGAACCAGCTGCCGTTGGTGTAGAGGCCCACCTTGCCCGCGGTGAAGTTGCCGTCCGCCTGGGAGGGACTGAGCCCGACGTCGCTCTTGTTGATGAGTCCGGCCTTGATCCAGTCGGCGTACATCTGGAACGCGGGCTCGTACGCGTCGCCGACCGCGAGCTTCTCGTCGGAGACGGCGGTCTGCCACTCGGGGTGCAGCTGATTCAGCGTGGGGTGGTAGATCTGCTGGAGCTGGAGGCCGGTCTGGAAGTCGCCGGCCGTCTGCATCGGCGTGTACCCGGCCTTCTTCAGGTCGCCGAGGTCCTGGGTCAGCTCCTCCCAGGTGGTGGGCGGCTCGCCGATCCCGGCCTTCTCGAAGGCGGTCTTGTTGTAGTAGACCAGCGACTGCGTCTGGGTGCCGACGCCGACCGCGTAGTGGGCCTCGCCCATGGCGTACTCGTCGAACATCGGTGTGCCCTTGGCCCAGGCCTCGCCGCTCAGGTCGATCAGCTCGGGCGCCGTGTCGTCGTCCGGGAAGATCGACTGGATGACGTCGGGCGCGGTGCCGGCCGCCAGCTGCTGCGGGAAGGACTCGGCGACCGACTTGCCGGTGGGGCCCTCTATCTTCACCTTCAGACCGGTCTTGTCCTCGAACGGCTTGACCAGCTTCTCCCAGTAGGCCTGGTCGAGGTTGTCCGTCAGATTCACCATCATCCGGATCTCGCCGTCCTCGCCCCCCGCCGAGCCGGAGCCCGACGAGCAGGCCGCGACGAGAAGCAGCGGAACCACGGCGGCAAGCGCGGCACCCCGCGCCTTGCTCCCTCTTCTGGCTGACGTCATTGTCATCTCTCTTTTCCTCGGTGGGGAAAGCCGGTGGTGTCGTTCGGTGGTCACAGCCGCCCCCGGTAGGGCAGGGGGCCGACGGCCGTGATGTCGGTGGGGGCCTCGCCGCGGTCGACGCGGTAGATGCCGTCGCCGGCGACGAAGAACTCGGGGACGTCCGGGTGACGCAGCTCCTCGGGCAGCGGCTCACGGTCCGTCCAGGCGAAGAACTCCCGGGCGAAGACGGCCCGGTCCTTGCGGCCGTACAGATGCAGGTCGCCCGCGGTGAGCGGGCTGCGCACGGACCAGTGGACGCCGGACTCGGCCCAGTACGCGCGATCGCTGACCAGCACCGACCGCCGTTCGCGCGGCGCGGTCACCCGGTCCCAGAAGTCGTCGTCCGGACCGTACCGGGCCATCAGGAACAGCAGGTCGTGCGCGTGCCAGGCGGTGCTGGGCGCGATGTCGGCCTCGTTGTGCCAACCGCTCGCCGAGACGAAGTAGCCGGCCGGTGTCTGGTAGCGGGCGTAGGTGGCGAGGCAGGCCTCGGTGAACGCCTCCAACTCGGCGTCCGGCCCCTCCGCCAGCACCTCGTGGATGCCGTACAGGGTCAGCCCCATGCCCGCGATCAGCATCGGCGTGTCCGTCTTCAGCGCGCGCTCGCCCCGCACGTACCAGTAGCGGTGGAAGCGGGTGGCGCCGGTCTCGTCCGTCCAGGGAGACCTGGCCACGTGCCGGCACAACCGCCGCGCCTCGTCGAGCAGTTCCGGATCGCCCTGGGCGCGGTACCCCAGCACCAGCGGCACGATCATGAGCCCGTAGTACTCGGCCGGCTCCAGGATGCCGCCCTCGGTGCGGTCGCGCACGGTGCGGAACGTCCCGGCGCTGTCCGCGTCGGGCACTCCCCGGTGGTGGAAGAGCCGGACCAGCTCCGACAGGTCCTCGGGGATCTCGTCGGCGTACGTCTTGTCGTCGCTCAGCTCCGTGTAGAGCTGCTTGACCCAGACCCGGGCGTACTCCTGGTTGCAGGTGCCGTCCTCGCCTGGGCGTCCGCCGCCGTAGACCTCGCAGGCGTCCAGGTTGCGCCGTACGGCGGCCAGTACGGCGGCCACCTCGTCGGCCGGCAGCAGATGGCCGGCGTGGCGCACGGCCAGCAGCATGCCGAGGCTGCCGACGGCGTTGTGGATGAGCCCGCTGGTCGCCGACTCGCCGACCTGGAAGCCGATGTGCGCGTACTGCCCGTCGGGCTGGACCTCGGCGCACTGGTGGCGCAGCAGCCGGCGCAGCAGGGCGAGGCCCCGCCCGTCCGGCCGCGCGGCCAGGGCCTGGGCCCAGGCGCCGACGGCCGGGGCCGCGAACGTGGTGTGCCCGCTGGTGAAGTCCAGGAAGGTGGCCGGGTTGGTGCCCCACACGCTGTGGTTGTGGAAGCCGTTGATCGCCCCTTCGTCCGTCACCCAGCTGTGCAGCCAGCCGGCCAGCGCGGCCGTGTCCGGCGTCGTGGTGTGGTGTTCCATGGCGTTGGCGTTCCTTCCGGAGCGGATCACACGGCCGCGCGGTGCGCGGCGTCCAGCAGGGCGGGGTCGAGGCGGTAGACGCGGGCGGCGGTGCCGCCGAGCACGGCGGCGCGGTCGTCGGGGGCCAGCGGGGCGAGGAGTTCGCACACGGACTCCCAGGTGCGCGCGTAGCCCCCGGCAGACAGGGAGATCGGCCAGTCTCCGCCGTACATCAGCCGCTCGGGTCCGAACAGTTCCAGCGCGTCCTCGACGAACGGCCGGACCTCGGCGGTGGTCCACGCGTCGAGGGGGCCCGAGGCCGGGTAGAGCCCGGAGATTTTGGCGTGCGTGCCGGGGTGTCGCGCGGCTGCGGCGATCAGGCGGCGCCACTCGGCCCGGTCCTCGCGGCCGCCGCCGACGGGCGGCTTGCCGAGGTGGTCGACGACCAGGCGCAGGCCCGGGTGGCGGGCCGCCAGTTCGGGCAGGTGGCGCAGCGCGGCGGGCGAGCCGGTCGGGTAGTCGAAGGTCAGACCGGCCCCGGCGAGCAGTGCGAGGCCCGCGCCGGTGTCGGGGCCGAGGATCCAGTCCGGGTCGGACCGCTCGTGGAGCAGGGTGCGTACGCCCACCACGTGCGGGTCGCCGCGGAGCGCGGTGAGACGGGCCCGGGCCCGGTCCGGGTCGTCCAGGGGGACCCAGGCGACGACACCGACGACCTCCGGGTGCGCGGCGGCGGTCGCCAGCATCAGGTCGGTGTCCGCGTCGTTGTCGGCCGCCTGGACGAGGACGGCCGCGTCGACCCCGGCGGAGCGCAGGCTCGGGCGGGCTTCGGGGAACCGCATGGCGCGGTCGAGGGGCGACATCGCGGGCCCCAGCCAGTCGTAGGCGGCAACCCCGGGATCCCACACGTGCAGGTGGGCGTCGACGACGGTCATGACCCCTCCCCGGCGACGGACGGCGTGGACGGTGCGCCGGGGACCTCCGGGACCAGGCCGAGGTCCGCCAGCTCCGCCCAGAGCGCGTCGGGTACGCGGGCCGCGAGCCGCTCCGCGTTGGTCCGGGACTGCCGCGCGTCGCGGGCGCCCAGCACCACCGACACGACCGCCGGGTGCCGCAGCGGGTAGGCGATCGCGGCCTCGGGCAGCGTGACGCCGTGGCGCTCGCAGACGTCGGCGAGCGCGCCGGCCCGCGCGATCAGTTCGCGGGGTGCGGGCAGGTAGTCGTAGGTCGCGTCGGACGGCGGGCGGTCGGCGGCGAGCAGGCCGGAGTTGTAGACGGCGGCGGCGACGACACCGATGCCGCGCTCCCGGGCGAGCGGCAGCAGCTCGTCCAGCGCGGACCGGTCGAGCAGCGTGTGGCGCCCGGCCACCATCACCAGGTCGACGTCCGCGCGGCGGACGAACTCGGCGAGCATCGCGCCCTGGTTCATGCCCGCGCCCACCGCCTTCACCACCCCTTGGTCACGCAGTTCGACGAGGGTGTCGACGCCGGTGGTGGACGCCTCGTGCCAGTGGTCGTCGGGGTCGTGCAGGTAGACGACGTCGACGTGGTCGAGGCCGAGCCGGGTCAGGCTGCCCTCCAGGGAGCGCAGGATGCCGTCCCGGGAGAAGTCCCACTGGCGCCGGTGGGTGGCGGGTACCGCGAAGCCGCCGTCGTCCTGGCGGTGCGCGGTCCGGGGGCTGGGCACCAGCAGCCGGCCCACCTTGGTGGACACGGTGTACTCGGCCCGCGGACGCCGGGCGAGCGCGGCACCGAGCCGGCGCTCCGACAGCCCGAGCCCGTAGTGCGGGGCGGTGTCGAAGTAGCGCACGCCACTGTCCCAGGCCGCGTCGACGGCGCCCTGGGCGTCCGTGTCGCTGGTCTCCCGCGCCAGGTTGCCCAACTGGGCCGCGCCCAGACCGAGTTCGGTCAGCTTCGCACCGCGGGTGAGCGTACGGGTGCGCATCCGGCTCACCACACCCTCGTACGGGCGGAGGCCGCGAGGTCCTCCGGGTGGGCGAAGGGCCGGCCCGCCGCGAACCGCTCCACCTCGTCGACGACGGCGTCACCGAGGCGGCGCAGCTCCCCGCCGAGCGAACCCGCCAGGTGCGGTGTCAGTACGACGTTGTCCAGCGTCCACAGTTCGCTGCCGGGGTCGGGCGGCTCCGGGTCGGTGACGTCGAGGACCGCGTCGATACGGCCGGTGCGCAGCTCCGCGATCAGGGCCTCCTGGTCGACCACGGCACCGCGGGCGGTGTTGACGAGAGTCGCGCCGTCCGGCATCAGCGCCAGCCGGCCCGCGTCGATCCCGCCGCGGGTCGCGGGAGTCAGGGGCTGGTGCAGGGACACCACCCGGCTGCTCGCCATCAGTTCGTCGAGCGGCACCAGGCGCGCGCCGAGGGTCCGAGCCTGCTCCGCGGTCAGGGTGGGGTCGTGCAGGAGGACGTCCAGGTCGAAGGGGCGCAGCAGGGCGAGCACCGCGCGGCCGACGGTGGAGGCGCCGACGATGCCCACCGTCTGCCGGTAGTTGCCGCGTCCGGCGTACGCGCCGAAGTGGTCGGGGCGGGTCCGTGAGGCGCGGTAGCGGCGCTCCTCGGCGAGGACGCGCTTGTTGGCGAGCAGGATCATGGCGAGGGTGTATTCGGCGACGGGCCCCGAGTTGGCGGTGCGGGCGTTGGCCGCCACCACGCCGCGGTCGGCGAAGGCGGCGGGGTCCTCCAGGCAGGTGGCGGCGACCCCGCCCGCGTACACCACGGCCCGCAGCCGCTCGGTGCGGGGCAGGTGCTCGGCCCGTACGACGGGTGCGTCCCAGCCCGCGACGAGGATCTCGGCAGCGGCCAGCGCGTCGCGGGAGCGGGTGGAGTCCAGTTCGCCGAGGACCAGTTCGGTGTCGATGTCGGCCGCGCGGCGCAGCCGCGCCAGGGCGTCCTCGTCGAAGACGGCGCGGACGAGCCGGGGGTTCATGGCGAGGACGGCACGTGGTCGCGTCACGGCGTGCTCTCCCTCTCGGTGCGCTCGGGACGGTGGACGGGGCCGGGCACGGCGGCGAAGGCGGTGCCCGCGGGTGTGCGGGTGGCCGGACCCGGTGGGCCGGACTCGGGCACCAGCCGCAGACCGGCGTCGCGGGGACGCACGTGCGGACCGTCGGGACGCGTCCAGCCGGCGTCCGCCTCCGGGGCGGTGAGCCTGCTCTCGTCGACCGTGATGCCGAGCCCCGGCGCGTCGCCGAGGACGATGCCGCCGTCCTCGATCACCTGGTCCACGGTGAGTCCGGCCGGTGCGCCGGTGTCCTGCACCTCGGTGACCAGGTGGTTGGGGGTGGCGGCGGCCGCGTGCGC
The DNA here is from genome assembly GCF_014648855.1 of Streptomyces parvulus. Classification (GTDB taxonomy): domain Bacteria; phylum Actinomycetota; class Actinomycetes; order Streptomycetales; family Streptomycetaceae; genus Streptomyces; species Streptomyces parvulus. The sequence goes on along the minus strand of NZ_BMRX01000004.1, from coordinate 20,653 downwards.
CAACGGGTTGGCGTGGTAGCCGACCGGGCTGACCGGGAGGTCGTGGCCGTGGGCCAGGGTGGCCACCCTCAGGAAGTGCGTGATGCCCCAGACACCGGCGGTCTGCACGACCTGGAGGGCGTCGGCCGCCAGCAGGGGACGGAACTGCTCCAGACCCGTCAGGTTCTCGCCACTGGCGACGGCGGTGCGGGAGGCCCGGCCCACGGCCCGGTGGCCCTCCGCGTCCCAGCGGCGCACCGGCTCCTCGATCCAGGCGAGTTCGACTTGGTCCTCGATCCGGGCGAGCAGCCGTACGGCCTGGTGCCTGCCCCAGGACTCGTTGACGTCCAGCATCAGGGCGGGGGAGCGGGTGTTGGCGCGCAGCACCTCGGCGACCGCGCGCAGCCTGCCTACGTCGCGTTCGGCGTCCAGGCCGCCCTTGAGCTTGGCGCCGGTGAAGCCGCGTGCGGCCCAGCCGGAGTACAGCCGGACCAACTCCTCCTCGTCCAGCGCGATGTCGAGACCGGACGCGTAGCCGGGCACGAAGCGGTCCGCCGCGCCGAGGGTGCGCCACAGCGGTTCGCCGGCCATCTTCGCCTTGAGGTCCCACAGCGCCATGTCGAAGGCGCCGATGGTGCCGAAGGCCGTGCCGGCGTGGCCGCTCTTGAAGGTGTGGGCCAGCATCCGGTCGTAGAGCGTGGTGACGGCGCGCGGATCCTGCCCGTCGAGGGCGGGGAAGACCCGGCGGGCCTCGACGTGCGCGCCCAGGCCGACTCCGGTGAGGCCGCCGTCGGTCTCGACCAGCAGGACCGGGACCTCGGTGACGCCCTGCGCGACGAAGCCGTTCGCGTCCCCGACGGGACGTCCCCAGCGGTGCACGGTCGTCAGGCTCCGGAATCCGGTGATCTTCAACTGCTCCCCCTCTTCGGTCTCCTCGCCGTCCCGCCTGCCGGACCACCCGTCCCGCGCCGGGAGACCCAGAGGCGCGGGAGGTGGGGGGAGCGTGCCGTCGGGCCAGGGGAACGGGCGTCGTGCGGCCGGCGGAATCAGTTCCGCAACCGCGCCCTCATCGAGTCGTAACGTATCATACAAGTGATGACTGAGAAGAGGTCTCGGCGGCGACGAGTGCCTGGCGCTGGCGCCCCAGCCCCCCGATCTCGATCTCCATCGCGTCACCGGGCTTCAGGTAGGGAAAGCGGCCGGACAGCGCAACACCCTCCGGGGTGCCGGTGTTGATGACGTCCCCCGGGTCCAGCACCAGGTACTGGCTCAGGTCGTACACGATCTGCGCGACGGAGAAGATCATGTCCGTGGTGCGGGAGTCCTGCCGCGGCTCGCCGTTGACGAAGGAGCGCAGCCGCAGATCCTGGACGTCGGCCACCTCGTCGGCGGGGACCAGGAACGGGCCGAGCGGGTTGAACGTGGCGCAGGACTTGCCCTTGGACCACTGGCCGCCGGAGTGCTCCAGCTGGAAGTCGCGCTCGGAGACGTCGTTGGACACGGCGTAGCCGGCCACGTGGTCCAGGGCCTGCTCGGGGGAGTCCAGGTACCGCGCGGTGCGGCCGATGACGACGGCGAGTTCGACCTCCCAGTCCGTCCTGGCGGAACCGCGCGGGATCTCCACGTCGTCGTGCGGGCCGACCACCGTGTTGGGCGGCTTGAAGAAGATCACCGGACGCGACGGCGGCTCGCCGCCGGACTCCGCCGCGTGCGCCGCGTAGTTCTGGCCGACGCAGACCACCGCGCCCGGCCGCGCGACGGGTGGCCCGAAGCGCAGTCCCCCGGCCGCCAGCGCCGGCAGCGCGTCCTCGGCCAGCGCCCGCCGGGTGCGGGCGATGCCGTCCGCGGCGAGGAAGGTTCCGTCGATGTCGGTGGTGAGGGAGGAGAGGTCCCGGGTGACGCCCCGGTCGTCGATGACGGCGGGGCGTTCCCGCCCGGGGTCTCCGAGCCGTACGAGTTTCATGTGCCGCTTTCCTTGGTCGAGGCCCCCGGCGGCCGGTGGCGCCCGCCGCGTCGGACACGCCTGTCCCGGCCGGGTCGGCCGGGTGCGGTGAGGGCGGCGGCGGCGATCGCCATGACGGGACGGGTGCCGAACTTCGGGCGTGCGCGGGGGTTCGCGGTGACCGGCACCGTCGTGGTGCCGCCGCTCCGGGCTGGTGGGCCCAGTATCGGTGTACGACACCGCCAGTTGTCAATGGAGTGGTTTACCAGTCAACAGGCTGACAACTAAGGTATGGCGCCATGAGTACTCGGGACCGATCGGTATGGGCCAGTGCCGCACCGGCACCGGCCGTGCTGCGGGCGGGCGCGATCCTCGACGCGCTGGCGGACGCCCGCGGCCGCGCACTGTCGCCCGCCCAACTGGCCGCCGCCGCGGGCGGCATACCGCGAGCCTCCGTCGTCAACATCTGCGCGGCCCTGCACGAAAGGCAACTCGTCCGGGCCGTGGAGGGCGGCTTCGCCCTCGGACCCGGGCTGCTGGGGCTCGCCCAGTCCTACCTGGACGCCCTCGACCCTGTCCACGCCTTCCGGGAGCAGATGCGCCGCCTGGGCGACCGCGAGGAGACGCTGCAACTGGCCACCATGGACGGCACGGACGTCGTCTACCTGGCGGTCCACGAGGGCACCGTCCTGATGCGCCTCACCAGCAGGGCGGGGGCGAGGCTCCCGGTCACCTGCACGGCGCTGGGCAAGGCCATGCTGGCCGGCCTGGACGACGCCGGGGTGCGTGAACTGCTCCGCGGCCGTGAGCCGTTCGAGTCCCGCACACCCTGGTCGATCACCACCCTGGACGCCCTGCTCGCGGACGTGCGCGACACGCGCTCGACCGGTCACGCCGTCGACGACCAGGAGACCGCCGAGGGCATCGTCTGCGTCGCGGCGGCCGTGCCCGGACCGCCGACGGGCGGCCGGCCCTTCGCCGTCAGCTCCTCGCTGCTCAAGTCCCAGGCCACACCCGAGCGGGTGGCGGCGCTCGCCGCGCTCATCAAGGGTGTCGTCCGACGGATGGGCGGGGCGGAGTGAGGGGGTGGCGGTCGCTTCACCGTCCGGGGGCGGGCCCGGACCGGTCGGGAAGGTAGCGGGCGGTCTCGCCCGCGGCGTGGTCGGCGAACATCGGCCCGGCAACGTCCGGGTCACCGCGGCGCAGGACGTCCAGGAGTTCGGCGTGGTGCTCGGCCATCGCGCCCCAGCTTCCCGCGTAGCGCGGGTCGCCGAGCACGTGCAGGTCCCACAGACTGGACTCGATCATGCGCCACAGGCGGATCAGCGCCGCGTTGTCGGCCGATTCGCACACATGCCGGTGAAATGACATGTCGGCGTCGCGGAAGGCGCCGATGTCGTCCTGGGCCGCGGCCCGGCGCAGTCGGTCCACGTCCTTGGTGAGCAGCCGCGCGTGCTCGGCGTCCAGCCGGCCGGCCACCCGGCGGGCCGCGTACTCCTCGAACATCACCCGGATGTCCCGGACGTCCTGCGCCTGCCGCTCGGAGACCCGAGCGACATAGGTGCCGCGGTGCGGCTGGGAGATGACCAGCCCCTCGTACGCCAGGCGCTTGATCGCCTCGCGGGGTGGTGCCTGACTGGTGCCGAAACCGCGTGCGATCTCCGACTCGACCAGGCGCTGACCGGGCGCCAGCCGGCCGCCGACGATCCAGTCGCGCAGCAGCGTGTACACGTGGTCGGAGAGCAACTGCCGCGGCATGCGCGGCGTGCCCGGCACCGGTCCGCCCTCGGCCGCGCGCACCTCCCCACCCGCGTCCCCGCGCGGACCCTCGGGCCGGGCAGCCGGCGGATCGGGCAGCGCGGCCTGCTGCTCCCGCCAGATCCGGGCGATCGTGGACTGCGACAGACCGAGGGTGTCGGACAGCGCGCGCGTCGAGGGCACCGGGGCACCGGCGCGGGCCTGTTCGACCACGGCCGCGATCCGCGCCTCCGCCTGCCGGCGGTCCGCGCTGCGGGGTCGCCCCGGCCGAGGAGCGTCGTGCAGACCTGCGACGCCCCGCCGCAGATAGCGCCCGCGCCACTTGGCCACCGTGGCCGGGCTGACCGTGAGCCGCTGGGCGACCTCAGCGTTGGTCAGCCCCTCGGCACAGGCCAGCACGATCCGGCCGCGCAGCCGGAGCCCGGCCGACTGCTGCCGGGCGAGGCCCGTCAGGGCCGCCCGCTCCTCCGCACCGAGCTGGGGAAACGCCGGCAGGCCGGGATCCGTCATGGCACCATGCTCCCTCGAATGCGCTGACTTATGACTCAGAGGCCGCGCATGCGTCGCCCCTCAGGCCATCAATTTCAGGTTCGGCATTGTGTATTGACGACACCACGGCACGAACATATTAACTGTCGTTGCTCGATCAGTGACCCACTAGTCATGTACGGCGGTGCCGTGCGGGTGCTCCGCCGGAGCGAGTACCTCGGGGCGCCCCCTCCTCCGGGCCCCGAGCCCCGGGCCCGTCGGCGGCCGACGCGAGCCGCCGGACGGCGCCGACGCCCCGGACCAGTAACACGAGCCCGCGCGGCACCAGCACCCGTGACGGCACGGAACACACCGGCCGGTCCACGGGGATCCGGACCACGACATCACGCACTCCACCCGGCAAGGAGACCTCGTGCCCACCACCCAGGTACGACCAGTCCGACGAAGGACCAGACGACTGCCCCTGCTGCTCGCGGCCGGCGCCCTGCTGGTCGGCGGGGCAACCCTTGACCCACCCGACGCGAGCGCCCAGGCCGACGGCTGCAAGGCCACCGAACTGTTCGTGTCCCCCGACGGCAGCGACAAGGCCAAGGGGAGCAGGAGCAAGCCGTTCAAGACCATCGAGAAGGCCCGCGACCACATCCGTGACAAGGGCCTGAACCGGCCCGGCAGGATGCGCTGCGACATCCACGTCAACCTGCGTGCCGGCGACTACCCGCTGAGCCGCACCGTCGAACTCGACGACCGCGACTCGGGCACCGACGGCCACCGGGTCGTCTACCGCTCCTACGACGGCCCCGGCAAGGCCCGCGTGACGGGCGCCCAGCCGGTCACCGGCTGGGAGGAGTACAAGGACGGCATCTACCGTGCCGACGTCGGCACGGACAGCCCCTTCTACACCCTCTTCGAGGACGGCAAGCGCGCCACCACCGCCCGCTACCCCAACCGCAAGTCCGACGACGAGTGGGCCCCGTATCTCACCTCCACCCTGCCGGAGCCGGAGAAGGAGGCCGTCCACCAGTGGCTGTACTCCAACCCCGGTGACTGGCAGGCGGACTGGGACCTCAGCAACGCCCAGGCCGTCGTCTGGTCGGGCGGCAGCTGGAGCTGGTTCACCGACACGGTCCCGATCCGGGACTGGAACCCCGCCAAGAACCAGATGACCCTCAAGTACTGGACCCGGTACGCGCTCAACAACTCCGGCGGCGGCTCGCGCTACTTCCTCCAGAACTCGCTCGACTTCCTGGACCAGGCGGGCGAGTACTACCTGGACTTCAAGGAGGGCCGGCTGTACTACAAGCCCCGCGGCGACATCGACGACGTCACCGTGCTGCGTCCGACGGTCAAGACCCTGTTCGACCTGTCCGGCGCCGACCCCGACCGACGGGTGCGGGACATCACCCTGGACGGACTCGCCCTGCAGTACAGCGACTTCGTCGACTGGTACCGCAACGGGTGGATCAGCGACGGCGACTCCGGCGAGGTGCACAAGTACCCGGAGTACGACCGGCAGATCGAGATGCCGCGCAACCGCTTCGGCGCCGTCACCCTCACCAACAGCAAGGACATCACCCTGTCCCGGCTGAAGATCTCCGACACGGGCTACCACGCCGTCTACGCCATCGCCGCCAACGACCACCTCACGGTCCGCGACAGCCTGCTGGAGAACATCGGCGCCGACGGCATCAAGGTCGAGGGCCCCTACCCGGGCGAGGGGAACACCTCCAACGGCCACCTGCTGACCAACAACTACATCACCCACTACGGCGAGCTGAACCCCGGCGACGCCTCCGGCATCGAGCTGATGAACACCGGGCACAACACCGTCAGCCACAGCCACGTCAAGCACAGCGCCCGCTACGGCATCAGCCTTGAGGTGCGCCCCGAAGTGGCCCTCAAGGACAACTACGCCCGCGGCAACACCTTCGAGTACCTGCGCATCGACGAAGCCGGCCTGGACAGCGGCGACATGGGCGCCTTCTACACCTACGGCGTCAACAACGTCGAGCCGTACCCGATGGACAACCACGTGCGCCAGATGGTCATAGGCGACGTGATCCCGGACGAGTCGATGCCCGACAGCGGCACCCGTGGCATCCACATGGACGCCGGCGGCTGCGGCTTCACCTTCGAGGACATCGAGGTCGGCAAGACCACCGACCAGTCGTACCAAAGCTACCAGTGCAACGACGTCGAGAACGCCAACTGGGAGGACGGGTACGACACCTCCCGCATGGAGTACGACAAGATCGGCGTCACCGCCGGCTTCCCCTACCCGCTGCCCGACGGGGACACCCAGTGAGCCGTCCCTGACCGGTCGGCCGACGAAACGCCCCCGGGCAGCGTGCCGCACGCGCCGCCGCCCGGGGTGCGGTGGGCGCGGGCCCGAATCCGCCCGTGCCGAGAACACCGAGCACCAGCCGCCGCACCCGACTCACACCTGGAGGCCCGCCATGCCCGAGCTGTCCCGACGAAACGTCCTGGCCGCGGCCGGAGCGTCCGCGGCAGCGACCGCGCTGAGCGCCGCTCCCGCACAGGCCGCGCCACAGACGGCGGACGCCGCCGCGTCGGCGGGGCGGCGAGGGGACCACGCCGCCAACCCGATGCGGCTCTGGTACCGCGCCCCGGCAGCGGAGTGGCTGGAGGCCCTGCCGGTCGGCAACGGCCGGCTCGGCGCCATGGTCTTCGGCGGCACCGACACCGAACGGCTCCAGCTCAACGAGGACAGCCTGTGGGCCGGCGGCCCCAACGACTACGCCCGCCCCGACGCCGTCAAGTACCTGGCGGAGATCCGCCGCCTGGTGGCCGAGGAGAAATGGAACCAGGCACAGCGGCTGATCGACGCCGAATTCCTGGGGAGCCCCTCGGAGCAGGCCGCCTACCAGGTGCTCGGCGACCTCGAACTCACCCTCGCGGGCCAGGGCGAGGTGAGCGACTACGAACGCGAACTGGACCTGGAGACCGCCGTCGCCCGCACCAGCTACACCCGGGGCGACGTACGCCATGTCCGCGAGGTCTTCGCCAGCGCCCCCGACCAGGTCCTCGTCGTCCGCCTGAGCACGGACACCCCGGGCGCCGTCGGCTTCTCGGCCCGCTTCGGCAGCCCGCAGAGATCCGGCACCTCGGCCGTGGACGCCCACACCATCGCCCTCGACGGCGTCAGCGGCGACTGGTACGGCCTGCCCGGCTCGGTGCGCTTCCGGGCCCTGGCACGCGCCGAGGCCGAGGGAGGCCGGGTGCGCACCGAAGGCGGCACCCTCACCGTCGAGGACGCCGACAGCGTCACCCTGGTGATCTCCATGGCGACCAGCTACCGCAACTACCTCGACGTCGGCGCGGACCCCGAGGCCCGCGCCCGCAAGCACCTGACACCGGCCGCGAGCAAGCCGTACGACGTCCTGCGCGCCCGGCACGTCGCCGACCACCGGCGCCTGTTCAGCAGGGTCGCCATCGACCTCGGCCCGTCCGAACGCACGACCCTGCCCACCGACGAACGCATCCCGCTGTTCGCCGACGGCAAGGACCCCCAACTGGCCGCGCTCTACTTCCAGTACGGCCGCTACCTGCTCGCCTCCAGCTCCCGGTCGCCCGGACAGCCCGCCAACCTCCAAGGACTGTGGAACGACAGCCTGAACCCGGCCTGGGAGTCCAAGTACACCGTCAACATCAACTTCGAGATGAACTACTGGCCCGCCGGCCCCGGCAACCTCGCCGAATGCTGGGACCCCGCCGTGCGGATGGCGCACGAACTGGCCGAGTCCGGCACCCGCACCGCACGGGAGCTGTACGACGCCCCCGGCTGGGTCCTGCACCACAACACCGACGGCTGGCGCGGCACGGCACCGGTGGACGCCGCCCAGTACGGCATGTGGCCGACCGGCGGCGCCTGGCTGTGCGTGATGCTGTGGGACCACTACCGGTTCACCGGCGAGACGGGCGCGCTCAGCCGCAACTACCCGGTGATGAAGGGCGCGGTGGAGTTCTTCCTCGACACCTTGCAGGTGGACGCGGAGACCGGCTGGCTCGTCACCAACCCCTCGCAGTCGCCGGAGGTCACCCACCACCAGGACGAGGGGGAGAGCGTCAGCATCTGCGCCGGCCCCACCATGGACATGCAACTGCTGCGGGACCTCTTCGACGCCTTCCGGCAGGCCGCGAAGGTGCTGGACCGCGACCGCCGCCTCGTCGAACGCGTCACCGAGGTCCGCGACCGGCTCGCCCCCACCCGCGTCGGCCACCTGGGCCAGATCCAGGAGTGGCTGGTGGACTGGGAGGAGGCGGCCCTGGTCAGAAGCCGCCACGTGTCCCACCTCTACGGCGTCTTCCCGAGCGCCCAGATCACCCCGAGGGGCACCCCGGAGCTCGCCGCGGCCGCCAGGAAGAGCCTGGAACTGCGCGGCACCGCAGGACAGGGCTGGTCCCTCGCCTGGAAGATCAACATGTGGGCCCGGCTGCTGGAACCGGCCCGCGCCTACCAGCACCTGGCGGACCTGCTCACCCCGGCCCGCACCGCGCCCAACCTCTTCGACCTGCACCCGCCCTTCCAGATCGACGGCAACTTCGGCGGCGTCTCCGGCATCACCGAGATGCTGCTGCAGAGCCACGCCGACGAGATCGAGCTGCTGCCCGCCCTGCCCGACGCCTGGCCCACCGGTGCCTTCCGGGGACTGCGGGCACGCGGCGGCTTCGAGATCGACCTGGAGTGGACGGCCCACGGCATCACCCGCGCGGAAGTACGCTCGCTCCTCGGCAACCCCGTACGGATCCGCACCCCGCACCCGGTGCGCGTCGAGGGCGCCGACGCCGACCGCCCCGAGCACCACGTCCTGTCCTTCGACACCCACCGCAACGGCCACTACCGGCTCGTCCCGCTCACCCCGTAACAGCCCGGCTCAGCCCACACACACCGCCACCACGGCCGCCTCACCGACAGCCCGAAGGGCCGGCGCCCCACCGCCCGGCGTGTGCAGGCCCCGTCGGCCGGGCCTCGTGCTGCGTCACACCCCGAACCATTAGTGTCCGTGCATGAGTGAAACCTCGAAGCGTTCCGTGGTCGTCGAGCGCACCAGCGGTGGCCGGTTCGTCGCGACCAACTCCGGCGGTGAGTCGATCGGCTTCGGCACGTCCCCCGACGGCATCGGGCCCACCGGCTTCACCCCTGTGGAGCTGTTCCTGGCCGCGATCGGCGGGTGTACGGCCGTCGACGTCGAAGCCGCCACCGGCCGTCACGCCGAGCCCACCGAGTTCTCCGTGGTGGTCACCGGCGACAAGATCAGCGACGAGCAGGGCAATCGCATGACCAACCTCCAGGTCACGTTCAGCGTCGCCTTCCCCGACGTCGAGGGTGCGGACCGCGCTCGCACGATCCTGCCCCGCGCGGTCAAGGCGTCCCACGACCGTCTGTGCACCGTGAGCAGAACGGTGGAGACCGGCACGCCCGTGACCACGACCGTCGCGAGTGGCTGAGGCCACCGACCGCGAGCGCAGCCGGCGCCGTGACGAACATCGACGTCGTCGACCCGCATCCGGTGGACGCGGCGCGTGACCGCCTCGCCACGATCGGCGGCAGCACCCCCGCCCGGGCGGGGGTGCTGCCGGGCGGGCTGCTCCTCGACTGCCTCGGTGTGACGGCCCGTCAGGCGAGCGAGCCCGACAGGGTGTCGTGCAGGGCGGCCAGCCCGTCGGCGTAGATGCCGTGGAACAGCGCGACTGCTTCTTCGTCGGTGACGCCGGTGGGGGTGAACGTCCCGGACCACTCGACGCGCGACGAGTCCAACCGGCCGGGGACCTCGCGCACGCGCAGCGTGGAGTGGTAGTCGGTCACCGGGAACGGCGCCTCGAGGATGGCGTAGCTGTACGAGCGTGCCGCGTCGTCGAAGGCTACGAGCCGCTCGACGATCACGCCGCCTTCCTCATTGCGCAGCCGGCGTACGCGGCCGCCCTCGGCGGCGACGCTCTCGGAGATGTAGGGCAGCCAGTCGGGCAGCGCGTCGAAGCCGCCGATGAGCTGCCACACCCGATCCGGGGGCACGGCCACGTCGAGGGTAGCGGTGGTGGAGGCCACGGGGTTGCTCCTGTCCTAGGTGGGGGGTGTCAGGCGGTGGGCAGGGGTGCCAGGGCGGAGACCAGCCCGGCCTCGCGGAGCTCGGCCCAGAACGCCGCGGGGATGCTCTCGTCGAGTGCTGCGACGTCTTCGGCGATCCGGCTGGGCCGGGTCGCGCCCGGGATCACGGCGGCGGCCGCCGGATGGGCAAGGGAGAACTGCAGGGCGGCAGCCTTGATGCTGACACCGTGCCGCTCGGCGAGCTGCTTGATGCGCGCCACCTTCTCGACGATGTGCGCGGGCGCGTCCTGGTACTCGAAGTGGGTGCCGCCCGCGAGGATGCCGGAGCTGTAGGGGCCGCCGACGACGAGGCTGACGTCCTGGTCGGCCGCCGTGGGGAGCAGGCGCTGCAGGGCCCGGTCGTGGTCCAGCAGGGTGTAGCGCCCGGCGAGCAGGAAGGCGTCCGGCTTCGGCTCGTCCAGTTCGAGAGTGAGCTCGACGGGTTCGACGCGGTTGACGCCGAGCCCCCACGCCTTGATCACGCCCTCGTCGCGCAGCTGCTGAAGGACGCGGAAGGCACCGGTACGGGCACTCTCGTAGACGGCGAGCCACTCGTCGCCGTGGAAGTCCTGCGCCACGTCATGGACCCAGACGATGTCGAGCCGGTCGGTGCGCAGCCGCCGCAGGCTGTCCTCGATGGACCGCTTGGTCGCGTCGGCCGTCCAGTCGTGCACGAGCTTGTTGGGACGGCCGTGCTCGAACAGGCCGCCCTTCTCGCCGAGTTCACGGGTGGCGGGGTCCTCGACCTCGTCGAGGACGACACGGCCCACCTTGGTGCTGAGCACGTAGCTGTCGCGGGGACGCCCGGCGAGCGCGTCGCCGAGGCGTATCTCCGCCAGGCCCGCGCCGTAGAAGGGTGCGGTGTCGTAGTAGCGGATGCCGTGGTCCCACGCGGCGTCGACGGTCGCGGCGGCCTCCTCGTCGGTGACGTCGCGGAACATGCTGCCCAGCGGAGCCGTGCCCAGTCCGAGGCGGCCCGGGAGCAGAGATGTGATGGTCATGAAGCGTCCTCGGGGAGGGGTGGAAGGGGCGGACTCATGGCCTTCGGCCGGTCCGCCGTTCGTTCGCCTTCGACGTTAGGATCGGAAGTTCAGACTGTCCAAGACTCTCTTGGATACACTTGAGTCCTCCGAGGTCTTACATGCTTGACCTGCGACAACTGCGCTACTTCGTCACCGTGGCCGAGACCGAACACGTCGGCCGCGCCGCCGAGCAACTCCATATCTCCCAGTCCCCTCTCAGCCGGCAGATCGCTCAGCTGGAGAAGAACCTCGGCCTTACCCTGTTCGAGCGGAGCCAGCAGCGCATCCGGCTCACCCGCGATGGCGCGACCTTCCTCAGCGAGGCCCAGGCGCTGCTGCGCCACGCCGACCGGCTGGAGAACCTCGGCCGCCGGCTGGGCAGGGGCGAGGAGGGCGGGCTCTGCATCGGCTACGTGGCCGACGCCATGCACACCGGTGTGCTCCCGGGCGCGCTGCGCCGGCTCCAGGAGGAGAGCCCCGGCATCCATGTCGCGCTGTACAGCATGTCCGCGGCCGAGCAGTTCGAGGGACTGCGCCAGCGCAGCCTGGACATCGCCCTGGTGCGGGAGCCACCGGACCGCGACGACCCCCTGCTGAGGGCCGCGATGCTGCTGGAGGACCCGCTGCTGCTGGCCCTTCCGGTGGGCCACCCGCTGGCCGCGAGCGAGACGATCTCGGCGAAGGATCTGAACGGGCAACCGTGGATCGCGGTCGAGGAGGAGGGCGACCCGGCGTGGCGGGACACATTCGTTGCCTCGTGCGTGGCCTCGGGATTCACCCCCGACATCCGGCTCGACGCCGCGGATCCCCTGACGGCACTCGGCCTGGTGGCCTCCGGCCTCGGTCTTGCCCTGGTGCAGAAGAGCATGGTGCGCGGCGCCACCGAGGCCGTGGCCGTGCGCGCCCTGCCTTGGCACGCGGCGTCCATCCAGCTCTGGGCGGTCTGGCACCACATCGACCTGCGGCCGGTCGTCGCCTCGTTCCGTAAGACCGTGCTGTCGCAAGAACGGGAGACGGGCGCGATGGTGCCGGCCGAACAGGAGTAGCCCAGCCTCGGTGACATGGGTGGACCCCGCACGGTCGGTGGGACACGGGTAGCGGGGAGGAGTCCGCAGTCGCCGAGCTGGACGAACAGCCGTGTGGCGGCGCTCCGGCTGCCCAGGGGCCGGCAGGGCGCGGCAGCCTCCTACGAATCGGCCTCCGTGAAGCATGTGCACGACGCCTCATCTGCACTTTGTTATGCCCCCGCCCCGGCCGGTGTCTCCATGCCGAGTCCACAACCGAGGGAGACATGATGAGCGGGAACGTACGGGTGGTCGTAGTCGGCGGCGGATACGGTGGCGTGAGCGCGGCCAACCGGCTGGCGCGACGCGACGGGGTGGCGGTGACGCTGATCAACCGGCGGGCAGACTTCGTCGAGCGGATCCGTCTGCACCAGCTGCTGACGGGTTCCGACGACGCGGTCGTCGGCTACGACGAGGTCCTGGGCGGCGACGTCCGGCTCGTGGTCGACGAGGTGACTCGCATCGACGCGGAGGAGCACCGCGTGCTGCTGGCGGGCGGGGCCCCGCTGCCGTACGACTACCTGGTGTACGCGGTGGGCAGCGGAGCCTCCGATCCCGGGGTGCCGGGGGCGTCGGAGTTCGCCCATTCCGTCTCGGATCTCGAAGCGGCCCGTCGGCTGCGGTCCGCGCTGGCCGCGGCGCCCGCGCAAGCTCCGGTGACCGTGGTCGGCTCCGGCCCGACCGGTCTGGAGACCGCCGCCGAGCTGGCGGAGGAGGGGCACCCGGTCACGCTGGTCTGCGGCGGCGTGTTCGGACCCTCTCTGCACGCCCGGGTCCGCCGTCCGGCCGCCCGTCGGCTCGCAGCCCTCGGCGTTACCGTGCTCGAAGGCCCCGGCACCCGCGTGACCGCGGTGACGGCGGACGCCGTTCGGCTTGAGGACGGACGCGACGTGCCCAGCACGACAACCATCTGGACCGCGGGCTTCCGCATCCCCGACCTGGCCGCCCGCAGCGGGCTGAGCACCGACCCGGAGGGACGGCTGCTCACCGACGCCACGCTGACAAGCGTCGACGACGTGCACGTGGTCGCCGCAGGAGACGCAGCGGCGATCGTCGGCCGACCGTTCCGGATGAGCTGCCAGGCAGCTGTACAGCTGGGCCCGGGAGCGGCGACCACCGTCCTGCGCCGCATCGCGGGGAAGTCGCCCTCCCCGGTTCGGGTGCTGTTCGCCGGGCAGTGCCTCAGCCTCGGCCGTACGGAGGGCGTCACCCAGTTCTCCTACCCGGACGACCGGGTCAACGCCCTTCACGTCAGCGGACGGCCGGGAGCAGGCATCAAGGAGATCGTGTGCAGGTCCACCGTCCGCCAGCTGGTGACCGGGGCCCGCAGAGCGACGTCGAGCGCGCCACGCGCCGCCGGCGCCGAAAGTGTCACAACGCCCTAGCCCTCTTCATCCCGGACCCCAAGACCTGACCGGGCCAGGACCCGGCACCCGCACCACGGCGCCTGCTCGCGCCGAATCAGCCGGCCCCGAGAGGCAGCACACCCCATGAACGACCCGGTACACGACCCCGCGACGGAGAGCTTCGTCGCCCATCGCGACCTGCTGTTCACCGTCGCCTACGAGATGATCGGTTCAGCGGCGGACGCCGAGGACGTCCTTCAGGAGACCTGGCTGCGCTGGGTCAAGGTGGCTCCGGACCAGATCCGGGACCCGCGCGCCTACCTGGTACGCATCACCACGCGCCAGGCCCTCAACCGGCTGCGCACCGTCAAACGGCGCAAGGAGAACTACGTCGGCCCCTGGCTGCCGGAGCCCCTCCTCACCTCACCCGACGTGGCCGAAGACGCGGAACTCTCCGAGAACCTGTCGCTGGCACTCCTTTACGTCCTGGAGACGCTCTCACCGACGGAACGCGCCGTCTTCGTACTGCACGAGGTCTTCGACTTCGGATACGAGGACATCGCCGCCGCGATCGGCAAGACCCCCGCCGCCGCCCGCCAGATCGCCTACCGTGCCCGCCGACACGTGGACGCCCGCCGGCCCCGGACACCGGCCTCCCCACAGCAGGCCAAGGCGGCCCTGGACTCCTTCCGATCCGCCCTGGAGACGGGGGACGTACAAGCGCTCCTGGACGTCCTCGCGCCGGATGTCGTCTTCGTCAGCGACGGCGGCGGCCTCAAGCTGGCGGCCCTGAAGCCGGTCGAAGGTGCCGACAAGGTGCTGCGCTACATGGCGGGCAGTCTCGGCAAGGCCGGCGGCAACTTCACCAGCGACACCACGACCGTCAACGGAAACCCCGCACTCGTGCTGCGCCTCGACGGCGTCATCGACGGGGTGCTGGCCTTCCGCGTGGAGGACGGCCGCGTCACCGGCCTCTACTACGTCCGCAATCCCGACAAGCTCACCCGCGTCGAGTCCGAGACACCGCTCGCTTCGCGCTGACCGTCCGAAGACGTCGGGGGGCGTCATCTACTGGACCTCGCGGGGGACGTCGTTAAAGAACCTTCAACGTGTTGCGGGAAAAGCTGGGCTTCCCTCCCTCAACAGCGGGCCGACGCGTAGCGGCAGCGGCACCCCGACGTCGGGCTGGCGTCGTCAGATGTCGTCCGAGTCCAGGGCCGGGTCGACCTCCCAGCGTTCGATGAGGTCGTCGGCCGGTACGTCTGCGAGGTCCGGCAGGCGCAGGTCGATGGCGAGTGTCACGTCGAAGGGCTGTGACTGAGATCGCAGTACAAGACCTCCGCGGTCGCCGTCGACCCCGCCAAGGTCGGCGGCCGAGGCGGCGCCGTCGGGGACTGCATCACGCAGATGCCGGCGCTCGGCCGCAGGGCGATGGGACAGGGCAACGACGGCACCGCCCCACCACCTAGGACCATCACTTCCCCGTCGGGTCGAGGCTGCCCTGGGCGAGTCGTGAGATGTGGTCCCATTCCTCCAGGCCGGCAAGTCGGCCGGCGAACTCGGTTCGCAGTGCGTCGATGCCGCCCGTGCCGAACAGCACTCGCAGTGGCGGGTGGGGAGCGTCGGCCAGCGCCAGCAGCGCCGCCGACGTCGCGGCCGGGTCGCCGGGCGTGAACCCGCTCGCGGCCGCTCCAGCGAACAGAGCCTCGCGGGCGTGTGCGTAGGCGGGGTGGGGCTGTGACTGCGGGGAGGCTTCGGCCAAGCCGGTGGGGAACATGATCGGCTCGATCAGGGTGACGTGGATACCGTAGACCTCGACCTCGGCGGCCAGGGACTGGCTCATGGCCTCCAGCGCCCACTTGGACGCCTGGTAGATGCCCAGCGCCGGGTAGGCGACGAGCCCGCCGATCGAGGAGACCTGGAGGATCCGGCCCGAGCGACGCTCGCGCATGCCGGGCAGCACGGCCCGAGTGGTCCACAACGCGCCGAAGAAGTTGACGTCCATCTGTGTCCGCGCCTGCTCGGCGCCGACCTCTTCAACGGTGCCGTGAAGCATGTGACCGGCATTGTTGACCAAGATGTCGATGCCACCGAACTTCCGTTCGGCCTCTTCGACCGCGGCGTCGACGGCGGACCGGTCGGTGACATCGAGGTCCAGCGGCAGCACCCGGCTGCCGTAGCGCTCGGCGAGCGGCCCGAACACCGACGCGTCGCGGGCGGTGGCCACGACTCGGTCGCCGTGGGCGAGGACTGCCTCGGACCAGAGGGCGCCCAGCCCCCGGGAGGCGCCGGTGATGAACCATGTACGCACAGTAGACATGAGATTTTCTCCGTAGGTGAGAGGGAGGTAGTGCCAGCTTCGGAGACCGGGCAGGCCGTAGGCAGAGTGAGGTCGTCCCTGGCTAGCGCGGAGGGGGACGCGCAGACTTGCTGTTGTGGACACCCAGCAAATCGCCCAGTTCCTCCGCATCCGACGCGAGGCGCTCAGCCCCGCTGATGCCGGTCTCACCGCTGCCGGGCGGCGGCGCACCCCCGGGCTACGCCGGGAAGAGGTGGCCGAACTCGCTGGCATCTCGACGGACTACTACACCCGCCTCGAACAGCAGCGGGCCACGGCGACGCCGTCGGAGGCGGTGCTGCGCGCGCTGACCCGTGCCCTGCGGCTGAGCCTGGACGAACGCGACCACCTCTACCGGCTGGCCGGCCTCACCGCGCCGGATCGCCGCCGCGGTGACCGGCACGTCGCCCCGACACTACTGGCCGTACTCAACCGACTCCAAGACGTGCCCGCCCAGGTGATGACCGACCTCGGCGACACCCTCGCCCAGAACCACCTCGCGCGCGCCGTGTTCGGCGACCTCACCGGGCACACGGGTCCCGAGGCGAGCGTCATCTACCGCTGGTTCACCGACCCCAGCACGCGCTGTGGCTACCCGGTCGAGGACCACGGCAAGGAGTCACGCGCCTTGGCCGCGGACTTGCGGGCCGCCGTCGCCCGCCGCGATGACGCACCCGCCCGTGCCCTCGTAGACAGGCTGCGCCGCGAAAGCCCCGAGTTCGCCGCCCTGTGGGACCTGCACGACGTGGCCGTGATCCGGCGCCGTCGCAAACGCATCCTGCATCCCGAGGTCGGCCTGCTCGAGCTGGACTGCCAGTCGCTCCTCGACGAGGACCGCACCCAGATCCTGGCCCTGTTCTCACCTGTTGCCGGCACCGCGACCGCGGAGCGGCTCACCTTGCTCGGCCTCACCAGCAGACCCCACCCCTGAACCTGAACCCGCACCGGGAGCCACCACATGCCCCCGCGTGCCTAGGAAGGGAAATGACGATGACCGACTACGTCCTCGAACCCGAAGCCCAGGAGATCGCAGACGCCACCGCGAACCCGCCCTACCTGTACGACCTCGGTCCGGAAGGTGCCCGCAAGGTCCTCGATGACATCCAGGCCGCCGCCATCGAGAAGGCGGAGGTAGGTGAGGACACCTGGTTCACCGTGCCGGCAGCAGTGGGCGACGTCCGGGTACGTCTTCTCAAGCCGCTCGGCGCATCAGGCCCGCTCCCCGTCATTCTCTACATTCACGGGGGAGGCTGGATTCTGGGCAACTCAAACACCCATGACCGGCTCATCCGTGAACTGTGTGCGGGCACCCGCGCGGCGGTCGCCTTCGTCGAGTACGACCGCTCGCCCGAAGCCCGCTACCCGGTCGCGATCGAGCAGGCCTACGCAACTGCCCAGTGGCTCACCGAGCATGGCGTCGACGACGGACTGGACACGAGCAGGATGGCCGTCGCCGGTGACTTGGTCGGCGGCAACATGAGCGCCGCGGTGGCCATCATGGCGAAGCAGCGCGGCGACGTGTCCTTCGTCCAGCAGTCGCTGTTCTATCCCGTCACCGACGCGGCACAGGACACCGACAGCTACCGAACGTTCGCCGAAGGGCCCTTCCTGCGCGCCGAGGCCATGGAGTGGTTCTGGAACGCCTACATTCCCGACGACGGCCCTCAGCGCAAGGAAATCACCGCCTCGCCGCTGCGGGCGAGTATCGACGAACTGCGCGGACTGCCGCCAGCATTCATCATCGTCGACCAGAACGACGTACTGCGCGACGAAGGCGAAGCCTACGCCGCCAAGCTGACCCGGGCCGGTGTGCCCACGACCAGCATTCGCTACAACGGCATCATTCACGACTTCATGATGCTCAACCCCGTCCGCTCCACCCGGGCCGCCACCGCAGCCATCGAGCAGACCATCCACGTTCTCAGCAAGGCACTCGGAACGCTCTGAACAGCCCGGCGGACAGCCTGACAGTGAACTGCTCTACTGCTCAGACGACAGGCCACCGCCAGGTAGTCGGGCCGGCCCCCGCCTGGTCATCGTTCCCTCCCGGGCAGGCACAAGGCCGTGCCGTATTCGGAGATTCCGTCGGCCATGCTCGCCTTGGACTTTGAACAGGCTCAGTCCACGGTGAAGGTGGCGGTTTTGTCGTTGAAGGAGGTGTCGCCGTTGTCCGCCGTGGCGAGGGTGGCGACGTGCCAGCGGCCCTTGGCGGACTCGGCAGCGGTCACCGTGACCCTGTAGGTGCAGTGGGCGGTGTCGTCACCGGTGGGCTTGCAGGTGGCCGACTCCACGGCGGCCAGTTCCTTCTGGGTCAGCGGGTTCTTCGCGAGGACGGGAGAGTCCGCGGGCCAGGCCAGTACCTTGAGGCTCTTGACGCCGGAGGCCGCCGTGACGTCGGTCGTGAAGGTGAAGGAGCCCTCGCGGTCTCCGGCCGGGGCCGTATAGCGGGCGGTGCTGTTGTTCAGGGCCGGCGGCTGCTCCCCTGCGTGGGCCAGGGCGAACGCTCCGCCACCGCCGAGGACGACGAGCGCGGCGGCCGAGCCCAGGATGATGCGTCGAGACATGTCAGTTCTCCCCGTGATCGTCTCAAACTTCAGCGGCGCGCTTGGCCGCGCCGCTGCATCAATGATCACCGCGCGGAGCAGCCCAGCCGTGAGTACGCATACTCAACTGTGGGTGGGGACTTGGGCGCGTGCTTCTTCGCGCAAGCCGCCCGTGCCCGAACTCTGCGCGGCCGACCACTCACCGAAGGGATACCAAGGGGACGAGAGGAACCCCGCCGGCCCGCAACAGTAGACGCAGTTGGTCCACCGCCCTGCGGACAAGCGGTGAACGACCGCAACAACGGGGCGACCGGTCCCCAGAGTTCGTCAGAACCAGCCGCTACGACGGACAGCGCCCACGACGGGCATCATGCCGTACAGACTTCACACCAGGTGAGAGGGCCTCTTAACCCATTCCCGAATGGCTGTCTTCTGGGTCACCTGGTGTTCCCGGAGGCTGATCACGTAAGTCATCCTCTTCTTTCCCGGGTGACATCAGCTTCCGTAACTACGCCCCCGTGAGGCTAGGGACGTCCCAGAGTCGGGGAGCGGTACCTGTCGATCTCCCTCCGTGTGCGGGCAGCTCGTCCTCGTAGTCACAGGCGGCTACGGCCTTGAAGCCACCACGCCACAGTGCTTTGAGCACGGCCGTGACGGCCTGCACCACTTCGGCCGGTGTTCCCGCGCGGGCCTCCGTAGGCCAGCAGTGTGTGTCCGAAGCACACTTCGTCCGGATCGGTCCCTGAGTCCGGGAGGGTGGAGAGTGTCTCGTAGTCGCTCGTCTCCACGGCTTTATGCGCGGGCGTCCATGTCTCGGAGGTCGCCTCCAGCGCGTAGGAGTCCATGGGTTCCTCGTTTCCCTTCCGCCCGGTTCCACGATTTCACCGATCTTATCCAGGGAGAGTGGCCCGATTTTTCCATAACTACATGATGCATCATTTGATGTGGATAGGAAGTGAGAGGCGGGGGAGGGGTGGGAGTGGACTGTTGGCGGGTAGCCGACGTTCATGAGTCCGTTCCAGTGGCGAAGCCAGTACCCGCTCCCGGCCCGACCAGTGAGAATCCTCCGATTCGGCCGCTGGTTTCACGGAGGGTTCACGGTGCTGTGGTGCCTGCTGCTGATCGACACGATCACGGGTGACGAGAGCAGGGCGGAGATCGTGAAGGCGGCCGCGTGTGCAGTCATGTTCTGTCTGTTCTTCCTCGGCACGCTGCGGACCCTCCGCCGTCACCGCCAGGAGGAAGAAGTGATGCGCCCCGGGCACTAGTGTCTGGGGCTTGGGCAAGGTCGGCTGACGGTGGGCAAGGCCCCGGTCAGGGCCGATGGGCACGGCGGATTACTCATGTACCCCATCCAGGGCGCAACGTGGCTCATCGATGCGCAGTTCACGGGCAAGCGGGCCGGTAGCGTATGGCGCTCTGGATGGCTTGAGTCGTTGTACTCATGCGTGCCGGTCTTCCCGCGGGTCACACTGCCTTGGCCGTGACAGACCATCAGGAGGGGCAGGCGTGATGAGTGCGCGTAGGACCGTAGCAGTGACGTTGTTGGCGGTTTTCGGGGCGGTGGGTGCAGGAGTGATGCCGGCCGCGGCGGATAGTGGTCTTCTTCCTCATCCCGGGCCTGAGGGTTTGGTGTGGGTGCCGGAGTGGACGGGTGACGGCGGGGTCGCGTCCGGTGGGGTATGGGAAGGGCTGCCGACCGTGCTCACGGTGGCCTGTGAAGGCGGAGGCAGTGTGGCGGTGACGATGGAATCGCAGCAGGCACGCGTGGCTGAGTTTTCGGTGGACTGCCCCGCAGTCAGCACGGGTGTGGGCTCTGTGACCATGGATTCCGGGGTAGTGCAGCGGGGTTCTTTCACCGTGGGCGTTGACGCCTCGAATGACAGTGTCCGCTGGGCTCTCACGGTGACCCAGCCCGAGTAAAACCGCCCAGCCCAGCATCCCCTCTCCTCACCGCCCGGGCCGAAGGCCCGTTGGCCGGCCCGCGTAGCGGGGCCGGCCTTCAGAGCACGCAGCGTCTGGAGTGGCCGGAGCGCAGCGGAGGCCACCCTCACCAGACCGTAGGTGCC
>NZ_BMRX01000003.1 GCF_014648855.1 Streptomyces parvulus | reverse complement strand
CTTACAGCGCCGATGGTACTGCAGGGGGGACCCTGTGGGAGAGTAGGACGCCGCCGAACTCCTCTTAGAGCTCTGGCTCTTGGGCACGCAGCCCAAGAGCCAGAGCTTTTTTGCGTTGAGGTAAGGTCAGTGAGCATCATTGACTCGTTTCCCACCAGGAGGCCCCCGCGTGGAGGTCCAGGAGACCCGCGTGCAGACCGACCGGGTCCTCACCATCCCGAACATCCTGAGCATGGCGCGCCTCGCCGGCGTGCCGCTCTTCCTGTGGCTCATCCTCCGCCCCGAGTTCGGCGGCCCGCAGAGCGACGGATGGGCGCTCCTGGTCCTGGCTCTCAGCGGCATCAGCGACTACCTGGACGGCAAGCTCGCCCGGCGCTGGAACCAGATCAGCAACCTCGGCCGGCTCCTGGACCCCGCGGCCGACCGGCTCTACATCCTGTCGACCCTGGTGGGTCTCACCTGGCGGGAGATCCTCCCGCTCTGGTTGACGCTTGTACTTCTCGCCCGTGAGGCGGTTCTGCTCGTGATGGTGGGCGTCCTGCGGAAGCACGGCTATCCGCCGCCGCAGGTGAACTTCCTGGGCAAGGCCGCCACCTTCAACCTCATGTACGCCTTCCCCCTGCTGCTGCTCAGCGACGGCAGCGGGTGGATCGCGTCACTCGCCGCAGTTTTCGGATGGGCGTTCGCCGGATGGGGTACAACCCTGTACTGGTGGGCAGGTGTTCTCTACGTGGTGCAGGTCCGCCGACTGGTCCGTGCGGACGTAGCTGCCGATTGAACTCGCTGAATGTGCGGCCCCAGTGGCCGGATGGCCCGCGCTGGAAAAGTGCGGGACCCTGGACGGGTGAAGTCGGCTCAACCGTCGTCTCTTAGAGGAGGACGCTTCCGACATGAAGGCCGTCGTGATGGCTGGAGGCGAAGGCACGCGCCTTCGTCCCATGACCTCGAGCATGCCCAAGCCGCTCCTGCCGGTGGCCAACCGGCCGATCATGGAGCATGTGCTGAGGCTGCTGAAAAGGCATGGGCTCAACGAGACCGTCGTCACCGTGCAATTCCTGGCCTCCCTGGTCAAGAACTACTTCGGTGACGGCGAAGAGCTCGGGATGGAGCTCACCTATGCCAATGAGGAGAAGCCACTCGGTACCGCCGGAAGCGTCAAGAACGCCGAGGAGGCACTGAAGGACGATGCCTTCCTCGTGATTTCCGGTGATGCCCTGACCGACTTCGACCTCACCGACCTGATCAATTTCCACAAGGAAAAGGGCGCGCTCGTCACCGTGTGTCTGACACGCGTGCCCAACCCGCTGGAATTCGGCATCACGATCGTCGACGAGGAGGGCAAGGTCGAGCGCTTCCTCGAGAAGCCGACCTGGGGCCAGGTCTTCTCGGACACCGTGAACACCGGTATCTACGTCATGGAGCCCGAGGTCTTCGACTACGTCGACCCGGACGTGCCCGTGGACTGGTCCGGTGACGTCTTCCCCCAGCTGATGAAGGAAGGCAAGCCCGTCTACGGCTATGTCGCCGAGGGCTACTGGGAGGACGTCGGCACGCACGAGAGCTATGTGAAGGCCCAGGCCGACGTTCTCGAGCGCAAGGTCGACGTCGACATCGACGGCTTCGAGCTCTCCCCGGGCGTATGGGTGGCGGAAGGCGCCGAGGTGCACCCCGACGCCGTGCTCCGCGGGCCGCTCTACATCGGCGACTACGCCAAGGTCGAGGCCGGCGCTGAAATCCGCGAACACACCGTCGTGGGTTCCAACGTCGTCGTCAAGAGCGGCGCCTTTCTCCACAAGGCCGTCGTCGCGGACAACGTCTACGTCGGTCCGCAGAGCAATCTCCGAGGCTGCGTCGTCGGCAAGAACACCGACATCATGCGCGCCGCGCGGATCGAGGACGGCGCGGTCATCGGCGACGAATGCCTGGTCGGCGAAGAATCGATCATCCAGGGCAATGTGCGGGTCTACCCGTTCAAGACCATCGAGGCCGGAGCCTTCGTCAACACCTCGGTCATCTGGGAGTCCCGGGGCCAGGCGCACCTCTTCGGCGCGCGTGGCGTCTCCGGAATCCTGAACGTGGAGATCACGCCGGAGCTGGCGGTCCGCCTGGCGGGCGCCTACGCGACGACCCTCAAGAAGGGGTCCACCGTCACCACTGCCCGCGACCACTCGCGCGGTGCCCGTGCGCTGAAGCGGGCGGTGATCTCCGCGCTGCAGGCCAGCGCCATCGACGTACGGGACCTGGAGAACGTACCGCTGCCCGTCGCTCGGCAGCAGACCGCGCGCGGCAGCGCCGGCGGGATCATGATCCGGACCACGCTCGGTGTGCCGGACTCCGTCGACATCATGTTCTTCGACGGCCAGGGCGCCGACCTGTCGCAGGGCAGCCAGCGCAAGCTCGACCGGGTGTTCGCGCGGCAGGAGTACCGGCGGGCGTTCCCGGGAGAGATCGGGGATCTGCACTTCCCGTCGAGCGTCTTCGACTCGTACACCGGATCGCTGCTGCGGAACATCGACATCACGGGGATCGCGGAGTCCGGGCTCAAGGTGGTCGTCGACGCCTCGAACGGCAGCGCGGGGCTGGTGCTGCCCAGCCTGCTCGGCAAGCTCGGGGTGGACTCGCTGACCATCAATCCGGGCCTCGACGAGTCCAGGCCCACCGAGACCGCCGAGGTGCGGCGGGCGGGGCTGGTGCGGCTCGGGGAGATCGTGGCGTCCTCCCGGGCGGCCTTCGGCGTGCGGTTCGACCCGGTCGGCGAGCGGCTGTCGCTCGTCGACGAGAAGGGCAGCATCATCGAGGACGACCGGGCGCTGCTGGTGCTGCTCGACCTGATCGCGGCCGAGCGCCGCAGCGGCCGGGTCGCGCTGCCGGTGACGACGACCCGGATCGCCGAGCAGGTCGCCGCCTACCACGGGACGCAGGTCGAGTGGACGACCACCTCTCCGGACGACCTGACGCGGGTCGGAGGCGAGGAAGGGGCCATCTTCGGCGGTGACGGCAAGGGCGGCTTCATCGTCCCCGAGTTCAGCAGCGTCTACGACGGCACGGCGGCGTTCGTGCGGCTGATCGGGCTGGTCGCCCGTACCCAGCTCACGCTCAGCCAGATCGACGCGCGGATCCCGCGGGCGCACGTCCTCAAGCGGGACCTGGCGACTCCGTGGGCCGTCAAGGGGCTCGTGATGCGGCGTGTCGTCGAAGCCGCTGGCGACCGATCCGTCGACACCACCGACGGTGTGCGTGTGGTGGAGGCGGACGGGCGCTGGGTGATGGTACTGCCCGACCCGGCGGAAGCCGTGACGCATCTGTGGGCCGAGGGCCCCGACGACACCTCCGCGCAGGCTCTGCTCGACGAGTGGGCCGCTGTGGTGGACAGCGCGGGCCGGTAGAACACCCCGCACGCGTGCGTGCCGGACAAGTGTCCCCAAGGGGGCCTGTCCGGCACGCCGGTGGGGCCGTTCGGAGGTAGTGGCGGCGGCGTGCGACGATGTGCGACATGCCGCAGCAACCCCCCGTTCGGAGCACATCCACGCGGCCCGCACGCCCGGACGCGTCCATGTCCTTGCTCACCAACGTCATGGACCACAGCCTCGACGACGGCTACGCCGAGGCCGCCGCGCGGAAGCAGGCCGAGGGCGGCGGCGGTATGCCGAAGACCCTGCGGGCCAAGCTCGGACTGGCCGCCGGCCTCGTACTGGCCGCACTGGTCGTCACGGTCGGCGCGGCGCAGGCACGGGTCGCCGCGCCGGTGGTCGCCAAGGAGCGCGAAGAGCTGATCGACCGCATCGAGGGGGAGACCTCCGCGGCCGACGAGCTGGAGAAGAGCGTCGACGAACTGCGCGGCGAGGTCGGTGCGCGGCAGCGCGAGGCGCTGGAGAAGAGCGGCGGCGGCGACCGGGCCGACCTGATGGGCGTCCTGTCGGGCGCGGTCGAGGTGCACGGGCCGGGTGTGAAACTCGTCGTGGACGACGCCAAGGATGCCGGCACGGGCGGTGACGGGCAGCCGCGCGGCACCTCCGGGTTCTCCGACACCGGCCGGATCCGGGACCGCGACATGCAGCGCGTCGTCAACGGGCTGTGGGAGTCGGGCGCCGAGGCGGTCTCCATCAACGGACAGCGGCTGACGGCGCTGTCGGCGATCAGGGCCGCCGGTGACGCGATACTGGTCGACAACAGGCCGCTGGTGCCGCCGTACACGGTGCTCGCGGTGGGGGACGGCGAGCGGCTGAGCACCACGTTCCAGGACAGCGCCGACGGGCTGTACCTGCACGCTCTCCAGGAGAACTACGGCATCCGCACGGCCATCTCCGCGGCCGAGGACCTGCGGCTGCCCGCCGCGCCGAGTGTGATCGTACGTACAGCACAGCCGATAACCGAGAAGGGCACATCGTGATCGCCGTACTGGGCCTCGTCGTGGGAGTCGTGGCCGGACTGTTGGTCCGGCCCGAGGTGCCGGCGGCCGTGGAGCCGTATCTGCCGATCGCCGTCGTGGCGGCGCTGGACGCCGTCTTCGGTGGTCTGCGGGCCATGCTCGACGGCATCTTCGACGACAAGGTCTTCGTCGTGTCGTTCCTGTCGAACGTGGTCGTGGCCGCGCTGATCGTGTTCCTGGGCGACAAGCTGGGCGTCGGCGCGCAGCTGTCCACCGGTGTCGTGGTCGTCCTCGGCATCCGGATCTTCTCGAACGCCGCGGCGATCCGACGCCACGTCTTCCGGGCGTGAGGCCGATGAATGAACACGACGAGCAGTCCGCGCACCGGCTGCGCAAGGAACTGCCCGACGAGGTGCCATCGGCACGGACGCCCGTCTCCGGGACTCCGGCGGGCGGGGAGCCGTCGGGCGGTGCCCCGGAAGGGCCCCGGCCGGCGCAGGACGGGCCGAGCGGCCGGGAGCGGCTGCGCAAGGGCCTGTGGCCGCCGCGTCTGACCAGGGCCCAACTCATCGTCGCGCTGCTGCTGTTCGGGCTCGGCTTCGGCCTGGCCGTCCAAGTGGCGTCGAACAGCGAGAGCGACGGCGCGCTGCGCGGTGCGCGGCAGGAGGATCTGGTGCGCATCCTCGATGAACTGGACGACCGTACTCAGCGTCTTGAAGACGAGAAGCAGGGTCTCGAGAAGCAGCGCGACGAGCTGGAGAACAGCTCCGACCAGGCGGAAGAGGCCCGCAAGCAGACGCTGGAGAAGGAGCGGCAACTGGGCATCCTCGCGGGCACCGTGGCCGCGCAGGGGCCCGGTATCACGGTGACGATCGAGGACACGAAGGGAGCGGTCGAGGCCGACATGCTGCTCGACGCGATCCAGGAGCTGCGTGCGGCGGGCGCGGAGGCGATCCAGGTGAACGGCGTGCGGGTCGTCGCCGGCACCTATCTCGCAGACTCCGACAAGTCCGTGAGCGTGGACGGGAACAAGATCAACGCGCCCTATCGTTTCCAGGTCATCGGCAAGCCGCAGGATCTCGAACCGGCTCTCAACATTCCTGGAGGCGTGGTGCAGACTCTGGAAAAGGAACAGGCCACCGTTACTGTTGAGCGGTCGAGCAAGATCGTCGTGGACGCCTTGCGAGCGGCGGAGCGGCCTGACTACGCTCGGTCGTCCTCCCAGTGAACCGGCGGTGCATGGGGGCCATCCGGCGAGGGCATGAGGTTGCGGGGGGTCGGCGCACCGATTGGGCGGTGCGTGGTGGAAACTGTCTGGTGGAGACGGACGTTGTGAAGATGTCCGGGTCGGCCAGTACGGTCAGTCAGGGTTCGTCCTGCCCCACGGGCGGGTCTGTTTCGGTCAAGGGGAATCGCCCGTGAAGTTGTTTGCGAAGTTGTTCGGCAAGAGCGCGCGAGAGGGCAGCGACAACGCGACCGCGCGTCATCGCGCCCAGCCCGACGCGGAGGGCCGGCGCCCGATGTTCCGGGACCAGGTGGGTGGTCCCGGCGGGGACATTTCCGGTGGTCAGGGCGCGCCGTCTGTTGACCCTGCACAGTCCGGCGGCATAGGTTTCGGGCAACCGTCGACCTCAGGTACGGGTGGAGGGTTCACCCCCGACCCGTACGCGTCGAACGCCCCGGCGGGGCAGCCGCGGCAGGAGGATCCGTCCATGTCGGCCCTGGTGTGTACGAGGTGCGGCAACCGCAACGCGGAGAACAGCCGCTTCTGCTCCAACTGCGGCGCTCCGCTGCGTGCCGGGGCGGTTCCGGAGCGTGCCTCCGAGACGACCTCGACGATCTCCATCTCCGGCATAGAGGCCTACGACGCCGAGGTCACCGGTCAGACGGCCGTGCCGGCGCTCTCGCCCGAGGCGCAGGCCGCCGTCGACGCGCTGCCGCTCGGCTCCGCGCTCCTGGTGGTGCGCCGCGGACCGAACTCGGGCAGCCGCTTCCTGCTGGACGGCGAGCTGACCACCGCCGGGCGTCACCCGCAGAGCGACATCTTCCTGGACGACGTGACCGTCTCGCGCCGGCACGTGGAGTTCCGCCGCAGTCCGGACGGCTCCTTCACGGTCGCCGACGTGGGCAGCCTGAACGGTACGTACGTCAACCGGGAGCGCATCGACCAGGTCGCCCTGTCGAATGGTGACGAGGTGCAGATCGGCAAGTACCGGCTGGTGTTCTACGCGAGCCAGCGGGGTTACTGACCCGAACCTCCAGGGAAGGTCCATGCTGCATACACCGAGCGGCGGCGCCGGTCACGGCGCCGCCGCCACGGACAGTGGGCTGATGAGCATCGGCACGGTGTTGAACGTGCTGCGTGACGAGTTCCCCGACATCAGCATCTCCAAGATCCGTTTCCTGGAGTCCGAGGGACTCGTCGAGCCGCGGCGGACCCCGGCCGGGTACCGCAAGTTCAGCGCCCGTGACGTGGAGCGGCTGGGACAGGTCCTGCGGATGCAGCGCGACCACTACCTGCCGCTCAAGGTCATCCGGGAACACCTGGACGCCGTGGAGCGCGGTGAGGCGGTGCCACTTCCGACGGTCGGCCCGCAGCGGGACGGGGAGACCGCGGAGGCGGCGGCACCCGGCCCGACGGTGGGCCGGATCGGGCGGGACGAGCTGCTCGCCGCGGCCGGTGTCGAGGACCGCGAGCTGAAGGAGTGGGAGTCCTACGGGCTCCTCTCCCCGCTGCCGGACGGCGCCTACGACGCGGAGGCGGTCACCGTGGCGTCGCTGGTCGTGCAGCTGGGCCGCTTCGGAATCGAGCCGCGGCACCTGCGGGTCATGAAGGCGGCCGCCGACCGGGACGCCGGCCTCGTGGACCAGGTGGTCGCCCCGCTGAAACGACACCGCAACCCCCAGACCAGGGCGCACGCCGAAGCGCGCACCAAGGAGCTGGCGGGCCTCGCGGTCCAGCTCCACGCGGCACTGGTACAGACCGCGCTCGGCGTGCGGCTTCCCTGAATCGCTGCTGCTCGGAGCCCCGGATCGCCCAGCCGATCCCGGCCCGACTACCCAAACGTCCCGGGCACGGCCTAGGGTTGCTGTGTGAACGAGCTCGATGTCGTAGGTGTCCGGGTCGAGATGCCCTCCAACCAACCGATCGTGCTGCTGCGCGAGGTGGGGGGCGACCGCTACCTCCCCATCTGGATCGGACCGGGTGAGGCGACGGCGATCGCCTTCGCCCAGCAGGGCATGGCTCCGGCGCGGCCGCTGACCCACGACCTGTTCAAGGACGTGCTGGAAGCCGTCGGCCAGGAGCTCACCGAGGTACGCATCACCGACCTGCGCGACGGGGTGTTCTACGCCGAGCTGGTCTTCGCCAGCGGAGTCGAGGTCAGCGCCAGGCCGTCGGACGCCATAGCGCTGGCCCTGCGCACCGGGACGCCGATCTACGGCAGTGACACGGTCCTCGACGACGCGGGCATCGCGATCCCGGACGAGCAGGAGGACGAGGTGGAGAAGTTCCGCGAGTTCCTCGACCAGATCTCGCCGGAGGACTTCGGGACGAGCAACCAGTAGCATTTCCCCGAACCGGGGCACGCGAAACCACTCCTGGGGTGATTATCACTCGGCGTGCCGAGTGTGGCGATCGTTGACGCACCCTTGGTGACTGCCTACCTTCGAGGAGGCAGGTCAAGGACGGAGGTCGGCGTGAGGATCAGCGGCGACGGTACGGCTGGGGGTGGCCCCGGGCGCGGTCTCGGGGTGAGTGGTCCGTACCCTCCCCAGGGCTCTCGGCTCCGCACGGGCGGGGGGTACGCGCAGCAGGCCGGCGCACCCGACCCCGGTGCGCAGCGGCCGGCAGCCGTGCCGACCAGCGGAGGGGCGACGTCGATGGCGTCCGAGCAGATCGGCTACCGAGGACCGACGGCCTGCGCGGCCGCCGGGATCACCTATCGGCAGCTCGACTACTGGGCCCGCACGGGCCTCGTCGAGCCCAGCGTGCGTCCCGCGCACGGCTCCGGGACGCAGCGCCTGTACAGCTTCCGCGACGTGGTCGTGCTGAAGATCGTCAAGCGGTTCCTGGACACCGGGGTCTCCCTCCAGAACATCCGCACCGCCGTCCAGCACCTGCGGGAGCGCGGCTTCCGCGACCTGGAGCGGATGACGCTGATGAGCGACGGTGCCACGGTCTACGAGTGCACCTCCCCCGACGAGGTGCACGCCCTGCTCCAGGGCGGGCAGGGCATCTTCGGGATCGCCGTCGGCGTCGTGTGGCGGGACGTGGAGAGCGCGTTGTCCCAGCTGCACGGGGAGCGGATCGACACGGGGGAGACCCTGGTCGGCCACAATCCGGCGGACGAGCTGGCGCGACGCCGCAACAAGGCGGTCTGAGCGGCGCCGTCCGGCCGGTGCCGGACGCGTTGTCAGTGGCGTAGGGCAGCATCGGACATGTGAGAACCGCGCCCACGATCCTGCATCTCGACATGGATGCCTTCTTCGCCTCGGTGGAGCAGGCGTCCAAGCCGAGTCTGCGCGGCAAAGCCGTGGTCGTGGGCGGCCTCGGACCCCGTGGCGTGGTCGCCACCTGCTCGTACGAGGCGCGGGTCTTCGGCGTCCACTCGGCGATGCCGATGGGCCAGGCCAGACGGCTCGCCCCCAACGCCGCCTATCTCGTCCCCCGCTTCGAGCTGTACCGGTCGATCAGCGAGCAGGTGATGCGGCTGCTCAGGGAGCTGTCCCCGCTGGTGGAGCCGCTGAGCCTGGACGAGGCCTTCGTGGACCTGGAGGCCGGCGGGACGGCCCGGGACGCCGCGTCGGCGCGGCAGGCCGGGACCAGGCTGCGCGCCGACATCCGTGCCGTCACCGGCCTCACCGGGTCGGTGGGACTGGCCGCCTCCAAGATGCTGGCCAAGATCGCCTCCGAGGAGGCCAAGCCCGACGGACTGGTGCTGATCCCGCCGGGGACCGAGCGGGCCATGCTGGAGCCCATGTCCGTGCGGACCCTGCCCGGCGTCGGCCCGGCGACCGGCGACCATCTGCGCCGGGCCGGCATCACCACGGTCGGGGAGCTGGCCGAGGCCGGCGAGGACGAGCTGGTCCGACTGGTGGGCAAGGCGCACGGACACGGGCTGTACGCCATGGCCCTGGCGCTCGACGAGCGGCCCGTGGTGGCCGAGCGGGAGACCAAGTCCGTCTCGGTCGAGGACACCTACGACGTGGACATCCACGATCGGGTGCGGGTCGGCGTGGAGGTGGGCCGCCTCGCCGACCGGTGTGTGCGCCGGCTGCGGGGATCCGGGCTGTCCGGGCGGACCATCGTGCTCAAGGTGCGCAGGTACGACTTCTCCACGCTGACGCGCTCCGAGACGCTGCGCGGGCCCACCGACGACCCGGCGGTGGTGCGGGAGGCGGCGGCGCGGTTGCTGGACTCGGTGGACACCACCGGCGGCGTGCGGCTGCTCGGGGTCGGCGTCAGCGGCCTGGCCGACTACACGCAGGAGGACCTGTTCGCGCAGGCGGCGGGCGGCCGGAGCGAGGAACCGGCCGAGGAGCCGGCGGCCGACCCCGCGGCCGAGCACCGTCCGGCGCCCGCGGAGCGCCGCTGGCCGTCGGGGCACGACGTGCGGCACGCGCGGTTCGGGCACGGCTGGGTGCAGGGCAGCGGGCTGGGACGGGTCACGGTGCGGTTCGAGACGCCCTACTCCGGGACGGGGCGGGTGCGGACGTTCCCGATGGACGACCCCGAGCTGACCCCGGCGGATCCGCTGCCCCTGGTGGCGTCCGAGGCGCGAAGACCCGGAGAGGGCCCCGCCCGGCCGGTCGCGGGCTAGCGGTGCGCGCGGGCCGCGGAGTCAGCCCTCCTCGTTGCCCTTGCCCGCCAGCTTGCCGAAGTCGTGGTCGGGGAGCGGGGGAGCGGCGGCCACGTCGAGGCCGTAGTGGTGGTAGAGCTGGAGTTCCTGTTCCGGCGAGAGGTGGCGGCCGACGCCGAAGTCCGGTGCCTCCTTGATCAGGGCGCGAGCGAAGGGCACGCGGAGGGTTCCCTCCACCAGCTCGCTGGGCTCCAGGGGCACGAACGCGTCCCGGCTGAAGAGGCCGGTGCGGATGGCCGCCCACTCGGGGACGCCGGTCGCGTCGTCGAGGTACACCTCGTCCACCGTGCCGATCCTGGCGCCGTCGCGGTCGAACGCTTTGCGGCCTATCAGGTTCCGCGGATCGATGTCAGTACGCACGGGCCCTCCACTTGCTCGCACTGGGGTCGCACACCAGCCGCCGATTCATCCGTAAGTACTACAAAAAACTACATATGGCCGGTCGGCCACTCGAAGGTCCGTGCGGCGGGCTCGCTGGTACGCTGGCAAACGGCTGCTGACCCCGCGCGGGAGAGTCCTCCGGAGATCACCGGGGGCGCCGAAGGAGCAAATCCTCCCCGGAATCTCTCAGGCTCACGTACCGCACGGACGAGGTCACTCTGGAAAGCAGAGCGGGTGTCGACGGCTTCCGCTCTCACCGACGGTGAAAGCCGGGAAGCCCTCGGGCCCCCGGTGAAGCTCTCAGGTTGAGATGACAGAGGGGGAGGCCGTCCGGGTACCCGCGCCGTGGTGCCCCTCGCAGGTCGTCAGACCAGGAGGCCTCCGCAATGACCGCCCACCGCATTCCGCTCACCGAACTCGAACAGGCAGCGCCGTTCGAGACGCGCCACATCGGCCCCGACCACGAGGCCCGGGCCAAGATGCTCGCGCAGGTCGGTTACGGTTCGCTCGACGAGCTGACGGCCGCCGCGGTACCGGATGTGATCAAGAACGCCGACGCGCTCGACCTGCCGGGTGCCCGCTCCGAGGCCGAGGTGCTGGCGGAGCTGCGCTCGCTGGCCGACCGCAACCAGGTCCTCGACTCCATGATCGGCCTCGGCTACTACGGCACCTTCACCCCGCCGGTCATCCTGCGCAACGTCATGGAGAACCCCTCCTGGTACACCGCGTACACGCCGTACCAGCCCGAGATCTCCCAGGGGCGCCTGGAGGCCCTGCTCAACTTCCAGACCATGGTCGCCGAGCTGACCGGCCTGCCCACCTCCGGGGCCTCGCTGCTGGACGAGGGCACCGCCGCCGCCGAGGCCATGGCGCTCTCCCGGCGCATGGGCAAGAACAAGAAGGGCCTCTTCCTGGTCGACGCGGACACCCTGCCGCAGACCGTCGCCGTGATCCAGACCCGCGCCGAGCCCGCCGGCGTCGAGGTGGTCGTCGCCGACCTCGGCGACGGCATCCCGGCCGAGATCGCCGAGCGCGAGATCAACGGCGTCCTCGTCCAGTACCCCGGCGCCTCCGGTGCCGTCCGGGACCTCAAGCCGCTCGTCGACCGGGCGCACGAGCTCGGCGCGCTCGTCACCGTCGCCGCCGACCTGCTCGCCCTCACCCTGCTCACCTCGCCCGGCGAGCTGGGCGCCGACATCGCCGTCGGCACCACCCAGCGCTTCGGCGTGCCCATGGGCTTCGGCGGGCCGCACGCCGGCTACATGGCCGTGCACGAGAAGTTCGCGCGCAGCCTGCCCGGCCGCCTCGTCGGCGTCTCGGTCGACGCGGACGGCAACAAGGCCTACCGCCTGGCGCTCCAGACCCGCGAGCAGCACATCCGCCGCGAGAAGGCCACCAGCAACATCTGCACCGCGCAGGTCCTCCTCGCGGTGATGGCCGGCATGTACGCCGTCTACCACGGTCCCGAGGGGCTGCGGGCCATCGCCCGCCGCACGCACCGCTACGCCTCGGTCATCGCCGCGGGCCTCGCCGCCGGGGGCGTCGAGATCGTGCACGGCGCCTACTTCGACACCGTCACCGCGCGCGTCCCCGGGCGCGCCGCCGAGGT
Organism: Streptomyces parvulus; assembly: GCF_014648855.1. Lineage (GTDB taxonomy): Bacteria > Actinomycetota > Actinomycetes > Streptomycetales > Streptomycetaceae > Streptomyces > Streptomyces parvulus. The sequence continues at coordinate 493,105 of NZ_BMRX01000003.1, read as the reverse complement.
CGTCCACGCCGCCCGTGCCAACGGCATCAACCTGCGGCTCGTCGACGCCGACCACGTCTCCTTCGCCTGCGACGAGACCACCACCCGCGCGCAGGCCGGCGGGGTGTGGCACGCCTTCGGCGTGGAGGGCGACGTCGAGGCCCTGGACGCCGAGACGGAGGAGGGGCTGCCCGAGGCGCTGCTGCGCACCGACGACTTCCTCACCCACCCGGTCTTCCACCAGCACCGCTCCGAGACGGCGATGCTGCGCTACCTGCGCCGCCTGGCCGACCGGGACTACGCGCTGGACCGCGGCATGATCCCGCTGGGTTCCTGCACCATGAAGCTCAACGCCACCACCGAGATGGAGCCGGTCACCTGGCCGGAGTTCGGCGCGCTGCACCCCTTCGCCCCCGCCGAGCAGGCACAGGGCTACCTGACCCTGATCCGTGAGCTGGAGGAGCGGCTCGCCGAGGTCACCGGGTACGACAAGGTCTCGCTGCAGCCCAACGCCGGGTCGCAGGGCGAGTTCGCCGGCCTGCTGGCCGTACGCGGGTACCACCGGGCCAACGGTGACGACCAGCGCACCGTCTGCCTGATCCCGTCCTCCGCGCACGGCACCAACGCCGCCAGCGCGGTCATGGCCGGCATGAAGGTCGTCGTCGTGAAGACCGCCGGGGACGGCGAGATCGACATCGAGGACCTGCGGGCCAAGATCGAGCAGCACCGGGACGAGCTGGCCGTGCTGATGATCACGTACCCGTCCACACACGGCGTGTTCGAGGAGCACGTCGCCGACATCTGCGGCCGGGTGCACGACGCCGGCGGCCAGGTCTACGTGGACGGCGCCAACCTCAACGCCCTGGTCGGCCTGGCCAAGCCCGGTCACTTCGGCGGCGACGTCTCCCACCTGAACCTGCACAAGACGTTCTGCATCCCGCACGGCGGCGGCGGTCCCGGCGTCGGCCCGGTGGCCGTGCGGTCGCACCTGGCGCCGTACCTGCCCAACCACCCGATGCAGCCCGCGGCCGGCCCGCAGACGGGCGTCGGGCCCATCTCCGCGGCGCCCTGGGGCTCGGCCGGCATCCTGCCGATCTCATGGTCCTACGTGCGGCTGATGGGAGGCGAGGGCCTCAAGCGCGCCACGCAGGTGGCCGTGCTGTCCGCCAACTACATCGCCAAGCGGCTGGAGCCGCACTTCCCCGTGCTGTACACCGGCCCCGCCGGTCTGGTGGCGCACGAGTGCATCATCGACCTGCGTCCGCTGACCAAGGCGACCGGCGTGAGCGTCGACGACGTCGCCAAGCGGCTGATCGACTACGGCTTCCACGCCCCGACGATGTCCTTCCCCGTCGCCGGCACGCTGATGATCGAGCCGACCGAGTCCGAGGACCTGGCCGAGCTGGACCGGTTCTGCGAGGCGATGATCGCCATTCGCGCGGAGATCGAGAAGGTCGGCTCGGGGAGCTGGCCCGCCGACGACAACCCGCTGGCGAGCGCCCCGCACACCGCCGCGGCCCTGGGCGGCGCCTGGGACCACGCGTACACGCGCGAGGAGGCCGTCTTCCCGGCCGGGGTGTCCGCCGCCGACAAGTACTGGCCGCCGGTGCGCCGTATCGACCAGGCCTTCGGCGACCGCAACCTCGTGTGCTCCTGCCCGCCGCTGGACGCCTACGAGGACTGATCCCACCCGTACATCCCGTACGACGAGAGGCTCCGCGCCGGCCCACCGGGTCGCCGTGCGGAGCCTCTTCTCATGTCACCGGGTCGCGAGGGACACCTCCGTCGACTTGATCAGGGCGACGACGGGAGCGCCCACGGAGAGGCCGAGGTCTTCGGCCGCCTCCTTGGTGACGACGGCGGTCAGCGCGGCGCCCTCCACGGCGATCCCGACCGACGCCATGGCGCCGCCCGAGGTGAGCGCGGTGACCGTGCCGGGCAGCTGGTTGCGGATGGACAGACCCTGGACACGCCCGGCCGCCAGCGCGACCTCCGTCGACTTCACCAGGGCCCGGACGGCGGTCCCGGCGGTGAGGGCGAGGTCCTCCGCGGCGTCCCGGGTGATCGCCGAGGTGAGGTCCTGGCCGCCGGAGAGGCGGATCCTCACGGTGGCCATGGCCTCTCCCGGGGTGACGGTCGTGACGGTGCCGGGGAGTTGGTTGCGGATGCTCAGGCTCATGGGGGCACCGTAGCGCCCGATATGTCGAGATCGGCGTCCGGGTGCGGTGTGTTCGCCGCGACGACGGCGGCGATGCGGGGCGTTACGGGGAGTAATCGGCCCTGGACGCGCGTCGGGGCCGGTTCGCGGCCTTGGCCGCGGCCGGCCCCATGATTCGCCGGGCGGAGGGGCGTCGCTCCGTCCGGCCTTCGCTCAGGCGGCGGTGATCAGGCCCGCGGGACGGTGCGGGGCGATGATCTGGCCGTCCGGCAGAAGCTCACCGGTGTCCTCGAAGAGGACGACGCCGTTGCACAGCAGGCTCCAGCCCTGCTCCGGGTGGTGCGCCACGAGGCGGGCGGATTCCCGGTCGGCGGAGTCGGCTGAGGGGCACGGTGGCTGGTGCTGACACATGAGTGGGGTCTCTCGGTCTGTGGTGATGGATGAGTTCGCCGTCTGGTCTGTCCCGCGGCGTGAAGCGTTGTTCATGGCCGCCCCCCGTATGTTTAAAGTCGGTCCGAACCCAGTGTTGCCCCACGGGCGTCGATCCGCAGGTATTTCGCAGCACCGCTTCTCACAGGATGATGACGCATCACCCGCGCGGACGGTTCAGCTCAACAGCACTGTCACTTCGGGTGGTTCGGCATGGCCGGATGGGGCTAGTCCGCGCGGGTGGGTGCGAGAGGCGGGTCAGGCGGGCGAACCCAGCAGACCCGTGGGCGTCACCCGGTGGGTGAGGACCGGCAGCAGCTCGGCGACCCGGTGCGGCCGGTGGGCCGCGATGCCGGGGGGCGCGGGCGCCAGCGGGATCAGCAGGTCGGTGGCGGCGGGGTGCCCGGTGGCGGCGTCGGCGGCGCAGTCTCCGTGCAGCCACAGGGTCAGCATGTACAGCTCGGGTACGGACAGCAGTCGCGGCTGATAGGGCTGGGGCACCGACTCGGCCTGGCGCAGGGCGCGTTCGGTCGAGGTGACGTACGGGCCCTCGAAGAAGTGCGAGAACGCCCAGCCGTCCGGGGTGAGCATGGTGTCCGCGGCCGCCACCGCCCGTTCGCCGGAGCGGATCAGGAACCGCCAGCCGGCCAGCCGCGTGGCCGTCGCGCCGTCCGCCGTGACCCGGTCCAGGACGTGCACGGGCAGCGGCAGTTCGGGAGCGACGGGGCCCTGGGCGCGCAGCAGTGCGGGCGTCCGGGCCTCCCGGACCGCGGTGGGCGAGGAGAGGGCGGTGAGCACGGAACGCAGGGCGGGCGCGGGAGCCGGCGGGACACGCAGGGGCATGGTGGGTCGCCTCTCATTCGAAGGCACGGTGGCGCGAGGGCGGGGCGGGGCGGACGACGCTGTCAGCTCACGGGGCTGGGGGAGGCAGAGGCCGGGGTCCGAGAACCGGGAAGGGAGGTGAGGCCTGCCGCGTGTCAGCTCGACGACGGCATCCTTCGACCGAGGGCGCCGGTCTTCTGCCTTGTCCGCGGAGTTTATACGACATGTGTTCAGACTGTGTTTCGGCTAGCCGATTCCGGCAACCAGTACAAGGCTGCATTCGGTCGTCGACATGCGGGATTTCTCCGCATTTCCGGGCCCTTGGAAGGCGCCGACCTCGAGGAATGTTCACCGAGCGGTCGGCCAATTGTCATCGGTGTTTTTCACGAGTTACCGGCCCTGGAAACTGCTCCATGTGCCATGCCCGGTGAATGTGCCACCGGTCACATCGGCACAGCGTAGCGGGTGCCGGGCGGCCGCGGGGACGTTATCGATCGCTTCGGCTGGGCATCATCCAACCTGACCGGCCGCCGGCGGCCGGATCTTCGACTACCGCTCCAAGAAGGGACGTCTCCATGGGGGAGAAGGTCGTGGCAGGTCAGTTCGACCTGTCCGATCGCCAGCGCTACCGCGAGAAGCTCCAGCGGTGCCTGACGGGTCTGGAGCGGCTTCTGGCGGAGAAGCGGTTCGACGAACCGAAGAACCTGATGGGGCTGGAGATCGAATTGAATCTCGTCGGTGCCGACGGGATGCCGAAAATGTTGAATGCGCAAGTCCTCGAACGCATCGCGAGCCGGGACTTCCAGACAGAACTCGCCATGTTCAACCTGGAAGTCAACATAGCTCCCCACCGGCTGGGCGGCCGGGTATTCGACCGCCTCGCCGAGGAGATCCGCACCTCCCTCGCCTACGCGGACCGCAAGGCGGGCGAGGTCGACGCGGGGATCGCGATGATCGGTATTCTGCCGACCCTGGACCGGGACGACCTCGTTTCCTCCAATCTCTCCGCCGTCGACCGCTACGCCCTGCTCAACGACCAGATCGTGGCCGCGCGCGGGGAGGACTTCACCCTCGACATCGAGGGCGTCGAGCGGCTGACCTGCACCTCCAAGTCGATCGCGCCCGAGGCCGCCTGCACCTCCGTGCAACTGCACCTCCAGGTCACCCCGGACCGTTTCGCCGACGTCTGGAACGCGGCGCAGGCGGTCACCGCCGCGCAGATCGCCGTGGGCGCCAACGCGCCCTTCCTGTTCGGCCGGGAGCTGTGGCGCGAGTCCCGGCCCCCGCTGTTCCAGCAGTCCACCGACACCCGCCCGCCGGAACTGCAGGCCCAGGGCGTCCGGCCGCGCACCTGGTTCGGTGAGCGCTGGGTGACCTCGGCGTACGACCTGTTCGAGGAGAACCGGCGCTACTTCCCGGCGCTGCTGCCGATCTGCGACGACGAGGACCCGCTGGAGGTGCTGGACGCCGGCGGTGTCCCCTCGCTGGCCGAACTCGTCCTGCACAACGGCACGGTCTACCGCTGGAACCGGCCCGTCTACGACATCGCCGACGGGGTTCCGCACCTGCGCGTGGAGAACCGCGTCCTGCCCGCCGGACCCACCGTCACCGACGTCATCGCCAACGCGGCCTTCTACTACGGCGTGGTGCGCGCGCTCGCCGAGGAGCCCCGGCCGGTGTGGACCCGGCTGCCGTTCGAGGCCGCCGCCGCCAACTTCGAGGCCGCGTGCCGGCACGGCATCGACGCCCGCTTCGAGTGGCCCCGCCGCGGCAGGCTCGGCGGCACCACCGAGGTCGACGCCGCCGTCCTCGTACGCGACGAACTGCTGCCGCTCGCCGAGGCGGGGCTGGACGCGTGGGGCGTGGAGCCGGCCGACCGGGACCTGTACCTCGGTGTGATCGAGGAGCGCTGCCGGCGCCGGGTCAACGGCGCGTCCTGGCAGGCGGCCACCTTCCACCGGGCCCTGGAGGCGGGGCTGTCCCGAGAGGACGCGCTGGCCGCCACGACCCGCCGGTACGTCGAGCTGATGCGCGAGGGCGATCCCGTGCACCTGTGGCCCGTGGGCCCCCCGGAACCGGTTCCGACGGGCTGACCGGACCGGTCCGGGGCCGGGTCGACGCCCGGTCCCGGCCCGGCCCCGCCGCGCACCGCCTCATACTGATCGGGCAAGCTGTGACGTCCCAGCTGGAGGCAGGTGTGCATGGCGGAGGCGGGCCCGGTGGACGATTCGTTCCCTCACAAGCCGGTCGTCGGGGAGCAGGTCCCCCCGGAGCGGCTCTCACGGCGGACTCTGCGTGACGAGACGCTGCTCGTCCTGGCGCTGTCGCTGGGCGCGAGCGGAGTGTCCGCACTCATCAGCTTCGTCGGCTCGCTCACCCGGCCCGGCGGCCTCAAGGACCAGGCGGCCACGCTCAACGCCTCCGCCGCGCCGGGCCGTCCCTGGCTCGACCTCGCCTGGCAGCTCTTCGGCATCACCACGGCGCTCGTCCCCGTCGCCCTCGTCGCGCATCTCCTGCTGCGCGAGGGCAGCGGGCTGCGCGCGCTCGGCTTCGACCGCACCCGCCCCTGGCCGGACCTGGGCCGCGGGGCCGCCGTCGCCGCCGTCATCGGCAGCACCGGGATCGCCTTCTACCTGGCCGCCCGCGGCCTCGGCTTCAACCTCACGGTGGTGCCCGAGGCGCTGCCCGACGTGTGGTGGAAGTACCCCGTGCTCATCCTCTCGGCGGTGCAGAACTCCGTCCTGGAGGAGGTCATCGTGGTCGGCTACCTGCTGCGCCGGCTCGACCAGCTCGGCTGGAGCGCGGGCGCGTCGCTGGCGGCCAGTTCGGTACTGCGCGGCTCGTACCACCTCTACCAGGGCATCGGCGGCTTCGTCGGCAACATGGTGATGGGCGTCGTCTTCGTGTACCTGTACCGCCGTTGGGGGCGGGTGGGGCCGCTGGTGGTGGCGCACTCGCTGCTCGACATCGGGGCGTTCGTCGGGTACGCGCTGCTGGCCGGCAAGGTGGGCTGGCTGCCTACGGCCTGACCGGCCGGTCGCGGTCGCCCCGTGCGGGTGACGGGGCGCGGGAGGGTGCCCGCCGCGCCCCGCCGTCCCGTCAGGCGAGCAGCTCGCCGTCGATCACCGTCACCGCGCTGCCGCCGAGCAGTGTGCGCTCGCCCCGAAGCTCCGTGCGGACGCGGCCGGAGCGGGGCGAGGCCTGGAGCCCGGTGAGGGCGGCCCGTCCCAGGCGCTCGGACCAGAAGGGCGCCAGCGCCGTGTGCGCGCTGCCGGTGACCGGGTCCTCGTCGATGCCGACGTTCGGGAAGAAGCAGCGGGAGACGAAGTCGTATCCCCGGGCGGGGTCGTCGGCGCGGGCGGTGGCGATGATGCCGCGCCTGGAGAGGGCGCCCAGCGCCTTGTGGTCCGGCGTCAGGCGGCGCACGGTCCCCTCGTCCGCGACCTCGACCAGCAGGTCGCCGATGTGCGGCCCCGTGTCGAGGACGGTGAGGGGCTCGGCGCCCAGGGCCTCGGCCACGCCCGGCGGAGCCGCGACCGGCGTCAGCGGCGCCGTCGGGAAGTCCAGGGCGATCGCCCCGTCCTCGCCCGGCGTCGCGACGAGGACGCCGCTGCGGGTGGCGAACCGCACCGGGCCCTCGTGGGCGCCGGTGGTGTGCAGCACGTGGGCGGTGGCGAGGGTGGCGTGGCCGCACATCGCGACCTCGGTGGCCGGCGTGAACCATCGCAGGGCCCAGTCGGCCTCGCCGCCCGGCGGCAGGGGGTGGGCGAACGCGGTCTCCGCGTGGTTGACCTCCAGGGCGACCCGCTGGAGCCGGGCGTCGTCCGGGAAGGCGTCGAGGAGCAGGACTCCCGCGGGGTTGCCGGCGAAGGGCCGGTCGGTGAAGGCGTCGACGATTCGGATGCGCATGCCCCGACGCTAGACGCCGCGCGGAGCCGGGCACCAAGGCCAATCCGTGGTCGCTGGCCCGGTCCGGCGGCCGGGCCAGCGCCGTGCGGTCCCCGGTCAGGAACGGGTGCGGTGGTACGAGGCCAGGGCGGTGTTGACGAGGACGGCCGCCGCGAACCAGAGGGCCGGGATCCGGTGCCCGAGCGCGAGCAGCGCCAGGGCGGCGGCGCCGAACACCACGGCCTTCACCCCGAGCCGGGCGGCGTGGGGGATCGCGTACCGGGCCCTCGGGGCCGCGAACAGACCCCAGAGCACCGCGGCGGCCAGCGGGGTGGCGACCCCCAGGGCCAACGACCCGGCCCGGCCGATGTCGCGGGTGAAGCCCCACCAGGCCAGCAGCCCGAGCGCCAGCAGCTCCAGCAGGAAGGCGAGCACGTCGTTGGCGAGGAGGAAGGCGCGGACGGCCGGCGGCAGCGGAACGGGGCTCATGGCGCCACTCTCATCGGCCCGGCACGGACGGGTCCACTCCGATTGACGCGGGATCGCACGGTGGCTCCGCACGGCGGTGGGCGGCACGGCGGTCCTGGGCCGCGCTCCCTGTCGGAGGTGCTTGCACTCCGATACGTTCCGATATATCGTTGAGGCATCGCGACTGATCAACGACTGAATGGAGTGATTGCGATGCGTACCCACGGACACGAGCGTGGACATGGTGGACACGGGCACGGCCGAGGAGAGTGCGGCCCCTTCGGGCGCGGCGACTTCGACGGCAGGCGGGCGGCCTTCGGGCCCTTCGGGCCGGGTGGTCCCGGCGGCCCCGGTGGTCCGTTCGGGCCGGGATTCGGCCACGGCGGCCCCTGGGGTGGTCGAGGGCGCGGCGGGCCCAGGGGGAGGGCGCGGCGAGGTGACGTGAGGGCCTCGATCCTGGCCCTCCTGAAGGACCGGCCGATGCACGGCTACGAGATGATCCAGGAGATCGCCGAGCGCAGCGGCGGGGCGTGGAAGCCCAGCCCCGGCTCGGTGTACCCGACCCTCCAGCTCCTGGAGGACGAGGGCCTGATCGCCAGCGAGAGCGAGGGCGGCAAGAAGCTCTTCGCGCTCACCGAGGCGGGCCGGTCCGCGGCCGAGGAGGGGCCCGAGGCGCCCTGGGAGGACGCCTCGAAGGGTGTCGACTGGGAGGCCCTGAACGACATCCGGCAGGCCGGGTTCGGCCTGATGGAGGCCTTCGGCCAGGTCTGGAAGACCGGCAGCAAGGAGCAGCGGGAGAAGGCGCTCGCCGTCATCGGCGACGCCCGCAAGAAGCTGTACCTGATCCTCGCCGACGAGGACTGACGCAGTGCCGGGTGCCCCGCGGAGCGATCCGCGGGGCACGCGCGTGTGCGGCCGGGACGCGGCGGCTTGATCTCATCCGCAAGGAGGAGATTCCGGCGGTGCGGGTCCACTCTGTGTGGGACGCCGAAATGCTCCCCCTCGGGGATGACCCGCTCGCCCGGGACTGGTGTGCTGGATGTTGTGCAACCCCGTATCCCCCGGCAGTCGGCCGGCGAGCAGGACGACCGGCGCCCGGACGGCGTCGACCCCGACGACCGGTTCACCGCGGAACTGGCCTCGGCGGTCTCCGGTGCCCGCCGACGCGCGGTGCGCGACGGAGACCGGCACGTCGACACGGCTCATCTGCTGCACTCCCTCCTGGAAACCGACGCCGACGTCCGGGCGGTGCTCGGGGACGGGCCCCGGATCGCAAGACTGCTCGGCTACCTGGTGCAGCGCAGCATCGGCTACGGCCTGCGCTGGCAGAGCGCCGTCGAGGACTCCGGCACCGTCCCGGTCGTGAGCGGCGCGACGGGCTTCTCGCCGCTGGCCGCGGCGGCCGTGGACGAGGCCTGCGCGCGTGCCGTGCGGCGCGGCGACGACCGGGCCCGCGGCGTCGACCTGCTCGCCGCCCTGGTCGCCGACCCGCAGGCGCGCGCCGTCGAGGTCCTGGCCCGCGCGGCCGTCGAGCCGCGCGCGGTGACCGCCGGGGTGGCGCGGTACTTCGAACCAGCGTCCTGAGCCGCGCCCTCTCCCGTCCCACCCGCGCGGCCGGGACGTCCAGTCGGTGAGACAGGTGTCATCGGGGGTGACGGTCATGTCGTCCCCTGTCATCATGTGCCGGTGCATACGACTGACAGTGCTCCCGGCAGCCGCGGCAGGGGCGCGAACCTCGGCCTGGCGCTCGCGTCCGCCGTCGCCTTCGGCGGCTCCGGAGTCGCGGCCAAGCCGCTGATCGAGGCGGGCCTCGACCCGCTCCACGTGGTCTGGCTGCGGGTGGCCGGCGCCGCCCTGGTGATGCTGCCGCTCGCCGTGCGCCACCGCGACCTGCTGCGCCGTCGGCCCGGACTGCTCGCCGGGTTCGGTCTGCTGGCCGTCGCCGGTGTGCAGGCCTGCTACTTCGCGGCCATCTCCCGCATCCCCGTCGGCGTCGCCCTGCTCGTCGAGTACCTGGCGCCCGCGCTGGTGCTCGGCTGGGTCAGGTTCGTGCAGCGGCGGCCGGTGACCAGGGCCGCGGCACTCGGCGTGGTCCTCGCGGTCGGCGGCCTGGCCTGCGTCGTCGAGGTCTGGTCCGGGCTGCGCTTCGACGCCGTGGGACTGCTGCTCGCGCTCGGTGCGGCCTGCTGCCAGGTCGGCTACTTCGTCCTCTCCGACCAGGGCAGCGACGCCGGCGACGACGCGCCCGACCCGCTCGGTGTCATCGCCTACGGCCTGCTGGTCGGGGCCGCCGTGCTGACCGTCGTGGCCCGGCCCTGGTCGATGGACTGGTCCGTCCTCGGCCGCACCGCGCCCATGGACGGCACCCCGGTCGCCGCGGCCCTGCTGCTCGCCTGGATCGTGCTCATCGCCACGGTCCTCGCCTACGTCACCGGCGTGGTCGCCGTACGCCGGCTCTCGCCGCAGGTCGCCGGGGTCGTGGCCTGCCTCGAAGCGGTCGTCGCGACCGTCCTGGCCTGGGTCCTGCTCGGCGAGCACCTCTCGGCCCCGCAGATCGCCGGCGGCGCCGTGGTGCTGGCCGGCGCCTTCATCGCACAGTCCTCGACACCCGCCAAGGGCTCCGCGGAACCCGTGGCGAGCGGTGGCGAGGAAAGGGAGTTGTCCCGGCGGGGAACCGCGGCCTAGGGTGCGGATCATGCACTCCGACGCACTCGTCCTCCCGCCTCCGGCCGCCTGAGGCGGGCCCCTTGACGATCCCGGCGCCCAGGCGCCGGGCCGGACGGTGCTGCCCGCAGACGCAGTCATCGCGCCCCGGTCTCTCCGGGCGCGCGCCGAACTCCCGCGCCTCGTGCGCGTCTGCGGAGAACTCGTGTCGAACGCCGTATCAGGCCTGCCCGTCGGGCGCGGCCTCCTCTATCTGATCGTCGCCGGGACCGCCTGGGGCACCGCCGGTGCCGCCGCCTCCCTGGTCTACCGGTCCAGTGACATGGGCCCCGTCGCCCTGTCCTTCTGGCGCTGCGCGGTGGGACTCGTCCTGCTGCTCGCCGCCCGCCCCCTGCGGCCGCGCCCGCGTGGGGCGGCACCGTCCGCGCCGTTCACGCGCAAGGCGCGGCGGGCGCTCGTCACCGGGCTCGGTCTGGCCGTGTTCCAGACCGCCTACTTCGCCGCGGTGCAGTCCACCGGTCTCGCCGTGGCCACCGTCATCACCCTGGGCGCCGGGCCGGTGCTGATCGCGCTGGGAGCCCGCCTCACCCTCGGCGAGCACCTCGGCCTCGGCGGCGCCGCGGCGGTCGTCGGCGCGCTCGCCGGACTCGTGGTGCTGGTCCTCGGCGGAGGGAGCGCCACCGTCCGGTGGCCCGGTGTGCTCCTCGCGCTGCTGTCCGCCGCCGGGTACTCGGTGATGACGCTGCTCACCCGCCGGTGGGGCCGCGACGGCGGGACCGACGCGGGCAGTACGTCCGTGGGGGCCTTCGCCGTCACCAGCGCCTGCCTGCTGCCGCTCGCCCTCGCCGAGGGCCTGGTGCCGCACACCGCCGACCCGGTCGGCGTCGGACTGCTGCTCGGATACGTCGCCGCCGTGCCGACCGCCCTCGCCTACGGGCTGTACTTCGCCGGTGCGGCCGTGGTCCGGTCCGCCACCGTCTCCGTGATCATGCTCCTCGAACCGGTCAGCGCGGCCGCGCTCGCGGTCCTGCTGCTCGGGGAGCACCTCACGGCGGCGACCCTGGCCGGCACCCTGCTGATGCTGGGCTCGGTCGCGGGGCTCGCGGTGGCGGAGACCAGGGCGGCGCGGACGCGGCCGGCGCCCGCCTGACGAAACGGGGGCCGCTCCACCCGAGCGGCCCCCCGGCGTCCGGGCTCAGATACCGCCGCGCCGTGCGAGACGGTCGCGGGCCTCGGCGTCGCGCGGGCCGCCGCGCCCGGCCAGCCCGGCCGCGATCCGCTCCCGCACCTCCCCGGTGCGCTTGCCGGCGTACTTGAACTTCGCCCGTACGCCGGTCACCTCCAGCCGCAGCCCGCGGATGCCGGACAGCAGCCTGCCGTACGGCGCCTCGCCGGCCGCGGCCCGCGCCGAACCGCCCTCCGGCTGGAAGTGGCCGACCTGGCGGTTGAGCAGGGCGGCCTTCTCGGCCGGGTCGTCCACCACCCGGGCGTGGCAGCGGAGCTGGACGGCCGCGTAGAAGCTGGTCGGCACGCCGTGCTCGGGAGGCTCGTCCGGGGCGGCCTGCCAGGGACCGGGGACGTACACGTAGTCGTCGACCACGCTCAGCAGGACGACCGGAGCGGCCTCCAGCGCCGACCAGAGGGGGTTGGGACGGGCCAGGTGCGTCACCGCCTCGCCGTACGCGCCGCGCCCCGCGTCGTAGGCGAAGTGCAGGGGCTGGACGTGGGGCGGCTCGCCGGGCGGGCCGTTGACCGCGAGCTGGCCGAAGTCGTGCCCCGCGAGGAAGTCCCGCCACTCGTCGTCGTCCCGCGGCGCGTCCCAGGGGTGGACCAGCATCACAGGGCCGCCAGATAGCCGGGCAGGGCGGTACCCGAGTCGAGGTCCGGATCGGCGACCGGGGCGTCGAAGCCCTTGCGCAGCGGGACGAGGCCGGCCCAGTGGGGGAGGGCCATGTCCTCCGGCTCGTCGTTCACGCCGCCGGTGCGGAGCTTGGCGGAGACCTCGTTCAGGTCGAGGTGGATCACCGCTGTGGCGGCCAGCTCCTTCTTGTCGGCGGGCCGGGAGTCGCGCGAGCGGCCGGGGACGACGTGGTCGACCAGGGCGTCGAGGGCGGTGCGCCGCTCCTGCGGGTCCGTCACCTCGTACGCCGTGCCGTGCACCACCACCGACCGGTAGTTGATCGAGTGGTGGAAGGCGGAACGGGCCAGCACCAGCGCGTCCACGTGCGTCACCGTCAGGCACACCGGCAGCCCCGGGTCCGCGGCGCCGGTCATCCGCAGCGGGCGCGAGCCGGTCGAACCGTGCACGTACAGCCGCTCGCCCACCCGGCCGTAGAGCGTCGGCAGCACCACCGGGGCGCCGTCCCGGACGAAGCCGAGGTGGCAGACGTAGCCCTCGTCGAGTATCGCGTGCACCAGCTCCCTGTCGTACGACGCGCGGTCGGGGGAGCGGGTGGGGACGGTGCGGTCGGTGGGCGGGTAGGCGGGCGCGGGCTGCGACGGCGTCTGCGCGGTCCCCTGCATGGCGTTCTCCATTGCACTAGTGCATAATGTCGTTTGTGCTAGGAGAGTATCTGATCGTTGGACGGGGCGCAGCGGAGATTTCCGCGAGCGTCGAGCGAGCGGTGGGCGCGGGGGAGCTGCAACCCGGTCAACCACTGCCGCCGATGCGGGAGTTGGCGGAGCGCCTCGGGGTGAACCCGAACACCGTGGCCGCCGCCTACCGCACCCTGCGCGAGCGCGGGGTGATCGAGACGGCCGGGCGCCGGGGCAGCCGGGTGCGCGCGAAGCCGGCCACCACGGGACGTGAGTTCATCCGGGTGGAGGTGCCGGAAGGGGTGCGCGACCTCTCGGACGGCAACCCGGATCCGGCGCTGCTCCCGGCGCTGGGCCCGGTCTTCGCCGCGGCCGCCGAGCAGGGTGACCGCGAGCCCGTGCTGTACGGGCACCCGGCGGTCGACGCGGACCTCGCCCGCGTCGCGCGTGCCGAACTGGACGCCGACGGGGTGCCCGGCGGGCCGGTGGTGATCACGTCCGGCTCGCTGGACGCCATGGAACGGGTGCTGACGGCCCACCTGCGCCCCGGCGACGCCGTCGCGGTGGAGGACCCGGGGTGGGGAAGCCTGCTCGACCTGGTCCCCGCGCTGGGCCTGCGCACGGTCCCTGTGCGCGTGGACGACGAGGGACCGCTGCCCGAGGACGTGCGCGGGGTGCTCGCGGCCGGTGCCCGTGCGCTGGTCGTCACGGTCCGCGCGCAGAATCCGACGGGCGCGGCCGTGAGCGCGGAGCGGGCGGGCGCCCTGCGGTCCGTGCTGTCCGAGCACCCCGAGACCCTGCTGATCGAGGACGACCACGGCCACCGCATCGTGGACACGCCCCCGCACCCGCTCGCCGGTACGACCCACGGCTGGGCGTTCGTCCGCTCGGCGGCCAAGGCGTGCGGCCCCGACCTGCGGCTCGCCGTGTTCACCGGGGACCCCGTCACGCTCGACCGGGTCCGCGGCCGCCAGCGGCTCGGGCCGGGATGGGTCAGCCACGTCACCCAGCGGGCGGTGGCCCGGCTCTGGTCGGGCGGCGCGGTCGACGCGAGTACGGTCGCGCCGGCCTACGGGCGGCGCCGGGACGCGCTGCTCGCCGCCCTCGCGGAACACGGGGTCGCCGCACACGGCCGCACCGGCATGAACGTGTGGATCCCGGTGCCGGACGAGACCGGCGCCGTCGCCCGGCTGCTGCACGCCGGCTGGGCCGTGGCCCCGGGTGCGCGCTTCCGCGTCACCGCCCCGCCGGGCATCCGGATCACCGTCTCGACGCTGGCCCAGCACGACGTCGGCCCGCTGGCGGCCGCGGTGGCCGAGGCCGTGGGGCCGGGTGCGGAACCGTCGCGGGGCTACGTGTGAGACGCGGTGGCGCGCGGGCGCTCACCTAGCCCCGCGTCCTCTGGTGCCGGGACCGGGCGCCGGGCGCGCTTCGGCCGTGACTGGGTCAGCGCCGCCCCCGCGAGGACGATCACCGCGCCGGCCGGCGTCGACCACGACAGCGACTCGCCGAGAAGCGCCACTCCGGCCGCCGTGGCGACGACGGGAGTGAAGTACGTGACCATCTGGGCCGTCGTCGGACCGACCTCGGCGACCAGGTCGTACTGGATGAGGAAGGCGAGCCCGGTGCCGAGGACTCCCAGGGCCGCGACCGACAGCAGGGGGAGGAGCGGAAGACCGGTCGGCACCGAGGTGAACAGCGGGGTCACGACGGCCAGTTGCAGCGTGGCCAGGCCGAGCTGGGCGCCCGTGAGCGAGAGGTGGGAGTGGCTGGAGCCGGCCAGGGTGCGACGGACGTAGATCCAGCCGACGGGATAGCTGAGCGAGGCCAGCAGGGCCAGCGACGTGCCCGTGACGTCCAGTCCGTCGAAGCCCTGCCAGACGCCCAGCACCGTCAGGACGCCCAGGAAGCCGATGCCGAGCCCCGCCACCCGGCGCCGGGTCGGACGGTCCTCGGACAGGGCGACCAGCGACAGGGCCATGCCCCACAGCGGTGAGGTCGCGTTGCAGATGCCGGCCAGCGACGACGGGATCGTCAGCTCGGAGAAGGCGAACAGCGAGAACGGCAGCGCGTTGAGCAGCAGGCCGGCGACCGCCAGATGCACCCAGGTCCACGCGCCGCGCGGCAGCCGCTCGCGCTTCACCGCCATCGCCGCGGCGACCACCGCCGTGCCGAACGCCAGGCGGCCCAGCGTGACCTGGAAGGGGGCGAAGGCCTCGGTCCCCACCTTCATGAAGAGGAAGCTGAATCCCCAAACGAGGGCGAGGAACCCGAAGCGCAGCCGCCAGTCGAGGACGCGGCGGGGTGCGGGCGAGGAGGTACCGGTGCGGCTCATGCGAGCAACGATGGAGCACACCCTCCTCGTAGCACAATCGAGATTTCCCACCGGGTATCTCGTAGTGTTGCTTACATGTTGAACCTGGAGCGCCTGCGCACCCTCGACGCCCTCGCCCGGCACGGTTCGGTGAGCGGCGCGGCCGCCGGACTGCACATCACCACCTCGGCGGTCTCCCAGCAGATGGCCAAACTGGAGCGCGAGGCCGGCCAGCGGCTGCTGGCCAAGAACGGGCGGGGGGTGCGCCTCACCGACGCCGGCCGGCTGCTCGCCGAGCACGCGGCCCGCATCCTCTCCCAGGTCGAACTGGCCCAGGCGGACCTGGAGGCCCAGCGCGGGCAGGTGGCCGGGGAGCTGCGGCTGTCCGCGTTCCCGACGGCCGCCCGCGGACTCTTCCCCACGGCACTCGCCGCCCTGCGCACCGAGCACCCCGCGCTGCGCCTGCGCTCGTGCGAGCTGGAACCGGAACGCGGCATCAACGGCGTGGTCCGCGGCGACCTCGACCTCGCCGTCGTACTCGACTGGTACAACAAGCCGATGCCGCTGCCCGACGGCCTGGTCAAGGCGCCGCTGCTCGACGACCCGGCGGACGTGGCCATGCCGGCCGGCCACCGGCTCGCGGGCCGCGACGAGGTGGACCTCGCCGAGTTCGCCGAGGACGAGTGGATCACCTGGGGCGAGGGCGAGTTCTGCCACGAATGGCTGATGTTCACGCTTCGCTCCAAGGGCATCGAGCCCCTCGTGGGCCACCGCGCCGCCGAGACCCACACCCAGCTCGGCCTGGTCGCCGCGGGGCTCGGCGTGTGCATCGCGCCGCTGCTCGGACGCCTGCCGATGCCCGCCGAGGTGATCACCGTCCCGCTGCGGCAGCGGGTGCGCCGGCACGTCTACGTCGTCTGGCGCGCGGACGCCGACCGCCGCCCGTCGATCCGGGCGGCGGTGGACGCGCTGCGGGCGACCGCGGCGGAGGTGGCGCAGGAGGGCTGAGCCCCGGGCCGGTCCGGCGGGCGGGACCTGCGGATACGCCCGGTCCGGCGGGCGGGCCTCGCGGACACGGCCTAGAGCGACGCCAGCTTGCGGAAGTCCCAGGAGACGACCTTCTCCGGCGTCAGCCGCAGCCAGGCGTGCCGGCCGTCGTGCGGCATCTCTTCCAGACCGAAGTTCTTGCGGGCGAACAGCGTCTCCGGGAAGTCGAGTTCGGCGCACAGCTCACCGGTGCGCGGCACCTCGCCGACGAACTCCACCCGGCCGGACAGCTCCACACCCCGCAGCTCGCCGTACTCCTCGCCGGTGTCCACCACGACCGCCACCCGCCCCTCGCGCCGCAGATCCGCCCAGCGTCTGCTGCGCACCACCGAGTAGAGCCACATCGCGGCACCGTCCCAGGCGAACCACAGGGTGCTCACGTGCGGGGCGCCGTCGGCCGAGACGGTGGCGACCCGGCAGGTGCGCTGGGTGGTGAGGAACGCCTCCAGCTCGCCCGGCGTCATCATGATCTTCCGGCCGCGGCGCTGGGTCACGGTCATCCGGCCAGCTGGATCGAGTCCCCGTTGACCGTGATGCGCACGGCGGGCAGCGGCTTGGGCGCCGGACCGCTCCGCACACTGCCGTCGGTGATGGAGAAATTGCTGTTGTGGCAGGGGCAGTTGATGACCCCGTCCGAGACGCTCTTCACCGCGCAGCCCTGGTGGGTGCAGATGGCCGAGAACGCCTTGAACTCGCCCGCCGAGGGCTGGGTGACCACCACCTTCTGGTCGGCGAAGACCATGCCGCCGCCCTCGGGGATGTCGGCGGTCGCCGCGAGTTCGGTCCCGCCGCCGCCGTCCCCGCCGCCGGCCTCCTCGGACGGGGCCCCGGAGGACGCGGCGCCGCCGCCCGACGCGTCCTCGTCCGAGCCTCCGCACGCCGCCAGCACGGCGGTGAGCCCGGCCGCTCCGGCCGCCGCCACGACGGTGCGACGGGCGGGTCCGGCGGCGGGATGAAACGATGCGCTGGTCATGCTGGGGTCCCTTCGGGGGATGCGTGGTGATCTGCCGAGAGGTACGGCCCCGTGGCACATGCTGTTCAGACCGTGCCGAGATGCTGCCCGGCGGACGGTCGGGCGGGCGTAAAACACGGCTGTCGATTCGCTGTCACCGGGGAACACCCGCGGTCCGCGGGGCCCCGCCACGCCGGTAGCCTGGGGCGATGCTCAAGGAAGTCACCGCGACCCGCTACATCGCGCCCCTGCGTGAGGGCGGTTCGCTCCCCGGGCTCGTCGAGGCCGACGACCTCGGGACGTACGTCCTGAAGTTCACCGGCGCGGGACAGGGACGCAAGACGCTCGTCGCGGAGGTGATCTGCGGGGAACTGGCCCGGCGGCTCGGCTTCCGCGTCCCGCGGCTCGTGACGGTCGACCTCGATCCCGTCCTGGGGCTCGGCGAGCCCGACCAGCAGGTGCAGGAACTGCTCAAGTCGAGCGGCGGCACCAACCTCGGCATGGACTTCCTCTCCGGCGCGCTCGGCTTCGACCCGCTGGCCTTCGAGGTGAGCGCCGAGGAGGCCGGCCGGATCGTCTGGTTCGACGCGCTCGTCAACAACGTCGACCGCTCCTGGCGCAATCCCAACCTGCTGCGCCTGCGGGGCGAGACCTGGCTCATCGACCACGGCGCCACCATGATCTGGCAGCACAACTGGCCCGGCGCCGAGGCCTCCGCGGCCCGCCCCTACGACGCCGCCGACCACGCGCTCGCCCGCTTCTCGCCGGACGTCCGCTCGGCGGCCGACGCACTCGCGCCGCTGGTCACCGGGGAACTCCTCACCGAGGTCATGGCCCAGGTCCCCGACGTCTGGCTGCGCGACGAGCCGGGCTTCGCGACGCCCGACGACCTCCGGCGGGCCTACGCCCGGCCCCTGCTGGCCCGGGCCGCCGGCATCCACGAACGCGTCAAGGGGGAACGGTGAGCGACCGCCACGTCTACGAGTACGCGCTGGTGCGCGTCGTGCCCCGGATCGAGCGCGGCGAGTGCGTGAACGCCGGCGTCCTCGTCTACTGCCGTGCCAAGTCCTACGTCGGTGCCCGCACCCACCTCGACGAGGCCAGGCTGCTGGCCCTCGACGCGGAGGTGGACCTGCCCGGCGTGCGGGCGGCGCTGCGTGCCGTGGAGGGTGTGTGCGCCGGCGGCGACGCGGCGGGCCAGGCGGCCCAGGACGATCCGGGCCGCCGCTTCCGCTGGCTGATCGCGCCCCGCTCGACCATCGTCCAGCCGGGGCCCGTGCACACCGGCCTCACCGCCGATCCGGCGGCCGAGGCGGACAGGCTCCTCGATCTGCTGGTGCGCTGACGCCGGGCGGTCCGCCCGGGGGCGGGACCGCGGTGGGCGTCAGGCGCGCCGGCGGCGCCTGAACGCGTAGCCGGCCGCGAGCGTGGCGCTGGCCACGCAGCCCAGCCCGATGCCGATGTCCGACCTGCTCGGTCCGGTGCTCGACCCGCCGCCCAGGCCGCCCTGGGTGCCGAGGGTCGGCGCGACGGTCGGGGACGCGGTCGCGGTCGGCGCGGCGGTGGTCGGCGCGGGGACCGGCGTGGTGGGGGTGGGGCGCGGCATGGAGGTCGAGGACGTCGTCGGAACCGACACCGGCCGCATCGCCGCCTGGCCGCCGTCCACCTCACGGGCGTGGCCCGCTCCGCCCTGGCCGTTCCCGCCAAAGCCGTTGCCGTCCTGGCCGTTTCCGCCGAAGCCGTTGCCGCCCAGGCCGTTGCCGCCCTGCCCGTTTCCGCCCTGGCCGAAGGGGTCGTCACCGGGCCGGCCCTGACCGGGGCGCGACTCGTCCGCCCCGCCCAGGCCGTTTCCGCCCTGGTCGTTTCCACCCTGGCCGAACGAACCCTCGTCGACACCGCCCAGGTCGCTTCCGTCGCCGCCCTCGTCGGGCCGGACCTCGGCGAGGCCGTCGGCGGCGGACGGCTCGTCCGCGAACGCGTCGGGCGCCGGCGCGTCCTCGGCGAACGCGTCCGGGTCGTAGGAATCGCTCTCGAAGGCGGCCGCGGCCGCCTGCTGACGCGTGAGACTCCGGGAGTCCAGCTCCTCGGCGTGTGCGGTGTCGGCCAGCGGCACGATCGCGGCTATCGCGACGGCTATGCCCGCGGCCCCGGTGCGACGGCGCATGGACGCCTCCTTTCCGGTCGGGGTGGGTAGCGCTTCGACGCTATGGGCAAGGCGGCCGCGTGGCCCGCAGCGCTGAGCCGATCGGGGGACCGGCCCCGGTGTCGCGCCGTCCGGCCCAGGTAATGGATCACACCGGCCCGGTGTCCCGTTGACACCGGGTGCCAGGGCTTCTAGCGTCACGTCTGCGGAAGGTACTAAGCGGTCGCTCACCCGAGGGCGCACGCTCCGCACGGGCCGCATCCCCAGGACGAGGAGAGCAGCAATGTCCACCACTGAGCAGCGGGTCGCCGTCGTCACCGGAGCCGCGCGCGGCATCGGTGCCGCGACCGCCGTACGACTGGCCGCCGAGGGCCGCGCCGTCGCCGTCATCGACCTCGACGAGGCCGCCTGCAAGGACACCGTGGAGCAGATCACCGCGGCCGGCGGCAGGGCGATCGCGGTCGGCTGCGACGTCTCCGACGAGGCGCAGGTCGAGGCCGCCGTCGCGCGGATCGCCGGGGAGCTGGGCGCGCCGACGATCCTCGTCAACAACGCGGGCGTACTCCGCGACAACCTGCTCTTCAAGATGAGCGCCTCCGACTGGGACACCGTCATGAACGTGCACCTGCGCGGCGCCTTCCTGATGTCCAAGGCCTGCCAGAAGCACATGGTGGACGCCGGCTTCGGCCGCATCGTCAACCTGTCCTCCTCCTCCGCGCTCGGCAACCGCGGCCAGGTCAACTACTCCGCCGCGAAGGCCGGTCTCCAGGGCTTCACCAAGACCCTCGCCAAGGAACTGGGCAAGTTCGGCGTCACCGCCAACTCCGTCGCCCCCGGCTTCATCGCCACCGAGATGACCAAGGCCACCGCCGACCGCGTCGGCATGGGCTTCGACGACTTCAAGGCCGCCGCCGCCACCCAGATCCCGGTCGCCCGCGTCGGCGAGCCCGACGACATCGCCAACGCCATCGCCTTCTTCACCGGCGAGGCGGCCGGCTTCGTCTCCGGCCAGGTGCTGTACGTGGCCGGCGGACCGCTCGACTAGCAGACGGGGACTAGGGACCACTGACATGACTGAACTCCCCGGACTCTCCGGCAAGGTCGCGCTCGTCACCGGCGCCAGCCGCGGCATCGGCTACGGCGTCGCCGAGGCGCTCGTCGCGCGCGGCGACCGGGTCTGCATCACCGGCCGCAACGAGGACGCCCTCAAGGAGGCCGTCGGCAAGCTCGGCTCCGACCGGGTCATCGGCGTCGCGGGCAAGGCGCACGACGAGGCCCACCAGGCCACCGCCGTCGAGCGCGTGATGGAGGCCTTCGGCCGCGTCGACTTCCTGGTGAACAACGCCGGCACCAACCCGGTGTTCGGGCCGATCGCCGACCTCGACCTGAACGTCGCGCGCAAGGTCTTCGAGACCAATGTGATCTCGGCCCTCGGCTTCGCCCAGCGCACCTGGCACGCCTGGCAGAAGGAGAACGGCGGCGCGATCGTCAACATCGCCTCCGTCGCCGGCCTCTCGCCCTCGCCCTTCATCGCCGCCTACGGCGTCAGCAAGGCCGCGCTGATCAACCTCACCGCGCAGCTGGCGCACGAGTTCGCGCCCCGGGTGCGGGTCAACGCGATCGCCCCGGCCGTCGTGAAGACCAAGTTCGCCGCCGCGCTCTACGAGGGGCGCGAGGAGGAGGCCGCCGCGGGATACCCGCTGGGCCGGCTCGGCGTGCCCTCCGACATCGGGGGCGCCGCCGCCTTCCTCACCTCGGCGCAGTCCGACTGGGTGACCGGCCAGACCCTGGTCGTCGACGGCGGCATCTTCCTCAACGCCGGCGTGGCCTGAAGTCGCCGCTCGGCACCTCCGAGCACCGGTCCGGGACACGGGCGCCGTCGACGCGGACGGCGCCCGTGTCCGCGTTTCGAGATCGTCGGGGGATGACAACGTAGTCATCGCCAAATGATCAAAACCCCTGTTCAGAAGGGGGTTCAGGGGGCGTGGCGCTGCGGTATGGTCTGCCGACCCTTGGCACGGCGGATCGAGGAGCGTGCGCGTGTTCAACCGGAACCGAGGCCTTCGACGGGTGGCGGCCATCGTGTCCATATCGTCGCTGGCGGCCGGCTGCGGCATCCTGTCCTCCGACAGCTCGGAGGACGAGGGGCCGATCGTCGTGGGGACGACGAGCGCGCCCAGCACCCTGGACCCGGCGGCTTCCTGGGACGGCTCCTGGGAGCTGTTCCGGAACATCTACCAGACGCTGCTCAGCTACCCCAACGGGGCGACCGCACCCCAGCCCGACGCCGCCGAGGAGTGCGCGTTCACCGACTCGACGAACCAGGTGTACCGCTGCGAGCTGCGCAAGGGCCTGGCCTTCTCCGACGGCGAGCCCCTCGACGCCGCGGCCGTCAAGCATTCGATCGACCGCATCAAGAAGATCAACGTCAACGGCGGCCCCGCCGGACTGCTCGGCAGCCTCGAACGGGTCCAGGTGCCGAGCGAGCGCGAGGTGGTCTTCCACCTCAACAAGCCGGACGCCACCTTCCCGTTCGTGCTCGCCACGCCCGCCATGTCGATCGTCGAGCCCGACGGCTACCCGGCGGACCAACTGCGCGAGGACGGCCAGGTGGTCGGATCGGGCCCGTACAAGCTGGAGTCGTACGAGGACGGCGAGCGGGCCGAACTGGTGACCAACGACCACTACGAGGGCTTCGCCGACCGGCACAACAAGGCGGTCACCATCCGCTACTTCAAGGACTCCGCCGGGATGGTGGGGGCGCTGCGCGACGGCGAGATCCAGGTGACCTACCGGGGACTCGCCGCCGACGACGTCATCACGCTCCAGGGCAAGGACGGCAAGGACGAGGCGCTCCAGCTGGTCGAGGGCAGCGGTACGGAGATCAGCTACCTGGTCTTCAACCCCGAGGACCCGTGGGCCGGACGCAAGGACGTCCGCCGGGCGGTCGCCCAGATCATCGACCGGGCGGCCATCGCGCACAAGATCTACCAGGACACCGTCGACCCGCTGTACTCCATGGTCCCCAAGGGTCTGACCGGGCACACCACGGGCTTCTTCGACGACTACGGCGACCCGAGCGTCCCCAAGGCCCGCGAGATCCTCACCCGCGCCGGCATCACCGAGCCCGTCCCGCTCACCCTCTGGTACACCACCGACCGCTACGGCTCCGAGACGGGGAAGGAGTTCAAGGAGATCAAGCGCCAGCTCGACGCCTCGGGCCTCTTCGACGTCACCCTGAAGAGCCGCCCCTGGAAGACGTACGTCGGCGGCTACCAGAAGGGCGAGTACCCGGTGTTCGGGCGCGGCTGGTCCCCGGACTTCCCGGACGCGGAGAACTTCATCGCGCCGTTCGTCGGCGAGCAGAACGCACTGGGCACGCCCTACCCCGCGCGCGAGATCACCGGAGACCTGCTGCCGCGCTCGCGCCGGGAGAGCGACCGGGCCAACGTGGAGCGGGAGTTCGAGCGGGCGCAGCAGATCATGCTGGAGGACGCGCGGCTGCTGCCGCTCTGGCAGGGCAAGCAGTACGTGGCCGCCAACACGGACATCTCGGGCGCGGAGCAGGCCATGGACCCGTCGACGATCATGATGATGTGGCAGCTCTCCCGGAAGACCAGCTGGTAGCGGCCCGCGTTGTCAGTGGTCGCCAGTAGGTTGGTCGGCAGTGGAAGCGACCGCACAGCGTAAGGAAGTTGACGTGACCGACACCGCCATGCTGCCCGAGTCCTGGCGCGAGGTGCTGGGCGATGAGCTTCAGCAGCCCTACTTCAAGGAGCTGACGGAGTTCGTCGAGGAGGAGCGGGCGAACGGCCCTGTCTACCCGCCGCGCGAGGAGGTCTTCGCCGCGCTGGACGCCACGCCGTACGACCGGGTGAAGGTGCTGGTCCTCGGGCAGGACCCGTACCACGGCGAGGGCCAGGGCCACGGGCTGTGCTTCTCGGTCCGGCCCGGCGTGAAGGTCCCGCCCTCCCTGCGGAACATCTACAAGGAGATGCACGCGGAGCTGGACGTCCCCGTCCCGGACAACGGCTACCTGATGCCCTGGGCGCGGCAGGGCGTCCTCCTGCTCAACGCGGTGCTCACGGTCCGGGCGGGCGAGGCCAACTCGCACAAGGCCCGCGGCTGGGAGCTGTTCACCGACGCGGTGATCCGCGCGGTCGCCGACCGGCCCGACCCGGCGGTCTTCGTGCTGTGGGGCAACTACGCGCAGAAGAAGCTGCCCCTGATCGACGAGACCCGGCACCGCGTGGTCAAGGGCGCGCACCCCTCCCCGCTGTCGGCGAAGAAGTTCTTCGGCTCGCGCCCGTTCACGCAGATCAACGAGGCGGTCGCGGCCCAGGGGCACGAGCCGATCGACTGGACCATCCCGAACCTGGGCTGACCCGGGGACGCGGGCTGCGGCCGGCCCGTGCGCGCCCCGGTGCCGCCTGACCGGGATCGGGGGCACCTGCGGCTAGCGTCGGTCGGGACAGCCGACGAGGGCACGGAGGACGTGGTGGCCAAGGGACGGGAGCAGGCGGCGCCGGATGCCGTGCTGACGCGCATCGGTCAGGTCGTCATGCTGCATCACGCGGGCGACCGCGAGGAGGCCCGGGACCGCTTCCTGGGCCTGTGGGCGGAGATCGGCGAGCACGGCGACCCGCTGCACCGGTGCACCCTCGCCCACTATCTGGCCGACACCCAGGACGACCCGGGCGACGAACTGGCGTGGGACCTGCGGGCGTTGTCGGCGGCCGAGGAGATCACCGGGGATCCGCTCGCCGACCCCCACGGGGGCGGCCTCGCGGCCCGAGCCCTCTACCCCTCGCTCCATCTGAACCTCGCGGACGACTACGAGCGGCTCGGCCACCGCGAGGCCGCCCGCGTGCATCTGCGGCGTGCCCGGGGCGCGGCCGCGTCGCTGGCGTCCGACCGCTACGGCGAGGGCGTGCGCGCCGCGATCGACCGGCTGGCGCGGCGCCTGGACGAGGCGGGCCGCGGGACGGACGGGCCCGACCGCCCGGGCGGGTGGCCGCGGCCCCCGCGACAGCGGCCGTAGGTTCCGCGGCCCCCGGGGACCGCGCGGCTCAGCGGCCGTAGGCCTGTTCGCAGATGCGGGCCTCGGGGCTGCCGGGGCGCCAGCCGCCGTACCGCTTGCCGAGGGAGCACACGTCCGCGTTCTGTCCGGGGGCCCGGCCGGCGGAGGTCGGGTGGGGGAGGTCGGGGACCTTCGGGCCCGGCGGTGTCGGCCGTTCCGTGCGCGCCGGTGCCTCCGGTCGCGGGCGCTGCTCCGGGCGGGCCCGGGGGGCCGGTGGCTCGGGGCGGGGGCGGGCGGCAGGCGGTTCGGCGGGGCGCGGCTTCCGGGCGGCCGGGCCGTCCGACGCCGGCGGGGAGCCGATCATCTCCAGCGCCTCACGGGCCGGGGCCTGGACGACCCGCGGTTCGGCCGGTCCGTCCGGGCGCGGCGCCGAGGAACGGGCGCCCGGCCCGGCGGGGTCGGCGGTGGCCGGGCTCTGGACCGTCGTACAGCCGGTCAGGGCGGTGACGGCCACGGTCACCAGGAGCGTCGCGGTGGTCCTCGTTCGATGCACCCGCGCCACTCTGCTCGCTCAGGCCCGTTCCGCGGCGCCGGACGGGCGGAGGTTGCCCCGCACGGGTGATCTCCGGCCCTTTTCGGAGGGCCGGGTCTCCCGCGGGTGACGTCAGTCGCCGGTGGCGCCGTCGAGGCTCTCCCGGATCAGGTCGGCGTGCCCGTTGTGCCGGGCGTACTCCTCGATCATGTGGGTGTGGATCCAGCGCAGGCTGAAGCGTTCGCCGGTGCGGGCGTGCTTTCCCCGGCCCATCTCGTCCAGGGGGAAGCCCTCCGCGTTGCGCCGGGCCGCCTCGATCTCGGCCTGCCAGGTCGCGAGGGTCTCCTGCCAGGTGTCGGAGTCCGTCACCCGGAAGTCGCCGTCCGGGTCCTCGTCCGAGTAGTGGAGGGGGCCCGCGTCCTCGGCCGCCAGCACCCTGCGGTACCAGCTGCGCTCCACCTCCGCCATGTGCCGGACCAGGCCCATCAGGGTCAGCCCCGACGGGCTCACGGAGGCCGTGCGCAGCTGTTCGTCGGTCAGGCCCTCGCACTTCCAGGCGAGGGTCCGGCGGTGGTACTCGAGCCAGCCCTCCAGCATGGTGCGTTCGTCGGCGTCAGGGGCGGGTTCACGGCGCTCGGTCGTCATGCCGACATCCTCACCCGGCCCTCTCCCGGAGCACCAGGAGTTTTCACCCGCCCAGCATGCCGTCCAGGACCTCCCGCAGCCCCGAGCGCACTTCCCGCGGTCCCGGCACCTCGGCGTGGAAACTGCCGGCCACGCAGCTGAACATCAGCCCGTCCGCCCAGGCGACCAGCGAGAGCACGTGCCGCTCGGGATCCCGCGAGCCCATCTCCCGGACCAGCACGCCCAGTCGCTCCCGGAAGCGGGCGCCCGCCGCGTCGAAGTGAGCGCGCAGCTCGGGGCGGCGGGTGGCCTCCAGTGCGAGTTCGTAGCGGGCCAGCGTCAGCGCCCGGTTCCGGGTCAGCGCCCGGTGCGTCGCCAGCGCCAGGGCGTCCACGAGAGCGTCCAGCCCGGCACGCGGGTCCGGCATCTCGTCCAGCGCCAGCACCCGCTCCTCCCGGTCGGCCAGGCGCCGCACGGCCAGTTCGAGCAGCGCCTGCCGGCTGCGGGCCACGTTGGAAGTGGAGCCCTGCGCGAGTCCGGCCGCCTCGTCGACGGCGCGGTGGGTCAGCCCGCGCATCCCGCGCTCCGCGAGCAGCGCCAGCGCGGCGTCGGCGACGAGGTCGGCGCGGGAGGCGGCCGCGGGAGCGGCGCGGGACGTGGCGGCTTCCGGGCGGGGCGCGGGCGGCGGGGTGGCGGCGGGCATGGAGGACAACCTACCCGACCGCACTACGGCTGTAGTACAGTCGGCCGCAGCGACTACTACATCTGTAGTGAGCTGGGGTGAGCGCGAACGGGGAGAGCCATGAAACGGACCAGGCGGGCGGTCGTGATCGGCGGCGGAATCGGCGGGCTCACCGCGGCGGCGGCCCTGCACCGGGCCGGCCTGAGCGTCACCGTCCTGGAGCGGGCCGGCTCCCTGCGCCCGCCCGGCGCGGCCATCTCCCTGTCGCCGAACGCCCTGCGCGCGCTGGACGTCATCGGCCTCGGCGACGAGATCCGCGACCTCGCCGCCTGGCAGGGCGACGGCGGACTGCGCACCCCTGGCGGACGCTGGCTCTCCCGGTCGAGCGCGCGGGCGGCCGAGGCCCGGTTCGGCGGTCCGCTGGTGCTGCTGCACCGTGCCACCCTCGTCGCCAGTCTGTCCGAGCGGCTGCCCGCGGGCACCGTCCGCACCGGCGCCGACGCGATACTCGCCGACCCCGGCGCCGACGACCGGCCGGCCAGGGTGCGCACCGCGGACGGCGAGTGGGAGGCCGACCTGGTCGTCGCCGCCGACGGCATCCACTCCGCCGCACGCCGCACCCTGTTCCCGGACCACCCGGGCACCGTGTACTCCGGCTTCACCACCTGGCGGCTGGTGATCCCCCTGCCCGGCGCCCGGTTCGCCTCGCACGAGACCTGGGGGAGGGGCCGGCTCTGGGGCACGCACCCGCTCAAGGGCGGCCTGGTCTACGCGTACGCGGCGGCCGTCACTCCGGCCGGCGGCCACGCCGAGGACGAGCGGGCCGAGTTGCTGCACCGCTACGGCGACTGGCACGACCCGGTCCCCGCGGTCCTCGCCGCCGCCGGACCCGAGGACGTCCTCAGGCACGACGTGCACCACATCGCCCGGCCGCTGCCCGCCTACCACCGCGGCCGCGTGGTCCTGCTCGGCGACGCCGCGCACGCCATGCCGCCCAATCTCGGCCAGGGCGGCAACCAGGCCATCGAGGACGCGGTCGTCCTCGCCCACCACAGCGGGGACCCGGCCGCCTACACGGCCGCCCGGCAGCCCCGCGCCGACGCCGTCGCCCGCCGAGCGGTGCGGGCCGCCCGCCTCAACCTGATGACCAGCCGCGCCGGGACCGCCGCCCGCGACGCCGCGCTGCTCGCGCTGTCGAAGGCGGCCCCCGGCCTGTTCCTGCGGGGCTTCGACGGCATCGCCGACTGGCGGCCGCCCGGGCCCCCGTATGCTTCCGAGCGGACCCGGACCGGCTAGCGTCTAAGGAGTACACCCCGTGAAGGTCGGCTGCATCGGACTCGGTGACATCGCGCGGAAGGCCTACCTGCCGGTGCTCTCGGTCCTGCCCGGTGCCGAGCTGCACCTGCACACCCGCACCCCCGCCACCCTCACGCGGGTCGCCGACGAGCTGCGCCTGCCGCCGGCCCAGCGCCACACCGACCTCGGCTCACTCCTCGCGCAGGGTCTCGACGCCGCCTTCGTGCACGCGCCGACCGCCGTCCACCCCGAGATCGTGACCGCGCTCCTGGAGGCGGGCGTCCCGACCTACGTCGACAAGCCCCTCGCCTACGAACTCGCCGACTCGGAACGGCTGGTGGCCCTCGCCGAGGAGCGGCGCACCAGCCTCGCCGTCGGCTTCAACCGCCGCCACGCGCCCGGGTACGCGCAGTGCGCGGAGCACCCGCGCGAGCTGATCCTCATGCAGAAGAACCGCACCGGCCTGCCCGAGGAACCGCGCACGATGATCCTCGACGACTTCATCCACGTCGTGGACACCCTGCGCTTCCTGGCGCCGGGCCCGGTCGACGACGTGACCGTCCGAGCCCGCGTGCGGGACGGCCTCCTGCACCACGTCGTCCTCCAGCTCGCCGGCGACGGCTTCACCGCGCTCGGCGTGATGAACCGGCTCAGCGGTTCGGCGGAGGAGATCCTGGAGGTCTCAGGCCAGGACACCAAGCGCCAGGTGGTCAACCTCGCCGAGGTCGTCGACCACAAGGGCCAGCCGACCGTGCGGCGGCGCGGCGACTGGGTGCCGGTCGCCCGTCAGCGCGGCATCGAGCAGGCCGTGCACTCCTTTCTCGACGCGGTGCGCGCCGGGCGGGTGCTCAGTGCCCGGGACGCGCTGGAGACCCACGACCTGTGCGAACGGGTGGTACGCGCGGTCCACGAGGGTTCCGCCTGACCCGCACCGTCCGCACCCCCTCCCCGGCGCCCCACGCCGCGAGGATCACCAGCGCCGCGTACACGGTCCAGTCGCCGAAGCGCACGTAGGGCGTGCTGCCCCGGGTGAGGGGGATCTCGTACACCCGCGCGGTGCTCGCGTCGGTGCCGAGCCACGAACCGATCCGCTTCCCGTTCGCGCCGTACACGGCGGAGACGCCCGTCAGCGTCGAGTGCACCATGGGACGCCCGGTCTCCGCGGCACGCAGCGCGGCGAGCGAGGCGTGCTGCTCCGGCGCCCAGGTGTGCTGGAACGTCGACGTCGACGACTGGGCGACCAGCACCTGCGCGCCGTCGGCGACCAGTTGGCGGCTCATGTCGGGAAAGGCGCTCTCGAAGCACACCATCGGGCCGATCCGCAGCCCGTCCCCGACGTCCATCAGGACCTGCTCGGTGCCCCGCCTGCGGTCCTCGCCCGCCGCCTCGCCCACGGACGTGGCCCAGCCGAGCAGCGAGCGGGCCGGCACGTACTCCCCGAAGGGCACCAGCCGCATCTTGTCGTACCGGTCCCCGGTCGGGCCGTCGGGGCCGACCAGCACCGAACTCTTGTAGATGCCGGGCTTGTCGGAGCGCCGGGCGTCCACGTTGACCAGGATCTCGGCGCCGGTCTCCCGGGACAGCGCGGCGAGCCGCCGGGCCAGGTCCGGACGGTCGTCCAGGTCGAAGCCGACGCTGCTCTCGCCCCAGACGATCAGGGCGGGATCCCGGCCGGCCAGCCCGCGGGTGAGCTGTTCCTCGCGGTCGAAGCGCCGGTCCGCGCTGTCCCGCCCGGCGACGACGCCGGGCTGCACCACGGCGACCGAGGCCCGTTCCTCGGTGTCGGGGCGGGGCGACCAGACCCAGGCCGCGGAGGTGGCGGCCGCGGTGGCGACGAGCCCCGCGAGCGCGGGCACCCGGGCCCGGCGGACCGCCACGAGCACGGCCACGGCGACGTTCACCGCCACCACCAGGAAGCTCAGCAGCCAGACCCCGCCGACCGAGGCCAGCCGCAGGGCCGGCGCCACCTCCCACTGGCTGGAGCCGAGCATCCCCCAGGGGCCGCCGAGCCCCTGCCAGGAGCGGACCAGCTCCGCGGCCAGCCAGCCCGACGGCAGCACCAGGAGCGCCGCCGCGCCCCGGCCGGCCGAGGGCGCCCCGCCCAGCAGCCGCCGCACCAGCCAGCCCCACGGCGCCCACAGCGCGCCGAGCAGCGCCGCGATCACGAAGGTGAACACGTGCAGGTTCGGGAGCAGCCAGTGGTGCATCGCGAGCATGAAGCCGAAGCCGCCGCACCAGCCGTCGTACGCAGCCCGCCTCCCGGACGGCGCGGCACGGGCCAGCAGGATCCAGGGGACGAGCGCGAACCAGGCCCACCACCACAGGGCCGGCCCCGGGAAGGCGAGCACGGGCAGCGCCCCGGCGACCGCGGCGGCGGCGGAGCGTCCCCAGGAGGAGGCGAGCAGGCGGTCGAGCGTCTTCATGGGCGCCTCCCTACCCCCCGATGCCTACAGTGTGCGCCCGCGACGAGGGCGAATTCAGTTGATCACACCGGGTGCCGATGGTGCGCAAGGCATGGGCAAGGCGTCCCCCGGCGCCTAGAGTGATCGATGATCGATCAAATGCGGAGGTGTTCATGAACCGGCCCATCACCGTGGTCACCGGCGGCAGCCGCGGCATCGGCGCGGCGACCTGCCTGCGCCTCGCGGCGGACGGCCACGACCTGGCCGTCGGCTACGCGCGGGACTCGGCGGCGGCCGACGCGGTCGTCGCGGGTGTGCGGGAGGCGGGCGGACGCGCGGTCGCGGTACGCGCGGACACGTCGGTGGAGGCCGACGTCGACCGCCTCTTCGACGTGGCCGAGGAACGGCTCGGGCCGGTGACGGGACTGGTGAACAACGCCGCCGTGACCGGCCCGCTGGGGCGCCTCGCCGACAGCGCCACCGCCGACCTGCGCCGGGTGCTGGACGTCAACCTGCTCGGCGTGCTGCTGTGCGCCCGGCGCGCCGCGCGGCTCATGACGGCGCGGGGGAGCGGCGTGATCGTGAACGTCTCCTCGGGCGCCGCGACGCTGGGCAGCCCGGGGGAGTACGTCCACTACGCGGCGGCCAAGGCGGGCGTCGACACGCTGACACTGGGGCTGGCCAAGGAACTCGGCCCGGACGGCGTGCGGGTCAACGCGGTCGCGCCCGGCGTCATCGACACCGGCATGCACGCGGCGGCCGGCGCCCCGGACCGGGCGCGGACGATGGGGGCGGCGGTGCCGATGGGCCGCGCGGGCCGGGCGGAGGAGATCGCGGCGGCCATCTCCTGGCTGATGTCGCCCGAGGCCTCGTACGCCACGGGCACGGTGCTGCGGGTGGCCGGAGGGCGCTGACGCAGGCCTGGTGCCGGGTGCGGGCGGCTCCGGTTCAGGCGGCCTCGATGACCTCGCCGCGGATCGCGGTCGCCCACTCGACCACCAGCAACTCGTACTCCACCCGCTCCTGCGCCGACAGGGTCCCGCCCGCGCGGCGCCACAGCGCGCGGATCTTCTCGTTCAGTTCCGCGGCGGAGCGCACGGAACCAGGGGTCGCGTAATCGGGGGACATGCGGACCAGCGTAGGCCCAAGCGCTGACGGAGCGCTACCGGACGGCTACAGGAGCGGTCGCGCTCAGCCCGCCGACTCCGCGGCGTGGGGGCTGAGCGCACCGGTGCTGACCAGGGCGATGATGACGATGCCGAGCGCGATGCGGTACCAGACGAACGGCATGAAGCTCTTCGTGGAGATGAACTTCATGAACCAGGCGATCACCGCGTATCCGGTGCCGAAGGCGATGACCGTCGCGAACAGCGTCGGCCCCCAGGAGACGTGGTCGCTCTCCATCGCGTCCGTCAGCTCGAACAGTCCGGAGGCGAGCACCGCCGGGATCGCGAGCAGGAAGGAGTACCGGGCCGCCGCCTCGCGCCGGTAGCCCATGAAGAGGCCGCCGCTGATCGTGGCGCCGGACCGGGAGACGCCCGGGATCAGGGCCGCCGCCTGGCAGACGCCGTAGATCAGGCCGTCCCGGACGGACAGGTTCTCCAGCTCCTTGCGCGCGCGGGGGGCGCGGTGCCGGCCGCCCTTCTCGTCCCGGGCGGCCATCCGGTCCGCGATGCCGATGATCACGCCGACGACGATGAGCATCGTGGCGGTGATCCGCAGGTCGCGGAAGGGTCCCTCGATCTGGTCCTTGAGGGTCAGGCCGAGCACGCCGATCGGGATCGAGCCCACGATCACCAGCCAGCCCATGCGGGCGTCCGGGTCGCGGCGCATCGACTTGTCGGTCAGCGACCGGGTCCACGCCGAGATGATCCGCCCGATGTCCTTGCGGAAGTAGATGAGGACCGCGGCCTCGGTGCCGATCTGCGTGATCGCCGTGAAGGCCGCGCCCGGGTCGTGCCAGCCGGAGAACGCCGCCGTCAGGCGCAGGTGCGCGCTGGAGGACACGGGGAGGAACTCGGTCAGCCCCTGGACGAGCCCGAGGATGAGTGATTCGAACCAAGACATGAAGTTACGGAGTCCAAGTGCCGATCGAGAAACGGTCGATGGGCACGCCGAACCCCGCTGTGGGGTGATCAGGACCGGCTGTGCCGAGGGGCAGCGTAGCGTCCCAAAGTGAAGACCGGCCCACAGGGGTGGGCGGCCCCTAGGCGGCCGCCGGACCCGTCACGGTCCAGCCCTCGGCCTGCGGATGGGCCATCAGGTCCTCGTGGCGGACGGTCTCCCCGCAGGCGCGGCAGGTGACGCGGGGCACCAGTTCGTTGCCGCAGACGTGCTCGATCACCATGGGGCGGTCGTCGTCGGCGCGCAGGTGCCGGTCGCCCCAGGCCATCAGGGTCATCAGCACCGGCTCCAGTTCCAGTCCCGCCCGTGTCGGCCGGTACTCGAAGCGCTGGGGGCGTTCGCTGTAGGGCTCCTTGGTCAGGATGCCCGCGTCGAGGAGCCGCCGCAGCCGGGTGGCGAGGATGTCGCGCGGGGCGCCGGTGTTGCGGACCAGTTGGTCGAAGCGGCCGTTGCCGAGGCACACCTCGCGCAGGACGAGCAGCGAGTACTTCTCTCCGACGAGCGCCAGCGTGTCGGCGATCGAGCAGGGGCGCGGGTTCTTGGGGGCGGCGGCCATGAGCCCAGCATAGAGGAGGGTTTGCTTTTCCAACCCTTGAGGCTATGGTGAGTCCAGAAAACCTACTCACTGGTAGTCGCCGGCAGCCGGAGGCCCGCACCATGCGTGAAGCAGTCGTCGTCGAAGCCGTCCGCACCCCGATGGGCCGGGGCCGTCCGAACGGAGCCCTCGCCCACGTCCACCCCGTGGAACTCCTCGCGCACACCCTGCGCGCCCTCGTCGAGCGGTCCGGCGTCGACCCGGCGCTGGTCGACGACGTCATCGGCGGCACCGTCGACCAGGTCGGCGAGCAGGCCATGAACACCACCCGCTACGCCCTGCTGTCGGCCGGGTTCCCCGAGTCCGTGCCCGCGACCACCGTCGACCGGCAGTGCGGTTCCTCGCAGCAGGCCGTGCACTTCGCCGCGCAGGGCGTCATGGCCGGGGCGTACGACATGGTCGTCGCGTGCGGCGTCGAGTCGATGAGCCGCGTCCCCATGTGGTCGAACGTGCCGGCCGGCACCGACCCCTTCGGCCCCGGGGTCGCCGCCCGCTACCCGGACGGCCTCGTCCCGCAGGGCATCGGCGCCGAACTGATCGCCGCCAAGTGGTCGCTCTCCCGGGAGCGGATGGACGCCTTCGCCGTCTCCTCGCACCGTAAGGCAGCCGCCGCCTGGGAGTCCGGGCGCTTCGACGCCGAGATCGCGCCCTTGGACGGCGTCTCGCGCGACGAGTGCGTGCGGCCCGGCACCAGCGTCGAGGTGCTCGCCGGCCTCCGGCCCGCCTACCGGGACGCGGCCTTCGCCGAGCGCTTCCCGCAGATCGAGTGGAACGTCACCGCGGGCAACGCCAGTCCGGTCAACGACGGTGCCTCGGCCGTGCTGATCACGTCCGCCGACACCGCCGCCCGCCTCGGCCTGCGGCCCCTCGCCCGCCTGCACAGCTTCGCCGTCACCGGCTCCGACCCGCTGCTGATGCTGACGGGCGTGATCCCCGCGACCGAGAAGGTGCTGCGCCGCGCGTCGCTCTCCCTGGCCGACATCGACCTGTTCGAGGTCAACGAGGCGTTCGCGAGCGTGGTCCTCGCCTGGCAGCAGGAGACCGGTGCCGACCTGGACAAGGTCAACGTGCACGGCGGGGCCATCGCGCTGGGCCATCCCCTGGGCGCCAGCGGCACCCGCCTGACCACCACCCTCGTCCACGCCATGCGGGAGCGCGGCGCCCGTTACGGACTGCAGACGATGTGCGAGGCGGGCGGCATGGCCAACGCGATGGTCCTGGAGGCCGTGTGAAGCGACGTCACTGCGGGCGCAGCCGGTGCCGCTTGCGCCAGGCCACCAGGGCCCCCGCGAGCCCCGGCAGGGCGATGCAGGCCAGCGCGATCAGGAAGGCGGGCGAGGTCGGCGTCGAGGCGCGGGCCCCGGCGACGGCGTAGGCGGCGGTGTTGGGGATGGACCCCAGGCCCGTCGCCAGGAGGAAGGGGAGCAGACCCATGCGCGACACCGCCGCGCAGTAGTTGGCCGCGGCGAACGGCACGCCGGGGAAGAGCCGGGCCGCCAGCATCGAGCGGAAGCCGTGCCGGCTGAGCTGGCCGTCGGCGGCCTTCAGCCACTTGCCCCGCAGCAGCGGACGCAGCGCTTCCTGGCCCAGCACCCGGCCCAGGCAGAAGGCCAGCCCCGCGCCGAGCACCGTCCCCGCGAGGGCCGAGGCCAGCCCGAGCTGCGAGCCGAACAGCGCCCCCGCCGCCAGGTTGAGCAGCGGGCGCGGCACGAAGGCGACCGTGCACAGCCCGTACGCCACCGCGTAGGCCACGGCCGCCGCGGCCCCGCCGAGCTGGGGCGGCCAGCCCTCGGTCAGCAGCCGCTGCGGCTGGAAGAGGAGGACGGCCGTCGCGGCCGAGGCCAGCAGGGCGACCAGCAGGGAGAGCCGGGACCACGGGGAGAGCAGCACTCTGGTCACGCGTCCGGCGAAGCCGGTGGGTGGGGCCGGTGGGACCGGCCCGCCGGCGGTGGCGACGGCGAGCTGCGTTGCGGCGGTCCGGGGAGTGACCGTGGCGGTGCCCCCAGAGCGGGTGGTGGCATCGAGCATCCGGTGACACTAACCGACAAATGTGTGTGATCGCCGTATGGAGCGTCTCACGGGCGTCACAGGCGGATGAACCACCGCCCCGCCCGCGCCGCCGTCCGCCGGCCTCCGCGCCAGGACCCGCCGTGGGGGCGGGCCGGCCGGCGTGCTGCCCGCGGTCCGGGCGGAGTTGACGCTCCGTACCGCCCTGACCTCCCACGTTCGCCACAATGGTGCGGTGTCGTCCGGCCGGGCCGGCCTTGTCCGGCGCCACCCGAGCGCACACGAGGGAACCGCGGCCACCCCCGCCACTCCGCCGCCGGACGCCGCCCGCGGGCCGCCGAGTTCCCGCCGGAGGTGTGACACATGGCTCGTCCGGACCGCGCACGCGTCGAACTCCCGTTCCCTCAAAAACCATTCGACGTGGAACGGGCCGTCGGCGAGGATCTGCCTCATGTTCCGGTACGCCTTCCACCTCGCAGCGTCCGCAGTCGCGGACGCGCCGAAGGCTGCCGCCCTCTTCTTCTTCCCGGCCGCTGCCGACGGCGCCCGAAGCTGACCCTCCCCGGATCGTCCGCGGACCCCCCAGGGGGAGGGTCGGCCGGACACCGGGGTCCCACCACCGCCACGAGGCTTCGAGGTAGCGCCATGTCCAAGACGGCGTACGTCCGCACCAAACCGCATCTGAACATCGGCACGATGGGCCATGTCGACCACGGCAAGACCACCCTGACCGCCGCCATCACCAAGGTCCTCGCCGAGCGCGGCTCGGGCACCTTCGTGCCGTTCGACCGCATCGACCGCGCCCCGGAGGAGGCCGCGCGCGGCATCACCATCAACATCGCGCACGTCGAGTACGAGACCGACACCCGCCACTACGCGCACGTCGACATGCCGGGCCACGCCGACTACGTCAAGAACATGGTCACCGGCGCCGCCCAGCTCGACGGGGCGATCCTGGTCGTCTCGGCGCTGGACGGGATCATGCCGCAGACCGCCGAACACGTGCTGCTCGCCCGGCAGGTGGGCGTCGACCACATCGTGGTCGCGCTCAACAAGGCCGACGCCGTCGCAGACGGCGAGGACGCGGTGCTGACCGACCTCGTCGAACTGGAGGTCCGCGACCTGCTGACCACGCACGGCTACGGCGGCGACTCCGTGCCCGTCGTGCGGGTCTCGGGGCTGCGCGCGCTGGCGGGCGACCCCCGGTGGACCGCGTCCGTCGAGGCGCTGCTCGACGCCGTGGACACCTATGTGCCCATGCCGGAGCGGTACCTCGACGCGCCGTTCCTGCTGTCGGTGGAGAACGTGCTCACCATCACCGGGCGCGGCACGGTCGTCACCGGCGCGGTCGAGCGCGGCACGGTCCGCCTCGGCGACCGGGTCGAGGTGCTCGGGGCCTTTGTCGAGACGGTGGTCACCGGCCTGGAGACGTTCGGCAAGCCGATGGACGAGGCGCAGGCCGGGGACAACGTCGCCCTGCTGCTGCGCGGGGTCGGCCGCGACGCCGTCCGCCGCGGGCACGTGGTCGCCGCGCCCGGCAGCGTCGTGCCCGCGAGGCGCTTCACCGCGCAGGTGTACGTGCTGTCGGCGCGGGAGGGCGGGCGCTCCACGCCGGTCGCCACCGGATACCGGCCGCAGTTCTACATCCGGACCGCGGACGTGGTCGGCGACGTGGACCTCGGTGAGGTGGGCGTAGCCCGGCCCGGCGACACCGTCACGATGACGGTGGAGCTGGGGCGGGACGTGCCGCTGGAGACGGGACTCGGCTTCGCCGTCCGCGAGGGCGGTCGGACCGTGGGGGCGGGGACGGTGACGGCGGTGGAATGAACTCCCGCACAATGGGGGAGTGAACGAAGCCGTACCCGTCAGCCGCGTCACCGACCACGGCACCGTCAAGCTCATGCCCGACGTCGACCGGCGGCGGGCCTGGCTGCTCACCGTGGACGGGGCCCCGCAGTCGTACGTCGACCTGGACGAGCCGGCGCACCTGGAGTTCGAGTACACGCGCCGGCTCGGCCACGTCCTGGACACGGTCGCCGAGCCGGGGCGCGCGCTGGACGTGCTGCACCTGGGCGGCGGGGCGTTCACGCTGCCCCGGTACGTGGCCGCGACCCGGCCCGGCTCCCGCCAGGACGTCGTGGAGGCGGACCGGGGGCTGCTGGAACTGGTCGCCGAGCACCTGCCGCTGCCGGACGGGGCGGACGTCACCGCGCACGGCGCCGACGCCCGCGCCTGGCTGGCCGCCGCCCCCGCGGACTCGGCCGACGTGCTCGTCGCCGACGTCTTCGGGGGCTCCCGCGTGCCGGCTCACCTGACCTCCGTCGAGTACGCCCGCGAGGCGGCGCGGGTCCTGCGCGCCGACGGCGTCTACGTGGCGAACCTGGCCGACGGGGCGCCGTTCGGCTTCCTGCGCGGCCAGCTGGCGGGCTTCGCCGCGCTCTTCGAGCACACGGCGCTGATCGCCGAACCGGGGGTGCTGCGCGGACGCCGGTTCGGCAACGCGGTCCTGGTCGCCTCGGGCCGCCCGCTGGACGTCCCGGCGCTGGCCCGGCGCACCGCCGCCGACGCCTTCCCCGCCCGCGTCGAACACGGTCCGGCCCTGCGAGACTTCGTCGGCGGCGCGCGGCCGGTGCGGGACGCGGACGCCGTGCCGTCGCCCGACCCTCCGGCCGGGGCGTTCGGCATCGGCTGAGCGGTTCCTACGACTCGGTCGGCGGTTCCTCGGTCAGCCGCACGGTACTGAGGATCTTCTGGATCGTCGCCTCCGGGACCTCCTCGTCGACGCCCTTGGCGCCGTACAGGTTCCAGGTGACGAAGTCGCCCGCGCTGTTCTGGAACGCGAAGGTGATCGCCTTGCCCTCGGTGTCGCACTTGCCCTTCTGGGGCGTGCCCTGCGAGTACGCGGTGATGACGCTGCCCTTGATGCCGGAGGCGGTGGTGTACGCCTTCGGCTTGCCGTACTTCACGCTCTTCTTGTCCGGCTGGGTGTAACCGCCGAAGATCCACCACGGCACCCGCGTCTCGGCCGCCATGTCGGTGTCCTTGGCGCCACTCTCACCGCGGGTACCGGTGGTGGCGAGGGCGGTGCTCTCCTTGCGGCCGTCCTTGTTCTCGTCCGTCGTGCACCACTCGGACTTGAGGTAGGCGGGGGCGGTGACCGTCGTGCGGTCGGTCTTGCCCTTCTCCTCCCACTCGAAGCCGACGCTGGTGTCCTTGCTGTCGATCTCCCAGTCGGCCGGCACGTCGAACATGGTGCCGAAGCGGGGGTTGGCCACGACCTTCCAGCCGTCGACGGTGGCCTGCGCCTCGTCGCCGCCGCGCGGGTTGTCGTCGGAGCCGGACGCGCTCGGGTCGGCGGAGGGGCCGTCGGACTTCTCCGCGGACGCGCTCGCGGACGGCTTCTTGTCCTTGCCGTCGTCCGCCTGGTCGTCCTTGTCGCCGCCGAGCACCAGGAACCCGGTGACGCCGGCGGCCACCACCACCGCCAGGGCGGCGACGATCGCGACCAGCTTCGTCCGGTTCCCGCCACCCCCGCCGCCCGGCGACGGCTGCGGTGCCCCGGCGCGCTGCGGCGCCCCCCACTGCTGCTGTCCGTACGGGCCGGGCTGCTGCTGGTAGCCCGGCTGCTGGTACGGATTCGGCTGTTGGTACCCCGGCTGCTGGTACGGATTGTTCTGCGGGTTCTGCTCGCCCCCGGGCGGCTGCTGTCCTGGCCACATGAGCAGTCACCCTAATGCCGCCCAGGACACGATTCGGTCACCGGGCCTTGTCAGGGACGTACCAGAAGTGGGGAGCTCCCGTGACGGTTCGCGCCGCGATCGTCCGGGCCGGGCCTGGCCCTTCGATGCTACTCATGGGTAACCTGCCCCCATGAGCGCAGACCAGATGTCGATCGGCGAGTTGCTCGCCGCCACGGTGCCGATGGTCAGGACCCTGAACCTGGAGTACCTGGAGACCACCCCGGAGAAGGCCGTGCTGGCCCTCCCGGACCAGAGCGAGTACCGCAACCACGTGGGCGGTCCGCACGCCGGGGCCATGTTCACGCTGGGCGAGTCGGCCAGTGGCGCGATCGTGCTGGCCGCCTTCGGCGACCAGCTCTCCCGGGCCGTGCCGCTGCCGGTGACCGCGGAGATCGCCTTCAAGAAGATCGCCCTCGGCCCCGTCACCGCCACCGCCACCCTCGGCCGCCCCGCCGCCGACGTCGTCGCCGAACTGGACGCCGGGAGCCGCCCCGAGTTCCCGGTGAGCGTCGCCATCCGGCGCGAGGACGGCGCGGTCACCGGTGAGATGACCGTCATATGGACCCTGCGCCCCAACGGCTGAACTCCCGCGAACCGGTACCCTTCCCGGGTGCGCCTTCGCCGAGGCGCGCCCGGGAACAGGTTCGCGAAGCGGAGGATGCGCGTTGCACGTCCAGGAGTGGCTCGACACGGTGCCCGCGGTGGCCGTGTACGCCGTCGTCGGACTGGTCATCGGCCTGGAGAGCCTGGGCATCCCGCTGCCCGGCGAGATCATCCTGGTGTCCGCGGCCCTGTTGTCGTCGCAGCACGGCGGCATCGACCCGCTGGTCCTGGGCGCCTGCGCCAGCGCGGGCGCGGTGATCGGCGACTCCATCGGATACGCCATCGGCCGCAAGGGCGGCCGGCCCCTGCTGGCCTGGCTGGGCCGCAAGTTCCCCAGGCACTTCAGCGAAGGCCATGTCGCCACCGCCGAGCGGTCCTTCCAGAAGTGGGGCATGTGGGCCGTGTTCTTCGGCCGCTTCGTCGCCCTGCTGCGCATCTTCGCGGGCCCGCTGGCCGGCGTACTGCGGATGCCCTACTGGAAGTTCCTGATCGCCAACGTCCTCGGCGGCATCGTCTGGGCGGGCGGCACCACCGCGGTCATCTACTACGTCGGAATCGTCGCGGAGTCCTGGCTCAAGCGCTTCTCCTGGCTGGGCCTGGTGCTGGCCGTCGCCATCGGTGTGACCTCGATGCTGGTCCTGAAGAAGAAGGCGAAGAACGCCCAGCCGGTGTCCGCCGCCGAGTAGCGGCACGCGCCGAAGGGGCGCGGGGCCGTGACCTCGTGCGACTCCGCCGCGGGGCGCGATCGGCCACGAAGCACCCGCGCCCGGACTCCTACGAAGCCTCCCCCGACGCCTCCCGGTGCTCCACGGCCAGCGCCGCGTACATCGTGCCGTTCAGCGTCACCCCCTGCCGCTCCTCCTCGGTCAGCTCCCGCCGGACCTTCGCCGGCACGCCCGCGACCAGGGAGCCCGGCGGCACCCGCATCCCCTGCGGCACCAGCGCCTGGGCCGCGACCAGCGAACCGGCTCCGATCACCGCGCCGTTGAGGACGGTCGCACCCATGCCGATGAGGCAGTCGTCCTCGACGGTCGCGCCGTGCACCACGGCGTTGTGCCCGATGGAGACCCGCTCGCCGACCGTCACGGGGAACCCCGGGTCGGCGTGGAGCGTGCAGTTGTCCTGGACGTTGCTGTCCGCGCCGACGGTGATCCGCTCGACGTCGCCGCGCGCCACCGCCCCGTACCAGAGGCTCGCCCCGGCGTGCAGCGTCACGTCCCCGACGACCGCGGCCGTCGGCGCCACGAAGGCCCCCGCGTCGACCTTGGGTTCCCTGCCGGCGATCGCCGTGATCAGCGCCTTCTGCGTCATCTTCGCCTCCTGTTCGGATGATGTACGGCACCGTACGCCACCCGGTGGGGTGAAGATCACAGCACTCCGCGGCCACGACCCCGGCGCCCGCGGACTACCGTGAGCGGGTGCCCAAGCGCAAGAACACGTTCTCGTCCTGGCGGAGCCGCCTGGCGCAGCGGGCCGTCCACGCGGGCTGGGCCTGGGTGCAGCGCACCGGCTCCGTCACCGCCGCCCACCCCGGACGCTTCCGCTTCGGCGCGCTGGGCACGGGCACCCGCCTCGCCTTCCCGCTCGGGACGGTCTTCGGCGAACCCTGGATCCACCTCGGCGCGCACTGCATCATCGGCGAGCAGGTCACACTGACCGCCGGCCTCATGCCTGACCTCGACCTGGGCCCCGAGCCGATCCTGCGCATCGGCGACGGCGTGGTCCTGGGCCGAGGCAGCCACGTCATCGCCGACACCACCGTCACCATCGGCAGCGACTGCTACTTCGGGCCGTACGTCTACGTGACCTCCACCAACCACTCCTACGACGATCCGCACCAGCCCATCGGCAAGCAGTGGCCCCGGATGGACCCGGTCGAGATCGGCCCCGGCTGCTGGATCGGCACGGGCGCGGTGATCCTGCCCGGCGCGCGGATCGGGCGGAACGTGG
Organism: Streptomyces parvulus; assembly: GCF_014648855.1. Classification (GTDB taxonomy): domain Bacteria; phylum Actinomycetota; class Actinomycetes; order Streptomycetales; family Streptomycetaceae; genus Streptomyces; species Streptomyces parvulus. Next base: position 452,131 of record NZ_BMRX01000003.1, on the reverse strand, counting down.
TCGTGGCCGCCGGCGCGGTGGTCCGGGGCACCGTCCCCGACCACTCCGTGGTGGCCGGCGCGCCCGCCAGGGTCGTACGGCGCTGGACCCCCGCCGAGGGCTGGCAGCCGCCGCTGCGGACCCCGGCCCCCGTGCCGATCCCCGACGGGGTCACGCCGGGACAGCTGCGCGAACTGTCGGAGCTGGACGGCGAGGCACTGGCACGCCTGGCCGAACTGTCCGAGGAGCGGCCGCCGGTGCCGGGCAGACTCGCGGAACCGGCCGCGGAGAGCTGAGCGCCGGGGCGGACGGTGTGCCGGGGCCCGGGTCAGCCCGTGGCCAGCAGCAGGGTGCCGACGAGGGCGAGGCCCGCGCCCGCCGCCTGCACGGCGCGCAGCCGTTCGCTGAGGAACCCGCGCGCGGCCAGGGCGGTCACCACGGGGTACAGGGACGCCAGCACCGCCGCCACCGTCACCGGCCCGTGCTGCGCGGCGACCGAGTACGTGCCGTTGGCCGCGACGTCGGCGAGCCCGACGAAGCCCAGCGCGGGCAGCGCGGCCCAGGGGAAGCCCCCGGGCGGCAGCGCGACGGCGCCCCGCCGGACGGAGGCCCACAGGGCCAGGCCGCCCGCGGTGACGTTGGTGACGCGCTGGACGAACAGCGCGAGGAAGAGGCCGGTCAGCGTGGTCGACGCCTCCGCGATCAGGGCCATCACCGCACCGAAGCCGAAGGCCGCGACGAGCGTCAGCGCCACCGTCCGCCGCTGCACGGGCGCACCCCGCAGCTGCGGACCGCCGGCGAGCACCACGCCCGCGACGGCGACCAGGATGCCGGCGAACTGCGCCGGCCCGGGGCGCTCGCCCAGGACGAGGCCCACGCCCACCGGGACGGCGACGCCGAGGGAGCCCAGCGGCGAGACGACGCCCATCGGGCCCAGGGCGAGCGCCTTGTAGAAGGCGAGCATCGCCACCGGCCCGACCAGACCGGCGGCGACCGCGAACCAGAGGTGCGGGGAGGTCTCGCTCCAGGCGCCGGTCGCGGCGACGATCGCGCCGAGGACGACGACGGCGACCGACTGGGAGACGACGACCACCGTGAGCGCGGGCGTGCGCCGGGTCAGCACCCCGCCGCCGAAGTCGGCCATGCCCCACAGGAGGCTGGTGGCCAGGGCGAAGAGCGCTGTCATGATCCGGTGGTCTCGCAGTACAGTTCGGTGAACCTTCGGGTGCAGCAGACCATAGTTCAATGAACTGCACCGCGTCATCAAAAATAATGCACTCGCGGACGCGTCCCGGGTGCGCGAACCCATGAAGGCAACGGACGGAACGTGGCGGACCTCGACCTGCTGACCCAGTCCCTGGCGCGCAACGTCAAGCGCTGGCGCACCGAGCGCGGCTTCACCCTGGAGGCGCTGGCCGCCCGCGCGGGCGTCAGCCGCGGCATGCTCATCCAGATCGAGCAGGCCCGGACCAATCCCAGCCTGGGCACCGTCGTCAAGATCGGCGACGCGCTCGGCATCAGCATCACCACCCTGCTGGACTGGGAACAGGGCCCCAAGGTCCGCGTCGTCCCCGCCGAGCAGGCGGTGCGGCTCTGGCACACCGACGCCGGCAGCTTCAGCAGGCTGCTCGCCGGGGTGGAGGCGCCCGGACCGCTGGAGATGTGGGAGTGGCGGCTGATGCCGGGGGAGAGCAGCCCCTCCGACCCGCACCCCACCGGCACGGTCGAGATGGTGCACGTCACGACCGGGGAGCTGACGCTCACCGTCGACGGGGCGGAGCACCGCGTGCCGGCCGGCGCCAGCGCCTCCTTCGAGTCCGACACCCCGCACACGTACGGCAACGAGGGGGCCGAACCGATGGAGATGATCATGGCGGTTTCGGTGCCGCCCGTCCGCTGAGACGGCCGTCCCACGGGTCGGCCGCGGTTGCTAGCGTGCGGCCATGCACGCACCCATCGGGAACTTCGACAGTGCCACGCCCGCACCGGACTGCCTCGGCGAACTGACCGGCCCGGTTGCCGAGGCCGTACGCCACTGGGGCGGCAGCGTCCCCGCCGAGCAGATCGTCTACGTCGACACGGACCCGGAGTGGGCCGACACCGCCACCTTCGTCGAGCACTACGGCCGCGACCTGCTCGAACGCTCCGCCAACTGCGTGGTGGTCACCGGCAAGCGGGCCGGCGGCACCACGCTCGCCGCCTGCCTGGTCCTCTCCACCACCCGCGTCGACGTCAACGGCGTCGTCCGCCGCCATCTCGGCGCGCGCAAGGCGTCCTTCGCCCCGATGGACACGGCGACCGGTGAGACGGGCATGGAGTACGGCGGCATCACCCCGGTCGGTCTCCCCGCCGACTGGCCCGTGCTGGTGGACTCGGCCGTGGTGGACCTGCCCTACGTCCTCGTGGGCAGCGGACGCCGGCGCGGCAAGCTGCTCGTGCCCGGCAAGGCCTTCGCCGAACTGCCGGGCGCCGTCGTCCTGGAGGGGCTCGGCGTCGCCTGACGGGTCACCCCGGGGCGTGGTGGGCCAGCGCCGAGTGCGGGTCCGCCTCGCCCGGCACCGGCACCGGGTCGGCGTGGACCAGCGCCGCGGTGAGCCGCGGCACGGCGTGCAGCAGGGCGTGCTCGGCCTCGACGGCGATGCCGTGGGCCCGGCGGACGGTCGCCTCGCCGTCCACCACCAGGGCGACCTCGGCGCGCAGCCGGTGCCCGACCCAGCGCAGCCGCAGCTCGCCCACCCCGCGCACGCCGGGCACCTCGCTCAGCACCCGCTCGGCGCGGTCCACCAGCGCCGGATCGACGGCGTCCATCAGCCGCCGGAACACCTCGCGCGCCGCGTCCCGCAGGACCAGCGCGATCGCGGCCGTGATCGCCAGTCCCACCAGCGGGTCGGCGAGTCGCCACCCCAGGGCCGCGCCGCCGGCGCCCAGCAGCACGGCCAGCGACGTGAAGCCGTCCGTCCGCGCGTGCAGCCCGTCGGCGACCAGCGCCGCGGAGCCGATCTCGCGGCCCGTCCGGATCCGGTACCGGGCCACCCACTCGTTGCCCGCGAACCCGGCCAGCGCGGCCGCCGCGACCGCCGGGAGGTGCGCGACCGGACGGGGGTCCAGGAGCCGGTCCACCGCCGTCCACCCCGCGAGGACCGCGGACGCGGCGATCGTCAGGACGATCACGATGCCGGCCAGGTCCTCGGCCCGCCCGTAGCCGTAGGTGAAGCGCCGGGTCGCCGCGCGCCGGCCCAGGACGAAGGCGATGCCGAGCGGTACGGCGGTCAGCGCGTCGGCCGCGTTGTGCACGGTGTCACCGAGCAGCGCCACCGACCCGGAGGCGGCCACCACGACCGCCTGGACGAGTGCCGTGGTGCCCAGCACCGCCAGCGACACCCACAGCGCGCGCAGTCCCCGGGCCGAGGACTCCAGGGCCGGGTCCACCTTGGCGGCGCTCTCGTGGGAGTGCGGGGTGAGCCGGTGCGCGAGACGGCGCCACCCGCGGGCGGGGCGGTGGTGGCCGTCGTGCGGGTGGGTGTCGTGGGGGTGGTGACGCCGGTGCGGATGGTTCACGGGGGTGCCCCTTCCGATGGTCGGGTGGCCCGGTGGCCCGGTGCGGTCAGTGGACGCGTGGCGCCCACGGCGCCATTATGTGCGTATGAGCGCACGCATGCACCTGTCGTCGGCGGACGGTGCGACCCCCGGAGCCCCGGAGGACGCGCACCCGCGCACCCCGGGGGAGGAGCAGTTCGCCCTCGCGGCCGAACTCCTCGCGCTGCTCGGCGACCGCACCCGCCTGACCCTGCTGCACGCCCTGACCGCCGGCGAGGCCGACGTCACCTCCCTCACCGAGGCTTGCGACGCGGCCCGCCCCGCGGTCAGTCAGCACTTGGCCCGGCTGCGGCTCGCGGGGCTGGTGAGCAGCCGCAAGGAGGGGCGCCGGGTCGTCTACGCGCTGCGGGACGGGCATCTGCGCCGCCTGGTGGACGAGGCGCTGAGCGTCGCCGACCACCGCCTGAGGGACCGGCCCCCGCACGACTGAGCGGTGGTCTCAGCCGCCGGTCCGCACGCCCATGTAGCGCTCGGCGAACTCCGCGGCGGCGGTGGGGGAGTCGAAGAGCCGGCGCAGCCTGGCCAGGGCCGCCCCCGCACGGTACGGGTCGCCCGACGCCGTGCCGTGGTACACCTCGGACAGCCACTGGGAGAACTCCTGGTAGTCCCACGCCCGGGAGAGGCACGCGTGCGCGTACCCGGACAGCCCGGTGTCGTCGCCCTTCGTGAAGTGCGCCGCGAGCGCGTCGCCGAGCAGGAACGCGTCGTGCAGGGCGAGGTTCAGCCCCTTGGCGGCGATGGGCGCCGTCAGGTGCGCCGCGTCCCCGGCGAGGAACAGCCGCCCGTGGACGACGGGTTCGACGACGTAGCCGTGCATGTCCAGGACGCGCCGCTCGATCAGCCGGCCTTCCCGGAGCGGCGGTGCGCCGGCCGCGCCCAGGCGCTCCCGCAGCTCGGTCCAGACCCGGTCGTGCGACCAGGTCTCCGGGTCGTCGCCGGGCGGGCACTGGAGGTAGTAGCGGGTCACCTCGGCGCTGCGGGGCATGTGGCCGGCGAAACCGCGCGGGTGCATGCCGAACACGACGCAGTCCGAGGACGGCGGCGCCTCGGCCAGCAGCGCCAGCCAGCCGACGCCGTAGTCGTACCGGGCCACCCGGGCCCGTTCCGGCGGCAGCGACGCCCGCGTCACCCCGCGCGCCCCGTCGCAGCCCGCCACGAAGTCGGCCCGCACGACGCGCCGTTCACCGGACTCGGGGCACACGTAGGACACCGCCGGCCGGTCGGAGTCCGGATCGTGCAGGCGCACGTCGCGCACACCGAACCGGATCTCCCCGCCGCGCACGTCCGCGTACTCGCGGACCAGGTCCGTCACCAGGAACTGCTGCGGATAGACGAAGTGGTGCTGCCCCGTCAGAGCGGTGTACTCGAAGCGGTACCGCTCCCCGGCGAACCGGAACTCGCACTCGGTGTGCGTCTGCGCCCGCTCCAGCAAAGTCCGTGCCAGCCCCCGCCGCTCCAGCCCGCGTACGGCCCACTCCTCGATGACCCCCGCGCGGGGCCGCCGTTCGACGAACTCCCGGGTCTCGGTCTCCAGGACCAGGCAGTCGACACCGGCGGCACGCAGGACCGCCCCGATGGTCAGCCCGGCGGGCCCGGCGCCCACCACGACGACCGGGACATGCTGCGGAGACGACGGGCCCGGGTGGGGGGAGGCTGGGGTCACGCGCACATTATGTGGGCGCCCGGACGTCCCCGGGAACGGCCGCGGGGGCTTCGTCCCGGGGTGCCGGAAAATCCGCGGCCGTACATCTCCCGGGGTGGCACCGGCCTCCTTCGCGAGGGCGCCGAGGCCGGCGCCGGCGCCGGTCAGCGCAGCCGCGGGATCTCGATCGCCGGGCAGCGGTCCATCACCATCTCCAGGCCCGCGGCGCGGGTGCGCTCGTACGCCGCCTCGTCGATCACGCCGAGCTGGAACCAGACCGCCGAGGCGCCCTTCGCGACCGCCTCGTCGGCGACCGGGCCGGCCAGTTCGCTGTTGACGAAGACGTCGACCACGTCCACGTCGAAGGGGATGTCGGCGAGGGACGCGTACCCCTGCTCGCCGTGCACCGTCTCCGCCTTGGGATGCACCGGCACCACCCGCTTGCCGAAGCGCTGGAGCACCTCGGCGACACCGTACGCCGCGCGCTGCCGGTTGGCCGAGAGGCCCACCACGGCCCAGGTGTCCCCCAGCTCGGTGAGGATCTTGCGGACTGCTGCCTCGTCGCCGTACACCGGCGGCCTCCTTCGACTCCCGGGCGGCCCGCGTGTCGCGCCTCCCGGAGTCGTCAACGGAGCGGGGCGGGAGGGGATTCCCCCGCGGAGGCCGTTGCCCCGCGGGGCGGGCAGGTGGCGGGTGCGTCCCCCGTGCGCCACCGGGCATCCCCGCCTACGCTCACCCCGTGCTGCGCATCATCGACGCCCGGACCGGAGAACCAGCCCCCGCCGCCCCCGCCCGACGGGCCCCGACGCGCGTCGTGGCGCATGCGGAGGAGGGCGACACGACCGCACTGCGCGTGCTCCTCGTCGCCGACCTCCTGGTCCGCGGCCTGGAACTCGACGGCACGCCCGTGTGGGCGACGGCGGCGGACAGCCCGGAGCCCGGCAGGCTGCGGGAGCGGGCCGCGGCCCTGGGTATCCGCCCCTTCGACGAGGCCGGCGCCGGACCGGGCAGCGGCCGGACGGTGCACGTCCTGCGGGCGGGCGGGTTCCTCCCGGACGGCCCGGCCATCGCCGTCGCCCCCGCCCACCCGGCCGAACCCGACCTCGCCGACCCGGACGCCCTGCGCCTCGCCCTGCTGGCACGGCACCACCACGCGCGCGTGGAGCTGGACCCGGCCGCGCTGGACGACGCCCGCGACACCCTCGCGCGCCTGCGCCGCTCGGTCGCGGCCTGGGCGCGGCAGCCCTCGCGGCCCGTCCCGGACGAGGTGCGCGACCGGCTGCGGGCCGCCTGGGAGGACGATCTGGACGCGCCCGGGGTGCTCGGGGTCCTGCGCGCGGTGGAGCGCGACCCGGGCCTGCCGGACGGAGCCCGCTTCGAGATCTGCGCGTACGCCGACCGCTTCCTCGCCCTCCACCTCACCCGCGACCTCGGGGCGCCCGCGTGATCGCGCGCCCCGGCTCCGGCCCGCTGCGCCGCCTGGTGGTCCTGCGGCACGCGAAGTCCGCGGGCCCCGAGGGCGTCGCCGACCACGACCGGCCGCTCGCGGCACGCGGACTGCGCGACGCCCCGGCCGCCGGACGCGCCCTCGCCGCGCAGGACCGGCTGCCCGACCTCGCCCTGTGCTCCACCGCCCGGCGCGCCCGGCAGACCTGGGACCTGGCCTCCGCCCAGTGGGGCACCCCGCCGCCGGTGCGCCACGACCCGCGCCTGTACGCCGCCGGGGTGCCGGAGCTGCTGGACGTCGTCCGCGAGGCCCCCGCCGACGTCGGGACGCTGCTCCTGGTCGGCCACAACCCCGGCCTGGAGGACCTGATCACCACCCTGGCCGGGGAGGCCCTCGACGACGCCCTGGACCGGGTCCGGGCCAAGTACCCCACCTCGGCGGTGGCCGTACTCGACTGGCACGGCACCGCCTGGCGGCACCTGGTACCGGGATCGGCCCTGCTCACCGCCATGACCGTGCCGAGGGGCGGGCGGACGTGAGCGCATAGGCTGGCCGCATGCAGGACGAGTACCGCACGGTCGCCCGCGCGGGTGTGCACGAGACCGAGATCAACCGCTCCCGCTTCCTGTGCGCGCTGGCCCCCGCCGCCACCGAGGAGGAGGCCCAGGCGTTCGTCGCGGGCGTGCGCAAGGAGCACGCCGACGCCAGCCACAACTGCTGGGCGTACGTCATCGGGGCCGACGCCGCCGTCCAGAAGGCGAGCGACGACGGGGAGCCCGGGGGCACGGCCGGCGTCCCGATGCTCCAGATGCTGCTGCGCCGCGACATGCGGTACGTCGTCGCGGTCGTCACGCGCTACTACGGCGGCGTCAAGCTCGGCGCGGGCGGCCTCATCCGGGCCTACGGCGGCGCGGTCGGCGAGGCGCTGGACGACCTCGGCACCCTCACCCGGCGCCGCTACCGGCTGGCCGCGGTGACCGTCGACCACCAGCGGGCCGGCCGGCTCCAGAACGACCTGCGCGCGGCCGGCCGTACGGTGCGCGACGTGCGCTACGCGGAGGCGGTCACCATCGAGGTCGGCCTGCCCGAGGCCGACGTGGAGGGCTTCCGCTCCTGGCTCGCGGACGCCACCGCCGGGACGGCCGTCCTCGAACTGGGCGGCGAGGCGTACGCGGACGCCTGACACCCGCCGCCGGCCGGCGGCGGGGCGGACCGAGGTTCGTGGTGGACCAGGGGCCCGGGGGCGTTAGCGTGGTCCCTGCCGGTGACGACAGTCGTGCCCGGTCATGGGCGGAACGAGGGGAAACATGCGGGTCGGGGCGGTTCTGTGAGATTTCTGCACACGTCCGACTGGCATCTCGGCCGGGCCTTCCACCGGGTCGACATGCTCGACGCCCAGGCAGCGTTCGTCGGACACCTCGTCGAGACGGTGCGCGAGCACGCCGTGGACGCGGTGGTCGTCTCCGGTGACGTGTACGACCGCGCGGTCCCGCCGCTCGCCGCCGTCGAGCTGTACGACGACGCCCTGCACCGCCTCGCCCGCCTCGGCGTGCCCACCGTGATGATCTCCGGCAACCACGACTCGGCCCGCCGCCTCGGTGTCGGCGCCGGTCTCCTCGACCGCGCCGGCATCCACCTGCGCACCGACCCGGCCGGCTGCGGCATCCCGGTGGTGCTGCCCGACGCCCACGGCGACGTCGCCTTCTACGGGCTGCCCTACCTCGAACCGGCGCTGGTGAAGGCCGAGTTCGCGGTGGAGAAGGCAGGGCACGAGGCGGTGCTCGCCGCCGCCATGGACCGGGTGCGGGCCGACCTCGCCGGCCGCGCCGGCGGCACCCGTTCCGTCGTCCTCGCGCACGCCTTCGTCACCGGCGGCGAGCAGAGCGACAGCGAACGGGACATCACCGTCGGCGGCGTCGCGGCCGTGCCCGCCGGGGTCTTCGACGGCGTCGACTACGTGGCACTCGGCCACCTGCACGGCTGCCAGACCCTCACCGGACGCGTCCGCTACTCCGGCTCCCCCCTGCCGTACTCCTTCTCCGAGCACCGGCACCGCAAGAGCATGTGGCTCGTCGACCTGGACGCGGCCGGCACGGTCACCGCCGAGCGCGTCGACTGCCCGGTGCCGCGCGCGCTGGCCCGGCTGCGCGGCACCCTGGACGACCTGCTCGCCGATCCCGCGCTGACCCCGCACGAGGAGGCGTGGGTGGAGGCGACCCTCACCGATCCGGTCCGCCCGGACGATCCCATGGCCCGGCTCACCGAGCGCTTCCCGCACACCCTCAGCCTCGTCTTCGACCCCGAGCGCGCCCCCGACGAACCCGGTGTGTCCTACGCCCGGCGGCTCGCCGACCGCACCGACCAGCAGATCGCCGAGGACTTCGTGGCGCACGTGCGCGGCGCCGGACCCGACGCCCGCGAACAGGCCGTGCTGCGGGACGCCTTCGACGCGGTCCGCGCCGACGAGGCCGTCCGGGAGGTGGCCCGGTGAGGCTGCACCGCCTGGACATCACCGCCTTCGGCCCCTTCGGCGGCACCCAGGGCGTCGACTTCGACGACCTCTCCGCGGCCGGCATCTTCCTGCTGCACGGCCCGACCGGCGCCGGCAAGACCTCCGTCCTGGACGCCGTCTGCTACGCGCTGTACGGCTCCGTGCCCGGGGCCCGGCAGAGCGGCCAGGGCACGGCCCTGCGCAGCGACCACGCGGCGGCCGGCACCCGCACCGAGGTCCGGCTCGAACTCACCGTCGCCGGACGGCGCCTGGAGGTCACCCGGCAGCCGCCCTGGCAGCGGCCGAAGCTGCGCGGCAAGGGCACCACCGTCGACAAGGCCCAGACCTGGCTGCGCGAGTACGACGCGGCGGCCGGGGCGTGGAAGGACCTCAGCCGGTCCCACCAGGAGATCGGCGAGGAGATCACGCAGCTGCTCGGCATGAGCCGCGAGCAGTTCTGCCAGGTCGTGCTGCTGCCCCAGGGCGACTTCGCGCGCTTCCTGCGCGCCGACGCGGAGGCCCGCGGCAAGCTCCTCGGCCGGCTCTTCGACACCCGGCGCTTCGCCGAGGTCGAGCAGCGCCTCGCCGAGCGGCGCCGCACCACCGAGGCCGGGGTGCGGGAGGGCGACGCGGCCCTCCTCGCCGACGCCCACCGCATGCAGCAGGCCGCCGGCGACGCCATGGAACTGCCGGAGCTGACGCCGGGCGAGCCGGGCCTGGCCGAGACCGTCCTCGGCGCCGCCGCCGTCGCCCGCAGCACCGCCCGCGAGCTGCTGACCCTCGCCGACTGCCGCCTCACCGCCGCCGAGTCGGCCCACGCGGCCGCCGACCGCGCCCTCGCCGAGGCGCGGGAACTGGACCGGCTGCAGCGCCGGCACGCCGAGGCGCGCGAGCGGGCCGCGCGGCTGGCGGAGCGGACCGGGGCGTACGAGGCCGCGCAGCGGCGCATGGAGCGCTCCCGCAAGGCCGAAGCGGTCGCGCCCGCACTGGAGTTGCGGGACGCCGCGGAGACCGAGCACCGGCGGTCGGCGGCCTCCGAGGCCCGCGCGCGGGCCCTGCTGCCGGACGCCCTCGCCGGCGCCGGCGCCGCCGGACTGGCCGCGGCCGCCCGCCGAGCCGCCGAGGAACGGGGCGGCCTGGAATCCGCCCACCGGGCCGAACGCCGCGTGGCCGAGCTGGCCGAGGAGCGGGCCGGCCTGGACCGCCAGGAACGCGCCGACGCGGACGTCCTGCACGAGGCGGAGACCTGGCTCGCCGACTGGGAGACCACCCGCACCGCGCTCCGCACCCGCGTGGACGACACCCAGGAGGCCGCGACCCGCGCCGGACAGCTCGCCCTGCAACGCGACCCCGCCCGGCGCCGGCTGGACGCCGCCCGCCGGCGGGACGGGCTCGCCGCCGACACCGAGGACGCCCGGCGCCGGGCACTCGCGTCGGCCGAGGCCGCCGCCGCGGCCCGCGCGCACTGGCTCGACCTCAAGGAGCAGCGGCTCAGCGGCATCGCCGCGGAACTCGCCGCCGGACTCGCCGACGGTGCGCCCTGCGCGGTCTGCGGCGCCACCGAACACCCCGCCCCGGCCCGCCGGGTCGACGGACACGTCGACCGCGAGGCCGAGGAGCGCGCCCTCGCCGCCCACCAGCAGGCCGAGGAGCGCCGCGCGGAGGCCGAACGGCGCCTGGGCACCGTACGCGAGGCGCTGGCCGCCGCCACGGCGGAGGCGGGCGACGCGCCCACCGCCCGGCTGGCCGAGCAGGCCGGGGAGCTGGAGCGCGAGTACGATGCGGCCCGCGCGGCCGGCTCCCGGCTGCACGCGGCGCAGGAGGAGCTGCGCCGCGCGGAGCACGAACGCGAACAGCGCGTCGCCGCCCGGCAGCAGGCCGCCGTACGGTCCGCCTCCCGGGTCGCGGGCCGGGAGCGCCTGGAGCGCGAACAGGCTTCGCTGGAGGAGGAGTTGACCCGCGCCCGCGGCGGCGCCGGGAGTGTGGCGGCGCGGGCGGCGCAGCTGGAGCGGCGGGCGGCCCTGCTCACGGAGGCCGCCGACACCGCCCGAGCCGCCGAGGAGGCCGCGCGGCGGCTCAAGGACGCCGACGCCCGCCTCGCCGACGCGGCGTTCCGGGCCGGCTTCGACACCCCGGCGGACGCCGCCGCGGCGCTGCTCGACGCCGAGGCCCACCGCGAGCTGCAGCGCCGCCTCGACGCCCGGGACCTGGAGGAGACCGCCGTCCGCGCGATCCTGGCCGAGGCGGACACCGCCGACGCGGCCCGCCGGCCGGCCGCCGACCCCGCCGCGGCCGAACGCGCCGCCGCCGACGCGGCCCGGCTCCTGCGCGAGGCCTCCTCGGCCCGCGACGCCGCCGTCCGGCGCTGCGGCGAACTGGGCCGGCTCTCCGCGCGGGCCGCCGACTCCGTGCGCCGGCTCGCCCCGCTGCGCGACGAGCACACCCGCATCGCCCGCCTGGCCGGACTCGCCGCGGGCACCTCGGCCGACAACGAGCGCCGGATGCGCCTGGAGTCCTACGTCCTCGCGGCCCGCCTCGAACAGGTCGCCGCGGCCGCGACCGCCCGGCTCACCCGGATGTCCGCGGGCCGCTACACCCTCGTCCACTCCGACGACCGCACCGGGCGCGGACGCAGCGGACTCGGCCTGCACGTCGTCGACGCCTGGACCGGACGGGAGCGCGACACGGCCACGCTCTCCGGCGGCGAGACGTTCTTCGCCTCGCTGGCCCTGGCGCTCGGCCTCGCCGACGTCGTCACGGACGAGGCCGGCGGCGTGCGCCTGGACACCCTCTTCATCGACGAGGGCTTCGGCAGCCTCGACGACCAGACCCTCGACGAGGTCCTCGACGTCCTCGACTCCCTGCGCGAACGCGACCGCAGCGTCGGGATCGTCAGCCACGTCGCCGACCTGCGGCGCCGGATCCACGCCCAACTGGAGGTCGGCAAGGGCCGGTCGGGGTCCACCCTGCGCCAGCGGGGCGCCGGCTGACCGTCCCGGGCGGACCTCAGCGGCCCAGGGGGCGGCGGGGGAGCGGCGAGGAGTAGACGACGCTCGTGGTGACCGAGCCCAGGGCGCTGATCCGGCCGGACACCTCCTCCAGGTGCTGCATCGAGCGGGCGGCGACCTTGATGACGAAGCAGTCGTCACCGGTGACGTGGTGCGCCTCCAGGATCTCGGGCGTGACCGCGACGAGGTCGTGGAACGGCTTGTAGTTGGCGACCGGGTAGCGCAGCCGCACGAAGGCCAGGATCGGCAGCCCCAGCCGCTCCGGGTCGACGACCGCCGCGTACCCCTGGATGATCCCGGCCTCCTCCAGCCGCCGCACCCGCTCGGTCACCGCGCTCGCGGACATCGACACGGCACGGGCCAGCTCGGCGAAGCCGGCCCGCCCGTTGCGCTGGAGAGCGTCGAGGATCAGCCAGTCGGTGGCGTCGGGTGAATGCTCGGTCATGGGAGATGAATAGCAGGGAATCCCCGGCCCTACAAGCGAACAGCCGGGGAATCTCCCTTCAGGGGGCGGGGAGGCCGACCGTAGATTCATTGCACCGCGACCACCGCCGACGAGAGGCCGGAGCATGACCGCCACCACCACCGCCACGACCGTCAACGCCGTGCTGCGCACCGCCCCCGCGCCGCCCGCCGAGGCCGCCGCGTACTTCCGGGCGAGCCTCGCCTTCCACACCGACGTCTCCGACGTCGCCGCCGCGATGAGCGCCGAGGACGGGGCCGGATTCGTCCTCCTGGACTGCCGGTCCACCGAGTCCTGGGACCAGGGCCACGTGCCCGGCGCCGTCCACCTGCCCACCGCGCGCATCCCCGGGCAGGCAGGTCAACTCCTCGACCCCGCCGTCCCGGTGGTGACCTACTGCTGGGGACCCGGCTGCGACGGCGCCACCCGCGCGGCACTCGCCCTCGCCGAACTCGGCTACCCCGTCAAGGAGATGCGCGGCGGCTTCGAGTACTGGGTGCGCGAGGGCTTCGCCTACGAGACCCGGCAGGGCACCGTACGGCCGGCCGCGGATCCCCTGACCGCCCCGGTGGACGCGGCGGACTGCGGCTGCTGACCGGCGTGTAGGTTCTGCCGCATGGTGCGATACGCGGAGCCGGGCGCGGTGGAGTGGGTCGAGTCGGGCGGCGGTCCGCTCATCGTGGTCCCGGAGACGGTCCTGCCGTTCTGGACCGGGGCCGACGGCGAGGACGCGGACTCCGACTACGACCGGGCCTGCGAGGTCGACGGCCACGTCGGACTTCTCCCGGTCGGCGACGCCACCGCCTTGGTCCTCGGCGACGAACCCGCCTCGACCGCCTATCTGCCCGAGCACGGGACCTTCGTCCGCTGGTGCGCCGCCGACTCCGAGGACGAGGTGCTGGCGGGCGTGCCCGCGGCCCTGGACACCGCCGAGTGGCAGCCCGAGGTGGCCTGGAACGTACCCGGACCGGTGCTCCTGTTCGACGCCGCCTGGCCCGGGGACGCCTCGGAGCGCGCGGGGCGCGTGCGGGTGGCTCTCGACCCGGGCCGGTACGCGGTGCGCGCGGCCGAGGCGCGTCCGGGACCGGAGACGTGGCTGGGCCTCGTGCGGCTCCGGCGGGTCGACGGGGCGTAGCGGGTCTCGCCGGGCACGCCGTGACCGTCGACGCGGTCGACCCCGGGTACGTGGCCTTCGGTTGCCCGCGCGGCGACGACTGCGACGCCGTCGCCGCGTGCCTTGCCGGCGGTCGCCGGGGCATGCCCGGCGACCCGGTCCGTCTCATCGCGTGGCCGGCCACGGACGAGGCGGCCCGGGTCACCGGGCGGGTCGTCGACTCGGAGGGCGGACCGGGCCGGTGACCGGCCGTCAGAGCCGGGACAACTCGTCCACCAGGTCGTCCAGGCCCAGCGAGCCCTGGGAGAGGGCCGCCATGTGCCACGCCTTCGGGTCGAAGGCGTCGCCGTGCCGCTCGCGGGCCTTCTCCCGGCCCAGCAGCCAGGCCCGCTCACCGAGCTTGTAGCCGATCGCCTGCCCCGGGATCGTCAGATAGCGGGTCAGCTCGCTCTCCACGAAATCGGCCGGGCGGCTGCTGTGCGCGCCGAAGAACTCCTGCGCCAGCTTCGGCGTCCAGCGCTCGCCCGCGTGGAACGGCGAGTCCGCCGGGATCTCCAGCTCCAGGTGCATGCCGATGTCCACGATGACCCGCGCGGCCCGCATCATCTGCGCGTCCAGGTACCCGAGGCGCTGCTCGGCGTCGGTGAGGAAGCCCAGTTCGTCCATCAGCCGCTCCGCGTACAGCGCCCACCCCTCCGCGTTGGCGCTGACCATGCCCACGGACGCCTGGTAGCGGGAGAGGTCCTGCGCGACGTGCGTCCACTGGGCCAGCTGGAGGTGGTGGCCCGGAACGCCCTCGTGGTACCAGGTCGAGACCAGGTCGTACACCGGGAAGCGGGTCTGGCCCATCGTCGGCAGCCAGGTCCGGCCGGGACGGGAGAAGTCCTCCGACGGCGACGTGTAGTACGGGGCCGCCGCGCTGCCCGGCGGTGCGATCCGCGACTCCACCCGCCGCACCCGCTCGGCGAGTTCGAAGTGCGTGCCGTCCAGCTGCTCGATGGCCTGGTCCATCAGGCCCTGGAGCCAGTCGCGGACCTCGTCGACGCCCTCGATGTGCCTGCCGTGCTCGTCCAGGTGGGCCAGCGCCACCCACGGCGTCGCGGCGCCCGGGAGGATCTTCTCGGCCTCCGCCTTCATCTCGGCCAGCAGCCGGTGGTACTCCGCCCAGCCGTAGGCGTACGCCTCGTCCAGGTCCAGGTCCGTGCCGTTGTAGTAGCGCGACCAGCGGGCGTAGCGCTCCCGGCCCACGGTGTCCGGGGCGCCCTCGATCGCCGGGGCGTACACGTCGCGCATCCAGTCCCGCAGCTCGGCCACGGCGGCGGTGGCGCCCCGCGCGGCCTCGTCCAGCTCCGCGCGCAGCGCGTCCGGCCCGTCGGCGGCGAAGTCCTCGAACCAGCCGCGCCCCTCGCCGGTGTCCGCCCACTCGCCGAGCTGCTCGACGAAGGTCGCCGTCGGCCGCGGGGCGGCGTACAGCCCCCGCTCCAGCCCCAGGGCCAGCGACGCGCGGTAACCCGCGAACGCCGCCGGTACCGCGCGCAGCCGCTCGGCGACGCGGGCCCAGTCCTCGTCGGTCTGCGTCGGCGTGATGGTGAAGACCTCGCGCACCGAGTGGGCGGCCGTGCCCATGTTGCCGACCGAGCGCAGGCCCTCCTGGGCCTCGTGCACCGCCAGTTCCGCCGTGAGGCGCTCGCGCAGCAGCCGGGCGCAGCGCCGCTCCACGTCGCTGTCCCCGCCGGGCCGGCGCTCCGCCTCGTCCAGCCGGGCGAGCGTGGTCCTGGCCAGCTCCGCCACGGCCTCCTGTCCGGCGGGCGAGAAGTCGGGCAGCAGACCGGAGCTCTCGGCGACGCCGAGATAGGTACCGGTGACCGGGTCGAGGGCGATGAGGTCGTCGACGTAGGCGTCGGCGACCTCGCGGGGCAGCGGGCTCTTGGTCTCTGACATGCGGACATCCTCATACGGATACCGGTGCCGCGTCAGCCCGCTGGGCGGGGCCCGACGGCGCGCGCGGCCGGATTTCGCTCAGGGCGTGGCCGGCGGCGACGGCGGCAGCAGCGGGCCGCAGTCCCACTGCTGGAAGATCAGCCGTGTCTCGACCCGGGCCACCTCGGGCCGCGAGGTGAACCCGTCGAGGACCAGTCGCTGGAGATCCGCCATGTCCGCCACCGCCACGTGGACCAGGTAGTCGTCGGGGCCGGTCAGGTGGAAGACCGTGCGCGACTCCGGCAGCGCCCTGATCCGCTCCACGAACGGGCCGACCAGCTCCCGCCGGTGCGGGCGGACCTGCACGGAGAGCAGCGCCTGGAGTCCCCGGCCCAGCCGGGCGGGGTCCAGTTCGAGCCGGTGGCCGAGGATCACCCCGGCCCGCCGCAGCCGGGTCACCCGGTCCAGGCAGGTGGACGGGGCGACGCCGACCTGGTCGGCGAGGTCGCGGTAGGTGGTCCGGGCGTCGTTCTGCAACAACCGCAGCAGATGGAGGTCCACCGGATCCAGTACGACGGAATCGGCCATGTGCCGAACGTAACACGGCCGCCCCCCGCGTTGGCCCGGTGAGTGTTCACCCTCGGGGGCATGGACTCTGCGCGCACGCCCACGTCACCCTCCGACGCCGTACGCATCACCGCCGCCACCGGCCGGGCCCTGGCCACCGAGGCCGTGCACGCCGGCCGCGACGACCTGGCCGGCCAGGGGCTGCACGCCCCGCCCATCGACCTGTCGACGACCTATCCGTCGTACGACAGCCGCGGCGAGGCCGCCCGCATCGACGCCTTCGCCGCCACCGGCGCGGAGCCCGACGGCCCGCCGGTCTACGGGCGGCTCGGCAACCCCACCGTCGCCCGCTTCGAGACGGCGCTGGCCAAGCTGGAGGGGACCGAGTCCGCGGTCGCCTTCGCCAGCGGGATGGCCGCCCTGAGCGCCGTCCTGCTGGTCCGCGGCTCGATGGGGCTGCGGCACGTCGTCGCCGTCCGGCCCCTGTACGGCTGCAGCGACCACCTGCTGACCGCCGGGCTGCTGGGGTCCGAGGTCACCTGGACCGACCCGGCGGGTGTGGCGGACGCGCTGCGCCCCGACACCGGTCTGGTGCTGGTCGAGTCACCGGCCAACCCCACGCTGGCCGAGGTCGACCTGAGGGCCGTCGCCCACGCCTGCGGATCGGTGCCGCTGCTGGTCGACAACACCTTCGCCACCCCCGTGCTCCAGCGGCCCGCCGAGCACGGGGCCCGGCTGGTGCTGCACAGCGCCACCAAGTACCTCGGCGGCCACGGCGACGTGCTCGCCGGGGTGGTCGCCTGCGACGAGGAGTTCGCCGGGCGGCTGCGGCAGGTGCGCTTCGCCACCGGCGGCGTACTGCACCCCCTCGCCGGCTACCTGCTGCTGCGCGGCCTGTCCACCCTGCCGGTGCGGGTGCGGGCCGCCTCCGCGAACGCCGCCGAACTGGTCGCGCGCCTCGCCGCCGACCCGAGGGTGGCGCGCGTTCACTACCCGCGCATCGGCGGCGCGATGGTCTCCTTCGAGGTGCACGGCGATCCGCACGAGGTCATCGGCCGTGTCCGCCTGATCACCCCGGCCGTGAGCCTCGGCAGCGTCGACACGCTCATCCAGCACCCGGCGTCCATCAGCCACCGCATCGTGGACGCCGACGACCGGCGCGGGGCCGGCGTCGGCGACCGGTTGCTGCGGCTCTCGGTGGGCCTGGAGGACGTCGACGACCTCTGGGCCGACCTGGACCGCGCGCTGGGGGAGCGGGCGCCGGGCGCGATACCGCTGCGGGAGGCGCTGTCGGGCGCCGAGTGACGGTGCGGCGGGCGTAGGCGCGCCGACGGCGCCGCGGGGTGCTCCCGGGCGCCGTCGGCCCGTCTACTCGCCGCCGATCCGCTCCCCGTGCGGCACCGGCGCGGAGGAGCCGCGGGGGGCCGGGTTCAGGCGGGCGGTGACGACCAGGGTCCCCTCCTCGATCTGGTAGTCGAGGGGGAGGCCCAGGCCGCGCATCGCGGCGACCATGCCGGTGTTGGACGCCTGGGTGACGGCGTACACGCTCTCGCAGCCCGTCTCGGCGGCCATCGCCACGAGCCGGCCGAGCAGTTCGCCGCCGATGCCCCGGCGCTGCCACGCGTCCTCGACGAGCAGCGCGACCTCCGTCTCGTCCCCGTCCCACAGCAGATGGCCGAGGCCCACGATCCGCCCCGAGGCCGTCTGCACGGCGAGGGTGCGGCCGAAGCGGGGGCTGAGCAGGTGGTTCATGTACCGGTCGGCGTCGCCGACCGGGCCGTGGTAGCGCATCCCGAGGGTGCGCGCCGAGCAGCGTTCGTGCATCGCCTTCGCCGCCGGGACGTCCCGGGTGTCGGCGCGGCGGACGATGATGTCGTGGCCCTCGGCCAGCGTCAGCGAGTCCCGGCCGCGCGGGACCCGGGGACCGAGCCGCGCGTCCAGCTCGACCAGCGCCCGGACCCGGGCGAACTCCGCCGGGGTGAACGGGAGATACGGCCGCTCCACACTGATCACCCCGCCCTCCGGGGCGCGCAGCCGCAGCACGGTGTCCTCCAGCGTGCCCTCCGGCGGCACCTCGCCCGTGGCTCCGGCGGTGGCGGGCAGCGACCGGATGGTGCAACGGCCCAGCAACTGGCGGAGCGCCAGCGGCAGTTCCGCGGCGTCGAGGGCGGTGCGGGCGGCCAGGGCCAGTACCCGGGTCGGCGCGTCGACCAGGTCGTGCGCGTCCGCGCGCTCGGTCCACGTGTCTTCACCGCCGGCCTCCGACACGACCCCGGCGAGTCCGGTCCCGGTCAGGTCGCCCGGGGCGCGGAGCAGGAACTCGTCCACCGTGCCCTCGGCCAGCGGGTGCGTCTGGAGGCTCAGGATGTCGACCCGGTGTTCGGCCAGGGCGGCGCACAGCCGGGCCAGCGAACCGGGCGCGTCCCGCACCGTGGTCCGCATCCGCCACAGGGCGCTCTCCCCGGCACCGGCCGGCCGCGCAGGCCCGGCGTCCTCCTCGCGAGGCCCGGCCCCCCGCTCCCCGGTCGGTGGCCGGGCGCCGGTATCGTCCGCGGGCGGCGCCTGGCCGTGGCGGCGTGACCAGCGGGTGTGGAAGCCCGCCGTGGCGATCAGGGCGGCCACCGAGGCCAGCAGCATCGCGGGCACCGCCGGGCCGTGTTCGACCACGCGGGCCACGGCGTCCGTCACGTCAGACATGTCTCGACTCATGCACTCACTGTGAAGGAACGGTGTTGCGTGATCACGAACGCACTGTGACCGATGGGTAAAGAAGACTTCCAGGGCATTCGGGGGAGTTGGCCGCATTACGGACGTGCGCACTCCCGGACCGCGCACCGGGGGATGACGCCGGTGCGCGGTACACCCCACAGGCTACCGGGACTACTGGCCCACACGCCCCGGCCGCAGCACCTTGGTGAACAGCACCGTGCCGTCCTGCTCGCGCAGCCGCACCGTCATCTCGGCGCTGTCGCCGTCGATGTCGACCTCGCCGAAGAACTGGTAGCCCTCCGCGGGAGAGACGTTGGACGCGGTCGGCGCCTTCACGAACACCCGCTCCGGACCGAAGGTCCCGTCCAGCGCGCTCGCCGGGAACGCCCCCGAGTTCAGCGGCCCGGACACGAACTCCCAGAACGGCTCGAAGTCGCCGAACGCCGCCCGCGAGGGCTGGTAGTGCTGCGCCGAGGTGTGGTGCACGTCGGCCGTCAGCCACACCGTGCCGGTGATCCGCCGGTGCTTGACGAACCGCAGCAGCTCGGCGATCTGCAACTCCCGCCCCAGCGGCCCGCCCGGGTCACCCTGCGCGACCGCCTCGATGTTGGGCGCGCCCTCCGTGGCGTCGGGCACCACGAGGCCGATCGGCATGTCGGCGGCGATCACCTTCCACACCGCCCGCGACCGCGCCAGCTCCCGCTTGAGCCACTCCAGTTGCTCGCGGCCGAGGATGCCCTGCGGGTCCACGCTCTGCCCGCCGGGGGAGTTGGCGTTGCGGTACGTCCGCATGTCCAGCACGAACACGTCGAGCAGCGGGCCCTGGCGCAGCACCCGGTGCACGCGGCCCTCGCGCGCCCCGGGGCGCAGGGTGGAGACGGGGAAGTACTCGCCGAACGCCCGCCGGGCCCGGGCGGCCAGCACGTCGACGCTCTTCTCGGTGTACCGGTCGTCCGTGTCCGCGATCACCTGGCCCGGGTACCAGTTGTTGCGGACCTCGTGGTCGTCCCACTGGACGACGGAGGGGACCTGGGCGTTGAAGCGCCGCAGGTTCTCGTCGAGGAGGTTGTAGCGGAAGTTGCCGCGGAACTCGGCGAGGGTCTCGGCGACCTTGGACTTCTCCTCGGTGGTGACGTTGCGCCAGGTGCGGCCGTCGGGCAGGGCGGCGGTCTCCGCGATGGGGCCGTCGGCGTAGATGGTGTCGCCGCTGCACAGGAAGAAGTCCGGGTCCAGGGCGCCCATGGCGTCGTAGATGCGGTAGCCGCCGAGGTCCGGGTTGATGCCCCAGCCCTGCCCCGCCAGGTCGCCGGACCACACGAACCGCACGCCGTCGCGCCGGCGGACCGGCGCGGTGCGGAAGGTGCCGGTCACCGGCTCGCCGGTGCGGCGCGGGTCGTCGGGGTCGGCCAGGAGCACGCGGTAGTGGATCTGCTCGCCGGGCGGCAGACCGTGCAGCCGGGTGGTGCCCGTGAAGTCGGTGCCCCCGCCCAGCAGCGGGCCGTGCCGGCGGTGCGGGCGGCGGAACGACTCGGTCGCGGACGTCTCGACGATCATCCGGGCCGGCCGGTCGGAGCGCACCCACACGAGACCGGAGTGGGAGGTCACGTCTCCCGTCTGCACGCCCCAGCCCGCTCCGGGACGCCCGGACCGGGCGAACGCCGGTGCCGTCCCGAGCGCGGTGGGCAGGGTCAGGGCCGCCGACGCGGCGAGCGAACCGCGCAGCACGCTGCGGCGGCCGGGCAACGGACGGTGTGACATGGACGCGCCTCCAAGGACTCCTGGGCAGGGACCCGGCCGGGTCCGTGGCCGGTGTGCAGAGCCAGGCCTACTGGTACGGCGCGGCGGCCACGGAAACTCCGCGTGAACAACCCTCCGCCCCGGCACCCGGGTCCTCGGCCCGCGCGGCCGCCGCCATCAACCGCACCCCCGCCCGGATCCGCGCCGGCGTCAGATGCGCGTAGCCCAGCACCAGCCGCACCCCGTGCCGCTCCGCCGCCCCACTGTCCACCCCGTGCCCGTACTCCGCCAGGGAGCGCACCGCCACACCCGCGGCCGTCACCCGGTCGAGGAAGCGCTCGGTGGGCCCGTACCGTCCGGGGAGCGTGGCGATCGCGTGCAGCCCGGCGGCGACGCCCGTGACCTCGGAGCCGGGAAAGTGCTCGGCCAGCGCGGCCACCAGGACGTCGCGCCGCTCGCGGTAGGCGCGCCCGCAGACGCGGAGCCGGCGGTCGTAGTCGCCGCGCTCGACGAACCGGGCGAAGGCCGCCTGGTCGAGCGCCGGATGCCCCAGGTCGGTGGTGCGCTTGCGTGCCACCACGTCGTCCGCCAGCCACCCGGGCACCAGCAGCCACCCCAGCCGCAGGCCCGGCGCGAGCGACTTGCTGACCGAGCCCGTGTAGGCGACCCGCTCCGGGTCGAGCCCCTGGAGCGCGCCGACGGGAGCGCGGTCGTAGCGGAAGTCGCCGTCGTAGTCGTCCTCCAGGACGAGCCCGTCCACGGACCGCGCCCAGTCCAGCAGTTCCGCGCGCCGCCGCGCCGAGTAGGCGATCCCGGTGGGGAACTGGTGGGCCGGCGTCGTCACCGCGACCCGCACGCCCGCGGCGCGCAGCGCGCCGACGTCCAGCCCCTCGGCGTCCAGGGGCACCGGCACGGTGGCCATGCCCGCCGAGGCGTACAGGTCGCGGTGCTGGGGGCTGCCGGGGTCCTCCACACCGGCGGTGCGCATCCCGCGCGCGTGCAGCACGCCCGCGAGCAGCGCCGTCGCCTGCGCCACCCCGGACACGACCACGATCCGCTCCGGGTCCGCCACCACGCCCCGGCGCCTGGCCAGCAGCCCGGCCAGCGCGCCGCGCAGCCGGGGCAGACCGCGCGGATCCGGATAGCCGAGGGCCTCGTGCGGCAGCTCCGCCAGGACCTCGCGCTGTGCGGCGGCCCACGCCGCGCGCGGGAAGAGCGACAGATCGGGCGTCCCCGGCACGAAGTCCGCGCGGTGGCCGGGGGAGCGCGGTGCGAGGTCACGCGCCGCCGGCCGGGCCGCCCGCACCGCGTCACCCACCCAGGTGCCCGCCCCGCGCCCGCTGCGCAGATACCCCTCGGCCGTCAGCTGCTCGTAGGCGTCGGTCACCAGTTTGCGCGACACCCGGAGGTCGGCCGCGAGGTCCCGGCTCGACGGCAGCCGGGTGCCCGGCGCGAGCCGCCCCGAGCGGACCGCGTCCCGCAGCGCGGCCTGGAGGGCGCGCCCCCGCGCGCGTGCCGGTGCCGAGACGGCGGGCAGCAGCAACTCCCAGGCCGACGCCATGCGATCAGTCCCCCGCGTATCAGTTCATTCCAAACGCCCCCACTTTACGAGGGGTTGGTCCCGCCGGTGCGTAAACCGTAGTGACAGACCACAGCGAGGGGGCCGGACCCGGCGGCCCCGGAATCCTCAGCGCAATCCAGGAGCGCCCGTGGACGCCAGGAACCGTTTCGAGACCAAGGTCACCTTCGCCCTCTCCCGACTCGAATGGCTGGGCTTTCTCACCGTTTCCCTCGTGCTCGCATTCCAGCACCGTGCGGAAATCCGCTGGGGCGTCTTCGCCCTGCTGTTCGCCGTGATCGACGTCGTCGGATACCTCCCCGGCGCGATCGCCCACCGGCGCAGCCCGGACCGGCGCGTGCCCAAGGGTTGCTACGTCGCCTACAACACGATGCACAGCCTGGTCACGGCCGGAATCCTGGCCGGGGCATGGGCGCTGTTCGTCCGGCCCGAGTGGGCCCTGCTCGCCCTGCCGATCCACCTCATGGGAGACCGCGCGCTCTTCGGGAACTCCCTCAAACCCTTCGGTGTCGCCTTCGAACCGGAAACCACGCCCGCGTTCGCGCAGTTCGAGCGGCGGTACCGCTCGGCGGTGGATTCCGGCGAATTCGGCACCGCGCGCACGACCGCCCACGACACGGAGGACTCCGATGCCGTCCGTGCTTGAGACCCTCGCCGCGCACAGCGACAACCCCAGTTCCTTTCTCGCGCTCAACAGCGGCAACACCTACTTCCACGACGACCGTTTCGAGGGCACCTGCGCCTATCGCACCTCGGGCCGCTACGCCCTGCAATTCGGCGGCCCCTTCACGGCCCCCGAGCACCGCGCGCGGCTCCTGGACGCCTTCGCCGCCCACACGGGGCGCCGGCTGGTCGCCGTACAACTGCAGCGCGCCGACGCCGAGCTGTACGCGGCACACGGGTTCACGGTCAACCAGCTCGGCGCCTCCTACGCCGTCGACCTCGCCCGCTTCACCCTGCGCGGCTCGCGCTTCGTCCGGCTGCGCAACAAGATCTCCCGGGCCAGGCGGGCCGGACTGGAGGTGGCCGAGGTCACGGACGGCGACGACCGGGCCGAGCTGGACCGCATCGACCAGTGCTGGCTGCGGGAGAAGGGCCGGCACGTCAAGGAGCTGAGGTTCCTGGTCGGCCAGCGGACCGGGGACCTCCAGCGCCACCGCCGCCTGTTCGTCGGCCGGATCGACGGCGAGGCGGTCGGCTACATCAACTACTCGCCGGTCTACGGCAGCCGCCCCGGCATGCTCCACGACCTCAGCCGGCGCCGCCCCGGCGCGCCGCCCGGCGTGATGGAGGCCCTCAACGCGACCGTCATGGAGCGGCTGACCGCGGACGGCGCCGGCTGGCTGCACTTCGGCTTCACACCGTTTACCGGACTCGATCCGGAGCACGAACTACCCGGCGCGAGCCGCGTGTTCACCCGATTCGCCCGCCTCCTCGCGGAGCACGGCGACGCCGTCTACCCCGCGGCCTCGCAGCTCGAGTACAAGCAGAAATGGGCCCCGCACGCGGTCCTCCCCGAGTACATCGCCTTCCGCGGCAGGCCCCGCCCCGGCGCCGTCTGGCAACTGCTGCGCGCCACCAACGCCGTGTGACCCACCCGCACCGCCCGTCCCACCGCACAGGAGGACCGCACGTTCATGAGATTCCTCGAGCGCGAACGCACCACCCTCGCCAAGCTGCTGCCCGACCTCGACCCGGCCCTGCGCGAGATCCCCCTGCTGGACCTCGAAAGGCCGGGCAGCCCGGGCATCCGGCACTTCCGGGACAGCGGCGGCCCCGGGCTGCTGGTGCCCGAGTCCCACCAGGGGCGCGGCGCCACCGCGCTGGACGCGCTGCGGGTGCAGCGGGCCATCGGCAGCCGCTCGCCCTCGCTGGCCGTCGCCACCACCATGCACCACTTCTCCATGGCCACCCTGGTCGGTCTCGGGGGCCTCGGCGACGGCCTGGAGTGGACGCTGATCGAGGGCGTGGCGGCCGGCGACCGCATCGTCGCCTCGGGCTTCGCCGAAGGACGCAGCGGCGCCGGCGTCCTGGACCCGTCGATGACGGCGACCGTCACCCCGGACGGCATCCGGATCAACGGCGTCAAACGCCCGTGCAGCCTCGCCCGCTCCATGGACGTGCTCACCGCCGGCCTCGTGATCCCGCGCGAGGACGGGCAGGGCGACGAACTCGCCGTCGCCCTCGTGCCCGCCGACAGCGAGGGCCTGAGCGTCAGCGGCTTCTGGTCCAGCACCTTCCTCGCCGGGGCCGAGAGCGAGCAGGTCACCCTCACCGACGTCCTCGTCCCGCCGGAACTCGTCCTGCGCACCGCCACCACCTCCGGGGAGCGGCTCGACGAACTCCAGACCGCCGGCCTCGTCTGGTTCCAGGTCCTGATGACGGGCAGTTACCTCGGCACCGCGAGCGCCCTGGTGGAGCGCGTGCTGCTCAACGAACGCGTCCCCGACCACGAACGCGTGCGCCTCTTCGTCGAGACCGAGGCCGCCATGGCCACCGCCGAGGGCGTCGCCCGCCGCGTCGACGCCGGCGAGCTGGACGAGTCGGCCCTCGCCCAGGCGCTGTGCGTGCGCTACGGCGTCCAGGACGCCCTCGCCCGCATCGTCCCGCGCGCCGTCGAACTGCTCGGCGGGCTCAACTTCATGACGTCCGACGAGGTGGGCCACCTGGCCGCCTCGGCCAACGGACTCTCCCTGCACCCGCCGTCCCGCTCCCGGATGACCGCACCGTTCGGCGCCTACCTGGCCGACGGCCCGCTGGCCATCGCCTGACCCGCCCTACCGGCCCACCGGTGGGCCCAGACCCGTTGGGAGAACACACCGCCATGCCCTCGCACACCCCGCGCCTCACCGTCCTGCCCGACGCCCGAGGGGCCCGCCGCGACCGCCCCACGCTGCTGCTCACCGGCGGCTCCGGAGTGCTCGGCCGCGCGCTGATCGACGAACTGGCCGCCGACTTCGACCTGCTGTGCCTGCGCCGCAACACCCCGCTGCGCGACCCGCGGGTCCGCGAACTCGAAGGCGACCTGGTCGCCCCGCGGCTGGGACTCACCCCCCTCGCCTGGCACGAACTCGCCCTCCGGGTGGACGTGGTGGTGCACTCCGCCGCCGAGACCAACTGGCGCACCCCGCCCGAGGACATCATGCGCACCAACGTGCGCGGCGCGGACAACGTCCTCGATCTCGCGGCCCGCGCCGACGCCCCGCTCTACCTCGTGAGCACCGCCTTCGTGGCCAACACCCCCTCCGACGAGGACCGCGCACGCTTCCCCGGCGCCGCCGCCTACCTGGACTCCAAGAGCCTCGCCGAGCGGATGGTCCGCGAGGCCGGGGTGCCGGGCGTCGTCGTGCGGCCCTCCGTCGTCATGGGGGACTCCGCGACCGGGCGGATCGCCGGCCAGCAGGGCCTCACCAAGACGATCGGCTCGATGATCCTCGGCCAGGTTCCGGTGCTCCCCGGCGCGCCCGACGCCCGCATCGACATGGTGCCCCAGGACTACGTCGCCCGGGCCCTGGCGGACCTCGTCCGGGGCGGAGTGGGCGGCGGCGAGTACTGGCTCACCGCGGGCAAGGAGGCCGTCGAACTGCGGGAGTTCGCCGACGTCTGCGCCGACACCGCCGTACGCCACGGCCTGCCCCGCCCCCAGCGGCCCCGGCTCATCCCCGTCGAGGCCCTGCACCGGCTGCTCCTGCCCATGCTGGAGGGCACCGCCCTGCCCGCCTCGCTCCGCCGCCGGCTGGAGCACTACGCGGAACTGCTCCTGGTCTTCCAGCGGGAACTGCCCTTCGACACGTCCTTCGGCGAACCCCACTGCGGCACCCGCCCGACCCGCGCCGGCCTGCGGTCCGCGCTGGCCCGCAACGCCGAGAGCTGGGCCGAGGACCACTCCGGCCTCCTCCGCCGGCACCGGGCCGCCGCGAACACCCCCGCGAAGGCGGCGTCATGACGATGTCACCCCCCTCCGCGCCGCCCGCCGGCCGCACCGACGTCGTCGACCTCTACCGCAGGCACATCGGATCCGGCCGCGCCGTCATGGGCCGGGTCATGGGCGGCATGGCCGAGGTCCGCTCCGAGGGAGTCTGGATCCACGCCGACGACGGCCGCCGCTTCCTGGACTTCGGCGGCTACGGCGTCTTCATCCTCGGCCACCGCCACCCCGCCGTCGTCGAGGCGGTGCACCGGCAGATCGACACCCACCCGCTGGCCAGCCGCGTCTTCCTCGAACCCGTCGCCGCCCGGGCCGCCCAGGCGCTGGCCGCCCACACCCCGCCCGGCCTCGACTACGTCCACTTCGTCAACTCGGGCGCCGAGGCCACCGAGGCCGCCCTGAAACTGGCCCGCGCCCACGGGCGCACCTCCCTGATCACCACCCGCGGCGGCTTCCACGGCAAGACCCTCGGCGCGCTCAGCGTCACCGCCAACCCCACCTACCAGACCCCGTTCCAGCCCCTGCTGCCGGACGTCACCCAGGTCGGCTACGACGACCCCGCCGACCTCGAACAGGCGCTGTCCGCCCGCCGGGACCGGGCCTGCGTCGTCGTCGAGCCGGTCCAGGGCGAGGGCGGCGTCCGCATCCCCCGCCCCGGCTACCTCCGGCAGGTGCGGGCCCTGTGCCGCACGTACGGCGCCCTCATGGTCGTCGACGAGATCCAGACCGGCATGGGACGCCTCGGCACCTGGTGGGGCGTCGACGCCGAGCAGGTCTCCCCGGACATCCTGCTGGCCGGCAAGGGGCTCAGCGGCGGTGTCGTACCGATCGCCGCCATGGCCGCCACCGAGGAGGCCTACGCCCCCTTCAGCCGCGACCCCTACCTGCACACCTCCACCTTCGGCGCCTCGCCGATCGCCTGCGCCGCCGCCCTGGCCGCCGTCCGGACCATGGAGGACGAGGACACCGTGGCCCGGGCCGCCGCGCTCGGCTCCCGCATCCTCGCGGCGGTGCGCGCCGTCTGCGCACCCCACGAGGGCGCGCTGGTCCGGGAGGTGCGCGGCCGCGGGCTGCTCATCGGCATCGAGTTCGCCGAGGAACGCGCCGTCGGCGAGACGCTCCTGGAGCTGATCGCCCGGGGCGTGCTCGTCAACCACTCCCTGAACTCCACCCGGGTGCTGCGCCTGACCCCGCCGGCCGTGGTCGACGACGCCGCGCTCGACCTGTTCCGCACCACCCTCGCCGAGGCCCTGACCAGTACGGCCGGCCGCATGGCCGGCTGACCCCCTCGTCCCTCCGGGAAGGAACCGAACCACCCATGCGCCACGTGGTCCTGCACGCCCTCGCCGACGGTCTCGCACCCGCCGAGGTCTACCGCCGCATCAGCGACTTCCGCCGCTACCCCGACTACAGCGACACCTTCCGCGAGGTGCGAGTGGAGCCGCCGCTGCCCGACGGCTCCACCGTCTCCGACTGGACCGTCGAGTTCCGGGGCGGCCTGATGCGCTGGCGCGAACGCGACACCTACGCGCCCGAGACGTACTCCCTCACCTTCGAGCAGCTCAGCGGCGACTTCCAGACCTTCGAGGGGAGCTGGCGCTGCGAGCCGCGCGACGGGGGCACGCTCGTCGTGTTCACCGCCGCCTTCGACCTCGGCATCCCCTCCCTCGCCGAGATCCTCGACCCCGTCGCCGAGTCGACGGTCCGGGACAACATCGCCCGGGTGCTGCGGGGCCTGGCGGACGCGGAGGTGATCGATGACCACGCGGCTGCGGCTCGTTCCTGACCGCGCGGCCGGGCGGTCCACGACGCCGCCCGGCGACCCCCTGGACGAGGAGCCCGGACCGGACGCCACCCGCTGCCTCGCCCTCTACGCCAAGCTGGCCGCCGGGGTGACCGTCGTGACCGCCCGCGGCCCGGACGGACCCCTCGGCATGACGGTCTCCGCCGTCACCTCGCTCTCCGCCCGCCCACCGCTGCTCCTGGCCTGCCTGCGCGACGGTTCCCGCACCCTCGCCGCCGTACGCGCCGGCCGGACCTTCGCGGTGCACCTGCTGCGCGCGGAACAGCAGGACCTGGCGGGCCGGTTCGCCTCGCCGGCCGCCACCGCCGCCGAGCGGTTCGCCGGCACCGACACCCGGCAGGTCCTGGGTGTGCCGGTGCTCGCCGGGTCCCTCGCCTGGTCGGTGTGTCTCACCGAGGACGTGCGCCGCTACGGCGACCACCACCTCGTCGTCGGCCGGGTCGCCGCCGTGCACGTGGGCGCCGGACGCCCGCTGCTCTGGCACGACCGGCGGTTCGGCACCCTCACCGACCCGGTGCCGGACGCCGCCGGATGACCGGCCGGCCCGCCGGCACGCCGTACTGGGACCCGGCGGAACTCCCGTCCCAGCCCACGCTGCACGGCGTCGTCACCGCCGACGTGGCCGTCGTCGGCGCCGGCCTCGCCGGGCTGTCCTGCGCCTACCACCTCGCGGAGCGCGCACCCGGCCTCGACATCGCCGTGGTCGACGCCGCCGGGCCGGCCGCCGGTGCCAGCGGACGGGGCACCGGCCTGCTCGGCCCGCGCGCCGGACCGCCCCTCGACCGCGCCGTGCGCCGCCACGGCCCGCACGCCGCCCGCCTCATGCACCGCGCCGGGGAGCAGGCGGTGCGCGACGTCCTCGCCCTGTGCGCGCGACTGGGCGTACCGGGCGGGCCGCGCCCCGGCGACCAGCTCATGGCCGCACGCTCACCCGCGGGCCTGACGGCACTCGCCCGCCAGGCCCGCGCCGCCCGCGAACTCGGCCTGGACATTCCGGTCCTCACCGCGGCGGACGTCCGCGCACGCGTCGGCGTGCCCTACCGGGCGGCGCTCCTGCACCGGCCCGCCGCCACCCTCGACCCGGCCGCCCTCACCGGCGCCCTCGCCCGCGCCTGCGCCGGGAAAGGGGTGCGCTTCTACGGCCGAAGCCCGCTGCTGGCCGTACGCCCGGGCGACCTGGTCGGCCCGGAACTGGTCCTCCCGCACGGCCGGCTCTACGCGGGACAGGCGGTGCTCGCCGTCAACTCCGCCGCGGCCGCCCTGGACCTGCCGGTCGGCACCGTGCTGCCGCTGGAGGTGTACGCCGTCGCCACCGAGCCGCTGAGCCGCGCGGCGTACGAGGCGCTGGGCGGGCCGGCCGGGCACGCCGTCGTGGACGCCGTACCGCTCGCCCCGTACTTCCGGCTGCTGCCGGACCGGGGCCTGGTCGCGGGCGGCGGCACCGCCACCGTCCCCGGCGGCCTCGGCGCGCCGGGCCTCCAGGCCCGGCGCGAGCGCGCCTGGGCCCGCCTGGAGGACTGGCTGCGGTCCCTGCACCCCGGCCTCGCCCGGGTCCGGGTCACCCACCGCTGGTCCGGCCGGATCGGCATGACCGGCGACGACCTGCCCGTGGTCGGACCGGTCCAGGGCCTGCCCGACGTCTGGTACATCGGCGGCTGCTGCGGACACGGCCTCGCCCTGTCCGTGGCACACGGAGCGCACGTGGCCGCCGCCCTGCTGGGCGAGCCGGCCCCCGGCGAACCCCTGCCGTGGCACCGCTCCCGGGCACCGCGCCTGCCCGTGCGCGGTCCCGGCCGGTCCCTGCTGCGCGGATACGTGGACACGCTCGGGCGTGTCGCCCGCCACGCGTGCTGACGGGCCGGTCCGAGGCGACAGCCATGTCCCGCAACCGAACGAGAGGTTCCCGATGCCCGACCCCCGCCCCGGCGCCCACGACACGCCCCCGGCGTCCCTGCCCATGGGCGCCGCCGACCTCGCCTACCACCTGGCCATGGGCGGCAGACCGCTCCCGGCCGGCTTCCTGTTCGGGTTCTCCGGCCGCGCGCCCACCCTGGACTCGGTACGTGCCCGGGTCGCCGAACGGGCCCTGCGCATCCCGGCGTTGCGCTACCGCATCGCGCGGAGCAGCCGCACTTTCACCCGGGTCGACGCGATCGACGTCGAGCGGCACGTGCACGAGGCCTGGCTGCCCGGGGACGACGACGGCTCGGGGGCCGGACGGCTCATGCTGTCCCGGCCCATGGGCGGCGACGGCCGGCCGCCCTGGGACGTGTGGCTCGTGCACGGCCCCGCGGGCGGCCACAGCCTCTGCTACCGCACCGACCACACCTTCCAGGACGGCGTGGGCGCCGCGCACACCGCCCGCGCGCTGCTCGACGACCACCCGGCGGGCGGGCCGCCCGCCTACCGCGGGCGCAGGCCCGCGCTCGGTGGTCTCGTCGGGGCACTCGGCGACGTCGCGGCCTCGTTCCGCGCCGGCGACATGCCCGCCTTCGACGTACCGGTGAGCGGCCGGACCACCCTGTGCCAGGCCGTCGTCCCCGTGGCCCGGCTGCGGGCCGTCGGCCGGGCCAACGGCGCCACGGTCAACGACGTCTTCCTCGCCGCGCTCGCCCACGCGGTGGGCACCTGGCACCACAAGAACACCGGCTCCGTCCATCCGTCGCTGCCGGTGGCGGTCCCGATGTCGGTGCGGCCCGGGGGCGAGGAGTGCGCCCCGGGCAACCGGCTCGTCGTCGCCCGGGTCCTGCTGCCCTGCGACGCGCCGTCCCCGCGGCACGCCCTGAGCCGGGTGACCGCCCGCACCGACGGCCTGCGCACCGGCCGGCAGCGCGATGCCCTGCGGCTGCTGCTCACGGCGGGCCCGCGCGGCGTCGGCGCCCGCGTCGGCACCCGGATGGTCAACGGCCGGTCCGTCGCCGGGCCGGTGAGCAGCGTGGACTTCGGCAGCGCCCTCGTCCACCAGGGCAGCACCGCCCGCCGGTCCGTCGTCTACTCCGGGCTCGGCGCCGGCATCCGCTGCCTCACCACCCTGACGAGCCAGCACGACACCGCCTGCCTCGCGGTGATCCACGACGAGGCGCTGAAGGGCGCCGACGAACTCCCTGACCTGTGGCTCGCGGCGCTGCTCGAGCTGGAGCGGCTCTAGCCGGTACGCGGTACGGCGGGGCCCCGGGCGGTGTGTGCCCGGGGCCCCGCCGTCGCCTCCGGCGGTCAGCGCCCGCCGAGCCTCCCGGTCGTGAGGAACACGCACTTCGCCGCGGCCTCGGTGAGCAGCGGCAGGTAGGGCGCGAGCCGCTGCACCAGGTACGGCAGCGTGAACGGGTCGGCGACCTCCGCGTCCCAGCCGTGCTCCGCCCACCAGGCGGGCGGATCGGCGAGCTGCCACCGCCAGGAGATCCCGGTGGCCGACAGCGCCTCCAGGAACGGCGCCACGAACGAGGAGGACGCGGTGCCGGCGTTCACGCACTCGGCGCCGAAGGCGCTGCCGGGCGCGGACAGCCCGGTCATGGTGCGCACCAGGGACTGCACCGCGGCCGGCGGGAGGTGGTAGAGGTACGTCTCGGACAGCCAGGCGGTGGGCCGGGCCGGGTCCAGCCCCGCGTCGAGCAGCTCGTCGGCCCAGGAACCGGCCGGATCGGCGCCCACGGTGGTGCGGCGCCCGCAGGACGGCGCGGCCTCGTCCAGGACGTGTTCCTTGAAGGCCAGGAGCGCCGGATCGTCGACCTCGAAGACATGCGTTCCCGTGGGCCAGTCGAGGCGGAAGGCACGGGTGTCCAGTCCGGCGCCGAGCAGCACCACCTGGCGGCAGCCGGAGCGGGCCGCGTCCACCAGGAACTCGTCGAAGAAGCGGGTGCGCACCACGGCCCAGTCGGGCAGCAGCCGTTGCAGCGGACCGTCGCCCGGAGGGCCGCCGGGGAAGCCCGCCGCCCGGACGAAGCCCGCGGCCCACGGGTCGCGGACGTAGGGCGCGGGCCGCTCGTACTCGCGGGCGTGGGCGGACGCGGTCCACAGGGCGACCCGCGAGAGCCCGTCGGGCAGCAGGGCGCCGGGCGAGGGCGGGGACAGGGGCGATTCGGGTTCCGGCATGGGAGACCTCCGTGTCGGTGGGCCGGGCTCGTTCGGTGCGGTCGGTCGGGCTCCGCCGCCGTCGCGCGCCCCGGGGGTCACGGGGAGCGGCGCCGGCCCAGCAGGACGGCGAGCGCGGCGAGGGCCAGCAGCCCGCCGGAGGGGCGGGTCGGCTGACGCCCGCCCATCGCGGACGGGGTGCGCGGCTCGTGGACGTTGAGCGCGAACTGGCGGTTGGCGATGTCGGACAGCACGCCGCGGGCCTGGTCGGGACTGGTGACGGCGGTCAGCAGCAGTTCCATGGAGTTGCGGGCGAACTGGTTGCGGCCGAGGAACTCGCGGCCCAGCGCGAGGAGGATCTTCGGCACCTCGCCCTGGAACACCTCCGGCAGCGTGATCTCCGGAGCCAGGCAGCGCACCGAGCCGTCCAGGTTGGCGAAGGACTTGCCCAGCAGCGAGACCGCCGGCGGCGAGCCGATGCCGCGCTTCGTCGCCTTCGCGAGCACCGTGGTCAGGGAGACGCCGAAGTTCATGTCCTCCAGCGCCAGATGGGAGACCTTGGGCACGAAGGCGGCCATGTCGGCGGTGAAGGCCGGCATGTTGGCCCAGGGCGTGATCCGGCCCATCTCCGCCCAGTGCCGGGCCAGTCCCGCGCCGTCGTTCTGCGCCAACGTCATGAACAGGGGCAGTAGTTGCAGGCTGGTGCGCCGGTCCAGGCGGCCCACCATGCCCCAGTCGATCAGCGTCGCGGGTCCCCCGGGCGCGGCGAAGACGTTGCCCGCGTGCGGGTCCGCGTGGAAGAACCGGTGCACGAAGTACCCGTGGTACATGAAGCGCAGCAGGTCCTTGCCGATCTCGACGCGCTCGTCGTCGGCGAAGTGCGCCCGGTCGATGTGCCGCACCGACCTGCCGTCGGCCAGCGACTGGACCAGCACCCGGGGGCCCGCGTACAGGACCCGGGGCACCTCCAGCGAACGGAAGGGCCGGACGTGCTCGCGGGCCTCGTCCATGTTGCGGGCCTCGCCGTTGAAGTCCAGCTCGGGCTCCATCGCGTCGAAGACGGAGCCGAGCATCGCCTCGATGTCGATCACCTCGTTGAAGCGGGGTGCCACGCGGGCCACGATCTTCGACGCCCGGCGCATCAGGGCCATGTCCGCCAGCACCCCTTCGCGGATGCCGGGCCGCTGGATCTTGACCACGGCCGGGCGTCCGCCGGGCAGGGTCACCCGGTAGACCTGCGCGAGGGAGGCCGCCCCGAGCGGGGCGACGGTCTCGACGTCGTCGAAGCGCAGCTTCCAGTCCGGCCCGAGATCCTGCGCGAGCACGGGTTCGAACACCGAGAAGGGCTGGACATCCACCTGGTCGTGCAGGTTCTGCAGTTCCTCGCGGATCGACTGCGGGACCATGTCCGGCCGGGTGGACAGGATCTGGCCGAGCTTCACGTAGAACGGGCCCAGGCTCTCCAGCGCGTGCCGTACGGCCTTCGCGCGGCGCAGTTCGGATCCGGCCGCGGGGTCGCCGCCGGACCCGGCGGAGGCGTCGGCGGCCTCCGCCGGGGGGCGGGCGTCCCGCCGGCCGCGTCTGCGCAGTCGCGTCGCCTGTCCGACCTCGTTGGCCACGAGGCTGCCCAGGACCTTGACCACGAGACGCAGCCGGTCACCGACGACAGACGTCATCGTGTGTGTTCCTCCTTGACGGGACGGACGGACGAGCGGGAGGACGGACAGAACGGGACGGACGAGCGCGGACGACGGGACCGGGGGTCAGCCGGACGTCGAGGACGTGCCGCCCTGGGGTGTGCCGCCCCGGGACGTGCCGCCGCCCTGCTGCCCGGTCAGGCCCTGGAGCGCCGCGAGCCCCTGCTGTCCGGCCTGGCCCGGCAGGTTGGTCAGGTTCTGCAGGCCCTGGAGCGCCTCGATGAGCTTCGGCAGCACCTGGAGGAGCTGGGTGAGCTGGGACGGCAGCGACATCAGGTCGCCCACCCCGCCCGCCGCGTGCCCGAGACCTCCGGCCAGCTGCCCCAGCCCGCCGAGGGCGCCGGCCGCCCCGCCAACCGCGGCCAGCGGGTTCGCGGCGCCGCCCAGGGCGGCCAGCGGGTTGCCGGCCCCGCTCAGCGCGGCCAGCGGGTTGCCGGCCCCGCTCAGCGCGGCGAGCGGATTCGCGGCCCCGGCGACGGCCGCGAGCGGGTTGCCCGCGCCCGCCGCACCGGTGAGGGCGGCCAGGGGGTTCTGCGCCGCCTGCGCGATGCCGCCCAGCTGGTTCACGGCGTCCGTGCCCAGCCCGGCGAGGGGATGGCCCGCACCGGCCCCGCCCGCCAGGGCCGCCAGCGGGTTCGCGGCACCCGCCAGCGCGGCCGCCGGGTTGACGGCGCCGGCCAGCGCGCCGAAGGCGTTCGCGGGCAGCCCGGCCAGGGTGTCGACCGGGTTGCCGGAGCGGCACGAGCCGGACCTCTCCGACCGGTTGAGCAGGTCGTCGAAGGCCTCCTTCCCGCTGTCGGCCATATCGCCGACGAGATCCTTGAAAATATCCTGGATGTTCCTGCTGTTGGACATGGGTGTTCTCCCTTTCCGTTTCTCCTCGATGGGTGGAAGCGCGGATCAGGGCCCTACTTGATGCAGCCCTCCAGCGCCTTGGCGCACGCGCTCTTCAGTCGGGCGCGGCCCCGGGTGAAGGCGGCTTCGGCCGCTTTCACCGAGATGTTGTTCAGGCGAGCGAATTCCGCGGTGGAAATTCCCTCGGAGCGGGCGATTATGACTTCCTGCTCCCGGCCGCGAAGGTGTTGCACCTGGCCGAGCAGCCATTTGCCGAAGTCCCGGTCGCAGACGTCCTCCTCGGTCGTCCCGGAGGCGTCCAGGAGGGCCGTTCGCTGGAGGAGCCTGCTGCGACGGTCCATGTCACGGTAGAAGTCGATGCAGAGGCGGAGCGCCACTGACGTCAGAAAGGCACCGAGTCGATTCCTGTCCAACGCGGCGTGGGCGGCTGCGCGTGCCATGGTTTCCTGAACGCAGTCCTCGGCGTCCTGAAAACTCGGCAGTCTTCGCCGAACCAACCGCATGAGGCGTTCCTGATGCTGGAAGATGTCTTCCCAGGAGCATTCAGCGGGCGATTGGCAGGTGGAATGTCGCGCCATTGTGGATTGCAGCCCGTTGTCTCTCGGATTGAGCAGGGGGAATCGCGGCCGATTTTCTATTTGTCGGCCATGCGCTTTTCCTACCCGAGGTCCCGGAACGGCAAACCGGAATGTGTACCTCCGCCGGTCGGCAGGAATGATTCTTCCCGCTCATTTCCGCGGCTCCGGACGCCGGGTCCAGTCGCCGTTCCAGTTGACCCACATGTCCCGCACGGTCTGGTGCACCTGGGAGCCCCCGGCCCGCACGGCGCCGGTGTACGCCTGGACGGCCTCCTTGCCCACCATCCGGCCTCCGCCGGTGAAGTACGAGCCGCGCACGTGCCGCGGCGAGCGGAACTTCCCCCACAGCAGGATCCTCATCAGCGGCCACAGGGTGAACACGCCCGCGGGGCAGCGGTCTTGGGGATCGAGGGTGCCCCACACGGACGGGCACAGCTCGCTCTCGCGCAGCAGCTCGTAGATGCGGGCGACGGTCCGCTCCTTGGTCGACTCGCCCGCGCGGTAGGCGAGGACCGCGTCCCTCGCCTGGTCGAAGAGCCGCTCCACCCATGGGTTGTCGACCCCCTGGAGACCCCGGTAGGGCGGCAGCTCCAGCGCGTCGAAGCCGGCGGGGTCGCCGGTCCTGTCGAAGGCCACGGCGGCCTGGTTCTGGGCGTTGGTGCCGTAGAGCGTGGTGATGGTCCACACCCGGTTCCAGGCGTTCCACAGCTCGAAGTCGTCGAACGAGACGTAGCTGCACGACACCAGGTCGTCGTAGAACCGGAACATGCGCTTGGTCCAGTGGTCGAGGTACGCGAACCGGGCGGTGTCGAAGTCGTTCCGGCGCACGGCCTCGATGAGGCGGTGGCCGAGCGCGTTCAGCGCCATCACCGTGACCGCGAGGCCGCTGGAGAAGAGCGGGTCGATGAAGTCGCTCGCGTGCGGCAGCAGGCACCAGCGGTCGCCGACGACCTTCTGGGAGGCGAACTGGGTGCGGTCCGTGGACACGTACGGCCGCACCGAGCGTGCCCGCTCGAACTGCCGGGCCACGCTGGGGAACCGGCGCACGTGCCGCCAGAACTCCTCCTCGGCCGGGACGTCGTCCGGCCGGGGGTACTGGTCGAGGTCGAGGTTGACGCCGACGCTGCACAGCTCGCTGGTACTGGTGGAGTGGTTGTCGAACGGGATGACCCAGAACCAGCCGCCCTTGAACATGTGGTGCAGCGTGCCCTGGCTGAACGGGCTGGGCATGCCATGCTCCGCCCGCGGCGGCGCCACCCTGTCGAAGGGGCGCACGTCCACCATGTGCGTGAAGATCGTGCGCGAGCGGGTGCGGTACGGCGGTTCCTGCCGCAGTCCCAGCCGCTCGGGCAGCACGGCCCGCATCCCGCCGGCGTCGACCACGTAGGACGCCCGGAAGCTTCCCCGGTCCCGGGTGACCAGGGTGGCTCCGTCCTCCTCGAACTTCACGTCGTCGACGAGGGTGTGGGTGTGGGCGGTGACGCCGTAGGAGACCGCGACGTGGAACATGTGGGCGTCCACGTCCTGCCGGAAGTAGTGCGAGTCGGGACCGAGCGGCGGGCCCCAGGTGGGGTACTGGGTGCACTCGTCGGGGCGGGTCGGCTCGCCCTCCCGGTGGTAGACGAAGCTGAAGTTCCGCTTCACCCCGCAGTTGGACGACACGTGGCGGCGCAGCGCCCCGTGGGTCGCCAGGTGCTCGATCTCCGGGACGTCGTAGCGGCGCGCCAGTACCCGCAGGCCGAAGGTGGTCTCGGGGACGGTGGACTCTCCGATGGCGAACCGGGGGTGGCCGCTGCCCTCCAGCAGCAGCACGCGCACGCCGTGGCGGGCGAGCACGGCCCCCAGCATCGTCCCGCCGATGCCGCCACCCACGATGGCCACATCGAAAACACGCTGGTCCTCTTGCATGTCTGCGGTTCCTTTCGCGA
The DNA here is from genome assembly GCF_014648855.1 of Streptomyces parvulus. Taxonomy (GTDB): domain Bacteria; phylum Actinomycetota; class Actinomycetes; order Streptomycetales; family Streptomycetaceae; genus Streptomyces; species Streptomyces parvulus. The sequence goes on along the minus strand of NZ_BMRX01000003.1, from coordinate 415,020 downwards.
CGGGTAGAGCGAGTTGCCCGGCTCCGCGCTCACCGGCGGGCGGACGCGGAGGCGGGCAGCGCCCGGCGCAGCCCGCAGGCGGCGACCCGGGCGGAGAAGGAGACGGCGAACCACGGAGTGGGCGCCAGCGCGGCCAGCCGCCGCCGGTCGCCGGGGGCGAGGCGCTCGCCGCGCCCGGTGACGTCCAGCCACGCGCCGAAGTGCAGCAGCCGCGCCTCCGGACCCGCGTCACGTGCCGGGAACGGCCGCATGTGCTCCCGCACCGCCCGGGTCAGCGCCCCGCGCCGGGCCGTGCCGACCTGCTGGCCGGCCAGGAAGCGGTCGAGCAACTCGGCCGAGCGGCCCGGGAATCCGCCCCGGCCCAGGGGCGCGCGCCCCACCAGCCCCGAGTCGTGGAACGCGGCGGCGGCCAGCAGCCCGACCCGGTCGTAGGCGGTGCCCTCGATCCGCGCGCGTGCGTCGGCCAGCAGGAACGTGCGCAGGGAGTGCACGGCCACCCCGGGGGGCAGCCGGCGCATCCGCGTGAGCGCGGCGCCGGCGAGGGGGTGGCCGAGCAGCTCCGCCAGGGCGGGCCGCTCCAACAGGGGCTGCCACGCACCGGGCAGGGACTCAGGTGCGACGGCGGGCCAACCGGCCCTCTTGTCACCGGAGTCGGGTGCCTCGCGCCCTGCGGTCATGGCCGTTCCCCCTCACTGTGCGCCGTAGCGGCGGTCTCCGTCTCATCTGTCCTTACGCTCGGACGCCGCCCCACCCCCCAGGCACAACACCGCCCCGTGGACCGCGCGTTGTCGTGACGAAGGCGGCGCGCGGCCCGCACCGCGCGCTCCGGTCGCGTGTTCCGGCCGCCCCCTTATCGGCGGAGTTCCGCGCAACGGGTACCGGGCAGCATCTCCCGCGTGATCGCCGTGTGGAACGTGCACGAACGCCCCCTGCCCGTCGCGCCGGACAGAGCCGGCGCCCTGATCGACTCGCTGGGCGGCGAGCACGACCGCCTCTGGCCCCCGGACTGGCCGCCGGTGCGCTTCGAGCGGCCCCTGGCCGTCGGGGTGCCCGGCGGGCACGGACCGGTGCGGTATGTCGTGAGCCACTACGTGCCGGGCCGCTGGGTGCGCTTCCGGTTCACCGGCCCCCGGGGCTTCGACGGCTTCCACGAGTTCAGCGTCGAAGCGCTCGACGACGGGCGCACGGTGCTGCGCAACACCCTGGTCGTCCGCCCGCGCGGCATCCGCTGGCTGGCCTGGGCGCTGATCGTCCGGCCGCTGCACGACGCGGTGTTCGGGCTCGGCCTGGACCGCGCGGAGCGGGCGCTGACCGGGCGGGTGGCCCGTCCCGTCCGGTGCGGCTGGTACGTGCGGCTGCTGCGCGGCGCGGTCTTCGGCCGGTCGGCGTGAGGATTCGAATTCCCGCACCCCAGACACCCGATGGAGGTATTTCTTTCCCCCGGGCGAGGGATCGTTGCGTGAATCGACGGACGCGAGACTGAGAAGTCGCAGCGTGTCCGCCGGCGATCCCGGCGGGCCGTCCCAACGACAGGGAGAGCGTCGTGAGTTTCCTGAATCCCCGCATCCCGGGGGTCAATTCCGAGGACGTCACCACGGACCTCACCGAATCACCGCACCGCCTGGCCGGCCTCGGCCAGGCCGGCACCGCTCAGATCCTCGCGACCGTCGACGTGCGCGCGGGCGAGGACGACTGGAACGTCCCGGCCTCCGAGGAGCACCCGCGCCCCGTGGTCCTGGTGCACGGCACCTTCGGCAACCGCGGCTACACCTGGACCTCGGCCACCCCGCTGCTGCGGCAGCACGGCCACCGCGTCTTCCGGCTCGACTACGGCCAGCACGGCAACCCCGTGATCTTCGGACTCGGCGACATCAAGCACTCGGCCCGGCAGCTCGCCGACTTCGTCGACGAGGTGCTGCGGCGCACCGGCGCCCAGCAGGTCGACGTCGTCGGCTTCTCGCAGGGCGGCATGATGCCGCGCTACTACCTGAACGCGCTGGGCGGCGGTCCCAAGGTGCACAACTTCGTCGGCATCGCGCCCAGCAACCACGGAGTCACCGCGCAGGGGCTGCTGAACCTCGCCCGCCAGATTCCCGGCGCGGTCGAGATCCTGGAACAGGGCGCCGTCGGGGAGGTCGTGCCCGCCTGGCCGCAGCTCCAGCACGACCACCCCTTCCAGCGCGAGCTGGCCGAGCTGGGCGAGACCACGGAGGGTGTCCGGCACACGGTCATCGCCACCCGGTACGACGACGTCGTCACCCCGTACACCTCGTGCGCCCTGGAGGAGACGGAGGGCCGCTACGTCAACAACATCGTGCTCCAGGACATCGACCCCGACGACCGCACCCCGCACGCGAGCATGCCCTACAACCCGACCGTGCTGAAGGAGGTACTGGCGGCGCTCGCCTCCTGAGGCCGGCTGCCGTCGAGCAGCACGCGGGCCACCAGCGCGGGGTCGTCGTTCATCGGGACGTGACCGCAGCCGCGCAGCCGCACCAGGCGGGCCCGCGGGACGGCGTGCTTGGCGCGGACGCCCTGCCGGGGAAGGAGCAGCCGGTCCCGGTCGCCCCACGCCACGGTCACGGGGATGCCGGGCACGTCGTCGGTGAACCGCACGCTCCGACCGGCCCGCAGCGTCTCGGCGAACCCCTCGGCGTGCGCGAGGGCGAGGGTCTCGGCGACCACGGCCTCGGGGGAGCGGCGGGCGGGACGGGCGTAGATCGTGCTGGTCAGCGCGGTGCGCCCGACGGCGGTGCGGGACATGCGCTCCACCAGGGGAAGGGGCAGGCTCCGGGCGGTAAGGCGCATCCCCATGAGCACGCCGAACGCGTAACGCCGTTCGGCCCGCGACCAGAAGCCCGCCGGGGACAGGGCGGTCACCGACCGCACCAGGTTGTGCCGGCCCAGTTCCAGCGCCAGCAGACCGCCCAGGGAGTTGCCCGCGACGTGCGGCCGGTCCAGGCCCAGGGCCGAGCAGAAGGCGCCGAGCACCGCGTTCGTCGTCGTCAGGTCGTGCGGCACCCCGTGCGGCAGCGCGGTCGACCGTCCGAACCCGGGCAGGTCCACGGCTATGACGTCGCGCTCGGTGGCGAGGATGTCCAGCACCGGGTCCCAGGCCTGCCGGTGGTGGCCGATGCCGTGCAGCAGGAGCAGCGGCTCACCGGCGCCCACGCGCGCGTAGGAGACGGTGATGTCCTGCGGACCGTGCTGGGTGGGGGCCGTGAAGGAGAGCGTTGCGGACATGGGGCTCCTTGTCGGAACACGCGGACGGTAGGGGGCGACGTTGCAGGGACAGTTGCGTAGACAGCCTGTCAGTAAGAGCTACCGACGGGTAGCCCCCGGCGGGTTCCGTCTGGACACCGCCGAAGGGGTCCGCTGGTATGGAGCGGTGACCACGGACACCGCGACCGACGTCTTCGAAGCACACCGTCCCGTCCTCCTGGGCGTCGCCTACCGCATGCTGGGGCGGCTGGCCGACGCCGAGGACGTCGTCCAGGAGGCGTGGCTGCGCTGGTCCGGCGCCGACCGGTCCAGCGTCCGCGAACCCCGCGGCTACCTGGTGCGGGTCACCACCCGGCTCGCCGTCGACCGGCTGCGCCACATCAAGTCCCGCCGCGAGGCCTACGTCGGCCCCTGGCTGCCCGAGCCCTACGTCACCGACTTCGGGGACACCGTTCCCGACAGCGCCGAGCGGGCCGTCCTCGCCGACTCCGTCTCCCTCGCCGTCCTCGTCGTCCTGGAGTCCCTGTCACCGCTGGAGCGGGCGGTGTTCGTGCTCAGAGAGGCGTTCGGCTACCCGTACGCGGAGATCGCCGCGATGCTGGAGCGCGGCGAGCCCGCGGTGCGCCGGCTCGCCGTCCGCGCCCGCGGGCACGTCGAGGAGCGCCGCCCGCGCTACGACGTCGACCCGGTGCGGCGCCGGGACCTCACCGAGCGGTTCCTCGCCGCCGCGGCCGGCGGCGACCTGGCCGCGCTGATGGAGCTGCTCGCGCCGGACGTCCGCCTGGTGGGCGACAGCGGCGGGAAGTCCAAGGCGCCGCTGCGCGTGCTGGAGAGCTCCGACAAGGTCGCCCGCTTCCTCCAGGGCGCGGCCCGCAAGGGTGTCCCGGACTTCTCCCACCGCTTCCTGGAGATCAACGGCGGGCCCGCCCTGCTGGCCCTGTCGGGCGGCAGGCCCGACTCCGTCTTCCAGATCGAGGTGGCCGACGGTCTGATCCAGTCGGTGTACATCATCCGCAACCCCGACAAACTCCTCGCCCTGGCCGACCTCGCATAGCCGGATTGGTCTTGACCAAGGGGGTGGGGCGTCCTATGGTCGCAGAGAACTGCAACAACCTTTAATAAACAAGGGCGTCAAAACGCCGCCGGATCACGGCGATTGCGGAGGACAGGGTGGGGACCACGCAGTTGGAATCGGTGCCGGAACCGAAGTACTGGCACCTCAGGACCGTACTCACCGAGGCCCTGGACTCGGAGTTCTCGGTGGGCGAGGTCCTGCCCAACGAGCGCGACCTCGCCGCCCGCTTCGGAGTCGCCCGCGCGACCCTCCGCCAGGCCCTGGAGCAGCTCGAACTGGAAGGCCGCCTCCAGCGCCGCCGCGGCGTCGGGACCACCGTCGCCCCGCCCCGCGTCGGCGTCGCCGTGGGCACCGCGCGGCACGACTGGCCGGGCGCGGCCGACGACGCCTGGGAGCCCGCCGACTGCGTGCCGGCGGTACCGCCCGCCGCCGTCGCCGACGCCCTCGGGACCGGGCGCGACGAGACCGTCCACGTGGTCCGCCGCTCGCGCGTGACCCACGGCCAGCCCGTCGCCGCCGAGCTGCTCTACGTCCCCGCGTCCTCGGTCCCCGACCTCACCGCCATCGAGTCGCCCTCGGGCCCCTCCCGCGCCCGTGCCGTCCTGCGCGAACTGGGGCGCGGCGAGCTGGAGCACCGCGAGAGCGCCGTCGAGCTGGGCTCGGCGGGCGCCGACGACGCGAAGGAGCTGGACCGCCTCCCGGGCGCGCCCGTCCTCGTGGTCACCACCCGCTACCTCGCCGGGGGCCGCACCGCCGCCCTCTCCGTCGCCACCTACCGCGCGGACACCTGCCGGCTGACCTTCGGGGACTTTGGCGACGTGGAGATCCACCACGGCCCGCAGACCCGCGCCTCCTGACCCACGCCGTCCGCCGCACCCGCCCCCCGGCGGGTCAGCGGCGTGCCGTCGCGCCCTCGACCGCGAACAGCTGCTCCTCGACGTGGTCGAGCGCCAGCCGCAGCGCGCCCGTCGCCACCGCCGCCTCGCCGAGCAGCGAAAGCGCCACCCTGGGCGGCCGCAGGCAGTACCGGGCCAGCTCCCGGCGCAGCGGCTCGAGCACGCCGTCCAGACCGGCCGCCCAGCCTCCGACGACGACCAGCTCCGGATCCAGCGCCAGCACCAGCGCCGTCACGTCGTGCACCAGCCGCTGGGTGAAGCGCTCCACCGCCGCACGGGCCCGCCGGTCGCCCTCGCGGGCCTCGGCGAAGACCTGGGCGACCGCCTGCTCGTCCAGCGGATGCAGCGGCTCGTCGGTCGTCGACAGCAGCGTCTCCGGTGTCACGTCCTGGCCCATCAGGTGCAGCGCGCCGATCTCCCCGGCCGCGCCGCCGTACCCCCGGTGCAGCCGCCCGCCGATCAGCGCCCCCGCCCCCGGACTGAGCCCCGCCAGTACGAACACGACGTCGTCGGACTCGGTGGCCGCCCCCTTCCAGTGCTCGGCGACCGCCGCCGCGTTCGCGTCGTTCTCCACCAGCACCGGGCACTTGAAGGACCGGCTCAGCCGCTCGCCCAGACTCAGCCCCGTCCACCCCGGCAGCGCGGTGCCCAGCCGGACCGTGCCGTCCGCCTCCACGATCCCCGGCGTGGCCGCGCCCACCGCCCGCAGGGAGCCGCGCGCCACCCCGGCCCGGCGCAGCAGCTCGGCGACGGCCGTGCGCAGCCGTTCCAGCCGCTCGTCGGCCGGGGCGTCGACGCCGACGTCCTTGGCCTGGGCGCCGATCACCCGGCCGTCCAGGTCGGACAGGAGCGCGGCGACGCGGTGCGGCCCGATCTCCAGGCCCAGCAGATGACCGGCCTCCGCCCGGAACCGGAAGCGCCGAGCCGGGCGCCCCTGCCGGCGGGCGGTGCCCTCGTCGGCGGCCGTCTCGACCACCAGGCCGGCCTCTATCAGCCCCTCGACGACACCCTCGACGGTCGGCCGGGACAGACCCGTCACCCTGGTGATCTCGGTCAGCGTCGCGCAGTCCGTCGCACGCAACGCGTGCAGCACCACGGCGGAGTTGATCCTCCGCAACAGCGACGGATCCCCGCCGGTCAGGCCTGCCAAGGTCCGTCCTCCCAGCTCGTGCGCGTGTGCGCCGGATCGTACTCGGCCCGCCGCGCCCCGGCGAGTGCCGGTGGTCCCGGCCCGGGCCGTGCGCGCCCCTCACCCGGGTGCCACGAACCCCGACTCGTACGCCGTGATCACCGCCTGGGTGCGGTCCCGCGCCCCCAGCTTCGCCAGCACCGCGCTCACGTGCGACTTCACCGTCTCGGTGCCGACGACCAGCCGCGCCGCGATCTCCGCGTTGGACAGCCCGCGCGACATCAGCCGCAGCACCTCGCCCTCTCGCTCCGTCAGCCGCGCCCGTTCCACCGTGGCGCGGGCCGCCCGGTTCCCGCCGTCGTCGCCGTACTCGGCGGCCAGTTGCCGCACCGAGGCGGGGAACAGCAGCGAATCGCCCTCGGCGATCAGCCGTACCGCGTGCACGATCTCGGCCGGCCGGGCGCGCTTGAGCAGGAACCCGTCCGCGCCCGCGCGCAGCGCCTCGTACACGTACTCGTCGTTCTCGAAGGTCGTCACCACGAGGATCTTCGGCGGGTCGGCCACCGTCCGCAGCAGCGCGCGGGTGGCCTCGATGCCGTCGAGCAGCGGCATCCGGACGTCCATGGCGACCACGTCCGGCCGCAGGGTGCGCACCATTGGCACGACCGCCGCCCCGTCCGCGGCCTCCCCGACCACCTCGATGTCCGGCTGCGCCTCCAATACCGCCCGCAGACCCGCGCGTACGAGGGGTTCGTCGTCGACGAGGAGCACTCTGACCGGCATCCGCCCAGCGTAGATCAGCCCGGCGGCAGCTCGACCCGCACCCGCCAGTCGCCCCCGTCGGGCCCGGTGCGCGCCCGGCCGCCGAGCAGCGCGGCCCGCTCGCGGATGCCGCGCAGCCCGCTGCCGCGGGCGGACTGAGCCCGGGTGTCCGGCAGCGGGTTGCGCACCTCCAGGGTGAGCGCGCCCTCCGCCACCGCCACGCGGACCCGGGTCGGCACCGCGCCCGCGTGGCGCAGCACATTGGTCAGCGACTCCTGGAGGATGCGGTACCCCTCGCGGGAGACCGGGCCCGGCAGCGTCTCCAGCGGGCCGGTGACCTCGGCATCGATCTCGGCCCCCGAGACGCGCGCGGACTCCAGGAGCCGGCCGGCGTCCGCGAGGGTCGGCCGGGAGCTCACCGGTGTCCGGGTCTCGCGCAGGACGCCGAGCACCCGCTCCAGATCCTCCAGGGCGGCCCGGCCGGTCTCCTCGATCGCGGTGAGGGCCCGCTCGGTGAACTCCGGGCTGTTCGCCGCGCGGGCCGCACCCGCCTGCACGACCGCGACCGTCAGGGCGTGGCCGATGGAGTCGTGCAGCTCGCGGGCGATGCGATTGCGCTCCAGGAGTTGTTCGGTGCGCTCCTCCAGGGCGGTGAGCCGCTCGGCGGCGGACGGGCCGAGCAGCGCGCGGGCGCCCGCCGTCGCCAGGGCACCGAGACCCACCACCGCGCCGTACAGCGCGAGGACGGGCAGCGGTGCCAGGAGCGCGAACGCCCAGTGCGGCGCGGCGTCCCGCAGCACCGGTATGCCGTAGGCCCGGTACCCGGCGGAGAGCCGGGCCAGCTCGACGGCGAGGATCGGCAGCCAGACGCAGGCGCCCGCGGTCAGCAGGCCCAGCAGCAGGCGGGCCTGCAGCCACACCACCGTGCGCAGCCGGTCGCGCCAGGTCTTCGCCGGGGCCACCGAGAAACCCGTGTCCTCCTGGCCCGGCGTGAGAAGCCAACGCGCCTGGACCCCCTCACCGGTGCGCACCGCCGGGACGAGACCGGCCGGTACCAGCAGGGCGGCCGGAACCCACATCCTCGTGTCGTCGACGAGCACCCACACGCTCACGACGAGCATGGGCACCCACAGGTACACGAGGCGGGTGTACGTAGCCCCCCGGACCAGCGGGCGCAGAAAGCGGACCATGGGCTCATCGTGCCAGCGGCCACTGACAGCGGACCTCCCCCGCACGGGGGAGACGATCTCCACCGGCGGGGGAGGACGCGCCCCTTGACGTGCCGTCAAGCTGCCGCCATGACCAGCATCGACGTCCGGAACCTCACCAAGGAGTACGGCACCCGACGAGCCGTCGACGACCTCACCTTCACCGTGCGCCCCGGCCGCGTGACCGGCTTCCTCGGCCCCAACGGCGCCGGCAAGTCCACCACCATGCGGCTCGTCCTCGGCCTCGACCGGCCGGCCTCCGGCGCGGCGACCGTCGGCGGCCGCCCCTACACCGCCCTCACCGAACCCCTGCGGCACGTCGGCGCCCTGCTCGACGCGGACGCCGCACACGGTTCCCGCACCGCGCGGGACCATCTGCGCGTGCTCGCGGCGAGCAACCGCCTCCCCGCCAGCCGCGTCGACGAGGTGCTGGAGGAGACGGGCATCGCCCCCGTCGCCCGCCGCCGGGTGCGGACGTACTCCCTGGGCATGCGCCAGCGGCTGGGCATCGCCGCCGCGCTGCTCGGCGACCCCGAGGTGGTGATGCTCGACGAGCCCTCCAACGGGCTCGACCCCGAGGGCATCATCTGGATCCGCGGGCTGCTGCGCCGCCTGGCGGCCGAGGGCCGTACGGTGCTGGTCTCCAGCCATCTGATGAACGAGACGGCGTCCTTCGCCGACCACCTCGTCGTCCTCGGCCGGGGCCGGCTGCTCGCCGACCTGCCGATGCGGGAGTTCATCGACGCGCGCGTCCAACCGCGGGTACGGGTCCGCACGTCGGACGCGACCGGTCTGAAGGCCGCGCTCGCCGGTCACGGGCACCAGGCCGAGCAGCACGAGGACGGCTCCTGGACCGTGCGCCACGCACGCGTGGAGGACATCGGCCGCGCCCTGTCCGGAGCCGGTGTGCCCATCCTCGAACTGGCGGCCTCGGAGGCCACTTTGGAGCAGGCCTATCTCGATCTGACGGCCACCGAGGCAGAGTTCGCCGCACCGCACCGGGAGGTCTGACCATGTCCTTCACGCCCGTACTCCGCTCCGAGGCGCTCAAGGTGCTCAGCCTGCGCTCGCTGTGCGGCACCCTGCTGGCCCTCTTCGCGGTCACCACGGCCTTCTCCGCGCTGGCCGGTGTGTCGGAGACCTCGGACCCGGGGTTCGATCCGCTGTTCATGGCCCTCTCCGGTGTCGCGCCCGGTCAGATCGCCGCCATCGCGTTCGGTGCCACGGTGGTGTCCTCCGAGTTCCACGGCAACGGGATCCGGCTCTCCCTGGCCGCCGTTCCGCGGCGCGGGCGGTGGTTCGCGGCGAAGCTGACGGTGGCCGCCGCGGCGACCTTCGGGACGGGGCTGCTCACCGCGTCCGCCGCGCTCGTCGCCGCCCGCGCGGGCCTCGGCTCCGAGGCGGCCGGGCTCACCGCGGGCGAGCAGGTCCGCGGTGTCGTGGGCCTCGCCGCCTACTTCACGCTGATGGCCCTGCTCGCGGCGGGTCTGACCGCCCTGTTCCGCAGCGGCGTGGCCACCCTGTCCACGCTGATCCCCTTCGTCCTCGTCGTCTCCTTCGTCATCGGCGACGTGGCGGGCGGCGCGACCGACTTCCTGCCGGACAAGGCGGGTCAAGTCGTCATCCACCAGACGCACGACGGGCACCTGGGCCCCTGGACGGGACTCGGCGTGACGGCGCTGTGGGCGGGGGCCGCGCTCCTCGCGGGGGCCCGGCGGCTGCGGCGCGGGGACGCCTGACCGCCCGACCCGGCTGACGGGCCGCCAATTGTCAGTCCCGGCCGGTTTACTGGACGGCATGGACATCGCACGGCACATCGCCCTCATCGACGAGCTGTGCCACCGCCCGTTCCCGGCGGGGCACGGCCCGTCGGACGCGGGCGCCGGGGCTCCCGGTCACTTCACGGCGGTGCTGGAGACCAGCCACGGCCTGCGCGGCGGGTGCCCGGCGGAGCGGGCGGTGACGGTGGAGCAGTACGAGAAGGAGCGGGACGCCCTCCACGGGCGGCTCGCCGTCATTTGGGGCGAGGAGGGCGACGTGCTGAACCTCCAGACGGTCCTGCTGCGGACCGCGGGGGAGGAGATACCCGAGCCGTGGGCCGGGCTGAGCGCGAGCGCCCGCGTGGCCTACCTCTGGGAGGCCGAAGGCACCGGCCGCTGGATCGCGGTGGCCGTCGCCGACCGGGACGAGGCGGACGAGGTGCGGCTGCTGGCGGTGGTCACCGAGCAGGCACCACCGTGACCGTTCCGCTCCCTACGCCTGCGTTCCGGCCCCCGCCGCGACCCGCAGCCTCGCGAACTCCTCGGCCATCGTCTCGGTCGTCCAGTGCGCGTTGAGCCCGCTGGGATTGGGCAGCACCCACACGCGCGTACTGCCGAAGACCCGCTCCTGCGGCCCCACCCGCGCGTGCCGGTCGTCGAAAGCGGCCCGGTAGGCGGTGACCCCCACCACGGCGAGCCACTCGGGCCGAAGCCGCGCCACCTTCCGGCCCAGCAGCAGCCCGCCCTCCCGGTACTCCTCGGCGGTCAGCTCGTCCGCCCGCGCGCTGGCCCGCGCCACCACGTTGGTGATCCCGAGCCCGTACGACGGCAGCAGGTCCTGCTCCGAGGGCGCAAGCCGCCGGGGCGTGAACCCCGACAGGTGGAGCACCGGCCAGAAGCGGTTGCCCGGGCGGGCGAAGTGGTGCCCCGTCACCGCCGTCATCAGCCCCGGGTTGATGCCGCAGAACAGGACACGGAGGCCGTCCGCGACGACGTCCGGTACGAGACGGTCGCGGGCGGCCTCCAGCTCGGCCCGGGTGAAGCGGGTCAGAGGATGGCCCCGGGGGTGTACGCGGCGGCCGACGGGTGCTGCTTGACGATCTCCTCGATCCGGCCCACGACCGCCCCGACCTGGTCCGCCGCGGCGCCCGTGAAGGAGAGCTTGTCCGCCATCAGCGAGTCCAGACCGGCCCGGTCCAGTGGGATGCGCTCGTCGGCGGCGAGCTTGTCGAGCAGCTCGTTGCGCTCGGCGCCCTGCTCCCGCATCGCCAGCGCGGAGGCGACGGCGTTCTCCTTGATCGCCTCGTGCGCCAGCTCGCGCCCCACCCCGGCCCGCACCGCGCCCATCAGCACCTTGGTGGTGGCCAGGAACGGCAGGTAGCGGTCCAGCTCGCGGGCCACGACGGCCGGGAAGGCGCCGAACTCGTCGAGCACGGTCAGGAAGGTCTCCAGCAGGCCGTCCAGGGCGAAGAACGCGTCCGGCAGGGCCACCCGGCGCACCACCGAGCAGGAGACGTCGCCCTCGTTCCACTGGTCGCCCGCCAGCTCGCCGGTCATCGAGGCGTAGCCGCGCAGGATCACCATCAGGCCGTTGACGCGCTCGCAGGAGCGGGTGTTCATCTTGTGCGGCATCGCCGAGGAGCCGACCTGGCCGGGCTTGAAGCCCTCGGTGACCAGCTCGTGCCCGGCCATCAGCCGGATGGTCTTGGCCAGCGACGACGGAGCCGCCGCGAGCTGCACCAGAGCGGTGACCACCTCGTAGTCCAGCGAGCGCGGGTAGACCTGGCCGACCGAGGTGAAGGCCTGCGAGAAGCCCAGGTGACCGGCGATCCGCCGCTCCAGCTCCGCGAGCTTGCCGGCGTCCCCGCCGAGCAGGTCCAGCATGTCCTGGGCGGTGCCGACCGGGCCCTTGATGCCGCGCAGCGGGTAGCGGCCGAGCAGCTCCTCCACCCGGACGTACGCGACGAGCAGCTCGTCGGCGGCGGTCGCGAAGCGCTTGCCCAGCGTCGTGGCCTGCGCGGCGACGTTGTGGGAGCGGCCGGCCATGACCAGCTCCCCGTACTCGCCGGCCAGCTTGCCGAGGCGGGCCAGGACGGCCACCGAGCGGTCGCGGACCAGTTCCAGCGAGAGCCGGATCTGCAGCTGCTCGACGTTCTCCGTCAGGTCGCGGGAGGTCATGCCCTTGTGCACGTGCTCGTGCCCGGCGAGGTCGTTGAACTCCTCGATCCGCGCCTTCACGTCGTGCCGCGTGACCTTCTCGCGCTCGGCGATCGAGGCCAGGTCGACCTGGTCGAGGACGCGCTCGTAGTCGGCGATCGCGGCGTCGGGCACCTCGATGCCGAGGTCCTTCTGGGCCCGCAGCACGGCGAGCCAGAGCCGGCGCTCCAGCTTCACCTTCTGCTCGGGCGACCAGAGCGTGGCGAGGTCCACGGAGGCGTAGCGTCCGGCGAGGACGTTGGGGATGCGGGGCTTGGCGGGAGCGGAAGTCACGTGTACGGATTCTACTGGCGATTCGTGCAGGCCAGCGCCGCGGGGTTGTTCGTCGGAAGCTACGAGGCCACGAGGCCGGGCGCGGCTCAGGGCGCGGTGTCCCCGTACGGCAGCAGGTCGGGGCGCTTGGGCGGCAGGCCGTCGCCGGACGAGCGGCCCGTCAGCCTGCGGCCTATCCAGGGCAGCAGGTACTGCCGGGCGAACCGTACGTCCGTGGTCCGGCGGGTCATCCAGCCGGGCGGCGGCGTGGCCGGGACCGGCGCGTCCCATTCCGGGTCCTCGGCCTCGTGGCCCAGCGCCTGCCACACGGCCTCGGCGACCCGGCGGTGGCCGTCGGCCGTCAGGTGCAGCCGGTCCACGTCCCACAGCCGCGGGTCGGCCAGCGAACGCGCTCCGTACAGGTCCACGACCACGGCACCGTGCTGGGCGGCGAGGTCGTCGATGATCGCGAAGAGGGCCTCCATGCGGGGCCGGAAGCGATCCAGCACCGGACCCTGGCGGCCCGGGCTGCGCATCAGCACCAGCTGCTTGCAGCTGGGGGCCAGCCGCTCCACCGCCTGGGTCAGCAGGTCCCGCACCAGCGCCATGTCGCACTTGGGCCGCAGCGTGTCGTTCAGCCCGCCCACCAGCGTGATCACGTCGGCCCCCATCGCCGCGGCCACGCCCACCTGCTCGTCGACGATCTGCCCGATCAGCTTCCCGCGCACGGCCAGGTTGGCGTACCGGAAGCCGGGGGAGCGGGCGGCCATCCGCGCGGCGAGGACGTCGGCCCAGCCCCGGTAGGAGCCGTCGGGCAGCAGGTCCGACATGCCCTCGGTGAAGGAGTCGCCCACGGCGACGAGGCTGCTGTGAGTGGGGTTCGTCTGCATGGCGACAGAAATGGTAGCCCCTGCACATACCCGGCGGTCGGTCGGCCTCCCGGACCGCCGCGTCCGGCCCGCCCGCTCAGGTCCGCTGCCCGAACAGCTCCCGCAGCACGTCCTCCATGGTCACCAGGCCCGCGAGCCGTCCGTCGGACCCGAGCACGGCGGCCAGGTGCGTACGGCTGCGGCGCAGCGCGGTGAGCACGTCGTCGAGCGGAGTGCTCTCCCGCACCCGCGCGATCGGCCGCATGTCCCGCAACCGGAACGGCAGGTCCCGCGGCGAGGCGTCCAGGGCGTCCTTCACGTGCAGATAGCCGACGATCCGCCGCCCGTCGTCCACGACCGGGAACCGGGAGAAGCCGGACTGGGCCGACAGCCGCTCCAGCTGCTCGGGCGTGATGCCCACGCGCGCGTGGACGACGCGCTCCAGCGGCAGCACCACGTCCCGCACCGGCCGCCGGCCCAGCTCCAGGGCGTCGTGCAGCCGTTCCTGGGCCCGGTCGTCGATCAGCCCGGCGTCTCCGGCGTCCTTCACGATCTCGGCCAGCTCCGCGTCCGTGAAGGTGGCCGACACCTCGTCCTTCGTCTCCACCCTGAGCAGCTTGAGGAGGGCGTTCGCGAAGGCGTTGACCGTGAAGATCACCGGCCGCAGCGCCCGGGACAGCGCGACCAGCGGCGGCCCGAGCAGCAGGGCACTGCGCACAGGCTCGGCCAGCGCGATGTTCTTCGGCACCATCTCGCCGAGCAGCATGTGCAGGTACGTCGCCACCGTCAGGGCGATCGCGAAGGAGACCGCGTGCCCCACGCCGGACGGCAGGCCCACCGCGTGGAACACCGGCTCCAGCAGGTGCGCGATCGCCGGTTCGGCCACCACGCCGAGGACCAGCGTGCACAGGGTGATGCCGAGCTGCGCGGCGGCCATCAGGGCCGAGACGTGCTCCAGACCCCACAGCACGCTCCGCGCCCGGCGGTCGCCCTCCCGGCCCTCCTCGACGTACTGCTCCACCTGGCTGCGGCGCACCGAGATCAGCGCGAACTCGGCCCCCACGAAGAACGCGTTGACGACGAGCGTCGCCAGACCGATCAGCAGTTGTACGGCGATCACCGGCCGCCCTCCCCGTCCTCGCGCCCGCCGCCCGCGCCCCGCGCGCCCCCGGCCGTGTGCGTCTCGTCAGCGGCGTCACCGGAGTCCGTGAGAGGTGCGTGCATCAGCACCCGCGCCGCCCTGCGCCCCGTGGCGTCCACGACGTCCAGCCGCCAGCCGGCCACCTCGTAGGTGTCGCCGACGGCCGGAATGCGCCCCAGCCCGGCCGCGACCAGCCCGGCGACCGTCTCGTACGGGCCCTCGGGCACCCGCAGGCCGACCCGCGCCAGCCGGTCCACGCGGGCCGAACCGTCGGCCCAGTACAGCGCGCGGCCCCGCGCGTCGGTGCCGGCCGGGTCCAGGTCCGGCGTCTCGTGCGGGTCGTGCTCGTCGCGCACCTCGCCGACCACCTCCTCGACGATGTCCTCCAGCGTGGCCACGCCCGCCGTTCCGCCGTACTCGTCGATGACGACGGCCATGGTGCGCCGGCCCGAGAGCCGGTCGAGGAGCCGGTCCACGGTCAGCGTCTGCGGCACCAGCAGCGGCTCGCGCATCAGCTCGGACACCGGCAACCGGGGCCGCCGCTCCGCGGGCACCGCGAGGACGTCCTTGACGTGGGCGGTGCCCACCACGGCGTCGAGGCTCTCCTGGAAGACCGGGAACCGGGACAGCCCGGTCGCCCGCGTCGCGTTGGCCACGTCCTCGCAGGTCGCCCGGGAGTCGAGGGCGATGACCTGGACGCGCGGCGTCATCACCTGCTGGGCCGTCAGGTCGGCCAGGTTCAGCGTCCGGACGAACAGCTCGGCGGTGTCGGGCTCCAGCGCCCCCTCCTTGGCCGAGTGCCGGGCCAGCGCCGCCAGCTCCTGCGGGCTCCGCGCGGACGCCAGCTCCTCGGCGGGCTCCACGCCGAACAGGCGCACGATCCGGTTGGCCGTGTTGTTCAGGTGGGTGATGAAGGGCCGGAAGGCCGCGCTGAACCAGCGCTGCGGGCCGCCCACCCGTTTGGCGACGGCCAGCGGGGAGGAGATCGCCCAGTTCTTCGGCACCAGCTCGCCGACGATCATCAGGAACACCGTCGACAGGGCCGTGCCCAGCACCAGCGCCAGGGACGAGGCCGCCGAACCCGACAGTCCCACGGCCTCCAGCGGGCCCGAGATCAGGGCCGCGATCGACGGTTCGGCGAGCATGCCCACGACGAGGTTGGTGACCGTGATGCCGAGCTGCGCGCCGGAGAGCTGGAAGGTGAGGTTCCGTACGCCCTTCAGCGCGCCCGCCGCACCCCGCTCGCCCCGCTCCGCCGCCCGCTCCAGCTCGCCGCGTTCGACGGTGGTCAGCGAGAACTCGGCCGCGACGAACGCGCCGCACATCAGCGAGAGCAGGACCGCCACCAGCAGCAGGAGCACTTCCGTCATCGGGTCACCTCGGCTCCATGATCGGCCAGGAGCCGGTGGTTCGCGCGATGTCGTGCGCCGGGGGAGGCGCCGGGAGCCCTGCCGTCGGGGGACCTGCTCATGGGCCGGTGCTCAACCTTTCAGTCCGTGAGGGGCTTCACCCAGCGTCGCCACTGCTCCTCCGGCGCGTACCCGGCCGCCCGCCAGGCATGCTGCGCCCGCTCGTTGCGCCGCAGCACCATCGCGTCACCGCGGCGCCCGCCGAGCCGGACGAACCGCTCCTCGGCCGCCGCCAGCAGCGCGGTGCCGATGCCCTGGCGCCGCCGCTCCGGGTGCACCGCCAGCCGGTACAGGTGGCAGCGCCAGCCGTCGAAGCCCGCGACGACCGTGCCCACCAGCTCCCCGTCCCGCTCGGCCAGCAGAAGCGCCTCCGGGTCGCGGGCGACCAGCCGCTCCACTCCCTCGGGGTCGTCGCTGATGCTCGTGCCCTCGGCGGCCGTCTTCCAGAAGGCGAGCACGGCGTCCAGGTCCTCGGGCCCGGCGGCCCGGATGCGCAGATCGGTCATGGCGCGATCCCAGCACGCCGGACGCGCACCGGTACGGGAATTCCGGCATGCGGACGGAGACCGGCCCGGACCGGTACGCGACACGAGCGCTGCGCGTACGGGGAGCGGGGGCCCTGCGGCTCGGGGTCAGTCACCCGCGGGCGGCGGCCGCCAGCACATTCCCGCCCGCGGCACGCGACGGGGGTCCCGCGCTCAAACCTCGGCCTCCGCGGGCCGCCAGGCGGTGCCGAGGACGCAGTACGAACTGGGCAGCGCCGGACCGTTCTCCGGCACCATCACCCGCCGGTACGGACCCAGCGCGAACCCCGCGTCGCGCAGCGCGGCGACCGGGTCCCGGGAGAGATGGCAGCCGCCGGACAGCGGGGGCCACAGCGTCCGGTCCAGGGCGCGCTGGGTGAAGGCCATCGCCTTGCCGCCACCGCGCCCGTGCTCGAAGAACCGCACCTGGCCGCCGGGCCGCAGCACCCGCCGCGCCTCCGCCAGGGCCCGCGGCACGTCGCGCACGCTGCACAGCACGAGCGAGACGACGACCGCGTCGAAGGCCTCGCTCTTGACCGGCAGTGCCTCGGCCGCGCCGGGCGCCACGTCCACCGGGACCGGGGCGCGCAGCGCCGCCTCGACCGCCAACTTCCGCAGCAGCCGCTCAGGTTCGACGGCGACGACCTCCGAGACGGCGCCCGGGTAGTGCGAGAAGTTCAGCCCGTTGCCCGCGCCGATCTCCAGCACCCGCCCGGACAGCCCGGCCAGCAGCCGCTCGCGGAGGCCTCCCAGGCCCATCCGGGTCTCGGCGCCCGCACTGGCCCGTGCGTAGTAGCGGGCGAACAGCGGGTGGTGCACGGCGTCCCGCGGCACTCCGCGGGCGGATCGCAGCGGCATGGGCCCTCCCTCACGAGGTGGTGCCTTACCGCGATTCTCCCCCGCGGGGCCGCCCCGCACCCACCGCACCGGCTCCCGAGCGCGCCGTCCCGGTCAGGGCGCCTCTCGCCGCCCGAAGCCCGCCGCGTCCCACGTGCCGTCCAGCGGCGGCGCGAGCCATCCGGGCGCCGCCCGCCGGAAGACCGGGGGCGCGAGATCGCCCGCCCCGGCCGCAACGGCGCCGAGCAGCGGGGCGCCGGCCACGTCGGGGAGGTCCGCGAGGTTGCAGCGCGCGGCGAGGTCCGGGGCCTCCGGCCAGCTGCCGATCACCACGCCGGGCAGTTCGAGACCGCGGGCGCGCAGTTCACGCGCCGTCAGCTCCGTGGTGTTCAGTGTGCCGAGGCCGGCCGCCGCCACCAGCAGCACCGGCGCGCCCAGCAGGGACGCGGCGTCCGCGAGGGTCCCGCCCTCCGCGTCGAAGCGGACGAGCAGTCCGCCCGCCCCCTCGACCAGCACCAGGTCGTGCTCGGCGGCGAGCTTGCCCGCGGCCTCGGCCACCTCCACCGGGCGCACCGGGGGCCGTCCGGCCCGGCGCGCCGCCGTGCCGGGCGCCAGCGGCTCGGGGAAGCGGGCCACTTCGGCGGCCGTCACCGGTCCCGCGAGGCGTGCCACCTCCCACGCGTCTCCCGGTTCGTCCGGCGCCACGCCCGTCTGCGCGGCCTTGAGCACGGCCACCGACCGGCCGGCCGCCAGCGCCGTCGCCGCCACGGCGGCCGTGACGACCGTCTTGCCGATCTCCGTGCCCGTGCCCGTGATCACCAGTACCGGCATGTCATCCCTCTCCCGCCGCCGCGCACACCGCGCGGGCGATGCGCGCGACGTCCGCGTCGCCCGTGACGTACGGCGGCATGGTGTAGATCAGGTCGCGGAAGGGCCGCAGCCACACGCCCTCGCGGACGGCCGCCGCCGTCGCCGCCCGCATGTCGACGGCGTGGTCGAGCTGCACCACGCCGATCGCGCCCAGCACCCGCACGTCCCTGACGCCCGGCAGCCCGGCCGCCGGAGCCAGACCGTCGCGCAGCCCGGCATCGATCCGCTTGACCTCGGCGAGCCAGTCCTGGCCGAGCAGCAGTCCGATCGACGCGCACGCCACGGCCGCCGCGAGCGGACTGCCCATGAAGGTCGGCCCGTGCGCCAGCACCGGAACCTCGCCGCGCGAGATGCCGTCGGCCACCCGGGACGTGCACAGGGTGGCCGCCATCGTCAGATAGCCGCCGGTCAGCGCCTTGCCCACGCACATCACGTCCGGCGTCACCGCCGCGTGGTCCGCCGCGAACAGCGCGCCGGTGCGTCCGAAGCCGGTCGCGATCTCGTCGAACACCAGGAGCACGCCGTGCTCGTCGCAGGCCTCGCGCAGCACGCGCAGATAGGCGGGGGAGTGGAACCGCATCCCGCCGGCGCCCTGCACCACGGGCTCGACGATCACCGCCGCCAGCTCCTCGGCGTGCCGCTCCACGAGGGACCGCAGGTGGTCGGCGTACGTCTCCTCGTACTCCGCCGGCGGCGCATCCGCGAAGAGCTGGCGCGGCAGGACGCCCGACCACAGCTCGTGCATCCCGCCCTCGGGGTCGCACACCGACATCGGCTGCCAGGTGTCGCCGTGGTAGCCGCCGCGCCAGGTCAGCAGGCGGCGTTTGCCGGGGCGGCCCAGCGAACGCCAGTACTGGAGGCACATCTTGACGGCGACCTCCACGGACACCGACCCGGAGTCGGCCAGGAAGACGTGCTCCAGGCCCTCGGGCGACATGTCGACAAGGAGCTTCGACAACCGGACCGCCGGCTCGTGGGTGATCCCGCCGAACATCACGTGGCTCATCCGCTCCAGCTGGTCGCGGGCGGCCTCGTTGAGCACCGGGTGGTTGTAGCCGTGGATCGCCGACCACCAGGAGGACATGCCGTCCACCAGCTCGGGCGAGCCGTCCGCGGGACGCAGCCGCACCCCGCTCGCCGACTCCACGACGAGCGGGTCCTGCCGCCCCGGCATGGGGCCGTACGGGTGCCAGACGTGCCGCCGGTCGAGCGCCAGCAGCTCGTCCACCGTCAGCGCGGGCTCAGGCATTGGGCGCGAGATCCGTTCCGGCGCCGCGGCGGCGCACGGCCACCAGGTCCGTCCGGGCCTCCTCGGTCCGTGCCGCCGGCGTCGGCGCGCAGACCCCGCCGCACGCGTGCGAGCCGCAGCCGCCCTCCGCCGCACCGTCCGCGTGGGACCCGCAGCCGCCGCCCGCCGCACCCTCCGCGTGGGAGCCGCAGCCGCCGTCCCCGACCGGGGCCCGGTGCTCCGGCAGGGTCACCCGGTCGGCGCCCTCCACCTCGAAGCCGGCGTCCGCGATCATCTCCAGGTCGGCATGGCCGGCCTGGCCCTCGCTGGTGAGGTAGTCGCCGAGGAAGATGGAGTTGGCCAGGTTCAGGGCCAGCGGCTGCATGGTCCGCAGATGGACCTCGCGCCCGCCGGCGATGCGCACCTCGACGTCCGGGCAGACGAACCGGGTCATCGCCAGGATGCGCAGGCAGCGCTGCGGGGTGAGGTGCCACTCCTTGGCCAGCGGCGTGCCCTCCATCGGGATCAGGAAGTTGACCGGCACCGAGTCCGGATCCAGCTCCCGCAGCGAGAAGACCACGTCGACCAGGTCCTCGTCGCTCTCGCCCATCCCGGCGATGAGACCCGAGCAGGCGGAGAGACCGGCCGCGTGCGCCTTGCGCACCGTGTCCACCCGGTCGGCGTACGTGTGCGTGGTCGTGATGTCCCCGTACGTCGCCTCGGACGTGTTGAGGTTGTGGTTGTAGGCGTCGGCCCCCGCCTCGCGCAGCCGCTCCGCCTGGCCGTCGGAGAGCAGCCCCAGACAGGCGCACACCTCGACGGACCCGTCCTGCTCCTTGATGGCCTTGATGGTGTCCGAGACCCGGTCCACGTCCCGGTCGGTCGGGCCGCGTCCGCTGGCCACCAGGCACACCCGCTTGGCGCCGCCCGCCACCCCCGCGCGGGCGGCCGCGGTGGCCTGGTCGGGCTTGAGCCAGGTGTACTTGAGGATCTCCGCCTTGGAGCCCAGCCGCTGCGAGCAGTAGGAGCAGTCCTCGGGGCACAGGCCCGACTTGAGGTTGACGAGGTAGTTGAGTTTCACCCGCCGCCCGAACCAGTGCCGGCGCACCTTGCCGGCCGCGGCCACCACATCGAGCAGGTCGTCGTCGGAAGTGGCGAGGACGGCGAGCGCCTCCTCGCGGGTCGGCGACTCGCGCCGAAGCCCCTTGTCCACCAGCGTGTTCAGCAGGTCCATGGGAGCCGATCCTGTCCTAAGGGGCCGCTCGCGGCCAAGGAGAGTTTGCACAACACTGACAGATCGACGTGTGGGTATTGCCACACCTCGCGGGGGTGGCGGTGCCGCTAGTGTCTGTCCACTGCCTACAAATTCCCGGAAGGACCGACCCATGGCGTTCGGCTGGATCGACGAGCAGGACCGGGCGCGCCGCGAGGCCGGGCTCGTACGGGTTCTGCGCCCCCGCCCGGCCGACTCGCCCCTGCTGGACCTGGCGAGCAACGACTACCTCGGACTGGCCCGGCACCCGGAGGTCACCGAGGGCGCGGCCCGCGCGGCGCGCACCTGGGGCGGCGGCTCGACCGGCTCCCGTCTGGTGACCGGCACGACGGAGCTCCACACCGAGCTGGAGCGCGAACTGGCCGGATTCTGCGGCTTCGAGGCCGCGCTGGTCTTCTCCTCCGGCTACGCGGCCAACCTCGCCGCGGTCACCGCGCTGGCCCCGTACGGCAGCCTGGTCGTCTCGGACGCGGGCAACCACGCCTCGCTGATCGACGGCTGCCGGCTGGCCCGCGGTACGACCCAGGTCGTGGCGCACGCCGAACCGGACGCCGTGCGCAAGGCGCTGGCCACGCACGACGGCCCCGCCGTCGCCGTCTCCGACACGGTCTTCTCGGTCGACGGCGACGCCGCTCCGCTGGCCGCCCTCGCCGAGGCGTGCCGCGAGCACGGCGCGGGTCTGGTCGTCGACGACGCGCACGGACTCGGGGTCCTCGGCGAGGGTGGCCGGGGCGCCCCGTACGCCGCGGGGCTGGCCGGCCGGGACGACGTCGTCGCCACGGTCACGCTGTCCAAGTCGCTGGGCGCCCAGGGCGGCGCGGTGCTGGGACCGGCCAGGGTGATCGGCCACCTGGTCAACGCCGCCCGGACGTTCATCTTCGACACCGGCCTCGCCCCCGCCGCGGCGGGCGCGGCCCTCGCGGCGCTGACCCTGCTGCGCCGCGAGCCGGAGCGGGCGGCCCGGGCCCGCGCCGTCGCCGCCGAACTGCACGCGCGCCTGACCGCGTCGGGCCTGGCGGCGGTGCGGCCGGACGCCGCGGTGGTCTCGGTGCGGGCGCCCTCCGCGGAGACGGCCGTGCGGTGGGCGGCCGACTGCCGCACGGCCGGGCTCTCCGTGGGCTGCTTCCGTCCTCCTTCCGTGCCGGACGGGGTCTCGCGGCTCAGGCTGACCGCCAGGGCGGACCTCTCCGGGGAACAGATCGCACACGCGGTACGGGTGATCGGCGAGACGCGACCATGAGTCGGCGTGGCATGGCCGTGCGTCGTCCGACGCCCCGCGGGACGGTCAGGGCCGGCGTACCCCGGCGGTGAAGCACGTCCAGCTCTCGGGGGAGAAGAGCAGGGCGGCCCCGGCCGGGTTCTTGGAGTCCCGCACCGCGAGCAGTCCGGCCCAGCGGCCGGCCGGCGGCCGGGCCGTCTCCACGCAGTTGTTCGCTCCCGTGCTGTAGCTGCTGCGCAGCCACCGGACGCCGGTGAGATCGGTGCCGGCAGGGATGTGCCCCGGGATTTCGGACATGGAGCCTGACATGGTGCCTCCTTACGCGCCTGCCGCGGTCGCGGCGATGAAGTCCAACGAGTCCTCGGGCGAAAGGGCATGGATCAGAAGGGCGTTGAAGGCCTCGGTATAGGCCTCTAGGTCTTCTTTCCGTTCGAGGTGCAGGCTACTCGTCAAGTGGTCTAGAACAACCACGTCCAGATCAGAAGTGTTCGAAAAAGAGAAGATTACGAAAGGGCCGGTAACACCGATGTGCGCCCCGGCGGCAAAGGGCAATACCTGGAGCCTGACATGGGGCAGCCGCGCCTCCTCCACCAGCCGCTCCAGCTGACGGGCCATCACCCCGGGCCCGCCCACCTGCCGCCGCAGCACCGCTTCGTCGAGCACCGCGCTCAGCTCCAGCGGCGGATCGCCGCGCAGCACGTCCTGCCGGGCCAGCCTCACCTCCACCAGCGCGTCCAGCCGTTCCTCGGGCATCCCGTCCACAGCCGCCCGCGTCACCTCCCGCGCGTACTCCGGGGTCTGGAGGAGGCCGGGGACCACCGTCGTCTCCAGCGTGCGCATCGCGCCGGCCTGCGACTCCAGGCTGATGAAGTCGCGGTAGGTGGGCGGCAGCACCCCCCGGTAGGCGTGCCACCAGTGGTGCCGGCCGCCCGCGTCGTCGGAGCGCGCCAGCATCACCAGCAGGCCGCGCAACTGGTCGTCGTGCACGCCGTAGGCGTCGAGGAGTAACCGGACGTCGGACGGTTTCGCCCCGCTCGTGCCGGTCTCGATCCGGCTGACCTTCGACTGGTGCCAGCCCACCAGCCGCGCCGCCTCTCCACTGGTGATGCCCGCCGTCGTGCGCAGGGCGCGCAGTTCCGCGCCCAGCTTCCGGCGGCGCACCACGGGACCGTGCTGCATGGGCCACTCCCTTACTCCTTATGGGCCGCCCAAATCCGCTCTGCCGTCGCAGAGTTCACCGCTTCGAGCGACAGATATATGCATATCTTGGTGGATCGCCGCCCTTCGCGGGCCGGGTGATGGCAGTCTGGCGGCGAAGCACCAGTCCGGGACCGTACTCGAACCATCCGGCCCGTGCCGGACCGCGGTCCCGTGAGAAAGGGACGACGTCGCCATGGCAGATCACCTGGAAGCATCCGTCACGCTGCCGAGCGATCCCGCCTCGGTGGCCGCCGCGCGGACCTACGTGGCCGGCACGCTGGTCGAGTGGGGCCTGCCGGCCGACGCCGACCTCTCCGACACGGTCCGGCTCATCGTCTCCGAACTGGCGACCAACGCGGTCCAGCACACGTTCGGGCAGTCCCCCACCTTCACGGTGGACCTCGCCCTCGACCGGGACGAGCGGCTGCGCATCGGCGTCACCGACAGCCATCCGCGTTTCCCCAAGCGCCTGCCCGCCGCCGTGCAGCAGGACAACGGGCGCGGCATGGTGATCATCCGCTGGCTGACCGCCGAGTGCGGCGGCAGGCTGCGGGTCCACCCCACGCGGGAGGGCGGCAAGACCGTCTGCGTCGAACTCCCCTGGACCGCCCCCGGCCGGCCGGTAGCCCCCGGGCCGGCCACGGCCGCCGAGTACGGGGCGCACCCGAGGGGATGACGGCGGACGCGGCGCCGTCATCCCCTCGGAAGGGCTACGCGGTCACCGGCCTACTTGACCCGGCCGTACAGGACGCTTCCGGTCCAGATCTTCTGGAGGCGCACCACGTCGCCGGTCTTCGGGGCGTGCCAGAGCTTGCCCTTGCCGGCGTAGATGCCGACGTGGTAGACGCTGCGGCCGGAGTGGAAGAAGACCAGATCCCCCACCTTGCGTTTCTTGGCCGAGATGTGACGGGTCTTGTTGTACTGCTGGGCGGCGGTGCGCGGCAGCTTCTTGCCGGCCTTCTTGAACGAGTACAGCGTCAGGCCGGAGCAGTCGAACCGGCGCGGTCCGACGGCCCCCCACTTGTACGGGGAGCCCTTCTTGGAGGCGGCGACCTTGAGGGCCTTCGTCGCATGCGTCGCCGCGGCGGCCTCCGAGGCGAAACCGGGGACCACGACGGAGCCGCCCACCGCGGCGAGAGTGAGGGCCGAGGCCGTACCGGCACGAGCCATCAGGGACGGGACACGATTGAGCGCGGACATGCGCAACCCTTCGTCAGCCGCCTGTGAAGGATGACCTGTCGGATTCGGGCTGGCGAAGTTGCCCGGCCGCACGAGTGCGGCTTCACCCCAAGGGCTGCTCGGTCCGGCACCTCTCACGGAGGCGACCGCTCCGGCGACCCGTCGTGCTCGGGTCCTCCACTCCTGCCGATCCACTTCCCTCGCGACCGGTCGTCCGGACGGCGGCAGGACTCGGCGTCCGCCCGGACCGCCCCGCCGCTGCGGCGGGGGCTTGTCGTCAGTCACGGATCTTGTCTCGCCGGAACGCGAAATCCCAACGGAACGTGGCTTTTGTGTTGTTACTCACCACTCACCCGTTCGGGTGGACGGCCCTGTGTTCGATCAACGGTCGTAGGCGGTGCCGACGCCGGGACCAGCGGCGCAGCGCGAACCACGGCCGCCGGTGGGGGAGTGCCGCGCAACCTCGACCGGCCGCGAACAGGGCGTGTTCCTAAGCCGAAAGGGGGTACGTCTTTTGGTCCGTTTCGAAACCGGCCGACTCAACTCTCGGAACACGGCGGAAGGGTGAGCCGCCCCGTCCGCCGGTCGCCGTCCAGTACGCGCAGGGCCCGGGCGAGGGTGGACGCGTGCAGCTCGGTCTCGCCGCGCGCGTGCATCAGCTCCAGCGCGTCGCGCAGCGCCGCCGCCTTGGCGACCAGTGCCTGGGCCGCCCGCAGCCCCCGGTAGGTGTCGCCGTCCCGGGCCGGGTTGACGCGTCCGAGCAGGTCGACGACGTCCAGGTAGCGGTCGATCAGCTCCGCCTCGGCGCGGGTCAGAGCGGGCAGGGGCGGCAGTTCCGGCGGCAGCACCGGCCGTTCACCGCTCACGGGGCGCCGGGGAGGCGCCGGGGCGGTCGGTGACGACGCGGTCCACCAGCCCGTACGCCACGGCCTGTTGGGCGTCCAGGACGGTCTCCCGCTCGACGTCCCGCGCCACCTGCGCGGGACCGCGGCCCGTATGCCGTCCGAGGATCTCCTCCAGGCGGGCGCGGATCCGCGTCAACTCCTCGGCCCGGGCGGCCAGGTCGCCGGCCCGCCCCTCCAGTGGCTCGGTGAGCGACGGCTGACGGAGCACCACCCGCGCCCCGGGCAGGATCGCGCGCTTGCCGGGGGTCCCCGCCGCCAGCAGTGCCGCGGCGGCCGCGCCGGCCTGCCCGAGGCAGGTCGTCTCCACGTCGCAGGCCAGGTACCGCATCGTGTCGTAGATCGCCGTCATGGCCGTGAAGGAGCAGCCCGGGGAGTTGACGTAGAGGGAGACGGGCCGGTCGGGATCGCGGTGCTCCAGGAGCATGAGCTGTGCCACCACGTCATGGGCAGAGGCCTCGTCGACCGCCGTCCCGAGCGGGACGATCCGTCCCTCCAGCAGCTTCGCGTACGGATCCGTCGTGCGGGCCCCGGCGCCGGTGCGCTCGGTGAACTCGGGCGGGACGTGGTGTGCGGACGGTCGGACCATGACGAGCCCCCTCCTCGTGGCGGAACCCGCGCGGCCGCACCGGTTCCGTAAAAAATGTACAGGACGTACGTTGCGGAGGTGGGGGATCGCCGGAATGCGAGGGTTCAGTGGTGTCGCGGGGACCTTGCCGCGGGGCGTCCGGGCCCGGCGGTCACCGCGCGGGCGGCGGCTCGTGCAGGCCGAAGAGCGAACCCTGGTCGTCGCGGCACAGCTTGAAGCGGCCGAACCGGGCCGCCGACTCCGGGTCCTCCTCGCCCTCCTCGTTCTCCTCGCCGAGAGCCTCCACGGAGCCGCCCAGCTCACGCACCCGAGCCACGGCCGCGTCCAGGTCGTCGACCCGGAAGAACAGGTAGGGCGCGGCGCCCGGATCGCCGCCGTGCATGCCGCCCGGCAGCCCGGCGGTGCCGATGGAGAACCCGCGCCCCGTGGGGCCCGCTTCGAGGGTCCAGCCGAACAGGGTCCCGTAGAAGACCCGCCCGCGTTCGGGGTCCGCCACGCCCAGCTCGAAGAAGGACGGTTCGCCTGTCATGGGGTGCCTCCCGCGGTGCGGCGGCCTCGGGTCGTCTCGTTTTCATCGTCCACCCGGAGCCGCGGCGGCGCAGCCGCTCGTCGCGGGCCGAACCGTAAGCTGGGGACATGGCCTACGAGATTCCGGTGACGCAAGCCAGGGCTGAGCTCGCCGACCTGATCAACCGGGTGGTGTACGGCGGTGAGCGCGTCGTCGTGACACGCCACGGCAAGCCTCTCGTCGCCCTCGTCTCCGCCGCCGACCTGGAGCGCCTGGAGCAGCCCGGGGACCCCTCGGAGGGCCAGGTGGTCACCTCGGTCACCGGTGTCCAGGACCCGCCCGCCGCACCGCCCCGCGAAGCCCACCGCTTCGGCATCGCCGCGGAGCACCGCGGACCGAAGCCGGCGTAGCGTCCGCGGGCCGAAGCCGGCGTAGCGTCCGCCGAACGGGTGCCCGCGTGCGGGCAGGCGTGAGCACGTCGGCACGACCGGTAATCAGTCGGTCAAAACCCGGTCATGCGACGGAAACACGCCAGCCGTACGCTCCACCCTATCCACCTGCGGTTTTAGCGAAAACGGCAGGTACTCGGCGGCCCATTCGTGTGTGTTACATCTTGAGCCGCCGTGGTGGCCGCGGCCGCCGGACCGCCCGGATCCGGCGTCATGTCCTGTGAGGTGGTACATGCAACTGACCCCGCACGAGCAGGAGCGACTGCTCATCCATGTGGCCGCGGACGTGGCGGAGAAGCGCCGCGCGCGAGGCGTGAAGCTCAACCACCCCGAGGTCGTCGCGCTGATCACCGCGCACATCCTCGAAGGCGCCCGCGACGGGCGCACCGTGGGCGAACTCATGTCCTCCGGGCGCAAGGTGCTCCAGCGCGACGAGGTCATGGAGGGCGTCCCCGAGATGATCCACGACGTGCAGGTCGAAGCCACCTTCCCGGACGGCACCAAGCTCGTCACCGTCCACGAACCGATCGTCTGACGGGCGGCCATGATTCCCGGAGAGATCCTCTTCGCCGACACACCGGTCCCCTTCAACGAGGGCCGTCCGGTCACCCGGCTCACCGTCCTCAACACCGCCGACCGCCCCGTCCAGGTCGGCTCCCACTACCACTTCGCCGAGGCCAACCCCGGCCTCGAGTTCGACCGCGCGTCGGCGCACGGCGCACGGCTGAACATCGCCGCCGGCACCGCCGTCCGGTTCGAGCCCGGCATCCCCGTCGACGTCGAGCTGGTGCCCCTGGCCGGGGCCCGCGTCGTCGTGGGGCTGCGCGGCGCCACCGGAGGTGCCCTCGATGCCTGAGCTGTCCCGCGGCGCCTACGCCGACCTCTTCGGCCCGACCACCGGCGACCGGATCCGCCTCGCCGACACCGACCTGCTCGTCGAGATCGAGGAGGACCGCTCGGGCGGTCCCGGCCGCTCCGGCGACGAGGCCGTCTTCGGCGGCGGCAAGGTGCTGCGCGAGTCCATGGGCCAGGCGCGGACCACCCGCGCCGAGGGCACCCCGGACACCGTCGTCACCGGCGCCGTGATCATCGACCACTGGGGTGTGGTCAAGGCAGACGTCGGCATCCGGGACGGCCGGATCACCGGCATCGGCAAGTCCGGCAACCCGGACACCATGGACGGCGTCCACCCCGGGCTCGTCATCGGCCCCGAGACGGAGGTCATCGCCGGCAACGGCAAGATCCTCACCGCGGGCGGCATCGACACGCACGTCCACTTCATCGCGCCCGGCGCCGTCGACGAGGCGCTGGCGTCCGGCGTCACCACCCTGATCGGCGGCGGCACCGGACCGGCCGAGGGCAGCAAGGCGACCACCGTCACGCCGGGCTCGTGGCACCTGGCGCGGATGTTCGCCGCCCTGGAGTCGAGCCCCGTGAACATCGGCTTCCTGGGCAAGGGCAGCACCATGTCCAAGGAGTCGATGCGCGACCAACTGCGCGCCGGCGTGCTCGGCTTCAAGATCCACGAGGACTGGGGCGCCACCCCCGCCGCCATCTCCGCCTGCCTGGACGTCTGCGAGGAGTCCGGCGTCCAGCTCGCCGTGCACACCGACACCCTGAACGAGGCGGGCTTCGTCGGAGACACCTTCGACGCCGTCGCGGGCCGCACCCTGCACGCCTTCCACGTCGAAGGGGCGGGCGGCGGTCACGCGCCCGACATGATCACCGCGGTGTCGCTGCCCAACATGCTGCCGGCGTCCACCAACCCGACCCGGCCGCACACCGTCAACACCGTCGAGGAGCACCTCGACATGCTGATGGTCTGCCACCACCTGAACCCCGCCGTCCCCGAGGACCTGGCCTTCGCCGAGTCCCGGATCCGGCCCAGCACCATCGCCGCCGAGGACGTCCTGCACGACATGGGGGCGATCTCCATCATGGCGTCGGACGCGCAGGCCATGGGACGCATCGGCGAAGTGATCATGCGGACCTGGCAGACCGCGCACGTGATGAAGCGCCGCCGCGGCTTCCTGCCCGGCGACACCCGGGCCGACAACCGCCGCGCACGCCGCTATGTCGCCAAGTACACGATCAACCCGGCCGTGGCGCAGGGCATCGAGCACGAGGTCGGCTCCGTCGAGACCGGCAAGCTCGCCGACCTGGTGCTCTGGGAGCCGCGGTTCTTCGGCGTGAAGCCGCAGCTCGTCCTCAAGGGCGGGCAGATCGCGTACGCGCAGATGGGCGACGCGAACGCCTCCATCCCGACGCCGCAGCCGGTCCTGCCGCGCCCGATGTTCGGCGCGCACGGCACGGCCCCGGCCCGCAACTCCGTCGCCTTCGTCGCGGAGCAGGCCGTCGAGGACGGTCTGGCGGAACGGCTGGGCATCGGGCGGGAGCTGGTGCCGATCCGCTCGACGCGCGGCCGTACCAAGGCGGACATGCGGGAGAACGACGCGCTGCCCCGCGTGGAGGTCGCCGCGGACTCCTTCGCGGTGACCATCGACGGAGAACTCGTCGAGCCCGCGCCCGTCGCCGAACTGCCGCTGGCCCAGCGGTACTTCCTCTTCTGAGGCCGGGATGAGCCGCGCAGCACTGCTCGTCCTCGCGGACGGCCGCTTCCCCGCCGGAGGGCACGCGCACTCCGGCGGGGCGGAGGCCGCCGTCCGGGCGGGCCGGGTGACCGACGCCGCGACCCTGGAGGCGTTCTGCCGGGGACGGCTGCACACCGGCGGCGTCGTCGCGGCCTCCCTCGCGGCGGCCGCCGCCCTCGGAACCGACCCCGTGGAACTCGACCGCGCCGCCGACGCCCGCACGCCCTCGCCCGCCCTGCGCACCGTCGCGCGCAGGCTCGGGCGGCAGCTGACCCGGGCCGCGCGGGCCACCTGGCCGCATCCCGAACTCGACGCGCTGGCGGCGAGGTTCCCGAAGGGCGCGCACCAGCCCGTCGTACTGGGGGTGGCCGCGCGCGCGGCGGGGCTCGGGGCGCTGGACGCGGCCTACTGCTCCGCCTACGAGGGGGTGAGCGGGCCGGCCACGGCGGTCGTGCGGCTGCTCAGCCTCGATCCGTTCGACGCGACCGGGGTGCTGGCCCGGCTCGCCGCCGACGTGGACCTCGTGGCGCGGGACGCCGTCGAGGCGGCGGGGCGCGTCCGGGCCGAGGGGACCGGGGTGCTGCCCGCCCGGTCCGCGCCGTTGCTGGAGATCGCGGCGGAGGCGCACGCGGGGTGGCCGGTCCGGCTGTTCGCCTCGTAGTCCTCGTGGTCCTCGTGGTCCTCGTAGTCGTCGTAGTCGTCGTAGTCCTTGAAATCCTCGTAGACCGCGCAGGCCTCGCAGGCCGCGCAGTCGAATTCCCTTCACAGGAGCCGTCACATGCACCTTGACCACGACCACGACCGTCCCGCCGCCGTCTCCGCCGACGCCCGGCGGCCCGACGGCAGCCGCCGGGCCGTGCGGATCGGACTCGGCGGGCCCGTCGGGTCAGGCAAGACCGCCACCGTCGCCGCGCTCTGCCGGGCGCTGCGCGAGGAGTTCTCGATCGCCGTCGTCACCAACGACATCTACACCCGCGAGGACGCCGAGTTCCTGCTCCGCGAGGCGGTGCTGCCGCCCGAGCGGATCACCGCCGTGGAGACCGGGGCCTGCCCGCACACCGCCATCCGGGACGACATCTCCGCCAACCTGGAGGCCGTGGAGGACCTGGAGGACGAGGTGGGGCCGCTCGACCTCGTCCTCGTCGAGTCCGGCGGCGACAACCTCACCGCCACCTTCTCCAAGGGGCTCGTCGACGCCCAGATCTTCGTGATCGACGTGGCAGGCGGCGACGACATCCCGCGCAAGGGCGGACCCGGCGTCGCCACCGCCGACCTGCTGATCGTCAACAAGACCGACCTCGCCCCCCACGTGGGCTCCGACCTCGCGCGGATGGCGGCCGACGCCAAGGCGGCCCGCGGTGAACTGCCCGTCGCCATGCAGTCGCTGCGCGGCGAGGACGGGGCCCGGGAGGTCGCCGAGTGGGTACGGGGGCGGATCGCCGCGTGGACCGCGTGACCGCTCCGGGCGGTGTGCGGGCGCGGGCCCGTGTCCTCGCCCGCGCCGACGGGCGCGGCGGCACCTCCCTGCCCGTGCTGGAGGGCGAGGGGCCGCTCGCGGTGCGACGGACCCGGGGGAGCGGGGCCGAGGCACGGGTGATGCTGGTCGGCGCGATGAGCGGACCGCTCGGCGGTGACCACTTCACGGTGACGGCGGAAGCGGCCCCCGGCGCCCGGCTGCGGGTCGGCTCCGCCGCGGCCACCCTGGCCCTGCCGGGGCAGGAGAAGGCCGACGCCCGCTACGACGTCCGGCTCACGGCCGGCGAGGGCGCCGACCTGCGCTGGCTGCCCGAGCAGCTGATCTCCGCCCGGGGCAGCGACCTGTACGTCGGCACGCGCGTCGACCTCGCCGCCGGGGCCCGGCTGCTGCTGCGCGAGGAGCAGGTGCTCGGGCGGGCGGGGGAGGAACCCGGCCGGCTGACCAGCCGTCTGACGGTGCGGATCGACGGGCGCTGCGTCCTCGACCAGGAGCTGGCCTGCGGTCCCGGTGCCCCGGGCGGCTGGGACGGCCCCGCCGGACTCGCCGGGCACCGCGCGGTCGGTCAGCTGGTCGTCGTACGGCCCGGGTTCGCGGCCGAGCCGCCGGCCGCCCGCGTCCTCGGGGAGGGCGCCGCCGTCATGCCGCTGGCCGGTCCCGCGGCCCTGGTCACGGCGGTGGCGCCGGACGCGCTGCGGCTGCGGCGGCTGCTGGACGGGGCGTTGGCCTCACTCGGGCGCGACTAGCGAACGCTTTTCTCCGTTTATCGGATTGGCAAAGAAGTAGCCCCGAGTCTGTCGCCGGCCGACGCACAGCCGCGAGGATCCCCGTACTTGTCGCGAACACGTACGGGGAGGACCACTTGAGCAGGAGCACAACGCGGCGCAGGGCCACGGCGTTCGGCTCGGCCGGAGTGCTGGTCACCGCCACGCTCATGGCGGGCGCGGTCACGGCACCCGCCGCGAGCGCCGCACCGGCGACCGACCGGCCGACCGCGCGGGGCTGGGACCACGAGGCCCGCGGTGCCGTCATCGCCGCCGCCCGCGCCGCCCGCGCCGGAGTCGACTGGCAGGACTGCCCGGCCGACTGGAACCTCCCCAAGCCGATCCAGTGCGGCTACGTCACCGTGCCGCTCGACTACGCCAAGCCGTTCGGCAAGCAGATACGGATAGCGGTCGACCGCATCGGCAACACCGGCACGAAGTCCGAGCGCCAGGGCGCCCTCCTGTACAACCCCGGCGGCCCCGGCGGCTCCGGACTGCGCTTCCCGGCCCGCGTCACGAGCCAGAGCGCGGTGTGGGCCGACGCCGCCAAGGCCTACGACTTCGTGGGCTTCGACCCGCGCGGCGTCGGCAAGTCCGCGCCGATCTCCTGCGTCGACCCGCAGGAGTTCGTCAAGGCCCCCAAGATGGACCCCGTGCCCGGCTCCGAGGCCGACAAGCTCGCCCAGCGCAAGCTGGCCGCGGAGTACGCCGACGGCTGCCTCGAGCGCAGCGGCGAGATGCTCCCGCACATGACCACGCCGAACACCGCCCGCGACCTCGACGTCGTCCGGGCCGCCCTCGGCGAGAAGAAGCTCAACTACCTGGGCGTCTCCTACGGCACCTACCTCGGCGCCGTCTACGGCACCCTCTTCCCCGGCCACGTGCGCCGCATGGTCGTCGACAGCGTCGTCAACCCCTCCCGCGAGAAGATCTGGTACCAGGCCAACCTGGACCAGGACGTCGCCTTCGAGAAGCGCTGGAAGGACTGGCAGGACTGGGTCGCGAAGAACGACGCCGCCTTCCATCTCGGCGGCACCCGCGCCGAGGTCCAGGAGCAGTGGCTGAAGCTGCGCGCCGCCGCCGCGAAGGAGCCCCTGGGCGGGGTCGTCGGCCCGGCCGAGCTGATCTCCTTCTTCCAGAGCGCCCCGTACTACGACTCCGCGTGGGCGCCGACCGCGGCCGTGTTCGCCAAGTACGTCGCCGGCGACACCCAGGCCCTCGTGGACGCCGCCGCCCCCGACCTCTCCGACACCGCGGGCAACGCCTCGGCGGAGAACGGGAACGCGGTCTACACGGCCGTGGAGTGCGCCGACGCCCAGTGGCCGTCCGACTGGCGCACCTGGGACCGGGACAACACCGAGCTGCACCGCGACCACCCGTTCATGACCTGGGCCAACGCCTGGATGAACCTGCCCTGCGCCACCTGGCCGGCCAAACAGCGGACCCCGGTGGACGTGAAGACCGGCCCGGGTCTCCCGCCCGTGCTGATCGTCCAGTCCGAGCGGGACGCGGCCACCCCGTACGAGGGCGCCGTCGAACTGCACAAGCGGTTCAAGGGATCCCGCCTCGTCACCGAGCGGGACGCCGGCTCGCACGGCGTCACCGGGCTGGTCAACCCCTGCGTCAACGACCGGGTCGACACCTACCTGCTCACCGGCAAGGTGGACGCCAAGGACGTGACCTGCGCCCCGCACGCCACGCCCAAGCCCTGACGGGCCCGCGACGCGCGACGAGGGGGCGGCCGGTCCGACCGGCCGCCCCCTCGGGCGTTCCTCAGTCCCGGCGTGCCGCCAACCAGGCGTCCTCCGCCGCGTAGTCGAAGAGGTCGCCGTAGGCCTGGAACATCTTCGGGTACGCCTCCCGCCAGTCGCGTCCGGCCAGCCGCTCCTCGATGAAGGCGACCGTCTCCGCCAGGCCGTCGGCGTACCGGCCCACCGGGCGGTAGCCCAACTGGCGTTCCGCCTCGCCCATGTCGCACACGACGGGCGCCGCCACCGACCACGGCGTGTCGCCCACCGTGTCCGCGGGCGGCGGTCCGTCCACCAGGACGTCCTCGGTCTCCACGCCCATCACCGCGTCGACGGCCCGCGCGATCTCGGCCACCGCCGGCGCGTCCGGGTCGACCGCGTTCAGGACGCGGGTGCCGGGCCGGGAAGCGGCCAGCCGGACCAGTTCGGCGATGTTGTGCACACCCGCCGGGTGGAAGCGGCTCGCGCCGCCGTACGCCAGCACGCGCCGCCGCCTGCCGTCGAGGTTGCGCCCCACGAAGTACAGCTCGCGCGGTGTGCGGCAGTGCGGGCCGTGGACCGCGCCCGCGCGCAGCAGGGTCGCGGGCAACCGGTCGCCCGCCGCGAGGAGTTCACGCTCCAGCGCGGCCTTGCGGGTGCTGTAGGACGAGTCGCCCGGCTCCACCGTGCGCTGCGACTCGGGAAGCGGCACGGGGTAGTGGGGGAAGCCGCCGGGCTCGGCCTGGGTGTCGAAGTTGCGGCCCCGGTCGTCCTCGTACACCGAGACGCTGGAGACGACCACCACCGAGCCGGCCCGCCCGGCGAGCGCGGCCAACTGCCGTGCGTGCCCCGCGTCGAAGGCCACCGTGTCCACCAGCACGTCGCAGCCCTCGCCGACCGCCGCCGAGAGCGCCGCGTCGTCCTCCCGGTCGGCCCGCACCACCCGTACGTTCTCGGGCCAGCGCGCGTCCCGGCCGCCGCCCCGCGAGACGGCGTCCACCTCCCAGCCGTCCCGGGCCAGCGCCGACACCGTCGCCCGCCCGATCTGCCCCGTCGCCCCGATCACCACTGCACGTGTCATACGCCGACCGTAGGCGCGCGCCCCCGGGTGCGGCCACGGGCTTCTGCCGACAGCAGACCCCAGGCCCCGGTGGTTCCCTCTAGCGGTGCGGCAGACGCGGGAACCGGCGCCCCTGCGCCGCCTTCCGAGCCGCCTCGGCCTTCACGTCGGCGGCGTACCGGTCGACGTACTCCTGACCGGACAGCGACAGAATCGCGTACATGATCTCGTCGGTGGCGGCGCGCAGCACGGCCTTCTCGCCCTCCATGCCCGCGTAGCGGGAGAAGTCCAGGGGCTCGCCGAAGCGGATCACCACGGGGTGCACCTTGGGGATCTTCCGGCCCGGCGGCTGCGCCTCGAAGGTGCCGATCATCGCGCAGGGCACGACCGGCACGCCCGCCCTGATCGCCATCACGGCGACGCCGACCTTGCCCTTGTAGAGCCGCCCGTCGTGCGAGCGGGTGCCCTCCGGATAGATGCCGAGCAGCTCGTCCCTGCCCAGCACGCCCAGTCCCTCGCGGATGGCGGCCTGCCCCGCCTCCTTGCCCGAGCGGTCCACGGGGATCTGCCCGGCGCTGCGGAAGAAGAACGCGGTCAGCCGGCCCTTGAGGCCCGGTCCGGTGAAGTACTCGGCCTTCGCCAGGAAGGTGATGCGGCGTCGGAGCACCGCGGGCATCAGGAAGTGGTCCGAGAAGGAGAGGTGATTGCCCGCCACGATCGCCGCCCCCGACGCCGGTACGTGGTCCAGGCCCTCGATCCTGGGCCGGAAGACCAGCCTCAGCAGCGGACCCAGCAGCACGTATTTGAGGACGTAGTAGAACAAGGCGGCGCTCCTCGGTCCGGCGGGACGGCTCGATCGCCGTGTTCTCACTGGTCAACCGGCGTCGGCCGGGGTGCCAGTGTAGGTGCGGGCCGGGCCCGCCCGGAACCGGACGTGCCCGGCCCGCCGGCCGTGCTCCCGTCAGAACTTGGGCGTCGGCGCCTGCGCCTCCACCATCTCCGCGGCCTCCTCCTCGCTCTGCACCGACGGCGGCGAACCCTCCAGCGGCTGCTGGGCCGTCTCCTTCATGCAGGCCACCGCCACCACACCGATCAGGGCCGCGGCCATCGCGTAGTAGGCCGGCATCATGTCGGAGCCGGTCACGCTGATCAGCGCGGTGATCACCAGCGGCGTGGTGCCGCCGAAGATCGACGCCGACAGGTTGTAGCCGACCGACAGGGAGCCGTAGCGGACGTTGGTCGGGAACATCGCCGGCAGCGCCGCCGACATCGTGCCGAGCAGGCACACCAGGGACAGACCGAGCATCAGCATGCCCGCGGAGACCGCGAGCAGACTGCCCTCCTGGACCAGCACGAAGGCCGGCGCGGACAGGACGAAGAAGCTGACCATGCCGGTCATCAGCAGGGGCTTGCGGCCGAAGCGGTCGGACAGCCGGCCCACCTGGTTGATGATCAGCATCAGCAGCACCATGGTCGCCACCAGGATCATCAGCCCGTGGCTCTCGCTGTAGTCCAGCTCGTCCGACAGGTACGTCGGCATGTACGACAGCAGCATGTAGTCGGTGATGTTGTAGGCGCCGACCAGCGCGATGCACAGCACCAGCGACCGCCAGTGGGTGCGGAAGATCTTGGCGAGGTCACCGCGCGTGGTGGTCTCCACCGCGTTCGCCGCCTCCGAGATGTGGACGTTGGAGTCCTCGAGCTTCAGGAACGCGGGCGTGTCGTCCAGCTTCAGCCGCAGGTAGATGCCGACGATGCCGAGCGGCGCCGCGACCAGGAACGGGATGCGCCAGCCGTAGGAGTCCATGGCGTCGCTGCCCAGCCAGGCGGTGAGCCCGGTGACCAGGCTCGCCGCGCCCGTGTAGCCGGCGAGCGTGCCCAGCTCCAGGAAGCTGCCGAAGAAGCCGCGCCGCTTGTCGGGCGCGTACTCGGCGATGAACGTGGAGGCGCCGCCGTACTCACCGCCCGTCGAGAAGCCCTGGAGCAGCCGGAAAACGATCAGCAGGACCGGGGCCCAGAAGCCGATGGCGTCGTAGCTGGGGATGAGGCCGATGGCGGCCGTGCCGATCGCCATCAGGATCATGGTCAGCGCGAGGACCTTCTTGCGGCCGATCTTGTCGCCCATCGGGCCGAAGAACATGCCGCCCAGCGGACGCACCAGGAAGGCCACGGCGAACGTGGCGAAGGAGGAGAGCAGCTGCGCCGTGTCGCTCCCGGACGGGAAGAACACCCGGCCGATGGTGCCGGCCAGATAGGCGTAGATGCCGAAGTCGAACCACTCCATGGCGTTGCCGAGGGACGCCGCCTTCACGGCGCGCTTGACCGCGGCCTCGTCCGTGACGGTGATGTCCGAGCGGCGCAGCTTCGGGTTCTGCCGGCGCTTGATGGCCCGGAACAGGGTCCGGTGGCGGCGCACCGCCGCGGCGTCGGGTTCCTGGCCGTTGTCGGTGGGGGACGTGGCGGCCTCCCTTTCCACGCGCAGTCACCCCTGGCGGAGTGCTGCTCGGTCGTACGAATTCTCAGGTCGTACCGTTCCCCCGATCATGCTGGGTATGGTCGTGACTTCGGTCATGTGGTTGAGCCGATGAGGTGACCGGGCGCCGTGGGTACCCTGCCCGCATGCGCATCGCCGTCTCCTCCGACATGGACGAACCCGTGGCCCGGCTCCTCGTGGAGGAGCTGCGCGGCCGGGGACACGAGGTGCTCCCGCACGGCGCGCTCAGACCGGGGGCGGACGCGCGCTGGGCGGTCTGCTCGGAGCGGGCGGCGCGCGAGGTCGCCGACGGCCGGGCCGACCAGGCCGTGGTCTGCTGCTGGACCGGCACGGGCGCGTCGATCGCCGCCAACAAGGTGCCGGGCGTGCGCGCGGCCCTGTGCGCCGACGCCTACACGGCCGACGGGGCCCGCCGCTGGAACGACGCCAACGTGCTCGCCCTCAGCCTGCGCCTGACGTCGGCGCCGCTGCTGGGGGAGATCCTCGACGCCTGGTTCGCGGGCGGCCCCAGCGAGGACGCCGAGGACCGCGACAACGTGACACGCGTGGAGCGGCTCGACCGGGGCCGAACCGCTCCGTAACCGCACGTCGGGGGCGCACTCCGTCAGGACGTCAGGACCTTCTCCAGCGTCCCGAGCGCCCCCCGCAGCTCCTCACCGGTGACGGTCAGCGGCGGCGCCAGCCGGATCGTCGAGCCGTGCGTGTCCTTGACGAGGACGCCCTCGCGCATCAGCCGCTCGCTGATCTCCCGGCCGGTGCCCAGCGCCGGGTCCACGTCGACCCCCGCCCACAGGCCCCGCGCGCGGAAGCCGACGACGCCCCTGCCGACCAGCGCGGCCAGCCCCTCGCGCAGCACCGCGCCCAGCTCCGCCGCCCGGCGCTGGAACTCGCCCGTCTCCAGCAGCTCCACCACCGCCGTGCCGACCGCCGCGGCCAGCGGATTGCCGCCGAACGTCGAACCGTGCTCGCCCGGGTGCAGCACGCCCAGCACGTCCCGGCGGCCGACCACCGCCGACACCGGCACGATGCCGCCGCCCAGCGCCTTGCCGAGCAGCACCACGTCCGGCTCGACCGACTCGTGCGCGACGGCGAGCGTGTGCCCGGTGCGGCCGAGCCCCGACTGGATCTCGTCCGCGACGAACAGGCAGCCCGCCCGCCGGGTCAGCTCCCGCACCCCGGCCAGATAGCCGTCGTCCGGGATCAGCACGCCCGCCTCGCCCTGGATCGGCTCGATCAGCACCGCCGCCGTCGTCTCGTCGACCGCCGCCTCCATGGCCGCCAGATCGTTGTACGGCACCACCCGGAAACCCGGCGTGAACGGGCCGAAACCCGCGCGGGCCGTCTCGTCCGTGGAGAAGCTGACGATCGTCGTCGTGCGGCCGTGGAAGTTGTCCGCCGCGACCACGATCGTCGCCCGGTCCGCCGGGACGCCCTTCACGTCGTAGGCCCACTTGCGGGCCACCTTGATGCCGCTCTCCACCGCCTCCGCGCCGGTGTTCATCGGCAGCACCATGTCCGTGCCGGTGAGCCCGGCCAGCCGCTCGGCGAAGCCCGCCAGCCGGTCGTTGTGGAAGGCGCGCGAGGTGAGCGTGAGCCGGTCCAGCTGGCGGTGCGCGGCCTCGATCAGCGCGGGGTGGCGGTGCCCGAAGTTGAGCGCCGAGTACCCGGCCAGCATGTCCAGGTAGCGGCGGCCCTCCACGTCCTCGACCCAGGCGCCCTCGGCGCGGGCCACGACCACGGGCAGCGGATGGTAGTTGTGCGCGAGGACCGGCTCCTCGGCGCGGATCAGCTCCTCGGAGCCGCGGGCGGGGGCGGGGGCGGTCATGAGCGGGCCTCCCGGATCTCCTGGGTACAGCACTTGATGCCGCCGCCGGCCTTCTGGAACTCGGACAGGTCGACGGGCACGGGGACGTAGCCCCGGCCGGCGAGCCGGTCCGCCAGCGCCCCGGCCCCGGGCGCGATGAACACGTGCCGCCCGTCCGAGACGGAGTTCAGCCCGAACGCCATGGCGTCCTCGCGGGTGGCGAGCACCGCGTCCGGGTACAGCCGCTCCAGCACCTCACGGCTGCCCGGCGAGAACGCCTCCGGGTAGTAGGCGATGTTCCCCGCGCCGCCGTCACCGCCGTCGTCGAGCACGAACAGCGCCGTGTCCAGGTGGTAGAAGTACGGGTCCACCAGCGTCAGCGACACCACGGGCACTCCGAAGTACTCCTGCACCTCGCGGTGCGCCTCGTGCGTGGTGCGGAACCCGGTGCCGGCCAGGATCCACCGGCCGGCCGGGACCAGGTCTCCCTCGCCCTCGCACACCGCCTCCGGGTGCTGGACCTCGAAGCCCCGGGTCTTGAACCACGCCTCGAAGGGCACGGACTCCGGACGCCGCTCGGGCGCGTGGAAGAGCGAGCCGAAGACCCGCCCCTCCACCACGACCGCGCAGTTCGCGGCGAAGACCATGTCGGGCAAGCCCGGGACGGGTTCGACGCGGTCCACGGTGTGGCCGTGGGCACGGTAGACGTCGACCAGCGCCTGCCACTGGTCGAGGGCGCGGATGACGTCGACCGGCCGGTCGGTGCTCATCCACGGATTGATCGCGTACTGCACGGCGAAGTGTCGGGGTTCGCAGACCAGGAAGCGCCGTCGGCGCGGCACACGGGACTCGGGCACAGAGGGGTACCTCCGCTCCTCACGGTGTGTAATTGTGGGTTGACACCACGGTAGAAACTGACGACCGCGCGCGACAAGCGACAAGGGCTGCGTGTTGCCGCACGATCGCTGCGTCTTCCACCAGGTCAGCGCAGGTCTGCTGCGCCTTCGTGGGCCAGCAGGCCCGCTCCCGCCTCCGCACTGTCCGGGATCAGGTGGGACAGCACCATCACACTGATCGTCTTCCGGATGAACGGCTCCGCACGGATCCGCTCCAGCACCTCCTCGAAGTGCTCCACGTCCCGCGCCCGCACGTGCAGCAGCGCGTCCGCGCCACCGGTCACCGTCATCGCCGCCCTGATCTCCGGATAGCCCCGTACCACCTCCGCCAGCCGCCTCGGCGGCGCCGCCCCCTCGCAGTACACCTCGACGTACGCCTCGGTGCGCCAGCCCAGCGCGGCGGGCCGCACCGTCGCCGTGAACCCGGTGATCACCCCGGTCTCCCGCAGCCGGTCCACCCGGCGTTTGACCGCCGTGGAGGACAGCCCGATCTCGGCGCCGATCTCGGCGAAGGACGTCCTGGCGTTCGTCATCAGCGCGGTGACGATCTTCCGGTCGAGATCGTCGAACGGGGTGGTCCTGCTGTTCATGCGGGCACTGTATCCAGCGGATACGTCCACCCCCGGCCCGTGTGCAGGCGTACGGATTACTCCTACACTCCAGCCTCATGCTGCGCGCCCTCGCCGTCGACGACGAACGACCCACGCTCGAGGAACTCGTGTACCTGCTGAACGCCGATCCCCGCATCGGCGCGGCGGAGGGCGCGAGCGACGCGACCGAGGCGCTGCGCCGCATCAACCGGGCCCTGGAATCGGGCCCCGACGGGCCGGACGCCATCGACGTCGTCTTCCTCGACATCCAGATGCCCGGCCTCGACGGGCTCGACCTGGCCCGGCTGCTGACCGGCTTCGCCCGGCCCCCGCTGGTCGTCTTCGTCACCGCGCACGAGGACTTCGCCGTGCAGGCCTTCGACCTGGACGCCGTCGACTACGTCCTCAAACCCGTACGCCGGGAGCGGCTGGCGGAGGCGGTGCGCCGCGCCGTCGAGCAACGCGGCAGCACCCACCCCGCGCCACGCATACCCGTCCACGAACCCGACCCCGACCACATCACCGTGGAACTGGGCGGCGTCGCCCGCTTCGTCCCCGTCGACGACATCACCCACGCCGAGGCCCAGGGCGACTACGCCCGCCTGCACACCGACAAGGGCAGCCACCTCGTCCGCATCCCCCTGTCCACCCTGGAGGAACGCTGGCGGGCCCGCGGCTTCGTCCGCATCCACCGCCGCCACCTCGTCGCCCTGCGCCACATCGGGGAACTCCGCCTGGACGCGGGCACCGTCAGCGTCCTGGTCGGCACCGAGGAACTCCAGGTCAGCCGGCGCCACGCCCGTGAACTGCGGGACCTGCTCATGCGGAGGCCCTGACCGTGCCCCAGGACCCCGGCGAGCGCCGCGTCACCGTCACCGGCCCGCCCAGGCGCACCCGGCGCGCCTCCGGCCACCACCGCCCGCGCACCGAGATCGACGAGCAGACCACCCTCGGCCACACCTACGTCCGCTCCCTCATGCGCAGCCAGCTGCGGGCCGGCCTCGCCGCCCTCGCCGTCCTCGGCCTCCTCGTCGGGCCGCTGCCGCTGCTGTTCGCGGCACTGCCCGACGCCCGCCGCCTGGAATGGGCCGTCCTCGGCTTCGGCCTGTACGCGCCGCTGGTCCTCCTCGCCCGCTGGTACGTGCGCCGCGCCGAGCGCAACGAACGGGACTTCGTGCGCCTCGTCGAGGACCGATGAACTCCGGCTACGCCATACCCGCGGTCGCCCTGGTCGTCGTGGCCACCGTCCTGGTCGGCGCCTTCGGCCTGCGCATCTCCCGCACCACCTCCGACTTCTACGTCGCCTCCCGCACCGTCGGCCCCCGCCTGAACGCCGCCGCCATCAGCGGCGAGTACCTCTCCGCCGCCTCCTTCCTCGGCATCGCCGGACTGGTCCTCGTGCAGGGACCGGACATGCTCTGGTACCCCGTCGGCTACACCGCCGGCTACCTGGTCCTGCTGCTCTTCGTCGCCGCCCCGCTGCGCCGCTCCGGCGCCTACACGCTGCCCGACTTCGCCGAGGCCCGGCTCGCCTCCCAGGCGGTGCGGCGCCTCGCGGGCGCCTTCGTCGTGGGCGTCGGCTGGCTCTACCTGCTGCCCCAGCTCCAGGGCGCCGGACTGACCCTCACCGTCCTCAGCGGCGCGCCCGACTGGCTCGGCGGGGTGATCGTGGCCGTCGTCGTCACCGGCGTCGTCGCCGCCGGCGGCATGCGCAGCATCACCTTCGTCCAGGCCTTCCAGTACTGGCTGAAGCTCACCGCGCTGCTCGTCCCCGCCCTCTTCCTCGTCCTGGCCTGGCAGGGCGACGGCGCGCCCGGCCGCCCCTTCGACGAACCCGCCACCTTCCGCGAGCAGCGCTCCGTACGGGTCGACGACAGCCTCGCCCTCAAGCTGGAACGGCCGCTGACCGTCACCGTCGACGGCACCGTGGACGGCCGCGCCCACGACGGCACCCGGCTGCGCCTGCCCGCCGGCACCCACCGCATCGAGGCCGGCACCCGGCTCACCTTCGCCGCGGGCACCCCCGTCCCGGCCGCCGGACGCGGCGCCGACGACGCCCTCTCGCCCTCCCGCGCCGAGAGCCGCACGGAGCGCCCGCTGTACGCCACGTACGGGCTGATCCTCGCCACCTTCCTGGGCACCATGGGCCTGCCGCACGTCGTGGTCCGCTTCTACACCAGCCCGCACGGTGTCGCCGCCCGCCGCACCACCGTCGCCGTCCTCGGCCTGATCGGCGCCTTCTACCTGCTGCCGCCCGTCTACGGCGCCCTCGGCCGCCTCTACGCCCCCGAGCTGACCCTCACCGGCGACGCCGACGCAGCCGTCCTGCTGCTGCCCGACCGGGTCGTCGGGGGAGTGGGCGGCGACCTGCTCGGCGCGCTGGTCGCGGGCGGCGCCTTCGCCGCGTTCCTGTCCACCGCGTCGGGGCTGACCATGGCCGTCGCGGGCGTCCTCACCCAGGACGTGCTGCCGTCCCGGGGCGTGCCGCACTTCCGGCTCGGCACCCTGCTCGCCATGGCGGTGCCGCTGGCGGCGAGCGCGCTGGTCGGCGGGCTGCCCGTCGCCGACGCGGT
This sequence comes from Streptomyces parvulus, assembly GCF_014648855.1. Classification (GTDB taxonomy): domain Bacteria; phylum Actinomycetota; class Actinomycetes; order Streptomycetales; family Streptomycetaceae; genus Streptomyces; species Streptomyces parvulus. The sequence goes on along the minus strand of NZ_BMRX01000003.1, from coordinate 372,329 downwards.
GGGTCTCGCCTTCGCCGTGTCGGCCTCCTCCTTCTGCCCGCTGCTCGTCCTCGGCATCTGGTGGCGCCGGCTCACCCCGCCGGGCGCGGCGGCCGGAATGCTGGTCGGCGGGGGCTCCGCCCTGGTCGCCGTCGCCGCCACCATGGGCGGCCTGCCGGGCGGCGGCGGGGCGCTGCACGCGCTGCTCGCCTGGCCGGCCCTGTGGTCGGTGCCGCTGGGCTTCCTGACCATGGTGCTGGTCTCGCTGGCCACGCCGGGCCGGGTGCCGGCCGGGACGGCGGCGATCCTGGCCCGCTTCCACCTGCCGGAGGAGCTGGGCGCCGGGGAGCTGCGCGCGGAGGGCCGTCCGGCGGACGCGCCGCCCCCGGCCGACGTCCGGGTCCCGCGAGGGGAGACGGCGTCGTGAGCGGCTCCCTCGGCGGCTTCCTGGCGGGCCTCGCCGTCGCCCTGCTCCCCCTGCTGGCGGCCGGATTCTGGCTGGGGCGGCGCACGGCGCGCCCGCAGAGCCTCGGCGACCTCGGCACCCCGGTCGAGCACGCCACCTTCCAGACCCTGCACACCGCGTCCCTGGCCGCGCCCCCGCTGCGGGCCGGCCTGACCGGGGAGACGGCCGGCAAGTCCGCCCGCAAGCTGCGCTCCCTGCTCGGCACGGACGCGCTGTGCCTGACCGACCGCGAGGACGTCCTGGTCTGGGACGGCGTCGGCGGCCACCACCGCGCCGAGGTCATGGCACGCCTGGCCGGGCCCCTGGAGACGGGCCGCGGCGAGGCGTTCCCCCTGAGCTGCGACATCCCGGACTGCTCGGTGCGCTGGGCGGTGGTCGCGCCGCTCACCGTCGACGACCGGGTGCACGGCGCCCTGGTGGCCTGCGCGCCCCGCGAGTCCGCCGTGCTGGCCCGCGCGGCGGGTGAGGTGGCCCGCTGGGTCTCCGTCCAGCTGGAGCTGGCCGACCTCGACCAGTCCCGCACCCGGCTGATCGAGGCCGAGATCAAGGCGCTGCGGGCGCAGATCTCCCCGCACTTCATCTTCAACTCGCTCGCGGTGATCGCCTCCTTCGTGCGCACCGACCCCGAGCGAGCCCGCGAGCTGCTGCTGGAGTTCGCCGACTTCACCCGGTACTCGTTCCGCCGGCACGGCGACTTCACCACCCTCGCCGACGAGCTGCACGCCATCGACCACTACCTGGCGCTGGTGCGGGCGCGTTTCGGCGACCGCCTCGCCGTCACCCTCCAGGTGGCCCCAGAGGTGCTGCCCGTAGCCCTGCCGTTCCTGTGCCTGCAGCCGCTCGTCGAGAACGCCGTCAAGCACGGCCTGGAGGGCAAGGCCGACCGCTGCCGCATCCAGATCACCGCGCAGGACGCGGGAGCCGAGGCCCTGGTGGTCATCGAGGACGACGGCGCCGGCATGGACCCGGGCCTGCTCCGCCGCATCCTGGCGCGCGAGGTCAGCCCGTCGGGCGGCATCGGCCTGTCCAACGTCGACGAGCGTCTCCGCCAGGTCTACGGGGACGACCACGGCCTCGTCATCGAGACGGCCGTCGGCGCGGGCATGAAGATCACCGTGCGGCTGCCGAAGTACCAGCCGGGCGTGCACTCGGCGGGCCGGCTCGGCCGCGAGTGACCCGCCCGGCGCTCCTCGGGCTCAGGCGCTGCGGGTGGCCACCATCCCCAGGGTGATCAGTCCCAGCACGACCCAGCCGAACCACAGCCAGCCGTTGCTTCCGAGCGCCACCGTGTAGGCCGTCACCGCGACCAGGCCGCCGATGGTGAGCGCCCCCATCGTCTTCGTCGAACTGTCCGTGGAACCGGGCATCGCAACACCCTCCTCGTGGTCCGTTGCCTTCCATGGTGCCCCGGTTCCGCGCGGATGGGGCACGTACGGACGGATCACGGACGGATACGGTCCGCGGCGGACTCAGCCGCCGCGGGTGTTCAGCGAGGCCAGGTAGGCGTTGTAGGCCTCCAGCTCCTTGTCGCCGTCCCGGTCGGCGGCCCGGTCGGTACGGCGGGCCTGGCGCTGCTCGGAGGCGTACCACTGGAACAGCAGGGCGAGCAGGACCAGCACGGACGGGACCTCGCTGAAGGCCCAGGCGATGCCGCCGGCCGCGTTCTGGTCGGAGAGCGCGTCGATGCCGAGCGAGGCGGGCGGGTTCTCGAAGGTCTTCACCATCGGCGAGGAGGCCATCATCAGCGCGATGCCGAAGAAGGCGTGGAACGGCATGCCCGCGAACAGCTCCAGCATCCGCATCAGGTAGCCCGGCCGGTGCGGGCCCGGGTCCACGCCCATGATCGGCCAGAAGAAGACCAGCCCGACGGCGAGGAAGTGCACCATCATCGCGATGTGCCCGGCCCGGGAGCCCATCAGGAAGTCGAACAGCGGCGTGAAGTACAGGGCGTACAGGCTGGCGATGAACAGCGGGATGGTGAACGCGGCGTGCGTGATGATCCGCATGTAGCGGCTGTGCAGCAGCATCAGCAGCAGCTCGCGGGGGCCCTTGCTGCCGCGGGCCGCCGGCGGCAGGGCGCGCAGGGCGAGGGTGATCGGGGCGCCGAGCAGGATCAGGATCGGCGAGACCATGCTGATGATCATGTGCTGCACCATGTGCACGCTGAACATGACCATGCCGTAGTCGTTGAGCTTGGTGCACATCATGAGCACGATGCTCAGCACACCGACGACGAACGCCACGGTCCGGCCGACCGGCCACTTGTCGCCGCGCCGCACCAGCCGCGCCACACCCCAGCCGTACAGGGCCAGTCCCAGCAGACAGGCGACCAGGAAGAAGGGGTCGGCCGACCAGCCGAGCCCCCGTGCCAGCGTGAACGGCGGCAGATCCGTCATCATGCCGTGCCCGCTGTGATCCATCCGCCGGCTCCTGATTCGTGGGGGTTGAACGCAGTCTGTCCGAAGCAAGACTAGAACCGCCCCCGGCGACTCATGTCACCGGGGGCGCGGGGCTGTATCGATGTGCGGCTCCGCCGCGTGCGCGCGAGCAACCACACACGACCCGCGGTCGGCGGACTACGTCAACCTCAGAGGACGCACTCCGCCTCCGCGTACCGCGCATCCGGCACCGTCTTCAACGACTCGACCGCGTCGGCGAGCGGCACCATCACGATGTCCGTCCCCCGCAGGGCCGTCATCATGCCGAACTCCGCGCGGTGCACCGCCTCCACCGCGTGCCAGCCGAACCGCGTGGCCAGCACCCGGTCGTACGCCGTCGGCGTCCCCCCGCGCTGCACGTGGCCGAGGATCACCGGCCGGGCCTCCTTGCCGAGCCGCTCCTCCAGCTCGATCGAGAGCTGGCGGGCGATGCCGGCGAAGCGCTCGTGCCCGTAGACGTCCTTGCCGCCCTCGTCGAAGTCCATGGTGCCGGCCTTCGGCTTGGCGCCCTCCGCGGCCACCACGATCGCGAACCGCTTGCCCGCCGAGAACCGCTCGCCGACCTTGGCGGTCAACTCGTCGATGTCGAAGGGGCGCTCCGGTACGACCACCGCGTGGGCGCCCGCCGCCATGCCCGAGTGCAGCGCGATCCACCCGGTGTGACGGCCCATGACCTCCACGATCAGCACGCGCTGGTGGGACTCGGCGGTGGTCTTCAGCCGGTCCAGGGCCTCGGTCGCCACGGTCACCGCGGTGTCGAAGCCGAACGTCACGTCGGTGACCGCTATGTCGTTGTCGATGGTCTTCGGCACGCCGACGATGGGCAGGCCGTTGTCCGACAGCAGGCGGGCCGCCTTCAGGGTGCCCTCACCGCCGATCGGGATGATCGCGTCCAGGCCCAGTTCCTCGACGTGGCCCCGGGCCCGCTCCACGCCGTCCCGCAGGTGCTCGGGGCGGACCCGGGAGGAGCCGAGGATGGTGCCGCCGCGGGCGAGTATGCCGCCCACCGCGTCGAGGTCGAGCTTCAGGTAGTCGCACTCCAGGAGGCCCTTCCAGCCGTCCCGGAAGCCGATGACCTCGTCGCCGTGGTCGACGACGGCGCGGTGCACGACGGACCGGATGACGGCGTTCAGGCCGGGGCAGTCGCCGCCGGACGTGAGGACACCAATGCGCATAGCCCGAAATACCTTCTCAACGTGGCACGGGTCCGGACCGCGCTGTCCGGCTCGATCCCCGCCACCCTAGCGGCATCGGGCGGCGGGACCGAACCACGCGTCCGCCTACTGGACGTGCCCGCTCACCTGTGCGGATGACCCATCAGACGGGCCACCCGGGAGGTCACGCCGGCTGCTGCGCAACTGTGCCTACGCAGGCTGCTGCGCAGCCGCGATGCGCTCGTTGCGGAGTGCCTCGTACCAGCGGTCGTCGGTCGGCGGCAGCGCGTTCACGTCGAGGGCCAGCTTGAGCAGCAGGTCCGCGATCTGCGGGTTGCGCGCCAGCACCGGGCCGTGCATGTAGGTGCCGAAGACCGTGTCGTTGTACGCGCCCTCGGTGCCGTCGCCCGTGCCGTTGCCGTTGCCGAAGCGGACCTGGGAGAGGGCGCGCGCGGTGGGCCCGAGGTGGGTGACGCCCTGGTGGTTCTCGAAGCCGGTCAGCGGCGGCAGCCCGAGGCGCGGGTCGATGTCGGCGAGGACGTCGCCGACGCAGCGGGCGCCCTCGCCGCGCGTCGAGACCACGTCGAGCAGGCCGAGGCCCGGCTCGCGCTGGCCCAGGTCGTTGATGAACTCGTGGCCCAGGATCTGGTACCCGGCGCAGACGGAGAACACGATCGCGCCGTTCTCCACCGCCCGGTGCAGACCGCCGTCGCGGCGCAGCCGCTCGGCAGCGAGCCGCTGCGGCCGGTCCTCGCCGCCGCCGATCAGGTAGATGTCGCCGGAGGTCGGGATCTGCTGGTCGCTGCGCACGTCGAGGCGGGCGACGTCGAGGCCGCGCTGGCGCGCACGCCGCTCCACCACGAGGGCGTTGCCCTGGTCGCCGTACGTGCTGAGCAGGTCCGGGTAGATCCAGACGATCCGCAGTTGGTTGTCGCTCACGAAAATCCCCTGAAGTCTCGCGGTCAGTTGCCGACGCGGCGGCGCAGGTCCTGGAAGGCGGTGTAGTTGGCGATGACCTCGATCCGGCCGGGCGGGCACATCTGCACCGCCTGGTCGAGGTCCTCGCACACCTGGAACTGCTGGTTCGCGACCTCCAGGCGCACCGCGAGGTCCAGCTTGCGGTCGCCGATCACGCAGATCGGGTGGCCGGTCAGCCGGGTGTAGTCCACGTCCCACAGCCAGGACGTGTCGGTGCCGTCGGCGCCGCGGGCGTTCACCGAGAGGATCACCGGTGTGGGCGGCGGGTCGATCAGGGAGAAGGTCTCCAGCCAGCCGGCCGGGTTCTTGGCGAGCAGCAGACGCAGGTCGCGGCCCTGGAACTGCACCACGTCGTAGCGTCCGGCGACCGCCTGCACCTGGTACATGCGCTCCAGGGCCACCTGCGGCGGGACGCCGAAGACGGCGGAGACGGCGGCCGACGAGGCCGCGTTGGCCTTGTTGGCGCGGCCCGGCAGCTGGAGGTGGATCGGCCAGGCGGAGCCGTGCGGGTCGAGGACGTGGTCGCCGGAGAGCGCCCAGCTGGGCGTCGGACGGCGGAAGCCGCACTCGCCGCAGAACCAGTCGTCGCCGGGGCGCTGCATCACGCCGCCGCACGACGGGCAGGACCAGGCGTCGTCCTTCCACATCTGGCCGGCGGCGACCCAGATCACATTGGGGGAGGAGGAGGCGGCCCACACCACGAGCGGGTCGTCGGCGTTGGCGACGATCACGGCCTTCGAGCCGGCCAGGCCCTCGCGCCAGTTCTCGGCGAGCATGCGGGTCTCGGCGGCGCGGTCCAGCTGGTCGCGGGAGAGGTTGAGTAGCGCGATGCACTTCGGGTCGGTGGCCTGGGCGACGCCGACCAGGTACTTCTCGTCGACCTCGATCACGCCGTAGCGGGCCTCCGCACCGCCCGCCAGGGCGGAGGTGATGCCGGCCGGCATGTTCGCGCCGAGCGCGTTGGAGACGACGGGGCCCGCGGCCCGCAGCGCCTCGGCGATCAGCCGGGTGGTGGTCGTCTTGCCGTTGGTCGCCGAGACCAGGGTCACGTCCAGGTGCTGGGCGAGCCGGGCGAGGAGGTCGGGATCGAGTCTCAGCGCGACCTTGCCGCCGATCACCGAACCGCTGCCGCGCCCCGCGGCGCGCGAAGCCGCCGCGACCGCCTTGCCCGCGGTCACGGCGATCTTGGCCCGGGGCGAGAGCGGGTCCGAGTTGCCTGCCATCAGTTCTCGATCCTCCTTGCGTACGCGCCGCGCCTGAAGCCTGACGGCCACGTGGTGTGGACCTCAGCCTATCGAGATCCGTTCGCACTCCCGAATCGCGGCACCGGCCACGGGGCTCCGGCGACGGGCGCGGGCCGCCGGGGGACACACGGACCTTACTCTTGCCGCCATGCGACACGGCTCCATCCCGGGCGCCCACGGGCGCGTCCGCCCCCTCGGCCTCCTCGGCGACCCCGTCCTGCACGCCCCCTGCGAGGAGGTGACCGACTTCGGTCCGGAACTCGCGGCGCTCGTCGAGGACTTGTTCGCGACCATGTACGCCGCCCGGGGCGTGGGACTGGCGGCGAACCAGACCGGCACGGGGCTGCGGGTCTTCGTCTACGACTGCCCGGACGACGAGGACGAGCGCCACCTGGGCCACCTGGTGAACCCGCGGCTGGTCGAGACCGGCGGCGTGGTGGTGCGCGGTCCCGAGGGCTGTCTGTCGCTGCCGGGTCTGGAGGCCGGGACCGAGCGGTACGACGAGGCCGTCGTGACGGGTCTCACGGTCACCGGTGAGCCCGTCACCGTGCGCGGGACCGGTTTCTTCGCGCGCTGCCTCCAGCACGAGTGCGATCACCTGGAGGGACGGGTGTACTCCGAGCGGCTGTCGGGATGGCGCCACCGGCGGCTGGCGCGGCAGGTGGCACGGGCCTCCTGGCACCGCTGAGCGCGCCGTGGCCCGGCCCCGCGCCTCTGGGTGCCGCGCCGTCCGTCCGCGGGAGGGTCAGAAGCCGGGCCCGCCCGCCTTGTCCCCGGCCGCCGCCAGCCGGCCCCACAGCAGGTCGGCCAGGGTGCTCACCAACTCCGCCCGTGAGCAGGGGCGTTCGCCGAGCCACCAGTCGCCCGCGGCGTGCATCATCCCGACGATGCCGTGTCCCCACACCCGGGCCAGCTGCTGGGTGCCGGGGCCGACGTCGAGGCGTTCCTCGATGACCTGGGCCAGCTCCTCGCCCATCCGGCGCAGCAGCGGGGCGGAGTGCCTGCCGACGTCGAAACCCTGGTCGGCCTGGTCGGCCGGTGCGGTGACGCCCTCGGCCGGATGCATGAGGAAGCGGTACACCTGCGGGCGTGCCTCGATGGCCGCCAGATAGGTGTCCAGGGTGGCCTCGACGCGTTGCCGCCGCTCCGCCGGGGCGTCCAGCGCGGCCCGCAGGGAGGCGAGGAGGGCGTCGGTGTGCCGGACGGCGAGGGCGGCGTACAGTCCGCCCTTGTCGCCGAAGTGGCGGTAGAGGATCGGCTTGGTGATGCCCGCCTCGGCGGCGATGGCGTTCATCGAGGCCTGCGGACCGTCGCGCAGCACCACCCGGTCGGCGGCCTCGAGCAGCTCGCGCCGTCTGCGGTCGGCGGACCGCTGCTGGTCGGTCCGCTGTGTGGTGTCCATGTGCTCTCCCCACCCGTGCTGGTTCGGTGACGCCGTCGCAAACTAACACCCACCGGGCGCCCGGCATCGAACGGGAGGGCGACGGTGCCTCGGGAGTTGACTTTTCCTACCGACCGGTAACAGACTCGTGTTACCGCAAGTAACACGCAGGGCGTCACTGGAGGGGACATGGCCGAGTTCACCATGGAGCTGAGCGACGAACAGAAGGAGGTCCGGGACTGGCTGCACGGCTTCGCCGCCGACGTCATCCGCCCCGCGGCCGCCGAATGGGACGAGCGTGAGGAGACTCCCTGGCCGGTCATCCAGGAGGCCGCCAAGGTCGGCATCTACTCCCTGGACTTCTACGCCCAGCAGTACTTCGACCCCACCGGCCTCGGCATCCCGATGGCGATGGAGGAGCTGTTCTGGGGCGACGCCGGCATCGCCCTGTCCATCGTCGGTACCGGCCTCGCGGCGGTCGGCGTCCTCGCCAACGGCACCGAGGAGCAGATCGGCACCTGGATCCCGCAGATGTACGGCGACCCGAACGACGTGAAGGTCGCCGCCTTCTGCTCCTCCGAGCCGGACGCCGGTTCCGACGTGTCGGCCATGCGCACGCGCGCCGTGTACGACGAGGCCAAGGACGAGTGGGTCCTCAACGGCACCAAGACCTGGGCCACCAACGGCGGCATCGCCAACGTCCACGTCGTCGTCGCGGTCGTGGACCCGGAGCTGGGCTCCAAGGGCCACGCCTCCTTCATCGTGCCCCCGGCCACCCCCGGCCTGTCCCAGGGCCAGAAGTTCAAGAAGCACGGCATCCGCGCCTCCCACACGGCCGAGGTCGTCCTGGAGAACGTCCGAATCCCCGGGTCCTGCCTGCTCGGCGGCAAGGAGAAGCTGGACGCGCGCCTGGCCCGGGCCCGGGAGAAGGCCAAGAAGGGCGGCGAGCGCGTCAAGAACGCGGCGATGGCCACCTTCGAGGCCTCGCGCCCGGCCGTCGGCGCCATGGCGGTGGGCACGGCCCGCGCCGCCTACGAGGAGGCGCTGGAGTACGCCCGCACCCGCGAGCAGTTCGGCCGCCCGATCATCGACAACCAGGGCGTCGCCTTCCAGCTCGCCGACATGCGCACGTCCGTCGACGCGGCCCGGCTGCTGGTGTGGCGGGCTTCCTGGATGGCGATCAACGGCAAGCCGTTCACGGCGGCCGAGGGGTCGATGTCCAAGCTGTTCGCGAGCGAGACGGCGAAGAAGGTGACCGCCCAGGCGGTCCAGATCCTGGGCGGCAACGGGTACACGCGGGAGTACCCCGTGGAGCGGATGCACCGGGACGCCGCCATCTACACGATCTTCGAGGGCACGAGCGAGATCCAGCGGCTCGTCATCGCGCGGACGCTGGCGGGAGTGCCGATCCGCTAGCCGTGCCCCGGCGGCGTCGGTCGCTCCTGGCCCAGGGGCGGGCCGGCCGGGAAGGACATCCCGGCCGGCCCGTCCTTCGGGTGCGTCCGGGCCATGCGCGAAAGCGAACCGACGGCATGAGAGGACGGTGTCCGCGGTCGCCCCGTCGCCGCCGAGGGCCCGCTCACCAGGTCACCGGCAGGGCCTCGGGGCCGCGGATCAGCGCCCCCTTCTTGAAGGGCACGTCCTCCGGCGGCACCGCGAGCTTCAGACCGGGCAGCCGGTCGAGCACCGCGTCGACCAGCAGCTCGCACTCCAGCCGGACCAGCATGCCGCCCGGGCAGTGGTGCGGTCCGAACCCGAAGGAGACGTGCGGGTTGGGGCTGCGGTCGAAGTCGATCGCGTTGGGGCCGGGGAAGACGGCGGGGTCCCGGTTGGCGGCCAGGTACGACACGTATACCGCTTCGCCCGCCCGGATGCGGACGCCCTTGACGACCACGTCCTCCAGGGCGATCCGGGACAGCCCCACGGCGTTGCGATGGGGAATCCAACGCAGCAGCTCGTCCACGGCCCGGGGACGGAGCGCCGGCTCCGAGCGCAGCCGCTCGGCGAGTTCGGGGCGGGTGAGGAGCAGGTGGAACATCTGGCCGCTGTTGTCGGTCACCGCCTCGCCGCCGACCTGCAGCAGCACCGCGAGCCCGACGGCCTCCTCCAGGGTGATCCCGCCCCGTCCCACGGCGACGCCCAGCAGCGAGGCGATGTCCTCGCCGCTGCCGTCCGACCGCGGCCCGACGAGATCGGCGAAGTAGTGGCTCAACTCCCGCCCGGCGCGCTCGCTGACCTCCGCGCCGTGCGAGGAGGAGAGGATCAGCCGGGTCCAGGTGTGCAGGGCGGGCCGGTCGGCGGGCGGCACGCCCATCAGCTCGCCCATCACCGCGACGGGGAAGGGTCTCAGCACCGCCTCGGTGAGGTCGGCCGGCGGACCGCCCGCGACCATCGCGTCCACCAGCTCGCCGAGCAGGTCCCGGGACCGCTCCCGGACCCGCTCCACACCCCGCGCGGTGAAGGCGGCGGCCACCGGGCGGCGCAGCCGGGTGTGGTCCGGCGGGTCGAGGAAGCCGACCGCGCCGCGCGCCGGGGCGAAGTGCGGCGCCGACCGGGTGACCTGGCGGTCAAGGACGGCCGCGCGGCCGAACCGGGGGTCGTCGGTGACCATGCGGACGTCGTCGTGGCGGGTCACCAGCCACGCCCAGCCCTCGCCGTCGGGCAGCGAGACCCGGGTGACCGGACCCTCCCGCATCAACTCGGCCAGCACCGGGTCGAATTCCGAGCCCGGCAGGTCGACGGCCGGCCACTCGCGGACCGGCGGCATCGCCCGGGAACGCGCTTCCCTCATGCCTGCCTCACACCCTGCCGCACGCCGCTAGGAGGAGGGGCCGCTGCTGTGGGCGATGCACGCCACGTCGATCCGGTCGGCCAGCTTGGCCAGCTCGATGGTGAGCGCCGCGACCGTGTCCTCGTCCAGACTCACCTCGCCGGCCTCCACCAGCCGCAGCCACCGCCCGCCCACCGTGCGCAGCAGCTTGCTCACGTCGGACGCGGCGACCTGCAGGGTGCCGCGGTCGTCGACGATCAGAGGCAGAGTCACTTCGCGGTTCACAATGGGGATCGTAGTCGCGGAAGGCTCACGCTCCGTGCCATACGGTGGTGATGTTGCAGAACTCCCGGATTCCGTGACCGGACAGCTCACGCCCGTAGCCGGACCGCTTGACGCCGCCGAACGGGAACGCCGGATGGGACGCGGTCATCCCGTTGACGTAGACGCCGCCCGCCTCCAGATCCCGTACGAAGCGGTCCACATCGGCGTCGTCGCGGGTCCAGACGTTGGAACTGAGGCCGAAGTCCGTGTCGTTGGCGATCAGCACCGCCTCGTCCAGGTCGGTCACCCGGTACAGCGTGGCGACGGGGCCGAAGGCCTCCTCGCGGTGGATGCGCATCTCGCGCGTGACGTCGGCGAGCACGGTCGGCGGGTAGTACCAGCCCGGTCCCTCGGGGCGTTCGCCACCGCACAGCACCGTCGCACCGGAGCGCTTGGCGTCGTCGACCAGCTCCATCACGTCGTTCAGGCCCTGCTCGCTGGAGAGCGGCCCGACCTCGGTCTCCTCCTCCATCGGGTCGCCGACCCGCAGCGCCCGCATGCCCTCGGTGAAGCGCTCCACGAAGGCGTCGTACACGTCCGTGTGCACGATGAAGCGCTTGGCGGCGATGCAGGACTGCCCGGCGTTCTGCGTGCGCGCGGTGACGGCCACCTCGGCGGCCCGGTCCACGTCGGCGGACGGCATGACGACGAAGGGGTCGCTGCCACCCAGCTCCAGCACCGTCTTCTTGATCATCTCTCCGGCGGTGGCGGCGACCGCGCGGCCGGCCGGCTCGCTGCCGGTGAGGGTGGCGGCCCGCACCCGCTCGTCGCGCAGGACGGCGTCCACCTCGGCGGAGCCGATGAGCAGGGTCTGGAAGCAGCCCTCGGGGAAGCCGGCCCGGTGGAACAGGTCCTCCAGGTACAGCGCGGTCTGCGGGACGTTCGAGGCGTGCTTGAGGAGGCCCACGTTGCCCGCCATCAGCGCGGGCGCCGCGAACCGGATCACCTGCCAGAGCGGGAAGTTCCACGGCATCACCGCGAGCACCGGCCCCAGCGGCCGGTAGCGGACCAGGGCCCGGGAGGCGCCGGAGTCCTTCACGTCGGACTCCGCGGGCTCCTCGTCGGCGAGCAGGGAGGCCGCGTGGTCCGCGTACCAGCGCATCGTCTTCGCGCACTTGGCGGCCTCGGCGCGGGCCTGCTTGACCGGCTTGCCCATCTCCGTCGTGATGACCCGCCCGATCTCGTCCTGGTCCGCCTCCAGGATGTCGGCGGCCCGCCGCATGAGCCGGGCGCGCTCGTCGAACGCCGTCGTCCGGTACGTGCGGAAGGTGGCCTCCGCGAGCTGGATCCGGCGCTCGATCTCCTCCTCGCCCATGGCCTCGTACATCCTGAGCGTCTCGCCGTCCGCCGGATTCACCGTCGCGATGGGCATGACCGACCTCCCTGGGTGCTGGCTGGTGCTTCGACCCTGGCGCGTGGCGCGGGGCGCCGCAACGCGGACGGGTCAGGTGCGGGACCTTCCCGCGCCGTGTCGCCTCTGTCAGTGCGAGTGCTCAGCCAGCCGGTCGAGAAACGCGGCCTGCGCCTTCACGATCACCTCGCGCGCCCGGTCCAGCGGAAACCAGGCGACCCGGTCCAGTTCGGGGAACTCCTCGGTCCGGCCCGAGCGGGGCGGCCACTCCATGGTGAAGGTGCCGGGTACGACCGCCGCCGGGTCGAGGTCGGCCTCGACGGCCCAGACCGTGACGACCTTCCCGCCCGCCTGCCGCACCTCGCCCAGCGGGACGGCCTCCCCCTCGGGCGGCGGCAGCCCCAGCTCCTCCTCGAACTCCCGCCGGGCCGCGTCCCAGGCGGGCTCCGCCGCGTCGTACTCGCCCTTGGGGACCGTCCACGCGCCGGCCTCGCGGCGTGCGTAGAACGGGCCGCCCATGTGTCCGAGGAGCACCTGGAGCTGCGCACCCGGGCCGCGGCGGTGCAGCAGCAGGCCCGCGCTGCGCCTCACGGGGCGACCCCCGGGTGCGTGGCGAGCAGGGTGTCCACGGTGTCCGCGTCCTCGGCCCGCTTGTCCTCGCGGTAGCGCACGACGCGGGCGAAGCGCAGGGTGACGCCGGCCGGGTAGCGGGTGGAGCGCTGGAGGCCGTCGTAGGCGATCTCGACGACGAGTTCGGGGCGTACGGTCACGCCCCAGGGGTGCTCCTCGACGGCCAGCCGGCCGAGACGCTCGGTCTGCCAGGCCAGCAGCGCGTCCGTCAGGCCCTTGAAGGTCTTGCCGAGCATCGCGAAGGAGCCGTCGGCCGTGCGGGCGCCCAGGTGGAGGTTGGACAGCCTGCCGGTGCGGCGGCCGTGGCCCCACTCGGCGGCGAGCACGACCAGGTCGAGCGTGTGGACGGGCTTGACCTTGAGCCAGGACGCGCCGCGGCGGCCCGCGCTGTAGCCGGCGTCGAGTCCCTTGACGACGACGCCCTCGTGGCCGCGCCGCAGGGTCTCGGCCAGGAACTCCTCGGCGGCCGGTGTGTCCTCGGGCCCGCCGACCAGGGTGCGCCGCACCCGTTCGGGCTCGGGGACCAGCCGGGCCAGCTCCGCGTGCCGGTCGGTGAGCGGCAGGTCGAGCAGGTCGTGGCCGTCGACGGAGAGCGCGTCGAAGAACACCGCGGAGACCGGGACCGTCCGCGAGGCGGTCGCCACGTCGGTGCGGGAGCCGACCCGTCCGGCGGTCTCCTGGAAGGACCGGGGGCGGCCGCTCCCGTCCAGGGAGAGCACCTCGCCGTCCAGGATGAACCGCTCGCCGGGCAGGGCGAGGGCCGCCTCGGTCACCTCGGGGAGCCGGTCGGTGATGTCGTCCAGGGTGCGGGTGTAGAGGCGGACGGTGCCGCCGTCGCGGTGCACCTGGACGCGGATGCCGTCCAGCTTCTCCTCGACCGCGCAGGTTCCCAGCTTGCCGACCGCCTCGGCGACCGAGGAGGCGCTGTGCGCCAGCATCGGCAGCACGGGCCGGCCCACGGTGAGCCGGAACCGGGAAAGGGCGCCGGGACCGTCCGCGAGCAGGGCCTCGGCCACCGCCTGGAGGGAACCGGCGAGCATCACCGCCCGGCGTACGTCCGCCGACGGCGCCTCGGTCGCCGCGGCCAGGCCCTCGACGGCGGCCGCGTCCAGGGCTCCCTGGCGGACCTCGCCGGTGAGCAGGCCGGTCAGGAAGCGCTGCTCGTCCTCGGTGGCCGCGCCCATCAGCTCGCCGATCAGCCGCGCCCGCTCGGCCTGCGAACCGGTGCCGGTCACCGACGCGAGGGCGGTGAGCCGGGCGTCCACGTCGCGGACCGTGAGCGTGGGCTCGTCGGCCGGCGCGACCGGGCGGCTCAGCACCTTCCAGCCGACGCCGATCCTGCCCTGCGGGAGGCGTCCCGCCAGATAGGGGATGACGACCGGCACGTCCGCCGCCTCCGCCTCCCGGAACAGCTCCGCGAGCAGGGCGGTCTTCCGGGACCGCGCCGAGGTGCCGGCGACCTCCCGCGACACCTGGGCCAACCGGGCAAGCAGCATGCCCTCAGGGTGCACCGGAGAGGCCGGGCTCACACCCTCGGACACACGCCCGCTCACGTCGGACGCACGCCCGCTCCCGGGCGCGCCCGCGCTCACCCGCCTCTTCGCGAGGTACGCCCCCGCTCACCCGCTCCCTCGCGAGGTACGCCCCCGCTCACCCGGCGATCGCCGCGTCGAGGTCCGACATGATCAGGTCGCCGACGACCGCGGCGGCCGCGCGGTAGCCCCCGCTGGCCGCGTGGACGACCTGCTCGGCGAAGCCCATCGCGTTGCCCGCCGTCCACACGCCCGGGACGGAGGTGCGGCCGGTCGGGTCCACCACCGGGTACGCGCCGAACGGCGTCTCCTGGAGTTCGGCGCCCAGCCGCTCCATCAGGCCGGTCTGCGGCACGGCCTTCGGGGCGACGAAGAGGACCGAGCGGTCGTGCGCGGTACCGTCCGCCAGCCGGACGCCGGTGAGCCGGTCGTCCTCGACCCGCAGGCCGGCGACCTCGCCGGGGACCACCTTGACGCCCGCCGCGGCGAGCCGGCGCAGGTCGTCGTCGCTCAGCTCCCGCTCGGCGACCGTGTGCAGGAACAGCGTCACGTCGTCCGACCAGCCGGACACCATCAGCGCCTGGTGCACGCTGAGCGGGGTGGTGGCGAGCACGCCGAACCGCTCACCGCGCACCTCCCAGCCGTGGCAGAACGGGCAGTGCAGCACGTCCCGGCCGAACCGCTCCGCGACGCCGGGCACGGCCGGCAGCTCGTCCCTGAGCCCGGTGGTGACGATCAGGCGACGGCCGCGCACGGTCTCCCCGCCGGCCAGCCGCACCGCGAAGTCCCCGTCGCGGGACACGTCGACCGCCCGGTCCCGGACCAGCTCCACGCCGTAGCGCGCGATCTCCTCGCGGCCCAGCGCCAGGAACTCGGCGGGGGCCATGCCGTCCCGGGTCAGGTAGCCCTGCATGTGGTCCGAGGGCGCGTTGCGCGGCTCCCCGGCGTCGACGACGAGGGCGCGCAGCCGGGCCCGGCCCAGCACCAGCGCCGCGGACAGCCCGGCGGCACCGCCGCCCACGACGACCACGTCGTACGTCCCGGTCAGGTCCTTGTTCTCGGTAGGGGTGACGTTCTGGGTCATGGTGACCACCTCCACCGCGAAGGTCGCCCATCCCTCCGGGATTGACAAATCTTGTTGCCGAATCTGCAATATTCACATGACCGCAGACGACGTCCTCGCCGGTGTCGGCCCCCGGCTCCGCCAGCTCCGCAAGGAGCGCGAGGTGACCCTGGCCGCCCTCTCCGAGACCACCGGCATCTCCGTCAGCACCCTCTCCCGGCTGGAGTCGGGCCTGCGCAGACCGAGCCTCGAACTGCTGCTGCCGATCGCCCAGGCCCACCAGGTGCCGCTGGACGAACTGGTCGGCGCCCCGCCGGTCGGAGACCCCCGCGTGCGGTCGAAGCCGATCGTGCGCCACGGCCGCACCCACTGGCCGCTCACCCGCCAGCCGGGCGGACTCCAGGCCTTCAAGGTCCTGGAGCCCGCCCGCAAGGAGGAGCCCGACCCGCGCACCCACGAGGGCTACGAGTGGCTCTACATCCTCTCGGGCCGGCTGCGCCTCGTGCTGGGCGACCACGACGTGGTGCTCTCGGCGGGCGAGGCCGCCGAGTTCGACACCCGGGTGCCGCACTGGTTCGGGTCGACGGGGGAGGGGCCGGTGGAGTTCCTCAGCCTCTTCGGCCCGCAGGGGGAGCGGATGCACGTACGGGCGCGGCCCGCCGCCCGCGAGTGACGGCGCGCCGGGGGCGCCTGCGCGGGGCGTGACGTACGACCGCGCGCGAGCTGTTCCCCGATCGGCAAGCGACCGCTTAGTATGCGAGTGACCCGGACGGACGACGCAGTCGGTGGAGGCCCCGCATGCAGGCATGGCAGGTGCACGAGAACGGCGAGCCGGGCGAGGTGATGCGCCTCGCGGACGTGGCGCCCCCCACGCCCGCCGACGGCCAGGTCCTGCTGAGGGTCCGCGCCGCCAACATCAACTTCCCGGACGCCCTGCTCTGCCGGGGCCAGTACCAGGTCAGGCCCCCCCTGCCGTTCACGCCCGGGGTGGAGATCTGCGGCGAGACCGAGGACGGGCGGCGCGTCATCGCCAACCCCGCGCTGCCGCACGGCGGCTTCGCCGAGTACGCCCTCGCCGACGCCCGCGCCCTGCTGCCCGCGCCGGACGCGCTGGACGACGCCGAGGCCGCGGCCCTGCACATCGGCTACCAGACCGGCTGGTTCGGCCTGCACCGCCGCGCCCGCCTGGAGGCCGGCGAGACCCTGCTGGTGCACGCCGCCGCCGGCGGGGTCGGCAGCGCGGCCGTCCAGCTCGGCAAGGCCGCCGGCGCCACCGTCATCGGCGTCGTGGGAGGGCCCGAGAAGGCCGCCGTCGCCCGGGAACTGGGCTGCGACACGGTCGTCGACCGACACGCCGAGGACGTCGTCGCCGCCGTCAAGGAGGCCACCGGCGGCCGGGGCGCGGACGTGGTCTACGACCCGGTGGGCGGCCAGGCCTACACCCAGTCCGCCAAGACCGTCGCCTTCGAGGGCCGGATCGTCGTCGTCGGTTTCGCGAGCGGCACCATCCCCAGCCCCGCCCTGAACCACGCCCTGGTGAAGAACTACGCGATCCTCGGCCTGCACTGGGGCCTCTACAACACCAAGGACCCGAAGCTGGTCGCGCACTGCCACGAGCAGCTCACCGCCCTGGCCGCGCGCGGCGCGATCAAGCCGCTGGTGAGCGAACGGGTGCCGCTCGCCGGGGCGGCGGACGCCGTGCAGCGCGTCGCCGACGGCAGGACCACCGGTCGGGTCGCCGTCGTGCCCGCGACGCCGGAGAAGGGAGCCACCGCATGACCGACGCAGCCGAACTGCGCGCCCTCACGCAGGAGTTGCTGGCCGCACATCCGCCGGGGACCACGGACCGCGTGGACTTCCTGCGCGCCCGCTTCGACGCCGGGCTCGCCTGGGTGCACTACCCGCGGGGCCTCGGTGGACTCGGCGCCCCCCGCGCCCTCCAGGCCGTCGTCGACGCCGAACTGACGGCCGCGGGCGCCCCCGACAACGACCCCCGGCGGATCGGCATCGGCCTCGGCATGGCCGCCCCGACGATCCTCCAGTACGGCACCGAGGAGCAGAAGCGGCGGCTGCTGCGCCCGCTGTGGACCGGCGAGGAGGTGTGGTGCCAGCTGTTCAGCGAGCCGGGCGCCGGATCCGACCTCGCCGCGCTCGGCACCCGGGCCGTCCGCGAGGGCGACCACTGGGTCGTCGACGGGCAGAAGGTGTGGACCTCCAGCGCGCACCTCGCCCGCTGGGCCATCCTCATCGCCCGTACCGACCCGGACCTGCCCAAGCACCGGGGCATCACCTACTTCGTCTGCGACATGACCGACCCCGGTGTCGAGGTGCGCCCGCTGCGCCAGATCACCGGCGAGGCCGAGTTCAACGAGGTCTTCCTCACCGGCGTCCGCATCCCCGACTCCCGGCGCCTGGGGGAGATCGGCGACGGCTGGCGGGTCGCGCAGACCACGCTCAACAACGAGCGCGTGGCCATCGGCGGTACCCCGATCCCCCGCGAGGGCGGCATGATCGGCAAGATCGCCGCGACCTGGCGCGAACGCCCCGAGCTGCGCACCCACGACCTGCACCAGCGGCTGCTCGGCCTGTGGGTCGAGGCGGAGGTCGCCCGGCTCACCGGTGTACGGCTGCGCCAGCAGCTGGTGGCCGGGCAGCCCGGACCCGAGGGCGCGGGCATGAAGCTGAACTTCGCCCGGCTCAACCAGGAGATCAGCGGCCTGGAGGTCGAACTCCTCGGCGAGGAGGGCCTGCTGTACGACGACTGGACGATGCGCCGCCCCGAGCTGGTCGACTTCACCGGCCGCGACGCCGGGTACCGCTATCTGCGCTCCAAGGGCAACAGCATCGAGGGCGGGACCAGCGAGGTCCTGCTCAACATCGTCGCCGAACGCGTCCTGGGCCTCCCCGCCGAGCCGCGCACCGACAAGGACGTCGCATGGAAGGACCTCGCCCGATGAGCGCACAGCCGGAACCCGCTCTGCTCTACTCGGAGGAGGAGGACGCCCTGCGCGCCGCCGTCCGGGACCTGCTCACCGACCACTGCGACCCGGCGGACGTGATCACCCGCACCGAGTCGGCGAGCCCGCACGACGTGTCGCTGTGGAAGTCGCTCGCCGGCCCGATGGGCCTCGCCGGCCTGCTGGTCCCCGAGGAGCTGGGCGGCCAGGGCGCCACCCACCGGGAGGCCGCCGTGGTCCTGGAGGAGCTGGGGCGCGCGGTCGCGCCGGTGCCGTACCTGACGAGCGCCGTCGTGGCCACCGAGGCGCTGCTGGCCTGCGGGGCCGACGACCTGCTCACCGAGGTGGCCTCCGCGACCTCCGTCGCCGTCCTCGCCGTCGGCCTGCACGTCGCACCCGGCGGTCCCGTCCCCGGAGTCCGGCTCGAAGGCGACGCCCTGCACGGTGAGCTGACCGGCATTGCCGACGCGGCCGCGGCCGACGTCCTGCTGGTGCCCGCCGACGACGGGGGGCTGTACGCCGTCCGGGCCACCGACGCGACCGTCACCCCGCAGACGTCCCTGGACCTCACCCGGCCACTGGCCCGGGTCACCCTCGAAGCCGCCCCCGGCCGCCGGCTCGGCGACTCCGCACCCGCGGTCCGGCGCGCCCTGCGGTCCGGCGCCGGACTGCTCGCCTCCGAGCAACTGGGCCTCGCCGACTGGCTGCTCACCGAGACCGTCCGCTACCTGAAGGAGCGCAAGCAGTTCAACCGCCAGGTCGGCGGCTTCCAGGCACTCAAGCACCGGCTCGCCCGGCTCTGGCTGGAGGTGGCCGGCCTGCGCGCCGCCGCCCGCAACGCGGCCGACGCGCTGACCACGGGCGCGGACACCGACGTGGCCGTCGCCGTGGCCCAGGCCTACGCGGCCCAAGTGGCCGTCCGCGCCGCCGAGGAGGCGCTGCAGCTGCACGGCGGCATCGGCATGACCTGGGAGCACCCGGTCCACCTGTACCTGAAGCGGGCCAAGGCCGACTCGATCGCCTACGGTGCCGCGGGCACCCACCGGTCCGCGCTGGCCGACCTGGCCGGCCTGCCCAAGCCCTGACGGCCTCCGACTTTCGGCACGGTGCCCGTCCCCCCAGGGGGGCGGGCCCCTTCCGTTTCGGGGCCCCGTGGAGGTGAACGAGGGAGGGCGGTCCGGCCAACTCCCCGCACGGCTCTGCACTCCGGCGGTACCGGGACCGCATACTCACTGGCGTCCCGTACGGCACCTCCAGGGAGGCAGAGCATGGCCCTCACCACCCGACGCAGAGCCCTCACCACCCTCGGCGCCGCCCTCGCGGGCGCGGTCGCCCTGCCCGCAGGCACCGCGCTGGCGAGCGAAGGCGGGCGCGGACCGCGCCCGTTGTGGCGCGCGCACGCCCACAACGACTACGAGCACCCCCGCCCGCTCCTCGACGCCCTCGACCACCGCTTCGGCAGCGTCGAGGCCGACATCTACCTGGTCGAGGGCCAACTCCTCGTCGCCCACGACCCCGAGGACCTCGACCCGTCCCGCACCCTGGAATCCCTCTACCTCGCCCCCCTCGCCGCCCGGGTCCGCGCCCACCACGGCAGGGTCTACCGCCGGGACCGCCGCGCACTGCAACTCCTCGTCGACATCAAGACCGAGGGTGCGGCGACGTACCTCGAACTCGACCGCCAACTGCGCCGCTACGGACACCTGTTCACCAGCTACGCCCACGGGCGGGTCCTGCCCGGCGCGGTCACCGCCGTGGTCTCCGGCGACCGGGCGGCCCGCGCCCCCATGGAGGCCCAGCGCACCCGCCGCGCCTTCTACGACGGCCGCCTCGCCGACCTCGGCACCTCCGCACCCGCCTCCTTCGTCCCGCTGATCAGCGACAACTGGACGCTCAACTTCACCTGGCAGGGCGTGGGCGCCTTCCCGGACGCCGAGCGGCGCAGGCTGCGGAGCATCGTCGGCACGGCGCACGCACGCGGACAGCGGGTGCGGTTCTGGGCCACGCCCGACATCGCGGGCCCCGCACGGGACGCGGTGTGGACCGAACTGGTGGCCGCCGGCGTCGACCACCTCAACACCGACGACCTCGCGGGCCTGGAGGCGTTCCTGGACGCCCACCGGGACGCGTAGGGCACCCGCGGGAACATCACTCGTTCGGCGGACAGGTCAGCCGCACGGACGAACCCTCCGCTACGCCACACTTGCGGCCGAACGCCGCGAAGTGGACGTGGCGGAGGAGGTTGACGATGGCCGTTTCCATCTCTGTGGTGCTGTTGCTGTTCGTCCTCGCGGTGCTCTTCCTGCGCAACGGCGGGCTCAAGATCTCGCACGCGCTGGTCTGCCTGCTGCTCGGCTTCTACCTGGCCGGCACGAGCATCGCCCCGACCATCAACAGCGGCCTGACCGCCACGGCGGACATCGTGAGCAGCCTCAGACCGTGACCACCACCCACACGACCGGCCGGGCGGAAGCTCTACGCGCCCACGACCTGTGAGCGGATGAGGAAGCGCACCCCCTCGGGCGCCTCCAGCGAGAAGCCGCTGCCCCGGCCCGGGACGACGTCCACGGTCAGCCGGGTGTGGCTCCATACCTCGTACTGGCTGCGCGACATCCAGAACTCCACCGGCTCCGCGACGCCGTCGACGGCCAGTTCGCCGAGCAGGATGTCCGCGCCGCCCGTGCGGAACTCGCCGGCCGGGTAGCACATGGGGGCGCTGCCGTCGCAGCAGCCGCCGGACTGGTGGAACATCAGCGGGCCGTGCTCCTCGCGCAGCACCCGCAGCAGATCGGCGGCTGCGGGGGTCAGCTCGACGCGGGGGGTCTCCTCGTATGTGTCGCCCATGGTGCGCATTCCAGCACGCGGAAGGTTGCGAAGGGGTTGCGCGCGGCAGCCTGACCCGCGCGGTCGCGCGAGCATCTGCGTCGGCGTCCGTCAGGCCTCGCCGGCCAGGGTGCGGGGCAGCACCGTGACCCGGTGGAAGTTGCAGCCCGACGGCGGGTCGGCGGCGGGGCGCGACTGGTGGGCCTTGAGCGCGATGCTCACGAGGCTCAGCAGCAGGTCCGCGTCGGCGTCGCAGTCGAGGTGCACGGTCACCCACCGGGAGCCGGCGACCAGCCGGATGGCGCTGGACCCGCTCAGGTCGTACTGGAAGCGCTGGATGGCCCGGTGGGTGAGGTGGAGGTCCACGTCCCGGTCCGAATGGAAGTGGACGATCTCGTCGCGGACGGAGCGCAGGGCCCGTCCGGTTCCGCAGCTGGCCGGACTCGCGGTGAGGTCGGGCCAGGCTTGCAGCCGCTCGAAGGCGTGCTGGGCCGGAGTCATGCCCCCATCGTCGCCCGATCACCCCGCCGCAACCAGAGGTTGAGCGATTTGTAACCGGTACGTGAGGTCGGCGGGGCCCGGCGCGGAGCCCCGCCGACCGCTTACGGGGAGGTCAGGGCGCGACGCAGCCGATGGTGCCGGCCGGGAAATTGTTGCCGGTCGACGTGGCGGTGAAGCCGAAGGTCACGCTGCCGTCGGGTGGGACGACCCGGTTGTGCTCCACGTTCCGGACGGTCACCGTGCCGTCGCCGCCGCTGGAGGCGGAACCGTTCCAGACCCCGCCCAGCGTGGTCCCGGCGCCGGGCCGCCACTGGACCGCCCAGCCGTCGAGGGGCTCGGTACCGTGGTTCATGACCTCGACGGAGCCCTGGAAGCCGCCGCTCCAGGAGTTCTGGACGGAGTAGACCGCCATGCAGGAACCGGAGTGGGTCGGCGGAGGAGTCGTCGGGGGCTGCGTGGGCGTCGGGTCCGGGCTGGGCGTGCCGCCCGCACCGCGGATGCCGGTGACCTCGCCGTTGCCGCCGTCGAAGACGACGTCCGAGCAGGAGAAGAAGTTCTCCTGGCTGTCCGAACGCACCCACTGCATGAACATCACCGCGTCGCCCGAGCGGCCCGAGGGCAGCGCGAGGTCCCAGTAGTAGTGGCCGCCGTCGGTGCCGGGCGAGCCCTGCTGCGACGGGTTGGTCACGGTGTCGATCAGCTCCAGGTCGTCCCAGCCCAGTTCGGAGGTGGGAGACCAGCCCGGCCTGGTCAGGTAGACGCGGAAGTCACCGGGGTGCGCGGCCCAGTTGCTGTACTGCACCTTGATCGTCCTGCCGGACGTCAGATGCGTGCGGGGCCAGTCCGCGCGGGCGGCGTTGTAGGCGGAGAAGTCGTACGGGGAACGGTCGCCGGCGCTGCACAGGGTGCCGTCGGGCACGTATCCGGCGCCGCGTCCGCCCGCGTTGGAGTCGAGCACGGCGAACCAGTTGTACAGCGCCGTCCCGCCGCTCTCGGCGAGGGCCGCCCGGCAGGCCGGGTTCGTCGGGTCGAGGGCGCCGGTGCCGGTCTTGGCGTCCAGCTGGCAGAGGTAGGTGCGCGAGCCGGGCATCATCGCCACGCCGTGCGCCTCGGCCCGCCCCTGTCCGATCAGGAGGGTCACGCCGAGTGCGCCGAGCAGGGTGGCCAGCACGGCCGCGAGGGAGAGGAGTCTGCTGCGTCGAGCCATGAGGTCTCCTGGTTCCGCGGTGGGAAGAGGGGGGAGGAGTTGGAACCCCCCTCCCGCCCGGGGCGGGGCTGCGACCGGACGGGAGGGGGAGCGCTCACGCCGTGGTGCAGGCGGTGTCGTTGAGCCGGAAGCCGTCCGGTTCGGCGAACGCCCCGTCGTGCGAGCCCTGGAAGCCGAACGACAGACTGCCGCCGGGAGCGATCCGGGCGTTGTGCGCCAGACCGGAGGCGGTGACGCTGCCGGCGGAGGGGGTGACGGAGGCGTTCCAGGCGTTGGTGATCCGCTGCCCCGAGGGCAGCGTGAAGGCCAGCCGCCAGCCGTCGAGGGGGGCCGTACCGGTGTTGGTCACGGTGACGTCCGCGGTGAACCCGTTCTGCCAGACGTTCGTGCCGTACGACACCTCGCAGGTCTCGGTCCCGCCGGGCGTACCGGGACCGGGGTCCGGGGTCCCGGGGCCGCTGCCGGTCCGCACGGTGGAGGAGAAGGAGTTGACGGCCAGGCCCGCGCCGTTCTGCCAGGGCTCGAAGCCCGCCTGGACGCTCGTCAGGTACCAGTCGTTCCCGGCGAGTCCGCGCGCGACGGTGGCCCGGACGAAGTCCATGACGTCGAAGCTCCAGCTGCTGACCGCCGACGGGGCCACGAACGACAGCACGTCGTTGGTGCCGTTGCCGCCGCTCCAGACATCCCAGGTCCGGCCGCCGACCGCGGCGGTGCCGACGGGGGAGCCGATGGGCTGGATCGGGCCGACCCGGTTGAACCAGATCATGATCTCGGTCCGGTTGACGCCGTCGGTCCGGGGGGCCGGGTCCAGCCAGATGTCGTACGAGGCGTTGTAGACGGCGTTCCCCACGAAGCCGTAGGAGATGCTGGAGGGCGCTTCGGCGATCGTGTCGAGCCGCGCCGGCAGACTGGTGCCCGGCGAACAGGTCGTGTAGTGACAGCCGTTGAACACCGACGGATACGACTTGGGTGCCCCGTTGGTCGGCACCGAGCCGTCGGCCTGCGTGACCCGGAAGCCGCTGTCGGTGGCTGTGACGCACTGGGTGGCGCTGGAACCCCAGCGGTTGTTCTGGACGACGTACCGGCCCTGGATCGTCGTCGTTCCGAAGGGTTCGCAGAGGGTGGTGTCGGCCTCGGCCGGCGCGGCCGCGGCGACGGGCGAGGCGAGGGCGGCGACGGCCGCGACGGCGGCGAGGGTCGCCACCAGTACGGATAAGAGGCCGCGTAAGGAGCGGTTCCGGGGTCGTGGCGTTCGCATGGGGGGCCTCTCCAGGAGGGCGGTGGGGGAAGGGGGCCGGAGCGGGAGCGCTCCCAACTCCCCACTGATGGGAGCGCTCCCAACTACCGGTTGACTGGGGACTGTAGGAGGGGTTCATGTTCCTGACAAGAGTGTGCGCACGAGTGGCGTCGAACGGGTGCGGAAGCTCCAGGTGGGAGCGGGGCCTACGCCGGGAGCGCTCCCGGCGGGCGGGCGCATTCGACGGGAGGGGCTTGGCGGCCGGTCTGGGTCAGGCGGTGTCCCGACGCACCAGTTCCGTGCGGAGGATGACGTGCCGCCAGGCGACGGGCGACTCCTCCATCTCCTCCAGCAGCAGCCGCACCATCGCGCGGCCGATCTCCCCCAGCGGCTGCCGGACCGTCGTCAGCGGCGGGTCCGTGGGCCGGGCCGGGTGGAGGTCGTCGAAGCCGATGACGGCCACGTCCCGGGGCACGCGCCGGCCGGCGGCGCCGAGCGCCTCGAGCGCACCGGCGGCCAGAGTGTCCGAGGCGGCGAACACCGCGTCCAGCTCGGGATGGCGGCCGATCAGGCTCGTCATCGCCCGGCGCCCGGTCTCCTCGGTGAAGTCGTCGCCCTCCACGACCAGCGAGGGATCGGCCGCCACGCCGCTCAGCTCGAGTGCCTCCCGGTACCCGCGCAGCCGGCACTCGGCGACGTACATGTCCAGCGGCCCGCTGATCGCCCCGATCGCCCGCCGGCCGCTCTCCAGCAGATACGTGACCGCCCCCCGTGCGCCCCCGGCGTTGTCGGCGTCGACGTAGGTGACGCTCTCGTCGCCGGAGCGTCGCCCCAGCATCACCGTGGGCAGCCCCGCCTTCGCCAGCATGTCCGGCAGGGGGTCCGCGGCGTGCACCGACATCAGCAGCACCCCGTCGACCCGCCCGCCCCGCGCGTACTCCACGAAGCGCCGGCGCTCGGTGTCCGTGCGGACCAGCGTGAGCAGCAACTGCACCGGCGTGTCGGTCAGGGCGTCGCCCACGGCGTGCACGATCTCCGTGAAGAACGGCTCCCCGAACATCCGCCAGTCCGTCTCCGTCATCACCAGCGCGACCGCGTCCGCCCGGTGCCCCGCCAGCGAACGCGCCGCCAGGTTCGGCACGTAGCCCAGCTCCGCGATGGCCCGCTGCACGGCCCGGCGGGTCGAGTCCCGCACGCCCGGCGCGTTGTTGATGACCCTCGAGACGGTGCCCCGCCCCACACCGGCGAGGGCGGCCACCTCCTCCAGCGTCGGCGTACCGGGACGCTGTCTGCCCATGTCCGCCCGCCTTCCCCCACGAGATCATCCGATAGTACGGCGCCACGCTCCGCTCAGTGGCCGGATCGTGCGGGTGGTGCGGCGGGGCGGATGGCCGCCTCGGGGTCGGGAACGGCGGGCATCCCCGTGGCGCCGGGTTCCTCGGTGGGTCTCCCCGTGGTGCTGTGGCCCGGTGCGGTGGACCTCCCCGTGGTGCCGAGGCTCGCGCCCCACGCCGCCGCGCACAGGGCGCGGTCGAGGAACTCGGTGTAGAGGGCGGCGCCCAGCCAGGCGCGGACGAAGCGGGCGGTGTCGGCGGGGAGCAGCCGGCCGAAGGGGTCGCGTGCGCGGTCCGCCGCGGTGGCGTGCAGCTCGGTCAGCAAATCACCGGCGGTGCCCAGGCCGTACCGGCGCAACCGCGCCGCCTCGGTGTCCCGGCCTCCGGGGAACGCCAGTACACGCCGCCCTCCGGACACGGCCTGCGTGACCCGGCGGCGCAGAAGGTGGAGCGGGGCGTCGTCGACGGGGGGAGGGGGCGTGGGCCGCTGCGATGGCCCGGGATGGGGCGCGCGGTGGGCTTGGTCTGCGGGGTGGGGCAGGGGGTGGGGCCGCCCGGTCGGGGCGGTGGGGAGGTCTGCTCGGCCGAGGCGGTCGAGGCCCAGGTCGACATGTCGGCCGGGGTCGGTGGGGTGGCTCACGGCGAGCAACGCCGCGCGGGGGAGCGGGCCCGGCGTGAGGCGGGCGATCACGCGCAGCCGGACTCCGGGCACGGACGCGAGGAGGCGCAGGTTCTCACGGTGGGGCAGCGCCGGGTGGTCGTGCGCGGCGGTCAGCCGCACCGTGAGGCCGTCGCACTCCGCGAGCAGGCATTCGCCCGCCGCCTCGCGCACCGTGCCGACGAGCGTGACGTCGAGGAACAGCAGGTCCTGGTCCTCCCGCGCGTCCTGGTCGTCCCTCAGCGCCCGGGAGATCTGCTCCGTCACCGGTACCGCCCACAGGCGGTCCAGCGGCTCGGCGCTCCAGTCCACCCCGGACGCGCGTACGGCGCGCACACCCGCCCCCGCGCCCAGGCGGCCCGCCGGGGAGACGGTCGCGCCGGACACGGCGAGCCCCGCGCGCGACAGTTCACGGTGGGTCAGGGACGTGTCGCCGATGCGCACGGCACGGTCCGCCGCGCCCGTGGCCCGCTCGGGACCGCCCGGAGCCACGTCGGACACCGTGTGGAGGCGGCCCGTCGGATCGGCGGTCCAGGTGACGGCACCCGCGTACCCGGTCGCCGAGAGGACGGGCTCGGCGAAGAGTCCGTACAGCCGCAGGGACCCGTCCGGGGTGTAAGGCTGCCGCACGCTGCCGCGCAGTCCGGCGAGTTCCGGCCCGGTGGCGTCGGGGATCCGGTGGGCGAGCACCAGGATCTCGCGCAGGGCGGCGGTGAGATCGGCGAGCCGGTAGGCGGGGTCGCCGCCGCGGGCCGCGCGCAATGCCGTGACCACGGCGACGGCCCGGCCCGCGGCCCGGGGGAGTCCGGCGAGCCGTGCGGTGTGCGCCGCCCGCAGCAACTCCGCCTGCAGCACGGCACCGGCTCCGTCCGTACCGGCCTCCAGCACGGCGGCAGCGGCGTCGTGCAGGGCGGTGGCGGCGGTGCGTTGGGCGGGAGTGGCGGTGTCTTGGGCGGGGGTGGAGGCGTGGGCGTGCTCGTCGGGCGGCGGGGAGTGCGGTGCGGTCGGCGTGGCTCCGGTGGTGGGGGTGGGTGTCCCGGTCGGGCTGGCGGCTCCGTGTGTGGTCGGTGGGGAGGCCGTGCTCGGGTCCGTGGCCGGCGCCGGAGTGGTGGGCGGCGCCGGCGTGGTGGGCAGGGCCGCGGGCTCCGCGACCGGGGCAGCCGAGGCCGCGGCGGCCCGGTGCAGGCAGTCGGGCGCGAGCAGGCACCCGCAGCGGATCGCCTCGGCCCGGGTCACGACCCCGCCGGGAGCGTGCAGTTCGAGATCCGTGTCGTCGTCGAGCGCGATGCGTACGACGTCGCCCTCCCGGCTCACCGGCCGTGCCGCCACCTTGCCCACCCCTGAGTCCAGCCGCTTGCGCAGCCTGGGCGTCAGTGCCGCGACGAGCTGGGCAGTCACCGAGGGATCGACGTGCGGAAGACGGGCGTTCATGCGATCTTCTCCCCTACCCAGCCGGCCAGTTCGAGTGGGCTCAGCGCGGCGACCGGCATGCCCGCGGCGACCAGCTGCGCCGCGACCGCGGTGGAGTACCGGGGGCGGCCCGCGTCGTCGAGGCTGGCGCAGCCCAGCACGTGGCATCCGCTTCCGGCCAGGGCGCGGACCTCGGAGAGCAGTCCGCCGAGGGGATAGCCCTCCTCGAAGTCGCTGACGACCACGACGAGGGTGCGCGACGGCACCGTGACCAGCTCGCGCGCGTGCCGCAGTCCCGCGGCGATGTGGGTGCCACCGCCCACGCTCACTTCGAGCAGCAGGGACAGCGGGTCGTCGACGTGGTCCGTGAGGTCCATGACCTCGGTGGAGAACGCCAGGAAGTGCGTGGAGAGCGTGGGCACCCCCGCAAGGACCGACGCGGTGAGGGCGGCCCAGACCGTGGAGGCCTCCATGGACCCCGACACGTCCGTCACGAGGACCAGCCGCCAGTCGGCGGACCTCTTGGCCCGGGTGCGGAAGACGGGGTGCTCGGGGACCACCAGCACCTTGCCGTCCGGCCCGCGGCGGGCGGCGGCCAGGTTGGCCCGCAGCGTGCGGGGCAGGTCGAGGCCGCCGCCGGCCCGACGGCTGGGGCGCGGCAGGACGGCGCCGTGCAGTGCGGGGCGCAGCCGTGTGGCCAGCTGCGTGGTCAAGGCGTCCACCAGGCGGCGGACCAGGGGCCGGAGCGCCGCGAGCCGCGCCTCAGGGAGGCCGCCCGCGTGCCGGAGGACCGTGCGGAGCAGATCGACGGACGGCCGCACGCTGTCCGGGTCGAGTTCGGCCAGCACGTCGGGCCGGCCCGCCGCCGCTGCCGCCGCCAGCACCTCCTCGCGGACGCCGGGGCCGAAGAGCGCCTTCAGCTCCTGCGACCACTCCCGGACGCTCGGATAGGAGGCTTCCCGTCCACCGCCGCCGTTGCGGCCGGGGCCGGTCAGCTCACCCCGGCTGCCCTCGCCCCTCCCGCTGCCGTACAACTCGTCCAGCGCGGTGGCCATCGCACCCGCTGCCGACGGCAGTTGGTCGGTACGACGGCCGAGCAGGAGCCGCCAGCGGTCGACGGGGGCGATGTGGTGCGGGGTGGGATCGGGGGGCGGGGTTGTCGCGGGTGCGGGTGCCTTCCGTTCCGCATCCGCGGGTGGCGTCCGGGGATTCGATGCCGATGCCCCGGCGGCAGCCGGTGCGGGCAGCAGACCGAGGCTGGCCAACGCCGCGCGCGCCCCGAGGTCGGCGCCCGTCCACACGGCGAGCGCCGCGGGGTCCGTGCGCCCCAGCTCGCCCGGCCGGGCCCGGTCCGCCCGGTCGGCGGGGCCGCCGCCGTCCAGGCGTTCCTCGACGGCCGTGAGGAGCCGGTCCCGGGCGGCCGGACTGAGCGTGTCGAAACCGCCGCGCAACGCGGGCAACCGGTGCAGGAAGTCCTGGTCCGACAACCCGGTCACCCGGTCGAGCAGGGGGTCCAGCGCCGGTGCGGCCGACTCCAGCAGCGGGCCGGCGGCCGTGAGCAGACCCGTCAGCCTCGCGGTGAGCGCGGAGCGGGACTCGCGGTCGGTCGCCCCGTCGACCCAGGAGGCGACCCGCCCGCCGAGGACGTCCGGGTCCTCGTGCCCCAGGAGTACCCGCACCGCTCCGGCGGCACCGCGCATCAGGGGCGAACCCTCCTGTTCGAGCCTGGCCAGGGCGTCGGTCAGACGGACGCCGCCCAGGACGTCCGCCCGGTGCGCGAGCTCCAGCAGGGCGTGCGCGTCCGCCGGGTCCTCGGCGCCGGTCAGCCCGTCCACCTGGCGCACGGCGGCCGCGGTCAGAACGCCGGCCACGGCGTCCGCCCTGGCCGCGCGGTCCTCGTCCACCCCCAGCCCGGCGACGTGCCCGGCGCGCAACCGGTCCAACAGGGCTAGCCCGGTGAGGAGTTCGGACAGTGTCGCGGAGGCGGGCAGCACGTCCGCGGCCTCGGCCAGGCGGGCGTCCGCCAGCGCCGGCAGGCCGCACTCGGCCGCCTGCCGGAGCCCGTCCAGTGTCTGCGCGGCCATGGGACCACCCTCGTCCCGCTCGGTCCGCCGGCGCTCGCGCAGGACGCCCTCCGCCGCCTGAGCGGGCGTGACTCCGTGCACCCCGACCGCGGACAGCATCGCCTCGGTCGCCGGCGTCCAGCGCACCTCCCACCGCGAGGTCAGCGCCTCGGCACCGCCCGTACCGACGACGCCCCGCGGCTCCGCGTACGGCACACCGCACACGGCCAGGCGCCGCAGCAGCAGGTCGCGGTCCCGGTCGAGGTCGGAGCGCAGCGGGTCCAGCCGCAGGTCCTTGGCCGCCGCCCCCGGACCGTTCACGCCCGCCGGTCGCGGGCCGGGCAGACCCAGTCGCGACACCTCGGACTCGACCGCCGGAGCGAGCCCGCTGCGTGGCGCGCCCGGCGCGGGGCGACCACTGCGGCTTCCGACGAGGATCCGCTCCATCGCCCGTGCCACGGCCCGGCCCCTGCCGTACGGTTCGCCCTGGGCGAGCACCGTCTGCACGGCTTCGACGAGTTCGCCCCGGCCGGCCGCGGGCAGTCCCCGCAGCCGGGCCAGGTCCGAGGCCAGCCTCGTGATCTCGCGCGCGTCCGCGGGGCCCGAGGGGTGGCCGAGGGCGCGCAGCTCGGCGCACACGCGCACGGCCGCGCGCGTCAGCGCCTCCTCCAGGGCGTCCGGGTCGCCAGCCGCCCGCAGCACCAGATGCTGCCACTCGGGGTCCCTGATGCCCGCCGGATAGCCGGATCGCTCGTCCAGGAGCGCGTACGTGTACGGGATCAGGGACGTGGTCCACCCGGCGCCATCCGTGGCGCAGCCGTCCCGGATCTCGTCGGCCGCACCGGCCGGGGCCAGCAGCGCGGGGGCGTGGAAGGCACCGACGACCACCGCGGCCCGCGCACCGTCCGCGGTGGCCGCCGCCAGACGGCACCGCATCCACTCCTCGCGCCGCAGATCCACCTCGGGCACCCCGTCCGCCGCCGCGGCCTCCGCACGCAGGGCCCACCCGGTGAGCAGCGCCGCGCGGCGCAGCGCCTCCGGCTCCGATCCCGGGGCCGCGGCCTCGACCAGCCGGTCCCACAGGTCGTCCCCCGGGCGACCGGTGAGCCGGGCCCGGAGGGCGGTGGTGAGCCCCGGCCCGTGAACCTCCGGTGGTTCGGGTACGGAGGAGGGGGTCACGCGTGGGACCGGTGCGCCGGAGCGCCTCCCCCGGCGCCACGCGCGGTCGGCCAGCGGGAGGTCGCACGCCACGACGGGCACACCGCGCCGGACGGCCCAGCGCACGGCGGCCAGTTCGGGCGAGAAGTCGGCGAACGGGTAGAAGGCAGTCCCTCCGCCGTCCCCCGCACGGGCGGCGGCGAGGGCCACCGGCGCCCGCGTCTCCTCGTGCCCCAGCCACGGCAGCCACTGCTGCGTCTCCGCGGGCAGCTCGACCAGCAGCACGTCCGGAGCGGCCGCCTCCAGCAGCGCGGGCACGGCCGCCGCGAGGGACGGCGCGTGGTGCCGTACGCCGATCAGGTAGGGCGCGGCCGGATCGGTGAGCGCGGCCACCGCGGCCTCCGGGGACGGCGACGGCGATCCCGGCGGCGAAGACTCCGCGGACGGCGCGGGCTGGAGCACGGACATGGGAGTCAGCCCTCCAGGACCGTGCGCAGGTCCCACAGGGTGCGCCAGGTGGCCGAACCCTGCTCCGCCCGGCGCCGCACCGGACCGTCCCAGTAGCCGCGCAGCCGTGCGGCGTCGGCGGGGTCGTCCTTGCGCACCACTCCGAGGAGGTGCCCGGGGAGCAGCCCCAGCACGTCGCGGTCCCCGGGGAAGTAGGCCGCCGCGAGCCCGAGCGCGCCCGCCACGGCCACGGCTTCGGCGGTGCTCATCACGGTGGACGGCCGCTCGACCTCCCAGCCTTCCGCCGACCGCCCCTCACGCAGGTCGCGGAAGGCGACGACCAGCGCCTCCAGAACGGCGTCGTCGACCTGGAACGGCGCGCCCGCCCGCTCCACCGAGGCCCGCGCCTGACCGCGGACCAGCGCCGTCTCGGCGTCGAGGTCCGGAATGGGGCCGACCGTCTCGAAGTTGAACCGGCGCTTGAGGGCGGCCGACATCTCGGAGACGCCCTTGTCGCGCAGGTTGGCGGTGGCGATCAGGTTGAAACCCGGCGCGGCGTGCGCCAGGGAGTCGTCCGTGCCCGAGAGCTCGGGGACGGCGATGCGGCGTTCGGAGAGCAGGGAGACCAGGGCGTCCTGCACTTCCGGCAGGCAGCGGGTCACCTCCTCGACGCGGGCGATGCCGCCCCGGGTCATGGCGGTCAGCACGGGGGAGGGGACGAGTGCCGTCCGGCTGGGGCCCTGAGCCAGCAGCAGGGCGTAGTTCCAGCCGTACTTGAGCTGGTCCTCGGTGGTGCCGGCCGTGCCCTGCACGACCAGTCCGCTCGTGCCGCACACGGCCGCCGACAACAGCTCCGACAGCATGGACTTGGCCGTGCCGGGCTCGCCGACCAGCAGCAGACCGCGCTCCCCGGCCAGCGTGACGACGCACCGCTCGACGAGGGCCCGGTCGCCGACGAACTTGCCCTCCACGACCAGTCGGCGGGGCACGCCCTCGGGCACCTCCGCGTCGTCGGGCAACCGCAGGGCCTGGCCGCCGCTGCCCATGACGAAGGTGACCACGGCCCGGGGCGTGAGCCGCCAGGCGGGCGGACGCGGACCGTCGTCGTGGGCGGCGAGGAAGGCCAGTTCGGTGGCGTGGCGCTCCTCGGGCGGGACGATCTGCCGAGTGGTGCCGGGGGAGAGGGTGGTGGTCATCGAGGGTTCTTCCGGTGGGCTCGGACAGAGGGCGGGGCGGACGGGCGCGGGGAGGTGATCGCGGGTGGGGAAGTCGCCGCGGGTGGGGAGGCGACCGCCAGAGCGACGGCTTCCGGAGTCATCGGCGGCGTCCGTTCCGCGTGGCGCGGGTGGACAGTTCCTCGTAGGCCGGGGTGTCCCCGGCCCGCACGCGCTCCCAGGCACGGGCGAACACTTCGGGTACCGGTATCGGCGGGACGGTGCGGAGTCCTGCGTGGACCGGGTACAGCCCCTCCTTCCACGTCTCCACCGGCAGGGCGGGCGCCTTCAGGTCGAGCCAGCCGCAGGGCAGGAAGAGGGAACGGCCGGCCCGGGACCGCTTGGCCTCCACCACCAGGCCGGTGGCGGCGGCGAGTTCGGCCCGCGCCTTCTTCATCCGGGCGGGCCGCCATCCGGTCCAGCGGGCGCAGTTGCGGTCCGTCGGATCGGGCAGCGCCAGCAGTTGCAGATACAGCGCCGCCGCGTCCTCGCTCAGGCCGTGGGCCGCCGCGACCTCGGCGACCAGGGCCGGAGCACCGACCGTCGGATCCTGCGCGGGTCCGACGGGTCCCGCGGTGTCCTGACCGGCGGCCACCGTGCGGGCGAGTTCCTCACCCAGGACGGTGCGCAGGGCTCGCATCCCGGTGCCGCGCGCGGCACCGACCAGCCCCTCCAGCAGCCCGAACACGGCGTCGTCGGGGCCGGTCAGTCCCGCCGGACGCACCAGCACGGTCTCTCGGTCCCCGTGCCAGGGGCGCAGTACGAGGGCCTCGCCGACCCGAGTCGTCCCGTCCGCGTCGGCGCCGCCGGTGGCGGGGAGTCCGTAGGCCTTGCGCAGCTCCGCGGCGGTCGTCCCGCCCTTCTCCGTCCACTCGACGTCGAGGTCGAGCAGCAGCCCCGGGTCGGCGAGGCGGCGGCGGAGCGCGGCCAGGCCCTCCGGCAGGACCGCGCGCAGGGGATGTCCGTAGGGCAGCGCGTAGGCGAGAGCGGTGAGGGCGGCGACCGCGCCGGTCAGCGCGTGGCGTCCCGGCACGGCTGCCGGGTCCTCGGCCACGAGTCTGCCGTCCTTGTCGGGGCGCTGGACCGTGGTGCGGCTGAGCCAGGCGGTGTGGGCCGGGTTGAGGACCACTTCCGCCGATCCCGTGGGCAGGCCGTCGAGCGCGGGAGCCAGGTCCTCGGGCAGCCGGACGAGAGAGCCGAGGAGGTCGGCCCAGGTCCGCCCCGCCGCGTCCGTGTCCGGCCCCGTCGTCCACAGCACGGCGGGGTCGTCCGGCAGCAGGGCGCCGACCAGGGCGGCCCGCTCCCCGAAGGGGAGGGTGTCCAGCATGGCCCTGCCCGCGTCCAGCTGGCGTGGCTTCAGCCCTGTCGTGGCCAGGGCTTCGGCTTCGGCCCGCTCCGGCTGTCCGGCGAGCAGGACCGTGGCCTGGAGCGGTCCGACGCCGCCACGGGTCGCCGCGGCGAGAGCCGCGGGGGCCTCCGGCTGCCAGGGCGCGGCTCCCTTCTCCCGGATCAGCCGGGTGGCGGCCGCGAGGGTGCCGGCGGTGATCGTCGGCGTGTGCCGGGTCTCCCGTTCCAGCGTGAAGTGGGCGACGGCCCCGAACGCGCCCGCCGGGTCGTGGTCGAGAGCGAGCCAGTTGACCCGTTCACCGCCGTAGTCGATGTTCTTGCAGCCGAGCACGACCACCGTCCGGCCCGCGCGACGCAACACCTGCCCCACGCGCTCCCGCTGACGGCGCTTGTCGTGCGGCTCGCTCAGCACGATCTCCCGGAGTCCTTCGCCGGGAGCGGCGAGCGGCCCCTCGCCCAGGGCCTCGAACAGCAGGAGCAGC
Source organism: Streptomyces parvulus (assembly GCF_014648855.1). Lineage (GTDB taxonomy): Bacteria > Actinomycetota > Actinomycetes > Streptomycetales > Streptomycetaceae > Streptomyces > Streptomyces parvulus. The sequence continues at coordinate 338,181 of NZ_BMRX01000003.1, read as the reverse complement.
GCCTCCCTTTCGGCCGCCGTGACGGTCGGGGCCGCCGCCCGATAGGCCAGCGGCCGCAGCACGGACAGCAGGGACGGCCAGACCAGGCCCAGGCGGGGAAGGGTGTACTCGTCGCTGAGCCAGCCGTCGGCGAGGGTGTCCTGACGGGTGCGGTCGGGCAGCCGCCTGCCGTCGGCGGGGTGCCCGGAGAGCACATGGTTCACGGCACGGATCTGGCGCAGGGCCGTCCACTGCTGGTCGCCTCCCCAGGCTCCCCACAGATGGGCGAGGCCCCGGGTGGCCGTGCGCAGCGTGAGGTCGTCGCCGTGCTCGGGGCGGTAGTCCGCGAACATGCCCTCGGTGCGCTTGAGTTCCGGCTTCGGCTGCGCGACGGGCGGCGTGACGAACCGCGTCACCGTGTCGCCGAGCTGCAGGGCGGTGCGGACCAGGGCCGCCACGCCGGCCAGGATCCGCTTGTCGGTCAGGCCCGGCAGAGACCGGGAGACGGCCTGCCGCACCACGTCCTCGGCCGACGGCACCCCGGGCTCGGCGGCGCCACCGTCCTCCGTACCGTCCCCGCTCGCGGCCCGCACCAGCGCCTGCCGGTCGGCCAGTGCCCGCGCCGCCTCGTGCAGTACGTGGGCGGCCTGCTCGTCGGTGAACGCGCGCAGCACGGCCGACGCCCGCTCGTCCCGGGGGCGCAGGGCGTGCCAGAAGGCGGCCGGCGGCACCAGCGGGGTACCGGCGGCGAACTCACCGCCCCGTTCGTTCGGTGTCACCCGCCCGAGTTCCCCGGCCCGCGTGCCGTCGTCCTGGGCGAAGAGGGTGATCCGGTTCCGGGACCGGGCCACCACGGGCGCCGCACCGCCCGGCAGTCGCAGCGCACCGAGCGGGACGAGTCGCTCGCCCGGCCCGGAGGAGGTCAGCGTGACGGTGCGGCCGTCGGGCGTTCCCGTGGTCGTACGCACCTCGCCGCCGTCGTCCTCGGCGCGTGTCCAGCGGCCGAGCACGGCACCGTCCGTGCCGAACGGGCTCTGCTCCAGCCCGGGCTGCAGGGGCAGCACTTCGCAGCGGTCCTGGATCAGCGTCGCCCCGTCGCTGATGCCGGAGCGCAGGAAGTCGGGCAGGGAGGCCCGCCCGTGCGTGCCCGTCGCCGGGTCGTACTCCAGCCACACGGCCTGCCGCCCGTGCCTGCCCTGGCGCCAGAGGAGCGTGCCGTCCCCGATCACCGGGCGGCTCGCCGGAAGTACCGTGTCGCCGGCGTGCAGGGTGCGGCCGCCGGTGGCGCGGCCGCCGTCGGGCAGGGGGATGGACGGGGCGGCCGAGTCCTCGTTGCGCCACCAGCGGGCGATCTGCTCGCCGGTGAGCGTGACCACCTCGGACGGCCGGTTGGACCAGTAGCCGCGCTGCTTGCCCTCCTGCCACCAGACCACGAGCAGTTCCCCGTCGCTGAAGCGGAACTGCGGGCGCTGCCAGCGGTCCAGGTCGGCCGGGAGGCGCAGGTCATGCGCGAGGAGGATCTCGTCGGGGCCCACCACGACCGCCTTGTGCCCCCGGCTGAGGATCAGGCAGGGCCACGCCTCGTTCACGATGAGCGCGTTGTCCCGGTCCTGGCTCGGGCGGGTCTCGCCGTCGAGCAGGCGCAGGGCCTCCTCCAGGGCGGGCCAGCCGAGTTCGTCGAGGATGCCGGACCGCAGGGTGCGGGCGAGCAGGGGCGCCGTCTCGTAGTCGGCGGTCCGGGCCACGGCCGCCGGATTGACGCGGGGCGCGACCGGTCGGAACGGGCTCAGCCGGTGCAGCGCCTCGCGGGCGCCGGGCAGGCCGCGCGCGCCGGCCAGCTGCCCGACCGCGCCGTCCAGCCACTCCCGCAGGACGTCGCGGAGCACCGGGTGGTCGGCGAGGTGCTCCAGGACGGAGCCCGACTGCCGGTTCTGGCCGACGGCGCCGACCGCCTTCAGGAGGAGGGGACGCAGCCGCGGGTCCGCCGCGAGCGCGGCGAGGTCGCGGCGGGCGGGACCGGTGTCGCGCACCCAGCGGTCCAGACCCAGATGGACGTCCGTGCCGGGTCCCGGCAGTGTGAGGGGGATGCCCTCGGCCACGCACAGGTCCAGCAGACCGATGTCGGCGCCCGCGTGCCGACGGCCGGCGAAGAGGTCGACGGCCCGCGCGTCGGCACGCAGCCGGGGCGCCATGCGCGCGACGAGGGCGAGGGTGGAGGGAGAACTTCCGCACGTCGTGGAGCCGTGTTTGCGGTGGGCGGCCCAGCGGCCGAGCCAGCCCGCGGCGTCGACACCGCCCGCCCCGCGCTCGGCGCCCCCGGCCTCCCCGTGCCCCGCGCCGTCCGGCTCGTCCTCGCCGGTGAGGAGCCGGTCGGCCCCGCATTCGGTGAGCAGCGCCAGCCAGAACTCGTCACTCTCGATGGTGCGGTCGAGGCCGGCGGGCATGATCTCCAGAAGCCGCTCACGCACGGCGGGCCGCCGTCCGGCCAGGTCGGCGAGGGACGCCCGGTAGGCGGTCCAGAAGGACGCGGGCGCGCGGACGGCGGCGGGCGAGGCGACCAGGTCGGCGGCGAGGTCGCCCTCCGTCTCCACCCGGGGCAGTCCGGCGGCCTTGATGAGCACGCGCGCGTCCTGCGGCAGCGACGCGTACGGCGGCATGCCGGCGGCACAGCGCTCCACCGCGAGCTGCCGGAACTGGGCCCATGCCTCGGAGGCGTCCAGCCGGTCGGCGAGATCCTTCACGTGCTGCTTCAGGGCCTTGACCGTCAGCGCGCCGGCGAACGCGAACTCCAGGAAGACCGCCCGCTGCCGGTCCTCGTCGACGGCGAGCGCGTGCACCCGCTCCGCGTCGCGTGCCTTGCCGAAGAACGCCGCGGCGTAGGTGGTGTTGTCGTACTGGAGGAAGACCCGGGCCGCCTGCTCGTAGAAGGTCGGCAGGAAGTGCGGCACCGCCCGGCCGAGCCGCTCGCCGAGCTGCTCGAAGCCCTCCTTGGCCGTGCCCGGACGGGACTTGGCCTGCCGCGCCAGCCGCTCGACGTCCTTGACCAGCGCGAGCGCGTGGTGCCCGTTGGCCGGGTCGTTGACCAGCGCCCAGGCGGGGAACCCGAGGGTCTCCCGCCTGACCTGCCCGACCTCCGGAGCCTCCGCGTCGCGGACCAGGCCAAGGAAGTCCAGGGCGAGGTCCTCGGCCTCGCCGAGGGTGCCCGGAACGAGCCGCACGACGCTGCGGTCGCCCAGCGCGGCATGCGTGTAGCTGCGCACGGTGAGGGTGTCGGCGTCCTCCCGTGCCGTGCTGCCCGACGGCAGCAGCGCACCGGCCTCCAGCAGGGCGGCGACGGTGGCGTCGTCCTGGGCGGCGCCCTCACGGGCGGGGGTGCGGACGCCGGCCGCGCCGGTGTCGTTCACGGTCTGCACGGTGCTCACGCGGCGCGCTCCTCGTCCTCGATGTCCCGGCCGGCGTACAGCGCGGCGGCCATGCGCATGCCCTCCGACCAGGCCACCGGCCCGATCTGCCCCGCCCTCAACTCCCGTCCCGTAGCGTCGGTCCAGGTCAGGGAGCCGGTCTCGGTCTCCTCGTAGCCGTCGAAGTCGCCGACCCAGACCCGGGCCTCCACGCTCCGGCCGTCCTCCCAGACGGAGCAGACGGCGTACCCGCCGCGCACGCGGTGGCCGAGCTGGGTGACCCGCCCGTGCAGGAAGCGCAGTTCCTTGAACGCGCCGCCCGCGTAGTCCTCGACGGAGGTGGCGTCGGCGTCGAGGGTGGCGGGACGGTGCCACACCTCACGGAAGAGCTGCTGGGCGCGCTGCTCGACGCCGAGCTCGACCGCGAACTCCCGCAGCTCCTCCAGGTCGTCCAGGAGGACCGGGTGCGGCAGGTGGACGAGGGTGGGGGCGATGCGCACCGTGTCCCCGTCGAGGTCGACGAGGCCCAGCCCACGCCCGGGGTCGGCGTCCCGCAGGAAGCCCGCCACCTCGCCGTCCGGTCCGGTGACGACGAGGTCGCGCAGCGCCGACCGCCAGGCGGGGTCGGCCCACACCCGGGTGAGGACGTCCAGGGGGACGGGCAGCGACCGCACCATCCAGCGCTCGACGTCGGTGAGGCACTGGCGTTCATGCCGGTCCAGCCATTCGACGAGCTGCCGCAGCCCGACCACGGCCGGATCGTCCGCGAGCTTCGCCGGGACCGACTTCAGCCGCCGCCCCGCCGCGTTGCGGCAGACCACCTTTCCGTCGTCCAGGGCGACCTCGTAGTCCCCGGCCGTCACCCACCCCATGAGTGCCTCCCCGCACCGCAGTGATCAACTGCCGAAAACTGTAGGCGAGACCACTGACAACGCCCTCGGCGCAGTCGACGGCCAGGGACGGGAGGGGCGCCCCGGCGCCCCTCAGCCGTCCAGCCGGACCGGCATCAGCAGCGAGAAGGTGTCCTCGTCGTCGGTCCGCCGGACCGCGAGCGGCGCCGTGGGCGCGCCGAACTCCAGGAGCAGCCGCTCCCGGCCCGCGGCGGTGAGCGCGTCCAGCAGGAACCCGCGGTTCACCGCGACGACGTCCCTGTCCTCGTCCCCCTCCCCGCACACGGTCACCGTGCCGTCGTCCGCCACGTGGAGCACGCTCAGGTCCTGCGCGTCCCCCGCCTCTTCGCGCGCCTCGCCGGCCCGGACGGGACCGTCCTCCAGCGCCCTGCGGAACGCGGCCACGTCGACCTCGGCCCGCCGTCCCGCCGGCAGCCGCACCAGGCGGCGGTAGTCGGGGAAGTCGTACGCGAGGCGCTCCCCGGCCGCCTGCCGGTCCCCGGCCCACAGCGTCACACGGTCGTCCTCGACACTCAGGTGAACGGTCTCGTCGCCGCTCAACAGGGCGCGCATGGCGTCGACGAGCGGCGCGGGCACCAGGATCCGGGCGGGTGGCCCGCCGTGCCCGGCGGCAGCCGTCCGCGCGACGGCCATCCGGTACCGGTCGGTCGCCACCACGCGCAGCCCTCCGCTCTCGCCGCCCTCCGCGTCGAACAGGACCCCGGCGAGCATCGGCAGCTCGGGGTCGCGGCCCACGGCGAAACGGACCGCGTCGAGCGCCGCGCGCAGTTCGCCCGCGGGCACGGACAGCCGGACGGCGTCGGTACGGGCTGGAACGGTCATGGGACTCTCCCTCTGGTCGAGCATCACTCGGACTGCGGAGAACTCGCCGCGCGCACCGGCCAGATCCCGTTCGAGCCGGCGCAGATGCGCCTGGAGCAGCCCGCGTACGAGATCGGTGTCCGCGCCGGACCAGCCGGCCAGCACCAGCCGGACGTCCGCCAACGGCATCCCGGCCCTCCGCAGCCGCGCCAGCAGGCGGGCCTCCTCGAGCTGCCCGGGCGCGTACCAGCGGTAGCCGCTCACCGGATCCACTCGGGCCGGCACCAGCACACCGGCCCGGTCGTAGAACCGCAGGGCGCTCACGCCCAGCCCGCTGTCGCGGGCCAACTCCCCAATGCTGCGCATCTCGCTCTCCACGTCCGGAACTCTGCGGCCTCGACCAGGTCGAGGGTCAATCCCGGCACAGGTGTACCCGACCCCGCGCGGGGCGCTGCCGCCCGTCTGCCATCCTGGCGCGGTGCACAAGCCCAGTGCGGTCACGCCCGACGCTCCCGCGGCCATAGGGATGCCGCTCCTGACCCAGCAGTGGCTCGACCTCGCCTTCGTCCACTGGGCGGTCGAGCCCGCGGCCGTGGCCGGACTCATGCCGCCCGGCACCGTCCCGGACACGCACGACGGGCTCACGTACGTCGGTCTTGTCGCCTTCCGCATGCACCGGGTCGGCTGGTTCCGGACGCCCGGGATCCCGTACTTCGGCTCGTTCCCGGAGACCAACGTGCGCCTGTACAGCGTGGACGGACACGGCCGCCGCGGAGTCGTCTTCCGGTCGATGGACGCCTCGCGGCTGATCCCGGTGGTGCTGGGCCGCGCCGGCTTCCGCCTGCCCTACCTGTGGTCCCGGATGGCCGTCCGCACCGTGGGAGACACCGTGACCTACACCAGTTCCCGCCGCTGGCCCGGCCCGCGCGGCGCCCACAGCCGCATCACCGTACGGCCCGGTGAACGCATCCACGAACCCACCGCCCTCGAACACTTCCTCACCGCCCGGTGGGGCATGCACAACATGTTCTCCGGCGGCGCCGCGTACCTCCCCAACGACCATCCCCGCTGGCCCCTGCACCGGGCGCGGCTCCTGACCTGCGACGAGAACCTGGTCGCGGCCGCTGGCCTGGAGGCCCCCACCGGCGCCCCGGTCAGCGTCCTGTACTCACCCGGCGTCCCGGTCCGTCTCGGCCGCCCCGCACGCCCGGCCCCCGCCGCGCTCCTCGGTCCTTGACCTCAAGCGCGCTTGAGGGACCACAGTTGCGCGCATGGACACCGACACCTTGGACCTCGAGGCGATCGCGCAGGTCGTCGCCACCGTCGAACGCACCCAGCGCGCGAAGGACGCCGAAGGCTTCCTCGCCCTCTTCCACCCCGACGCCCTGTGGACCACCGCCCACGGCAAGGTCCTCGTGGGCCTCGACGCGATCGCGGAGTTCACCCGCGCCGTGCTGCCCGGCGCCGTCTGGTCCGGCGACGTCACCTACGAGCCGGTCCACATCCGCTTCCTGCGCCCCGACGTGGCGGCCGTCAAGGTCAGACAGGTCTACCACGCGCCGACGGGCGACACGGAGGGCTCACCGCTGTACGTCATGACGAAGACCCCCGACGACCGCTGGCTGCTGCATGTCGGCCAGAACACCGAGGTGCGGGTCGATTAGCGGGCGTCCCCGGCGGGTGGCGCACCCGGGAACCACACGGCTTCCCCTCGTCGCGTCTACGTGACCGCGCCGGGGGAGCGGAGCACGAGCAGGGTGATCTCGCTGGGGGCGAAGACGCGGAACGGCGGTCCCCAGAAGCCGGTGCCGCGGCTCGTGTAGAGGAGTGTGCGGTCCCCGTGCCGGGTGAGGCCGGCGAGGGCGGGCTGGTCGAGCCGGACGAGATGGTGGAAGGGCCAGATCTGGCCGCCGTGCGTGTGGCCGGAGAGCTGCAGGTCGACGCCCGCGGCCGCCGCCCGGTCGACGAACTTGGGCTGGTGGGCCAGGAGCAGCACCGGATGGTCGGGGTCGACGCCGCTCAACGCCCCGTCGAGGTGGGCGCGGTGGCCTTCCAGACCGGAGGACTCGGCGGTGACGTCGTCCACGCCGGCGACCACCAGGGTGTCGCCTCCGCGTTCCAGCAGCAGGTGGCGGTTGCGCAGCGGCTCCCAGCCCAGTTCGTCCATCAGGTCGACCCAGCCCTGGGCCTCGCTGTAGTACTCGTGGTTGCCGGTGACGTACACCCGGGCCCGGGTGGCGCGCACGGTGCCGAGCGGGGCGGCCTGGGCACGGCGGCGTTCCGCCGTGCCGTCGGCGATGTCGCCGGTGTGGCACACCAGGTCGGCCTCCAGGGTGTTCACCGTCTCGCACACCCGAGCCGACCACCGGGCACGGTCCAGCGGGCCGTAGTGGGTGTCGGTGATGAGTGCGACCCGCGTGCCGTCGAGACCGGCACCCAGCCGGGGGAGCCGAACGTCGAGTCGGCGCACGCGCGGTACGCGGCGCGCCTCGACGTACCCCCAGGCCAGCAGCACGGCGCTCACGCCGAGGACGGCCCAGGTGACGATGCGGGCCCGGTCCTGTCCCTCGCCGACGCCGGCCAGCAGCAGGACGAGACGCAGCAGAACGCCCAGGAGAACGGACCACGTGAACAGCACCCAGCCGGTACCGAGCAGGGTGTCACCGACGATGGCCGCCCCGTCCTGCTGACGCCGCCCGTGGCCGCGTGCCATCGCGAGCGGCATGGCGACCAGGCCGAGCGCGAACAGGGCGCTGCCGGCCAGTGTGACGGGCAGCGGCCAGTGCTGCCCCGCGTACAGGAGCACCCAGCAGGGCACGGCCCACAGGAGCACCGGCGCGATCAGAGGGACGTAGCGCATCACACGGTGCAGTGCACTCTGCCCCGGGGACCGCGCCTCGCTGTCGGCGGGTCGGGTGTCGCTGGTGTCGGTCACGCTGCCCCTCTCTCACCAGGCTGCCGTCCCGCGCACTGTATCTCGTCGCCCGTAACGGGTTGCCCGGAGCAGGGACCGCCTTCATCAGCCGGTCGTGCCTGCCCGGTCACCCGCCCGGCAGGCACGCACGCCCGGATCTCTAGAAGAAGCCCAGCTTCTTCGGCGAGTACGAGACCAGGAGGTTCTTCGTCTGCTGGTAGTGCTCCAGCATCATCTTGTGGTTCTCCCGGCCGATGCCCGACTGCTTGTACCCGCCGAAGGCGGCGTGCGCCGGATACGCGTGGTAGCAGTTGGTCCACACCCGTCCCGCCTGGATCGCGCGTCCCGCGCGGTATGCGGTGTTCATGTCGCGGGTCCACACGCCTGCTCCGAGGCCGTACAGCGTGTCGTTGGCCGTCTTGATCGCGTCGTCGAAGTCGTCGAAGGACGTGACCGACACGACCGGGCCGAAGATCTCCTCCTGGAAGATCCGCATCCGGTTGTCTCCCTCGAAGACGGTCGGCTGGACGTAGTACCCGCCCTTCAACTCGCCGTCGTGCTCGACGCGCTCGCCGCCCGTGAGTACCTTGGCGCCCTCCTGCCGGCCGACGTCCAGGTACGAAAGGATCTTCTCCAGCTGGTCGTTGGACGCCTGCGCGCCGATCATCGTGTCGGTGTCGAGGGGGTTGCCCGGCTTGATCGCCTCGGTCCGCGCCACGGCGGCCGCCATGAACTCGGCGTAGTTCCCCCGCTGGACCAGGGCCCGCGAGGGGCAGGTGCAGACCTCCCCCTGGTTGAGCGCGAACATCGTGAAGCCCTCGAGCGCCTTGTCGCGGAAGTCGTCGTCCCGCGCCCAGACGTCGTCGAAGAAGATGTTGGGCGACTTGCCGCCCAGCTCCAGCGTGACCGGCTTGATGTTCTCCGAGGCGTACTGCATGATCAACCGCCCGGTGGTGGTCTCCCCGGTGAACGCCACCTTCGCCACCCGCGGACTGGACGCCAGCGGCTTGCCCGCCTCCACGCCGAAGCCGTTGACGACGTTCAGGACGCCGGGCGGCAGCAGGTCCGCGACCAGGCTCAGCCAGTAGTGGATCGATGCCGGGGTCTGCTCGGCCGGCTTCAGCACCACCGCGTTGCCCGCGGCGAGTGCCGGGGCGAGCTTCCAGGCGGCCATCAGGATCGGGAAGTTCCACGGGATGATCTGGGCGACGACACCCAGCGGCTCGTGGAAGTGGTACGCGACGGTGTCGTCGTCGATCTCGCTGAGCGAGCCCTCCTGGGCGCGGACCGCGCCCGCGAAGTAGCGGAAGTGGTCGATGGCCAGCGGGATGTCGGCGGCCAGGGTCTCGCGGACCGGCTTGCCGTTCTCCCAGCTCTCGGCGACCGCGAGGGACTCCAGGTTCGCCTCCATCCGCTCGGCGATCTTGAGCAGGATGTCGGAACGCTCGGTCACCGAGCTGCGCCCCCAGCCCGGGGCGGCCGCGTGCGCGGCGTCCAGCGCACGCTCCACGTCCTCCGCCGTGCCGCGGGCGATCTCGGTGAACGGCTGCCCGTTCACGGGGGAGGGGTTCTCGAAGTACTGCCCGCGGGCCGGAGGCACGTACTCCCCGCCGATGAAGTGGTCGTAGCGCGACTGGTAGGAGACGATCGCGCCCTCGGTGCCGGGCGCCGTGTAACGGGTCATCCTGAATGCCTCCTCGTCGAGCGCCGCCCGCCGTTGGACGGCTCTGCGCGTGAGGCTAGGCAGCGGGACGTTGCAGGGACGTTGCGCGGGGCCGCCGCGATGACCCCGCGCAATCCGACAAGTGCTGGGGCGTCACCGTGCGTCGGGCCCCGCGAGTTCCGATTCCAGGGCGGCGAGCCGGGAGCGGGTCGTCGCCGTGGGCCGGACCGCCGTGAGCGCGCGCCAGACGTCGAGATCGTCCTCGCCCCAGGGCGCGTGCGCCCAGTCGGCCAGCAGGTCGGGATCGCGGCGGGCGATCAGCGCGGCCCGCAGTCCGTCGGACAGGCGGCGCCGCAGGCGCACCACCGCGGGGGCCTGGGACCCGGGCAGCAGCGGCCCGGCGTACGCCGCCGCCGCGCCCGTGACCGCACCCGCCCGCAGGCGGCGCTCGACGACGGTGGCGTCGGACTCGACGGGCATCGTCAGCCGGTACGGCCGGGACGCCAGCCGGGCGGGGCCCACGATGCCGCGCAGCCGGGCCAGTTCGGCCCGCAGCGTCACCGGCGGCACCGTCTCGTCCTCGTACAGCCCGCACAGCAGCTCGTCGCCGGTCAGCCCCTCCGGGTGCTGGGCCAGCAGCACGACGATCTCGCTGTGCCGCCGGCTCAACCGGACCTTGCGGCCGTCCGCGGTCAGCAGCGCCTCGTCACGGCCCAGCGCGGCCAGCTCCGCCCCCTCGCCCCCGGGTGTCTCCGGAGCCAGAAGCGCCAGTTGCGACTCGGCGGCACGCGCCACCGCCTGGACGAACCCCAGGCTGTGCGGGTGCGCCAGGCCGTCACCGCCGGTGATGTCCACGGCGCCGAGCACCCGTCCCGTGCGGGGGTCGTGCACCGGAGCCGCCGCGCACGTCCACGGCTGCACCCGGCGTATGAAGTGCTCGGCCGTGAAGACCTGGACCGGACGACCGACGGCCATGGCCGTGCCCGGCGCGTTCGTCCCGACCGCGGACTCCGCCCACCGGGCACCCGGCACGAAATTCATGCCGTCGGCGCGGCGCCGGGTGGCCGGGTGCCCTTCCACCCAGAGCAGTCTGCCGTGCGCGTCGCACACCGCCAGCAGATGCTCGCCATCGGCGGCGAAGGCCCCCATCAGCTCCCGGACCAGCGGCATCACGCGTGCCAGCGGATGCTCGGCGCGGTAGGCGCCGAGGTCGCCGTCCATCAGCTCCACGCTCGCCGTGCCGTCCGGTCCGACACCCGCCCGGACCGACCGCCGCCAGGACTCCGCCACCACGTCGCGCACGGGGCGCGAGACCGTGCCCGCCGCGGTGAACGTCTCGTGCGCGCGCCGCAGTGTCCGGGTGCGTTCGGCGGGGTCGGCGCCCGGCTCCAGAGCCAGCCACGAATCAGTCAACTCGGCCTCCCCGGGCAGTGGTGGGATGAGGGACATCGTCACTCCGCGGACGGGCGCGGACAACCTCTTCGACCAGCCGGATCACCGCCGGGCGACGGTCCGTCGGGGCTCAGGCGAGGTTGACCAGTCTGATGTAGCGGGTCCAGTCCCAGTGGGGCCCGGGGTCCGTGTGGTCGCTCCCCGGTACCTCGTGGTGCGCGATGATGTGGCTGCGGTCCATGGGGATGCCGTAGGTGGTGCAGATCGCCGCGGTGAGGCGTGCGGACTCCTCGTACATCGCGTCCGTGAAGTACGCCGGCTGGTCCACCCACCCCTCGTGCTCGATGCCGATGCTGCGGGTGTTGTAGTCCCAGTTGCCCGCGTGCCAGGCGATGTCCGTCTCCCGGACGCACTGCGCCACGTGCCCGTCGGAGGACCGGACGACGTAGTGCGCGGACACCTGCCTCTCGGGGTCCCGGAAGATGGCGAGGGTGTCGGCGTACGTCTCCTGCGTGACGTGGATGACGACGTAGTCGACGGGATAGGCGGCCGGGCGGGTGGATCGGCTGTAGTTGGACGCCGTCGCGGGCTGCCACTCGGCGGTGGGGTAGTCGACGGCCCGCGACCGTGCGGCGGCCGGCCTGCCGGAGAGCAGGGTGAGCGGGACGGCGGCGAGCGCGGCGCCCATCAGAATCCGTCGCCTGGTCGGAACCGGAGCTGTCCTTTCCCTGTCCATGGGACTGCCCTTTCGTCGGTGGGCCGTGCCGGCCCGGTGGGGGGAGTGGGTGCGCAGCTGTTCGGTGCTGCCGGGGAGAAGTCCGGCCTCGCCGGGAAGCACGGGGCCGACGGTCCGTCCACCCGGTGTGCCGGATGCGGCCGCGCAATCACCGTACGAGGAACGGGGATTGCGCAGAAGAACGCCGCGCCGTTCCGTGGACGGCCACGGCCTTGTGGACAACTCCCTCACTCGATCGAGTGAAAACAAGGACAGCTGTTGACCCTTCGCGGGGCACTCGCGGGCCTCAGGCGCGTTCCGCCACCACGGCCGGATCGTCCAGCACCGCCCGCACCACCGAGTGCGCCGCGCCGAGCAACGGACCCTGCGGACCGAGGTCCGACACCGAGACCGGGCGGGCCGGGCCGGCCGTCCGCCGGGCCAGTTCGTCGCGCAGCGACGGCAGCAGCCAGGGCGCGAGTCCGGCCAGCGCCCCGCCCAGCACCACGATCTCGGGATCGAGCAGGTTGACCGCCCCGGTCAGCGCGATGCCGAGCGCCGTACCCGCCTCGCGCAGGGCACGCCGTACGTCCTCGTCGCCCTCGGCCGCGCGGTCGGCGAGCAGCCCGACGCGGTCCTCGCCCGGCTCCACGCCGGCGGCGCGCAGTACCGCCTTCTCGCCCGCGTACTGCTCCAGGCACCCGCGCCCGCCGCAGGGGCACTCCGGTCCGTCCGGACGGACCGGTACGTGACCCAGTTCGCCCGCGAAGCCGCGCGTACCGCGCAGCAGCCGCCCGTCGAAGACCACGCCCGCACCGATGCCGATCTCGGCCGAGACATGCAGGAAGTCGCGGGGCGTGTCCTCACCGAGCCAGAGTTCGGCGAGCGCCCCGAAGTTGGCCTCGTTGTCCACGGTCAGCGGCAGATCGGCGGGCAGCAGCGGGCCGAGGTCGGCGTCCTGCCAGTCCAGGTTGGGGGCGCGCACCACGGTGCGGCCGTCACGCGCCACGAGGCCCGGCACGGCCACCGCGAGCCCGGCCGCCCACAGCCCCTCGGACTCCGCCTCGGCGACCACCTGCCGCACCAGGGCGGTGAGCCGCTCGACCACCGGTTCCGCCGAGCCGTCCCGGTTGCTGCCGTACCGCACGGCGCGGGACCGCACCTCTCCGCGCAGGTCGACGGCGCAGACCGCGAGGTGGTCCACGCCGACCTCCGCGCCGATACCCGCGGGGCCGCGGGCGCTGACCGCGAGCGCCGATCCGGGCCGCCCCACCCGGCCGGGACGCTCGGGCCCCAGTTCCTCCAGCAGCCCCGAGCGGACGAGTTCGTCGACCAGGGTCGAGACCGCCGCACGCGTCAGCCCGATCCGTGAGGCGACCGCGGCCCGGGACAGCGGACCCTCGGCGCTGACGGTGTGCATCACCCGGGCGAGGTTCCGGCGGCGCATCCCCTGCTGGGTGTCCGGAAGCGCGCGTCCGGGCAGGGCCGGTTCGGCTTCGTGCGGCGCTGCGGTCATGCCTCCGTCGTCCCTCGGTCGGTCGTCGCCCGGGTCACCGCGTCCTCAGCGGGGGTCCGTGGTCCGCTCCAGCAGCGGTGCCGCGTCGGAGAGTACCCCGGTGATCCTCGCCAGCGTTTCCTCGTCCCGAGGCACGGCGTCCAGCACCGGCCCGGCCGCCGTGTCCCAGCGCCGGGCGACCGCGGCGGCGTCCTCGCCGGTGAGCAGGCCGGCGGCCTGTGCGGCGGCACCGAGCGCGACCAGCTCCCTGGCCTCGGGAATCTGCACGGCGCGCCCCGACAACCGCCGTACCGTCTCCTGCCAGGCGCCCCCGCGTGCCCCGCCGCCGATCAGCAGCAGCGGAGCGGAAGGGTCGGCGCCGGCGTCGAGTACCAGGTCGAGGGCGTTGAGGAGTGAGTGGACCGCGCCGTCGTACGCGGACTGGAGCAGCTGTCCCGCGGTCGTGTCGTGGCGCAGGCCGTGCAGGAGGCCCGAGGCGTTGGGCAAATTGGGGGTGCGCTCCCCGTCCAGGAAGGGCAGGAGCGTGACCTCGGTGCCGGGTTCCACGGCCTCCCGGTCCAGGCCCAGCAGGGCCGCGACGCGGTCCACGGCGAGCGTGCAGTTCAGGGTGCACGCGAGCGGCAGCCAGTCGCCGCGCGCGTCGGCGAAGCCCGCGACGGTGCCGGTCGGATCGGCAGGCCGCCGCCGCGACACGGCGTAGGCGGTGCCGGACGTGCCGAGGCTCATCACCGGTACGCCGGGACGCAGCCCGAGGCCCAGGGCGGCGGCCGCGTTGTCGCCGGTGCCCGCGGCGACCAGCGTGCCCTTCGTGAACGGCAGGCCGTGGCCGTCGCGCACGGTTCCCGCCACCTCGCCGGGCCGGACCACCCGGGGCAGCAGCGCCGGATCGAGCCCCACGCGCGCGAGGATGTCGTCGTCGTACGCCTCCGTACCGGAAGCCCACCAGCCGGTTCCCGAGACGTCGCCCCGGTCGGTGGTCCCCTCGCCCGTGAGCCGTTCGGTGAGGTAGTCGTGCGGCAGGCGCACGGCCCTCGCGGCGCGGGCGGCGTCCGGTTCGTGTTCGGCCAGCCACGCCCACTTCGTGACGGTGAAGGACGCGCTGGGCACGCTGCCTGTGCGCTCCGCCCAGGACTCGGGCCCGCCCAGCTCCTCGATCAGGCGCCGGGCCTGCGGGGCGGAACGCACGTCGTTCCACAGCATCGCCGGACGCACCGGCTCGCCGTGTGCGTCGAGGGTGACGAGCCCGTGCTGCTGCCCGCCGATCGACACCGCGGCGGCCTCGCGGGCGGCGTCGCCGCACTGGCGCAGCGCTTCGCCCAGCGCCTCCCACCACTGGCGCGGATCGCTCTCACGCCCGGCTCCGGAGGACACGGTGTGCGGGGCCTGGCCGCTCGCGACGACCCGGCCGGTGGCCGCGTCGACGACCAGCGCCTTCGTGGACTGGGTGGATGTGTCCACGCCGACGACGAGCGGACCCTCGGCTGCTGACATCGGTCTACTCCCTCTTCCCTGGCTGCTCTGCTTCGGGCGCACCTTGTCCCTTCCCAGGACCGTGTGTGCATACTAATTTGTAAAGCGCCATGACGAAATAGTCGGCACCGAGTGACCGGCAGCGAGTGAGGAGCCGCGGAATGAACTACCAGCCCACTCCCGAGGACAGGTTCACGTTCGGTTTGTGGACGGTCGGCTGGCAGGGCCGTGACCCGTTCGGCGACGCCACCCGGCAGGCGCTGGACCCGGCGGAGACGGTACGGCGCCTGGCCGAACTGGGCGCGCACGGCGTCACGTTCCACGACGACGACCTGATCCCGTTCGGATCGAGCGACTTGGAGCGCGAGGGCCACATCAAGCGCTTCCGCCAGGCCCTGGACGCGACCGGCATGAAGGTGCCGATGGCGACGACGAACCTCTTCACCCACCCGGTCTTCAAGGACGGCGCCTTCACGGCGAACGACCGGGACGTGCGCCGCTACGCGCTGCGCAAGACGATCCGAAACATCGACCTCGCGGTCGAACTGGGCGCGAGCGTGTACGTCGCCTGGGGCGGCCGCGAGGGCGCGGAGTCGGGCGCCGCCAAGGACGTGCGGGACGCCTTGGACCGGATGAAGGAAGCCTTCGACCTGCTGGGCGAGTACGTCACCGAGCAGGGCTACGACCTGCGGTTCGCCATCGAGCCGAAGCCGAACGAGCCGCGTGGCGACATCCTGCTGCCGACCGTGGGGCACGCGCTGGCGTTCATCGAGCGCCTCGAGCGGCCGGAGCTGTACGGCGTGAACCCGGAGGTCGGACACGAGCAGATGGCTGGCCTGAACTTCCCGCACGGGATCGCGCAGGCCCTCTGGGCGGGCAAGCTGTTCCACATCGACCTCAACGGCCAGTCCGGCATCAAGTACGACCAGGACCTGAGGTTCGGCGCGGGCGACCTGCGCGCGGCGTTCTGGCTCGTCGACTTGCTGGAGCGGGCCGGGTACGCGGGCCCGCGGCACTTCGACTTCAAGCCGCCCCGGACCGAGGACCTCGACGGCGTGTGGGCGTCCGCGGCCGGCTGCATGCGCAACTACCTGATCCTCAAGGACCGTGCGGAGTCCTTCCGTGCCGACCCGCAGGTGCGGGAAGCCCTGGCCGCGGCCCGCCTGGACGAGCTGGCCCGCCCGACCGCGGAGGACGGCCTGGCGGCGCTGCTGGCCGACCCGACCGCTTACGACACGTTCGACGTGGACGCGGCCGCCGCGCGCGGCATGGCCTTCGAGCACCTCGACCAGCTGGCCATGGACCACCTTCTCGGCGCCCGCTGAGCAGCGGCGGCACGCCGGGGAGACCGGTCCTCCCCGGCTCCTTCCGTGCACCGGGAGGAGCCGGGCCACCCGTGCCGTCCGCGTGCCCCGTCGCCGACGCCGTGCCGGCTCCGGGCGCGCACGTCAGAGTGCGTCGACGGCTTCCGTGGCGACCGACGCCAAGGCCGTCGCGGGGTCCTGGGCCGGAGCGCCCGCGGGCACCCAGCGACCGCGTTCCTTGCGGTACGGCCACCAGCGGCCCCGGCGGTCGAGGCGCAGCTGTCGTGGAGCGTCCGCCACGGTCCACCGGTTGGCCCGCGCGTGCAGCGTCGGACAATCCTCGTTCTCCCAGGCCGACTCCAGTGCGGCACGCGCGCGTGCGAGTGCGTCGCCCTGCGGCGACCACTCCTCCTCGAGCACGGACAGGGCGGTCGCGCCGCCGAGCCGCCACGCGCGTGCCGCGACGGCGAGTGCCTCCCGGGTGCGCCCCGATCCCTCGCCCAGGCGGTGCAGCACGTCGGGGTCCGGCTCACCCGCCGCCAGCCGCACCGCGTCCCCCGACGTGGTGGGTTCGCCCGCCACGGGCGACCCCTCGTGCCCCTCGCGCAAGGCTTCGGAGAGGAGGCGGTGAGCCTCCGAGGCCGCGTGGGAGGCCAGGAACGTCAGGGCGGACGGATCGACGCCGGCCGGGGGTGCGGTCTCGGTGTCCAGGGACGGCGGCACGCCGGGTCCGGTCCCGAGTCCGGGCGGTGCGGGCAGCGGAGGCAGGACGTCCCCCGCCGCGTACGCCTCGAGGGCGTCCGTCCCCTCGCGACCTTGAGCGGCCTCCCGCGCGGGTGCGCCGTGCTGTGTCTGGAGTGCTTCGAGCAGGGCGACCTCCGCGCGTCCCCGCATCAACAGCAGGACGAACGGGTCCTGGTCCAGCAGCCTGGCCACCTGGTAGCAGAGTGCGGCCGTGTGTCCGCAGTGGTCCCAGGCGCCGCAGTCGCACTCCGGCTCCAGGTCGCCCATGCCGGGCATCAGCTCGATGCCCGCGGTCGCCGCGTCCTCCACCAGGTGCGGGGGCATGTCGCGGTCCAGCAGTGCCGCGACATGCCCGGACCGTTCGATTGCCATGTCGACAAAGCGATCCCATTGGTCGTCGGTCAGGCGCTCCAGCAGGACGTCCGCCCGATGCGTGGTGCGGTCCCGGTCCTGCACGACGGCCGTGAGCCGCCCCGGCCGCACCGACACCGCGCCGACGGCACCCGCGCGGGCGAGCCGGCGGCCCGTCTTCACCTGGGCCGTGTCGAGTGCCGCGTCCTCCAGCGCCTTCAGCCAGGCCCGGCCCCACCAGGTCTCGGCGAAGCCCCGCCCGTGCGCGGGCGGCAGCGGGGCGAACGTCCGCTCCACGTCCTCCTCGTACCGCGTCATCGCGTACCCCCTCGCAGTTCGACCAGGTCGGCCAGTTGTGCGTCCGTCAGTTCGGTGAACGCCGCCTCGCCCGTGCCCAGTACGGCGTCGGCGAGTTCGCGCTTGCGGTGCAGCAGGGCGGCGATGCGGTCCTCGATCGTTCCCTCGGCGACCAGCCGGTGCACCTGCACGGGGCGGGTCTGGCCGATGCGGTAGGCGCGGTCGGTGGCCTGTGCCTCGACGGCGGGGTTCCACCAGCGGTCGTAGTGCACGACGTGCTCCGCGCGCGTGAGGTTCAACCCGGTCCCCGCCGCCTTGAGCGACAGCAGGAAGACCGGAACCTCGCCCTCCTGGAAGCGGCGGACCAGCGACTCGCGTGCCGAGACGGACGTGCCGCCGTGCAGGAACAGCGAGGCCACGCCCCGGGCGGCCAGATGCCGTTCCAGGAGACGGGCCATCTGCACGTACTGCGTGAAGACCAGCACGCTCGCCTCTGCCGAGAGGATCGTGTCGAGCAGCTCGTCGAGCAGTTCCAGCTTGCCCGAGCGGCCCACGATCCTCGGCCGGTCCTCCTTGAGGAACTGTGCCGGGTGGTTGCAGATCTGCTTCAGACTCGTCAGCAGTTTCACGATCATCCCGCGGCGCGCCATGCTGTCGGCGCCGGCGATCTCCGCGAGCGCCTCGCGTACCACCGCCTCGTACAGGCCCGCCTGTTCCGCCGTCAGCGACACGGGACGGTCGGTCTCGGTCTTCGGCGGCAGCTCCGGAGCGATGCCGGGGTCCGACTTGCGGCGCCGAAGCAGGAAGGGCCGCACGAGCCGGGCCAGCCGCTCCGCCGCAGCCGGGTCCTCGCCGCTCTCGACGGCCCTGGCGTACTGGCGGCGGAAGGTGCCGAGCCTGCCCAGCAGGCCCGGGGTGGCCCAGTCGAGGACGGCCCACAGCTCGGAGAGGTTGTTCTCCACCGGCGTGCCGGTGAGCGCCACGCGTGCGCGTGCGCCGATGGAACGCAGCTGCCGCGCGGTCTCCGAGTACGGGTTCTTCACGTGCTGGGCCTCGTCCGCGACGACCATGCCCCACGGCACGGCCGCCAGCCGCTCGCTGTCCAGGCGCATGGTGCCGTACGTGGTCAGCACGAACTCGCCGTCCGCGACGGCGTTCAGGTCGCGTCGCGCACCGTGGAAGCGGCGCACGGGCGTGCCGGGCGCGAAGCGTTCGATCTCCCGCTGCCAGTTGCCCATGAGGGAGGTCGGGCAGACCACCAGGGTGGGTCCGGCGGTCACCGGATCGGTCTGCCGGTGCAGGTGCAGGGCGATCAGGGTGATGGTCTTGCCGAGGCCCATGTCGTCGGCGAGGCAGCAGCCGAGGCCCAGGGACGACATCTGGACCAGCCAGTTGAGCCCTCGCCGCTGGTAGTCGCGCAGCGTGGCGTCGAGCCCCGCGGGTTGCGGGACGGACTCCTGGGCCTCGGGGTCGGCGAGCCGTTCCCGCAGCCCGGCGAGCCAGCCCGTGGGGCGCACCTCCACGCGGTGTCCTCCCACGTCCGTCGAACCGGTCAGTGCGGCCGCCAGCGCGTCCACCGGCTGCACCTTGCGGTCCTGCCGGGCACGGGCGCGTTGGACATCGCCCGGGTCGACCAGCACCCACCGGTCGCGCAGGCGCACGAGCGGGCGGTCGGCCTCGGCGAGCAGATCCAGTTCGTCCCGCGTGAGGTGCCGGTCGCCCAGGGCGAAGGTCCAGTTGAAGGCGAGCAGCGCGTCGGCGGACAGCAGGGAGGGTCCGCCCTCGGCGGCGGCTCTGAAGGCGGTCCGCTCGTCGTCCGGCGGCCCGACCTCCGCGCGGGTGGTGAGGTCGCAGGCCAGCTCCCTCGGCCAGTGCACGTCGACTCCGGCGGCGGCCAGTGCGCGGGAGCCGGCACCGAGCAGTTCGGTCACGTCCTGGTCGGCGAGTTCGACGGCGTCCGGCACGGTGGCCGACAGCAGCGGGGTGAGTGCCGGCCAGGCCCGGGCCGCGCGGCGCAGGGCGAGCAGGACGTCCACACGCGCGCGTGTGCCGAACGCCTCGCTCCTGGCGCCGGACCACACGTGCGCGGTGTCGGCGACGAGAGCGGGGTCGCCGGCACTGTGTACCTGGAGCACCGCCCGGAACGCCGGGCGGGTCTCCGGGGGGCCGGCGTCCGACAGCCCCGGCACCTCGACGCGCAGGGACAGCCGTACGCCCGCGTCGTGCCCCGCCGCGACATCGGCGGCCCACTCGCGCAGCTCGGGCATGCGGCGCGGTTCCCGCGAGGCGTAGGCGGGCCCGTCCGTCACCAGTACGGCGGCGGGGGAGCGCGGCAGCGCGTCCGCGACGGCGTCCAGGAAGGCGCGCACCAGCCGCTCCGGGTCGGGCAGTCGCAGCGGTGCGGTGTCGTCGACGGGGAGCGCGTGCGCCTCGGGCGGCATGGCGGCGGCGAGGTGCCGGACCCGCTCGGTCTCCTCCGCGCCCAGCGGGCCCACCCGCCAGGCGTCGTGCTCGGACGCGGAGACGCCGGGCAGCAGCAGTCCGCGTGAGACCAGGTGCAGGGCCTCGACGGCGACGGCGCCCCAGAACGCCGAAGACCTGTGGGCGAGGGTGGAGACACGTGCGCGCGTGAGGACGGGCAGGGCCGCCCGCACGGGCAGCACCACCGCGGGTACCCTCACGGCCTCCACCGTTCCGCCGTCGGGCAGAGCGACGGTCAGATCCCGCGTCGCGGGGTTCTCCCCGTCGCCCGCCGGGTTGGCCGCGGGCGCGGCGCCGTCGGGACGCCAGAAGGCGACGAGACCGGTGCGGCCGGGGTCACCGGGCAGGAAGACAGCACAGCAGCCGACGAGAGCGGAGATCTCGGAAGGGGGTTCCGGGAGAACGGTCTGCACGGTGATGATGAATTCCTCAAATTTGACTAGCCGGGATGCGGCGGCTGACTGTACATCACTCCCAAGGTCGTGGGGTGTGGATGTGCTGTGGCATGCGTCACCATTCAAGGGGAGAGGCGCTCTCTCCGCAGGGACGGATGGACGTGTCGACGAGCGGCGGATGCGTCGACGGGCCCCGGGGCGCCGGGTTCTCAGGGTTGTCGGGGTGCGGACTCAGGGACGTCTCAGGGTCGCGGTGCGGAACCGCCGGGAGCGCGGGCCCGTTTTCAGGACAGAGAGCGGCAGTGGCCGCGAAGGAGGCGACACCATGTCGAAGAACGCCAAGGTCGCAGCAGGCGGTGTGGCGGTCGGGCTCATCCTGCTGATCTGGCTGCCCTGGTGGGCCGCCCTGCTCATAGTGCTGGGAGTCCCGGCTGCCGCCTACCTCGCCCTGGACCCCTCCCAGCGGCGCAGGCTGCGGCGGACGAGGCGCCGGGAGATCGGGCGCTGACCCGTCCGCACCGCGTCGCGGCCGGCTAGCGCAATGGGCAGGAGTCGACCACGTCACCGTCCGCGGGCTTGCCGACCGTGTGGTCCGCGGGCGGGGGCGTGCCCCGCTCCACCCACGCGGTCAGGGTGTCGAAGGCCGACCGGTAGCAGGGCAGGATCGGACGCAGCCGGTCGGGATGGGTGTCGTAGAGCCCGTCCACATGGGTTCCGCCCGCGATGGTGTAGTAGCGGTGCAGTGCCCCCCGTCCGCGTTCGTCGATCATGCGCGCGTAGACGTCGGAGTCGGCGGCCTTGGGCAGCAGCGCGTCCAGATCGCCGTGCAGCGTGATCAGCGGCTTCCCGATGCGTCCCGTCAGGGCCACCCGGGCCACCGCGCGACGGACGGAGGCAGGACGCGCCGCGTAGTCGTAGGCCGCGTCCGAGGCGCACGGCGCCAGGATCTCCTCCGGGGAGGAGCCCGCCGTGGGCCCCGGGCAGCGCGGGTCGTACCCCGGATCGAACTCGGCCCGGTAGATCTTCTGCGTCACGCCCCAGTAGGCCTTCTCGTGGTAGGGCCACAAGAACTCGGACCCACGGGCGAACCCGGCCGCGTAGAGGTCCTCGTCCCCGGCCGCGCCCAGCGACCGGGCGACGGTGGCCGGCAGCGAGGTCAGCAGGTTGGGTCCGTCCGCCGTCCACAGGGCTCCCTCCCAGTCCACGCCGCCGTCGTAGAGCTCCGGATGGTTCTCCAGCTGCCAGCGGGTGAGGTAGCCGCCGTTGGAGATGCCGGTGACGTACGTGCGTCGCGGAGCGTGGCCGTAGCGCTGGGCGGCCACCCGCCGAACCGCCCGCGTCAGCTGGGTGGTGCGCGCGTTCCACTCGGCGACGGCGTCGCCGGGACGGACGCCGTCCCGGTAGAAGTCGGTGCCGCTGTTGCCCTTGTCGGTGGCGGCGTACGCGTACCCCTGCGCCAGGACCCGGTCGGAGATCGCCTTGTCCGTGGCGTACTGCTTGCGGTTCCCGGGCGCCCCCGTCACGACGAGGCCGCCGTTCCAGCGGTCCGGCAGCCGGATCACGAACTGCGCGTCGTGCCGCCAGCCGTGCGTCGTGTTGAAGCCGGAGGAGTCCGGGAAGTACCCGTCGATCTGGATGCCGGGCACGCCGGACGGTGTCCTGGTGCCGGCGGCCGTCAGTCCGGCCTGGTCGGCCGGGTCGGTGTAGTCGGTGCCCGCCAGTCCGGTGGTGGTCAGGTCGTCCAGGCAGGCCTCGCGCTGCAGCGCCGCACCGGGCACCCGCACCCGCTCCAGCCGGGCGCAGTGCCCTCCCGACTCCGCCACCGCCGTGGCGGAAGGGGCGGTTCCGGTGAGTGTGACGGCCGTCAGGGCGGCGGCGAGGAACGGGACACCAAGGGGCTGACGCATCGGGGCCTCCAGGCACGGCGGGGGGAGTGAAGCCGAGGGCTGCCCCATCGTGCGGGCCCGGCACGACCCCCTCCATGGGCTGGAGCCACATGGAAAGGAGGCCGATCGTGGAGGTTGAAGACAGTCGGGACGGAGTGACCCTGGTCAGCTCGGGCGTACGGCCATCTTGTCCAGTGCCTCCAGGAGACCGGGCAGGGCCGGCCCCCGGCCCACCGGCAGAACCTCGCCGGGTTCCTCGTCCAGCAGGATGAAGGCGATGTCGTCGGTTCTGGCGACCAGCGACCAGCCGGGACCGTCCGCGCGCAGCGTCCGCGCGTCGCCGGGCGCGAAGGACGACCGGACCCGGCCGAGCGGCGGCGGTGTGTCGACGTAGGAGCGGGCCTCCGCCAGCACCCTCCGGACACCGCCGTGCCCCGAGACCGGCGCGTCGTCCGCACGGGCCGGGGCGCCCGCGTCGCCCGCCCCCTCGGCGGCGCTCGCGCCGGCGTCCGGACTGGTGGAGGCGGTGCCGGCACCGCCCTGGGAGAGGCCGCCGGGCGGCATGTCGCCGTCCGCTCCCTCACCGCCGTCCGGGCCGCCACTCGCGGCCGGGAACTCCGCGTCGTCGATCTGCTCCCGCCACTGCGCCCACTGCATGGCGATCTCGTCGGCCCCCAGACGCCGTTGGGCGGGCCCCCACACGGTGGTGTCCGGCGGGCACAGCGCGGGCTGGTCGGCGGACTCGGGTCCCGGGTCGTGCGGTGCCGGCACGCCCGGAGCCGCGACGGCGACCGCCAGAGGCCACCCCGGCAGCGCCGCGACGACCGTCCGCTCGTCCGGCGACAGGTCGTACTCCATGCCGCAGTCCCACGACGCCACGGCCACGGCGACCAGCGACACGTCGTCGACGACGACGGTCCACCGGGCGCCGTCACCGTCCTGGCCGAGGACCAGTCCGTAGCCGTCGGCCAGTGGCGGGAGACCGAGCGCGGCGCACGCCTCCGGGTAGTCGTCGCCCAGCACACTCGGAAACTTCGCCGGCGTCAGCAGCACCGCCGTGAGCACATAGAGCGCGTCGTCCGCGGCGGCGACGGCGTCCTCATCCGTCCCGGCCATCCCAGCCTCCCCATCCGTTCGTCCAATGGCGCGCACCCTAGTGCGCCCGGGAAGGCCTTGTCACGACTGCCCGACGCATCCGAGCTGCAGTTTTCCGGCTGGACGGGGGCGAATCGACCACGCGCCACCGTGCTCGGAGGTCAGGCCGAGGGCAGCCCCAGAAGCGCCCGGGCGACCTCCCGCGGCGACTGGCCGCGCACTCCGGTCCCGGTCGTCGTCGGCGCGCGCCGAGCCGTACGCGGCGGCGGCCTCGCAGAGACGGTGCGACCGCCGTTCTCCGCCCGCTCCGCCCTCCGTCCGCCGGACGGCGCGTGATCTGCCCGGGGCCTCGCGGATCCTGCTGAGCAAGCGGACCACCCTTCCCGGCCCGTCATCGTGACGGAACGTTCATCTCCCGCTGCTCAGCGTAGAGTTGGAGCGTCGACGGCAGAAGGGGACGGCCACCGTGAAACGCTTCCAGCGACTGGCGGAGATCCGGCGCATGGACCCGTACGAGGACGCGTCCGAGATCTATCGCCTGTCCTCGGCCTACGAGTTCCCCTGGGACTTCAGCCGCGCGCTGGAGCTGGCCCTCTACCGCACCTACGCCGTGCCGAGCATCGGACGACTGCTGGCCGAGACCTCGGAGTTCACCGGCCGGCCGCAGAAGCGCTACGACGACACGGCACTGCTCCTGGACGCGATCGTCGAGCACGGTTTCGGGAGCGCGCAGGGCCGCACGGCCATCCGGACCATCAACCGGATGCACCGCGCCTACGACATCGGCGACGACGACATGCGCTACGTGCTGTGCACGTTCGTCGTGACTCCCAAGCGCTGGATCGACGCCTACGC
The DNA here is from genome assembly GCF_014648855.1 of Streptomyces parvulus. GTDB lineage: Bacteria > Actinomycetota > Actinomycetes > Streptomycetales > Streptomycetaceae > Streptomyces > Streptomyces parvulus. The sequence goes on along the minus strand of NZ_BMRX01000003.1, from coordinate 314,011 downwards.
GTGGCGCCGGATGTCACGGCACGAGATCGTCGCCTCCGCCGTCCATTACCGCACACTGGGGCGGCACATGGGCATCCCGGACATCCCCGGTTCCTACGAGGAGTTCGAGGAGTACCTGGACACCTACGAGGCGGCCCACTTCGCGTGGGACGAGGGCGCCCGCCGGGTCTCCGACGCCACCCTCGACCTGATGGCGTCCTGGTATCCGCGCCCCCTCGCCCCCTTCCTGCGCGCCGCGACGCTCACCCTGCTCGACGAGCCCCTGCTGCGCGCCTTCCGCTACACCCCGCCGGCCCCCGGCACGCGCGCGATCGTGCGCCGCGCGGTGCGGCTGCGCGGGCGCGCCGTCCGGCTGATGCCGCCGAGGCGCGTGCCGCACCACGCCCGGCAGAACCGGGAGATCAAGGGCTATCCGAACGGTTACCGGCTGACCGACCTGGGCACACACCCGGTCCCCGGTGTGCGGGGCTGCCCGGTCCGCCACATCGACACGTCAACCGCCGACTGAGCCGATCCCCCTCCCGGCGCGCCGGACCGGGTCCGGCCAGGGGAGGCCGCCCGCCTCGGCCCGGTCCAGCCGGCGGCCGTCAGCTCGCGCGAACGGCCAGGGCCAGGAAGCGGTCGTCCTCGTCGGCGTACGACGTCATCCGCCACCCCGAACCGGCCAGCAGCGGCCGCAGATTGTCCCGCGCACGCAGGTCGTCGGGTGTGAGCCGGCGCCCCTGCCGGGCCGCCAGAGCGGCCCGGCCGATCGGATGGAACAGCGCCAGCACGCCCTCGGGGCGCACCACGCGCGCCAGTTCCCGCAGATCGCCGGCGGGATCGGGGAGGTGAGCGATCAGGCCCGCCGCGAACACGGCGTCCAGCGATCGCGGCCGCAACGGCAGCGCGGCGACATCGGTCAGCACCAGCCGACCGTCACGATCCCTTCCGGCCCGCACGGCGGCCTCGAGCATCGCCGGAGTCAGATCGGCCCCGAGGACCAGCCCCGACGGCCCCACGGCCTCCCGCAGCGGCGGCAGGGCGCGCCCGGTGCCGCAGCCCGCGTCGAGCACCCGGTCTCCCTCCCGCAGTCCCATCTCGGCGACCGCCGCCGCATACGCGGGACCGTCGTCGGGGAAGCGGCTGTCCCAGCCGGCCGCGCGTGCGCCGAAGAACTCCTGGACGTGCGTGTGGTCGTCGCTCATGGTCCGCATGATCCCCCACCCGCGCGGTGGACGGCGCGGTGCACACGTTCGAGCATGGCGCGATCGTTCCCTCGCCGGTCTGCGTCAGATAACAACACCTTTCGAAACGCGCCCCCGTTGTGCTCCCTTCCCGGTACTAGCGTCCCGGGGTCATGGGACACCTGGACCACGCCGCCCTCGGCTGGCTGACCCCGGTGCTGTCGTACGCGATGGCCTGCACCGGAGCGGCCCTCGGACTGCGCTGCACCGTACGCGCCTTGGCCGCCACGGGGCGCTCTCGCCGCAACTGGCTGCTGACGGCGGCCTCGGCCATCGGCACCGGCATCTGGACGATGCACTTCGTCGCCATGCTCGGCTTCCGGGTCGGCGGCACCGACATCCGCTACGACGTTCCACTCACCCTCGCCAGCCTCCTCGTCGCCATGGTCGTCGTCTGCGCCGGCGTCTTCGCCGTCGGCTACGGTCGCGGCCGCGCACGCGCGCTGCTGCTCGGCGGGCTCACCACGGGGATCGGCGTCGCGAGCATGCACTACCTGGGCATGGCGGCGGTGCGTCTGCACGGGGACGTGAGCTACGACCCGCCGCGCGTGGGACTCTCGGTCCTCATCGCCGTCGCCGCGGCCACCGCCGCCCTGTGGGCCGCCCTCAACACCAGGTCACCGCTCGCGGTCACCCTCGCCTCGCTGATCATGGGGGCGGCGGTGAGCAGCATGCACTACACCGGCATGTTCGCGGTGAGCGTGCGCGTCACCCCCTCGGCCGACGCGCTGCCCGGGGCCACCGCGATGCAGTTCATCTTCCCCCTCGCCGTCGGTCTCGGGTCCTACCTCTTCCTGACCTCGGCCTTCGTCGCGCTGTCACCGACCGCGGGGGAGCGCGACGCGTCGGCCGCCGCCCGCCGGCCCCTCGGCGGCACCGCAGGGTGACCGCCGCCCGGCACCCACCCGCCCGGCGATCACGCCCCGACCCCCGACCCGAGCGAGGAGGCCATGCGTACATCCCGTACGTCCCCCGGAACCGGCGCCGACACGCCGGCCCGGCGACCCGCGCGCGGACGTCGCGCGCACGCCGGACCACCCGCCGACGAGAGCCCCGTACGACCCGGGGGCGAGTCGTCCGGAACGGCGCCCACGCGTGCGTGGCGCGGCCGCCTCCAGCCCCGCACCGTGCGCGCCAAGATCGTCTGCCTGCTGATGGTGCCGGTCGTCTCCCTGCTCGCCCTGTGGGCGTACGCCACCGTCACCACCGCCCAGGACATCTCCCGGCTGCGGCAGGTGCAGCGCGTGGACGCGATGGTCCGGGCCCCCGTCGGCGACGCCGTCGCGGCCCTCCAGGCAGAGCGGCTCGCGGCCGTGCGCCGGGCCACCGACCCGTCCGCGGTGACCGACGCGGAGTACCGCGACCTCATCGAGCGGTCCGACCGCGCGGTGCGGAAGCTGCGGCTCGGCGACCGCCACACCGTGGCCGACGGCGAGCCACTGCCCGCCGGAGTGGCCCGCCGCCTCGACGCGTTCGTGACCGGCGCCGAACAGCTGAAACGGTTGCGCTCCGCCGTCATCGACGACCGCGGCGACTGGCAGGAGACCCACCGCCGGTACACGACGGCGATCTCGGCCGCCTTCCGGGTGGGCGGCGCGCTGAGCGGGATCCAGGACGCGGATCTGGGCTCCGACGCGCGCGTATTGGTCGAGTTCGCCCGCGCGGGCGAGGCACTCGCCCAGGAGCACGCCCTGCTCGCCGGTGCCCGCCTGGCCGGCGGCCTCGACGGCGAACGGTTGCGGCTGTTCACCGGCGCGGTCGACACCCGGCGGAACCTCACCGAGTCCGCCGTCACCGACCTGAGCGGCTCCGAACGCGAGGCCTGGCAGGACTTGGCACGCGACACCGCCTACACGACGCTGCGGGGCAACGAGGACAGCCTGCTCGCCCCCGCCGCGCAGGATCGCCCGGTCGAGGCGCTGGCGCCCCGCGCCGTTTGGGACGGGGCCCACGCACGCGTGCGGGACGGCATGCGGACGATCGAGTCGGACGCCGCACGTCAAGTGGCAGACCGGGCCGATCCGTTCACCCGCGGCGCGCTCACCGCGGCCGGGGCCGCGGTCCTCTTCGGTCTGCTCGCCGTCGCCGCGTCGCTCTTCATCTCCGTCCGCATCGGCCGTGGCCTGGTCGTCGAACTGGTGAGCCTGCGCAACGGCGCCCTGGAGATCGCCCGCCACAAGCTCCCGGAAGCCATGCGCAGACTGCGCGCCGGGGAGGAGATCGACATCCGGTCCGAGGCGCCACCGCGACCGTCCGCCGAGGACGAGGCGGGCCAAGTCGCCGAAGCCCTGGGCACCGTGCACCGGGCCGCGCTGCGGGCCGCCGTGGAACGCGCCGAACTCGCCAGCGGCATCTCCGGCGTCTTCGTGAACCTCGCCCGCCGCAGCCAGGTACTCGTCCACCGCCAGCTGAGCCTCCTGGACAGCATGGAACGCCGCTCCGACGACCCGAACGAACTGAGCGACCTGTTCCGGCTCGACCACCTCACCACCCGCATGCGGCGACACGCCGAGAGCCTGATCATCCTCTCCGGCGCGGCGCCCGGACGGGCCTGGCGCATGCCCGTGTCCCTCACCGACGTGGTCCGTGCGGCCGTCTCCGAAGTGGAGGACTACGCGCGCGTGGAGGTACGGCAGCTTCCCGACGCGTCCGTCGTCGGCGCGGCCGTCGCCGACCTCACGCACCTCCTGGCCGAGATCATCGAGAACGCCGCACAGTTCTCCCCGCCCCACACGCGCGTGCGCGTCACCGGAGAACCCGTGGGCAACGGATACGCCGTCGAGATCGAGGACCGCGGCCTCGGCATGGGCAAGGACGCCCTCGCGGAGGCCAACCACCGGATCATCCGCTCCGAGGCGCTCGACCTGTTCGACAGCGACCGGCTCGGCCTGTTCGTCGTCAGCCGGCTCGCCGCCCGGCAGGACATCAAGGTCCACCTCAAGACCTCGCCCTACGGCGGCACCACGGCCGTCGTCCTCGTGCCCACCGCCCTCCTCCACAGCGGAACGGCCGAACGTACCGCACAGGCGTCACACGAGACGGGCCCGCCCGGGGAACGCCGCCACGCACGCGTGCACGACGCCGCCGCACCCCGGGAGACGGTGTCCGCGCCGTCCGGCCGCCCCGTGCTGACGTCCGCCGTGCCGGCCTCGGCGGAGACGGCGCCCGACCGCCCTCCGGGAGCCCCCGCCTTGCGACTGCACCTGTCCCCCGACGTTCCCGACGACCCCGCCAGGGGCGACGGCACCGGCACCACCCGGGACAGCGTCGAGAACGCCGACGACCTGCCCCGGCGCATACGGCAGGCGAGCCTAGCCCCTCAACTCCGGGACGGACGGCCCGCACAGCCCGCCCGGCCGCCCCGGCCGCGCGCCGACGGCGAGCGTACGCCCGAAGTCGTGCGGGACCGCATGACCGCCTACCGCGACGGCTGGGCGCGCGGGGGCGGACGTCGGCCCGGCCGTCCGGAACGGCCCGACCCGCCGGCCGGCGACAGCAGCGAAGGAGACCTCGGATGATCCACGACCCCGGCACGGGAACCGCCCGGCGGACCCGCGAACTCGACTGGCTGCTCGACGACCTCGTCGGCCGCGTGCACGAGGTCAGGCACGCCGTAGTGCTGTCCAACGACGGGCTCGCCGTGGGCGCGTCGGCCGGCCTCGGACGCGAGGACGCCGAACACCTGGCCGCGGTCGCCTCCGGCTTCCACAGCCTCGCCAAGGGCGCGGGCCGGCATTTCGGCGCCGGCGGCGTGCGCCAGACGATGGTCGAGATGGACGAGGGCTTCCTGTTCGTGGCCGCCGCGGGAGACGGCTCCTGCCTGGCCGTCCTGACCGCCGTCACCGCCGACATCGGCCTGGTCGCCTACGAGATGGCACGACTGGTCAGACGCGTCGGCGAGCACCTGCACACCGCGCCGCGCGCCGCCGCACGGCCGCCCTTCGGCGGATGACCCGGAGGGCCGGCGAGGATGACCGAGGAGAGCACGGCCGACGGCCGGGAACGGCCGGGCAGCGAGTGGTACGACAACGAGGCGGGACCCCTGGTCCGGCCCTACGCGATGACCGGCGGCCGCACCCGGCCCGCACCCGCCGGCGTGCCGTTCGACCTCATCGCCCTCGTCACGCGCGTCCCGGGCGCACCGGGAGCCGACACCACCGTGCTCGGTCCGGAACACCGGACCCTGATCGAACTGTGCCGCACGGAGACCCAGTCGGTCGCCGAACTGGCGGCGGACGCCGACCTCCCCGTGGGCGTCGTCAGAGTGCTCCTGGGCGACCTGGTGGAACTCGGCCGCGTGTCCGTCAGCCGCCCCGTGCCGCCCGCCCAGTTGCCCGACGAACGGATCCTGCGCGAAGTGATCGACGGACTGCGCGCCCTGTAGAGAACGCCGAGGACCATGACCGCCACGCACGCGTACGACCACCCGCACGGAGAGAAGTGATCGATGGTCTCCCAACACGCCGGACAAGCCGAAACCACGGACGCCGACTCGAGTGCGCTGGCGCTGAAGATCCTCGTCGCCGGAGGATTCGGAGTGGGCAAGACCACCCTGGTGGGCGCGGTCAGCGAGATCAGGCCGCTGCGCACCGAGGAACTGCTCAGCGAGGCGGGCCTGCTGGTGGACGACACCGGGGGCGTCGACCGCAAGGTCACCACGACCGTCGCCATGGACTTCGGACGCATCACCATCCGGTCCGGCCTCTCCCTCTACCTGTTCGGTACGCCGGGGCAGGACCGCTTCTGGTTCCTCTGGGACGAGTTGTCGCAGGGCGCGCTCGGGGCCGTCGTCCTCGCGGACACCCGCAGGCTCGCGGACTGCTTTCCGGCGGTCGACTACTTCGAGCACCGGCACATCCCGTTCGTGGTCGCCGTCAACTGCTTCACGGGAGCACGCCGGCACGAGGAGCGCGAAGTGCTGCGCGCCCTCGACCTCGACGCCGGAACGCCCGTGGTGCTCTGCGACGCGCGGGACCGCGCCTCCGGCAAAGAGGTACTGATCCGGCTCGTGGAGTACGCCGGGCGGATGCACACCGCCCGGCTCCTCGACTCCGTGCGCTGACGTACCTCAGTCCGCGACGGACTTCTGGGCCAGCACCTTGTCCACGGCGACACGGACGAGGAGTTCGCCCGGGACGCCGTTGCGCGCCCCGAACTCCTCGGCGCGCTCCTCACCCATGTACCGCGCCCCGATGAGGCCGGCCCAGTGCCGGAGTTCGTCGAGATCCTCCGAGATCCGGGCGCGTCCCTGGAGCACGACGAAGTGGAACGGAGGCCGGTCGTCGTCCACGCACAGGGCGACCCGGCCGTCACGGGCCAGGTTGCGCCCCTTCACGGTCTCCTTGCCGGTGTTGAAGACCAGGTCGTCGCCGTCCAGCAGGAACCAGATCGGCGCCACGTGCGGACTGCCGTCCGCCCGGACGGTCGCGAGCTTTCCGGTGCGGGTGCCGTCGGAGACGAACGCCCGCCATTCCTCATCGGTCATCTTCTGTGCCATGCGCTCCATCCTCCTTGCCCGGAGCACGGGCGTGGGGAAGGCTGGCGGACAGATCCCCCGGCCAGGGGGAGGCAACGCATACGGGGACGACACGGGGAGTTCGGATCAATGGTGCAGAACCAGGGACTCGGCTGGCTGCTGGACGACCTGACCGCGCGCGTCGAACACGTCCGGCACGCGCTGGTCCTGTCCAACGACGGGCTGGTGACCGGAGCCAGTACGGGCCTGCGACGCGAGGACGCCGAGCATCTCGCGGCCGTCTCGTCCGGGCTGCACAGCCTGGCCAAGGGCTCGGGCCGGCACTTCGGCGCCGGTCAGGTACGGCAGACGATGGTCGAGTTCGACGACGCCGTTCTGTTCGTGACCGCGGCGGGCTCGGGCAGCTGCCTGTGCGTGCTGAGCGGCGCCGAGGTCGACATCGGCCAGATCGCGTACGAGATGACGCTGCTCGTGAACCGGGTCGGCGAGCACCTCGACGTCGACGCACGACAGCCGGGACGAATATCGCCCACAGACTTCTGACCTGCACGTTCCACACCCTCGGAGAGGGCCGGCGGAGTTATCCACAGGCCTGACGCGGATGCCGTCGCGGCGGCTACGGTCTTTTGTGTCAGGCGGGCACGCACGGTGCCGGCCGCACACTCCACGGGGGAGACGACCATGTCCGGCAACACCGCCACGCGTGAATTCCCGGTAGCCACCGAGCACATCCGCACGACCCGCGACGCCCTGCTGGCACCGGGGCGAGCCGCCCGGGTACTGGGCCTCAAACGAAGCGAGTTCGACCTCGCCGTCCACCTCGGTCGCATCCGGACCGCGCCCGACGACGGAGGGGGCGGAGGCCGAGTCACCCGCGACGAGATCGAGCGGATCCGGTCGGCGGACGGCTTTCCCGAGACGCTGAGGGCCGGCATCCGGACGGTGGGGACCACGGAGGGTGCTGCCCTCATCGAGGTGACGAGGGCCCGATTCACCCGTCTCGCACGGCTGGGCCTGCTGGTGCCCGTGAAGTTCTACCTCAACCGCTATCGAGCCGTCGTCTGGCTGTATCTCGCCGACGAGGTGGAGCAGTTCGCCCGCGACGAGCGCAACGTCCCCTTGCTCAAGGGCCGCACACCCGAAGGCCTGCGGGACCAGCTGGCGGAGGGGCTGGATCTGCGCCCCCGCAACTGGCGAGGGCGGTACCTGGGGTTCCTGCTGCGCCAGGCCCACGACCCGTGGGCCAGGGCGGCCGCCGTGGCGTCCCTGCTCGACGGCGTCGAGGTCGCCGAGGTCGTGAGTGACCCCTACGAGCGCTCGCACCTGCACAGGTTCCGGCCGGTGCGCCCGTCACCCGGCTCATCCGGGTCCTCCGGAGCGCAGCTCGCCGAGGAGATCATGACGGCGGCGGACCCGGACGAGATCGAGTGGTTGCGCGCGGACCTGGCGGACGCGGTGGCGGCCGCCCGCGAGCAGCGTCCGGCACCCCGCCCGGATCCTCGCACCATGCCCGCCCCGGCCCGGCCCCAGCCCGCGCCGAGCGAGACCGAGGAGTCCGGCCGGTTCCGTGGTCTGCTCGGCAGGCTCTGGCGCAGAGACCCGGCCGCCTGACCGGCCCGTCGGCCTACAGGGCGCGGAACAGCCCTTCCTGCACGACGGACACGAGCATGCGCCCCTCGGTGTCGTAGATCCGCCCGCGGGCCAGGCCCCGCCCGCCGGTCGCGATCGGCGACTCCTGGTCGTAGAGGAACCACTCGTCGGCGCGGAACGGCCGGTGGAACCACATGGCGTGATCCAGCGACGCCATGTCGAAGCCCCGCGGCCCCCACAGCGGCTCCACCGGGATCCGCACCGCGTCCAGCAGGGTCATGTCGCTGGCGTAGGTCAGCGCGCAGGTGTGCACGAGCGGGTCGTCGCCGAGCGGTCCGACCGCACGCATCCACACCGCGCTGCGCGGCTCGGCGTCCCGGACCTCCTCGGTGCTCCAGCGCAGCCGGTCCACGTAGCGGATGTCGAAGGGCTGACGGCGGGCCATCCGCTCCAGCTGCTCCGGCAGCTCGCCCAGGTGCTCCCGCACCTCCTCGGCCACCGTCGGCAGCGACTCCGGGTCCGGGACCTTGCGGGCCGGCGGCAGCTGGTGCTCGAAACTCCCCTGTTCAGGCTTGTGAAAGGAGGCGGTGAGCGTGAAGATCGTGCGGCCCTGCTGCACGGCGGTGACTCGGCGGGTCGTGAACGACCGCCCGTCCCGGTCCCGTTCGACCTGGTACACGATGGGCACGCCGGGGCGCCCGGGGCGCAGGAAGTACGCGTGCAGCGAGTGCACCGGACGGTCGCCGTCCGTGGTGCGGCCGGCGGCGACCAGCGCCTGGCCTGCCACCTGGCCGCCGAAGACCCGCTGCAGCGACTCCTCGGGGCTGCGGCCGCGGAAGATGTTGACCTCGATCTGCTCCAGGTCGAGCAGGGCTACGAGGCTCTCGGCCGGATTCGTCATCGGTGGTGTTCTCCTGTGCTCACAGCTGGCCGACATCGGTGACGCGGACGACCGCCCGGCCCTCCGCGTCGGAGGCCGTGAGGTCGACCTGAGCGCTGATGCCCCAGTCGTGGTCGTCGTTAGGGTCGTCGAAGATCTGCCGCACCCGCCACAGACCGTTCTGCGGCTCCTCCTCGATCACCAGCAGCTTCGGGCCGCGGGCGTCGGGACCGGTGCCGAGGTCGTCGTATTCGTCCCAGTACTTGTCCATGGCCTCGCCCCAGGCGTCGGCGTCCCAACCGGCCTCGGCGTCCATCTCGCCCAGCTCGTCGACATGGTCGAGGGCGGCGAGTTCGACCCGGCGGAACATGGCGTTGCGCACCAGGACCCGGAAGGCGCGCGCGTTGGCGGTGACGGGCCGCACCTGGTCGGCCTTCTCCTGCGCCTCCTCGGCGGTCATCTCCTCCGGATTGGCGAGCTGTTCCCACTCGTCCAGCAGGCTGGAGTCGACCTGGCGCACCATCTCGCCGAGCCACTCGATCAGATCCTGGAGGTCCTCGGACTTCAGATCGTCCGGGACGGTGTGGTCGAGGGCCTTGTAGGCGCTGGCCAGGTAGCGCAGCACGATGCCCTCGGTGCGGGCCAGTTCGTAGTGGGAGACCAGCTCCGTGAAGGTCAGCGCCCGCTCGTACATGTCGCGGATGACCGACTTGGGCGACAGCGGATGGTCACCGACCCAGGGGTGGCTCCTGCGGTACGTGTCGTAGGCGTGGAAGAGCAGCTCCTCCAGCGGCTTCGGGTAGGTGACGTCCTGGAGACGCTCCATGCGCTCCTCGTACTCCACACCGTCGGCCTTCATCGCCGCGACGGCCTCACCGCGCGCCTTGTTCTGCTGGGCGGCGAGGATCTGCCGCGGGTCGTCCAGCGTGGACTCCACGACGGACACCATGTCCAGCGCGTACGACGGGGATTCCGGGTCCAGCAGCTCGAAGGCGGCCAGGGCGAAAGTGGACAACGGCTGGTTGAGCGCGAAGTCCTGCTGGAGGTCCACGGTCAGCCGCACGCTGCGTCCCTCGGCGTCCGGCCGGTCCAGCTTCTCGACGATGCCGCCGTCGAGCAGCGACCGGTAGATGGCGATGGCCCGCCGGATGTGCCTGAGCTGCTGCTTGCGCGGCTCGTGGTTGTCCTCCAGCAGATGCCGCATCGCAGTGAAGGCGTCGCCGGGGCGGGCGATCACCGACAGCAGCATGGTGTGCGTGACCCGGAACCGGGACGTCAGCGGCTCCGGCTCGGAGGCGATGAGCTTGTCGAACGTGCTCTCCGACCAGGCCACGAAACCCTCGGGAGCCTTCTTCCGGACGACCTTGCGCCGCTTCTTGGGGTCCTCACCCGCCTTGGCGAGGGCCTTCTCGTTCTCGACGACGTGCTCGGGAGCCTGGGCGACGACGAAGCCCTCCGTGTCGAACCCGGCGCGACCCGCCCGTCCCGCGATCTGGTGGAACTCCCGGGCCCGCAGCGTGCGCACCCGGGTGCCGTCGTACTTGGTCAGCGCCGTGAACAGCACCGTCCGGATCGGGACGTTGACCCCCACGCCCAGGGTGTCCGTCCCGCAGATCACCTTCAGCAGGCCGGCCTGCGCCAGCTTCTCCACCAGGCGGCGGTACTTGGGCAGCATGCCGGCGTGGTGGACGCCGATGCCGTGCCGGACGTAGCGGGAGAGGTTGCGGCCGAACTTCGTGGTGAAGCGGAAGTTGCCGATCAGGTCGGCGATCCGTTCCTTCTCCTCACGGGTGCACATGTTGATGCTCATCAGGGCCTGCGCCCGTTCCACGGCCTGCGCCTGCGTGAAGTGCACGATGTAGACGGGCGCCTGCCGGGCCGCGAGCAGGTCGGTGAGCGTCTCGGTGAGCGGCGTGTAGCGGAACTCGTACGAGAGCGGCACCGGCCGGGTGGCCGAGCGGACCACCGAGGTGGGGCGGTCGGTGCGGCGGGCGAGGTCCTTCTCGAAGAAGGAGACGTCGCCGAGGGTCGCCGACATCAGGACGAACTGTGCCTGGGGAAGTTCCAGCAGCGGAATCTGCCAGGCCCAGCCGCGGTCCGGTTCCGCGTAGAAGTGGAACTCGTCCATGACGACCTGGCCGATGTCCGCGTGCTTGCCGTCGCGCAGCGCGATCGACGCCAGGACCTCGGCGGTGCAGCAGATGACGGGCGCGTCCGCGTTCACGGAGGCGTCGCCGGTCAGCATCCCGACGTTCTCGGTACCGAAGATCTTGCACAGCTCGAAGAACTTCTCCGACACCAGCGCCTTGATCGGAGCCGTGTAGAAGGTGACCTCGTCCCGGGCGAGCGCCGCGAAGTGGGCGCCCGCCGCGATCATGCTCTTGCCGGAGCCGGTGGGCGTCGAGACGATCACGTTCGCCCCGGAGACCACCTCGATCAGCGCCTCCTCCTGGTGGGGGTAGAGCGTGAGACCGCGCTCCTGGGCCCAGGCCTCGAAGGCTTCGTACAGGGCATCGGGGTCGGCGGTCCGCGGCAGCTGATCGATGAGGGTCACGCCACCATCTTGCCTGCCTCGCGTCGTGATGGGGGAATCGGCTGTCCGTGTGAAGATCACGAACGCTACGCTGGGTCGCCGACGGGGCATCGGCGGACCACGACAACTGCACAGCGGCACAAGAGGAATGGGGCGGGCAAGGGCGATGATGGGACCAGCGCACTCACTGTCGGGCGCCGCGGCGTGGCTCGGCGTAGGGGCGGCCACCACCGCCGCGGGACACCCGATGCCCTGGCCGGTGCTGCTCGCGGGGGCCCTGATCTGCTCCGGCGCGGCGCTCGCCCCCGACCTCGACCACAAGGCCGCCACCATCTCCCGGGCCTTCGGGCCGCTGTCCCGGGGAGTGTGCGAGATCGTGGACAAGCTGTCGTACGCCGTCTACAAGGCCACCAAGAAGCCGGCCGACCCTCGCCGCTCGGGCGGGCACCGCACCCTGACGCACACCTGGCTGTGGGCCGTCCTGATCGGCGCGGGCTGCTCGGTGCTGGCCATCACGGGTGGCCGCTGGGCGGTCCTGGCGATCCTCTTCGTGCACATGGTGCTGGCCATCGAGGGCCTGCTGTGGCGTGCCACCCGGGGCTCCAGCAGCGACGTGCTGGTCTGGCTGCTGGCCGGCACCAGCTCGTGGATCATCGGCGGGATACTCGACAGGACGCAGGGCGGTGCCGACTGGCTGTTCACCGCGCCTGGCCAGGAGTATCTGTGGCTGGGGCTGCCGATCGTCCTCGGCGCGCTGGTGCACGACATCGGGGACGCGCTGACCGTCTCGGGGTGCCCCATACTCTGGCCGATACCGGTGGGCCGGAAGCGCTGGTACCCCCTCGGGCCGCCGAAGCCGATGCGCTTCCGGGCCGGCAGCTGGGTGGAGCTGAAGGTGCTCATGCCGGCGTTCATGCTGCTCGGGGGGATGGGCGGCGCGGCGGCACTCAACTTCATCTGAGGCGGGCGCGACGGCCGGCCGAGGCCGAGGCGGTCCGCCCCGTCGGCTCAGCCGGAGGCGCCGACGCCTTGCCCCTCGTCGCCGCCCTCGCCGCCGTAGCGCCGCTCGAAGCGGGCCACGCGTCCCTCCGAGTCCACCGTTCGCGCCTTGCCCGTGTAGAAGGGGTGGCTCTCCGAGGAGATCTCCACCTCCACCACCGGGTAGGTCTCCCCGTCGTCCCAGACGATGGTCCGGTCGCTGGTCGCGGTGGACCGGGTGAGAAAGGCGTATCCGGCACTGCGGTCGCGGAAGACGACGGGCCGGTATTCGGGGTGCTTGTCCTGCTGCATGGCTGCTCCTCGTACCGCGCGGATCATGGAGTGGGCGACGCGGACCCGCCGCGCCGAGTGGTGTCAGCCGGGCAGCGTGTCCTCGTCGACGACGTGCATCGCGGCCTCCTCGGCCGAGGCGGCCGCGCCGTCGATGCCGACGTCCAGGGCCACCAGGGCCGGCTCCTCGTCCTCGTGCGCGCCCTCGTCGGGTGCCACGAGCCGTCCGGAACGGCCGGCTCCGACCTCGTCGTCCAGCAGTTCCCCGTCCGTGCCGTCGGCGTCGCCCAGGCCGTCGCCGTCGGGCGCGAGGACATCGGGCCGCTCCTCGGCGAGGCGCTGGTCGAGGGTCTCGCCCTCGTGGCGCTCGGCCGCGGTCACTCCGGTGTGCTCTACCGCCCAGGGGCGTTCCGGAGGGGACCAGCCGCGATCGAGGGGATCGTCCACGCCGTCGTCTTCGAGCGTGTCCTCGCCGTCGAGCAGGCCGGTGTCCTCGCGCTGCTCGGATCCGTCCGGCTGGTAGACGTCGTCTCCCCATCCGTCGGCGCTGTTCACGACTACCTCCAGGGGGTGGGGACCGGCCCCTCGGGGCTCACCTCGAGCCGGTGCCTACTCCCAGCCTTCCACTCCCGTTCGGGACCCCGCAACGGCACGGCCCCCGCCCGGGTGCCCGCCACCCCCGTCCGCCTGGCCCTTCGGCGGACGCCGGTCCTCCTCGCCGGCACTCGTACTCCGGCCCGCCGCACGGCCGCATCCCACACACCTACGGCAGCACCCCGGCCCCGACCCGGCCCGCACCGGCAGCAGGGAGGAGGGCATCGTCCCCGGCAGGGCGAGCGGCGATCCCGTGCCCCGGAGGCCCTGCCCCGCACCTGCGAGGAACGCTTGCCTGCCCGCGTCGGCCCGCTCCGCACCGGCGAGCCTCGTCCCCGCCCCGCCGCCCACCGCTCCACTGCCGTCGGTGACCGGCCGGGCCGGGACGACACCCCCGCCCGGCCGTCCCTGAACCCGCCCGCACCTCCTTCGGAGGGCACCGCGGGTTCACCCGTGCCAGGACCGCCACAGTGCCGCGTAGGCGCCGTCCGCCGAGACCAGCGCGTCGTGGCTGCCCAGCTCGCTGATCCTGCCGTTCTCCACCACGGCGATGACGTCCGCGTCGTGGGCCGTGTGCAGACGGTGGGCGATCGCGATCACCGTGCGGCCGTCCAGGACGCGGGCGAGGGACCGCTCGAGATGACGCGCGGCCCGCGGGTCGAGGAGCGACGTCGCCTCGTCCAGCACCAGCGTGTGCGGGTCGGCCAGCACGAGCCGGGCCAGGGCGATCTGCTGGGCCTGCGCGGGGGTGAGGGCGAAGCCGCCGGAACCGACCTCGGTGTCCAGGCCGTCGTCGAGGGCCCGGGACCAGTCGTCCGCGTCGACCGCGCCCAGCGCCGCCCACAGCTCGGCGTCGGTGGCACCGGTCCTGGCGAGCCGGAGGTTGTCCCGCAGGGAACCCACGAAGACGTGGTGCTCCTGGTTGACGAGGGCGACGTGCGAGCGGACCCGCTCCGCGGACATCCGGGACAGCTCGGCGCCGCCCAGGGTGACGCGGCCGTCCCGCGGACCGTAGATGCCGGCCAGCAGCCGGCCCAGTGTGGACTTTCCCGCACCCGACGGCCCGACCAGGGCGAGCCTCGTGCCCGGGGCGACCTCCAGCGACACCTTGCGCAGGACGTCCACGCCCTCGACGTACCCGAAGTGCACGCGGTCGGCGTGGACGTGCCGTCCCTCGGCCGCCGGCGCGTCCTCCCCGGCGTCCGGCTCGATGTCCCGCACTCCTACCAGCCGGGCCAGCGAGACCTGGGCCACCTGGAGCTCGTCGTACCAGCGCAGGATCAGGCCGACCGGGTCGACCAGCATCTGCGCGATCAGGGCGGCCGTGGTCATCTGGCCGACCCCGATCCAGCCCTGGAGGACGAACACACCACCGATCAGCAGGACGGAGGCGAGCACGGTCACATGGGTCACGTTGATGACCGGGAAGAGCACCGACCGCAGCCAGAGCGTGTAGCGCTCCCAGGCCGTCCACTCCTTGATCCGCTGCTCCGACAGCTCGATGCGGCGGCTGTCGAGGCGGTGGGCCTCGACGGTGCGCCCGGCGTCCACCGTCTCGGCGAGCGCGGCGGCCACCGCGGCGTACCCGGCCGCCTCGGAACGGTAGGCGGACGGCGCCCGCCGGAAGTACCAGCGGCAACCGATCACCAGGAGCGGCACCGCGATGAGCACCACCGGCGCCAGCGGCGGAGCGGTGGCGACCAGTCCGCCGAGCAGCAGCACCACCCACACGGCACCGATCGCCAGCTGGGGCACGGCCTCGCGCATGGCGTTGCCGAGCCGGTCGATGTCGGTGGTGATCCGGGAGAGCAGATCGCCGGTGCCGGCCCGCTCCAGCACGCCGGGGGGCAGTCCGACCGAGCGCACGAGGAAGTCCTCGCGCAGGTCGGCCAGCATCCGCTCGCCGAGCACCGCCCCGCGCAGCCGCACCTCGCGCACGAACGCGGCCTGCACGAGGAGCGCGAGCACGAAGAAGGCGGCGGTGAGACCCAGATGCAGTTCGCGGGCGCCGTCCGACACCCGTTCCACGAGCCCGCCCAGCAGATAGGGGCCGGCCATAGAGGCGATCACGGCGACGGTGTTGACGGTGACCAGGAGGACGAAGGCCCGGCGGTGCCGGCGCAGCAGTTCGCCCGTGTAGGCGCGGACGGTCGCGGGGGCACCGACGGGGAGGGTGTTCGCCGTCGTGGGGGCCGCCGGGTCGTACGCGGGTGGTGCGACGCCGATCATGCCGTCTCCTCGATCTCTTCCAGTCGGTGCAGTACGTCCTCGTCCCGGCGCGGGACGCCGTCGCCCAGGGCGGTGGCGCCCTCGGCGCCGTCACCCCGGACGCCGTTGCGCGGGGTCCCCGTCGGCGGTCGGTCGGCCGGTGCCGCGTCCTCGCGGGCCGTGGTCTCCGCCCCCGTCTCGCGGGTCACGACCGCCCGGTACCGCGGCTCGGTGCGCAGCAGTTCCCGGTGGACACCGACCGCGGCGACCTCGCCCTCGTGCAGGAAAACGGTCCGGTCCGCGCGGTCCAGCAGCAGCGGCGACGAGGTGAACACCACCGTGGTGCGCCCCGCGCGCAGCGCCCGTACGCCCTCCGCGATCCGTGCCTCGGTGTGCGAGTCCACGGCGGAGGTCGGTTCGTCGAGGACGAGGGCCTCCGGGTCGGTGATCAAGGACCGGGCCAGCGCGAGCCGCTGGCGCTGGCCGCCCGAGAGGGAGCGGCCCCGCTCGGTGATGCGGGCGTCCATGGGGTCGTCCTCGGCACCGAGCGAGCCCTGCGCGAGCGCGGCCAGGACGTCGTCGCACTGGGCGGCGGCCAGCGCGTCCCCGGCGCTCACCGCACCCGAGGCGGGGACGTCGAGCAGTTCGCGCAGTGTGCCGGAGAGCAGCACCGGGTCCTTGTCCTGGACCAGGACGGCCGTGCGCGCGGAGCCGAGCGGCAGTTCGTCGAGCGGCACCCCGCCCAGCAGGGCCGACGTGCCCTCCCGCGACGGGTGTCCACCGAGGCGTTCCGCCAGGCGCCCGGCCGTGTCGGGGTCACCGCAGACCACCGCGGTGAAGCGGCCCGACGGGGCGAGGAGACCGGTGGCCGGGTCGTACAGGTCGCCGGCCGGGGTCTCGGCGGCACGCGAGCCGGCGGTGTCGGTGGCCCTTTCCAGGGCCAGTACCCGCGCGGCCCGCTTGGCCGAGGGCCGGGAGAAGGAGTACGCCATGGCGATCTCCTCGAAGTGCCGCAGCGGGTAGGTGAGGATCATGACGGAGCTGTAGACGGTGACCAGTTCGCCGACGCCGATGGTGCCCTCGCGGGCCAGGTGGACGCCGTGCCAGACCACCGCGATGAGCAGCAGGCCCGGCAGCAGGACCTGGATGGCGGAGATCAGGGACCACATGCGTGCGCTGCGCACGGCCGCGTGGCGCACCTCCTGGGAGGCGTCGCGGTACCGGTCGAGGAAGAGCGCCTCGCCGCCGATGCCGCGCAGCACGCGCAGCCCGGCGACGGTGTCGGAGGCGAGTTCGGTGGCCCGGCCGGCCTTCTCGCGCTGGACGTCGGCCCGCCGGGTGGCGCGGGGGAGGAGGGGCAGTACGGCGAGGGCGAGCACCGGCAGGCCGAGGATCACGACGAGGCCGAGGGCCGGCTCGTAGACGACCAGGGCGACGCAGACCAGCACGATGGTCAGGGCCGCCGCGGTGAAGCGGGAGACGGCCTCCACGAACCAGCCGATCTTCTCGACGTCACCGGTGGACACGGCCACCACCTCGCCGGCCGCGACGCGCCGGGTCAGCGCCGAGCCGAGCAACGCGGCCTTGCGGGCGAGCAGTTGCTGGACGCGGGCCGCGGCGGTGATCCAGTTGGTGACGGCGGCGCGGTGCAGGAAGGTGTCGCCGAGGGCGTTGCCGGCGCAGCACAGCGCCATGAGCCCGCCCGCGAGGGCGAGGCGGCCGCCGGACCGGTCGACGACGGCCTGGATGGCGAGACCCACGCAGAAGGGCAGGGCGGAGACGGAGGCGAAGTGCAGCATGCCCCAGGCCAGGGCCTTGAGCTGGCCACCCAGCTGGTTGCGGAACAGCCACCACAGGAAGCGGGAGCCCGAGCGCGCGTCCGGCACGCCCGGGTCGGGATACGGAAGGTCTTGGATCTGCATGACGTCCCAGTGGCTCGTGTCAGGGGATGCCGTTGCCGCACGGCATCGAGAGGCTGCAAACCGTGAAAGGTTCGCGTCGTGGCAGGCCCAAAATCAAGCGGTTTTCCGCGCCGGGGTGCGAATCGCGCTGCCTCCACGGCATGCGCGCCGGGCGTTCGGTGAGCGAGTGCGACCATGGACCGATGGGAAGTGGTGGGGCAAGGCGTACGGCGGTCGCGATGGCGGCCCTTGGATCCCTGACGGCGGCGGCGCTGGCCGGCTGCGGCAGCTCCGCGGGAGACGGAGCGGACGCCCGCGGGAGTGGGCCGGGCGACACAGCCGGGCAGGCGAGTGCCACGGCGGACCCGACGAGGATCCCCGACGTCGGCGACCGCTACCAGCGGCTGGTGCCGAAGGATTCCCGGCAGGTCGTGGCGGTGTACGGCGACGGTCCGGACTCGGCCGACGCCACCGTGGTGCTCTACACGAAGCAGGGCTCCGCCTGGCACCGCGACCGCAGTTGGGCCGCGCACAACGGCACGAAGGGCTGGACGGCCGATCACCGCGAGAACGACAAGCGCAGCCCCGTGGGTGTGTTCACCCTGACCGACGCCGGCGGAGTGCTTCCGGACCCGGACACCGGGAAGGGACTGCCGTACACCCGCTCCGCGTCGTTCGCGGCGCCGCGGTGGTGGGAGAAGTCGTACTGGCACGACTTCGACTACGTCATCGCCATCGACTACAACCGCGTCAAGGGCACCCCGCCCAACGATCCGACCCGCCCCCGCGGCGCGTCCAAGGGGGGCGGGATCTGGCTGCACATGGACCACGGCAGCGGCACGTCGGCCTGTGTCAGCCTGCCCAAGCCGGGGATGGAGTACCTGCTGCGCACGCTGGATCCGGACGCGCACCCCGTCGTGGTGATGGGGGACAAGGCGCGGCTGAAGGCCTGACCTTCCCTCGCGGCGCCTCAGCTCCGCGCCGCGTCCTGTTCCGCTCCGGGCAAGGGGCCGTCGACCAGCGTGTCCAGCAGGCCCCCGAGCGCCGCGCGCTGCCGCTCCGTGAGCGGCGCCAGGATCTCCTCTGCGGCGCAGCGGCGGGCGGCGCGCAGCTCGCCGAGGGCGGTGCGGCCGTCGGCGGTGAGTTCGATCCGGACGACCCGGCGGTTGTCAGGGTCCGGGGCGCGGCGCACCTTACCCGCCGCCTCCAGGCCGTCGACCAGTGTCGTCACCGCCCGGGGCACCACCTCCAGGCGTTCGGCGAGGTCGGCCATGCGCGGCGGCGAGCCGTAATGCGCCAGGGTGCGCAGCAGCCGGGACTGGGCCGGCGTGATGCCGAGGGCGCGGTGCTCCAGATGGCGCTTCTGGATGCGGTGCACCCGGCGGGTGAGCCGCAGCAACTGCTCGGCGAGCGCGCCGTCGGGATCGGGGGCGGTCATGCGGGAACAATATCAGGACTATATTCATTGTGAGTATAGGTAACAATGACCTATGGTCCGTAAGGCCGGCGATCCGCGGGATCCGCCGGCCCGCCGTCGCCCACCCCCGTAGGAGCCCATGCAACCCGAACGCGCCCCCGCCTGGACCGCACCCGCCGACGTCGAAGGACAGCCCCGGCAGGTGCGGCGCATCCTGAAGCTGTTCCGCCCCTACCGGGGCCGCCTCGCGGTCGTCGGACTGCTGGTCGGCGCCGCCTCGCTCGTCTCGGTCGCCACGCCCTTCCTCCTGAGGGAGATCCTCGACGTCGCCATCCCCGAGGGGCGCACCGGCCTGCTGAGCCTGCTCGCCCTCGGCATGATCGTCGGTGCCGTGCTCACCAGTGTCTTCGGTGTCCTGCAGACGCTGATCTCCACGACCGTCGGCCAGCGCGTCATGCACGACCTGCGCACCGCCGTCTACGGCCGGCTCCAGCAGATGTCCCTCGCCTTCTTCACCCGCACCCGAACCGGCGAGGTCCAGTCCCGCATCGCCAACGACATCGGCGGCATGCAGGCGACCGTCACCTCCACGGCGACCTCCCTGGTCTCCAACCTGACCAGCGTGGTCGCCACCGTCGCCGCCATGGTCGTCCTCGACTGGCGCCTCACCGTCGTCTCACTGCTCCTGCTGCCGGTGTTCGTGTGGATCAGCAGACGGGTCGGCAGGGAGCGGCGGAAGATCACCACCCGGCGGCAGAAGCAGATGGCCGCGATGGCCGCCACCGTCACCGAGTCGCTCTCCGTCAGCGGCATCCTGCTGGGTCGCACCATGGGCCGCTCGGACTCGCTCACCCGCGCCTTCGCGGACGAGTCCGAAGGGCTGGTCGACCTGGAGGTGCGGTCGAACATGGCGGGCCGCTGGCGGATGGCCGTCATCACGATCGTCATGGCCGCCATGCCGGCCGTCATCTACTGGACCGCCGGCATCGCCCTGCAGCTCGGCGGTCCCGGTGTCTCCCTCGGCACGATCGTCGCCTTCGTCTCCCTGCAGCAGGGACTGTTCCGCCCGACCGTGAGCCTCCTGTCGACGGGTGTCCAGATCCAGGCCTCACTCGCGCTCTTCCAGCGCATCTTCGAGTACCTCGACCTCCCGGTCGACATCACCGAGCGCGACGAGCCGGTCCATCTCGACCACGTCAAGGGCGAGGTCCGCTTCGAGGGCGTCGGATTCCGCTACGACGGCAAGGGCTCGCCGGTCCTCGACGGCATCGACATCACCGTCCCGGCCGGCAGCAGCCTCGCCGTCGTGGGCCCGACCGGCGCCGGCAAGTCCACCCTCGGACACCTGGTGCCGCGGCTCTACGACGTGACGGACGGCCGGGTGACCCTCGACGGGGTCGACGTGCGCGACCTGGACTTCGACACCCTCGCCCGGGGCATCGGAGTCGTCTCGCAGGAGACGTACCTCTTCCACGCCTCGGTCGCCGAGAACCTGCGCTTCGCCAAGCCGGACGCCACCGACGCCGAGTTGGAGGCCGCCGCGCGGGCCGCCCAGATCCACGACCACATCGCCGCCCTGCCGGACGGCTACGACACCGTGGTCGGTGAGCGCGGCCACCGCTTCTCCGGCGGGGAGAAGCAGCGCCTGGCCATCGCCCGCACCATCCTGCGCGATCCCCCCGTCCTGGTCCTCGACGAGGCGACCAGCGCGCTGGACACCCGCACCGAGGCCGCCGTGCAGGAGGCCATCGACGCGCTGTCCGCCAACCGCACCACGGTCACCATCGCCCACCGCCTGTCCACCGTCCGGGACGCGGACCGCATCGTCGTCCTCGACGCCGGGCGCCTGGCCGAACAGGGCACGCACGAGGAGCTGCTGGAGCTGGACGGACGCTACGCGGCCCTGGTCCGCCGGGACGCCCGACTGGAGCCGACAAGATGACGATATGCCGGATTTATATGGAAATCGGGGTTACCGTGCCCGCATGCAGACGAACATTCCGCGACGAAGCGCGAGGCGCGCGAGGAGCGCCAGGAGCGACAGGAGCCCGAAGAGCCCGAGGAGGACGATCCGGCTGACACGCCGGGGCCGCATCGCCCTGATCGCGGCCGGCGCCGTCGTGGCCGGTACCGCCGTGGCGGTGCCGCTGCTGACGACGGACGACGAGGGCGAGTCCCGGCCCACCTCCCTCGTGATCCCGGAGGGATGGCGGGCGACGCAGGTCTACGACGCCGTCGACAAGACGCTCGCCCTGCCCGCCGGCACCACCAAGAAATCCCTCGCCAAGGCGGACCTCAAGCTCCCGAACGACGCCGAGGGCAACCCCGAGGGCTATCTCTTCCCCGCGACCTACCCGCTGGGCGAGTCCCCGACGCCGGAGAAGCTGCTGGCGGCCATGGTCGGCACGGCGAACAAGAGGTTCACCGGAGCCCCGGTCGCCGCGGGCGCCCAGCGCAACGCGCTCAACGTCTACCAGGCGGTCACCATCGCCAGCATCGTGCAGGCGGAGGCCGCCGCCAAGGAGGACATGGGCAAGGTCGCCCGGGTGGTCTTCAACCGGCTGGAGCGCGGGATGCCGCTCCAGATGGACTCCACCATCAACTACGCCCTGGGCCGTTCCACCCTGGACACCACCACCAAGGACACCCGGATCGACAGCCCCTACAACTCGTACCAGCGGATGGGGCTGCCGCCCACTCCCATCGACAACCCGGGCGACGTCGCGATGACCGCCGCGATCAATCCGACGCCGGGTGACTGGCTGTACTTCGTCACGGTCAAGCCCGGCGACACGCGCTTCACCGCCGACTACGCCGAACACCAGCGCAACGTCGCCGAGTTCAACCGCGGCCGGCAGAGCGCCTCGAAGGCGGCCGGGGCCGCGTGAGCGGGCGGGGCGTCACGCGGCCACCGGCGCCGGTCCGGCCAGCAGCCGCCTGATGTCCCGCACGGCGGAGCGCCCCGCCCGGTTGGCGCCGATAGTGCTGGCCGACGGGCCGTAGCCGACGAGATGGACCCGCGGGTCGGCGACCGCGCGCGTCCCGTCGATCCGGATGCCGCCGCCCGCCTCGCGCAGCCGCAGCGGTCGCAGATGGTCGATGGCGGCCCGGAAGCCGGTCGCCCACAGGATGACGTCTGCGGCCACCCGCCGCCCGCCGTCCCACTCGACCCCGTCGGGCGTGATCCGGTCGAACATGGGCTGCCGGTCCAGCACGCCCGACTCCAGCCCCGCCCGGATCGCGTCGTTGAGCGGCAGACCCGTCACCGACACCACGCTCCTCGGCGCCAGCCCCTGCCGCACCCGCTCCTCCACGAGCGCGACCGCCGCCCGGCCCGCGTCCTCGTCGAAGGGACCCTCGCGGAAGACCGGCGGCCGCCTGGTCACCCAGGTGGTGGACGCGGCGTACGGTGCGATCTCCAGCAGATGCTGCGTCCCCGACGCGCCACCGCCCACGACGACGACGCGCTGCCCGGCGAACTCCTCGGGGCCCGCGTACCGAGCCGTGTGCAGCTGCCGCCCCCGGAAGGTCTCCTGCCCCGGGTAGCGCGGCCAGAAGGGCCGGTCCCAGGTGCCGGTCGCGTTGATCAGCGCCCGCGTGGACCAGGTCCCGGCCGAGGTCTCCACGAGCAGCCGCCCGCCCTCTCCCTCGCGCACCGCGCGCACGTCCACGGGGCGGCGTACACGCAGGTCGAAGGTCCGCTCGTAGTCGGCGAAGTACGCGCTCACCACCTCGGCGGACGGCCGTGCCGGGTCCGCGCCGGTCAGCTCCATGCCCGGCAGCGAGTGCATCCCGTGCACCTTGCCGTACGTCAGCGACGGCCACCGGAACTGCCAGGCGCCCCCGGGGCCGGGCGCGTGGTCCAGCACCACGAAGTCGCGTTCCGGCTCGAAGCCGGTGCGCCGCAGATGATGGGCGGCGGCGAGTCCCGCCTGACCGGCCCCGATGACGACGACCTCGACCTCGCGCGTGTAGTTCACGTTTCTACCAACGGCGACGGGAGTCCGGATCTTCCCCGCCGGTGCCGAAGGCCGCCCCGCTCCGCCACCGGTGACAGGATGGTGGCATGCCAGATGCCTTCACCACCCGGGTCCTGAACCTCGCCACCGGCTCGGCGGAGCGGGTCGCCGACATCACCGGTGACTGCGAGTCCTTCCTGCGCGAGGCCGCGGCCGGCCGCGACGGGCTCCTCAACGTCTTCGTACCGCACGCCACCGCCGGCATCGCCATCATCGAGACCGGCGCCGGCAGCGACGACGACCTGCTGGCCGCGCTGCACAGCCTGCTCCCCGCCGACGACCGCTGGCAGCACCGCCACGGCAGTCCGGGCCACGGACGCGACCACGTGCTGCCCGCCTTCGTGCCGCCGCACGCGACCCTGCCGGTCGTCGGCGGGCGCCTCCAGCTGGGGACCTGGCAGTCGGTGTGCCTGGTGGACACCAACCGGGACAACCCCGACCGCCAGGTCCGGCTGAGCTTCTTGGGCTGAGCAAGATCGTCCTGGGTTTGGCCGACTCTCCGTACCTTGCGTGCTCGGAACGGAGAAGTCTTGCGCGGTACGGACCTGAACATGATCGAACGCACCTACCGATGGTCCGGCCGAGACCCTACCTTCGCGATGGGAGGGGCCCGTACGACGGGTTGGTGGCTGCGGCCGTTGGTTGCCATCGGTTCAGCAAGGACCACCGGGCCCGCATGACAGGCATCGCCCGACCGGCGGGCCGTGAAGCCCCGAGCTCGGCACCGCGCGTGCCGTGACCGGATGCTCCGCACCGGATGACCTGGGTTCATCTGCAGCAGCCGGAGTTGTCGTGTGCCAGCGGCAGTGCCGCACCGGATCCGACGCCGGTGGGCGCGGTAGTGGGCTTGACCGCTCGGACGATGGCGGAGTGCATGCCGTCGGCGACCGTGTGGGTCGGGCTGAGTTCGATGTCCGTGAACCCGGCGGCCACGAGGCCCTGACGGTATTCGGCGAAGGACAGCGCGCCGGCGATGCAGCCGACGTAGTCGCCGCGTTCGGCGCGCTGTTCAGGAGTGAGGGTGTCGTCGGCGACGACGTCCGAGATGCCGACCCGGCCGCCCGGCGCCAGGACGCGGAACATCTCGGCGAAAACCGCAGGCTTGTCGGTGGACAGGTTGATGACACAGTTGGAGATCACGACGTCGATCGTGTTCGCCGGGAGCGGGATCGCTTCGATGGTGCCCTTGAGGAACTCGACGTTGGTGGCGCCGGCCTTCCTCTGGTTGGCCAGCGCGAGGGCGAGCATCTCCTCGGTCATGTCCAGGCCGTACGCCTTGCCGCTCACGCCGACCCGGCGGGCGGAGAGCAGGACGTCGATGCCGCCGCCGGAGCCGAGGTCGAGGACGCGCTCGCCTTCGCGGAGGTCGGCCACGGCGGTGGGGTTGCCGCAGCCGAGGGAGGCGGCGATGGCCTCCGCGGGCAGGGACTCGCGCTCGTCGGCCGCGTACAGGGTGGAGCCGAAGTTGTCGTCGACCTCGATGGCCTGCGGGCCGCAATACGCGTTTCCGCCCTCGGTGGCCTGGACGGCTGCGGCGGCGTAGCGCTCACGAACGGTTTCGCGCAGGTCAGTGGACTGGTCGTTCATGGCGTACCTCCTGGGTGGGCGGCTCTAAGCTTTTTGATTCGATGCTTTTCGATGCAAGCTTGCATCCTGCTTCGAAGTTCGTCAACATAGAGGCATGTCGAAACAAGAACTGGTGGTGCTCGGCCAGGATGGTGCCGACGGGTGCTGCCCCGGCCTGTTGACCACGCCGTTGGGCGAGGAACGTGCGGTCGAGCTGGCCAAGGTGTTCAAGGCGCTCGGTGACCCCGTTCGCCTGCGGCTGCTGTCGATGATCGCTTCGCGCGAGGGCGGGGAGGTCTGCGTCTGCGACCTCACCCCGGCGTTCGACCTGTCCCAGCCGACGATCTCCCACCACCTGAAGCTGCTGCGGCAGGCCGGCCTGATCGACTGCGAGCGGCGGGGGACCTGGGTCTACTACTGGCTGCTGCCGGAGACGACCGACAAACTCGCCGGCCTGCTGACCCGCCCCGGACAGCCCGCGGAGGCGTCCTCGTGAGCGACCCCACCACCGCGCCGGTCGCGGGGCGGCTGTCCTTCGTGGACCGCTACCTGGCCGTCTGGATCCTCGTCGCGATGGCCGCTGGGCTCGGCCTGGGCCGTCTCGTGCCCGGCCTCGGCGACGCACTGGCGAAGGTCACCGTCACCGGCGTCTCGCTGCCGATCGCGCTCGGCCTTCTCGTGATGATGTACCCGGTGCTGGCCAAGGTGCGCTTCGACCGGCTCGAGACGGTCACCGGTGACCGCCGCCTGCTGCTGCTGTCGCTGCTGCTGAACTGGGTGCTCGGGCCGGCGCTGATGTTCGCGCTCGCCTGGATCTTCCTTCCGGACCTACCCGAGTACCGCACGGGGCTGATCATCGTCGGGCTGGCCCGCTGCATCGCCATGGTCATCATCTGGAACGACCTGGCCTGCGGCGACCGCGAAGCCGCCGCCGTCCTCGTGGCGCTCAACTCCGTCTTCCAGGTCCTGGCGTTCAGCCTGCTCGGATGGTTCTACCTCTCCGTCCTGCCCGGCTGGCTCGGCCTGGAGCAGACCGCGCTGAACGTATCCGTGTGGGAGATCGCCCGCAGCGTCCTGATCTTCCTCGGCATCCCGCTGGCCGCCGGATTCCTGACCCGCCGCCTCGGAGAGAAGGCCAAGGGCCGCACCTGGTACGAGACCAAGCTGATCCCGCGCATCGGACCGTTCGCCCTGTACGGACTGCTGTTCACCATCGTCGTGCTCTTCGCGCTCCAGGGCGACGCCATCACCTCTCAGCCCTTCGACGTCGCCCGTATCGCGCTGCCGCTGCTGGTCTACTTCGCGCTCATGTGGGCCGGAGCCATGGCCCTGGGCAAGGTCGTCGGTCTCGGCTACCCGAAGGCGACAACGCTCGCCTTCACCGCGGCGGGCAACAACTTCGAGCTGGCCATCGCGGTCGCCATCGCCACCTTCGGTGCCACCAGCGGCCAGGCCCTCGCCGGAGTTGTGGGCCCGCTCATAGAGGTCCCCGTCCTGATCGGGCTCGTGTATGTCGCGCTCGCCGCCCGCCGCTACTTCCCCCACCCCATCGCTCCCGCAGCCGTACCGGCCGCCGAACCGGAAGACTCCGCCCGTGTCTGACGCCGCCAAGCCCTCGGTCCTGTTCGTCTGCGTCCACAACGCCGGACGCTCCCAAATGGCCGCCGCCTTCCTCACCCACCTCGCCGGTGACCGCGTCGAGGTCCGTTCCGCGGGCTCCCTGCCGGCCCACCAGGTCAACCCGGCCGCCGTCGAGGTCATGGCCGAAGTGGGCATCGACATCACCACCGCCACACCCAAGGTGCTGACCACCGAAGCCGTTCAGGCATCGGACTACGTCATCACCATGGGCTGCGGCGACGCCTGCCCGATCTTCCCCGGCAAGACCTACCTCGACTGGCGACTCGACGACCCCGCGGGCCAGGGCATCGAAGCCGTACGCCCGATTCGCGACGAGATCCGGCAACGCGTGCGGACACTGATCGACGAAATCCGCGCCCCGCGCACCTGAATAGCGTCCCGCAGCACCACGGACCGTTCAGCGGCGGATGAGCCCGAGGTCGGTGGCCGTGGCTACGGCGGCGGTGCGCGAGTCGGTTCCGAGCTTGGTGTAGATGCGGGCCAGGTGAGATTTGACGGTGCCTTCGGTCAGGTGGAGGCGTGCGCCGATGCCTTGGTTGGACAGTCCGTCGGCGACCAGTGAGAGGACTTGGGTTTCCCGGCGGGTCAGGTTGGTGGCGGGAGCGCGGAGCCGGTTCATCAGCCGGTCGGCGACGGTGGGGGCGAGTGTGGTGCGGCCGGCGGCCGCGGTGCGCACGGCTGCGGCCAGGTCTTCGGGAGGGGCGTCCTTGAGGAGGTAGCCGGTGGCGCCGGCTTCGATGGCGGGCAGGGTGTCGGCGTCGGAGTCGTAGGTGGTGACGATCAGCACGCGGGGGGCGCCGGGGCGGGCGGTGATCTGGGCGGTGGCCTCGGCGCCGCCCATGCCTTTGCCGAACTGCAGGTCCATCAGGACGACGTCGATGTCGCCTTCGGCGGCGCGGATGACGGCGTCCTCGGCGGTGGCGGCTTCGGCCATGACGAGGAGGCCGGGTTCGGTTTCCAGTACGGCGCGCAGTCCGGCCCGCACGACGGGGTGGTCGTCGGCCAGGAGCAGCCGGATGGGGGTGTCTTCGGTCACGGACAGGCCTCGGGCTTGGTGTCGGCGGGCGGGGTGAGGGGAAGCTGGGCGGCCAGAGTGGTGCCGTGGCCGGGGGCGGTTTCGATGGTGAAGGTGCCGCCGAGGTCCTGGGCGCGGGCGTGCATGGCGGCCAGCCCGAAGCCGCCGGTCTCGGGGTCGGGGGCGGGCCGGTGGGCGGGGTCGAAGCCGCAACCGTCGTCGACGATGTCGATGGCGACGTGATCATCGAGGTAGCTGAGGGTGACTTTGGCGGCCGTGGCTTCGGCGTGCTGGACGGTGTTGGCGAGGGCGGACTGGGCGATGCGCAGCAGGGCGACCTCGTGTGCGGTGGTGAGCGGGGTGGGGGTGCCGGTGAGGTGGAAGCGTGCGGTGATCCGGTGCCGGGCGGACGTGGTTTTGCACATGCGGTCCAGGGCGCCGGCCAGTGTGCTGCCTTCCAGGGTGGGAGAGGTGAGGGCGGCGACGAAGCGGCGGGCTTCGGCGAGGTTGTCGGCGGCGGCCTGACGTGCCTGGTCGACGTAGCGGGCCGCGTTCTGCGGTGCCTGGGGAAGGACTCGTTCGGCGGCGCGCAGCAGCAGCTGGATGCTGGACAGGCCCTGGGCGAGGGTGTCGTGAATCTCCCGGGCCAGGCGGTCGCGTTCGGCGAGCACGCCGGCGGTGTGCTGGGCGGCGGCCAGGTCGGCACGGGTGGCGGTGAGTTCCTCGATCAGCCGGCGGCGGTGCTCGCTCTCCCGGTACAGGGCCTGGTATCCCCACACCACGGCGGCGGCGACGGCGGCGCCGAGTGCGGGGCCGATGGCCATGGCGGGGGCGAAGGAGTGCTGATGGGCGGCGAAGCCCGCGATGGCCGCGGCGGCGGTGGCGACCACGGCCGCCGGCCCGGCGCGGCGGGACAGCAGGTGCAGCTGGAGGAAGTAGAGCGGGAAGGCCACCCACACGGCGTCGGAAGACAGGGTGAGCAGCGCCAGCCAGCAGGCGCCCACGACGGCCAGCCACAGTGCGGCGGCCCACCGCGAGCGGCGTACGCACGGCAGCGTGGGCCCGACCGCGTAGACCAGACTGCACGCCGCCGAGACGGCGATGATCCATCCGGTGTCGGGCCCACCGTCTGTCACTGCCCGGCCGGCGGCCAGGGCGAGCAGGCCGATGACCAGCAGGTGCAGGCACCAGGCCAAGGACCGGGTGGTCGGGGTCAGGGCAGGGGCGGCAGAGTTCACAGTGCGTCCCAGACTACGAAACCCGACGCCGGAGGGGCCTCTGTCGAAAGATGGAACCCGGGTGCCGTCTTTCGGCCTGTCAAATGCTCTCCTGCGTCAGATGCGCGCACGGGGGGCCGGCGGCGACGGTGGGGCAGTACCGCTTCCACCGCCGGAAAGGACAGGCCAAGGTCGTGTTCGTCGCCTGGAGAGACCTGCAGTTCGCCAAGGGGCGCTTCGCCCTGATGGGGGCCGTCATCGTGCTGATCACCCTGCTGGTCGGGTTGTTGTCCGGGTTGACGGCCGGACTGGGCCAGCGGAACATCTCCGCGATCACGTCCCTGCCCGCGGACAAGATCGCCTTCCAGGCTCCCAGCGGCGGACAGGACCTGTCGTACTCCGACTCCACCGTCACCGAACAGCAGTGGAAGATGTGGTCAAAGGCGCCGGGTGTCGAAAGCGCCGAGCCGCTGGGGATCACTACGACCAAGGCCACAGCAGGAGACAAGAGCACCGGTGTCTCGGTCTTCGGTGTCAAGCCCAACTCCCGCCTCGCCCCGCAAGGTGGCAAGATCACCGGCAGTGCGGTGGTGATGTCCACCGCGGCCGCCGCCGACCTCGGCGTGCAGGCCGGCGACTCCCTGACCCTGGCTGGCCGCCAGCTGAAGGTGACTGCCGTCGCAGACAATGCTCACTTCAGTCACACCCCGGTGATCTGGACCAGTCTGGACCTCTGGCAGAAGACCACGCCGCCCACCAGCACCGACCACGGCCCGACTGCGACCGTCATCGCCCTGAGCACCACCTCCGAGGCCGATACGGCGGCCACCGACCATCAGGCCGGCACCAGGACGGTCTCCACCGAGGACTCGCTGTCCGCGATCGGCTCCTACACCTCCGAGAACGGCTCCCTGCAGCTGATGCGCGGCTTCCTGTTCGCGATCTCCGCCCTCGTCATCGGCGCCTTCTTCACCGTCTGGACCATCCAACGCAGCGGCGACGTCGCCGTCCTCAAGGCGCTCGGCGCCTCCACTGCCAATCTGCTCAAGGACGCCCTCGGCCAGGCGGTCGTCCTGCTCGTCGGCGGCACCCTGATCGGCACCGGCATCGCCGCCGCCCTGGGCGCACTCGTGGCCGGCTCCGCCGTGCCGTTCCTCCTCACCCCCGCCACCGTCCTGTCCCCAGCCGTCGTGATCATCATCCTCGGCGCGCTCGGCGCCGCCCTGTCCATCCGCCGCATCACCTCCGTCGACCCCCTGACCGCCCTGGGGAGTGCCCGATGAGCCTGGCCCTGTCCGACATCACCCTCACCTACCCAGACGGGGACACCCGCCTGACCGCCCTCGACCAGGTAAGCCTGGATGTCCCCCAGGGCAGCCTGGCCGCCGTGGTGGGTCCCTCCGGCTCCGGCAAGTCCAGCCTCCTCGCGGTCGCCGCCACCCTGATCACCCCCGACGCCGGTACCGTCACCATCGACGGTCAGAACACCGCCGGCCTCACCCGCGGCGAACTCACCGGACTACGCCGCCACAAGATCGGCATCGTCTTCCAGCAGCCCAACCTGCTGCCCTCCCTCACCGCCGCTGAACAACTCCAGGTCATGACCCAGATCGACGGCCGCGATCCCCGCACCGCACGCGACCGAGCGATGGAACTCCTCCACGCCGTCGGCCTCGCGGACCAGGCCGGCCGCCGCCCCCACCAGCTCTCCGGCGGCCAGCGCCAGCGCGTCAACATCGCCCGCGCCCTGATGAACGACCCCACTGTCCTTCTGGTCGACGAACCCACCAGCGCCCTCGACCACGAACGCGGCGGTGCCGTCCTCGACCTCATCACCCGCCTCACCCACCAACAGGCCACCGCAACGATCGTGGTTACCCACGACCGCACTCACCTCACCGCCGTCGACCAGATCGCCGAGGTCCACGACGGACGCGTGCACCTTACGGCCACGAACCGGTGAGTCGATCGACCCGCCACGCGCCCCAGGGCCAAGAGATCCGCGTACGACGACCATTCCGCAGGTTCTGATAGCAGGGCTTGCCAACAACGGCCATGGGGAGCCTCCTTGAGGAGTTGGATCAGCTGTTGCGGGAGTACGCGATGCGGGGGCCAATCGGCCGGACAGCCGCTGTGGTGACTTCGGAGGCGGGGACCATCGCCCTGCCCGGTATACCGGGCCGGGCCGGGCCGGCGGCGAGCGCGGCGGCGGTCAACGGAGACGCGCGAGCCGGACCATGGCCCCGCTCCCGCACTGCGGTCGGCGTCGCAGCAGGGCGGGGCCGGGCCGTCACCTCTTGAGCGAGGCGGGGCTGCACTGAGGCGGCGGCTCCGGCCACGGAAGTGGTGAACGTCGACAGTACGTATGCTGGGTTGTGGTGGCGCCCGTGCGGCTGCCGCGCGGCGGTGGGGCCCGCCGTACCCGAACCGCGGCGCAGGCCGCCAACGGTCCCTACTTGCGATCACGAGGCGCCCGGAGCCAGGGGCGCCCTGCGAGTAGGAGTGGTGTACCCGATGAAGCCCTCGCATTCCCCGGCCGTGAGCGAGCCGACCGATCCGGACGTCGATCGCGGCATCCCCGCTCGGCGGCCCGGCGCGTGGCGCCATCAGGCGCCGGTCGTGGGAGTGGTGGCGCTGGGTGGTGCGGTAGGCGCTGCTGCCCGCTACGGCGCAGTCCTGTGGTGGCCGACCGCGGTCGGTGGCTTCCCGTGGACCACGCTGGTAGTGAACGCGGCCGGCTGCGCCGTGATCGGTGTGTTCATGGTCGTCATCAGCGACGTTTGGGCCGCCCACCGTCTGGTGCGGCCCTTCTTCGGTACCGGGGTGCTGGGCGGGTTCACGACGTTCTCGACGTATACGGTCGACACTCGGCAGCTCCTCGATGCCGGCCGCGCCCGTACGGGGCTGGCCTATCTGGGGCTGACGCCTCTCGTGGCGTTGACAGCGGTGTGGAGCGCGGCGTGGATGACGCGCCGCATCGTGACGTGGAGGCAGACATGACGAAAACGACCGGACGCGCACTGCGCGCGACGATCTTCGTCGGAGAGAGCGACGTCTGGCATCACAAGTCGCTCTACACCGAGATCGTGCACCGCGCCCACCAGGCCGGGCTCGCGGGCGCCTCGGTGTTCCGGGGGATCGAGGGCTTCGGCGCCTCCTCACTGATCCACACCACCCGGCTGCTCTCGCTGAGCGACGACCTGCCCGTCGCCATCGTGATCGTCGATGACGAAGCGCCCCTGCGCGCGTTCCTGCCACAGCTCGACGAACTGGTCACCGAAGGACTCGTGATCCTCGACGACTGCGAGATCATCCGGTACACCGGCCACGGCAAGGAGCCGAAGAAGTGAACTGGGCACTGGTCATCACCGGCGCCGCCCTCGGCGCGCCCATGCGGTATCTGACCGACCTGTCGGTGCAGAAGCGGCACGACACCGTCTTTCCCTGGGGCACCTTCGCCGTGAACGTGGCGGGCTGCCTGATCCTGGGCCTGCTCACCGGCGCGGTCACCTACGGCGCGGCGGCAGACTCGACCCAGCTCCTGGTGGGCACCGGGTTCTGCGGGGCGCTGACCACCTACTCCACGTTCTCCTACGAGACGATGCGGCTGGCGGAGTCAGGCGCGAAGTTCTTCGCGGCCGCCAACGTCGTGTCCAGCATCGTGGCAGGTCTCGGGGCGGCCTTCATCGGTGTCACCGTGGCCCAGGCGATCTGGGCCTGACGGGGATTGGGCTGCTGTCGAACAGCGCCAGGACTGCCGGTTGACCGCTCACCCCGGGCTCCGTAGCTGGTCCCCTTCCTCACGGGGACTTCCTCTCACGACCGCGACGGCACAGTGCGCGTGCTGGAGCACGGCCTGGCTCACCGAGCCCAGCAGCAGGCCGGCGAAGCCTCCCCGGCCCCTCGACCCGACGACCACGAGCCGGGCGTCGCGGCTCGCCTCGATCAGCGCCGGTCTCGTCGGTCCCTGGACGCTCCTGCGCTCCACCTTCACGTCGGGATACCGGGCCCGCATTCCGGCAAGGGCCTCCCCGAGGAGGCGTTCCTCATCGGCGGCCAACACGCCGGGGGCGGAGGCATAGGCCTCGGACGGGTCCTGCGGAGGGGGCAGGGGGGCGTTCCAGGTCGTCCAGGCGTGCAGGGCGATCACTCGGGCGCGCTGCACGGACGCCTGGTCGAAGGCGAAACGCACGGCTGCCGCCCCGGCGGGCGAACCGTCCACGCCCAGGACGACGGGCCCCGCAGGCGTCGCGGCCCGCCGCACGACGACCACGGGGCACCGGGCACGGGCGGCGATCCCGACGGCCGTGCCGCCCGGGAGAGGCCGGGCGAACTGAGTCGGGCCGACGTGTCCGACGACGAGGGATTCGGCGGTCCGGGACTGTGCCAGAAGCACACCGACCGGTTCGCCGGGAAGAACCAGCGTCGAGATCTTCAGGCCGGGCGCCTTGTCCTGCGCCCGGTCGGCGGCCTCCCGCACCACCGCGTCCGCCGCCTCCCGGACATATTCTCTGATCGTCCTGGGAAGGGCGGCGTCCAGCGGCAGCCCCAGGGGCCGGGCGAGCACGTGGACCACCCGGAGCCCGAGGCCTCTCGTCTCGGCGTCCCTGGCGGCCCACGCGACGGCATCGAGGGACGAGGCGGAACCGTCCGCCCCGACCGTCACGTTGCGACTCATGACCACTCCTCCTTCCGTCTCACGGGCCTCGGGAGCCCCCGGAGTCGGCGTTCTCGAAGCCTTGACGGCGTGATGGACGTGGGCGTCCGAGGAGGGTGGATCAGCTGGCCGCGCGGCCCCACTGCGACCCGATCACGCGCCACTCGTCCTCCCACGCCGTGCGCCGCCGGCGGTCGAGAACCAACTTGGAGCCGTAGTAGCCGGCCGCCGCCGCCGTAACGACGGCGAAGGTCGATGCGGCGCCCATGAAAGCGGCGTCCACGCCCGCCTGAGTGGCGCTGGGGGGCGCGGGCGTCAGGCGGTCCTGCCGGTCCGTCCAGACCGTGACCCGGGAGCCCGCCTTCATGTTCTCGTCGACGGTGGCCCTGCCCGAGTGCCGCGTACCGTCGGGTGCCGTCCAGCGCACGGCCGCGTCGACGCGCCCGCCCGTGGTTCCCCCGGCCAGGGAGTCGCGGGAGGCGTCCGACGACAGGACCGCTGTGACGGGGTGGCGATCCGCGCGTCGCTGGGCGGCGCTCTGAGCCGAGGCCTGCGCCCCCAGGATTCCGGCCACGGGGGCCGCGACGGCGACGAGCAGCCAGACGACAAGCAGGATCCAGCCTTCAAGCACGTCCTCGCGGCGGCGCAGCGGATTGCGGCGCCAGCGCCACAGAGACCGACGAACGGTTCTGTTCCGGCGCATCCTGACCACCTCCGGCTGTCGTCTTCAGCCTCGCGCCCCGCGACGGTGCGCGGTATGGGCCGTTCGGGCAGCGCTCGCGCTGCACCCGGGTCGTCCGGCCCTGATCGGCCGCGGGCCTTCGCGAGTGGCGACACCGTCGCCACCGGGCACGGCGGACTCAGCCGATCCCCTCGTCCACCGGCTCCCCGGAACGGCTGACGATCTCGGTGTCGACGGACACCACGCCGTCCACACCGAGGCAGAGCCGCTCGATGACGGGGACCAGTTCCGTGCTGTCCACACGGCCCTTCAGCGTCACCCGGCCATCGGCGACCTCCACCGTCAGGCTGGTCGGGGCAAGGCCCAGAGTCCGCACGAGAAGATCACGGCTGATCTCTTCGCGCAGCGCGCCGTCCCTACGCAGGAAGACCCGGAGGAGATCACCGCGGCTCACGATGCCCACCAGTCGTCCCGCCTCGTCCACCACGGGCAGACGCTTGACTCCTGCGGACTCCATCGCCCGCGCCGCCTCGACCACGGTCCACTCCGGACGCGCACACTCCGCCGGCGCCGTCATCAGCGCTTCCGCCGTGACGTCGTCGCCCGCGGTGCCATCCGTCCGGGTCGGGGCCGCGTACACAACCGGTCCTGCGGGGTCCGGGCGTTCGGCGATCCTGACCACCAGGTCGGCCTCCGAGACGACGCCCATGGGGTGTCGGAGATCATCGACCACAGGTACGGCGGTTACGTCGTTGTCGGCGAGCAAAACCGCGATTTCCTTCAACGACGCATTTCTGTGTACCTGGATGACTCCTCGGGTCATCAGGTCTCCCACCGTTCGGTGCTGCATGACGCCTCCTTGGGGAGTGATCACCGCGAACCGGCCGCCGCGACCGTCCGCCCGGCTCACTCCCACTGTGGTCACGCGGGCCGTCAGGAGCTTGAGGCCCTTTGTGCAATGCGACCAGGGCCGTTCGGCACCGGCTGCCGGGACCCTCGGCCGTCTGGTGGGCACGGCCTCGCCGCGTGACGCTGGAGGCAGAGCCTCATCGAGGGAGAGGGCACCGTCATGTACGCGCACGTTGGCGACCGGCTGGTCGTCGAGAGCCCGTCCACCGGCGTCGTCAGGCGGGACGGGGAGATCGTCGGCCTGCACCACGACGACGGGACTCCGCCCTACGACGTCCGCTGGTCCGACACCGGAGACGTCACCTTGGTCTTTCCCGGCCCCGACGCGCACGTGGACCATCCCGGGGAGACCCAGGAGCCGGGGGCGAGGGGGACGACTCGCCCGGCCCACCGCGCCCCGCAGCCCGCCACCGGCGCGGGGGACATCGGGCGACGCCTGCTCACCGCGCGCCGGCGCAAGGGCCTGGGCATCGAGGAGGTGGCCCGGCGAGCGGGCATGGCACCCCAGTACGTGGCCTACCTGGAGACGCACACCGCGGACCCCGGGCTCGGCTCCCTGATGCGGCTGGCGGATGCCCTGGGGACGACGTACGCCGAACTGCAGGGAGGCGGCACGGACCGCCCGCCCGGACAGGGAGTGGCCCTCGCCACCCCGCGTCTGAGCGACCTTGACGAGGAGAAATGCCGGGCACTGCTGTCCACGCACGGAGTGGCACGCCTGGCGTTCACCTCGGAGCACGGTCCCTGCGTGCTTCCCGTCAACTACGACGTGACGGAAGGGGACCTCGTCTTCCGCACCGCTCCGGGCTCCGCGGCGGCCGCGGCGGCGGACCACGAGGTCGCCTTCGAGGTCGACCACGTGGACGACGCGACGAGCCAGGGCTGGAGTGTCCTCGTCGTGGGCCGGTGCCGGGCCGTCACGGATCCCGAAGCGGCACGCCGGCTGCACCGGGCCGCACACACCGCGCCCTGGGCGGGCGGGGCGCGCACGTCCTGGTTCGCCGTGCCGACCGAGCGTCTGACGGGTCGACGGATCACATCGGCGGCCGGCTCGTGAGCACACGAGCCCGCGCGAAGTGAGACGGGGGGTGCCGGGCGCCGGACCGACGAAGAGGAGCCGACCGGCAAACCTCGCGGAGACACGATGAAACTGCACACACGCTGTGGCCGCACGATCAACGTCACCCGGTTCGCCCCGGAGAAACTTCCCGCGCGGATGGGCCGGGTCGTCCTGGACACCTCGTTCTCCGCCCACGACGAGGACGAGCTGTGGGCGTCGCTCACGGCCGAGGAGGCAAGACGCCTCGCCGGGCTGCTGCTGTACCAGGCCGCCGCCGTGGATCCAGAGCCCCGTCCAGCCCCCGGACTGGTCGAGGTGGTGCCGGTGGTCGGGGACGCCTACGAGATACGCGTCCGTGGGCACGCCCTGACCGTCGATCAGCCGCTGTCCGACGGAGGCAAGGACACCGCGCCCACCCCGGTGGAACTGTTCGTCGCGGCGGTGGCCTCGTGCGCGGCGCATTACGCCGGCCGGTTCCTGGACCGCCACGGTGTCGGCCGTGACGGTCTGTCCGTCCGCGCGCGATTCCGGAAGGCGAACGACCAGCCGGCCCGGGTGGCTTCGCTGACCCTCACCGTCGTGGCTCCGGAGCTGCCGCCGGAGAAGGTGGCCGCACTACGCGCCGTGGTGGCCCACTGCACGGTCAGCAACTCCCTGACCAGGCCGCCGGAGACACAGCTACGGGTGATCCTCAGCTCCCCGGACGGCGCCCGTGGGCCGCTCGAAACCTGACACGGCCGACCTGCTCGCTGCCCGCGAGATTCCCGGGTGCGAGCACGCTAGTAGGGCATCGGTCGCCCCGAGGGCCTACGCAGGTCCGGCGGGTCCGGTCGGCGTGGTGGCCGCGGGCGCCTTGTCACCGGGATCCGTTGCATGACGATCGCCTCGTCTCGCTCTGCCTCCGCCGTTCACCAGCGTCACGCACCAGCGGCGACATGACGAGGGGCGATCGGCCCCTGCGCACCAGCCCGTACGGCCCGTCGTCCTGCCGGAGGGCCGAAGGTCCCCTGTCGGTACCCGCCCGTCCCTGTCCCGCCCGCCCGGGCAGTGCGACCGTGAAGGCGGCAAGCCATGCGGCACGAGGGGGGACGCGGAAGACAAGGCGGTGGAGATGATGGCACTTCCCCTGGTGGTCGGAGTCGACGGGTCGGACGGCAGTCTGCAGGCCATCGACTGGGCGGTGGACGAGGCGCTGCTGCGCCGACTCCCGTTGCGCCTCGTCTACGCCTCGCTGTGGGAGCGGTACGAGGGTGTCCGGCCGGCCGTGGGCCGGGAGCGTCCCTCGGAGCAGGTGATGGCGGACAACATCGTCGGTACGGCGGCCGAACGTGTTCGCCGGTACGGCCCGGACCTGGAGGTGTCCACCGAGGTGGTGCCCGCGGAGGCGGTGTCCGCGCTGCTGGCCGAAGGCATGCACGCCTCGGCAGTGGTCACGGGGTCACGCGGCCGGGGAGAGCTCAAAGGGGCACTGCTCGGCTCGGTGAGCCTGGCCGTCGCCGCGCGGGCCGACTGCCCGGTGATCGTGGTCCGGGGCGACAAGCCCGCGCTGTCCGGCTCCCACCAGCGTGTCCTGCTCGGCGTGGGTGACCCCGACACGAGTGGTGAGGCGGTGCGGTTCGCGTTCGAGGAGGCGGAGACCCGCGATTGCGAACTGGACGTGGTGCGGGCCTGGCGCTGCCCGGAGTACGAGATCATGGGGGTTGCGGCGCTGGCCGATACCGGGCATGAGCACCAGGAGCGGGCGTCGGCCCTGATCGACACGTTGACAGCGGACGCGGTGACGGCGCATCCCGGTGTCCAGATGCGCAGGGCGACGATCGAGGGGCCCGCCCGCAAGGTGCTGGTGGCACGGTCGGCCGCCGCCGATCTCGTCGTCGTGGGCGCCCGGCACAGGTCCGGCCACTTCGGTCTCCAGCTCGGGCGCGTCACCCATACCCTGCTGCAGCATGCGGCCTGCCCCGTGGCGGTCGTGCCCCAGAGGGCGTGACACCCGGGTCCCCCCCCGCGGCCGCGAGCCGGCCTCGCCGGGAGCCGCGGAGCACACTGGAGAGTGGGCCGACCGGCCCTGGCCCCTGGTCCCGGCTCGGGGAAGACTGATCCCGGAGAAGCGACGCGTCCTCAAGGAGTGGTCGATGATGGGCAGCGAGCGGGCCGACGGTGTGACCGAGATCAAGGTCTTCCTTCTGGACGATCACGAAGTCGTCCGGCGGGGGGTGCACGACCTGCTGGACGACGAGCCCGACATCACCGTGGTCGGCGAGGGGGCGAGTGCCGAACAGGCTCTGGCCCGGATCCCGGCGCTGCGTCCGGACGTGGCCGTACTCGACGTGCGCCTACCGGACGGCGACGGTGTGACCGTGTGCCGGGAACTGCGATCGAGCATGCCCGACCTGGCCTGTCTGATGCTGACCTCGTTCGACGACGAGGAGGCACTGCTCGACTCGATCATGGCGGGTGCGGCCGGTTACGTGCTGAAACAGATCGAGGGGTCGGACCTGGTCTCGGCGGTGCGTACCGTGGCCCGCGGACAGTCCCTGCTGGACCCGAGCGCCACCACGAAACTGATGGCGCGGCTGCGCGGCGGTCAGGAGCCCGAGGAGCCGGACGCGCTGCCCGGCCTGACCCAGCGGGAACGCGACATCCTGGCGCTGATCGGAGAGGGGCTCACCAACCGGCAGATCGGTGGGCGGCTGTACCTGGCGGAGAAGACGGTAAAGAACCACATCTCCCGCCTGCTCGCCAAGCTCGGGGTGGAGCGGCGCATCCAGGCCGCGGTGATCGCCACCCAGGCCCGGGACCGCATGCGGGCCGAAGGACAAGGACACTGACCCGCCGCGGAAGGCCCGCCCCGGGCGTTGCGCGGAACCGGCCGACTCCCATGTCGAGGTCTCCTGGGAGCCGCTACCGTGGAAATGTGCGGTGGGAGAGCCGTACCGTCCATGGGCGCACGGAGGCCGGTGGTGGGAGAACCCGAGGGGGCGCGGGAGGTTCGGCTGCCTCAACTGCGGCTGGACGAGCTGCTGGGTGAGTTGCAGGCCCGGCTCGACGCTGCCCGCGGCACTCAGGACCGGGTGCACAGCCTGCTGGAGGCGGTGCTCTCGGTCGGCCGGGAGCTGGACTTGGAGCAGGCGCTGCGCGGCATCGTGGAGGCCGCGGCGACGCTCGTGGACGCCGAGTACGGCGCGCTGGGCGTGATCAGTCCCGACGGCCGACGGCTGTCGGCCTTCCACACCGTGGGGGTGAGCGACGAGGAGATCGCCCGCATCGGCCCTTACCCCGAGGGACACGGCATCCTGGGCGAGCTGATCAGACACCCGGAGCCGCTGCGCCTGGCCAAGCTCTCCGATCACGCCGCCTCCTACGGGTTCCCGGCGCACCATCCGCCCATGAACACCTTCCTCGGCGTTCCCATCCGCGTCCGCGATCACGTCTTCGGCAACCTCTATCTGACGGAGAAGCGCGACGGACGGGAATTCGACGAGGACGACGAGTCGGTGCTGGCCACCCTCGCGGTGGCGGCCGGCGTGGCGATCGACAACGCCCGGATGTACGAGAGATCCAGGCTGCGTGAGCGCTGGCTCGAGGTGAACGCGGAGATCATGCACACCCTGATGTCCGGTGCCGACCAGAGCGACGCACTCAGGCTCATCGCGGAGCGGGCTCGGGAGATCACGGTGTCCGACCTCGGGGTGGTGGCCCTGCCCGTCCCCGGTACCGAGGATCTGGCGGTGGAAGTGGCGATCGGCCGCGAGGCCGATACCTGGCGCGGACTGGTGCTGCCCGTGGAAGGCAGTCTCGTGGGCGCGGCGTACGCCCGCAAAGCGCCGGTGAACAGTCCCGACGTGGCCGACGACGAGCGGATCTCGGTGGGCCCGCCGCGCTTCGCCGGTCTGGGGCCCGCGGTGGCCGTACCGGTGGGTGCGGGTGAGCGTCTGCGCGGCGTGGTGCTGCTGGTGCGAGCGGCGTCCGCTCCCGGGTTCACCCAGGAGGAGATGGGATCACTGCAGGTGTTCGCCGCCCAGGCCGCCGTCGCCATGGAACTGGCGGAACGCCGCCGGGACGCGGAGCAGATCGCGTTGCTCGAGGACCGTGACCGCATCGCCCGGGATCTGCACGACCTGGCTATCCAGCGTCTGTTCGCCACGGCGATGACCCTGCAGAGTGCGGGGCGCTTCATCCAGCACGACAGGGCCGCGGAACGGGTACAGCGGGCCGTGGGCGATCTCGACGAGACAATCAAGATCATCCGCTCGACGATCTTCGGGCTGCGGTCCAGGGAGGATGACAGCACGTCGTCCGGGCTGCGGGCCCGCGCGGTCCGCGCGGTGGCCGAGACGGCGCCGGCACTGGGTTTCGCCCCCGGAATCCGGATGGAGGGCCTGCTCGACACGCACGTACCGAAGGACACCGTCGAGCACCTCGTCGCAGTCCTGACCGAGTCCCTGACCAACGTCGCGCGCCACGCCCACGCCGGCCGTGCCGACGTCGTCCTGGAGACGGACGGCACATGGGTCCGGCTCACGGTCTCCGACGACGGGGTCGGCATCCCGCCCGGCGGTCACCGCAGCGGACTGCGCAACATGGCGGAACGCGCGCGGGGGCTCGGCGGAGAGATGCACCTGGAGAGCCCCGAAGGGGGAGGGACCCGGCTCGTGTGGCGGGTGCCCGTGGCGGGCGAGGCCGCCGGGCCGACCCCCTGACCACCGCGGGCAGCGGATCCGTTCACGCCGGCGGGTGAGTCACCCGGGCCGGAATCCGTTGGCGCCGTGCCGGGACGAGAGAGAGACCTCCGGACCGTAACCGAGGCGAATCGCCATCTGCGGCCGGGCGCGGCACGGATGGGTCGGGCCACCGAGCCGGCCGCGCAGGTCGGCCCACTCCACGGCCTGGTACAGCAGGGAGGCCCGCACGCCGGACGCGGTTGCCAGCAGGAGTACGCGTTCCAGTGCCTGGCCGGCGCGCAGCCAGTCCTCCCGGCGATCGTGGGCCGTGGTGAGAACCGCGAGCTGTGGTGGTCTCTCCAAGGGGCGGGCCGGCAGGACGTCCGGACGGTGGTGAGCACCGAAGGCGGGCGACGGCCTCCGGTGCCAGGCGCCCGGCGGCCCCGTTGGGCCGCGCGGCAAGCGGCGGCCGTCGGCGGCGTGGGCGAGGTGCTTCCGGTTCCGGCGTTCCCCCTCCCTGGTGGCGCTGAGAACGCGCTCGGTCTCCCGGTGCCCTGTGAAGAGCAGATCCGCTCCCTCCGTCCGGGCCGCGTCGGCCAGTTCGCCGCGCAGACTCATGGGCAGCGCCACGCCGGAGAAGGGAAACCGGCTGCTGTGCCGGTGCCAGACGGCGTCGTACGACCCGGGTGCCACCGTCCTGCGGGTGGCGTCGGCGAGCCGGACCGCGGCCAGCAGATCGGGGCGGTCGGGGCGGGGGAGCAGCAGTGTCACCGGTTCCCAGCCCAGATGGACCGCGGCGACGCGCAGGTTGAAGACCGCACAGCCCACCGCCAGATGGACGGCGCGTGCCGTCGGGGCGGCGCGGGGCAGCGCCCGTGCGGCAGCGGCCCTGAACTCCAGGGTGCAGGTCTCCGGTTCGAGGCCGAAGCGCCAGGGGTGGGTGTCGTGCAGGCTTGGAGCGGCGACGGCCGCGGAGATCAGTCGTTCCAGGGCCGGGGCGTCGAGTGTCGGCGAGGTCATCTCGGCTCCTTCCCGATCCGTCGGCGACGTGGGCCGGCCCGGCAGGTGTGTCACTTCTCAGCCTCGTGCCCGTGGCCGGGTCCGGGGGAGGGGGCGTCCGGTCCCCTCCGGCGCCATCCGGCCCGCTACCGCACCGGGCTGCCGAACGTCCCTGTCACTAGGGGCCGTTGAGCCTCGCGCCAGGGACCTCCGGCGTCAGGTGTGGCGCCGGTCCCCCTGTCAGGGTGAGGGTCGTCCGGAACAGACCGGACCCTCCCCGAAGGGATCACCGTCATGGTCGTGCACGACCACCCTCACCGGCGCACGGGCAGCCGTTTCCTGCCCGTCCGGAGGAGCCGGACCACGTCCGAGCCCGAGAGCACCCCGCCCGAGAGCACACACAACGACGGCAAGAGGGCCTACGCCATGGCCTCGATCCGCCTCATGATGGGATTCGTCTTCCTCTGGGCCTTCCTCGACAAGGCGTTCGGTCTCGGCTACGCCACTCCTTCCGGCCGGAGCTGGATCAGCGGCGGCTCACCCACGGAGGCCTTTCTCGGTCGCGTGGCCGTCGGGCCCATGGAGTCGACCTTCCACTCCTGGGCCGGAGCGGCCTGGGCGGACTGGCTCTTCATGCTCGGCCTGCTCGGCATCGGTCTGGCGCTGACCGCCGGTGTGGCCCTTCGCCTCGCGGCTCTGGCCGGCACCGTGATGATGGCGCTGATGTGGGTGGCCGAGTGGCCTCCCGCGCGGCACCTGTCGGACGGCGCTCCCAGCATGTCCACGAACCCGTTCGTGGACTACCACATCGTCTACGCCGCCGTCCTCGTCGTGCTGGCCGCGGCGTCCGCCGGCGACGCTGCCGGCCTCGGCCGGCCGTGGGCCCGGCTCCCGGTCGTCCGCGACCGGAGGTGGCTCCGCTGAAGAGGACCGGTGGGGCGGGTTCGGAAACGGAGCCGGGGCCTGCCCATCGTCCGGCGCGGGACCCTCGGCCGCATCACGGGGACGAGCGGCCCTCGCCCCGGGAGGCGGCCTCGGCACACGCTGAAAGCAGGGAGAACCGACACAGGAGGTGTGCAGCATGACCCGCATGATCGCCGTAGGGATCGACGGTTCGCCCGAGAGCCGCGCAGCCGCTGAATGGGCGGCGCGCGAGGCCGGGCTGCGCGATGTGCCGGTACGCCTGCTCCACGTCTGGGAGCCGGTGCCCGAGCCCATGGCCCAGGCTCCGCTCCTCGGAGCCGACACGCACCAGCACTGGACGGAGCGTGTCCCGCGGGAGACGGCCGTAGGACTGAGGCGCCGCCATCCCGGCGTCGAGGTGACCAGTGATCAGCTGTCCGGCCGGCCGGCGGACGCACTGGTCAAGTCGAGCGAGGGGGCGGAGCTGCTCGTCCTCGGATCGCGCGCCCTCAGCGGACTCGGCGGCTTTCTCGTCGGCTCCGTCGGACAGTCAGTGATCGCCCACACCGAGACCCCCGTGGTCCTCGTGCGAGCAGGCGAGCAGGCGGCCGACGAACACGTCATGGACCCCGCGGGAATCCCGTCCGCGGCCACCGCCTTCCGGCCCGTCGTCGTAGGGATCGACAGCGACAGCCCCGAGGACGGCGTCCTGGACTTCGCCTTCGAGGAGGCGCGGCGCCGCGGCACGGCACTGCACGTGGTCAGCGGCTGGCAGCTGCCGCCGTACTACCCGTACGTGCTGGCCGCGGGCGCGGCACCCGAGGAAGGCATGGCCCGCAGGAAGGCGTCCGACCTCACCCGGGTGCTGCTGCCCTGGCGGCAGAAGTACCCGGGCGTCGAGGTCGTCGAGGTCTCCCGCTCCGGCAGCCCCGCCCGGCACCTGGTCGACGTCTCGCACGACGCCTCCCTCCTGGTCGTCGGGCGACGTGTTCGGCACAACCCCTTCGGCGCGCACATCGGCGCCATCACCCACGCGGTGCTGCACCACTCCACCGCCCCCGTCGCCGTTGTCGCGCATCCCTGACGTTTCCCTGGCGCGAGGAGGAGGGATCATGTACCTGCCGCTGGTGGTCGGCGTCGACGGCTCCGAACCCAGCCTGCGGGCGGTCGACTGGGCGGCCGACGAGGCCCTCTTGCACGGGCTTCCCCTGCTGGTGCTCTTCGCGAGCCGATGGGAGCGGTACGAGGGGGACGCTCTCGCCCGCGAACTGGGCAAACCGTCGGCGCGTGTGCCGGCGGACGACATCCTGCGCGCCGCCGCCGGGCGCGCCCGGCGGCTGCACACGGACCTGGTCGTCACCACCGAGACGGTGCCCGACGAGGCCGAGCACGCCTTGGTGTGCGCGGGACGCAACGCGTCCATGATCGTCTTGGGCAGCCGCGGCCGGAGCGGTTTCGCGGACAGGCTGCTGGGTTCCGTCTGCCGGATCGTGGCCGCGAGCAGCGACTGCCCCGTCGTGGTGCTGCGCGGCGACCACGACAACCGGGCGGACGGCGGACGGCGTGACGGTCTCGTCGTCGGCATCGGAGAAGCGCCCGCCTCCGTCCTGCGATTCGCCTTCACCGAGGCACGCGCGCGCCATGCGCCTCTGACAGCCGTACGGGCATGGCGCTGCCCCACGCCCGAGACGGTGGACAGCCCACTTCTCACGGGCGAGCCGGCCCGCGTCTACGAGCAGCGGGCAGCCAGGGAACTCGAAGCCGCGCTGGAGGACGCACCGGCCGACGTCACCGTGCGCCGGCGCACCGCCGAGGGGCCCGCCCGCAGCGTGCTGCCCGGCGCCTCGGCCGAAGCCGATCTGCTGGTCATCGGCCGTCGCACCCATGCCAGGCTGGGCCGCGTCGCCCACACGGTTCTGCACCGTTCGTCGTGCCCTGTCGTCATCGTGCCCGAGCGGCCGCGAGAGCGCTGAACGGGCCGCCAGGGCCCGGTTCGGGGGGGCCGACGAGCGGCATGCGGGGGCCGACCGGCCCAAGCGGGCTTCACGAACCCCGCGACAGCCTGGAGACATGGGGCAATCCCCGTCGTAGCGACGGTCGTGGGCCCCTCGGCGAACCGACGACGAGGCCCCCGGACGCTCCCGAACACAGAGAGGGTGAGCATCGCGATGAAGGGCTATGTGTTCCATGGGCCGGGTCGGTCCGCGTGGGAGAACCTGCCCGACCCGGATCTCAAGGACCCGACCGACGCCGTGGTGCGGGTGGACGCGGTCACCATCTGCGGAACGGACCTGCACATCCTGAAGGGAGACGTCCCCGAGGTGCGCCCCGGAACCGTCCTCGGCCACGAGGCCGTCGGCGAGATCGTCGAGGTCGGCACCGACGTA
Organism: Streptomyces parvulus; assembly: GCF_014648855.1. Taxonomy (GTDB): domain Bacteria; phylum Actinomycetota; class Actinomycetes; order Streptomycetales; family Streptomycetaceae; genus Streptomyces; species Streptomyces parvulus. The sequence goes on along the minus strand of NZ_BMRX01000003.1, from coordinate 269,201 downwards.
CGCACCGTGCGTCCCGGAGACCGCGTACTGGTCTCCTGCATCACCGCCTGCGGACGGTGCCGTTACTGCCGTGAGGGTGTCTACGGCCAGTGCCTCGGGGGAGGCGGCTGGATCCTCGGCCATCTGATCGATGGCACGCAGGCGGAGTACGTCCGGGTTCCGTTCGCCGACCTCTCGGTGCACCCCTTGCCGGGTGCCGTCACCGACGAGGACGCCGTGCTGCTGGCCGACATCTTCCCGACGGCCTACGAGGTCGGCGTGCTCAACGGACGCGTCCGCCCCGGGGACACCGTCGTCGTGGTGGGCGCCGGGCCCATAGGGCTGGCGGCCGTCGCCACGGCCCGGCTGTTCGCGCCCGAACGGATCATCGTCGTGGACCTGGCCGCCGTCCGGTTGGAGGCCGCCCGCAAACTCGGCGCCGAGGCCGTGGCCGATGCACGGGAGACCCCGGAGCAGCTGGTGGCCGACCTCACCGGGGGCCTCGGGGCCGACGTCGTCATCGAGGCGGTCGGGGTACCGGAGACGTTCGAGATGTGCACCCGCATGGTGCGCCCCGGCGGGCACGTCGCCAACATCGGCGTACACGGAAAGCCGGCGAGTCTGCATCTCGAGGACCTCTGGATCAAGAACGTCACCATCACCACCGGTCTGGTCGACACCCACTCCACACCCACCCTGCTGCGCATGGCCGCGTCCGGCCGGCTCCCCACCTCCCAGCTGGTGACCCACACCTTCCCGCTGGAGCGCATGGAGGAGGCGTACGAGGTCTTCGCGGGCGCCGCCGACACCGGCGCCCTGAAGGTGGTCCTTGGAGGCCCGCGGCACGATGTCGTCGCCGGCACCGTCTGACTCGACCCCCGTCGGACGCGTCCGTGACGCCGGGCGCGTCCGAACCACAGGTGAGAGCGGTTCACGAACAAGAGACGGCGGGCCGATGTACCGCAACGACGGATTCCTGGAACTGGGCAGGCAGGAGTGCCTGCGCCGGCTGTCGACGGCGGATGTGGGCCGGGTCGTCTTCACGCGCGACGCGCTACCGGCGGTACTGCCGGTCCACTTCTCGGTGGACGGGGACGGTGCCGTTCTACTGCGGACCTCGGCGGCGTCCGAGATGGCCCGCGCCGTCGACGGAGCGGTGATCGCCTTCGAGGCGGACGAGGTCGACGCGGCGGCGCACTCCGGGTGGAGTGTCGTCGTCACCGGACCGGCCTCCGTGGTGACCGACCCCGTCGACCGGCAACGCCTGATCCGAACCGGCCCTCGCTCGTGGGTCGCCCGGCCGGCCGACCTCTTCGTACGGATCGAGCCGGAACTGGTGACCGGACACGAACTCCGCGGCGGGCAGGACTCGTACGGAGTGTCCTGGCCGCCCTGAGCCAGACCCGAGGGGGTTGGGGGTACCTGTCACACCCTGCGCGGCCGGACAGCGCCGGCCGCGCAGGGTCGCGACACACCGGTCAGGGGGTGTTGCTCACCACGGCCTCACGAGGCCCGTCACGTTCGACCCTGCACTCGACGTCGACCACGCCCTCCACGGCGCGGACCAGACGGGCGGCGACGGGGACGAGAGACGTGTCCCGGAAGGGCCCCGTGAGCGTGACCACGCCGCCGGCCACCGACACACGGACAGGACTGGACGCGCCCGGGAAGAGGATCGGCAGGACGTCGTGCTCGACCTCGTCCGCAATCTCCTCGTCCGTGCGCAGGAAGACACGCAGCAGATCCCCCCGACTCACCACACCCTCCAGCAGGCCCTCCGAGCTGACCACCGGCAGTCGCTTGACCCTCCGCCGGGCCATGATGCGGGCCGCCTCCGCCAGCGTGGCGTGGGGATGGACCGTGACGGCAGGCGCGGACATCACGTCGGCCGCGGTCAGCCCTCCCGCCTTGGCCAGGTCGGCCAGACGGCGCATCTGGGTGAACCGGTCCGGGTCGCTGTCTCGGAACTCCTCCTTGGGGAGCAGGTCGGCCTCGGAGACGACGCCGACAACCCGGCCCTCCCCCTCCAGCACGGGGAGGGCACTGACCTTCCACTGCTGCATGAGCGCGACGACCTCCTTGAACGGGGCGTCGCGGCCCACGGCCACGACGGTGTGCGTCATGACGTCGCTCACGACGCGCGGACTGCCGTACAGCATGGTGTTCCTCCCTTGCGAAGTGGACGACACCCGGGTCACAGGAGGCTTCCGCTCCCGTGCGGGCCGTACAGGTCGAGCAGCCTGATCCGCGCCGCGTGCAGCCGGTGGGCGACCACGTTGCCGACCCAGACGGCGACCGCACGGCCGAACGCCGGATCCTGGGCGCACAGGGCACGCACTGCCTCGGCGTCGAACTCCCAGGCCCGAACCGGGGTCATCGCCTCCGCGCCCAGGTGCCACCGGTAGGGCGGGAAGTGCCAGGACCAGCCGACGAGTTCCCCGTGGCCGAGCGACTCGACGACGGCTGCCCGGCGGCCGGGAACACACAGATCGAGGGTGACGCTGCCGGTACGGACGATCCAGAACCGGTCGGCACGCCCGCCCTCTTCGAAAAGGCGCGCGCCCGCCGCGAAGGACACCTCGCGAGCGGCCCGCAACAGCCGTTCACGGTGCTCCGTCGGGAGGCCCGCGGCCAATGTGGTGGTGGAGGTCATCGCTCCGCTCCCTGCCTCTCGGGGGCGCGCGGTCAGGTGGCGTCCAGCGATACCTCGCCTCCGCACGCCGGCCGGGCGGCGCGCCCTTCACTGATTCCAGGCTGTTCCCGGGCGAGGTCGGTTGCCATGGGCTGCCCGGGCCGGACCTTTGGCCGTTTGGCCCTCACTGCGAGGTCAGTCCGAGCGCAGGTGTCTGCTGAGGTCCGAGGTCAGTTCCGACAGCCGTTCGGAGAACACGGCGCGCCCCGGCCGCGGATCTCGGATGAGCAGTGTGTCGGCGGGCAGGTCTTCGAGGTCCGCCGTCAGGCGTGCCTGTCCCTCCGGCAGGGTGTCCGGTGGAAAGAGACGCCGTCCGTCACTCATGACCGTGCGCAGCAGCGGCTCCGCCCCGGCCGGCCCGGGCTCGTCCGAGAGTGCGATGACGTCGTCACCATCGGGACGGCGGAAAACCTGTTTGCGCCCTGGTGACGTCACTTTGGCGGACGACAGCTTCATGACCGGACGGCCGTCGTACTCCACGAGTTTGTAAGCCGAATCCAGATAGGGGGCGTCGGCCGAAGTACCCACCCGGGTGCCGACCGCGTACACGTCGATGGGCGCCCCGGAGCGGACCAGGGAGTCCACGCCGTATTCGTCCAGGCCGCCGCTGGCGACGACGCGGACTTCGGGGAGACCGGCGCTGTCCAGCTCGGCACGTGCACGACGGGCGAGAGCACCGAGGTCGCCGCTGTCCAGCCGTACGGCGCAGCCTGGTCCACGCCGCAGATCGCGCAGGACACGAGCCGCGGTACGGACCCCCCGTACCGCGTCGTACGTGTCCACAAGGAAGGTCACGGGTCCCGGGTGGGCACGGGCGAAGGCGCGAAAGGCCGCCTCTTCGTCCGGGAACGCCTCGACGTAGGAATGCGCCATCGTTCCTGACGCGGGCAGCCCCCAGCGGACCGCCGCCGCCACGTTACTGGTCCCCGCGAACCCTGTGAGCGCCGTGGTGCGAGCGGCTTGCATCCCGGCCGAGGTCCCGTGGGTGCGGCGCAGTGAGAAGTCGACCACCGGACGTCCCGAGGCGGCCAGGACGGACCGTACCGCTTTCGACGCCACGGCGGTCTGGTGCGATACCTGGTTGAGCAGGAAGGTCTCCACGAGTTGGGCCTGAGCGAGCGGCGCGGTGACCTCCAGCAGTGGTTCTCCGGCGAACATCACACGGCCCTCGGGTACGGCTCGGACCTCGCCGGTGAACGTGATGCCGCACAAGCCCGCCACGTCGGCGTAGGGGCGATGCAGCGCGGACGCGAAGTCGCCCACGTCCGCGGAGGTGATGCGAAAGGCGCTGAGGTACTCGAGTGCCGGCTCCGTGCCCGCGCTGACAAGGAACCCGCGTTCGGCGGGCAGGTCGCGCACGAACAGACTGAATGTCGCGGACCCGCTCATGTCCTCATGCAGATAGGACAGGGCCATCGTGACCTCGTACAAGTCCGTGGTGGTCACATCCGACATGGTTCTCGCCCGCCCGTAGCCGCTCGTGCCCGGTCAGGACCAGCCTCACCGGCGTCCCCACTCCGCGGCAAGGGCCGTCCGGCAGCTCCCTGTCGCCGGTCGGCCCACGCGGACATCGCCTGCGTCAGTCCGGCTCCATGTAGGGTCGCCGAAATACTTTCGCCTGCTCCGAACCCCACGGCCGGACGGCTGCCAGAGCCTGAGCGACCGCCGATCCCAGAGAACCGCTGGTATCGACGTCGATCGCCTCGGGCCAGGGCTCTTCCCTGGCCGCCATGGCCTCGGCCACACGGAGATCGGCATCCGATGCGCCGGGGGCACGGGTCGTCAGGCGGGCCGCCGCCATGTCGCCGGGCACATGGCAGTGCAGGGCCACGAGGCCGGCGTCCGCCTGGTCGGCGGTGCGCCGCGCCGCCTCGCGCTGGGCCGAGTCGGTCCACGTGGCGTCCAGAACCACGGATTCGCCCCTGGCCAGGAGAGCCCCCGCGCGGTCGAGCAGTGCGGCGTAGGTTCTGGCCGTCCACTCAGGGGTGTACACGCCCTCGCCGTATTCGGCCGCCGCGGTCTCCTGCGGGGAGAGCCCCGCCATCTCCTTGCGCAGACGGTCGCTGCTGAGCAGCACCGCTCCCAGACGGTCGGCCAGCGCGCCGGACAGCGTGGACTTCCCGGTGCCGGGAAGCCCGGCCACGAGCGTCAGTCCGACGGCCGACGTCCTCAGATGACGCAGGGCCATGACGGCGAGCTGTCGTGCGGTCGCCTGCGCTCCGGGCGCGCCCTGCCGGGCCTGGATCATGGAGACCTTGGCCCGGACGAAGGCACGGTAGGCGACGTAGTGGTGCCACAAGGACTGCGGTGCGGGATCACCGGAGTACTCGCTGTACCGGGCGAGGAAGAACGCCGCGGACTCGGACGCTCCCAACAGTTCGAGGTCCATGGCGAGGAACGCCGCGTCGTCAAGACCGTCGACGTACCGGAGAAGGTCGTCGAACTCCAGGCAGTCCAGGATCCGCGGCCCGTCGTCGAGGCAGAAGATGTCGTCGGCGAGAAGGTCACCGTGCCCGTCGAGCACCCGGCCCTCTTCGACACGAACGTCGAACAGGGGTTTGCGGCCCGCGAGATAGCGACCGACCAATCGCTCGATCTCACTCAACTCGTCCCGCGCCGCGCCCTCGGCGGTCATGGCGTCGACTTGCGCCAAACTGGCTTCCCAGCGCGTTGCCAGGGCATCCCGCGTGCCCTGTTCCGTGATGCCGGGCCCTCGGGGCGCGGCGGCGTGCCAAGCGGCGAGTTGCCTGGCAACGGCCCGCAAAGCGTCGTCGACCGGGGCTTCGGCCCGGACCAGGTGCGAGAGCCGACGTTCGCCCGGCATGCGGCGCATCACCACAAGCGGCTCTGCCTCCTGCTCACCTGGTGTCCGGAGCTCTCCCAGGCCCGTGTACACGTCCGGCGAGAACCGCCGGTTGAGTTCGATCTCGCGCTCACACACGGCGCGGCGCGACGACAGCGCGGTGTAGTCCAGGAAGTCCAGCTTCACCGGCTTCTTGCGCTTGTACGCGCGATCTCCCATGAAGAAGACCACCGCGGTGTGCGTCTCACGGACCTCCGCGCGCTGTGCCGCCGCGGAGTCCCCGTGGCGCCCCGGATCAGACACAGCGAGCCCTTCGGGTCTCCGGACCCGCGATGACAGCTGGTGACATCACCGGTGGCCTCCGCGGTCTCGGCATCGTGCGCTCTCCCTCGAACAAGTACCTCACAGCCCTCTTTGTGCTGCATCCGGACCGGCTGCTCCGATCCCGGCTCTCACCTGAGGTCGGGCGGCGCTTCTGTTTCCAGCGCGGCCCGCCCTGCCTCCAGCCGAGCCACCGGGACCCGGAACGGCGAGCAGGACACGTAGTCGAGGCCGGCGGTGTGGAAGAAGTGCACCGACTCGGGATCCCCACCGTGTTCGCCGCACACGCCCGTCTCCAGGGAGGGCCGAGCGGAGCGGCCCTCGGCGACCGCGATCTCCACGAGGCGTCCGACGCCCTCGCGGTCGATCGTCTCGAAGGGCGAGGCGGTGAAGACTCCCTTGTCGAGGTAGGCGGAGAAGAAGGCCGCCTCGACGTCGTCGCGGGAGAAGCCCCAGGTGGTCTGGGTGAGGTCGTTGGTGCCGAAGGAGAAGAACTCCGCGTCCTCGGCGATCCGGCCGGCGGTGAGCGCGGCCCGCGGCAATTCGATCATCGTGCCGACCGGGCAGTCCACCGGGACGCCGGACGTGGTGGACACGTCGAGCAGGACGCGGTCCACCTCCTCGCGTACCAGCCGGAACTCGGTGACGTCCCCGACGAGCGGGACCATGATCTCGGCCCGAGGGCTGCCGCCCGCCCGGACGCGTTCCACGATTGCCTCGGCCACCGCCCGGACCTGCATGGCGACCAGCCCGGGAACCACGAGGCCGAGACGGACGCCGCGCAGCCCGAGCATCGGATTCTCCTCGTGCATGCGGTTCACGGCGTCCAGCAGCTCGGCGTCGTGCCCGTCCGGGGTCTCGCCTCGGGCCTCGGCGGCGGCGAGGCGGGTGGCGAGCCCGAGACGGTCGGGGAGGAACTCGTGCAGGGGCGGGTCGAGCAGGCGGATGGTGACCGGAAGCCCGTCCATCGCCGCGAGGATGCCCGTGAAGTCCTGGCGTTGCAGCGGCAGGAGGTCCTCGAGCGCCCGGTCGCGGTCTGTATCGCTCCCGGCGAGGATCATCCGCTCGACCAGCCGGCGCCGCTCGCCCAGGAACATGTGCTCGGTGCGGCACAGGCCGATGCCCTGGGCGCCGAACCGACGGGCGCGCGCGGCGTCCTCGGGGGTGTCGGCGTTGGCTCTGACCTCCAGCCGCCGTACTTCGTCCGCGCGGTCCAGGGCACGGGTGACGGCGCGGACCAGTGCGTCCGGCATCCCGTCGGTGTCGTCGGCTCCGGTTTCCAGCCGCCGCATCACCGTGGAGTCGACGAGCGGCACCGCTCCGCTGTACACGGTGCCCGCGGAGCCGTCCACGGAGAGCACGGCGCCCTCCTCGACGACGGTGCCGTCCCCGGTGGTGAGACGCCGGGCCGCGGTGTCCACGACGACGTCCTCCGCACCGCAGACGCAGACCTTGCCCATGCCGCGTGCGACGACGGCCGCGTGCGACGTCTTGCCGCCCCGGCTGGTCAACACCGCCCGGGCCGCGACCATGCCGGGGAGATCGTCCGGATTGGTCTCCTGGCGCACCAGGACCACCGGCTCACCCGCGGCGTGGCGCCGTACGGCTTCCGCGGAGTCGAAGACGGCGGCGCCGACCGCGGCACCCGGCGAGGCCGGCAGGCCGCGCGCGAGCGGTTCACCCGTCGCGGTGGCGTCGAAGCGGGGGAACATCAACCGCGCCAGTCCCTCCCCGCTCACCCGCGACAGGGCCTCGTCCGCGCCGATGAGGCCCTCGTCCGTCAGGGCGGCGGCGATGGCGAAGGCCGCTTCGGCGGTGCGCTTGCCCACGCGGGTCTGCAGCATCCACAGCTTCCCGCGCTCGATGGTGAACTCGATGTCGCACAGGTCGCGGTAATGCCGTTCCAGCGTCCGCATGTGCTCCCGGAGCTGCTTGTAGGAGGGCGGGTCCAGTCGCTCCAGCCCCGCGAGTGGAACGGTGTTGCGGATGCCGGCGACGACGTCCTCGCCCTGGGCGTCGGGCAGGTAGTCGCCGTACAGCCCGGGCCGTCCGGTGGCCGGATCGCGCGTGAAGGCGACGCCGCTGCCGGAGTCGGCCCCGAGATTGCCGAAGACCATGCGTTGCACGTTGACGGCGGTTCCCAGGTCGTCCGGAATGTGCTCGCGGCGCCGGTACAGCCGAGCCCGTTCACCGTTCCACGACAGGAACACGGCCAGGACGGCACGCCGGAGCTGGTCTGCAGGGGACTGCGGGAACTCCTCGCCGGTCTCGCCCCGAATGAGCTCCTTGTACGACTCCACGAGCCCGGCAAGATCGGCGGCGTCGAGGTGCACGTCGTCCGGAACTCCCCGCAGCACCTTCAGCCGGTCCAGCGCCTCTTCGAACAAGGGGGCCCCGACGCCCATCACCGTGCTGCCGAACATCTGCACGAGGCGACGGTAGGAGTCCCAGGCGAAGCGCTCACTTCCGGACGCCTTCGCCAGCCCGTAGACCGAGTCGTCGTTCAGCCCGACGTCGAGGATGGTCTCCATCATGCCGGGCATGGAGAACCGGGCGCCCGAGCGGACGGACACCAGCAGCGGATCGTCCCGCTGTCCCAGGCGCCGGCCGGCCGCCTCCTCCAGCCCGGCCAGGTGTGCGGACAGCTCGCGTGTGAGACCCGCGGGCTCCGTGCCGGTGGCGAGGAAGTCCCGGCATGCCTCGGTGGTGAGGGTGAAGCCCGGTGGGACCGGCAGCCCGAGCCGGGTCATCTCGGCCAGGTTGGCGCCCTTGCCGCCGAGCAGGCCGGCCTTCTCTCGCCCGCCGTCGGTGAAGTCGTACACGTATCGGACCATGACGCCCGCTCCTCGGCTCGGAGAGTGTGTGCCGTTCCCAGCGTCTCCCCGCCGGTCGGCGCGGTGCGAGGGCCGTCGGTCCCACGAGGGGGGCCGGTCGGTCCTCGTGTCCCGACCCGGCGCGTCCCCGTACCCCGCTGGGCCCGGACACCTGGAGGCGGTGCATGCCTCCGCCCTCCACACACATCGAGGCGACGAGCCGCGGCACGGCGGGAACACCGGCCCCGGAGGACGGCCCGTTCGGCCCAAGCCGCGACGGCCTCGAAAGGTCACCCTGGCCGTGTGGGGATCTCCACCCCCATGCGCGGGAGGAAACGATGTACGGCTCCGACTACACCGTGAGTGACGTCATGACCCGCTCCGTCGTGGCGCTCACCGCCGGGGCGCCCTTCAAGGACATCGTGCGCACCGTGCGGACCCGGCGGATCAGTGCCCTCCCCGTCGTCGACGTGGGGAACCGCGTGGTCGGGGTCGTGTCCGAGGCTGACCTGCTGCGCAAGGAGGAGTTCCGCGACAGCGATCAGCAGGTGTGGCGCGGGACCGGTTCCGCCTCGGCCCGCGACAAGGCCCGAGGGGTGACGGCGGCGGACTTGATGACGTCTCCCGCCGTCACGGTGCACGCCGACGAGACCCTGGCCGGAGCCGCCCGCGTCATGGCGCGCCGTGGCATCAAGCGCATGCCTGTAGTGGACGCCGACGGCGTACTGCGGGGGATCGTCAGCCGTGGTGACCTGCTGAGAGTCTTCCTGAGGCCGGACCAGGAGATCGCCGAGGAGGTCCTGCGCGAGGTCACCCGCGGTCGTCTCCCCGACAGCGCGGGTGCGCTTCGGGTCGGCGTCCACGACGGCGTGGTCACCCTCGCCGGCGAGGTCGGCGACCCCGCTGTCGTCCCGCTGGTCGAAGGACTGACGCGCTCGGTCGAGGGCGTGGTCGACGTCCGTTGTGAGCTGAGCGGTCCCCGTCACCGATCGGCGGACGGGACGGCGTCGGGGGCGGATTCCTCGGGTGGCGACAAGGATGCCGCCCATCGGCGAGCGGACGAGGAGACGACGGTGAACGACCGAGCACCATCCGACGAGCAGGTGATCGGCCTGGTCGGCGACGCTGTAGCGGCCCCGTCGATGCACAACGCGCAACCCTGGCGCTTCCGCTACGTGCGGCACACCCGGACGTTCGAGCTCCACGCGGACTACGACCGCGCCATGCCGTATTCGGATCCACGGACCCGGGGTCTCCACATCGGCTGCGGTGCCGCCCTGCTGAATCTGAGGGTGGCCCTGGCCGACGAGGGCTGGCGGGCGGAGACCCGGCTGCTGCCCCACCCCGAGCAACCGTCGCTCGTCGCGACGGTCCGGCTTTCCGGGCGCGGTGGCGGTGACCGCGATCTGGCCGCGCTGCACGGGGCCGTCGCCGAACGGCACAGCAGCCGCTTCCCCTTCGAGGAGAGGCGGATCCCCGACAGCCTGCGCGGCGCGCTGGCCGAAGCGGCCCGCCGCGAGGGAGCCACCTTGGTCTACCCGGCATCGTGGCACCTGCAACAGGTGCTGGATCTCGTGCGCGAGGCCGAGGCCCGTGGTCTCACCGACAGCGAGTCCGACCGGGAACTGGCGGAATGGACGCGCACCGATGCTCCTTCGGTGAACGGCGCGGTCGACGGAGTACCGGCGTATGCCTTCGGCCCGGTCCGGAGCGGGGGCAAGGCACCCATGAGGGACTTCGCCGGCCCGCGCCGGGTGAGCGGGCGGAACAGCGCGGTCTTCGAAGCCGCCCCTCAGATCGCCTGCGTCAGCACCACGCACGACCGCCCGGAAGACTGGGTGAAGGCAGGCCAGGCCCTGGAGCGCGTCCTGCTAATGGCCACGGCCGAGGGCCTCGTCTGCTCCCTCGCCACACAACCTCTAGAACGGCCCGACCTGCGGTGGCTGCTTCGCGATCCGAAGACCGGCGCGGGACAGCCGCAGATGCTGCTGCGGCTGGGATACGGCCCTGTGGGCCCTCGTACACCCCGTCGCCCCGTGGCCGACGTGCTCGAACTCCACCGTTGAGACAGCAGGGGGCGCTCGCCCCCGACGTGCCCCAGAGGGTCTCAGACCCTGTGGCTGCCGGTGATTGTCCTGCGCTGGCGGACCGCACAGGTCTCTGGTCCCCTGAAAGGAGGCTGACCAAAATGGGGTGGACCATCGTGTCAGGGGATCGTGGACGCTCGGATGCAGGCACCGAAGCGGCCTCCGGCGAGGAGCGTGTGGCGGCTCGGATAGCCGTGCTCCTGGAGCGGCTGGGCATGTCCAGAAACGAGCTGGCCGTGCGGGCCGGCATGTCCCTGGTGTACCTGCGCGAGGTGGAGAACCGGGCGGGGGACTTCGACCCCGATGCGCTCGCGCGGCTCGCCCGTGTGCTGCAAGTACCGCTCGAAGAACTCACGGCGGGACGGCCCGACGCGCCGCCCGGCAGGGGAACCGGGGTCTCCCGCCCGGTTCTGCAGCGCCTGTCCGAGCAGGAATGCTGGCAGCGGCTGGGAACGCACGGAATCGGCCGCATCGCCCACTCGGCCGGTTCGGTCGGTGGCGCGCCAGTAGTGGTCCCGGTCAACTTTCTCGTCGACGAACGAAGCATCGTCTACCGCACGGATCCGGAAGGCGCGGCCGGGGTCCGTGCCGGCACCCAAGTCGCCTTCGAGGTCGATCACATCGACGAAGACACCGGCGCGGGCTGGAGTGTTCTGGTCACAGGCACCGTCGAGCACCCGGCAGACCACGACGCGCTCGAAGCCGTCGCCCGCCGCCTCGGGGCGGGGCCGTGGGCCGGGGGCAGGCGCGACTTGTGGGTTCGTGTCCGGCCGGGCGAGGTCAGCGGCCGTGTCATCCGGCAGATGCCTACGAAAGAGCCCCCTCTACGGGGTCCCTCAGCTCCGTAGAGGGAGGCAGGATCTTCGACGCGCCGGCACGGGGTCGAACAGGCTGACGCAGAGGTGCTGCCGCCACCGTGACGCGGAGTACTCGCGTCCGCGTCACACTGGAATCAGAACGCTCGTTCGAGGGCGCTACCAAGGGAGGATGGCCGTGATGCGGGGCGTGGCGACGAACGAACCGGCGCCGGAGGAACCGCTGACCGGGGTGTTCGTCTACCGAGTGGAAGAGGACACCTGGTGGTGGTCCGACGACATGTACCGACTCCTGGGCTACGTTCCCGACGAGGTGGTTCCGACCAGCGAGCGGTTGCGGGAACATCAGGATCCGGACGACCGGGACAGAGTCGCTGGCGCGTTGGACGCCGTACGAGCTGACGGCAAGCCTTTCGGCTGTTACCACCGGCTGAAGGACGTTGCCGGTGAGGACCACGCCGTCGTCCTGGTGGCCGACGGCCGGACCGACGAGCAGGGCAGTGTGGTCACGGTGCGGGGATTCATCGTCGACGTGACCCAGTCGGTTGTCACCCATGCCAGAGACCTTGCCGAGAGCGATGTCACCAGGGCTCGGGCCAGCCAGGAGGACATCGATCTGGCGCGCGGCATGCTGATGGCCCAATACGGTGTCGACGCCGCGGTCGCCATGCGTCTGCTGCGTCGGCTGTCCCAGCAGACGAATCGCAAGCTGCGAGACCTGGCACGGGAACTGCTGGCAGCGGCACCCACTCCGACGGCGGAGGCTCGGCAGGACCTCTCGCGGCGCGTCGGCTCGGTTCTCTATCCCGGAAACGTCGACTGAGTGAAAGGCGGCGCGGTCTGTACCGGGTGACGGTTCGGTGTCGCCCAAGGCGTTTCGTCCCGCGACCCAGGTGCGCGCCCTGGCGGGTTTCCCGTTCAGCCTGTCGCCGGCGCGGTGTTCAGTCCTCCGATCCCGCGAGGGAGGCGAGGGCCGCGTCGAGGCGGCGGGTGGCTTCCTCGGCCACGGGTGCCATGGCGTCGAGGCCGGTAAGGGTGACCATGGTGCCGGGATCGACGGCTTGCACGATCACGTGGTCCCCAGCGGACCGGACGACAACGTTGCAGGGCAGCAGCAGCCCGATCGAGCGGTCGGCCTCCAGTGCCTGGTGGGCCAGGGGCGGGTTGCAGGCCCCGAGGATCAAGTAGGGCTCCATGTCGTGGCCGAGCTTGGCTTTCAAGGTCGCCTGCACGTCGATCTCGGTCAGGACTCCGAATCCCTGGTCGGCCAGGGCACGGCGGACGTCCTGCTGCACTCGGTCGAAAGGTGCCTGGACGGTCACGGTGCGGTCGTAGGGCATGTGACTTCCTCCTCAACTCTCACTGCGGCGTGGTTCGAGTGCCCGCATCGGAGCCCCGCTGCGCCGGTCGCCACTCTCTGAAATATACCCCCCGGGGTAAAGGTGTTAGGGTCGATTACATACCCCCGGGGGTAATTTTCGTGCGGAAGGAGTGTCGAGGTGTTCTTCGTTGACGTGATCGAGCTGGAGGGTCTGGGCAACCGCAGCTACATCGCCGGCGGTGAGTCGGCGGCGGTGGCGGTCGACCCGCCGAGGGATATCGACCAGGTGCTGGCTGCCGCGGCGCGGCGAGGGGTGCGCATCTCGCACGTGGTGGAGACCCACATCCACAACGACTACGTCACCGGTGGCCTGGAGCTGGCCCGGATCACGGGCGCCGTGTACCTGGTGCCCTCCGGTGCGCACGTCTCCTTCGCCAGGACCCCCGTCGCCGACGGAGACGAGGTCGACATCGACCCCGTCGCCGGTCTGAGTCTCACGGCCGTCGCCACGCCGGGGCATACGCCGCACCACACCGCCTACGTCCTGCGGGAGGCGGGCCGAGCTGTCGCGGCCTTCACGGGCGGCTCGCTGCTGATCGGCACGGTCGGCCGCCCCGACCTCGTGGAGCCGAGGCTGACCGAGCAACTGGCTCGCGCTCAGCACTCCTCCGCGCACCGGCTCGCCGACACCCTGCCCGACGACACCCAGGTCCTTCCCACCCACGGGTTCGGCAGCTTCTGCTCCTCGGCGCAGGCGGACGGCGAGTCCACGACGATCGGCAAGGAGAAGGCCGCGAACACGGCGCTGACCGTCGAAGTGGAGACTTTCGTCGCCGATCTGCTCGCGGGCTTGGAGGACGTGCCCGCCTACTACGCGCACATGGGACCGGCCAACGCGGGCGGCCCCGATCCGGTCGACATGACCCCGCCCTCAGTGGCCGACCCGCACGAGATCGCCGCGCGTCTGGCGGCGGGGGAGTGGGTCGTGGACCTGCGCAGCCGGATCGCCTTTGCCGAAGGGCACGTGGCCGGCTCGTTCAACTTCGAGGCGGACGGGAAGCTGGCCACCTATCTGGCCTGGATGATCCCGTGGGGCAAGCCGGTCACCCTGCTCGCCGAGACGGCCGGGCAACTGGCTGCGGCACAGCGGGAACTGGTCCGCGTCGGCATCGACCGGCCGGCCGCCGCGGCGACCGGTGGTCCCGCCGGGTGGCTGCGGGAGAGCGAGAGCCCGGCTTCGTTCCCGCGGGCGACGTTCGCGGAACTCGCGGACCAGGACCGCGACGGGATCGTGGTGCTGGACGTACGCCGTGACTCCGAGCGTGCCGAGGGCTGGATCGCCGGTTCGGTCCACCTTCCGATCCATCAGGTGCACCAGCGCCTTGGTGAAGTACCGGACGGCACCGTCTGGGTGCACTGCGCGGGCGGCATGCGCGCGGGCATCGCCGCCTCGCTCCTGGATGCCGCCGGTCGCCAGGTTGTCGCCGTGGACGACGGCTTCGACGCCGCCGCAGACGCCGGGCTGGACGTCGTCACCGGCTGAGCGATCTCAGCGGGGCCCGTGTCCGGGGGTCGTAGAAGAGCGAATGGCGAGAGAAAGGCGAAAGTGCTGATGTTCGTGTTCCGAAAGAGCGAGAGGCGTGTGTCCGTGGACGAGGCGCGCACTCGCACCGGTGGTGAGCCGCCCGAGGCCGTTCTGCTGGACGTGCGGGAGCGGCCCGAGTGGAAGGCCGGGCACGCCCCCGGCGCCCTGCACGCTCCGCTGACGGCCCTGGCCGCGGGCGCGTCCCTGCCCGTCGGCGCGCAGGGGCGTCCGCTGGTGGTGATCTGTCGCAGCGGTCACCGTTCGCAGCAGGCCGCGAAGCTGCTGGCCGAACGCGGCGCGGACGCGGTGGACGTGAAGGGCGGCATGAACGCGTGGGCCGCCGCCGGATACCCGGTCGTCGACGAGCGCGGGAACAGCGGCTCGATAGCGTGAGCACCCTCGTCCTCGCCCTGATCGCCGGGGCCGTCATCGGCCTGGCCCTCGGCGCCCTGGGCGGCGGTGGCAGCGTGCTCGCGGTCCCCGCTCTGATCTACCTGCTCGGCTTCTCCCCGGCGTCCGCGACCACAGCAAGCCTGATCATCGTCACCGCGACCTCCGCCACCGCCCTCTACGCCCACGCCCGCGACGGCACCGTCACCTGGAAAGCCGGGGCGCTCTTCGCGGCGGCAGGCATCGCGCCGGCCTTCCTCGCAGGCGCCGCAGCGGGCCACCTTCCGGCACAGGTGCTCACCGGAGCCTTCGCCGCCGTCGCCGCCCTGGCCGCAGTGCGCATGCTCCGCCCGACCGGTTCCGAGCCACCGGAGCGGGTACGCCCCGCCAAGGCGGTCGGCGCCGGCGCCGGACTCGGCGCGGTGACCGGGTTCCTCGGCGTCGGCGGCGGCTTTCTCGCTGTCCCGGCCCTGGTGGGCGCTCTGGGTTTGCGGATGAAGCAGGCGGTGGGCACAAGCCTGCTGGTCATCACCGTCAACTCACTCGCGGCGCTCACCACGCGAACGAACGCGGGCGGGGACCTGCGCTGGGAGGTGATCGCGCCCTTCACCGGCGCGGCGATCCTGGGCGCCTGGGACGGCAAGCGTCTCGCCACGAAGATCACCGGAGAGAGGCTGCAACGCGTCTTCGCGTTCGTTCTGCTGTCCGTGGCGGCCGTGATGCTCATCGACGTGGTCGTGTGAGCCGCCCTGCCGGCGCGTCCTCGCGGTGGGATCAGGCCAGGGACAGGAACAGCTTCTCCAGCCGGCCGCGCATCTCGTCGCGGTCCTCGGGAGTGCGGCTGCCGTTCTCCACCTCGGTCAGGCACTGCTGGAGCCCGGTGGCGATGATCGCGAACCCGGCCCGGTCCAACGCCCGCGACGCGGCAGCCAGTTGCGTCACGACCTCCTCGCAGTCCCGGCCCTCCTCGATCATCCGGATCACCCCGGAGAT
The DNA here is from genome assembly GCF_014648855.1 of Streptomyces parvulus. Taxonomy (GTDB): domain Bacteria; phylum Actinomycetota; class Actinomycetes; order Streptomycetales; family Streptomycetaceae; genus Streptomyces; species Streptomyces parvulus. The sequence goes on along the minus strand of NZ_BMRX01000003.1, from coordinate 253,402 downwards.
CTGCCCCTGCGCGCGACGCAGCCGGTTCAAGACCGCCTTCAGCTCCGCGGCCGCCAGATCAAGCTCCATCTTCACTCCTCATCGCATACCCCCAGGGGTAATATACTCCCCCTTCGGGGCCCCGCCGAAAGCAAAGGACGAACCTGCCATGACCACGCACACCACCCTCGGCACCGGTGAGGCCAGCACCCGTCTGCACGAACTGACCGTGCTCGACGTTCGCACCCCGGGCGAATACGCCGGCGGTCACCTGCCCGGCGCCCTCAACATCCCCCTGGACCAGATCCAGCGGGCGCTGCCCGACATCAGGCAGGCTGCCGAGCGCGGAGACATCCTGGTCGTCTGCGCTTCCGGAGCCCGCTCCGAGAACGCCTGCCGTCTCCTCGCGGACAACGGCATCGCCACCGCCACCCTCTCCGGAGGCACGGGAGCATGGGCCGCCGACGGCCACGACCTGCACCGCCCGGAAGGCGCGGCGCGCTCCACCTGGGGCATGGAACGCCAGGTCCGCTTCACGGCCGGCACACTCGTCCTGCTCGGCCTCATCCTCGGACTCCTGGTACACCCGGCCTTCCAGCTCCTCTCGGCGGGCATCGCCGCCGGACTGGTCTTCTCCGCCCTCACCAACACCTGCGGCATGGCCGCCATGCTCGCCAAACTTCCGCACAACCGTCCCCGAGCCGCCGAACTCGACAACACCCTGGCGAAGCTCCGCAGCCGCTGAGCAGGGAGAGAGGCAGGCAGTCGGCTCTCCGAGTCTCCGCGCCAGCCGCGTCGGCCTCTTGAGTGCTGCGTATGGCAACGTTCGGCGATCTCGACGTTGTTCGTGGTGGCCCAGTCGCCGAGGCGCCATCATTTCCTCGTGGTCAGGTGTGGGGAGAAGTCGTCGATCTGTCGAACCCGAACCCTGCCGGCCATCCCGACCAGCTTAAGAGAACGCGCCGATCGGGAAACGGTTCCCGATCGGCCCGTCGCGGGGTGCGGTATCAGCCGAGGTGCCGGCCGAAGAACCTCAGCGTGCTCTCCAGCTCGAATGCTGGAATCTCGCCGTGCTTGCCGGGGTTGGCGTGCAACGTTTTCTCGGCCGAGGCCAAGGCGTCGAACAGCGCCAAGCTCTGCACCCGCGGCACCCGCTCATCGTCCCACTGCACCAAGAACTCCACCGGGACGGTGATCCGTGTGGCGGCCTCGGCCGACGCGAGCACCCCGCCCAAACCCAGTACCGCCGCGCGGACCCGCGGTTCGGCAGCCACGAACGGAACGCCGAGTCCGCATCCCAGCGAGATCCCCCAGTAGCCCACCGGGCCGGCACCTACGTGCTCAAGTTGCTGAACCGCGTCCAGGATCGCCCGCCATTCGGGCACGGTCTGGCGGGCCACGAGCGCCTGGAAGTGGGCGATCAATGGGGCCAGCTCTTCACCGGCGTCCACGCGCGCCTGGTTCTCCGTCGCGATCCGGTCGTACTCCTCGACCTTCGGCCGGTCACCATGGGCGGGAACGTCCACCGCCACGACCGCGAAACCGCATTCGGTCACGAAGCGGTGTGCACGAGTCAGGACGTCAGGGGCCTTCTTGTGCTGACCGCCACCGTGTCCCATCAAGACGAGCGGACGAGTGGCGACGGCACCTTCTGGCGTCCACAACACGCCAGGAACGTCGCCGAGGGTGAAGAGCCGTTCGCGGACGCCGTCGGACGACGTCTCGGAGATGAAGCGCATAGCGATTCATGCCTTTCGGGATGCCTCTGCGGGCGCTCCCTAGGCCATGCGAGGGAGGGAGGCCCGACCTGTCAAAGCGTTGATCGGTCTCACCTCCTCAGTCGCAGCAGTGCACGGCGGCAGGAACGTATCACGAAGGACTGCCGGCCTGAGCAGGGATGCCGACAGAGCCCACGTTGTCTGATGCGGCACTGCGCCGTGGGCGCTGTGCTGGTCCGCCACCAACCCGGCCGCAGCGCGGGAGCGGCCCACAGGGTGGAATGGGCCGATACGACTACGGCGGGTGTGAATTCTGATGGCGGGGTACCGGGGCTGTGTCGGCTGTGGTCCGTTGGGACAACAGCGGGACCAGCCGGCCCGACCTGGCACCGTGTCGAACTGATCGGGCCGGGGGAGTGGGTTGCCCCCTGGGACAAACAGGGGGCAACCCACTCAGGCATGTCCGCCCGCTACGCAAGGCGGACACGGCGCCCAAGGATAGAACTCGCCACTGACAATGACCCGGCATCCCGGCAGCTTCATGGAGACCAGACGGCCGTGCACCCCCTCGTGGTGGATGCAGTTGCCGATCAGCGGGGCTCGGACCACTCCTGGGTGGCATGCCGCGCATGACGTCGCGCGGAGCCTGCGCTGGTGAGTATCGTCGGGGTTGTCCTAACGGAGGTTGGCGGACACCAACCGGGACAACCCCGACCGCCAGGTCCGGCTGAGCTTCCTCGGCTGAAGCGGAGCCGCGTGCGCGGTCCGGAGCCCGGCCCCGGGGAAGGCCGGGCTCGTCGCGGCACGGCCGCGCCCGGGGCGCCCTACTCGACCGCCATCTCGCCCAGCTCCGACCAGTCCCCCTGCTCGACCGTCGCGTTCACGATGCGCGGTGTGCGGGCCAGGTAGCGCGGCAGCTGCTCCTGCGCGGCGCGGAAGTGCGCGGACTGCACGTGGGCCGCGCCCGCCTCGTCGTCGCGGAACGCCTCGACCAGGACGTACTCCGAGGAGTCCTCGACACTGCGGGACCAGTCGAACCAGAGGCAGCCGGGTTCCGCCCGGGTGGCCCGGGTGAAGTCGCCGGAGATCTCCGGCCACCGGTCCGCGTGCTCGGGCAGCACCTGGAACTTCGCCGTGATGAAGATCATGGACTCTCCTTCTGTGGTGCGGGGTCCCGCGGAACGGAGCGGGACCCTTCTCCCGGTCACGGTACGAGGCCCCGCCCTCAGGCGTCGGACCGCGTCCGTCCCCGGCCCGCCGCCCGGGCCAGCGGCCGCCGCAGCAGCGGCCACGCCAGCAGCACCGCGATCACCGCGTACACCGTCACCGCGAACGGCGTGTCGACCAGCCCGGTCACGCTGCCGTCGCTGATCTGGAGGGCGCGGCGCAACTGCTGCTCGGCGTTCGGGCCGAGGATGACGCCGATCACGGCGGGCAGGACCGGGAGCCCGTAGCGCCGCATGCCGAAGCCGACCAGGCCGATGACCAGCAGGATCACCAGGTCGACGACCTCGCCGCCGACGGCGTAGGCGCCGACCGCCGCGAAGAACATGATCCCCGCGTAGAGGTAGGGGCGGGGGATCCGCAGCAGCTTCGCCCACACGGGTGCCAGCGGCAGGTTGAGCGCGAGCAGCAGCACCATGCCCACGAAGAGGGACGCGATCAGGCCCCACACCAGCTCCGGTTCGCGCTCGAACAGGAGCGGGCCCGGCTGGATGCCGTACTGCTGGAAGGCGGCCAGCATGACCGCGGCGACCGCCGTCGTCGGCAGGCCCAGGGTCAGCATGGACACCAGCGTGCCCGCCGCCGAGGCCGACGCCGCCGACTCCGGTCCGGCCACGCCCTCGATGGCGCCCTTGCCCCACTCGTCCTTGTGCTTGGACAGGCGCTTCTCCGTCACGTACGACAGGAACGTGGGGATCTCCGCGCCGCCCGCCGGGATCGCGCCGAACGGGAAGCCGATGAAGGGGCCGCGCAGCCAGGACTTCCAGGTGCGCCGCAGGTCCCCGCGGCCGAGCCACGGACGGCCCACCGGAATCGGCTCGGCGCCCCCGCGTCGCAGGTGCGCGGCCACCCACAGCGCCTCCCCGATCGCGAACAGACCGACGGCGACGATCACCACGTCGACGCCGTCGGCGAGTTGCAGCGAACCGAACGTCAGCCGCTGCTGGCCCGTCATCTGGTCCAGGCCCACCAGCCCGATGGTCAGGCCGATCAGCAGCGAGGCCAGGCCTCTGACCCGCGAGGAGCCCAGTACCGACGTCACGGCGATGAACGCCAGCACCATGATGGCGAAGTAGTCCGGCGCGCCGATGTCCACCGCCAGGTCGGCGACCGTGGGCGCCAGTGCCACCAGCAGGATCGTGCCGATCATGCCGCCCGCGAAGTGGCCTATCGCGGCCGCCGCCAGCGCCTGCGCGCCGCGCCCCGCCTTGGCCATGGGGTTGCCCTCCATGGCCGCCACCACCGCCGCGCTCTCACCGGGGGTGTTCAGCAGGATGGAGGTGGTCGAACCGCCGAACATGGCGCCGTAGTAGATGCCGGCGAACATGATGAACGCCGCGACCGGGTCGAGTCCGTACGTCACCGGCAGCAGCAGCGCCACCGCCATCGCCGGCCCGATGCCGGGCAGGACGCCGATCGCCGTGCCGAGCAGCACGCCCAGAGCGGCCCACAGCAGGTTGAGCGGGGACAGGGCCGTACCGAACCCGTCCATCAGGGAGTTGAGGGCGTTCATGTCAGAGCACTCCCATCAGCGGACCGCCGGGCAGCGGCACACCGAGCAGCTTGTCGAAGACGACGTAGGTGAGCAGGGACAGCACCGCGGCGATGAGCGGATCGCGGTCCACGCGCCGGCTGCCCAGGGCGAAGGCGGCGCCCCAGAAGAGCAGTGCCCCGGCGACCGGGAAGCCCGCCGGCTCGATCAGCGCGGCGGCGCCGAGGAAGATGCCGGAGAGCAGCAGCACCGTGCGCCAGTCGGCCGGTTCGGACAGGTCCACGTCCTCACCGCCCTCGGCCTCGCCCCGGCCGCCGCGCAGGACGTCCACGGCGAGCAGCGCGGCGATCACCAGCAGGCCGGCGCCGACCACGATCGGCACGGTCTTCGGGCCGACCGGTCCGCGCTGGGTGATGTCGACGTCCATGGTGAGCGCGTCGGCCAGGACGAGGACGCCGAGCGCCAGCAGCATGGCGCAGACGCCCAGTTCGGAGTGGTCGCGCAGCCAGGAGCGCCGCTCGGGCGCCGGGGAGCCGGCCCGGTCCGGAGCGGGCTCGGGGGAGGTGTCGGCCGGAGTCGTCACAGTCCCAGCTCCTTCAGTACCGACACCACGCGCTCGTCCTGGGCGTCCAGGAAGGCGCCGAACTCCTCACCGGTGAGGAAGGCGTCGTCCCAGCCGTTCTGCTCCATCGACTTCTTCCACTCGTCGGAGGCGTGCAGCTCCTCGGCCAGGCGGGTCAGCTTGGCGCGCTCCGCGTCCGAGAGGCCGGGCGGGGCGACGATGCCGCGCCAGTTGGTGAAGTCCACGTCGTAGCCGGACTCCTTGAGCGTCGGCGCGTCCTTCAGCTCGTCCACCCGCTCGGGCCCGGTCACCGCGAGGACCCTCAGCTCGCCCGCCTTGATCTGGTCCAGGTACTCGCCGACGCCGGAGACGCCGAAGCCGACCTTGTCGCCGAGGATCGAGGCGAGCAGCTCGCCGCCGCCGTCGAAGGGGATGTAGTTCACCGACTTCGGGGCGATCCCGGCGGCCTGCGCCATCAGCATCGGCGCCAGGTGGTCGGGACCGCCGGGCGACGAGCCGCCGCCCACGGGGATCTTGCCCGGGTCCTTCTTCCACGCGTCGATCAGCTCGTCGATCGTGCGGTACGGCGAGTCCTTGGCGACCACGACGACGTCCTGCTCCTCGGTGAGCCGCGCGATCGGCGTGGTGTCGGCGAGGGTCTTGGGCGCGTGGTTGGAGCGGGCGGCGCCGACGACGCCGAGGCCCATGGACATGGCGAGCTTGCCGTTGCCGTGCTCGCTCACCAGCCGGCTCAGGCCCACGGTGCCGCCCGCGCCGGGCAGGTTGAACACCTCGATGTTGTGCGTGAGCCCGGCGTCCTCGGCGTTCTTCGCGGCCGTGCGGGCGGTGATGTCGTAGCCGCCGCCCGGCGTGTTGGGAACCATGAAGCGCAGGCCCGGAATCTGCGTGCCGGAGTCGGAGTCGCCGCCGGAGGAGAGCAGCGGCGGCCCCGCGAGCACGAGCACGGCGGCCCCGAGCAGGGCAAGGGGAGTGCGCAGGCGCACGAATGACACCACCTGTCGGTCGGGTAGATCGGTACGGGGAGAGCCCTGTGGGGGAGGGTGACGTGGGCCACATGGTGCCCGGGCTCCCGCGGCCTGTCTTCCTTGCGGAACCAAGGGAGGTTGTGGTCATTGCGGTCGCCGCTTCATTGCGAAGACGGCACATCCCTTTCCTTCGCCGCAGGTGGGCGCCATGATGGCGACCCGGCACACCCGCCCCACCCAGGACCGCCCACCCGCGGCGCCCCGTCCGCACCCGTGTCCCACCCCCGTCAGCCGAGAACGAGTCCCGCCGTGGCCCCCACCTTCCGCCGTCAGACCCTCGCGGGCGAGATGCTGGTCCTCCAGCTCGCCATCGTCGTGGTGGTCCTGTGCGCGGTCGCCGCCGTCTCGCTCGCCCAGTCCCGCGCCACCTTCAACCGCGTCGAGGGCCGCCGCGTCACCGCGCTCGCCGAACAGCTGGCCGCCACACCGCTGGTGCGCAGCCAGCTGCTGCGGCCGGTCCCGCAGGAGGCCCTCGCCCCGCTGGTCAACGCCACGCAGACCCAGTCCGGGGTCACCTCCGTCACGGTCGCCGACGCGGCCGGCCGCGTCGTCAGCTCCACCGACCCCACCCTGATCGGCGGCCGGCTGCCCCGCGCGGGGGGCGCCGCGGCCGGCCGCGGCTGGTCGGGGCCCCTGAGCCTGCGGGGCAGCCGCGAACTCGTCGCCCAGGTCCCGGTGCTCGGCGCCACCCGCGACACCCTGGGACGGCACCTCGGCACCGTGATGGTCGGCGAGGCCGACCCGACAGTGTGGCAGCGGCTGAACGGCGCCTCCTCCTACCTGCTCGCCTACCTCGGCATCGCCAGCGGCCTCGGCGTCGCCGGCTCCTGGCTGCTGGCCCGGCGCGTCAAACGGCAGACCCTGGGCCTGGAGCCGCGCGAGATCGCGGGCCTCGCCGAGCACCGGGAGGCCATGCTGTACGGCATCGCCGAGGGCGTCGTCGCCCTCGACCCGCAGCACCGGCTCACCCTGGTCAACGAGATGGGCCGGCGCCTGCTGGACCTCCCCGCCGACTGCGTCGGCCAGAGCCTCGACGGCCTCGGCATCGAGGGGCGGCTGCGCGACGTGCTGGCCGGCACGGCACCGGACGCCGCCGCACCGCGCGACGAGGTCGTCGTGCGGCACGGGCGGGTCCTGGTCATGAACCGCATGACCGTCACCAAGGACGGCCGCGCGCTCGGGTCGGTCACCACGCTGCGCGACCGCACCGAACTGGCCCGCCTGGAGCGGGAGATCGGCTCCTTCCGCAGCACCTCCGAGCTGCTGCGCGCCCAGGCCCACGAGTTCGCCAACCAGCTGCACACCATCTCCGGGCTCATCGAGATCGGTGAACAGGATGAGGTGGTGCGCTACATCCGCGCGCTCAACCAGCGCCGCCAGTCCCTGGACGTCACGCTCAGCCGCCGGGTGCGCGACACCGCGGTCGCCGCCCTCGTCACCGCCAAGTCCTCGCTCGCCGCCGAGCGCAGGGTCGCGCTGCGGGTCTCGGACCGCACGGCCCTGGACCGGCTCGCCCCGCAGGACGCCGCCGACGTGGCGACCGTCCTCGGCAACCTCGTCGACAACGCCGTGGACGCCGCCGCCGCGGGCGACGGGCCCGACGCCTGGGTCGAGGTCGAGCTGCGGCAGGACGCCGCCAGCGTCGAGATCGTGGTCCGCGACTCGGGCCCCGGAGTCGCCCCCGAACTGGCCCGCGAGGTCTTCTCCCACGGCTTCACCACCAAGGCCGCCCGGCAGGGCGAGCGCGGCATCGGCCTGGCGCTGACCCGGCTCGTCTGCGAACGTCACGGCGGTGAGGTCTCGGTGGCCAACACCCCCGAGGGCGCCATGTTCACCGCACGCATGACCGTCAGCCACCTCACCGACGCGGTGGCGGAAGGAGCAGCGCCATGACGGGTACGGGCGGCACGTCCGACGCGACCGGGACGGCGGGGGCGGGTGCCGGCGGGGGCGCGATCGGCGTGCTCGTGGTGGACGACGACTTCATGGTGGCCCGCGTCCACCGCGCCTTCGTCGAACGCGTCGAGCCGTTCCGGGTCGTCGGGGTCGCCGGCACCGGTGGGGAGGCGCTCGCCGCGGTCGGTGAACTCCGCCCCGACCTGGTCCTCCTCGACCTCTACCTGCCCGACGTGTTCGGCCTGGACGTCATCCCGAGGCTGCGCGCGGCCGGGCACGACTGCGACGTCATGGTCATCAGCGCGGCCCGGGAGGCGGACGCGGTGCGCGGCGCGGTCCGCCAGGGCGTCGTCGACTACCTGCTCAAGCCCTTCGAGTTCGAGGACCTGCGGGTCCGGCTGGAGCGGTACGCGGTCCAGCGCGGCCGGCTGCTCGGCACGGTGGTGCGCAGCCAGGCCGACGTCGACCGCGTGCTCGCGGGCGCGGCGCCCGGCGCCGCGGCCCCGGCGCTCCCCAAGGGCATGAGCGTGGAGACCGCCGAACTGGTCGAACGCACCCTGCGCGAGGCCGACGGCACCCTCTCCGCCAGCGAGTGCGCGGCACTGACCGGTGTCTCCCGGGTCAGTGCCCGCCGCTACCTGGAGTACTTCCACACCGTCGGCACCGCCGAGGTGTCGCTGCGCTACGGCGTGGCCGGCCGCCCCGAGCGCCGCTACCGCTACCGGGGGGCGGTCACCGGCCTCGCGCTCCCGCCCGCAGCCCGTCCATGACGAGGTCGAGCAGCCGGGTGACCCTCGGCTGCCAGTCCTCGCTCGCGTCGACCTGCCAGAGACCGCCGATGGCCAGGAAGAAGTCGTCCGCCGACACACCGGGGCGGATGGTGCCCGCCTCCTCGTTCGCGCGCAGCAGCAGCTCGGTCGCCTCCGTGACCGGGGCGGGCTCCGGTTTCGCCGGACTGCCGGGTGCGCTGGTGACCAGCCGGATCGCGTCCGCCAGACCGACCTTGGTCAGGGCGAACCGGGCGAGCCGGTCCATCCATTCGCGCAGCGCCCGGTCCGGCTCCCGCGTGGCCAGCAGCTCCCTCGCGGCCTCCGCGACCTGCTGCATCTCGTAGCGGTAGACCTCCAGGACCAGCGCCTCGCGGTTCGGGAAGTTGCGGTAGAACGTGCCCTGCCCGACGCCCGCCTTCTTGGCGATCATGCTGAGCGGGGCGTTCGCGCAGCGCGTCAGCTCCTCGGTGGCGACACGCAGGATGCGCTCGCGGTTGCGCTGCGCGTCGGAGCGCAGGGGCGCGTCCGTCCTGTCCTTCTTCGGCGGCGGCACTCCTCCTCCTTCCGGGTTCGTGGCCGAATCCCGTCCTTGCTAACCGGACAAGTGTCCGTTACGTTTGCGTTCCCAGTGAGCGGACAGTTGTCCGGTTGTGAGTCCACTCTAACGGCGATCGGGGCCGGCGAGACCGGCCGGAGTCCCCGACCGCGGATGATCTTCCCCCCTACAGCCCGTTTTCCAGTCGTCGGACACCTCAGAAGCTGTCACCAGAGACCAGAGAAGGCTGATCATGGCCCCAGCACCCTCCTCTACGACCAGCGCCGTAACCCTGAACATCAACGGCGAGAAGCACCAGCTCACCGTCGACCACCGCACCACCCTGCTCGACGCGCTGCGCGAGCGGCTCGACCTCACCGGCACCAAGAAGGGCTGCGACCAGGGCCAGTGCGGTGCCTGCACCGTCCTGGTCGACGGACGCCGCGCCGTGTCCTGCCTGAACCTCGCCGTGGCCGCCGAGGGCCGCGAGATCACCACCATCGAGGGCATGGCCGAGGGCGACCGGCTGCACCCGGTGCAGCAGGCCTTCCTCGACCTCGACGGCTACCAGTGCGGCTACTGCACCCCGGGCCAGATCTGCTCGGCGATCGCCGTCATTGAGGAGCACGCGGCCGGCTGGCCCAGCGCCGCCACCGACGACGTACGCCCCGAGGCCGGACCGCCGCCCCTGACACCGGACGAGATCCGTGAACGGATGAGCGGCAACCTGTGCCGCTGCGGCGCCTACGTCTCCATCGTCCAGGCCGTCACCCGCGCCGCCGAGGCCCACGAGGCCGAGGCCCGGGGCACCGACGGCGACCGCGACGCGCAGGAGGCGGCGGCATGAGGGAATTCGGATACCAGCGCGCCGACGACGTCTCCGGCGCGGTCGCCCTCCTCGCCGCCGACCCGGACGCCCGCTTCCTCGGCGGCGGCACCAACCTCGTCGACCTGATGAAGACCGGCGTCGAACGCCCCGCCCGCCTCGTCGACGTCCGCGAACTCCCGCTGGACGGCATCGAGCCGACCGCGGACGGCGGCCTGCGCGTCGGCGCCACCGTCACCAACAGCGACCTCGCCGCCCACCCCGAGGTGCGCCGCCGCTACCCCGCGCTGGCCCAGGCGGTCCTGGCCGGCGCCTCCGGGCAGCTGCGCAACATGGCCACCGTCGGCGGCAACCTGCTCCAGCGCACCCGCTGCGGCTACTTCGCCGACGTCAGCCGGCCCTGCAACAAGCGCGCCCCCGGCAGCGGTTGCCCCGCCGTCACGGGCGAGCACCACAACCACGCGATCCTCGGCGCCTCCGACCACTGCGTGGCCACCAACCCGTCCGACATGGGCGTGGCACTCGCGGCCTTCGACGCCGTCGTCACCTACGAGACCCTCGACGGGCCCGGCGAACTGCCGCTCGCCGACTTCTACCTCCCCGTGGGCGACACCCCCGACCGCGAGACCGCCCTGCCGCCCGGCGCGCTGATCACCGGCATCATCCTGCCGCCGGCCCCGGTCGCCGCCCACTCCCGCTACCGCAAGGTGCGCGAGCGGGCCTCGTACGCCTTCGCGATCGGCTCCGTCGCCGCCGCGCTCACCATCGAGGACGGCGTCGTCCGCGAGGCGCGGCTGGCCTTCGGCGCGGTGGCCTCACGCCCCTGGCGGGCGCACGCGGCCGAGGCCGTGCTGACCGGCGCGCCCGCCGACGGCGAGACCTTCGCCGCCGCGGCCGACGCCGAACTCGCGGCCGCCAGGCCGCTGCCCGACAACGAATACAAGGTGACCCTCATGCGCAACCTCGTGGTGGCCGTGCTCACCGAACTCGCCGAGGAGGCCGCCCGATGACCACCGCCACGACCGGCGGCCGTACGACGGTCAGGGGCGTCGTCGGCACCTCGCGCACCCGCGTCGAGGGCCGCGAGAAGGTCACCGGAGCCGCCCGCTACGCCGGCGAGATCCCCTTCGCCGACCTCGCCCACGGCTGGCTGGTGCTGTCCACCGTCGCCCGCGGCCGCATCCGTTCGGTCGACACCGAACCCGTCCTCGCCATGCCCGGCGTCCTCGCCGTCCTGCACCACGGCAACGCGCCGCGCCTCGAAACCGACTACGTCGGCCTGCTCGGCATCCCGCCGGACCCGACCGCCGCCGTCTTCCAGAACGACCGCGTGCCGCACCTCGGCTGGCCGGTCGCCCTCGTCGTCGCCGAGAACTCTGAGCAGGCCCGCGAGGCCGCCGAGGCCCTGGTCGTCGCCTACGACGAGGAACCCCACGACACCCGGCTCACCGGCGCCCACCCCGACGCCTATCCGGCCGCCGGGGTGATGCCCGCCGAGACCGAGAAGGGCGACCTCGACGCCGGCCTCGCCGAGTCACCCTTCGTGGTGGACGAGGCGTACACCACCCCCGAAGAGCACCACAGCATGATGGAGCCGCACGCCGCCACGGCCCTGTGGGACGGCGGACGGCTGGAGGTCGTCGACTCCAACCAGGGCACCACCTGGATCCAGGGCGAGCTGGCCAAGATGTTCTCCCTGGACGAGTCCGCGGTGCGGGTGCGCTCCGAGCACATCGGCGGCGGCTTCGGCAGCAAGGGCCTGCGCGCCCACCAGGTGTCCGCCGTGATGGCCGCGACCGTCCTGCAGCGCCCGGTGCGCGTCGTGATGACCAGGCGTCAGATGTTCTCCCTGGCCGGTTACCGCAGCCCCACCGCCCAGCGGGTCAGGCTCGGCGCCGACGCCGACGGGCGGCTGCGGGCCCTGGACCACCGCTCGGTGAGCCAGACGTCGACCGTGTACGAGTTCGTCGAGCCCAGCGCCGGCGTGGCCCGGGTGATGTACGACGCCGAGGCGCACCGCACGGCCAACGAGGTCGTCCGTCTCGACGTGCCCTCCCCGACGTTCATGCGCGCGCCGGGCGAGGCGCCGGGCTCCTTCGCCATCGAGTCGGCGCTCGACGAACTCGCCGAGCGCTGCGGCGTCGACCCGGTCGAACTGCGCCTGCGCAACGAGCCCGAGACCGGCCCGGTCTCCGGCCTGCCCTTCGGCAGCCGCAACCTCGAGGCGTGCTTCCGCGAGGGCGCCCGCCGCTTCGGCTGGGACGGACGCGACCCGCGTACCGGCGTGCGCCGCGACGGACGGTGGCTGCTGGGCACCGGCACGGCCGCGGCCTCCTTCGGGGCGGGCGCCGCCCCCTCCACGGCCCTCCTCACCGCCGAGGCCGACGGCGGCTTCACCGTGCGGATCTCCGCCGCCGACATCGGCACCGGCGCCCGCACCGCGCTCACCATGATCGCCGCCGACGCGCTGGAGGTGGCGCCCGACCGGGTGCGCGTGCGCATCGGGGACAGCGACTTCGGACCCGCCATGATCGCGGGCGGTTCGATGGGCACCCGCTCCTGGGCCTGGGCCGTCACCGAGGCGGCCCGCGAACTGCGCGAACGGCTGGCGCTCGGCACCCCCGTCCCGCCGGAGGGCATCACGGTGCGCTCCGACACCACCGCCGCCCTCGGCAGCCTCGCCCAGAAGGAACGGCACTCCTACGGCGCCCAGTTCGCCGAGGTCGCCGTGGACACCGCCACCGGCGAGGTGCGGGTGCGCCGCATGCTCGGTATCTTCGCGGCGGGCCGGATCGTCAACCCGCTCACCGCCCGCAACCAGCTGGTGGGCGGCATGATCTGGGGCGTCTCCATGGCCCTGCACGAGGAGGCGGTACGGGACCGGGTGAGCGGCGGCCTCTACGCGCCCGACCTGGCCGGCTACCACGTCGCCACGCACGCCGACATCGGCGACATCGACGCGGACTGGGTGGACGACTCCGACCCGGAGGACCCGGTGGGCATCAAGGGCGTCGGCGAGATCGGCATCGTGGGCGCGGCGGCGGCCGTCGCCAACGCCGTGTGGCACGCGACCGGCGTCCGCCACCGCGACCTGCCGATCCGGCCCGACCGCGTCCTGTCGGCGGCGGCCGCGAACGGGGGAGCGGCGGGCACGGACGGGGGAGCGGCGGATGCTTGACATCGCCGCCGAACTGGACCGCTGGCTCGACGAGGGCCGGGAGTTCGCTGTCGCGACGGTGGTCTCCGTGGGCGGCAGCGCACCGCGCGGCCCCGGCGCCGCCCTCGCCGTCGACAGCGAGGGCACGGTGATCGGCTCGGTCTCCGGCGGATGCGTGGAGGGCGCGGTGTACGAGCTGTGCGCCGACGCCCTGCGCAGCGGCGAGACGGTGCGCGAGCGGTTCGGCTACAGCGACGAGGACGCCTTCGCGGTCGGGCTGACCTGCGGTGGGGTCATCGACATGATGATCACCCCGGTCGGTGCGGACGCGCCGGTGCGGGAGCTGTTCCGGGCGGCGCTGGCGAGCGCCGCCCGGGGCGGGACCGCCGCCCTCGCCCGGGTCGTCCAGGGCCCGTCCGACCTCCTGGGCCGGGCCCTGCTCGTCCACCCCGACGGTACGTACGAGGGCGCTCTGGGCGGCCACCCGGACCTGGACCGCACGGCGGCGGCCGAGGCCCGTGCCCTGCTGGACAACGGCCGCACCGGCACCGTCGCCCTCTCGGAGGACGGCTCGCACTGCCCCGGCGGGCTCACCCTGCTCGTCGAGTCCAGCGTGCCGCCGCCCCGCATGATCGTCTTCGGGGCGATCGACTTCGCCGCGGCGCTCGTGCGGGCCGGGAAGTTCCTCGGCTACCACGTCACCGTGTGCGACGCCCGGCCGGTCTTCGCGACCCCGGCGCGTTTCCCCGAGGCCGACGAGGTCGTCGTCGACTGGCCGCACCGCTACCTGCGGGCCACGTCCACCGACGCGCGGACCGTGCTGTGCGTGCTCACCCACGACGCCAAGTTCGACGTTCCGCTGCTGACCGAGGCGCTGCGGCTGCCGGTCGCGTTCGTCGGCGCGATGGGCTCGCGCCGCACGCACCGGGACCGGAACCGGCGCCTGCGCGAGGCCGGCGTGACCGAGGAGGAGCTGGCCGGACTGCGCTCGCCGATCGGCCTGGACCTCGGCGCGCGGACACCGGAGGAGACCGCGCTGTCGATCGCGGCGGAGATCGTCGCCGCCCGCCGCGGCGGCACGGGCGCACCCCTGACGGGCGGTGCGACCCCGATCCACCGCGACCTGACGGGCGCGGCCGCCTGAGATTCGCGCGGGCCTTCGGGCGCCGGTGCCGGGGTGGCGACGTTTCCGACGTCACGCCACGGGCGCCGGCGCCTTGCCGGTTGCCCGAGGGCCGCGCGGTGGTGTGCGTTGCGCGGGGGCCGCGTTCGGGCTGAGGTCCCGCCTCCGGCTGAGCCCCGTGGGGGCTGCCGGGTCATGGTGACTTTCCGGTGTCATGCCACGGGCGCCGACGCCTCTTCCGGCTGCCCGGCGCCCGTGCCGGCGGCATCCGTGCCGGGGATCCCGTGCTCCCGCAGCGGTCCCACCTCGAGACCCGCGGCACGCCAGTCGCGTACGAGGTCCGGGAGGGCACCGAGCGCGGACCGCCAGCTGCCGGGGGCGGAGGCGTGGTCGGTGTCGTGGAGGAGGACCGTGCCGCCCCCGCCCAGGTCCGCCGCGACGGTGGCCCGCACCGAGGCGGCCGTCGCGTCCGCCCGCCAGTCCCTGCCCCAGGCGGTCCACAGCACCGGCCGCAGCCCGGCCCGGCGCGCGGCGGCCCAGCGCCCCGAGCTGAGGATGCCGTACGGCGGGCGGTACCAGAATGGCTCCCGCCCCGCGGCCTCGCCCACCACGAGGGCGGCCCGCGCCAGCTCGCGCGCGTCCCGCCCCGGCGACGGCAGCCACGGGCCGTCGTGCGCCCAGCCGTGCACGGCGAGTTCGTGGCCCCGCCGGGCCAGTTCCCGGGCCGTCGCCGGATGCCGGACGACGTTCTCGCCGAGCAGGAAGAACGTCGCCCGCACCCCGAGCCCGTCCAGCACGTCGAGGAAGCGCGGCGTGGACACCGGATCGGGTCCGTCGTCGAAGGTCAGGGCGACGTGCCCGGCGCTGCCCCGCCCCGCCAGTCCCGGGAACCGGCGCCGACGCAGCTCGGGCAGCCAGGTCGCGGCCGGGCCGATGTGGGCCAGCGCGACGGCGGCGGGCACGACGGCCCAGGCCGCCCGCCCGGCGTGAATTCCCTGACGCATCCGTGTGCCTCCGGTCCGCTCGGCCCGACCGCGGTCCTCCGCCGTTCCCGACTTATGACCGACTCGCCCCACTCGCCCTACTCATGCCCCCACTCCTCCCGACTCCGCCCGCCGGCCCCGGGCCCGTCCCGCGCGGCCGGCGCCGTGTCCCACGCCCCGTGCACCGACGGCGCCCTTGCCAGACCGACACTGCCGAGCCCGATCAGCGCCACGCCGATCAGCTCGGGCAGCACCCGCACGCCGAGCGCGATCTCCTCACCGAACAGGGCCCAGCCCAGCGCGACGCTGGTCAGCGCGTCGCCGAGGGTCAGCGCGGGCTGCGACGCGGCGAGCGTCCCCGCCCGCAGCGCGCTCTGCAGCAGCAGGAAGCTGACCACCCCGACCGCCGCGGTGGCGTACGGCGGCCACTGGGTCAGCACCGCGCCCACCCCCTGCGGCAGCCGCCCGGTGACCTCCTTCAGCAGGGCCGCCGTACCGCCGAACCCCACCGCGGCCGCCGACCCGAACAGCGCGGCCCGGGGCGCGCCGCGCACCAGGCTGCCGACCGAGGCGAGCCCCGCCACGAGGACGAGCAGCGCGAGCCCCGCCCACCCCCAGCGGCCCTCGGCCGCGGTGTCCTCGCCCGCCGAGGGCGTCGCGGCGCCCAGGAACAGCGCGAGCCCCACGGCGAGGGCCGCGAAGGCCACCCACGTGCGCGAGTCCGGCCGCCGGTGGAAGACGGCGCTGCCCACCACCAGGGTGAACAGCAGTTCGCTGGCCATCAGCGGCTGGACGACGGCCAGACTGCCCACCGCCAGCGCGGCCGCCTGCAGCACCGTCGTCAGCGCGAGCAGCGCCGCACCGGCCACCCAGTACCGGTCGCGCACCAGCCGCAGCAGGGAGCGCACCATCGTGTGCCGGGCTCCGGCCCGTTCCTCGTCCTGTGCCGCAGCCCGCCGCTGCAGGACCGACGCCGCGGCGTTGGACAGCGCCGCGAAAAGGGCCAGGAGGACGGTGAGGAGGCTCACCGCCGGGCGTTCCCGCTCATCCGAACCGCGCGGCCAGCCGCCGGTACAGCCCCGGCGCCGCGCCCCGCACCCGGCACGGCAGCCGCAGCCAGGCGGGCACGTACACCTCGTCCCGGCCGCGCGCCACCGCGTCGCGCACCGCGTCGGCCACCCGCTCGGGCGGCACCGGGCGCGGCCTGGAACGCCGGTAGGGAGTGCCGCGGCGCTCGAAGAACGGCGTGTCCACCACCCCGGGCACCACGTGGGTGACCCCCACACCGGTGCCCCGCAGCTCGTAGCGCAGCGCGTCCGCGAAGGCGCCGATCGCGGCCTTGGCGGCGGAGTACACGGCCTCGTCGCGCACCGCCACACTGCCGGCCAGCGAGCCGATCAGCACCACCCGGCCGGAGCCCGCCGCCACCATCCCCGGCAGCACCAGCCGCACCAGCCGCAGGGTGGCCAGCACGTTGATGTCGAGCACGTCGTCGACCGTGTGCGGGGGCATGTCCAGGAACTCCCCGGCCCAGCCCACCCCGGCGCCCGCCACCAGCAGGTCCACATGGCCCACCGTGGCCAGGGCGAAGTCGGTCAGCTGCCGGTCGGCGCCGGGCAGCGTGAGGTCCGCGGCGAAGGCGGTGGCGGACGCGTCGTCGGCGACCTCCCGCAGCCGCACGGGATCGCGGCCGGTGAGCACCAGCCGCCAGTCGCCCTCGTCCGCCAGCCGGCGGGCCACGGCCGCGCCTATGCCGGAGGACGCACCCGTGACGAGCGCGGTCCGGGTCCGCGTGTCCCGGGCGCGGTCGGATCGCCGCCGGGTGTGCGCGTGGTCCGCGTCGAGGGCGACGGCCGCGGTTCCGGGGGCCGACCGAGGTCGGGAGAACGCATGGACCATGGGGACCACCTTGGCTCGGGGCGGACACCGGGGGAGTCGCCGACCGCGCTGGTCGGGGCCCCGGCGGCCGGCCGGACGGGCGATCACGGAGTATCCCCGCCAGCCCGCCCGAAACACACCCGGCTGCATTGGTTTGGACCGTTATGCCCGGGTAACTTGATCCGCCGTGCATCCACGCAGCTCACCGGCCGGCCCTCCGACGGGCTCCCCGGCACCCCGGCCGACGGCCCCGCGCGCTCCGGGCACGGGCCACCGCGTGCTCGTGGTCAGTGCGAGCATGGGCGCGGGCCATGACACCGTCGCCGACGAGCTGGTCCGCCGAGCCCGCGAGCGCGGCGGCGACGCCGTGGCCGTCGACGTCCTCGCGCTCCTGCCCCACGGCATCGGCGGCGTTCTGCGGCGCCTCTACCGCGGGTCGGTGCGCCATGCCCCCTGGCTGTACGCCGCCGTCTACCGCCTCTTCCTGCGCCCCGGCGCGGGCCGCCGTCCCAGCGGCACACCTCTGGCCCGGCTGGCCGGCCGCGGCCTGCGCGAGCTGGCCGAACGGACCGGCGCGGACGTGGTCGTGCCCGTCTTCCACCTCGGCGCCCAGCTGACCGGGCACCTGCGCGCCCGGGGCCGGCTGCCGGTGCCCAGCGTCGTCCTCGTGATCGACTTCGCCGTCCACCGGCAGTGGCTGCACCCCGGCAACGACCACTGCCTGTGCCTCACCGAGGAGGCCGCGCGCGAGGTGCGCGAGAGCACCGGCGCCTCGGCCGGCACCTGCGGCCCGGTGGTCGCCCCGGAGTTCTTCGCCGACGCCCCCGGCGCGGCCGGCTGGAGGGCGCTGTTCGACCGGCTCGGTCCCGGCCGCCCTCCCGTCGTGGTGTCCGCCGGCGCCTGGGGAGTCGGCACGCACCTGGACGGCACCGTGCGGCTCCTGGCCGACCGGGGATTCCTGCCCGTCGTGCTCTGCGGCGGCAACGGCCGGCTGCGCCGCACCCTGGCCGGCACGCCCGGTGCCCTCGCGCTGGGCTGGGTGACCGACATGCCCGGACTGCTGCACGCCGCCCGCGCGCTGATCGACAACGCGGCCGGCCAGACCGCCGTACAGGCGCTCGCCGCCGGACTGCCGGTCGTGGGGTACCGCCCGATCCCCGGCCACGGCGCGGACGGTGTGCGGCGCATGGCCTCGCTCGGGGTCTCCGAGACCGCCGTGGACGAGGCCGCGCTGCTCGACGCGCTGCGCAGACTCACCGCCCCGGGCCCGGCACGCCGCGAGCGGATCGCCGCGGGCCGCGCGCTGTTCGGGGACGACGCCCTGACCCGCCTGACCGCGTACGCCGACGCCGCACGCGCCCGCGGCTGATCCAGCCGCGGGGCCCTGTTTCCCGCCACCTGCCGAGGGCACCCGCCCCGGGCCGCTACCGGCACCTGGAGGCGAGGACGTGCGACTGGACGAATTCCTGACCCGGGTCCGAGACCTCGGCGAGTACCACAGCGACGAAGAGGCCGAGCAGGTGGCCACGGCCGTGCTCCGCGTGATCGCGTCCCGCGTCGACCCGGCGGAGGCGGCCGCGCTCGCCGCCTGTCTGCCCGCACCCCTGGACGACGTGCTGCGCACCGAGCGCGGGCGGCCCGAGTCATTCGGCGGCGCGGAGTTCCTGCGGCGCGTGGACCAGCAGACCGGCGCCCGGCCGCGCACCGCGGAGTGGGACACGGGCACCGTGCTCACCGCCCTGGCCGAAGCGGTGCCCCGCGAGCAGGCGGACTCGCTTCTGGCTCAGCTGCCCGACGATCTCTTGGGCAGCCCGGGCCGGGCAACACGTCGACCGTAGGCGAGCCCGGCCCCGCTACTGGGATCAGTCCCGCTCCGCCCGCTCCGCACGCTCCGCGTGCAGCTTCTTCACCCGGGCCGTCTCCTTGCGGACATCGGCCTGGACGGCCTGCTCACGCTCCAGCCACTCGGGGCGCTCCTGCTTGAGCGTCTCGATCTGCTCCGTGGTGAGCGGCTCGGCGACCCCGCCCCGGTGCAGGCCCGCGATGGACACTCCGAGCTTGGCGGCCACGACCGGGCGCGGGTGCGGACCGTCGCGCCGGAGGTCGCGCAGCCAGGCGGGCGGCTCGGCCTGGAGCGCGTTCAGCTCGGCGCGCGTGACGACGCCCTCCCGGAACTCCGCGGGTGTGGCTTCGAGGTACACACCCAGCTTCTTCGCCGCGGTCGCGGGCTTCATGGACTGGGTGTTCTGGTGCGACGTCATGCCGTCAAGGGTATCGAGCGTGTGAGCGGCTCCCGACCACGCCCGGGTAACCTGGCCGGGTGACAGCCTCGGAAGACCGCCCCTCGTTCCGGCTCGCGTACGTCCCGGGGGTGACGCCCGACAAATGGGTGCGCATCTGGCACGAGCGGCTGCCGGACGTGCCGCTGTCCCTCACCCAGATCCCCGCCGCCGGCGCGGACGGCGTGCTGCTGGAAGGGGACGCCGACGCCGGCCTGGTCCGGCTGCCCGTCGACCGGACCGTCCTCAGCGCCATCCCCCTCTACACCGAGACCACGGTCGTGGTGATCCCCAGGGACCACCTCGTCACCGCCGCCGACGAGGTGACCGCCGAGGACCTCGCCGACGAGATCGTGCTCCACCCCCTGGACGACGTCCTCGGGTGGGAGGACCGGCCGCCGGGCAGGCCCGCACTGGAGCGCCCGGCCACCACCGCGGACGCCGTCGAGCTGGTCGCGGCCGGGATCGGCGTGCTGCTGCTCCCCCTGTCGCTGGCCCGGCTGCACCACCGCAAGGACCTCACGTACCGCACGGTCACCGACGCCCCGCAGTCGGGCGTCGCGCTGTCCTGGCCCGAGGACGCGCACACGGACCGCGTCGAGGACCTGATCGGCATCGTGCGCGGCCGCACCGTCAACAGCACCCGCGGCCGGCAGCCCGACCCGGGGGCCGCCAAGAGCGGGCGTACCGACGAGGCACCCGCGCGCAAGAAGACGGCCGCCGGCAAGCAGCAGGGCGGCAAGGCACAGGGCGGGAAGCAGCCGGCCGGCGGAGCCCGGCGCGGCGGGGCACCGCGCAAGAAGAGCGGAAGCGGCGGCGGACGCGGGAAGCCCCGCCGCCGCTGAACCCGCGGTGCCCGGCGCGTCAGCGGACCGTCGGACTCGGCGACGGCGCCGAGGTGTTGACGTCGAGCCCGGGCGGCTGGGTCAGGGACAGCACCGGTTCGCCCGGCTGCGGCGCCGGCGGGGTCAGCTGGACCTTGGGCAGGCTCGGCGGCGCGGTCTGCTGGAAGTTGACCTGGTCGAAGTTGACCAGGCCGGTCTTCTCCAGCACGGTGATGTGGTCGAGGACGGTGTCGTTGGCCTGGTCGGCCAGCTGCCGCACCAGGGAGTTCTTCGTGTTGGCCCGGATGTTGGCGATGGCCGGGAAGATCTGGCCGTGCGTGATGCGCATGATGTTCACCGCGGTGGTGTCGAACTGCTTCCCCGTGGTCCCGTCCACCGTCGACACGAACTGCTGCTGCTGCGGCGACGCCAGATTGGGCAGGGTGATCCCCAGCTCGGGCGCGATCTTGCGGCAGGTGGCGTCCAGCCGCGAATGACCAACGACCAGGTGCTCGCCCGCCTCCTTCATCTCCGGTGTCGTCCCCCGCTCGATCGCCATCAGCCCCAGCGGGTGCTCCCACAGCCCCGCGGCGCGCACCTTGACCACGAAGTCCCGGTCCTGCTCGGTGAGCGGCCCGTACCGGGTGTTGGTGATGACCCGGGCCTGGTCACTGCCCGTGTTCTGCATCCCGAGCATGGTCGGGTACGCGAGGGCGGTGAGGGTGAGGACCAGGGCACCGGCCACGAAGGCCGTCCCTGCCGTGGTGCGCGTGATGCGCATCGTGCCTCCTGGGGCGAAATCAGGCTCGGACACCAGGAGATACGTAGGCGAACGACGCTCTGATCACCGCCGCGGGCAAAATCTCGGCCGCGTCGGCACCGGAGGCGTGCCGCCCGGTCCACCGGTCGGCACCGGACGCCCGCCGCCCGGTCAGCCGGTCTGCCGCCGCCCGGTCAGCCGGTCCGCACCACGTCCAGGAGCCAGTCGTACGCCGCCCGGGCGGTGAACTCGTCCTGGCCCCCGCGCACCAGCAGCCCGGCCGTGGCGAACTCGGGGGCGTCGGCCTGCGCCGCGACGTAGGGGACCGCGATGCAGCGCATCCCCGCGGCGTGGGCGGCGGCGGCCCCGGGGGCGGCGTCCTCCAGGACCACGCAGTCGGCCGGGTCCGCGCCGATCCTGCGGGCGGCCTCCAGGAAGACGTCGGGGGCCGGCTTGCCGCGCGCCACCTCGTCGGCCGAGACGACCGTGCGCAGCCGGGCGTCCAGGCCGGTGCGGGCCAGGATCGCCGCGATGGCCTCCCGGGACGACCCCGAAG
The DNA here is from genome assembly GCF_014648855.1 of Streptomyces parvulus. GTDB lineage: Bacteria > Actinomycetota > Actinomycetes > Streptomycetales > Streptomycetaceae > Streptomyces > Streptomyces parvulus. The sequence goes on along the minus strand of NZ_BMRX01000003.1, from coordinate 231,794 downwards.
CGACCGCCAGCGGGACGCCCTCGTCGGCGAGCCGCTCCACCAGGGCCCGCATCTCCGGGTACGCGCGCACCGAGGTGCGGGCCAGCTCCAGGTAGTGGCGGTTCTTGACGGCGAGCAGTTCCTCCACGGGCGCCTCCAGCGCGTACCGCCGCTTCCAGTCGGCCACCGTCTCCCGGGTGCTGATCCCCACGTAGGCCTCGTGGTCCGCCCAGGAGAAGTCCGGGACGCCGTACTCCGCGAGGGTCCGCCGGCCCGCCTCGTAGTAGTTCGGCTCGCTGTCCACGAGTGTTCCGTCGAGATCGAAGATGACCGAGAGGGCCCCGAGAGTGCTCATGCGCTCCAGGATGCCAAGGATCACTTCCGGGCCGAGCGCCCGATCGACTCCACCAGGGGCAGCAGCCGGTGCGGGACGCGCTCGCGCAGGGCCACCTCGCTGCGGGTGCGGACCACCCCGGGCAGGCTGATCAGCTTCTGGACCACGTCCTCCAGGTGCGCGTTGTCGCGGGCCACCACCCGGGTCAGCAGGTCACCCCCGCCCGTGATGGAGAAGGCCTCCACGATCTCGGGCACGGCGGCCAGGGCGTCGCCCACCTCGTCGAGATGGCCCTGGGTGACCTCGATGTGCACGAACGCGAGCACCGGGTGGCCGAGCGCGGCGGGGGAGAGGGACGGCGCGGTGCCGGTGATCACGCCCTCGCGCTCCAGCCGGTCCAGCCGGGCCTGCAGCGTGCCGCGGGCGACGCCGAGGAGCCGGGCGTACTCGCGGACGCTGGTGCGCGGCTGTTCCAGGAGCAGTCGCAGGATGCGGGTGTCGAGCGCGTCGACGGCCATGCGGGACGCGGTCCTCCTTCGTCGGCCATTGGCTCTCGGGTGGCCGTGGGAAAGCCGCGATCACTGTACCAATGGCTCAGTTCAGGAGTCGCCTGTTGAGCCAGTGGCGGCCGGGATGCTCCCATAGGAGCGTCGATGGCGCTGCGGGATCCCGCGGCGCCTTTTTCATGCCAGATCATCCGGACCGGTGCGAGGGGGCGGTAGGCAGTGCTGAAGAGGGTGTTCGTGAGTCCGGACCCGGGTCGGACGCGGCTGCGGTTCGCCGCGCGCGGCGTCCTCGGCATCGGGGCGGCCGTCGTCGTGTGCGGGCTGGCCGGCATCTCTCTGGTGGGCGCCGTCATCGGCGGCCTCGCGGCGCTGCTGGCGCTGTTCACCGTCACCGACGCGACCGTGCGCGGCCAGGCCGTGACCACCGCCCTGCTGCCCGTCGCCGGACTGCCGGTGCTGACCGCCGCGGCGGCCCTGCACGACCTGCCCGTCGCCCGCGACCTCACCTTCCTCGCGGTCGTCGGCGCGGGCGTGTACGCGCGCCGCTGGGGCCCGCGCGGGCACAGCCTCGGTGTGTTCGCCTTCATGACCTTCTTCATCGCCCAGTTCCTGCACGCGACCACCGGCCGGCTGCCCGAGATGTTCGCCGCCGTCCTGCTGTCCGTGGCCACCGCGGCGGCCGTGCGCTTCGGCCTGTGGTGCTACGAGCGCCGCCGCCCCGGTCCCGCCGCCCCCGTGCCGCCCGGCGGCGGAGGATTCGCCCGGATCACCACCCGCCAGGCCGTGCAGGCCACCGCGGGCGCCGGCTTCGCGCTGGTCGTGGGCCAGCTCGTCTCCGGCGAACGCTGGTACTGGGCGGTCGGCGCCACGTGGTGGGTGTTCGTCAACACCACCTCGCGCGGCGAGACCCTGGTTCGCGGCTTCCGCCGGGTCCTCGGCACCGTCGTCGGCATCGGCCTGGGCTTCCTGGTGGCCTTCCCGCTGGCCGGCTCCGTGCTGCCCACCGCCGTGCTGGCCGCCGCCTGCGTCTTCGGCATCTTCTACACCGCGGCCGTCTCCTACACCTGGATGATGCTCTGCGTGACGCTCCTCGCCGAGCTGCTCTACGGCCTTCTGGGCGTCCTCACCCCGGGCCTGCTCGCCCTGCGCGTCGCCGAGACCGGCGTCGGGGCGCTCGGCGCCGTGCTCGCCGTGCTGTTCCTGCTGCCCGTCACCACGCACGCCGTCACCGACGCCTGGATCCAGCGCGCCCTGCGCTGCGTGCACGCCTGCACTGCCGAGGCCGCCGCCCGGCTCGCCGGCACGGAGGGCGCCGACCCGGCACCGCGCGTCGCCGAGCTGGAACAGCTCCTCGGCCGGGTGCGGCTGTCCGTCGCCCCGCTCGTCCATCCGCTGAACCCGATGTACGGCCGCAAGCTGCGCGCCCGGCAGGTGCTCGGCCTGCTCGACGACTGCGCCCGGGAGGTCCGCGGCCTGGTCGCCGTCGCCGCCGACCCGGAGGCCTCGCACGACGCCCGGCTCGCCGCCGCCTGCTGGCGGGTCGAGACCGCGGTCGAGGCGCTCACCGGCGGCGGAGACATACCCGCCCACGCCGGCGGACCGCGCGCCGTCGAACCGGCGCTGGCCCACCTGCACGACCTGGAGCGCGCCCTCGCCGAACTCGCCGCACCCCTGCGCGCCCCCTCCGGTTCCAAGCTGGTCGGCGCCTGAGCCGCCGGACCCGCACCACCCGTCTGGTCTAGACCGTGAGTGATCGACTGCTACCGTCGCACCGGGGCGGACGACCGGCCGGACCGGCCCGCCCGGGACGGCGCGTGACGCGTGAGGCAGGACGAGAGGGGCAGCGGTGGCGGACGGTGGCAGGCAGCGGCGGGCGTACATCGGGTCGTTCACGGCGGCCGGCGGCCCCGGGATCCTGACGGCGGACGTCGACCCCGGCAGCGGTGCGCTCACCGTCGTGAGCGGCACGGACCGGCTGCCCGACCCCTCCTACCTGGCCCTGGCCCCCGGCGGAGCCGTGCTCTACGCCGTCAGCGAGACGGCCGAGGGGGCGGTGGCCGCCTACCGCGTGAACGGCGACAAGCCCGAACCCGCCGGACGGCCCGTCCCCGTGGGCGGCGACGGGCCGACCCACCTCAGCCTGTACGACGGCCACCTGCTCACCGCCAACTACGGCTCGGGCACCGTCTCCGCCGTGCCGGTCCGAGCCGACGGCACCCTCGCCCGCTCCGCGTCCGGCGTCCTGCGGCACACCGGTTCCGGCCCGCACGCCCAGCGTCAGCAGGCGCCCCACGCGCACCAGGTGCGGCCCGACCCGAGCGGACGGTGGGCGGTCAGCGTGGACCTGGGCACCGACTCGGTGCGGGTCTGCACCCTCAAGGACGGCGTTCCCGCCGTGCACCGGGAGACCGCCCTGCGCCCCGGCTCGGGCCCCCGGCACCTGGCCTTCCACCCGGACGGCACCCGGGCCTACGTGCTCAACGAACTGGCGCCCACCCTCACCGTCTGCCGCTGGGACGCGGCCGAGGGCGCCCTCCAGCCGCTCGCCGAGGTGCCGGTGCTGCCCGGAGTGCCGGCCGGTGACGCCTTCCCGTCCGGCATCGTCGTCTCGCCCGACGGCCGCTTCGTGTGGACCGCGACGCGCGGCGAGGACGTCCTGTCCGTCTTCGCGGTCGAGCCGGACGGACTGCGGCTGGAGGCCACCGTGCCCTGCGGAGGGCACTGGCCACGGGAGATCGCCCAGTCCGGGGGTTTCCTCTACGCGGCCAACGAGCGCTCCGGGGACGTGACCTGGTTCGCCCTCGACCCGGAGACCGGAGTCCCGCGTCGGGCCGGGTCGCTGGCGGTGCCGGCGGCGTCCTGCGTGGTCTTCGGCTGACGGGGCCGCGGCACGGCGGCACGGGACGGCGAAGGGCCCGCTCCGGGTGCGGAGCGGGCCCTTCGGCCTCCCTGGGTGCCGTGCCGCCGGGTCCGGCCGCCCGCGTCCGGGCGGGCGGCGGCGCGTCAGCGGACGGGTGTGCCCTGCGGCTGCTGCGGCGAGATGCCGAGCGCCGTCGTGTACTTGGCCAGCGCCAGCTTGCCGATCGCCGGGTACGGGCCGAGCGGCTCGGCGGTGGCGCAGCCCGCCTCCTTGGCCGCCTCCTCCAGCACGGAGGCCTCGATCTCCGGGCCGATCAGGTAGGGCGCGAGCGCCAGCTGCTGGGAGCCGGAGGAACGCAGCTGCTCGGCGACGGAGGCGATCGAGCCCTCCTCGTCCAGCGCGGCCGCGATCACCGGCACGGCGAGGCGCGCGGCGAGCAGCATGCCGGTGATGCCGGCCGCCTGCACCGCCTCGTCACCGCCCACGGAGGCCAGGATGATGCCGTCGGCGGCGGTCGCCACGGTGAACAGCCTGGCGCGGTCGGCGCGGGCCAGCCCGGCCTCGGAGAGCCGCACGTGCAGGCCCTCGGCGAGCAGCGGGTGCGGGCCGAGCACGTCGGTCAGCTCGGCGGCGATCCTGCTGTCCATCACGGCCTGGCGGATCCGGCGCAGCAGCGAGTTGTCCGGACCGGCGAGCAGCGGCACGACGACCGCGACGGGGCCGTCGGGCTCCTTGACGTCCAGGCCGGCGGCGCGCGCCTGCTCGAAGCGGGCGGCGCGCTCCTCGGCGGCGCTCACGAGCACGGCGGACAGCGAGGGGAACTCGGCGTCGTCCCCGTCGAGGTGTCCGACCCGGGCGTCGAGGCCGGGAAGCTCGGAGCGGGCGATGCTGATGACCTCGTCGGCGAGGCTTCGGGTGGCGCTACTGGGCGTGCCCGGGACCGCGAGGACGAGCGCGGGCGCGCCCTCGGGAGCCACCAGGGGTTCGGGGCGGCGGTGCCGTCCCGGCTGGCGGGGGCGCGGCATTCGTACTGGCAGGCCGGACGCGGGCCCAGTGGGGGAGCTCATGGCGCCGCATGTTACTGGTTTCCGGGGTTTCCCTGTTCGGGGAGGGTGCAGGTGAGCGGTATCCGTCCGGTTTTGTCTGATGAGTGATGTACGGATCGGCCGACATCGGCACGATTCACCTCGCCGGCGGACGGTTCTCAGCCGTCGCCGGCGGTCCGCACCCACAGCATCCCCTCATCACCGGGCAGGGTGAGCGCATCGACCGCCAGGTCGCGGGCGATCCGGACCGATCCGTCCAGCGGATCACCCTCCGCGGCCGTCCGCCGGGCCTGCGGCAGCCGCTTCGCCAGCTCCTCCTCCAGCGGTACGACGAGGGGGTCGCCCAGCTTCAGCAGGCCGCCGGTGACGGCGATGAGGGGCTCCCCGCCCCGCGGGCAGACCGCGGCGGCCGAGTCGGCCATGTGGGCGGCGGCGGCCCGCAGGATGCCGTCGGCCACGGGGTCGCCGGGTGCGCAGGCGCCCACGTCCGGTGCGAAGGAGGCCAGGACGGCGGGGCGGTCGGTGCGCGGGTAGAGCTGCCCGGGGATGCCCGCCGCCGGGCCGAAGCGCTCCTGGGCCCGGGCCAGCAGGGCCGCGGAGCCGCCCTCCCGCCCGTCGTGGGCGCGCAGGGCCGCCTCCAGACCGGCCCGCCCGATCCACGCGCCGCCGCCGCAGTCGCCGAGCAGATGCCCCCAGCCGTCGGCGCGGCGCCAGCGGGTCAGGTCGGTGCCCGTCGCGATCAGACCGGTCCCGGCGGCCACGACCGCGCCGGCCCGCGGGCCGAGGGCGCCGACGTAGGCGGTCACCGCGTCGGCGGCCAGGGCGATCCGGCGCGCTCCCAGTTCCCGGGCGAGCGCGCCCGGCAACTCGGCGCGCAGGGCGTCGCCGAGGGTCGCCATCCCGGCGGCTCCGACCACGACGGTGCCCAGCCGGTCCACGCCGGTCTCGGCGGTCAGGGCCCGCGCCATGGGCAGCAGCTGCGCCAGCAGATGGTCCGGCTCGATGCCGCGCGGCCCGGTCCGCACGGGCTCCCGCGACGCGCGGCGGCCGAGCGGGCCGCGCCCCTCGGCACCGGCGGCCCCCACGACGACGCGCAGACCCGAGCCGCCGGAGTCCACGGCCAGGAAGCCGCTCACGGCAGCCGCCAGTCGACCGGTTGACCCCCGAGCCGCACCAGCAGGTCATTGGCCCGGCTGAACGGGCGGGAGCCGAAGAACCCCCGGTCCGCCGACATCGGCGACGGGTGCGCGGACTCCAGGGCCGGGAGGTCGCCGAGGAGCGGCCGCAGGTTGCGGGCGTCGCGGCCCCAGAGGATGGACACCATCGGCTTGCCGCGTGCCGCCAGGGCCCGTATCGCCTGCTCGGTGACCTCCTCCCAGCCCTTGCCGCGGTGGGCGGCGGGCTTGCGCGGGGCGGTGGTGAGCGCCCTGTTGAGGAGCAGCACGCCCTGCCGGGTCCACGGCGTCAGGTCGCCGTTGGAGGGCTGCGGCAGATTCAGGTCGGTGTTCAGCTCCCGGAAGATGTTGAGGAGGCTGCCGGGCAGCGGACGCACCTCGGGCGCGACCGAGAACGACAGCCCCACGGCGTGCCCCGGGGTCGGGTACGGGTCCTGTCCGACGATCAGGACCCGGACGTCGTCGAAGGGCTGCTGGAAGGCCCGCAGGACGTTGGCCCCGGCCGGGAGGTAGGTGCGTCCGGCGGCGATCTCCGCGCGCAGGAACTCACCCATCGAGGTGATCCGCCCGGCGACGGGTTCCAGCGCCTTCGCCCAGCCCGCTTCGACGATTTCATTCAAGGGTCGTGGTGCCACGGGCGTCACCCTACTGCCGTCCGGGTGACGCCGATCAAGCGGTGGCCAAGGCCGGATCCCCCCACCCGGTTCACGCCAGGACCGCGGCCCGCACGCACAGCACGTCCGGCAGGTGGGAGGCCAACTGCCGCCAGCTGTCGCCGTCGTCGTCCGACGCGAACACCTCGCCGTTGCGGTTGCCGAAGTACACGCCCGACCCTTCCGCGCCCTCCGCGTCGTCCGTGCACAGGGCGTCGCGCAGCACCGTGCCGTAGTGGTCCTCCGCGGGCAGGCCCCGGGACAGCGGCTCCCAGCTCTTCCCCGCGTCCGAGGTGCGGAAGACGCGGCAGCGCCGGTCCGCGGGCACCCGGTCGGCGTCGGCGTTGATCGGGAAGACGTACGCCGTGTCGCCGCGGTGCGGGTGGGCGGCCACGGCGAAACCGAAGGTGGAGGGCAGGCCCTCGCCGATGTCCGTCCAGTGGGAACCGGCGTCGTCGCTGCGGTACACCCCCCAGTGGTTCTGCAGGTACAGGCGGTCCGGATTGGCCGCGTCCCGTGCGACCTTGTGCACGCACTGTCCGAACTCGGGGTCGGGGTCCGGCAGGAAGACCGCGGAGACACCGGAGTTGGACGGCTCCCAGCTGGCGCCGCCGTCGGCGGTGCGGAACACGCCGGCGGTCGACACGGCGACCGTCACCGACCCCGGGTCGCGACGGTCGGTGAGGACGGTGTGCAGCCCCTCCCCGCCGCCGCCCGGCACCCACTGGGACCGGGTGGGGTGCTCCCACAGGGGCCGGACCAGTTCGAAGCTCTCGCCGCGGTCCTCCGAGCGGTACAGCGCCGCCGGTTCGGTCCCGGCGTAGACCACGTCCGGTTCGGCGGCGGCCGGGTGCAGCTGCCAGACCCGCTCCAGCGAGGCGCCGGTGTCCTTGGGGAACTTGACGGCCGGAGCGCTCGGTTCGGTCCAGGTGCGGCCCAGGTCGTCCGAGTGGAAGACGGACGGGCCCCAGTGCGCGCTGTCCCCGCCGGCCAGCAGGCGGGGGGTGCCGCCGCGGAGGTCGAGGGCGACGGAGTAGACCGCCTGGGCGTTGAAGTACGGGCTCTCGTCGAACTCCCAGGCGCCACCCCGCCGGCGCCCGATGAACAGGCCTTTTCGGGTGCCCACGGCGAGCAGAACCTCGGTCATGCCGATCACCTCCGCGGCGTCCTCGTCGACGCCTTTGTCTCGGACACGGGCCAGTCTGCACCCAGCCACTGACAGTCACCTCTGGAGTCGACGTCGTCGCAGGTCGCAGCGGTGATGCGGAGTTCTCACCCGGCCCGCGAAGAAGCCGGGCCCCGTCCGGAACCCGACCCTCCGGCTAGTCGGCCGCCGGCAGCGCCCGCGCCAGGACGCCGTCGAGGTCGGCGGAGTCCGGCAGCGTGCCGAAGGCGTGTCCCCAGTCGCCGCCGAGCCGCGTCGCGCAGAAGGCGTCCGCGACGGCGGGCGGCGCGTGCCGGACCAGCAGGGAAGCCTGCAGGGTCAGGGCCATCAGCTCCACCAGCCGGCGGGCGCCGGTCTCCGAGGCCCCGGTCAGTCCCGTCTCCAGCCGGGCCACCGCCGCGTCCAGGCGGGCGTCCGCCCCGCGGGCGAGGGCGAGTTCCGCGAACAGGGCGTGCGCGGTGGCGGGGGAGCGGCCCAGCGCCCGCAGGACGTCGAGGGCGTTGACGTTCCCCGAGCCCTCCCAGATGGACAGCAGCGGTGCCTCGCGGTAGTGGCGGGGCATGCCCGACTCCTCCACGTAGCCGTTGCCGCCGAGGCACTCCAGGGCCTCCGCCGTGAACGCCGGTCCGCGCTTGGTCACCCAGTACTTGCCGACGGCGGTCGCGATCCTGCGGAACGCCGCCTCCGCGGTGTCCCCGCGCACCGCCCGGTCCGCCGCGCCCGCCAGCCGCAGGGTGAGGGCCGTCGCGGCCTCGGACTCCAGCGCCAGGTCGGCCAGCACGTTGCGCATCAGCGGCTGGTCCACGAGCCGGGCGCCGAAGGCGGTGCGGTGCCGTACGTGGTGACCGGCCTCGACCAGCGTCTTGCGCATCAGGGTCGCCGAGGACATCACGCAGTCCAGACGCGTGCAGTTGACCATCTCAATGATCGTCTTCACGCCCCGGCCCTCGGGGCCGACCAGCCAGGCGACGGTGCCGTCGAACTCGGGCTCGGAGGAGGCGTTGGACCGGTTGCCGAGCTTGTCCTTCAGCCGCTGGATGCGGAACGTGTTGCGGGTGCCGTCCGGCAGCACGCGCGGCACCAGGAAGCACGACAGCCCTTCGGGCGCCTGGGCCAGCACCAGGAACACGTCGGACATCGGGGCCGACGTGAACCACTTGTGGCCGCGCAGCGTGTAGACGCCGGGCTCGGCGGTCGGGGTGGCCGTGGTGGTGTTCGTGCGGACGTCCGATCCGCCCTGTTTCTCGGTCATCCCCATCCCGGCCAGCAGCCCGCGCTTCTCCGTGGGCGTGCGCAGCGCCGGTTCGTACTCCCGGGCGGTGAGCAGCGGCTCGTAGACCTCGGCCAGCTCCGGTGTCGCGCGCAGCGCCGGGACGGCGGCGTACGTCATCGACGTGGGGCACCCGTGGCCCGCCTCGGTGTGGCCCCACACCAGTCCGCCCGCCGTGCGCGCCACATGGGCGCCGGGCCGGTCGTCCGCCCAGGGTGCCCCCGCCAGCCCCTCGGCGACCGCCGCGCGCAGCAGGTGGTGCCAGCTCGGGTGGTATTCGACCTCGTCGACCCGGTTGCCGTACCGGTCGTGGGTGCGCAGCACCGGCTCGTGGCGGTTGGCCAGGTCGCCCCACTCCTGGGCCTGCGCGCTGCCGGCCCGCAGCCCCAGCCGCCGCAGCCCGTCCTCGGCCCACCCGGCGCCCTCCCGCCGCAGCCCCTCCAGCAGGGCCGGGTCGTCGGAGGCGTCGTAGGGGGCGAGGGGCGGGGGCTGGTTGGCGACGTCGTGCGTGGCGTACCCACGGGGGCGACCGGCGCCCTCCCCGTACGCCCCGTACGCCTCGTACGCCCCGTACGCCCCGTACGCCTCGTGCTCCTCGGATTCCTCGTACGGCTCCTGCGCGAGTGTCGTCATGCCCCGAGTGTTGCACCCTCGCTACGACCGCAGCAATAGTGCAACACTCAGGGCGTGCGTACAGTACGTGCTCATGTGGACGGACGACACGCGCCCGCGCGGATGAGCGGATGAACGGTTCCGAGGCCGGTGGCGGCGCGCCGCTGCGCCCGCTGTCCGCGCGGTCGGTCGTGCTGAGCCTGCTGCTCGGCACGCATCCGCCGGAGTTGCCGGTCCGGGAGCTGGTGCGGCTCGTGGAGGGCTTCGACGTCGGCGCGTCCACGGCGCGCGCGGCACTCAGCCGCATGGCCGCCGCCGGCGACCTGGCGCGCACGGAGAGCGGCTACCGGCTCAGCGAGCGGCTGCTGGAACGCCAGCGGCGCCAGGACGAGGCCGTACACCCGCACACCCGCGCGTGGGACGGTGACTGGGAGACGCTCGTGATCACCGCCACGGGCCGCGGGCCGGCGGAACGCGCGGAGCTGCGCACCCGGCTGACCGCCCTGCGCCTCGCGGAACTCCGGGAAGGCGTCTGGCTCCGCCCCGCCAACCTGCGCCGCCCGCTCCCCGAGGAGCTGGACGGGGTGGCGGAGCGCCTGGTCACCCGGCCGAAGCGCCCCGCGCCCGAACTGGCCGCGTGCCTGTGGCCGTTGGACGCGTGGTCCCGCACCGCGCGGGACCTGCTCACGCGGGGCGCCGCCGCGCGACGGCCGGCCGACCGCCTCACCGCCTTCGCGGCCGTCGTCCGCCATCTGCTGGCCGACCCGGGACTTCCGGCGGAACTGCTCCCGCCCGACTGGCCCGGTGCGGACCTGCGGGAGGCCTACACGGAGTACCAGCGGGAGCAGTCCGGCCGGGTCCGGGCGGGCGGCACCCGGACCTGAGGGGCACCGACCGGGCCGGGCGGGCGCCGCGCGGCGCCCGCGGAGCGCCGACTCACATGCCCCAGCCGTACTGGTCGGGCATCCGGAGGTCCGCGCCCAGCTCACGCGCCGCGTGCTGCGCCCAGGACGGGTTGCGCAGCAGCTCGCGACCCAGCAGGACCGCGTCCGCCTCGCCGTTGGCCAGGATCTTCTCGGCCTGCTCCACCTCGGTGATCAGGCCGACGGCGGCAACCGGCACGCCGGCCTCCGCCTTCACGCGCGCGGCGAACGGCACCTGGTAGCCCGGCCCGGTCGGGATCCGCACGCGCGGGACGTTGCCGCCGGTGGAGACGTCGATGAGGTCGACGCCGTGGGCCCTGAGGTCGCCGGCCAGCCGGACGCTCTCCTCCGCCGTCCAGCCGCCCTCCTCGAGCCAGTCGGTGGCCGAGACGCGGAAGAACAGCGGCTTCTCGTCCGGCCACACCTCGCGCACGGCGTCGACGACCTCCAGCGCGAACCGGGACCGGTTCTCGTACGAGCCGCCGTAGGCGTCGGTGCGGTGGTTGGAGTGGGGCGACAGGAACTCGTGGATCAGGTAGCCGTGGGCGCCGTGCAGCTCGACGATCTCGAAGCCGGCGGCGAGGGCCCGGCGCGCGGCGTCCGCGAACCGGCCCACCAGTTCCCGGATCTGCGGGACCGTCAGCTCGGTCGGCACCGGGTGCCGGTCGTCGAACGGCACCGGGCTCGGGGCGACCGGCTGCCAGCCGTAGGCGTCCGGTCCCACCGGGGCTCCGCCCTTCCAGGGCTGAGCGGTCGACGCCTTGCGGCCCGCGTGGGCGAGCTGGACAGCCGGCACGGTTCCCTGGGAGCGCATGAAGTCGGTGATCCGGCGGAACGCCTCGACCTGGGTGTCGTTCCACAGCCCCAGGTCCTGCGGGGAGATCCGGCCCTCGGGCGTGACGGCGGTGGCCTCCACCACGATCAGGCCGGTGCCGCCGGCCGCGCGTGCGCCGTAGTGCGCGAAGTGCCAGTCGCCGGGGACGCCGGCCAGCGGCCCCTCGGGCGCGGCCGAGTACTGGCACATCGGCGGCATCCAGACCCGGTTCGGGATGGTGGTCTCGCGCAGGTGCAGAGGCTGGAAGAGGGCGCTCATGGCGGGCTGCTCCCTGGGGGTGTCGGGTCGGGGTCAGCTCGTACGATAGCTCTCGTAGTACGGCGGATGTCAAACTACGGCGATCCTCGTACAATGAAGGCCCTCGACGAACGGAGCCGCCGTGCCCCCCGCCGCCACCGCCTCGGGCGCCCGTGAACTTCCGCACCCCACGCGCGCGGAGATCCGCCTGGAGGGCGTGCTGCACGCGCTCTCCGATCCGGTGCGGCTGCGGATCGTGCGGGACCTCGCCGCCGACAGCGACGCGCTGTTCTCCTGCTCGCACTTCGACCTGCCGGTCACCAAGTCGACCACGACGCACCACTTCCGGGTGCTGCGCGAGAGCGGTGTGGTGCGGCAGACCTATCGGGGCACGGCCAAGATGAACGGGCTGCGCAGGGGGGATCTGGACGCGGTCTTCCCCGGCCTGCTCGACGCCCTGCTGGCGGCCGCCGCCCGGCAGGCCGCCGTCCTCGGTGGCGACTGACCCGCGTGTTCCGTTCGTATGGAATGTGATCATTCGGTTACGTTGCGTATGTGCTCGAAGCATCCTTCTTTGATCGTTCTCTTCAGCTTTCCGATCGCTGTCCGGACGACGGTGAGATGTCCGTGCGGCACGCCTGGGTGGTGCGGGACGGTGGCGCCACGGCCTCCTGGTTCGACGTCCGGCTGGCGTTCGCCGACGGCGCGCGCGTGGACGCCCTCGCCGTGCTGTCCGGCCGCGAGGTGCGGGTGGAGGGGGTGCGGGCCGAGCCGCCGCTGTCCATCGACGACCTCGCCGTGCTCGCCGAATGGCTGGAGAACCCGCTCTTCGAGGCCTGCGTGCCGCCGCCCGCCCGGGGTGTGCCCGCCCCGTCGCGCCGGACGCGTCCCGCCCGCCCGCGCGGCCGGGAGGAGCGCCGGCTCGTCGCACGGGAGTACCGGGAGGCCCGCGAGGACGGGGCCGACCCCGTCCTCGCGGTGATGCGGGCGACCGGGCACAGCAGGCGCAAGTCCCTCAGGCTGATCGGGCAGGCCCGCGACGAGGGGTTCCTGGCGCCGCGCCGCGCCCGCCGCTGATCCCGCGCCTGCCGCTGCCCCCGCGTCCGCCGCCCCCTCGCGGGCCGGACGTCAGAGCATCTCGCGCATCCGGGAGATCTCGCTCGTCTGCTGGGCGGCCACGTCGTCGGCCATCTCCTCGACCTGCACGTTGTTGCCTTCCGACTTGACGTCGGTGGCCATGGTGATCGCGCCCTCGTGGTGGGTGATCATCAGAGTGAGGAAGAGCCGGTCGAAGGCGTCGCCCCGCGCCGCGCGCAGCTTCTTCAGCTGCGCCTCGGTCGCCATGCCGGGCATCGCGGCGTGGTCGTGCGCGCCGCCCGTTGCGTCCTCCTTCTCGCCGTGGTTCTTCAGCCAGCCCCGCATCGCCTCGATCTCGGGCCCCTGGGCCGCGGAGATCCTCTCGGCGAGCTTCCTGACCCGCTCCGACTCGGCCTGCCGCGGCACGAGTTCGGTCATCTCCAGGGCCTGCGCGTGGTGCTGGATCATCATCCGCGCGTACGAGACGTCCGCGGAGTTGGGGGAGTCGTCGTCGGCCCGCTGCTTCTCGGCGTCCTCGGCGGACAGCGTCCGGTTCCCCTCGCCCGGCCGGCCGGGAGCGATCACCGAGGGGCCGGTCGCGGCGGCCGACCGGGTCTCCGAGTCCGAGTCCGAATCGCAGGCGCTCAGGCCGAGCACGGCCAGTGCGGCCAGCGAGGCCGCGGCGAGGGACGCGCCGGACATCGCGGGGCGGAAGGGCACAACAGCCTCCTGTTGCAGGCGGGATGTGGAACACCTCGTGGGTGCGATGACCGTCCTAGCACGCTTCCGCGCGTCACTGATCAAAAAACTTCATTGCGTGTTTGTTGCCCCCTGTTGGTATGAGCATGGCGAAGACGATACTGCGTCGTGTGTGAACCGTTCCAACGGGAACGGAGCTAGGGAGGAAACAGTGACCCTGTTGAACGACCCGCGAACGCGGCGCAGACGCCTGGGAGTCGCGGCGGTCGCCGCCGGACTGCTTTCCGCGCTGCTCACCGCCGGCCCGGCCGTCGCGACCCCCGACCCCGGGGACAGCCCGGCCACGTCGAAGGAGGTGTCCAAGAGCGCGCGCGCCGAGGTGCGCGAGGCGATAGAGAGCGGCGAGATACCCGGTCAGGACGAGATCGTCCACTCGGACAACATCGAGCACCTGACGAACATCCCCAAGGACGCGCTTCCGGGCACCAACTCGGACCTGGCCTTCCAGGGCCGGTACGCCTTCGCCGGCAACTACGACGGCTTCCGCATCTTCGACATCAAGAACCCGAAGAAGCCGAAGACCGTCGCCCAGGTGCTGTGTCCCGGCTCGCAGAACGACATCTCCGTCTCCGGCGATCTGCTGTTCCTGTCGACCGACTCCTCGCGCAGCGACAGCAGTTGCAACAGCACCACGCAGCCGGCGACCGAGAAGTCCTCCTGGGAGGGCATGAAGGTCTTCGACATCAGCGACAAGCGGAACCCGAAGTACGTCGCCGCCGTCGAGACCGCCTGCGGCTCGCACACCCACACGCTGGTGCCCGAGCGCAAGGACGTCTACGTCTACGTCTCGTCGTACTCGCCGAGCGCCGCGTACCCCGACTGCCAGCCGCCGCACGACGGCATCTCCGTCATCAAGGTGCCGCGCAAGGCGCCCGAGCGGGCTGCGGTCGTGGACTTCCCGGTGCTGTTCCCCGGTGAGGGCCCCGACGGCGGCGGCAACCCGGGCGGACCGACCAACCCGGGCGTCTCCAAGACCACCGGCTGCCACGACATCACCGTGCTGCCGTCCGAGGACCTGGCCGCCGGCGCCTGCATGGGTGACGGCATCCTGTTCTCCATCAAGGACCCCGAGCGCCCGAAGGTCATCGACCGGGTCCAGGACAACGTGAACTTCGCGTTCTGGCACTCGGCGACCTTCAACCAGAAGGCAGACAAGGTCGTCTTCACCGACGAGCTGGGCGGCGGCGGTGCGGCCACCTGCAACGCGGAGATCGGCCCGAACCGGGGCGCCGACGGCATCTACGACCTCGTCGGCCGAGGCGACCACCGCAAGCTGGTCTTCCGCAGCTACTTCAAGATCCCGCGCCACCAGGCGGACACCGAGAACTGCGTCGCCCACAACGGCTCGCTGATCCCGGTCAAGGGCCGCGACATCATGGTGCAGGCCTGGTACCAGGGCGGCATCTCCGTCTGGGAGTTCACCGACTCCAGGCGCCCGAAGGAGATCGCCTACTTCGAGCGCGGACCGCTGACCACGGACGGCATGACCACCGGCGGTTCCTGGTCGGCGTACTACTACAACGGCTACATCTACTCGAACGACATCGCCAAGGGCTTCGACGTCCTCAGGCTCGACGACCGGCGCACCGACCCGGCGAAGCGTGTCCGCCTCGACGAGCTGAACACGCAGACGCAGCCGGACTACTTCGACTGAGCCGCACCGTCCGGGCCGCCGGTCTCCGGACCGCCGGTCGCGAAGAACCGCGACAGATCCGTGTCGCACCCCGTCCCGTCGGGCGCCTCGGCGTCCGGCGGGACACCCGTCCTCCACTCCAGCCGGTAGCGCTTGAACAGCTCGGCGCGCAGCACCGGCACGGGCATCGGCACGCCCGGCACCAGGGCCGCGAAGACGGCGCCCATCAGCAGTGCGCGCAGCATCGGGTAGTCGCGGTCGACGTCCCGCGACCCGTGCCGGGCGACGGTGTCGCGCAGCAGCTCCGCCAGCCTGCGCTGCTCGGGGCACGGCACGAAACCCACCTCGGCTTGGAGCAGGCCCGCCATGTGCTGGCGCATCAGCACCGGCCGGTCACGGGCCAGGCCCAGGATCGCGTCGATGGCCCGTGCCATCCGCTCCGCGCCGTCGGAGGTGGCCGGCTCGCGTTCCAGCGCCTCCTCCAGCGTGCGGTGCATCAGCCGGTGCACGGCGGACTGCACGAGCTGGCGTTTGCCGGGGAAGTAGTAGGAGACCAGACCGCGTGCCGACCCCGCCCGGTCGGCGATGGCGCCCAGCGTGGTCGCCTCGTACCCGAACTCGCCGACCAGCTCCACCGCGGCCTGCAGAAGCCGCTCCTTCGAACGCCGCCGCAACTCTTCATTGACCGAGGCGCTGCGCGGGGACATGCTGTACTCCTGCGTTGACTGGCTGGCAGCCAACTATACTCGGCGCAGACCGACCGGCCCTCGTGGTCCGGTCCTGTCATCGTCCGTCCCGGGCGACACGGGGGATCGTCCGGGACGGACTCACCCCGGCGCGGTGGTTGCCCCGGGCTACGGCCTCCAGGTTGGGGCGCACCAGGTCGAGCACCGGCAGCGGTCCCGCCGGGCAGCGCCCCCGGCGGCCTCCAGGGGGAGAAGTCGAACAGCACGGCGTCCACGGGCGGATCCTGCGAGGCGCCGCGGGTGCCGGACTCAGGGATGGCGGCGCCGGTGCACCAGCACGGCGGCCACCGTGACCAGGACGCCGAGGAGCCAGCCGCCGGCCACGTCCGTCGCCCAGTGCACGCCCAGCCACACCCGGGTCACACCGACACCCGCCACGGAGACCGCGGCCACGGCCCAGGCGGCGCGGCGCAGGGCGGGAGAGGCGCCGTAGTAGTGGACGAGCCACACCAGGAGGCCGCACACGAAGGTCGCCGTCATGGCGTGGCCGGACGGGAAGGCCGCGTAGTGGGCGGAGTCCACGGGGTCGGGCCACACGGGGCGGGGGCGGTCCACCGCCGCCTTCAGGACCTGCTGGAGGAGGCTGCCCAGCACACAGGCGGCCCCCAGCCATACGGCGGTCCACCGGTCGCCGCGCCGGAACCACAGCCACAACACGACCACCGCGCACAGCAGTCGCATCGTCCAGGTGTCCCACACCCAGTCCGTGAGGACCCGCATGACCTGGGTGACACCGGGTTCGTCCACGGCCCAGCGGTGCGTCGTGGTGGCGATGTCGTCGTCGAGGCGGATCAGCGGCCCCCACTCGACGGCCACCAGCGTGAGCAGCAGCGCGGAGCACACCGCCAGCACCCAGGCGGCGCCGAGCGCCGTACGGGGGCGCGGTTCGGTGGGCGGGGAGTCGACCGGCGGCGTCTGCATGCTGCGATACTCGCCGACCAGGTGGCCCGGAGGCGAATTCCCGGGGTACGTGCGGTGTGCGGCCGGTCACCCCAGGGCGCGCAGCCCCGGCGCGAACGCCACCAGCACCGGCACCGCCGGCACCAGTGCGGCCGCCGCCGTCAGCCGCAGCCGGCGCGCCGCCGAGAGCCGGTCGGGCGGCGTGAGCAACCGGTGCACCCGCTGCGGGACCTGGGCCTGCGGGGTCGGGCACGGGCCGAACACGCCGCGGTCCTCGTTGAGTTCCACCAGCGCCAGGGCGGTCGTCAGGCGGCCGAAGCGGCGGGACGCCACGTCGTCGGCGGCCAGTTCCACCAGGCGGTGCATCTCGTCGCGGAACGCGGCGAAGACCGGAACCTGCGGGAACCCGTCCGCCAGCGCCGCCGAGCAGTGCAGCAGCCAGTCGTGCCGCGCCTGCGCGTGCCCCTTCTCGTGGGCGAGCACCGCGTCCAGCTGACGGCCCTTGAGGCGGGCCAGCGCGGCGGTGGTGACGACCAGTTGCGGGGGAGTGCCGGGCAGCCACCAGGCGTCCGGCCGTTCGCCCTCCAGCACGACGAGCCGGTCCGGGCCGGGCTCCTCACCCGGCAACAGCGGTGCGCGGAGCAGCAGTTCGGCCCGTCGGACCCGGCGCCTGGCCCGCGCCCGGACGACCTCCCGCACCAGCATCGCCGCGCTCCACAGCCCGGCGCAGGCCAGGGTGAGGGCGGTCGTGTCCGCCCAGAGGCCGGACGTGCCCAGGGCGTACGCCTCGACCACCGGGCCGGGCGCGGTCGCGAACACCGGTCCGCCCACCGCGTGCCAGGCCGCCGCCGCGCTGAACGTCATCGACAGCGCGCAGCACACCAGCACCGCCGCCACCACGCACTGCCACACCCACAGCGCGACCACCGGTTCGCGGTCCGGCCAGTCCGCCCGGGCCAGCAGCCTCGGGGCGAGCACGGCCGTCAGGGCGCCGAGCAGCAGCAGTGCCGCGGGGAGAATCATGGGGGCAGCCTATGAGCGCGGTACCGCCCGGCAGTACGGACCGGCGCGCAAAGTGACGCAGGCAACGATTGCGCCCCGGCGCCCCCGGTCACGGCGGGCCGGTGGCCGGTCACATCGGGGCCAGCATGGCCAGCATCGCGATGCCCATCGAGAGGCGGCAGGCCCGGGCCAGCTCCGGCCGGTCGCCCCACCCCGGCGCCGGTCCGCCCCCGGCGACGGCCGTCACCGGCAGCAGGCGCACTCCGGTCAGCAGGACGTACCCGGTGAAGTAGAGGAGCAGTGCGCCGGTCGCGGCCGGCGGGCCCGAGGCGCCGTGGGCGTGGGCGGGTGAGCCGGCCATCACCACCGCCATGTAGACCATCGCCGCGGCCCCGACGAGGTGGTGCAGGTGGTGTCCGCCGTACCGCGCGGCCGCCCACAGGGCACGCAGCCCGGCCGCGCCGAACACCGTCGCGTAGCCGGCCCAGGTCCACGCCGGCGGGGTGAAGACCGCCGCGGGCACGGCCATCACGGCCATGCCGAACCCCATCAGGGCCTCGCCGCCAGCCGCGCGGCGGGCCTCCTCGTCACGGCTGCGCATCCGCAGCAGGCAGTAGGCGCCGGTCGCCGCGCACAGCGCGACCAGCAGCCATCCGGGCGACGCCGGTCCGTGCACACGCACCTCCCCGTTCGGCGGTCCACGGTCGGACAAGGCCTGCCCCGGCCGTGCGGCGCGCACGCGAGCGCAAGGGGTCACGCAGGGGGTATTCGGGGGAGCGCGGGGGATCGCCGCTGGTCGGGGCGGTGGTGGGGGAGTGCGTCGAGGCGAGGGCGGTGCCGTCAACGTCAATAATTCACGGGTAAAACACCTGTTAAGCTCGTTGCCATGAGCAGTGCGCCCCCCTCCGCCCCTTCTGGTTCTCCCGGCTCTCCCGCCCCGCGGCGGCGCCGACACCTGTCCCTGACCGGAGTGCTGCGGCTGCGCCGGCCCTCCGAGATCTGGTTCAAGCCCGCCCTGAGTTCGGTCGCCGCCGTCGCCCCGCCCAACCTGCTCCTGCTGGCGCTCGGCCGGCTCGACCTGGCGATGTACACGATGGCCGGGTCCCTGTGCGCGCTCTACGCCCACAACCGCCCCTACGCCGCCCGCGCCCGGGTCCTCGCCGGGGTCGTCCTCGGCATGCTCGGCGGGGTCGCCGTCGCCCTGGTGACCGCCTCGCTCACCCGGAACGC
This sequence comes from Streptomyces parvulus, assembly GCF_014648855.1. GTDB lineage: Bacteria > Actinomycetota > Actinomycetes > Streptomycetales > Streptomycetaceae > Streptomyces > Streptomyces parvulus. Next base: position 212,852 of record NZ_BMRX01000003.1, on the reverse strand, counting down.
CGTCGTCCTGGTCACCGTCGGGGCGCTGCTGGCGGCCGTGCAGAAGGCCCTGTGCGACGCCACCCGCGTCGGACCGCCGGGCAACGTGGTCCTGACCTTCATCAGCTCCGCCGCCCTCTTCGTCCCGCAGACCCTCGCGCAGATCCCCGCCCACCTGGCGCTGGCCGCGGCGGCCGGTGCCTGGGCGTGGCTGGTCGGCATGGCACCCTCCCTGGTCCGGCCGCACGGCCCGGAACGCCGGGCCACCGCCCAGGCCCTGAACGCGGCGGCCGCCTGCGCCGGCGACCGAGGTGCCGGTGACGGTCACGCCGCCGCCCGCGCGGCCGGGTACGCCGCGGTGCAGAACGCCTGGCAGACGCTGCTGGCCGTCCCCGCCACCGGCGCGCGGGCCGGCACCCGGCACGCCCTGGAGCGCCTCGTCGTCCGCGCCGAGGTGGCGCTCGCCGCCCCGGCCGACACCGACCCCGAGCCCCTGCGCGCCTGGGCCCGCGCGCTGCGCGGCTCCGGACGGGTCCCGCGCACCGGCGACGGTCCCGCCGTCGCAGACGAACTCCTCGGCGCCGACGCCGAACTCGCCGCCAGCCCGGCCCCCCTGCGGCGCCGGCTCGGCCCGACGGTCCCGGTCGCGGTACGCACCGCCCTGGGCTGCGCCCTGGCCGGCTACGCCTCGCTGGCCCTCGGCATCGGCCGCCCCTACTGGGCGCTGGTCACCGCCGCCGCCCTGTACCAGGCCAACCTCACCCTCACCTGGAGCCGGGCCGTGCAGCGCGTGGTCGGCAACCTCGCCGGAGTGCTGCTCTTCGCCGCCATAGCACCCCTCGCGCACCTGGGACCGGCGCCGCTCGTCCTGCTCTGCCTGGCCCTGAACTTCGGCGCCGAGGCACTCATCACCCGCAACTACTGGCTGGGCAGCGTCTGCGTGACCCCGATGGCGCTGCTCATCACCGAGTTCGCCGGGTATCAGGAACCGGGCTCCCTGATCACGGAGCGGGTGGTGGACACCGTCGTCGGCGCCCTGGTCGGCTTCCTGGCCGCCGTCGCCGTCACCGACCGGGGTGCCGGGAACCGGGTGGAGCGGGCCCTGCTCGCCGCCGACCGGGCCCGGGAGCACACCGCGCGCGTCCTGGCGGACCCGGAGCCGTCGCCCCGCGCCCTGGAGCCGGCCCGCCGGGCCCTCGCCGCCGCGCTGACCGACCTGCGGGCCACCGTCGACGCCGCGGCCGGCGAATGGTGGGGACGCGCGCTGCCGCAGGAGAGGGTCGTGCTCGCCGAGCAGTCCGGACACCGTACGCTCGCCGCAGCGGTGCGGCGCCGGGCGGCGCGCCCGGAACTGGACACGAGCGCGAGAGCGGAGGACGTACGGCCATGACGGCAACCGACGGGGGCTCGGCGACCGGGGGCGACCGGAGAGGGGGGCCGGGCGGCGACACCGTGGCCGCGGTCGTGCGGCAGTGGCGGGCGGTCCACCCGGACCTCGACACCGGGCCGATGGAGATCATCGGCCGGATCAACCGCTGCGCCGCGCTCCTCCAGCAGGCCGAGGACGCCCCGCTCCGCCGGGCGGGCCTGAGCCGGGCCGAGTTCGACCTGCTCGGCGCGTTGCGCCGCACCGGCCACGAGCTGACCCCTGGCGACCTCGCCCGCGAGACCTTCTCCTCCGGCGCCGCGGTCACCAAGCGCCTCAAGCAGCTCACCGAGCGAGGCCTGGTGGATCGGCGCGGCGACACCCGCGACCGCCGCGTCGCGCACGTCCGCCTCACGGACGGCGGACGCGACCTCGTCGACGGCATCCTGCCCGAGCAGCTCTCCTACGAGGCCGCCGTCCTCTCGGGGGTCGACGGGCGGCGGCAGGACGAGCTGGCGACGCTCCTCGGCGGGCTGCTCGGCCAGCTGGAGGGCCGGCTCGACGCGCTGCGGGTCTGAAGCCGCGGCGGCGACTCCCTCAGCGCTCGTCCCCCGCCCGGTACACGCCGAACATCGCGCCCCGCGGGTCGCGCAGTACCGCGATCCGCGGTCCGTCGGGCGGTGAGACGGGCTCCATCAGCACCGTGCCGCCGCCGTCGGTGGCGCCGGCCGCCGCGGTGTCCACGTCCGTCACGGCGAAATAGGGCAGCCAGTGCGCGGGCACCTCGTGCGGGAACTTGTCGTCCATGGTCACCATGCCCCCGAAGTCCGCGCCGCCGATGCCCCACTGCGGGTAGTACGCCGAGGCGGTGACGGTCCAGCCGAACACCGTGGTGTAGAAGTCGGCGGCGCGGTCGGGCTCGCGGGTCAGCAGCTCCACCCAGCCCAGCGAGCCGTGCGCGTTCAGCACTCCCGCGCCGGTGAAGGAGCCGGGTTGCCACAGCTGGAACAGCGCTCCGGTGGGGTCCACGACCACCACGAAGCGGCCGTGGCCGGGCACGTCCACGGGTCCCTCGGCCACCGTCCCGCCGGCCGCCGTCACCTGGCGGACCGCGGTGTCCGCGTCGCGCACGGCGAACACCACGTCCCACGCGACGGGCTGCCCGGGCCGCGACAGGGGGGTCAGGCCGGCCACCGCGGCGCCGCCGAGGCGGGCGACGGTGTGGCCACTCGCCCGCTGCCCCGGCTCCGTCTCGGGCCGCCAGCCGAAGAGTCCGCCGTAGAAGCGTTCGGCCGCCGCCAGGTCGTCGGTGCCCAGCTCCGCCCAGCAGGGGCCGCCGGTCACCGGTTCGTGGAGCTTCATCGCGTGGGGCCTCCTCCGCCGGGACACGAGCCGTCCGCCCCTCCCAGCACGCTAAGGCCGCCCCGGTGCCGGGGCCATCCGGCGGGGGACTGCGCCTTCCGCAGGCCCCTCAGATACCGGGCCGGTAACGCAGCGGGTGCCCTGCGGGCACCTCCACCAGGACGATCCGGGTTCCGTCCGGATCCGCGATCCACATCTCCACCAGCCCCCACGGCTCCTCGACCGGCGGCCGCACGATCTCGACGCCCTCGGCGCGCAGTTCGTCGTGGGCCGCCGCGGCGTCCTCGACCTGGAGCCACACCTGGAGCGCCGGGGACGGCGGGGCCTCGGAGCGCCCGGACACTTCGAGGAAGCCGCCGCCCAGGAAGTACACGGTGCCCCGCTCGGGGCCGGTGCCGAACTCCCGGTGGACGGCGAGGCCGAGCTGCTCGCCGTAGAAGGCGCGGGAGCGTTCGGGGTCGGTGGGCCGGAGCAGGATCCGGCTGCTGAGTACATGCACCATGCGTCCCGACCCTACTGGCGGCGTTACGCTCGTCGGTGCCCGCGCCGCGCCAGCGAACGAACCGGAGAACGCCCCACCCATGGACACCACCGCCAGCCCCCTGAGCTACCGCGACGCCACCGAAGCCGACGTGGACGGGATCGTGGCACTCATCCAGTCCGCGTACCGCGGCGAGTCCAGCCGGGCCGGGTGGACCACCGAGGCGGACATCCTCCAGGGACAGCGCACGGACCCCCAGGGCGTGCTGGACGTCGTGAAGTCGCCGGACAGCCGGCTGCTGACGGTCGAGCGGGAGGGCCGCGTCGTGGCCTGCTGCCAGCTGGAGCACCGCGGGACGAACGCCTACTTCGGCATGTTCGCCGTCAGCCCCGTGCTCCAGGGCGCGGGCCTGGGCAGGGCGATCCTCGCCGAGGCGGAACGGCGGGCCCGCGAGGAGTGGGGCGTCGCGGAGATGCACATGACCGTCATCTCCGTCCGAGAGGACCTCATCGCCTGGTACGAGCGCCGCGGCTACCGCCGTACGGGAGAGATGACCCCCTTCCCGTACGGCGACGAGCGCTTCGGCGTCCCCCAGCGCGACGACCTGCGGTTCGAGCTGCTGGTCAAGCCGCTGGCCTGAGCCTTCAGGCGGTGAAGCGGCCGGTGCGCTTGATCTCCGGGTAGTCGGTCGTCGCACCGTCGAGGCCGAGGGCGCGCACCAGCCGCAGCTGGTCCTGGGTGTTGACGGTCCAGGAGAAGACCCGCAGCCCCGCCTTGCGGGCGCGCTCCACGATCTCCAGCGTGATCCGGTTGATGTCCAGGCACAGGGTCCCGGCGCCCGCCTCCACGGCCCGGTCCACGACCTCGGGGCCGTAGTACTGCGCGACCAGGGCGGTGCGCACCCCCGGCACCAGCCGGGCGATCTCCACGATGGCCTCGTCGTGGAACGAGATCACCTCGACCCGGTCCACCAGGTCCCGGCGGAGCATCACCTCGGAGAGCGTGCGGGCGGCCGCCGCGTCCTTGATCTCGGCCTGCAGCGGCACGGAGACGGCGTCCAGCACCTCCTCGAAGACCGGGACGCGCTCCCCGCGGCCCGCGTCCAGCGCGCGCAGCTCCTCGAGGGTCTTCTCGGCGATCGCACCCGTGCCGTCGGTGGTGCGGTCCACCTCGGCGTCGTGCATGACGACGAGCGCGCCGTCCTTGCTGAGGTGCAGGTCCAGTTCGACGACGTCGAGGCCGGCCTGCTCGGCGGTGACGAAGGAGCGCAGGGTGTTCTCGGGTTCGAGACCCATCGCTCCGCGGTGACCGATGGTGAGGAAGTTCAAGGCTCGACTCGCTTCCGTCGACGTCGGCGGTGGCAGGGCGGCAGCCTAACGGCCCTGCGGGACCGTTTCCCCTCTGCCGCGCGTGGTATACGAGCCTGGGCGTCCCGCAGGAAAAAATGCGGTGGAGCACCGGGTGCGGCAGGATAATTTACGGGGGCTCCCCTTGCTGGGAGAAACCTCGTACGCATACGGTGTCCTGACGCAAGCTTCTCTTGTGGAGGATGGGACATGACGGAAATTCTTGTGCAGGTGGGTGCGGAGGGAAACATTCCTCCCGCGAGCAGGGTGGTGGAGCACCCGGCGTGGCCCGTGCTCAAGGATGCCGTGGAGCGGATCCGGCCATGGCAGTCCAAGGACGGGTCGATCGACTTCGACGCCGAGGGCGCGCCGGGGCGCGGTGCGGCCGAGGACGCCGTACGCCGTGTCGCCGAGGCGGTCCGCGAGCTGTCCCCGCTCCTGCCGCACGACCGTGCCTACCACGAGGCCCTGGTGACCGACCTCGGCCGCTGGGCCGACGGCGGCTTCGGGGTGCCCGACTTCCTCGACTCGCTGCTGGCCTTCCAGCCCGCCGCCAACCGCGCGGACGGCCTCCAGCACCTGGTCGTCTTCCCGATGTACACGCAGAACGGCAATCCGGACCGCAACTTCGAAGCGGTCGTGCTGCGCATGGTCTGGCCCGACTGGCTGGCCGAGCTGGAGCGCACCCGCTACGACAACCCGTTGTTCTGCGGCATCACCTTCGAGGACTTCACGGCCGGCTACGACACCAACTCGGCCGTCCTCTTCCCGGAGACGATCGCCGTGCGCGAGGCCCCCGAGCGCTTCTCCTGGGGCGGCATCTTCTGCGACCGCGAGGCCGCGCGCTTCCGCCGCGTCACGGAGGCCGCCGTCGGCATCCTGGGCGTCGAGCTGCCCGCGGACGTCGCCGCGATGGTGGACGACCAGAAGCGCTGCGAAGAGGCCTTCGTCCTGTGGGACATGGTCCACGACCGCACCCACAGCCACGGCGACCTGCCGTTCGACCCGTTCATGATCAAGCAGCGCCAGCCGTTCTGGATGTACGGCCTGGAGGAGCTGCGCTGCGACCTCACCGCCTTCCGCGAGGCCGTGCGGCTGGAGGCGGACGGCGTGCCGCAGGCCCGCGACGTGCAGATCGCGGTCCTCTTCGACCGCATGTTCCGCTTCCCGGTCACCGGTGAGCGCGTGCGCAACTACGACGGGCTCGGCGGTCAGCTCCTCTTCGCCTACCTGCACAAGCACGACGTCGTGCGCTGGACCGACAACAAGCTGTTCATCGACTGGCAGCGCGCCCCCGAGGTCACCAACCAGCTGTGCGCCGAGATCGAGACGCTCTACCGGGACGGCATCGACCGCCCGAAGATCGTCCACTGGTTCGCCGGCTACGAGCTGGTCTCCACCTACCTCGCCCCGCACCCGGGCTCGAAGTGGGCGAAGGGCCCCGACGCCCTCGACCTGACCCTGCCCCCGCGCAAGCTGGTCGACGACGTGCTGCCGGACGAGTTTCCGCTGAGCATGTTCTACGAGGCGCTGTCCAAGAAGCTGAAGAAGGTGATTGCCTCTACCCGGGGCATCACCGCGGCCGGCGCCGAGCGGGCCGCCGCGTGAGCGACGGCACCGGACAGGCACGGACGCGGCAGGCACAGGCTCGGGAGGCGAGGACCATGGGCAACGGGGCGCTCGACGGCGCGGTGATCGCGGTGGCCGGGGCGGGCGGACCCGCCGGACGGGCCGCCCTGCTGCGGCTCGCCGAGGCGGGCGCGACGGTCGTCGGCTCGGACAACGACCCGGAACGGCTCGCGGAGGCCGTCGACGCGGCCCGCTACGCGCACGGCGGCGCCAGCGTCACCGGCGAGACCGTGGACCTGCTCGACCGGGACGCTGCCCAGGCCTGGGCCGACCGCACCGAGCAGGAGTTCGGGCGGGTCGACGGCCTCGTCCACCTGGTCGGCGGCTGGCGCGGCAGCCAGAGCTTCACCAAGACCAACCTCGACGACTGGGACCTGCTGGAGCTGCTGCTGATCCGCACGGTCCAGCACACCTCCCTCGCCTTCCACGAGGCGCTCCAGCGCAGCGACCGGGGCCGGTACGTGCTGATCAGCGCCGCGGGCGCGAGCAACCCCACCGCGGGCAACGCCGCGTACTCCGCCGCCAAGGCCGCGGCCGAGGCCTGGACCCTGGCGATGGCGGACTACTTCCGCAAGGCGGGGGGCGAGCAGGGCCCGACGTCGGCGGCTGCGATCCTGGTGGTGAAGGCGTTGGTGCACGACGCGATGCGCGCCGAGCGTCCCAACGCGAAGTTCGCGGGCTTCACGGACGTGCGTGACCTCGCCGAGGCCGTCGCCGGAGTCTGGGACAAGCCCGCCGCGGAAGTGAACGGAAACCGTCTGTGGCTGACCGAGAAGCCGTGAACCCCCCGAAGACCGACGCGCGTCGCCATCACGACCCCGGGGTCCGCGGTTTCGCCAGCGACAACTACGCGGGCGCGCACCCGGAGGTGCTCGCCGCGCTGGCGCTGGCCAACGGCGGGCACCAGGTGGCGTACGGCGAGGACGAGTACACCGAGAACCTCCAGCGGGTGATCCGCAGCCACTTCGGCTCCGGCGCCGAGGCCTTCCCGGTCTTCAACGGGACCGGCGCCAACGTCGTCGCGCTCCAGGCGGTCACCGACCGCTGGGGCGCGGTGATCTGCGCCGAGAGCGCGCACATCAACGTCGACGAGGGCGGCGCCCCCGAGCGCATGGGCGGGCTGAAGCTGCTCACCGTGCCCACGCCCGACGGCAAGCTCACCCCCGACCTCATCGACCGGCAGGCGTACGGCTGGGACGACGAGCACCGCGCGATGCCGCAGGTCGTCTCGATCACCCAGAGCACCGAGCTGGGCACGCTCTACACGCCCGACGAGATCCGGGCCATCTGTGAACACGCCCACGCCCACGGCATGCGGGTGCACCTGGACGGCTCCCGCATAGCCAACGCGGCCGCCTCCCTGGACGTCCCCATGCGGACGTTCACCAACGCCGTCGGCGTCGACCTGCTCTCGCTCGGCGGCACCAAGAACGGCGCCCTGTTCGGCGAGGCGGTCGTCGTCCTGAACCGGGACGCCGTCCGCCACATGAAGCACCTGCGCAAGCTGTCCATGCAGCTCGCCTCCAAGATGCGCTTCGTGTCGGTGCAGCTGGAGGCGCTGCTCGCCAAGGACCTGTGGCTGCGCAACGCCCGGCACGGCAACGAGATGGCGCAGCGCCTCGCCGAGGGCGTGCGCGCCGTGCACGGCGTGGAGATCCTCTACCCGGTGCAGGCCAACGCGGTCTTCGCCCGGCTGCCGCACGACGTGAGCGAACGGCTCCAGAAGCGCTTCCGCTTCTACTTCTGGGACGAGGCCGCCGGCGACGTCCGCTGGATGTGCGCGTTCGACACCACCGAGGACGACGTCGACGCGTTCGTGGCGGCGCTCAAGGAGGAGATGGCGCGCTGACCGGCCCGGCCCGCATGTGTGCATAGATATGCGGTCACCTGAAAAGTCATTGACGTTCGGGTGGCCGCGTTTCTATGCTCTGCGGCCATGGAGCTGATCCAGAAGACGCCCGACCTGTCCGCCTATCTGGCCGCCGACGAGGTCATCGACCACGACCACCCGCGGGTGAGGGAGGTGGCCGGCGGACTGGCCAAGGAGGCGGCCGACTCGTATGCCTATGCACGCCTGGCCTTCGAATTCGTGCGGGACACCATCCCGCACTCCCAGGACTCCGGGGACCCGCGCGTCACCTGGCGGGCCTCCGACGTCCTGGAGCGCCGCACCGGCATCTGCTACGCCAAGGCCCATGCGCTGACCGCCCTGCTGCGGGCCGAGGACATCCCGACCGCCCTGTGCTACCAGCGCTTCGACGTGGTGCACGGACTGGTCGCCGTACGCTTCAACGGCGCCTGGCACCGCCAGGACCCGCGCGGCAACAAGCCCGGCGTCGACGCGCGGTTCTCCCTGGCGGGGGAGCGGCTCGCCTTCACGCCGGACCGCGCCGCCGGCGAGGAGGACTACCCCGAGCTGTACGCCGCGCCGCACCCGGCCGTCCTGGCCGCCCTGAAGGCGGCCACCGACCGGCCGCACCTGTGGGCGACCCTCCCCGCGGCGCTCTGACCCGCCCGGCTCAGTGCGCCTGGGCCGCGCGCAGCTGCTCCTGCGTCGGCGCCGTGCCGCCGAGGTGGGCCGGCATCCACCAGGTGTCGTCCGCGCCCTTGGGGCGCACCGGGTACGCGCGCTGCGCCGCCTCCAGCAGCTCCTGCACACGCTCGCGCAGCCGGCGGGTGATCGCGCCCGCGTACTGCTCGCGGGACGCCTCCATCGCCTCGCCCACCCGGATCGTGATCGGGGTGTGGCTGCGCTTGAAGTTGCGCGGGTGCCCCTTGGTCCACAGCCGCTGCGTGCCCCACAGCGCCATCGGGATCAGCGGGACGCCGGCCTCCTGGGCCAGGCGCGCGGCACCCGACTTGAAGCTCTTCAACGTGAACGACTCGGAGATCGTCGCTTCCGGGAACACCCCGACGATCTCGCCCGACCGCAGTGAGTCCAGGGCGTGCGCGTACGCCGCCTCGCCCTGCTTGCGGTCGACCGGGATGTGCTTCATGTTGCGCATCAGCGGCCCGGAGACCTTGTGCCGGAAGACCGACTCCTTCGCCATGAAGCGCACCAGCCGCTTCTGGGGCAGCGCCGCCAGGCCGTCGAAGATGAAGTCCAGGTAGCTGATGTGGTTGCTCACCAGCACGGCGCCGCCCGAGCGCGGGATGTTCTCCGAACCCTGGCAGTCGATCTTGAGGTCCCACACCTTGAACAGGGTGCGGGCGAGACCGATGGCCGGGCGGTAGGCGAGTTCTGCCATGGGCGGGTCGGACCCTTCCTTGTCAGCCTGGGAAGGGGGCTCCCAGTCGAAAGTTACGCAGCCGTAGGTTTACGGCTTGTCGCAGATCGTGCCCCAAGAACGGCCCGTGTACCAGCCTTGGTGCCCGTATGCGGCGAGATCCTCATCACTCGTCCGCCCGTCCGGTGGCCGGAAGACGATGGTCGACGGGAATCTCCACGCCGCCGCGGGTGCTGCACCTGGGGACGACCGAACCGGCGGTGCGCCATGTCGGCGTGCCCATGAGTGCCGCGCGAGCGGCGGAACGGGGGCGCGCCGGTGGGCGGGCAGGACGACGGCGGACGGTCCGGGCACCCCGGCCCGCGCATCGAGGCGGCCGACCTGGGGGAGGAACTGGGCGCCCGGGCGACGCTGGTGCAGTTCTCCAGCGCCTTCTGCGCCCCCTGCCGAGCCACCCGGCGGGTGCTCGGCGAGGTGGCCCGCATGGTCCCGGGGGTCGCCCACGTCGAGATCGACGCCGAGGCCCGCCTGGAACTCGTCCGCTCCCTCGGCGTACGGAAGACCCCGACCGTGCTGGTGCTCGACGCGGGCGGCCGGGTCGTGCGGCGCGCCGTCGGGCAGCCGCGCAAGGCGGACGTGATCGCCGCGCTGGGCGAGGCGGTGTGATCACCGCCACGCCGGAGGTGAGGCGCCCCCCACAGCCCCCACGCCCCGGTGCGTACTTGACTGTGCGGGCCATCCGTCGTCAGCCTGCCCCCATGACCGCTCCCCGCCGCCGGGACCGTCGCGCCACGCAGAAGGGCACCTCCGTATGACGGCCACATCCGACGTCGCCGCGCAGCGGCTCGCCACCGACGACCTGCTGCGGTCCGTCTTCCGGCGGCACGCTGCGGGGGTCGCCGTGATCACCGCGGCCGGCTCCTCCGGCCCGGTGGGCTTCACCGCCACGTCCCTCACGTCGGTCTCCGCGCGGCCCCCGCTGCTCTCCTTCGGCATCGGCACCGGCTCCTCCAGCTGGCCCGCGCTCGCCGCGGCCGAGTACGTCGGCGTGCACGTGCTGGGCGAGCACCAGCGGGAGCTGGCCGCCACGTTCGCGCGCAGCGGCGCCGACCGCTTCGGGGCCCCCACCGCCTGGCGCCCGGGCCCGCACGGTGTGCCCGTGCTGGACGGCGTGCTCGCCTGGCTCGTGTGCCGCGTCGCCGCCCGGGTGCCCGCGGGGGACCACCGCATCGTGCTGGCCGAGGTGCTGACCGGCGATCCGGCGGGCGCCGGCGGGCCGCTGCTGTACCACCAGGGCGGTTACACCGGTCTGCGCGACTGACCGCGGCCGGTGGCGGCCGCTTCTGCGGAGGCGTCGAGTTCCGGTTACGCTGCGTTGCGAAGGTCACAGTTCAAAGCGCTTGCTTAGCGGGAAAGAACTGGGTGTACTGACGAGTAATATTCCGGTGCGGAGCACAGGTCGCCCCGCCCGGGATCGGCCGCTTGGGGCGCCTATGCTGCCTGCAAGAGGCAGCACTGAAATGTCGACGCAGTAGGAGAGCCGGCGTGAGCTTGAGGATCGTTGTCACTGTGAAGTACGTGCCCGACGCCACCGGCGACCGGCACTTCGCCGATGACCTGACCGTCGACCGGGACGACGTGGACGGTCTGCTCTCCGAGCTCGACGAGTACGCGGTCGAGCAGGCGCTGCAGATCTCCGAGAATTCCGACGACGACGTGGAGATCACTGTCCTGACGGTGGGCCCGGAGGACGCCAAGGACGCCCTGCGCAAGGCGCTGTCCATGGGCGCCGACAAGGCGATCCACGTCGAGGACGACGACCTGCACGGCACCGACGCCATCGGCACCTCCCTGGTCCTGGCCAAGGCCGTCGAGAAGGCCGGCTACGACCTGGTCATCTCCGGCATGGCCTCCACCGACGGCACCATGGGCGTCGTCCCCGCGCTGCTCGCCGAGCGCCTGGGCGTGCCGCAGGTGACGCTGCTGTCCGAGGTCTCCGTGGACGGCGGCACGGTCAAGGGCCGCCGGGACGGCGACACGGCCACCGAGCAGCTGGAGGCCTCGCTGCCCGCCGTCGTGTCGGTCACCGACCAGTCGGGCGAGGCGCGTTACCCGTCCTTCAAGGGCATCATGGCGGCCAAGAAGAAGCCGGTCGAGTCCTGGGACCTCTCCGACCTCGACATCGACGAGGACGAGGTCGGCCTGGAGAACGCCTGGACCGCGGTGGACTCCGCGACCGAGCGCCCGGCGCGCACCGCGGGCACGATCGTCAAGGACGAGGGCGAGGGCGGCAAGCAGCTCGCCGCCTTCCTCGCGGAGCGAAAGTTCGTGTAACAGCCTGGCGGGCCAGAAGTTCATCTGAGCCCCGCTCCGCCGACCGCCCCTCATCTTTCGCAAGCAGGAGAGAAGAAGTCCCATGGCTGAAGTTCTCGTCTACGTCGATCACGTGGACGGTGCCGTCCGCAAGCCGACCCTGGAGCTGCTGACCCTGGCCCGCCGCATCGGCGAGCCGGTCGCCGTCGCGCTGGGCAACGGCGCCGCCGACACCGCCGCCGCGCTCGCCGAGCACGGCGCGGTCAAGGTCCTCACCCACGAGGCCGCCGAGTACGCCGACTACCTGGTCGTGCCGAAGGTCGACGCCCTCCAGGCGGCCGCCGAGGCCGTCTCCCCGGCCGCCGTGCTGGTCCCGTCCTCCGCCGAGGGCAAGGAGATCGCCGCCCGCTTGGCGCTGCGCCTGGGCTCCGGCGTCATCACCGACGCCGTCGACCTCGAGGCCGGCGACCAGGGCCCCGTGGCCACCCAGTCGGTGTTCGCCGCCGCCTTCACCACCAAGTCCCGCGTCTCCAAGGGCACCCCGGTCATCACGGTCAAGCCCAACAGCGCCGCAGTCGAGCCCGCCCCCGCCGCCGGTGCGGTCGAGGCGCTGTCGGTGTCCTTCTCCGCCGCCGCGACCGGCACCAAGGTCACCGCGCGCACGCCGCGCGAGTCGACCGGCCGCCCGGAGCTGACCGAGGCCGCGATCGTCGTCTCCGGCGGCCGCGGCGTCAACGGCGAGGAGAACTTCGCGATCATCGAGGCGCTCGCCGACTCCCTCGGCGCGGCCGTCGGCGCCTCGCGCGCCGCGGTGGACGCGGGCTGGTACCCGCACACCAACCAGGTGGGCCAGACCGGCAAGTCCGTCTCGCCGCAGCTGTACATCGCCTCGGGCATCTCCGGCGCGATCCAGCACCGCGCGGGCATGCAGACCTCGAAGACGATCGTGGCGATCAACAAGGACGCCGAGGCCCCGATCTTCGACCTGGTCGACTACGGCGTGGTCGGCGACCTCTTCGACGTCGTCCCGCAGCTCACCGAGGAAGTGAAGTCCCGCAAGGGCTGATCGTCCCGCCGCCTCGCCGAGGCCCCCGCGACCGTCGTCCTGGTCGCGGGGGCCTCGGCGTCTGCGCAGGATGGTGTTGACCGGCGGGGAACCGGCGGATAACTTCGCTCTACGGATGTTTGATTCCGGTCAGCGGAAAAGTAGTAGCCAGGAGGGTGTGGGATGGGTCAGCAGGAGAAGGTGGCAACGAGCCTCGCGGGCGCCGTCGGCGAGGAGATCAGTGCCTCCCTCGCACCGGTCGACGCGGAGCTGGAGCGCCGCTACCCCGGAGACCCGGGCACCCGCCAGCCCGTCCACACCGTGTACGTGCCCGGGGACGTCTTCGACGCCGGCACCATCCGCTCCTGGGGCGACCAGGCCCTCGCCGCCCTCGACGAACACGCCCCGGACGCCGCGTCCTTCGCCCGGGTCCTCGGGCTCACCGACGACCTCGCCGAGCCCGTGTACGGCCGCGTACGCGCCAAGCTGGAGCGCGAGCCGATCGAGGACCTGCGAGTCGACTTCGAGGACGGCTACGGCAACCGCACCGACGCCGAGGAGGACGAGGCCGCCGCGCGTGCCGCCCGTCTGATCGCCGAGGCGTACGAACAGGGCACGGCCGCCCCGTACATGGGCATCCGCATGAAGTGCATGGAGGCTCCGGTGCGGGCCCGCGGCATCCGCACCCTCGACGTGTTCCTCAGCGGCCTGATGGAGGCCGGCGGCCTGCCCGACGGGCTGGTCCTCACCCTGCCCAAGGTGACCTACCCCGAGCAGGTCACGGCCATGGTGCGGCTCCTGGAGGCCTTCGAGAAGGCGCGCGGTCTGACGCCCGGCCGGATCGGCTTCGAGATACAGATCGAGACCAGCCAGTCCATCCTGGCAGCCGACGGCACGGCCGCCGTCGCCCGCATGATCCAGGCCGCCGAGGGCCGCGCCACCGGCCTGCACTACGGCACCTTCGACTACAGCGCCTGCCTCGGCGTCTCCGCCGCCCACCAGGCCAGCGACCACCCCGCCGCCGACCACGCCAAGGCCGTCATGCAGGTCGCCGCCGCCGGCACCGGCGTACGCGTCTCGGACGGCTCGACCAACGTGCTGCCGGTCGGTCCCACCGCCAAGGTGCACGACGCCTGGCGCCTGCACTACGGCCTCACCCGCCGCGCCCTCGCCCGCGCCTACTACCAGGGCTGGGACATGCACCCCGGCCACATCCCCACCCGGTACGCGGCGGTCTTCGCCTTCTACCGCGAGGGCTTCGAGCAGGCCGCCGGCCGTCTCGCCCGCTACGTGAACCGCGCCGGCGGCGACGTCATGGACGAGCCCGCCACCGCCAAGGCCCTCAGCGGCTACCTCCTGCGCGGCCTGGACTGCGGCGCCCTCGACAACGGCGAGGTCGCCCGCCTCACCGGCCTGACCCGCACCGACCTGGAGTCCTTCTCGGCGCCCCGCCGCGGGGACCTGACGGCCTCGGCGCAGTAGGGCGCCCCGGCCGGCCGGACGACCGCTCCGGCCGGCGCCGCGCCGCGTCGCCCCCCCCGCCGCCCTACGGTGCCGGCGGGGCGGGCGGTGGGCCGGGTTCACCGTCCCGGTCCCGGCGCACGTACCGCTCCAGACCGGACGCCGTCACCCGCCGTTCCTCGGCGAACAGCCGCGTGCCCCGGTCGCACAGCGCGCGGTCGGCGCGGGCCCGTGCGCAGAACTCCTCGGGCGTGGTTCCGAACAGGGCGCGCAGCCGGGGCGACGCGCGCAGCAGGCCGGTGATCAGGGGCCGCTGCTCACCCGGGTGGCGGCGCGGGGCGCCGGTGCCGTCGTGCAGGACCCCGTGCCGGTTGACGTAGACGTGGGCGCCGCCGAGCACCGCGCCGTCGGGCGCCCGCACCTGGACGTCGTCCGCGGGGAGCCAGGCGCGGTCGAAGTTGCCCCCGGCCATGGGCACGCCCTCGCTCGCGTCGACCACGGCGAGCTGCTCGGGGTCCAGCCACAGGACGAACAGCTCCCGTACGACACCGGGGGCGCGCACCGGTGAGGCGGAGACGTAGCCCATCCGGCTCACGTGAGCGGAGACCCCGACGTCCAGGCCGGTGACCCGGCTGCGGACCATCGGGATCGGCGAGTCGACGCCGAACTCGGCCATCTTGTGGCGCAGCTGACCCGGGCTCGCGTTGGAGCCGATCGCCAGCACCGGGACCCGGTCGTCGCCGTCCCCGCGCACCGGCCGGTCCAGCGGCAGCAGCCGGTCGCCGTCGAGCAGCCCGGACTCCCGGGGCCACGCGCCGGGGTACAGCAGCGGCTGCTCACGCGGCACGCCGGCCAGGCCGAGCGCCTCCAGCGTCCGGTCGTCGCCGTCGGCCGGCGCGGCCGCGCGGGTTCCCTCGGGAGGCCGCCTCGGGGAGCCTTCGCCCGGTGGTGGCATCGGCACGGCCGCCTCAGACCGCGGGCGGCAGCTCGCCCGAGCCGCGGGTGACGAGCCTGGTCGGCAGCTCGATGCGGTCCGGGGCCAGGAGTGTGCCGTCCAGCTGGCGGAAGAGGCGCTCGGCGGCGGTCCGGCCGAGGGCGGCGGCGTCCTGCGCGACCACGGTGACGCCGGGCTGGAGCAGGTCGGCCAGCTCGATGTCGTCGAAGCCGACCAGCGCGACGCGGGCGGTGTGCTCCGCCAGGACGCGGATGACGGTGACGGTCACCCGGTTGTTGCCGGTGAAGACGGCGGTGACCGGACGCGGGTCCGCGAGCATCTCCTCGGCGGCCCGCCGCACCCGCTCGGGGTCGGTGACGCCGAGGGACATCCAGGAGTCCTCCACCGGGATGCCCGCGTCCTCCATGGCGGCCCGGTAGCCGCGCAGCCGCTCGGCGGCGGTGTGGATGCGGGGCATGTCGCCGATGAAGCCGATCCTGCGGTGCCCGTGCGCGATGAGGTGGGCCACGCCGTCGCGGGCGCCGCCGAAGTTGTCGGACACCACCACGTCCGCGTCGATCTGGCCCGCCGGGCGGTCCACGAACACCGTCGCGACCCCGGCCTTCAGCTCGGGTTCGAGGTACCGGTGGTCGTCCCCGGCCGGGATGACCACGAGACCGTCGACGCGGCGCGCGCACAGCGCCAGCACCAGCTCCTGCTCGCGGTCCGGGTCCTCCGCGCTCGACCCGTTGATCAGCAGTGCGCCGTGCGCGCGGGCGACCTCCTCGACGGCGCGGCTGAGCGGTCCGTAGAACGGGTCGGCCAGGTCCTCCAGGACCAGGCCGATGCTCGCGGTCCGGCCCTTGCGCAGCACCCGCGCGCTGTCGTTGCGGCGGAAGCCGAGGGCGTCGATGGCCTCCTGGACCCGGCGCTCGGTCTCCGGGGTGACGCCGGGCTCCCCATTGACGACCCGGGAGACGGTCTTCAGGCCGACCCCGGCACGGGCCGCGACGTCCTTCATGGTGGGGCGATTGCCGTAGCGGTTCCCGGGGAGGCGGTCTGCGCGGCGGGTCGTGTCGGGCACGATGCGGTGTCCTGTCCTGTCGTCCACGGGAGTGCGTCGGCTCCTGTCGTCCACGGGGGATGTGTCGGTCATGCGTTTGTATGAGGATGTGGCGTCGAGCATAGAGCCTGGACAACGTTGTCAGATGCGGGAGACACTGTCCATCGCACTCTCCGGTCCTCGTCCCCACCGGGGACCGGCCCCGGGTGCGCCCTTGTGTTCGCCTTCTTCGCTTGTTTTTTCGCTAGTTTTTCGTTTTCGGTCCGACGGGGAGATCCGACTCTGATGCACACCGACCTCGTGGCAGCGCTGGACATCGGCGGCACCAAGATCGCCGGCGCGCTGGTGGACGGCGACGGCCGCATCCACGCGCGTGCCCAGCGTCCGACGCCCGCCCAGGAGGCCGGCGACACCGTGATGGGCGCCGTCGAGGCCGTCCTCGCGGAGCTGACGGCGTCGCCGCTGTGGGGGCGGGCCACGGCCGTCGGCATCGGCAGCGCGGGCCCGGTGGACGCCTCCGCCGGCACGGTCAGCCCGGTGAACGTGCCCGGCTGGCGCGACTACCCCCTGGTCCGCCGGGTCCGGGACGCCGTCGGTGACCTGCCCGTCGAGCTGATCGGCGACGGCGTGGCCATCACGGCGGCCGAGCACTGGCAGGGTGCCGCCCGGGGGCACGACAACGCGCTCTGCATGGTGGTGTCCACGGGCGTCGGCGGCGGCCTGGTGCTCGGCGGCCGGCTCCACCCGGGGCCGACGGGGAACTCCGGCCACATCGGCCACATCAGCGTGGACCTGGACGGCGACCCCTGCCCGTGCGGTGCGCGCGGCTGCGTGGAGCGCATAGCGAGCGGCCCCAACATCGCCCGGCGCGCCCTGGACGCGGGCTGGCGGCCCGGGCCGGACGGCGACACCTCCGCCGCCGCGGTCGCCGCCGCGGCCCGCCTCGGCGACCCGGTGGCGGTCGCCTCCTTCGAACGCGCGGCACAGGCCCTCGCCGCCGGCATCGCCGCCACGGCGACCCTCGTCGAGATCGACATCGCCGTGGTGGGCGGCGGCGTGGGCAAGGCGGGCGACGTCCTCTTCACCCCGCTGCGCAAGGCGCTGACCGACTACGCCACGCTCTCCTTCGTGCAGCGCCTGGTCGTCGTACCCGCCCAGATGGGGACGGACGCCGGGCTCGTGGGCGCGGCGGCGGCCGCGCTGACCAAGGCGCCGGGGGCCAGGCCCGCGCACGTCTGAGTCCCGGCGGACGTGGCGCCGGGAGCGCGGCGTGGTGGCCGGTGGCAGCCGGGCGGGGCTTGCGGGCCCACCGGCCGGGCCGACGGCTTTCCCGGCGCGCACCCGTGACCACGGCGCCGCCCCGTAGTTGAACGGGGCATGAAGAAGCGCAGCATGCTCGCCCTCGCGTCCCTCGCCACCGGCTTCGTCGTCGCGGCCGTCACCCCGTCCCACGCCGCTCCGAGCGAGCTCCCGCTCGGCCTCGACGTGGAGGACACGGTCAGCACCGTCGAGGACACGGTGGCCACCGACAGCCTGACCCTGGACGAGGACTCCCTGGGCCGCCTGGGCTGACGCCCGCCGCACCTTCCGCACCCGCCCGGCCGCACGGCGCCGGTGCCCCTGTCCCCGGGGGCGCCGGCGCCGCTGTCGTAGGCCCTCAACTGGGCCTGGTTTCCGTGGCAGGGTGGAGCGGGCAAGCCACAGGGGGCCAACAGAAGAGGGGGACCTGTGACCGTCGTCTGGATCAACGGCGCGTTCGGTGCGGGGAAGACCACCACCGCACGGGAACTGATCGAACTGATCCCGAACAGCACGCTCTTCGACCCCGAGGTCATCGGCGGGGCACTGGTGCACCTGCTGCCGCCCAAGCGGCTGGCCGAGGTCGGCGACTACCAGGACCTGCCGATGTGGCGGCGCCTGGTGATCGACACGGCGGCCGCGATGCTCGCCGACCTCGGCGGGACCCTGGTGGTCCCGATGACCCTGCTCCGCCAGGAGTACCGGGACGAGATCTTCGGCGGCCTGGCCGCCCGCCGGATCGAGGTCCGCCACGTCCTGCTGGCCCCGGCCGAAACGATCCTGCGGGAGCGCATAGCGAGCCGCGAGACACCCGAGGACCTGCCGGACGGGGAGATACGCGTACGCCAGTGGTGCTACGACCACATCGAGCCGTACCGGTCCGCCCTGGCGTCCTGGCTCACGGCCGACGCCCACCCGGTCGACACCGGCACCCTCACGCCGTACGAGGCCGCCGCCCGGGTCGCGGAGGCCGTCGGCTCCGGCGCCGTCCCCGTGTGCGACATCGTGCAGACGCCCGAACCCACCGGTGAGACCGTCGCCGCCGGTGTCCTGCTCTTCGACGACCACGACCGCGTGCTGCTCGTCGACCCCACCTACAAGCCGGGCTGGGAGTTCCCCGGCGGCGTCGTCGAACCCGGCGAGGCGCCCGCCCGCGCGGGCATGCGGGAGGTCCGGGAGGAGACCGGCCTCCTCCTCGACGACGTACCCGCCCTTCTGGTCGTCGACTGGGAACGGCCCGCACCGCCCGCCTACGGCGGCCTGCGGATGCTCTTCGACGGCGGGCGCCTCGACTCCGCCGACGCCGGGCGGGTGCTGCTCCCCGGCCAGGAACTGCGCGACTGGCGCTTCGTCACCGAGGACGAGGCGGCGGGGCTGCTGCCCCCCGTCCGCTACGAGCGGCTGCGCTGGGCCCTGCGGGCCAGGGAACGCGGCGCCGCCCTCTACCTGGAGGCGGGCACCCCCGTCGGCTGAGGCCGGACGACCGCCCCGTGGCCCCGCGCGGCGCCCCGCTCGCGGCCGGCGCGAGCGGGGCCCCTCGTCGGCGAGGACCTCTGCCGCCGACGGTGTTCCCGGGCGGCGGCTCCGGCTCAGCTCGCCGCGTAGTTCCGCAGGAACAGCGCCTCGGCCACCGACAGCCGCTCCAGCTCCTGCGGGGACACGCTCTCGTTCACCGCGTGGATCTGCGCCTCCGGCTCGCTCAGTCCGATCAGCAGGATCTCGGCCTCCGGGTAGAGCGACGCCAGGGTGTTGCACAGCGGGATGGACCCGCCCTGGCCGGCGTACTGCATCTCCTCGCCGGGGTACGCCACTGCCATCGCGTCCGCCATGGCCTGGTAAGCCGGGCTGGTGGTGTCCGCGCGGAACGCCTGCCCCTGGCCGATCTGCTCGACGGCGACCCGGGCGCCCCACGGCGTCCGCGCCTCCAGGTGCGCCTGGAGCAGCTTCGTGGCCTCGGCGGCGTCGACGCCCGGCGGCACCCGGAGGCTCACCAGCGCGCGGGCGCCCGCCTGGACCGACGGGGTGGCGCCGACGACCGGCGGGCAGTCGATGCCGAGCACCGTGACGGAGGGCCGGGCCCAGATCCGGTCCGCGACCGAGCCGGAGCCGATCAGCTCCACGCCGTCCAGTACCCGCGCGTCACGGCGGAACTGCTCCTCGTCGTAGGCCAGGCCGTCCCAGGTGCTGTCCGCCGCCAGCCCGTCGACGGTCGTCGAGCCGTCCTCGGCGCGCAGCGAGTCCAGGACCCGGATGAGCGCGGCCAGCGCGTCGGGCGCGGCGCCGCCGAACTGGCCGGAGTGCAGGTTCCCTTGCAGCGTGTCCACGCGCACGCGCAGCAGGGTCATGCCGCGCAGCGTCGAGGTGACCGTCGGCAGGCCCACCCGGAAGTTGCCCGCGTCGCCGATGACGATCGTGTCGGCGGCCAGCAGCGCGGGGTGCGCCTCGGCGTACCGCTCCAGACCGCCGGTGCCCTGCTCCTCCGAGCCCTCGGCGATCACCTTGACGTGCACCGGCACACCGCCGTTGGCCTTGAGCGCGCGCAGCGCGAGCAGGTGCATCAGCACACCGCCCTTGCAGTCGGCCGCGCCGCGCCCGTACCAGCGGCCGTCGCGCTCGGTCAGCTCGAAGGGCGGGGTGTCCCAGCCGGCCTCGTCCAGCGGGGGCTGCACGTCGTAGTGCGCGTAGAGCAGCACCGTCTTGGCGCCCTCGGGCCCCGGCAGGTAGCCGTACACCGACTGCGTGCCGTCCGGCGTGTCGAGCAGGTCCACGTCCTGGAAGCCCTCGGCGCGCAGGGCCGACGCTATCCAGTTGGCGGCGCCGACGCTCTCGCTGCGCGGGAACTGGTCGAAGTCCGCCACCGATTTGAAGGCCACCAGCGCGGCGAGTTCCTCCTTCGCCCGGGGCAGCAGCGAGGAAACGGTCTCGGCGACCGGATTCGACGACATGGGCACGCTCCTTGTGGGTGCGACGTTGTACCAAGGAGTACTTGGATTGACGGGCCGATCCTCCCACAGTGGCCTGCGGCGATGGCCGCCGTAGGATGCGGGGGTCAGGTGCGGCATGCGGTTTGATCGGAGCAGTAGACCATCGTGAGCAGCGAGAACTCTTCGGCGGACGACGCGCGTCAGGTCTGGGACGTCGTCGTGGTGGGCGCGGGACCCGCGGGGGCCTCGGCCGCCTACGCGGCGGCGGTCGCGGGGCGCCGCGTGCTCGTGCTGGAGAAGGCGGAGCTGCCCCGCTACAAGACGTGCGGCGGCGGCATCATCGGTCCCTCGCGGGACACCCTCCCGCCCGGCTTCGACCTGCCCCTGCGGGACCGTGTGCACGCGGTGACCTTCTCGCACAACGGGCGCTTCACCCGGACCCGGCGCTCCCGGCAGATGCTCTTCGGGCTGATCAACCGGCCCGAGTTCGACCAGCAGCTCGTCGAGCACGCGCAGAAGGCCGGCGCGGAGGTGCGCACCGGGGTGACGGTGACGCGGGTGGAGCAGCACGGCTCGGCGGTTCCGGACCGGCGCACGGTCGCCGTCGTCCTCCAGGGCGGGGAGACGGTGCTGGCGCGGGCGGTCGTCGGCGCGGACGGCAGCGCCAGCCGGATAGGCGCGCACGTCGGGGTGAAGCTGGACCAGGTCGACCTCGGTCTGGAGGCGGAGATCCCGGTGCCGGACACGGTCGCCGAGGACTGGAAGGGGCGCGTCCTCATCGACTGGGGGCCGATGCCGGGCAGTTACGGCTGGGTGTTCCCCAAGGGCGACACGCTCACCGTCGGCGTGATCTCCGCGCGCGGTGAGGGCGCGGCGACCAAGCGGTACCTGGAGGACTTCGTCGGGCGGCTCGGCCTCGCCGGCTTCGAGCCCAGCATCTCCTCGGGCCACCTCACCCGCTGCCGCGCCGACGACTCACCGCTCTCCCGGGGCCGGGTCCTGGTGTGCGGCGACGCGGCGGGCCTCCTGGAGCCCTGGACCCGTGAGGGGATCTCCTTCGCGCTGCGGTCGGGCCGGCTCGCGGGGGAGTGGGCGGTCCGGATCTCCGAGGCGCACGACGCGGTGGACGCGCGCAGGCAGGCGCTGAACTACGCCTTCGCCATCAAGGCCGGGCTGGGCGTGGAGATGAGCGTCGGCAAGCGGATGCTGGCCGTCTTCGAGCGCCGCCCGGGCCTGTTCCACGCGGCGCTGACCGGCTTCCGGCCGGCCTGGAAGGCGTTCAAGGACATCACGCAGGGTTCGACCTCCCTGGGCGAACTGGTCCGCGGCCACCCGCTGGCCCAGCGCGCCCTGGCAGCGATGGACCGCCGCCCGTCTCCGACGGAGGACGCGACCTGACGGGGTAGTGGGGAGCTGCTCCGTAGCGGGCCCGCCGCCCCACGCATGGTCGTACGGCACGGGAGCAGCACCGTCGCCGGGCACTCTGGGGTCCCCCGAGCCCCTTGGTCGGCGGCCCCGCATGGACCCACCCGGGGGCGCGCAGCACGGAAGCTCCCCACCCCCTGGCCGGGTGTCGCGCGGACCCACCCAGGTACGCCGAGCAGGGAGGCTCCCCACCCCCTGGCCGGGTGTCGGGTGGACCCACCCAGGTACGCCGAGCAGGGAGGCTCCTCAGCTCTCAGGCCGGACGCCGCGTGCACCCACCCAGGCGCGCCGAGCACGGAGGCTCCCCACCCCCTGGCCGGCGCCGCGTGCACCCACCCAGGGGCGCGGGGAACTGCGCGCCCAGCCACATCCCACCCGCACCCGACCCCCGGCAGAAGCCCCCACCTCCGGACGCCCCACCCCGCGGAGCCCCGCCGTACTTCTCAGGGAGTACCCCTGATCACCCCACTCGGCTGACGCCGCCGCACGCCCCCGGCGTCTAGCGTGGCCGGCATGGACGCACAGCACGAGCGCGGCGCCGGGCCCCCGCGGTGGTGGCGGCACGGCCCCCCGTGGTGGGACCGGCGCGGCGACGAGGACCGCCCCCGGTGGCCCTGGCGTTCCACCGCGCTGATCACGGCGTTCGTGTTTATCGGCTCCAACTTCGCCGCCCACGCCCAGGAGGGCGAGCGCGCCGCCCTGGACCCCTTCGCGCGGGCGCTGCTCCTCGTCACCGGCGCCGCCCTGCTGTGGCGCCGGCGCCACCCCGTGGCCGTGGTGTTCTGCACGGCGGCCACCACCCTGGTCTACCTGGGCGCCGGATACCCGTACGGGCCGGTGTTCCTGGCCGTCGCGGTGGCCTGCTTCAGCGCCCTGGTCGCCGGGCACCGCCGCGCGGCGTGGGCGGCGATGGCGACGCTGTGGGCCGGACACGTGCTGGTGGCGCACTGGCTCTTCCGCTGGCTGCCGCCGTCCGGTGACGACGCCGCGCCCTGGGGGCAGGAGATCGTGATCGCCACCTGGGTCGTGGCGATCGTGGCCCTGTCGGAGCTGGTCAGGACCCGGCGCGAGCAGTGGGCGAGGGACCGGGCCGAACGCGCCGAGGCGGCGAAGCGCCGCGCGGACGAGGAGCGCCTGCGGATCGCCCGCGAACTCCACGACGTCCTCGCGCACAGCATCTCCGTCATCAACGTGCAGGCGGGCGTGGGTCTCGCCCTGCTCGACTCGGACCCGGAGCAGGCGCGCGCCGCGCTCACCACCATCAAGGACCAGAGCAAGGAGGCACTCGGCGAAGTGCGCCAGGTCCTCGACACCCTGCGCACCCCGGGCGACGCCCCACGCACCCCGGCCCCCGGGCTGGACCGGCTGCCCGAACTGGTCGAACAGGCGGCGAGCGCGGGCCTCACCGTGGAGGTCGAGGGGAAACCGCCACGGCTGTCACCGGGGACCGACCTGGCGGCGTTCCGCATCGTCCAGGAGGCGCTCACCAACGTGGTGCGGCACTCCGGTTCGCGGCACGCGCGCGTGCTGCTCGCCAGGGACGGCCGCACCCTGCGGCTGCGCGTCGACGACGACGGACCCGCCACCGGCGCCGACGCGGGCGGCGGCGGCAACGGGCTGGCCGGGATGCGGGAGCGGGCGGCGGCGCTGGGTGGCACCATCGAGGCGGGCCCGCGCGCCGACGGCGGCTTCCGCGTGCTCGCCGCCCTGCCGATCGACGTGGCCCGCACGAAGGAGGAGGACCGGTGATCCGCGTACTGCTCGCCGACGACCAGTCCCTGGTGAGGGCCGGCTTCCGGGCCCTGCTGGACGCCCAGGCCGACATCGAGGTGGTCGCCGAGGCCGCCGACGGCGAGGAGGCGGTGCGCCGGATCCGCGAACTGCGCCCCGACGTCGTCCTGATGGACATCCGCATGCCCGTGCTCGACGGCCTGGCGGCGACCCGCCGCATCACCGGGGAGGACACGCTGCGGGAGGTGCGGGTCGTCATGCTCACCACCTTCGAACTCGACGAGTACGTCTTCGAGGCGATCCGCTCGGGCGCCTCCGGCTTCCTGGTCAAGGACACCGAACCGGAGGAACTCCTGCGCGCCGTAAGGGCGGTGGTGGGCGGCGACGCACTGCTGTCGCCGGGGGTGACCCGGCGGCTGATCTCCGAGTTCGCCGCCCGCTCCAAGGAGCCCGCGGCGGCCGCCGGGATGGCCCGGCTCACCGAGCGGGAGCGGGAGGTGATGGCGCTGGTCGGCATCGGCCTGTCCAACGAGGAGATCGCCCGCAGACTGGTCGTCAGCCCGCTCACCGCGAAGACCCACGTGAGCCGCACCATGGTGAAGCTGGGCGCCCGCGACCGCGCCCAACTGGTCGTCCTCGCCTACGAGTCCGGGTTGGTCCGGCCGGGCTGGCTGGGCTGACCCCCGCGCCCGAACCGCACCAGCACGCTCACCACCCGCACCAGGAACACCACCCCGCCCAGCGCGGCCCCCACGGCGACGAGCGCGCTCCGCGCACCGTCCGGCAGGGAGAAGAGGTACGCCGGTCCGGCCACCGCGCCGAACAGCACCGCCGCCGCGAACGCCGCGCTGCACAGCGCGTAGCCGATCTCGACCGTCATGGCGTCCCGTTCGCCCTGGGTGCGCCGGCCCCCGTATGTCTCCATGCCGGCAAGTCTCCCAGAGCCGGCCCCCGTTGCGACCGGTCGTGGTCCGGGCGGGCGCTGCTACGGTGCGCCCATGGCGGGGGACGGGTCCGAACAGGCGCTGGTCGCGCGGTGGCGCGACATGCTGGCACTGCACGCCAGGACCCAGTGCGAACTCGACCGCGCGCTGCACCGGCACGGCCTGTGCGGAAGCGACTTCGAGGTACTCGACATCCTGGCGGCCTCACCGGACGACGACGGCTCCTGCGGCTACCGCGTGCAGCAGATCTCCGAGCGGGTCCACCTGAGCCAGAGCGCGCTGTCCCGGCTCGTCGCCCGCCTGGAGCGGGACGGTCTGGTCGAACGCTCGCTGTGCCCGGAGGACCGGCGCGGCGTACGCGTGGCCCTCACCCCGGAGGGACGCGCCCGGTACGGCGAGGCGCTCCCGGTGCAACGGGCGGTGCTGAACCGGATGCTGGCGCGCTGACCCTCCCTGGGGACCGCGCGGATCAGCCCGCCGCCGCGGCCCGCCGGGTGGCGACGGCGACTAGCACCGCCACGGCCGCGAGCGCCGCCACGCTGGTGAGCGCGGCCGACAGCGAGAACCAGTCCGCCATGAAACCGATCGCGGGCGGCCCGAGCAGCATGCCGCCGTAACCCAGCGTGGACGCGGTCGCGACCCCGCTCGGCCCGCCCAGGGCGCCGGCCCGCTCGACGGCGACCGGGAAGATGTTGGCGAGTCCGAGTCCGGTGATCGCGAAGCCGAACAGCGCCGCCCACACCGACGGGGCGAGCGCGCCGATGAGCATGCCGGCCACGGCGGTGGTGCCGCCCGCCACCACCGTGGTGGTCCGGCCCAGCCGCTCCAGCAGCGTGGTCCCCGTCAGTCGGCCGACGGTCATCGCGAGCGCGAAGCAGGAGTAGCCGGCCGCGGCCAGACCCGGCGAGGCGTCCAGGTCCTGCTCCAGGTGGAGCGCCCCCCAGTCGGCCATGGCTCCCTCGCCGTACGCGGTGCACAGGGCGATCAGGCCGAAGGTGATCACGAGGCGGCGGGTACGGCGGTCCGGGCGGCGCGGGGAGCCGTCGTCCCCGGCGGCCGGGCGGTCCGGCGGCGCGGCCGGCTCGCACCGGAGCAGGGCGCGGCCCGCGACGAGGGTCACGAGCAGCCCGATCAGGGTGAGCCCGAACAGGTGCCGCGTGGGGGACAGCGACCCGGCGACCAGTCCGCCCAGTCCGGCGCCGACCATGCCGCCGAGGCTGAACGCCGCGTGGAAGCTCGGCATGATCGGCCGCCGTAGCACGGCCACCAGGTCGACGGCGGCGCTGTTGAAGGCGACGTTGATCCCGCCGTACGCGCTGCCGAACACCAGCAGGACGGCGCCCAGGGCGAGCGCCGAGTGGGTGAGCGGGGGCAGCGCGATGCTGAGGCAGAGCAGGACCGCGCAGGCGACGGTGACGGGATGGCTGCCGTAGCGGCGGACCAGCCGTCCCGTGAGCGTCATGGTGACGACGGCACCGGCCGAGACGCCGAGCAGGGCCAGCCCGAGGGCGCTGGCGGAGGCGCCGGTCTGCTCCTTGATGGCGGGGATTCGGACCACCCAGCCGGCGAAGACGAAGCCGTCCAGGGCGAAGAAGGCGGTCAGGGCGATGCGGAGGCGGGTGAGATCGTCGCGGGAGCCCGGCACGGCGCTGTGCGAGCGGGTTTTGTTTATTGGCGGCACAAAGTCAGGCTAGGTGCCGGACGGGGACCGCGGCAAGGCACGGTTCCCGGTCCGTGCCACCCGGCGGACCCGCCGGTGATCCCGGACCGCGCCGGGGCGGGGGGCGCTGTGCACGGTCCCTCCCGGAGGAGCGCCGGTCGCGCGCCGCCGGTCAGCCGGTGGTGAGGGAGGCGAGAGCCGTCAGCAGGCGGTCCACGTCGTCGGCGCTGGTGTACGGGGCGAGGCCGACGCGGACGCCGCCCTCGTCGCCCAGGCCCAGGTGGCGTGCGGCCTCCAGCGCGTAGAAGGTGCCGGCGGGCGCGTCGACGCCGCGTTCGGCGAGCCGCCGGTACACCTCGGCCGGGCTCAGACCCGCCACGGTGAACAGCAGGGTGGGCGTGCGCCGCGCGGCGCGGGAGTGGACCGTGACCCCGTCGAGGCCGGCCAGGCCCTGCTCGATCCGGCCGCGCAGCGCGTCCTCGTGTGCCTCCAGGGCGGCGAAGGAGGCGACGAGGCGCTCCCTGCGCGTGCCGCCCGCCTCCGTTTCGAGTCCGGCGAGGAAGTCCACCGCGGCACGGGCGCCGGCCAGCAGCTCGTACGGCAGCGTGCCCAGCTCGAACCGCTCCGGCACGGCGTCGCTCGACGGCAGCAGCTTGTCCGGGCGCAGCGTCTCCAGGAACTCGGGCCGCGCCGCCAGCACGCCGAGGTGCGGGCCGAGGAACTTGTAGGGCGAGCAGACCAGCGTGTCCGCGCCGAGGGCCGCCGGGTCCACGACCGCGTGCGAGGCGTAGTGCACGGCGTCCACGTGCAGCAGCGCGCCGGCGCCGTGGGTCAGACGGGCGACGGCCGGCAGGTCGGGCATGGTGCCGATCAGATTGGAGGCCGCCGTCACGGCGACCAGCCGGGTGCGCGGGGAGAGCACCGCCTCGATGTGCTCGGGCAGCAGCTCCCCGGTGGCCGGGTCGAAGTCCGCCCACCGCACGCTCGCGCCCGCCGCCTCGGCCGCCTGGATCCAGGGCCGGATGTTGGAGTCGTGGTCGAGGCGTGTGACGACCACCTCGTCGCCCGGGCCCCAGTCCTTCGCGAGCGTGCGGGCCAGGTCGTAGGCGAGCTGGGTGGCGCTGCGGCCGAGGACGATCCCCCGCGGCTCGGTGCCCAGCAGGTCGCCCAGCGCACCGCGGGCGTCCGCGACGATGCCGTCCGCGTTGCGCTCGCCCTCGGTGGTCCGGCCCCGGTTGGCCAGCGGGTTGGCCAGCGCCTCGGTGATGGCGTCGATGACCGGCTGCGGGGTCTGGGTGCCGCCCGGCGCGTCGAAACGGGCCGAGCCGGACTTCAGAGCGGGTATCTGCGCGCGGATCGCGTCGACGTCCAGGGCCATGTGCACTCCAACCGAAGGCGGACAGTCCGCCCTCATGATCGCAGCCGGGGCGCGGTCGGAACAGACGGGGCGGTCGGCGGGCTCCCCGGCGCGCGGTTCAGGCGCCGTCCGCCGCCGCCGCGTCCTTCTCGCGCCCGCCGGGGTGCCGGTGCCGCCAGATCCAGAAGACCACGCAGGACAACAGGGCCCAGCCGCCCAGCACGAGGAAGGGGAACACGTGCTGGTGCCCCTGGAAGTACACGGCGGTGTGCTGCGCGTTGACCGACCCGCCCGGCGGCAGCCACCGGCCGATCACCCCCAGCGGGGACGGCAGCAGCGGCCAGGAGACCGCGCCGCCGGACGACGGATTGCCGAGGATCACCATCAGGCCCCAGGTCGGCAGCATCGCCCAGCGCCCGAACAGGGTGTTGAACATGGTGAAGACCATGCCGGAGGTGAACAGGGTGAGCGCCAGGATCAGCCACGACTCCGCGAACGGCAGGTCGAGCGCGCCCAGCAGCCAGTCCACCGTCGCCGCGATGGCGAAGCCGCCGAGCAGCGCGTAGGCCAGCGTGAACAGGATGCGCTCGAACGGCAGCAGGGACGACGCGTTGACACTGAGCTGGATCGCCCCGACGAAACCGATGATCACCGCCGCCAGCGAGATGTAGAAGATGGCCAGTCCGCGGGGGTCGCCCTCCTGGAGGGGGTTGATGTCCCGTACGGACACCTGGACCCCGGTCTTCCGCCCTACTGCCGGTGCCGCGTCGGAGAGCAGCTCGGCGACCGAGGCGCCCGACGCGCTGGACAGGTCGAGGACGGCGGTCCGGCCCCCTTCGCGCAACTCGAAGATCGCGAAGACCTCCTGGTCCTGCAGGGCCCCGACCGCCGCGGCCCGGGTGTCGTAGGTGTGCACCTTCACCGAGGCGCTCAGCGCCTGCTCCAGCCCGCCCAGGAAGGCCCGGCCGCGCGCCTGGTCGTACGACCCCACCACCGCCGTGGGGATCGAGCGGGGCGTCGGGTCCGCCATGGAGTAGGTGTACGAACCCGCGAAGAGGCCCGCGGCGGCGGCGAGGATCAGCACCAGCACGGTGGCCGGCCAGAACGGCGACTGCCGGAACGCGGACCAGCGCCGCCCGCGGGCCGGAGGCCTGCCGTGAGCGCCGTGGGACATGTGGGCCATGTCCCGGACGCTTCCACAGCCGTACCGAAAGGGCATCAGGAGCGCCCTCGCCCGGGGGTGCACGGAGCGTGAGGGGAGTGGCCCCCGGCGAGGGCGCGGGACTTCGGGGCGGTGGGGTCAGACGTGCACCAGCGGCGTGTCGACCAGGTGCTCCGCGACGAACCACGCCTGGAGTTCGTTGGTGCGGATCACTTCGGACACCAGCAGGTCGTTGGTGCCGTCGTCGCCCAGCTCCTGCGTGCGGGCCGCGGCGTCATGGCACTCCGTCAGGATCAGTTCGTGCGCCTCGAGGAGCCGCGAGAGCATCGCCGGCACCTCCTCCACGCCGTCCGGGGGGCGCGGCACGGTGGTGATCTCGGCGACGTGCCGGGGATCGCCGACCGCCACGCCGCCCAGCGTCTGGACGCGTTCGGCGAGGGTGTCGACCAGTTCGAGCTGTTCACCGGCGTGCTTGTCCAGCAGCAGGTGCAGTTGGTAGAACGTCGCACCGCGCATCAGCCAGTGGTACTTCTTGTACAGGTCGTGCAGGATCCGGGTGTCCGCCAGGACCTTGTTGAGCCGCTGGCCGGAGTAGAGGCGCGTCTCCATGCTCAGCGCCACGGGGAACTGCTTGACGGTGCCGAACTCCTGGATGATCCGGCCCTTCTGGTGCAGCCACGGCTGGCTGCCGTCGGACCGGTGTTCCGCCGACGACGACTTCGACCTCACGCCTGGACTCCTTCGGGAGGGGACTGAAGAGCGGACCGGCGCCCGGCGCCGGCTTCGGTTCCCCCCGCGCGACAGTCGACCAGCACCGCGCCGACCCCGCAAACGCTGGCCGCGCCCCGGGCGGCGGCGTGGGCCCGCCGCCGCCGACTACCGGGGGGCGACGGGGGCCGGCGGTGCGGTGTCGGGGGCGTAGACCGACCGGACGCCCGATACCGGCGCCGCCGCCGCGGCGGCCAGCGCGGCGGCGGCGCTGGCGATGCCCACGACGGCGCCCGCGGCGACGTCGCCCGGGTAGTGGACGCCGGTGTGGACCCGGGAGTAGCCGACCGCGCTCGCCAGGGCGCCCAGGGGCACGGCGGCCGCCGGCAGGACGACGCCGACGGCCGTGGCGAAGGCGACGGCGGCGGCCGTGTGCCCAGAGGGGAAGGAGGCCGACGCGGGCATCGGCACGTACCGGTCCACGGTCACCCGCGCCGACTCGCGGTCCGGCCGCGCCCGGTGCACCAGGCGCTTGCCCAGCAGGTTGGTGGTGGCCGAGGCCACGGCGACCGCACCCGCCCCGACGAGGGCGGCCCGCCGCGCCCGCGCACCGCTCAGGGAGAGGGCGGCGGCGATCCCGAGGGAGACCTTCGAGTGGTCGGCGGCGTGGGAGAGGCGGCGCAGCGCCCGGTCGAGGGTGGGCGTGGGGGTGGCGGCGACGGCCGCGTAGAGGGCGCCGTCGACCGCGCGCAGGTCCCCGAGCACGGCCGCTACGGCCCGGCCCGGGGTGCGCCGGACGGACGGGCGCGGGACTCGTGGGCCACGGGTGGTGCCGGCCCGGCCGGTGCTGGTCGGTTCGGTCATCGGCTCCTGCTCCCTGGGGAGACGGCCGGGATCGCCCGGTGCGTCGAGTAACGGGGTGCCGGGCGTGGTCCGTCGCCGTACCACCCTGGTCCGCCTCGGCGCCCGCGGCGCGTCGGCGGGGTCCGTCCGGGGGAGCCGGGGACCCGTCCGGGGGACGCGGGCATCCGGCGCCCCTCGGGTGCGGGGGGCGAAGCCTTGCCGGGACCGGGCCCGCCCCCGCCGCCCGTCGCGGCGGCGGCCGGTCAGCCGACGGGCCGGAAGGACCGCAGGCGCAGGGAGTTCCCCACGACGAAGACCGAGGAGAAGGCCATGGCCGCCCCCGCGATCATCGGGTTGAGGAGCCCGGCCGCGGCGAGCGGCAGCGCGGCGACGTTGTAGGCGAAGGCCCAGAACAGGTTGGACCGGATGGTGCCCAGCGTCCTGCGGGCCAGCCGGATCGCGTCGGCGGCGGCGCGCAGGTCGCCGCGGACCAGGGTGAGGTCGCCGGCCTCGATCGCGGCGTCGGTGCCGGTGCCCATGGCGAGCCCCAGGTCGGCCTGTGCGAGCGCCGCCGCGTCGTTCACCCCGTCGCCGACCATCGCCACCGAACGCCCCTCGGCCTGGAGGCGCTTGACCACGTCGACCTTGTCCTGCGGCAGCACCTCGGCGACGACGTCGCCGGCGTCGATGCCGACCTCGCGGGCGACGGAGGCGGCCACGGCACGGTTGTCGCCGGTGAGCAGCACCGGCCGCAGCCCGAGTGCGCGCAGCCGGCGGACCGCTTCGGCGCTGGTCTCCTTGACCGCGTCGGCGACCTCCAGGACCGCGCGTGCCTCCCCGTCCCAGGCGACGGCGATCGCGGTCCGCCCGGCCGCCTCGGCCTCCTCCCGCGCCCGGGCCAGGTCGGCCGGCAGGGTCATCGCCCACTCGCCGAGCAGCCGTTCGCGGCCGACCAGGACCGCGTGGCCGTCGACGACACCCTGCACGCCGAGCCCGGGGACGTTGGCGAAGTCCTCGGGCGTGGGCAGGGTGCCGCCCAGCCGTTCCCGCGCCCCGTCGGCGACGGCGCGTGCGACCGGGTGCTCCGACGCGTGCTCCAGGGCACCGGCCAGCCGCAGTACGTCGGCCTCGTCGGTGGCGCCGGTGGTGTGTACGGCGAGCAGGGTCATCCGGCCGGTGGTGACGGTGCCGGTCTTGTCGAGGACGACGGTGTCGACGGAGCGGGTGGACTCCAGCACCTCGGGTCCCTTGATGAGGATGCCGAGCTGGGCACCGCGGCCGGTGCCGACCATGAGGGCGGTGGGCGTGGCCAGTCCCAGGGCGCAGGGGCAGGCGATGATCAGCACGGCGACGGCGGCCGTGAACGCGGCCGTGGGCCCCGCGCCGTTGCCGAGCCAGAAGCCCAGGGTGGCCAGGGCCAGCGCGATGACGACGGGGACGAAGACGCCGGAGACGCGGTCGGCGAGACGCTGCGCTGCGGCCTTGCCGTTCTGCGCGTCCTCGACGAGCCGCGCCATCCGGGCCAGCTGCGTGTCGGCGCCGACCCGGATCGCCTCGACCACCAGCCGGCCGCCCGCGTTCACGGTCGCGCCCGTGACGCCGTCACCGACACCGACCTCGACGGGCACCGACTCGCCCGTGAGCATGGAGGCGTCGACCGCCGAGGAGCCCTCCACGACGGTGCCGTCCGTGGCGATCTTCTCGCCGGGGCGGACCAGGAAGCGGTCGCCCACCGCCAACTCGGCGGTGGGAACGGTCCGTTCCCGTCCATCGGCGCCGAGGACGGTGACCTCCCGGGCGCCCAGCTCCAGCAGGGCCCGCAGTGCGGCGCCCGCCTTGCGCTTGGCGCGGGCCTCGAAGTAGCGCCCGGCCAGGAGGAAGGCGGTCACGCCCGCGGCCGCCTCCAGGTAGATGTTCCCGGAGCCGTCGCCGCGCGCGATGGTCAGCTCGAAGGGGTGGGTCATGCCCGGCGTCCCCGCCGTTCCGAGGAACAGGGCCCACAGCGACCACAGGAACGCCGCCGACGTGCCGACCGAGATCAGCGTGTCCATGGTGGCCGCGCCGTGCCGGGCGTTGGTGAGCGCGGCGCGGTGGAAGGGCCACGCGGCGTACGTCACCACGGGTGCCGCGAGGGTCAGCGAGAGCCACTGCCAGTACTCGAACTGCAGCGCCGGCACCATCGCCATCGCGATGACGGGGACGGCGAGCACCACGGCGGTGACGAGCCGCTGCCGCAGGGGCCGCAGCGCGTCTGTGTCTCCTCCGGACTCCGCGGACCCGGAGGCCGCGCTCGTTCCGTCGCCGGGCGCGGGACCCGCGCGTACCGGCTCGGGTTCGCGGGCCGTGTACCCGGTCGCCTCGACCGTGGCGATCAGGTCCGGTACGGAGAC
Organism: Streptomyces parvulus; assembly: GCF_014648855.1. Taxonomy (GTDB): domain Bacteria; phylum Actinomycetota; class Actinomycetes; order Streptomycetales; family Streptomycetaceae; genus Streptomyces; species Streptomyces parvulus. The sequence goes on along the minus strand of NZ_BMRX01000003.1, from coordinate 180,203 downwards.
CTCGCCCGCGTAACTGACCTTCGCCTTCTCGGTGGCGTAGTTGACGGTGGCGCTGACCCCGTCCATCCGGTTCAGCTTCTTCTCGATCCGGGCGGCGCACGAGGCACAGGTCATGCCGCCGATGGCGAGTTCCACCTCGGACGGTGCGCTGGTCGTGCTGGTGGTCATGGCTGCTCCTGACGGATGCGCGGCACACGGCTGCGTGCTGCTGCGTGCGAATACGGGGAGGGGGTACCCTCGCCGTAGCTCCATGTATACCCAGAGGGGGTATCGAACGCAAGGCTTCCCCGGGCTTGACTGAGTACCCCCTAGGGGTATCGTGAAATGCAAGAAGGGTCACCCCGTCCGCCGGGACCCCGGAATCCGAGGAGACGACCGCCATGCACACCGGACTGAGGATCACCGCGTTCGCCGCGGCGCTCGCCGCGACCTTCGGCACCGCCTACGGGGTCGGTCAGGGAGTGGGCCCCGTCGTCAAGGAGAGCGCCCCGCCCGCGCCCCACGACGAGCACGACGGGCCGGCTGCCCGAGAGCCGGACGGTGGCGGCCACCAGGGACACGAGAGCACCCCGCCCGGCGGCCTCCAGGTCTCCGAGAAGGGCTACACGCTCGACCTCGGCACCCCGCGCGTCAAGGCCGGAGAACGCACCGAACTGCGCTTCACCGTCCGGGACTCGGCCGGCCGGCCCGTCACCGGGTACCAGCGCGAACACGAGAAGGAGCTGCACCTCGTCGTGGCCTCACGCGACCTGGTCACCTACCGCCACCTGCACCCCGTCCGCGCCGCCGACGGCACCTGGAGCACACCCGTCGACCTGCCCCGGGCCGGCGGCTACCGCGTCTTCGCCGACTTCACCCCGGCGGCGAAGGGCGCCGAAAACCTCACCCTCGGCGCCGACCTGGCCGCCTCCGGCCGCTACGAGCCGGCCCGCGTGCCTGCCCCCGACGACACCGCACGGACCCATGGCTACCAGGTCGAACTCGCCGGATCCCTGCGCCCGGGCAAGGCGAGCGAGCTGAAGTTCCGGGTGTCCCGCGACGGCGAGCCCGTGAACGACCTCCAGCCGTACCTCGGCGCCTACGGCCACCTCGTCGCCCTGCGCTCCGGTGACCTCGCCTACCTGCACGTCCACCCGCGCGGCGAGGCCGGCGACGGGACCACCGCGCCGGGCCCGGACGTCTCCTTCACGGCCACCGCGCCCAGCGACGGCACCTACCGCCTCTTCCTCGACTTCAAGCACCGCGGCGAGGTCCACACCGCCGCCTTCACGGTCCGGGCCGGATCCGCCACCCCCGACGCCTCCGGAACGGCCCCCTCCGCGCCCGCCGACCACGTGGGCGGACACGGGCACTGAGGCCGCGACGCCTGTTCCTAGGAGCCGGCCGTGACCACCCGGACCCCGCACTCCTCGAACCGCCGCACCAGGTCCGGGTCGGCCGCGGTGTCCGTGACCAGCGTGTCCACCGCCTCGGTCGCGCAGATCCGGGCGAACGCCCTGCGGCCCAGCTTGCTGGAGTCGGCGGCCACCACCACGCGCTCGGCGCGCTCGCAGAGCACCCGGTTGATCGCCGCCTCCGCCTCGTCGTGCGCGGCGGCGCCGTGCACCGCGTCGAAGGCGACGACCCCCAGCACCGCCACGTCCAGCGTCACCTGGCCGAGCACGCCGTCCGCGAGCGGCCCGATCAGCTCGTACGACTGCGCGCGGGCCACCCCGCCGGTCACCACGATCTTGAACTGCGGCCGAACGGCCAGCTCGTTGGCGATGTTGAGCGCGTTGGTGACCACCGTCAGCGCCGGCGTGCCCGCGGCCAGGTCGGCGCGCACGGCCAGGGCCCGCGCGACCTCCGTGGTGGTCGTGCCCCCGGTCAGCCCGACCGCCTCACCGGGCGCCACCAGGGCGGCCACCGCCCGTGCGACGTGCTGCTTCTCCGAGACGCGGCGCGCGGTCTTGTAGCGCAGCGGCAGCTCGTACGACACGCCGTGCACGACCGCGCCCCCGCGCGTGCGCACGAGCATCTGCTGCTCGGCGAGCCGGTCGAAGTCGCGGCGGATGGTCGCGGCCGAGACCTCCAGCTCGGTCGCCGCCTCCTCGACGTCCAGCCGGCCCCGCTCCACGAGCAGTTCCAGCAGCGCCTTCCAGCGGGCGTCGCGCGACATCCGCGCCTCCGTTCCTCGATCTCCCGCCGACCCTAGCGCACGGTGCTCTTCCCCAGATTGCTTGATTGTGCTCGAAAGCTCGCTATATCTTGCAGGAACAAGCAGATCGGTCGATCGGGGAGTGTGCGGCATGACGCATGTCGAGGACGAACTCAACAGCCAGCCCGAGTGCTGGACCCGCGCCGCCGCGGAGGCGGCCCGGCACACCACGGCGCTGCCCGCCGCGGGGGAGCGCGTGGCCGTCGTCGGCTGCGGCACCTCGTACTTCATGGCGCAGTCCGCGGCGGCGCTGCGCGAGGGCGCCGGACAGGGCGAGACCGACGCCTTCGCCGCCTCCGAGTTCCCGCGGGGGCGCGCGTACGACCGGGTGGTCGCCCTCACCCGGTCCGGCACCACCACCGAAGTGCTGGAGCTGCTGGCGGACCTGAAGGGCCGCACCCGCACCGTCGCCCTCACCGCGGACCCCGAGACGCCGGTCATGGCCGCCGCCGACGACGTGGTCGTCCTCGACTTCGCCGACGAACGGTCGGTCGTGCAGACCCGGTTCGCCACCACCGCCCTCACCCTGCTCCGCGCCCACCTGGGCCTGCACACGGACGCGGTCGTCGCCGACGCCCGCACGGCGCTCTCCGCCGCGCTGCCCGAAGGGCTGGTCGACCGCACCCAGTTCACCTTCCTCGGCCGGGGCTGGACCGTGGGGCTGGCCAACGAGGCCGGGCTGAAGATGCGCGAGGCCTCCCTGTCCTGGACCGAGGCGTATCCGGCGATGGAGTACCGGCACGGGCCCATCAGCATCAGCACCGCCGGCACGGCCACCTGGATGTTCGGCGAGGCCCCCGAGGGGCTGGCCGAGCAGGTCCGCGACACCGGCGCGATGTGGGTGCCGGGGGAGCTGGACCCGCTCGCCGAACTGGTCCGCGCCCAGCGGCTCGCCGTCGCCGTCGCCGCCGCCCGCGGCCTCGACCCGGACCGCCCGCGCCACCTCACCCGCTCGGTGATCCTCGCTCCCTGACCCCCCAACCGCACCCGACGCCCGTGCCGAAACGCGCGGGAAGGGAGACACCGTGCCCCTCGCCAGCACCGGCGACCTGGTCGGCCGCGCCGCCGCCGCGCGCTCCGCCGTGGCCGCCTTCAACATCATCACCCTGGAGCACATCGAGGCCGTCGTCGCCGGCGCCGAGTCCGCGGGCATGCCCGTCGTGCTCCAGGTCAGCGAGAACGCCGTCAAGTACCGCTACGGCCGCCTGCTGCCGCTCGCGGCCGCGGCCGTCGCCGCCGCCGAGGGCGCCGCCGTGCCCGTCGCGCTGCACCTCGACCACGTCCAGAGCGACGCCCTGCTGCGCCAGGCACCGGACGCCGGCTTCAGCTCCGTGATGTACGACGCCTCCCGGCTGCCCTACGCGGAGAACCTCGCGGCGACCCGGGCCGCGGCCGACTGGGCGCACGCCCAAGGGCTCTGGATCGAGGCCGAACTGGGGGAGGTCGGCGGCAAGGACGGCGCCGCGCCGCTGGACGCCCACGCCCCCGGCGCCCGCACCGACCCCGCCGAGGCCCGCGCCTACGTCGCCGACTCCGCAGTGGACGCCCTCGCGGTCGCCGTCGGCAGCTCCCACGCCATGACCACCCGCACCGCGGCCCTCGACCACGACCTGCTCAAGGAGCTGTCGGGCGCGCTGGACGTACCCCTCGTCCTGCACGGCTCGTCCGGCGTCCCCGACGCCGAACTCGCCTCGGCCGTCGCGGGCGGCATCGCCAAGGTCAACGTCGGTACCGCCCTCAACATCGCCATGACCGGCGCGATCCGCGAACACCTCACCGCCCGCCCCGACGCGGTCGACTCACGGGGCTATCTCACCGCCGGGAGGGAGGCCATGGCCCGGACGGTGGCGACGATCATCCAGGTCGTCGCCGGCGCTAGGTCCTGACGGCCCTCAGCACCACGAACCGGCTGTCACCGGCCACCAGGTCGCAGTCGCCGAACAGGCGCTTCAGTTTGACGTGGTGGCCCAGGTGCCGGTTGCCGACCACCCACAGCTCGCCGCCGGGGCGCAGCACGCGCCGCGCCCCGGTGAACATGCGCCACGCGGTGGCGTCGGTCGTCGCCTGGTGGGAGTGGAAGGGCGGGTTGTTGAGCACCAGGTCGACACTGCCGTCGGGCACCCCGGTCAGTCCGTCGCCGACCCGGAACTCCGCCTGGCCGGTCGCCCCGTTGGCCTTGTACGTCGCCTCCGCCGAGGCCGCGGCCTGGAACGACTCGTCGGTGAACAGCACTTCCGCACCGGGGTCGGCAAGCGCCATCGCCGTACCGACCACTCCGTTGCCGCAGCCCAGGTCGACCACGCGGCGGGCCCCGCCGGCCGACGGCAGGTGCCGCAGGAAGAAGCGGGTGCCGACGTCCAGCCGGTCGGCGCAGAACACGCCCGCGTGGTTCACGACCGTCCGCCCCGAGAGCAGCGGGCCGACGTCGTCGGGGAGCCGGTAGGTGAGCGGCCAGGGACTGACCGGCCGCCGCAGCGCGGGGTCCGGCGTGGCGAAGATCAGCCGGGCCTTCTTCACGGCCAGCGAGGTCCTGGTCGGGCCGACGATCCGCTCGAACAGCCGGAGCGTCGAGGTGTGGATCTCCTTGACCATCCCGGTGCCGACGACGACCGTGCCCTCGTGCAGCGCGGGCGCGAGCCGCAGCAACTGGTCCTCCAGCAGCCCGAGGCTCTTCGGCACCCGCACCAGCAGCACGTCGACACGGTCCGGCGGCGGGTCCTGCGTGGTCAGCAGGCGCACGGTGCCGGGCTCGGCGCCGGCCCGCTCCAGGTTGATCCGCGTCGCCTCCCGGGTGAGGTGGGAGTCGGTGATCTGCACCGGCCCGTGGGCGGCCAGCGCCGTCACCAGAGCGCCCCAGCGGTCCCCGACCGCGACGACCGTGCCGGTCAGCGGCACCTCCCGCTCCGCGAGGTGCCCGAGCAGGTACTCGTCGGAGGCGTCCCAGGCGCGGAGCCGGTCGCGCGGGTCCTCGGGGAAGCGGGTCAGCACCTGCTCGCCCCATGGCGTCGTCATACGGTCGCTGCGGTCGTTCATCGTGTGCCCAGGCTAACCGAGCCGCAGCTCAGGCCCCTCGCGCGGACGGCGGGGCGACGGAGGCAGGATGGAGGCATGGACGCCGAGCTGTTCCCCAGGGACCGTACCGAGCCCGCGCCCGGCGCCGTCCACCTGCCGGACTGGCTCCCGCCCGCACGGCAGCGCGAGCTGCTGAGGGCCTGCCGCGAGTGGGCCCGCCCCCCGGCCGGACTGCGCACCGTCCACACCCCGGGCGGCGGCACCATGACCGCTCGGCAGGTCTGCCTCGGCTGGCACTGGCATCCGTACGCCTACGCCCGCACCGTCGTCGACGGGGACGGTGCGCCGGTGAAGCCCTTCCCGGCCTGGCTCGGCGAGCTGGGCCGGGGCGCGGTGACCGACGCGCTGGGCGCCGACGCCGCCGCGTCCGCGCCGTACGACATCGCGCTGATCAACTTCTACGACGCCGACGCCCGGATGGGCATGCACCGCGACGCCGACGAGCGGTCCGACGCGCCCGTGGTCTCCCTGAGCCTCGGCGACACCTGCGTCTTCCGCTTCGGCAACCCGCGGACCCGGACCCGCCCCTACACCGACGTCGAACTGCGCAGCGGAGACCTGTTCGTCTTCGGCGGCCCCTCCCGCCTCGCGTACCACGGGGTGCCGAGGGTGCACGCGGGCACCGCACCACCGGAGTTGGGCCTCACCGGGCGGCTGAACATCACGCTGAGGGTCAGCGGCCTCTAGGCACGCCACCCCGGCGGATCATGGGAGACTCCCCTCCATGAGCGGCAAGGCGGACCCCCGGACGGCGGGGGAAGGGACCACCTCCAGGACGCGGCTGGAACGGGGGCGCGGCGCGCTCGGACCCGCGTTGGAGCTCGTGCACACCGGACGAGCCCCCACCCGGGCCGTCCTCACCGCGGAACTGGGCGTCACCCGCGCCACCGCAGGCGCCGTCGCCGCCGAACTGGAGGCGCTCGGCCTGATCCGGGTCGACGCCCGCCCCGGCGCGGCGGCCGGTTCGCAGGGCCGCCCCTCGCACCGCCTCGAGGTCGCGGACGACGGCCCCGTCGCGCTCGCCGCGCAGGTCCACGCCGACGGCTTCCGCGCGGCGCTGGTCGGCCTCGGCGGCCGCATCGTCGCCACCGCGCCGGGCTGCGAGGTCGTCGACGCCGACCCGGCGAAGGTCCTCGGCTCCGTCGTGGAGACGGGCGCGGAGCTGCTGCGGGAGACCGGGCGGCGCTGCGTCGGCGCGGGGCTCGCCGTCCCGTCCGCCGTGGCGGAGCCGGAGGGCCTGGCCCTGAACCCCCTGCACCTGGCCTGGCCCGCGGGCGCGCCGGTGCGGCGCATCTTCGCCGAGCAGGTGCGGGCCGCCGGGATCGAGGGGCCCGCGTTCGCCGCGAACGACGTCAACCTCGCGGCGCTCGCCGAACACCGGCACGGTGCCGGGCGCGGTGCGCGTGACCTGCTGTGCGTGGCCACCGGCCACCGGGGTGTGGGCGGCGCGCTGGTCCTCGACGGCCGCCTGCACATGGGCAGTTCGGGACTGGCCCTGGAGGTGGGGCACCTCGCCGTCAACCCCGAGGGGCGCCCCTGCCACTGCGGCAGCCGGGGCTGCCTGGACGTGGAGGCCGACCCGCTCGCCTTCCTCACCGCCGCCGGCCGCGAGCCGGGACCCGAGGTGTCCCTGCTCCAGCAGTCCTACGACCTGATCCGGGACCACTACACCGACCCGGCCGTCCGCACCGCCACCGAGGCGCTCATCGACCGCCTCGGCCTCGGTCTCGCCGGCCTGGTGAACATCCTCAACCCGGACCGCATCATCCTCGGCGGACTCCACCGCGCCCTGCTCGACGCCGACCCCGAGCGGCTGCGGGCCGTCGTCGCCGACCGCAGTCTGTGGGGCCAGAGCGGCGGGGTGCCCATCCTGCCGTGCGGACTGGACCACAACAGCCTCGTGGGCGCGGCCGAGTTGGCCTGGCAGCCGGTCCTGGACGACCCGCTCGGCGCACTGGGCTAGGGCCTGTCGACGCCGGCCCATCCGAACGACAGGCCCCAGGTCGTGCGGCGCGGGTGCGCCTCAGGCCGCCGGTGCTCCGCCGCCGCTGGGGGCCCTGCTCAGGTCGACGACGCAGAAGACGTTGCCGTCGGGGTCCGTGAGGACGACGAAGTCGGGGTCGGGCGGATAGCGGTCCCAGTCCGCCTCCCGGGCGCCGAGCCCCACCAGCCGCCGCACCTCGGCCTCCTGTTCCTCCGCGGAGTCCGTGTAGAGGTCCAGGTGGAGGCGGGGACGCCGCTCGGCCGGCGACTCGCTGCGCATCAGACCGAGGGCCCGCCCGGAGCCGTCGGCGTGGTCCAGGGTGCGCCAGGTCTCGCTGCGCCACTCCTCCGTGGCCACCAGCCCGAGCGCGGCCGTCCAGAACGCCTCCGCGCGGGCCACGTCCCTGACACCGACGACGGGTACACCGATTCTCAGCATGGGCCCGAGCCTACGTACTGCGCGAGTCCGTGGCCGAGCGACCAGTCGGCGCAGGAGTTCTCGGTCAGGGTGACGAAGACGTTCCGGGGCTCGGTACCCGCGTACGCCTCGGCGAGTTCGGCGATCCGCCGGTACAGCGCCTGCTTGCGGCCGGTCGCGCGGCCCGCGCGCAGCGTGATCGACACGAAGACGACGCCCTCGTCCCGGTGGACGCCGAGGTAGTCGTCGTACCGCAGCGTGCCGCGGGTGCGGTCGTGGGCGGTGAGGACCTGGAACCGGTCGTCGTGCGGAATGCCGAGCGTCTCGACCAGGGCGTCGTGGACGGCCCGGCCGAGCGCGTCCAGGCGGCCGGCCTGGGTGTCGTGGGCGTCGATGCGGACGAAGGGCATGCGGTGGTCTCCCGGTCGGACAGCGGGGGTGTGCGGATCGCGGGCGGGTGGCAGGGCCGCTCAGGGCCCCGACGGCGGCCCGGAGGCGGGGTCGGCGCCAGGCTGCTGCGCCGATCTCGCGCCGACCGCCCCGTTGGCGGCGAGGGACAGGCGCTCGTCGGCCCCGCACCCTCCCCACTCGCCCGGAGACACGTCGCCGGGGGCCGGGAGTACGACGGTCACCACTGGCGCCCCCGCGGCAGCCGCGCGCGTTCCGGTGCCGACACGTGCAGCACCTGGAAGACCTCGCCGTCCACCTCGTCCGGCGCCTCCTCGGCGTGCAGCGAGAAGCGCACCAGTTCCCAGCGACTGGTGTCCACGACCGCCGCCGCGAGCACCACGCCGTCCCGGGCCGCCAGCAGCGCGGTCTCCCGCACCGCCTCGGCGGCCGCCTCCGCCAGGGGCACCCCTTCCGGTACGGCCCGCCGGTGCCGGACGGCCGCCCGCGCGGGGGAGTCGCCGGCGCCTCCCTCCTCGTAGGCCAGGCCCGTCCACTGCCGCACCGCGGGCCGGCCGAAGTCGTCGGCGGGCCGCTGGAAGGCGCCCTCCCACAGGAAGGAGTTCATCCCCGCGACCGTGCGCCACAGGTAGAACGGCGCGTACTGGTTGACCGGCGAGCCGTGCACTCCTCGCTCGCGCATCAGATACGCCTTGGCGCCGAGGCCCGGCCAGTCGTCCAGGAGGTGACCGGTGCGGGCGACCCGCTCCCGGACGACGTCCATCGCGTAGTCGGCGGGCAGGGTGAACTCGTACTGCATGGCGTGCACGGGCAGGCACTCCTCAGCGGGTGGGCGGGGCGAGCAGGGCCAGCAGTCCGCGGACCGCGGCGTCGAACGCCGTGGGCGAGCCGGCGGCGCGGGCGAGCACGTAACCGCCCTGGACGGTCGCGACGACGGCCGCCGCGATCTCCTCGCCGTCCAGCCCGGGCGCGAACTCGCCCTGCTCCTTGCCCTCCTCGACGATCTGGGCGATGTGCTCCCTGAGCCGGTCGAGCGTCTCGTCGACGGGGGCGCGCAGGGCGTCGTCGGCGATCACGTCCGGGTCCATCGTCAGCCGCCCCACCGGGCAGCCGCGCAGGGCCTCGCGCTCCCGGCGCAGATAGGCCGCGATCCGCTCGTACGGTGTGCCCGGACCGTCCAGCACCGCTTCGGCGGTGGCCCACATCTCGTCGGCGGTCCGCCGGATCGCCGCGAGCGCGAGATCGGGCTTGCCCCTGAAGTGGTGGTACATGCTGCCCTGGCCGGCGCCCGCCCGTTCCAGGATCGCCTTGGGGCTGGTCCCCACGTACCCACGCTCCCACAGCAGTTCGCGGGTGGACTCGATCAGCCGCTCCGAGGTGCTCATGCGACCACTGTACATACTAGTAGTTACAGAAGTCGAGGAGCAGCTCGACGGCTTGCCGCGCGGGAGGGAGCAGGCCCGGGGCGCCGTGCGTACTCCCCGCGGGGTACGGCCGGTGCCGCCGGCCGTACGACGACCGCGACCCGCTCCCGGGGGACGCTCGGAAGCGACACGCAGGACATCGCCACGAGGAGTTGGACGACATGGAGACCCTGGCACACTTCGGCGACGGCGGGCCCGGCCCCTGGATCCTGTTCTTCCCGCTGATCTGGGCGCTGGTCATCGGCGCCGGAATCACCCTGCTCCGCCGCACCGTCTGGCGCGGGCGCCGGGGACCCGGACGGCCCGCCGCCGAGGACGGCTCACCGATCAGCGTCCTCGGCCACCGGTTCGCCTCCGGGGAGATCGACGAGGACGAGTACTGGCGTCGGCTCTCCGTGCTGGACGAGCAGTTCGGCCGGCCGCGCAAGGGCCGTGGCGTATGACCGCCGCGGGCCGGCCGCGGCCGCGCCCGGTCCGCCGCGCGGATCGTCGACGCCGGGCGGGCACACGTGCGGTGGCAGCACCGCCGTTCGCACTCCCTACGGCGCGGGCGTGCGCTGTCCGGCCGGCTGCCCCGGGGCGGTCACGGGCCCCTGGGGCCCCGGCCCGCCCTGACGGGAGCCGCGCCGTCCGGCGCCCGCCGATGAGAGGTCACCGCCCGGTCAGCCGGCAACGGCCGACCGGGCGGGAGCGGGTTGGGGGCTGCCCAGATCGACGACGGGCTCGGCCTCCGCGAACACGGTGGCCGGCACCTCCCCGACCAGACGGCGCGGTGCCCGCGCGGTGACCGGCGGAGCGGTGACCGCGGCCAGGTCGCCGCACGCCGGCAGCGTGAACCAGACGACCTTGCCGGACTCGCCGTCCGGCCGGGCGCCCCAGGTCTCACTCATCGCCGCCACCATGGAGAGCCCTCGGCCGCACGTGGCGAGGGGCGCGGCGTCGTCCACGACCGGCAGGCGCGGATCGTGGTCGCGCACCGAGACGGTCAGCCGCTCCAGGAGCAGCTCCATCTCCACGGTGCACGTCTTGTCCGGCACGGCGTGCAGGTGGACGTTGGTCAGCAACTCCGTCACGCCGAGCGAGGCCCGGTCGATCAGGGGGTCCATATGCCAGTAGCGCAATTGCGCAGATACGATTCTGCGGACCTGGCCGATCCGCGACGGCAGGGCTTGGAGCTCCACCGTGCAGTGTCTGCTTGGGTGACTGATCACGGCTGCGACTCCCCGACAAAGAGGTCCGGAAGAACACGGAGTTCGGATCCAGCAGGGCGCACGCGGCGCGCCGCCGCCTGCTGTCATGGCCGGCGGGCTGGTTCGCAGCGTTATCGCCGGTAAACCCAGAGTGACGTGAGACCAGCGTGACGCAAGGGGTGAGGCACCGCAACTTACGGACATCTCAACGGCGATGTCCGGCCGCCCGGTGCACGGCCTCGATGAAACGGCGGGCGGCCGGCGGACCGGGCTCACCCGGCGCGGGGTCCCGCTCGCCGAGGGTCAGCAGGTACCGCTTGCCGTTGAGGTCGGCGAGGGCGCGGTCGTCCGGGCCGAACCAGGGGCGCGAGGCCCGTACCGCCTGCACCGGCGCGCTGTCGATCTCACTGCCGTAGCTGGTGAGCAGCTCGACCCTGCCGTCGCTGATCCGGACCGTCCCGGCCCGGGTGAGTGAGCGCAGCCGTTTCCCGATCCGCACTCCCGTGGCCCTGAACTCCGGGTCCGCCATGCCGTCGCCCCCTCGCGCGCGTCGGTCGTCCCACCCGCTGGCAGTCTGCCCGCACCGCGCGCCCAGCACCAGTACGCACCCTCGCTTTCCGGGGGCGGCCGGAGCACTCGCGCGAATGCGCCCCCACCGTGCGCGGCGATCCGCCCCAGGGGTGTCTTTGAGGCGCCCAAAGGTGTGTTTATGCAGGTGAGAAGCGTGTGGAAGGTGTCTATGATCGAGGCGTCGGCCGCCCGACACGCCGTCGGCGCGCAGCGTAAGGAGCCCCGTCGTGAGCACCCCCCGGCAGACCCGCACCGGCGCCACCCTGGACGTCGACCACAGTGACGCCGACTACCGGGCATGGCTGAAAGAAGCCGTGCGCAAGGTCCAGGCGGACGCCAACCGCTCGGCCGACACCCACCTGCTCCTCTTCCCGCTCCCCGAGCGGTGGGGCATCGACCTCTACCTCAAGGACGAATCGACCCACCCGACCGGCAGCCTCAAGCACCGGCTCGCCCGCTCCCTGTTCCTGTACGGCCTGTGCAACGGCTGGATCCGCCCGGACCGCCCGGTCATCGAGGCGTCCAGCGGCTCCACGGCCGTCTCCGAGGCGTACTTCGCGAAGCTGATCGGGGTCCCCTTCGTCGCCGTGATGCCGCGCACCACCAGCACGGAGAAGATCCGCCTGATCGAGTTCCACGGCGGACGGTGCCACTTCGTGGACGACTCCCGCCGGATGTACGAGGAGTCCGCTCGCCTCGCGGCCGAGACCGGCGGCCACTACATGGACCAGTTCACCTACGCCGAACGCGCCACCGACTGGCGCGGGAACAACAACATCGCCGAATCGATCTTCCGGCAGCTGCGGCTGGAACGGTTCCCGGAACCGGCGTGGATCGTCGCCACGGCCGGCACCGGCGGCACCTCCGCCACGCTGGCCCGCTACGTGCACTACATGCAGTACGACACCCGCGTCTGCGTCGCCGACCCGGAGAACTCCTGCTTCTTCGAGGGCTGGACCACCGGCGACCCGGACGTCGCCTGCGACCGCGGCTCCCGGATCGAGGGCATCGGCAGGCCCCGGATGGAACCGAGCTTCGTGCCCGGCGCCGTCGACCGCATGATGAAGGTCCCGGACGCGGCCAGCGTCGCGGCCGTCCGGGCCCTGGAACAGGCCATCGGCCGCAAGGCGGGCGGCTCCACGGGCACCGGCCTGTGGAGCGCGCTGAAGATCGTCGCCGAGATGGTGGCCGCGGGACGCCGGGGGAGCGTGGTGACGCTGCTGTGCGACCCGGGGGACCGGTACCTCGACAAGTACTACTCGGACACCTGGCTCGCCGAGCAGAACCTGGACATCCGCCCGTACACCGCCGCCATCGAGACCCTGCTGCACACCGGCGCCTGGCCCTGCTGACGCCTGCCCTAGGGCCTGTCTGACAATTCCCTCCCCCAGCCTCCGGCCGGGAGGTGCCCCCAGCCTCGCGACGCCATGCACGCACTCTCGCCGCACCGGGCGCAGAGCCAAGTACATCCAGTACGAGGCTCTACGTCCGGCACGCCGAGAGCACGCACCTGACGCCGCGAGGCCGCCCTCCGGGCGACGACGGGAATCGTCAGACAGGCCCTAGGGGCCGCCCAGCCGGCGGTCCAGCGAGGTGACCGCGCCCCGGAAGGCCCGGCCCAGCGCGGGCCGCGCCCGGCCCAGCGCGAAGCGGAACGGGGCCGCACCGTCCGCCGCGAACGTCCACTGCACGCGTGTGCCCGTCCCGGCCGGCGTCAGCCGCCACTCCTCCAGCATCGCCCGCGCTCCGGGCGCGTTGGTGACGTCCACGCGGTAGGCGTACACCTCGGGCCGCCGGGCCGCCAGCACCGTCTCGACGAAGCGGGTGCCGCCCCGGAGCCGGATCTCGCGGCCAGCGTCCCGCCCGATGGGCCGGGCCGAGGTCACCGCCGAGAACCACTCCGTCCAGCCCGGCACGTCCTCGGCGAGCGCGCCGAACACCGCCCCGGGGGCGGCGGAGATCTCCCGTGCGAAGACCAGGCGCACCGGCGCCGTCTCGACGAAGTCGAGACCCACCGGACGCAGACGGTGAGCCATGGACACAACCCCCTTGTGCGCGGCGGCGCATACGGACGAGCGGCCGGGTGGCGCCACGATAGCCGGGGGCGCGGCGGGTGTCAGCGGGGCCTCGGACGCGAGCCCGCGCGCTGAGAGGGGCCGAGGGAACGGGGTCCGCGCGCGGGACGCCGGGAGAGGCGGTGTCCCGCGCGCCCCGGATCAGTCGGTGGCCGGCTCCGGTTCGCCGGCCACGACCAGCCCCAGGTGCTCGGCGACCTCCGCGCGCGCCTCGGCGGACAGGCCGCCGTCGGTCACCAGCGTGTCCACCTGCTCCAGCGCGGCGAAGGAACTCAGGCCCACGACACCCCACTTGGTGTGGTCGGCGACCACCACGACCCGCCGCGCCGACTGCACCAGCCGCCGGTTGGTCTCCGCCTCCGCCAGGTTCGGCGTGGACAGGCCGGCCTCCGCCGATATGCCGTGCACGCCGAGGAAGAGCACGTCGAAGTGGAGCGTGGCGATCGCCTGGTCGGCCACCGGGCCCACCAGCGAGTCCGAGGGGGTGCGCACCCCGCCGGTGAGCACCACCGTGGCGGCACCCGTCCGCGCCCCGGAGGTGCGCTGCGCCACGTGGAACACGTCGGCCACCCGCACCGAGTTGGTGACCACCGTCAGATCCGGCACGTCCACCAGCCGGTGCGCCAGCGCGTACGTCGTCGTACCGCCCGACAGGGCGATCGCGGCACCCGGCGCGACCAGCTCGGCCGCGGCCCGCGCGATCTCCTCCTTGGCCGTCGGCTCCAGCCCCGACTTGGCCTCGAAGCCCGGCTCGTGCGTGCTCGCCTCGGCCACCGGGACCGCGCCGCCGTGCACCTTCTCCAGCACACCCTGGCGGGCCAGCGCGTCGAGGTCGCGACGGACCGTCATGTCCGACACGCCGAGCTTGCGGGTCAGCTCGTTGACCCGGACCCCGCCCCGGCGGCGCACCTCGTCGAGGATCAGGGCGCGCCGCTGCTCCGCGAGGAGGTTCGGATTCTCACTCACGTACGCTTCGGTCCTTTCGCCGCCAACCGCCCGACCCGCCGCCGCACTCGCTCCGATGAGGACTTCTCCCCGCACCCGTGCGGACATCCCATCCTCGCACGCCACGCCGCCGGCCGCGCCACCGCCCGCCCGTCGCGAACATGCCACACCCGGGCGCGCCGCGGGCCCGCCCGTCACCCGGTTCGGGGAGATTCCGTGCCGAGGGGTGTGCGGAGCCCGCCGAACCGAGATCCTGGTGCCCGCACGGACACAGCCGGCGGCGCGTCACGGGGGGTGCGGACAGTGGAACAGGCCGAGCGGCGGGAAGGCACGGCAGGACAGGACGTTCCCGGCCCGCCCGCACCGCGGGACGGGAGACCCGGCACCGCTCTGGAACTCCTGGTGCACGGTGTGGGCGGCACCACGCCCGCCGAGATGCTGGACGACCCGCGGACGGTACGGATCACCGGCGACGACGTGGCGGCCGTCTTCCGGCGCGCCGAGGACGCCGACGCCGAGTCCAGGCCCGAGGACTACCGCGGCCGGCCCGTGCCGGAGGCGTACGTGTGGTGCAACCTCACCTCCGGCAACGGCACCCGCGCCCTGTGGCTGCTCCTCCTGCCCTTCATGGTGGTAAACCTCGCCCACTGGATGCGGCCCGCCGCCAAGGACCGGATCCGCACGGTCCGCCTCTACGGCCTGCTGGTGCGGCTCGCGGGACTCAGCCTGACGGTCCTGCTGGTCGCCGCCGCCTGCGAGGTCGCGCTCGACCTGGTCGCCTGGCAGTGCGCGGGCACGCGCGCGTGCGCCGAGCGCCACTCCTGGGTGGGCTTCCTGTCGCCGGTGGTCTCCGACGGCGGCTGGTGGAGCCCGCCGGGCCGCAGGCTCGCCCTCGCGGCCGCCGTGCCCGCCGCCCTCACCGGCCTGCTCTGGTACCTGTCGCTGCGCACCTGGCGGGCGTACGAGTCGCAGCAGCCGATGGAGCGCGAACCCGACGCCGAGGAGGGCCCCGGCCACACCGCCCTCGGCCGGCCCGGCTTCTGGTACGGCCGCCGCCTGGTGGCCCGGCTGCGCGCCGCGCACACCGCGGCCGGCCTGCTGACGATCGCCGTCGCGGTCGGCACGCCCGCGGCCCGCTTCGACCGCCGGACGGGCGGATCCGTGTTGCTGGACGCGCTCGGGTGGCTCCTCCTGGGTGCGGCGGCCGGCGGGACCGTCGCCGTGGTCCTGGTGGTCTGCCGGCGGGGCCGCAGCGAGAACCGTCTCGACCGGAGCCTCGACCGCTGTCTCGTGCGCCGCCTCCCGCTCGCCGCGCTCGTCCTGTTCGCCCTCACCCTGCTGTACGCGGGCTGGAACCGTCCGGGGTGGGCGTCGGCCGGCCGGCTGCCCGGCGACCCGGCCTTCGGCGGCATCGCCCTGACACAGGGCATGCTGGTCATCGCCCTCGCCGTGGTCGCCCACCTGCTCCACCGCGGCCTCCCCGACGCCCGCGCCGCCCTGCGCGGCCTCGGCGGCCCCGCGGTCGTCATGCTGGCCTGCGCCCTGGGCGGCTTCATGTCCGGCGGCGTCGCCCAGCGCGTCTCGGACTGGATGGACGGCACCGGCACCTTCCTCGAGGGCCCGCCCGTCCTGCTGACCTGGCAGGCGTCCGTCATCCCGCCGCTGCTCGTCGTCGTACTGCTGCTGTGCGCCGCGCTCGCCCGTCACACCTGGGCCCTGGCACGCGCCGAACGGAAGGCGGTGGAGGCGGACCTCGCCGGGGAGGCCGGGGATCCCGGGCGGACCCGGCGCATCGCCCTGGCCCGCGCGACGGCCACCCTCACCGACCGGGCCCCGCTGCTCGTCGCCGTCAGCTCCGCAGCCACCCTGCTGCTGGGCGCCGGAGCGCTGGTGGGCGCCCTGACGACCGACCAGGTGCCCGGCGAGGCCGCCCGGGGGACGTACGCCGTCGTGCACGGCGCCGCACAGACAGCGCAGGCGCTGGGCTCCTGGCTGATCGGCCTCGGCTTCATACTGTTCGTCACCTGGGGCAGGCGCGCCTACAAGGACGCCTCCGCGCGGCGCACCATCGGCATCCTGTGGGACGTCGGCACCTTCTGGCCGCGCGCCGCCCACCCCTTCGCCCCGCCCTGCTACGCCGAGCGCGCCGTGCCCGACCTCACCTGGCGGATGGCGACCTGGACCCGCGCCACCGGCGGGCGGCTGGTCATCTCGGGGCACTCGCAGGGCAGCGTCCTCGCCGCCGCCGCGTCCTGGCAGCTGGAACCCGCCGCCCGCAGACGGGTCGCCCTGCTCACCTACGGCTCCCCGCTGGAGCGGCTGTACGGCCGCTGGTTTCCCGCCCACTTCGGGCCCGAGGCGCTCGCCTCACTGCACCGGGAGGTCGACTGCTGGCGCAACCTCCACCGCCGCACCGACCCGATCGGCGGCCCGGTGCGGCTGCCCGGCGACCCGGGTCCGGCGGTGGACCGCGCGCCCCTCAAGGACCCGCTCACGTACGGCCGCACCGAACTCCACCCACTGCCCGCGCCGGTCCTCGGCCACTCCGACTACCAGGCCGACCCGGCCTTCGCCGAGGAGCGCGCACGCCTCCTGGCCCGGCTGCGCCCGGAGGTGCCGGCCCCGCGCCACACCGGGGCCCCGGCCTCCGTGCCCGCGGCCGACGACGCGTCCGGGTCCTGCTAGCGCTCCGCCGAAGGCCCGGCCGCCGGCCCCGTCACGGCAGCTCGGGCAGGTCGTCCGCGTACAGCAGGGTCAGGTCGTCGGTGCTCGGGTCGCTGACCTGGGCGACCCGGCTCGCGTGCCGTTCCACCATCGCCTCGAAGGTCTGGCGGGCGGTGCGGCCGTTGCCGAAGGCGGGGCCCTTGGGAATCGTCGTGAAGTACTTCGTCAGCGCCTCGGCCGTGCCGGGGGCCAGCCGGTACTCGTGCTCGTCGGCCTGCTGCTCCACGATCCGCAGCAGCTCCTCGGGGCCGTAGTCGCCGAAGGTGATGGTCCGTGAGAAACGGGACGCCACACCCGGGTTGACCGACAGGAAGCGCTCCATCTCGGCCGTGTAGCCGGCGACGATCACCACGACCGAGTCCCGCTGGTCCTCCATGAGCTTGACCAGCGTGTCGATGGCCTCCTTGCCGAAGTCCCGGCCGGCGTCCTCGGGGGAGAGCGCGTACGCCTCGTCGATGAACAGCACACCGCCGTGCGCCCGCTGGAAGGCCTCCTGGGTGCGGATCGCCGTGGAGCCGATGTGCTCACCGACCAGGTCCACCCGGGAGACCTCGACGAGGTGGCCCTTGTCCAGCACACCGAGAGAGGCGAGGATCTCGCCGTACAGCCGGGCGACCGTCGTCTTGCCGGTGCCCGGGGAGCCGGTGAAGACCAGGTGCCGCTTGACCGACGCGGCCTTCAGACCCGCCTGTTGGCGGCGCCGGCCCACCTCGATCATGTCGGTCAGGGCGCGCACCTCGCGCTTGACGCTGTCCAGGCCGACCAGCGCGTCCAGTTCGCCGAGCACCGCCTTCGACGTCCGCGCGGGCTCCTGCGGGGCGGCGGCCGTGATCAGCGGCTCCTGTTCGGTGGTGCGCTGGCCGGGGATCGAGCCCAGCAGCCCGGGGGTCTGGCCCGCCGTCTGCACCACCGGCTCCGGCGGGGCGGTCGCCGCGGCGCCGCCGCTCTCGTCGCTCGTGCAGTCCTCGACGAGCGGACCGGAGTCGTGCCCGCCGTCCGGGCCGCCGTCCGCGAACTCGTAGCCCCCGCGCGCGCACCGCTCCGTGCGGCACTTCCTGAGTGTCGTGCGGCAGCCGTCGATGACGTGGAAGCCGTAGCCCGCGCTGCCGGTCACCCGGCAGTTCAGGAAGCTGCCGCGGCCGCCCGCCGAGACGTACACACCGGCCTCGGAGGGGGAGTCGACCGTGCAGCGCTCGATCGTGGGGTCGGCGCCCTTGGTCACGATCACGCCCGTGCGATTGCCGTCCAGCGTGCAGTTGTTGAGGGTGCCGCCGCTGCCGTGGTCGCGGAACCAGGCGCCCGTGGCCGCGTCCCGGATGCGGCAGTCGTCGAGCTGCGCGGTGGCGCCGTCGCTGACCGACACCGCGGTGTTGCGCACCTGGGACAGGTCGCTGTCGACGACGTCCGCGCGTGAGCCGCGGTCCAGGACGAACAGCGCGTCGGGTACGTCGTGCACCCGGCAGGAGTCGAGCACCGCGGTGGCGCCGTCGCTGATCCACACGGCCGGGTAGTCGCCCGTGCTGTCGAAGATCTCGCACTGGTTGGCGTCCACGCGCGTGCCCGGGTCCCACACCGACAGTCCGTTGCGGCCGAACTGCCGCACGGTGGTGCGGGTCAGGGTGAGGACGGAGCGGGAACGCAGGTCGACCGCGTTCTCCGGGATGTCGTGGATGCGGCAGTCGGCGAGGGTGAGCACGGCGTCCGTGTCCAGGGTGACGCCGTCGCCCGTGGTGCGGTGCACGTCGCAGTCGGTCAGGTGGGCGGTGGCCCGGCCGGTGACCTGCACCCCGCTGCCCCGCACCTCGTACACCTCGCAGCCCACGGCCTCCAGCGCCGAACCCTCGCCCGTCGCGGTCAGCCCGGAGCCCGCCGCGTGGTGCACGCGGCAGCGCTCGAGACGGGGGTGCGCGCCCGAGCGCACGGCGACACCCGCCTGCCCGGCCGACACCACCTCGCACTCCTCGAACACGCCGCCACCGCCGTCCAGTACGGCGATGCCGACACCGGCGGGATTGTCGACGACGCAGCGCCGCACGGTGGGCCGCGCGCCGCCGCGCACCTCTATCCCGGAGGCGGAGCGCGCCACCACTCTCAGCCCCAGCAGCTCGGGTGTCCCGTCCTCCACGAGCACCGCGGGCGCCGCCGCGTCCTGGCCCTCGACGTGCAGGTCCTGGATCACCGCCGAGGCGCGCACGGTCAGCGGGACGCCGTCGGCGGGCGCGATCCGCACCGAACCCTGGCCGCCGTCGGGACCGCGCAGCGTGACGGCCCGCTGGACGACGAGGTTCTCCCGGTAGGTGCCCGGGGCGACGGTGAGGACGTCACCGTCGGCCGCGGCCTCCAGGGCGGCGGCGAGCGATGCGTACTCACCTGTGCGGCGCCGCCACCGCGAGGTGCCGGTGTGCGTCACCTGGACCGTGCCCTGTGCCATGGCGTTGCTGTGCCCCCACCTCGTCGTACGCGGGTTGTCGCCGATTCGCTTCGGCCGGTCCACCGTAGCGTGCGCGCAGGTGGTGAGTTGACCGGAGCGGGAAGCCCGTCAGCTGCCCGCCCCGGTCCTGCCCCAGTCCGGGCCCGCGCGCTCCCACTCCCGCTCCAGGCGCGCGTACCGGGCGCGGACCATGCGCCGGACGGCCGTGCGGCGGGCCGCCTCGACCAGGGCCGCGGCCGCCAGGGCCGCGCCCGTCCCGGCCAGCACGGCGTGCGTGGTCGCCGTCGCCCCGTCCAGGGGGCGGGCCACCGCGCGTCCCCGCTCGTCCGTCCACAGCCCGAACCGGTCCCCGGGGTCGGGGTCGTCGAGGCCGGCCGTGACGGGTCCCTCGTGCCGTGCTCCGTCCGGCGCGGTCCAGCCGGCCAGGACGCGGCTGCGCAGACTCTCGCCGGCGCCCTCCGGGTCGACGGCCAGGGCGGAGCGCTCCAGGGGACGTACGACGGTGGCGGTCACCCGGTGCCGGGACTCGTGCTGTGCGCGCACCGAACGCTGGAGGGTGTCCTGCGCGGCGCCGCCCGCGAGCACGCCGAGCAGCGGTGCGACGGAGAGGATCAGCAGCAGTCCCGCCAACGCCACCCAGGCCTCGGCGAGGTCGGTCGCACGGCACAGCGGATTGCGCCGCCAGCGCCACAGCCCCCGGATCGTCCGCACGTCCGCGCCCCCCTGCCCGCTTCCCGCCACCCCCCGGCCGGTGAGTCCCGGCCCGATTCCCATGAACGTCTCACAAGGCCCAACGCGCGGAGCGGGGAACGGGTTCCCGTCACCCGGCCGGTGTCCGGATCCCGTTCCGCCGGGCCGCGGCGGGGTCAGCCGATGATCCGCACCGGATCGCCGACGCGGACCGTGCCGGGGCCCGCCGGGACCAGGTTCTGCCCGAAGACGAGCTTGCCGTCGAGGCGCCGGTGGAGCCCGAGGGTGTGCAGCGGCTCCGTACCGCGCCCGGCGGTCGTCTGGTCGGTGGTGGTCACGACGCAGCGGCCGCAGGGCTTGGCGACCCGCAGGACCACCTCGCCGACGGCGACGCGGGACCAGCCGTCCTCGGCCCACGGGGCGGTGCCGGAGACGACCAGGTTCGGACGGAAGCGGTCCATGGGCAGGGGCCCCTCGGCCGCGTGACCGTCCTTGGCGATCAGGGAGTTGAGGGCGTCCAGGGAGGCCGTCGTCGTGAGGAGCAGCGGGTAGCCGTCGGCGAAGGTGACGGTCTCGCCCGGCAGCGCGTACCAGGGGTCCACGGGCCGCCGGCGCGCGGGGTCGTCCAGGTGCACCAGCCGGACCTCCGCCCCGAGGAAGGCGCTGCACCAGGCGTGCGCGGCCGCGTCGTCGGCGGGCAGCACGTCGACCTTGTCGCGGAAGAGCTGCGCCGGGACGGTGCACGCCCCGCGCGGCACCGGCACGGTGAGCGGCTCCATACCGGGTGCGGACAGCCGGACGCCGCCGCCGGGCAGGAGCTCGGCGGCGGCCAGGGCGAGGCGCGGCTGCTTGCGTTGCGTGACGACCTTTCCCCCGTCGTCGATCAGCATCCAGCGTCGGTCTCCGGCCGGCCCCCAGGGCTCCATGACGACCTCCCGGAGCGACAGGCTCCGGAACGCCTTGACCGGATGGACGTGGATCGATTGCAGCCGCGCGTTCCCCATGACGCCATCGTGCCAGGCGGCACCGGCGATCAGGGGGACGGCTCAGTAACCGCGGTACTGCTGCTGCCCGTACGGGTCCTGGTACGGCGCGGGGGCCGGCCGGGGAGCCGCGGGGCGCATCGCCTCGTAGCCCGCGGGACCGGGCGCGGCCGGGCGGGGCTGCTGGGGGCCGGGGTACCCGCGCGGGGCCGTCGCCTGGTGCGGGATGTACGCGGCGTGGGCCTGCTGGAGCGGCGCGGGCTGCGGCGCCTGCTGCGGGTAGCCGTAGGAGGGCTGGGAGGGGGCCGCCGGGAGGGCGGGCAGCGCGGACGGGAGCGCGGGCAGGTGACTGCTCGGCACGTCGTACGCCGCGGGGACCCGGATGGGGGCGATCTGAGGGGTGCCCCGTTCGGCCACGAGGGAGTCGTAGATCGGGGTGTCCGGGAAGGAGGCGGAGTAGTAGCCGCCGCCATAAGTGGAGCGGGGGGAGGTCATGGCCATAAGTTAAGCCCACGATGTGCTGGTTGGGGAGACCGATAAGAGGGTTGTTTTCCGTGTCCGCACTGACCCGGTATCCCCAATGCGAGCGAACTTGGCAAAATGGGGCGTCAGACCCTGTGTTCTTGCGGTAAAGGCCTTGTTCCCGGCGGGTTACCGGCGGTTGGCCGAACGTCTCGCCGGTCCCCGCGCGGGTGCCGGGAGACTAGGTTGGGCGCGCGGAACGCGACGGAGCGCCGGGACGCTGCCCGGCCGATGACTGGTGATGGGGGCGGACATGTCAATGTCGAAGGGATCGAACACCCCGGTGCCGACGACGGCGCTGCGGGTCGAACTGGGCTGGCGGTCCGGCCCCGGCGTCCCCGACGCGGACGCCTCCGCCCTGCTCCTGGTGGGCGGCAAGGTGCGCTCCGACGCGGACTTCGTCTTCTACAACCAGCCGGCGCACTCCTCCGGCGCCGCCCGGCACGAGGGCAAGCGGGACGCCGGCGGGCGGGTGACCGACAGCCTCTACGTCGACCTCGCGCGCGTGGAGCCCGCGATCGAGACCGTGATCCTCGCCGCCTCGTCCGACGGCGGCTCCTTCGGCCGCGTCCCCGACCTCTACGTCGAGGTCCGCGACGCCGCGCGGGACACCGTGGTGGCCCGCTTCGACAACCCCGGCGCGACCGTGGAGACGGCCTTCGTACTGGGCGAGTTCTACCGCCGCCAGGGCGCCTGGAAGTTCCGTGCCGTCGGCCAGGGGTACGACAGCGGGCTCGAAGGCCTCGCCACGGACTACGGCATCTCGGTCGACGAGCCCCAGCAGGCGCCGCCGTCCGCTCCGCCGGCGCCCGCGGTCACCACGCCCCCACCGCCCCCCGCGGCACCGCCCGCCCCTCCGGTCACGCCTCCCGCCGCGGCCGCCCCGCCCCCGGCGGCGCCGCCGTCCCCCGCGCCGGTCCGGCTGACCAAGGTCACGCTCACCAAGGCGGCCCCCTCCGTCTCCCTGACCAAGCAGGGCGGCACCGCAGGCGCCCTGCGCGTCAACCTCAACTGGCAGGTGCGCAAGCAGTTCTCGGGCTGGGCCCGCAAGCTGGGCCGCCCGGTCGCCATGCACGACGACCTCGACCTCGACCTGTGCGCTCTGTTCGAGCTGAGCGACGGCAGCAAGGGCGTGGTCCAGGCTCTCGGCAACGCCTTCGGCGCCCTAGACCGGCCGCCCTTCATCCACCTCGACGGCGACGACCGCACCGGCGCCGTCTCCACCGGCGAGAACCTCACGGTCAGCCTCGACCACCAGCGGTACTTCCGCCGCATCCTCGTCTTCGTGACCATCTACGAGGGAGCCCGCTCCTTCGCCGACCTGCACGCCACGGTCACCCTCCAGCCCCAGTACGGCGCGCCGGTCGACTTCTCCCTCGACGAGTGCACCGTGCCCTCCACGGTGTGCGCCCTCGCGCTGATCACCAACACGGGCAGCGATCTGGTCGTCCAGCGCGAGGCACGCTACCTGGTGCCCGAACGCGGGGTGAGCCCGCAGCGCACCGTCGACCACGCCTACGGCTGGGGCATGAACTGGACGCCCGGACGCAAGTGAACGGCCCCCGGCCGGGCCGCCCCTCCGCCGGACCTCAGCCCTCGTCGGGCACGACGTCCGGTCGGGCGTAGGTGCGGCCCTTCCACGCCGCGCCCCGCCCCCGGTAGTGCTGCACCGCCGAGTCGACCGTCATCAGGAGGTAGAGGAACGCGGTGAACGGCAGGAGCGGAGCGAGCCACAGCGGCTGCCGGTAGTGGCGCAGCATGGGCGCGTACGTCCCCGCCATGATTAGCCACGCGGCGCCCCCCAGAAGGGCCGCCGCCGTCTCGCCCCGCGCCGCGCCGACGACGACCGCGAGCGGCGGCACCAGGTAGACGAGGACCAGCCCGGCCACGGTGCCGGCCAGCACCAGCGGGTTGTGCCGCAGCTGGGCGTACGCGCTGCGCGAGACCATGCGCCACAGGTCGCCCAGCCGCGGATAGGGGCGCACGCTGTCGACCCGCTCGGCCAGCCCCAGCCAGACGCGCCCGCCGGCCCCCTTCACCGCGCGGGCGAGGGCCACGTCGTCGATGACGGCGTGCCGGATGGCCTCCGGAATCCGCGCCCGCTCCGCCGTCTCCGTGCGCAGCAGCACGCAGCCGCCGGCCGCCGCGGCGGTCCTTCCCCGGCGCGCGATCCACCGGAACGGGTAGAGCTGGGCGAAGAAGTACACGAAGGCCGGCACCACGAGCCGCTCCCACGCGCTCGCCACCCGCAGGCGGGCCATCTGCGAGACGACGTCGAACCCCCCGTCCCCGGCGGCCGCCACCAGCGCGCGCAGACTGTCCGGCGCGTGCGCGATGTCGGCGTCGGTCAGCAGCAGGAACTCGGGCTCACGCGCGCGTGCCAGGGCGACACCGTGCCGGACGGCCCACAGCTTGCCCGTCCACCCGGCGGGCGGCTCCCCCGGCGAGGTCACGGTCAGCGGCAGCCCTCCGTGCCGCCGGGCCAGCTCGCCCGCCAGCTCACCCGTGCCGTCCGTGCTGCCGTCGTCGACGAGGAAGACCTCCGCCCATCCCGGGTAGTCCTGGGCCAGCAGCGACGGCAGGCTCGCGGGCAGCACCGCCGCCTCGTCGCGCGCGGGGACGACGACGCACACCGAGGGCCAGGCGGCGGGCTCCCGACGGGCCGGCAGGGTGACGTCCGTGCGCCAGAAGAAGCCCCGCGCCAGCAGCAGCCACAACCAGGCCGCGAGGGAGAGGGCGGGCACGACGGTCACCGGGGAAGTCCACACATCGGCGCTCACGTGCGCAGTCTGCCCCACGCCACCGGCCCCCGGCGGCCCATCGTCTATGGTGGCCGGGTGAAGATCGCGCTCATGGACTCCGGAATCGGTCTGCTCGCGGCAACCGCCGCGGTACGGCGCCTGCGACCGGACGCCGATCTCATCCTCTCCCTCGACCCCGACGGCATGCCCTGGGGGCCGCGCACCCCCGAGGACCTGACCGGGCGTGCCGTCGCCGTGGCCGAGGCAGCCGCCGCGCACCGGCCCGACGCCCTGATCATCGGCTGCAACACCGCGACCGTCCACGCGCTGCCCACACTGCGCGCCCGGCTGGAGCCCGCGCTGCCCGTCGTCGGCACCGTCCCGGCGATCAAGCCCGCGGCGGCCGGCGGCGGCCCCGTGGCGATCTGGGCGACCCCCGCCACCACCGGCAGCCCCTACCAGCGCGGTCTCATCGAGGACTTCGGCGGCGGCGCCACGGTCACCGAGGTGCCGTGCCCGGGGCTCGCCGAGGCCGTCGAACGCGCGGACGAGGCGGCCATCGCCGCGAGCGTCGCCGCCGCGGCGGCCCTCACCCCCGACGACGTGACCACGGTCGTCCTGGGCTGCACCCACTACGAACTGGTCGCCGAGCGCATCCGCGCCGCCGTCCAGCGCCCCGGCGCCCCGCGGCTCGTCCTGCACGGCTCGGCGGGTGCGGTCGCCGCCCAGGCACTGCGGCGCATCGGCGCTCTCCCCGACCCCGGAGCCCCGGCCCGGGGCACCCTCACCGTGCTGCTCAGCGGACGCGAGGGCGTACTCCCCGCGGCCGCGCTGGCGTACGCCGAGGGCAGGCTGCTGCGGTCGGTCACGCCGGCCCGCTGACCGCCCGCCCGGACGGCCCAGTCACCCTGCGCGACGAGGTAGCCGCGCAGCGAAACATGAGTAACCTCATAGCCATGAGGCATCGCCACGGCGAGACCACCCCGCAGCCGGACATCTGGACCGGACGCGCCACCAACCGGGTCCAGTGGTTCCTGGCGCTCATCGGCGCCGCCTGCATGGCCCTCGGCATTGCCCTGGCCGTCGACTCGGCCTGGGAGTCCGGTGTCGTCCCGCTGACCATGGCGGTCGTCGGCTGCATCGCCGCGGGACTGCTGGTGCTCTTCGGCACCCTGGCGTTCGTACACGTCGCGCTGCGGGTCGACGAGGACTGCCTGGAGGTGCGGTGCGGCCACATCGGCCTTCCCCGCCGGCGCATCCCCCTGTCCCACGTGGTCGGAGCCGAGTTCGCCCCGCACGTCACCCCGCGCCACTGGGGCGGCTGGGGCTACCGCTGGCGGCCCGAGAAGGGCACCGCCGTGGTCGTGCGGCGAGGTGAGGGGCTGGTCCTCAGACTGGGGGACGGGCACACCTTCACGGTCACCGTGGACGACGCGGAGGCGGCCGTCCAGGTCATCACGGCCCGGCTGCGCCCGAAGGCACCCGGCCAGCCCGCACACTGAACGCGGCCGCCGAGAACCGTCCCCGGGCCGCGGCCCTCGCACGCCGCCCGCCCCGACCATGCTGTCCGGGGCCAGGTCACCGGCCGTACACTCCGGTGGGTGACAGCCACCGCAACCTCCGTCGGCGAGTCGGACCGGACGCAGCCGCAGCGCACGCCCGCCTCCCGGCTCACCGCACGGCTCCGGAGCCTCCTCCCGGCCGCCGCCGCCGCGCTCTCCGGAGTACTGCTCTACGTCAGCTTCCCGCCGCGCACCCTGTGGTGGCTGGCCCTGCCCGCCTTCGCCGTCCTCGGGCACGTGCTGCGCGGCCGCGGCTGGAAGGCGGGGCTCGGCCTCGGCTACCTCTTCGGCCTCGGCTTCCTGCTGCCGCTGCTGGTGTGGACCGGTGTGGAGGTCGGTCCAGGACCGTGGCTCGCCCTCGTCGCCATCGAGGCGCTCTTCGTCGCCGCGGTCGGCGCGGGTGTCGCCGCCGTGTCGAAACTCCCCGCCTGGCCCGTGTGGGCGGCCGCGCTGTGGATCGCAGGGGAGGCCGCACGCGCGCGGGTGCCCTTCGACGGCTTCCCCTGGGGCAAGATCGCGTTCGGACAGGCGGACGGCGTCTTCCTGCCGCTCGCCGCGCTCGGCGGCACTCCGGTGCTCGGCTTCGCGGTCGTCCTGTGCGGCTTCGGCCTCGGCGAGGCCGCGCGGCTCGCCGTCGGGGCCCGCCGGGGCGCCCGGGTGCGGCGCGGCGCGGCGGCGGTTGCCCTCGCCGCCGTGGCGGTCCCCGTGGTCGCGGCCGTGGCGGCCCGTCCGCTGGTCAGCGACGAGGCGCAGGACGGTACGGCGACCGTGGCGGTGATCCAGGGCAACGTCCCGCGCGCGGGCCTCGACTTCAACTCCCAGCGACGCGCCGTGCTCGACCACCACGCGCGGGAGACGGAACGCCTCGCCGCCGAGGTCGACGCGGGCAAGGCGGACCGTCCCGACTTCGTCCTCTGGCCCGAGAACTCCTCGGACATCGACCCCTTCGCCAACGCCGACGCGCGCATGGTGATCGACCGGGCCGCCAAGGCGATCGGCGTGCCGGTCTCCGTCGGCGGCGTCGTGGAGCGGGACGGGAAGCTCCTCAACGAGCAGATCCTCTGGGACCCGGACAAGGGCCCCGTCGACACCTACGACAAGCGGCAGATCCAGCCCTTCGGCGAGTACCTGCCGCTCCGTTCGCTCATCGGGGCGATCAACGGGGAATGGACCTCCATGGTCAGCCGGGACTTCAGCCGGGGCACCGAACCGGGCGTGTTCACCATGGCGGGCACCCGGGTCGGCCTGGTCACCTGCTACGAGGCGGCCTTCGACTGGGCCGTGCGCTCCGAGGTCGCCGACGGCGCCCAGCTGATCTCCGTGCCCAGCAACAACGCGACCTTCGACCGCAGTGAGATGACCTACCAGCAGCTCGCCATGTCGCGCGTGCGCGCCGTCGAGCACAGCCGTACCGTCACGGTCCCGGTGACGAGCGGAGTCAGCGCGATCATCATGCCGGACGGCCGGATCACCCAGCGGACCGGCATGTTCGTCGCGGACTCCCTGGTCCAGGAGGTGCCCCTGCGTTCCGTCGAGACACCGGCCACCCGGCTCGGCGTACTGCCCGAGATCGCCCTGGTGCTGGTCGCGGCCGGGGGAGTCGGCTGGGCCGTCGGCGCCGGTGTGCGCGGGCGACGCGCCCGTGACGTGTAGCCGTACGCCCGACGGACGCCCCGTGACACCGCCCGGAGCGGCCGGCCCGGCCGGTTAGGGTCGTCCGCATGGCTACTCCCGACTTCATCCGCGAGCTGCGCGCCACCGCCGGACAGCAACTGCTCTGGCTTCCCGGAGTCACCGCCGTCGTCTTCGACGACCAGGGCAGAGTGCTCCTGGGCCGGCGGTCCGACAACGGGCGGTGGTCGCTGATCGGAGGCATCCCCGACCCCGGCGAGCAGCCCGCCGCCTGCGCGACGCGCGAGGTCGAGGAGGAGACCGCCGTCCGGTGCGTCGTCGAGCGGCTGGTCCTCGTCCAGGCCCTGCCCCCGGTGACGTACG
This sequence comes from Streptomyces parvulus, assembly GCF_014648855.1. GTDB lineage: Bacteria > Actinomycetota > Actinomycetes > Streptomycetales > Streptomycetaceae > Streptomyces > Streptomyces parvulus. The sequence goes on along the minus strand of NZ_BMRX01000003.1, from coordinate 152,273 downwards.
ACAACGGGGACGTCTGCCAGTTCATGGACGTCACGTTCCGCTGCCGGGCCGTGGGCGGCGAGGCCCGGGTCAACGACGACGAGTCCCTCGAGGTGGGCTGGTTCGCCGTGGACGCCCTGCCGGAGCTGGGGGAGTTCGGGCAGGTCAGGATCAAGCAGGCACTGTCCGACGCACCCACATGGTTCGACCCCACTGGTCCCTACTGAAGTATGGGGCGTGCCCACATGGGGAGCGGGGCGGGCGCTGCCTAGGGTCGGGACATGACCTCGCCCAGCGTCCTCCCGGCCCCCCAAGCCTCCACGCTCGACCTCGACGGCCGCACCGCCCTCGTCACCGGCGCCGCCGGGGGCATCGGCCGCGCCTGCGCCCTGCGCCTGGCCGCCGCCGGCGCCGAGGTCAGAGCGGTCGACCGGGACGCCGCCGGACTGGACGCGCTCGCCGAGAGCGGCGCCGACCTCGCGGGCAGCGTCCTGCCCCAGGTGCTGGACCTGACCGACCTCGACGCCGCCGAACGCGCCGCCGCCGGCACCGACGTCCTCGTCAACAACGCCGGGATCCAGCTGGTGCGGCCCATCGAGGAGTTCCCGCCGGACGTCTTCCACACGGTGCTCACCGTGATGCTGGAGGCGCCCTTCCGGCTGATCCGGGGCGCGCTGCCGCACATGTACGGGCAGGGCTGGGGCCGCATCGTCAACATCTCCTCCGTGCACGGCCTGCGCGCCTCGGCCTACAAGTCGGCCTACGTCGCCGCCAAGCACGGCCTGGAGGGACTGTCCAAGACGGCGGCCCTCGAAGGCGCCGCCCACGGGGTCACCTCGAACTGCGTGAACCCCGCCTACGTGCGCACCCCGCTCGTGGAGCGGCAGATCGCCGACCAGGCCCGCGCCCACGGCATCCCGGAGGAGCAGGTGCTCAGCGACGTACTGCTCCAGGACAGCGCCGTGCGCCGGCTGATCGAACCGGACGAGGTCGCCGAGGCGGTCGCGTACCTGTGCGGACCGCAGGCGTCCTTCGTCACCGGCACCTCACTCGTGCTGGACGGCGGCTGGACCGCCCACTGAACCCGCACCCGGACCGCGCACCGGCCGGCCCGGCGGCCGTCGCGGACGGGGTTTTCCACAGGGCTGCCGGGACGACCGGGCGATGGGGAATCCTGTGAGCATGTCCCGCGACCACCTGCAGTCCACCGAGCGCCCGGCCCCCGCCGCCGCGCCGCCCGGCGCCGCCGAGGCCCCGGCGTCCGCCGCCGTCGAGACGCCGTTCCTGGAGCTGCTGGCCCGCGGCGCGTCCGCCGACGCCTACGAACAGCCGGTACTGCTCGCCCGCGCCGAGGGCGGACCGGCCGCCCGGATCGACGCGCTGGACCGGGCCAAAAACCTCGCGCTGCGCGTGCGCTCCGAGCTGGAGGGCCGGCGCAGGCGGGAGGCCGAGCTGTCCGCCCTCTTCGAGACGGCACACGACCTCGCCGGGCTGCGCGACCTGGACGCGGTGCTGCGGGCGATCGTGCAGCGGGCCCGCTCCCTGCTCGGGACCGACGTGACCTATCTCAGCCTCCACGACGCGGCTCGCGGGGACACCTACATGCGGGTCACCGAGGGCTCGGTCGCGGCCCGCTTCCAGCAGCTGCGGCTCGGCATGGGGGAGGGGCTCGGCGGCCTCGTCGCCCAGACCGCCCGGCCCTACGTCACCGACGACTACTTCAAGGACGCCCGCTTCCAGCACACCCGCACCATCGACGCGGGCGTGAGCGACGAGGGCCTGGTCGCCATCCTGGGCGTGCCCCTCATGCTCGGTCACCACGTCATCGGCGTGCTCTTCGCCGCCGACCGGCGGGCCCGGGTCTTCGAACGCGAGCAGATCGCCCTGCTCGGTTCCTTCGCCGCCCTCGCGGCCGCCGCCATCGACACGGCCAACCTGCTCGCCGAGACCCGCTCGGCGCTGGCGGGCCTGGAGCGGGCCAACGAGATCATCCGCGACCGCAGCGCCGTCATCGAGCGCGCCTCCGACGTCCACGACCGGCTCACCGAGCTGGTCCTGCGCGGCGGCGGGGTGCACGACGTGGCCGCCGCCGTCTCCCAGGTCCTGGACGGCACCGTCGAGTTCACCGAGGCGGGATCGGCGCCGGCGGGGGCGCTGGAGGTGTCCCGCGCCGAGGGGCACGCGGTGCGGCACGAGGACGACTGGATCGCGGCGGTCGCCGCGGGCGACGAGCTGCTGGGCGCCCTGGTCCTGCGCGGTCACCCGGGGCTCGACCCCGTCGACCAACTCACCCTGGAGCGCGCCGCGATGGTCACCTCCCTGCTGCTGCTCGCCCGCAGGTCCGCCGCCGAGGCCGAGCAGCGCGTCAGGGGCGAGCTGCTCGACGACCTGCTCGACGCCCGCGACCGCGACCCGCGCCTGCTCGGCGACCGCGCCCGGCGGCTCCGCGCCGACCTCGGGGCCACCCATGTCGTGCTCGCCGCCCGGCTCGACGCCACGGCGTCCGACGCCGACCTGGAGGCCGACGCCCGCAGGCGCCTGTGGGCCGCCGCCTCGCATCTCGCCGCGACCCGGCACGGGCTGGCCGCCGCCCGGGACGGCGGCACGGTGCTCCTGCTGCCGCTCGACACCGGGGACGGGGCGACGGACCTGGCCCGCCGCACCGCACGGCAGCTCGGCCGGGCCGTCCACGAGAGCGTCACCGTCGGCGCCTCCGCGCCGGTGGAGGACCTCGCCGCCCGCCCCGAGTCCGTGGCCGCCGCCTACGCCGAGGCCCGGCGCTGCCTCGACGCCCTGGGCCTGCTCGGCCGCTCCGGGGACGGCGCCGCCGCCGAGGACTTCGGCTTCCTGGGCCTGCTGCTGGCCGGCGAGCAGAACGTGTCCGGGTTCGTGGAGCGCACCATCGGCCAGGTCGTCGCCTACGACGAGCGGCGCGGCACGGAGCTGCTGCACACCCTCGACGCCTACTTCGCCTGCGGCATGAGTCCGGCCCGCACCAAGGACGCCCTGCACGTGCACGTGAACACCGTCGCCCAGCGCCTGGAGCGTGTGGGCCGACTCCTGGGCGACGACTGGCAGAGCCCCGACCGCGCGCTGGAGATACAACTGGCCCTCAGACTCCACCGTCTGTCGCTCCCGGCACAGCGCTGACCCCGCACGCCGGGGCGTGCGGGGCCGGTGTCTGAAGGGGGGGCGGGCTCAGACGGAGCGGGCTCCCTGCTTACGGGGGGCCGCCGACGCCTCCTCCGCCTCCCCGGGGGACGCCATGGGCTCCGCGAGGTCCCGGTGGCGCGTCTCCTTGGCGACGCCCACCGCGACCAGGGTCAGCAGGACGGAGGCGATGACGTACAGGGAGATGGGGGTGGAGCTGTCGTACTCGGACAGCAGCGCGGTGGCGATCAGCGGCGCCGGCGCACCGGCCGCCACGGAGGCGAACTGGGCGCCGATCGAGGCGCCGGAGTAGCGCATCCGGGTCGCGAACATCTCGGAGAAGAAGGCGGCCTGGGGCGCGTACATGGCGCCGTGCAGGACCAGGCCCACCGTCACCGCGAGCAGCAGACTGCCGAAGTCGCCGGAGTCGATCAGCATGAAGAACGGGAACATCCACAGCCCCACACCGGCCGCGCCCAGCAGATAGACCGGCCGTCGCCCGATCCGGTCGGACAGGGCGCCCCAGGCCGGGATGACCGCGAAGTGCACGGCGGAGGCGATCAGCACCGCGTTGAGCGCGGTCTGCTTGGAGAGGTCGGCCGCGGTGGTGGCGTAGACGAGGATGAAGGCGGTGATGACGTAGTAGCTGATGTTCTCCGCCATGCGGGCGCCCATCGCGATCAGTACGTCGCGCCAGTGGTGCCGCAGGACCGCGACCAGCGGCATCGGCTCGGCCTCCGCCTTGCGCGTCTCCGCCTGCGCCAGCGCCTGCTTGAAGACGGGCGATTCGTCCACCGAGAGCCGGATCCACAGGCCGACCATCACGAGGACGCCGGAGAGGAGGAACGGTATCCGCCAGCCCCAGCTGTTGAAAGCGCTGTCCGACAGGAGGGCCGTCAGCAGCGACAGCACACCCGTGGCCAGCAGCTGCCCCGCCGGCGCCCCGGTCTGCGGCCAGGACGCCCAGAAGCCGCGGCGTCGCGCGTCCCCGTGCTCCGACACCAGCAGCACGGCACCGCCCCACTCGCCGCCGAGGGCGAAGCCCTGGACTAGACGCAGCACGGTCAGCAGCACGGGGGCGGCGGTGCCGATGGTCGCGTGGGTGGGGAGCAGCCCGATCGCGAAGGTCGCCCCGCCCATCATCAACAGGCTCAGCACCAGCAGTTTCTTGCGGCCGAGGCGGTCTCCGTAGTGCCCGAACACCAGCGCGCCCAGCGGCCGCGCGGCGAAGCCGACCGCGTACGTGAGGAACGAGAGCAGCGTGCCGACCAGCGGGTCGGAGTCCGGGAAGAACAGCTTGTTGAAGACGAGGGCGGCGGCGGAGCCGTAGAGGAAGAAGTCGTACCACTCGATGGTGGTGCCGATGAGGGAGGCGGCGACGATGCGCTTGAGGTTGTTCGGGGCTGGTGGAGCGCTTGCTGGCGACGACATCGGCACCACTTCCTACGATCTGCGGGGACGGTTGCGTGTCGCCATACCGTAGGAAGGGGCAGGTCAGGGGCGTATGTGGTGGGACACCATAGTTCGGGGGCGATCTGTGCGCGCAGTCCCCATGCGTCCTTACCACGGGGGCACTTCGGCGGCCTGGAGTAGGCGGATGCGTTCTAGAACGGGCTGGAACTGCGGGCCGTCGTGACGGTGGCCCGCAGTGATCAGCAGGGACAGCGGCTTGGCTCGGTCGTCAGCTGATGTAGTAGGAACTCGCCCGGTCGTTCCAGTTGCCGGCGGGGCAGTCGCCCACTCCTCCGCCGCCGAGGAAGGAGCACTTGTCGATGTAGGAGGTGGAGGCGCCGGTGAAGTTCGTCCCCTCGAAGAACTTGATGTCGCACTTGTTCGCGGTCTGCACGGACGTGATGGAGTCGTTCAGGTTCAACCCGTTGGGGTACCAGACGTCGTCGCCGAGGTTCCCGTCGTAGTACTCCACCGGGCTGGTCTCCGCCGAGCAGGCCTGCGTGCCGGTCAGGACCCTGTACCCGCCCCCGCCCTGGAAGTTGTACCAGTTGTACAGGTAGACCAGATCCAGCTCTGCCGACGCCGATACGTGCTTCCGCAGTGCGGCTTCGGTCTCGTAGCAGGCGGAGTCGCCGGTGCTCAGGCTCGTGGAGCAGTACGACCCGGTCGAGACCGGCCGTGCGGATTCCGTCCCGGGTGAGGCCGAAGCCGGCGTCGCGATCAGCACGGCGCTGATGACGAACAGACTCCCCATGAACTTCTTCATCGTTCTGCGTCCTCTCGTTGATGCTTCGGGCGAGGAATCTCGTTGTGGGATTCGCCGACTACGTTGAGGGACGCGGTCGTTCGGATGCGGCGGTCCCGGAGGAACCCGGATGCACCCGGTGTCCGCGCTGCAAGAGTTGCCTTCAGAACCTCGGGATCCCGGACGATTCCGGAGAGCAGGATGGGGGAGAGCCTCATACATGGAGTTGCCGAGTGCACCGCAACAGTGGTTTGTCCGCCGGTTGCAACGGCTGCGCACGTCCTCCGGGTCACCCACCCAGGCCCAACTGCTGGCCCACGACCAGACCAAGGTCCTCACACGGTCGTCCCTGTCGGACCTGCTGACGGGCAAGTTCACCAAGCCGCCGCCGTGGGAGCGGGTCGCGGCCTATGCGGGTGCATGCGTCCGCGCCGCGCACACGGGCAGGATCGCACTGGCTTTGGAGGAGGAACTCGCGCGGCTGCGCGCCGATCACGCCACTCTCACGGACCTGCTCGATACCGCCGCCGAGGCCCGTGCGCCGGCGCCGCGCTGCTCGGGCTCCCGCCTGCCACCGCGCAATCCTCACTTCACCGGCCGCGACGCCGTACTGCGGGAGTTGAGGCGCCGGCTCACCTCGGGCGGCGGAGCCGCGGTGCAGGCCGTGCACGGCCTGGGAGGGGCCGGTAAGACGCAGCTCGCGGTCGAGTACGCCTACCGCTACCAGTCGCAGTACCGGTTCGTAGCGTTCATCGATGCCGAGGATCCCAGCCTTGTCACGTCGCAGTTCGCCTCACTGGCAAAGGAGTTGGGGCCGGCGGGGGTGCACTCCGGGCAGGTCGTCCCACAGGTGTACGGCGCGCTGCGGGAGCACAGCCCCTGGCTGCTCATCCTCGACAACGGGGACAGACCGGGCCCCCTGGTGAACGTGCTCCCTTCCGGCGATGCGGAGGGCAGCGGTCACGTCGTCGTCACGACCAGGACACGCGGCTGGTCGAGCAGAGCCGGCGTAGTCGACCTGGACGTGTTCACCAGGACGGAGGCGATGGAGCTGCTGGACCGGCGGGTCGACGGCATGACCCCAGCGGCGGCGGACCGGATCGCCGAGCACTTGGGCGACCTGCCACTCGCCCTGGAGCAGGCGGCCGGTTACATGGACTACCACCACACCCCGCCCGAGGACTACCTGGCACTGCTGACCTCGCGGCTGGAGGACATGATCGCGCTGGGCGAGTCGGCGGACCGGCCGGCAGTCGTGGTCGCCACCCTGTGGGACCTGAGCGTACGACGGCTGGAAAGCGAGCGACCACAGGCGAAACAGCTGCTGGAACTCTGTTCTCTGCTGGCGCCGGAACCGATCCCGCTGGACCTGTTCAGCGGCAGCGCCGACCTGTGGGGCGCAGCCGCGGCGGACCCGGTGGCATGGGACACGACCGTCGGTGCTCTGGCCGGACTCGGGCTCGCGAGACGCCAGCTCTCCTGCCTCGTGCTGCATCGGCTGGTACAGGCCGCCGTCCGCTGCTCGATGCCGGACGTCGCGCGCGCCGAGGCTCGTGTGCGGCTGTGCCGTGCGCTGCTCCGGGCAGTTCCTCACGACATCCACGGCGTCCCCGACGCGCGCTCGCGATGGCAGGTCCTCCTCCCGCACGTGGTCATGTCGACCAGGGACGAGCCACCCGCCGAGTGTGCCGAGGAGACGGCGCTGCTGCTGAGGCTGGCAGCGGTGTTTCTCCTGTCGATCGGCGACTACGGGGTGGCACTGCCCTTGTGTGAACGTGCCCTTGCGATCAACGAGTCGCTGGAAGACAGGGAGGCCGAGATCGGCTTCGACCTGATCACTTTGGCGCAGATCTACCGGGAGCGCGGCTCGGCTCTGCTCGCCCGTCCGCCGGCGGAACGTGCGCTGAGCCTGCACCAGTCCTGCCTTCCGTCCGACAGCACGGCCATCGCAACGGATCTGGCAACCCTGGCACGCATCCTGTGCGCACTCGGTGACCACGAGGCCGCGTTACCGCTGGCAGAGAGCGCGCTGCGCATCGACGAGGCGGCGTATGGACAGGACGATCCCTATGTCAGCTTCGACCTGATCGCACTGGCGACCGTCCACCTCGACCTCGACGACCCGAGTGCGGCCGCGCCGCTGATCGACCGGGCGCTCCGCATCCGCGAGGCCCGCTACGCACCCGACCACCTCTACCTCGGGTACGCCTTGCTCCTCAAGGCCCGAGTCATGTCGGCTCTGGGTGACCCCACCGGAGCGGGCCTCGCGCACAGGGGTGCGCTGATCCTGAGCAAGCAGTTGGGACAAGCGCACGCCAAGACGGGACACGCCTTCGCCTTCGCCGCCGGCCTGCTCGAGCGCCGCGGTCAAGACGAGCGCAGCTCCGACGGACCGGGGCGTTAGGCATCGGGATCGCCGGATCCTCGAGAAACCAAAATCCTGCCACGGCGACGGCGCCTCGCGGCCCCTGACGGGTTTCAGGCGGGCAGCGTCTGTGGGTCGGTCACGTCGCGCGTCATCGCCTCTCGTGCCGCGTGCCGGACAGCCCTGACGGTGGCTTCGTTCCGCCTGGCCCTCAACCAGGCGAGGGCAGACGTGGAGGGCGCGAGGTCGGCCACGTCGACGTACGTGACGCCCGGCCGGGCGAAGTACTCGCGGGCGGCCGCCGGCAGGAAGCACATCGCTTCACCGGCGGCCACGGTGTGCAGCAACGACTCCATGTCGGTGACCACCGGTCCGTAGCGGACACGGCTGCCGTCGGGACGCGGGTCGACCGCCCAGAAGTCCCACCACAGGCGCGGCACCTGCCGGGGCATGTCGACCACGGGCACACCGGAGAAGTGGGCCACGGTGAGAGCGGGCAGGGCCGCCAACGGGTGATCGGCGGCCACACACGCCACGCGCGGCTCCGTCGCCAAGTGGTGCACCTCTATGTCGTCCGTCACCGGCGGGCGGAGGAAGACGACATCGGCCTCCTGCTGTGCCAGCGCGGCAAGATGATCGCCGAAGCCCAGATTGACCAGCTGTACGGACATGCCCGGGTGACGGTCGCGGAGCAGGCCGAGCACGGAGCGTGTGTGCTTCATGGAAGCCTCCGCTCCCATCGTTCCTACGACGAGCCGGCCGGAAGCCTGCCGTACCTGGGCGTCGGCGACGCGCCGCAGCCGGTCGACAGCGCCGATCGCCGCTCGAGCTTCGGGGAGCAGTGCCTGCCCCGCTTCGGTGAGACGAAGGGTCCGGCCCGAGCGTTCCACCACACCTACCCCCAAGCGCTTCTCCAGCTCTCGGATCTGCTGGCTCAGCGCCGGCTGCGTGATGAACAAACGCGCGGCGGCGCGACCGAAATGGAGCTCCTCATTCAGCGTGAGGAACAGCCGCAGCTGATGAATGCTCGGCTCCCTCGACCTGGACGCTCCCACGGAGAAGTCCCCCTCCACCCGTCCAACCTGCTGACATAACGCGCTCGTTATCCATCGCAAGACATCATGCACCCTCGGTTCACTGACCTCCTCATGTTGCCCGTGTGATAGTCGACGGGCCGTCACTCGACGAGCCCCAGCCTTCCCAGGAGGACAGCATCATGATTCGTTCCGTGAGAACCGCCGCCGCGGCCGTGGCCTCCACGGCCGTCGCCGCCGCCGGCCTCGTCTTCGGCACGGCGGGCTCTGCCCACGCGACCGGGCACGGCGAGGGCTACTACGGTGTCTGGGCCTCCGGCGTGAACGTCCGTGCCGGTGGCGGAGAGCAGTGCTATCTGTACCCGTCCGCCGCCAACTGCCCCACCGTGCAGACGACGGTGAGCAGTCCCGCGCAGGTGTGGGTGTACTGCCAGCAGGAAGGCGCGCAGAGCGTCGGCGGCAACCCGTACTGGGTATGGGTGCTCACCGCGAGCGGCCATCGCGGCTACATGGCCAGCTACTACACCGACAACGCCACCAACTGGATCGACGGCGTGCCGAGTTGCTGACACGACGTCGAGAGGTCGGTCCTGCCCGATTGACCACGGCACGACCAGAAACGGGGGACACGAGATGAGACCGAGTGAGCGAGGGGGCGACGGTCGAAGACCGCTCGACCGAACGCACCTGCTGAGAGTGCTGCTCGCAGTGGTGATGGCGACGGCCTGTCTGGGGCTGCCGGCCACGACGACGGCCGCAGCCGCCGCGCCGGCGGCACCGCCGGCGACCGCCGCCTCGACCGCCGCCCGTGAGGCGGCGGCTGCCTGCGCGCCGCTGAAGCCCGGGGCGAGCGCGACCGCGGTGGACGCGGTGGAGGTCGCCTGCCGCTACGTCGGGTGGAGTTACGCGTGGGGCGGTGGCCACGCCCAGGGGCTTCCCGGGCCGAGCCAGGGCATGATCGACCCGACCGACCCACGGTCCTACGGGGACCCCAAGCTCTGGAGCTTCGACTGCATCGGGCTGGTGCGCTGGGCCTGGTACAAGGCGACCCGGCAGGACATCGTCAGCGAGCGCACCACGCAGTCCACCTGGCAGAACCCGGGATACGCCCACACCAAGTTCACCAAGGAGCAGGGCGAGGCCCCGCTGCTGCCCGGGGACATCCTCTACTTCGGCACGGGCATCACACACGTCGCGCTCTACCTCGGCGACGGCAAGGTGGTGGAGGCGCCCAACTCGGGCGACGTCGTCCGGGTCGCGGACGCCCGGTGGGACCGATACCAGGGGGCGTTCCGGCCGCACACCGCAGGCGTGTTCCCGGTCTGGGAGTACGACGGACTCGGCCAGCACGTGAAGACGTGGGGCCAGCCCAATCTGCGCGAGAACTCCCACACCGGCAGCCCGGTCAAGTGGCAGAACGGCAACGGCATCTCCGTCGCCGTCAGGGCGCTGTGCCAGCGGGTGGGTGAACGGGTCACCGTCGACGGCATGGTCAACAACGTCTGGACCTATCTGCCGGACTACCGCAGCTGGGTGAGCAACCTGTTCCTGCAAGGCCCCGCCGTCATTCCGGGCGTACCGTCGTGCGGGCAGTACGCGGCCATCGGAGGCACGCTGGACGGGGCCGACTCGAACACGTCCTGCGGCGACGGCACCGAGCCGAACTCCGCGGGCGCGTGGACGGCCAAGTCGACCACCGTGTGGGGTCGCACCGTGGAGCTGCGTTACAACGGCACGACCGCGTGCGCCTGGGGGCGCATCATCGGCGGCACCGTCGGTGACGAGATCTGGGTCGACCGCAGCAGCGACGGCGGGCAGACCTGGGAACCGATGCTCGGCTACACCACGGTCACCTCGGGCGGCGACGCGTACACCACCCAGTGGAATGACAACGGGCTGGTGATGCGCGCCTGCGGCACCAACGGGAAGGGCGGGACGATCGCCTGCACCGGCTGGTACTGACGCGCCTGGAGAGCGTGTGAAGCGCGTCGGCAGGCTTCGGGCCGGCGCGCTGCCGGCCCCGTACCGGCACGGCCCGCCGGTCACGTCCGGTGGCTGTCCGTGAGTCATCGGTCTGTGAGGGGCCGGGCCCCGGGGGTGTCAGGGTGCCGGGGCAGTTCGATCGGGCCGTAGCGGGCGTGTTGGTGCCGTCGTAGCAGGGCGTCGTAGCGGTCGCCCGTGGAGAAGTGCCAGAACTCGGTGCCGTAGTTGGTGAAGCCGGCGTTCTCCATCGCGTTGAGCAGGAGCGTGCGGTGGCGACGTGCGGGGTCGCTGATGTTCGCGGCGTGCGTGTAGCACGCTCCGTCGCTCTCCTCGGGGGAGGCGTTGACGCGGGTGCCGAGGTCGAGTTCGTTGCCGTCCTGGTCGACGAGGGTGACGTCCACGGCCGCGCCGGCGGAATGCGGCGCGATCCGCGGCGGTGACACGTGTCGGGCGGCGGCCCGGTGCAGCCGGTCGGCCGTCCACTCGGGGTGCGAGGCGGCCAGCTCGTCCCGGTACTCGGTGAAGTAGCGCTGTTGCAGGGCGAGTGGCCGGTAGCCCTCGACGAACAGCAGGTCGGTGCCGGCGGGCAGGAGTGAGCGGGCGTGCTTCAGACGCGCCAGGACGCCCTCGCGGACGTGGGCGAACGCGCCCGCCGGGTCCTGCTTGCGGGGATCGACGCGCAAGCCGTGGTCGCGCACGTCGACGAGCGGCTCCCCGCACTCACGCACCGGGACCGCAGCGACCCGAGGATCGGACAACAGCACCGGTGGGTTCGCCGAGTCCGCCTGAAAGTGCCGGTGGTCGGGCGCCGGGTGGGGGCGGGCGGAGGCGAGGCCGGTTTCGCGCAGGATGGACGCGACCGTGTCCCGCAGCGAGCTGTCCGCCGGGATCACGGTCTCCGGACCGCCGGGCAGCAGGTCGCGCTCGCGGTACCAGGAGGCGAGGTGGCTGTCGGTGACCTGCTCCCGGTACGCGGCGTCCGCCTTCGAGGCGTGCCGGACCAGCGTCGCCTCCAGCGGCACGTCGAGGTAGTAGCAGTGGGAGACGCCGCGGTGGTCCCGTACCAGGGACGTGATCATGTGGGCGTACCGGTCGGCGTACAGAATCCCTTCGAGTACGACGTGGAAGCCGGCGTCCAGTGCTTCGCGCGCGATCCTGCCGAGCAGGGCGATGTTGGCGCCGCGGGCGGTGTCGTGTTCCCTGAGGACGTTCCGGCGGATGACGTCCTGGCCCACGATCGCGATGCCACGGCCGTGGTGATCCCGCAGGCCCTGGGCCACGCTCGACTTGCCTGAGGCCGAGTTGCCGCGGATCACCACGAGGCGTGTGTCCGCGCGGCCGGTCGCGGTCGCGGAAGGGACGCTGCCAGGAGCGCCGCCCGGAATGCCCCTCGGTTGTTCTGCCGGTTGGTTCCGTGTGTCGCCCGACGTCATCGTTCCCCTTGTCACCGTCGCGGTGGCGCAGTCCTCAGTCCCAAAGTTCCAACGCCTGGCCCGCACACCTCGTGCCCCATGAGGTTGAGAGTCCGTCTTCTCGTCACGGCAGGTCGGGGCCGGGTGGCCGCCGGTCGGACGCCGGGCCCTGACGGATGTCGAGGTAGCAGCGCAGGCGGACGCCGGGCTGTCCGGCCGGGCGGAAGGTGCGCTCAACCGAGGTGGCGGCCCACAAGGAGGCCAGCACGGCGTGGAAGGTGAAGGCGGTCGCGTCGTCGGCGGCGGCCACGTCCACGACGACGAGCCCGGGCTCGGACACGTGGACCTCGTTGATCTCCATGCTCCGCACGACGCGGCTCGCCCCGGGCGCAGTTCGCCCACCGTCCGCTGGTTCACCCGGACGGGCGGCGGCGTCCCCGCGAGGGCGCGGCCCGGGGCCGGTGGCAGCGCCTCTTCACACCCGGGGCGGGGAAAAGGGTCCGCGGCTGTTACTCACTTTCGGGTGAACGCTCCCGAGGCGTCGGGGTGGCGTGCCCTGGCGGTTTCGGACCACAGCCCAACGCCCACAAGGGGATCCGCGCTGCATAGCCGTCAACACAGTGCATTCAGCGCATAAATGCTCAATACAGGCGAGGGTCACCGCGGTGTCGGCGATTGGTAACACCGTTCACGTCTCCTCCACGAACCGGTCGACCGCCCCGCAATCTGTGAGGGCGCGGCCAACCGGCCGGGCAACGCACCACGCACCACCACCCCGGGACCTGGATCCCGGGGCCGGCGGTGCCCGCACAAAGCAGGGGGAACCTGTGTCGAAGTCCATCACCGCCCGCCGCCTGACCGCCGGCGTGCTCACCGTCGGTGCCCTGACCGCCGCGCTCGCGGTGCCGGCGTCAGCCGCCGACCACCCGCGTCAGCGGCCCAGCGTCGAGATCACGGCCGTCCAGTACGACGCCCCGGGCCGTGACGACCGCTCCAACCGCTCCCTGAACAAGGAATGGGTGGAGATCACCAACAACACCCGCCGCGCGGTCAACCTCAACAACTGGACCCTCAAGAGCGAGGACGGACACCGCTACACCTTCCGCCACTACCGCCTCGACGGCCGCGCCACCGTCCGCATCCACACCGGCGAGGGCCGTGACACCCGTACCGACCTGTTCCAGGACCGCCGCAACCACGTCTGGGGCAACCGCTCCGACACCGCCACGCTCCGCAACGACCGCGGCCGCTTCATCGACGACAAGTCCTGGGGCCACAACCGTCACGGCGGCCGTCGCTAACACCCGCAGCCACCGCTGAGCCGCACCACCAGCCGGAAGCGCGCCATCCCCCACGGGGTGGCGCGCTTCTGTCTGTGAGCCCTGTAGGCCTAGTAACTGTGAGCCCTGTAGGCCTGGTAAGTCCTGTCTGCCTCTTCAGGCCCTGGTGTTCGGCGGCAACGGGGTCTCGCTCCGCGGCGGCTTCACGCGGTCGAACGCCGAGAAGGCGGCCCGCTCCTCCGTCACCGTGTGCACGCCCGTCCAGTCGAGAGCCGAGCGCGCCGTCTCTTTCGTCTGCTGGGCGACGTCCCGGCACTCGGCCACGGCGTTCCCGCGCTCGGTGATGAGAAGGTCGTAGATGGGCGTACTCGAAGCTGAGGATGCAGTCACGAGGGGTCCGCTGCCCGGTCCGCGCGGTTTCATTCGTTGCGACGGCCACCTACCGCGCCCCGCCCGGCGATGCGGGAGTTTTTCGCGCTTCCCACCGGCACCACGCGTGCCGGTGGGAAGCGGGGGTAAACGCGCAGCGGAACGACTCGTCAGGACACGGAGGCCGCGTTGCTGTCCCACTCACTCGATCATGCCGTGCTCGCCCTCACGGTGCACCGCAGTCCCGGCATCGCCGGCCGAGCTGAGCTCGTGTCGCGGATCGAAGGGCTGATCCACGGCTACAAGCCGGGACTCGTCGTCATCACTCTGGAGGAGGCGGCCAACGAGAACGCCGCCGTCAGCGTCGTCCTGCGCGCCCACCGGATCTGCAACGACCTGGGCATCCCCATGTCGGCGGTCACCGGCAGCGCCTCCGTGCGACGCGTGCTGGAGGCGAGTGCTGAGACCGGTGGGCACCTCCTGACCGTCCACCCGCACGCCGACGCCGCTGTGGCCGCCGCGTTCGACGCCGCGGCCTGAGGGTCAGTCGCAGAAGGCGGTGTCCACGGCGGACATGACCGCCTTCGCGCCCTTGTCCGCGTCGCCGAAGGTGCCGGGGAGCGCGGTCACCGCCAGGCCGACCGAGCGGCCGTCGTCGGTGGCGCCGCCCCGGGTCTCGTAGCCGTCGATGTCGCCGCCGTGGCCCCAGTACACGCCGCCGCAGCTCAGCGGAACGCTGAAGACGCCGAGGCCGTAGCGCCATCCGGGCATGAGCGGGGCGTCGACCGTCTTGCGCATCTCGGCCAGCTGGGCGGGCGGGAGGAGCTTCCCGTCGAGCAGCTTGCGGGCGAACTTCGCGAGGTCGCTCGGTGTGGAGATCATCTGGCCGGCCGCTCCGCCCCACGAGGGGTCCATCCGCGTGGCGTCGACGACCTCGCCGTTCTCGACGCTGCTCAGCGCGTAGCCGTGGGCGTGCGGCTCGGGGACGGTCTGGTCGCCCGGCTGGGGCCATGAGGTGTGGCGCAGACCGGCCTTGCGGATCACGCGCTCGGTGATCTGCTCCTGCACCGGCCGTCCGGTGACCCTCTCGATCAGCAGACCCGCCAGGAGGTAGTTGGTGTTGCTGTACTTCCACTTGGTGCCCGGGGCGAACTCCGCGGGGTGGGCCAGGGCCGCGTGCAGCAGGTCGTGCGGCTGGAAGAACCGGTGCTGGACGGCGGCGAAGTCCTCCAGGCCGATGTGCTCCGTGTAGTTGGGGAGTCCGCTGGTGTGCTGGAGCAGCTGCCGCACCGTGATCCTCCTCCCGTCGATGCCCTCGCCGCGGACCAGGCCGGGGAGGTACGTCTCGACGGGCTCGTCCAGTGCGACCCGGCCCTCGGCCACCAGTTGCAGGACCACGACCGCGGTGAAGGTCTTGGTGTTGCTGCCCGCCCGCACGTACCCGTCGTGCGGAACCGGAACCTGTCGGCCGAGCCGCGCGGACCCGGAGACCAGCGAGGAGGTGCGGCCCTCCTTGCGCACCCACGCGAGGGCGGCCGGGTACTTCTCCTGGGCGACCAGTGAGTCGAGGCTCCGCTGCAGGTCCTTGTCCCCGCTCCCGGACGCTGCCGTACCGCCGGGCGGGGTTGCCACGGCCGCGACGGTGGTGGCCGACCCCAGCAGGCCGGCCGCCGCCACGACCAGCAAGCCCTTGCGCAGCCTCGACGTCGTTCCCTTGCGCATCTTCAGCACTCCCTGATGTGTTCGGATCAACACCAGAGACGATTCCGGAATCCGCGCCGCCGGACAGTGGCGCCGGCACCCGGATTTCGGGGAGGGGCCGCACCCGCGCGGAGGTGTACTTGAGTACACCCGACGGACATGGGCGTCCGAACGACGCGAGGCGTCCCCGGCATGTCCGGTCCGCTCCGAGCCGACTACGCTGGTGGACCCGTCACAGGTGAACGAAGGACATGTATGGCTCGCCGCTACGACCCCGGACCGCAAGAGTTCTCCACCGGTGACGCCGAGGACGGACGGGGCTCGGACGTCACGGACCTCGACGCGTCACCGGAGACGCTCGGTGCCGTCCGCGCCGCCGCGTTCACGACGGAAGCCGCGGCGATCGAGGAGGTGGGTCGGATCTGGGGCGATTCCGGGATCGTGGACCCGACCGACCAGTACGTCGTCTTCTTCGACTCGCTCGAAGCCGACGAAGACCGCGCCGAACGAGCCGAACTGCTCACCCTGCTCGGGTTCCTCGGTATCGAACGAGTCGAGGCCCCGGCCGGCGCCCCCTCGGGCGAAGTCTGGGTGCGTACCGATCCCCGACTCGATCGGGAATTCGCGCGATGGTCCTGAACGGAAGCCCGGTTTCCCGAGTGATCCACGCCGGGGCAGGCACCTGATTTCCTGAGGTGCTCGGAGGCGGTGGCCCGCGCGCGGAACGGCACCGGCGGAGGATGACCTACCCGAGGAGGGCCTGGGTGATCTGCCGGGTCGTCTGTGCGGCGACCCGGGGATCGGTGGCGGCGTAGCAGGTGTAGGCGTTGAGCCCCGTGGCCAGGGCCCAGCCGCGTCCCCGCAGCCACGTCGCGTCGTCCACGCCGAGGGCGTCGCGGAAGACGGTCCGGCTGCGGGCCGACATCAGGGTGAAGGCGATCATCAGGTCGCAGGCCGGGTCGCCGACGCCGAGCCCGCCGAAGTCGATGACGGCGCTGAGCCGGCCGCCGACGGTGAGCAGGTTGCCGGTGTGGAAGTCCCCGTGGAACCACACCGGTGAGCGCTCCCAGCCGGGGGCGCCCAGAGCCGCCTCCCACAGCTCGGTCATGGCCGCGGCCCCGAACACCCCGCCCAACTCGGCGATGGCGACGCGCGTCTCGTCGTCGCGGTCCGACAGGGGCGGGCAGATGAGCCCGTCCCGGGCGTCCCCGGCCGGGATGTCCTCCGGTGCGAAGCGCTGCAAGGCGGTCAGGAACTGGGCGAGTTCGCCGGCGGCGCGGGAGGAATCGCCCAGTGAACCGGCCGTCGCCACCTCCCCGTCCAGCCAGCGGGAGACCGCCCAGGGCCATGGATATCCGAGGCCGGGCCGCCCCACGGCGACGGGTACCGGGACGGCCAGGGGCAGGTGCGGGGCGAGTTGGGGCAGCCATCGCAGCTCCTTCGCCGCCTGCCCGACGGCTCCGGCGTGGCGGGGCAGCCGGACGGAGAGTTCCTCGCCCAGCCGGTAGATCGCGTGGTCGGAGCCGGCCGGCTCGAACCGCCGCAGGGGCAGCCCCGCCCACTGGGGGAACTGGGTGTCGACCAGCCGTCTGACGCGTGCCTCGTCGATCCGAGGTCGGATGTCCGCCGATTCCGCGGTCGTCAAGAGCGACTCCTGTGGCCGGCCCGCTCCGTACGAGGGGCAGTCGCAGCCCATCACAGTCCTCCGCGCCCGCGCCTGTCGACCGAATTGGCCGCGGACGGAGGCGTCAGATTCGTTTAACAGTGTCAGGTAAATCTCGCACTGCCAAAGCCCCCCGTCGCCTGGATAGCTTCAGGGCCACACCCCCTCCACTCGCGCGGACCGCCCAGGGTCACGCCGTCGGAATGCAAGGAGAAGTGCGTGTTTGAACGCGTGGCCGAACTGGCGATACGCCGGTCCCGGCTGGTACTCGTCATCACGGCCGTGGCCGTGGTTCTCATGGGAGCCCTGGGCGCCGGCGCCTTCGGCAAGCTCCTCCCGGGTGGCTTCGACGACCCGTCCTCGCAGTCCAGCAGGGCCAAGGCGGTGATCAGCGACAAGTTCGGCGGGGAGACGAACCTGGTCCTCCTGATCAGCGCCCGCGAAGGCGGGGTCGACGCGGCGGCCGTCGAGCGACAGGGCGCGAAGCTGACCGCCGACCTCAAGAACGAGGCGACGGTCGCGAACGTCATCTCGTACTGGGACACGGGCAGTTCGGACCTCCGGTCCGAGAACGGCGACCAGGCGATGGTGCTCGCCCACGTGAAGGGCGGCGACACCGACGAGCGGGAGAACGCCAAGGCGATCATCGACGAGTACACCGGCGCCAAGGAGGCCGGCCTCACCGTCGAGGCCGGCGGCTCCGCGGCCGTCGGGGACGACATGGGGACCTTCTCCTCCGAGGACCTGGTCCTCGCCGAGGCGATCGCCCTGCCGCTGACCCTGCTGCTGCTCCTGTTCGTCTTCGGCAGCGTCGTCTCGGCGCTGCTGCCGCTGGCCATCGGACTCATCGCGATCGTGGGCACGTTCGCGGAACTCTTCCTCCTCGGCAGTGCCACCAGCATCTCCATCACCGCCACCAACCTGACCACCGCCCTCGGGCTCGGCCTCGGCATCGACTACGCGCTCCTGATGGTGAGCCGGTTCCGCGAACAGCTCGCCACGGGAGCGAGCGTGGACGACGCCGTCCGGCACACCGTGCACACCGCGGGACGCACGGTCGCCTTCTCGGCCGCCACGGTGGCGGTCGCGCTCGCCGCGCTCCTGGTGTTCCCGCAGTACTTCCTGCGCTCGTTCGGATACGCCGGTGTCGGGGTGGTCGCCATCGCCGCGATCAGCACCCTGGTCGTGATGCCGGCCCTGCTCAAGGTCCTCGGCCACCGGGTCAACAAGGGGCGGCTGCCGTGGGCGGGGCGTGCGCGTCGCGACGGCTCCCGGGAGCCCTTCTGGGGGCGGCTGGCCCGCACCGCCATGCGGCGCCCCGCGCTCACCGCGCTGCCGGTGCTCGCGGTGCTGCTGCTGGCGGCGAGCCCGCTGCTCGGCATCACCATCGGCATCGCCGACGAACGCTCCCTGCCGGAGGACGCCAAGAGCCGTCAGGTGTCCGCCCAGTTGGAGGAGAACTTCCACGGCAGCGAGGCGGCGGCCATCCACGTCGTCATGGACCGGGCCGTCGGCCGGGCGCCGCTGGCCACGTACGCGGGTGAACTCTCCCGGCTCGACGGCGTCGTACGCGTCGAGGCGTCCACCGGCACCTACACCGGCGGGCGGGCCGCCGCGCCCGGCCCGGGCAACGCCGCGCTCGGCCGCCCCGAGGCACAGCGGATCGACGTGGTGAGCGATCTGGCGCCCATGTCGGACGCGGCCCAGGAACTGGTCCGGGACGTAAGGGCGGTCGCGGGACCCGCGGGGGCCGAGCCTTTGACGGGCGGCCGGGACGCCGCGCTCGTGGACTCCAAGGACTCCATCACCGACCTGATCCCGCTCGCGGGCGGCCTGATCGCCCTCACGACGTTCCTCCTGCTGTTCCTCTTCACCGGCAGCGTCGTGCAGCCCCTGCGGGCCCTGGTGCTCAACATCGTCAGCCTCGGTGCGGCCCTCGGCGTCATGACGTGGATGTTCCAGGACGGCCACCTCTCGGGCCTGTTCGGCTTCACACCGCAGCCGATGGAGGTGTCCATGACCCTGCTGATGTTCTGCATCGCCTTCGGCCTCTCGATGGACTACGAGGTCT
This sequence comes from Streptomyces parvulus, assembly GCF_014648855.1. Lineage (GTDB taxonomy): Bacteria > Actinomycetota > Actinomycetes > Streptomycetales > Streptomycetaceae > Streptomyces > Streptomyces parvulus. Next base: position 133,069 of record NZ_BMRX01000003.1, on the reverse strand, counting down.
TCGTCACCAGCCGGATCAAGGAACTGCACGACGAGGGCGCCGGCAACGAGACCGCCGTCGTCCACGGCCTCGGGCACACCGGACGCATCGTCAGCGCCGCGGCCTGCCTCCTGGCGGTGAGCTTCTTCGCCTTCGGGACGGCCGGCATCAGCTACATGCAGATGTTCGGTCTGGGCAGCGGACTGGCGATCCTCATCGACGCCGTCGCCGTGCGGGGCGTGCTCGTGCCCGCCGCGATGCGCCTGCTCGGCCGCTCGGCCTGGTACGCGCCGCCGTTCCTGCGCAGGGTGCACGACCGCTTCGGCCTCAGCGAGGGCGGCCCGGCGCCGGCGCCCGCGACGGGCCGCACGTACGAGAAGGACCCCACGGGGGTCTGATCCCGGGATGCCCCTCCCAACGGGGAACGGCCCCGGCGGTGACCGTCGAGTCACCGCCGGGGCCGCGGCCTTGTCCGGGGCTCCGGCGGAGAAGGCAAGCGGACCGTCCTGCTCAGCCGGTGGACGGGGCCGCCGCGTACTCCTCGTCCGTGACGGGGGTCAGCCAGTAGACCACGTCGTGGTCGGCGTCCGCCTCGTTGATGGCCAGATGGACCATGAGGCGGTCGGGCGCTGCGCCGTGCCAGTGCTCCTCGTCGGCCTCGAACAGGACGCGGTCGCCCGGCCGGATGACCTCCACGGGGCCGCCGCGGCGCTGGCAGAGGCCGACCCCCTCGGTGACGAAGACGGTCTGGCCCAGCGGGTGGCGGTGCCAGTGGGTGCGTGCCCCGGGCATGAAGTGGACCAGGCCGGCGCTGACCCGGGAGGGGGCGGGCGCCGCGGCGACGGCGTCGATGTAGACGTCGCCGGTGAACCAGTCGGCGGGGCCCTTGGCGGTCTGGATCGAGCTTCGGGTGATCTGCACGGTCGCTCCGTTCGCGGTGGTGCTGGTCAGGGGGTGAGGAGGGTCTTGATCGCGCGGCGCTCGTCCATGGCGCGGTAGCCCTCGGCGACCTGGTCCAGGGGGAGGGTGAGGTCGAAGACGCGGCCCGGGTCGATCCGGCGCCGCAGGACGCGGTCGATCAGGTCGGGGAGGTAGCGGCGTACGGGGGCGGGGCCGCCGCGCAGGCCGACGTGGGAGAAGAACAGCTCCTGCCCGTCGATCGCCACGTCGTGCGGGACGCCGACGAAGCCGACGCTGCCGCCGGGCCTGGCCGAGTGCAGCGCCTGCCGCATGGCCTGTGCCGTGCCCACGCACTCCAGGACGGAGTCCGCGCCGATCCCGTTCGTCAGCTCCTTGATCCGGGCCACGCCCTCCTCGCCGCGCTCGGTGACGATGTCGGTGGCGCCGAATTCCCGGGCGAGCCGCTGCCTGGGCTCGTGGCGGGACATGGCGATGATCCGCTCCGCGCCCAGTTCCCTCGCCGCGATCACCGCGCACAGGCCGACCGCGCCGTCGCCGACGACCACCGCGGTCGAGCCGGGCCGCACCTCGGCGGCGTCCGCGGCCCACCAGCCGGTGCCCATCACGTCGGAGACGGCCAGCAGCCCCGGCCAGAACTCCTCACCCGGCACCTCGTCGGTGGCGACCAGGGTGCCCTGGGCGTTGGGGATGCGCACGTACTCGGCCTGGCAGGTGGACATGAACTCGCGGTTCAGGCAGCTCGACTGGAAGCCGTTCGCGCAGTTCGGGCAGGTGTTGTCCGAGGTGGCGAACGAGCCGACGACGAACTGGCCCGGACGGACCGAGGTGACCTCGGAGCCGACCTCCTCCACGAAGCCGACGTACTCGTGGCCCATGGGGTGCGGCTCGCCGATCGGCTCCGCGCCCCGGTAGGGCCACAGGTCGGAGCCGCAGACGCAGGTCACGGCCGTGCGGATGACGGCGTCGGTCGGCTGGAGGATCTTCGCGTCGGCCACGTTCTCGAAGCGGACGTCGCCGGGCGCGTGGATGACTGCTCCGCGCATGGGGGGTGGCTCCTTGCCTGGAGGGACGGCCGGTACCCGAACGGGTGTACCGGGCACCGCCGGGTGCGGTGCGGATCCGGGCGGGGCGGCGGGGACACCGCCCGGGGGCCCGGGCCGGGCGCTCCGTGCCGACCCGCTCCGGGCCGGGCACCGTGCGCCACGTCCTCCAGGTAACCCCCATTCCGCCCGGGCAGCGAGTCACTGGCGAGGGGTGTACCGCCAGTACATCCCTCCGGCGCGGTCCAGGTCGTACCGTCGAAGGCATGGACAACCGTGAGGAGGTCCGCGAGTTCCTGACCTCGCGGCGCGCGAAGATCACCCCCGAGCGGGCCGGTCTGCCGCCGGGCAGCAGGAGACGCGTGCCCGGACTGCGCCGCAGCGAGGTCGCGGCCCTGGCGGACATGAGCGTCGAGTACTACTCCAAGCTGGAGCGCGGCAGTCTCGCCGGCGTCTCCCCGCCGGTATTGGAGGCCGTCGCCCGCGCCCTCCAGCTCGACGACGCCGAGCGTGCCCACCTGCTGAACCTGGCCAGGGCCGCGGACGGCTCCGACGCGCTGACCCGGCCCCGCCGCCGTACCGCCAGGCCCTGGACACCGCACCGCAGCCTCCAGTGGACCCTGGACGCGATCACCGCCGGGCCCGCCTTCGTCCGCAACGGGCGCATGGACATGCTCGCCGCCAACCAGCTCGCCCGCGCCTTCTACAGCGACCTGCACGAGACGCCCGGCAACCGGATGAACCTGGCGCGCTTCCAGTTCCTCGACCCCGCCGCCCGGCGCTTCTACCCCGACTGGGACACCTTCTCCGACGTGGCGGTGGCCATCCTGCGCACCGAGGCGGGCCGCGACCCGTACGACAAGGACCTGCACGACCTGGTGGGCGAGCTGTCCACCCGCAGTGAGGAGTTCCGCGGCCGCTGGGGCGCGCACAACGTCCGCCGGCACGGCACCGGAACCAAGCGCTTCCACCACCCCGTCGTCGGGGACCTCACCCTCGCCTTCGAGGGGCTGGAGATGGCGGCCGCCCCCGGCCTCACGCTCACCGTCTACGCCGCCGAACCCGGCTCCGCCTCCGAGGAGGCGCTGCGGCTGCTCGCCTCCTGGAGCGTCACGGAGCCCGGGCCGCGGACCCGCCGGTCTCCGGCCGGCTGACGGCGGCCGGTCAGGGGGCACGGCCCCGTGTCAGGGCACCGCGGGGATCGCGCGGCCGGCCCAGTCCGGGACCGGTTCGGTCAGCTCCGCGAAGCGGTGCCGGACCGGTTCCGGGAACTCCGCGGCCCGCCCCGTCCGCTGGTCGACGTGGACCGCGAGCAGCTCGGTCGTCGCCACCGGCGCCGCGTCGGGCCCCGGCTCCGACCCCGGCCCGGACACCACGTACATCTCGTGCGTGAAACGCGCCTTGCGCGCCGCCACCCCCACCACACGGGTGCGGACGGCCAGCCGGGCCGCCTCGGACACCTCCCGGAGATACCGGACGTGGGACTCGACCGTGTAGAGGGAACAGCCCGTGGACTCGCGGTAGCCCGGGTCCAGGCCCGTCTCGATCATCAGGGCGTCCGTGGCGTGACCGAAGACCAGCACGTAGAAGGCCTCGCTCATGTGGCCGTTGTAGTCGACCCACTCCGGGCGGACCGTGCTGTGCAACGGCGGCAGGCCGGTCATCGGGTGCCCTCCCCGCCGTCCAGGCGGCCGGTGGCGCGCAGTACTTCGACGACGCCCCGGTCGCGTTCGGCCACCAGGTCGGCGATGGAGCGGCCGTCCGCCGCCTCGTCGCAGCCCGCCACCACCGCGTCGTACAACTCCTTGTCCAGCTCCGGCGCTTCGAGCCGTGTCCACGGCGACTTCAGGGAGGGCCCGAAGTGGTCCAGCATGTGTGCCATGCCGCCCTCGCCGCCCGCGAGGGCGAACGTCAGCATCGGGCCCATCACCGCCCAGCGCAGCCCGGGGCCCTCCGTGATCGACAGGTCGATGTCCCGGACCGTCGCCTCGCCGTTCGCGACCATGTGCAGCGCCTCCCGCCACAGGGCCTCCTGGAGGCGGTTCGCGATGAAGCCCGGTATCTCGTTGTCCATCGTGATGACGGACTTGCCGGCGGCCTCGTAGAAACGGGCGGCCCGGGCGACCGCGCCCGCGTCGGTGCGCTCGCCGCCCGCGACCTCGACCAGCGGGATGAGGTACGGCGGGTTGAAGGGGTGTCCGACCACCAGGCGCGAGGGGTCCGCGGCCGTGGTCTGCATCTCCGTCATCGGATAGCCGGAGGTGGACGACGCGATGACGACGCCGGGCGGGGTCGCCGCGTCCAGGCGGGCCAGCAGGTCACGCTTCAGGCCCAGGTTCTCGGGCGCGCTCTCTTGGACGAACTCGGCGTCGGAAACGGCCTGTTCGAGGGTCTCGGTGACCGTGAGCCGGTCCCTCGACGCTCCTTCGGCGAGCCCCAGGGAGGCGAGTGTGGGCCACGCCGCGTCCACCAGCCGCCGCAGCCGCCGCTCCGCGTCGGGCGCCGGGTCCCACGCGGTGACGTCGTAGCCGCGGGCCAGGAAGTGGGCGACCCAGCCGCCGCCGATGACTCCGGCGCCGACGCAGGCCACGCGGCGGACGCTCTCCGGCGGGACGAGACCCGGAGCGGGGGAGAGGGCTGTCGCGGCAGGGGTCTTCTCGGGTGAGGTCATGAGAGGGATCCTTCGTGTCGCGGCGGGCTACTTGCGCGGCTTGAGACCGAGGGTGGCGCGGGCCTCGTCGGGTGTCGCGACGCGGGCGCCGAGCGACTCGGTGATGGTCACGGCGCGCTCGACGAGCTGCGCGTTGGTCGCCTTGTTGCCCTTGCCGAGGTACAGGTTGTCCTCCAGGCCCACGCGGACGTGGCCGCCGAGCAGGATGGACTGCGCGACCCACGGCATCTGCATCCGGCCCAGCGCGAAGCTCGCCCAACGTGCCCCGTCCGGCAGCATGTTGACCATCGACTGGAGCACTCCGGGATCGGCCGGCGCGCCCCACGGGATGCCCATGCACAGCTGGAACACGGTCGGGTCGTCGAGCAGCCCCTCCGCGAGCAGCTGCTTGGCGAACCAGAGCTGGCCGGTGTCGAAGATCTCCAGTTCGGGCCGCACGCCCAGCTCCTGGATGCGCCGCGCGCCCGCCCGCAGCATGTCGGGCGTCGAGACGTAGAGGTTCGAGCCGTCGCCGAAGTTGAGCGACCCGCAGTCCAGCGTGCAGATGTCGGGAAGCAGGTCCTCGACGTGCGGGAGCCGCTCCAGCCCGCCGACCAGATCGGTGCCGGGGAGGTGGGTGAGGGGGTCGTCCGGGTCGACGACCAGGTCGCCGCCCATGCCCGCCGTGAGGTTGATGACGACGTCGGTGCCGGTCTCCTTCACGCGCTCGACGACCTCCCGGTACAGCTTCGGGTCGCGGGACGGTGCGCCGGTCCCGGGGTCGCGTACGTGGATGTGGACGACGGCCGCTCCGGCGCCGGCCGCCGCCACGGCGTCGCGGGCTATCTGCTCCGGGGTGACGGGGACGTGGGGGCTCTTGCGGACGGTGTCACCGGCGCCGGTGAGGGCGCAGGTGATGATGACGTTCTCGGTCACGGGCATGTGGGGGCCTCCCGGAATCGTGGGGTCGGGAACTGTCCGGCCGCGGGGCTACGCGGCCAGGATCGTGTGGGTGACGTGCGCGGTCAGCGCCGCGTGCATCGCGTCGGCGGCGGCGTCGGCCGGCGGGCCGCTCACCGAGAGGACGTGGGTCGCCAGGCCGTCGATGAGCGCGGTCAGGGTCAGGGCCGCGGCCCGCGGATCGACGTCGGCGCGGAACACGCCCTGGCCGACCCCCCGGCGTACGACGTCGGCGACCGTCTCCCGCCACTGCCGGTAGTACTCGGAGTGCAGCCGGCCCACGGCGGTGGAGCGCGCGGCCTCGGCCCACAGGTCGAGCCACACCGCCCACTGGCGGCGCTGCTGAGCGGTGCGCGGAGTCTGCAGCGCGATGAGCCTGCGCAGCTCCGCCGCCGCGTCGTCCGCCTCGGCGAGCCGGGCGGCGCGGTGTGCGGTGTCCTCGTCCATGCACCAGCGCACGGCCGCCTCCAGCAGCTCGGCGCGGCCCGGGAAGTGGTAGTGGATCGCGGCGCTGCTGGTGGCGCAGGCGCGGGCGATGTCCGCGACCCGCACCGCGTGGAAGCCGTGCTCCGCGATCAGCCGGACCGTCTCGCGGACGATCTGCAGCGGCCGTCCGCCCTCCGCGGCGGTCACGGGTGCCGCGGCCTTCTCGGCGGGCCGGGTGCCGAGCAGCCAGCCCGCGTCGACCCGGCCCTCGTCGGCGATCCGCGCCAGCTCGGCGGCCGTGAACCGGCGGGTGCCGCTCAGCGACCGCGAGAGCTTGGACGGATCCATGACGACACGGCGCGCGAACTCGCGCTGGCTGACGCCCGCGTCCGCGATGACCTCGCGGACGCGGGCGGCGGTGTCGGCGGCGGGAGCGCCTTCGTGCGCGTCGTCGGTTTCCACGGGGCACGACCCTAAGGGCGTGTTGCGGAAAACTCAACACTCGTCACCGGAATTCATTGGCGGGAAGGGGTGATGAGGTACTGACTTATGCGCCAGTCAGTGAAACGTGACCGTGAGCCTCGCCGCGGAGCCGGGACCGACGAAGACGTACGCAGTGGAGCCCGGGGCCTGGGTGAAGCGGAGCCTCAGCTGGGTGGTTCCGGCCCGGTCGACGGCCGCGAGACCCGCGCCGGAGAACTCGGCGGAGGAGACCGTGCCCGAGGAGAACCGGGGTACGGTCGCGACCGCGCTCGCGGTGGCCGGCGCCGACCAGTCCGCCGGCTCGATCGCGCACGCGCCGAAGCAGCCGCTCCGCGCGTCCACCGTCAGGGCGTTGCCGGCCGGGCTGCCCCAGGGGTTACCGCTGCCACTGGCGTGGGTGAGCGACAGCCGGACACTCTCGACGACCGCGTCGTCCGGGAGCGAGGAGGTGTCGAAGGAGAGCACTGCCCGGTTGTGCCTGCCGTCCGCGCCCCGGCCCACACCGAGGCCGTAGACGGACTCCAGGGTGCCGGTGGCCGCGCCGGAGCCGTCGGCGCCGGCCTTGACGTAGCCGTCGCGTGCGTCGTCGTTCGCCACGGTCACCGTCCTCGTCCCGGGCTCGGGATCCGGGTCGGTTCCCGCGTCGAGACCCCAGAACCGCGCGATGTGGTGCGCGGCACAGATGTTCACGTCGAGCACGTACGCCGCCGCCCGCCCGCACTGGCCACCGCCGGTGCCCGGGTCGACGGGCTGGCCGTGGCCCATCCCGGTGATCTCGAACGACTCGACGACCGGACGGCCCGCCGCGTCCTCGAACACCTGGTGCGGGTAGCCGCCGACGGTGTCCGAGGTCTCCGGCGTGGTGTCGGTGCCGTGGACGTCGGTCCACTGCTCGACGAGTTCCCGCCGGTTCAGCGGCGCCACCGTGGTGTCGGTGGAGCCCTGCCAGACGGAGAGGACCGGCCACGGTCCGCCGTGGGACGAGGCGCCGCGCACCAGGGCACCCCACTGCGCGGGCGTCCGGTCCGAGCCGGGGTTCATGCAGCCGAAAGCCTGCGTCAGACTCGTGGCACACCGCGCCGGCATCCCCGCGACCACCGCGCCGCCGTCGAACCGGTCGGGGTAGGCCGCCAGCATCGCGGACGTCATGGCACCGCCGGCCGACAGCCCGGTGACGAACGAACGGTCCGCCGCGACACCGGTGTCCGTGCGCATCCGGTCCATCATCTGGACGACGGAGAGGGCCTCTCCGGAGCCGCGTGAAGTGTCCCCGGACTCGAACCAGTTGAAGCACGAGTTGGCGTTGTTCGCGCTGCGCTGCTGGGGGAGCAGCAGCGCGAACCGCAGCCGGTCGGCCAGCTCCGTCCAGCCCGTCTCGTCGTCGTAGGCGGCCGCGTTCTGCGTGCACCCGTGCATCGCGACGACCAGCGGGCGGCCGGCCGGGAGCCCGTCGGGCACGTACCGGAACATCTGGAGGTTGCCGGGGTTGGAACCGAACCCCGTCACCTCCTGGAGGCCGGCGGCGCGGGCGGGCGCCGCGGGGACGGACAGGAACGCCGCCGCGGCGACCAGCACGGTCAGCAGCGCCGCCCAGACGCGGACACCGCCTCGCACCGCGGGCGCGGCTGATGGACGGGGGTAGGGCATCGCAACACTCCTACGGGGCAGGGGACTTGTGACGTGCGTCTCACCGGATGGCGGGACAGCTGGACACTAGGACCGTCCCTCCCGTGCGACGACCGGTTGGGGCCACATACGGAGTGAGCGCTTCCTGTGCCGGGTGCACATGGCTCCGGACTCCCACCGAATTCCCACCCGCGTCGCACGCGGGCATGACCGGCCGCAGGCACCGTGGGCGCCATGGCGACACTGGACGAGCGGGCACGGGTGCACCGCCTGCTGCAGCGCACCGGCTTCGGGAGCACCGGGCCGACCGGTTCGGCGGACGACGCCGCCGGCGAAGGGTGGGACCGGGCACTGGACCGGGTCCTCGACACCGACGACGACCCCGGCGCCCCGCCCCCGCCCGACCTCGGCCCGCTGCCCGAACGGGGCAAGGCGGGCGACGAGGCGGCCGACGGCGCGCGCCAGGCCTACCGGCGCGCGGTGCGCGAGCAGCGCGAGGAGCTGACCGTCTGGTGGCTGGACCGGATGGCCGCCACCGAACGCCCCTGGATCGAGAAGCGGACGCTGCTGTGGCACGACCACTGGGCCACCTCGGTCCAGAAGGTCAAGTCGGGTCGGGCGATGCTCGCGCAGAACCAGACGCTGCGCAGCCTCGGGGCGGGGGAGTTCCGGACCCTGGCGCGGGCCATGGTCCAGGACCCGGCGCTGATGCTCTGGCTCGACGCCTCCGGCAACACCGCCGAGGCACCCAACGAGAACCTCGCCCGCGAGCTGATGGAACTCTTCGTGCTCGGCGTCGGCCACTACGAGGAGGACGACGTACGGCAGGCCGCGGCCGCGCTCACCGGCTGGAGCGTGGACCGCCGCGGCGACGGAGAGTGGAAGGCGCGCTTCCGTCCCCAGCGGCACGCCGACGGCGCACAGACCGTGCTCGGCACGCGCACCGACTTCACCGCGACCTCGCTCGTGGACCACCTCGTGGCGCAGCCCGCCTGCCCGCGCCATGTCGCCTCCCGGCTGTGGGCACGCCTGGTCTCCGCCGAGAACGGCCCCTCGGACGCCAGCCTCGACCGGATCGCCGCGGCCGGGGACCTGACCGCCGTGGTGCGGGCGATCCTCACCGACCCGGCCTTCGCCGATCCCGCGAACGTGCTGGTCAAGCAGCCGGTCGAGTACGTCGTGGGCACCTTGCGCGCCCTCGGCATCCGCCCGGCGCGACTGGAGGGGAAGGCCCGCGGGCAACTCCTGCGGACCCTCGGCGGACTCGGCCAGACGCCCTTCGCCCCGCCCAGCGTCGGCGGCTGGCCGCACGGCGCCGCCTGGCTCACCACGGCCGCGGCCCGCGTCCGCATCGGCTTCGCCCAGCAGGCCGTACGCCAGGGGAACCTGGACGCGGTGCGGAGCGCGCCCGCGAAGGAACGCCCCGGGGAACTGGCGCGGCTGCTCGGGGTGCCCGCATGGAGCGAACGCACCGGTGCCGTCCTCGCCGACGCCGCGGGCGAGCCGGAGCGGGTCGCGGCCATCGCCGTGACGGCGCCCGAGTACCTCGTACAGCCGTGAACCCCGCCTCCCCGCCGAGCCGAACCGCACCCCTCGAAGGAGTACCCCGGTGGACACCTGGACCCGACGCAAGTTCCTGACCACGAGCGGGGTGACCGCCGGGGCCGCGCTGGCCGCGGGTGCCACGGCGTACACCGTCGACCGGCTGCTGGCCTCCGGCGCGGCCGAACCCCGGGCCCGGGACGCGAAGATCCTGGTGCTCGTCACGCTGTACGGCGGCAACGACGGCCTGAACACCGTCGTGCCGGCCTCGGACCCGGCCTACCACGACCTGCGGCCCGACCTCGCCTACGGTGAGGACGAAGTGCTGCCGCTGGGGGAGGGGTTGGGGCTCAACCCCGGCATGAAGGGCTTCAAGGGCCTCTGGGACGAAGGGCAACTGGCCGTCGTCCGCGGCGTGTCGTACCCCCGGCCCGACCACAGCCACTTCCGTTCCATGTCGATCTGGCAGACCGCCTCGCCCTCCGGTCCGGTGCCGACCGGCTGGCTCGGCCGCTGGCTGGACACGGCCGAGGACCACGACCCGTTGCGCGCCGTGTCCGTCGGCGCCACCCTGCCGCCGCTGCTGGCCGGGGAGCGGACGGCGGGGGCCGCGGTGCAACTGGGCGGCGCCCGGCTGACCGCGCCCTGGCAGCGGGTGTGCGGGGAACTGGCGCGGGCCCAGGACGGTGTGCACCCGCTCCAGGCGCGGGCCGCTGCCTCCCTGGGCGACCTGCGCACGGTGGTGGACCGCTTCGGGAACGAGGAGCGCGAGGAGGCGACCGGTGCCCCGCAGGACCCCGACGAGCCGCGCGACGGCGCCGAAGGGGAGGACGACGGCGGCGGCTCGGCCGGATCGCAGGGGCAGCTGGCCGCCCAGCTCGCCGTGGTGTCCGAGGCGATCCGCGCCGGCGTGCCGACCCGCGCGTACAGCGTGAGCCTCGGCGGCTTCGACACCCACGCCGCCGAGAAGACCACCCAGACGCGGCTGCTCGGACAGCTGGACGAGGCGGTCACCGGCTTCCTGCGGCAGGTGCGCGGAGAAAACGTGGTCGTCGCCGTCTACTCGGAGTTCGGGCGCCGTGCCCGCGCCAACGCCAACCAGGGCACCGACCACGGCACTTCGGGCCCCGTCCTGGTCCTCGGTGAACCGGTCCGCGGCGGCTTCCACGGCGACCAGCCCGGCCTCGACCACCTGCGGGACGACGACCTGGCCACGACCACGGACTTCCGGGACGTGTACGCGACGCTGCTGGAGCGGGTGCTGGACGCCGACCCGGGGCGCATCCTGGACGGCCACGACCGGACACTGGCGTTCCTCTAGCCCGGCCGGCCCCCGGTACTGCCGTCACCCCGGCCCCGACCCCGGTACCGCCGTCACCCCGACCCCGTCACCGGCAGCCGCACGCTCACCCGCGTCCCGCCCCCGGCCCCCGCCGCGACGTCCACCCGACCGCCGTGGGCGTCCACGACCGCCGCCACGATGGCGAGGCCGAGACCGCTGCCGTGGCCGCCGCGGGCGCGGTCGGCGCGGTAGAAGCGGTCGAAGACCCTGGGCAGTGACTCGGCCGGGATGCCGGGACCCTCGTCCACCACGGAGAGCCGCGCCCACCCGTCCGCCACCGCCACGGCCACCCGGGCGCGGGTGCCCTCGGGCGTGTGGGCGCGGACGTTGCCGAGCAGGTTGTCCACGACGCGGCGCAGCTGCTCCCCGTCCCCCTCGACCACCGCGGGCCCGCCGGTCTCCAGAGCCACGGGGTAGCGGGGGTCCGCCGCGCGCGCCGCGCCGGCCGACGCCTGCGCGACCTTCGCCAGATCGACGGGGACGCGTTCGGGCGCCCGCACCGTGTCGAGGCGGGCCAGCAGGAGCAGGTCGTCCACCAGGCGGCGCATCCGCAACGCCTCGTCGGTGATGCCGTTCATGGCCCGGCCGAGGTGCGCCGGATCGCCGAGCGCCCCCTGGGCGTGCAGGTCGGCGTAGCCGAGGATCGCCGTCACCGGTGTGCGCAGTTCGTGCGAGGCGTCGGCGACGAACTGCCGCAGCCGGGCCTGGGTCGACTCCTGCCCGTCCAGCATGGTGTTGAGCGCCAGCCCGAGCCTGCCCACCTCGCTGTCCTCGTCCGCCGGTGCGACGCGGAGCCCGCCCCGCCCGGCCGCGATCGCGTCGGCGTCCCGCGCCATCGACTCCAGGGGCCGCAGCCCGCGCCGCAGCAGCCACAGCCCGGACACCGCGAGCAGTACCAGCGCCCCGGCGGTCGCGGCGCCCTCCACCAGCAGGAGCCGGTGCAGCGTGCCGTCGACCGAGGACAGCGGCACCGCCGTCACCAGGGTGCCGCGACGGTCGGGAAGCGCCCGGGTCAGGAGCCGGTAGCCGGGTCCTTCACCGTCCTCGGCGGGCACGGTGACCGGGGTACCCGCCGCGTCGGCGCTCGTCCGGGGCACCCGGGGCGGCGCGGCGCCGGGATCGCGCAGACCGGGGGCGAGCGGAGTGACCTCGCCGCCCGGGCGCCGGATCTCGATGAAGTACTCGGAGACGCCGAGCATCCTGGCGTCCGCCGCTAGGCCCCGCGCGGGCGGCCTTCCGTTGCGGATCTGCTGGACCACCTGGGTCTGCACCCCGCGCAGCGAGGTGTCCGCGCGGTCGAGGAGGTCGGCGCGCAGCGACACGAACACGACGGTGTCCAGGGCGAGCAGGACCACCGCGGCCAGTGCGAGGACCGCGAGCAGCAACCGCCCCCGCAGGGACCGGACCACGGCCACGCTCACTCCTGGGGGGCGCGGAGCACGTAGCCGATGCCGCGGCGGGTGTGGATCAGCGGCGGCCCGTGCGCGTCGAGCTTCCTGCGCAGATACGAGATGTACGACTTCAGGACGGCGGTGTCCCCGGCGCCGTGGTCCCAGACGTGGTCGAGCAGTTGCTCGTGGGTGAGGACCCGGCCCGCGTTGGCGAGCAGGTGGTGCAGCAGCCGGTACTCCGTCGGCGACAGCTCCACCGGGCGCCCCTCGCGGCGCACCTCGTAGGCCACCGTGTCGAGTTCCAGGTCCGCGCACCGCAGCACGGCGCGGTCCGTGCCGCCGCCCGGACCCTCGACGCGGCGCAGTACCGCCCGGACCCGGGCGGCGACCTCCGCGAGCCGGAACGGCTTGGTGATGTAGTCGTCGGCACCCAGGTCGAGACCGACGACCACGTCCTCGCCGCTCTCACGCGCCGTCAGGAACACCACCGGCACCCGGGCTCCGCCCGCCGCGAGCCTCCGCACCACCTCGAAGCCGTCGAGGTCGGGCAGCATCACGTCGAGCAGCACCAGGTCGGGCCTGCGTTCGCGCACCCTGGCCAGTGCCTCGCGGCCGTTCGTCGCCTCGGCCACGTCGTAGCCGAGGAAGCGCAGTGAGGTCGCCAGCACGTCGACGATCGCGGGTTCGTCGTCGACCACCAGCAGATGCCTGCCGTCACCTTCGCCCATCCGCCCATCCTGCCAGGCCTCGCTGTGCGCCGTACGGCGCCCGGTGCGGACGTGCACTTCGAAACTGTCGGAGGTCGTTCGGTAACGAATCGAGTCCGCGTGTGCACGGCCATTGACCGGAATTCCCGACTGACTTTACTGTCCGACACCATGAGCTTTCGGTGACGATGCCGAAACTTTCGAAAGGCAGACGATGACAACACGTGCGCGCTTGCCCAGACTCGTCGCCGCCGGCGCGACGCTCGCCCTGGTGACGGGCCTGTCGGCCTGCGGCGAGGGGAACGGTGGAGGGTCGTCCGACGACGGCAGGATCCACGTCCTGGTCTACGGGGACGCCGCCAACAAGGTCGAGCAGCAGATCGTCGACACCTTCAACGAGAAGTCCGACGTGAAGGCGGTCCTCGACACCATCCCCGGCGCCGACTACCAGAAGAAGCTCCAGACGATCATCAGCACGCCGCAGGCCCCGGACGTGTTCTTCAACTGGGGCGGCGGCAGCATCAAACCGTTCGTCGAGGCCGGCCTGCTGCTGCCGCTCGACGGCTTCATCGAGAAGAACCCGGACCTGGAGAAGAAGTTCCTGCCGTCCGTCTTCGAGAGCGCCGTCGTCGACGGCAAGCCCTACGGCGTCCCCATGCGCGGCACCCAGCCGGTCCTCCTCTTCCACAACAAGAAGGTCCTCGCCGACGCGGGCGTCGAGCCGCCGAAGACCTGGGACGAGCTGCTGGGCGCGGTGGAGAAGCTCAAGGACGAGGGGGTGACGCCGATCGCGCTCGGCGGCGGCGACGTGTGGCCGACCCAGATGTGGTTCCAGTACCTCTACGACCGCATCGCCGGACCGGAGTTGTTCGCCAAGGCCGTCGCCGGCGACAAGAGCGCCTGGGAGAGCGAGGACAGCAGGAAGGCCCTCGGCATGATCGAGGACCTGGTCGGCACCGGCGCCTTCGGCAAGAACTACGACTCCGTCAAGTACACCAACGGCGGCTCCGTCCAGCTGGTGGCCTCGGGCAGGGCCGGCTTCGAGCTGATGGGTTCCTGGTACTACTCCCAGCAGCTCACGGACCAGCCGGAGTTCGCCGAGAAGGACCTCGGCTACACCGCGTTCCCGACCGTGGCGGGCGGCAAGGGCGACCCCGCCGACGTCGCGGGCAACACCAACAACTACTACTCGGTGCTGAAGAAGACCAAGCACCCCGAGGCCGTCGCCGAGTTCCTGAAGCTCATGTACTCCGACGAGTTCGTCAAGGCGCAGCTGGACATCGGCAACCTGCCGACCACCACCGGCACCGACGAGTTCATCGACGGCTCCGGCACCCCCGAGTACTCGCGCTTCCAGTACGAACTCGTCGCCGAGGCACCGTCGTTCCAGCTGTCCTGGGACCAGGCCTACCCGCAGAAGGCCAGCTCCGACATGCACAAGGCCATCCAGCAGTTCTTCAACGGACAGCTCGACGCGGACGGCTTCATCAAGGCCATGCAGGCCCTCCCGACGGACTGACGAACGGCTCATGACCACACAGACCACCAGCGCCCGGCCCGCCGCCGGACCCCGAGAGGGAGCCCCGCGGCGGATGCCCGCGCCGTCCACGTCGAAGGTGGGCCGCCCCGGCTTCGTCTGGGCCCTGCCCGCCGCGGTGTTCTTCACCCTCTTCGCGATCGTGCCGCTGATCATGGTGGCGGTGCTGTCCTTCATGAGCTGGGACGGGATCAGCCCGCCCGAGTTCGTCGGCACCGACAACTGGTCCCGCCTGGCCGACGACCCGGTCATGCTCCAGAGCGTCTGGCTGACGCTGCTGCTGACCGCCCTCGGCGTCGTGCTCCAGACCCCGCTGAGCATCCTGCTCGGCGTCTGGGCCGCCGGGTACCAGCGCAACCGCGCCGTCCTGTCGGTCGTCTACTTCGTCCCGCTGCTGCTGTCCGCCACCGCCGTCTCCGTGCTCTGGCGGGCGCTGCTCGACCCCAACTTCGGCATCCCCGCCTCCGCCACCTGGCTGTTCGGCGACGGCAACCTCTTCGGTGAACAGGCCACCGCCATCGGCGTCCTCGCCTTCGTCAGCACCTGGCAGTTCACCCCGTTCCACACCCTGATCTACCAGGGCGCCGCCCGCGCCGTCCCGCCGGTGCTGTACCAGGCGGCGGAGATCGACGGCGCCGGCCGCTACCGGCAGTTCTTCCACATCACCCTGCCGCAGCTGCGCACCTCGATGATCACGTCCATGATCCTGATGACCGTCGGCGGCCTCACCACCTTCGAGACGGTCCTCATCCTCACCCAGGGCGGCCCCGGCACCGACACCACCATCAGCGCCTACTACATGTACGACAAGGCCTTCAAGAGCTTCGACTACGGCACCGGATCCGCCATCGCCCTGGCCCTGGTCGTCGCGGCCACGGTCGTCTCGCTCGTCGTCGTCCGGCTCTCCGGCTACGACAGGATGCGCGGTTCCACGGAGGGTGTGTCATGAGGCGCCGACCCAACTACGCCGCCGGCGCGGGCTCGTTCGTCTGGCTCCTGCTGGTCGGCCTGCCGCTGTACGTGCTCCTCGCCGCGACCCTGCGGACCCGCCAGGACTACGCCGAGAACGGCCCGGTCTCGATACCCGACAGCTTCACCCTGGACAACTACACCGGCGCCTTCGACTCCGGCTTCGGCCGGTACTTCCTCAACACCCTCCTCGTCACGGCCTGCGTGATCGGCCTCGTCCTGCTGCTGGTCCCGCCCCTCGCCTACGCCATCGTGCGCAGCCGCGGCCGGGCCACCTCGGCGGTCTTCCGGCTCTTCCTCCTCGGCCTCGCCATCCCCGCCCAGGCGGTGATCGTGCCGATGTTCTACCTGATCAGCGAGGCGGGGCTGTACGACAACCTGCTCGGCGTCATCCTGCCCACGACCGCGTTCTGCCTGCCGATGTCGGCGCTGATCCTCAGCGGCGCGATGCGGGACATCTCCCCGGAGCTGTTCGAGGCCATGGCCGTCGACGGCGCCACCCCGCGGCGGATGTTCTTCCAGCTCGTGGTGCCGCTCTCGCGCGGCGGACTCTCCACGATCGTCGTGTTCTCCGCGCTCCAGGCGTGGAACGGCTTCCTGTTCCCGCTCGTCCTCACCCAGTCCGAGGCCACCAAGGTCGTCACCCTCGGCCTCTACAACTTCCAGACCGAACACGGCATCGACATCCCCGGCCTGCTGGGAGCCGTGGTCCTGTCCATGGTGCCCGTCCTGCTCGTCTACCTGTTCGCCCGTCGCGCCCTGGTCCAGGGTCTGATGGGCGTCGGAGGAAAGTGACCCACAACGTGGCGGTTGAGACCACCCCCGAAATCCCCCTCTGGAACGACCCCGCCCTCTCCGTCCCCACCAGGGTGACCGCGCTCATCGAGGCGATGACACCCGAGGAGAAGATCGCCCAGCTGTACGGCGTCTGGGTCGGCGCGTCCGACGAGGGCGGAGACGTGGCCCCCCATCAGCACGACATGGAGGAGCCCGTCGACCTCGACACCCTCCTGCCCACCGGACTCGGCCAGCTGACCCGGCCGTTCGGCACCGCGCCCGTCGACCCGGCGACCGGCGCGCTGTCGCTGCTGCGCACCCAGGCCCGCATCGCCTCGGCGAACCGCTTCGGCATCCCCGCCGTCGCGCACGAGGAGTGCCTGGCCGGTTTCGCCGCCTGGGGCGCGACGGCCTACCCGGTACCCCTGTCCTGGGGCGCCACCTTCGACCCGGCCCTGGTGCACCGCATGGCGGCCGCCATCGGCCGCGACATGCGGTCCGTAGGCGTCCACCAGGGCCTCGCCCCCGTCCTGGACGTGGTGCGCGACGCCCGCTGGGGCCGCGTCGAGGAGACCATCGGCGAGGACCCCTACCTCGTCGGCACCATCGGCACCGCCTACGTGCGCGGCCTGGAGGGCGCCGGAGTCGTCGCCACCCTCAAGCACTTCGCCGGCTACTCGGCCTCCCGCGCCGGACGCAACCTCGCACCCTCCCCGATGGGCCCGCGCGAGCGCGCCGACGTCCTGCTTCCGCCCTTCGAGATGGCGGTCCGCGAGGGCGGCGCCCGGTCCGTGATGCACGCCTACACCGACACCGACGGCCTGCCCGCGGCGGCCGACGAGGACCTGCTCACCGGACTGCTCCGGGACACCTGGGGGTTCGAGGGCACCGTCGTCGCCGACTACTTCGGCATCGCCTTCCTCAAGACCCTGCACGGCATCGCCGCCGACTGGGCGGACGCCGCGGGAGCCGCCCTGCGCGCGGGCGTCGACGTCGAACTCCCCACCGTGAAAACGTTCGGCGCGCCCCTGACGGAGGCGGTCGCGGCCGGCCGGATCCCGGAGAAGGTCATCGACCGCGCCCTGCGCCGGGTGCTGACCCAGAAGGCGCTGCTCGGCCTGCTCGACGCGGACTGGTCCCCGGTGCCCGCCGCGCTCGACGGCGCCGACCTCGACGACCCGGAGGCCCTGCGCGGCCGGATCGACCTGGACGGGCCCGGGAACCGCGCACTGGCCCGCACCGTCGCCGAGGAGGCGATCGTGCTGCTGAGCAACGACGGCACCCTGCCGCTCGGCCGGCCCCGCCGTATCGCCCTCGTCGGACCCAACGCCGACGAACCCACCGCCGTACTCGGCTGCTACTCCTTCCCCCAGCACATCGGCGTCCACCACCCCGCCACCCCCGTCGGCATCGAACTGCCCACCCTGCGCGCCGCGCTGGCCGCCGAGTTCCCCGGCACCGAGTTCACGGTGGCGCGCGGCACGGGCGTCGACGACGCGGACGTCTCCGGCATCCCCGACGCGGTCCGCGCGGCACGGGAGGCGGACGTCGTCGTCGCCGTCCTCGGCGACCGCGCCGGCCTGTTCGGGCGCGGCACCAGCGGGGAGGGCTGCGACGTCGAGTCGCTCGACCTGCCCGGCGCCCAGCGGCACCTGCTCGACGCGCTCCTCGACACCGGCACACCGGTCGTGACGGTGCTGCTCGCCGGCCGGCCCTACGCGCTCGGCCGGGCCGTGACCGAGTCCGCCGCGATCGTCCAGTCCTTCTTCCCCGGCGAGGAGGGGACGGCCGCCCTGGCCGGCGTGCTCGGCGGACGCACCGCTCCCAGCGGCCGGCTTCCGGTCAGCGTCCCCCGCGCGGCCGGGGCCCAGCCGACCACCTACCTGGGCGCACGCCTGGCCCACGCCAGCGAGGTGTCCAGCATCGACCCGACCCCGGCCTTCGGCTTCGGGCACGGGCTGACGTACACCACGTTCGCCTGGAGCGACCTCACCGTGGACGCGGAGCGGGCGCCCACCGACGGCGAGTTCTCGCTGGCGCTGACCGTCCGCAACACCGGCGCACGGCACGGCACCGAGGTCGTCCAGCTCTACCTGCACGACCCGGTGGCCTCCGTCGTCCAGCCGGTGCAGCGCCTCGTCGGCTACACCCGGGTACCGCTGGCCCCCGGCGAGGCCCGCAGGGTGCGCGTGGCGGTCCCGGCCGACCTGGCCTCCTTCACGGGCCGCGAGGGCCACCGCGTCGTCGAACCCGGCACCCTGGAACTGCGGTTCGCCGCCTCCAGCACCGCACCACCGCTGACCGCGACCGTCACCCTCACCGGCGCGGAACGCCGCGTCGACCACACGCGGCGGCTGCACGCGGTGTTCGAGCAGGAACCGGCGGGCGTCTGAGGGGGCCCTCGACGGTCCCGCGGACGGTCAACGGCCCCGCAGCACGTCGAGGGCCTGGAGCGCGACGTGGAGTTCGGTGCGCTGCCCGCCGGACTCCAGGTCGCGCCCGAGCAACCGCTCGATCGTACGCAGCCGTTGGTAGACGGTCTCCCGGGACAGACCGGCCGAGCGGGCGGCCACGGTCTTGTTGCCCGCGGCGTCCAGATAGCCGCGCAGGGTCGCCAGGAGGTCGGTCCCGTGCCGGGCGTCGTGGTCGAGCAGCCGGCCCAACTGCCGTTCCGCGTACTCCTGGACGCGGGTGTCGTCGCGCAGCGCGAACAGCAGCCGGCGCAGTCCGATGTCCGACCGCTCGTGGAAGGAGCGGCCCGGCGGCGTGGGTCCGCCCGGCTCGGTCGCCTCGGCCACCCGGGCCGCCTCACAGAAGGAACGCGCGACGCCGTCCAGGTCCGGAGCCGGGGAACCGGCGCTCACGGTCGCGCCCGGGGCGGCCTCCAGCAGCCCCCGGCTCAGCCGCTCGACGGCCTCGCGCCAGGGCGGCTCCGGGCGCAGCGCCAGCAGCACGCCCAGCCGGGCGGGGGAGAGCAGACCCACGAGCGCCCGCGCCCCCGACGCGCTCAGCTCCTCCGCCAGTCGGGCCTCGGCAGCCTGCGCGTCCTCCTCGCCGGGCAGGTCGGCCAGTACGGCGACGAAGCGGGACTCCTCGACGGGCAGCCCCAACGCGGCGGCACGGGCGCGGGCGTCCGCGGGGGAGCGGTGCCGCCGCTCGGACAGGTCCCGCAGGGCGGTGCGGTGGGCCGTGCGCTCCCAGGGCGTCGCGTCGGTGAGACGGGCGATGGTGAGCGCCATCGCGGTCCGCTCCAGCACGGTGACGTCCTCCGGCCCGAAGGCCCGCCCCGCCTCCGGCAGCATGGCCACCCGCCCCCAGCCCTCGCCCCGGTACTCCACCGGCGCCACCAGCCAGCCCTCCGGACCGGAGAGGGCGGCGCGGTCGGTGGCCGGCGTGGTCCGCGAGCGCCGCTCCCAGCCGGTGAGCGCGGCCCCGGCCGTACTGTCCGAGGGGCCGCAGGCCAGCGCGCGGTGCACCAGGTTCTCCAGCACGACCGTGCGCCCGCTCATCTCCGCCGCGGCCCGCACCACGTCCCCGGGCCCGGCGCCGCGCAGGGTCAGCGCGGTGAACGCCTCGTGGACCCGCTGCGTCCGGCGCATCGCGTCCGCCTGGCCGCCCAGGATCAGCGCGTGGACGACCTGCGTGACCTCCAGGAAGTTGACGTCCTCGGCTAGCGTCACCAGGGGCAGGCCGCGCGCCCGGCAGGCGGCCACGAGGGCGTGGGGCGGCCGGTGGTAGCGGCGCACCAGCTCGATGACCAGCGCGGCGGCACCCACGTCGGCCAGCTCGTCGACGTAACGGCGTACGCCCGCCGGGTCATCGGGCAGCGGCATCCCCGTGGTCAGGACGAGTTCCCCGCCCTTGAGGAACGACGCCGGGTCGGTCAGCTCCGTGACGTGGACCCACCGCACCGGGCGGTCCACCCGGTCGGCGCCGACGACCACCCGGGGACCGCCCCCGGCCAGCACCGGCAGGGCCAGCACCTCGGCCACGGTGGGCGGTCCGCCCCGCGGGGCCGGCGGCCGGTTCTCGCTCACGGTGCCTCCCTGTGCGCCCCGGTCACTCTGGCAAGCCACGTTGACCTGCGCAAGGGCGCTTCGAGGGCGGCACGGGCGCGGACCGGCGCGCGGCGTCGCGCCGGGCGGTTGACACATCGTCCGGATACCGCGCCCGCGCCGGACACATCACGCGTTGCCGTGCCCGGCGCGGCGGGCAGGCTCGGGAGAACGCAGCTGACCGACGATCACGCCGGGAGACGAGCATGACCGCACTGTCGCCGCACCTTCGCCAGGCCACGCCCGTGGTGGCCGTCCGGGGCGAGGGCGTCCACATCCATGGCGAGGACGGCCGCCGCTATCTGGACTTCACCGCCGGCATCGGTGTCACCAGCACCGGCCACTGCCACCCCCGGGTGGTGGCCGCCGCCCAGGAGCAGGTGGGCACGCTGGTCCACGGCCAGTACACGACCGTCATGCACCAGCCGCTGCGACGGCTCGTCGACCGGCTCGGCGAGGTGCTGCCGCCCGGACTGGACAGCCTGTTCTTCACCAACTCCGGCAGCGAGGCGGTCGAGGCGGCGCTGCGCCTGGCCCGCCAGGCCACCGGCCGCCCCAACGTCCTGGTCTGCCACGGCGGTTTCCACGGCCGCACCGTGGCCGCCGCCTCCATGACCACCTCCGGCACCCGCTTCCGCTCCGGCTTCTCGCCGCTGATGAGCGGCGTGGTCGTCACCCCTTTCCCGACGGTCTTCCGCTACGGCTGGGACGAGGAGACCGCCACCCGCTTCGCCCTCCAGGAGCTGGACTACACCCTCCAGACGATCACCTCGCCCGCCGACACCGCGGCCGTCATCGTGGAACCGGTCCTGGGCGAGGGCGGATACGTCCCCGCGACCCGCGCCTTCATGGAGGGCCTGCGGGAGCGCGCCGACCGCCACGGCTTCCTGCTGATCCTCGACGAGGTCCAGACCGGTGTGGGCCGCACCGGCCGGTTCTGGGGCCACGAGCACTTCGGCGTCGCCCCCGACGTCCTGATCACCGCCAAGGGCCTGGCCAGCGGCTTCCCCCTGTCCGCGATCGCGGCTTCCGGGGAACTGATGGCCAAGGCCTGGCCGGGCTCGCAGGGCGGTACGTACGGCGCCAACGCGGTGGCCTGCGCGGCGGCCTGCGCCACTCTCGACGTCGTACGCGACGAGAAGCTGGTCGAGAACACGGAGGCGATGGGCGCCCGGCTGCGCCGCGGACTGGAGGAGGTGGCCGCGCGGACCCCGGCCATCGGCGACGTACGCGGCCTCGGACTCATGCTGGCCAGCGAGTTCGTCACCGAGGACGGCGACCCCGACCCCGAGACCGCCGCCCGGGTCCAGCGGGCCGCGGTCGACGAGGGCCTGCTGTTGCTGCTCTGCGGAGCCTGGAACCAGGTGGTCCGGATGATCCCCGCCCTGGTGATCGACGAGCAGGCCGTCGACGAGGGCCTGCGGGCGTGGAGCGCCGCGGTCGAGACCGGCACGTCGGGACCGAGGGACTGACACCCCACCCGCCGCCGCCCCGCCGGGAGGACGGGTGATCCGGGGCCACGGGGCCGCGGCGCCCGACGCGGGCCGCGCGCGGGGAACGGCGGTCCTGCAGCGGTCCTGCGGTGGTCCGCTCGGCCGGGCGCCCCGCCCGCCGCCGCCCCCGCCGCAAGGACCGGTGATCCGGGGCCACGGGGTCGCGGGACCTGCCCGCCCGACGCGCGCCGGGACCAGCAGGTCGGCGGTCGCCCCGCCGGCCGCCCTCGTGCGGCGGCGCCGGGCAGGAGTACGCAGAAGACGGGTCCGGCCCCGGGCCGGGCGACCAGGAGGGAACCCATGAGCGACACACCCACTCAGCTGTTCATCGGCGGCACCTGGACGGACGCGGCGGACGGCGCCGTCCTGCCCGTGCACGACCCGGCGACCGGCGAGACCGTCCGCCACGTCGCCGACGCCGGTGCCAAGGACGCCCGCCTCGCCGAGGACGCCGCCGTCCGGGCACAGGAGGCGTGGGCCCGCACGGCACCGCGGGCCCGGAGCGAGATCCTGCGCCGCGCCCACGAGATCGTCCTGGACCGCACGGAAGCACTGGCCCGCCTGATGACCGCCGAGATGGGCAAGCCGCTGGCCGAGGCCCGGGGAGAGGTCGCCTACGCCGCCGAGTTCTTCCGCTGGTTCTCCGAGGAGGCCGTCCGGATCGACGGCGGCCACGGAGTCCTCCCCGACGGCCGCACCCGCATGCTGCTCTCCCGCCGCCCGGTCGGCCCCTGCCTGCTGATCACACCGTGGAACTTCCCGCTCGCCATGGGCGCCCGCAAGATCGCCCCGGCGGTCGCCGCCGGCTGCACGATGGTGCACAAGCCCGCCCCGCAGACCCCGCTCTCCAGCCTGGCCCTCGCCGCGATCCTGGAGGAGGCCGGACTGCCCGACGGCGTCCTGAACGTCGTCACCACCTCCAGGGCCGCGGAGGTCTGCGAACCGCTGCTGCGCGGCGGGCGGATCCGCAAGCTCTCCTTCACCGGCTCGACCGCCGTCGGACGCCTGCTCCTCGCGCAGTGCGCGGACACGGTCGTCCGGACCTCGATGGAGCTGGGCGGCAACGCGCCCTTCATCGTCTTCGACGACGCGGACCTGGACGCGGCCGTCGACGGCGCGATGATCGCCAAGATGCGCAACATGGGCGAGGCCTGCACCGCCGCCAACCGCTTCTTCGTCCACCGCACGGTGGCCGAGGAGTTCTCCCGCCGGCTGGCCCGGCGGATGGAGGCGCTGGTCGTCGGCCCCGGCACCCGGGACGGCGTCGACGTCGGCCCCCTCATCGACGCCGCCGGCCGCGCCAAGGTCGAGGAGCTGGTCGCCGACGCGGTGCGGCGCGGCGCCCGGGTGCTGACCGGCGGCCGGACACCCCAGGGCCCCGGCTGCTTCTACCCGCCGACGGTGCTCACCGACGTCTCCCCGGACAGCGCGCTCATGAGCACGGAGATCTTCGGCCCGGTGGCCGCGATCCTCACCTTCGACGACGAGGACGAGGTGGTGCGCCGCGCCAACGACACCCCCTGGGGACTCGTCGGCTACCTCTACACCGAGGGCCTGGACCGCGGCCTGCGCGTCGGCGAACGCCTGGAGACCGGCATGGTCGGCCTCAACACCGGCCTGGTCTCCAACCCCGCCGCCCCCTTCGGCGGCGTCAAGCAGTCGGGCCTCGGCCGGGAGGGCGGCCGGGTCGGGATCGAGGAGTTCCTGGAGTACCAGTACATGGCGGTGCCGATCCGGTGACACGGGCGGCCGCGCCGCTCTGACGAGGCGGGCTTTGCATGGTCATGCGTCATGATGCATACTCTTCCTATGTCCAAGGTCCTCACCTCCCTTCCCACCGGCGAGCGCGTCGGTATCGCCTTCTCGGGCGGCCTCGACACCTCGGTCGCGGTCGCGTGGATGCGTGACAAGGGCGCCGTGCCCTGCACGTACACCGCCGACATCGGCCAGTACGACGAGCCCGACATCGCCTCGGTGCCCGACCGCGCGAAGACCTACGGCGCCGAGATCGCGCGCTTGGTCGACTGCCGCGCGGCGCTGGTGGAGGAGGGCCTGGCCGCGCTCACCTGCGGCGCGTTCCACATCCGCTCCGGCGGGCGCGCCTACTTCAACACCACGCCGCTCGGCCGCGCCGTCACCGGCACGCTCCTGGTGCGGGCGATGCTGGAGGACGACGTCCAGATCTGGGGCGACGGCTCCACGTTCAAGGGCAACGACATCGAGCGGTTCTACCGGTACGGCCTGCTCGCCAACCCGCAGCTGCGGATCTACAAGCCGTGGCTCGACGCGGACTTCGTGACCGAGCTGGGCGGCCGCAAGGAGATGTCGGAGTGGCTCCTCGCCCACGACCTCCCCTACCGGGACTCCACCGAGAAGGCGTACTCCACGGACGCCAACATCTGGGGCGCCACCCACGAGGCCAAGACGCTGGAGCACCTCGACACCGGCGTGGAGACCGTGGACCCGATCATGGGCGTGCGGTTCTGGGACCCGTCGGTCGAGATCGCGGCCGAGGACGTCACGATCGGCTTCGACCAGGGCCGTCCGGTCACGGTCAACGGCAAGGAGTTCGCCTCTCCGGTCGACCTGGTGATGGAGGCCAACGCCATCGGCGGCCGGCACGGCATGGGCATGTCCGACCAGATCGAGAACCGGATCATCGAGGCCAAGAGCCGCGGCATCTACGAGGCGCCGGGCATGGCCCTGCTGCACGCCGCGTACGAGCGGCTGGTCAACGCGATCCACAACGAGGACACCCTGGCCCAGTACCACGCCGAGGGGCGCCGCCTGGGCCGGCTGATGTACGAGGGCCGGTGGCTGGACCCGCAGTCGCTGATGATCCGGGAGTCGCTGCAGCGCTGGGTCGGCTCGGCGGTCACCGGCGAGGTCACGCTGCGGCTGCGCCGCGGTGAGGACTACTCGATCCTCGACACCACGGGCCCGGCCTTCAGCTACCACCCCGACAAGCTGTCGATGGAGCGCACCGAGGACTCCGCGTTCGGCCCGGTCGACCGCATCGGCCAGCTCACCATGCGCAACCTCGACATCGCCGACTCGCGCGCCAAGCTGGAGCAGTACGCGGGGCTCGGTCTGATCGGCACCGCCAACCCCGCCATCGGCGCGGCCCAGGCCGCCTCGACCGGGCTGATCGGCGCCATGCCGGAGGGCGGCGCCGAGGCCATCGCCTCGCGCGGCCAGGTCTCCGCCGAGGACGAACTGCTCGACCGCGCCGCCATGGAGTCCGGCACGGACTGACCATCGGGGGACCCCCGCACCGGCACCAGGGCCGGCCCGACGCCTCAGGGCGCCGGGCCGGCCCTTCTGTTTCTCGCCTCCGTACACGACTTGCGCGGCTTACGACCTTCGAAAGCCGCGCCCGCGGCCCTTGTTTCCTCCATGCCCATGTCAGCGGCTGCGCAAGGCCTCCGCAAGCAACGCAAGTCAATTGCGTGCCAACTCCCGCCTCTACCGGGACCGTTGACAAAACGGTGACGCGCTAGAAATCTGATGACGCACTTTCCGCAAAGAATCGACTGTCCTGCTCAATTGGCGCGCAGGATCGGTGTTTTCCCTCCCCGCCGGACTGTCGCGCTCCCCGCCTCCCCACGGAACAGAGGACCCCCATGAGATGGAGATCTCTCGGCCGACGGTCGCTGCCCGGCGCCGCCGTAGCCGGGCTGATGACGGTCGGGCTGCTGCCGCTGCCCCTGGCCGCCACCGCGCAGGCCGCGCCGGCCAAGGCCGCCGCCGACGTCAACCTGGCGCTCGGCCGCCCGGCCCAGGCGGGCGGCTCGCACGGCGCCTACCCCGCGGGGAACGCCACCGACGGCACCCAGGCGACCTACTGGGAGGGCCCCTCCGGCTCCTTCCCCCAGTGGCTCCAGGTCGACCTCGGCACCGCCCGCGACGTCGACCGCGTGGTCCTCAAACTGCCGGCCGGCTGGGAGAGCCGCAGCCAGAGCCTCTCCGTACGGGGCAGCACCGACGGCTCCACCTTCCGCACCCTCGCCACCGGCGCGGCGCGCGCCTTCAGCCCCGACCGCGCCAACACCGTCGCCGTCGACCTGGCATCCGCCGACGACACCCGCTACGTCCGCGTCGACATCACCGGCAACACCGGCTGGAACGCGGCGCAGCTGTCCGAACTCGAGGTCTACGGAGACGAGACCGACCCCGGCCCGCCGCCCACCGGCACCAACCTCGCCCGCAACAAGCCGGTCGAGGCGACCTCGTCGACGCAGTCCTACGTCGCCGCCAACGCCACCGACGACTCCACCTCGACGTACTGGGAGGCCGCGGGCCACCCCGCCGACCTCACCGTGAAGCTCGGCGCCGACGCCGACGTGAGCGGCGTCGTGGTCAAGCTCAACCCGGACCCGGTCTGGGCCGCGCGGACCCAGAGCATCCAGGTCCTCGGCCGCGCCGCGGGCGCGAGCGGGTTCACCTCGCTGCGCGACCGCGCCGACTACGCCTTCAGCCCCGGCCAGGCCAACACCGTGAGCATCCCGGTCAGCGGCCGGATGGCCGACGTCCGGCTCCGGTTCTTCTCCAACACCGGCGCGCCCGGCGGCCAGGTCGCCGAGTTCCAGGTCCTCGGCACCGCCGCACCGGCACCCGACCTGACCGTCACCGGCCTCGACTGGTCGCCCGCCGCGCCCTCGGAGCGCGACGCGGTCACCGTCAACGCCACGGTCCGCAACGCCGGCACCGCGCGCTCGGCCGCGACGACCACCGAGGTCACCGTGGAGGGCACGGCCGCCGGCAGCGCCTCCGTCCCCGCGCTCGACCCGGGCCAGTCCGCCCAGGTCGCCGTCTCCACCGGCACCCACGCGGCCGGCAGCTACGCGGTCGCCGCCGTCGCCGACCCCCGCGACACCGTCGCCGAACTCGACGACACCAACAACAGCCGCACCGCCACCGACCGGCTGGTCGTCGGCCGGGCACCCGGACCCGACCTCGAGGTGCGGTCCATCACCACCAACCCGGCCAACCCGGCCGTGGGCGCCGACGTCTCCTTCACCGTCGCCGTGCACAACCGCGGCACCAGCGCCGCCGCGGCCGGTTCGGTGACCCGGATCCAGGCCGGCTCCACCACCCTGAACGGCACCACCGGCCAGGTGGCCGCCGGAGCCACCGTCAACGTGCCCGTCAGCGGCACCTGGAAGGCGACCGGCGGCGGTGTCACGCTCACCGCGTCCGCCGACGCCACGAACGTCGTCGCCGAGACCAACGAGAACAACAACGTGCTCGCCAAGTCGCTCGTCGTCGGACGCGGCGCCGCCGTGCCGTACACCGAGTACGAGGCGGAGGACGGCCGCTACGACGGCACGCTGCTCACCGCCGACGCCAAGCGGACCTTCGGGCACACCAACTTCGCCACCGAGTCCTCCGGCCGCGAGTCCGTCCGGCTCGACTCCACCGGCGACCACGTCGAGTTCACCTCCACCACGCCCACCAACTCCATCGTGGTGCGCAACTCCGTCCCGGACGCCCCGGGCGGCGGGGGAGCGGACGCCACCATCAGCCTCTACGCGGACGGCCGGTTCGTGCAGAAGCTGAACCTCTCGTCCAAGCACAGCTGGCTGTACGGCAGCACCGACGACCCCGAGGGGCTCACCAACCGGCCCGGCGGTGACGCGCGGCGCCTGTTCGACGAGTCCCACGCCCTGCTGAACCAGACCTTCCCGCAGGGCACCCAGTTCCGCCTCCAGCGCGACGCGGGCGACTCCGCCGCCTTCTACGTCATCGACCTGATCGACCTGGAGCAGGTGGCGCCCCCGGCGGCCAAGCCGGCGAACTGCACCTCCATCACCCAGTACGGCGCCGTGCCCGGCGACGGGCTCGACGACACCGACGCCATCCAGCGCGCCGTCACCGCCGACCAGAACGGGCAGATCGACTGCGTCTGGATCCCGGCCGGACAGTGGCGCCAGGAGCAGAAGATCCTCACCGACGACCCGCAGAACCGCGGCCAGTTCAACCAGGTCGGCATCCGTAACGTCACCATCCGGGGCGCCGGCATGTGGCACTCCCAGCTCTACACGCTGACCCCGCCGCACGAGGCGGGCGGCATCAACCACCCGCACGAGGGCAACTTCGGCTTCGACATCGACGACAACACCAAGATCTCGGACATCGCCATCTTCGGTTCGGGCACCATCCGGGGCGGCGACGGCAACCACGAGGGCGGTGTCGGACTCAACGGCCGCTTCGGCAAGGACACCAAGATCACCAACGTGTGGATCGAGCACGCCAACGTCGGCGTCTGGGCCGGCCGCGACTACTCGAACATCCCCGAGCTGTGGGGCCCCGGCGACGGCCTGGAGTTCACCGGCGTACGCATCCGCAACACCTACGCGGACGGCATCAACTTCGCCAACGGCACCCGCAACTCCACCGTCTACAACTCGTCCTTCCGCAACACCGGTGACGACGCGCTAGCCGTGTGGGCGAGCAAGTACGTGAAGGACACCTCCGTGGACGTCGGCCACGACAACCACTTCCGCAACAACACCATCCAGCTGCCCTGGCGGGCCAACGGCATCGCGGTGTACGGCGGTTACGGCAACACCATCGAGAACAACGTCATCTCCGACACCATGAACTACCCCGGCATCATGCTCGCCACCGACCACGACCCGCTGCCCTTCTCCGGTCAGACCCTCATCGCGGGCAACGCCCTGCACCGCACGGGCGGCGCGTTCTGGAACGAGGACCAGGAGTTCGGCGCCATCACCCTGTTCGCCCAGGGCCAGGACATCCCGGGCGTGACGATCCGGGACACCGACATCCTCGACTCGACCTACGACGGCATCCAGTTCAAGACCGGCGGCGGTGCGATGCCGGACGTGAAGATCAGCAACGTCCGCATCGACAAGTCCAACAACGGCTCCGGCATCCTCGCGATGAGCGGCGCCCGCGGCAGCGCGACGCTGACCGACGTCACGATCACCAACTCGGCGGAGGAGGACGTCACCATCGAGCCGGGCTCCCAGTTCAGGATCAACAGGTAGCCCTGACACACCATCCCGCCCGGCGACGCGGAGTACCACCGCGTCGCCGGGCCCCCGCCGTTCACGCCCCCGGAGTGCCGTCCCGCCCGGCCGTCCTCCGCGCGTCGCGCAGCCGGTCCGGCGACCGTTCGACGGGGTCGCGGGCGTCGTCCGCCAGCCGTTCGGCGTTCAGCTCCTCGACCGCGCCGAGCGCGTCGCCGATCGTCGCGTAGTCCACGGCGATGAAGTTCACCGGTCTGCCGCGCTGCCGCTGACAGGCGTGCGCCCGCTCCAGCACCCGCTCCCGGGAGTTGACGGTCCCGGCGTCCAGCCGCAGTCCGCCGCCGGCCGTGACGAAGTGGTTGAGCAGGAACAGCCGCTTGTCCGAGCCTCCCCGGTGGGGCACGCACGACATCTCGTCCGGGCTTCGGAAGGCGAACGGCGTCTCCATGCCGTACCGGTAGAGGTTCCGGTACCAGGGCGCGGGCCCGTCCGCCTGCTCCGCGAACACCACCAGCCGCCGGCCGCTGTCGATCATGTCCTTGAGCTTCGGCCACGGCCGGTCCGGGTCGGGGTCCGGCTCGTACAGCAGGTCGGCGAGACCGGCCCGGCGGAAGGCCTCCTGGGTCGGCACCGGGTCGACACCGTCCTGGAGGACCAGGGTGACGACCTCGGTCGGGTTGTCGCGCATCCAGTCACCGATCTGCCGCAGCGTCGGCTCCAGTTCGAGCGCCCCGGCGCCGCACACCGAGTGGCACAGCCACAGACCCGGGTGCGGCGGGTTCACCCGCTCCAGGAGACCGGTCAGCCGCCGGCGCAGGCCGGGGGAGAAGTCCGAGGTGCTCAGCCGGTCCGCGACCTCCTCGGGCCGCTCCCACTCGTGCGTGTCGAGCAGTAGGACCCGCACCCCGGCGCCCAGCTGCCCGACGATGTCCGGGTCCTGGAGGGGGCCGATGAACCGGTCCGCGGTGGTGGCCATCGCGTTGTGCGAGGCGAGCTGGGCGATCTCGTCGTAGCGGGCGTCGCACAGCTCGGCACTGCCCTGGCAGATGCGCGGCGACGAACCGGTGATCGCCACCGGCGCCAGCATCGTCCCGACGAGCGCGCAGGCGGTGACGGCGAAGGTCAGCGTCGGGCCGTGCCGCGGGTCGGTGAGGACCGGCACGCCGGGCCGGGTCTCCCAGACCCAGCCCACGAGGATCAGCAGGGCCCCGGCGGCGAGCAGGATGACCGCGACGACGACGGCGGTGGTCAGGAGCCGGTCGAGCGCGGTGGCCTGGACGTCGGCGAGCAGCCCGGAGGCCGCCGGGGGCCAGGAGGGCGGCGGCCCGAACAGCGCGTCGCCCAGGACGAGTCGCAGCCCGAGCACCGTCAGTGCCAGCAGCGCCGCGGCGGCGGCGGGCGCCCAGCCCAGCGGTAGCAGCCGGCGCCGGGCGGGGGAGGGCGTGGAGAGCCACAGCAGCGTGAGCGCGGCCGCGCCGAGCACCGCCGCCGCCGGTTCCACGACCTCCTGGAAGAGCCGGGTCACCGACCGGGCACGGTCCACCGGGGCCAGTGCCTCGGCCGCGGGGTCGACGTCCACGGAGACGACCCAGGTGCCCTGCCTAGCCTCCCGCAGCAGCCCCGCGGCGGTGTCCCGGACCTGGTCGGTGAGGACGACCGGCGCGATCGCGGCCAGCGCCGACGGCAGATCCCCGCGGTCCAGCGCCGTCTGCACACTGGGTCTCAGGTCCGCGCGTGCGCCGCTCGGCAGCAGCGGCATCAGCGCGTCGGTGGCGGCGACCGCCTGGCTGTGGGAGAGCGGCAGCGTGGGCAGTTCCTCTAGCGGTGCCTCGCCGGCCACCACCTGGGCCACCAATTCCGACATCCGCTGCACGAAGGCCTGGAAGTCGGGCTCCGACCGCTCCTGGAGGGCGGCGACGGCGTCACCGAAGTAGGCCCGGCTGAGCCGTTCCACGTTCGCGACCACGGGCTCCAGGTCGACCGTGATCCGCAGCCGGTCGCCTTCGCCCTCCAGGTAGTGGACCACCTCGGCGATCTGACGGTCCCCCATGGCCCGCAGCGTCTCCGGCGGTATCACGACCTTCAGGTTCGAGGTGATCGTCGACTGCGGCACCGGCAGTCGGTCCAGCAGCTCGCTGGTGAGCGGCGTACTGCCGGGGTCGACCAGGACCTCGTCGTAGAACCGCTGGTAGGCCCGTTCGTCCTCCAGCACCTGGCCGTAGAAGCCGGGGTCGAGCACCGTACTGCGGATGACGGCCGCCGCCGCCAGGACCGTCAGGCTCAGCACCGCCACGCACCAGGTGAGCACCCCGACCCAGGGGGAGCGCCGAACCAGTGCGTCCATGGAGCCATTCTCGTTTCAGCCGGCCGTCGTGCCACGCGGGGCGCCCGGGCGGGGAGCGCCACCACACGCATGCCCGGACCGGACCGGCCGATACCCGCCGACGCCCCCTCGTGACCTCGCGGTACGGGGGCCGCCGCACGGACGCGCGCGAGGGGCGGCGGGAGCCCACTCCCACCGCCCCTCGCCCGTGCTCCGCTCAGACCGCCGGAGCCGGGTACGTCGGGTACTCCACCCCGGAGACGTGCTGGACCACGCGGACCACCTGGCAGGAGTAGCCGAACTCGTTGTCGTACCAGAGGTAGAGGATCGCGTTGTCGCCCTCGACCTTCAGTGCGCCGGCGTCGACGATCGAGGCGTGGCGGGAGCCGATGAAGTCGCTGGAGACCGCGTCGGGCGCGCTGATGAAGTCGATCTGGCGCTTGAGCGGCGAGGTCAGCGACACCTCGCGCAGGTGGTCGAGGACCTCCTCGCGGGTGGTCTCGCGGGCGAGCTGGAGGTTCAGGATCGCGATCGACACGTCCGGCACCGGCACGCGGACCGAGCTGCCGGTGATCCTCGCCTTGAGGTCCGGGAGCGCCTTGGCGACGGCGGAGGCGGCACCCGTCTCCGTGATGACCATGTTCAGCGGCGCGCTGCGGCCGCGGCGGTCGGACTTGTGGTAGTTGTCCAGCAGGTTCTGGTCGTTGGTGAACGAGTGGACGGTCTCCACGTGCCCGCGGTGCACGCCGTACTCGTCGGCCATCGCCTTCAGCGGCGGCACGATCGCGTTGGTCGTGCAGGACGCGCAGGACAGGATCCGCTCGTCGGGCTTGATGGTGTCGTGGTTGACGCCGTGCACGATGTTGGGGACGTCGCCCTTGCCCGGCGCCGTCAGGACGACCTTGTCGACGCCCGGACGCAGGTGCTTCGACAGGCCCTCGCGGTCGCGCCACTTGCCGGTGTTGTCGATCAGGATGGCGTTCTTGATGCCGTACGCCGTGTAGTCGACCTGCGAGGGGTCGTCGGCGTGGATCACCTTGATCGCGTTGCCGTTGGCGAGGATCGTGCTGCTCTCCTCGTCGACGGTGATGGTGCCCTGGAACTGGCCGTGCACGGAGTCGCGGCGCAGCAGCGAGGCCCGCTTCACGAGATCCTGATCGCCGCCCCCGCGGACGACGATGGCCCGCAGCCGCAGGCCGTTGCCCGAGCCGGCCTTCTCGATCAGCAGGCGCGCGACGAGCCGGCCGATGCGCCCGAAGCCGTACAGGACGACGTCGCGCGGCTCGCGCCGGTCGATCTTGTTGGCGCCGGTGGCCCCGGCGACGGCGTCGGCGGTGAACTCCTCGACCGTCAGCCCGCGGTCGTCGCCCTTGTAGGTGGCGGCGAGCATGCCGATGTCGATCTGCGAGGGACCGAGGTCGAGCGTGGTGAGCGCCCGGAGGAAGGGCATCGTCTCGGCGACCGACAGCTCCGCGCCGGCGATCTGGCGGGCGAAGCGGTGGGTCTTGAGGATGCTGACCACCGACTTGTTCACCAGGGAGCGGCTGTGCAGCAGGATCGTGACGTCCTGCTCCCGGTGCAGCTTCCCGATCATCGGGATCATCGATTCCGCGGTCTCTTCGCGGTGCTTCCAGTTGGTGAACGAGTCGTCGTTGACAGTCACGTCTCTATCTTTCGAGCTAGGCGGCGCTCATATGCTAACCCCACCATCCGGTTGATCGATCAAGTGGGCCCCCCAGTGATCAGATGAGTGCCGGTTTCACGAGTGCTTGCCGGGCGGGCGCGTCGCGGCGAGGGTGGTGCCCATGCACTCGACCCGGGTCTCGCACCACGTCCGCGCCCCCCGCCCGGCCGTCTACCGCGCGCTGCTGGATCCCGCCGCCGTCGCGGCCTGGCGGGTCCCGG
This sequence comes from Streptomyces parvulus, assembly GCF_014648855.1. Lineage (GTDB taxonomy): Bacteria > Actinomycetota > Actinomycetes > Streptomycetales > Streptomycetaceae > Streptomyces > Streptomyces parvulus. Next base: position 99,948 of record NZ_BMRX01000003.1, on the reverse strand, counting down.
ACGGCATGACCGCCGAGGTGCACGCGTTCGAGGGCCGCGAGGGCGGCGCCTTCCGTGTCTCGCTCACCTACGAGGAGCCGTCGGGCGCCGGCAAGTCCGGCGCTCGCACCGACACCTACCACGGGCACTTCGCCCGCCTCGTGCCCGGCGAGCGAATCGTGGAGGTGCTGGAGTTCGAGTCCGCCGACCCCGCCTTCCAGGGGGCGATGACCATGACCACGACGCTCACCGACGCGGACGGCGGCACCCGGGTGGAGGTCGTCCACGAGGGGCTGCCCGACGCCGTGCCGGCCGCCGACAACGAGAAGGGCACGCGGATGGCGCTCGCGAAACTGGCCGCACTGGTGGAGGCGGCCGAGCGGAACGAATGAGTCCGGTGGCCCGGGCGCACAGGATTGCCCCGTGGATGATCGGGTACGCGAGTCGGGAACCGCGTCCGTGCCCATCGTCCGCGCGGGCCTTTTACCGCCGCTATCAGGGGATCTGCCATGGAGACACCCGCGAACGACCACCCCGTGACGCCCGCCCAGCGCGCACTCGACACGCTGGCCGAGAACACCGAGGACACCGCGGCGCTGGACACGCTCGCGAGCAGCGACGTCCTCGTGCCCGTCCCCGACGACGCGAACGACCAGGAGGCCGCCGACCCCGGCATGCTGGCCCTGCCGGTGCTGGAGCAGCAGGGCGGCAGCCAGGTGGTGCCCGTGTTCACCTCGGAGCTGGAGATGGCCGACCTGCTGCCGTACGTCTCCCGCTACCGGATGGTTCCGCTCGGCGCCCTGGCCGCGCAGTGGCCCGCCGACGACCTGTCGCTGTCCATCGACGCGGGTTCGGAGCACCGGCTCACCCTCACCTCGGACGGCGTCCGCACCCTGCTCGCACGTCACTGAGCCGGTTCGCGGGCCGGGGCGCCGTCACGCCGGCGGTGGCGCTCGCCGGGCAGCCGGGCGCCGGCCCCGGCTCGGGGTGCTCGGGGCGGAGGTCCGTCAGGCGACCGGATCCGCTTCGTCGCCGAGCATCCGGGCCAGCACCGCCCGCTGCAGGGGCAGCACCTCGCCGTGCAGGTCGCGGCCCCTGTCGGTCAGCGTGACGTAGACGCCGCGCCGGTCCTCCGCGCACATCGTGCGTTCGACCAGCCCGTCCTTCTCCAGCCGGGCGATGAGCCGGGACAGCGCGCTCTGGCTCAGATGCACCCGGCCGACCAGGTTCTGCACCCGGCACTGGGCGCCCTCCTCGGGCCCCTCGCCGACGAGGAGGTCGAGCACCTCGAAGTCGCTCGCCCCCAGACCGTGCGGATGCAGCACGCGGTCGATCTCGCACATCGTGCGCGCGTGCACGGCGAGAATCTCCCGCCACCGCTCCTCAAGCCGCAGACCGGCCGTGCTGACTGCCATACCTGAACGGTAGCACCGGAAAGCAGTTTCGTTGAGTGTGCAACTAGTGCGCGTGCAAGAAAAGAGGGCCCGGCGCGTCGGGTACCGGACAAGCGCCGGACCGCCGGACAGCGGGACCCCCGCTGCGGGACAGTGGAGACGCAGGGACGGGCGGGCCCCGACCGAGGGAGGGCGGGATGGCGAGGACCCCCGCGCACGGCACGCGACTCGACATCCTGGAGTGGCTGCGTGACCCGGCCGCCCACTTCCCGCAGCGGCGCGGTGCGGACCCCGCCGTCCACGGCGTCCCCTGCGGCCCGGTCGCCGCGAAGCTCGGCGTGCCCCGCCGGGTGGCCGCGGCCCACCTGACCCTGCTCACCCGCCTCGGCCTGCTGCGCACCCGCAGGATCCGCGGGCGCACGCACTACCGACGCGACGAGGTGCGCATCGCTGAGGTGGCCCGGATGTTCGAGAAGGGCTGGTAGGCGGGCTACCCTGACCCGGCCGACGAGTGAGGGGACGACGTACGACATGGCGCAGGGGTGGCGGTTCCAGGCGCCCGTCGTCGCGGTCGTCGCCCTCGGCGGCGCCGCCGGCGCCACCGCCCGGTACGCGGCCGCCCTCTGGTGGCCGGCGCGCAGCGGCGCCTTCCCCTGGACGACCTTCTGGGTCAACGTGGCGGGCTGTGCCGCGATGGGCGTGCTCATGGTGGCCGTCACCGAGGTCTGGGACGTCCACCGCCTGGTCCGGCCCTTCCTCGGCACCGGGGTGCTGGGCGGCTTCACCACCTTCTCCACCTACGCGGTCGACCTGCGCGGCCTGCTCGCCGACGGCCACCCGGGCACCGGCCTGGCCTACCTCGCCGCCACCCCGCTCGCGGCCCTCGCGGCCGTGTGGCTCGCCTCGTGGGCGGCCCGCCGGACCCTGAAGCGGAGGGGGAGCCCGCGATGAACTGGCTGCTGGTCGCCGTGGGCGGCATGGCCGGAGCGCCCCTGCGCTACCTCACCGACCGGGCCGTCCAGTCCCGGCACGACTCCGGCTTCCCCTGGGGCACCTTCACCGTGAACGTGGCCGGCTGTCTGGTCCTGGGGCTGCTCACCGGGGCCACGCTGGCCGGCGCCGCGGGCTCCGAGCTGCGGCTGCTGCTCGGGACCGGGCTGTGCGGCGCCCTGACGACCTACTCGACCTTCTCGTACGAGACCCTTCGGCTCGCCGAGACGGGCTCGCGCCTGCCGGCCGCCCTGAACGTGCTCGCGAGCGTGGCGGCCGGCCTCGCCGCGGTGTTCGCGGGGGTGACGCTGGCCGACGCGCTCTGGGCGTGACGGGGGGCGCCCGCCCGCGTGTAGTAGGAAGTGGATCTCATGAGCGCCATCAGCATCGGTCAGGCCGTCGTCCTCGGAGCCGTCGAGGGGGTGACCGAGTTCCTCCCGGTCTCCTCCACCGGCCACCTCAAGATCGTCGAGGGGCTGATGGGCATCCCCGTGGACGACGACGCCGTCATCGGGTTCTCGGCGGTCATCCAGGTCGGCGCGATCGCCGCCGTTCTCGTGTACTTCTCCAAGGACATCGCCCGCATCATGTCCGCCTGGGTGCGCGGCCTGCGGGACCGTGAGGAGCGGTACCACCACGACTACAAGTTCGCCTGGTGGGTCATCTGCGCGACCGTCCCGATCGTCCTGGTCGGCCTGGCCGCCAAGCCGCTGATCAAGGGCCCGCTCGCCTCCCTGTGGGTGGTGGCCGGCTCGCTCATCGTCGGCAGCGGGGTCATGTGGGTGGCGGACCGCACCGGACGGCACAAGCGGGGCGAGGACGACACCTCGTTCAAGGACGCCATGCTGGTCGGCGGCTCGCAGATCCTCGCCCTGCTCTTCCCCGGCTTCTCCCGCTCGGGCGCCACCATGTCCACCGCCCTGCTGCTCGACCTCGACCGGGTCGCCGCCACCCGGCTCTCCTTCTTCCTCGGCATCCCGGCCCTGACCGGCGCCGGACTGTACGAGCTGAAGGACGCCCTGGGCACCGGGGCGGGCGCCGCGCCGCTGGCGGCGGGCACCCTCGTCTCCTTCGCGGTGGCCTACGCCTCCATCGCCTGGCTGCTGAAGTTCGTCGCCAAGCACTCCTTCAACGCCTTCGTGATCTACCGGATCGTGATCGGCGTCCTGCTCTTCGGGCTGCTCGGCGCGGGCGTTCTGCAGAGCTGACCGCGACCGGCGGCCCGCGCCCGGGCGGCTCCGGCTCAGCGGGCCGCGCGCAGCGGTTCCCCGACCCGGCGCATGTGCCGCAGGGCTTCGCGGTGCGAGGCGAGCAGCCCCGTCTGGTGGTAGGGGACCCCGAGTTCGGCGCAGTACGCCTCGGTGACGGCCTGGGCGCGGGCGAGCGCGGGGGTCGGCATGCTGGGGAAGAGGTGGTGCTCGATCTGGTAGTTGAGGCCGCCCATGAAGGCGTCGACGAACATCCCGCCGCGCACGTTGCGGGAGGTGAGGACCTGGCGGCGCAGGAAGTCGAGCCGCGTGCCCTCCTCGATCATCGGCATGCCCTTGTGGTTGGGGGCGAAGACCGAACCCAGGTAGATCCCGAACAGCCCCTGGTGCACGGCGATGAAGGCGAGAGCCCTGGCGGGGGAGAGCACCGTGAACAGTGCGCCGAAGTACAGGACGAAGTGCGCGACGAGCAGCGAGCCCTCCAGCACGGGGCGTTTCATGGACGGGCTGCGCAGCGCCTTGAAGCTGTTGAAGCTCAGGTTGAGGCCCTCCAGCGTCAGCAGCGGGAAGAACAGCGCCGCCTGGTGCTTCCCGACGAACCGGGGAAGCCCCTTCGCCCTGGCTGCCTGGCCCCGGGACCACACGAGGATGTCGGGCGAGACGTCGGGGTCCTTCTCCTCGTGGTTGGGATTGGCGTGGTGGCGGGTGTGCTTGTTCATCCACCAGCCGTAGCTCATGCCCAGCAGCAGGTTGGCCACCAGCAGTCCGCCGGCTTCGCTGGGACGCCTGCGGGTGAAGACCTGGCGGTGGGCGAGGTCGTGCGCGGCCAGTCCGAGCTGGCCGAAGACGACGGCCAGCGCCGCCGCGACCGCCAACTGCGCCCAGCTGTCCCCCAGGACGGCGAAGGCCGCGACGCCGCCCGCGAGCGCGAGGGCGACGGCACCGAAGCGCACCGTGTAGTAGAGCGGACGGCGCCGGAGCAGCCCCGCGTCGGCTATGCGCCGTGAGAGTTCGGAGAAGTCGCTTCCCTTCTCGCGTCCCTGTTCCCATCCGCGTGCGGGGGAGTTCTCGATGAGCACCGTTGGATTGGCCATGCGGTTCAGTATGTGAACGCGCTACCGGTCACAGAATGTGGTCCGCCCCCGAAACGGGGGTGTGGCCAGCACCACCCCCGTCCCGGGTGCCCACCTCCGGCTCGCCGTCAACTGCCGTCGTCCCGTACGAGCTTGAGCCGCAGGGTGAGCGCCATGACGCCCGCGCCGAGGCCGGCCGCGCCGAGGATGGCACCGGTCTCCGGCCAGCCGGGCTCGTGGCCGGCCGGCCGTGCCGACACGACCGGCACGGGCGCCGCCGCCTCGGGGCCCGACGGGGCGACGTCCTCGTCGGTCGCGAGCGAACCCACCGGCTGGACCCGGCCCGACGCCGCGAAGCCCCAGTCGAGCAGCGAGCGGGCCTCCTCGTACACCGCGTGGCCATCGCCTTCCTGCGGGTTCATCACCGTGACGACCAGGGTGCGCCCGTCGCGCCTGGCGGCGGCGATCAGCGTGTTGCCGGCGTTGCTCGTGTAGCCGTTCTTGACGCCGACGAGCCCGGGGTACGGCGCCACGCCGTCCGCGCCGGTGAGCAGGCGGTTGGTGTTCACGATCCCGTACCGGTCCCCCTCGCCGCCGGGGAAGTACGCCTCGGCCTTGCCGCAGTACCGGGCGAAGTCCGGGTTGGCCAGGCCCGCGCGGCCGAAGACCGCGAGGTCGAACGCCGACGACACCTGGCCCGGTGCGTCGTACCCGTCGGGCGAGCGCACGTGGGTGTCGAGCGCGCCGAGGGCGCGGGCCTGGGCCTGCATCCGGGCGGCCGTGGCGCTCCAGCCGCCGGTGAGCGAGGCGAGGACGTGCACGGCGTCGTTCCCGGAGTTCAGGAAGACCCCGTTCCACAGGTCGGAGACGCGGTAGGTGTGCCCCTCGACGACTCCGACGAGGCTGCTGCCCGGACCGATGCCGGACAGCTCGCCGGCGCGCACCTCGTGCCGGATGCCGCCGGGCAGGACCGGCAGCACGGTGAGCGCGAACAGCGTCTTGAGGGTGCTGGCCGGGGGCAGCTTGCGGTGCGCGTCGTGGGCGGCCAGTACGTCGCCGCTGTCGGCGTCGGCGACCACCCAGGACAGCGCGGAGACATCGGGGAGCCCCGGCGCCCCGGGGCGGGGCCGCACCTGCGTTCCCATGCGGTACAGCGACGCCTGCTGTGCCGTCGCGCCGGGCCCGCCCGGTGGGCCGGGGTCGGACCGTCCCGCGCGGGCGGCCGCGGCGGCGGGCATGAGCGTCAGCAGGCCTGCCACGCAGAGCACGCAGGTGGATCGAACCGCCCGGGATGAGAATCCGATAGTCATACCGCAAACGTAGGAACGGATCTTCGAACGGCGGCGCTGCCCGGGGGCGAGTCGGCCCCGCAAGCACCCGTATGCCGTAAGGCGGCTCCCGGCGGCCGGGTCGGGTCAGCCGGTCGGCAGCGTCGGCTGGACCTGCCGCAGGAACGTGGCGTTGTCGGCGGTCCGGCGCATCCGCTCCAGCAGCGTCTCCAGACCGGAGTGGCCGTCGCGGGACGCCAGGGCCCGCCGCAGCCCGCGCGCGGCGGTGGCCTCGGCGGCGGAGAGCAGGAGTTCCTCGCGCCGGGTGCCCGAACCCGCCATGTCCACGGCCGGGAACACCCGGCGGTCGGCGAGTTCGCGGCTGAGCCGCAGCTCCATGTTGCCCGTGCTCTTCAGCTCCTCGAAGTAGAAGTCGTCGGCGCGCGAGCCGGTCTCCACCAGGGCGGTGGCGAGGATGGTGAGGGAGCCGCCCTCCTCGGCCTTGCGGGCGGCGCCGAAGAACCGCTTGGGGCCGAGCAGGGCCCCCGCGTCGACACCGCCGCTGAGCGTACGGCCGCCGGAGGAGGCGGCGTTGTTGTGCGCCCTGCACAGCCGGGTGAGGGAGTCGAGCAGGATGACGACGTCCTCACCGGCCTCCACGAGCCGCTTGGCCCGTTCGACGACGAGTTCGGCGAGCGCGATGTGCTGCTTGGCGCTCCGGTCGAAGGTCGAGGAGTACACCTCGCCCCGCACGGCCCGCCGCATCTCGGTGACCTCCTCGGGCCGCTCGTCGAGCAGCACCACCATCAGGCGGGACTCGGGGTGGTTGCCGGCCACGGCGGCGGCGAGCTGCTGGAGGAGGACGGTCTTGCCCGTCTTGGGCGGGGCCACGATCAGGCCGCGCTGGCCCTTGCCGACCGGGGCGAGCAGATCGGTGACGCGCCCGGTGAGTCCGGCCGCCGGGTGTTCGAGCCGCAGCCGCTCGTGCGGGTGCAGCGGGGTCAGGTCGTGGAAGCGCCGACGGGCGTCACGGCCGCCGGGCGTACGGCCGTTGACGCGGACGACCTCCGCGAGGGTGTGCCGGTCGCCGCGCACGCCCTCGACGAGGTCGCCCTTGCGCAGGCCGTGCCGGCGGACCAGAGCGGGGGAGAGGACGAGGTCGGACGGCTCGGGATGCAGGCTCTCGCCCCGCAGGCGGCCCTTCCCGCCCGTCTCGACGTCGAGGACGCCGCTCGCGATCTCGGCCGGGGACTGCCGTACAGGAGGGTGTTCGAGTGTGGTGGTCATGGTGGTCGGTCCTTTCGAGGACACCTGGGCATGGGACATGCGGAAGGATGGGGGGAAGCCGCGCGAGGGGTCGGACGACACGCCTCCGGACGGCGGGGAACAGCGCCTCGGTCGCAGCGGGTACGACGACCCTGCGTGCGAGATGGTGCTGGGGAGCGGACGCGCCGGTCGCATCGCGACGGGCGGGTCGGCGAACCGAAGGAAACTGGCACCGGCGCCCCGAGGGGGCGTACACAAGTGCTGACCGCACCGTACCACGTGACGTGGTGGACGTGCGGGAGAAGCGCGGATGCGGGGCGACTGAGCGCCCCGCATCCGTCAACGCCGCCGGTGCGGTCCCTATTCCGGCTTCCGCATGGGCCGGTCCGGACTCAGCCGGCCGTACCCGTCCCGGCCTCGCGCGCCTCCGCCACGATCCGCTCGAACTGCGCGGCCATGGCCGCCTGGAGCGCCTGGGCGCCCGACAGGGGGCGGACCATGACCGTCAGCTCGTCGATGCGGCCCGACTCGTCCAGGTGCAGGAAGTCGCAGCCGCCGATCTCGCGGTCACCCACCCGTGCCGAGAACATCAGCGCGTGGTCGCGGCCGCCCTCCTCACCGATGACGCGCTCGTAGCGGAAGTCCTCGAAGACGCGCTCGACCGCGCGCAGGATCGCCGCCGTGAGCGCCCGGCCGCGGTAGGGCTTGAAGACGACGGGGCTGGTGAAGACCACGTCCTCGGCCAGCAGTGCCTCGACGGCGTCCATGTCGTGGGCCTCGACGGCCGCACGGAATGCCTTCATCCCGCATGCCTCCTAGTAAAATAATTGAATAGGTGCGGAGTAGATTAGTCCGAGCTTGCTAGCGTGTCGACATGTCTCTCAAGTACGCCGTCCTGGCCGCCCTCCTGGAGGGGGAGGCCTCGGGCTACGAACTGTCCAAGGTGTTCGACGTGTCGCTCGCCAACTTCTGGCCCGCCACGCCGCAGCAGCTCTACCGCGAGCTGGAGCGCCTGGCGGCCGACGGACTGATCGAGGCACGGACGGTGCCGCAGGAACGCAGGCCGACCAAGCGGCTGTTCTCGCTCACCGCGGCGGGCCGGGAGCGGCTGGGCGCCTTCGCCGTCGAACCGACCCGGCGCCCCACCGCGGTCCGCGACGAGTTCCTGATCAAGATGCAGGCGATGGACGGCGCCGACCCGGAGGCCGTCCGCGCGCTGGTCGAGGAGCGCAGGGCGTGGGCCCTGGGCAAGCTCGCCCGCTACGAGCGGGTGCGCGAACGCCTGCTGGACGGCCGCACGGAGGAGCGGCACCTGCGGGAGGCCGACCGCGTCGGGCCCTACCTCACGCTGCTGGCCGGGATCACGTTCGAGCGGGACAACGCCCGCTGGTGCGAGCGCGTCCTCACCGTGCTCGACGAGCGGCGTGCCCCGGCGGGACCCACCGGACACGCCCTAGGCTGAGCCGATGTTCAGCCCCGAAGGCCCCACCCTGCGCGAACTCGCCGTCCAGGCGCTGTCGTCGGTCGAGCACGGCTACGACCTGCTCGCCCCGAAGTTCGACCACACCCCCTACCGGACGCCGGACCGCGTGCTCGACGCCGTGGCCTCGGCGCTGGCGCCGATGGGACCCTTCGGCACCGGGCTCGACCTGTGCTGCGGCACCGGCGCGGGCGTCGACGTGCTGGCCCGGGTCTGCCGGGAACGGGTGACGGGGGTCGACTTCAGCGCCGGCATGCTGGAGGTCGCCCGCCGTCGCCCCGCGCCGCCGGGCCCCGAGGTCTCCTGGGTGCGCGCGGACGCCCGGGCGCTGCCGTTCGGCGCCGAGTTCGACCTCGTGGTGAGCTTCGGCGCGTTCGGGCACTTCCTGCCCCGGGAACTGCCGGGCCTGTTCGGCCAGGTGCGGTCCGTGCTCCGGCCCGGCGGCCGCTTCGCCTTCCCCGTGGCCGCGCCGCCCCGTCCGGGCTCGCCGGGCTACTGGACGCTGCTCGGCTTCGACGCCGCGATGCGGGTGCGCAACGCCCTGTGGCGGCCCCCGTTCGTCATGTACTACCGGACGTTCCGGCTCGGCGACGTCGGCCGGGAACTCGCGCGCGCCGGCTTCCGGGCGCAGCTGCACGCCCTGCCGGAGTTCGGCCGCCGGCCCGACGGCAGCCCCCGCGTCCGGCTGGTCACCGCCCGGCGCACGGCGTAGCGCGCCCGGGTTCAGCCGGCCGCCGGCAGTGTGAACTCGTAGACCAGGGCGTCCTGTCGGGCGTCCACCACGAGTTCCGTGATCTCCAGCGGCCGGTCGTGCTGGTCGTGCACCCGGCGCACCACCCGGACCGACGCCGTGTCCGTGAGCGGTGTGATGGTGTCCCGCTGATGCAGGGTCAGGCCGGCCCCGCGCATCCAGTCGTAGGCCCGCCGCAGCTGGGCGGAGGAGACGCCGTCCGCACGGTCGCGGTAGCGGGCCAGCTCCTCCACCTCGGCGAGCGCGACCGCCGAGAACGAGGTCACGGCCGTGCGCCGGCCGCCGCCGTCGGCGGTCGCCGAGGCATAGCGGTGCACCAGCGTCGGCCGGCCCGGCACCAGCCCCAGCGCCGCCGCGTGCTCGGGCGGCGGCGCCTCCCAGGCGACGGTGGCGCGGTCGCCGGTGCGCGGCTCGGCCGGACGCGCCCCCACCGGGAAGGCGAGCGGCGCCGCGCTCCTGGCCGGCGGGCCGGGCAGGGCGGCGTGACTGCCCCGGCGGTCGGTGCTCAGCAGTCCGTCCCTGCGCAGCACGTCCAGGGCCTGCCGGACGGTCTCCCGGCTCACCCCGAAGTGCTCCGCCAGCCGGCGCTCGCCGGGCAGCCGGCCGCCCGGCGGGACGGAGCCGTCGTGCAGCTCGTCGAGCAGCCGTGCCGCCACCCGTCAGTAGAGCGGGCGGCCGTCGGCGAGGGGGTCGTCGTGCGGGGTGGTGCGGTCCATGCCGCGCCTCCTGAGGGTGACGTACGGTAGCCGCGCGGGCTCGTTCCGCCACCAGGAGTACCATTGGTCTAAACCAGCAGGGAAGCCCGGCCGGCCGGTTCGGCCGAAACACCCCCCGCGCGTGCGGCCGCGCAAGGCCTCCGCCGCCGGCGCCGTGTCCGAAACCGCGCCGTCCCCGGAGAAACCGCCCCTCAGGCGTACGCGCGCAGCCAGCGCACCTTGGCCGCCTGCTGGAACGGCCCGCCGCCCTCGTGGTCGTTGAAGTCGTACACCTCGATCGCCTTGTCCTCGTGCGCCCAGGCGTTGAAGGCCGCGAACACCGTCGAGGGCGGACAGGTCTGGTCCTCCAGCGCCGCCGAGAACAGGGCCGGAGCCCGGCCGCGCGCGGCGAAGTGGACGCCGTCGAAGTACGACAGCGTGCGCAGCACGTCCTCGGTCCGGCCCCGGTGGGTCCTGAGGTACAGGCCGACCTCGCGATAGGGGTGCCGGTCGGTGAGCGTGGTCGCGCGCGGGAAGTCGCACAGGAACGGCACGTCCGGGGCGACCGCCACGAGACCCGGGACCAGCGCGCCCACCGCCAGCGTGATGCCGCCGCCCTGGCTGCCGCCGAGCACCACCGTGCGGTCCGGGTCGGCCAGCGGGTGGGAGCGGGCCGCCTCCACCGCGCGCACGGCGTCGGTGAAGACCCGGCGGTAGTAGTAGTTCTCGGGAGCGTCCAGGCCCCGGGTCAGGAAGCCCGGGTACGCGGGGGCGCCGCCGACGGGGTCCGGGGTGCCGCCACCGCCGCCCCAGCCGCTGCCCTGGCCCCGGGTGTCCATCACGAAGTGGGCCCGGCCCGTGGACGCCCACAGCAGGTGCTCGTGCGGCAGCCCGCGCCCGCCGCCGTACCCGAGGAACTCCACGACCAGCGGCAGCGGTTCCTCCGCCGCGGCCGGCAGCGTCAGCCAGCCCTTCACCGGGTGGCCGCCGAAGCCGGCGAAGGTCACGTCGTACACCCGCACCGTGGCCAGTCCCGTGTCCACCGGCGCGAAGCGCGCGTCCAGGTCGTGCTCGCGGGCCTCCCCGAGGGTCCTGGCCCAGAACGCGTCGAAGTCCTCCGGTTCGGCCGACGCGCTCCGGTACGCCCGCAGTTCGTCGAGGGGGAGATCGAACAGGGCCATCGGGAACCGCCTTTGCGGGGTGACGAGCGTCCGGATGATCACACCGTACGTGAGGGGCGGGAGGACCGGCCAGGTCCCGGCGGGGCGCCCTCAGGCCCTGCGGTGCGTCCACTGCGGCTCGGTGCGGGCCCAGTCGCGGTCCCACTCGTTCATCCGGCGCCTGAGCGCGACCCCGCGCACCGCACGGTGCACCAGGAGCACCGTCAGCCCGGTCCCGATGGCGGTGAAGGAGCCGACGGTGGCGCTGTGCTGCCAGACCTGCGCGCCGTCCGAGGGCGGCGGCACGCCGCGCCCGCGGGAGTCCAGCCACACGTCCACCCGGTCACCCTGCCGGGCGTCGCCGGGAACCCGCGCCGTGGTGCTCCGCTCCGCGCCGTCCGGCGTCGTCCAGCGCACGGTGGCGCGGTACGTGTGCTGCCCGTCGAGCTGAGCGGACGGCAGGCTGCCGTCGGTGTCGCCGGCGACCTCGGCGCTCACCCGGGTCCGTTCCGCCCGCTGCTCCGCCACGATCGCCTGCGCCTGCCCGTACCCCCACCAGGCCGTGGCGGCCCCCAGCAGCGGCGCGCCCACGAGCAGCAGGAGGCCGACGACGAGCAGGGTCCAGGTCTCGACGACGTCCGACCGGCGGCGCAGCGGATTGTGCCGCCAGCGCCAGCCGCGCACCCGGGTCCGCATGTCGACCTCCCCGCGATCACCGCGACCGGAGGCGGGGCGGAAGGCCGTGACGGGCGGGGTGCCACCGAGCCTCCGGGTCGCGCCAGTGTGCGAGTGCCCGTACTGGTCTGGTACCCAGTCCCGCGGGGCCTCGCCCATCCTCGGCGGTGAAGTTCGCCGGGGATCAGCCGAAGCGCTCGATCCGGATCCGCTCCACCGGCTGGCCCCCGGCCACCAGCAGCCGTGACGCGTGCTCGGCGAAGGCGTTCGAGCCGCACACGTACGCCTCCCACCCGCCCTCCGGCGGCGCGGTGAGCAGCGGCGCCAGGTGCGCGGCGGTCAGCCGGCCCACCGGGGTCCCGGCCGGCGCGCTCCGGGTGAACACGGGAGTCGTCTCCGCGCCGAACTCGCCGGCGTAGATCAACTCGTCCGGGCCGCGCGCGGACACCAGCATCCGCAGCGGCACCGTCAGCCCCCGCGCCCGGTGGTGCCGGATCATCGACATCAGCGGCACGACCCCGGACCCCGCGCCCAGCAGCAGGGCCGGCCGGTCGCCGGGCCAGGCGAAGAAGCCGCTCAGCGGGCCGCGCACCTCGATCCGGTCGCCGGGCCGCGCCACCGAGTGGAACCAGCCGGACACCTCACCGTCCGCGACGTGGTCGAGGGTCAGCTCGATGTGCCCCGAGCCGTCCGGCGCGGACGCCAGCGAGTAGTGGCGCTGTGCCACGTACCCGTCCGCCGCGGTGAGCCGCACCATCAGGTGCTGGCCCGGCAGGTGCCCCGCCCAGCCGGGCACCGCGAACCGGAAGGTGGACGCGCGGGGTGTCTCGCGGCGGATCTCCGTGAGGGTCGCCGTCTGCCAGACCCCTGCCACCAGGCCGTTCACCTCGATGCGTCCGGGCACGGCGAACCGGGTGAGGGGCGCTTCGGCCCCCGTCGTGTGCGTGGCCGTCTCAGTCACCGGAGTACCGCTGCTCCTCCCAGGGGTTGCCGCGCTCGTGGTAGCCGTTCTGCTCCCAGAAGCCCGGCCGGTCCCGGTCGAGCAGTTCCAGGCCGGCGAGCCACTTCACGCTCTTCCAGAAGTACAGGTGCGGCACCACCAGCCGCGCCGGGCCGCCGTGCTCGGGGGCGAGCGGCCGCCCGTCGTACTCCCAGGCGATCCAGGCGCGGCCGCCGGTCAGGTCCGCGAGCGGCAGGTTCGCGGTGTAGCCGGTGTGCGCGTAGGCGACCGCGTGCGTCGCGGACGCCAGCGGGCCGGCCGCCTCAAGGAAGGCGTCCAGGGACACGCCGCCGAACCGCACGCCGAACTTCGACCAGCCGGTCACGCAGTGGATGTCGCCCTCGTAGGCCGACGCCGGGAAACGGCGCGCCCGCGCGAGGTCCCAGGTGCGCGGCTCGGCCACCAGACCGCTCACCCGGAAGGTCCAGTCGGCGGCGGCCAGGTCGGGGGTGACCTCGGCGGACAGCACGGGCCAGTCGTCGCCCGCGTCGTACTGGCCGGGCGGCAGCCCCGGCCGGGCGGCGCGCGGGCGCCCGGCGAAGCCTCGGGTGGTGTTCATGCGGTGCGGCCTTTCGGGCGGCCGCGAGAAGTGCTCGCGGCCGGCGTGATCAGTGCGTTACGCCGTCAACGGTACGTGCCCGGCGGCGCTCACCGGTCCTCGTCCCCGCCCAGCGGACCGCCCCGCCACGCGTTGTACCGCTCCAGATACGCGGCGAAGCGGACCAGGTCCTCCGGGGGCCAGCCGGCCAGCCGCTCCCGGAAGGCCGCCCGGCGGCTCTCGGTGACCTGCGCCAGGATGCGCCGCCCGGCCTCCGTGAGGTGCAGCACCTGAACGCGCTGGTCGTCCGGATCCGGCCGCCGCTCCACCAGCCCGGCCCGCTCCAGCGCGGACACCTGGCGGCTGACCGTCGACTTGTCGAGGGCGTAGTGGGCGGCCAGGTCGGTGGCCCGGCAGCCGTCCGTCTCCTCCAGGTGGCCGAGGAGCGTGTACGACACCAGCGACAGCTCGGGATGCATGCGCCCCGCCGACGCGCGGGCCCGGCGGGCGAACGCCGTCATCTCGCGCTGGACGGTCTCCACGGCCGTGTCCGCCGTGTCGTCGGGCATCTCGGCAGCCGCCACGGATCCTCCTCCACCTCGCTGGTTGCAGAGTACAACTTGGGGTAGTGTGACCGGCGGCCGCGGATCGTCCCGGCCGTCGGACGCCTGGAGGTGGGACCCATCACCGCTGTGTCGACCCGGGTGCTCCCACCTCGCGGCAGCACGGTCGCCGTCGACGGCTGACCGCGAGAGCGCCCTTCGGTTCCCGAAAGGCTCTCGGCTTCCATGCCCTCGTCATCCCCCGCACACCCCTCGCCCCCGCCCTCCGCCGGGGACCTCCCGCCGCGTGACTCCGTCGTCGCCGCGCTCCGCGCCGCGGGCTGCGTCTTCGCCGAGGACGAGGCGGCACTCCTGATCGCCGCCGCCGGCACCGCGGGCGGACTCGCCGCCCTCGTCGACCGTCGCGTCCGCGGACTGCCCCTCGAACTCGTCCTCGGCTGGGCCGAGTTCCGCGGACTGCGCGTCGCGGTCGCCCCCGGGGTGTTCGTGCCCCGCCGCCGCACCGAGTTCCTGGTCGCCGAGGCCCTCGCCCTCGCGCCGCGCGCGTCCCTCGTCGTGGACCTGTGCTGCGGCTCCGGCGCCGTGGGCGCGGCCCTCGCCGCCGCCCTGGACCGGCCAGAGGTGCACGCCGCCGACGTCGACCCGGTGGCCGTGAGCTGCGCCCGCGGCAACCTCGCGGACGCCGGCGGCCGGGTGCACACCGGCGACCTGTTCGAGGCGCTGCCCGCCGCCCTGCGCGGCCGCGTCGACATCCTCGCGGCCAACGTGCCCTACGTGCCCACCGGCGAGGTCGCCCTGCTGCCGTCCGAGGCCCGCGACCACGAACCGCTGGTCGCCCTGGACGGCGGGGCCGACGGGCTCGACGTGCTGCGCCGGGTCGCGGCCGAGGCGCCCGGCTGGCTCGCCCCGGGCGGCTGCCTGCTGGCCGAGACGAGCGAGGCCCAGGCGCCCGCCGCCCTCGCCGCCTTCACCCGGGCCGGTCTCACCGCCCGCGTCGCGGTCTCGGACGAGCTGTACGCCCATGTGGTGACCGGCGTGCGGGAGCGCGGCTAGCCGGGCGGCGTCGCCCGGGCGATCAGCAGGGCCACGTCGTCGGAGTTCTCCGGCTGGTGCAGGGTGCGCAGAAGCTGGTCGCAGACCTCCTCCAGCGGGCGGTCCGGGCCGTCCAGCAGCGCGAGGAGGGCGTCCAGCCGCTCGTCCAGGGGATGCCGGCGGGTCTCGACGAGGCCGTCGGTGTACAGCACCAGCCGGTCGCCCGGCTCCAGCGCCACCTCGGTGGTGACGAACGGGACGCCCCCCACGCCCAGCGGCACACCGGTGGGCAGGTCCAGCAGCTCGGGCGGACGCCCCTCCCGCAGCCTCACCGGCGGCAGGTGGCCCGCGTTGGCGATCAGGCACCGCCGGCGGTGCGGGTCGTGGACGGCGTAGACACAGGTCGCGATGGCCTGGTCCAGGCCGGTCGTGGTGCGGTCCAGGTGCTCCAGGAGCAGCGCCGGGTCGAGATCGAGGGAGGCCAGCGTGTTGGTCGCGGTCCGCAGCCGCCCCATCGAGGCCGCCGCCGCGATGCCGCTGCCCATCACGTCGCCCACCACCAGGGCGGTCTTGTCCTCCTCCAGCTCGATCACGTCGAACCAGTCGCCGCCCACCTCGCTGGTGGCGCCGGCCGGCTGGTACCGGGAGGCGACCTCGAGGCCGCCGGTGACGGGCGGGTGGCTGGGCAGCAGGCTGCGCTGGAGGGTGAGGGCGGTGGTGCGGGCGTTCTGGTACCAGCGGGCGTTGTCGATCTGCAGCGCGGCCCGCGCCGCCAGCTCCCGGGCGAGCAGCAGGTCGTCGTCGCCGAACGGCAGCGGATTGGCGGTCCGCTTCAGGTCCAGGGCGCCGAGCACCTCGCCCCGCGCGATCAGCGGCACCGCGAGGTACGAGTGCACGCCCGCCCGGCGCAGCAGCTCCGCCGCCTCCGGTGAGCGGGCGATGCGCTCCAGGTCCGCGTCGGTCACCCGCGCCACCCGCACCGGCCGGCCGCTGCGCACGCACTCGGTGACCAGCCGCTCCGGCCCGTAGCGCGCGACCTGGCCCGGCTGGTCGGCCGCCCGCAGCGCGTCGGGGGCCTCCCGCGCGTGCACGGCCAGCGCCCTCATCACGGCCGGCTCGGCGGGCCGCAGACTGGTGCGCCGGCCCTCCACCACGGCCTGGAGCAGGTCGACGGCGGCGACGTCGGCCAGTCCGGGCACGGCCACGTCGGCCAGTTCGTGCGCGGTGCGGTCAAGGCGCAGCGTCGTGCCGATGCGGGCGGAGGCGTCCGCGACCGAGGCCAGGCGGCGCCGCGCGGCCTCCGCCTCGGCGCTCGCCCGGTACTGCTCGGTGACGTCCACGACCGAGACGGCCACGCCCAGGACGGTGCCCAGGGCGTCGTCCAGCCGGTACAGCGAGACGGACCAGGCGTGGTCCTCGTCCGGATCGGCCGGCGTCCGCCCGGTCGTGGGACGGTCGATCACCGGCCGCCCGCTCTCCAGCACCTCGCGGGCGGCGGCCTCCAGGTGCGCCGCGTCGATCCCGGGCAGCAGCTCCAGGGTCGTGCGGCCGAGGTGGTCGGCGGCCGGGATGCCGTTGATGCGCTCCAGGGCCGGGTTGACCGACACGTACCGCAGGTCGGTGTCGAGCACCGCCAGCCCGACCGGCGACTGCGTGATGACCCGCGAGGAGAGCGCCACGTCGCGCTCCAGCCGCCGCACCGTCGTCTGGTCCGCCGCCAGCCCGAGCGCGTAGACGTCCCCCCGGTCGTCCAGCAGCCGCATGTTGCGGAACTCCACCAGCCGGGTGCCGCCGTCCTTGTGGCGCACCGGGAACGCCCCGGCCCAGCTCCGGCCGGTCTTCATGACCTCGGAGAACAGGTCGACGACCAGGTCCAGCTGGTTCTCGTGGACCATGATGCGCGCGGCGTACTGCCCGAGGGCCTCCCGCGCGGAGTAGCCGAACAGCTCCTCGGCCTGCGGACTCCACAGGACGATCCGGCCCTCGGCGTCCAGCACGACCGAGGCCACGTTCAGCAGGTCGAGCAGACCGCTGGGCCCCACGGGACCACGGGGCGACGCGTCGCCCCCGAACCCGGCAGACCCGGATGCACTCATCCCACGCCCCGCCTTCACCGTTCCACGCGGCACGCCTTCCCGATGCCGGCTCCCTTTGTTCTACCGCGTTCCACCGCGCACGGGGCCGATTCCCGGCGGCTGCGCGGACTCCTTCCAGCATCACCCGGCCCGGCGCGGACCGCCGCACGAAGCGCGTCCGGAGTTGGTCTGTACATGCCCTTTCGGGTCGGTCCAGACTGTGCGCCGGACCCACGCCCCCCACCGAGGAGCCTCCATGCCCCTGCGCGCCCGGCAGTGTCGTCACCCCTTCCTGGCCGGACTGGCCGGACTCGCCGCCCTCGCCCTCTCCGTCGGCCTCGCGGGCCCCGCGGCCGCCGCGCCCGCCGCCGACACCTGGAACGAGGTCGGCTCCGACCGCGCCGACCCCCTCACCGAGAGCCAGGGCCTGGCCTCGGTCGAGGTCCCGGCCGGCAGCCCCAACCGCTACACCGGGATCGGCACCATCCCCCTGTCCCTGAGCACCCGCGGCTGGAACCACGTCGGCGACCCCGACGCCTCCTACGACGGCCACTACATCGAGCCGTACCAGCGCGACGACGGCGGCGCGAAGATGTACCGCGTGCAGTCGCCCGACGGAAAGTGGTCGGAGTACGTGCACACCCTCGGCCCGGGTGAGGCCCTGAACAACTCCTGGTCGGCCGTCTCGCCGGACGGCCGCTGGATGCTCTCCGGCGAGTGGGGCACCATGAACCGGCTCCTGGTCTTCCCCACGCCCGGCGTCAACCCGTCCACCTCGCCGTCCGCGGACCTCCCCCTCGTCTCCACCGTGCGCCTGGACCGCCCCGTGCGGGACGTCCAGGGCTGCGACTTCCTCGACGCGACCACCCTGCTGTGCTCCTCGGACGACCCGGAGGGCACCCTCTTCGGGATGACCAAGCCGCTGCTGCGGATCGACCTGTCCGCCGTCCCGAACGGTGCCGCGGACGTCACCGGCCGGGTCACCGCCCTGCGGCAGCTGCCCCTGCGCAGCGCCTGCTCCGGCGGCTTCGAGACGGAGGGCATCGACTACGACCGGCGCACCGGCACCCTGCGCGTCATCGTGGTGTCGCCGGGATTCTGCGTGCTCACCGACAGCAAGACCTACCGCTTCACCCGCGGCTGACCCGGCCCCCGCGCCGGTAGTGCTCGGGCCCGGGTGGTGCTTTTCTGGTGGTACGGGCCAGGAGAGGAGCGATCACGATGGACGCTGAGCGACTGCACCCGGAATCCGTCTCCGTGGAGCTGAGCGGGTGCAGCAAGGAGGACGCCCGGGCCGTGTTCGACGCGCTCTGCGCGCGCTACGCGTCGTCGGACCGGCACACCGGCGACGCGACCCGGGAGTACCACGAGGTCCGCCCGACCGTGTGGCTCGGCACCTTCGACGTGGCGGACGCGCGGCGGGACGAGAGCGGCCCCGCCGCGCTCCGGGAGTCGGTGGACGCCGACGTGCAGGGCGGCTACTGGGCGATCGAGAGGTTCCGCACCACCCTGGACTCCCTGTTCACCGTGCACGACCTGAGCACGGCCTCCGGGGACCAGGAGCGCGAGCTGCACGTACGGCTGGAGAGCCGCTGACCGCACGCCGCCGTGGCGGTGTGGTGTGCGCCGCCTCTTTGTGCAACTAGTTGCACAAAGAGGCGGCCGTCCTCTAGAACGGAGGCACCACACCGCGCACGGAGGCCCCGATGAGCCGCTACCCCCACCTGCTGAGCCCGCTGGACCTGGGCTTCACGACGCTCCCCAACCGGGTCCTGATGGGCTCCATGCACGTCGGCCTGGAGGAGGCGGAGAACGGCTTCGAGCGGATGGCGGCCTTCTACGCCGAGCGGGCCCGCGGGGGAGTGGGCCTGATCGTCACCGGCGGCATCGCCCCCAACGACGAGGGCCGCCCCTACCCGGGCGGCGCCCGGCTCACCACCGAGGACGAGGCCGCCCGCCACCGCGTCGTCACCGACGCCGTGCACCGTGAGGGCGGCCGCATCGCCCTGCAGATCCTGCACTTCGGCCGGTACGCCTACCACGCCGACCTGGTCGCCCCGAGCGCGCTCCAGGCACCGATCAGCCCGCACGTCCCCCGGGAGCTGACCGACGCCGAGATCGAGCGCACCGTCGACGACTACGCCCGCACCGCCCGGCTGGCGCGCGCGGCCGGATACGACGGCGTCGAGATCATGGGCTCCGAGGGCTACCTGATCAACGAGTTCATCGCCGCGCGGACCAACCACCGCACCGACCGCTGGGGCGGCTCGTACGAGAACCGGACGCGCTTCCCCCTGGAGATCGTCCGCCGGGTGCGCGAGGCGGTCGGCGAGGACTTCATCGTCGTCTACCGCCTGTCGATGCTCGACCTGGTGCCCGGCGGCTCCACCCTCGACGAGGTGATCAGCCTCGCCAAGGCCGTCGAGGCGGCGGGAGCGACGATCATCAACACCGGCATCGGCTGGCACGAGGCCCGCATCCCGACCATCGCCACCTCCGTGCCGCGCGGCGCCTACACCTGGGTGACCCGGCGCCTGATGGGCGAGGTGACGGTGCCGCTCGTCACCACCAACCGGATCAACACCCCCGAGGTGGCCGAGCGGCTGCTCGCCGAGGGCGCCGCGGACATGGTCTCGATGGCCCGCCCGATGCTCGCCGACCCCGACTTCGTCGCCAAGGCCGCCGCGGGCCGGCCCGAGGACATCAACACCTGCATCGGCTGCAACCAGGCCTGCCTGGACCACACCTTCAGCGGGCAGATCACCTCCTGCCTGGTCAACCCCCGCGCCTGCCACGAGACCGAGCTGGTCCTCACCCCGACCCGCCGCCGCAAGCGCGTGGCGGTCGTGGGCGCCGGCCCGGCCGGCCTGGCCTGCGCGGTCGGCGCCGCCGAACGCGGCCACGACGTCACCCTGTACGACGCCGCCGCCGAGGTCGGCGGCCAGCTCAACGTGGCCCGCAAGGTCCCCGGCAAGCAGGAGTTCGACGAGACGCTGCGCTACTTCCGCACCCGGCTGGCCGCGCTCGGCGTCGACGTCCGCGTGAACACCAGGGTCGCCGCCGGGGACCTCACCGGCCACGACGAGGTCGTCGTCGCCACCGGCGTCACGCCGCGCACCCCGGACATCCCGGGCATCGACCACCCGAGCGTCGTCGGCTACCTCGACGTCCTCCGCGACGGCGCCCCCGTCGGCGACCGCGTCGCCGTCCTCGGCGCCGGCGGCATCGGCTTCGACGTCGCCGAGTACCTCACCGACGGGGGCGACAAGGCGCACGAGGACCCCTCGGCGTACTTCCGCCTGTGGGGCGTCGACATGGACTACCGCGCCGCCGGCGGCCTCGCCGCCCCCGAGCGCCCCGCTCCGCCGCGCGCCGTCCACCTGCTCCAGCGCAAGAACTCCAAGGTCGGCGCCGGGCTCGGGAAGACCACCGGCTGGATCCACCGCACCGAGCTGCGGCAGCGCGGCGTCACCATGGTCCCGGGGGTGCGCTACGACCGGATCGACGACGCCGGGCTGCACATCACCGTCGGCGCCGAGTCCACCGTCCTGGAGGTCGACACGGTCGTGCTCTGCACCGGCCAGGAGCCCAGCCGGGGCCTCTACGACGACCTGGTCGCCGCCGGGCGCCGCGCGCACCTCATCGGCGGCGCCGACGTGGCCGCCGAACTGGACGCCAAGCGCGCCATCAAGCAGGGCACCGAACTGGCGGCGGCGCTGTAGCGGGCGCCGGGAGGGCCGCGGCCGTCCCTAGGATGAGCGCATGTCCCTCCCGCACGCGATCCTCACCGCCCTGGTCGAAAAGCCGTCCTCCGGGTTGGAGCTGACCCGACGGTTCGACCGCTCCATCGGCTACTTCTGGTCGGCGACGCACCAGCAGATCTACCGTGAGCTGGGGAAGCTGGAGACCGAGGGACTGATCCGCGAGCTGCCCGGCCGGCAGCCGGCCCGCGGGCAGAAGAAGTCCTACGAGGTGCTGCCCGCGGGCCGCGAGGAACTGGCCCGCTGGACCGCCGCGCCCCAGGACCCGAGGCCCCTGCGGGACACGATGCTGCTGCGCCTGCGGGCCGCCGCGGTGGTCGGCACCGCCGGTGTCGGAGACGACCTGCGCCGCCACCTGGACCTGCACGAGCGCCAGTTGGCGGAGTACCGGGAGATCGAGGAACGCGACTTCCCGCCCGGCAGGGACGGCGCCGAGGACCGGCTGCGCCACCTCGTGCTGCGGGCCGGCATCGACCTGGAGACCTTCTGGACGGGATGGCTCCGGCACGCGCTGGCGGAGCTCGCCGAGCTGCCCGGCGAAGGGGCCGGGGCTCAGAACCGGTAGGGCTTCGAACGCCGCCGCAGGAACCAGGCCGCGCCGATGACGCCCGCGCCCACCAGCGCGCCGCCCGCCACCAGGGTGGCCGTCCCGTAGTCCTGGACCGCCCCGCCGAGGCCGCCCATGACCCCGCGCGGCGACGCCGACGGTGAGGGGGTGGCCGAGCGGCTGGGGGACGGGGAGGGTGCCGCGGAGACGATGACCGTCTGGGTGCCCGCGGTGCTGTTGTTCGAGCACATGACGATCACCGTGTAGGTGCCCGGCGAGATGCCCGACCAGGCCGCCGACTGCCCCGAGGCGGTGCCGGACAGCGCCACCTGGCGCCCCTGGGCGAAGTCCCGCTGCCCGCTGGTGAGCAGTGAGGCGGTGCCCCAACTGCCGTTCAGCTGGGCGCAGGCCGTGGTGGTGACCGACACGGTGGTCCCGGTGGTGCTCACCGAGATGCCCGGCCCCGCGAGGGCCGGCCCGGCGGCCAGGGCGACGGGCAGCGCGGCGACGGCTGCCACGGTCAGGCCGGAGCGGAGAGACGGCGAAGAGATGCGCATGTGGACTGCCCTCCGGCGGCACGGTCGGCGGTACATCCCTTGCGCCGCCGGGATCGGGAACGCCCGTGCCCCCTCCGGGCAGCCAACAGGGCGGCGGCGCCGCCCGCATGCCGAGCGCGACCGCCCAGGTGACGCGCCGCCCGGCCCGACGTCAGCCGCCCGCGCCGAGCGTCACCTTCCGCTCCTCGGAGAAGCCGCCCCAGGTGCCGTCGGCCAGCCTGGCCCGGATCCGCACCCGGTGCGTGACACCGGCCTCCCGGCCCGCGTAGAAGCTGTACTCGGCCCGGTCGCGCGGTGCGTCGGCGCCGTAGACCAGGGAGGTCGCCGGACGGCCGTCCAGGTGGATCTGGTACTCGGTCACCGTCCCGTCCGTCCGCGGCGGGACCCAGGTGAGGTCGAGGTAGTACGCCCCGTCGGCGAGGTGGGAGTCCGCCCGCAGCGCGGTGGGCGCGGAGGCCCGGCCGTCGTCGGACCCCGCAGTGGCGAGCCGGACGACCGCGCTGGCGGGGGAGAGGTTGTCGGCGGCGTCCCGCGCGCGGACCGTGAAGGAGTATCGGGTGCCCGGCCGCAGCCCCGTCACCACGGTCGCCGTCTGGGCGCCGCCGACGCTGTGCACCTTGGTGTCCCCCTGGTAGACGTCGTACGACACCACCTTGCGGTCGTCCTTCGCCGCCGACCAGGTCAGCTGCACCGCCCGATCGCCCGCCGCCCGGCCCCGGGCGCCCTCCGGGCGGGTGGGCGCGGAGGCGTCGGTGACGGCGGCGGGCGTGGTGGCCCGCACCTCCCGGCTGCGCGGTCCGAGCCGCCCGTCGGCGTCGCGCGCCCGCACGGTGAAGGCGTACGCCGTCGAGGGGCGCAGCCGGGTGACGTCCAGCATGCGCTCGGACTTCGGCACCTTCTTCACCAGCGTCCCGCCGCGGTAGACCTCGTAGGCCTCGGCGCCGTCGAGCGCGTTCCACATCACGTGCACCGTCGTCGCGCTGCCCGCCTCGGCGCTGACGCCCATGGGGACGCCGGGCAGCCCCCCGTCCTCGCCCTCCCCGCCCGCGCTCGTGCCGCAGGAGGTGAGCAGGACGACCCCGGCGCAGAGCAGGGAGAGTGCGTAGCGGCGCGGGAACGCGCCGGGAACAGCGGCAACGGGTGCGTCTCGCACGGCTCAGCCTCCGGTGGGGCGTCGGTCCGATTCGATGCGGCGGCAATGGTCCGGACCAATATGACCTCCGTGACGCGATCACATCAAGGGGGCGGGCGTGGATGCGTCGATGACATTCCCCCGGAAGAGTTACGTATGCTGGGTCACCCGACCTTCGAACTCCGGTCTTTCCCGGCTGAGTTCGGGTCGGTGGCGTGGCGCGGACCGCTGTCGTCGCAGATCCCGTGCCGGCGCGGGTGGCCGGGCGGGCCGGGAGCAGGAACGGACCCGGCCCGCCCGCCCCCGGTCGCATCCGCCCGGTACGGACACCGGGCGCCGCGGCGTGCGCCGTCTGGCCCTGTGGGAGGTGGGCCGCGCGGCCGAACCGGGGACGGATGGGGCCGAGTGCCCGCCCATGTCCCCCAGGAGAGGCCCCATCGTGCGTGTCCAGTCGCTGTCGCTGGTCGCGGCCAGTGCCGCCCTGATCGCTCCCACGACCTTCCCCCACGCACCGCACCCGCTCCGCCCGGACCCGCCGGCGCGGCACCTGGCAGGCGACCCGTTCCGGGACGCCCCGGCGCGGGCGAACCGCTCCGGGGTCAGGATGGGACCGGTCCCGGAACGCACGGCCGGTCCGCCCGCACCACCGTCCCGGAGCGGTCCCGACCGCGGTCCCGGCACCGGCGGCCGGGCGGGCGGAGGCCGTGCGCCGGTCCGTGCCGCCGACCTGCTGGCCGAGGTGCGCGACTGCACCCCCGTCTCCCGCGGCCGCTACCGCGAGGACGCCGGCACGCCCGCGGACATCCCGGTCTGCGGCAAGCGCGACGCCGTGTACTGGAAGGCCGACCTGGACATCGACTGCGACGGGGTGCCCGGCGACCGGTGCAACAGCCGCAGCGACCCGCACTTCAGTCCCGCCACCGCTTTCACCCGTTCGGACGGCCGCCCGCTCGACGCCGAACGCCTGCCCTACGTCGTGGTCCCCGAGCCGAGCGACGTCTGGGACCACCGGAAGGACGACGTGCGCGGCGGCTCGCTCGCGGCCGTCGTCCACGGCGACCGGGTGCGCTACGCGGTCGTCGGCGACGTCGGCCCGGCCGACCTCATCGGCGAGGCGTCCTACGCCGCCGCGCAGGCCCTCGGCGTCAACGCCGACCCGCACGGGGGCGGTGCCCCGTCCGACGTGACGTACATCGTCTTCAAGGGCAGCGAGGTCGAGCCCGTCGAGGACGTGGACGCCGCCGAGAAGGAGGGGGAGCGGCTGGTGCGGAAGTTCATGGGCGGCGAGTGAGAGGCCGGGCGGCCGGGCGGTGGGCGGCCCAGATCCGCCCACCGCCCACGCCCGCAGCCCCAGGGCCTGTCAGACCCTAGGCCTTCCGGTAGGAGTACGCCTCCGCGGCGGCCGCCTCCACGGCGGCGAGGTCGGCACCGGTCGAGGCCGTCACCACGGCGGCCACCGCGCCCTCGACGAACGGCGCGTCCACCAGCCGGGTGTCGTCCGGGAGTTCGTCGCCCTCGGCGAGCAGCGCCTTCACGGTCAGCACCGCGCTGCCGAGGTCGGTGAGGACGGCGACGCCCGCGCCCCGGTCCACGGCCGCGGCGGCCGCCGACACCAGCTCGGAGCTGGTGCCGAACCCGCCGGACGCGGTGCCGCCCGCGGGGGCGACGGGAACGGCCGCGCCGCCGCCCGACAGGGCCTTGGCCAGCTCCGCGACCGACGCGGCGACCTCCGCGCTGTGCGACACCAGCACGATCCCGACCAGCTTGTCGTCACTCATCCGCCGCCTCCTCCAGTGCCGCGACGAGCAGCGCCGCCGAGGTGGCCCCGGGGTCCTGGTGCCCGATGCTGCGCTCGCCCAGGTAGCTGGCCCTGCCCTTGCGGGCCTGCAAGGGCGTGGTCGCCTCGGCGCCCTCCTCGGCCGCCGTACGCGCCGCGGCGAACGACTCGCCGAGGGCGTCCACCGCCGGCACCAGCGCGTCGATCATCGTCTTGTCGCCCGGCGCGGCACCCCCGAGCGTCCGCACGGCGTCCACGCCCTCCCTGAGCGCCTCCGCCAGCTGCTCCCGGCCGACCTCGGAGGCGTCTGCGAGGGCCTTGCCGGTACGGCGCAGCAGCGTCCCGTACAGCGGTCCCGAGGCGCCGCCGACGGTGGAGATCAGCCGGCGTCCGGCGAGGGTGAGGACGGCGCCGGGCGTGTCGGGCGCGTCCTTCTCCAGCGCGGTGACGACGTCGCGGAACCCCCGCTGGAGGTTGCTGCCGTGGTCGGCGTCGCCGATGGGCGAGTCGAGGGCGGTGAGCCGTTCCGCCTCGCGGTCGACGGAGGCGGCGGTGGCCGTCATCCAGCGGCGGAAGAAGTCGGCGTCGAGCACGGGGTCTCCTTGCCTGGTAGGTGCGTTGCGGTCCCTTCCCCGTCCACCGTCACATGCCCCACCTCAGTCCGGGCGTGCTGACCGGCGCGTCCCACAGCGCGAGCAGGTCCTCGTCGATCTCGCACAGGGTGACGGAGGCGCCCGCCATGTCCAGCGAGGTGACGTAGTTGCCGACGAGCGTACGGGCGACGGCGACCCCGCGCCCGCGGAGGATGCGCTGGACCTCGGCGTTGAACCCGTACAGCTCCAGGAGCGGCGTCGCGCCCATGCCGTTGACCAGGACGAGGACCGGGTTGCGCGGAGCGAGGTCGGTGAGGACCGCGTCCACGGCGGCCTCGGCGATCTCACCCGACGTCATCATGGGACGCCGCTCGCGGCCGGGCTCGCCGTGGATGCCGATGCCGAGTTCCAGCTCACCCGGCGGGAGGTCGAAGGTCGGGGTGCCCTTGGCGGGCGTGGTGACGGCGCTCAGCGCGAACCCGAAGCTGCGGGACTTCTCGTTGACCCGCCGGGCGAGCGACTCCACCTGCTCCAGCGGGCGCCCCTCCTGCGCGGCGGCACCGGCGATCTTCTCCACGAAGAGCGTCGCCCCCGTGCCGCGCCGGCCGGCCGTGTAAAGGCTGTCGGTCACCGCGACGTCGTCGTTGACCAGCACCTTCGCGACCTGGATGCCCTCGTCCTCGGCCAGCTCGGCGGCCATGTCGAAGTTGAGCACGTCGCCGGTGTAGTTCTTCACGATGAACAGGACCCCGGCCCCGCTGTCCACGGCCGCGGCGGCCCGCACCATCTGGTCCGGCACCGGCGAGGTGAACACCTCGCCCGGACAGGCCGCCGCGAGCATCCCGGGCCCCACGAATCCGCCGTGCAGCGGCTCGTGTCCCGACCCGCCCCCCGAGACCAGCGCCACCTGCCCGGCCACGGGCGCGTCCCGCCGCACGATCACCCGGTTCTCGACGTCCACGGTCAGCTCGGGATGCGCGGAGGCCATACCGCGCAGCGCGTCCGCCACCACGGTCTCGGGGACGTTGATGAGCATTTTCACGGGTGTCTCCTGTGAGGGTCAGCGGATGGGTGTTTGACCTGTGCTTTTGCTGTTCAGGGGTGGTCGGACTCGTTGGTGGCCCTGGCGGTCGTGGGCGGGTCCCCGCCGTACGGGAGGCGGAGTCCGGCCTTGGCGGCCGTCCGCTTGCGGATCGACAAGGGCCCTCCAGGGGCAGTATCGGCCTTGCGCCCGCTCAGGTCACGCGGGACGGCGTCCGCGAAGGCCGAGGAGTACCGGACTGGCAGATCCCCAGGGCCCGGGGCTCTGTCTCACGGCCGAGGGACGGCGACGTCGCATCCGTCGGCCGGCCGTTCTTGGCTGATATCGCGCGTGTCGGGCCGCGCGGCCCCTGGTTGGGCGTGACTTCGTGGCAAGGATTCGGGGCAATGGGGTAAACATGGTTCTCGAGCGCGGTTGGGAGCTGATGATTACGTTGTCATACCCATTGACGTGTGGGTCTGTCATTCGTCACGGGTGCCGCCCCCTCCCGCGGAGCAGGCGGCTCGCCGAAGGCTACGGGTGAACGGGGAAGGCTTGCTGGGCGTCTAGCGGGGTGTACGCGCGGTTTCCGGCCCGTGGGGTGGCGACTGGGAGCAGGATGCCACTGGACCGTAGGTAAGGACATAACGTGCCACAATTCCATGTTTCTCTCCTGGGTCAGCTGGAGTTGCGCCGCGACGGCGCGAAAGTCGGTCTGGGGAGTCCGCAACAGCAGGCTCTCTTCGTCGCACTGCTCCTGAGACAAGGCAGAACGGCGGGCGCGGACGTACTCATCGACGCGCTGTGGGGCGCCGACGCGCCGGCCTCGGCGATGAGAACCTTACGGACCTACGCGTGGCGCCTTCGGAAGGTACTGGAGGACGACAGCAAGTTCCCCAGCATCCTGGTCTCGGTGGGTGACGGCTACCGGCTCGCCTGGGAGACCTGCTACGTCGACCTGGACGACGCGGAGAGCCTGACCCGCCAGGCGCAGAAGGCGCAGCAGGCGGACGACGTGGAAGGCGCCTGCGGTTTCCTGGAGGCTGCCCTCGCCCTGTGGCACGGCGAGCCCCTGACCGCGATCCCCGGCCCTTTCGCCGCCCGCGAGCGGGACCGGTTGAACGAGGTCCACCTGTTCATCCAGGAGGAGTACATCGCCGCTTCTCTCGCTCTCGGCCACGGACCGCGCCACATAGCCGAGTTGATCGGCCTCATCGGCCGGTACCCGTTGCGGGAGCGGCTGTACGTGCTCCTGATACAGGCACAGTCCCAGGCCGGGCGCAGAGGGGACGCGCTGGGCACCTACCGCCGGGCCCGCCGCACGCTGATCGACGAGCTGGGCGTCGAGCCGGGTCAGGAACTGGAGGCGCTGCACCACCGCGTCCTCGCGGGCGCGAAGGCCGAACCCGGCCCGGCGGCCGCCGCGGGAGCCCAGGAGGGGCGCGTCGTCGTCGACGCGGTCTCCGTTCCCGGCGAGAACACGGCGCCCGCGCCCCGGGGACAGGAGCCGGACCTCGACCGGGAGGACACGCCGTACCTCGCCCCGGCCCAACTCCCGCCGGACCTGGCCGACTTCACCGGCCGCAATCATCTCAGCCTGGCCATCAGCTCCCTGATGAACACCCCCGACCGGTCCGCCCTGCCCGTCGGCGTGCTGGTCGGCATGGCCGGCGTGGGGAAGTCCGCGCTGGCCCTCCATGTCGCCCACACGATCCGGGACTTCTACCCCGACGGGCAGATGTACGCCAAACTCCAGGCCGGTGACGGCGGACCGGTGCCACCGGACGAAGTGCTGGCGGGCTTCCTCGTCTCCCTCGGGCTGCGCCTCGACGACCTGCCGGAGACCTTGGAGGCGCGGACCGCCCTCCTGCGGACCCTGCTGGCCCGGCGCCGCGTCCTGCTCGTCCTCGACGAGGCCGTCAGCGCCGAGCAGGTCCGCCCCCTGCTCCCCGGGTCGGCCGGCTGCGGGGTCCTGGTCACCACCCGCACCCGGCTGGCGGGTCTGCCCGCGCTCCAGGCCGAGGTGCCCGCGTTCGCTCCGTCCGAGGCGCTCGACTTCCTGCGCCGCGCCATCGGCTCCGAGCGGGTCGACGCCGAACTCGCCGCGGCACAGCGGATCGTCGAGTCCTGCGCCATGCTGCCGCTCGCCCTCCGCATCGTCGCGGCCCGGCTCGCCGCGCGCCCCCGCTGGTCGCTCCAGTCGATCAGCGCGCGCCTGTCCGACGAGTTCCAGCGCATCGAGGAACTCAGGTCGGGAGACGTGACGATCTCGGCCGTGTTCGACCTCACCTACCGGCAACTGCCCGAGGACCAGGCGAGCGCCCTGCGCAGGGCGGCGGTCGTCGACAGCCGCTCGTTCTCCCTGTCCTGCGCGGCGGCTCAGCTGGACATGGCGGACGAGCGGGCGGAGACCCTGCTGGACGCCCTGGTCGACCAGGCCATGCTGGAGTCGCCGTCGCCCGGTCGGTACCGCTTCCACAGTCTGCTGCGGGACTTCGCCCGGCGGAAGGCCCGCCCCGACGAGCAACTGGCGGCGCTGGAAGGCCTGCTGGACCATCTGCTCGCCTCGGCGAAGAGCGCCTTCCGGCAGGTCGTGCCGGGGGACCCGGTCGAAGACGCGCTCAGCCCCACGCGGTCCCCGGGGGCGCGGTTGGCGAGCCCCGAGGAAGCCCGGCAGTGGGTCGAGCGGGACGGCGAGTGCGCGCTCAAACTAGTGCAGCAACTGGCGCGGGACTCGGTGGGCGCGCCCCCCGAGCCGGGACAGGACGGTCCCCCCACCCGACTGCGCCGATGTATCGACCTGCTCATCGCGCTCAGCGCCTTCCGCGGGAGACTCCACCACGGCGACTACCAGAGCGCGGTGGACCGCCTGGAGAGCGCCGTCGCGCCGTCCCAGGATCCGAGGGTGCTGGGCAGGGTGCGGTTCCTGCGTGGCCACATGGAACTGTCCGTGAACCAGTTCGCCCGCGCGGAATGGCAGGCAGCCGCCGCCGTCCGGCTCTGCACCGCCTCGGACGACCTCGTGATCCTGCGCCAGGCGCTGAACGACCAGGGCCTCGCCTGCCAGATGCAGGGCAAGTTCCAGGAAGCCATCGAGTGCTACGACCGGGCCATCGACCTCGCCCGTCGGCTCGGCCACACCTCGGGGGAGACGGCCACCACCGTCAACATGGCACTGTCCAAGGTGTACTTGGACGAGCCGGCCGAAGCCGAGCGGATCTGCCTCAGGGTCCTCGACGAGATCGCCTCGCCCGACGACGTCGAAGGCGTCGCGTACACGTACTACGTGCTGGGGCTCGCCCACCACCGGCAGTCCCGGCACGACACGGCGCTCCACTGGTTCGAGATGTGCCTGGCACTGTGCACGGCGAACGGCCTTCGCGCACGGGAGTCCCATGCGCGGCTCCGGATCGCCGAACTGTCCCGGGAGATGGGGCTCCTGGACCGCGCGGTACGCGAGGGCGGCCTGTCGGTGAAGCTGTGCGAGGAGACGACCGACCTCAAGAACCTGGCGCGGGCGCTCACCGCGGTGGGCAACGCCCTGCGGGACCTGGGGGACGACACGGCCGCGCAGGCCTACCTGGCGCGGGCCAGGGAGGTGACGGACTCCATGGCCGTACCGAGCGGGCGAGTCGCCCCGCCGCAGCCCGCGTCCCGTGGGCGCGCCGCCCTGACCGGCCCTTGACCGGTCCCGGCCGGCCTCGGTCCCGGTGCGGAAGCGTCGTCACGGGACACGGGGCGCCGTGCGGGAGGCCACCACGAACAGGTTCGCCCCCCGGCCCCGGGAGTCGGGGTCGATGAACAGTTCCTTCTCCATCGCGAGGACACGCTGGAAGACGTCCTCGTCCCGCAGCATCTGCTCGGCCCTGTCCCGCGCCGTCCCGTGGACGCCCGGATACAGCAGGCTGGGAAACCCGCTCAGCAGGTCGACGCTCAGCTGCGCGGCGGCATGCATCACCCGGATCTCGCCCGGCGTGAACAGGTGCCGGTAGGGCGCGGGGTTGGCCGCCCACTGCAGGCCCGCGAGGCTGCGTTCCGTCTGCTCGGCGTCCTCCAGCCCGAGGCCTTCGAAGGCCGCGTGCCAGCGGCTGGGCAGCAGCGAGACCATCAGCCCGTCCACCGACAGCAGCCGGGTCAGGGCGGCGAGGACCGCCTGCGGGTCGTCGACGAAGCCGAGCAGGTGATGGCTGTTGAGCACGAGGTCGAAGGACTCCCCGGTCAGGAGGTCCGCCGCGTCCCGCACGTCACCCAGCCGGAAGCGGACCCGGTCGGCGTATCCGCCGCACCGGGCCCGCCGCGCCGCCTGGTCCACCAGCCCGGGCGTCAGGTCGTAGAGCATCCCCGTGCTGCCCGGGAAGGTCGTGGCGATCCGGTGGGTCCACCGGCCGGCCCCGCCGCCGAGGTCGAGGAAGGTGAAGCCCTCGGGCAGGCGTGAGAACACCGAGAACTCGAACGCCTCCCACTGCAGGGCGTCGACCAGCCGGCCGTGGGCGCCGCGCCAGTTCTCGTCGTAGCCGACGGCTTTGCGTTCGAAGAATCTCCGCACGTCGGCAGACGCGTCCTCGGACTCCTTCGGCACGGTGGGTCAGCCTCCTCTTCTCTCCAGCTCGTTCTGATCGCCCGCGCGGACCGGTCGCGGTACCGCACGGCGGACGCGCAGCCGGTGACCGGCCGCGCAGGGCAGGTCGAGCAACCCGCGGGCCCGGACCTGGCCCAGTTCGTGCAGGCCGAGGGAGCTGCCGGGGTACACCACCCACGTACCGTCCTCCTCGTCCATCATGCGGGTCCCGTAGACGGCCTCCAGTCTCCGCCCGCCGACCTCCACCCTCAACCGGTCGCCGTGGCACAGGCCGTCGGCCCGGAAGGGAAACTTGCCGTTGCCGAAGTTGTCGATGTGCACGATGTCGCCCTCGGCCACCGGCGTGCGCCGGACCGCGTCGGGTGGGAAGGGCGCCCCGGCGGAGGCCAGCGGTCTGCCGGCGGCGACGGCGCCCACCACGGGAGCGTGCACGGCCTTCCCCCCGAACGGCACGAAGCCCGGATCCTCGATCTCGAAGCACTCCCGCACCCCGAGATCCCGCGTCAGCCAGCCCAGGGCCCCCGTGTTCGCGCCGACGAACACCAGGTCGCCGCGGGCCGTACGGCCCACCAGACGCTCGGTCCTGTGCCGGAGGCTGTTGGCCACGCAGAGGAGAACGGTGCCGGGAGCGGCGAGTTCCGCGACCAGCCTCATGAGAAAGGCGGCGTTGATCTCCGAGAACCTCTGCGCCGGCACCAGCGGGCCGATCCTGATGTCGGCCGCCGGGGAAATGGCGAAGGCGCTTTTCTCGATGGCCAGACAGAGTTCCAGAAAAGCGACGTCGGTACAGTCTGACACAATGATTACGCGCCTCATGTCGCAAAGCTTCCATTCTCTGGTCTGCACGTACCGCGCCCGCCGAGATGCTATGCCAAAGCGCGCCGCCGCACGACGGTTCGGTGGCACCGGATGCCATGGCCGGGGCGGCGAAGACCTGCTGTAGATCTCGCGTTGACCCGACGTATATCCGCCCCCCGGAGGAATATATTTCCCGTCGAACGAGGGCTGGGACTCTTGTGCCGTCACCCCCCAGAGGAAGGACAGCCGATGTCCAGCAACGAAGCGGCCCCCTCACTTCCGACCCGTTCGGTTCTCGTCGACGTTCTGCGCCTCGCGGCCCCGCTCACGACGGGCGCGCTGCTGATGGCGCTGGCCGCGGGTCCGGCGGAGACCGCCGACGCACCGGCCGACGCCCCGCGCTTCGCGCTCCTCGCCGACGGTCCGGACGACGGCACCGTACACGCGGACGACTGGAACAGCACCGGCTCCTGACGCTCGCTGTGGCGGCGGTCCCGGACTCGCTCCGGGCAACGGCGATGCTCACCAACACAGAAGGCGGGGCTGCTTTGAAATTCCAGGTCCTGGGAGAACTGCATGTGACACAGGACGGCGAACAGGTGCCGCTGGGCGGATTCATCAAACGGGGGTTGATGAGCCTGCTCCTGCTCTACTCCAACCGCGTGGTGTCGACCAGCCACCTCCTGGACGCCCTGTGGCCGTCGGGCACCCCGGCCACGGCGCGGAAGATGCTCCAGAACGCCGTGTCCGACGTGCGGCGGCTCATGAACGACGGCCGGACCGGCGCCGACGAGCCGATCCTGCTGACCCATCCGCCGGGCTACCTGCTGCGTGTCCCGGCCAAGGACGTGGACCTCTCCTGCTTCCAGCAGCTGGCCGCGGCCGGCCGGACCGCCCTCGCCAAGGGCGCGCACGAACCGGCGCAGAAGGCGCTGCGCGCCGCCCTGCGCCTGGCGAAGGGTCCGATCCTGGCGGAACTCGTCGAGGAGGGCGTCAACTGGCCGGAGATCGAAGCGCTGGAGAACTTCGTCCTGAACGTCAGGGAGGACTGCTTCGAGGCCGAACTGGCCCTCGGGCGCCACCGGGCCGTCCTGGAGGAGATGGAGGACCTGCACCTGGCCCACCCCTCCAGGGAAAGGCTGTCGGCCCAGCTGATGCTCGGCCTCTACCGGTGCGGCCGGCAACTCGACGCTCTGACGCTGTACCAGCGCATTCGTGCCCTGCTCAACGACGACTTCGGGCTGGAGCCGGGCGAGGAACTGAAGTCGCTCCAGACCGCCATCATCACGCAGGACCCCGGACTCACGCGGCTGCCCGTCATGTCGCAGACCGCGCACCGGGCCTCGCCGCGCGACCTGCTGCTGCCGTCCGCCGCCGCTCCGCAGCGCGTGCTCACGGCGGAGCGGGAGGCCGAGCCGGTCAGCGTCGTCATGGTCAGGACCGAGGTGCGCTGCCTCGACGGCGAGCCGGCACCCGAGGAGTCCGCCGACGTCGCGCAGACCGCGTCCACGGCGATCCACCGGGAGTTCGAGCGGGGCAGCGGCGAGATCAGCCTCAGCGTCGGAGAGGTGTCCTTCAGCTTCTTCCGGGACACCGACCGGTCGGGAAGCCACGTCAAACGGGCCATGGACGCCGCGACGGCGATCCACGAGCACTTCGGTCCCGCCTCCCTGGTCGACGGCTCCGGACGGCGCTACACCGTCCGGTCCCGCATCGTCGTCACCACCGGCGAGGCCGTCCTGAACTACCGCGCGGCCAACGAGAACGGACTGCGGATGACGGCCACCGGCGGTGTCATGGACCGCTGCCTGCAACTGCTGCGCTTCACCTCTCCGGGTGAGATCCGGGTCTGCCGGGCCACCCACCAGGCCACGGCCTCCGACTACGCCGTGGCGCACGAACCGGACAGCGGCTGGAAGGTGCTGGTGCCGGGGCCCGCCGACCGCGGTGCGCGGGCCGGCCGGCGGCTAGACGAGGCCGGTTGAGAAGGGGGCGCGGCCCAGACGCTGCCCGGTACGGCAGGCGAGGATCCCGGCGAAGAGATGGTGGAGGAGGGGCGAGAACTCCTCCCTGGAGTGGGCGGCGACGGGCAGGACCGCGGCGGCGTGGCGGACCACGGCGGTGTCCCTCGGGTGCGCCACGGCGATCACCCGCCTCCCGAGCTCCGTCGCCCGGGCGGCGACCTCCACCGCCCGGGCGTGGGAGCGGCCCCGGGGCGCGAGGACGAACAGGGGCATGTCGTAGGGTCCGGCGAAGCGTTCGACATGGTTCCACTCCTCCAGATCCTGACCCCGCGCGAAGACGCCGGCGCCCTCGATGAGCTTGGCCGCGCCGTACTGGGCGGTGCCGAGCGCGGGGCCGCTGCCCACCATGACCACGACGGGCCCGTCACCCACCAGTTCGGCCACCCGGCCGCACGCGTCGCCGAGCCCGGCGACCGTGCGTGCCACGCCGTCGCGCAGCGCCGCGATCTCCCCTTCCATCGCGTCCCGGTCGTCCCGGGTGTGATGCCTCCGTGCCTCTCCGAGCCGCACGGCCAGCAACAGCAGGGCGAGCAGGCTCGCCTGGTAGGTGCGGATCCCCGGGGAGGGCTCGCCGCCCGCCAGGCGGACGGGCAGCGTGTGGTCGGCCGCCCGCGCCAGCGGACTGTCGGGAACGCCGGTCACGGCCAGGGTCGCCGCGCCCTGCCGGCCGGCCCGGGCCAGTGCCTCCACGACGCGCGGTGTGAAGCCGGACGCCGAGACGCCGACGACCAGGCGGCGCCCACCGCCGCTCCGAGAGCCCAGCCAGGGCGCCTCGTACTCCAGGAATCCCAGGGCGGGCGTGGCGGCGCAGTCGACCCCCGCGAGGGAGCGGAAGGCGAGTTCGGCGGAGACGGCGGCGTAGTACGAGTCGCCGTCGCCGACCAGGTGGACGGAGTCCGCCGAACCCCAGTCGGCCGCGGAGACCAGCGCCGCCGCCGTCCGCCCCACCGGTCCCGTCATCTCGTCGAGGTCCCCGGCGAGACGGCCCGCCTGCCGGATCATCACCTCGGGGTCGAGTCTCGCCATATGCCTCTCCCTTCCCGTCGTCCCACGTCGGCGCCACCGTCAGCGCTCCAGGCCACGCACGATCTCCATGTACGACCGCACCCGGTCGGGGTCGATGGGCCCTCCCCAGCCGCCCCGCTCCAGGCAGGTGCCGACGAAGGCACCGTCGGCGGCGGCCAGCAGACGCGCCGCGTTCTCGTGCGTCGTGTGGCCGGCCAGGAGGACCGGCAGGTCCGGGGCCCACTCGCGGGCCGAGGCGACCATGTCGAGCACCCGCCGCTCCTCCGGATGGGAGACGCAGACCGCGTCGGCACCCGCCTGTCCCGCGTCCTTGGCCACCCGGCCGGTGGGCCGGTCCCCGCCCAGCCAGCTGAAGTGCATCGAGTCCGCGTCCGAGACGACGCGCACGTCTGCGGCGCTGATCCTGCGGCGGTACTCCATGACGTCGTGCGGGTTCCCCTGGACCAGCCCCTGCGCGGTCAGCGTGGCCCCCACCAGCGTCCCGGCGCGAATGAAGGAGGCCTCGGCCACCTTCGCCACCGCCAGGGACGCCCGCACCGCGTTGCGCATCAGCTGGACGCCGACCTGGAATCCGTCGCCCGCGGTGGCCTCGACGACGGCCCGCACGACGCGGGTCATGGCGGCCACCCGGGCCGGGTCGGCGTCGTCCTCGACGCTGTACACCCGGTCCACGGTCTGGACCAGGCACCCGTCGGCGCCGCCGTCCCGCAGGGCGGTCGCCGAACGGACGGCACGGTCGAGGATCCCGCCCAGACTGCCGTCGGCGGCGAACGGGGTGCCGGGCAGCGGCTCCAGATGGATCATGCCCAGGACGGTCTTGCGTCCGCCCGCCTGGAACGACGTGGTCATGTCTGCTTCCTTCCTGGGGTCATCCCACGGGCACCGCGAGATGGGAACCGATGCGCGTGATCGCTTCGTTCAGCTGCTCCCAGGGGCGGGCGGTGGTGACCCGGACAGCGCCACCGGACAGGCCGAACGTCAATATGCCGGGGAACACCGAGACACCCGTCTCGCGCAGGATGTCGCGGAAACACAGGTAGGAATCGGTCCAGCCGGCGAATTCCACCGTCGTGTTGATGGAACAGCGCGGCACCACCACCCGCCCCGACGCCTCGACGAGGCGCGTGGTGGTCGCCTCGCGCAACGTCGTGAGGCACTCCTGCCGGTACAGGCGGTCGGCGCGGTAGGACCGGTAGGCGGCGCTCAGCCGGTCCGGTGCCACCTGGTACCCCTTCTCGAACTCGTCGGCCTGCTCCGGTCCGGGCTCCTCCACCCCCTCGATGAGCCAGCGCTCCATCCGGGCCACGGTCTCCACGAGGGTGTAGAAGAAGGAGGGCGGGCCGCCGAACGCGGTCGAGGCGTACTCGTAGTACTCGGCGACGAAGCTCCGGTCCGCCAGGAACCAGCCGATCTTCAGCCCCGGCACGGACCAGGTCTTGGAGAGGCTGGACACCCGGATGACGTTCGGATTGGCCCGCGCCGGCGAGCGGGTGCCGGGCCCGCCCAGCCACTCGTGACACTCGTCGAGGACGACCATCGTCGTGGGGGACGCCGCTTCGAGCAGCCGCGCCAGCTCCTCCTCCGGCACGACGGCGCCGGTGGGATTGGCGGCCGTCTGGAGCATGACCATCGGAGTGCCGGGGGTGAGGGCCGCGATGAGCGGGCCCAGCGACATCCGGCCGTCCCGGCAGGGCAGTGGTACGAGCCGCACGCCGCGACGCCGTGCGATCGACTCCACCAGGGGCGGGTAGTTGGGCGTGGCGCAGAGCACGGGCTCCCCGCCCTGCGGGGCGTTGTGCAGGATGAAGTCCGCCAGCGAGTTGATGGCGAACGTGCCGCCCATGGTGAGCGCCACGTTGTCGCAGGTGTAGCCGGCCCCCGTGATGCGGGCGGACTCGTACGCGGCGACCGCCTCGCGGGCCGGCACGCGCCCCCGCGAGTCGGAGTAGCCGTACCAGTCCCGGTTCAGGGCGAACTCGATGGTGTGCTTCAACGCGGCGGGCAGGCCCCAGCGTTCCTCGTCGACCGACCCGCTGGACAGGATGAGGTGGTCGTCCGAGTGGAGGTCGCCGTAGAGGTCGTCGCGGAAGTACCAGTTGAACATCTCCTTGACGAAGCGCACCGTGGCCCGGGACGAGAGCACCTCGGCCGGGTCCACCGCCCGCCGGCGGCGTGCGGCCCGCCACCCCTCGGCCAGCCAGGGCCGGTGGGAGCGGGCGCCCAGCTCGTGCTCCACCCGTCCCAGCCACAGGTCCCGCAACTCGTACGGATCACGGGGGTCGCGGGCCCGCGCGAAGACCTCCAGCGTCCGCTCGTCCACACCGGGATGGAAGGTGCCGGGTGCGCCGGCCGCCGCGGGGGAGAGGGCGGCGGCCCGGCGGGCC
The DNA here is from genome assembly GCF_014648855.1 of Streptomyces parvulus. Lineage (GTDB taxonomy): Bacteria > Actinomycetota > Actinomycetes > Streptomycetales > Streptomycetaceae > Streptomyces > Streptomyces parvulus. The sequence goes on along the minus strand of NZ_BMRX01000003.1, from coordinate 62,602 downwards.
TCCTCGGGCACGACGTTCGGCCGGGATCTCGGCACTGCGGCGAAGAGCTGCATGGCTTCTCCTATGGACACGGGGCCCTACCTGATTCGGAGGCGCTTGAGGTGCCGGTGACGGGCACGGGGGGCGAAGGTGCCGGCTTTGCGGCCGTGGAAGTAGAAGGTGTTGTCGATGGCCAGCAGCAGACCGCGCCGCCAGTGCACCCCGGTGTGCAGTCCGGGCGTGTACATGCTGGCGAGCAGCGCGCGCAGCGCCCCGTCGACGGCGTCGGGCGAGGTGTCCGCGCCGGTGTGCGTCCATTCCAGCGGCTCCGCCAGGAAGTCCCGGAAGGAGAAGACACGCCGCCCGTCGACCTCCCTGAGGATCGGTGGCCCCTGGGTGCTGCGGCGGTACCGCGTCCGGGCGAGGACGGCCGACTCCGCCGGGGTCAGACGGTCCGCGACCGCCTCCATGGGGGCCAGCACGGTCTGGGCGGCCCCCGTCGCGTCTCCCGGTTCGCAGCACATCAGGACGATGTAGCGGGGCTGCTGCGCCGGCGGGCGGCCACTGCCCTCGGTGTGCAGGGAGAGCGCGTTGGCGGCGAACGGCTGGAGGGACACGTCATCGGTCCGCGACCTCTCGCCCACGAGGTTGAGCACCACGTCGAGCGCGACCCTGGGAAGGACGGCCGGATCGGTCTCCGGGATCGGTGTGCCCAGGACCCGGCCGAGCGCACGGAACTGCTCGTCGGCCAGCGGCCGGTCGAGCAGGCACGCGGCGAGCCCCGTCCTGCCCAGCCGGCCGAGGAAGTCGTCCAGGGCGGGGCCCGGCACGTCCTCCGCGCGGACCGCGGGGACCGGCACCGGTGGCGGCGCCAGTGCGGTCTCCCGCTCCAGAAGGTCCGCTCTCGATGCGATGTGCGCGTCCGCGGCCCGGCTCACGAAAATTCCCTGCATCATTCACTGTGCTCCGAATTCCTTGACCGGTGAAAGGACTTCAGCTCCTTTTGAGCGCCGTCGACACATTCAAGATATTCGGCGCGGCCGTTCGGACAATCCCCCTTCTCACTGCCCGGTAATCGATGGGTAACGGAAGGATTGGTGTTGGGCGCCCGAATACCGGCCGATGGAAGAAGGAATTCGGCAGGCCTTGCTCCGGCGCCGCGGTGCCGACCTAGCATGGCGGGCCTCAGAGGTCCCGGTGCGCGGAAAGGGCTGACGTGGGAAACGGCGGAGCGATGAAGGCGGTCATGGCACCCCGCGGTGTCGCGCAGGAGGACTTCGAGCGCGTCCACACGTACGGCGGCGTGCCCTTCGGGAGCGCGGACGCGGCAACCATGCCCGCGCGGCTCGCGGAGCGCGCGCGGACCCACGGCAGCCTGCCCTTCCTCACCGCCTTCTCGGCGCGGGGTGAGGAACAGACCTTCACCTACCGGGAGTTCGAGAACCTGAGCCGTCGTACGGGTGACTGGCTGGCGCGGCACACGGGGGTCGCCCCCGGTGGCGTGGCCGCGCTGCTGCCCCTCAACGACGCGGTGTCCCTGGCCGCGCTCTTCGCCCTGCAGCGCGCGGGCTGCGCGGTGCTGCTGCTGAACCCCGCGGACCCGCCCGCCCGGCTGCGCGAGCAGTTGGGCCGCCTCCCGGTGTCGGCCGTCGTCCGTTCACCCTCCGTGCCGGACACGGTGCTGCCGGAGGCGGTGGGACTGCCGGAGGACCCCGCGGCCGGCGACCCGGCGGGGGAGCCCGGCGCCGCCCCCGCTCCCGGCGCGGACCAGTGGGCCGACGCGCTGTACTTTGGCACCTCCGGTTCGACCGCCGCGGCGAAGCTGGTGGCCCAGTCGCACCGCAACGCGACGGCGAACGCCGACGCCCTGGTCCGCCACCACGCCCTGCGCCCCGGCGACCGCGTCCTGGGCTGCCTGCCGGTCCACCACGTCAACGGCGTGCACTTCACCGTGTTCGGCACCCTGACGGCGGCCGCGCACCTCGTGCTCGCCAGGAACTTCGATCCCTTCACCTACCCGGACCTCTTGGAGCGGTTCCGGCCCCGGATGGCCAGCGTCGTCCCCAGCGTCCTCGAGACCCTGCTGGCCGTGCGCATGCCGCAACCGCCGTCCTCCTTCGACTACTTCGTCTCGGCCGCCGCCCCGCTGGCCCCGGCGACGGCCCGGGCGCTGGCGTCCCGGGCCGGAACGCGCGTCGTGCAGGGCTACGGCCTCACCGAGACCACCAACTTCTCCACGACGATGCCGGCGGACCTGCCCGAGGACGACTACCGCCGCCTGACGCTGGACACCGACACCCCCTCCGTCGGCACCGCCTTCCCCGGCAACGACGTGGCCGTGCTCGACGAAGGCGGCGAACCCGCCCGGCCCGGCGAGAGCGGCGAGATCTGCATGCGCGGCCACAACGTGATGACCCGCTACGTCGGCAACCCGCGGGCCACCTCGGAGGCCTTCGCCGGCGGATGGTTCCACTCCGGCGACCTCGGCCACACCCGGGTGGACGCCCGCAGCGGCCGGACCTTCCTCGTCATCACCGGACGCCGCAAGCACGTCGCCAAGGTCCGCGGCGAGTCGGTCTCCCTGGACGAGATGGAACGCGTCCTGCGGACCGTGCCGCAGGTGGTGGACGCGGCCGTGGCGGCGCTGCCCCACCGCTTCCTCGGCGAGGAACTGGTCGCCGCGGTGGTCCTGGCGCGGGGAGCCGCGCGCGCCGACTGCGGCCCTGCGCTCGCCGCGGCGTTCTCCCCGGCCGTCCACCCCAGCCGCGTCGTGCGGCTCGACGCGATCCCCCGCACCCCGACCGGCAAGATCCTGCGGCCCGTACTCACCCGACAGCTGTCCGTCTCCGAGCCCGGCGCGCAGGCGTGACGGCCCTCGCTCCACGACAGGAGGCCTCATGGCCGTGCGGCACGACACCACCAGGCTGACCGACCCGCGCACCGGGCTCGTGCGGCGGGAGATACCCGTCGGCGGCGCGCGCGCCGTGGTCGGCGCCGTCGCCGGCGCCCGGCGGGCCCAGCCCGCGTGGGCGGCGCTGACCCCGGCCCGCAGAGCGCGGCGGCTGCTCGCGGTGGCGGACGCCATCGAGGACCGCGCGGACGAGTACGTGGCGGCGGAACGCGCCGGCACCGGCAAACCCGAGAACGAGGCCCGCGGCGAGGTGGAGCAGAGCGCCGACGTGTTCCGCTTCTTCGCGGGAGCCCTGCGGACGGGCAGCAGTCCCGCGGGCGGGCACCTGCTGCCCGGGCACGAGAGCTGGGTCCGGTGGGAGCCGCTGGGCGTGGTCGCCGCGGTCGTCCCGTGGAACTACCCGCTGCTGATGACCGTGTGGCGTGCCGCGCCGGCGCTCGCCGCCGGGAACACCGTGGTCGTCAAGCCCGCCGAGACCACCCCCGACTCCGCGCTGGCACTCGGCCGGCACTGCGACGGCATCCTCGGCCCGGGTGTGGTGACCGTCGTACCGGGCGACCGGGAGACGGGACGGCTGCTCGTCGGCTCCCAGGTGGACGCGGTGGCCTTCACCGGCGGTACCGCGGGCGGACTCGACGTCGTGCGCAACGCCGGACTGCGCCGGGTCTCCCTGGAACTCGGCGGCAACGCGCCCGCCGTGGTGCTGCCCGACGCGGGCGAGGAGACCTACGAGGCACTGGTCCGGGCCTGCACCTACAACGCGGGCCAGAGCTGCGCCTCCCCGGCCAGGGTCATCACACTGCGCGAGAACTACCAGGACGTCGTGGAGCGCCTCGCCAAGGAGATGGCCTCCCGGTGCGCCGGGACGGACTTCGGCCCCCTCAACAACCCCGCCCAGGCGGCCCGCTACGACCGGATGATGGAGAGCAGCCGTGCGGGCGTCCGGCACGTCGGCGGCACCGTCACGCAGCCCGGCGAGTCAGGAGGCTACTGGCGCCCCGGGCAGGTGCTCGCGGACCTCCCGTCCTGGGACCCGGCCGTCAAGGAGGAGGTCTTCGCACCCGTCCTCACCGTCCAGGCCGCACCCGGAGTCGACGCCGCCGTCGCCCTGGCCAACAGCGTTCCCCAGGCCCTCGGCGCCAGCGTCTGGAGCGCGTCCGTGGAGACCGCGCTCAGCGTGGCGGGCTCACTGGACGCCGGAGAGACCTGGATCAACTGCCATCTGGAGCAGACCCCCGAGCTGCCGCACGGCGGGCGCCGCGGCTCCGGACACGGCACCGACCTGAGCGTGCTCGCCCTCTCCGAGTACCAGCGCCCCAAGACCGTGACCGTCCGTCACCTCGGGCGGCGGCGATGACGCCGGCGGCCGCGCCGGACGGCTGGAGCTGGGAGACCGCGCGGGACGCGGACGAGGTGCACGCCCTCCTCCGGGCCTGTGACGCCCGGCAGGCCCTGAGCCACGGCTCCCCGGTGCCCGTGCGCAACCCCGCGACGACCGCCCGCCGGGTCCGGGCCGGCGAGGTGCACCTGCTGCGCCACGCGGGCGAGCCCGCCGGCATGTTCACCCTGTCCTGGGAACCGCCCTTCGCCCTGGACCCGGACGCCTTCCCGCCCGCCCGCAGGCCGGCCTACCTCGGACGCCTCGCCGTCGCACCGGTGTGGCTCGACGACGGGACCCCGGTGGGCGCGAGCTGCGTGCGGCGCGCCCTGGAACTGGCGGCGGACCGCGGCGCGGACGCCCTGCGCGCCGAGGCCAACCCGGACCTCACCGGCACCGTCCGGCTACTGGAACTGCTCGGCCTGCGCCGGCAGGGGGACGTACTGACGGACGCCCTGGGCCGGCGCACGGTGCGTCTGCACAGACCGCTCGCCCCCTCCCCGAACCCCGCGTCGAAGGAACGGCGATGAACATTCGCAAGGAGACGGTGGGCCGCACCCGCGGGCACCGCAGCCAGTGCCCGACCAGGGTCGACTCCTACACGCTCGACACCGGAGCCGGCCTCACCGTCGTGATCTGGACCTACGGCGCCTCGACGGTGGAGGTGCTGACACCCGACCGCGAGGGCCGCGTGGACAACACCGTGCTGCGGCTGCCCGGCCTGGACGCCTACGAGGACCGGCGGCGCAACCCGTACGTCGGGGCGACGCTCGGCCGCTACTGCCGGATCGTCGGCGACGGCCGGATCCTGCTCGACGGCGTCGAGCACCAGCTCGACCGCAACGACGGCAAACACCACGCCCACGGGGGAGCCATCGGCTTCGACCGCCACGTGTGGGAGGCGGACGCCGAACAGGTCGGCGACGAACTCGCCCTCTACCTCAGCCTGGTCACCCCGGACGGCGACCAGGGCTATCCGGGGACGCTGTCGGCCGAGGTGGTCTACCGGGTGGACCGCGACCGGCGGCTCACCTTCGAGTACCGGGCCACGTCCACGGCGTCCACGGCCTGCGCCCTCACCAACCACGCGTACTGGAACCTGGCCGGCACCGGGACCGTGGACCGTCAGCACCTGGCGGTCAACGCGCACCGCGCCGTGGTGTTCGACGGCGAACTGGTCCCGCTCCAGGGCCCACCGGAGAGCGTCGTCGGCACACCGCTCGACTACCGCACGCCCCGGCACCTCGGCGACGCCCGCCTCGACAACTGCTTCGTGCTGGACGACCCCTCCTGGGCCGCGGAGCTGTACGACCCGGTCGGCGGCCGCGCGATGCGTGTGACCACCGACCAGCGAGGACTGGGCGTGTACTCCGCCGACGGTTTCACCGGCCACCCGCGCGGGGGCCTGTGCCTGGAGGCGGGAGCCGTGCCCGACCCGCCGGGCCAGGAGGTGTCCGCCTCCGCCCGCCTCGATCCGGGCCAGGTCTACCGGCACCGGACGACACACCAGTTCCTGACCCGCTGAGGAGGCCGCCTTGGACCCAACCCTCGTGTCCGTCACCGACGTCGTACGGCGCGTCCTGCCCGAGGACCGGGCCGGCGCCCTGTCCGGGCCCGACCAGGAACTGCGCGACCTCGGACTCGGCTCGCTCGAACTCGTGGGCCTGCTGGTCGCGATCGAGGACGCCTTCTCGGTGCGCCTGCCGGCGGACGTCATGCACCAGGCCACCTTCCGCAGCGTGCGCACCCTCACGGCCGCGCTCCGCACGGCCACGGAAGCGGAGGACCCCCATGCCCGTCCACGGTGACACCGTCCGGTTCGGCGTCCACTCGGGCCAGCAGAACCGGACGTTCGGCGAATCCCTGGAGCTCTGGCAGCGCGCCGAGGAACTCGGCTACGCGTGGGCGTCCGTCTTCGACCACTTCAGACCTCCGCTGGGCGGCCCCGGCGGGCCCTGCTTCGACGGCATGACGCTCCTGGCCGCCCTCGCCGCGCGCACCAGCCGGATCCGCTGCGCCCTCATGGTCTCGGCGCCCACCTGGCGTCATCCCGCGGTGGCCGCCGCCATGGCCGCGACCATCGACCACATCTCCGGCGGGCGCCTGGAGTTCGGCCTGGGCGCCGGAGGCGACGACCTCGCCTACGCGCAGTACGGCATCCCCTTCCCCCCGGCGGGGACTCGGATGGACCTGCTGGAAGAGGCCTGCGGGGTGGCACGGGCCCTGTGGACACGCGAGGTGTCGGACTTCGCGGGGCGGCACGTGCGCCTGGAAGGGGCGCATCTGGAGCCCAAGCCGTTGCAGTCCCGCATCCCCCTGGTCATCGGCGGCGACGGGGAAAGGCGCCTGCTGCGAATCGTGGCCGAGCACGCCGACATCTGGAACACCCTCGCCGGCACGCCCGAGTCGTACCGCCGCAAGCGCGACGCACTGGCCCGGCACTGCGCCGAGACCGGCCGGCCGCCGGAGGAGATCCGCCGGTCGGTCACGTTCCGGGCCGTACTCGCGGAGAACGAGAGAGACGCGGCGGCACGGAAGGAAGAACTGCTGCTGCGCCTTCCCGCGGACTCTCCGCTGCTCGACGAGTACGTGACGTTCGGTACGCCCGAACAATGTGTGGCCGACCTCCTTCGCTTTCGCGCCCTGGGGGTGACCGACTTCATCCTCGGGGTCCGCCCGCCGATCGACTGGCTCACCGTCGAGCTGGTGGCCCGTCACGTCATGCCCGCCGTTGTTACCGCGAAATGAGTTGACCGTGGAATACGGCCATTCGCAGACGGTGCGTCCAAGCGTAGGGTCTGCTCCAGGAAATGCCGAAAGGGAGGTGCTGAAAATGGTGACGGTGATGGAGACGTGGCGACTCAGGGACGAGTTCGCCGGCCGGTCGCTGGAACTCATGCAGGAAATGGACGACATCGTCGGACCGGCCGCCCACGTGGACCCCGGCTGGTGCGAGCACGGGCGGTTCTTCCAACTCCACGGCAGTCCGGGCGAGATCAGGATGATGTACACCTGGCGCACCCGGGCCGAGCACGAGGTGTTCATCAAGAACGAGGAACTGCTGCTCACCGACTTCTACGAGCGGTACTGCGTCGGGCCGCGTGAGATCACCTACTTCGACGAGCTCCCGGTGGACGTAGATGCCGTCGGCGCCACTTCCTGACCCGCGGGACGGAGAGATGCCCGAGGAATTCGGGGACTGGGATCCCGAGATATTCGAGAAGCACGGCCGCGAGGTCATCTCGCAGATTCGCGGCCATTTCGAGAAGATCCGGGACGTGCCGGTGGCCGTGCCCCGGGATCCGGCGGAACTGAAATCCGCGGTGGCGGCGGATCCGCCCGAGACCGGTGAGCTATTCGAACGGGTCCTCGCCGACACGTGGGAAAAGGTCGTCCCCGGACTAGTCCAGTGGAACCACCCCTCCTTCCACGCCTACTTCCCCACGTCCGCCAGCCTGCCCGGCGTCCTCGCCGAGACACTGACCGCCGCACTCAACGTCAACTCCATGCTGTGGCAGACGAGTCCCGCCGCCACCGCGCTCGAACTGGTGGTGCTGCGCTGGCTCGCCGCCATGGCCGGCTACCCGCAGGACGCCGACGGCCTGCTCGTCACCGGCGCCTCGCTGGCCAACCTCTACGCCCTGGCGACGGCCCGCGACCACGCCCTCGACTTCGACGTCAGGGAACGGGGCACCGGCGGCCCCGGAGCGCCCACCCTGCGCATCTACACCTCGGACCAGGCGCACAGCTCCGTCGACAAGGCGGCGATCACCCTCGGCACGGGTCTCGCCAACGTGGTGAGGGTGCCCTCCGACGAGCAGTACCGCATGCGGCCGGACCTCCTCGACGAGGCGATCCGCCGCGACCTGGCGGCGGGGTTCCGGCCGCTCGCCGTGGTGGCCACGGTGGGCACCACCGCGGTCGGCGCCGCCGACCCCCTCGAACGCGTGGCGGAGGTGTGCGCCGGGCACGGCGTGTGGCTCCACGTCGACGCCGCGTACGGCGGGCTCTACCGCCTCGCGCCGTCGCTCGCCGGCACCCTGGAGGACCTGTCCGTCGGCGACTCCGTGGTGGTCAATCCGCAGAAGACCCTCTTCGTCCCCCTCGACTCGACGGCGCTGTTCTGCCGCCGGCCGGGCGCGTTGGCGCGCACCTTCCGGCTGGTGCCCGAATACCTCACCTCGGCACACGACGGCGACACGACGGACCTCATGGACCTCTCCCCGCAACTCGGCCGCGGATTCAGGGCGCTGAAGGTGTGGTGGGTGATCCGGACGTTCGGGCGCGCGGGCCTCGCCGCCCGGCTCGACGCCTCCGTCGCCCTGGCCCGCCGACTCCGCGAACGCGTCGACCGCCATCCCGACTGGACGTGCCCCGCACCGTCGGCGTACCCCCTGGTGTGCCTGCGGTACACGCCCGAGGCCGTCACGGCGGACCCGCGGCTCTCCGAAGGCCGCAAGCGTGAGATCACCGACGCGCTCAACGCGCGCATCCTCAGGAGGGTCAACGCCTCCGGCACGGCGTTCCTGTCCCACGCCGTCCTGCGCGACGGCTACGTGCTGCGGCTGTCCATCGGCAACATCCGCACGGTCGGGGAGGACGTCGAACGGGTCTGGCGCGAGCTCGACCGCATCGCCGCAGCAGAACTGGCCGAACCGACCGGCACGACAGCGTGGACGGACCCAGCATGACGACAAGCATCAGGAAATTCGAGCTGACCGACGCCGAGACCGAACTCCTCCCCTCCGATCAGGACGTCGCGTTCTACGCGGAGCACGGGTGGTACCTCTCGAAGAAGCTCTTCAGCGACGAGGAGGTGGAACGGCTGGAGGCGGCGAGTGAACGCTTCTACGCCGGCCACGTCGACCGTCCGCTGCCCGGCCGCCCCCCGCGCCTCGCCTACTGGCGGCCGCGGGACGGACCGGTCCAGCGCCACAACGACTACATCCACTACGAGAGCGCGGCCATCGGGGAGATCCTGCGCAAGCCCCTGCTCGGCGCGGTGGCCGCACGGCTCAGCGGAGCCCGCGAGATCCGGATCTTCCAGTCCACGCTCATCTACAAGCCCCCGCGGCCGGACGAGGCCAGCAACGTCGTCCCCTGGCACTTCGACCGGGACTACTGGGCCACGTCGACCTCCGAGCGGATGCTCACCGCCTTCATCCCCTTCCACGACTGCGACGAGCGCATGGGCACCATCACCATGGTCGACGGCAGCAACCGCTGGCGGCAGGAGAGCCGGGCCAACGTCACGTCGCTGCACTTCGCCGACCGCGACCGGGACGACCTCGAAGCGACCCTGGAGCGGAACGCGAAGTACAACGGAGCGGCCGTGCGCAAGGTCCCCGTGGTCATTCCGAAGGGCCACGTCAGCTTCCACCACAACCACACGTACCACGGCAGCGGCCCCAACCGGTCGACGAGTCCGAGGCGTGCGATCTCCCTCCACCTCCAGGACGGGGAGAACACCTACCGGCGCTACGTCCTGCCCAACGGCGAGACGGCCTCGTACAACCACGACTTCCTGGTGCGGCGGACCCCGCAGGGGTCGCCCGACTACGGGGACCCGGCCTACTGCCCGGTGACCTGGCGCAGCCGATTCTGAGGAGCCCCCCATGACGCACAACGCCCCTTCCCCCGTGCTGCCCGAACTCACGGTCAACCACGTGGAGTTCTACGTCGCCGACGCCCGGGAGCAGGCCGACCGGCTCTGCGGGCAGTACGGATTCACCACCGTCGCGGCCTCGGGGACACCGGACGGGCCGGGCGACCACTTCTCCATCGCCCTGCGCCAGGGCGGCATCACCCTCGTCGTCACCGAGGCGCGCTCCGAACGGCACCCCGCCCACGCCTACGTCGAGGCCCACGGCGACGGGGTCGCCGACATCGCCCTGCGCACCCGCGACGCGCGGGCCGCGTTCGACCGGGCCGTGGCGGCCGGGGCCGGACCGCTGTCCCCGCCGCACCGGCCGCGGGACTCCCGCGCCGGCGTGACGGCCGCGATCGACGGCATCGGCGGAATCCGGCACACCTTCGTACAGGCTCCCGACGAGGACACGTTCCTCCTCCCCGGCTTCCCGGACCTCGGGGCGGCCGCCGAGGACACCGGCACGGCCCTGCTCGACATCGACCACTTCGCGGTCTGCCTCGGGGCCGGCCGCCTGGACGCCGCCGTCGCCTTCTACGGGACCGCTCTGGGGCTCGGTCTGGTCTTCGAGGAGAAGATCAACGTCGGCTCCCAGGCGATGCGTTCCCAGGTGGTGCAGAACGCGTCCGGCACCGTCACCCTGACCCTGATAGAGCCCGATCCCACCGCCGACCGCGGCCAGATCGACGCGTTCCTCGACAGCCACCGCGGCGACGGCGTGCAGCACATCGCGTTCCGGACCGACGACGTCGTGCGCACCGTCGCGACGCTCGCCGGCCGGGGCGTGGAGTTCCTGACCACCCCGGGTTCCTACTACGACCTGCTCGGCGAGCGCCTGACTCCGGACGGGCACTCGATCGAGGAACTTCGGCGCCTGAACGTGCTGGCCGACGAGGACCACGGCGGGCAGCTGTTCCAGATCTTCACGCACTCCGTCCACCCGCGCCGCACGTTCTTCCTGGAGATCATCGAACGGCTGGGCGCGAGCACGTTCGGCAGCAGCAACATCAAGGCCCTGTACGAGGCCGTCGAGGCCGAGCGGGCCAAGGCGGGGGCGCTCTCGTGAGCGCACCGGCCCACGACGCGGGCACGCCGTTCGACATCGACGACGTCGCGCGCGCCGCCTGCCGGGCGCTTCCCGGCCCCGTGTGGGACTTCATCGACGGCGGCAGCGGCACCGAGTCGACGCTCGCGGCCAACCGCAGCGCCCTCGGCGGGATCTGCCTGGTGCCCCGCGCCCTGACCGGCGTCACCCGCGGGGACTGCGCGGGCGAACTGCTCGGCAGCCGGGTGAGCGCACCGCTCGCGGTCGCACCCATGGCCTACCAGCGGCTCGTCCACCCGGACGGCGACCTAGCCCTGGCCCGCGCCGCCCGGTCCGCCGGGACGGTGTACGTCGCCAGCATGCTCAGCAGTCACACGGTGGAGGAGATCGCCGGCACCGGCGCCGAAACCTGGTTCCAGCTCTACTGGCTGCGCGACCGCGACCGCACCGGCGCACTCGTCGAACGCGCCGAGGCGGCGGGCTGCCGTGCCCTGGTCCTCACGGTGGACGTGCCCCGCATGGGCCGTCGGCTGCGCGACCTGCGCAACGCCTTCGCACTGCCCCCCACCGTGACCGCCGCGAACCTGGACACACCCGCCGGCGAGGCCCGGAGCACCACCGCCCACACCGCACGGCCCGGCGCCTCCGCCGTGACCGCACACACCGCCGAAACCCTCGACCCGACCCTGAACTGGGCCGACCTGGCGTGGATCCGCGCCCGGACCCGCCTCCCGCTGGTCATCAAAGGAATCATGGACCCCGGCGACGCGGCCAGGGCGGTCGAGGCCGGAGCCGACGCCGTCGTGGTCTCGAATCACGGCGGGCGCCAGCTCGACGGCGCCCTGCCCAGCATCAGCGCCCTGCCCGGCGTGGTCCGGGCCGTGGACGACCGGTGCCCGGTGCTGATGGACGGCGGCATCCGCAGCGGCGCGGACGTGCTCAAGGCCCTCGCGCTGGGCGCCACCGGCGTGCTCGTGGGCCGGCCCGCCCTGTGGGGACTGGCCGCGGGGGGCCAGGAAGGCGCGTCGGCCGCGCTGCGCCTGCTCCACACCGAGCTGGAGGAGGCGATGGCGCTCGCCGGGTGCGGCGACCTCGCGGCGGCCCGGCGGCTCTCCGTCCGGACGGCGGCCGGCGCCCAGGTGGCCGACGAGGGAACCGCGCGATGACCACCACGGCGGAGTCCGGACCGCGCGCCGGAGCGACGGCGTGCCTGCGCCTCGACGACCTGCACGACTCGGTCACCGACCCACTGTCCGACTCGATGAACCTGCTGAACGAGGTGGCCCAGCGCCACCCGGAGGCCCTCTCCTTCGCCGCGGGCCGCCCGTCCGAGGCCTTCTTCGAGACCGAGCAGGTCCATCGCCACCTGCGGACCTTCTGCGCCCACCTCGGCGGCGCGGGCGGCCGGCCGGACGAGGAGGTGCGCCGGACGCTCTTCCAGTACGGCCGCACCAAGGGCGTCATCCACGACCTGGTCGCCAGGAACCTCGCCGTCGACGAGGACTTCGAGCCGGACCCCGAAGCCGTCGTGGTCACCGTGGGCTGCCAGGAGGCCATGTTCCTGGTGCTGCGCGCCCTGCGCACCGGCCCCCGGGACGCGGTCCTCGCCGTCGCACCCACCTACGTCGGGTTCAACGGAGCCGCGCGCCTCGCCGACTTGCCGGTGCTCCCCGTGCGTTCCGGAGACGACGGCGTGGACCTCGACGACCTCGTCCGCACCGTGCGGCGGGCGTGGGAGGAGGGACTGCGCCCCCGGGCCTGCTACGTCATCCCCGACTTCTCCAACCCCCTCGGGATCAGCCTCGCCACGGACACCCGGCGCCGGCTCCTCGATCTCGCCGCGGAACACGATCTGCTGCTCCTGGAGGACAACCCCTACGGACTCTTCCCCGCCAAGGGCTCCCGCCGGCCCACCCTCAAGTCCCTCGACACCGGACGACGCGTCGTCTACCTCGGCTCCTTCGCGAAGACGGTCATGCCCGGCGCCCGGGTCGGATTCGTCGTCGCCGACCAGGAGGTGACCGACGCCGACGGACGCCGGGTGGGGCTGCTGGCCGACCAGCTCGCGAAGGTCAAGAGCATGCTGACGGTGAACACCCCGCCCCTGGCACAGGCGGTCGTCGCCGGCAGCCTCCTGGAGAACGGGCACTCCCTCGTACGCGCCACCGCGCGGGAGGCGGAGCTGTACCGCGGGAACCTCCACGTGCTGCTCCGGGGACTGGAGGAACGCTTCCCGCCGGGCTCCGGCGTGTCCTGGAACACCCCCGACGGCGGCTTCTTCCTGGTTCTGACCGTGCCGTTCCGCACCGACGACGCCCTGCTGGAGCACTCGGCCCGCCGGCACCGGGTCATCTGGACCCCCATGCACCACTTCTACGCCGGCCGTCCCCACTCGAACCAGATCCGTCTCTCGTTCAGCACCCTGCGCCCCGAGGAGATCCGGACCGGCCTGGACCGGCTCGCCGGCCTCGTCCGGGAGCAACGGGCCCGCGCCGGACGGCCCACGACCGGCACACTCCCGCACCCGAACCCGTAACCGACCCGAACGGCGGTAGGACCATGCGCCGAATACGCGTTTTCGATGCGACACTCCGTGACGGGGAACAGGCCCCGGGCAACGCGATGTCCCCCGAGCAGAAGCTCGCTCTCGCGCTGAAACTGGAGGAGATCGGGGTCGACGTCGTCGAGACCGGCTACCCCGGCTCCTCGCCCTCCGACTTCAAGGCCACCCAGCTCATCGCCCAGTCCCTCACCCGGGCCGGCTTCGCCACGTTCAACCGCTGCTCGCGCGAGGACATCCGGCTCTCCATGGAGGCCGCCGGGGACGACCCCCGCCACCAGGTGCAGGTCTGCTGCACCGGCAGCGACATCCACCTGCGCCACAAACGCGGCATCACCCGGGCCGAGGGCCTGCGCGAGATCGACGACTCCGTCCGGTTCGCCCGGTCACTGGGAGCCGTCGACATCAACCTCGCCGTCGAGGACGCCAGCCGCGGCGAGCACGACTGGATCCGCGCCCTGGTCGGCACCGCCGTCGAGGCGGGCGCGACCGCCGTCACCCTCGCCGACACCACCGGCTTCGCCGTCCCCCAGGAGTTCGGCGAACTCATCGCGACGGTGCGCGCCTGCGTCTCCGACGACATCGTGCTCGCCACCCACTGCCACGACGACCTCGGGCTGTCGCTGGCCAACGCGCTGGCCGGCCTGGCCGCCGGGGCCGACGAGGTGCAGGCCACGCTCGCGGGCATCGGCGAGCGGTCCGGCAACACCCCGCTGGAGGAACTGGCCGCGGTGCTGTCGTACAAGAGCGCCGAACTGGGCATGGACACCGGGCTGCGCACCGAACTCCTCGACGAGGCCTACGTCATGCTCGCCGACGCCATCGCGCTGGACCGCCCGCGCAACAAGGCCGTCCTCGGCACCAACTCGTTCGCCACGCAGGCGGGCATCCACCAGGCGGCCATGCTGCAGAACCCGGTCACCTACGAGTTCATCAAGCCCGAGAGCTTCGGACGCCGCAGGTCGCTGCTGGTCGGCAGGCACTCCGGACGGTCGATCCTGCGGCACCTGCTGGCGCAGCTGTCGGTGCCCGCCGACGACGACCTGGTGGGCCGGCTCTACCAGGAGTACATCGCCGACCGGCCGGGCGGGGAGTGCGACGAGCTGGACGTCCTGCGCGACCGGCTGGCGAGCCGCCTCGGCGTCACGCCGGCCACCGGAGCGGGGGCATGAGCGCGGCCCCGGCGACGATCATCGACAAGCTCTGGGACGGCGCCGTCGTGTGCACCGAACCCGACGGGCCCGACCTGCTCTACGTCGACCTGCACCTGGTCCACGAGGCGACCTCGCCGCAGGCGTTCGAGGGCCTGCGGCTGAGCGGCCACAAGGTGCGCCGCCCGGACCTGACACTCGCCGTCGAGGACCACAACGTCCCGACCGACTCGCTGACCGTCTCCGACGCCCTCGGCCGGGAGCAGCTGGAGACCCTGCGCCGCAACTGCGCCGACCACGGCATCGCGCTGTTCCCGCACGGCCACCGCCGGCAGGGCGTGGTCCACGTCGTCGGCCCCGAACTCGGCCTGGTGCAGCCCGGCATGACCGTGGTGTGCGGAGACAGCCACACCTCCACGCACGGGGCCTTCGGCGCCCTCGCCTTCGGGGTGGGCACCAGCGACGTCGAACACGTCCTCGCCACCCAGACGGTGGCCGTGCAGAAGCCCCGCACGATGCTCGTGGAGTTCACCGGGACACCGGCGGACGGCGTCACGGCCAAGGACCTGATGCTGGCCCTCATCACCCGGATCGGCGCCAACGGCGCGCACGGCCACGTCGTGGAGTACCGGGGCGACGCCGTACGCGCGCTCTCCATGGAGAGCCGGATGACGATGTGCAACCTCAGCGTGGAGGCCGGGGCCAGGGCCGGGCTGATCGCCCCCGACGAGACGACCTTCGCCTACCTCGCGGGCAGGCCCGGCAGCCCCGCGGGCCCGGCCGGGCGGGAGGCGGTCGCCCACTGGCGCACCCTGGCGAGCGACCCCGGCGCCGTCTTCGACCGCACGGTGACCGTGGACGTCTCGGGCCTGACCCCGTGGGTGACCTGGGGCACCAACCCCGGCCAGGCCGTACCGATGGCGGGCACCGTGCCCGACCCCGCGGCCTTCACCGACCCCGACGAGCGGGCGGCGGCACGCCGCGCCCTCGACTACATGGACCTCGCCCCCGGCACGCCGATGCGGGACATCGCCGTCGACACGGTCTTCATCGGCTCCTGCACCAACGGCCGGCTGGACGATCTGCGGGCCGCCGCCGAGGTACTGCGCGGCCGCCGGGTCCACGACGGCGTGCGCGTCCTGGTGGTGCCCGGTTCCATGGACGTCCGCGTCCACGCCGAACGCGAGGGACTGCACGACGTCTTCACCGCCGCCGGGGCCGAGTGGCGCCTGCCGGGCTGCTCCATGTGCCTCGGCATGAACAGCGACCGGCTCCCCGGCAGCCAGCGCTGCGCCTCGACCAGCAACCGCAACTACGAGGGCAGGCAGGGACCCCGGGCGAGGACCCACCTGGTGTCGCCCGCCGTCGCCGCCGCCACCGCGGTCGCCGGCCGGCTGGCACTGCCCGCCGACCTTCCCCGAGGAGACCAGTGGAACCGCTGAGAAGCCACACCGGAAGGTGCCTGCCACTGCGCCGCACCAACGTCGACACCGACCAGATCATCCCCAGCGAGCACTGCCGGAGCGTACGCCGCACCGGCTACGCGGACGCCCTGTTCGCCCGCTGGCGCACGGACCCCGGCTTCGTCTTCGAGCGGCCCGAACGGTCGGGCGCGACCGTGCTGCTGGCCGGCGCCCACTTCGCCACCGGCAGTTCGCGCGAGCACGCCGTGTGGGCGCTGCGGGACTGGGGCGTCGCGGCCGTCGTCGCACCGAGCTTCGGCGACATCTTCCGCCGCAACGCGCTCAAGAACGGCCTGCTCGCCGTGGTCCTCCCGGAGCGGGCCGTCGCCTCGCTGCTCGAACGCGCCGAAGCGGACCCCGCGTTCGACGTCACGCTGGACCTGGAGGAGTGCCGGGTCACGGCCGGTGGAGAGAGCTGGGGCTTCGACATCGACGCCCGCGCCCGACGGCTGCTGCTCGCCGGCCACGACGACATCACGGCCACCCTCACCAGGCAGGACGCCATCGCCCGCCACGAGCGGACCCGCCCGCACTGGCGGCCGGCGCTCACGCCCGGGTGGGCGTCCGTCCCCGCCGAACCCTCGTGAGGAGCCGGACATGACACGGATCGCCGTCATCCCCGGCGACGGAATCGGTCCCGAGGTGGTCGAGCAGGCGGTCATGACGCTGGACGCGTTCGGGCTGGGCCTGGACTTCGACCACCTCGACCACGTCAACGCCGGCACCTACCTCCGTACCGGCGTCGCGCTCTGCGACGAGGACGTCGCCCGGGTCGCGGCGAGCCGCTCCGCGCTGCTGGGCGCGATCGGCGACCCCCGGGTCGCGTCGCCCGCGTACGGCAGAGGCGTCCTGCTCCGCCTCCGCTTCGAACTGGACCTCTACGTGAACCACCGCCCGGCCAGGCTCCTCAGCGACCGCCTGAGTCCCCTCCGGCCGGACCGGCCCCGGGCGGTGGACTGCGTCGTCATCCGGGAGAACACCGAGGGCCTCTACACCGGCATGGGCGGCGCGCTGCGCGCCGGAGGCGAGCACGAGATCGCGCTCGACATCGACCTCAGCACCCACCGCGGCACGTCCCGGGTCGTCGAGCACGCCTTCACCATCGCCCGCCGGGAAGTCTGCATGGTCGACAAGGCGAACGCCGTGGAGCACGGCGGCAGTCTGTGGCAGCGCTGCTGGCGAGCGGCCGCGGCACGCCATCCCGACGTCGCCGCCCGCCACCTGTACGTCGACGCCGCCGCGATGCGCATGGTCACCGACCCCACCGGATTCGACGTGGTCGTCACCAACAACTCCTACGGCGACATCCTCAGCGACGTCGCGTCCGCCGTCGCCGGCGGGATCGGCACGGCGGCCTCGGCCAACCTCAACCCGGAACGCGGCTTCGGCCTCTACGAACCGGTCCACGGCAGCGCGCCCGACATCGCGGGCACGCGGGCCGCGAACCCGGTCGGCGCCATTCTGAGCGCCGGCCTCCTCCTCGCCGACCTCGGCCACACCGCCGAGGCCGCCGCCCTCAGGAACGCGGTCGACCTGGCCGTCGCCGACGGCGAGACCACACCCGACCTCGGCGGTTCGCTCGACACCGGCAAGGCGGGACAGGCCGTCCGCGCGCGGCTGTGAGACCACGGGCCCCGCCCGTGACCCGAGTACATCAGCACGCTCAAACGACAGGAGTGACATGTCCAACAAGGTCGAACCGGTCGAGTCGGTCGAGGTGTCCGACGCGTCGGTGCAGCGGGAGTGGAAGTCGGTGGCCGCCACCGGTGCCAGGGAACTGGCCTCGTCGTACGTACTCTGCAACACCGTGCTCGGACTGGCGCGTTCGGGCATCGCCGCGCGGCTCTCGGACCACTGGACGCCCCTCGCGGAACTGGTCCCGCCCGGCGGGTACACCGAGCTGGTGGGCAACCTCCTGCGCTTCGCGGAAATCCGCGGCCTCGTCGAGTCGCGCGGCGACTCCTGGCGGCTGTCCGCGTCCGGTGGCGCGCTGCTCGGCGAGGTCCCCGAGGCGGTGATCGGCTACTACGCGGAGGCCTACGGGCCGGTGCTGAGCAGCATCGAGGGGCTGGCCACCGGCCGGCTCCACTACGGGACGGACGTGGAGCGCGACACCGAGGCGCTCGGCCGCCGCTGCGAGGTGCTGTTCCGCAGCGTCGGAATGAACGTGGTACGCGAACTGATCGGCAGGTACGGCGCCGAACGCGTCCTGGACCTCGGCTGCGGAACCGGCGGCATGGTGCTCGACCTGGCCCGCGAGGATCCCCGCCTGCGCGCGGTGGGCCTGGACATCGCCGAGGACGCCGTCGCGCTCGCCTCGAAGCGGGCGCGGGAAGAGGGCCTCCAGGACAGGGTGTCCTTCGTCGTCGGCGACGCCTTCGTGCCCGGGGAGTGGCCCGCGGCGGCCCGCGAGTGCGACCTCTTCATCGCGGTCGGCGCGGTCCACGAGCACTTCCGGGACGGGGAGGAGGCGGTGGCCGAGCTGCTGCGGGCGTACGCGGAGCTGCTCGCCGGCAAGCCGGGAAGCGTCCTGGTGCTCGCCGAGCCCGAACTGTTCCGGGACGCCGAGGACGCGGACTTCTTCCTGGTGCACGCCCTCACCGAGCAGGGCTTCCCGCAGCGCAGGGAACCCTGGCTGAAGGTCATCGAAGCGGCCGGGCTGACGTGCCGGCGGATCCAGTCGGTGCCCGACACCATGTTCCGCTTCGCGTACTACGAGATCACCTCAGCGGCGGTCCCGCGATGAAGCCGTCCCTGCGGGCGCGGGCGCTGTCTCCCATGGAGCTGGCCGGCCTGCAGCGCCTGTCGGGGACGGGAGCGCTGGACATCGCCCTCGGCATCCCGCCGGGGGACCCGCCCGCCGCCGTCGTCGACGCGGCCGTGTCGGCACTGCGGGACGGCCTGCACCAGTACGCCGACCCGGCGGGACTTCCGGAACTGCGCGCCCTGATCGCCGCGGACGCCCGGCGTACGCACGGTGTGGACGTGGACCCGGAGACCGAGGTGACGGTGACCGTCGGTGCCACGGAGGGCCTGCTGACGGCGCTCCTCGCCGTCACCGACCCCGGGGACGAGGTCCTCCTGCCCGAGCCCTACTTCGAGCTCTACCCGGGCATCGTCGAGCTGGCCGGCGCGGTGCCCCGCCCCGTCCGGCTGGAGGCCCCGGGCTGGCGGCTCACCGAGACCGCGGTGACCCGCGCCCTGTCGCCGCGGACCCGGGCCGTCGTGCTCAACACACCGCACAATCCCACCGGGCGGGTCTTCGACCCGGGCGAACTCCGCCTGCTCATGGACATCTGCGCCGCACAGGGCATCGTCTGCGTCACCGACGAGGTCTACGACTGCACCGTCTTCGACGGGCGGCGCCACCTGTCCCCGCTGGCCATGCCGGCGGCCCGCCCGGACACCATCGTGGTCGGAAGCCTCTCCAAGAAGCTCCAGATGACGGGCTGGCGCATCGGGTACTGCATCGCCGACCCGGAGACCACGTCGGTACTGCGCACGATCCACGAACACACCACCGTGGGCACCAACCACCCCTTGCAGGCGGGCGCTCGGGCCTTGAAGCCGTCCGACGTGCTGGACGGCCGGCGGGAGTTCCAGGAGCAGCGGGACGAACTCGTCGCCGGCCTCTCCTCACTCGGCTTCACCGTGCGCCCGCCGGAAGGGGGCTGGTTCGTCTTCGCCGGCACCGAGGCCCTCGGCCGGTCCGCGCGGGAGATCTCGCGCACGCTGGCCGCCCGGGCGGGCGTACTCGTCGCGCCGGGGACACCGTTCTTCGGCCGCCCCGAGGACGGTGACCGGTGGATTCGCACGACGTTCGTCCGGGGGGCGGAGACGACCCGGGCGGCACTCGACCGGATGGCCGCACACCTGCCCTGACCGGCCGTGCCGGAGGGCCCCGGCCCTCCGGCTACCGCGTGTGCGGGCCCGGCCTTCGAAGCGAAGGCCGGGCCCGCAGGCGCTCCCGGTCAGTCCCGGGCCGTCCCGCTCACCACAGGACGGGCAGCTCGACCGGGCCGAACGTGCCCATGTGGGCGTAGGCGATCTCGTCCGCGGGCACCGCGAGCCGGAGCTTCGGCAGCCGGCGCAGCAGCGTGGGCAACGCCGTGCCGAGGTCCGCGCGCACCAGACTCTGCCCCAGGCACTGGTGGCTGCCGTAGCCGAAGGCGAGATGGTGCGGAGCCCTGCGGCCGAGGTCGAGCGTCTCCGGCGCGTCGAACACCGTGCCGTCGCGGTTGGCCGCGGAGAGGGCGACGAACACCCCGTCACCCGCGCGCAGCGACTGGCCGCCGATCTCCATGTCCTCGGTCACCACGCGCGCGAAGCCGGCGTCGGCCGCCGACAGGAACCGCAGCAGCTCCTCGACGGCGGCGGCCACCACGGCGGGGTCGTCCGTGTCCCGCAGCAGGCCGGCCTGGTCGGGGTCGCCGAGCAGCGCCAGGGCACTGAGCCCGATCATGTTCGTCGTCGCCTCGTGCCCGGAGATCAGCAGCAGCAGGGCGAGATCGGCCAGCTCGTCCCGGCTGATGCGGCCCTCGGCCAGCTGCTCGGTGACCAGGCGGCTGATGATGTCGTCCTCGGGGCGCCGCTCCTTGGCCTTCGTCAGCTCGCGCAGGAAGCCGCGCATCTCCTCACCCGCCCGCGCGACCTCCTCGGCCGAGGAGTGGGTGTCCAGCAGCGCGATGCTGCGCGACTGGAAGAAGTCGTGCTCCTCGTAGGGGATGCCCAGCATCAGCGATATGACCAGCGACGGGAAGGGCAGGGCGAACTCGGCCATCAGATCGGCGGGGGCGCCGTTCCGCGTCATCGTGTCGATGAGGTCGTCCGCGAGCCGCTGGATACGGGGACGCAGCGCCGCCGTCCGCCGGGCCGAGAAGTCACGGGCCACCATGCTCCGCAGCCGGGTGTGACCGGGATCGTCCATCCGGTTGAAGGACGCCCGCAGCGGTGTGGCCACCTGCGAGGCGGGCGAGACCGTGGGCATGTCGTCCCGGGACCCGTCACTGCTGACGCGCGGGTCGCTGAGGACGGCGCGGACGTCCTCGAAGCGAGTCGCCAGCCACGCCTCGCGCCCGTTCCACAGGCGGATCCTGCGCAGACCGCCGTCCCTGCTCCAGGCGACGTAGGCATCCGGGGGGTCGAAGGGGCAACCACTGCGGCTGATCGGGTAGTTCGGAAGGCCGGCGTCTGTGTTCACGAGACACCCTTCAGGGAGGTCGACGGCAGGGACGAGGATCCGAAGTAGTGCGCGCGGGTCCGGGCCGCCCAGCGGACGGCGGGGCCCATGGCGAGAGAGGCCAGGAGGAAGGCGGCGCCCAGGATCAGCCAGCCGGGCGTCCCGTACTCGATGAGCAGGGACGTGAGCAGCACCGGGGCGATCATCATCGAAGCGGCGTAGCCGGTGAAGAAGAAGCCCTGGTACTGGCCCTGTTTGTCCGGTGGGGCGAGTTCGTAGCTCACCACCCAGGCCGCGGCGGACAGCACCATCTCGCCGTAGACGTGGACAGCGCCGCCGGCGACCAGCAGCAGCCCCGACACCAGCGGCGAGCCGGTCGACGACACCGCGAACAGCAGGCAGCAGAGCAGGAGCACCGCGCCGGAGCGGCGGAACGCCGTGACGGCCGAGGGCAGGTCGTCGACCCTCTTCGCCACGCGCACCTGGAACGCCACCACGCAGACGGTGTTGATCAGGAACAGCACGGTCACGAGCCACGGGGGAGCGGTCGTGTGCCGGACGATCCACAGCGGCAGCACGATCTCCAGCAGCACCGCGTACAGCGACAGCACCACGCTGACGAGGGTGACCAGCGCGAAGGGGCGGTCCCGCAGAACGGCCAGCCGCGGCTCCCCCGCGGCGGGCGCGGGCGCGGCGGCCGTCGCGGGCAGGGTCATGAGCAGGAGGGCGGAGACGAGGAAGCTGAGCGCGTCGAGGACCAGGACGACGCGGAAGGCGGTGTCGCTGCCCAGCTGTATCGCGAACCCCGCGCCCAGCGCGCCGAGCGCGATGCCCGCGTTGTTGACCGACCGCAGATAGGCGCGGGTCCGCACCAGTTCGGTCCCGCGCAGGACGACGGCGAGCGTCGCCTGGAGCGCCGCCCGGCCACCGCGTTCGAGGACGACGAACGCACAGGCCACGAGGAGGAACTGGACGAAGGAACCGACGAAGAGATAGCCGGCGGCCGCGACGCCGTTCAGGGCGACCAGGGCCGCCGCCGTCCCCCGGGGGCCCCGGCGGTCGGCGAGGTGGCCCAGGGGGACCCCGGCCAACAGCCCCACCAGGCCGGCGATGCTCAGACCGATGCCCAGCCGGGCCGGCGACAGCCCGACCACCTGGGTGAAGTAGAGGGCCGAGCAGGTCATGAAGGCGCCGTTGCCCATCGTCATGAACAACGTCGCGGAGGTGAGGCTCCGGGCGGGCCCGCGCGCGGGAAGAAATCGACTGTCCACGACGCCGGATCCTAGGAGAGCCGGGTCATTCGGGAGTCATCGAATTCGGCGGGCGGAGATGACCGCAGAATTACCCGCCGTTCCTAGAGTGAGGGCCATCCGGCCGATTGCGGCCACCACGGGTCCGCGATGCGGGGGACAACCGCGAGGAGTGTTCTGGTGGGGTACCCGAAAACGAATCCGGGAGAAGGCGTGACCGCGCGCCCGTTCCTTCCCGGCGTCGAAAAGGCAGTCCTCGAATACTGGGAGAGGGATCGCACGTTCGAGGCGAGCGTGGCGGCACGCGGGAAGGACGCCGACGGCGGAAGCGAGTTCGTGCTGCTCGACGGGCCCCCCTTCGCGGACGGCCTCCCGCACTACGGTCATCTGCTGGCCGGATACGCCAAGGACGCCGTCTCGCGCTACCGGACGATGCGCGGTGACCGCGTCGAACGCCGCTTCGGGTGGACGTGCCACGGGCTGCCCTCGGAGATGGAGGTGGAGAAACAACTCGGCATCTCCTCCAAGCGGGACATCGAGTCGCTGGGCGTCGACGCGTTCAACCGGGCCTGCCGTTCCTTCGTCATGCGGCACACGCAGGAGTGGCGGGACTACGTCACCCGTCAGGCGCGCTGGGTGGATTTCGACAACGACTGCAAGACGATGGACCTGACCTACATGGAAAGCGTCATGTGGGCCTTCAAGAAGATCTGGGACAAGGGGCTGATCTACCAGGGGCATTCGATCTCCTGGTACTGCGGCGCCTGCGAGACACCGCTCTCCGACTCCGAGAGCGAGGGCACCATGGACCACCGGGACACCGGCCGCGAGGTGCGGGACCCGGAACTGACGGTGCGCCTGCGGCTGGAGACCGGCGAGGTGGCCCTCCTGTGGACCCGCACCCCGTGGCTGCTGCCCGCCACCCTCGCCGTGGCGGTGCACCCCGAGGCCGAGTACGTCACCGTCGAGCACGACGGCGAGCGTTACCTGCTGGCCGCGAGCAGGCTGCCGGACCACACGCGTGAGCTGGGCGAGGACGCCGCCGAACGCGTCGTGGCGAGAACCCCAGGCGCCGACCTCGCGGACCGGCGCTACACCCCGCTCCTCGACTCCTTCGCCGGTCACCCCGGCGCGCACCGCCTGGTCGCGGCGGGCCATGTCGGTACCGACGAGGGCACCGGCCTCGTACCCGTCGCCCCGGCCTTCGGCGAGATCGACCGGGCCGTCGCCGAAGAGGCCGGCATCGCCCTGGTGCTTCCCCTGGACGCGGGATGCCGGTTCACCGACGACGTCGCACCGTACGCCGGCCTGCCGGTCCTCGACGCGGGCCCGGCTCTCGTGCGGGACCTGGAGGCCGCCGGTGCCGTGCTGCGCCGCGCGACACACCGGCACACCTGCCCGCACTGCTGGAGATGCGGGGAGCGGCTGCTGGAGCGCGCCGTGCCCTCCTGGTTCCTCGCCGTGGACGGCATCCGCCGCAGGATGCTCGAACTCAACCAGCGGATCTCCTGGACGCCGGAGCGGGTCCGCGACGGCCTGTTCGGCAAGTGGCTGGAGAACGCGCACGACTGGAACATCTCCCGCAACCGGTACTGGGGTGCTCCGATGCCGGTCTGGGTCTCGGACGACCCCGCCTGGCCGAGGACCGACGTGTACGGCTCGCTGGAGGAGCTGCGACGCGACTTCGGGGTGCGGTTGTCCGACCTGCACCGCCCCGCCGTCGACGAACTGACCAGGCCCAACCCGGACGACCCGACCGGCCGGTCGACGATGCGCAGGATCCCGGAGGTCCTCGACTGCTGGTTCGAGACGGGGTCGATGCCCTTCGCGCACATCCACTACCCGTTCGAGAACGCGGAGTGGTTCGAGCGCCACAACCCCTGCGACCTCGTCGTCGAGTACCACGCGCAGACCCGCGGCTGGTTCTACTACATGCACGTCCTGGCCACCGCGCTCTTCGACCGTCCGGCCTTCGGCAGTTGCTCCGTCCTGGGAGTCGTGACGGGCACCGACGGTCACGCGATGTCGAAGTCGCGCAACAACTACCTCGACATCCCCTCGGTGTTCGAACGCGACGGGTCCGAGGCGATGCGCTGGTCCCTGCTCAGCTCACCGCTCGTGCGCGGCGGCGACCTCGTGGTCACCGAGCGCAACAGCCAGGAGGCGCTGCGCCAGGCGGTCATGCCCCTGTGGAACGCCTGGGCCTTCCTCTCGCTGCACGCCGCAGGGGCCGGGAGGGCGGGACGCCGGCACACCGGGAGCGCCCAGCTGCTGGACCGGTACCTCCTCGCCCGGACCCGCCTGCTGGTCGGCGAGACGACCCGCGCCATGGACGACAACGACCTCGCGGCGGCGTGCGCACCCGTGCGCGACTTCCTGGACGCGCTCACCAACTGGTACATCCGCTGCTCGCGGGCCCGGTTCGCCGCCAAAGACACCGACGCGCTCGACACCCTGCACACGGTCCTGGAGATCCTGTGCCGCCTGATGGCGCCGCTGCTGCCGATGGTCGGCGAGCACATCTGGCGCGGCCTGACCGGAGAACGCTCGGTCCACCTGGCCGACTGGCCCGCCGAGTCGGAACTGCCCGCGGACGAGGCGCTCGTGGCCGCCGTGGAACGGACCCGGCAGATCGTGTCGACCACCCTCGCCCTGCGCCGCGCGGACGGCCTGCGGGTCAGACTGCCCCTGCCCCGGCTCACCGTCGCCTGCGACGACCACGCCGACCTCGCACCGCTGACCGGTCTGATCCGGGAGCAGGTCAACGTGAAGGAGGTCGTCCTCGAACCCGACCCCGCCGCCCACGCCACGGTCCGGCTCTCGGTCGACGCCCGGGCCTGCGGCCGCCGGCTGGGCAGCCGCACCCAGGAGGTCATCGACGCCGCCGCGGCCGGGGCGTGGATCAGGGATCCGGACGGCGGCATCACCGTGGCCGGGGTGCCCATGCTGCCCGGGGAGATCAACGAGCGACTGGTCGCGGACGCCCCGGGAACGGCCGTCCTGCCCGACGGAGCCGGTCTCGTCGTCCTCGACACCCGGGTCACCGAGGAACTGGCCGCCGAGGGCCTGGCCCGTGACTTGGTCAGGGTCGCCCAGCAGGCCCGCCGGGCCGCCGGGCTGCGGCTGCTCGACCGGATCGAGCTGAACCTGGAGGTACCGGACGACGTGGCCGCCGCCGTCAGACCGTACGAGGGTTTCATAGCCCGCGAGACCGTGGCGGAGACGGTGTACTTCAAGGCCCTCGGCCAGGAGGCCTTCACGGGCACCGTCGGAGACGGCGCGCGGGCGCGGGCCTCGGTGAGCACGGTGCCCGCCGCGGGGGGTTCGCGATGACGGGCGCCGCGCACCGCCTCGAACACCTGGTCTCCGAGCGGGCCGCACGCGTCCCGGACGCGGTGGCGGTGGTCGACGCCACCGGATCCCTGACCTTCTCGGAGCTGGAGCGGCGCGCCAACCGCGTGGCCAACACGCTGCTCGCGGACGGCCTGCGGCCCGGTGACCGGGTCTGCCTGCTCGTCCCGAAGTCGGCCCGGGCCGTCGCCGCCGTCCTCGGCGTCCTGAAGGCGGGGGGCGTGTGCGTTCCCCTCGACGAGACGGGCCCGGCCATGCGGACGGCGGCGGTCCTGCGGCAGTGCGCGCCGTACCGGCTGATCGTGGCTCCGGAGTGCTCGGCCGTGGCACGGCGCCTGGCGGGCCTCACCGACCCGGCCTGGGGGAGAGGCGTCCTCCGCCTGGGGGAGGAGGAAGGCGCGCCGGAGCACGCCCCGGCGCCGGTCCCGGCCGGTGACGAGACCGCGTACATCCTCTTCACGTCCGGTTCCACGGGGCTGCCCAAGGGCGTGGTCCTCACCCACGGCAACGTGGCGCACTTCGTCGCCTGGGCGAACGCGCGGTTCGGCATGAGTCCCGGTGACCGGATCTCGTGCCAGCTCCCGCTGTACTTCGACGGGTCGCTCTGGGACGTCTTCGGGTCCCTGACCGCCGGGGCGGAGCTCCACCTGATGTCCGGACGCGACAACCTCCTCCCGAGCACGGTCGCCGACTTCATCGCCGGGGCCCGCCTCCAGCAGTGGCTGACCGTGCCCTCGGTGCTCACCTCGATGGCCGGCCTCGACGTGGTCTCCCACGGGGACTTCCCCGAACTGCGCAGGATCTTCTGGGGAGGCGACGTCGTAGCCCTGCCCGTCCTGCGGTACTGGATGACGCGCCTGCCCCACGTGCGGTTCACCAACATGTACGGCCCGACGGAGACGACGATCGTGGCGAGCTGCCACACGTTGCCCGGGATCCCGGCACCGGACGCCGGGGCGGTTCCGATCGGCACCCCGGTGGACGGGAAGCAGTTCGAGGTGCTGGGCGCCGACATGCGTCCCGTCGAGCGGGGGACCGTCGGCGACCTGTACATCTCCGGCACCGGACTCACCCCCGCCTACTGGCGGGCGCCCGCGCTCACGGACGCCTCCTTCACCGAGTGGCCGGCCGGTTCCGGGACGCGCTGGTACCGGACCGGCGACCTGGCCCGGCAGGACGCCGCGGGCGAGTACCACTTCCACGGCCGGGCGGACCGGCAGATCAAGTCCAGCGGTCACCGCGTCGAGCTGGACGAGGTGGCGGCCGCCCTGACCGGTCTGCCCGAGGTGAGCGACGCCGCCGTGATCGGCGTCCCGGCCCCCGAGGCCGAGGGAAACCGGATCTGCGCGGCCTACGTGCCGGCGGCCGGCGCGCGGGTGGACGTCGCCCGGCTGCGGACGGCGCTGGCCGCCAGGCTGCCGCAGTACATGCTGCCCGCGCACTGGCGGGAGTGCGGCTCCCTGCCCACGAACGCGAACGGAAAGACGGATCTGCCGGCCCTCAGGCGGATGTTCACCGACGACAGGAGGAAATGACCATGAGCGGATCGCACGATGTGCAGGACGTGGCGCGGACGGTGCTGGACTGTCTGCGGAACAAGCTCTTCCTCGACGGCGTGACGGCCGACACCCACCTGATCGAGTCGGGCCTCATCGACTCGGTCGGATTCATCAGGATGTTCGTCGTCCTGGAGGAGGAGTTCGGCATCGAGGTCACCGCCAGGGACCTGTCCCTGGAACGGTTCCAGAACGTCGGCAGCATCAGCCGGTTCGTGATCGAGAAACTGGCGGAGGGCGGCGGCAGCGACAAGCCGGCCGAGGCGGTACGCGCATGAACGACTACCGGATCACCACGTACGAGCCGCGGCACCGCGGCGCCGTCGTCGAGTTCCAGCAGATGCTCTGGCAGGGCGGCGCCGCCGGGAACTCCGCCTATCTCGACTGGAAGTTCGGCGCCAACCCCTACCTGGACGACCGTTACGTCACGCTGGCCTGGCAGGAGTCCGAACTCGTCGGAATGCTCGGCGTCTTCGGTTCGTGCTGGGAGGTCGACGGTCACGGCCGGGTGATGCTGCCCTGCCTCGCCGACACGGTGGTGGCGCCGGCGCACCGGGGCGGGCCCCTCTTCGGACGCATGCTGGAGTGGCTCGTGGAGCGGCTGCGGGCCGACGAGGTGCCGTGGCTGCTGGACTTCGGCGACCAGCCGGCCGGGCCCGCCATGCTGATGAGCGGCTGGACGGCGGTCGGCCCCTGGCCCGTCGCCGTCGCCGAGCGCGAGGTCCTTGGATCGGGGGAGGGGGAGTGGAGTGCGCGGGAGGCCGTTCGGGGTTCCCGCTCCGGAGCGACGATCACCCCCGTCGCGACCAGCCTCCCCGAGATGCCGGCGCTCGCCGCCGAGACCCGCTCGCGGGGAAGTGTCCGGGTGGTCCGGGACGAGGAGTACTTCCGCTGGCGGAGCCGGAATCCGCTGGCCCGGTACTTCCACCTGGTGGCGGAGGAGCAGGGGACGGTCGGCTACCTGATCGCCCACCGGACGGCGGTCGACACGGACGACGGGCCCACCCCGACCACCATCGTGGAGTGCGAGGCGCTCGACGACGACGTCTGGCGCGACCTGGTCGAGGCGGCCGTCGCCACCCTTCCGGGCAAGGTCGTGACCATGTGGGTGCGCGACCTCGCCCCCGCCCGCGAGCAGTCCCTCGCGTCACTGGGGCTGTCCCCGACCCGGCCCAGCGGCCGGCTCAGCCAGGACATCCACCTGCCGAAGCTCGTGATGCGCTCCACCGGGGTGGTCGACGACGCCGGCCCGCTCGCCACGCTCACCTCCCCCGACGTGTGGGACATGCGTGGCGTCTCCGGACGCGGGTGGCGTTGAAACCCGGCCTGTTTCCCAGGGGTGAGCCGGCAATGGAATACGCCACTTCATATCCGAATTCGCCGCAAGTAGATTCGGGTTCGTGAACAGCGGTCCGAGCAGAAGGAGTCAGAAGGTGAAAGGCGGGGAGTTGTCTTCGATGGACACGATGAAGCAGCAGCCGGACGATGAGAACGAGGTACACGACCTGGTCACCTTCGAGGACCCGGATCTCAACCGGGTGACGCCTCTCGCACAATTCCCGGCGGAGGTCTCGCTCGCGATAGTCGAGAAACTGGCGAACATCGTGCGGCAGGCCCATGGAACCGAGAGCGCGACCCGCCCCGACGAGGACGGAATCGTGCGCGCCCAGAGTTTCGAGGAGGGCAATGTCTACATGACGGAAAGGCCCTTCGAGGGATACTTCGCCGACCGCTACCTCATGGACTTCTACGACGTGGAGGAGCGCGACATCTGTTCCCGGATGCACCTGCACACCGGACTGCGCTTCGTCCGCATGATGACCGGACCGGACACGCGGATCAGGGTGTCCAGCCTGTCACCCTTCATCGTCTGCGACGTACCGGGAGTGACCCCCTTCGTCCCGCAGGCCTTCGAGGACGACCTGCCCGGAACACCGCCCGGGGTGCGGCGGACCCGGTACAACCTGGTCGTGCCGGAGAACTCGTGGCTCGACATGCAGGTCCCCCGGGGCGTCTCGCACCAGTTCAACGCGATCGGCCCGAACGCGGTGATCGACTCCGTGCATCCCGAGGAGTCCATCGAGACGTTCCGCGAGAGCATGAGCAACTACCGCATGATGGCCCAGACCGTCTTCCTCGCCGAGGAGAAGGAGAGCGCCGGCACCTGCGCCACCCTGCCCGGATGAGACCCCGGCCGGGCGAGGCGCCGACGGTGATGCCGATGCCTGCGCCCCTCAGGGGCGACGGGCGATCCATGTGGTGCGGGTGGTGCGCACGCTCAGGTCGCCGCGGCGTGCGACGCCGTGCGGCCGGGCGTCGTCCAGCAGCTCGTCCAGGGCGGCGACGTCGTCCGCCGCGAGAAGGCCGGCGGCATGGGAGCGGAGCCTGGCCAGGCAGGTCCGGGCGTAGGCGTTCAACGCGGGCCCGGCCTGGGCGTTGTCGAGGCGGATGTCGAACGGGCGTCGCTCTTCGACGAGGAAGCCCGTCCGCTCCAGCGCCTCGGTCCAGTCGTGCGGCGGCCGGGTGTCGGTCGCGGCATGCAGCCGGGCTTCCAGGCCGGCCCGCCCGGCCCCGGCGTCCTCGGGCAGGAAGCGGGGGAAGAAGTCCATCTCGGTGACGGCGAGCAGGCCGCCCGGCCGCAGCCGTGAGAACGCCTGGGCGAGGGTGTACGAGGGGTCGGCCGCGTGGTGCAGGAAGGCGGCGGCCCATCCCAGGTCGTACGGTCCGGCCATCGCCGCCGGCCACGGCCGGTCGAGATCCGCCTCCAGCGTGCCGACCCGGTCGGCGACGCCGTGCGCCACCGCCCGCTCGCGCACGCGGTGCAGCATCTGCGGGGAGACGTCCACCGCGGTCACCGCCGCGGTGGGAAACCGGTGGGCGAGGGCCAGACTTCCGGTGCCGGGCCCGCTGCCCAGGTCGAGGATCCGCACCGGGACGCGGTCGGCCCGGTCGGCGAGCCAGGCCGTCAGCCCCGCCAGGTGGGGCGCCAGCACCTGCGCGTCCAACTCCAGCAGCCGGACCGTCGAGACGTCGTCGGCACCCGCTCGCCGGTGCCCTTCATGGCCGCGTGTGCCGTGGTGTGTGCTCATGTCCTCGACCGTAGAGCGGGCGTTGTCGAGCGGTCATACACTCTTGCCGGTGGAGCAAGAATCGACACTGGACGCCACCGTCAGGAAGCGGATCAGGTCCCTGCGCAAGGGGCGCGGCTGGTCCCTGGACAACCTCGCCGAGCGCGCGGGCATCAGCCCTTCCCAGCTCAGCCGCATCGAGACCGGCCACCGGCGCCTCAGCCTCGACCAGCTCACCTCCATCGCCGCCGCGCTGGGCAAGTCCCTGGACGAGCTGGTCGAGTCCCCCGACGACTCCGACGTGGTCATCCGCCCCGACCGCGACGAGCGCCGCGGCCTGACCACGTGGCTGCTGACCAAGGGGAACGGTCCTCATGACCTGACCGTCGGCAAGATGCGCATCAGCGACCAGGCCGGCGGCGTCACCCCCGACGACCTCGGCGTCCACCCCGGCCGTGACTGGTTCACCGTGCTGTCCGGGACCGTCGTCCTCTACCTCGGCGAACGAGTGATCCGGGTCGAGGCCGGTCAGGCCGCCTCCTTCTCCACGATGACGCCGCACGCCATCCGCTGTGACCGCGGCCCCGCCGAGATACTGATCATCCTCGACCACAACGGCGAACGCAGCCACCTCCACACCTGAACCCCGGGTCGGCGCCCGGCGGAACCCGCGCCGACGGGTTCGTCCCCACGAGCGTCTCTGGTTAGAGTCGGGCACGGAGCGCTTGGGAAGCAGGTGCTGCCCGCAGTGCGCCCGCCGGGGCGCGGATGCGGCATGCCCTGCTCGTCGCATCCTGAATCGGAGCTTCCCATGGACCAGTTCCTCTGCCGCTCGGACGAGGTGACTGCTCAGTCCGCGCTGTGGGCTCCCTCACCCGGCTCACGTGCGGTGGACCCATCGCCGCAGGAGCTGGGAACGCGTAACCGCCGCCTGGCTCACGAAGGAGTGGCGGCCGCGCAGGAGTTGCTGGTCAAGCGGTACCGGCTGAGCGAATCCCGGGCAGGGTTCGAGCTGTTGAGGTCGGTGTCGCAGCAGTGCAACGTCAAGCTGCACACGCTGGCGGACGCCGTGGTCCGCGTGCCCGCTCCCGACCGTGACGCGCGGTTGTGGTTCCCCGCACGGCGGCGGCACGACCCGCCCCGGCTGCCCGGGCTGATGCTGGAGCCCGGCTCCCGCGGCAGTCAGGGAGCCGTGCTGAAGGCGGTGCTGCACCGGGTGCTGTCGATCGCGCAGACGCCGATGGGCAACGTCCAGCTCCTGAACGGCGACCGATTGCACCTGGCCCGCCACACGGGCCTCAACAGCTACTTCACCGAGTTCTTCGCCTTCGTCGAGGGCTCCACCACCGCCTGCGCCGAGGCGGCGGCCCAACGCCGGCAGGTCACCGTGGGGGACGTGGCGAGCGCGGAGGTGTTCGACGAGGCCTCGCGCTACGCGATCCTGCAGGCGGGCAGCCGAGCCGTCCACAGTGTTCCCCTCACCCATGCCGGCGGCGCGGTCCTGGGCATGGTCTCCTCCCACCACGAACACCCCGTGGCCGGATTCACCGGTGCCCAACTCGCGGCGTTCCAGCGGACCGGCGCCGATGTCGGTCGCTGGCTGTCCTGGCACTGGAACACCGTCGTCCTGGACGCACTGGAACGCCTCCACGCCACCGCCACCCGCCGGCCGGAATGAACACGCGGCCCGCCGGTCTTGGCCGGGGCTGCCGCCGGCCACGGCGCGGGGCGGCCCCCGCCCCGGTACCCGGCCGTCCACCCTGGCAATTGTCAGGGTCGGGAAGCCGCCGGCGCCGACCGGAACAAGACCCCCGCCGACGGCCGGATCTACACGGTCCGGGACGAGGCGACGTACGACTTCAATCGCCTCGACCCGTGCTGAGGGCACCCCGGGCCGGTTCGGTCAGGGGGTGAAGAAGTCCCCCAGGGCATCGGAGAGCGGGCCGGGGGCCTCCTCCGCCACGTGGTGGCCCGCGTCGATGCCCTGGCCGCGCACGTCGTCGGCCCAGTCGCGCCAGACGGCGCGCGGGTCGCCGTACAGGTCCTCCAAGTCGTCCCGCAGCGACCACAGCACCAGGACCGGGCACCGGATCCGTGCGCCCCGGGCCCGGTCCTCCTCCTCGTGGCGGCGGTCCACCGTGAGCCCGGCACGGTAGTCCTCCAGCATCGCGCGGACGACGTCCGGGTTGCGGGTGGCCGCTCGCCACTCGTCGTAGTTCTCCTGCCCCATGGCCCGGGCGTCGCCGCGGTACCAGGCGTCCGGGTCGGCGTTGATGACGCGTTCGGGGATCTCCGGCTGGGCGAAGAAGAACCAGTGCCACCAGGCGGTGGCGAACCGGGCGTCGGCGCGTGCCAGATGCTCGCTCAGGGGGATTCCGTCCACGAACGCCACCCGGGTCACCGCCTCCGGGTGATCCAGCACCAGCCGGAGCGCCACGGGCACCCCGCGGTCGTGGCCGACGAGCCCGAAGCGCCGGTGCCCCAGGGCCCGCATGACCTCGGCCATGTCGCCGGCCACCGCACGCTTGGAGTGCGGCGCGTGGTCGGCGGCGGGGGCCGGGCCGCGGGACCGGCCGTAGCCGCGCAGGTCGGGGCAGACCACGGTGAAGCCGCGCCGGACCAGGAGGGGCGCGACGCGGTGCCACGTCGCCGACGTACGGGGATGGCCGTGCAGCAGCAGCAGGGGCGGCCCCTCTCCGCCGTGTCGGACGAAGACGGATGCCTCGCCGACGTCCACCAGGTCGGTGGTGAAACCCTCGAACACGGATCGCCCCTTCCGGCTCCGGAGGCCCGGTCCGGGCACCGGTATCCCGTCTGCCCCGATCCATGCCCCCGTCGTCAAGTGGTCGGCGGCGGCGGGGCGGCAGCCGTCCTTGCGACGGTCCGCGGCGGATCAGTTCGTGCGGGCGCCGCCGTCGTCGTCCATGCCGATGAGCAGGGCGGTGAGGACGCGGCGCAGCCGGGGTTCCACCTCGACGATCGCGTGGCCGAGCCGCGGTTCGCTCTCGTAGAGCTCCCGCAGGGCCGCCCGGGGGGTGGCCATCTGCCACAGGGCTCCGGCCATGGCTGTCGCGGTGGCGACCGTGTCCACGGCCTGCTGTTCGCTCAGGCCGAGCAGCCGGTCCAGTTCGGCGGCGATCCGCGCGACCTCCTCCAGCGTGATGAGCTTGAAGGCGCGAACGGCTTCGAGGGACACGTTCCGCTCCAGGTTGAGCGGGGCCTGGGCCAGCAGGTCGCAGAAGAGCGGCCGTGCCGACAGCGTGGCGGCGAAGGCGTCGGCGACCGCTCCCGGCGCGGCCCGCTCGCACGACGCGAGGTGCCCCCGCAGCGCGGCGGACCATGCGCGCCAGCCCTCCGCGGTGAGGTCGAGGAAGATCTGCTCCCGCGTCTCGAAGTAGCGGAGCAGCGCCGACTTGTGCATGCCGACCTCGGCGGCGATGTCGGTGAGCGTCACCTCCCGGATGCCGTGCCGGGCCCCGAGTGTGCGGGCCGCCTCGAGGATCGCGGTCTCGCGGGCCTGCTTCGCCCGGACGCTGCGGGCCCGCTGGAAGGCGACCTGATCAGTCATGCGCTCATCATAGGAGTCCTTAGTGAAACGGCGTTGCGTTATTACGGCAACGGTGTTTCACTAAAAGCATGAGTGATGACGCGAACACCTCCATGAACGGCACCGGGACGACGGGCGGCGGGCGGCCCGTCTGGTTCATCACCGGCTCCTCCCGCGGCTTCGGCCGCGCGCTGGCCACGGCCGCCCTGGAGGCGGGTGACCTGGTCGTGGCCACCGCGCGCCGCCCCGAGGTCCTGACCGAGACCCTCGGCGCGTACGGCGAGCGCGTGCTGCCCCTGGCCCTGGACGTCACCGACCCCCGGGCCGCGCGCCGCGCGGTCGACGCGGCGGTGACCCGCTTCGGACGGATCGACGTGCTCGTGAACAACGCCGGATACGCGAACGTGTCGCCGATCGAGACCGCGGACGACGCCGACTTCCGCGCCCAGTTCGAGACCAACTTCTGGGGCGTCTACAACGTCACGAAGGCCGCCCTGCCCACCCTGCGCCACCAGGGGGCGGGCACGGTCGTGCAGTTCTCCTCGATCGGCGGCAGGGTCGGAGGGTCGCCCGGCATCGCCTCGTACCAGGCCGCCAAGTTCGCGGTCGACGGCTTCAGCCGCGTCCTGGCCGCGGAGACGGCGCCCTTCGGTGTGCGGGTGATGGTCGTCGAGCCGAGCGGCTTCGCCACCGACTGGGCCGGGTCGTCGATGACGGTCCACGACATCCCCCAGGCGTACGACGCGACCGTCGGTGAGATGAACCGCCGGGTGCGCCGGAGCGCGGACGGCGCGGCGGGGGACCCGCGGCGGGCCGCCGAGATTATCGTGCGCACCGTCCACCGCGAGGAGGTCCCCGCCCACCTCCCCCTCGGCGTGAACGCGGCGACGATGGCCCTGGACCACTCCCGCCACCAGACGGCGGAAGCGGCTGCCTGGGAGCGGGTCAGCCGCTCGGCGGACTTCGACGAGCCCTACCCGGTGGCCCTGCCCTGAAGGCGTCCCGGGGCAGGGGCGGAGTGCTCATGACGTCGTAGGACCCCGACGGGGAGCGCGCCTGCATCCGCGCGGCGGGTCCGGCCGGTACACATGGTGCGAAGGCCGATGCAGGGAGCGCGTCATGGAACTGCCGGGTACCGCGATCGCGGCGGAGGGCGTCGAGCGGCGCTTCGGCGACCTCGTCGCCGTCGACCGCGTCGACATCGCCGTCCGCGCCGGCGAGATCTACGGCTTCCTCGGCCCCAACGGCGCCGGCAAGTCCACCCTGACCCGGGTGCTCTGCACGCTGCTCCGCCCCACCTCCGGCCGGGCCACGGTGGCGGGCCACGACGTCGCGACCGAGGCCGACCAGGTGCGGCTCCGGGTCGGCGTGGCGCTGCAGGAGGCCGCGCTGGACGACCGGCAGACGGGCGCGGAGATGCTGGCCCTGCAGGGCCGCTTCTACGGCCTGACCCGCGCCGCCACCCGGGCACGCGTGGCGGAGCTGACCGACCTCGTCGACATCGGAAGCGCCCTCGGCCGGCGGGTCGGCACGTACTCCGGGGGCATGAAGCGGCGTCTGGACCTCGCCCTCGCCCTCGTTCACGATCCCGAGGTGCTCTTCCTCGACGAGCCCACCACGGGGCTCGACCCCGTCAGCCGGTCCCGCATCTGGGAGGAGGTGCGCCGCCTCAACAAGGAACTGGGCATGACGGTGTTCCTCACCACCCAGTACCTGGAGGAGGCCGACGAGCTGTCCGACCGGGTCGGCATCATCAACCGGGGCCGGCTGGTCGCCGAAGGCACTCCGGAGAGCCTCAAACGGGCCATCGGTACCGACGTGGTCGTCGTGAGAGTGGAGGGCCCCGTCGAGGACGCCCGGCGCGCCGTGCGGTCGCTCGACGTCGTGCGGCGGGTGGACACCAGTGGCGGGACCCTCACGGTGAGCGTGTCCGACGGGCCGTCCGCGATCAGCCCCATGGCCGTCGCACTGTCCCGGGTCCCCGGGGTGACCGTCCAGGAGCTGTCGCTGCGCCGGCCGTCGCTGGAGGACGTGTTCCTCTCCGCCACGGGGGAGCGCATGGCAGGACGCCGCCTGGACGCGGAGGCGTCGCGGGGCACGGAGGGCGGCCGGCCCGACACGGAGGCGTCATGACCACCACCGACGAGCGCGGCGGCATCGTGCGCGCGCAGCCGCGGCGGGCGGGATTCGCCGGGGACCTGGTCTCCGTCGCCATCCGAGCGCTGCGGTCCATTCCGCGCGACCTGGAGACCGTCGTCCCCGCGCTGATCATCCCCGTGTTCTTCTTCGTGGTGAACATCGGTGCCCTGGAACCCGTCGCCGAGCAGAGCGGCGTGCGGGACTTCCGGGCCTTTCAGCTCCCGGTCGCGATCATCTTCGCCGTCACCGGCGTCTCCCGTGCCAGCGGCCTCGTCACCGACATCAGCAGCGGCTACTTCGACCGGCTGCTCCTGACTCCGATGCGCCGTACGGCCCTGCTGCTCGGCCTGATGGTCGCGGACCTCGCGCTCGTCATGGCGCTGTGCGTCCCGGTCATCGTCCTCGGTCTCGTCGTCGGAGTCGGTTTCACCACGGGCGTGCCCGGGGCCGTGGCCTTCGTCGTCATCGCCGGGCTCTGGGGACTGGCCTTCACCGGATTCCCCTACGCGATCGCCCTGCGCACCGGAAGTCCCGGGGCCGTCAACTCCTCCTTCCTGCTCTTCTTCCCCTTCGCGTTCCTCACGACGTCCTTCCTGCCGCAGCAGGCCCTGACCGGGTGGCTGGCCACCATCGCCGACTACAACCCGGTCACGTACCTCCTCGCCGCCCTGCGCTCCCTGCTCAGCGACGGCTGGTCGTGGTCCGGGCTCTGGCCGGGGCTGCTGGCGGTGCTCGGCGTCGGCACCGTCAGTTTCGCCCTCGCCTTCACGGCGCTCCGGGGCCGCGTCTCACGCGGTTAGCGCCTGTCGTTGGATCATGCCGGCGTCGACAGGCCCTGGGTCTCTCGTGGACGGCGACCGCATCCGGCAGGCCGAAGCCGGGCGAAGCAGGGGCGAGGCAGAAGCGCGCCGGGGACGACTCGGCCGGAAGGAGCGGAGATGGAGAGCCGGAACCGACCGCCTCGGACGGCGGCGATGACGCGGAGTGGGACGGAACCGGAGCCGCGGTGGGAGCCCCGTCCGGACGGCGGCCGCCCGGACGGCCGGCTGTGCGCACACACCCGAACGGCGTTCCCGGAGCCACTGCCCCTGAGCGAGGTGTGCCTGCCCTGCGCGGCGGGCGGGCGGCACCAGATCGGCCTGCGGCACTGCCTGACCTGCGGACACGTCGGGTGCAGCGACAGCTCACCCGGCGCTCACGCCAGCGCCCACTTCGACGACAGCGGCCATCCGGTGGTGCGCTCCCTGGCGCCCGGCGAGGACTGGGCCTGGTGCTACGAGGACCAGGTCTACCTCGATCCGGCGCCCCGAGGACGTCCGGACCCCACCGCCCCCGCCTCGTCGATGCCGGAGTCCGTGTGGGACTACCCGAGGCCGCCGGCGCTCCGGGAGGACGCCCGGGTGGTGCGCGTCGAGTGCGCGGGTCATGTCGTCGCCGAGACGCGAGAGGCCGTCCGGGTGCTGGAGACGAGTCACCCCCCGGTCTTCTACGTACCGCCGTCGGACGTGGCCACCGAACTGCTGCGCCCCGCGGCGGAAGCGCCGACTTGGTGCGAGTGGAAGGGCGAGGCGACGTACTGGGACGTAGTGGTGGGGAGCGACAGGCGGCCCGGCGCGGCTTGGAGCTACCCTGCTCCCGCACCGGGCTACGAGCGCATCGCCGGATTCTTCGCCTTCTACCCCGGGCGGATGGACCGCTGCACGGTCGGCGACCAGGTGGTGGGGGCGCAGCGGGGCGACTTCTACGGAGGCTGGATCACCGCTGAGGTGCGTGGCCCCTTCAAGGGTGCGCCGGGTACCGGCATGTGGTGACGGAGCGCGGCGGCGGCGTCGGGGTCCCGGTTGCTCACCGCCGCACCAGGCGGCGCAGGGCGAAGCGGGCGAGCGGCGCGTAGGCGGCCAGCACGAGGCCGGGCCCGTTCAGGGTGAGGTCGGTGCTGCACCCTCCGTCGCGGGCGTGCACCTGGTGGTGCAGCCGGAGCCGCACCGGCCCCACCCGGACCCGCCAGGACCACGCGCGCCGCTCGTCGTCGACCGCGTCGACCCGGAAGGGAACCTTCAGCCCGGTCACCGACTCCACCCGGCCGGTGAGGCCCGGAGCGAGGGAACGGCGCCGCGCGTGCACACGCCTGATGTGTGGCGCCCACGAGGCCCACTCGTCCAGCCGGGCGTACCGCCGCCAGGCCGTGTCGGCGTCGATCGGTCCTGCCGCGTGAAGGGTCAGAGTCGCCATGGCCGACGAGTACCCCGGTATCGCGGGGGTGGCCGGGCACAGCCGTCGGCCGATCCGGCCGCGGCCGTCGCCACCACGGGCCGAACCGTCCCGGGAGCGCGACGCATTGCCAAACCCGGAGAGCGCACCTAGTCTCTGCTCGTCCTTAATCGTGAACGCTATTCATGTTCATGAACGGAGAGCGATGGGAAGACGATTCCGCCCGATCACGGCCCTGCTGGCCGCGCTGACGCTCGTCGGGCTGCTCGCCCCGGCCGTCGCCGCGCGCCCGGCCGGGTCTACCCAGCCGGCCTCCGCCGCCCAGGCGGTGTTCCGTGCTCCCAGGACGGCCGTCCTGCCGGGTGAACGCATGCGGTACGCCAAGCTCCGGCTCGTCCTCGGTGATCGTGAACTGCGCAGCGCTGTGCGGCAGTTGACCCTCAGGGCCGATCGGTGGCTCGGCCAGGGCCCCTGGACCGTCGTCGACAAGCCGCGACCGGCACCCGGCGGCGACGTCCACGACTATCTGAGCCAGGCTCCCTACTGGTGGCCCAGCCGGACCCCGACCGGCGACAACCCGTGGGGCTGCCCGTACGTCCAGCGCGACGGCGAGCGGAACCCCGAGGTGGACACGGGGACCGACCGCCAGGACCTGGAGAAGGTCTTCGACTCCTCGTACGACCTGGCGCTCGCCTGGTACTACACCGGCGAGCGGCAGTACGCGCGGAAGGCCGCGGACGTCCTGCGGACCTGGTTCCTCTCCCCGGCCACCCGGATGAACCCCGACCTCGACCACGCCCAGTTCATCCCCTGCAAGTACGACGGCCGGGCCATCGGCATCATCGACTTCTCCCAGTCCTACACCTCCGTGCTCGACGCCGTCGCCCTCCTGGAGACGGGCGCGCCGGAGTGGACGCGCGCGGACCGGGAGGCGATGGGGGAGTGGAACGGCGACTTCCTGGGCTGGCTGCGCGACAGCGACTTCGGACAGCAGGAGGCCGCGGCCGCCAACAACCACGGCACCTTCTACGACATGCTGGTGGCCGGACTCGCGTACGCCACGGGCGACCGCGAACTGGCCCGCCGTACCGTGCGCGAGGCCGCCGCCAAGCGCGTCGACGCCCAGATCGCCGCGGACGGCAGCCAGCCGCTGGAACTCGCCCGGACCAGGAGCTGGCACTACTCCACCTTCGACCTCGTCGCCTACACCCGGCTCGCGGCGATCGGCGAGAACGTCGGCGCGGACCTCTGGGCCCACCGGGGGCCGCAGGGGCAGAGCCTGTTCGCGGCCGTACGGTATCTGCTGCCCGCCGCGACGGGCCGCCAGGCCTGGCCCCATCCCGAGCTGGAGTTCCAGCGGTTCGCCGCGAGCGACGTCGTGCACGCGGCCGCGGACGCGGGCGATGGTGCCGCGCGGCGCGCGCTGCCCCTGCTGGAGGTGCCACCCGGCGGCGATCTGTGGGCACTTCGCCCGGCCGCCGAGCAACTGGACTCCATAGCGGGCTGACCCGACCCGGCCGCGTGCGGACACCAAGAGGGGGTCGGCGCCACCCCCTCATGGTGTCGGTGTCACGGCGTCACGGCGATGTTGGTCAGCCCCCGGCCGCCGGTCACCGTGTTGCTCGCGTACACCGTGGTCCGGCAGCCCGAGCCGGAGTTCGTGACGTTGACGGCCAGCCTGGTGGAACCGCCGGCGCCGCTCAGGTCGGACCTGTTGTTGCGGAACACCGTGCCGCAGCCCCAGCCCGGCTGCTGGGTGTGCGTCTGGTAGCCGTCGTTCGTCGTCCGGGTCCCGGTGTTGTTCTCCACCAGGACGTCGTTGCCCTTCACGTCCACCCACGAGTCGTCGTAGTGCACGCCGGTGAGGCCGCCGCCGTCGAACGTGTTCCCGATGATCCTGGTCCCGGTGGTGCCCTCCTTGACGTCGATGTTCTCGCCGCCGACGTCGGGACCGATGGTGTTGTTCAGTATCTGCACGTTGTCGCTCCGGTCGGAGAGCGTGTTCGCCGTACCGACGTACACGCCCTCGCCCATGCCGCGCCCGTCGTTGCCGGTGTCGTGGATGCGCGAGTCGCGGATGACGCCGTCCGCGCTGGACTTGCGGAAGTGGACGCCCTCCATGTCCAGGCCGTGGACCGTCACGCCCTCCACGACGACTCCGCGCGCGGCGTCGATCACGATGCCCTTCTGGCCGCCGGTCACCGTCACCCCGCGGACCGTCCAGTAGGAGGCCGCGTTCAGGTGGAGGCCGTAGCCGCCGCCGGCGGTGAGCACGGCCCGGGGCGAACCGGTGAGCGTGATGCGGGAGCCCGCGGTGGCGGCCCTGGTGGCCTTGAAGTTGCCGGTGTACGTGCCGTCGGCGAGCCGGATCGTGTCGCCGGGCGCGGCGGCCGCGAGCGCCGACTTCAACTGGGCGGCGGTGGAGACCTCGATGACGGCCGCCGACCCGAGGGCCGGGGCCGGCGTGGGGAGCAGGGCCAGCCCGCCGGTCACGGCGAGCAGGGAGGTGAGCAGCGAGCGGGAGCGCGTGCGCATGGGGGACCTCCGGAGTCCTGGGAGAGGGGGGTTCACGGGCGAATGGGTGTTCGCATACATGGACGCTACTTGCTGTTGTGAACCAGCCTGAGGGGAAGTTAGGGGCGCTCCTCCGAGGCGTCAAGCCCGTGCGGTGGGCCCTCCTCGGGATGACGCTCCATTCACAGGGCGGTGTGAATGCCGTGTCGGCCGGATGTCGTCGGCACTCTTGATGGGGCGGGCGGAGCTTGCTTCTCTGTAGTTAGGAAAGTTTCCTATCAGACAGTCCCATGAACGGAGTTCGTATGCGCGCACACCGCACCTCATGGCGATCCTCTGTGGCGGCAGGTGCCGCCGGCAGCGCCCTGCTCCTGCTCCTGAGCATTGCGCCCGGCGCGGGGGCCGCCACCGCGCGGCCGGCGCCGGCCGCACCCGCCGCGGAGACCCCCGTCGGCGCCAACGGCCAGCTCAGGGTCTGCGGCACCAAGCTGTGCAACAGCCGCGGCAATCCCATCCAGCTGCGCGGCATGAGCAGCCACGGCACCCAGTGGTACCCGCACTGCCTGACCGGCGGTTCGCTCGACGCCCTCGCCCAGGACTGGAAGGCGGACGTCCTGCGGGTCTCCACCTACGTGCAGGAGGGCGGCTACGAAACCGACCCGAAGCGCTTCACCGACCTGGCGAACTCCCTCGTCCAGCAGGCGACCGACCGCGGCATGTACGTGATCGTCGACTGGCACATGCTCACGCCGGGCGACCCGAACGCCAACCTGGGCAAGGCCCGGCAGTTCTTCACCGAGATCGCCAACCGCAACAAGAACAAGAACAACATCATCTACGAGATCGCCAACGAGCCCAGCCGCGTCGCCTGGTCCCGCGTCAAGAGCTACGCGGAGCAGATCATCCCGACCATCCGCGCCATCGACGCCGACGCCCCCGTCCTGGTGGGCACCCGCGCCTGGTCCTCCTTCGGCGTCTCCGAGGGCGCCGACGAGTCCGAGGTGGTCGACAACCCCGTCCGCGCCGCCAACATCATGTACACGTTCCACTTCTACGCCTACTCGCACCGTGACGAGTACCTGGCGACCCTGTCCCGGGCCGCCGACGCCCTCCCGGTCTTCGTCACCGAGTTCGGGACGCAGAACTACGCCGGCGAGGGGAGCAACGACTTCGCCATGTCCCAGCGCTACCTCGACCTCATGGCGAGCAAGAAGATCAGCTGGGTGAACTGGAACTTCTCCGACGACCAGCGCTCCGGTGCCGTCTTCAAGACGGGCACCTGCGACAGGAACGGCCCGTGGACCGGCACCTCCCCGCTGAAGCCCGCCGGTGCCTGGATCCGCGACCGCGTGCGTTCACCCGACGCCTTCCCCGCCCGCTGACCCCCGGGCCTCGCCTCCCCCCTCGGGTCATCGAGTCGCGAGAGCTGCATCCGTCCTCCGCGCGTCGGCGGAAGGACAGGTCGAGGGGCTCTCCTCGGGACCCTCGCCGCCCCCGGTGCCGCTGACGGAATCACCGCCGGGGGCGGCCTGCGCACATGGGGTTCCGCCGACGCGGCGCGGCCGCCGTCCGGGCGCCCGCGATCCTCGCGCTCCGGCCGGAGCAAGTGGCCCACCGACCGTGAGCGCGATTGGCCCAGCCGTGTGGGCCGGCCGCTTCGTAGGCTTGGAGACCCACGGGCAACGGGGCCGGTCAGCCGCCCCGTGACCCCCCTGCCGAACCTCTCGCACACAGAGGCGGAACCCCTCATGCAAGCCATCACCATCCAGGACCGCGACGCCGGTGTCGGCGGTCTGACCCGCTCCGAGCTGCCCCATCCGCACGTCGCCGAGAACGACGTCCTCGTGGAGGTCCACGCCGCCGGATTCACTCCGGGCGAGCTGGACTGGCCCAGCACCTGGACCGACCGGGCCGGCCATGACCGGGCGCCGAGCGTGCCCGGCCACGAACTGTCCGGCGTGGTCGCCGAACTCGGCTACGGCACCACCGGCCTCACGGTCGGGCAGCGGGTGTTCGGCCTGACGGACTGGGCCCGCAACGGCTCGCTGGCCGAGTACACGGCGGTCGAGGCCCGCAACCTCGCCCCGCTGCCCGCCGACGTCGACCACGTCACCGCGGCCGCGCTGCCGATCTCCGGACTCACCTCCTACCAGGCTCTGTTCGACCACGCCCACCTGGTCACCGGCCAGACCGTGCTCATCCACGGCGCAGCGGGCGGCGTCGGCTCCATCGCCGTGCAGCTGGCCCGCGAGGCGGGCGCCCGGGTGATCGGCACCGGCCGGCCGGGCGACCGCGACACCGCCCTCGGCCTCGGCGCGGACGCCTTCCTCGACCTCGAGTCCGAGAAGCTGGAGAGCGTCGGC
Organism: Streptomyces parvulus; assembly: GCF_014648855.1. Classification (GTDB taxonomy): domain Bacteria; phylum Actinomycetota; class Actinomycetes; order Streptomycetales; family Streptomycetaceae; genus Streptomyces; species Streptomyces parvulus. Next base: position 19,290 of record NZ_BMRX01000003.1, on the reverse strand, counting down.
GAGGTCGACGTGGTCTTCGACGTGATCGGCGGCGAGATCCTGCAACGCTCCACCGCGCTGGTCCGGCCCGGCGGCACCCTGGTCACCGTCGCCGAGCCCGTCACCGTCCACCCCCGCGACGGACGCGCCGTCTTCTTCGTCGTCGAACCCGACCGCGACCGCCTGGCCGACCTGGCCCGACGACTGCGGGACGGGCGCCTCAAGCCGATCGTCGGCGCGGTCCGGCCCCTCTCCGAAGCCGCCTCCGCCTTCGCGCCCGCCAAGCGCACCCCCGGGAAGACGATCATCCGCGTCGCCGGCGCGGACTGAGCGGGGACGATGACGCGGAGGACCGGGGAGCGGGAGGCCCGGCCCGGGACCCGGCCGGTGCCGGAGGGCGCCGTTTGATCACGGTTGGGCCCTGGGCCGGAACTGTGGCTTCCACCACAGCGAATGCCTTCCTGGCCTGCTGAGATCGCCGGATGGCCGGTTTCCTCCTCCGTCTCCTGCCCTTCTGGGTACGAGAGCCCCTGCTGATCGTGGTCGGGGCCGTCTTCGGCGTGCGCATCCTGTATCTCGCCGCCCTCGGCGACGGCGGATGGATGGCTGCCGGCATCGGCCTGGTGTTCCTGGTCTTCACCGCGGTGCGCGTCCACTCGGTGGTCCGTGCCCTGCGCGCCCGCCGCGACAGGCGACGTACCATCGCCGCGGACGCCGTGGCCCCCGCGGCCGCCGGCACGGTGACGTCCGCCGCCGTGCCGCCGAGGGCTCCCGCTCCCGCGGCGCGGCTCCCCATCCCGGCCGCCCGGGAGAAGGAGCCCAACGCGTGGGCCCAGGCCTTCGCCGCCGTGGCCGTGTTCGCGGCGCTCGGGGCCGCGGTGTGGCTGGCCCCCCACCTGTCGCCCGCCGAGGCGGACAGCACGCCGCAGGCCGTCTCGTGTCCGAGCGCGGAGGACGGGGAACTGCCCAGCGCCTACGCGAAGACGCCCGGTGCCGTGACCGGCGCCGAACTGTGCACAGCGCTCAACCGGCCCGACCTCGCCCGGATCCTCGGCACGCCCGAGGAGACCGCGACATCGGCATCCGGTACCAGCGACACCGCGCCCCTGACGGACGGCAAGGTCGCCCAGCCGGAGGCCGAGGTCCGGTTCGACACCTACACCGTCAACGTGTCGGCCACCTACAACAAGCTCTCGATCGCCCAGTACGTGGACCTGATGAAGTTCGGCCAGGAGACGGACGTCAGGACGATCACCGTCCTCGGCCGCCCTGCGGTCCTCGCCTCCGACCACACCATGAAGATCGAGATCGACCTCGGCAGCGGCGCCTCCGGCGGACCGGTCGAGCAGGGCCCGCTCGCCAGGACGCTGTCCGTGGCCTTCGACGCCGAGGACAGGGGCGGCTACTTCGACATCACCGTATGGAGCACGTCCGGAGCCCTCCCGGACGACGGCGTCCTCCTCGACCTGGCCGAGAAGGTGCTTCCGACGCTTCCTCGCTCCTGACCGGAGTCCGGCCGAGCGTCCGCGCCGGGTTTGGTGCCCGTTCCCTCGGGTGGACTACGTTGTGGACCGGCCACGACAGGAGAACTCATGCCCATCAAGACGCTGCGGATCACCACCGCGGACGGCCGGGCCGACGCCTTCGCCGCCTTCCCCGACGGCGGCGGACGGTACCCGGCGGTGCTGATGTACCCGGACGCGTTCGGGATCCGCCCCGTCCTGCGGGAGATGGCCGGGCACCTGGCCGGGCACGGGTACTACGTGCTCGTCCCCAACATCTTCTACCGGCACGGCGAGACACCGGTCGTCGAACTTCCCGACCACATCGGCGACGAGCACCGACCCGCGCTCTTCGCCCGGTTGATGCCCATGATCGAGGCCCACACCGCGGAACGTGCCCTCAGCGACGCCGACGCCTACCTGCACTTCCTCAGGGCCCAGCCCGAGGCCGACGGCGGACCGGTCGCGGTGACCGGCTACTGCTTCGGTGGCCTGCTGGCGACGCGCACCGCCGTGGCCCACCCGGACGAGGTGGCCGCCCTCGCCGCGTTCCACGCGCCGGTGGGAGCGGACGGGCCGGACAGCCTCGCCAAGCTGACCGCCGGCGCCCACTTCGGCCACGCCGAGGGCGACTTGACGCCCGAGGCCCTCCGTGACCTCAACCGGGCGCTGGACGCGTCGGGAGCCGACTACACCTCGGAGATCTACCCCGGCACCGTCCACGGCTTCACCATGTCCGACACCGAGGCCTTCGACGCCGCGGCCCTCCAGCTCCACTGGGACCGCCTGCTCCCCCTGCTGGACCGCACGCTCACCGGGAACCGAGGCGCCGGCGCCGGTGACTAGGAGCTGTCTGCGCGATCACGCGTCCCGTTAGGGTGAGTCGGCGGAGGGACGTGATGGCTGCTGTGGAGATGACTCGCGCGGGGGCGGTCGCGCTCGTGCAGCGGATCATGGAAGCGGACTACGCCTCCGACGACGAGATGGACGGCTGGTTGGACAGGCTCGACAAAGCCCTAACATGTCCGTCCGGTTATGCCAGCGACTTGATCTTCTGGCCGCCGGAGCGGGAGCTTTCGGCTGATGAGGTAGTCGGTCAGGCCTTGGCGTACCGGACGATCGCCTTGTGATGTCGGAACTCAGTGCCGAAGCCAGATGGTAGCGCCGCGGTGGTTGCGGTGCCGTGCAAGACGTAGCCGCGCTTGTCATGGCGGGTGGCCACGGCCCGGGACTGCTTCATCCTGCTGATCGCTCGAGCGGGCGGCAACGGCCGTCGGCGCTCAGGTGGAATTTGCTGGTAAACCCGCCCCGCGAGCGGCCCAGGCCCTCGCCTCCTGCACCACCTCCACCAGCCGGGCGAGCAGGCTTTGCCACGGTGTTTCGCCCTGATGTTCTGCCGCTTCGGCCCCCTTTGACGTGGGTGCCGGCGGCGGGTCGGTCCGGGCACCGGCCGCGTGCTGATGGGCGCGCAAGGTGGTGGAGTGCACCGAGATGTGCCAGTCGATCTCGCCCGCGATGTCGGCGGCGGCCTGGACCTGCTGCAGCAGACGTTCCCACATGCCATCGGCCGACCACAGCCGGTGGCGTTCATAGACGGTCTTTCAGGGGCCAAACCGCCCGAGAGGATCCCGCCACTGCACCGGGTCCGCACCCGGTGCAGAATCCCGTCGATCACCTGTCGGTGATCTCACCACCGGCCGTAACGTCCATTTCTCACCGGCAGGACCGGCCGCTGCCGTTCCCACTCCGTATCCGTCAGATCGCCCCGCCCCATGCCAGCAACAACGAACCAGGCAGGAGGCGCACCGATGTGATCGCCGCGACCAGTCACGCGCGCACGCCGGCCGAGAACCGCTTCGCCCAGTTCGGCGGCGAGGCCGCGCTCCCGGCCCTGCGAATCCCGCCCTACCCGAGGTCTTTCGTTGCTAGCCTTCACCCCTTGCTCGCGCTGAGCGTGCGCCGTGACCCGGGGGTGGGCCGTGGATCGGATCTTGCGCAGTTGGTGGACGGTCGGCGTGCTGACCTGTTTAGCGCTCGCCTCACTGATCGCCCGGGGTGTCCTCGTCGATCAGGGTGTTCTCTACGGCCGTATGCAGGTCCTCAGGGTCGACGGCATCATCGCATCCGTCGCGGTTCTCGCGCTCGCCTTCGGTCTGGCACACCGACCCGCCGGCAGTGCCCCGAGACCAGAGGGTGTGGCCGCCCCCGAGCGATGGAACATCGTCACCGGCGCACTCGGTCTGCTGGTGCTGATCGTTTCCGTGGTGAGTCTCTTCTCCCCGGTCGACAGACCCGGTTTGCCCAAGGCGGCGTGCCCCAATGCCCGCACCCAGGGGGCACAGTACGTCGGTCTGACTTCAGGAAAGCTGGGCAACAACAGCCGAAGCGGGCCCGGCCGTGCGTTTCCTGCCAACGGTCGATTCCCGACTGACTGCTCGGTGGGTTTCGCCGACTACTGCCTCGGCGATCCGATCCTCGACGACACCGGATCTACCGAGCATCAGGAGTGGGTGACCGGCCGCTGGCTGCGCATGGTCAAGCAGCCGCCCGGATGGCGGCAGAACGTCGCCGGTTTACTCTCCGACGAGAGCCCCGGAAACCAGTTCATCACCGACGCCTTCGTCATTCCAGCGACCAATTATGAGGGTCTGGAATTGGCGGGTGAGGAGGTGTGCGGTCCTCAATTCCCGGCCGAGCGCGCTGAACTGGGAGCGTTCACCTGGAAGCGCTATGAGGGGGACAAAGAACCGAGCGTCGAACTGGCCGCCACCTCGGACCACGCTGTCAACATCGGCTTCTCCGTATACCTGCCGCCCGGTGAGGGATTCCGCGAAAACGGAATGGTCTTCCCTCTGTACGACGAGTCCCTCACTGCTCCACAGAACCCGGGCCGCGTCTCGCCTAAGAGCGGCAATCGCAAAACCATCACCTGGGTCTACAGCGAGGCGCTGCGTGCCCGTCTGCTGCCCGGCCACAAAGGGCCAGCGCACATAGTCCTCATGGCGATCCCCTGCATCGGGAACAACCTGCCCGACGAGATCTCCAAGGGCGACCTCGCTCGCTACGACATCACCCCGAAGGGCTTTCCGCGGAACAGCGCACTCAAGCCCGCAGAGCAGAACAGGGCTCTCCGCACCAAGCTGGCCCGGGCCGCCTGTCAAGCCAACGTCTAGCGTCCGGGCCTGCTCATCGCCCATGGATTCCACCGGCACGACCGGGACCGTAGCCAGCCCCGGACCGGCCCCGGAGCCTCCCCGGCTCTGGTCTACGCCGACGACATCGCCTCCGCCCGTCATCAGTAGCCGTGGCTTTGTTCACGAGATTGGGTTCTGGTCCAACCTCTGTGGCGAGGGGACAGTGACTGTTGTCAGCCGCATGTGGTTGGGTGCGCGGAGAGTTCTGCAGCCATCACCTTCGGGGGATCGTCCATGTCGCAGTACCCGTCGCTGACCCGCGCCCTGGCGGAGGCGCTTGTGGACCTCGCCTGGTTCGTCGAGAGCGCGGACGATGAGCACATGGATCAGGACGACGCGGTGAAGGCGCTGGAGGGTGTCGCCGCGGTGGTGGATCGCCTGTCGTAATCCCAGCGGGCAGAGTTCCAGCAGGTGATCGAGGCTATGACCGAGACCGAGAGGGATCCCGGCCGCCGTGAATTCCTAGAAGCGTTCCCGGACGGTTTCGGTCTCGTGGAGTAGCTGCCAACCGGCTCAGGTTCAGGACGCGCGGAGAAATCGCTTCCTCATCGCGGTTGAGGTTCACGTGGCCCGGCCGGCGATGTAGCGCACCGTTCCGGACAGCGCGTGAGCGCGCTCCAGTGCGGCTGTGTCGTCCGGACGCAGTTGAGTTTGGGCCCGGCCCAGATCCCGCTGGTAGCGGGTGAGCTGCTCGATAAGTGGGTTGTCAGCGTCGCGCAGCGCGGCGGAGACCTCGGCGACGGCCGACCGCAGGTCGCACAGGGCCGCCTCGTAGGCCTGGTTCCCGTACAGACCGCCGGGTACCGGCTCGACGTGAGCGAGGATCGGGTCTTTGGCGCAGTCGTCAGTCATACGTGCGTCGTTCCTTCCGTCTCGTCCGTCGAGGGTGAGTGAGCCGTGCCGCCCCGAGATGCCAGACGCAGCCGGAAGCCGTCGTCGTTCCAACGAACACCCAGGCGTTCGGGACGGGCAGCAGCTTCTCGGGTGCTACGGAGCCGCGATCCCGGCCAGGACATAGCGCAGAGCCATGACCACTCATGCGGGGTGGCGAAGACCCGCCGCCCGGGACATGGCTGCGGGTCTTCTGTCTTCATGGTCCGGGTCGGGTGGGGTGGGCCGGTAGCCTCTGGGTGGAAAGTCGATCGGAGTTCACCTGTGAGTCATCCACGTCTGGGGATTGCCGTCCTGACCATGGGCAACCGGCCTGCCGAGCTTCAGGCGCTGCTGGTGTCGGTGGCCCGGCAGACGCTTCCTGCCACTCGGGTCGTGGTGGTCGGCAACGGGAGTGCGCTGCCCGTACTGCCGGCGGGCGTGGACGGGGTGGAGCTGGAGGAGAACCTGGGGGTGTCCGGCGGCCGGAACGTGGCCATCGAGCACCTGCGGGCGTGCGGGGACGTGGACGTCGTCGTCGACCTGGACGACGACGGGCTCCTCGTCGACACAGACGTGTTCGCGAAGGTGGCCGAGATGTACGAGGCCGACGACCGGCTGGGCATCGTGTCGTTCCGGATCGCCGACGAGCAGGGCCGTACCCAGCGCCGCCACGTGCCGCGGCTGCGGTCCAAGGACCCGCTGCGCGCCGGTGAGGTGACCACTTTCCTCGGCGGCGGACACGCCCTCTCGATGCGGATGCTGGAGCGAACCGGCATCTGGCCGGACGCCTTCTTCTTCGCGCACGAGGAGACCGACCTGGCCTGGCGGGCGCTGGACGACGGCTGGCGTGTCGTCTACGAGCCGTCGCTGCTGCTTCAGCACCCCTTCACGTCTCCGGCCCGGCACGCGGTCTACTACCGGATGACGGCACGCAACCGGGTGTGGCTGGCCAAGCGGCATCTGCCCGCACCGCTGGTTCCCGCCTACCTCACCGTGTGGACGCTGCTGACGCTGGCACGGACCCGCTCGTGGGGCGGGCTGCGGGCCTGGGCGGGCGGCTTCGCCGAAGGAGTGCGTGCCTCGGGCGGGCCGCGCCGGCCGATGCGGTGGGCGACCGTGGCCCGGATGACGCGCCTGGGCCGCCCGCCAGTCATCTAGTACTACCGTCAGAAATCGTTGCTTGAGCTGGTTCTTCTTCGGCAGTGCAGCAGCGGGCCGTGGCTTGTGTCGTCTGCGCCAGAGGGACCAGTTCAGGGCATGTGCAACGGGTCCGAGGAGGGGTGCGGGGCGGGGCAGCAGAGCGGCCATGAGTCGGCGGACTTCTGCCACAGTGAAGTGGATGGTGCTGGTGGGGTCGCTTCTGCAGCCCCCTTCAGTGGTTTGGGCTGCGACAGAGGCCAGGAACGCGTGGCCGAGCATGGACGGGGCGATGCGCCGATACCAGGCGCTGGGTAGCGGCGGACTTCGTACTGGGCGAGGCCACATTCGTTCTTCGCTGCCTGACCTCGATCTGGCAGTTCTCGGTGTGGCCGGCCGTGCCCGAGTACCGCCGCTGCCCACCGGCAGAGGCGGTGCCCTTCTTCAAGAAGCCGGTGTCGTCCACGATCAGGACCCCGTCCGGTATGCCGAAGCCGGCCGGTCTACGGTGACCTGCGAACTCGGCCAGCTGCCAGCCGTTCTTCCGCTCCACCGGAGCCAGCAGACCACGCATGTGGTCCCGCATCCGCCACCGCAGAACCACCCGCGAGAACCGGCCCGCCACACAGGCGAAAAACCGAGTCCAACTCGCCAGCCGAAAGGTCACCTTCGCTCATCCCCACCATGCCTGGAACAACGTCGCCGCCCAGCTCAGGCAACGAGGTCTGACTGGAGTACTAGCCGTGCCGCTCCGTGTAATGGCCGCGGAGCAGATCCGCCCCCCAGTCGTGGCGGACGTGGCGCCAGACCGAGTGGGCGTGGTTGCCGTCGTCCTGGGTGTTGTCGTACTCGATGAGGAAGTCGGGCGCGCGGACGCAGTAGTAGTGACGGTCCCCAGGAACCAGGCCGCCGGCCCAGGCGAAGGAGACCGGTCCCAGTCCCCGGGCCACGGCGGCGGACCAGCACTCCCGCGCGTAGGCCGCGGGCGCCCGGTCGAGGTAGCGGCGGACCAGACGTTCCAGCAGCCGCTGCTGATCGGGCGTCATGGCCTCGTGGGCGAGGCCGTCCGGCAGCAGGCGCGGGTCGGCGAACGGATCGTCGCGGGTCAGGATGTCGTCCGGCGGCGTGGCGGCGAAGACCGCCGCGGCCCGCCTGCCGCCGTCCAGACCCGTGACCAGTTCCCTGGCCAGGTCCTCCTCCGGGCCGAGGATCCGGCGGCCGGCCTGCGGGCCGCTGCCGACGCGGGCCGGTTCCGAGCCGACGAAGTGCGGCGTCACCCGTACTCCGGCCGACGTGACCAGCACGTGCACGGCCAGGTGGTGGCCGTTCATCCGCCAGCCCCACGGTCCCTCCCCGTCCGGGTCGCCGAGCAGCCGCACCCAGTAGCGGTCACCGCTCACGGGCCCGTGCCGGGCGCGGCGGTGCCGTTCCACCTCGATCGCCCCGCGCGCCAGCTCCGCCCCCGGCACGCTGTGCGCCGTGGCGAGCAGCACGTCGACCGCCTCGCGCTGCCGGGCGCCGAGCCCTTCGGTGCACAGCCCGGGGCGCGACCCCGGCAGGTAGGTCCACTCGCGCAGTTCGGGGGCGTCCAACCGGTCGGGCCCCGCGCGCAGTTCACGTACCTGCTCCGGTTCCAGGACGGCCAGCAGCGCACGCGCGGCCTCCCGCGCTCCGGAGGCGACGCTTTTCGACGCGGTCTCGTCCACGCTTCTCCTCCCGCTGACGGCCGGCCGGCAGCGGGCTTCATTCTGCGCCCGGATCCCGCTGCCCGCACGTCTCCGGCCGACCATGCGGCGTGGCTCCGCGACAAGGGCCGGCCGTCGCCGACGGTGTCCGGGGGGCCGTGGCACCCGAGTGCAATCGCGTAGAGTCAGTAACTGCAACCATTGTGCAAGAGAGGCGCGGCATGGGCGGACCAGTGGTACTCGGCATCGAGTCCTCGTGCGACGAGACCGGGGCCGGGATCGTCCAGGACGGGCGGCTCCTCGCCCATGTCGTGGCGTCGAGCATGGACGAGCACGCCCGCTTCGGCGGGGTCGTGCCCGAGATCGCCGCCCGGGCCCACCTCGAGGCGTTCGGCCCGGTCGTCCGCGAGGCCCTCGACCGCGCGGGGCTGCGGCTCAGCGGCGTCGACGCCGTCGCCGTCACCACCGGACCCGGCCTCTCCGGCGCCCTCCAGGTCGGCCTCGCCGGAGCCAAGTCGCTCGCCTACGCGGCCGGGGTCCCGCTCTACGGGGTGCACCACCTGGCCGGACACGTCGCCGCCGACACGCTGGAGCACGGGCCGCTGCCCGCCCCCTGCGTCGTACTGATCGTCTCCGGGGGACACACCTCGCTGCTGCTCGTGCGGGACCTGGTGCGGGAGCCGATCCTGCACCTCGGGGACACCCTCGACGACGCGGCGGGGGAGTGCTTCGACAAGGTCGCCCGCTTCCTCGGCCTGCCCTACCCGGGCGGCCCCGCGATCGACCGGGCGGCGCGGGCCGGCGATCCCCGCGCGGTCGACCTCCCCCGGCCCCTCACCCGCCCCGGCGACGACCCGTACGCGTTCTCCTTCTCCGGTCTCAAGACGGCCGCGGCACGGTGGGCGGAGAAGCACCGGCTGCGCGGCGCGGAGGTGCCGGTGGCCGACGGTGCGGCCGCCCTTCAGGAGGCCGTCGCCGACGTGCTGACGCGCAAGGCGCTCGCCGCCTGCCGCGCCCACGACGTCCGGACGCTCATCGTGGTGGGCGGGGTGGCGGCGAACTCCCGGGTGCGGGGCCTGGCCGAGGAGCGCTGCGCCGCCGCCGGGATCGAGCTGCGGGTGCCGCCGATGACGCTGTGCACGGACAACGGCGCCATGATCGCGGCCGTCGGCGACCTCCTCGTCCGCTCCGGTGCCGAGCCCGCCCCGCTGGAGGTCTCCGTCGACCCGTCGGCGCCACTGGAGTACGCCTCCCTCACCCCGCTCCCCGTCCCGTCGCCGCGGGCCGCCTGACTCGCCGCCGTCGCCGCCGCTGTCAGTGCCGGGGTCCATACTCGTCCCGCGGCGCCACCCGGGCATCGCGGCACGAGGGGAGCGGCATGGCAGAGGTACTGGTCTTCCACCACGGGCACGGACTGACCACCGGCGTACGCGACTTCGCCGGCCGGCTGCGCGGAGCCGGGCACACGGTCCACGTCCCGGACCTGTACGAGGGGCAGGTGTTCGCGACGCTCGAAGAGGGCATCGCCCACGCCGGGAAGACCGGCTTCGACACGATCGCGGCGCGTGCGACCGCGGCCGCCGAGCGCCTCCCGGCGGAGCTGGTCCACATCGGGTTCTCGCTCGGAGTCATGTCGGCGCAGCGGCTGGCCCAGACCCGCCCCGGCGCGCGGGGAGCCGTGCTGATCGAAGCCTGCGCCCCCGTCGCGGAGTTCGGCGGCGCCTGGCCTCGGGACGTCCCGGTCCAGGTCCACGGCATGGACGCGGACCCCTTCTTCGCCGGGGAGGGCGACGTGGACGCCGCCCGCGAGCTGGTGGGGGCGGCGCCGGACGCGGAGCTGTTCCTGTACCCCGGCGACCGTCACCTGTTCACGGACAGCAGCCTGCCGTCGTACGACGAACAGGCGGCCCGGCAGGTCGTCGACCGGGTGCTCGGCTTCCTGGCCCGGATCGGGCAGGGGAGGACCGGTTCCGCGACATGACGTGCCGGTGGGGACCCCCGGGTGCCGCAGACCCGACCGGCGCGTCATGCGGTCGCCGGCTCCTACGGCGGCGGACCACCGTACGCCTCCTCGGCCTCCTGGTAGCGCCCCACCAGCAGCGGGTCCATGACGGTGGACCCCGGTCCGAAGAACTTGCCGAACCGGTCCCGGTACTGCTGGAACCAGTGCGGCCGCTCAGCCAGGAAGAAGACGTCGTGCAGGGCGATGGCGCGGATGGCGAACAGGGGCAGGGGCGCCTTGCTCACCGTGAAGCCGGGGTTGCGGGCGGCCGTCACCTCGCAGTTCTCGTGGAACTGGCCGATCATGAGCCCCCGTGCCACGAAGGCGTCCTTCACCCGGGCATGGGCCTGGTCGAGCAGACCGGTGTCCTCGACGCGCAGGTCGGGAAGGGCGACCACCATGGCCCGCAACATGGGGTTGCGGCCCTGCCAGCTCGTCAGCTCGTACTCCCGCAGACTGCTGCGGGCGATCTCCTCGATCAGTTCGGGCGTCGGCTCGTGGCCGGCCAACCGCACGCGGATCTCCATCGTCCGGTTCTTGCGCGAGGGTGCCACGAAGGGACAGATGGGCCCCGTGCGGCCGATCTCCGGATGGCTCGCCGAGATGTACTCGGTCAGCCATTCCTCGACCGTCTCCAGCGCGGACGCGAAGTCGATCAGGGAGGCCGTCGACGTCATGACGCACCGGTCAGTTCGGTGACGCGCTCGACGGCGACGCGCGCGAGCCGCTGGATCTCCGACTCCTCCGGTACCCGGGCGTTGACGAAGGTGAGGATGTCGTCCTGCGCGACGATCGCCCAGGCGGTCTCGATGCGGAAGTGGTCGACGGTGGACAGCCACCGCACCAGGAAGCCGCCGTCCCCCAGCTCGACGGGTCCCAGGCCGACCCGGGTGATGTCGAGCCGCACGCCGTCGTTGAGTTCCATCCGGTACCGCGCGCAGGCCTGTACCGCGTCGAAGAGTTCCCGGTAGACCTGCCGGCAGGTCCCGTGGCCGAACCGGGCGACATGGTGGAACACCACCGATCCCACGACGTTGGTGAACAGCGCGGAGGCGTGGTGCACCGTGTCGGGATGCGTGCCGTGCGTCAGCATGTTGGTCAGGTCGACGATGGCCTGCCCCGACGCGTCGCCGGAGACGAAGGCCGGATCGTAGGCGGCGCTCGGCTCCTCGCCGTAGAACGACTCCTCGAGGTCCTCCTCCCGTAGCAGCAGCTGCTGGAATGCGGCGTCGTCCATCGAGGTCTCCTATCGGCGCACGAGGCTCAGCGGGCGCATGTCGGTCCAGTGCTCCTCGACGTGGGCGAGGCAGGTCTCGCGGTCGCTCCGGTCGAGCGCGACCGTCCAGCCCGCGGGCACCTCGGCGAACGACGGCCACAGCGAGTGCTGGCCCTCGTCGTTGACGAGCACCAGGAAGGTGGCGTCGGGGTTCTCGAAGGGGTTGCTCATCATCGCTCCCTGCGCGTGCGGTCGGTGGGGGCCGGGTGGCGCCGGTCAGCGCTCCCGCGCGACCCCGCTCAAGTAGGTGTGGATGCCGTCGATCGAGGTGAACTGCGCCATGTCGTCGAACTGCGGGTCGATGACCATGCCGTGCCGCTCCTCCAGGACGTGCTGGAGGATCACCAGGGTGAAGGAGTCGATCACCAGCTCGGCGTCGTCGGTCAGTTCGCCGGGCGGCCCGAGTCCCGCGTTCTCGGCCAGGATCGTCCTGAGGTCGTCCTTCGATATCACCGGTCCCCCTGTGCCCGTGCGGGCGGTTTGGACGGAACGCGTCCGAGCATCAGCGCACGGTCGCGGATCAGCTTCCCCATCGAGTTCCGCGGCAGCAGCCGCGTGACGTGGAACCTCTTGGGGACCTTGACGGGACTCAGCCGCTCCCGGCACCAGACCGTCAGCTCGTCCGCGCCGACGGCGGGGTCGGCGCCCACGAAGGCCTCGACGACCTCTCCGTGCGTCACGACGGCCTCGGCCACCCGGTCGTGGGCCAGGAGGACGTTCTCCACCTCCGTGAGGTCGACCTTCAGTCCGCCGATCACGGCCAGCGAGTCCGCCCGGCCGATCATGCTGAGCACCCCGGTCGCAGGGTCCTGCCGGACCCGGTCGCAGGTCCGCAGCCAGCCGTCCGCGTAGCGGTCCGCGTGCTCGCCGTACAGGTACGGCGAGTGGTCCATCCGCACGTACAGCTCCTCGTCGACGACCTTGACCTCGGCTCCCGGCACCGGGAGCCCCAGCTGCGGGGGGACGGACGTGCCGGACAGGTCACCCGCGATCAGCCCGATCTCGGTCAGTCCGTAGACCGGGCTGACCGGCAGGCCGAAGCGTGCGCGGAAGTTCTCGTAGGTCTCCTGCGGCACCCGCTCGCCGCCGGACACCGCGAGGCGCAGTGCGGGCAGCCGGGGCCGGTCGGAGACGCGGGACAGCAGGTCGTAGTGGACGGGCGTTCCGTAGACGGCGGTGGTTCCGGTCGCCGCCATGAGCCGTACGACCTCGGCAGGCCGCACCGTCGGCGGGATGATCAGCGTCGCCCCGGACGCGAGGGCGTGCAGCACGCCGCTGACCAGGCCCATGTTGTGCATGACCGAGTTCAGCAGCATCACCCGGTCGCCCGCGCCGGGGATGCCGGGGAGCCCGGCGTGCCGGTCGATCTCGGCCAGCACGGAGGCGGCGGGCCGGCCGATGACCTTGGGGCGGCCCGACGAGCCCGAGCTGAACTGCACCAGCCGGATGCCGTCGACGGCGGGCCGGCCGTCCGGCAGCCGCCGGACCGTGAACTCGGACTCCTGACGGAATCCGGCCACCGGCCCCGCGGCGCCGGACGCGGCGACGAGGAACTGCGGGCGCACCAGCCGCGCCAGCGGTTCGTACTCGGCCGGTTTCAGCCGGAAGTCGACCAGGACCACCTGCGCGCCGCGGCTCCACAGAGCCAAGAGAACCTGAATGTAGGTGAAACTCGGTGTCATCCTCAGGAGAACCGAGCTGCCTTCACCGATTCCCTCGTTCCGGAAGCGCTCTTCGAGTTCGACGACCGCGCCGCGCAACTGCCCCCGGGTGACCGGCGCGCTCGAAACGGCCCACGGTTCGTCGTCCGCGCCACGGTTCAGCAAATGGCTTGTCCACTGCGTTCTCGCCATACGGGTTTCCTTTTTCGAAACAGCTTCGGGAAACGTGCGATCGGCATTTGTGGAAAGTGAAGCTAACACCGCCGAGAAACGGCGGGCAAGGGGCCGTCGATCAAGGCGCGGCGTCCCGCGGCCGACGCGCAGGTCCCCGCGCCGGCCGCCGCGCGCAGCCCGCGCGAAAGGGCTCCGTCCGCCGTGTGGCTAGCATCCGAACCACTCCGCCGCAAGCGCCGCACGCCCGCATCGCCTCCCGTGTCCCGCCGGCGGGACACGGCCCGGACATGCACGTGGCATAGCCGATTGGTTTCCTTGACCCTCCGGATCTCGCGGGGTTAGGTTCCCTCTGTCGCGTTGCCGGGCGGTTGGGTCCGGCTCCTGTACACGCACGGCGATCCACGTCGCTCCGACAGAGCAGAGGTCGCCGATTCCTTTCTGTGCGATCGAATTTACGACGCATTTTCCAGGACATTGTGAGTTTTTCATTCCTGTCTCTCCGGCCGTCCGTGCGGGGGAATTATCGGAGGTGGAGACTTGTCCGTCAGTGCCGGCACCACGCTGCCCATTACGGCTGCGCAGCGCGAGATATGGATCGCCGAGCAGCGGCTGGGGAGAGGGAATCGCGTTTTCCGGGTGGCGGAGTACCTGGAGATCCACGGAGGCGTTGACCCGGAGCTGTTCGAGAAGGCCCTGCGGCGCGTCGTCGCCGAGGCGGAGGCGCTGCACGTCCGCTTAGTCGAGGAATCCGGCGAGACCCGGCAGGCCCTCCGGGAGCCGGCCGGCTGGTCGCTCGCGGTCACCGACATGAGCGCGGAACCCGACCCCGAACAGGCCGCCCGCGACTGGATGGACGCCGCGGTCGCCCGGCCCATGAACCTGACCGAGGGCACGCTGTTCGAGTACGCGCTCCTGAAGCTGGGCGCCGACCGCTTCTGGTGGTACCAGGGCTACCACCACGCCGTGATGGACGCCTTCGGCTCCCTGCTGATCACACGCCGGGTCGCCGACGTCTACACCGCGCTCGCCGGCGGCGGCCCGGTGGGAGCAAGTCCGTTCGGCACGCTGGCCGACCTGCTCGCGGCCGAGGAGGCCTACCGGACATCGGAACAATTCGACCAGGACAGGTCGTACTGGACGGATCGCTTCGCCGACCGTCCGCAGTCGGCCGCACTCGTCGGCACCCCGTCGACCACGCCGGAGCGCTACCTCCGGCACACCTCCGCTCTGGAGCCGGCCGAACACACCGCCCTGCGCGACGCGGCGCGCCAGGCCCGCGCCCCCTGGTCGCATCTGGTCATCGCCGCCGCGGCACTCCACGTGTACCGGACGACCGGCACGGCCACCGTCGTCCTGGGACTGCCGGTGACGGGCCGCCTCACCCAGGTGGAGCGCCGCACCCCCGGCACGGCCGCCAACGTCCTCCCCCTGCGGCTCACGCTGCGACCGGAGCTGACGCTCGGTGAACTCCTCGTCCAGATCGGCGAGCGGGTGCGCGAACTCGGCGGCCACCAGCGGTACCGGGCCGAGGACATCCACCGCGACCTCGCACTGCCCGGCCGCCCGGGGTACGCGCCGGTCGTCAACGTCATGTCCTTCGACTACGCGATCACCTTCGCCGGACTGCCGACCACCGCCCACAACCTCTCCTCCGGCCTGGTGGGCGACTTCACCCTCGCCGTGTGGGACCGGCGCGACGGTGCCGGGCCGACCGTCGACGTGAACGCCCACCCCGAACTGTGCACGCACGACGAACTGGCCGTTCACCACCGGCGTCTGCGCACGGCCCTGCGCGCCGTCACGGCAACGGATCCCTCGCGGCCGATCGGGGGGATCGATCTGCTGTCGGCGCCGGAGCGGGCTGCGGTGCTGGGGGTGCCGGCTGCTGTCGTGCCGTCGGGGGCGACGTTGCCGGGGTTGTTCGAGGCGCGGGTGGCGGCTGAGCCGGGGGCCGCTGCGGTGGTGTGGGGCGGGTCCACGTTGTCGTACGGGGAGTTGAACGAGCGGGCGAACCGGTTGGCGCACGAGTTGGTGGGGCGGGGTGTGGGGCCGGAGGACGTGGTGGCTCTTGCGCTGCCCCGGGGTGTGGATCTGGTGGTGGCCGTGGTGGCGGTGCTCAAGGCGGGTGCGGCGTATCTGCCTTTGGATCCGGCGTATCCGGCGGCGCGTGTGGCGTACATGGTGGCCGATGCCCGGCCGGTGCTGGTGCTGACGACGGGGGAGTCCCGTCTTGCGGCGGAGGCGGTGGGTGGGGCTCCGGTGGTGTTGCTGGATGTGCTCGATGTGCGGGAGCGGTCCTCGGACAACCCGGTGACGGCTCTGTCGGCGGATCATCCCGCGTACGTCATCTACACCTCCGGCTCCACCGGCCGCCCCAAAGGCGTCGTCGTCGCCCACCGCAACGTGACGCGGCTCTTCGACGCCACCCGGAAGTGGTTCGGCTTCGGTCCCGACGACGTGTGGACCCTGTTCCACTCGTACGCCTTCGACTTCTCCGTCTGGGAGCTGTGGGGAGCGCTGCTGCACGGGGGCCGCCTGGTCGTGGTGCCCTACGAGGTCAGCAGGACGCCCAGTGCCTTCCTCGACCTGCTGGCCGAGCACGGCGTCACCGTCCTCAACCAGACACCGTCGGCCTTCCATCAGCTCGCGCAGGCCGACGCCGACGCCTCCCCGCCGGGCCGCCGGCTCGGCCTGCGCACCGTGGTGTTCGGCGGTGAGGCACTCCAGCCGTCCCGCCTCGCCGACTGGTACCGGCGCCACCCCGACGACTCGCCGACCCTGATCAACATGTACGGCATCACCGAGACCACGGTCCACGTGACGTACCAGGCGCTCACCCGGGAGCGAGCGACCGGGGCGGCGGCCAGCGTCATCGGCGCGGGCATCCCCGACCTGCGGACGTATGTGCTCGGCCCCGGCCTGGAGCTGGTGGCGCCCGGCGTGGTGGGGGAGCTGTACGTCGCGGGGGCCGGTGTGGCCCGGGGCTATCTGGGCAGGCCGGGTCTGACGGCCGAGCGGTTCGTGGCGGACCCGTACGCGGTCGAGCCGGGCTCGCGGATGTACCGCACGGGTGACCTGGTGCGGTGGAACCCGGACGGCGAGCTGGAGTTCGTCGGCCGCGCCGACCACCAGGTCAAGATCCGCGGCTTCCGCATCGAACCCGGCGAGATCGAGAACGTGCTGACCGGCCACCCCGACGTCACCGAGGCGGCGGCGGTGGTCCGCGACGACCGGTCCGGCGACGCCAGGCTCATCGCCTACGTGGTGGCACGGGCAGCCGTCCGCGCCGGGGACATGAGGGAGTTCGCGCGGGACCGGCTGCCCGACCACATGGTGCCGGCCGCCGTCGTCGTACTGGACCGCATGCCGCTCACGGCCAACGGCAAGCTGGACAAGGCGGCGCTCCCGGAGCCGGACTTCACCGTGCTGAGGCCGGGGCGGGAGGCACGCACGCCGCAGGAGCAGATCGTGTGCGACCTGTTCGCGCAGGTCCTGGGGCTGCCGCAGGTGGGCGTGGACGATGGCTTCTTCGACCTGGGCGGGCACTCGCTGCTGGCCACCCGGCTGATCGCGCGGATCCGGGCCGCGTTCGGCGTGGAGCTGGAGCTGCGCGCGCTGTTCGACGGGCCCACGCCGAGCGCGGTGGCCGCGCTTCTCGACACCGCGGGACCCGCCCGGCCCACCCTGGTGGCGCGGGAACGCCCGCCGGTCCTGCCCCTCTCGTCCGCACAGCGGCGGCTGTGGTTCCTGCACAAGATGGAGGGGCCGAGCGCCACCTACAACATCCCTCTCGTCATACGGCTGACCGGCACGGTGGACCGCGACGCGCTGCGGGCCGCCCTCGGCGACGTCGTCGCCCGGCACGAGAGCCTGCGGACGGTGTTCCCCGAGACCGACGACGCTCCTCACCAGCGGATCCTCGACGGCCCGAACGTCGGACTGCCCGCCACCCGCGTCACCGAGACGGAGCTTCCGGGCGCCCTGGAGTCCGGGGCCCGGTACGCCTTCGACCTGTCAGCCGAACTCCCCGTCCACGCGCGGCTGTTCACGGTCTCCGAGGACCGGCACGCGTTGCTGCTGGTCGTCCACCACATCGCGGGTGACGGGTGGTCGCTGGGTCCGCTGGCCTCCGATCTCAGGCGTGCCTACACGGCCCGGGTGGAGGGCCGGGTGCCGGAGTGGACGGCGCTGCCGGTGCAGTACGCGGACTACACGCTGTGGCAGAACGAACTCCTGGGCGAGCAGGACGATCCGGAGAGCCTCTTCGCGACGCAGGTCGACTACTGGAGGGGGGCGTTGGCGGGTCTGCCGGACCAGCTGACGCTGCCCACCGACCGTCCGCGTCCCGCCGTGATGACGTATCGCGGCGACTACCTCACCGTCGATGTCGACGCCGAGCTGCACCGGCGGTTGTCGGAAGTGGCGCGGGCGTCGGGTGCGAGTCTGTTCATGGTGCTGCAGGCGGGGCTCGCCGCCCTGCTGTCGCGTCTGGGTGCGGGTGAGGATGTTCCGGTGGGCGCTCCGGTGGCCGGCCGGACGGACCAGGCGTTGGACGAGTTGGTCGGGTTCTTCGTCAACACGCTGGTGGTGCGTACGGACACGTCCGGTGATCCGACGTTCGGCGAGTTGATCGGGCGGGTGCGGGAGCGGAGTCTGGCGGCCTACGCGCACCAGGATGTGCCGTTCGAGTATCTGGTGGAGCTGCTCAACCCGGCGCGGACGTTGTCGCATCATCCGCTGTTCCAGGTCATGCTCGCCCTCCAGAACGCGCCCGAGACCCAGCTCGAACTCCCGGGCCTGCGAGCCGGGGTCGAGCTGGGCAGGACCGGTACCGCGAAGTTCGACCTGTTCTTCAGCCTCGCCGAGCGACGCGGCGAGCGCGGCGAGCCACAAGGCCTCACCGGCGTCGTCGAGTACTCCAGCGACATTTACGACGCTCCCACCGTCCAGATCCTGTTCGAGCGTTGGCTGCGGCTGCTGGACGCGGCCGTCTCCCACCCCGACCAGCCCCTCAACCACATCGACATCCTCACCCCCGAAGAACACCGGCGTGCGGTGGTGGACTTCAACGACACGGCGCATGCCGTGCCGGACGTGTCCCTGGGTGAGCTGTTCGCCCGGCAGGTGGCGCGGACGCCTGATGGCCTTGCCGTCACGGACGGCTCTGTGACGCTTACCTACGCGCAGCTCGACGCGCGTGCGAACCAGGTCGCGCACGAGGTGCTCGGCAGGGGAGTGCGGTCGGGTGACGCGGTCGGTGTGCTTCTGGAACGGTCGGTCGGGACGGTCGTCACGGTTCTCGCTCTGATGAAGGCCGGCGCCGTCTACGTGCCCCTGGACGCCCGCTATCCGGCCGACCGCATCCGCCATGTCCTGGCCGACACCGGCGCACGCCTGCTGGTAACCGACGAAAGGTCGGTCCCGATAGCAGGTGCCGAAGCCGTGGAGCTGTTCCGCGTCGAGTCTCCGCGGTCCCTCATCTCGGATCCCGGAGCCCCCGGAGTGGGTGTGCGGTCGGACGATGCGGCGTATGTGATGTACACGTCGGGGTCGACGGGGGCGCCCAAGGGGATCGTGGTGACGCACGGGAATGTCGCGGCGCTGGCTGTGGATCCGCGGTTTGACCGTGTGGCGCATGAGCGGGTGCTGTTGCACTCGCCTGCGGCGTTCGACGCCTCGACGTACGAGTTGTGGGTGCCGTTGCTGAGCGGTGGGACGGTGGTCGTGGCTCCGGCCGGGGATCTGGACGTCCCGGCTTTGCAGCGCACTGTGGTCTCGCAGGGTGTCACGGCGTTGTGGCTGACGAG
>NZ_BMRX01000002.1 GCF_014648855.1 Streptomyces parvulus | reverse complement strand
ATGCTGCGTTTCCACACGCAGACGGCGGGGGTGCAGCTGACCGCGCAGCAGCCCGAGGTGAACCTGGTGCGGGTGGCGGTGCAGGGTCTGGGGGCGGTGCTGGGCGGGACGCAGTCGCTGCACACCAACTCCTTCGACGAGGCCATCGCGCTGCCCACCGACAAGTCGGCCCGCCTGGCGCTGCGCACGCAGCAGGTGCTGGCCTACGAGACGGACGTGACCGCGACCGTCGACCCGTTCGCCGGCTCCTACGTCGTGGAGAAGATGACCGACGACGTCGAGGCGGCGGCGCTGGAGCTGATGGCCAAGGTCGAGGACCTCGGCGGCGCGGTCAACGCCATCGAGCACGGCTTCCAGAAGAGCGAGATCGAGCGCTCCGCCTACCGCATCGCCCAGGAGACCGACGCCGGGGAGCGGGTCGTGGTCGGCGTCAACCGCTTCCAGCTCGACGAGGAGGAGCCGTACGAGCCCCTCAGGGTCGACCCGGCCATCGAGGCCCAGCAGGCCGAACGCCTCGCCCGGCTGCGCGCCGAACGCGACCAGCAGGCCGTCGACACCGCGCTGGCGGCGCTGAAGAAGGCCGCCGAGGGCGAGGACAACGTCCTCTACCCGATGAAGGACGCGCTGCGCGCCCGCGCCACCGTCGGCGAGGTCTGCAACGCCCTGCGCGAGGTCTGGGGCACCTACGTCCCCTCGGACGCCTTCTGACACCGTCGGCCGCCGATTTCCGGCCAACGGGGCCGGTCGTTCTCGGCCACTGGAACACCCGGGCGGAGTGCCGTCACTTCGTGCGACACTCCGCCCATGTTCGGCGTCATCGATCTCCCCACCTATCTCGCGGGCCTGGCCCTGATCATCCTGCTGCCCGGGCCCAACTCCCTCTACGTCCTCTCCGTGGCCGCCCGTCGCGGTGTGCGCGCCGGGTACACGGCCGCCGCCGGCGTCTGGTGCGGCGACACGGTGCTGATGACGCTGTCGGCCGCCGGGGTCGCCTCGCTGCTCCAGGCCAACGCGGTGCTGTTCGGCATCGTGAAGTACGCCGGTGCCGGGTACCTCACCTGGATGGCGGTCGGCATGCTGCGGGCCGCGTGGGGGATGTGGCGCACGCGCCGGGAGCAGGCCGCGCGGGACACCGGTGCCCTCGCGGGCGGCGCCGACGAGCGGCCCTTCCGCCGGGCGCTGGTGGTGAGCCTGGTGAACCCCAAGGCGATCCTGTTCTTCGTCGCCTTCTTCGTGCAGTTCGTCGACCCGGGGTACGCCCATCCCGCGCTGTCCTTCGTCGTGCTGGGCGTCCTCGCGCAGATCGCCAGCTTCCTCTACCTCAGCGCCCTGATCTTCAGCGGCACACGGCTGGCCGCCGCCTTCCGGCGCCGCAAGCGGCTCTCGGCGGGGGCCACCTCGGCGGCCGGCGCGCTGTTCCTGGGCTTCGCCGTGAAGCTGTCCGTCGCGAGCGCGTGACCGCCGCCCGCCCTCACGACCGGCCGAAGCGCGCCCAGTAGGCGCCGAGGCCGGCCGGGGTGTCGCCGGCCCAGCCGACGTACCCGTCCGGCCGCACGAGGAACAGGCCCGTGCCGTACGCCGGGTGCGGCTCCCCGCGCACTACCCGCACCGCTCCGCCCGGCCCGGCGGGGGCTTCCGCGCCCAGCGCCAGCAGCGTCCAGTGCGGTCCCCGGAACGCGTCGAAGAGCCGCACGCCGTCCACCTTCCCGTCGGGCGCGCGGTCGCCGGCCCGCAGCGCACCCTCGGGGACCGCCGCCCGCGTCTCCGCGGTCAGGGCCGAGTCGCGGTAGCCGAGCCCCAGCTGGCGGGTCGCGTCCCCGCGCCGCACCTCGCCGCGGTGGACGCCGGTCGACAGGCCGAGCATCTGCGCGGCGACCGGGCGCCGTTCCGCCTCGTAGCTGTCCAGCAGCGCCTCCGGGGCACCGTCGCGCAGGACGGCGCCCAGCTTCCAGCCGAGGTTGTAGGCGTCCTGGACGCTGGTGTTCAGGCCCTGGCCGCCCGCCGGTGAGTGCACGTGCGCCGCGTCCCCGGCGAGGAAGACCCGGCCGGCCCGGAAGCGGTCGGCCAGGGCGGCGCGGGGCCGGAAGTCGGAGGCCCAGCGCACCTCGGTGACGGCCTCGGGGGCGAGGTGCGAGCGGGCGGCGACGACCGCGCGGATCCCGTCCGGGGTGAGGTCGACCGCCGTGCCCTCGGGGAACCGGGCGACCACCTGGAAGTCCTCGGTGCCGGCCAGCGGGCAGACGGCGAGGAAGCCGACGCCCTCGTCGCCCTCGCGGGGCGGGAAGATGTGCCAGTTGTCGCGGTCCAGGCCGGTGATCCGGACGTCCGCCACCAGGGTCGGGTGCGGGTCGACGGCCTCGCCGGTCATGCCGACGCCCAGCGCGCGCCGCACCGCCGACCGACCGCCGTCCGCCGCGACCAGGTATCGGGCCCGGACGGCCGGACCCGAGGCGAGGTGCGCGGTGACGCCGTCCGCGTCCTGCGTCACGCCGGTGACCTCCCGGCCGAAGGACACCCCGCCGCCCAGCTCCGCCAGCCGCCCGGCCAGGATCTCCTGCGTCCGCCACTGGGGGACCATCCACGGCGCGTCGTACGGCGAGCCCTCGCCCGGCTCGGCCGGGTCGAACATCCGGTGCTCGCCGACCCGCTCGCCGTCCCGCCAGACCATGCCGACCGGATAGGTCCCGCCCGCCGCGTGGACGGCGTCGACGACGCCGAGGTCGTCGAAGACCTCCATCGTGCGCGGCTGGATGCCCTTGCCCCGCGAACCGGGGAACAGCGCCCCGGCGCGCTCCACGACCAGCGCGTCCACCCCGCGCCTGGCCAGGTCGATGCCGAGGGCGAGACCGGTGGGTCCGGCGCCGACGACCAGAACGTCCGTGTCCACGGGCACACTCCTTAACGTTGTTAAGTGCTCGATGGCTCCGAGGATGGACTTAACGCCGTTAAGCTGTCAAGCGTGAGTACGGAACGACGCACCCCCCTGGACCGCCGACGGGTCGCGGACACGGCGCTCGGACTGCTGAACGAGGTCGGCCTGGAGGGCCTGACCCTGCGCGCCATCGCCCGGGAGCTGGACGTCAAGGCGCCCGCCCTCTACTGGCACTTCAAGGACAAGCAGGCCCTGCTCGACGAGATGGCGACCGAGATGTACCGGCGGATGGTGGCGGAGACCCCGCTCGACCCGGCCGACACCTGGCGGGAGCGGCTGCTCCGCACCAACCGGGGCCTGCGCGCGAGCCTGCTCGGCTACCGGGACGGCGCCAGGGTCTTCAGCGGCTCGCGCTTCACCGGCGCGGTCCACGCCGAGCACATGGAGGACACGCTGCGCCTGTTCACCGCCGCCGGGCTCACCCTCGCCCAGGCGGCCCGGGCGAGCACGACGGCGTACCTGTTCACGCTCGGCTTCGTCACCGAGGAGCAGGGCGTGCAGCCGCTGCCCGGCGAGCGCCGGGAGGGCTTCGACGTGGACGAACGCGCCCGCCTGCTGGCCGCCTATCCACTGACGGCCGCGGCGGGCGCGGAGATCTTCACGGACTACGAGCGGCACTTCGAGGAAGCGCTCGCCCTGGTGATCACCGGGATCGGGACGGCCTACGGCCTGGACTGAGCCGGCCGGCCCGCCTCAGGCATCGGCCGTCCCGGGTCGCCCGGCCCGTTCAGGCCCCGGCCCGCCGGGCGGCCCGGTACCGGCGCACCGCGCGGGTCACCAGCGGCGGCAGCAGGTCCAGGGCCAGCCGCCGGGTGCGGTCGCGCGGGCGAGGCGGACGCGGGGTCCGGGCGGTGCGGGACTGGGCGCCCTGCCCCGGCACGGGCGCGGGGTCGGCGGGCCGCGCCTCCGGCTCCGCGGCGGGTGCCGGGTACCGCGAGACGGGCAGCGGGGGCGGACTCAGCCGCTTGATCTTGGCGCGGGTCCGCACCAGCCGGTGGCCCGCCGCCCGCTCCACCGTCACCGCGATGTCGTCGCGCCCGCGCAGCGCCGCCATCAGCGCCTCCTGGACCGGCTCCGGGTCGCCCCAGGTGCCGTACAGCTTCTGGCTGCTGAGGCAGATCGGGCGCAGCCCGCGGTTGAGCACCGCCTCCCAGGCGGCGACGGCGACACCGGGGGTGTGCTCGCTGCGGAAGTCGTCGAGGACGACGATCCCGTCGGGCCCGAGCAGGTCGCGGGCCGCGCCGATGTCGCCCTCGACGTGCTCGTACAGGTGCGAGGCGTCGATGTGGACGAAGCGGCAGCTGCCCGGCGCCACCTCGTCGACGATCGCGGAGCTGGGGGCCTGGACGATGGTGGGCAGGGTGTCGTGGAAGGAGAGGTAATTGCGTTCGAAGGCCTGCCGGGTGAGGGAGGAGTACGACTTCGCCGCCTCCGCCCGGTTGGCCGCGTCCGGCGGCTCGGCCCCGAACAGGTCGCAGACGGTCAGCGTCTCGCCCGCCCGCAGCCGGTGCCCGAGCAGGATCGCGCTCTTGCCCAGGTAGGCACCCAGTTCCAGCAGGTCGCCGCGGGTGTCCAGGCTCTCCTGACGCTCCAGGAACCAGGAGAACAGCACCTGGTCGAGCGGCCAGAACCAGCCGGGGACGTCGTTCAGCTCACCGGGGTACTTGTGCGTCTCTTGCGCAGTGGCCATGAGGGGAGGATGCCTTCTCGGGGCCGGAAAGGGGATCGGCGCGCGCAATCCGATGGAAGGAAAATCCCACGAATCGCACGGATCGCTCAAGGCGTACGCGTCAAGACGGTCCGCAGCCAGGGCGTCAGCGGCCGCTCCACCCACCGGTGCAGCAGCCACGCCAGCCCCAGTATCCCGAGGGCCGTCAGCGCGAGCGTCGCCGCGGACGGCACCCCCAGACCCCGGTGCAGGGCGTGGATCACCACCCACCCGAGGTGCTCGTGGACCAGGTAGAACGGGTACGTCAGCGCCCCGGCCACGGTGAGCCAGGGCGCGTTCCACCGGTCGAGCAGGCCGAGCGCCACCGCCCCGACCGCGGCGAAGCCGACGGCGACCACCAGGACGACGCCGAGGACCGTGCGGTGGGCGAAGGTGTGCGGGTCCGCGGTGTTCGACAGCGCGCGCACCGCGTGGTGCTGCCCGACGAGGAAGCCGCCGGCGACGATCCCCCACGCGTGCGCGTCCCGCCGGTCGCGGTGGACCAGGTACAGGCCGACGCCGCCGACGAAGAACGGCGCGTACTCCGGCATCAGCACCAGGTCGAGCAGCGGCTCGTGCGCGGCGCGCGCGAGCGCCGACGCGGCCAGCCAGCCGGCGCAGAAGACCACCACGCGCCGGCGGCTCGCACCCGGCAGGACGACGCAGAGCGCGAACAGCGCGTAGAAGCGGACCTCCACCCACAGCGTCCAGCACACCCCCAGCACCCGGTCGGCGCCCAGCGGCTGCTGGAGCATGGTCAGGTTGACCAGCGCGTCGCTCGCCGGCACCGCGTCCCAGGCCACCACCGGCAGCGCGAACACCGCCGCCACCAGGACGACCGCCGCCCAGTAGGCGGGCAGCAGCCGCGCGGCGCGGGAGGCGGCGAAGGACGCGGGGGAACGGCCCCAGCCGCTCATGCAGATCACGAATCCGCTGATCACGAAGAAGAACTGCACGCCGAGGCAGCCGTAGGACAGCGGGCCGTGCAGGGTCGGGAACTGACGTTCCGGCGAGCTGCCCCAGGCCTCGGTCACGCTGCCCCCGCGCCCGCCGTAGTGGTACGCCGCCACCATCAGCGCCGCCACCAGCCGCAGCCCGTCCAGGGCACGCAGCCGGCCGCCCCTCACCCCCGTGTCACGGGCCGGCGCGGTCCCCCCGGCGGGACGCGCCGCCGGCGTGCCCACGACCGTGTCGCTCACTGCTCCCGCTTCCCCGGCCGTGCCGTTCGTTCGTCGGTGCTCAGGACGCCCGCAGGAAGGCGGAGTGGGCCGCCTTGCCCAGGTAGGTGAAACGGGTGCCGTCCGCCAGGTGGTCGTCCAGGGCCTCCTTGATGCCCGGCCAGCTCGGGTCGCCGTAGTCGTCCAGGACGACGATCCCGCCGGGGGCGACGATCTCCTCGGCCCACTGGAGGTCCCGGCGGACCCCCTTCGCCGAGTGGTCGCCGTCGACGACGACCACGCCGTAGGCGCGGTCCGAGACGGCCGCCCGGGTCTCGGGGTCCTCGGAGTAGCCGCGCCGGATGCGGGCGTCGGCCCCGGCCCGGCCGGCGAGGGCGAGGTTGGTGCGCACGGCGTGCTCGTCGACCGGGGTGCCCGTCGGGTCGGGGCGCACGGTGGTGCCGGGCTGGAGCTGCACCCCGGCGAACGGGTCGACGATGGTCAGGCTCGGGCTGCGGCCGTCGCGCTCCAGCATCCGGACCAGGCCGGTGGAGAACATGCCGTAGAGCGTGCCTATCTCCAGCACCTCGTCGTTCGGCGGACCCAGCAGCGGGACCGTGGCGAGCTTGCCGCAGATGTTCATGGTGCCGCCCGCGATCCGGCCCACGCCGAGGGACTCCAGCGCGATCAGGAGACGGTAGGCGGTCGTCACGTTGCGGGTGGCGGCGGCGCGGTCGCCGGACAGTGCCTCGACCTCGGTGAGCAGCCGCTTCAGCGGTCCCTCGGCCAGTACCCGGGACAGGCCCCGGCCGTCCGCGCCGAGCAGCTCGCAGGTGAGCCGGTGCGGTGTGGCCTCCCGGAGCGCCGTGCGCACGCGCCGGTCGATGCGCTGGTCGATCAGGTCGGCCACGGGGCGCAGCAGGCGCCGGGAGACCGGAGTGCGGAGCAGGGAACGGCTGTTCATGGGCCAACGACCTCGATCCGTCAGGGAGGTGCATGTGGGTACGGGGAACGCCTGTGGGGTGGGGCCAGACTAGGGAGGTCACCGGCCGGAAGCGCGCCCCGCGAACGGGCCGCCGGGCGAACTTTCGCGGAACTCCGGGCGGCCTGGAGATGACGTCTCCCGGCGTTCACCGGAAGGTCACCCGCAGGTGGCCGATGTTCATCCGGCACGGCTTCCCGGCGCTCACGGCGCGCTCATAGCCTGCACCGATGTCCCCGCGCGTCCTATCCGGGAGTGACCACCCATCGCCGCCGAGCCCCTGACCGCCGCCGACTCCACACGGCCCCCCGCCCCCGCCGCAGCCGGGGCACCGCCCCCGCGCGTCCGCGGGGAGCACCGGTACGACATCGACCTCCTCCGTGTGCTCGCCTCGGTCGGGGTCATCGTCTGCCACGCCGCGGGCGAACTCATGAAGGCCGTGGACCGCACCCCCGAGGGTGGCGGGCCCGTCTACTGGACCGCCCTCACCGGGGACGCGCTGAGCCGCTGCGCCGTGCCGCTGTTCTTCGCCATCGCCGGGTGGGTCGTGTTGAGCGGCGCGCCGCCCCGCGACGGCGGCCAGCTCCGCAAACGGCTGATCCGCATCGTCGTGCCGATGGCCGTGTGGACCGTCGTGTACCTCCTGTGGGACCGGGTGCGGGACGCCCACACCGACCCGGTGCGCGACCTCGCCGTGGACGCGGTGTTCGGCTCCGTCCGGCCCGCCTTCCACCTCTGGTACCTGTACGCCTACGTCCCCGTCATCCTGCTGCTGTCGGTGGCCGTCCTGGTCCGGGCGGGCAAACGCCCCTGGGGCGCGGGCGCGGCGCTGCTGGCGCTCGCCCTCGCGCCGACCGCACTCGGCGACCTCGGACGCCTTCTGGACATCCAAGTCCCGCCGTTCGCCTGGCAGTTCGGCGTCTACCAGATCGCGTACGCCGTCGCCGGGGCCGTGCTGCTCTCGCTGCCGGGCTCCGCCGTCACCGGCCGCGGGCGACGGCTGCTGTGGCTGGCCGCCGGGCTGTGCGCGTGGGCCGCGGTCGCCGTCTACGAGCACCGGGTGCACTTCCCGAGCCCGTACGCCTCGCTCGTGGTGGCGCTGCTGGCGGGCACCCTGCTGACGGCCCTGAACCGGATCACGGTGCCCGAGCGGTTCCGGCCGCTCCTCACCCGGCTCGCCGGGGCCTCCTTCGGGGCCTACCTGGTCCACCTGGTCTTCCTGGAGGCGCTCGCCCCGCGCGTCGTCTCCGCGGACGCGGGCTGGGCCGGCGCGGTGGGCGGGCTCGCCGGGCTGACGGTGGCGACGGTCGTGCTGTCCTTCGCCGCCGCCCTGCTGTGGACGCGGCTGAGGCTGGGCCGCTGGCTGGGCTGAGCGGCGGGGCCGCGCGCCGTCGCCGGACGCGGCCCCGCCGGGGTCACTTCCGGCCGGCGCCGCGCCGCACCGCCCGGCGCACCACGCGCCGGGCCCGCCGCACCTGGAGCTTCGCCCGCAGCTGCGGCCGGCTGCCGGGCAGTCCCAGCTCGGTCAGCCGCAGCTCGGGGAAGTAGTAGGCGGGGCTGCCGGCCAGATGGGCGCGGAGCCAGGCCTCGGTGGGCTCGCGCAGCTCCGCGTACGTCTTGGGCTGCATGCAGAAGCCGATCGCCCGCACCAGCGGGGAGAGCGACTCGGGTGCCGCGCCGATGCGGGCGGGCTCCCCGCCGCGCTCCAGGTCGGGCACCAGGTGGTCGACGACGGCCAGCGGCACGCGGTTGCTGTTCGGGTACGGCTTGAGCCGCTCCATCACCAGCGCCGTCCCCAGCCGGGCGACCGGCACGTCGTAGTAGGCGGAGGCGGTCACCATCGCCGTCGAGAAGCAGCCGACGACGAGTTCGGGCGCGCAGTGGTCGTACAGCGTCTCGGCCAGCAGCGGCGCGTCCAGCACGGTCAGCCGTACGCCCGCGTCCGCCGCCGCCTTGCTCAGGGCCGCCGTGTAGCCGGCCGGGGCCGTCGGGTGGGGCTTGAAGACGACGGAGCGGTGGCCGGCCCGCGCGGCCCCGGTGAGCATCCGCACGTGGAGGTCCTCCTCCTCGCGCGCGGTGAGGATGTTGATCGCCGCCAGGTACTGGCCGAGCAGCACCGCGGTTGGCTTCTCTCGGATCACGGGGGCGAGTTCGGGGTCGTCGGCCGCGTCCCGGGAGATCTCGTCGAGCACCGCGCGGAACGCCTCGTCGGGGACGATCTCGGGCTCGACGCCGTACTCGGACAGCAGCAGCGGCCGCAGGCCCGGGACCAGGTCCAGGTGGAGCAGGCGCCGGACGCGGCTCGCGAGGGTCAGCGGCAGCTTCTCGCGGGTCGGGCCGTAGCTCATCAGGCCGTCCGCGTACACGTGGACGCTGCTCTCGGAGAAGATCGCCGCCAGCGCGCGGGCCGGGTTGACCTGGATCGACTCGACCGCCAGCTCGACCTGGTCGCGCTCGCCGATGCCCCAGGCGAGCCGGAAGGCCTTCTGCCACAGGGTCGTGTCGTTGCCGCGCGGGCCCCAGGCGCTGGGGTGGTGCGGGCGGATCGCCTCGTTCCAGCTGACGACCGAGTCGAAGCGGCCGGTTATTCGCCCGTACCCGTGCATCTCGTCCAGGCGCAGCGCGGTCTCCGGTATCGCGGCGTTGTTCGAGACCAGCAGCACGCGCCGGGCCTCGTCGCGCGGTCCGAACAGGCCCGCGTCGAGTGCCGCGGCGAGAGTGGCCGCCCCGTACAGGGTGGAGACCTGGAATATCTGGGTCCGGTGGGGCGTGGAGGTCGTGTGGGGCATGGGTCAGGCAGCCTTCCGCCCGTCACGCAGGCGTCCGAGCAGCCTGCCGCGAGTCCTGTCGATGTTTCGGAGGGTCTCCTCCAGCACGTGCTGGGGCATGCGGTGCAGCGCGTCCCGCGCCTCCCGGCGCAGCCGCTGCGCCGCCGCGGACTCGTACTCGTCCACCTTGCCGAGATGGAAGGCGATCATGGCGCAGTACGTCCGCACGGCCTTCGGCAGGAAGCGCTCGGCCTCCGGGTCCGCGAGCAGGTCCGCGAGGAGCATGTCGTAGGCCGGGATGAAGTCCAGCTGCCGGGAGTCCTTGATCTGGGTGAGCGAGGTGGCGACGCCGCGCCGGTAGAAGACGCCGTGCAGCCCGAGGGACGCGTAGGAGCGGGCCTTCAGGTGCAGGCGCCAGATCCACAGGCGGTCCTCGGCGGTGCGCAGTTCGGTCGCGAAGCGCATGGCGCCGTCGTCGAAGAGGTGCCGGCGGTAGATCCCCGCCCAGACGAAGGGGTAGTCGACCATCGTCTCCACGTGCGGCGGCGCGATGCCGTCGCGCGGATCCATCACGGTGTTGCGCACCGGCGCCGGCGGCCGCTTGATCACCCGCTCGGTGCCGGTGGCCTGCACATGGTCGGTGCGGGCGAAGTCGCAGCCCAACGCGTCGATTTCGCGCACGAGTTCGCTCAGGTAGCCGGGCCCGTACCAGTCGTCGCCGTCGAGGAAGGTGACGTACTCGCCGCGGGCCGCGTCGATGCCGCTGTTGCGGGCCTGCGCTATGCCGCGGTTGGTCTCGTGCCGGATCACCCGGGTGTCGGAGCGTCTCTCCGCCCAGCGGTCGACCATCCATGACGTGGCGTCCGTGGAGCAGTCGTCGACGAGCAGGAACTCGAAGTCCGGGTCCGCGTTGTTGGCGAGACTTCTCAGAGTGCTCTCGGCGAAGATCTCCACATTGTGCATGGGGACGACGACGGACAGTTTCGGCACGCGGGCCTCTCACGCTCGAAGGTCGGGGATTGGAACAGGCTAACGACGCGCCCGAAGCCGCCGGTGTCCACTCGGGCGCGGAAAAGCGAACTCCGTTCGCGGTGGAAGTGAATTCTTGGTGATTCAGGCGAGACCGAAGACGCCGCGCAGTTCCTGGAGGTTCGACTGCGTCGTCTTCCACAGGAATTCCTGCGCGCCGTGCACGTCGGCGACCGCCGCCGCGTGGTCGTCGAGCACCGCGGCCGCCCGCTCCGCCAGGCGCGGGCCCAGCTCCCGGTCGTGCACGGACAGTCCCCACTCCGGGCGCCCGATGTCGGACAGGAAGTAGGCCAGCTTCGGATGCGAGACCAGGCTCAGGACCGGGGTCCCGCACCCGAAGGGGATCATGCCGGCGTGCCCGCGCATGCCGATCACCAGCCGGGCCCGGGCGTACAGGTCGCGGACGTCGTCGTTCGACATCGTGTGGAGCCGCTCGACGGGCAGGGCGATGCCGTGCTCCCGGCGCAGGTCGTGCACGAACCGCTCGTCGGCCGGCATGTGGGCCGCGTACCGCACGTCCGCCCGCTCCCGCAGGGCGCCGAGCGCGAGGGCCGTCTGGGCCAGGAAGTGCCCGTAGTCGTGTCCGAAGCGCAGGCCCGCGCGGTCGTACGCGCAGTTGACCAGGACGGTGTCCGAGCGCTCGGCCGCCTCGAAGACGCCCGGGCGCAGGTGCCGGGCGACCGTCGTCGGGCAGGGCTGGTAGCGCACCCGGTCGCGCAGCGAGGCGGGGAGCAGTTCGCGGACCCGGTCGATGGAGCCGTGGTTGCGCAGCCCGAAGAACGCCGACCGCTCCACGAGGACCCGCAGGCTCTCGGCGAACCGGCGCCGCCGGTAGAGCTGGCCGTCGAAGACGTTGTAGCCCACCGCGAACACCGCCAGCGGTGCGGTGACGCGGGCCAGCACGTCGTCCGGCACGTTCCACTGCCAGTGGCTGTTGCCGTTGGGGGAGGTGTCCGGGAGGAAGAGCCCGCCGCCGCCCACGACCACCCCGCGGCGCGCGTTCAGCCGCTCCAGCGCCGCCTCGTCCACCAGCCGGTGCACCGGCTGCGCGTACCAGCGACGCGGGCCCGTGTCGTCGCCGAAGCACATGCGCACGGCCTCGGGCAGCACCTTGTCGCCGGCGTTCTCGTCGCCCTCGGCGAACAGCGCCACGTGCGCGAGCTGTCCGGCGGGGTCCGGCTCGGGAGCGGTGACTTCCGGCTCCGGCGCCCGGGTGCGGACGTACCAGGCGTGGCAGCCCGCGTCGGTGGGGTCGGCCGCGAGGCCCTCGCGGGCGTAGGCGTGCGCGTCCGCCTCCCGGCCCAGGAGCCAGGCCAGCCGGGCGAGCTGCGCGAAGGCGCGCGGCGCGAGGCCGGGCGAGGCGGCCGCCAGCAGCAGGTGCGCCTCGGCCTCGTCGTAGCGGGACAGCGCCATCAGGCAGACGCCCAGGGTCTCGTGGCAGCGCGGGGCGTCCAGGCGGTCCGCCACGACGGGCGCGAGCACCTCGACCGCCTCGTCGTAGCGGCCCTGTCCGCGGTACACGTCGGCGACCGTGCGGGCCAGGTCGAGCGAGGGGCGGGCCGCGAGCAGCGGCGGGGCGTAGTGCGCCACCAGGTCGGGGTGCTTGGGGCCGCGCAGGGCGCGGTAGGCGGCGCGGAACTCCTCGTCGCCCAGCTCGAAGCGGCGCCGCGCCGCGTTCGCGGGGCCGTACCCGGGGGCGTCCGGCGGCCCCGCGAAGCGCAGCACGACGACGTCCTCGGGCACCGGCAGGTCGTCGTGGAGGCGGCGGGCGGGGAAGTCGTACCGCGCGTCGAGCGGGGTCAGGGCGCCGTACGGTGCCACGGTCCCGCCGGACGCGAGCCGGGCGGCCAGGGCGTCGTCCAGGTCCGCGCGCTGGACGACGAACAGCCCCTCGGGCCGCACCTCCCGACGCTCCCCGTCCGGCCCGGCATCCGTCCACTGCGGCACCGCGGCCACCCCGTGGCGCATTCGCAGCAGCTCGCCGAGATCGCCCAGGACGACCATGCCGGGGTCGAGGACGACGACCGTGTCGTAGCCCTCCAGCCGGAGCGCGTCGCCGCGGTCCGCCGCGCCGCGTATGACCAGGCGCGGGTGCAGTGGGCGGAGCGCGTCGAACTCCGCGTCGTCCAGTCCGGGATGGAGGACCACGAAGTCCTCGCACACCCCCGGGTTGGACAGCACCAGGCTGCGTATCAGGGTGGGGAGGCCGTCGAGGCCCTCCCGGTCGGCGTGGACGGCGAAGGCGATCCGGCGTCTGCCGGTGACGGTGCTCCGGTCGTCCGCGGAGGTGGGGTGGGTCATCGCAGGGCGATCCTCATCTTGCTGTCGTCCACGTGCGTGGCGCGGTCCATGACCCACTCGGCCTCCCTCGGCCGCAGCCGGCCGGGCAGGGTGAAGCCGATCAGGTCCAGGCGGGGGCTCGCGTCCAGGAAGTCCAGGAGCCGGAGCACGGTGAAGGCGGTGGTCGTCGCCGCCTCCCAGCCGCCCTCGCCCAGCAGCGCCGGGTCGCCGAGCGGCCGGCGCAGGGAGGCGTCGCCGACGTGCTCCTGCGCCCCGGGCACCAGCCGGGTCCGGACGGCGCGCCGCCAGTCGGCGGCCGGGTCGCCGAACACCAGCCGGACGCCGGCGGGACGCGCCCAGGCGGGCTCGGCCCAGGGGGCGGCGCCCCGCAGGGTGACGGCGTGCAGGCCGATGCGTTCGCCGGTCCCCTCGGCGCGCAGGCGGTAGCCGTCGCAGCGCACCACCAGGTCGTAGGCGTCGATCTCGGCGCCCAGGGAGCCGGCGGCGACGTCCCCGGCGTTCGAGACCACGCACACCGTCCGTCCCGCGACCAGGCCCCGCAGGCCGGAGACGCCGACCGGGACGGTGCCGCCGAGCAGCGGGTCGGGTACGGCGCTCTGCTCGACCAGGCGCCGGTGGCGGCCGTACAGCTCCAGCAGGCGCCGCACGGCGGGGTCGCCCGGGCCGTGCTCGGCCAGGCGCTCCCGTACGAAGGCGGCGAACCGGGGCTCGACGGCCGCGGTGGTCGCGGTGGGCCCGGCGAGCAGGGCGGCGAGGCCGGCGCCCCGCTCCGGGAAGAGGGCCACGGCTTCGTCGAGGCAGGCCCGCCGGCGGCGCAGGGTGTCCATCCGGCGGGCGACCTCGGGCGCGGCCGGGGCATCGCCGAGGAGCGTCGCGTAGCGCTCGTAGCACGGCAGCGCCTCGTCCCCGCGGCCGAGTCCGTCGAGCGCGAGGCCGCGCAGCCGCCAGGCGCCCTTGGAGCGCTGCCGGATCGCGGCCGACGACTCGGCGAGGCCCAGCGCGAGGCCGAGCCCGCGCTCGCCGCCCGTCTCCAGCGCGCGCTCGCCCACCTGGAGCAGGGCGTCGAAGGGGTCGGCCGACGGGCTGTCCAGCGCGGCCGCGAAGGCGCCGATGGCCCGGGTGAGCCGGACCTGCGGGCCACCGGACGCGTCGCCCTCCCCGGCGAGGTGCTCACCGCACAGGCGCAGGCCGCGCGCGTACAGGGCGGGCCCGGCGGCGTCCTTCTGCCGTGCCCGGAACAGTCCCGCCAGGGGTTTCGTCATCCGCTCCACCGTTCTCCGACCGGAGCCCGAATGTGCCCCAGCCCAACGCGCGGCGGGTGTCCTTGGGACGGACACCGGGTGAACACTCACCCTCCCGAGGAGGCCGCGCCCGCACCGGAGCGACCCGCTCCCGGCGGGCATGCGAGGCGTACGGCCCGGCGCGGTGCTCGGGCGGGGCGCGGGTCCGCGCGGGCGGGCGGGCGTCCCGGGGTGCCCGGCGCCGGGGGCTGTGGCGTGGTGTCCTCACCGGGGGTGCGGCCCCCTCCCGGCCGGCGTCGGGGCGCGCAGGCCGTCCCGGCGCGGTCCTGTCGTGCCCGGGTGTCGGCGTGGGTCCGCGCGGGCGGACGCGGCGCCCCGTGCCCGGTGCCGGGGGCTGTGGAGTGGGTGTCCTCACCGGGGGTGCGGCGCCCGAGACTCCGGACGGCAGGGGGTGCGGGCCCGGAGGCGCGGACACCCCCCAGCCACCCGCGGCGCCCTCACCGTCCCATCGACCGCCGGATCGCCCGGGCCCGGCGGACCACCCTGCGGGCCGTCGAGTTGTGGGGGAGGAAGCCCAGGCGGGCCGGGATGCCGCCGGGGAGGCCCAGGGAGGTGAGGCGGCGCTTCTTGAAGTAGCGCCAGGTGCGGGGGGTCAGGCTCGTGCGGAGGTACTCCTCGGCGGCGGGGCGCAGCTCCGGCAGGACCCTCGGCTGCATCGCGAAGCCCACGGCCCGCAGCAGCCCGGTCAGCTCCTCGGCGTCGGTGCCCGGCCCGCCCTCGGCGACCGCCGCGGCGTCGGACAGGTCCGGCACCAGCGCGTCCACCAGGGTCGCGGGGACGCGGTTGCTGTTCTCGTACGGCGTCAGCCGGTCCAGCAGCGTCTCCGTGCCGACGCGCGCCACCGGCAGCCCGTACAGCGTGGACGCCGTGAGCAGCGCCGTGGAGAAGCAGCCGACGACCAGCGCCGGGCGGCTGCGCTGGAACAGCACCTCCGCGAGGACCGGCGTCTCCACCACGCTCAGCTCGACGCCGAGCCTGCCCGCCTCCCGCTCCAGGGTGCGGGTGAAGCGGGCCGGGGCCGTCGGGTGCGACTTGAACACCACACGGGTGTGCCCGAGCGCCGCCGCGCCGGTCAGCATCCGGACGTGCAGGTCCTCCTCCTCGTCGGCGGAGAGCACGCCCAGCGCCGACAGGTACTGGCCGAGCAGCACCGCAGGCCGCTCCACGTCCGGCAGTCCCGCGCCGGTGTCCGCCAGTTCCGCCAGCACCTTCGTGAAGGCGGGGGCCGGCACGATCTCCGGCTCGACGCCGAACTCCGTCAGCAGCAGCGGCGCGAGCCCCGGGACCAGGTCCAGGTGGAGCAGCCGTTCGACGCGGGTGCCGACCAGTGGGGGCAGCTTGATCCGGGTCGGCCCGTAGCTCATCAGCCCGTCCGCGTAGACCGTCAGCGGCGCGTCGGTGAAGATCTGCGCCACGCCCAGCGCGGGGTGCACCTGGATCGACTCGACGGCCAGCGCCACGTCGTCGTCGCCGATGCCCCAGGCCAGCCGCAGGTGGCGCTCCCACATCGGTACGTCGTCCAGCCGCGGCGACCAGCCGCCGGGGTGGAAGGGGAAGATCGTCTCGTTCCACGACACCACGTCGTCGAACCGGTCGCGCAGCCGCTCGAAGCCCGGCATCCGGTCGACCGACGGAGCCGTCTCGGGCGTCGCCGCGTTGTTGGAGACCAGCAGGATCCGCCGGTCGGCCGGGGCGAAGCGACCGGTGTCCAGGGCCGCCGCGAGCGTCGCCGTGCCGTACAGCGTCGACGCCAGGAAGATCTGCGTGGTCACGCCGCCGCCCCCGTCCCCGCGCGCCGGCGCAGCCGCCGCAGTCGCGTGGCGCGCTCGGCGTCCATCGACCCGAGCGCGACGTCGAGCGCGTCCTGCGGCATCCGCCGCAGCGCCGCCGCGCTCATCTCCTTGAGTGTGCGGGCCACGGCAGGCTCGAACCTTTCGACGGAACCGAGATGGTGGGAAATGATCGCGCAGTACGTCCGCACCGCCTTGGGCACCAGCCGCTCGGCGTCCGGGTCGGCCGCCGCCCCCGCGACGACCTCGTCGAAGGCGCGGATGAAGTCGAGCTGGCGGACGTCACCGATCTGGGTGAGCGAGGACGCCACCCCGCGCCGGTAGAAGGCGCCGAGCAGCCCGGTCACCGCGAAGGAGTCCGCCTCCCGGTGCAGCTTCCAGATCCACGGCCGGTCCTCGGCCGTGCGCAGCCCGTCGGTGAAGTGCAGCAGCCCCCGCTCGGCCAGCCGCCGGTGGTAGATCCCCGCCCACGCGTACGCGTAGTCCACGGAGGTCGAGCGGTGCGCGGGCAGGATCGCGTCCCGCGGACGCATCGCCACGTTGCGGCGGCCGTGCGGGACCCGGTGCAGGGTGCGCGCCCGGCCCGTGCACTGCACGTGGTCGGTGCGCACGAAGTCGACGTCCAGGCCCTCGATCGCGGCCACCAGCCGGGCGCAGTGGCCCGGCGCCAGCCAGTCGTCGCCGTCCAGGAAGGCGACGTACTCGCCGCGCGCCCGGTCGATGCCGGTGTTGCGGGCGGTCGCCAGGCCGCCGTTCTTCTCGTGTATGACCAGCACCGCCCCCGGCAGCTCGCGCTCGGCGCGGGCGAGGAGGTCCGCGGTCCCGTCGGTCGAGCAGTCGTCGACGAGAATGAATTCGAAGTCGTCCCGCGCGTTTGCGCGCAGACTCCGCAGGGTGTCTGGTGCGTACTGCCGAACGTTGTAGAACGGCACGATGACGGAGAGCTTGGGCACGTGAGCGACGTTATGCGCCGGTCCGGCATTCGGATTTACCGCCGCCTTGATGTGAGGTGAACGCGGCGTGGCGAAGCAGTGAAGCGAACATTCTTACGGGCGCCGGGCGACCTGATTCCCCTTTCGGCGATGTGCTGTTCACCCTTTGTTGGATTCCGGTTGGGCGGTTCCTAGAAATGCCTTCCTAGCGTCTACGACGTGCCAGCAAGTGCAACGAAGGCCCTGCGAGTCGCCGTCCTGGCGGACTCCGACACCCGGTGGAAATGGGGCGCGCTCACCGCGACCCGGATCTCACCCGCGGCATCGGAGGACATCCGCCTCGACGGCTACCTCCTGCGCGGCCGAGCCACCCCCACCGCCCGCCAGCTGCGGGAGGTCGGCGTCACCGCGGACTCCCTCCGCGAGGTGACCGCCGTCGAGTTCCTGCGCGCCATGGAGGCGGCGACGGGCGAGGAGTCCTACGACGTCCTCGTCCTCGCCCTGGTCGGCGGCGGCGTCCAGGCGATGCTGCACGGACTGGGCCGCCTCTGGCGGGAGCGCGCCGACCGGCCCGTGGTCGTCACCGGCTACGTCGGCGTCGTCTACGAGAAGCTCGCCGACGGCCTGCTGCTGCGCCACGGCGCCGACCTGGTCCTCGCCAACTCCCGCCAGGACGCGGAGCGCTTCCGGTCGGTGTACGAGGGGGTGGGCGCCGACGCCGGAGCCGTGACCGAGGTGGCCCTGCCCTTCCTGGGCGGCGCCGAGTACGCGGGCGAACCGGCCGGCACCGACCGCCCCTACACGGTGGTCTTCGCCGCCCAGCCCTCCGTGCCGGACAGCCGCAAGGACCGCACGTACCTCCTCGAACGCCTGATCCGGCACGCCCGCCGGCACCCCGAGCGCGAGGTGCTGCTCAAGCTGCGCTCCAAGCCCGGCGAGCACACCACGCACATCGAGGAGCTGCCGTACCAGAAGCTGGTGCAGCGGGCCGATCCGCCGCCCAACTTCCGCCTGGTCTACGGGCACATGGGCGAGGTCCTGGACCGCACCGACCTGCTGGTCACCATCAGCTCCACCGCGGCCCTGGAGTCCCTGCACCGGCGCATCCCGACGGTCGTCCTCACCGACCTGGGCGTCCGCGAGACCCTCGGCAACCACCACTTCGTGGGCTCCGGCTGCCTCGCCTCCTGGGACCAGCTCGACGAGGGCCACCGCCCCGAACCCGACGCCGGGTGGGTGGCCCGGCAGGGCGTCGCGGCGGACGGCGAGTACGCGACCGCCTTCGCCGCGGCCCGCGACCGCATCGCCGCCCTGCTCGGCCACTCCGGCGGACTGCCGCCGCTCACCCCGTACTACACACCCGTCACCGCCCCCGGCTACCTGCCCGGCATCCTCGCCCGCCACCACCTCGGCACCGACGGCACCCCGCTGCCCGGCGCCCCGGCCGCCGACCGCGAGCCCGGCCCGGTCCGCCAGGTGGTGCGCCGCGCGGCCCGCGGCGCCTACCGCCACGGCGTCCAGCGCGTCGCCCCGGTGATCCGCCGCATGGGGGAGCTGTGACGGCGCCCACGGCCTCGGCCACCACGGCCTCCGCCCCCGCACACGTCCCCGCACACATCCCTGCGCAAGGAGCAGACCCCATGTCCAACCCGGAAGCGGGCCAGGGCGCTTCGGTGCGCCGGGTGCTCGCGGTGATCCCCGCGCGCGGCGGCTCCAAGGGAGTGCCCGCGAAGAACCTCGCCCCCGTCGGCGGCGTCCCCCTGGTGGCCCGCGCGGTGCGCGAGTGCCGGGCCGCCCGCCTGGTGACGGACGTCGTCGTCTCCACGGACGACCAGACGATCGCCGCGGCCGCCCGGGAGGCGGGCGCCGAGGTCGTGCTGCGGCCCGCCGCCATCGCCGGCGACACGGCCACCTCCGAGGCCGCCGTGCTGCACGCCATGGACGCCCACGAGGCGCTGCACGGCTCCGCCGTCGACGTGGTGCTGCTCGTGCAGTGCACCAGCCCCTTCATCGTCCGCGAGGACATCGACGGGGTGGCCGGCGCGGTCGCCGAGGCCGGCGCCGACACCGCGGTGACGGTGGCGCCGTTCCACGGCTTCGTGTGGCGCGACGGCGGCGACGAGGCCGAAGGCGAAGGGGCCGACGGCGGCTACGGCGTCAACCACGACAAGTCGTACCGCCCCCGCCGCCAGGACCGCCCCCAGGACCTGCTGGAGACCGGCGCCGCCTACGCCATGGCCGCCCCCGGCTTCCGCAAGCACGGGCACCGCTTCTTCGGCCGCACCGAACTGGTCCGCACCGACCCGGCCCGCGTCCTGGAGATCGACGACCCGCACGACCTGGCCCGCGCCCGGGCCCTGGCGCCGCACTTCGACGCCGCCCGGCCCGGCGCCCTCCCGACCGCGCGGGACATCGACGCGGTCGTCCTCGACTTCGACGGCACCCAGACCGACGACCGGGTGCTGATCGACTCCGACGGACGGGAGTTCGTCTCCGTGCACCGCGGCGACGGACTCGGCATCGCGGCCCTGCGCCGCAGCGGCCTGACGATGCTGATCCTGTCCACGGAGGTGAACCCGGTCGTCGCCGCCCGCGCGCGCAAGCTCAAGCTCCCCGTGCTGCACGGCATCGACCGCAAGGACCTCGCGCTCAAGCAGTGGTGCGAGGAGCAGGGCATCGCGCCCGAACGCGTGCTCTACGTCGGCAACGACGTCAACGACCTCCCGTGCTTCGCCCTCGTCGGCTGGCCCGTGGCGGTCGCCAGCGCCCACGACGCCGTACGCGGCGCGGCCCGCGCGGTCACCACCGTCCCCGGCGGTGACGGCGCCATCCGGGAGATCGCGAGCTGGCTGCTCGGCCCCTCGCTCGACTCCCACGACACCCCCGACTCCCTCGACACCCCCACGATCACCCAGCCCAGGTAAGGAACCGCTGTCATGAGCACCAACTCCCGCATCCGCACCTTCGGTACCCGCGAGGCCGGCCCCGGCCGCCCCGTCTACGTCACCGGCGAGATCGGCATCAACCACAACGGCGAGCTGGAGAACGCCTTCAAGCTGATCGACGCCGCCGCCGAGGCCGGCTGCGACGCCGTCAAGTTCCAGAAGCGCACCCCCGAGATCTGCACCCCGCGCGACCAGTGGGACATCGAGCGGGACACCCCCTGGGGGCGGATGACGTACATCGACTACCGCCACCGCGTGGAATTCGGCGAGGACGAGTACCGCCAGATCGACGAGTACTGCAGGACCAAGAACATCGACTGGTTCGCCTCCCCGTGGGACACCGAGGCCGTGGCCTTCCTGGAGAAGTTCGACGTCCCCGCCCACAAGGTCGCCTCCGCCTCGCTGACCGACGACGAGCTGCTGCGCGCCCTGCGCGCCACCGGCCGCACCGTCATCCTCTCCACCGGCATGTCCACCCCGAAGCAGATCCGCCACGCGGTCGAGGTCCTGGGCAGCGACAACATCCTGATGTGCCACGCCACGTCGACGTACCCGGCGCAGGCCGAGGAGCTGAACCTGCGGGTCATCAACACCCTCCAGCAGGAGTACCCGAACGTCCCGATCGGCTACTCCGGCCACGAGACCGGCCTGCAGACCACGCTCGCCGCCGTCGCCCTCGGCGCCACCTTCGTCGAGCGCCACATCACCCTCGACCGCGCCATGTGGGGCTCCGACCAGGCCGCCTCCGTCGAGCCGCAGGGCCTGACCCGCCTGGTCCGCGACATCCGCACCATCGAGGCCTCCCTCGGCGACGGCGTCAAGAAGGTCTACGAGTCCGAGCTGGGCCCGATGAAGAAGCTGCGCCGCGTCACCGGCGTCGTCGCGGAGGCGGAGATCGCCGACGCCGCCGGCGAGCCCGTCAACGTCTGACACCAGGCCCCACCACCCCACCAGGCCCTCACCACGGGACGGTCGTACGCCGATGAGCCCCCGCGCCGGGAATGCCGGCCCCCGCACTCTCGCCTTCGTCGAGAGCCCGGTACAACTGCTGAACGTGCTGGAGTGGGCGCACACCCGCGCACCCGGCGCGGAGCTCACCCTCGTGGTGCTGTCCCCGGTGGACCCGATGACCCGGGGCCAGCTGCGCCGCATGGCGGAACTGGCCCGCAAGGAGGGCCACACGATCCGCTGGGAGGAGGCCCGGGGCGGCGCCACGGCCCCCTTCCGCACGGTCGGCGGCCTCACCACCGCCCTGCGCCAGGCCGAACGGGTCGTGATGGGCGACCCGTTCTCCCGCTACGTCCAACTGCTCCTGACCATCACCCGCGCCCACGACCTCGTGGTCGTCGACGACGGCACCGCCACGATGGAGTTCGTCACCCAGCTCGCCCACGGCGAGCGCCTGGTGCGCTGGCACCGCAAGGGCAGCCGGCCCGGCCCGCGCGACCTGCTCTTCGCACCCGTCTCCCGGTCCGCCCGGCACCGCCTCACCCCGACCCCCGGCCGGCAGGTCTCGGTCTTCTCCTCGATGCCGATCGAGGACGTCCCGGACGGCGTCACCGTCACCGCGAACGACTTCGCCTGGACCCGCGCCCGCTTCGGCCCGCCGCGCATCACCAAGGGCGCCGACATGGTCGGCACCTCCCTGGTCGAGACGGGCGTGGTCGAGGCCGACCGCTACCTGGACGCCGTACGCGGCCTGGCGAAGGCGCACGGGGCCGCCCGCTACTTCGCCCACCGCCGCGAGAGCGCCGAGAAGCTGCACCGGCTGGCCGTGGAGACGGGCCTGCAGATCGTCCGCCCCGACCTCCCGCTGGAGCTGATCGCCCGCCGCGGCCCGATCGGCCGAACGGTCGTCAGCTTCCCCTCCACCGTCGTGCACACCCTCCCGCTGGCCCTGGCGGGCACCGACGTGCGCGTCGCGGTCTGCGACATCGACCCCGCCTGGCTCACCGAGCACGCGTCGCCGCGGGCCAGGGGCTTCCTGTCCGGGGTCACCGGCTCGGCGCGCGACGTCCACCGGCTGTCGGCGGTGGCGAGCGCGGGGTAGCGGGCGTGGGCCCCGCGCGGCCCAGCTCACGTGGACGGTCCAGCGTGGCTCAGCCGTACCGTGGTATCCGTGAGGGGAGCAAGTAAACAGAAAAGACGGAGCCGGGTGCCGAGGCCAGAAGCGGGTGAGTGTACCCACCCCCGTTGAGAGCCATGCGCCGAGCGGCCAACTTTCTTTCCCCTAACGGGCTGAAATTTTGTTGATCGTGGGACAGTTGACCGCCCCGGCGTCCTACCCTTCAGAGGGTGAAGCAACTGATGTCCCGTGAGACCGAGGCCGATCCGTCAGCGGAAGCGCAGCTTCCCGGTACCTTGCCCGAGGCGCTGCGCGCGGAGCTCGTGGCGTTCCGCCGCGACCTGCACATGCACCCCGAGCTGGGCAACCAGGAGTTCCGGACCACCGCCGCGATCAAGGAACGGCTCGAACGGGCCGGCCTCAAGCCGCGCGTGCTTCCCGTCGGAACCGGGCTCGTCTGCGACATCGGCACCAACAACGCGTCGGGCGTATGGTCCGGCGGGCCGCGCATGCTCGCGCTGCGGGCCGACATCGACGCCCTGCCCATCCCGGACACCAAGAGCGAGTGCGCGTACCGCTCCCAGGTGCCCGACCGCGCCCACGCCTGCGGGCACGACGTGCACACCACCGTCGTCCTCGGCGCCGGTCTCGTCCTCGCCGCCCTGCACGAGCGGGGCCTGCTGCCCCGGCCGGTGCGGCTGGTCTTCCAGCCCGCGGAGGAGGTGCTGCCCGGCGGCGCCGCCGACGCCATCGAGGGCGGCGCCCTGGACGGGGTGCGCCGCA
Organism: Streptomyces parvulus; assembly: GCF_014648855.1. GTDB lineage: Bacteria > Actinomycetota > Actinomycetes > Streptomycetales > Streptomycetaceae > Streptomyces > Streptomyces parvulus. The sequence goes on along the minus strand of NZ_BMRX01000002.1, from coordinate 524,819 downwards.
TCCTGGCCGTGCACTGCGACCCCCGGGTGGACGCCGGGCGGATCGGACTGCGGGTGGGGCCCATCACCTCCGCCTGCGACCGGCTGGAGATCGCCCTCGACGGACCCGGCGGCCACACCGCCCGCCCGCACCTGACCACCGACCTGGTCACCGCCGCCGCGCGGGTGGTCACCGACGTGCCCTCGCTCGTCGCCCGGCGCGTGGACAGCCGCAGCGGCCTCGCCCTGACCTGGGGACGGATCGAGTCCGGCCACGCCCCGAACGTCATCCCGCAGCACGCCGAACTCGCGGGGACCGTCCGCTGCCTCGACCTCGACGCCTGGCGCCAGGCCCCCGATCTGGTAGTGGGCGCCATCGACGAGATCGCCAACCTGTACCGGGCGAAGTCCGAGATCACCTACGTGCGCGGGGTGCCGCCGGTGGTCAACGAGGTGACCAGCGTCGAACTCCTCCAGACCGCCATGATCGCCCGGCTCGGCACGGACTCCGTGGAGAGCACCGAGCAGAGCCTGGGCGGCGAGGACTTCTCCTGGTACCTGGAGCACGTGCCCGGCGCCATGGCCCGCCTCGGCGTCCGCCCGCCCGGCGAGCGGACCATCCGCGACCTGCACCAGGGCGACTTCGACGTGGACGAGAACGCCATCACCGTCGGCGTGGAGATGTTCACCGCGGCGGCCCTGATCGACGCCGTGCACTGAGCGGCGCGGGCCCGCCCCGCGCCCCGGCGCCCCATTCGCGGCCGTTCGATCCGGTCGTTCACAAGGCCGTAACCGGCCATCGGCACGAATGGGTAACGGCCCTGCGGAACCCCGTTCCCAGGAGGTTCTACGCGCGTTAATGTGCGCCGAACCGAGCGCCCGCTGCGGGGCTTTGGAGAATGGGGAACTTCAGATGCGTCGGACATCGAGACTGATCCGCGTCGCGGTGGGGGCCGCGTCGCTCGCACTCGCCGCCACCGCCTGCGGAGGCACCAGCAGCGACAGCGGCGACGGCAAGGACGACAAGGGCCTCGCCATCGCGTACGACATCGGCGGCAAGGGCGACCAGTCCTTCAACGACGCCGCGTACGCCGGTCTGGAGCGGGCGAAGAAGGAGTTCGGCTACAAGACCGCCGACATCGAGCCCACCGACGGTGAGACGGACGCCGACAAGGAACAGCGGCTCACCTCCCTGGCCAAGCAGGGCTACAACCCGGTCATCGGCGTCGGCTTCGCGTACGGCCCGGCGATGAAGGCGGTCGCCGCCAAGTACCCGGACACCACCTTCGGCATCGTCGACTCCGTGGTCGAGGGCAAGAACGTGGCGTCCCTCGTCTTCGCCGAGAACGAGGCCTCCTACCTCGCCGGCGTCGCCGCCGCCAAGGCCACCAAGACCAAGACCGTGGGCTTCGTGGGCGGCGTGGACGTCCCGCTGATCCACAAGTTCGAGGCGGGCTACGAGCAGGGCGTCAAGGACACCGACCCGAAGGTCAAGGTCATCTCGCAGTACCTGACGCAGACCGCCGAGGAGGGCGGCTTCTCCAGCCCCGACAAGGGCCGCGCGGCGGCCGAGGGCCAGATCGAGAAGAAGGCCGACGTCGTCTACCAGGCGGCCGGGCTGTCCGGGCAGGGCGTGATCGAGGCGGCCGCCAAGGCCAAGGTCTGGGCCATCGGCGTCGACTCGGACCAGTACGAGCAGGAGGCCCTCGCGGCCTACAAGGACTACATCCTGACCTCCGCCCTCAAGGACATCAACGGGGCGGTCTACGCGCTCGCCAAGTCCGTCGAGGACGAGAAGCCGCTGACCGGCACCCAGACCTTCGACCTGAAGTCGGACGGGGTGGGCCTGTCCGACAGCAACCCGAAGTTCGCCGGGATCCCGGGCGCGCAGGACGCCGTGGCCAAGGCCAAGGAGGGCATCACCGGCGGTTCGATCAAGGTGAAGACCGAGTAGAAGGCACCGGTACGGCACGACGTCGAAGCGGGCGGGCGCCCCGGGTGCCCGCCCGCTTCCGCATGCCTCGGCCGGCCCCGCCAACGGGCCGGGACGTCACCCTCCGCCACCCTCCGTTTGCGTCCGGCAAGCCTTTCGGCCCCGGCCGCGGCCCCTAGCTCACGGGCGGATAACAAGGTGGACAGAAGGGGTTTTCAGGCAGGTCTACGCGCGTTAATCTGCGGCGAAACCAGCGCCGCAGCCGAACCGTCCCCGGCGCTCGTACGACAGGAGCACCAGACATGCGCCGGATTTCCCGGATCACGGTCGCAGGCGCAGCGACCGCCTCCCTGGCCCTCGCGCTCTCCGCCTGCGGTGGTACCTCGACCTCCTCCGGGTCGGACTCCGACGGCGACAAGGGCCTCGCCATCGCCTACGACGTCGGCGGCAAGGGCGACCAGTCCTTCAACGACGCCGCGTACGCGGGCCTGGAGCAGGCGAAGAAGGAGTTCGGCTACGAGACGGCCGACGTCGAGCCCACCGACGGTGAGACGGACGCCGACAAGGAGCAGCGCCTGGTCTCGCTGGCCAAGCAGGGCCACAACCCGGTCGTGGGCGTCGGCTACGCGTACGCCGCCGCGATCAAGAGCGCCGCCGAGAAGTACCCGGACACCACCTTCGGCATCGTGGACGACGCCACGATCGAGTCGAAGAACGTCGCGGACCTGGTCTTCAACGAGGAGCAGGCCTCCTACCTCGCCGGCGTCGCCGCGGCCAAGAGCACCAAGACCGACACCGTGGGCTTCGTGGGCGGCGTGGACATCCCGCTGATCCACAAGTTCCAGGCCGGCTTCGCGCAGGGCGTCAAGGACACCGACCCGAAGGTCAAGGTCCTCTCCCAGTACCTGACGCAGACCGCGGAGGAGGGCGGCTTCTCCAGCCCCGACAAGGGCAAGACCGCCGCCGAGGGCCAGATCGAGAAGAAGGCGGACGTCGTCTACGCGGCCGCCGGCCTCTCCGGCCAGGGCGTGATCGAGGCCGCCGCCGCCAAGAAGATCTGGGCGATCGGCGTCGACTCCGACCAGTACAAGCAGGAAGCCCTCGCCAAGTACAAGGACTACATCCTGACTTCGGCCACCAAGGACGTCGCCAAGGCCGTATACAACCTCGCGAAGTCGGTCGAGGACGGCAAGCCGGAGACCGGTATCGTTCGGGGCGATCTGAAGTCCGGCGAGGTCGGTCTCTCGGACTCCAACCCGAAGTTCGCGGACGACGCCGAGCTCCAGGCAGCCATCAAGACGGCCAAGGAGAAGATCATCAGCGGCGAGATCAAGGTCAAGAGCAGCTGACCAGCAACACCTCGAACAGCGTGTAACCGCGCCGGTCGCACCGATCGACGGGGTACGGGGAGGACGTCCGCGGCCCTCCCCGTACCCCGTCGTGCCGATGTGCCGCCGCCGCTTTTAGATGCCGTAGGGGCGCTACGCGCGTAGACGGCCCCCGTCCCCAGGAGTGTGCGCCATCAACGCGTCCAGCAGCCCTCCGGCCAAAGCGGCGGTCAACGAACCGGTGACCGCCGTCGAACTCGCCGGGATCACCAAGCGCTTCCCCGGCGTCGTGGCCAACCACGACATCCACCTCACCGTCCGCAAGGGCACCGTGCACGCCCTCGTCGGCGAGAACGGCGCCGGCAAGTCGACGCTGATGAAGATCCTCTACGGCATGCAGAAGCCGGACGAGGGCACCATCGCCGTCGACGGCGAGAACGTCGCCTTCTCCTCGCCCGCCGACGCCATCGCCCGCGGCATCGGCATGGTCCACCAGCACTTCATGCTCGCCGACAACCTCACGGTCCTGGAGAACGTGGTCCTCGGCAGCGAGAAGCTGTACGGCATCGGCGCCAAGGCCCGCCGCAAGATCAAGGAGATCTCCGAGCGGTACGGCCTGGGCGTCAAGCCCGACCTCCTGGTCGAGGAGCTGGGCGTCGCCGCCCGGCAGCGCGTGGAGATCCTCAAGGTCCTCTACCGCGGCGCCCGCACGCTGATCCTCGACGAGCCGACCGCCGTGCTCGTGCCGCAGGAGGTGGACGCCCTCTTCGACAACCTGCGCGGACTCAAGGCCGAGGGCCTGTCCGTCATCTTCATCTCCCACAAGCTGGGCGAGGTCCTGTCGGTCGCCGACGACATCACCGTCATCCGCCGGGGCACCACCGTCGGCACCGCCGTCCCCGCCGAGACCACCCCGCGCCAGCTCGCCGAGCTGATGGTCGGCAGCGAACTGCCCACCCCGGAGACGGCGGAGTCCACGGTCACCGACCGCGCGGTCCTCACCGTCGACACGCTGCGCCTGGCCGCGCCCGGCGGCAAGGCCCTCCTCGACGACATCTCCTTCACCATCCACGCCGGCGAGGTGCTGGGCATCGCCGGCGTCGAGGGCAACGGCCAGACCGAACTGGTCGACGCGCTCATCGGCCTGCGCCACGCCGACTCCGGCGCGATCCGCTTCCTCGACCAGGACATCACGGCGCTGCCCACCCGCAAGCGCCGCGAGCAGGGCGTCGGCTACATCCCCGAGGACCGCCACCGCCACGGGCTGCTCCTGGAAGCGCCCCTGTGGGAGAACCGCATCCTCGGCCACGTCACCGAGAAGCCCAACAGCAAGGGCGTCTGGCTGGACCCGAAGGGCTCCCAGGAGGACACCCGGCGCATCGTCGAGACGTACGACGTCCGCACCCCGGGCATCGACGTCACCGCCGCCTCGCTGTCCGGCGGCAACCAGCAGAAGCTGATCGTCGGCCGCGAGATGAGCCACAAGCCGCGCTTCCTGATCGCCGCCCACCCCACCCGCGGTGTGGACGTCGGCGCCCAGGCCGCGATCTGGGACCACATCCGCGAGGCCCGACGCGAGGGCCTCGCCGTGCTGCTGATCTCCGCCGACCTGGACGAGCTGATCGGCCTGTCCGACACTCTCCGGGTGATCTACGACGGCAGGCTCGTGGCCGACGCCGACCCGGCCTCCATCACCCCCGAGGAGCTGGGCTCGGCGATGACCGGCGCCGCGAGCGGCCACCTGGAACACGAAGAGACGCCGACCGACGACGGTCCGGGTGCGGAAGACGAGGCCCGATGATGAAGAAGTTCGACAAGGAGCGCGTGCTCCTCGCGGTGGCCGGGCCGGTCATCGCGCTCGCCGTGGCCTTCGTGCTCAGCGCGATCGTCCTGATCGCCTCGGGCAAGAACCCGGTCGAACCGTTCGCCCTGATGTTCGAGCAGGCCGGGTTCTCCGACATCCAGGTCCTGATCATCAACCAGGCGTCGATGTACTACATCGCCGCCCTGGCGGTCGCCATCGGCTTCCGGATGAACCTGTTCAACATCGGCGTCGACGGCCAGTACCAGCTCGCCGCCATGACGGCCGCCATCGTCGGCGCGCACGCGAATCTCCCGGCCTTCCTCCAGATCCCGCTGCTGCTCCTGACGGCCGTCCTCACCGGTGCCTTCTGGTCCGGCATCGCGGGCATCCTGAAGGTCACCCGCGGCGTCAGCGAGGTCGTCGCGACGATCATGCTCAACGCCATCGCCACCTCCGTGATCGGCTACCTGTGGCTGCCGGACGTCTTCGGCGTCAAGATCGGCAACAACAACACCACCGGCGAGATGCACGAGTCCGGCTGGATCCCCGGCATCGACATGGGCGCGTCCGGCGAGATCTACGGCCTGGTCGTCCTCGCCGTGCTGCTGGGCATCGGCTACTGGATCACCCTCAACCGCACCCGCTTCGGCTTCGACCTGCGCGCCTCCGGCGCCTCCGAGTCCGCCGCGGCGGCCAGCGGCGTCGACCCCAAGCGGATGGTGCTCACCGCGATGCTGCTCTCCGGCGGCCTCGCCGGTCTCGCGGGCCTCCCGATCCTGCTCGGCGACACCCACACCTACAGCCTCAACTTCCCCACCGGCATCGGCTTCCTCGGTATCGGCATCGCCCTGCTCGGCCGCAACAGCCCGGTCGGCATCGCCTTCGCCGCCCTGCTGTGGGCCTGGCTCGACAAGGCCTCGCCCGAGCTGGACTTCCACGGCTACGACAAGGAGATCGCGGTCATCATGCAGGGCCTGATCGTCCTCTCGGTCGTCGTCTCCTACGAGGCCGTCCGCGAGTGGGGCCTGCGCCGCCAGCAGCGCCGGGTGGGCGCCGAGCTGGCCGCCGGACACGTCCTCGGCGCCACCGACAACACCAAGAAGGAGGTGGCTGGCCGATGACCACCGCAACCGACCTCAACCAGCCCACGCTGGAGCACGGGGCGCCGGCCGGCCGCCGCCTGTCCCTGCCCGTCCTGATGCTGGTCATCGCCGGCGCCCTGGCCCTGACCTCGCTGGTCCGCCTGATCACCGGCGCCGACGGCATCACCAACGTCAGCCAGATGTCCACCGCGCTCCAGCTCGCCGTGCCGATCGGCCTCGCCGGCCTCGGCGGTCTGTGGGCCGAGCGCGCGGGCGTGGTCAACATCGGCCTCGAAGGCATGATGATCCTCGGCACCTGGTTCGGTGCCTGGGCCGGCTTCCAGTGGGGCCCGTGGACCGGCGTCCTCGTCGGCATCGTCGGCGGCTGCCTCGGCGGCCTGCTGCACGCCATCGTGACGATCACCTTCAACGTCAACCACATCGTCTCCGGCGTGGCCATCAACATCCTCGCCCTCGGCGCCACCCGCTACCTCGCCCCGCTCGCCTTCGAGGGCCACCAGGGCGGCTCGGCCAAGCAGTCCCCGCCGGTGGAGTCCCTCGGCCACTTCACGGTGCCGGGCCTGTCCGACGGGCTGGTGAGCCTGAACGACAAGGGCTGGTTCCTGATCTCGGACATCGCCGGCCTGCTCGGCGGCCTGGTCACCAACGTCTCCTGGCTCACCCTGATCGCCGTCGCCCTGATCCCCGCCACCTGGTGGATCCTGTGGCGCACCCCCTTCGGCCTGCGGCTGCGCTCCTGCGGCGAGAACCCGGTGGCCGCGGAGTCCCTCGGCGTCAACGTCTACAAGTACAAGTACCTGGCCGTGATCATCTCCGGCGGTCTGGCCGGCCTCGGCGGCGTCTTCCTCTCCATCGTGGCCAACCCCTTCTACCTGGAGGGCCAGACCAGCGGCCGCGGCTACATCGGCCTCGCGGCGATGATCTTCGGCAACTGGATGCCGGGCGGACTCGCCATCGGCGCCGGGCTGTTCGGCTACACCGACAGCCTCAACCTGCGCGGCGGCTCGGCCAACGTGCACGCCCTGCTGCTGCTCGGCGCGCTGCTGCTGGTGGCCGGCGCGATCTGGCTCGCGATCCGCAAGAAGTACGTGCAGGCCGCCGTCACCGTCCTCGTCGGCGCCCTGGTCTTCGCGTGGTACGCCTCCACCGACGACGTCCCGAACCAGGTCGTCTCCGCCACGCCGTACGTCGTCACCCTCGTCGTCCTCGCGCTCTCCGCCCAGCGGCTGCGGATGCCCAGGGCCAACGGCATGCCCTACCGGAAGGGGCAGGGCAAGTGACGGCCGTCGACTGGGACGGACTGCGCGGGGCCGCCCGGGACGCCATGTCCCGGGCGTACGCCCCCTACTCCGGGTACGCCGTCGGCGCCGCCGCCCTGGTCGACGACGGCCGCACGGTGACCGGCTGCAACGTGGAGAACGCCAGTTACGGCATCTCCCTGTGCGCCGAGTGCGGGCTGGTCTCCCAGCTCCGGCTGACCGGCGGCGGGCGGCTGACGCACTTCGTCTGCGTCGACGGCGAGGGCGCGGTCCTCGTCCCGTGCGGCCGCTGCCGCCAGCTGCTGCACGAGTTCGGCGGCCCGGAGCTGCTGCTCGAGACGCCGGCGGGGATCGTCCCCCTGTCGGAGATGCTCCCGCAGGCCTTCGGCCCGGACCACCTCACCAAGTAACCCCCCGCAATCCCGTAAGGAAAGCCATACATGGGCATGGACGTCATCTCCGTCATCCGCACCAAGCGGGACCGCGGCGAACTCAGCGGCGAGCAGATCGACTGGGTCATCGACGCCTACACGCGCGGCGAGGTGGCCGACGAGCAGATGTCGTCGCTGGCGATGGCGATCCTGCTCAACGGCATGAACCGCGGTGAGATCGCCCGCTGGACGGCCGCGATGATCGCCTCCGGCGAGCGCATGGAGTTCTCGTCCCTGTCCCGTCCCACCGCCGACAAGCACTCCACCGGCGGCGTCGGCGACAAGATCACCCTGCCGCTGGCGCCCCTGGTGGCGGCGTGCGGCGCGGCCGTCCCGCAGCTCTCCGGCCGGGGCCTCGGCCACACCGGCGGCACCCTGGACAAGCTGGAGTCGATCCCCGGCTGGCGCGCCCTCCTCTCCAACGAGGAGATGCTGAACGTCCTGGACACCACCGGCGCGGTCATCTGCGCGGCGGGCGACGGCCTCGCACCCGCCGACAAGAAGCTGTACGCCCTCAGGGACGTGACCGGCACGGTGGAGGCGATCCCGCTCATCGCCTCCTCCATCATGTCCAAGAAGATCGCCGAGGGCACGGGCTCCCTGGTCCTGGACGTCAAGGTCGGCTCCGGGGCCTTCATGAAGACGCTGGACGACGCCCGCGAACTGGCCTCCACGATGGTCGGCCTCGGCACCGACCACGGCGTGAAGACCGTCGCACTGCTCACCGACATGGCGACCCCGCTCGGCCTCACCGCGGGCAACGCCCTGGAGGTCCGCGAGTCCGTCGAGGTCCTGGCCGGCGGCGGCCCCGCCGACGTGGTCGAGCTGACCCTCGCCCTGGCCCGCGAGATGCTGGCCGCGGCGGGCCTGCCGGACGCCGACCCGGCGAAGGCGCTCGCCGACGGCTCCGCGATGGACGTCTGGCGCCGCATGATCGCGGCCCAGGGCGGCGACCCGGACGCGGCCCTGCCCACGTCGAAGGAGCAGCACGTGGTCAAGGCCCCCTCCTCGGGCGTCCTGACCCGCCTCGACGCCTACGACGTCGGCGTCGCCGCCTGGCGCCTCGGCGCGGGCCGCGCCCGCAAGGAGGACCCGGTGCAGGCCGCCGCGGGCGTCGAGCTGCACGCGAAGCCCGGCGACACGGTCACGGCCGGCCAGCCGCTCCTCACCCTGCACACCGACACCCCGGACCGCTTCGAGTACGCCCTCGCCGCCCTGGAGGCCTCCCACGACATCGCCCCCGCGGGCACGTCCTTCACGGCGTCGCCGGTGGTGCTGGAACGTATCGCCTGACCAGGGGATTCCTCGATCGGGTGAACGGGATCGGTAGACCTCTGCCGGTCCCGTTCGGCATGCTGGGATCGGTGACGCACCGATTGGAGAACCGCCATGAGCGCACTCACCGTGAGCCAGGAGCCCGACCGGAACTGGGACGACCTCGTCCGGTTCTGGGAGGAGATGGAATGGCCCGAGGGCAGCAAGGTGGAGATCATCGAGGGGATCATCACCGTGTCACCTGCTCCGGGACTGCCTCACAACGACATCACCGACCGGATCCAACGCCGTCTGTACGCCGTGATCCCTGACCAGTGGGGCATCTATCAGACGCTCGCGCTATCGGTCCCGTCCCGTCTCGGGATGCTCATCCCGGACCTGGTGGTGACGCAACTGCCCGACCACACCGAGTCCGACACCCACATCCCCGCTGCTCTCGCGCAGCTCGTCGTGGAAGTCACCTCGAAGTCCAACGCGCGCCACGACCGCATCAGCAAGCCCGCCGCCTACGCCACAGCCGGCATTCCGCTCTATCTCCTCGTCGACCGCTGGGCCCCCGGTGGCCCCACCGCGACGCTCTACGGTGAACCGAAGGGTGACGTGTACCGCGTGCTGGGCGCCGCCAAGTTCGGCGACCCCCTCACCCTCCCCGCGCCCTTCGACCTGACCCTCGACACCGGCGAGTTCCCCGAATCCTGACTCACCCCAGCACCGCCGCCACCCCCACCAGCACCGGCACGGACACCACCGTGGAGACCAGGATCGCGTCCCGGGCCAGGCGCTCGCCGACCTCGTAGGTCGACGCGTACGTGTACAGGTTCTGCGCGGCCGGCAGCGCCGACGTCACCACCACGTCCAGGAGTTGGGCGCCGCGCAGCCCGAACACCCCGGAGGCCAGGGCCCAGGCCACCGCGGGTTGGCCGAACGCCTTCAACGCCACCGCCAGCAGCACCGGTTCCCGGTCGGCGCCCCGCATGGGCATCGTGGAACCGCACAGTGAGATGCCGAAGGCGAGCAGGACCGCCGGCACCGACATGTTGCCGATCAGCGTCAGCGGGTCCATGACCGGGGCCGGCACCCGCAGTCCGGTCGCGGCGACGGCGACGCCGGCCAGGGAGCCCAGCGCGATCGGATTGCGCAGCGGTGTCAGCAGCCGCCGCCACAGCGGGCCCTTGGCGCCCCCGCCCGACAGGTCCAGGATCGTCACCGCGACCGGCGTCACCAGCACCAGCTGGAACAGCAGCACCGGTGCCACCAGCGACGCGTCGCCGAGCACGTACACCGCGATCGGGATGCCGAGGTTGCCGGAGTTGACGTAACCGGAGCACAGCGCGCCGATCGTCGTCCGGCCCACGCCCCAGCGGCGTACGACGCCCACCGCGACGAAGACTCCGGCCACCGCCACCGTGGACAGCGCCGTCACCAGGAGCCGGCTGGAGAAGACCACCGAGAGGTCGGCCGTCGCGAGGGTGGTGAACAGCAGGGCGGGGGAGGCCACGTGGAAGGCGAGCCTGGTCAGCACCTCGCGTCCCTGCGGGCCGAGGTGGCCGCGCAGGCCGAGGACGTAGCCGACGGCGATGACGACCGCGATGACCGCGAACCCGGTCAGCACCCCTTGCACGGCGGCGCCCCTTCGGCGGGGACGGACACGTCCGGCGGCACGGCGGGGCACGGCGATGCATGGGGCATACAGCAAACCCTCGGGCGGCGGGCGTGCGCAGGTCAATGTGATCTCTGCCGACGGCCACCGATGAGTTCGGGGCGCACGCCGGGTCTACCGCACGTGGACGCCGTGACACCCGCCGTACTCGTGCTGCCGGGGCCCGTCTCCCGAGGGGAGACACCCCGGCTCTGCGACGAGGCACGCGCGCTGCTGGAAGCCACCCGCGCCGGGGTGATCGTCTGCGACGTCGGGGGGCTCGGACCGCCGGGGCTGGCGGTCGTCGACCTGCTGGCCCGCCTGGAGCTGACCGCCCGGCGGGTGGGTGGCCGGATACGGCTGCGGGACCCCGATCCCGCCCTGCACGCGCTACTGGACCTGGTCGGCCTCCGCTTCGAGACGGAGGGGCAGGTCGAACAGCGGGAACCACCGCTTCGTGTCGAGGAAGCAGTGGAACCCGGTGATCCGGCCGTCTGAGATCTCCAGCACCTGGACCGCCCACGGCGTGTACCCGCCCGCCTCGGGGTCCGGCTTGTAGTGCGCGAAGGCGGGCAGCCCGTTGGCCTCCACCCGCACCAGCCGGGAATCCGCGCAGGCCGCGCCGAGCGTCGTCATGAAGCCGGTGATGTCCTCGGGACCGGCCAGCCAGAGGTCGAACGGCGGCATCGTCATCACCGCGTCCTCGTGCAGCAGCGCCGTCAGCGCCGTCATGTCGTAGCCCTCGAAGGCGGCGACGTAGCGCTCCAGGAGCTTCTGCTGCTCCTCGTCCAGCGGGTCGGAGACGGCCGCGCCGTCCCCGCGGTCCGCCCGGTCGGCGAGGGTGGCGCGGGCGCGCTGGAGGGCGCTGTTGACCGACGGGACCGAGGTGCCGAGCAGCTCGGCGACCTCGCTCGCCTTCCAGGCCAGCACCTCGCGCAGGATGAGCACCGCGCGCTGCTTGGGCGGCAGCTGCTGGAGGGCGGCCATGAAGGCCAGCCGCACGGACTCCTTGGCCACTGCGGCCTCGGCCGGGTCCGCGGTCGAGGGCAGCACGCGCGCGTCGGGCATCGGCTCCAGCCAGGTGTGGTCCGGGCGGGGGGACAGGGCCGCCTGGGCGAGGGGGGTGGACTCCGTCAGGTCCATCGGTCTGGCCCGCTTGTTGCCCGCGGAGAGCATGTCCAGGCAGACGTTGGTCGCGATGCGGTAGAGCCAGGAGCGGAGGCTGGAGCGGCCCTCGAACTTGTCATAGCTGCGCCAGGCGCGGACCAGGGTGTCCTGCACCGCGTCCTCGGCCTCGAAGGAGGAGCCGAGCATCCGGTAGCAGTACCCGGTCAGCTCGGTCCGGTGCTTCTCCAGCGCGGAGTCCAGCTCCGTCGTCATGGTGCTGTTGGTCATCGTCCACCCACCCCTGTGGCCGTCCCGAGTGCGCGTCTTCGCGCCCCGCACTTCGGAAGCTACCGCAGGGGACTGACAATGGCCTGTGCAGCGAATGAAACCGCAGGTGGAAGCGGTCCCGCAGCACCGGCCCCGCCCGCCGCGGAGCCGGGTCGCGCCCGACGGCCGCCCGGGGAGGGGCGTCAGGCGCCCGCCGCGGCCGTCCCCGCGACCCGGCGGGCCGCCAGGGAGCCCGTCACCGTGATGGCCACGACGCCCAGGACCGCCAGGAGGCCGACGCCGACCGTGCCGGTCCAGCCGCCGGAGTGGAAGGCCAGGGCGCCCACCGTGCTGCCCGCGCTGGAGCCGACGTAGTAGGCGGACTGGTACAGGGCCGAGGCCTGGGCGCGGCCGTGCTGGGCGGTCTTGCCGACCGCCGAGGAGGCCACCGCGTGGCCGGCGAAGAAGCCCGCGGTGATCAGCACCAGGCCGAGCAGGACCAGGGGCAGCGAGGAGGCGAGGGAGAGCAGCAGGCCCGCGGCCGTCGTGCCGCCGCCGAGGTACAGCGCGCCGCGCCGGCCCAGGCGGCCGACCAGGCGGCCCGCCGTCGACGCGGAGACCGTCCCCACCAGGTAGACCAGGAAGATCGAGCCGACCAGGCCCTGCGGAAGGGAGAACGGCGCCTCCGTCAGGCGGTAGCCGATCACCGTGTAGACGCCGCCGAAGACCGTCATGAACAGCGCGCCGATCGCGTACAGGCGCCGCAGCAGCGGGTTGGCGAGGTGGTCGCGGACCGTGCGGACCAGGACCCGCGGCCGCAGCGAGCCCGCCCGGAAGTGCTTCGGCGCCGGCAGCAGCAGCCGGAAGGCCACCGCGCACGCCACCGCCACGGCGCCGATCACGCCGACGGCGATCCGCCACCCCCACTCCTGCGCCACCCAGCCGGTGATGACCCGCCCGCTCATCCCGCCGACGCTGTTCCCCGCGACGAACAGGCCGATCGCGGTGACCAGCGCACGCGGCGTGACCTCCTCCGCGAGATACGCCGTCGCCGAGGCCGGCAGCCCCGCCAGCGCGGCGCCCTGCACCGCGCGCAGCGCGACCAGCGCCGGCAGCGAGGGGGCGAAGGGCACCAGCAGCCCGACGGTCACCGCGACCGCCAGCGACGCCGTCATGACCGTACGCCGCCCGAACCGCTCCGAGAGCGCGCTCATCGGCAGCACGAACACCGCCAGACCACCGGTCGCGGCGGCCACCGTCCAGCTCGCGTCGCTCGCCGTGACACCCATGTCGCCGGAGATCAGCGGCAGCAGCGCCTGCGTGGAGTACAGCAGCGCGAAGGTCGCGACACCCGCGAGGAAGAGGGCGAGGCTCATCCGGCGGTAGCCGGGGCCGCCCGGGGCCATGCGCGAGTCGGACGTGTCGGGGACGGAGACTGCGGATGCGGCGCCCACGGTGGTGGACGCCCCGGTATCGGCGGGAGTCATACCGTGACCGTACGAAGCCCCCGACTCATCCGTCCAATGCATGGAATGGCCATAATCGTTCCCATGGTGCATCAGCCGAGCTCACGGCCCCGCCTGTCACGGTCCGGTGACACAGAAGACATCGTCACGCTGCTCGCGCCCCGCCTCGCGCACTTCGCCGGCGTGGCCCGCACCGAGCACGTGACCCGGGCCGCGCAGGAGATGAACGTCCCCCAGTCCACCCTCTCCCGCGCCCTGGTCCGGCTCGAAGCGGATCTCGGCGTCGACCTCTTCGTCCGGCACGGCCGCACCCTCGCGCTGACCGTCGCCGGGCGCACCTTCCTCGGCTCGGTCGAACGGGCCCTCGCCGAGGTCGAACGCGCCGCCGAGGAGGTCCGCGCGGACGCCGACCCCGCCACCGGCAAGGTCGCCTTCGGGTTCCTGCACACCATGGGCGCCGAGACCGTGCCAGGCCTGCTGCACGCCTTCCGCGCCGACCACCCGCGCGTCCGCTTCAGCCTCGTGCAGAACTACGGCGAGGCCATGCTGGAGCGCCTGCGCGCCGGGGAACTCGACCTCTGCCTGACCTCCCCGGTCCCGGACGCCCCCGACCTGGTCGCCCGCCGGCTCGACGAGCAGAAACTGCGCCTGGTGGTACCGGCCGACCACCCCCTGGCCGCGCGCAAACGCATCCGCCTGGCCGAGGCGGCCGACGAGAACTTCGTGACCCTGGAGCCCGGTTACGGCCTGCGCCACATCACCGACGCCCTGTGCGCGGAGGCCGGTTTCCGCCCCAGGGTCGCCTTCGAGGGCGAGGAGGCGGAGACGCTGCGCGGCCTGGTCGCCGCCGGGCTGGGCGTCGCCCTGCTGCCGCCGCCCGCCGTCGACCGCCCCGGCGTGGTCGAGCTGACGGTCACCGCCCCGCGCGCCGCCCGGGAGATCGGCGTCGCCTGGCTGGCGGGGCGTGCGGACACCCCGCCCGTCGCCGCGTTCAAGAAGTTCCTGCTCTCCAGGAGGGGGAGCCTGCTGCCGTCCTGACCCGGGGCCCGCCCCGCCCGGTCCCTGCCGGCGTCCCGTCCGGCCCCTACCGGCGTAAGGACTTGCCGAACCCCACCGCGAGCGGCATCCGCAGCCCCAGCGGCGGCGGCGCGGCCAGCGCGTCCTCCACGGGGCGAGAGAAGGACTGCCCGAAGAGGGACCCCATCACGAAGTCCTCCGCCAGCGCGGCGACTTCCTCCCGGTACTGCCGCAACCCGTGCCCGTCGGAATGCACTTCGAACCGGCACACCGCGCGGTTGGCCTTCTTCGCCCGCGAGGCCAGCCGGAAGGACAGTTCGGGGTCGCTGCGCTCGTCGTTGGTGCCGTGCACGATCAGCACCCGCCGGCCGACCAGCTGCTTCACCGGTTCGGGCGGCGCGGCCACGTCCTCGTCCGGCAGCCAAGGGGCGATGGCGAGCACCGAGTTGACGGCGTCGTGTCCGGCCGCGCGCAGCGCCGCCCGGCCGCCCATGCCGACGCCGGCCAGGCAGACGGGCACGTCGCCGTAGCGCCGTACCGCCTCGTCGGCGGCCCAGCCGGCGTCCCGGGCGAGGTGCGCCTCGGTGCCGTTCCAGCCGCGGTAGCGGTAGTGCACGACGTGCGCGGCCAGCCCCTCGCCCCGCCCCGCGCGCGCCACCCGGCGCCCCAACGTCCTTACGGAGGCGGCCGCCAGCAGCGGCGACGGCCGGCGGCTGGACACCTCGTCGCCGCCCGGGAGCAGCAGCACCACCCCGCTGACCGCCGTGCCCTCCGGACCGAGCGTCCGCCCCAGCCGGGCCTGGCGGACCGGCGTCGCTTGCTGTGCCATGACAGAACATTCTCAGAAGAGCGGGTGTACGCCACCTGTCCGTGCAATCACCGTTACATATCGGCGGCGCTGTACACCGGGGCGCCTCGTTCCCCTCCCGCATTCACGTCCTCGTACGTTCGCCCGGCGCTCTACGCGCGTAGGAGTTAGAGTGCGGAAATGACGAGCCAGAACACCGCGAAGAGCGCCGCGGGGAACGCGGCGCAGGCAGGGAAGGCGCCGACCGCGGACCGGATCCGCCGGGCGCCGAAGGTTCTGCTGCACGACCACCTCGACGGCGGGCTGCGCCCCGGCACGGTCGTCGACCTCGCCCGGGAGAACGGATACCGGGACCTTCCCGAGACCGATCCCGACCTGCTCGGCGCCTGGTTCCGGCAGGCCGCCGACTCCGGTTCGCTGGAGCGGTACCTGGAGACCTTCTCGCACACCGTCGGCGTCATGCAGACCCGCGACGCCCTCGTCCGCGTCGCCGCCGAGTGCGCCGAGGACGGCGTCGTCTACGCCGAGGTGCGCTACGCCCCCGAGCAGCACCTGGAGGGCGGCCTCACCCTCGAAGAGGTCGTCGAGGCCGTCAACGAGGGCTTCCGCGAGGGCGAACGGCGCGCCCGGGAGAACGGCCACCGCATCCGCGTCGGCGCCCTGCTCACCGCGATGCGGCACGCCGCCCGCTCGCTGGAGATCGCCGAACTCGCCAACCGCTACCGCGACCTGGGCGTTGTCGGCTTCGACATCGCCGGCGCCGAGGCCGGACACCCGCCCACCCGGCACCTGGACGCCTTCGAGTACCTGAAGCGCGAGAACAACCACTTCACCATCCACGCCGGCGAGGCCTTCGGGCTGCCGTCGATCTGGCAGGCGCTCCAGTGGTGCGGCGCCGACCGGCTCGGGCACGGCGTGCGCATCATCGACGACATCCAGGTGCACGAGGACGGCACCGTCAAGCTCGGCCGGCTCGCCTCCTACGTCCGGGACAAGCGGATCCCCCTGGAGCTGTGCCCCAGCTCCAACCTCCAGACCGGCGCCGCCGACTCCTACGCCGAGCACCCCATCGGGCTGCTGCGCCGGCTGCACTTCCGCGTCACCGTGAACACGGACAACCGGCTGATGTCCCACACCGGCATGAGCCGGGAATTCGAGCACCTGGTCGACGCGTTCGGTTACACGCTCGACGACATGCAGTGGTTCTCCGTCAATGCGATGAAATCAGCGTTCATTCCTTTCGATGAACGACTAGCCATGATCAATGACGTCATCAAGCCCGGATATGCCGAGCTGAAATCCGAATGGCTGTTCCAGCAGACCGCTTCGACCAGCGACTATTCGGAGGATGCGGGCTGAGGGAGGCTGCACGGTAATACGCGAACGCGGACCGGCTTTCACAATCCGTCCGCATTTCGATGTTTGCCGCACGGGGCGGGGCGTGTTTACGGTCGGGGACCGCTCACATCCCCGTCACCCCATTACGAGGACGCATTTCATGAAGCAGTCTGCTGCCAAGACCCTCGGTGTCGCCGCGCTCGGTGCCGCCTTCGCCGCCGCCGGTGCCGGCGCGGCCACCGCGGCCCCCGAGCTCCCGGACACCGCGCAGACGGTGGACTCCGTCGCCCGCACGCTCCCCGCGGAGACCGTCTCCCAGGTGGCGCCCGGCGCGGGCAACGTGCTGGAGCAGGGCCGCCGCATCGCCGGCACCGGCCTGACCGCCGCCCAGCCGGTCGCGGAGCAGGTGCTCGCCGAGCAGCTCTCCGAGGGCCCGACCGAGCCGGTCGCCAAGCTCCTCGGCGGTGTGCCGGTGCAGGGGCTGCCCACCCAGGGCCTGCCGGTCAACGGCCTCCCGCTGGGCGGCTGAGTCCCGCCCTCCCCGCACGCGCCGACGGGGCGCGCCCGGTCTCGCCGGGCGCGCCCCGTCGGCGTACCGGAGGGGGAGGCGCGTACGTCACCAGGCCGTGCGCGCCGCCTTCTCCTCGGAGGGGAGCAGCAGCCACAGGGCCAGGTAGAGCAGGAACTGCGGGCCGGGCAGCAGGCAGGAGACCACGAAGATCACCCGCATCGTGGTGGTGGAGGTGCCGAAGCGCCGGGCCAGCGCGGCGCACACTCCGCCGATCATGCGGCCGTGGGTGGGGCGGGCGAGGCGGGACATCGCGGCTCCTTCGTGAGCGTGTGGGTGGGGCTGCCGTCCGGCTTCCCCTTCATCTGCCCTCCACGCTACGGAGACGAACGGAACAAAGCGTCGCTCTACGGGGCGATCCCGACCCTGGGAATCGTCGGGGTCCGACCCTGAGCGGGCTCCTCCCGGGGTACGTCATGGCCTCCCCGCCGCCCATACCTGCGGCGGAGCCGGGCGCGGCACGCCGGGACGACCGCCAGGTGCGCGAGCGCCACGCCCGCCGTGTTCAGCAGCAGCGAGTCCACGTCGACGACCTGGCCCGGCACCCCGGTCTGCAGCAGCTCGATCCCCAGCGACAGCAGGGTGGCCGCCGACACGGTGCGCAGCAGCGAGGCGAGCGGCGAACCCGCCAGCCGTCCCCCGGCCATCGGCAGCAGCACGCCGAGCGGCGCCAGCAGCGCGAGCGACCCGCCGAGCGAGCGGACCGCCGCGGGCCAGCCCAGCGCCACGTCGGCACGGATCCCGTCGAAGGGGCGCAGGTTGGGCGGCAGGACCCAGGGGACGTCCAGGGGGCGCAGCGTGTACCAGGCGACGAACGCGAGATGTGCGACCAGGAGGACACTTCCTGTCACACGGATGCGGAGCGCGGCGCTGCCGCCGAGGAACCCATGACGCTGCACGTCCCCCTAGACGCGGCCGCCGCCGCGCGCGGTTCCGGCCGCCGGCGGGCGGGGGTGAGGCCTGCGCCACACGGTCCCCGCGCGCCGGGCGTCAGCCCTCCTCGACCTCGGTGGACCGCGGCTCGTTGCTGCCCGGCCGGGTCCGGACGTCGTCCGTGCAGGCGTACCGGCGCGCCGGCGCGTCGCCGGGCCCGGCCAGGACGACCGAGCCGTCCCCCTCGCCCGCCGCGGAGTCGGAGAAGGTGCACACCACCTGGGCGAGGGCGTACGACGTGAGGTCGCCGGGCGCGGTGCTCAGGCGCAGGGTGTCGGCGGGGTCCCCGGAGCGCGGGCCGGTGACCGCGATGCCGCGGCGCACGTCGGTCGTGTACCCGGCCTCCTTCTCGGCGGGCGACGGCGGCGCGGTGAGCTGGTCCAGCAGGCCCTGCGCCACCAGCGCCCGGCGCCCCGAGTCCGAAGCGCCCTCCGGCACCGGCACCGTGCGGTCGACCGCCACCAGCGACGAGCCGCACAGCAGGAACACCTGGGCCGGCACACCGGACGCCCCCTCCACCGGCGCGTTCGGCTCGGCGAGCGAGCAGCGCACCCGCGACGGCGCGGGACCGTAGTCGGTGGGCACCTCCGTGGCGCGGATGCCGCACCCGGCGAGCAGTGCGAGCAGTGCGGTCAGCGCGGCCGGCACCGCGAGCCCGGGCAGTCCCGGCAGGCGGCGTACGGTCATCAGGCCCGTCCCTTCGCGTCCTTGCCCCTGTCCCCGTCGTCCGGGGCGCCCCCGGAGCCGCCGTCCCCGGCGTCACCGGCCTCGTCGTCCGCGGCCGGCGACGGGTCCTGCGGCAGCCGCAGCACGAACACCGCACCCCCCTCGGGCGAGTTCTCGGCGGTGATCCCGCCGCCGTGGATGTGCGCGTTCTCCAGGGCGATCGACAGGCCGAGCCCGCTGCCCTCGGAGCGCGGCCGGGAGGCGCTGGCCTTGTAGAAGCGGTCGAAGACGTGCGGCAGGACGTCCTCGGGGATACCGGGGCCGTGGTCGCGCACCCGGATGACGATCTCGTCGTCCGCCCGCGCCACCGACACCCGCACCGGCGAACCGCCGTGCTTGAGCGCGTTGCCGATCAGGTTGGCCAGGATCACGTCGAGCCGGCGCGGGTCGAGGCGGGCGTGGATGCCGCGCTCGGCGTCCAGGTCGACGGCGTCCAGCCAGGCGCGGGCGTCGATACAGGCGGTGATCTGGTCGGCGACGTCGACGTCGTCCAGGACCAGCCGGGCGGTGCCCGCGTCGAAGCGGGTGACCTCCATCAGGTTCTCCACGAGGTCGTTCAGCCGCCGGGTCTCGCTCACCACCAGCCGCACGGCGGGCTCGACCATGGGGTCGAAGCTGCCGCCCTCGCCCTCGAACTCCAGCTCCTCCTCCAGGACCTCCGTCACGGCCGTGAGCGCCGTCAGCGGCGTCCGCAGCTCGTGGCTCATGTCCGCGACGAAGCGCCGGGAGGCCTGCTCGCGGCCCGCCATGTCCGCGACCCGTTTCTCCAGGTTCTCGGCGGCGCTGTTGAACGTCCGCGACAGGTCGGCCAGTTCGTCGGTGCCGGACACCCGCAGCCGGGTGTCGAGCCGGCCCTCGCCCAGCCGCCGCGCCGCCACCCCCAGCCGGTGCACGGGCTTGAGCACGGTCGTCGCCAGCGCCTGCGCGAGCAGCGCGGAGCCGAGCAGGGCGAGGGCGGTGGCGATCCCAAGCGACCAGGCGAGCGAGTTGAGGTCCTTGGCCTCGGGCTCCAGCGATTTCAGCATGTAGCCGGTCGGCCCGCCGCCGATCACCCTGGTGCCGGCCACCAGGTACGGGGTGTCGCCCTCGGTGACCCGCTGCCAGTACAGGTGGTACGGGTGCTTGTTGGCCGAATTGACCTTCTGCTCCTTGTTCACCGCGGTGCGCAGCGACTCGGGCACGTCGGCCAGCGCGAAGCCGCCGAGGCCGCCGGAACTGCCGTACACGGTGTCCCCGTCGGCGTCCTCGGCCACCAGCAGCACGCCGAACCGCTGGCTGCTGTTGGCCATCTGCCCCGCGGTGTGCTGCAACTCGTCCTGCGTGGGGTGCTCGGAGAGCGCACCGGCCCGGTTCTGCATCTCCTGCTCGAAGTCGCGCAGCACGGCGTCCTGGGTGCGGGTGAGCACCGCCTCCCGGTTCAGCCAGTAGGCGATGCCGGAGGCGGAGACGGCGGCGGTCAGCGCGACCAGGCCGAAGACGAGGACCAGCCGCAGCCGCAGGCTGGTGAAGCGCAGCCCGGACCAGACTCCCTTGCGAGCCGCGGTCCAGCCGCGTGAACCCCCCTGGTGCTCCTCCGTCACTGAGGCGGATCCAGCCGGTAGCCGACACCGCGCACGGTACGGATCAGGGTCGGGGACGACGGCACGTCCTCGACCTTGGCGCGCAGCCGCTGCACGCAGGCGTCCACCAGCCGGGAGTCGCCGAGGTAGTCGTGCTCCCAGACCAGCCGCAGCAGCTGCTGGCGGGAGAGCGCCTGCCCCGGCCGCCGGCTCAGTTCGAGCAGCAGCCGCAGCTCGG
This sequence comes from Streptomyces parvulus, assembly GCF_014648855.1. Lineage (GTDB taxonomy): Bacteria > Actinomycetota > Actinomycetes > Streptomycetales > Streptomycetaceae > Streptomyces > Streptomyces parvulus. The sequence goes on along the minus strand of NZ_BMRX01000002.1, from coordinate 504,042 downwards.
TCGGGGTGAGCTGGAGGTCCTCGCCGTTCTTCGTCACGGTCATCGCCGAACGGTCGATGACCAGGCCGCCGAAGCTCGCCGAGTCGCTCGACTCCCGTTCGCCGCGGCGCAGCACGGCCCGGATGCGGGCGTCCAGCACCCTGCCCTGGACCGGTTTGACGACGTAGTCGTCGGCGCCCGACTCGAGGCCGACGACGACGTCGATGTCGTCGTTGCGCGCGGTCAGCAGGATGATCGGCAGCTGGTCGGTGCGCCGGATGCGGCGGCACACCTCGAAGCCGTCGATGCCGGGCAGCATCACGTCCAGCACGATCAGGTCCGGCCGCTGTTCGCGCAGCAGCTTCAGACCGTCCTCACCGCTGGCAGCGGTGGCCACCCGGTGACCCTGGCGGCTCAGGGAGAGCTCCAGGGCCGTGCGGATGGCGTCGTCGTCCTCGATCAGCAACAGGGAAGGCACGGGCTCATTCTGGCCCATGGAGGGGCCGCTGTTCGACCTGTGGGTACGGAAGCGGCCCCGGGGCGCCGCCGGACCCTGTGAAGGAACGGTGATCCAGTGGTGACGGGGCCCTGTGACAGGTCTGTGACAGTCGACGGACACGGCCATGAAGTCGCGGCGGCAGGATTTTCGTCAGCACAGTGAGCCGAACACCGGAAGTCCACGACGGGGGGCGCGAGATGAACACGCTGAAGGGCACCACCAGCGCAGTGGTCACGCGCCTGCACGACGTGCACGGACACCGGGGTTCCGAGAAGTCCGGCGCCGCGACCGGGCGGGGGTGCGCTCGCGGCGCCGGGCGTCAGCACACCGCGTACATGACGGTGGTCGACGCCCGCCAGGGGGAGACGCACGGGGGAACCGCGTACGGGGAGGCAGAGGGGGAGCGCCGCTCCCTGTCGGAGGCGGAGTTCACCGCCTATGTCCAGGAGCGCCGCGCCTCCCTGTACGCCACCGCCTACCACCTGACCGGCGACCGCTTCGAGGCCGAGGACCTGCTGCAGAGCGCGCTGTTCTCGACCTACCGGGCGTGGGACCGGATCACCGACAAGGCCGCGGTCGGCGGCTACCTCCGCCGCACCATGACCAACCTGCACATCAGCGCCTGGCGGCGCCGCAAGCTCAACGAGTACCCGACCGAGGAACTGCCGGAGACGCCCGGCGACATGGACGCGATGCGCGGCACCGAGCTGCGCACGGTCCTGTGGCAGGCGCTCGCCCGGCTGCCCGAACTCCAGCGCACCATGCTGGTCCTGCGCTACTACGAGGGCCGCACGGACCCGGAGATCGCGGACATCCTCGACATCAGCGTCGGCACGGTGAAGTCCAGCATCTGGCGCTCGCTGCGCCGGCTGCGCGAGGACGAGGTCCTCAGCTTCGGCCGTGACCGGGAGGACGCCTTCGGCGAACTGGTCGCCTGAGGACGGGCGGGCCGGGGGGCCCGTCGAAAGAAGTGGGAGCCGGGGTGTATCAGGGGGAGGATGCCGGGCTCTTACTCACGGGCAGGGACCACGGGGGACACGGGGGACCTGCCCAGGGGGGACACGGGGGAACGGAAACACGGGGGTCACGGGGGACCCGCGGGGGACCCACGGGGGTGGGTGGGAGCGGGACTGGAGGGCCGGGGGGTCCGTCCAGTCCCGCTCTTCCGTCTGTACGGACCCCGCGTGCGCCGGAGGCGTCAGGCGGCCGTACGGGCCTTCGCGCACCGGCCGGCCGCGGCGTCCGCCAGCCGCCCCATCGCCTCGTCGCGGTCGCACGCGTGGGCGCCCAGCGTCGTCTGCCGGGCGATGACCGACCGCTCCTGCCGCATCAGCCGCCAGCCCCGGCGCAGCAGGAACGGCACGGACTTGCGGCCCTCCCGCAGGTCCCGCACGAAGCGGCGGCGGAAGGTGGTCACCGGCCCGCGGCTCAGGCACAGCGCGTCGGCCAGCACGCCCAGATCCCGGCAGCGCGACACCAGTTCGGCGGCGAAGATGCCCTCCGCGAGGAACAGCGGCGTCCGCCCGATGTCGACCGCCTCCGCGCCGGTGCGGGCGCTCAGCGAGAGGTCGTAGACGGGCACCCGGGTGCGGCCCGTGCGGCACAGCTCCGCGATGGCGGCGACGGCGGCGTCCGCGTCCCACGACCCGGGGTGGTCCCAGTCGATGTCGCAGCTCTCGGGCACCGTCGGCAGCGTCGGGTCGGTCCCCTCCTTGTAGAAGTCGTCGAGGCGCAGCACCGGGAGACCGGAGCGGGCGGCGAGGAGGGACTTGCCGGAGCCGGAGGGGCCGCAGAGCAGCACGACTCGGGCCGGTATGGGCGGATGGGAGCTCACGGGACACCAGTCTGAGGCATCTCCCGGCCGCCGTACGACCCCGCGGGTGGACTTTGCAGTGCGGGTCACATCTCGGTTGCGCTGTGCGGTGACCTGATCACGGTGTGCGCTGTTATCAGGGCAGTCCGTAGCAATCCACACCAAGAGGTGGCAGCAGCGATGGCCCGACACGCGTCCCCCAGCATCCCGCACGCCCAGCGCGCCCTGGTCGCCCTCGCGACCGCCGGAGCAGCCCTGGCGGCAGGAGCGGCGACGGCTTCCGCGGACAGCGGTGAGACGATCGCCGGCCTGGCCCACACCCGCCCCACCTCGCTGGGCAACATCGACCCGCAGGCCGGCGTCCAGGCCCTGACCGGCACCGTCGGCTACGTCACCGGCCCGGTCGCCGACCTCAAGCCCAACCCGCTGGCCGGCACCGGCGTCGACCCGCTGGACAACGGCGTGGGCACGAAGGTCGCCGACTTCCAGCCGCTGACCTCGACCGCGCTGACCGGGCCGGTCGCTCAGGCCCAGTCGCTGGGCGCCGTGCCGGTGCTGGGGCAGGCGACCCAGCTGCTGCGCTGACGCGCGCACGCGAAGAGCCGCGCTCTCCCCGGACGGAGGGAGGGCGCGGCTCGCTCTCGGTGCGCGCGGTGCCGCGGCGGCTCGGGCGCCGGCTCAGTACGACGAGCCGGACGCGCCCAGCGCGCCCGTCGGGTGCCAGACCGTCTTCGTCTCCAGGAACGCCGTCATGCGCTCGGTGCCCGGGGTCGCCGACCAGTCCGCGCCGTCCACAGGCTGTGGACGCAGGACGCGCTTGAGGTTGTCCGCCGCCGCGGTCTCCAGCTCCTTGGCCAGCTCCTCGCCGGCGCCCGCCAGGTCGATCGCGTTGACGTCCTGGTGGGCGGCGAGCGGGGCGGCGATCTCCGCCGTGCGGCCGGAGAGGATGTTGACCACGCCGCCGGGCAGGTCGGAGGTGGCCAGCACCTCGCCGAGGGAGAGGGCGGGGAGCGGGTGCCTCTCGCTCGCGACCACGACCGCGGTGTTGCCCGTCGCGATGACCGGGGCGACGACCGAGACCAGGCCCAGGAAGGACGAGTCCTGCGGGGCGAGGACGGCGACGACGCCGGTCGGCTCCGGGGAGGACAGGTTGAAGTACGGGCCCGCGACCGGGTTGCCGCCGCCCGTCACCTGGGCGATCTTGTCGGTCCAGCCCGCGTACCAGACCCAGCGGTCGATCGCCGCGTCCACCTGCGCCGCCGCCTTCGACTTCGACAGGCCCTCGGCGCCGGCCACCTCCGCGACGTACTGCTCGCGGCGGCCCTCCAGCATCTCGGCGACGCGGTAGAGGATCTGGCCGCGGTTGTACGCCGTCGCGCCGGACCAGCCGCCGAACGCCTTGCGCGCGGCGACCACGGCGTCACGGGCGTCCTTGCGGGAGGAGAGCGGGGCGTTCGCCAGCCACTTGCCCTTTGCGTCGGTCACCTCGTACACCCGGCCGCTCTCGGAACGCGGGAACTTCCCGCCGACGTACAGCTTGTAGGTCTTGAAGACACTGAGTCGCTCAGACATCGAGGTAGGCCTCCAGACCGTGGCGGCCGCCCTCGCGGCCGAAGCCCGACTCCTTGTAGCCGCCGAACGGCGACGTCGGGTCGAACTTGTTGAACGTGTTGGACCAGATCACACCCGCGCGGAGCTTGTTCGCGACGGACAGGATGCGCGAGCCCTTCTCCGTCCAGATGCCGGCCGACAGGCCGTACGGGGTGTTGTTCGCCTTGGCGACCGCCTCGTCGGGCGTGCGGAAGGTGAGGACGGACAGGACCGGACCGAAGATCTCGTCGCGGGCCACCGTGTGCGCCTGGGTGACGTTCGTGAACAGCGTCGGCGCGAACCAGTAGCCGGAGGAGGGCAGTTCGCAGGCCGGGGACCAGCGCTCGGCGCCCTCCGCCTCGCCCTGGTCGGCGAGGGCGGTGATCCGCGCCAGCTGCTCGGCCGAGTTGATCGCGCCGATGTCGGTGTTCTTGTCCAGCGGGTCGCCGAGGCGCAGGGTGCCCAGGCGGCGCTTGAGGGAGTCGAGCAGCTCGTCGTGGACCGACTCCTGGACCAGCAGGCGCGAGCCCGCGCAGCAGACCTGGCCCTGGTTGAAGAAGATGCCGCTGACGATCCCCTCGACGGCCTGGTCGATCGGGGCGTCGTCGAAGACGATGTTGGCGCCCTTGCCGCCCAGTTCCAGGGTGAGCTTCTTGCGGGTGCCCGCGACCGTGCGCGCGATCTCCTTGCCGACGGCCGTGGAGCCGGTGAAGGCGACCTTGTTCACGTCCGGGTGGGCGATCAGCGCGGCGCCGGCGCGGCCGTCGCCGGTGACGATGTTGACGACGCCCTTGGGCAGGCCCGCCTGGCGGCAGATGTCCGCGAAGAACAGGGCGGACAGGGGGGTCGTCTCGGCGGGCTTCAGCACGACCGTGTTGCCGGTGGCGAGCGCCGGGGCGATCTTCCACGCCAGCATCAGGAGCGGGAAGTTCCAGGGGATGACCTGGCCCGCGACGCCCAGCGGGCGCGGGTTCGCGCCGTACCCGGCGTGGTCGAGCTTGTCGGCCCAGCCCGCGTAGTAGAAGAAGTGCGCGGCGACCAGGGGGAGGTCCGCGTCGCGGGTCTCCCGGATCGGCTTGCCGTTGTCCAGGGTCTCCAGGACGGCCAGCTCGCGGCTGCGCTCCTGGATGATCCGGGCGATGCGGAACAGGTACTTCGCGCGCTCCGCGCCGGGCAGCGCCGACCACTTCTCGAAGGCCTTGCGGGCGGCCCCGACGGCCCGGTCGACGTCCGCCTCGCCCGCCTCGGCGACCTCGGAGAGGACCTCCTCGGTGGACGGGGACACGGTCTTGAAGACCTTGCCGTCGGCCGCCTCGGCGAACTCGCCGTCGATGAACAGGCCGTAGGACGGAGCGATGTCGACGACCGCGCGCGACTCCGGCGCCGGTGCGTACTCGAAAACAGGTGCCATGGTGATCAGTCCACCGTCACGTAGTCGGGGCCGGAGTAGCGGCCGGTGGCCAGCTTCTGGCGCTGCATCAGCAGGTCGTTGAGCAGCGAGGAGGCGCCGAAGCGGAACCAGTGGTTGTCCAGCCAGTCCTCGCCCGCGGTCTCGTTGACCAGGACCAGGAACTTGATCGCGTCCTTCGCCGTGCGGATGCCGCCGGCCGGCTTCACGCCGACCTGGACGCCGGTCTGCGCGCGGAAGTCGCGCACCGCCTCCAGCATCAGGAGGGTGTTGGCGGGCGTGGCGTTGACCGCGACCTTGCCGGTGGAGGTCTTGATGAAGTCGGCGCCCGCCAGCATGCCGAGCCAGCTCGCGCGCCGGATGTTGTCGTACGTCGACAGCTCGCCGGTCTCGAAGATGACCTTCAGGCGGGCCGCCGTCCCGCAGGCCTCGCGCACCGCGGTGATCTCGTCGTACACCTTCAGGTAGTGCCCCGCGAGGAACGCCCCGCGGTCGATGACCATGTCGACCTCGTCCGCGCCCGCCTCCACGGCCTCGCGCACGTCGGCCAGCTTCACGGCCAGGGAGGCGCGGCCGGCCGGGAACGCGGTGGCGACCGAGGCGACCTTGACGCCGGAGCCGGCGACGGCCGCCTTCGCGGCGGGCACCATGTCGGGGTAGACGCAGACCGCTGCCGTGGCCGGGGCCGTGCGGTCGGTCGGGTCGGGACGGACCGCCTTCGCGCCGAGCGCCCGGACCTTGCCCGGGGTGTCCGCGCCTTCCAGCGTCGTCAGGTCGACCATCGAAATGGCGAGGTCGAGGGCGTACGCCTTCGCGGTGGTCTTGATGGAACGGGTGCCGAGCGAGGCGGCGCGCGCCTCCAGGCCGACCGTGTCGACGCCGGGCAGTCCGTGGAGGAAGCGGCGCAGCGTGCTGTCGGACGCGGTGACGTCGGCGAGTCCGTGTGCGGCGGGTGCGGTGGTGGGCATGGTCACCAGGCGAGCATATCTACGCGCGTAGCGGCTGTACAGTCCCGCGCGCTCATTCGTCGCCGGGACGCTGCCCGTGAGCGTCCCCGCGGTCGTCGGGCGAAGGGCGTCGGTCGTCGGGCCGAGGGTGTCGGGCACAATCGGCAGCATGACGACCCCGGAGTCCCAGCCCCCCTCGCCGCAGCCGGAGCCGCAGGTGCCCGCGCCCAAGGACCGCGTCTACCGCTCGCCCGCGGGCATCGCCGGTGGCGTCCTGCTGCTCGCCCTCGCCCTGTGGCTCGGCATCGACGCCGTGGTCGCGGGCGAGGGGCGTACACCGTGGACGGCGGCCGCGGCGCTGCTCTTCCTGGTCCCGCTGATCGCCGCGTACACGGTGCGGCCCGCCGTCTTCGCCGGCGACGACCGGATGCGGGTGCGCAATCCCTTCCGCCTGATCGTGCTGCCCTGGGCGCAGGTCGAGTCGTTCCGCTCCGCGTACTCCAACGAGGTCTTCAGCGAGGGCGGCGACAAGTACCAGCTGTGGGCCCTTCCCGTATCGCTGCGCGGGCGCAAGAAGGCGGCGCGGCAGGAGTCCCGGCGGGCCGCCGGGGGTGGCCGGGGGCGGGGCGGTCTGCTCGGGGGCGGTGGCCGGGGGGCGGCCGGTGCCGGAGGCGTGGACGACGGGCCCGTGCGGGCCGAGGCCGACAAGGTCATGGACGAGCTGCGGGAGCTGTGGGAGGCGCGGAAGGACGCGGAGGGCTCGCGCGGTGAGGTGTCGGTGCGGTGGGCCTGGGAGGTCGTCGTGCCGGTGGTGGTGGGGGTGGTGGGGCTTGTGGTGTTGTGGGTGACCGGGTGACCGGGTGACCGGGTGACCGGGTGACCGGGTGACGCTGGGTCGTGGGTCGTGGGTCGTGGGCCGGGGGGCGTAGCGCGTGGGGTCGGGTGACCGGAACCGGGTGACTGCGGGACCGGGTGACCGGGTGACGCTGGGTCGTGGGCCGGGTGTGGGGTCTGGTGACCAGGAGGTTTGACGGGGGGTGCGGGTTCGCGCACCCCCCGGGCTCCGTCAGATGCCCGCCGCTGCCGACAGGTCGCGCTTGAGGTTCGTCAGCAGCTCCGTCGCCCTGGTGCGGGCCGCCGGGAGGTCGGTGTGCGTGCCGACCGGGACGACCACCTCCAGGTAGCACTTCAGCTTCGGTTCCGTGCCGCTCGGGCGGACGATGACGCGCGCGCCGTCGAGCGTGTAACGCAGGCCGTCCGTGGGCGGGAGCGTCGCCGTGCCCCGGGTGAGGTCCTCCGCGTTCGTGACCGGGAGGTCCGCGAGGCGGGTCGGGGGCTGCTCGCGCAGGCGCTTCATCGCGGCGGCGATCAGGGACAGGTCCTCCACGCGGACCGAGAGCTGGTCGGTGGCGTGCAGGCCGTGCTCCACGGCGATGTCGTCGAGGAGGTCCAGGAGCGTGCGGTTCTCCTGCTTGAGGACCGAGGCCAGCTCCGTGATCAGGAGGGCCGCGGTGATGCCGTCCTTGTCCCGGACGCCCTCCGGGTCCACGCAGTAGCCGAGGGCCTCCTCGTAGCCGTAGCGGATGCCGTCGACGCGGGCGATCCACTTGAAGCCGGTGAGGGTCTCGACGTGCGGGCGGCCGGCCTTCTCGGCGATGCGGCCGAGGAGGGACGACGACACGATCGACTCCGCGAACGTGCCCTGCGCTCCGCGGGTGACCAGGTGGGCGGCGAGGAGGGCGCCGACCTCGTCGCCCCGGAGCATGCGCCAGTCGGTGCCGTCCTGCACCGCCACCGCGAGGCGGTCGGCGTCCGGGTCGTTGGCGATGATCAGGTCGGGGGACGTCGCGCGGGCCCGCGCGAAGGCGAGGTCCATCGCGCCGGGTTCCTCCGGGTTGGGGAACGCGACGGTGGGGAAGTCCGGGTCGGGGTCGGCCTGCTCGGTGACCAGGGCGGGCTCCGGGAAGCCCGCGCGGGCGAAGGCGGCGAGGAGGGTGTCCTTGCCGACGCCGTGCATCGCCGTGTAGACGGTGCGGGCGGTGCGCGGGGAGCCGGGGGAGAGGACCGCGTCCGTGCGGGCGAGGTAGGCGTCGAGGACGTCGTCGCCGAGGGTCTGCCAGCCGGTGGTGGGGCGGGGGACGTCGTCGAGGGAGCGTACGGCGTCGATCTCGGCGGCGATGCCGGCGTCGGCGGGGGGCACGATCTGGGAGCCGTCGCCCAGGTACACCTTGTAGCCGTTGTCGCGGGGCGGGTTGTGGCTGGCGGTGACCTCCACGCCCGCGACCGCGCCGAGGTGGCGGATGGCGAAGGCGAGGACGGGGGTGGGAAGCGGGCGGGGGAGTACGGCCGCCCTGAGGCCGGCGCCGGTCATGACGGCGGCGGTGTCGCGGGCGAAGTCCTCGGACTTGTGCCGGGCGTCGTAGCCGATGACCACCAGGCCGGCCGAGTCGTCGCCGTGGGGGGTTCCCTGGTTCTTGAGGTACGCGGCGAGGCCGGCCGCGGCGCGGATGACGACCGAGCGGTTCATGCGCGTGGGGCCGGCGCCGAGTTCGCCGCGCAGGCCGGCGGTGCCGAACTGGAGGGTGCCGGAGAAGCGTGCGGTGAGCTCTGCGTGGTCCTCGGCGTCGATGAGGCCCGCGAGTTCGGCGCGGGTGTCCGCGTCGGGGTCCTCGGTCAGCCATGCCTTGGCCCGTGCGAGGAGGTCGTCTTGCACGTCGGTCAGCCTCTCGTGTGTCGGTTGGGGGTGGTGGCGGTGTGGGTGCCTGCGGCGGCCTGTGGCGGGTTGGGTGGGGGTGCGCGTAGCGCGGTGCGTGGTGTTTCGGGTCGGGGGCGGGCCGGGGGGTGTCCGTCCTCGGAACGGCGCGGAATCGGTCGGCCACGGAAGTGACCTGTGTTGACGCGCCAACCGCTGCGGGCGGACACCCCCCGACCCGCCCCCTTCTCGCCGTACGCGGCCAGCCCGCCCTCGCTACCGCGGGCACATGTGCCGCCTGGGGCGGCACGGGTGGGCGCGGGCGGCGCCCGGCAAGCGCCGGGTCGCGTCACCCACCCCGAGTCCGCGCCCACGCCGGGTGACAGGTGGACGCCGGGTTCTACAGGCGGCCCAGTACCTGGGTCAGGAGGGCGCCCATCCGGGTGGCGGAGTCGCGGCCCGCCTGGAGGACCTCCTCGTGGTTGAGGGGTTCGCCCGTCATGCCCGCGGCGAGGTTGGTGACCAGGGAGATGCCCAGGACCTCCGCGCCGGCCTCGCGGGCCGCGATCGCCTCCAGGACCGTCGACATCCCGACCAGGTCCGCTCCGATGACGCGGGCCATGCGGATCTCGGCCGGGGTCTCGTAGTGCGGGCCGGGGAACTGGGCGTAGACGCCCTCCTCCAGCGTGGGGTCGACCTCCTTGCACAACGCGCGCAGGCGGGGCGAGTAGAGGTCCGTCAGGTCGACGAAGTTCGCGCCGATGATCGGGGAGGTCGCCGTCAGGTTGATGTGGTCGCTGATCAGGACCGGCTGGCCGGGGCGCATGCCCTCGCGCAGGCCGCCGCAGCCGTTGGTCAGGATGATCGTCTTGGCGCCGGCGGCGACCGCGGTGCGGACGCCGTGGGACACGGCGGCGACGCCGTGGCCCTCGTAGTAGTGGGTGCGGCCCAGGAAGACCAGTGCGCGCTTGTCGCCGATCGAGTACGAGCGGACCTTGCCGCCGTGACCCTCCACCGCCGGCTTGGGGAAGCCCGGCAGGTCGGTGACCTGGAGATCGGCCTCGGGGGCGCCCAGGGCGTCCACGGCCGGTGCCCAGCCGGAGCCCATCACGAGGGCGACGTCGTGGGTCTCGGCGCCGGTGAGTTCGCGCAGGCGGGCCGCGGCGGCGTCGGCGGCGGCGTAGGGGTCGCCCTGGATGTCGTCCGGAAGAAGAGATGCGTTCACGCCGATGAGGGTAGCCGGTTTCCGCCTACGCGCGTAGATGACAGAGGTCACGGGATGGGGTTTGTTGGGTTGGAGGATCCGACAGGGCGGCGTCAGCAGGGGCGCTTGCGGAGTTCCATCACGTAGTCGTGGGGCGCGCCGGCCGACTCGGCGGCGTCGGCGACCTCGCCCAGGTAGCGGGCCGAGGGCAGGCCGCCCTCGTAGGCGTTCAGGACGTACGTCCAGGCCTTCTCCTCGCCCTCCAGGGTGTGGACGCGCACCCGGGTGCGGCGGTAGATGTCCATGCCCACGCCCTCCCAGCGGTCGAGCGAGTCCTCGTCCATCGGGGCGACGTCGTACAGCGCCACGAAGACCTGCGAGATCGGGTCCTCGACCAGGGTCGCCAGCGCGCCCTCCCAGCCCATGTGCTCGCCCCCGAAGGTCAGCCGCCACCCGTTCAGCCAGCCGGTCGCGCGCAGCGGCGAGTGGGGGGCGCGGCGGGTCATCAGCCGCGCGTCGAGGTTGCCGGCGTAAGCGGCGTAGAGCGACATGGGGGAAGGGTACGACAGGCGTCACGGGCATCACGTTCGTAACGGTGGTGCCCCCGGGCGGCCCGCCGTTGATGGGTGCGGGACAATGGAGTACGTGACTCGGATCGTGATCATTGGCGGCGGACCCGGCGGATACGAAGCGGCGCTGGTGGCCGCGCAACTCGGTGCGGAGGTGACCGTCGTCGACTGCGACGGTCTGGGCGGCGCGTCGGTGCTGACCGACTGCGTGCCGTCCAAGACCCTGATCGCCACGGCCGAGGTGATGACCACCTTCGACTCCTCCTACGAGGAACTGGGGATCATCGTCGCCGACGACACCCCGCCCATGGAGCAGGCCGCCCGGGTGGTCGGTGTCGACCTGGGGAAGGTCAACCGGCGGGTCAAGCGCCTCGCGCTCGCCCAGTCGCACGACATCACCGCCTCCGTGACGCGGGCCGGCGCGCGGGTCATGCGCGGGCGCGGGCGCCTGGAGGGGATGCAGGGGCTCGACGGGTCGCGGAAGGTCGTCGTGCGCGCCGCCGACGGGAGCGAGGAGACGCTCACCGCCGACGCCGTGCTGATCGCCACCGGCGGGCACCCGCGCGAGCTGCCCGACGCGCGCCCCGACGGGGAGCGCATCCTGAACTGGACCCAGGTGTACGACCTGGACGAGCTGCCCGAAGAGCTGATCGTCGTCGGGTCCGGCGTCACCGGTGCCGAGTTCGCCGGCGCCTACCAGGCGCTCGGGTCGCGGGTCACGCTGGTCTCGTCGCGGGACCGGGTGCTGCCCGGCGAGGACCCGGACGCGGCGGCCGTCCTCGAGGACGTGTTCCGGCGGCGCGGCATGAACGTCATGTCGCGTTCGCGCGCCCAGTCCGCCAAACGGGTGGGCGACCGGGTGGAGGTCACGCTCGCCGACGGCCGGGTCATCACCGGGTCGCACTGTCTGATGGCCGTCGGCGCCATCCCCAACACCGAGGGCATGGGCCTCGAGGAGGCCGGGGTCAAGCTCAAGGACTCCGGGCACATCCGCACCGACCGCGTCTCGCGCACCTCCGCCCCCGGCGTGTACGCCGCCGGCGACGTCACCGGCGTCTTCGCGCTGGCCTCGGTGGCGGCGATGCAGGGGCGCATCGCCATGTACCACTTCCTCGGCGACGCGGTCACCCCGCTGAACCTGAAGACCGTCTCCGCCAACGTCTTCACCGACCCCGAGATCGCCACCGTCGGGTACTCCCAGGCCGACGTCGACGGCGGCAAGATCGACGCCCGCGTGGTGAAGCTGCCGCTGCTGCGCAACCCGCGCGCCAAGATGCAGGGCATCCGGGACGGCTTCGTCAAGATCTTCTGCCGGCCCGGCACCGAGATCGTGGTCGGTGGGGTCGTGGTGGCGCCGCGTGCCTCGGAGCTGATCCACCCGATCTCGATCGCCGTGGACAACAACCTGACGGTCGAGCAGATCGCCAACGCCTTCACCGTGTACCCGTCGCTCTCGGGCTCCATCGCGGAGGTCGCGCGGCAGCTGCACACCCGGAAGGCCGGCGGCGAGGGCTGACCTCCGGGACGCGGCCGGAATCGACTCCCCGCTGGTCACGGGGAGTTGCGGCGCGTGCGGGCGGCATAGGCGGGCAGACTAGGCGCGTATACCACTTCTGGTACTGCCATGCGAACAACTTCTGTTATTCGGCGCATACAGCTGAAAGCAGACGGTCGTTGGGGTTACTGTCAGTTTCGTGTTCGCTGCAGAACGTCGCCAATTGATCCTCGAAATGGTGCGAGCGAACGGGGCCGTGTCGCTCCGTGAACTCGCCCGCGTCGTCCAGACCTCCGAAGTGACCGTACGGCGGGACGTGCGCGCACTGGAGGCAGAAGGACTCCTCGACCGCCGGCACGGCGGTGCGGTACTGCCGGGCGGATTCACGCGAGAGTCCGGCTTCCCGCAGAAGTCCCATCTCGCGACCGCCGAGAAGACGGCCATCGCCGATCTCGCCGCGGGCTTCGTCGAAGAGGGCGAGGCCATCGTGGTGGGTGCGGGTACGACCACGCAGGAGCTGGCGCGCCGGCTCGCGCGGGTGCCCGGCCTGACCGTCGTCACCAACTCGCTGCTGGTGGCCCAGGCACTCGCGCACGCCAACCGGGTCGAGGTCGTCATGACCGGTGGCACCCTCAGAGGGTCGAACTACGCCCTGGTGGGTTCGGGCGCCGAGCAGTCCCTCCAGGGCCTGCGGGTCTCCAAGGCCTTCCTCTCCGGGAGCGGGCTGACGGCCGAACGGGGGCTGTCCACGTCCAACATGCTCTCGGCCTCCGTCGACCGGGCCCTGGTGCAGGCCGCGGCCGAGGTCGTCGTCCTCGCCGACCACTCCAAGCTCGGTACGGACACCATGTTCCAGACCGTGCCCACGGATCTCATCACCCGCCTGATCACCGACGAGGCGCCGGCCCACGACGACCGTGCCGCCACCGAACTGCAGGCCCTCGCCGACCAGGGGGTGCAGATCGCCGTGGCGGGGGCTTCCGGCGGCGCGGTGTCGGGCCAGGGGGGCCCCGGGGCCCCGGGGGGTGATGCCGTCCCGGCGCGTCAGCAGCGCCGGGACGTGCCGGTCCCGGGGCCGCGCCGACAGGTCCCGGGCGCCGCGGCGGGCCTGCGCACCGCCGGTGCCCTGGAGCAGCCGGGCGGGGCGGAACGGGCGCGCGTCGCGGACATGCGCCGACGCTAGCGTCACCGACGTGCGCCGACGCCGGCGTCGTACGGTCCCGGCAGCCGTCGTACGGTCCCGGGTGCGCTCCCCGTAAACGGCGGGGCGCCCGGCGGGACCGTTCGCTTCGGTCCGCCGGGCGCCCCGGTGTTCGCGGTGCCTCAGTCCTTGATCTCGCAGATCGCGGCGCCCGAGGTCACGGACGCGCCGATCTCCGCGCCCAGGCCCTTGACGGTGCCGGACTTGTGGGCGTTGAGGGGCTGCTCCATCTTCATCGCCTCCAGGACGACGATCAGGTCGCCCTCCTGGACCTCCTGGCCCTCCTCGACGGCGATCTTGACGATCGTGCCCTGCATCGGGGAGGCGAGGGTGTCGCCCGAGACCGCGGGGCCCGACTTCTTCGCCGCGCGGCGCTTGGGCCGGGCGCCGGCCGCGAGGCCGGTGCGGGCCAGGGACATGCCCAGGCTGGACGGCAGGGAGACCTCCAGGCGCTTGCCGCCGACCTCGACGACGACCGTCTCCCGGCCCGACTCCTCGTCCGCCTCCGCGTCGGCGGGCGCGTCGAAGGGCTTGATCTCGTTGACGAACTCCGTCTCGATCCACCGGGTGTGGACCGTGAACGGGTCGCTGGAGCCGGTCAGCTCCGGGGCGAACGCCGGGTCGCGCACGACCGCGCGGTGGAACGGGATGGCCGTGGCCATGCCCTCCACCGTGAACTCGTCCAGGGCGCGCGCGGCGCGCTGGAGGGCCTCCTTGCGGGTCCGGCCGGTGACGATCAGCTTCGCCAGCAGGGAGTCCCACGCCGGGCCGATCACGCTGCCGGACTCGACACCCGCGTCCAGGCGGACGCCGGGACCGGTGGGCGCGTCGAAGAGGGTGACGGTGCCGGGGGCGGGCAGGAAGCCGCGGCCCGGGTCCTCGCCGTTGATGCGGAACTCGAAGGAGTGACCACGCAGGACCGGGTCGTCGTAGCCCAGCTTCTCGCCGTCGGCGATGCGGAACATCTCGCGGACCAGGTCGATGCCGGCGACCTCCTCGGTGACCGGGTGCTCGACCTGGAGGCGCGTGTTGACCTCCAGGAAGGAGATCGTGCCGTCCATGCCGACGAGGAACTCCACGGTCCCGGCGCCGACGTAGCCGGCCTCCTTCAGGATCGCCTTGGACGCCGAGTACAGCTCGTCCATCTGCGCCTGCGACAGGAAGGGAGCCGGGGCCTCCTCGACCAGCTTCTGGTGGCGGCGCTGGAGGGAGCAGTCACGGGTGGAGACGACGACCACGTTGCCGTGCTGGTCGGCCAGGCACTGGGTCTCCACGTGACGGGGCTTGTCGAGGTAGCGCTCGACGAAGCACTCGCCGCGGCCGAACGCCGCCACCGCCTCACGGACGGCGGAGTCGTACAGCTCGGGGACCTCGTCCAGGGTGCGGGCGACCTTCAGACCGCGTCCGCCACCGCCGAAGGCCGCCTTGATCGCGATCGGCAGGCCGTGCTCCTCGGCGAAGGCGACGACCTCGTCCGCGCCGGAGACCGGGTCGGGGGTGCCCGCCACCAGCGGGGCGCCCGCGCGCTGCGCGATGTGCCGGGCGGCGACCTTGTCGCCCAGGTCGCGGATGGCGTGCGGCGGCGGACCGATCCAGATCAGGTCCGCGTCCAGGACCGCCTGCGCGAACTCGGCGTTCTCGGAGAGGAACCCGTAGCCGGGGTGTACGGCGTCCGCACCGGACTCCCGCGCGGCCTTCAGGACCTTCTCGATGTCCAGATAGCTGGTCCCGGGGGTGTCACCACCCAGGGCGAACGCCTCATCAGCGGCGCGGACGTGCAGAGCGTCCCGGTCCGGGTCCGCGTAGACGGCCACGCTCGCGATTCCCGCGTCCCGGCAGGCCCGGGCCACACGGACAGCGATTTCGCCACGATTGGCGATGAGCACCTTGCGCACGATTGAGGCTCCCTCCTTGAAACAAGCCGAGTTTAGGGACTGCCGACACGGCACTTCGACCCGTCCCCATTGGTGAGCTTGCCCACACGGAGCGTGATTCGTGGTCCGCTCGACCCGCGAAAGCCCTTGTAGTACCGCGGTACGCAGGACTCCTCGGGGAAACCCTAGCTCTCCCGTGTGGTCAAGGTCTCTGTAAGAGCGTGCTGCGGGCCACTCCGTTTCTTTGTGGAGTCCCTACTAATGGCCCAATGATTCTTTGCCCGCGGCAGACCCCTTGTCGCGAGGTTTACCCGTTAGTAGCGTGCGGGCTGTCTCGAACGTACTTGGGGTAACAGCTGTCGTGTGCGGCAGCGGTCGAAAGTGGGTGGGGCCGGTGTCGGTGCGCAGGCCGGTGGCGTGGACCGTGGCGGTCGTCCTCTTCCTGGAGGCGGTCGGCGTCGCGGCGCTGAACTGGTTCCTGGGGATCGTCGTCGACCGGCAGGACATGTCCCTGGCCGGTCTCGACCCGGACGCCATGTCCGTGTCGTCGAAGATCGGCGGGGTGGTCTTCGGGCTCTACTTCGCCCTGTGCGGGCTGGTCGCCCTGCTGGTGGCGATCCGCGACCGCGCGCCGGCCGGGCTCGGCCGGATCCTGCTGATCAGCGCGGCCGTGGTGCACGGGCTGCTCGGGGCGTTCAGCTGGGGGCTGGTGGGCCCCGGCGCCTTCGTCTTCATGATTGTCGTGCTGGGTCTCATCGTGCTGCTGCTGATGACCTACGACACCCGCGAGCGTCCCGCGCCCGAGCCGCGCCCCGCGGACGGCAGGGGCGACGACGGCTCGCCGGTCAGCCCTCCACCGGCGCCCACAACTCCGTGATGCCCGTGCCCAGCTCGGCGAGCAGACGCCGCAGCAGGGGCAGGCTGAGGCCGATCACGTTGCCGTGGTCGCCCTCGATGCCGTCGATGAAGGGGGCCGAGCGGCCGTCCAGGGTGAAGGCCCCGGCGACGTACAGCGGCTCGCCGGAGGCCACGTAGGCCGCGATCTCCTCGTCCGTCGGTTCACCGAAACGGACGACGGTGGACGCCGTGGCCGAGACGTGGCGGCCGGACGCGGTGTCCCAGACGCAGTGGCCGGTCTGGAGCGTGCCCGCCCTGCCGCGCATCGCCTTCCAGCGCGCGGTGGCCTCCTCGGCGTCGGCCGGCTTGCCGAGCGCCTGGCCGTCCAGGTCCAGCACCGAGTCGCAGCCGATCACCAGGGCGCCGTGCACCTCGGGCTTGGCGGCCACGACGGAGGCCTTCGCCTCGGCCAGGGCGAGGGCCAGGTCGGCGGGGGTGGGGGCGGTGACGGCGTCCTCGTCGACGCCGCTCACGAGGACTTCGGGGGCGAGGCCGGCCTGGCGGAGCAGACCCAGCCGGGCCGGGGACTGGGAGGCGAGGACGAGACGCCTGCGGCGCTGAGCGGTCATGCGGTCAGGTTAGCCACAGGGGGAGGGGGTGCCTCACCCCAGGCCGAGCACGATCATCGCCAGCACCATGGCCATGGCCAGGAGAACGCTCAGCCGTCGCAGCATGTGCTGCATGTCGCGCAGTTCTTCGGGCGGCTCGTTCTCGGGGTCGGACCACAGCATGGCACCAGCGTGCGGCTTCGGGAGGGGGCGGCGCTTGAGTACGGGTACCTAGATCGGGGCGCGGGGCCGTCCTGCTGTGCGCGGTTCCCCGCGCCCCTGGGTGGGTTGTCCCTAGCTTGGCCAGTAGGTGCGACCCCATGAGGCCGGGCCGGGCTGGGGGAGGTGGTGGGCTGCGATCCTGGACGGGTCGGACCACGCGTCCCTGCTGCGTGGCGTGCCCGCGGGCTCGGATTCCGCCGCCGCCGCGCGGGCCCTGACCACCGCCAGGGCCGCGGCCAGTTCCTCCGGGGTCGGGTTGCCCCGTACGACCTTGATCACAACGGCTCCTTACCGGGTCAGAGGGGGATGTTGCCGTGCTTCTTCGGAGGCAGGGACTCGCGCTTGGTGCGCAGCTGGCGCAGGCCTCGCACGATGTGGCGGCGGGTGTCGGACGGCATGATCACCGCGTCGACGTAACCGCGTTCGGCCGCCGTGTAGGGGTTGAGGAGGGCGTCCTCGTACTCCTGGATGAGGCGGGCGCGGACCGCCTCGGCGTCCTCGGGGTTCCCGCCGGTCTCCGCCTCGGCGATCGTGCGGCGGTGCAGGATGTTGACCGCGCCCTGGGCGCCCATCACGGCGATCTGCGCGGTCGGCCAGGCCAGGTTGAGGTCGGCGCCCAGGTGCTTGGAGCCCATGACGTCGTAGGCGCCGCCGAAGGCCTTGCGGGTGATGACCGTGATCAGCGGGACGGTGGCCTCGGCGTAGGCGTAGATCAGCTTGGCGCCGCGGCGGATGATGCCGTCGTGCTCCTGGTCGACGCCGGGCAGGAAGCCGGGGACGTCCACGAAGGTGAGCACCGGGAGGTTGAAGGCGTCGCAGGTGCGGACGAAGCGGGCCGCCTTCTCGGACGCGGTGATGTCGAGGCAGCCGGCGAACTGCATGGGCTGGTTGGCGACGATGCCGACCGGGCGGCCCTCCACCCGGCCGAAGCCGGTCAGGATGTTCGGCGCGAACATCGCCTGGGTCTCGAAGAACTCCGCGTCGTCCAGGACGTGCTCGATGACCGTGTGCATGTCGTACGGCTGGTTCGCCGAGTCCGGGACGATCACGTCCAGCTCGGCGTCCTCGTCCGTGACCGCGAGGTCGGCCTCCTCCGGGAAGGCGGGCGGCTCGGAGAGGTTGTTGGACGGCAGGTACGACAGCAGCTGCTTGACGTACTCGATGGCGTCCTTCTCGTCGCCGGCCATGTGGTGCGCCACGCCCGAGTTGGTGTTGTGCGTGCGGGCGCCGCCCAGCTCCTCGAAGCCGACGTCCTCACCGGTGACGGTCTTGATGACGTCGGGGCCGGTGATGAACATGTGGCTGGTCTGGTCCACCATGACCGTGAAGTCGGTGATCGCGGGGGAGTAGACCGCGCCGCCCGCGCACGGGCCGACGACCAGGCTGATCTGCGGGATCACGCCGGAGGCGTGGGTGTTGCGGCGGAAGATCTCGCCGTAGGCGCCGAGGGAGGCCACGCCCTCCTGGATGCGGGCGCCGCCGGAGTCGTTGATGCCGATGACCGGGCAGCCGGTCTTCAGCGCGAAGTCCATGACCTTGACGATCTTCTGGCCGTAGACCTCGCCCAGCGCGCCGCCGAAGACGGTGAAGTCCTGGGAGAAGACGGCGACCGGGCGGCCGTCGACGGTGCCGTACCCGGTGACGACGCCGTCGCCGTAGGGGCGGTTGGCGTCGAGGCCGAAGTTGGTGGAGCGGTGCCGGGCGAACTCGTCCAGCTCGACGAAGGAGCCCTCGTCGAGCAGGAGCTCGATGCGCTCACGGGCCGTCAGCTTGCCCTTGGCGTGCTGCTTCTCCACGGCGCGTGACGAACCGGCGTGCGTCGCCTCCTCGATACGGCGCGTCAGATCCGCGAGCTTGCCCGCGGTCGTGTGGATGTCGGGCTGCTGCTCTTCCGGCTCGGACATCGGGATGCGGCTCCCTGCCTGCTCAAAAGGGGGGACGGTTACTCGTTCGTAGAGTAGTAGGGGGTCTTCCGTTCGGCAGTGCGGTCTTTCCCACACCTAGGGTGGGTTGCATGACTCCCCCTGATGCCTCTGGTTCCCCGGGCGGCCGGTGGTCCGACCTGGACCGTCCTCCGCTGAACGGCACGGCGCTGCGCCGCGCGCTGGTCCGGGAGGGAGGGCTGTGGCACCGCCTCGACCTGGTGCAGCGCACCGGCTCCACCAACTCGGACCTGGTGGCCCGCGCCGCCGACGAGGACCTGGCGGAGGGGGCCGTGCTGGTCGCCGAGGAGCAGACCGCCGCGCGGGGGCGTCTCGACCGGCGGTGGACGGCGCCGCCGCGCTCCGGGCTCTTCTTCTCCGTACTGCTGCGGCCCACCGAGGTGCCGGTGGCCCGCTGGGGCTGGCTGCCGCTGCTGACCGGCGTGGCCGTGGCGACGGGGCTGTCCAGGGTGGCGGGTGTCGACACGGCGCTGAAGTGGCCCAACGACCTGCTGGTGACCGTCGGCGGCGAGGAGCGCAAGGCCGGCGGCATCCTCGCGGAGCGGGCGGGTGACGGCGTCGTCGTCGGTGTGGGCGTCAACGTCGGCCTCCGGGCCGACGAGCTGCCGGTCCCGCAGGCGGGTTCGCTGGCCCTGGCGGGCGCCGCCAGTACCGACCGCGACCCGCTGCTGCGGGGGGTGCTGCGGTCGCTGGAGGACTGGTACGGCCGGTGGCGTTCGGCCGGGGGCGATCCGGCGGCGAGCGGCCTCCAGGAGACGTACGCGGCGGGCTGCGCGACGCTCGGCCGCGTGGTGCGGGCCGAGCTGCCCGGCGACCGGTCGCTGGTCGGGGAGGCGGTGGCCGTGGACGGCGACGGCCGCCTGGTGCTGGCCACGGCGGCGGGGGTGCAGGAGCCGGTGGGGGCGGGGGACATCGTGCACCTGCGGCCGGCGTGAGCGGGGTGGTGGGGACCGGCGGGGGAGCGGCGGGTGGGGTGTCGCGGTGCGGGTCCCTCGTTCGCGGTTACGGTGCTGGGCCCCCGTCCGGGACAGGGCTTGCTGTGCCTGTGGTGGGCGTGATCCGGCGCGGGGCGGCGAGAGCTGGGAAGCGGGTCGGGGCCGCGGACGCGGGAGAGCGGGCGGTGGTGGCGTCGCGGGTGCGCGGGTGGCGTGACCCCGGTCCGGGGGGCACGCTCGGAGTGGGTGCCGGGCGGGCGCGGGCGGCCGGGGCCGAGGTCGTGCGGGCAGGGGACCGGGGCCTTCCCCGGGCGGGAGCGCGCGGGATCCGCGGTGCGGGCCGCTCGGCAGTGAGCTGGGGCACACCTGACGTAAAGTTGTGGCCGGTCGATACCTGACCGCGGCAGATCGGAAGGGCAGCAGGCTTGAGCGTCGACGACACGGGCTCCGGCGCGGACGGGGACGGCCGGGTGGACCCCGAGCCCGCCCCGGACGCCGCCGACTCCGGCGAGGACCCGCTCGCGCTGCGCCTCGAAGGGCTCATCCTGGGCGCCGAGCGCCGCTACACCCCCTTCCAGGCCGCCCGCAGCGCGGGCGTCTCCATGGAGCTGGCCTCGCGCTTCTGGCGGGCGATGGGCTTCGCCGACATCGGCCAGGCCAGGGCGCTGACCGAGGCCGACGTGCTCGCCCTGCGCCGGCTGGCCGGTCTCGTGGAGGCGGGGCTGCTCAGCGAGGCGATGGCGGTGCAGGTGGCCCGGTCCACCGGGCAGACCACCGCGCGGCTGGCCGAGTGGCAGATCGACTCCTTCCTGGAGGGCCTGACCGAGCCCCCCGAGCCCGGCATGACCCGCACCGAGGTGACGTACCCGATCGTCGAGCTGCTCCTGCCCGAGCTGCAGGAGTTCCTCGTCTACGTCTGGCGCCGCCAGCTCGCCGCCTCGGCGGGCCGGGTCGTGCAGGCCGCCGACGACGAGGAGATGGTGGACCGGCGGCTCGCCGTCGGCTTCGCCGACCTGGTCGGCTTCACCCGGCTGACCCGCCGGATGGAGGAGGAGGAACTCGGCGAGCTGGTCGAGGCCTTCGAGACCACCGCCGCCGACCTGGTCGCCGCGCGCGGCGGGCGGCTGATCAAGACCCTCGGCGACGAGGTGCTCTACGCCGCCGACGACGCCGGCACGGCCGCCGAGATCGCGCTGCTCCTCGTCGAGACGATGGCGAACGACGAGACCATGCCCGAGCTGCGCGTCGGCATCGCCTTCGGCACGGTCACCACCCGGATGGGCGACGTCTTCGGCTCGACCGTCAACCTGGCCTCCCGGCTGACCTCGATAGCGCCCCGGGACGCGGTCCTGGTCGACTCGGCGCTGGCGGAGGAGCTGATCCGCACGCAGGACGCGCCGGCCTCGGAGGCGGTCGCCGCCGAGGAGGCCGCCGCCGCGGAGAAGGCGGGCGAGGAGCCGCCGTCGTACCGCTTCGCGCTCCAGCCGATGTGGCAGCGTCCGGTGCGCGGTCTCGGCGTGGTCGAGCCCTGGCTGCTCACCCGCCGGGGCGACGAGAACGACCGGTCCTAGATAGCGCCGGGCAGCCCCTAGGGCCTGTCTGACAATTCCCTCCCCCAGCCTCCGGCCGGGAGGTGCCCCCAGCCTCGCGACGCCATGCACGCACTCTCGCCGCACCGGGCGCAGAGCCAAGTACATCCAGTACGAGGCTCTGCGCCCGGCACGGCGAGAGCACGCACCTGACGCCGCGAGGCCGCCCTCCGGGCGACGACGGGAATTGTCAGACAGGCCCTAGTCGCCGCCACCCCTCGCCCAGCAGGTCCACGCAGAGGCCGATGACCGGCACGCACAGGCCCGGATCGCGGGGTTCGGGCGCGGGTGCCGTGGGTTCGTCGCGGTGCGGTGGCGGGGTCGGGGTGGGGCGCGGCGCGGGGGCGTCGGAGTGCGGGGGACGCGGGGTGCCGGCGGGGTCGGTCGCCGGGGGGCGCGGAGCCTGCGGCCGGGCCGGGGGAACGGGAACGTCCGGGGCGTCGGAGGACGTCGTCGTCGTGCCGTGGGACGCCGCCGGGGACGGGGACCGGGACGTGGACGGCGCCGGTATCAGGCCTCCCGAGGGGGAACCGCCCAGGCCGCCCATCGCGGAGGTCGCCGAAGGGCTCACGCCCGTCGGGCCGGCGGAGCGGGAGGCGGTGCCCGGGGTCCCCGTCCGGTCGGCCGCGGACGCGCCGCCCCCGTCCACCCGCGGCGCGGCCTGCGCGCCGTACCCGCCCGCGTCGCCGCCGGGCCCGGGCAGCAGGCGTACGAGGCTCAGGGCGCCGGCCGCGACCGCGAGGCCGCCCGCGGCCAGCAGCACCTTGCGGGGGCGCGGCCGGCGGTGGCGGCCGCGGCGTCCCCACGGGTGCGCCCGTCCGGTCGGTGTGCCGGTCGTCGTCATGATCCCTCCCCGGTGCCCGCCGGCCCCCGCCGCGCCGTGGCGGAGCGACGCTACGGGCTGCCGTGTGCCCGGGTACGGCGGTCGGCGTGATGTCACTCGAACGGGTGGGCGGCGCACGGCGGCACGGAACCGGTCCGGCCTTCCGCCGCGCGGGCGCGCCTGCGATGATCGGACGGTCGATTGTTAACACGCGTTAACCGGAGGGTGCCATGAGCGAGGAGCGGTTCGGAGATTTCGTCCTGGTGCGGCGGCACGGGGACGGGCATGTCGCGGAACTCGCGCTGGACCGGCCCAAGGCCATGAACGCCGTCTCGACCGCGATGGCCCGCTCCGTCACCGAGGCGTGCGCGGCGCTCGCCGGGGACCCGGCCGTGCGGGTGGTGGTGCTGACCTCGACCCATGAGCGTGCCTTCTGCGTGGGCGCCGACCTGAAGGAGCGCAACTCCTTCTCCGACGCCGACCTGCTGCGCCAGCGGCCGGTGACGCGCGGGGCCTACACCGCGGTGCTGGAGCTGCCGGTGCCGACGATCGCCGCCGTGCACGGCTTCGCGCTGGGCGGCGGTTTCGAGCTGGCGCTGTCCTGCGACGTGATCGTGGCCGACCCGACGGCGGTGGTGGGGCTGCCCGAGGTGTCCGTCGGGGTGATCCCCGGCGGTGGCGGTACGCAGCTGCTGCCGCGCCGGGTGGGAGCGGCGCGCGCCGCCGAGCTGGTGTTCACCGCGCGCCGGGTGGAGGCCGCCGAGGCGCGCGAGCTGGGGCTGGTGGACGAGCTGGTGGACGAGGGCGAGGACCGGGCGCGGGCGCTGGAGCTGGCCTCGCGGATGGCCGCGAACTCGCCGGTGGGGCTGCGGGCGGCCAAGCGCGCGCTGCGGCTCGGGCACGGCCTGGACCTGCGGGCGGGCCTGGAGGTCGAGGACGCGGCGTGGCGGTCGGTGGCCTTCTCGGGCGACCGGGCGGAGGGCGTGGCGGCGTTCAACGAGAAGCGGGCGCCGCGCTGGCCGGGAGAGTAGTCCCTCTCCTGCCCCTCTCCGCCGTTTACGCCCCGTTCGCCCTGCTTGAGTCACGTTTCCGGCTGGATCTCCCTAGCCTGGAGTGATGGGTGAGGACAGACGGCTCGCGGCGGTGGTGGCACTGGCGCAGGGCATGGCCGCCGCGCACAGCTCCCGCGAGGCGTGGCGGGCGGCGGCGGCCGGCGCCTGTCTGGCACTGGGCGGCAGCTTCGCCGCGCTGTCGGTGTGGGAGCGCGAGCTGGGCCGGCTCCGGGTCCTCGTGAACGTGGGCAGGCGCGCCGAGGACGAGGAGGAGTTCCCGGAGGACGAGTCCTACCCGGTGCACCAGTTCGCGGAGATCACCGAGTTCCTGCACGAGCGCTGGGCCGGCGGCGGTGAGCCCGACGCCTGGGTGGAGACGGCTGAGGGGCCCGCCGCCGGGCGGCCGGGATACGTCCACCAGCGGGTCGCCGCCCTGCGCCGCCGGGGGCGCGGCTGCTGCGTCGTCGCGCCGATCGTGCTGCACGGCCGCGCCTGGGGCGAGCTGTACGTGGCCCGCCCGGTGGGCGACCGGGTCTTCGCGCGGCCCGACGCCGACTTCGCCACCGTGCTGGCCTCCGTCGTGGCCGCCGGGATCGCGCAGGCCGAGCGCCTGGAGGAGGTCCGGCGGCTCGCGTACACCGACGCGCTCACCGGGCTCGCCAACCGCCGGGCCGTGGACGCGGCGCTGGACGAGGCCGTCGAGCGGCACCGCGGGGAGGGCGTGGTCGTCAGCCTCGTCGTCTGCGACCTGAACGGCCTCAAGAGGGTCAACGACACCCACGGGCACGCCGTCGGGGACCGGCTCCTGGAGCGGTTCGGGTCGGTGCTGTCGCTGTGCGGGGCGATGCTGCCGGGGGCGCTGGCCGCGCGGCTCGGCGGGGACGAGTTCTGCCTGCTCGCGGTCGGGCCCTCCGCCGACGAGGTGGTCAAGGCCGCCGAGGAGCTGTGCCGGCGGGCCGCCGAGCTGGAGCTGGGCGACGGGGTGGCCTGCGGCGTCGCGTCCACCCAGGACGAGGTCGGTCCGGTGCGCTCCGCCCGCCGGCTGTTCCGGCTGGCCGACGCCGCCCAGTACCGCGCGAAGGCCGAGCGGTCGGCCGGGCCGGTCGTCGCGGGCCGGGAGGGACCCGACGACCCCGTCGTCCGGCTCGCCGACGAGCCGACCCGCGAGGAGGACGGGGAGCGTCGGCGGTTCCGGGGGCGGCACTCGCCGTAGACCTCGGCCGGTAAGGGGTGAACGCGGTGCCCGATGGTGACGCATCCCCTCGTGACATCAAGGAATTCACTGCGTACGCTCCTGAATATGGATATGCACACTGTGGTGGTGGGGACGACCGGGGTGACCGCGTCCGACGTTCTCGCCGTGGCGCGCGCCGGTGCCCGGGTCGAGCTCTCCGAGGAGGCGCTGGCCGCCCTGGCCGCGGCCCGTGAGGTCGTGGACGCGCTGGCCGCCAAGCCGGAACCCGTCTACGGGGTGAGCACCGGCTTCGGTGCCCTGGCGACCCGGCACATCAGCCCGGAACTGCGGGCCGCGCTCCAGCGCAACATCGTCCGCTCGCACGCCGCCGGGATGGGGCCGCGGGTCGAGCGCGAGGTGGTCCGCGCGCTGATGTTCCTGCGGCTCAAGACCGTCTGCTCCGGTCACACCGGCGTCCGCCCCGAGGTCGCCCGGACCATGGCCGACGTACTGAACGCCGGGATCACCCCGGTGGTGCACGAGTACGGCTCCCTGGGCTGCTCCGGCGACCTCGCGCCGCTGTCGCACTGCGCGCTGACCCTGATGGGCGAGGGGGACGCCGAGGGGCCCGACGGCACCGTGCGCCCGGCCGGGGAGCTGCTCGCCGAGCACGGGATCGCGCCGGTCGAGCTGCGCGAGAAGGAGGGCCTCGCCCTGCTCAACGGCACCGACGGCATGCTGGGCATGCTGGTCATGGCCCTCGCCGACCTCGACACCCTCTACAAGTCCGCCGACATCACCGCGGCGCTGACCATGGAGGCCCTGCTCGGCACAGACAGGGTGCTCGCCCCCGAGCTGCACGCCATCCGCCCCCATCCCGGGCAGGCGGCCAGCGCCGCCAACATGCTCGCCGTGCTCCGGGGCTCGGGTCTGACCGGCCACCACCAGGACGACGCCCCGCGCGTCCAGGACGCCTACTCGGTGCGCTGCGCCCCCCAGGTCGCCGGCGCCGGCCGCGACACCATGGCGCACGCCGCGCTGGTCGCCGAGCGCGAGCTGGCGGCCGCCGTGGACAACCCCGTGGTGCTGCCCGACGGACGGGTGGAATCCAACGGCAACTTCCACGGCGCCCCGGTCGCCTACGTCCTCGACTTCCTCGCCGTGGCCGCCGCCGACCTCGGGTCCATCGCCGAGCGGCGCACCGACCGGCTGCTCGACAAGAACCGCAGCCACGGCCTGCCGCCGTTCCTCGCCGACGACGCCGGCGTGGACTCCGGGCTGATGATCGCCCAGTACACGCAGGCGGCCCTGGTCGGCGAGCTGAAGCGGCTCGCCGTACCGGCCTCCGCGGACTCCATCCCGTCGTCCGCCATGCAGGAGGACCACGTGTCGATGGGCTGGTCGGCGGCGCGCAAGCTGCGCACGGCCGTCGACAACCTGGCCCGGGTGATCGCCGTCGAGCTGTACGCGGCCACGCGCGCGATCCAGCTCCGCGAGGGACTGACCCCGGCCCCGGCCTCGCGGGCCGTCATCGACGCCGTACGGGCGGCCGGCGTGCAGGGCCCGGGGCCCGACCGGTACCTGTCGCCCGACCTGGCCGCGGCGGACGCCTTCGTGCGCGCCGGGCACCTGGTCACGGCGGCGGAGACGGTCACCGGCCCGCTGCGCTGACGCCGACGCGTGAGGGGCCCCGTCGTCGGACGGGGCCCCTCACGCATGACCGGCGACGCCGGAACCCTCAGAACTCGAGGCGTTCCCGGCGCACCGAGTACCCCACGAAACCGGCGCCGAGCCCGAGGCACAGGGCGCCGCCGATGACGTACGGGGTGCTGTCGAAGCTGCCGGTGTCGGCCAGCCGGGTCGTGCCCCCGTCGGTGGTCGTGGTGGCCGCCGTGTCCGCGGACGCGGCTCTGGCCTGTGCGGTGACCTGCGGAGACGGGGTCGCGGCCGCGGACTCGAACACCGGAGTGTCGGGTGTCGCGTTCGCCGACGGGACGAACCACAGGGCGCACAGGAGGCCCCCCGCGGCGGCGGCGGTCAGCAACGGACGGCGAGCGGATGACACGGAATATCGATCCCCTTGTGGCGCTGGCGAATTGGCCGTGTGGGCAGATGTTAGTGAAAGGCGCGGGTCACAGGAAAGTCACGGGAGCCGTCGGCCTTACGCTCCGGGCATGACCACTCCAGAGACATCCCGGTTCGTCCGCATTCGCGTCGAGCTCGTCGTCGAGATCGACGACGACGAGGCACTCACCGGCGCCGCACTTCAGCGCCTCGCCGAGGACGCGGACCTGCCCGAAGCGGAACGCGCCCGGTCCGAACGCGCTGTGACGGAGGACACCGCCGAGGCCCTGGCCCACCTCGTCGACCCCTTCGATCTGGTCGGGACGGTGCCCGGGGTCGAACTCCAGCAGGCCTCCTGGAGCAGCGAGCAGATCGACTGCGACCCCGACTCGCCCGAGTGGGACCTGCGCGAGGATGATGACGACGAGAACGACCCGGAGGACGACGAGGTGAGGGTCGGCTGACGCCACGTGGGGAAATTCGTGACCCCGGGTGGCAACCACCACCCGGGGTTTCGTCGTCTCACGGTGCGCACTGACCGATCCCCGTGCCCCCGCCCCAAGGGGTAAAACGTGGCGTGACCCACACCCATGAGCGATGTGGAACGGGACGAACCGGTCGTAGCGTTGAAAGTTATTGACGGGGTATCTCGGGGTTTCGGGAAATCGGCAACGATGGAGAAGCGTGTGATGACGGACGGTAAGCGGCGCAAGGGCCTGGCGGCCGCGTCCGCACTGCTCGGCGGTGTGCTGGTGCTCTCTGCATGTTCCAGCGGCGACGCCGACACCTCCGGGGGTGGGGACAAGACCTCGCAGGCCGAGGTCGACGAGGCGGCGGCCAACAAGACCTCCGAGGCCCAGATCAAGATCACGCCGAAGGGCGGCTCGGACAACGCCTCCATCAACAACGGCACCGGCGTCACCGTGAGCAAGGGCACGCTCACGGAGGTGAAGATGACCGCCTCGGACGGCACCGCCGTCGACGGCGAGATATCCGCCGACAAGACCAGCTGGAAGCCCAGCGGCCAGCTGGAGCGCGCCACCAAGTACCAGATCACCGCGACCGCCCAGGACTCCGACGGCCGCGCCGCCCACGAGAACGCGTCCTTCACCACGGTCTCCCCGGAGAACAGCTTCATCGGCAACTTCACGCCGGACGACGGCAAGACCGTCGGCGTCGGCATGCCCGTGTCGATCAACTTCGACAAGGAGATCACCGACAAGGCCGCCGTCCAGAAGGGCATCACGGTCAACACCAGCAGCGGCCAGGAGGTCGCCTGCCACTGGTTCAGCACCCAGCGCATGGACTGCCGCCCGGAGAAGTACTGGACGGAGAACTCCACCGTCACCCTCAAGCTGGCGCTCGACGGGGTCGAGGGCGCCGACGGCGTCTACGGCGTGCAGCAGAAGACGGTCACCTTCAAGATCGGCCGCAACCAGGTCTCCTACGTCGACGCCAAGACCAAGCAGATGAAGGTCACGCAGGACGGCAAGACGGTCAAGACCATCCCGATCTCCGCCGGTTCGCCCGACAACAAGACCTACGAGGGCGAGATGGTGATCTCCGAGAAGTTCAAGGAGACCCGGATGGACGGCTCGACCGTCGGCTTCACCGACGACGACGGCAAGGGCGAGTACGACATCAAGGACGTGCCCCACGCCATGCGGCTGAGCACCTCCGGCACCTTCATCCACGGGAACTACTGGGGCAAGGGCATCTTCGGCCAGGCCAACACCAGCCACGGCTGCGTGGGCCTGGAGGACGCCAAGGGCGCCAACGACCCGAACACGCCCGGTTCGTGGTTCTTCGACAACTCGATCATCGGTGACGTGGTCGTCGTGCAGAACACCGGCGACAAGACCATCGCCCCGGACAACGGCCTCAACGGCTGGAACATGGACTGGGCCCAGTGGAAGGCCGGTTCGGCGGTCTGACGCCGAACTCCCCACGGGCAGGCAGTACTTCGCACCCGGCGCCCGCCATTCCCCGCACGGGGGGTGGCGGGCGCCGGGCGTTCGGCGCGGCTTCTCATCGTCCTCTTACGCGGGCCTTATCCCTTCATCACGGGCCGTCCCTACCTTGCGGCCATGTTCTTCACCTACCTGAGGCGCGAACTGCGCCGCCGCAGAAAGGCGGCCCTCGTCGTCGCCTCCGGCCTGGCGCTGGGCATCGCCCTGGTCATCGTCGTCGACTCCGTCTCCGCAGGCATGAGCCGGGCCCAGGACAGGGTCCTGCAGTCCCTGTACGGCCTGGGCACGGACATGACGGTCACCAAGGCCGCCGAGCCCTCCTCCGGCGCCACCGCCGAGCGCCCCCGCTTCCGCTTCGACGCCCAGGAGGACGGCTCCGAGGAGGAGCAGAGCACCGACCGCGTCATGGTGCAGGGCTTCCAGACGCTGGCGGACTCGACCGTCGGCAAGGTCGCCGGCCAGAGCGGTGTCGCCGACGCCGTGGGCGGACTGAGCCTCCAAGTCGTCAAGGTCAGCGGCGAGTTCTCCCGCGGCCGGTTCCAGCAGGAGGGCGGCTCCGGCGGCCAGGGCGAGGGCGAGGGCCAAGGGCAGGGCGGCGGTCCGGACGGCGGGCAGTCCCCTCAGGGCCGCGTCCAGGGCGGCGGCGCCGACTTCGACGTCAACAGCTACTCCGTCTACGGCACCGACGTCACCGAGCCCGCCCTCGGCCCGCTGACCTCCTCCACCATCACCAGCGGCCGCACCTTCGAGAAGTCGGAGACCGACGCCGCGGTCGCCGTCGCCGACTCCGCCTACGCCAAGGAGAAGAAGCTCAAGGCCGGCAGCAAGGTCACCGTGAAGGGCACGGAGTTCGAGGTCGTCGGCATCGCCACCGCCGACAGCGGCGACGCCGCCGCCAACCTCTACGTGCCGCTGAAGCGGGCGCAGACCCTCGGCGACGCGAAGGACAAGGTGACCACGGTCTACGTCCGGGCGACGGACTCGCAGAAGATCGACGGCGTCAAGTCCGCCATCCGGAAGAGCATCCCGGACACCACGGTCACCACCTCCGCCGACCTCGCCGACACCGTCTCCGGCTCCCTGTCCACGGCCTCCTCCCTCGCCGCCGGCGTCGGCAAGTGGCTGTCGATCGTGGTGCTGGCCGCCGCCTTCCTGGTCGCCGGGCTGCTCACCTCCTCGGCGGTCTCCCGCCGGGTCCGCGAGTTCGGCACGCTCAAGGCGCTGGGCTGGCGCTCGGGCCGGGTCACCCGGCAGGTGGTCGGCGAGGCCGTCGTCAACGGCCTGGTCGGCGGCGTCCTCGGCATCGCCCTCGGTCTGGCGGGCGCGTACGCCGTGACGGCCGCCGGGCCCACGCTCCAGGCCCAGCTCGGCGGCGGCACGGGCGGGGGCGGGGGCGCGGGCGGTCCCGGCGGCTTCGGCGGGGGCGGCATGGGCGGTCCCGGCCGGCAGACCGCCGCGAAGACCCTCGACATCGCGCTCACCGCGCCCGTCAGCGTCACCACCATCGCCCTCGCGGTCGCCCTCGCCGTGGCCGGCGGGCTGGTCGCGGGCGGCTTCGGCGGCTGGCGCGCCGCACGGCTGCGCCCGGCCGACGCACTGCGCCGCGTCGCGTAGCTCCACCTTCCCCGTACTCCAGGAGTCCCACCGTGTACGAACTCACCGGCGTCACCAAGCGCTACACCCGCGGCAAGGACGCCGTGACCGCCCTCGACGGCGTCGACCTGACCATCGCCGACGGCGACCGCCTGGTCATCCAGGGGCCCACCGGCGGCGGCAAGTCCACCCTGCTCCAGATGCTGGGCGCCCTGGACCGGCCCGGCTCCGGCTCGGTCGTCCTGGACGGCACCGACCTGGCCACGCTGCCCGAGGCCCGGCTGACCCGGGTGCGCAGCGAGAGCATCGGCTTCGTCTTCCAGTCCTTCAACCTGATCCCGACCCTCACCGCGCAGGAGAACGTCGAGACCGCGCTGGTCCCGCTCGGCGTCCGGGCGGGCGCCCGGCGCGAGCAGGCGGCCGAGGCCCTGGCCTCCGTCGGCCTCGGCGAACGCCTCGCCCACCTCCCCGGCGAGATGTCCGGCGGCCAGCAGCAGCGCGTCGCCACCGCCCGCGCACTGGTCAAGCGCCCCAAGGTGCTGCTCGCCGACGAGCCCACCGGCAACCTCGACGAGTCGACCCGCGACGAGATCATGGACGTACTCGACCGCATGTGGAAGGAGCTGGGCCTGACCTTCGTGATGGTCACCCACGACTCGGCGATCGCACGGAAGGCCCCACGGGTGGCGACGATCCGGAAGGGCCGGATCACCGTGCGGGAGAACGCCTCGGCCTGACGGGGGCCCGGCGGGGCGCCGACGGGCGCGGCAGGCCGCGGGCGGCGGTCACGTCCGCAGCGACGCCGCCGCGTCCGTCCCCCAGCTCGCCAGCAGCCGCAGCGCCTCCGCCGACGGCGAGCCCGGCTCGGCGTGGTACGTGACGAAGGCCTGCTCGTCCTCGTCGACCAGCCGGAAGGTCTCGAAGGACAGGGTGAGGTCGCCGACCAGGGGGTGCCGCATCCGCTTGACGCCGTAGCTCTTCTCCTTGACGTCGTGCGTGGCCCACAGCCGCCGGAACTCCTCGCTCTTCACGGACAGCTCGCCGACCAGCGCGGACAGCCGCGGGTCGTCCGGGTGCCGGCCCGCGTCCATGCGCAGGAAGCTGACCATGTCGTACGCCTTCTGGTCCCAGTCCACGAACAGCTCGCGGTACTCCGGGTTCAGGAAGACCAGCCGCGCCCAGTTCCGCTCGTGCGCCGGGAGCCGGCCCCAGTCGCCGAAGAGGGCGGCCGCCATCCGGTTCCAGGCGAGGATCTCGGAGCGGCGGCCCGAGACGTACGCCGGCACCGCCTCGATCGACTCCAGCAGCTGGAGCAGCGCCACCCGCACGGGAGGCTGCTGGCTCCTCCCCGCCGACGTCCGCCTGCGCTGCTGCTTCGGCTTCGCCAGGTGCGTCAGGTGGGCCTGCTCCGCGTCGGTCAGCCGGAGCGCCCGGGCGATCGCGTCCAGGACCTCCGCCGACACGTTCTGCCCGTTGCCCTGTTCGAGCCGGGTGTAGTACGCCACCGACACCCCGGCCAGCTGCGCCAGCTCCTCCCGCCGCAGGCCGGGCACCCGGCGGTGGCGTCCGAACGACTCCAGCCCCACGTCCTCCGGCTTCAGCCGGGCCCGCCGGGTGCGCAGGAACTCGCTCAGTTCGGCCCGCCGGTCAAGCTGTCCATCCATGGTGTCCAGTATTGCCCGACGTATTCCCGGTCGTACGTCCAGGAGCCTGTCCCCGTCGGTGGTACGCACGCGGGACGTACGCAAAGCCGTGGTCTGGGTGACTCCGCGCGCCGCAGGCAGGGTGGAGGCATCACCCCACGAAGACGAGAGAATCCCGGAGAACCCGGCATGACCACTGTCGCCGCGTACGCAGCACCCGCCGCCAAGGCTCCGCTGGAGCGCACCACCATCGAGCGGCGCGAGGTGCGGGAACACGACGTCCTGATCGACATCAAGTTCGCCGGCATCTGTCACTCCGACATCCACCAGGTCCAGGAGGGCTGGGGCGAGGCCATCTTCCCGATGGTCCCCGGCCACGAGATCGCGGGCGTCGTCTCCGAGGTCGGCCCCGGCGTCACCAAGTTCGCCGTCGGCGACCGGGTGGGCGTCGGCTGCATGGTCGACTCCTGCCGCGAGTGCGAGAACTGCAAGGCCGGCCGCGAGCAGTACTGCACGGGCGGCAACGTGATGACGTACAACGGCATCGGCAAGGACGGCGAGCCGACCTACGGGGGCTACTCGGAGAAGGTCGTCGTCGACGAGAACTTCGTCCTCGGCATCCCCGAGGGCATCTCCCTGGACGAGGCCGCGCCCCTGCTGTGCGCCGGCATCACCACGTACTCGCCGCTCAGGCGCTGGAACGCGGGCCCCGGCAAGAAGGTCGCCGTCGTCGGTCTGGGCGGCCTCGGCCACATGGCCGTCAAGCTCGCGCACGCCCTGGGCGCCGAGGTGACCGTGCTGTCCCAGTCGCTGCGCAAGAAGGACGACGGCCTGAAGCTGGGCGCCGACCACTACTACGCCACCAGCGACCCGGCCACCTTCGAGGAGCTGGCGGGCAGCTTCGACCTGATCGTCTCCACGGTCTCCGCCCCGCTCGACCTCGGCGCCTACCTGGGGCTGCTGAAGACCGAGGGCACGCTGGCCAACGTCGGCGCGCCCGAGGAGCCGGTCTCCCTCAACCTGTTCGCGCTGCTCGGCGGCGGCAAGTCCCTCTCCGGGTCCATGATCGGCGGCATCGCCGAGACCCAGGAGATGCTCGACTTCTGCGCGGAGCACGGCATCGGCGCGGAGATCGAGCTGATCGCCGCGTCCGAGGTCAACGAGGCGTACGAGCGGGTGCAGGCGAGCGACGTGCGCTACCGGTTCGTGATCGACACGGCGACGATCTGAGCCGTCCCACGACAGACGTGACAGGGCCGGGGAAGTTTTCTTCCCCGGCCCTGTCACATCCCCGTCCCGCCCCGGGTCATACCGCCACGACACCCAAGGCAGAACCCAAGGCGGACCCGGGAGCAGAAATGACGAACCCCTCCACCCCCTCGAACCCCTCCACCCCCATCCTCGTCACCGGCGGCACCGGCACCCTCGGCGGGCACGTCGTCCCCCTGCTGACGGCGGCCGGCCACCGGGTGCGGATCCTCAGCCGGTGGCCCCGCGCCGCCGCGGACGACGGCACCGAGTACGTCACCGGGGACCTCCTCACCGGTGCGGGCGTGGCCGACGCGGTGGCCGGCGTGCACACCGTCCTGCACCTGGCGGGCGGCCCGAAGCGGGACGACGAGGCGACCCGCACCCTGGTGCGCGCCGCCGCGCGGGCCGGCGTACGGCACCTCGTGTACGTCTCGGTCGTGGGCGCGGACACCGTGCCGCTGGCCTGGCTGCGGACCAAGCTGGAATCGGAGCGGGCGATCACCGAATCGGGCATCGGCTGGACGGTGCTGCGGGCGGCCCAGTTCCACGAGCTGACCCTCACGATGGTCGAGAAGATGGCCCGGCTGCCGGTTCTCCCCGTGCCGGGCGGGCTGCGCCTGCAGCCGGTCGCCGCCCGCGAGGTCGCCGCCCGCCTGGCGGACCTGGCGCTCGCCGCGCCGTCCGGCCGGGTGCCGGACATCACCGGACCCGAGGTCCACGGCCTGGCCGCGCTGGTGGAGGCCCACCGCGACGTCCACGGCCGCCGGCGGCGCCCGAAGCTGCCGGTGCGCATGCCCGGCAGGGCGGGCCGCGCCTACCGCTCCGGCGCCAACCTCACGGTGTCGGGGGCGCTGGTCGCCAAGACGACCTGGGCGGAGTTCCTCGCGGAGTCCGTCGCGCGGGGCGCGGGTCGCTGACCGTCCGGCGTACCCCGCCGCGGCGCCGGTCGGTGGCGCCGGTCAGCGGCGCCGCAGGGACGGGTCGAGGAGCGCGGGCGTGGCGTCCGACTTCTCGTGCGGCGCCAGGTCGGTGCCGGGGGCGACCACCGCGTCGACCGCGTCGAGGACGTCGCCGGAGAGCACGGTGTCGGCGGCGGCGAGCTGGGCGTGCAGGTGGTCCAGGGTGCGGGGGCCGACGAGCGCGGCGGAGACGGCCGGGTGGGCGGTCACGAAGCCGAGCGCGAGCTGGATCAGGGTGAGGCCCGCCTCGTCGGCGATCGCGGCCAGCTTCTCGACGGCGTCGAGCCTGGCCCGGCCCGCGGGCAGCGCGGTGTCGAACCGCTCCGGCAGGATCGCCGAGCGGTGGGTGGCGATCTCGCGTCCCGCGCGGACCGCGCCGGACAGCCACCCCGAGGCCAGCGGGCTCCACACCAGTACGCCGAGCCCGTACCGCTCGGTCACGGGCAGCACGTGGCTCTCGGCCCCGCGCTGGAGGAGGGAGTAGCTGGGCTGTTCGGTGGTGTAGCGGCCCAGGTGGTGTTCGCGGGCGGCCCACTGGGCCTCCACGATGCGGTACGCGGGGAAGGTCGAGGAGCCGAAGTAGCGGATCTTCCCGGCGCGCTGGAGGTCGGTGAGGGCGGACAGCGTCTCCTCGTCGCCGGTGGCCGGGTCCCAGCGGTGGATCTGGTAGAGGTCGACGTGGTCTACGCCGAGCCGGCGCAGGCTGTTGTCCAGCTCGGTGACCAGCCAGCGGCGCGAGGCGCCCTTGTGGTTGGGGTCGTCGCTCATCGGCATGGACGCCTTCGTGGCCAGCACGATGTCGTCGCGGCGGCCGGCGATGGCCTTGCCGACCATCTCCTCCGACTCGCCGCCGCTGTACCGGTCGGCGGTGTCGATGACGTTGATCCCGCCCTCCAGGGCGGCGTCGACGATGGCGGTGGCCTCCTCCTGGGTGGTGCGTCCGAGGCTGCCGAAGTTCATGGCGCCGAGCGCGAGGGAACTGACCTGTACGCCGGTGCGGCCCAGGGTGCGGTACTGCATGACGAATTCCTCCGGACGGGGGGATCGGGGCATGGCTTGGTGGCGGGTCCGCCGCTCTGGCATCATGGAGAGCCAAGTGGAACCCTGTCCCGTTTAAGATACGGAACGGTGTCCCGTTTAGCAACGCCGCTCGGCGTCGGTGGAGGGAACGGCACGGTGAAGGACGGCCAGGAGGCCACGAGGGACGGCTCGGGCGCCGCGGGGAACGCGGCCCGCCCCAAGCGTGCGGACGCGCGGCGCAACGAGCGGACGCTGCTCGACGCGGCCGCCGCGGTGTTCGTCCGGGCGGGCGTGGAGGCCCCCGTCCGCGACATCGCGGCCGAGGCCGGCGTCGGAACGGCCACGATCTACCGCCACTTCCCGACCCGCGCCGACCTGATCATCGGCGTCTACCGCCACCAGGTGGAGGCCTGCGCCGAGGCGGGCCCCGAACTGCTGGCGAGCGCCCCGACCCCGTACGAGGCGCTCGCGCGCTGGATCGACCTCTTCGTCGACTTCCTGGTCACCAAGCACGGCCTGGCGGGCGTCCTCCAGCCCGACAACACCGGCTTCGAGACCCTGCACGCCTACTTCCTCGACCGCCTGGTCCCGGTCTGCACCGACCTCCTCACCGCCGCGACCACCGCCGGCGAGATCCACACCGACGTCCCCGCCATCGCCCTCATGCGCGGCGTCGGCAACCTCTGCATCGGCGCGGAGAAAGACCCGGGGTACGACGCGCGACGGATGGTGGGGCTGTTGGTGGGGGGGTTGCGGGGGCGGGGATGAGGCGGGGGCTCAGCCTGCGTGCCGCTCCGGCTCGCTTGACCGAGCCGCGTTGCTCGAACGCGCGCTCAGCGGTTATCGCGCCGTCCCTCCTGCGCCGCCCGGTTCGGTCAGCAGCAGGTCACGGTGGAGCAGCGCGAGATCGAGCAGCCCCGCGGCCGGGGAGGAGAGACGGCCCTGGGGTAGGGCACCGACGCTCGCGGCATAGAGCGTCAGGCCCGTGATCGTGCCGTTCGTGCGCGCCCCGCACACCACGATCCCCTCCTCGTTCCGCTCGACGGCCTCGGCGAAGATCGTGTCGAACCATCCTCGCGGGAAGCGGCCCGTAGGTGCCCTCTCCCTTGGCGGCCTGCCCGGCCTCCCGGCAGGGAAGAGAGAACGTGGCCCGGGCCGTACTGCCCTCCGTCAGCGTGCCGACGGAGGGCAGTACGACGCGTGCGGCCAGCGACAGCGGATCCTCCGCCAGAAGCCGGCGCATGACGACGTTGACCCAGTACAAGGCCCATGCGCATAATCCGCCGGCCGGCAGAGACGGCTGGGAATCAATGAGAGGCAGCATGTGCGGACATTGCGGTCGCGACGAGACCACTACTGCGATCGCGCGCAATGCCGCGGCACCGGCCGATGTATTGATAAGGCTGCTGTGTGAGGAAGCCAAAGGGGCCTGGGAGACGTTCGCTTGGCGTGCTCTGCCGGACGAGGTGGTCGATGCCATCGTTGTGCACCCCGACCGCAGGCTGCGGGGCACGTTCGCTGAGAACTTCTCCGTGCCGGCGGAGCAGCGTGCCCGACTCGTGGACGATCCCGATCCGAGTGTCCGCCATGCTCTGGCCATCGGACCCGCACCGTTCCGCATCCCCGTGCCACCACTGCCTCTCGCGACTCAGCAACGCCTGCTTGCCGACCCGAAGCCGTCGATCCGCCAGAGCGCGGCCGATAGCCACCACACGGCTCCAAGCCTGGTCGCCGGTCTTGCCGACAACCCCGACGCGGGCCTTCGCCGGGCAGCCTGCCAACAGTGGGGATTGCTGTCCGAGGACACCCGAAACCGATTGCTCTGTGACGATGACGGCGACGTACGTCGAGCAGCCATGATGAAGGCCTGTCTGGACGACTCCAGGTACACGGACCTTCTTCTCGAAGCGGAAGTCGGCGGCCTTGCCCGGTATGACGTGATCAGGCACGGCGCCATGAGCCTGGCAACCGCCCGACGTCTCGCGGCGAGCACCGAGGAGAGAGACCGGCAGGAGCTGGCGGCCAACCTCAACGTCCCCATTGACATCGTCAGGACGTTGTCGGAGGACGACGCGCACAGCGTACGACTGGAGGTCTCGGTACGGCCCGAACTGACCGAGCGTGAACGTTCCGCTATTGACGTCACCATCGGACCGTCCGACCGGCTCGCCCCCGTCGCGTGGGTTCGACTCTGCACCGATCCCGACGTCTTGCGCGAGTGCGCCACCTCGGCCAACACCCTGCTGCGGCGCAGCGCCGCCTACAGCCGGAACCTGCCCGCCGACGCCATCGCCCTGCTCTCGAATGACGACGACCACGCCGTGCGCCTCCTGCTGTGTGAGAACCAACCGTCCGTCGACGGCGAGGTTGTGCTGCGGACATATCTCGAGTGCCAGGTCATCACCAAGGGGGGACTGCGGGGCCACCCGAATTTCCCGGGCAAGGGCAACGCACAACGCTTCGCCGACGACCCGGATCCGGAGAAGCGACGGCTGGCGGGACTCGACTCCGCAGCAACCGTCGACGTTCTGGTCCGCCTGCTTGCCGACCCCGATGGCCTTGTACGGGCGATGGCAGCCGGGCACCCGGCGCTGCCGGTCGACCTCATCCTCCAAACCTGCGCGGATCCGGAACTCACTGCCCATGCCCTCGGCAACCCGAGCCTTCCGGCGCAAGTCATGCACCAATATCTGGACGCCGCGGGCATCCCTCGTTGACGCGGCCGGCCGGGTTGGCCCGGCAGCGCGAGTGTTGGCGCGGGCCGGTTGGTCAGTGCTGAGCGACGCTGTCGTTGCTCAGCGCAGGGCGGCGGGTCCAAAGGGACAGGTCACTGCTCGTCGCGACGGCGATTGTCTCCCCCGAGGGGGAGAAGCCGAAGGCTCGCAGTTCGGAGTAGTCGGAGTGGAAAATGTGCCACCACCGCTCTCCGTGCGGGCCGGAGTGGGGAAGTCCGCCGTCGGCGGAGAGCAGTACGCGGTCGTTGGGCCATGCCGGGGCGACGGCCTCCAGGGTCCAGCCGTCTTCGGTCGTCGTGTGGAGCCCACCGCCGAAGAGTCCTGCGATGTGTACGCGGCTGTCGGCTATCGGTCCCAGCCCTGGGCAGGTCAGCTCGGCTGCCTCGTCGGGGGTGTCATGCTCGGGGTCGCGGTCCCTGGCGATCTTCTCGCCGGTGACAGCGTAGAAGAGACCGTGCCCGTCCCGTGAGACGACCATGACCAGGTCATGGCCACTCTCGGGATGCGACGCGAAGCCGATGCCGAGCAGCCCGCCGACGGGGACTCCGTACGGGTACTCGAAGACGGGCCGCCACGGCGCGGGCGCGGGAACGACAGGGGCGGCGAGCAGGCGGTCCCGCAGCGCCAGCTGGTAGGCGGAGAGCCCCGGTGCACTGGCTGACTGCTCCACTGGACTCGCCTCCTTGATCTGCTTCCGGGTTCATGATCTCGCTCCCGCAGGTTGCGGAATCGCCGGGTGCCCTCAGGCGTTGCACCGTAAGGGCAAGGTTGGCCGGCCCGTGTGCCGGGTGGCCCGTGTGATCGACTTGAACTGGTATTGGAGGGCCACCATGGCTGCGCAGACACAGAGGGCCGTGCTCGCGGGCGGATGCTTCTGGGGGATGGAGGAGCTGATCCGGCGGCTGCCCGGCGTCACCGCGACCCGGGTCGGCTACACCGGGGGAGACGTGGAGAACGCGACGTACCGCAACCACGGCACCCACGCCGAGGCCATCGAGATCCTCTACGACCCGGAGCAGACCGACTACCGCGCGCTGCTGGAGTTCTTCTTCCAGATCCACGACCCGAGCACCAAGAACCGCCAGGGCAACGACATCGGGCTCAGCTACCGCTCGGCGATCTACTACGTCGACGACGAGCAGAAGCGGATCGCCGAGGACACCATCGCGGACGTGGACGCCTCCGGTCTGTGGCCCGGCAAGGTCGTCACCGAGGTGGAGCCGGTCGGGCCCTTCTGGGAGGCCGAGCCGGAGCACCAGGACTACCTCCAGCGGTACCCGGAGGGGTACACCTGCCACTTCCCGCGGCCGGGCTGGAAGCTGCCCGTCCGGGCGGACGGCTGACCCGGGGCGCGGCAGAGTGTGCGTCCGGCCCCTGACCACGTCAGGGGCCGGACGCGTGCGTCACCGGCGTCACTGGGGCAGGGTCGCCGGGCTGCCGCCGTTCGCCTCGTAGCCCGCCACCGCGAGCGCCCGGTACACCGCGAACTCCGCCGCCGGGTCGGCGGACAGGGTCCAGGGCAGTGCGCCGACGTGGCCGTCGATCACTATCAGCTGGTTCATGGCCTCGGCCCAGCGCTCGCCGCGGACCAGGAAGAAGACCAGCAGGTGACGGACGTGCGCCTGCATCGGGTCGTCCGGGCGGGCCGAGTGCACCGCGTGCAGGGCGCCGTGGACGGCCTTGGTGACGACCTCGCTCTGGTGGAAGCCGCTGACCAGATTGACCTCGGGCAGGTGCTCGAAGACGGCGAAGAGCGGCATCGCCGCGAGGAGGGAACCGCGCGGGGCGCGGGCCGCGGCCGCCTCCGCGAAGGAGTACGCCAGGTCGCGCGAGCCGTGCCACTTCTCGCACCAGTAGTGCAGGGCGGCCAGGTGCGCCCCCATGTGGTTCGGCGCGCGGTCGAGGATCTTCAGCCAGAGCTGCTCGAACTCCTCGCGCGGGTAGCCGAGGCCGCGCGCCACCGACAGCTCGACGATGTACGGGATGGGGTCGCCCGGGGCCAGCAGCGCCGCCTGCGAGCAGGCCGCCTTCGCCTCCTCCATGATGATCCGGAAGTCGTCCGTGCCGGGCGTCGCCGTCCGCCAGGCCTGCTGCACCAGGAACTCCGCGTGCACCGCCGCCCCGCCCGCGTCCTTGGGCGCCTCGGCCCGCCACACCCGCAGCCACTGGCCGCCCGGCGTCTCCCCGACACCGCCGGGCCGCTGCCGCAGCTCCAGGGACGCGGCACCGGCGAAGGCCTGCACCCGCTGCCAGCGCCGCTCGCTCTGCGTCTCCGTGCCCGCGAGGAGCTGCTGCGCCCCCCGGTAATCCTGCGTCCGCTGCACCAGGTCCAGGACGTCCAGCAGGTCCTGGTCGGGTCCTGGCATGCGGATGTCCAGCTCCTCCTCCAGGGCGAAGCCGTAGTTCGCGGGGTCCGCCGCGTCCGGGTGGCCGGGCGGGACCAGGCCGACCGCGCCCCGTCGGCGCCGCAGAACGGGGAGCAGCACCACGCACAACATGGCCAGTGCCATCAGGACCCAGAGAATCTCCATGTCTCAAGCGAACCAGACGCCGCCGACAATTGGCCAACCTGTCCCCCGCCCTGTGGAAAACACGCGGAGCCCGTCGCGCCGCTACCCTCGGTGCCCATGAGCGACAGGCACATCAGTCAGCACTTCGAGACGCTCGCGATTCACGCGGGCAACACCGCCGATCCCCTGACCGGCGCGGTCGTCCCGCCGATCTATCAGGTGTCGACCTACAAGCAGGACGGCGTCGGCGGGCTGCGCGGCGGCTACGAGTACAGCCGCAGCGCCAACCCCACCCGCACCGCCCTGGAGGAGAACCTCGCGGCGCTGGAGGGCGGCCGCCGCGGGCTCGCGTTCGCGTCCGGACTGGCGGCCGAGGACTGCCTGTTGCGTACGCTGCTGCGCCCCGGCGACCACGTGGTCATCCCCAACGACGCGTACGGCGGCACGTTCCGGCTCTTCGCCAAGGTCGCCACCCGGTGGGGCGTCGAGTGGTCGGTGGCCGACACCGGCGACGCCGCCGCGGTGCGGGCCGCGATCACCCCGAAGACCAAGGCCGTCTGGGTGGAGACCCCCTCCAACCCGCTGCTCGGCATCACCGACATCGCCGCCGTCGCCCAGGTCGCCCGCGACGCCGGCGCCCGGCTCGTCGTCGACAACACCTTCGCCACGCCGTACCTCCAGCAGCCGCTGGCGCTCGGCGCGGACGTCGTCGTCCACTCGCTGACCAAGTACATGGGCGGCCACTCGGACGTCGTCGGCGGCGCGCTGGTCGTCGACGACCAGGAACTCGGCGAGGAACTGGCGTTCCACCAGAACGCGATGGGCGCGGTCGCCGGGCCCTTCGACTCCTGGCTGGTGCTGCGCGGCACCAAGACCCTCGCCGTGCGCATGGACCGGCACAGCGAGAACGCCGTCAAGATCGCCGACATGCTCTCCCGGCACGCGCGCGTGACGAGCGTCCTGTACCCGGGCCTGCCCGAACACCCGGGGCACGAGGTCGCCGCCAAGCAGATGAAGGCGTTCGGCGGCATGGTGTCGTTCCGCGTCGAGGGCGGCGAGGAGGCGGCCGTCGCGGTCTGCGACCGGGCGAAGGTCTTCACGCTCGGCGAGTCCCTGGGCGGCGTCGAGTCGCTGATCGAGCACCCCGGCCGCATGACGCACGCCTCCGCGGCCGGCTCGGCCCTGGAGGTGCCCGCCGACCTCGTACGGCTGTCGGTCGGCATCGAGAACGTCGACGACCTGCTGGCCGACCTCCAGCAGGCCCTCGGCTAGCTCCGGGCGCTCACCAGCCCTCCCAGCCGGTCACGGGTGGGGTCGTCTCCGACGGCGGCTCCACCCACGGCTCGACCGTCAGCGCCCACACCGTGAACGCCACGACCGCGGCGCACAGCAGCAGCCACACCGCACGACGGGCGGCGGCCCTGCGCCGCAGCAGGCGCCCGCCCCGGCGCACGGCGTCCGCGTACACCTCCGGCGGTACGCGCGGCGGCGACTGCTCCACGATCCGGCGGACGGCCGCCTCGCGCCCCGCGCGGTTCACCGCCGCCTCCCGGCGCGCCACGCGCGCGTGGCTCCGGCCGCCCCGCGCGTCACGGCGTCGCCGCCCCGGCCCTCGGCGCCACCGGACGGGCCTGCGCGGCGGGCGGACGCAGCAGGGTGGCCGTCGCCCGGTCGCAGATCGTGCGCACCCGCTCCACGGGCAGGCCGAGCAGCGCGGCCGCCTGCTCCTCGGCGACGCCCTCGTAGAGCCGCAGGACCAGGATCAGGCGTTCGCGCGGGGTGAGCGCGGCCAGCGGGCCCGCGGCGGGCCGCCGGTGCCGCAGCGGACCGCCGTACCGGTGCCAGGCACCACGTGCGAACCGGGCCGCCAGGAGCTGCCGGGCCCGGTCGTACGGATCCTCGCCGTGCAGCCGGTCCCAGCACGCGTACGTGTGCGCGAGGGACAGGGACAGCAGCCGCCGCGCGCGCGGGTTGGCGTCCGGCGACTCGGCGGTGAGCAGGGTGGCGGCATGCAGCAGCCGGCCCGCCGCACCCGCGACGAACGCCTCGAACTCCCGGGCCCGACGGGCACCGAGGGACGCATGCCGTGCTCGCACCGCGCCTCCCGACCGGACGGCGACGACCTCTGAGGTCTCATATCAGGCCAGGCGTGCCCCGTCGGTCAAGAGTTCGGTCCGAACCGCACGGTAAAGCCGCGGAAACCGCCTCAGGAGGCCGGCGGCGCCTCGCCGCCGGCCCCGCCCGAAGGGGCCATTCGGGCGGACAGGGCGCCGTTGAAGCGCGTGAGGAGCGTGCAGAACGCCTCGCGCTCCTCCGGCGCCCAGTCGTGCGTCAGCTCGGCCATGAGCTGACGCCGGGAGGAGCGGACCTCCTCCAGCCGCGACTCGCCGCGCGGGGACAGCTGGAGCACCACCGCGCGTCCGTCCTCCGGGTGCGACGTCCGCTTGACGAGGCCGGTGTCGACCAGCGGGGCCACCTGCCGGGTGACCGTGGAGGAGTCGATCCCCATGCTCGCGGCCAGCGCCTTCACGCCCATCGGGCCTTCTTTGTCGAGGCGGTTGAGCAGCAGGTACGCGGCGCGGTCCATGGAGTTGCGGACCTGCCCGACCCCGCCGAGCCGGGTCTGTTCGGCACGCCGGGCGAAGAGCGCGACCTCGTGCTGGAGCGTCTCGAGAAGACCGGGGTCACCGGCGGTCGTCATGTCCATCGACATTTCAGGTGTTGTGGGCATGGCCGGGGGCTCACTTCTTGGAGGGCTGGCTGATTGGGGGACAGGGTACGCGGCCGGGCGGCGGGGCGTACCGGCGCTGCGCAAAGCGGGTCTCGGAGGTTGGTCACAACCGCCCCGGACCCCCGTGAACTGCGATGCTGGAGGCATGAGCTACAGCACGGCCGCCCTCGTCGGACCCGTCACCCTCGACGACGTGCGCGGAGCGCAGAAGATGCTCTCGGGCGTCGCCCGGGTGACGGCGATGGAGGGCAGCAGGCACCTGTCCCAGCTGGTCGGCTCGCCGGTCCACCTCAAGTGCGAGAACCTCCAGCGGACGGGATCCTTCAAGCTGCGCGGCGCCTACGTCCGGATCGCCGGGCTGCTGCCCGAGCAGCGCGCCGCCGGAGTGGTCGCGGCCAGCGCCGGCAACCACGCGCAGGGCGTGGCCCTGGCGTCGTCGCTGCTCGGGGTGCGTTCGACGGTGTTCATGCCGAAGGGCGCCCCGCTCCCCAAGATCAGCGCGACCCGGGACTACGGCGCCGAGGTGCGCCTGCACGGCCAGGTCGTCGACGAGACGCTGGCCGCGGCGCAGGAGTACGCGGAGCGGACCGGCGCCGTGTTCATCCACCCCTTCGACCACCCGGACGTCATCGCGGGGCAGGGGACGGTGGGGCTGGAGGTGCTGGAGCAGTGCCCCGAGGTGCGGACCGTCGTGGTCGGCATCGGCGGGGGAGGGCTGGTGGCCGGGATCGCGGTCGCCGTCAAGGCGGTGCGGCCGGACGTGCGGATCGTGGGCGTGCAGGCGGAGGGGGCGGCCGCGTACCCGCCCTCGCTGGCCGCGGGTCGCCCGGTGGCGGTCGAACATCCGGTGACGATGGCCGACGGCATCAAGGTGGGGCGGCCCGGCGACGTGCCGTTCGGCATCGTGGGCGAGCTGGTGGACGAGGTCCGCACCGTCTCCGAGGACGAGCTGTCCACCGCCCTGCTGCTCTGCCTGGAGCGGGCCAAGCTGGTCGTGGAGCCGGCCGGGGCGAGTCCGGTGGCGGCGCTGCTGAGCGACCCCGGGGCGTTCGAGGGCCCGGTCGTCGCCGTGCTGTCCGGGGGGAACGTGGACCCGGTGCTGATGCAGGGCGTGCTGCGGCACGGCATGGCCGCACAGGGCCGCTACCTGGCGGTCCGGCTGCGGCTGACGGACCGTCCCGGCGCCCTGGCCACGCTTCTCGGGGTGTTGTCAGTGGTCGACGCTAACGTCCTCGATGTGAGTCACGTACGGACCGATCCACGGCTCGGGCTCACGGAGGCGGAGGTCGAGCTGCACCTGGAGACCAAGGGCCCGGAGCACTGCGCCGAGGTCGGCCGGGCGCTGCGGGAGGCCGGCTACCCCGTCATCGGCTGAGGCCGTACCGGGTCCGGAATCCGGGCGACGGTCGCCCCGGAGCCGGGAATCCGGAGGGGCCGGCCATCGCTTGTCACTCGTTCGAGTAAGTTCATTGTAAGACGCGATACATCGCGTTACGGTGTGTCGTAATTCGCTCGCCGACCGCGGTGAAATCCAAGAACCCAGCTTCCGAAGCACCCCCGACGACGTGGAGACTCATATGCCGGGCGCCATCTATGCCGAAGGTCTGGTCAAGACCTTCGGCGACGTAAGGGCTCTGGACGGCGTCGACCTGGACGTTCCCGAGGGCACGGTCCTCGGCCTGCTCGGGCCGAACGGCGCGGGCAAGACCACCGCCGTCCGCTGCCTCACCACGCTGCTGCGTCCCGACAGCGGCAAGGCCGTCGTCGCGGGCATCGACGTGCTCAAGCAGCCCAACGACGTCCGGCGATCCATCGGCCTCTCCGGCCAGTTCGCCGCCGTCGACGAGTACCTGACCGGCCGGGAGAACCTCCAGATGGTCGGCCAGCTCTATCAGATGCGGTCGAAGGCCGCGAAGGCCCGGGCCGTCGAGCTGCTGGAGCAGTTCCACCTCACGGACGCCGCGGACCGGCCCACGAAGACCTACTCCGGAGGCATGCGCCGCCGGCTCGACCTGGCGGCCGC
Source organism: Streptomyces parvulus (assembly GCF_014648855.1). GTDB lineage: Bacteria > Actinomycetota > Actinomycetes > Streptomycetales > Streptomycetaceae > Streptomyces > Streptomyces parvulus. The sequence continues at coordinate 459,089 of NZ_BMRX01000002.1, read as the reverse complement.
CCTCGTGGTCTCCCCGCCCGTCATGTTCATGGACGAGCCGACGACCGGCCTCGACCCGCGCAACCGCCAGGAGCTGTGGGAGGTCATCAAGCAGCTGGTCTCCGGCGGTACGACCCTGCTGCTGACCACGCAGTACCTGGAGGAGGCCGACCACCTCGCGCACGACATCGCGGTCGTCGACCACGGCCGCGTCATCGCCCGCGGCACCTCCGACCAGCTCAAGGCCCGCACCGGCGGCGAGCGCGTCGAGGTCGTCGTGCACGAGCGGGACCACATGGGGACCGCCGCCGAGGTCCTCGCCGGCTTCGGCAAGGGCTCGACCACCGTCGAGGAGCACACCCGCAAGCTCACCGTCCCCGTCACCGGTGGCGCCAAGCTGCTCGCCGAGGTGATCCGCGAGCTGGACGTCCGCGGCATCGAGATCGACGACATCGGTCTGCGGCGCCCCACCCTGGACGACGTCTTCCTCTCCCTGACCGGCCACGTGGCCGAGACCGCCACCGAGGGCGACGAGCAGGACCAGACGGCCGACGCCGGCCGCACGGACAAGAAGGAGGCCGCCAAGTGAGCGCCGCCACCGAAGCCACGCCGGCCGGGACAAGCACCAACCCCGTGGGGGCGTCCATCAGGGACTCCCTGGTCATCGCCCGCAGAAACCTGATCCGGATGACCCGGATCCCGGAGATGGTCCTGTTCGGGGTCATCCAGCCGGTGATGTTCGTGGTCCTGTTCACGTACGTCTTCGGCGGCTCGCTCCAGATCGGGAACACCACCGACGCCGGCGTCTACAAGGACTTCCTGATGGCCGGCATCTTCGCGCAGACCGTCACCTTCGCCACGGCCGGCTCCGCCGCGGGCATCGCCGACGACATGCAGAAGGGCCTCGTCGACCGCTTCCGCTCCCTGCCGATGGCCCGGGGCGCGGTGCTCACCGGCCGGACCGTCGCCGACCTCGTGCAGACGGCGATCACCCTGCTCGTCCTCGCGATCGTCGCCCTGATCGTGGGCTGGCGGACCGGCTCCGCCGAGCCGACCAACGCCGGGCAGATCCTCGGCGGCTTCGGCCTGCTGCTCCTGCTGGGATACGCCTTCACCTGGATCGGGGCACTCATCGGGCTCTCCGTGCGCACCCCGGAGGCGGCGACCTCGGGAGGGATCATCTGGCTGTTCCCGGTGACCTTCGTGTCGAACGCCTTCGTGGACTCCAGCCAGATGACCCCCTGGCTCCGGCACATCGCCGAGTGGAACCCGTTCAGCGCGACCGTGCAGGCCTGCCGCGAGCTGTTCGGCAACCCGGGCGTCGTGCAGTCGGACGCCTGGCCCATGCAGCACCCGGTGTGGGCGTCGGTGATGTGGTCCGTCCTGATCATCGTGGTCTTCCGGACCCTGGCGGTGCGCAAGTTCCGCTCGGCCGCCAGCTGACGAAGAGCCCCCGGCGTCACCGCGACGCCGGGGGCTCCTGCCGCAAGGCTCGTACGACTCCTACGACGGACGAGGGGATCAGCCCTCGTAGGGCTCCGCCTTGAGGATCTTCACGGAGGCAGGCTTGCCGTTGGGCAGCTCGTACTGCGCGTCGTCGCCGACCTTGTGGCCGATGACGCCCGAGCCCAGCGGGGACTGCGGCGAGTAGGTCTCGATGTCCGAGCTCGCGTACTCGCGGGAGGCCAGCAGGAAGGTCAGCGTGTCGTCCTCGTCGCCGTCGAAGGCGATCGTGACGACCATGCCGGGGGCCACCGCGCCGTTCGCGGCCGGGGCCTCGCCCACCTTGGCGCTTTCGAGCAGCTGGGTCAGCTGGCGCACGCGGAGCTCCTGCTTGCCCTGCTCCTCCTTGGCCGCGTGGTACCCGCCGTTCTCCCGCAGGTCGCCCTCCTCACGGGCCGCGGCGATCTTGGAAGAGATCTCGGTGCGCGCAGGACCAGTAAGGTATTCAAGCTCCTCCTTGAGCTTGTTGTACGCCTCCTGGGTCAGCCAGGTGACGTTCTCGCTGGTCTGGGTCACGGGTGCTCCTCGTTGGTACTGGGAATACAAATGAACGCCCTACCCAGAAGGATGTTCCTTCACGGAAGGGCGAAACCACGAGCCTAACAATTCAGGGGCCAAAGGGGGAGGACATAAGCCGCCAGTTTCCTGTCACCGCAGGTGGGAGCCCATGTATTCGCGCCCACGGACCTCGCCCGGACGTTACTCGGGGTGGCAGCCCAGCAGCTCCGCCGTCGTGCCCGCGGCCTTCGTACGCAGCGTGACGACCTTGTCGATGCGGGTGGCGTCCCCGGTGAAGCGGAAGTCGGCGCGGCCGACCTCGTCGCCGTCCTCCGCCTGGGAGCGGACCGTGCAGTAGCCGGTGACACCGGCGTCCTTGCGGACCTCCAGGTGCACCTGCACCGAGTCCTCGGCGAGCTGGAAGCCGATCAGCTCGCCACTGATCTTGTTCTGACCGACGTAGTGGTAGCCGAACCAGCCGATCACGGCGAGCAGGACGGCACCGAGCACGGCGCCGACGACCTTGAGCGTACGGTCGGCGCTTTCGTCCGAGGAGCGGCCGTAGCGGCCCTCGGGCCGGCGCGTGGTGGCCGTGCTCATGATCGTCCTCTCGGCAGGAGCCGGTCTTGCCGGGCCCCGGAATTATTCGGCTCCCGATTCGGTCACTATAGAAGCCGCCGACAGCGCCGAAACACACGGGGCGCCGACTAACCGAGGATCGAGTCTTGACTGACCAGCTGCGACTGATGGCCGTGCACGCCCACCCCGACGACGAGTCGAGCAAGGGCGCGGCCACCATGGCGAAGTACGTGTCCGAGGGGGTGGACGTGCTGGTGGTGACCTGCACGGGCGGGGAACGCGGCTCCATCCTCAACCCCAAGCTCCAGGGCGACCCGTACATCGAGGAGAACATCCACGAGGTGCGCCGCAAGGAGATGGACGAGGCCAGGGAGATCCTGGGCGTCAAGCAGGAATGGCTCGGCTTCGTCGACTCCGGCCTGCCCGAGGGCGACCCGCTGCCGCCGCTGCCGGAGGGCTGCTTCGCCCTGGAGGACGTCGACAAGGCGGCCGGCGAGCTGGTGCGGAAGATCCGTTCCTTCCGCCCGCAGGTGATCACCACCTACGACGAGAACGGCGGCTACCCCCACCCCGACCACATCATGACCCACAAGATCACGATGGTGGCCTTCGAGGGCGCGGCGGACACCGAGAAGTACCCGGAGGCCGAGTACGGCCCCGCGTACCAGCCGGTGAAGGTGTACTACAACCAGGGCTTCAACCGCCCCCGCACCGAGGCGCTGCACCACGCCCTGCTGGACCGCGGACTGGAGTCGCCCTACGCGGACTGGCTCAAGCGCTGGTCGGAGTTCGAGCGCAAGGAGCGCACGCTCACCACGCACGTGCCCTGCGCCGACTTCTTCGAGATCCGCGACAAGGCGCTGATCGCCCACGCCACGCAGATCGACCCCGACGGGGGCTGGTTCCGGGTCCCGATGGAGATCCAGAAGGAGGTCTGGCCCACCGAGGAGTACGAGCTGGCGAAGTCCCTCGTGGACACCTCCATCCCCGAGGACGACCTCTTCACCGGCGTCCGGGACAATGCCTGACATGAGTGCAAGCGCAAGCCTGGCAATGACGCACCTCGTCACCCTCGCCGAACTCGACGAGGACAAGGTCACCCCCGGTGTCCTCGGCTTCATCGTTTTCGCGGTGATGGCCCTGGCGGTGTGGGCCCTGATGAAGTCCATGACCCGCCACATGGGCAAGGTCGACTTCAAGGAGGCCCCCGACCCCGAGACCCGGGCCGCCGGCGGCGAGCAGGCGAAGCCCGGCCAGGGCTAGCGGCGGCCGGGGGCGGCGCCCCCGGTCACGAGCGCGCCGTCACCGCCACCCCCATGACCTCGCGGGCGTGGCGGTTCGGGACCATGCCCAGACGCCAGGCCTGCCAGCCGGACTCCAGCTGGACGCCGCGTTCCAGCAGTAGCTGGTAGGCGTCGACGTACTCGTCGAGCTTCCCGTCCCGCGCCGGGTGACCGGCCCGGGCCAGCTGGGCCAGCTCCTCCTGCGCCACCGCCGTACCGACCTCCACGCCGCCCGGAGCCGCGTACGGCAGCAGCGTGCAGCGCAGGAAGCGGGCCCAGTCCTCGCCCCGCCGGTCGCCGTACGCGGCGAACAGGGCCGCGGCCTCGTCGCACAGGCCCAGCGCCTGGGGCGTACGGGCGTTGCCCGCGTCCACCACCGCCAGCTCCAGGCAGGTCCACGCCTCGCCGTGCCCGACGCCGATGCGCTGGAAGTCGGCGCGCGCGTCCACCAGGAGCTGCCGGGCGAAGCCGGAGTTGCGCAGCGAGCCGGTCTGGGCGGCCCGCTGGTCACGGGTCACCCGCGCCGAATGGTGCCGCGCGCAGGCCAGGCCGTACACGTCCCGCATCCGGGAGAACATCGTGCGGGAGCGCTCCAGCTCGCGCACCGACTGGTCCAGGTCGCCGGTCTCCTCCAGCGCCTGGCCCACGTAGTAGACGGTCCACGCCTCGCCGCGGGCGTCCTCGTTCTCCCGGTGCCGGGCCGCCGCGCGCCGCAGCTCGTCCACCGCCTCGGCGGCCTCGCCGTCCACCAGCCGGGCCCGCGCCAGCTGGGTCAGCGCCCAGGCCTCGCCGCGGGCGTCCCGGGTCCTGCCGTACAGCTCCAGGGCCGCCCGCAGGTCCGACTCCGCGTGCGGCACGTCGCCCATGCGCAGGTGAAGCTGGCCGAGCTGGAAGTGGGCCCACGCCTGGCCGTGCAGCGACTCGCCGGCGCGGTGCAGCACCAGGGACTCGGTGAGCAGGTCCAGGGCCTCGGCCAGCCGGGCCCGGTCGCGCTGCACCGCCGCCAGCGCGTGCAGCGTCCACGCCCGGTCCGTGTCCAGCTCGGGCGGGGCCTGGAGGTCGAGAGCCTCCCGCAGCTTCGCGGCCGCGTCGGTCAGGTTGCCCTGGTGGTGCAGCGTGATGCCCAGCGAGCACAGGGCACGCGCGGCGCCCGCGTCGTGGTGGGCCTCCCGGTACAGGTCGACCACGGAGGTCAGGGTGGTGCGGGCCTTGTCCAGTTCGCCGAGCTGCCGGGCCGCGATGCCGGTGCGCCACTGCACCGAACGCACCAGCAGCCCCTGGTCCACGGACTGCGCCAGCTCGCTGATCTCACCCAGCCGGTAGAGGTCGCCGCGCAGCAGGCAGTAGTCGCACAGCGCGCCCAGCAGGTTCAGGACCGCGCCCTGGTCGACGCCCTCCGCGTGCCTGAGCGCCGCCGTGATGAAGCTGGACTCGTCGTCGAGCCAGCGCAGCGCCTCGTCCAGGGACGTGAAGCCGTACTGCCCGAACTGGTTGGAGCGGGTGGACATGTTGCCGTCGACCAGGCGTAGCACCGAGTCGGCCAGCTCGCCGTAGTTGGCGATCAGCCGCTCCTGCGCCGCCGTGCGCTCGCCGGGCTCCTCCTCGTCGGCGAGCCGGGCGCGGGCGAAGGCGCGGACGACGTCGTGCAGCCGGTAGCGGCTGCCCCGGACGTGGTCGAGCAGACCGGCCCGGGACAGCGCCGTCAGCTGCTTGGTCGCCTCGGTCTCGTCGGTGGCCAGCAGCGCGGCGGCGGCCGCCGCGCCCAGCGAGGTGCGCCCCGCCAGCGCCAGCCGGCGCAGCAGCCGCCGGGCGGGCTCCGGCTGGTCGGTGTAGCGCAGCCACAGGGCGCGCTCGGCCGGGTCCACGGGACCGTACGCGCCCAGGTCGGCCGCCAGGGCGCGCGGTGAGCGCGGGCCGAGCGACGAACCGGCCACGCGCAGCGCCAGCGGCAGGCCGCCGCACAGCTGCCGGATGCGGTCGCCGGACTCGGCGTCGTACGGGTTCGAGGCGTCCTGGGCGACGGCGCCGAGCAACTCCTCGGCGCCCGCCGCGTCCAGCGCCTTCACGGGGAGCGTGTACACGTGGGCGGGCAGGTCGGCCGGCAGCTCCAGCGCCTCCCGCGCGGTGACCAGCACCAGGCTGTCGGAGCGCTCCGGCACCAGGGTGCGCACCTGCTCGGGGTCGGCGGCGTCGTCCAGGACCACGGTGACCGGTACGCCCGTCAGGTGCTGGTGGTACAGCTCGCTCAGCCGCTTGACCTGCTGGTCCGCCGACGACCTTTCCCGGAAGAGCAGTTGCTCGCGCGGCGCTCCGAGCCGGTTGAGCAGGTGCAGCAGGGCGTCCCGGGTGCTCAGCGGCGCCTCGCCGCCCGCCGCGGTGCCGTCGCCGCGCAGGTCGACCAGGCAGGCTCCGCGGAAGTAGTCCCGCAGGTCGTGGACGGCGCGCACCGCGAGGGTCGTGCGGCCGCTGCCGGGCGCGCCGTGCAGCACCACCACCGTCGGCTTGGTCTCCGTGCTCGCCCGCGCCGCCTGCACCCACTGCCGCAGCTGCGCCATCTCCCGGCGGCGGCCGGCGAACGCCCGGTCCGCTTCGGGAAGTTGATTGAAGGACTGCTCCAGCGCGCTGCGTCCGCGGGCCGCCGCGCTCTTGTCGGCGCCGCGGAGCTTCGGCCCCTTCTTGGCCGGACCGGTGGACGCGGCGAGCATCCGCTGCTGGTCCAGGAAGGGCCGGATACCGCGTACCTCCAGCGCGGTGAGCCACTGGAGCCGCAGCTGCTCGGGCCCGCCGGGCTGGCTGACGGCGCCGGCGCGGTGGTGGGCGGCCGGCAGATGGGAGCCGACCACCTTCACCACGGTCGCCGCGGCGCCGACGACCCCTACGGCCACCCCCGCGCCCACCGCGGTACCCGTGCCGGTGCCGAGCGCGACGTCGGCCACCACCGCGGCGACCGCCGCGACGGCGGCGACCAGCAGGGGAGTGCCGGCGCCCTCACGGGCGTACCGCTGCCGGAACGTGAGCTGCCCGGCCGCCGCCTCGTCGAGGGCGCGGGTGTAGGCGTCGTACTCCTCGGCGGCGGTGCCCGCCATCGTGTCCAGTGCCGCGCGGGCCCGGGAGAGCAGCACGTTCCCGTCCGTGCGTCCGCCGGAGCGCCGCACCTCCTCCTCCACGGCCCGCCGCAGCAGTGCCTCGGCCTCTGCACGATGACTGTCCCGCATGTCGCGCCCCCTCCGGCGGCATCAGCGTCCTCCCGTGTGCCCCGGCGGCCCCGGGAACCCCAGGGGCCTCCCGGACCCATCCCCGGGTCCTTCCCCGGTTGGGCGTGGGTCAAGTGTCCTGCGGGGGGCGGATCGTGGGGAGGGGGCGGTACGGCCGGGAGGGTGCCGCCGCCCGGTACGGGCGGCGGCAGGCCGGGCAGGGGTCAGTTCCCGGTCACGTTGTAGAGGAACAGCCGCTCGCCGTACTCGTGGTGGAGCCAGATCCGGCGGTTCTCCTCGGAGGTGCGCAGGCGGAGGTTGTCGAACTCGAACTCCTGGCCCGTGCCCGACCGGACGCTGATCTTGGCGCGCTCCAGGCACCAGTACTGGACGCCGCCCGAGCCGGCGAAGCGGATGTACGCGGGTGCCAGGTCGAGGTCCTCGGTGTCCAGCTGCGGCTTGCGCGGGTCGTTGTACTCCGCGTTGCGGACGGTGACGTCGGTGAAGCCCGCCTCGCCGCCGTCGTTCGCGGAGCCGCCCTCCTCGCCGAGGATGAAGCAGGTCTTGGCGCCGACGGCGTAGTCGTCGCCGCTGCCGGAGTCGAGGCAGAACTCGCGCCCGGCGATGCCGAGATAGATCCAGCTGCTGGTCTCCGCGCCGCCGACGTCGGCGGTCTCGATGCGGGCGCGGATCTGGGTGATGTCGCTCATGTGGACTGCTCTTCCTGTTCGGGGACGGGGTGCCGCCCCGGTGGGTGAGGACGGGGTGTGTCCTCGCGGACGCCCGGTTGTGGAGGGCGCTCCTTACGGTCGGTATCGCCGCAATCGCGATGAGCAATCGGACGGGTGCGGGGGGTGATGGTGTGCGGTGCCGGTGAGGTCGTACGACCGTCGTGCGCGTGCCGAGCCGTACGCGGGCGCGCGAGCGGTGTTCTCGCGGCGGGTCCCTGAACGCGCGGTCGGCGCGCTTCCCCGTTCGGGTGAGCGGGCCCGGGGGGCCGCTTCACGGCCGCCCGGGAGGGCAACGGGACCGGATGAGGACGCGGTCACGCCGTGGCCGTGGGCACAACCGCGCGAGGGGCAGTGATGGCGAACGGTCGAACGGTCAACGCGTTTCTCAGCCTCCGTCTCCCCCCGCCCCTGGTGGAGGCGCTCGTCGCCCTCCAGCGGGAGCAGCGGGAACGCGTCGATCCGCAGGATCCGGACCGGATGCACGTCACCCTGGGCTTCCTGCACGACGCCGACGCCGCCCGGCTGGCCGACGCGGCGGCACTCCTGAGCGCGGGGGACTGGACCGCCCCGCGCGTCCGGCTGACCGGCGAGGTGCGGCACGGAAGCTGGCGCCTGCAGAAGGACCCCGCCTACCGCCACGACGCCCGCACCGTCCAGCGTCAGGAGCAGGTGCGGCTGGGGATCGAGCACACGCCGGAGCTGGCCGCGCTCTACGACGGCCTCGTGCGGCGCCTCGGTGTCGCGGAGGGCGACTTCTGGCCGCATCTGACCCTCGGCCTGGCGAAGTACGACTTCCCGGCGGCGGAGGCCGAGGCCGTGGACCTGCCCTCGATGGCGGAACCGGCCCCCGTCGTCGAGCTGCAACAGGAGCTGTCCGTCACGGATTTCAGGGTCCTCGTCCACAAGCCGCTGACCTGAGCAGAGGCGCGGGCCTGATGGCGTTCGGGCGCCGTCCTTGTGGCGTACGGACGGGTCGGCGCCGGGTGCGCGAGTATGGGGGGGATGCCCAACCGACTTGCGCAGGCCACGTCCCCGTACCTACTCCAGCACGCGGACAACCCCGTCGACTGGCGGCCGTGGGAGACCGACGCGTTCGAGGAAGCCCGGCGGCGCGATGTCCCCGTGCTGCTGAGCGTCGCCTACTCCGCGTGCCAACTGGTGCCAGTGAACTCGCGAACCCAGTAGCTGGGGTGTGCTCACACTTCTTGATGATCACCCGCTTCCCGCAGAGCTTCGTGGTCGGAAGTCAGAACGATCACGAGGGCCGGGACACGGAGCGCGAGCGCGGCGACGCGGGCGTCGATTGCGTACTCGTGCCCGTGCTGCCCACCTGTGTCCTGAAGCAGCTCCACCGCGGTCAGGGAGTCCTGCTGGCTGACCGGTTCCGCCCGCAGCCGGGACAACACCCACTTCGAGCGCGCCAGATCAGTCTTCCCGTGTACTGCTTCGATCATGGTCAGCGCGGACATGGGGACGGAACTCCGGCCTGCCGACATGCCTCGATGCGCGCCGCCATCCTGTGGTCGTTGAGCAGGGGCAGGGGCAGGGGCACAGCTTCGAGCCCCCACCCTCTGGAGTGACCTGCGTCACGTGTGACCCTTTCATCGCCGCCTTGTCGCCGCAGTCCCGCCGAGCCGGTCGGCGTCCGGAGCTGCAACTTGTTTTGAGGGCGGTTGCGCAGCGCGGCTGCGCACCAGCTGACGCCAGGCCCACTGGACGAGTTCCTGGCGCTACGTTCACGACAGTCCGCGGCTACTCTAAGGATCAAGCCGAACCCCGGGGCGTCGGGGCTTGCTGGCGAGCGGCGGGGCAAGTGCGCAGTATTACTGCGCATTTGCTCGAGTGAGGAGAGAGGTATTCGTGAGCGAAGAAGGTGCAGACCCGGCGGCGGAGGTTGCCGACCGGTTGTGGCGGGCGTACACGCCGTACCGACGCGGCCGGGGTACGGCCGGCGACCTCGACGCGATGCTGGCGATCCTGATGCTCGCCGCCTTCGCGGAGGAGAAGGGCCAAGCCGAGGACGATTTCGTGAAGCGGTGGAAACGAGCCTCGGCGGAGGCCGTCGTCGGCTTCTCCCCGGCGACCGACCTGCGGGGAGCCCTGCGGGAGGCGGCCCGGCGTCCGGGTTTTCCGCTGCTCTGGTCGGCCGACCTCGACATCGACTTCGAGGGCGGGCCGGACGATGCCGCCTGGATGACGGCTTTCGTCGCGGCACTGGGCCGGACCCCAGGCCTCGGAGAGGTTGCGGTGGCCGACGTCTGTGAGCTGTTGCTTCAACGGCACGCAGAAGAAGGGGCTTTGCCGGGAGGGGAGTTCTACACCCCGCGCGGCGTCGCTGATCTGCTCGTGGATCTGGCCGCCCCCCGTCCGGGAGACCGGATCATGGACCCGGCCTGTGGTGCCGGAAGCGTGCTCGCGGCTGCCGCTCGGCATCTGGCCGAGCGTGGGCCGGTCGGTGACAACTCGTTCGAGGCGTACGCGGTGGATCGGGGCAATGTGCGCCCGGCGATGCTGAACCTGGCCCTGCACGGGGTGAGCGTGCCGCAAGTGGAACCGGCCGATCCCGCGAAGCTGTTGCGGGACCGGAACCTAGGGCGTGTCGACCGGGTGCTGAGCAATCCGCCGTTCAGCCAGCGCATCGACGGGTGGGAGCAGCGGCAGTTCATCGCGCCACAGGAGTCGAATGCCGCCTTCGCATGGCTGCAGCTTGCCTGGTCCCAACTGAAGGAAGGCGGGATCGCTGCGGTCGTGATGCCCGCGCGGGCGGCATGGGCGGGAGGCGCGGAGGCGATGATCCGCCGGGAGATGGTGGCCCGGGGTGCGGTTCTCGCGGTGATCGCCCTGCCGGCGTACCTCTTCGCGGGAACCAACATCGCCGTGCACATCTGGGTACTCGGTCGAGGACACCGGTCCCGTCCGGTGCACCGAAGCGACTCCGTGATCCTCGTCGATGCGCGCGGTGTGGTACGCGGGTTCTCGGAGCGGCCCCGCGTGCTGTCGAGCGAGGATGTCGGTCACATCGCGGAACGCTTCCGGCTCTGGTCCGAAACCTCGGAGGAGGTGGACGAGCCGGGTTTCTCCCGATCGATCACCTACGCCGAACTCATCGAGAACGCAGGCAACCTGGATCCGCGGTTCTACCTCAGAACGGAGAGTGGGCCAGGTGGAGCCATGGACCTGAGCGCCGCGCTGGCCGATTTCGAGAGGCGCAACCGCGAGACATCGGAGCTCGGGGCGGAACTGGCGCAGATCGCCGGCGCGCAGGACCAGCTGGCGCAGGACGGCGTCCGTTGCCAGCACCTGCCGCTGAAGGACGTGGTGAGCGGAGAGGCGACGGTCGCCGGTCGTCCTGTACGCCTGCTCGCGGGGCCTTCGGGAAGCCTGATCCGTGCCCAGGACTATGTGGAGGCCGACGGCGTTCCTGTGGTGATGCCGAAGGACATCGCGGACATCGGCTTCACCGTGGACGGCATCAAGCACATCTCCGAGCAGCATGCCGAACGGCTTGACCGCTTCCGGCTGCACCGGGGTGACGTCGTGGTCGCCCGACGGGGTGACCTAGGGCGATGTGCCGTGGTCGGAGAAGAACAGCAGGGCTGGGTCTGCGGAACCGGCTGCTTCGTGATCAGCCCTCCCCGCACCGTCGACTCCCGCTATTTGGCGGCGTTCCTGCGCAGCCCCGAAGCTCGGGAGTGGCTCGACACGCATGCGACGGGGAGCCTGGCGCTCCGGACCATCTCGCTCGATGTGCTCGGGGCGCTGCCCGTCGCCCTTCCCGATCTCGACACCCAGCGGTCCATCGGCGAAGCCATGGCGAGCTTCGACGCGCATGAGCGGCGGCTGCTGGACCAGTTGGCGACGATGCGGGACATCCGCAGCAGGGCGCTGAACAGCTTCCTGGTGAGATGAGGCGCCCGGCCTTCGTCCGACACCTCCAAGACTTCTCCTTAATCGCTCGCAATCGAAGTTGAATCGAGTCGCTCGTGCTGCTTAACATCGAAGCGAAGCCGAGGCGTCCCGCCGGGGGAGGCCGTCTACGTCAGGAGTGCACATGGCCACGCTGAGTATCCACTTCGACCCCGCCGTCATCGCCCGACTCGTGAGCGCGAGCGGTGACGACACCGTTCACGTCACCCTGTCCCTCGGTGAAGGAGCTGCCTCTGCGCAGGCCGCTCCGGTGATTCCCCAGGGACCCCTGGCCGGGCTGATGCGCGCCGGCCTGCTCGAACCGGGGACGGTGCTCACGTTCCGTCAGCGTCGAGCCAACAGGTTGGGCCGTGCCGTCGTCACTGCCGAAGGTCAGCTCGTCGTCGACGGGCACTCCTCCCCGTTTCCCTCGCCGTCGAAGGCTGCGGAGGCCGTGACCGGCAACGTCATCAACGGCTGGACTCTGTGGCGTACGCCCGAAGGTTCCACGCTGGATCAGCTGCGACAGGAGCTGGATGCCGAGTAACCGTCCACATGGCCCCGGCTGCGGGTCGTCGAACTCGTTCCTGAACCATGCCGTTTGCTTGCACCCGCCGCCGAGGCATATCGCTCCGGCAGCGGGCTTCGAACCCGGGGGGCTCCTTGTACGTGACCTTTGACCTGATCACCGCTCTCGTCGTTGCCGGGGCCTTCACGGCCGGGGTGCTCGTCTACCAGCGGACCGCGCCGCCGGAGGGCGCGGCGACCGCTCTGTCGAGAGGCGAACGGCTGGCGGTCGCGCTTGGTGCGGCGGCGACCGTCATCGTGATCGGCGGCTACCTCGGGAGCGGGTTCCGAGGCATCGAGCACGCCGCGGACGCACAGTCGGAGGGAGTCGTGAAGTCCGGGGCCGGCCGGTAGGCGACGCCGACGGCCGGAGGCGCCCCGGGTGGAAAGCTTGCCCGGGCCCCCTCTGGCCGTCGTTTCGTCGCTTTTCCCGCTGCATGCCGTGGGCAGAGTGACGTCACATGACCCCGAGATCGACCGTGACGGAGAAGGGCGCGGTGGCCTTCACCGTGCCGGTGAACATCTCGCCGTCCCGGTAAGCCTTGGTGGCGGGGTCGAGGACGTAGGTGTAGATGATCGGGACCCCGGTGGCGGCCTGCTCGACCCGCCAGTAGAAGGGGATGCCCGCCTTGGCGTACTGGTCCACCTTCACGATCCGGTCGGTGGTCTCCGAGCCGGGCGACACGACCTCGACGACCAGGAGTACGTGCTCGGGGCGGGTGGGCGTGAGGTCGATGGTTTCCGCCCGGTAGACGATGACGTCCGGGCGGCGGTTGGTGAGGGGGACGTCCTGCAGGCGGACGTCGAAGTCGGTGTCGGCGTTCCAGTCCGGGCCTGCGGCGGAGTCCAGGGCGTTGGCCAAGATGCGGGCCAGCCGGTTGTGGCGCTTGGAGGCGCTCGGGCTCACGACGACCATCCCGTCCACGACCTCGATGCCGGCGCACTGCTCCTCGGACCAGGAGTCGTACTGTTCCGCGCTGATCTGGGTATGCATCCACGCGGGCGCCACCATCTCGGCGGTCATGGCGTACCTCCTTCGAGAGGCCTCGGCAGGTCCGGCGGTGCTGCGCCCAGCCTACTGTTTCGAGGTGCTGGGCTGCCCGACTCGGAAGGGAAGAAGCCGCCCACCACGTAATGGCGCATAAGTGCAATTCGGCCAAGTGCGGCGGGCTCGTCAGGGTTTCACCGGTCGCAGTAGACGCTGTGAGAGGCTGGGCCGTATGAACCGGCTAGCTGGTGTGACCTCGCCTTATCTGCTTCAGCACGCTGACAATCCGGTCGACTGGTGGCCGTGGGGACCCGAGGCGTTCGAGGAAGCGAAACGGCGCGATGTCCCCGTGCTGCTGAGCGTCGGCTACTCCGCGTGCCACTGGTGCCACGTGATGGCCCACGAGTCCTTCGAGGACGAGGCCACCGCCGCGTACCTGAACTCGCACTTCGTCAGCGTCAAGGTCGACCGCGAGGAGCGGCCCGACGTGGACGCCGTCTACATGGAGGCCGTGCAGGCGGCGACCGGGCAGGGCGGCTGGCCCATGACGGTGTTCCTCACGCCGGACGCCGAGCCCTTCTACTTCGGCACCTACTTCCCGCCCGAGCCCCGGCACGGCATGCCGTCCTTCCGGCAGGTGCTCCAGGGCGTCCAGCAGGCCTGGGCGGAGCGGCGGGACGAGGTCACCGAGGTCGCCGGGAAGATCGTGCGGGACCTCGCGGGGCGGGAGATCTCCTACGGCGACGCGCAGGCGCCCGGCGAGGAGCAGCTCGGGCAGGCGCTGCTCGGGCTGACCCGGGAGTACGACGAGCAGCGCGGCGGGTTCGGCGGGGCACCGAAGTTCCCGCCCTCCATGGTCGTCGAGTTCCTGCTGCGCCACCACGCCCGCACCGGCGCCGAGGGCGCGCTCCAGATGGCGCGGGACACCTGCGAGCGGATGGCCCGCGGCGGCATCTACGACCAGCTGGGCGGCGGCTTCGCCCGCTACTCCGTGGACCGCGAGTGGGTCGTGCCGCACTTCGAGAAGATGCTCTACGACAACGCGCTGCTGTGCCGGGTGTACGCCCACCTCTGGCGCGCCACCGGCTCCGACCTCGCCCGCCGGGTCGCCCTGGAGACCGCGGACTTCATGGTGCGGGAACTGCGCACCGCGGAGGGCGGGTTCGCCTCGGCGCTGGACGCCGACAGCGACGACGGCACCGGCCGGCACGTCGAGGGCGCGTACTACGTGTGGACGCCCGCGCAGCTCACCGAGGTGCTCGGCGCCGAGGACGCCGAACTCGCCGCCCAGTACTTCGGCGTGACCGCGGAGGGCACCTTCGAGCACGGCGCCTCCGTGCTGCGACTGCCGCAGCAGGAGGGCGTCTTCGACGCGGCGCGGATCGCCTCGGTGCGGGAGCGGATGCTGGCCGCGCGCGACGCACGGCCCGCCCCCGCCCGGGACGACAAGGTGGTCGCCGCCTGGAACGGCCTCGCGATCGCCGCGCTCGCCGAGACGGGCGCCTACTTCGAGCGTCCCGACCTGGTGGAGGCCGCCGTGGCCGCCGCCGACCTGCTGGTCCGGCTGCACCTGGACGAGCAGGTCCGGCTCACCCGCACCAGCAGGGACGGCCGCGCCGGTGCGAACGCCGGGGTGCTGGAGGACTACGCCGACGTCGCCGAGGGCTTCCTCGCGCTGGCGTCGGTCACCGGCGAGGGCGTCTGGCTGGACTTCGCCGGGTTCCTGCTCGACCACGTCCTCACCCGCTTCACGGACGCCACCGGCTCCCTGTACGACACCGCCTCCGACGCGGAGCACCTGATCCGCCGCCCGCAGGACCCCACCGACAACGCGACGCCGTCCGGCTGGAGCGCCGCCGCGAACGCCCTGCTCTCCTACGCCGCCCACACCGGCTCCGAACCGCACCGCACCTCCGCCGAGCACGCCCTCGGCGTGGTCAAGGCGCTCGGCCCGCGGGTCCCGCGCTTCGTCGGCTGGGGGCTGGCCGCCGCCGAGGCGCTGCTCGACGGGCCGCGCGAGGTCGCCGTGGTGGCACCGGACGCCGCCGACGCGGCCGCCCGCGGACTGCACCGCACGGCGCTGCTCGGCGCGGCGCCCGGGGCGGTGACCGCGTTCGGCGTGGCGGGGAGCGACGAGTTCCCGCTGCTGGCCGACCGGCCACTGGTGGGCGGGGCGGCCGCGGCGTACGTCTGCCGGAACTTCACCTGCGACGCGCCGACCACCGACCCGGAGCGGCTGCGGGCCGCGCTGGGCGGCTGACCGGCGGGGCGCGGCGGGGCGGTGCCTAGGCGCCGTCCCGTACGGACTGGGCGAGGGCGCGTTCCACGATGGCCTCCAGCTGCTCGTGGTGGGCGCCCTTCCAGTACGCGCGCCCGCAGTCCCGGCAGCGCGCGAAGACGTCGTAGGACCGCTCGGTGCCGCCCTTGAGCTGGTCCGCCACCTCGTCCTTGGTGGCGGGCGCCAGCGTGCCGTTGCACGCGGTGCACCGGGTCCAGGGGCGCAGCTCGGGCCGGAAACGGGACAGGACCTCCCCGAGCTGTTCCTCGGGGCGGGTGCTGTAGACGTAGGCGCCGGCCCACAGCTCGCGGCGGCGCAGCAGACCCCGGTCGCGACTGAGCATGACCCGCCGCTCGGCGGCCGAGAGCGCGGCGAGCGCCGGGTCGCCGGGGTCCGGCGACCGGTACGCGGTGTCCACGCCGAGCAGGCGCAGCCGGCGGGCGAGGGTGCCGAGGTGGACGTCGAGCAGGAAGCGCAGGGGAGCGCCGGGCACCCGCTGCGGGTGCGTGACGGCTCCGACGCGCACCGACTCGCCGCCCGCGGGCACGTGGCCGCGGGGGACCTCGCGGCCGTCGACGAGGAGGGTGCCGACCTCGGTGAGCGGGACGCCGAGGGACTCGACGAGGTGGCCGAGGGTGGAGACCCCGTCGGCGGTGGCGCCGGTGGTGCCGGTGGGGCGGGCGCGCGGCACGAACAGCCGCAGTTCGGGCGCGAACTCGACGCGTATCTCGGGACCGTTCACCCCGGTGGCCTTCCTCGTGCCGCCGGCCGCCTTAGGGCCTGTCGTTTGGATCATGCCGGCGTCGCGGGGCGTGGCACGCGCATCTGCGGCGTTGTCGTCGGTTGCCAACGCTCCGCGTTGTCGCCCTCCTCCGCCTTGCAGCTGCACGCACCACGCCCCGCTCGGGTAGGCCGGCAAGGACCCTCCCTCTCAGCCGGCCTGATCCAAACGACAGGCCCTAGTAGGCGACCAGCGAGATCCCCACGTAGTGGGCGATGAACGCGGCCAGCGTGAACGAGTGGAAGACCTCGTGGAAGCCGAACCAGCGGGGCGAGGGGTTGGGGCGCTTGAGGCCGTAGATCACGCCGCCCGCGCTGTAGAGCAGACCGCCCACGATGACCAGGACGAGGACGGCGATGCCGCCGGCCCGCATGAACTCGGGCAGGTAGAAGACGGCCGCCCAGCCCATGGCGAGGTAGCAGGGGGTGTAGAGCCAGCGCGGGGCGCCGACCCAGAAGACCCGGAAGATGATGCCGGCGGCCGCGGCCGCCCAGATGCCCCAGAGCAGCCACTCGCCCTTCGCGCCGGGCAGCAGCAGCATCGTGAGCGGCGTGTAGGTGCCCGCGATGATCAGGAAGATGTTGGCGTGGTCCAGGCGGCGCAGGACGCCGTCCATGCGCGGGCTCCAGTTGCCCCGGTGGTAGAGCGCGCTGACGCCGAACAGGAGGCAGGCGGTCAGGACGTAGACCCCGCAGGCGACGCGGGCCTGGGTCGACTCGGCGAGCGCGGTGAGCACCAGCCCCGCGATCAGCACGGCCGGGAACATGCCGAGGTGCAGCCAGCCGCGCAGCTTGGGCTTGACCGGATGCGGCAGGGAGATCGCCACGGGGCCGCGGCCGTTGGCCGGCGTGTCCCTGGGCTCGTCGGGGACGGACGCAGTCATGGACGCATCGTACCTACGGTTCCGTAAGTTACGCATCAGTACGGACGTATGACGAACGACGAGTGGCCATCGTCTCACGCGCTCCCGGCCCCCGCATGTGCGCCGCGGGGACGTGGCGATCCTCACTCCGCTCAAGTGTGACGCCCTCTGGACAGATGGGCGCGCACGTCGGATGATCAAATGAGTGCGGTCGACACCGGATGAGCGCCCACAAGGTCAACGTCACGCGTCCGGGTCGCAGCCCCCAAGGGGCCTACCAACCCAAAAACCCCTCAACTAGGAGCAATCGTGGCGCGCGACATCGCTGCTCCCCCCGTCCCCACCAACCACCAGGAACTGATCTCGTGGGTCAACGAGATCGCCGAACTGACCCAGCCGGACGCAGTGGTCTGGTGCGACGGATCCGAGGCCGAGTACGAGCGCCTGTGCGGGGAGCTCGTCTCGAAGGGCACCTTCCGCAAGCTCGACCCGATCAAGCGGCCCAACTCGTACTACGCGGCCTCCGACCCCTCCGACGTCGCGCGCGTCGAGGACCGGACCTTCATCTGCTCCGCCAAGGAGGAGGACGCCGGCCCGACCAACCACTGGAAGGACCCCGCCGAGATGCGGGAGATCTTCAGCGGCGAAAAGGGCCTGTTCCGCGGCTCGATGCGCGGCCGGACCATGTACGTCGTGCCCTTCTGCATGGGCCCGCTCGGCTCCCCGCTCTCCGCGCTCGGCGTCGAGATCACCGACTCCGCGTACGTCGCCGTCTCGATGCGCACCATGACCCGCATGGGCCGGCCGGTCCTGGAGGAGCTGGGCGACGAGGGCTTCTTCGTCAAGGCCGTGCACACCCTCGGCGCCCCGCTGGCCGAGGGCCAGGAGGACGTGCCCTGGCCGTGCAACAGCACCAAGTACATCTCGCACTTCCCCGAGGACCGCGAGATCTGGTCCTACGGCTCCGGCTACGGCGGCAACGCCCTGCTCGGCAAGAAGTGCTACGCCCTGCGCATCGCCTCCGTCATGGCCCGCGACGAGGGCTGGCTGGCCGAGCACATGCTGGTGCTGAAGCTGACCCCGCCCACCGGCGAACCCAAGTACGTCGCCGCCGCCTTCCCTTCCGCCTGCGGCAAGACCAACCTCGCCATGCTGGAGCCCACGATCTCCGGCTGGACGGTCGAGACGATCGGCGACGACATCGCCTGGATGCGCTTCGGCGAGGACGGCCGCCTCTACGCCATCAACCCCGAGGCCGGCTTCTTCGGCGTCGCGCCCGGCACCGGTGAGCACACCAACGCCAACGCGATGAAGACCCTGTGGGGCAACTCCGTCTTCACCAACGTCGCCCTGACCGACGACGGCGACGTCTGGTGGGAGGGCATGACCGAGGAGGCGCCCGCCCACCTCACGGACTGGAAGGGCAACGACTGGACGCCGGAGTCCGGCACCCCGGCCGCCCACCCCAACGCCCGCTTCACCACGCCCGCCGCGCAGTGCCCGATCATCGCGCCGGAGTGGGAGGACCCGAAGGGCGTGCCGATCTCGGCGATCCTCTTCGGCGGGCGCCGCGCCACCGCCGTGCCGCTGGTGACCGAGTCCTTCGACTGGAACCACGGCGTCTTCCTCGGCGCCAACGTGGCCTCCGAGAAGACCGCCGCCGCCGAGGGCAAGGTCGGCGAGCTGCGCCGCGACCCCTTCGCCATGCTGCCGTTCTGCGGCTACAACATGGGCGACTACATGGGGCACTGGATCGACGTGGCCAAGGACAAGGACCAGGCCAAGCTGCCGAAGATCTACTACGTCAACTGGTTCCGCAAGGACGACGAGGGCCGCTTCGTGTGGCCCGGCTTCGGTGAGAACGGCCGCGTCCTGAAGTGGATCGTGGAGCGCCTGGAGGGCCGCGCGGAGGGCGTCGAGACGCCGATCGGCGTGCTGCCGGCCAAGGGCTCGCTCGACACCGACGGCCTCGACCTCCCCGAAGCCGACCTGGAGTTCCTGCTCAGCGTCGACAAGGAGGTGTGGCGCGAGGAGGCGGCGCTCGTCCCCGAGCACCTGAACACCTTCGGCGACCACACCCCCACCGAACTGTGGGACCAGTACCGGGCGCTGGTGCAGCGCCTGGGCTGACCTCCCGCCCCCTGCCTCGCGGCCGGTTCGACTAGCCCTGACCAGTGATGTCGTCACGAAAGCCGGCCGCGATGGGGTCCCGCCCGCTCCCGTAGCTCGATGTCCCGGAGCCGGGCGGACACCCCGCACGGGCCGGGTCCCCGCACAACGGCGTGCGACGGACCCGGCCCTTTGACGTCCCCCCCGGGACCTCGCCCTTTGGTGCCCCCCGGGGACCCCGCCCTTTGGTGTCCCCCGGGCCGGTCATCGCTCCGAGCGGTCCTCCAGATACCGGGTGTGCGCCTCCTGCCGCCTGGCCTCGGCCTCCCGCAGCCGGTCCGTCAGCCCCGCCGCCTCGTCCCGGAGCAGCGCCAGCTGCCGCTCCAGATGCGCCTCCGGCGGCTCCTGCCCCGGCCCGATCCGCGTCCACCACCGGGCGCGCACGTAGGCGTCGACGGCCTCCGGCACGTCCTGCCGCACCGTCCGGGACACCGCGTGCACCCCGTCCGGGTCGGCGGCCAGCACCTCGGCGACCCAGCCGGGCTCCAGCAGCGCGTCCAGCAGCCCGGTCAGCCCGGCCAGCCGCTCCCGCACGCGCGGCGGCAGTTCCACGTCCGACAGGTAGCGGCGCAGCCGCTCGAAGTCGCCGCGCACCTCGGCCAGTTGGTCCGACGGGCCCGGGAAGGCGGGCGGCGCGGGCCGCTCGGGCGGGGCGAGCAGCGCGCCGGCGCCGTACAGCCCCGCGACGACCACCGGCCAGTACGGTCCCGCCACGCCGGTGAAGGTCAGCACCACGCCGGCGAGTCCGCAGGCGCTGCCGGTCAGGTTCTTGCGGGACTCCAGGTAGCTCCAGAGCCCGCCGCCGCTCCTACTGGTAGCCACGGATCTCCTCGAAGGCGCCGTCCAGCGAGCCCTCGCCCGCGTCGAAGAGCCGGCCGCCGGTGAGTTCGGCGATGTGGGTCAGCTCCGCCCGGTCGGAGTCGCCGAAGAGGACCGGGAAGACCGGGATCTCGCGGCGGTGGCCGGTCAGCGAGGCGTAGAAGCGGTCGAAGTCGGCGGCGTCCGCGCCGGTGGTGTTCTCGCCGTCGGTCATCAGCACGATCGAGGTGAACGCGTCCCGCCGGTCGCCGAGGCGGTCGTACGCCTTCTCCAGCGAGGTGTACACGGCGGTGTCGCCCTCGGCGCCGAGCCGGCCGGCCTCCCGGCGGATGCCGTCCAGTCCGGGGCGCGGGTCGGCGGGGTCGACCACGTGGGTCGTCACCCGCTTGACCTCGGAGCCGAACGGCATCAGCGTCACCTCCTCGCGGTCGCGGAAGTCGCCGGTGAGGGCGGTGAGCGCGCTCTTCAGGCGGCGCAGCCGGTCGCCCTCCATCGAACCGGAGGTGTCGAGCACGTACACCGTCCGCGACGGGCGGCGCAGCTCGTTCTCGTAGGCGTCAAGCAGTCCGTCGGCGACCGACTTCGAGCCGGGGAAGGGCAGTTCGCGCCTCCGTCCGGTGTCCAGGCCGGGCGCCGGCGGCACCGAGGCGAGGACCGGGCGGCGGTGCGTGGTGGCGGTGATCTCCTTCTGGACCGCGGGTCCGCGCAGCGCCTCGGCGACGCGGCGGACGTCCTCGCGGGTGCCGGCGGCGGTCGAGGCGAGCGTGGAGAGGGGGTAGTCGGCGGTGACCACGCCGTCGGTGGGGCGGATCACGGTGAGGCCCGGGATGCCCATGAGGACGGACTCGTAGTTGAGCAGCGCGTCCACGTTCCCGCGCCGTTCGTACGCCGCCGCCAGCCAGCCCGACGAGCCGGAGGTGAGCTTCTGCCCGGTGAAGAACCGCTTCAGCCGCGGCGTCGCCCTCGCCACGTCGGCGTCCGTCAGCGCGGACTGCGCGCCGGAGAGCGCGGAGGCGACCGAGACGAGCGTGGCGAAGCCGGAGTTGGAGCGGGCGGGGTCGGTCATGCCGTACGTCAGCCGGCCCTCGGCGACGGCCCGCTCCACCTGGGACCAGGTGACCCGGCCGGGCCGGCCGCCCAGGGCCGCGAGGGCCTCGTCCCGGACGCCGATGGCGACGGGGCTGGTCATCACCGGCGTCTCGGAGACGACCCGCTTCGCCGCCTCGGGGCGCAGCCGCAGGGCGTCGTTGGACGACAGCCACACCGCGTCGTACTTCCCGTCCGTGCCGCCCTCGGCCAGCAGGTCGACGGCGTCGAGGGTGCCGATCGGGGTGAGCCGGACGGTGACGCCGGTCTCCTCGCGGACGCGGTCCAGGACCGGCCCCATGTCGCCGAGTTCACTGGAGGCGAGGACCCGCAGCGTGCCCGGTTCGGCGCTGCCCGGCACGCCGGGGGTGGGCACCGCGTCCGTGCCGTCCCGGCCGCCGCCGTCCGTGCAGGCGGTGAGGAGGGCGAGCGCGGCGAGGCAGCCGGCGAGGGCGCGTCTCATGCGAGGCCCCCCGTCCGGGTGTCCGGCGCGTTCCGGGAGCGGCTGCGTTCCAGGCGGGCGCCCGCGTCGCGCAGTTCCCCCGTCAGGGACTCCACCGTCGCCTCCATCGCCTCGGTCGCGCGGACCTTGTAGGTGTCGATGGCGTCGAGGGTGCGGTAGATCTGCTGGAAGGCGGTGCGCAGGGTCTCCGCCCCGACCGCCGGGTCGGCGGCGATGCGCTGGATCTCCCCGCTCTGCGTGGCGAGCATCTCCGCGTTGCCCCGGATCAGTTCCTCGGTGGTGCCGCGCAACGCGTCGACCTGCTCGACGACCTTCTTCTGGTGGTCGAGCGCGGAGGCCAGCATCACGGAGATCCGCAGCGCGGACACCGTCGTCGTGGCGGCCCGGTCCACGCCCTTGACCAGCTCCTCGTTGTTGCGGCGCACGACGTCCATGGCGAGGTAGCCCTGCGCGCACACCGCGAGCTGGGTGAGCAGGTCCTGGTGCTTCTGGCGGACCGGGAAGAGGACGTCGGCGCGCAGGGCGTCGGCGGCCCCGGGGTCGGCGCTCTCCACGGCGGCGACGTGGCGCTGGACGGCGGTGTCCAGGGCCTCGGTCAGCACGACGTACTCCTGGAGCCTGCCCATGGTCTCCCACAGGCGGACCCGCTCGGTCTGCAACGCCGCGTTGTCCCGCAGCAGTTCGTCCTGCCCACCGCGCAGCGCGCCCACTACGGCGTTCAGGGTGCCCTGCGCGGAGGCGTACTTGGCGACGTGGTCGCGCAGCCGGTTGCCGCCGGGCAGCCGGGACAGGAGCCGGCGCCCCCTTGAGGCGGGCAGGTCGCGCGGGTCCAGGTCCTCGACCACGCGCCGCAGCTCCACCAGCGACCCGGCCACCCGGGCCTGGGCGTCGCCGCCCTTGCCGGGCAGGCTGCGCACGGTGCGCTCCAGCATGCGGTTGGACTGCGCGCTCGCGGTGCGCATCTCGGCGGCGCCGAGCCCGGTGATCTCGCCGACCCGGCCGGCGAACTCCGGCGACCGGGCGTCGAGCGCGGCGAGTTCCTCGACGTAGGCGGCGGCCTTGCGGGTCATCTCCCGCCGGGCCGCCTCGTCGACGGGCACGAGGCCGCCGGCGCGTTCCCGGGGGACGGGCGCGACGGGCTCGGGCGGGGTGAGGGTGAGGGTGAAGTCGTCTGCGGTGCCGTTCACTTGGCCGATCCCCCTGTGGTCCGCTGTCATCCGCGCGCCCGGCGGGCCATGTCGCGCAGCACCACGTAGGTGGGCACGGGCGCCTGCCGGACGCCGGTCAGCTGCTGGTTGAGAAACGCGGTGTGGGCCTCGGTCGCCCGGGTGAACTCGCCGGTGGCGCCCTGCGGCCGGAAGCCGTGGCGCACGGCCAGGCGGCGCAGCTCCGGGTCACCGGTGAGCAGGTCGCCGAGCGCGCGGCCCGGTTCGGTCAGCGGCACCACGGTGTGGTCGCTGGTGGCGGTGGTGTCCGGGTAGAGGACGGTCATGTCGGCGACGCTGTCGCCGCCCTCCCTGAGCAGTGCGGAAACCTGCGACTCGTAGACCAGGACCAGCGGATCGCCGACGCCGCTGGTGAAGTCCCGGAACGCGGCGTCCGAGCTGGACTTCTGGGCGCCCTGCACCTGCACCAGGGTGCGCATCAGGGGCGCGGTCCGCTCCACGTCGGCGGTGCTCGCGACCACCCGGTTGCCGTTCGCCACGTAGGAGGCGGCGGCCAGGTACAGGGCGCCCGAGTTGGAGGTCTCCGGGTCGGTCGAGGCGATGTAGAGCGTGCCGGTCAGCTCGCCGTGCTCTCCGGCGCCCTTGAGCTGCTGCCAGGTGCGGTCGGCGCGGGCCGCGTCGAGGAAGGCGCCCATCCGCAGGGTGCCGCCGCGGCTGCGGTCCAGCGTGGCGATGCCGTTGGCGGCGAGCACCTCGGCGGCGGCCCCGTGGGCGACCACGACCAGCGGCGAGTAGAAGGGCCGGGGCAGCGGCTCGCGCACGCCGTACTTCTCGGCGAGTTCGTCGGCCGGGGCCTGGCTGGACGGGAAGGCGAGGTCGTAGCCCCCGAGGTCCAGCTCCTCCATGGCCCAGGACCCGGAGGTCTCGGCCCTTACGGTGTAGCCCTTGGCGGCGAGAGCCTTCACCACGTCGGGGTCGGCGAAGAACGCTGCCTTCTCCGATCCGATCACCGCACGCACGGTCTTCGTTGCCGTGCCTTCGTCCCCGGTCTGCCGGCCCGCGACGACGGCTGCCACCACTCCGCCGATCAGCAGGACCGCGAGGATCACTCCCGTGATTCGTCTCACGCCCGGAGCATCCCTGCGGAATCCGACGTTCCACGGCGTCCCGGGTGAACGGGAGGTGACCGGGCCATACCGGTATGCAACGGGAACCGGCCACTCCGCCCGGGGGCCGGCTGAGGGCGCCCGGTCCGCGCGTCGCTGCGGTGCACGCGGACCGGGGCCGTCCGTGGGGAGCCGGAAGGGCTCAGTGGGCGGCGAGCTCGCGCGGCTCCAGGGCCGCCGTGTGCGCGTCCATCCGCTCGGCGGTGAGGATCGCGGCCGCCGTGTCGGCGCGGGAGGCCGCCACCACCAGGGCGCGGCCCGCCAGGGTGTGGGCGCGGCGGTGCAGGGCCGCCAGGTGCGGCTCGGGGTGGGCGGCGGTCACCGGGACCCGGACCGGCGCCCGGCCCGCCCGCAGCCGCGTGACCTGCTCGGCGAGGCGCCCGGCCGCGGCGTCCAGGTCGGCGGCGGGGGCCAGCGCGCGCAGCTCGTCCGTGACGGCGAGCAGGGCGGCGAGATGGCCGGCGAGCTGGATGTCCAGCTCCTCCTCCCGGGACCGGTGGGGGAAGTCGGAGGTGGTGCCGGCCGCCGTGCTGTGGACGGACTTGCTGCGGATCGCTTCGTACATGGGACGGCCTCCTGATTGCTCCAGGAAGCCATCCTACATTAGATCGATTCTAAAGTTGAGGGTGTTCGGGTTCTGGCCGGGCTCAGGACTGGCCGTAGCCCTCCAGGAAGTTCCCGATCCGGCCGACCGCCTCGCGCAGGTCGTTGGCCGTGGGCAGGGTCACCACCCGGAAGTGGTCGGGCTCGGGCCAGTTGAAGCCGGTGCCCTGGACGACCATGATCTTCTCCTGCCGCAGCAGGTCCAGGACCATCCGCCGGTCGTCCTTGATCTTGAAGACCTTGGGGTCGAGCCGCGGGAAGAGGTACAGCGCGCCCTTCGGCTTCACGCAGGTCACGCCCGGGATGCTGGTCAGCGCCGCGTGCGCGGCGTCCCGCTGCTCGCGCAGCCGACCGCCCGGCAGCACCAGTTCGTTGATGGTCTGGCGCCCGCTGAGCGCCGCGACCACGCCGTGCTGCCCCGGCATGTTGGCGCACAGCCGCATGTTCGCCAGCACCGTCAGGCCCTCGATGTAGGACTCGGCGTGCGCGCGCGGACCGGAGATCGACATCCAGCCGACCCGGTAACCGGCCACCCGGTACGCCTTCGACATGCCGTTGAAGGTGAGGGTGAGCAGGTCGGGGGCGACCGCGGCGGTCGGCGTGTGCGTGGCCTCGTCGTAGAGGATCTTGTCGTAGATCTCGTCGGAGCAGACCAGCAGGTTGTGCCGGCGCGCGATGTCGGTCAGGCCGCGCAGCACCGCCTCGTCGTAGACCGCGCCCGTCGGGTTGTTCGGGTTGATGATCACGAGCGCCTTGGTGCGGTCGGTGATCTTCCGCTCCACGTCGGCGAGGTCCGGCATCCAGTCGGACTGCTCGTCGCACCGGTAGTGCACCGCCGTGCCGCCGGACAGCGACACGGCGGCCGTCCACAGGGGGTAGTCCGGCGCCGGGACGAGGACCTCGTCGCCGTCGTCGAGCAGCCCCTGCATCGCCATCACGATCAGCTCGGAGACGCCGTTGCCGATGAAGACGTGCTCGACGTCCGTCTCGATGCCGAGGGTCTGGTTGTGCATCACGACCGCGCGCCGGGCGGCCAGCAGGCCCTTCGCGTCGCCGTAGCCGTGCGCCGTCGAGACGTTGCGGAGGATGTCCTCCAGGATCTCGGGCGGGCACTCGAAACCAAAGGCCGCCGGGTTGCCCGTGTTCAGCTTGAGGATGCGGTGCCCGGCCGCTTCCAGCCGCATCGCCTCCTCGAGCACCGGGCCCCGGATCTCGTAACAGACGTTGGCGAGCTTGGTCGACTGGATCACCTGCATGTGCGTGAGCTTACGACCCGGTTACGTTCCATGGGTCGTGTTATCCGCCACTTGAGATGTTCGGTATGGGCGGTTTTGGTCGCTCACCGGGGGCTCCGCCGCACCGAGCGCCCCGCCAGCACGTCCGTGCGCCGGCCGTCCGCCATCACGAAGCGGCCGTCGACCAGCACGTACGGGATGCCCGTCGGCAGCACGCGCGGGTTGTCGTAGGTGCTGCCCGCCGCGACCGTCGCCGGGTCGAAGAGGACCAGGTCGGCCCGGTGGCCCTCGCGGACCAGGCCCCGGTCCGGCAGCCGCAGCCGGGCGGCCGGGCGGGAGGTGAGGTGGGCCACGCACTCCTCCAGGGACAGCACGCCCAGCTCGCGCACGTAGTGGCCGAGGTAGTGCGGGAAGGTGCCGTAGGCGCGCGGGTGCGGCTTGGTGCCCTGGAGGATGCCGTCCGAGCCGCCGGTGTGGACGCGGTGCCGCATGATCGCGCGCACGTTCTCCTCGTGGCCGACGTGCTGGAGGATGGTCGGGGCCAGCCGGTCGGCCAGGAGCAGGCGGCGCGCGGTCGTCCACGGGGTCTCGCCGCGCAGCCGCGCCGACTCCGCGACCGTGCGGCCGACGTACTCCCCGAGCGCCGGGTCGCCGGTGCCGGAGATCTCGATCGTGTCCCACTCCATGGGCACGCCGTGGCAGCCGTCGGAGCCGATCTCCTCGATGTGGTGCCGGATGCGCTCGGCGGTCTCGTCGTCCGCCAGCCGCCTCATGATCTGCTCCGGGCCGCCCTCGCTCGCCCAGCTCGGCAGCATCGCCACGAGGGTGGTGCAGCCGGGGGTGTAGGGGTACGTGTCGAGCGTGATGTCGGCCCCGGCGGCCAGCGCGCCGTCGAGCAGCGTCAGCAGCTCGGGGGCCTTGCCCTTGTTGACGCCGAAGTTCATGGTGGCGTGCGCCAGGTGCAGCGGGCAGTCCGCCTCCCGGGTCAGCTCCACCATCTCCTCGTACGCCCGGAGGGCACCGGCCCCGTACGAGCGGTGGTGCGGGCAGTAGTAGCCGCCGTACGACGCCACCACCCGGCACAGCTCGGTCAGCTCCGCGTCCTTCGCGTACATGCCCGGCGTGTAGGTCAGCCCGGACGACATGCCGACCGCGCCCTGCTCCATGCCCTCGGCCACCAGCCGCCGCATGCGCTCCAGCTCCGCGTCGGTCGCGTCCCGGTCGTCCCAGCCGACCGCGAGGGCGCGCACCGTGCCCTGCGGGATCAGGTACGCGGCGTTGACCGCGATGCCCCGGTCGAGCCGGTCCAGGTACTCGCCGACCGACCGCCAGTCGAATTCGATGTCGTCGCCCGAGCCGTTCCAGCCGGCGATCGCGCTGCGCACCTCGCCGAGGGTGCGGTCGTCGACCGGCGCGTAGGAGAGCCCGTCCTGGCCGATGACCTCCAGGGTGACGCCCTGCGCGGCCTTGGCGCTGTGGTCGGGGTCCCGCAGCAGCGCCAGATCGCTGTGGGCGTGCATGTCGATGAAGCCGGGGGCCAGAACCAGCCCCTCGGCGTCCAGCTCACGGCGGGCCCGGGGGCGCTGGCAGCCGGCGCCGGCCGCCTCCTTGACGATCGAGACGATCCGGCCGCCGTCGACCACGACGTCGGCGCGGTACGCGTCGGCGCCGGAGCCGTCGACGACGTCCGCGTCCCGGATGACCAGCTCTTCCATGTCCGGCTCCCTTTCAGAGGGACGGTGTCCAGCAGAAACGTGTTCTAGAAGAACGTGCGGATGTAGTCGACGACCGTCCCGTCCGCCTCGGCGACCGGGATGAGCTGCCACTTGTCGAAGGACGTGCAGGGGTGCGACAGGCCGAGGCCCAGCCAGTCGCCGACCGCCAGCTCCGCCTCGGGCGTCGTGCGCAGCCAGGCGTGCTGGTCGGACAGGCCGCTGACCGTGATGCCGGCCGCCGGGCGCTCGGGCCCGCCGTCCGCGGGGCGCACCACCTGGGCGAACGGCAGGTCGAGGTCGTACGCCGCGTCCCGCTTGCCCGCGTTGGCGAAGGCCTGCTCGGCGGAGGGGCGGGAGACCACCTGGGTCCACAGCCGGAACGCGGGCTCCAGGGCGCCCTCGGCGGGGACGCGGTTGAAGGGGGTGACCTCCCGGTAGTGCCCGTCGTCGTGCGAGACGTAGGCGCCCGAGCGCAGCAGCTTCAGCACGGGCAGCGACAGGCCGGGGACCTCGGCGAACACGTCGGCGACCGCGTCGAACCAGGCGCTGCCGCCCGCGCTCAGCACGATCTCGTCCAGGCCGCCCGCGCCGAACCGTCCGGCCGCGTCGAAGTCCGCCGCGAGCGCGACCAGCCGCCGCAGCCAGGCGTGGACGCGCTCCGGGTCGGCGTCGGGGACCTCGCCCTCGTACCCGGCGACCCCCGCGAGCCGCAGGGTCCGGGTAGCCGCCACCGCGTCGGCGACGGCCGCGCAGTCCGCCTCGGTGCGCGCCCCGGTCCTGGCCCCCTCGCCGGCGGCCAGTTCGACCACGACGTCCACCGGGCGGGCGGCACCCGCGCCGGTGAGCGCCGCGTCCATCAGCTCGACGCCGCGCACGGAGTCGACGTAGCAGACGAAGCGGAAGTCCGGGTCGGCGTCCAGCTCGGCGGCGATCCAGCGCAGCGCGGCGGCGTCGACCAGCTCGTTGGCGAGGAAGATCCGCCCGATGCCGAAGGCCCGCGCCACCCGCACCTGGTGCGGCACGGCGAGCGTGATGCCCCAGGCGCCGTGCTCGATCTGGCGCCGGAACAGCTGGGGCGCCATGGAGGTCTTGCCGTGCGGCGCGAAGGCGAGGCCGTGCCGGGCCGCGTACGTCTCCATCAGCGCGAGGTTGTGCTCCAGGCGCTCGGCGGACAGGGCCAGCACGGGGGTGGCGAAGCCGTCGGTGAAGAGGTTGCGGCGCTGTCCGGCCAGCTCGGCGACGGTCAGGCCGTCGGCGTCCGGCGGCAGGCCCTTGAAGCGGTGGTCGACGTGCTCCTCGGCCAGACGGGCGAGGGCATCGGTGCCGGTGTCGAGGGCCACGGAGCCTCCATGAGTCGCAGTGTTGCATTGTGTGCAACGGTCATTGCGTATGTCGCTTACTGGTGTCTAACATCTCGGCCAACGCGGGGTCAACGGACCCTCCACGACCCACCCGCCGCATCCCACCCAGCCGCAAGGGAGCCCCCACCATCGTGACCGCCACCGGACCCACCAGCACCGCCCCCGGCGTCGTGGACGTCGTCGCGCTCGGCGAGTCCATGGTCACCTTCCTGCCCTCGCGGCCCGGGCGCCTCGCCGACGTCCCCTCCTTCGACCGGGCCATCGGCGGCGCCGAGTCCAACGTGGCCTGCGTGCTCGCCGCCGCCGGGCACTCCACGCGCTGGGCCGGCCGGGTCGGCGCCGACGGCTTCGGCGACCACCTCGTCGAGGCCATCGGCGGCTACGGCGTCGACGTCTCCCTCGTCCGCCGCGACCCCGACCGCCCGACCGGCGTCTACTTCCGCACCGCCGGCGACCGCGCCACCGACGCCCACGAGGTCGCGTACTACCGGGCGGGCTCCGCGGCCTCCGCGATGTCCGTCAGCACCATGGACCTCGACGCCCTCCGCTCCGGCCGCGTCCTGCACGTGTCCGGGATCACGCCCGCGCTCTCCGCCGACTGCCTCGGCCTGATGCGCGAACTGACCGCCCGGCGCCCCGGCCGCGCCCGCGGCCCCCTCGTCTCGTTCGACGTCAACCACCGGCCGGGCCTGTGGCGGAACGCCGCGGACGCCCCCGAGGTGCTGCTCGAACTGGCCCGCGGCGCCGACATCGTCTTCGTCGGCGAGGACGAGGCCTGGGATCTCGGCGGCCCCGAGGCCGTGCGCGCCGCGCTGCCCGAACCCGGCGTCCTCGTCGTCAAGCAGGGCGCGACCGCCGCCACCGCCTTCCACGGCGACGACGCCACCACCGTCCCCGCCCTCACCGTCGACGTCGTCGCCGCCGTCGGCGCGGGCGACGCCTTCGCCGCCGGGTTCCTCTCCGCCACCCTGCGCGGACTGCCCGTGCGCGAACGCCTGCGCCACGGCCACCTCATGGCCGCCGCCGCCCTCACCGTCCCCGGCGACCTCGCCACGCCCCCCGCCCGCGGCCACGCCGACCGCCTCGCCGCCCTCGACGACGCCGCGTGGGGGAGACTGCGACTCGGCCCCGGCTGGACCCAGGCCGGCGAGAGGGCCGAGGAGGAGGCACCCACACCATGAGTCAGACCGTCGACCGCGCGCTCAGCATCCTGCCGCTGCTCGCCGAGGGCCCCGCGGACCTCGGCCGGGTCGCCGACCGCCTCGGCGTGCACAAGTCCACCGCGCTGCGCCTCCTGCGCACCCTGCACGACCACGGGTTCGTCTACCGCCAGGCCGACCAGCGCTACCGCCTCGGCGCCCGGCTCATCTCCCTCGCCCAGGAGGCGATGGAGAACCTCGACGTCCGCGAGATCGCCCACCCCCACCTCGTACGCCTCAACGAACAGGTCGGGCACACCGTCCACCTCGCCGTCCACGAGGAGGGCGAGGTCCTCTACATCGACAAGGTCGAGAGCCGCTACCCGGTCCGCATGTACTCCCGGATCGGCAAGCCCGTCGCCATCACCGTCGCCGCCGTGGCCAAACTGCTGCTCGCCGACCTCCCCGAGAACGAACGCCGAGCCGTGGTCGACCAGCTCGACTACCCCATGTACACGGCCCGTTCGACACCGAACGCCGACGGCTTCCTCAAGGAGCTGGCCAAGGTGCGCGAACAGGGCTGGGCCACCGACCTCGGTGGCCACGAGGAGTCCATCAACTGCGTCGCCGCCCCCATCCGGGGCGCCGACGGCAGGGTGGTCGCCGCGATGTCGGTCTCCGCGCCGAACGTCGTCGTCACCGCCGACGAACTCCTCACCCTGCTCCCGCTGGTGCGCCGTACGGCGGACGCCATCAGCGGCGAGTACTCCGGCAGGACCCCAGTCAAGGAAGTCACCACATGACCGACAAGATCGCCCTCACCCCGGCCACCCACACCACCCCGCCGGCGAAGTTCTCCCACGGCGTCCGCAAGGGCAACATCCTCCAGGTCGCCGGCCAGGTCGGCTTCCTCCCCCACGAGGAGGGCAAGGCCCCCACCCCGGCCGGCCCGACCCTGCGCGAGCAGACCCTCCAGACCCTCGCCAACGTCAAGGCGATCCTGGAGGAGGGCGGCTCCTCCTGGGACGACGTGATGATGATCCGCGTCTACCTCACGGACGTGGACCACTTCGCGGAGATGAACGAGATCTACAACGCGTACTTCGCGGAGCAGGGCCTCACCCAGCCGCCCGCCGCGCGCACCACGGTCTACGTCGGCCTGCCCGCCGGCCTGCTCATCGAGATCGACGCGCTCGCCGTCCTGGGCTGACCCCCCTCCGGCCCCGGCCGCCGCGTACCGAACCGCCTGTCGCACGGCACGGCGCTCCCCTTCCCCCGGGGGCGCCGTGCCGCGCCCCGCCCTGCCCGAAAGCACCATGTGTTTAGCCAGAGGACCCCCGAATGTCCCACGCGCCCCTCCAGCTCGCCGCCGCCGAGACCCCACCGCACACCGGCGGTCTGCTCACCCTGATCGACGGCACGGCGGGCCTGCTGACCGTCGCCGCGATCGGCATCGTGCTGCTGCTCTTCCTGATCATCAAGGTGCGGCTGCAGCCGTTCGTCGCGCTGCTCGCCGTCTCCATAGCCGTCGGCCTGCTGGCCGGCCTCTCGGTCACCGAACTCTTCGGCACCGTCCAGAAGTCCGACGCCGTCTCCACCATCGAGTCCGGCATGGGCGGCATCCTCGGACACGTCGCCATCATCATCGGCCTGGGCACCATGCTCGGCGCGATCCTCGAAGTCAGCGGTGGCGCGCAGGTGCTGGCCTCCCGCCTGCTGGGCCTCTTCGGCGAGAAGCGCGCCCCCCTCGCGATGGGCCTCACCGGCCTCATCTTCGGCATCCCGGTCTTCTTCGACGTCGGCATCTTCGTCCTCGCGCCGATCGTCTACGCCGCCGCCAAGCGCTCCGGCAAGTCGGTGCTGATCTACTGCCTGCCG
This sequence comes from Streptomyces parvulus, assembly GCF_014648855.1. Taxonomy (GTDB): domain Bacteria; phylum Actinomycetota; class Actinomycetes; order Streptomycetales; family Streptomycetaceae; genus Streptomyces; species Streptomyces parvulus. The sequence continues at coordinate 427,140 of NZ_BMRX01000002.1, read as the reverse complement.
CTGCTGGCCGGCCTGTCGATGACCCACGCCTTCCTGCCGCCCCACCCCGGTCCCGTCGCCGCCGCCGGGCTGCTGAAGGTGGACCTCGGCTGGGTGATCCTCATGGGCATCGTCTGCGGCATCCCCGCCGTGCTCGCCGCGTGGGTGTTCTCCGCCTGGGTCGGCCGCCGCATCTTCGTCCCCGTCCCGCAGGACATGGTCGAGGCCGCCGAGGAGGCCAAGCAGGCCGTCATCGAGGAGCAGCGGGCGTCCGGCGTCGAGCCGCACGAGAGCCCGGTCGCGCTCGGCACGGTCCTCGGCATCATCGGCACCCCGCTGGTGCTGATCCTCGCCGCGACCTTCTCCTCCATCGCCCTCGACCCGTCCACGCTCCGCTCGGTCATCGAGTTCTTCGGCAACCCGTTCGTCGCCCTGACCATCGCGCTCTTCCTCGCCTACTACCTGCTCGGCATCCGGCGCGGCTGGTCCCGCAAGTCCCTGGAGACCGTCTCGACGGCCTCGCTGAAGCCGGTCGGCAACATCCTGCTGGTCGTCGGCGCGGGCGGCGTCTTCGGCGCGGTCCTGAAGGCCAGCGGCGTCGCCCAGGCGCTCTCCGACACCTTCAACGACGTCGGCCTGCCGGTGATCGTCCTGTCGTACCTGATCTCCCTGGTGCTGCGGGTCGCGCAGGGCTCGGCGACCGTGGCCATCGTCACGACGGCGGGCATCGTGGCACCGCTGCTCGCGGAGGGCGACCACTCGCAGGCGTTCGTCGCGCTGGTCATCATGGCCATCTCGGCGGGCTCCATCTTCGCCTCGCACGTCAACGACGGCGGCTTCTGGATGGTCGCCAAGTACTTCGGCATCAGCGAGCGGGACACCCTCAAGACCTGGACCGTGCTGGAGAGCGTGCTGTCGCTGGCCGGCTTCGTGGTCGCGGCGGTGCTGAGCCTGTTCGTGTAGGCGCGTGTGTAGGCGTCTGATAACGAAGTCGGGGCCGACTGTGTCCGGCACAGGTTTGTCGACCATACTGCCCGCTGTGGAGCAGCGCAGAGGATCGAGCAGCCAGCCCCTGGAAGGCGCCGGATTCGACCCGGCCTTCATCCCCGGGCTCACCGCCCCCGCGGCCGGTGGGCCCGAGGACGTGAGAGGCGGGAAGACGGACGCGGACGGCGAGGCGGACGCGGGCCCGGAGACGGACGGCGTCGAGGACGCCGTACCGTCCGCCCGGGAGTCCGCCGACGACCTCGCGGAACCGGAGGAGGCGGCGGAGGAGGCGGCCGCCGTGGACGGCCCCGTCTTCGAGGCCGCCGACCGCCGCGCCCGGATCGTCGCCGACCACAAGGGCGTCCGCCTCTCCCTCGACGACCAGGCCTGCGAGTTCCGCTGGGACGAGGTCGGCGCCGTGGAGACCGAGACGGGACGCTTCGGCAAGCGGTTCACCGTCACGGTGCACACGCCGGACCGGCGCTGGTACCCGATCGAGATCGAGGCGGACTCCCGCGGCCGCTTCGCGGAGTGGGAGTCCGCCCTGGACGAGGTCCTGGACGCGTACTTCGAGGACGGCGAGGCGGCCGAGGCCACCGAGGCCGACGCGGAGCCCGACGGCGAGACGGACGCGGCGTCCGACGAGAAGCCCGGCACGACCTCGCTCTCCAAGTCCGACGCGAAGCCCGAAGGAAAGTCCCCGGCCGGCACCGAGGAGTAAGCGCATCGGGTGAAGATCCGCGTACGCCCTCTTGTCCGACCGGCGGTCTTGGGCTTTCTTGACCTCCATGGCGGACATCACCGGCAACACCAGGGACACGGGCGCGGCGGGCACGGCCGATTCGGCTCCCCGCAAGTCCAGTTGGCGCTACATCGGCCCCGGCATCGTCGTCGCGGCGACCGGGGTCGGGGCCGGCGACCTCGTGGCCACCCTGATCGCGGGCAGCAACTTCGGCTACACGCTGCTGTGGGCCGCGATCATCGGCTGCCTGGTCAAGATCTCCCTGGCCGAGGCCTGCGGCCGGTGGCACCTGTCCACCGGCACCACCCTCTTCGAGGGCTGGGCGAGCCTCGGCCGCTGGACCACCTGGTTCTTCGCGATATACGCCGTGATCTGGGGCTTCGTGTACGGCGCGGCAGCGATGTCGTCCAGCGCGCTGCCGCTCCAGGCCCTCTTCCCGGACGTGATGGGCCTCGAATGGTGGGGCATCGCCTGCGGTCTGGTGGGCCTGGTCTTCGTCTGGTTCAACAAGTACAACGTCTTCGAGAAGGTCATGACGGTCCTGGTGGGCGTCATGTTCGTCGTCACCGTCTACCTCGCGGTCCGCGTCACCCCCAACCTCGGGGACGCCTTCGCCGGCCTCCTGCCGGTCCTGCCGGACGAGAAGGACTCGGTCCTCAACACCCTCGGCCTGATCGGCGGCGTGGGCGGCACCATCACGCTGGCCGCGTACGGCTACTGGGTCAACGCCAAGGGCTGGACCAACACCGGCTGGATGAAGGTCATGCGGCTGGACAACCGGGTCGCGTACGCCACCACCGGCATCTTCGTCATCGCCATGCTCTTCGTCGGCGCGGAACTGCTCCACTCGGCCAACATCGCGATCGCGAGCGGCGACAAGGGCCTGATCCAGCTCGGTGACGTCCTGGAGGCCGAGTACGGCACGGCCACCGGCAAGCTCTTCCTGATCGGCTTCTTCGCCACCTCGTTCACCTCGCTGATCGGCGTCTGGCACGGCGTGAGCCTGATGTTCGCCGACTTCCTCGCCCGGCTGCGGGGCGAGCGCGAGGCCCGCGGCGACGAACTGGCCTCGGGCCGCCGCGAACGCTCCTGGGCGTTCCGCGCCTACCTGCTCTGGCTCACCTTCCCGCCCATCGTCCTGCTCTTCCAGGACGAGCCCTTCCGCCTGATCATCATCTACGGCGTCCTGGGCGCCGCCTTCATGCCCTTCCTCGCCCTCACCCTGATGTGGCTCCTCAACTCCTCCCGGACACCCCGCGAGTGGCGCAACGGCTGGCTGAGCAACGGCATGCTGACGGTGGCGGGGCTGCTGTTCCTGGTCCTGTGCGTGAAGCAGGTCTGGGACCAGCCGTGGGCGGAGTTCTTCTAGGACGGACGGGCCCTCAGGCGGCGGTCCGGCGGCTGCGGTGGCGCTTGCCGCTGCTGCTTCCGCCCGAGCGCTTTCCGCCGCTGCCACTGCCGCCGCTGCCGCCTCCGCCCGAACGCTTGCTTCCGCGTTTGCCGCTGCCTCCTGAGCCCGAGCGATTGTTGATCGCGGCCTGGAGGGCGGCGGCGGCCTGCTGGAGCTGGGCCGAGACGTTCGGGTCGCCGATGACGGAGGCGGCGTCGGTGAGCATCCCGACCGCCCTGGCGAGATAGTTCACCCAGTACGCGAACTGGTCGGCCGTCACCCGGGCCACGCCCTGGGTGAGCTGCTGCGCGTACTGGAGGAGATAGGTCACGGTGTCGGCGGCGTAACCGCCGTCGATGCCGGTCTCACCCGCGTGGGTCAGCTCCCACACGTGGGTCTCGATCTCCTGCAACGGCAGCTGCAGGCTGTTCCTGGTCGGGACGCCGGTCGCGGGCTCGTACAGATCCTCGAACATGACGTCGTCCGTGGCCGCCGCCTGGCCCTCGTCGGGCACCATGGACCGCTGGACGGCGTGGATCAGCTCGTGCCGCAGGGTGCTGTAGAGCTGGGCGGCGCCGCCGTCGAAGGCGGACCGGTAGACGGTGATCACGATCGGCGGTGAGTCGATCTGCGCCCCGGTCGCCCGGCCGAGCTGCTCCTGTGTGTGGGCCATCGCGCCGGGGCGCGTGTGGCTGTAGCCCACCTGCACCCGCTGGTACAGGTTCTCCAGGAGGCCGGCCTGGTCCCCGGTGAGCAGGCCGGAGACGTTGAGCTGGTCGAAGCGCCCCATGATGTACGTCAGCAGCTGCTGGAGGACCGCCCGCCGCTGGGCCGCGGTCTGCGCCTGGCCGATGGCGGCCACCAGTTCCTGGGGCAGGTCGGGGACCTGTGCGGACTGTTCCGAGGCGTCCGGCTGGTACACGCTCTCCTTGGCCACGCGCTGGACGGGCGGCGCGCCGGCGGAGCCCTTGGCCCCCGGCGCGGAGGTCCGCGCCCCGGCCCCGCCACCTGTTCCGGCGTCGTGCCCGCACCCGGCGCCGTGCGTGTGCTGCGCGAAGCCGTGCCCGGCCTTGCGCAGCATCTGCACGACCGCGGTGTTCCCGGCGGTGTTCTGCGCCGCGAGCAGCCCCTGCAGCGGAGTGGGGGGCCGGGTGGCGGCGGCCTTGTCCTGACGGGACGCGGACCGGCCGGACCGCTCGGAGGGCCCTTGACGGTGGTCGAACATGGGCACCGGAACGTCCTTTTTCGCATGGGAACGACGAACTTCGTGTCTACGCCGTCCGCGGGGAGTGCGCCAGGCCCGCGGAGGCACAGCCGACTGCCCCATGGGGCACGGGCGTCCGCCCCGGCCTCGAAGCGGCCGACCGGGGGACGCGGCAGCGCGAAGGCCCCTGCCCGCGTCGTCGCGGGCAGGGGCCGGAGCCGGGGTGGCCGGTGTTACGGGAGGGCGTCCACGTGCGGGCCCACCGCGTTCGACCACGCGTTGCCCGACGTCGCGTCCCAGTTCGTGGACCAGGTCATCGCGCCGCGCAGGGCCGGGTAGGTCTTCGACGGCTTGAAGGAGCCGCAGCTGGTGCCCTTGGTGAGGCAGTCCAGGGCGGCGTTGACCACCGACGGGGCGACGTAGCCGCCGCCGGCCGCGCGGGTGGAGGCCGGGACGCCCAGGCCGACCTGGGAGGCGTCGAGGCCGTTCTCCAGCTGGATGCAGGCCAGGGCGGTGAGGAAGTCCACCGTGCCCTGGGCGTAGACCTTGCCGTCGCAGCCCAGCATCGTGCCGCTGTTGTAGTACTGCATGTTGACGACCGTGAGGATGTCCTTCACGTTCAGCGCCGTGCGGAAGTAGCCGCCCGACGTGGACTGCATGTCGATCGTCTGCGGGGCCATCGTGAGGATCATGTCCGGGCCCGCCTTCGCCGACAGGGCGCGCAGGGCCTGCGTCATGTACGTCGGGTTGAGACCGTTCTCCAGGTCGATGTCGACGCCGTCGAAGCCGTACTCCTGCATCACGGAGTACACCGAGTTCGCGAAGTTGGCCGCGGAGGCCGAGTCGTTCACCGAGACGGTGCCCTTCTCGCCGCCCACCGAGATGATGACCTTCTTCCCGGCCGCCTGCTTCGCGCGGACGTCCGCCTTGAACTGGTCGACCGTGTAGCCGCCGAGGCCGGCCGAGTCCAGGTTGAAGGTGACCGCGCCCGGCGTCGTGGTCGCGTCGGCGAAGGACACCGCGATGATGTCGTACGCGCCCGGCACGTCGGAGATCTTCTGGACCGCGGCCCCGTTGTTGAAGTTCTGCCAGTAGCCCGTCACGGCGTGCTTGGGCAGGTCGCCGCCCCCGCCGCCGCCCTGCTCGGTCGTCCTGGCCGTCACCGCGGCCGACTTCGCGGACTCACCGGCCGCGTTCACCGCCGTGACCTGGAAGGAGTACGACGTCGAGGCCGCGAGGCCGGTCACGGTCGCCGACGTGCCGGTCACCGCCGTCACCTTGGTGCCGCCGCGGTAGATGTTGTACCCGGTGGCGCCCGACACCGCGTTCCAGGCCAGGGACGCCGTCGAGGACGTCGTACCGGAGACGCTCAGGCCGGCCGGGGCCGAGGGGACGGTGGGCTCGGGGTCCGTGCCGCCGCCCCCGTCGGGGCCGAAGACGGAGAGGTCGTCGACGTGGTACGCCGACTGCCCGTACCAGCCGTGCGTGTAGACCGACACCGACGTCGTCGAGGAGCCGGTGGTGAAGGTCGTCGTCAGCTGCTTCCAGGAGGGCGCGTCGGGGGTCCAGGTCGACACGTCCGTGGTGCCCGTGCCCGTGACGCCCAGGTAGGCGTAGCCGCCCTGCACCCACGCGCTCAGCTTGTAGGTCGAGTTGGGCTTGACCGCGACGCTCTGGGAGCAGCGGGCGTTGTCCTGCCCGGCCGGTGTGGCCCTCAGCGCCGCGGAGCCGGTGCGCACGGGGGAGGAGACGGTCGTACCGCTGTTCGCGGAGCACGTCCAGTTGCTGAGTCCGGCCTCGAAACCGGCGTTCTTCGCGTTGTTGACGTCGGCCGCCGACGCCTGGCCCGCGGCCGTGACCGAGAGGGCGAGCGCGGCGGTGACGGCTCCCGCCCAGAACTTCGTCCGTCTGCCGAACCGTCTGTGTACGGGCTCCACTGAGGCCTCCGGTGGGGGAGTGGGGACGTTGACGTACAAGTTGGTCCAGACCAATTGAGGTGTCAAGAGGTTGGTCCGGACCGGACCCTGCGCCCGGTGGAAATGCTCAACCTGCCCCGCTTTGCCGCGGGTTGTGCACCACGAGTTGGTTCAGAGCTGCAGAAACGCTGTTCTCCGGTCACATACGCGTGGTTAGAGTGCTCGGGTAGTCACGCAGTGAAGTCATCCGGGTGTGCCGGGGCAACGCCGGCGGACCGACGGGCATGGGAGACGGGGAGCCGCGCGTGCCAACTGCCATTGCCGTGACCAGTGCCGACATGGCACTGCCGCCACAGGACGAACGCACCCTGCCCGCGGTCGTCCTCCAGGACGTCGACCGGCGCCCCCTGGAGCACGTCCTCGCCGACTTCCAGACCCTCCTCGACCAGCACGGGCACGTGATCGTGGTCTGCTCCCAGGCCGCGCCCAGGGGCGTGGAGCGGCGGCTGCACACCGTCCGCGGCCTCCTGGAGAGCGACCGCATCGCCCTGTTCCGCCCGTCCCTGCCGCCCCTCGGAGTCGCCGTACTCGCCCGGCAGTTGCGGCAGCTGGCCTCCTGCGACCTCAGCCCCGGCGTCCTCGCCTCGGCCGGCCGGCTGCTCACCCACTACGTCCACGCCGGCGCCCTGCTCGGCTCCGTCGCCCGGCTCGACCACGTCCCGGTGGACCTCAAGGCGCACGCCAGGTCCTGGATGCCCGGCAGCCAGTTCGGCGTCGTCGCCCACCCCGCGCCGCAGCTCGTGAGGATCGGACCCGAAGCGGCCCTGGAGGGACCCGAGTTCGGCACCTGGCTGCTGGTCGCCAAGGGCCAGCACCCCACCGACTGGGTCACCGGCACCCTCGCCCCCTCCTGGCGCGTCCAGGGGCTGCGCGAGATGCCGCTGCCCGCCGAGTCACCCGGCTGGTGGGGGACGGGCCGGCTGACCGAGTTCTGCGCCTACCTGCCCGACCTCTCCGTCCTCTACCAACTGGTCACCTCGGTACGGCAGAGCGTCTGCCACTGGTGCGGCATCGACGTCATCGGCGACCGCTGCGTCTTCTGCTCCGCCAGCCCGCCCGACCACGACGCCCCCGGCGGCAGGAGCCCGCGGCACCGCACCGACCCCGCCCTCGGCCACCGCCGGGACACCGCCCTCGGCCGCCGCCGTGAGAGAAGGGCCCTCACCGGGTAGGACCCCAGCGCCCCGTCCGATCCCGTCCGGTCGATTCCCCCGATTCCCCCAATGAGGTTGCACGGCTCATGAACTCCCGTCAGCGCCGCGGCATCATCCTGCTGATCCTCTCCGTCCTGTGCGCCCTCGGCGCGTTCGCGGGCGTGCTGTCCGTCGTCAACGACGTGAAGTCCAAGGTCGGCCCCGAGGTCGCCGCCTACCGGCTCAAGTCGGACGTGGAGCCCTACACGCCGCTGGACGAGGGGCAGTTCGAGAAGATCGAGATGCCGGAGCGCTGGCTGTCGGAGAACGCCGTCACCGACCTCGGCCAGGTCCGCGGCAAGATCGCCGTCACGAAGCTCAAGGCGGGCTCGCTGCTCCAGAGCGACATGGTCGTCGACCAGCCCGCCCTGCGGCCGGGGCAGCAGGAGGTCGCCATCATGATCGACGCGGCCACCGGCGTGGCCGGCAAGATCACGCCGGGCTCGGCCGTCAACGTCTACGCCACCTTCGAGGGCGAGCGCGAGGGCGCCCCCGCCCAGTCGAAGATCATCGTCACCAACGCCCGGGTCATCGACGTCGGCGAACTCACCTCGCTGGAACCCGACGAGAACAGCCGCGACCGCGAACCCACCGACGCCGTCCCCATCACCTTCGCACTGTCCACCATCGACGCCCAGCGCATCACCTACGCCGAGTCGTTCGCCCAGCGCGTGCGCCTCGCGCTGGTCGCGCCCGGCGGCGGCACCACGGTCCCCGACAAGGACCGGACGTACGAACTCGCGAAGGACAAGTGAGAGCCCGTATGGCCACGAGGATCCTCCCCGCAGTCGGCGACGCGGACGCCGTACGGTCCGTCACGACCCTGCTCAGCCAGCTCCCGGACGCCGAACCCGTCGCGCCGGTGGCCGACTCCACGCAGCTCGTCGACACCCTCGCCCGCCTCGCCGCCGAGTCGGTCGACGAACTCCCCGAGGTCGTGATCGTCCACGAGCGCATCGGCCCGGTGCCCGCCCTGGAGCTGATCCGCGAGGTCGCCCTGCGCTTCCCGGCCGTCGGAGTCATCCTCGTCACCTCCGACCCCGGCCCCGGCCTCTTCCAGGCCGCCATGGACTACGGCGCCCGCGGCCTGGTCGCCCTGCCGCTCGGCTACGAGGAACTCGCCAGCCGCGTCCAGGCGGTGGCCCAGTGGTCGGCGGGCGTACGCCGGCACCTGGGCAGCGGCGGCGACGTGTTCACCGGCGCCGGCGGCACCGTCGTCACCGTCAGCGGCGCGAAGGGCGGCGTCGGCACCACCCTCACCGCCATCCAGCTGGCCCTGGCCGCCCAGGCCTCGGGCCGCGCGACCGCGCTGCTCGACATGGACCTCCAGGCGGGCGACGTCGCCTCGTTCCTGGACGTCCAGTTCCGCCGCTCCGTGGCCGACCTCGCCGCCATCACCGACCTCTCCCCGCGCGTCCTGGCCGACGCCGTCTTCCGGCACGACAGCGGGCTCGCCCTGCTCCTCGCGCCCGGCGAGGGCGAGCGCGGCGAGGAGGTCACCGACCGCGCCGCCCGCCAGATCATCGGCGCCCTGCGCCGGCGCTACGAGGTCGTCGTCGTCGACTGCGGCGCCCAGCTCGGCGGGGCCGGCGCCGCCGCCGTGGAGATGGCCGACACCGCGCTCCTGGTCACCACACCCGACGTCGTCGCCGTACGGGGCGCCAAGCGGGCCGTGCGGATGTGGGACCGGCTCCAGATCCGCAAGGCCGAGGAGACCACCGTGGTCGTCAACCGGCACACCCGGGGCACCGAGATCCAGCCCCCGCTGATCCAGCGCATCACCGGCACCGCCCTGGCGGCCACCGCCGTCCCCGCCAACTTCAAGGAACTCCAGAGCGCCGTGGACGCGGGCCGGGTCCACGAACTGGACGCGCGGAGCACGGTGAAGCAGGCCCTGTGGGCCCTCGCCGGCGAACTGGGCCTGGTCACGGCACCCGCGGAGCCCCGCAAGGGCCACGGCCGCCTCCGCGGCGACCGCGGCGCGGCGAGCCTGCGCCGCCGGAGGGACGGGGCGGGATGAGCGGGGCGATGGGCGCGTTACGGGGTGGCGGCCTTCGGGGCGACGTACGGGGTGCCGGGCGCCGGGGCGACGCCGGGCAGGTCGCCGTCGAGTTCGTCGGCATGATCCCCGCGATCGTCGCCACCCTGGTGGTGCTGTGGCAGCTCGTCCTCGTGGGATACACGTACACGCTCGCGGGGAATGCTGCCGACGAGGCGGTACGGGCGGCCACCGCGGCCGACCGGGGGGCCCGGCAGGGGGCCTGCCAGGAGGCCGGCCGGGACAAGCTGCCGGGCGCGTGGGAGGGGGGCGCCGGTGTGGACTGCGGCACCGGGGGCGGCTACGTCACCGCCGACGTGCGCATCGAGGTCCCCATCCTCTTCCCGGGCACCGTCAGCTTCCCCTTCACCGTGCACGGACACGCGGGGGCCGTCGAGGAGGAGGACGACTGAGATGGCGTACTCCAGCGGCTCGTACTCCAGGGGCCCGGGCGGCGGGCCGGCCAGGGACCGGGGCCAGGCGGCCCTCGAGTACCTCGGCTTCCTCCCGATCCTGATCATCGTCGGCATGGCCGTCGTACAGCTGGGCCTGATCGCCTACACCGCCCAGCAGGCGGGCACCGCCGCCCGCGCCGGGGCCCGCGGCGCCTCCCTCCAGGAGAGCGCCCAGGGCGCCTGCGCCGCGGCCGTCAGCAGCTGGCTGGCCGACGGCACCTCCTGCCCGCCCTCGTACGGCGGCGACGAGGTGACGGTCACCGCCACCGTCGACATCCCCTCGATCGTCCCCGGTTGGGACTTCGACCCCGCCACCCGGACGGCCACCATGCCGCTGGACCACTGACCGAGGAGCCGAGGACGCATGAGCCTGCGCGCACGCATCCACTCGCCCGAGGAGCACGGCAGCCGGGGCGAGGACGGACACCTGGTCGCCTCCTACCGGGCCAAGCTCCTGGAGGAGATCGACCTCGCCGAGATGAGTTCCCTCGCGGCGGCGGAACGCCGGGCGCGCCTGGAGCGGGTCCTCGGCCACATCATCAGCCGCGAGGGCCCGGTCCTGTCCACGGTCGAACGCTCCCAGCTGATCCGCCGCGTGGTCGACGAGGCTCTCGGCCTCGGCATCCTGGAACCCCTGCTGGAGGACGCGTCCATCACCGAGATCATGGTGAACGGACCCGACGCGATCTTCGTGGAGCGCGGCGGACGCGTCGAACAACTCCCGCTCCGCTTCGCCTCCCACGACCAGCTGATGCAGACCATCGAGCGGATCGTCTCCACGGTCAACCGCCGCGTCGACGAGTCGAACCCCATGGTCGACGCCCGCCTCCCCTCCGGCGAGCGCGTCAACGTGATCATCCCGCCGCTCTCGCTGACCGGCGCCACGCTCACCATCCGCCGCTTCCCGCGCTCCTTCACCCTGCACGAGCTGATCGGCCTCGGCTCCCTCGACGAGCACATGCTCTACCTGCTGGCCGGCCTCGTGCAGGCCCGCTTCAACATCATCGTCTCGGGCGCGACCGGCACCGGGAAGACGACCCTGCTCAACGCCCTCTCCGGCCTCATCCCCGAGACCGACCGCATCATCACCATCGAGGACTCGGCCGAACTCCAGCTCCAGCAGGCCCACGTCATCCGCCTGGAGTCCCGCCCGCCCAACGTCGAGGGCCAGGGCCGCGTCACCATCCGCGACCTGGTCCGCAACTCGCTGCGCATGCGCCCCGACCGCATCGTCGTCGGAGAGGTCCGCGGCGGTGAGTCCCTGGACATGCTCCAGGCCATGTCCACCGGCCACGACGGCTCCCTGGCCACCGTCCACGCCAACAGCGCGGAGGACGCCCTGATGCGCCTGCAGACCCTGGCCTCCATGTCCGACGTGGAAGTCCCCTTCGTCGCCCTGCACGACCAGATCAACAGCTCCGTCGACGTCGTCGTCCAGCTCACCCGCTTCGCCGACGGCGCCCGCCGCATCACCGAGATCGCCCTCCTGGCCAGCCACGGGGGCGAGCCCTACCGCCTCGCCACGGTCGCCCGCTTCAACGCCCGCCCGATGACCCCGGACGGGCGCGTGCACGGCCAGTACGAGTACTTCCCCCTCCCGCACCGCACCGCCGAGCGCCTCTACATGGCCAACCAGCCCGTCCCGCAGGCCTTCGGCGTCGCCCACTCCCTGGACCAGCTCACCACCCGAGAGGCCAGGTAGGACCGCCCGATGAACCTGGACACGCTCGTCACGCTCACCACCGGCATCACGCTGCTGACCTGCGTCCTGGCGGTCGTCGGCCTGCACGCCTACGCCGCCGGCCGCGCCCAGCGCGCCGCCCTGGTCGACCGCCTGTCCGCCACCGGGCAGATACCCCTCGCCGGACGCCGCCGCCGCTTCCCCACCCTCGACCGCCGGCTGCGCCGCACCAGGCTCGGCAGGAACCTGGAACTGCGCCTGTCCGCCACGGGCCTGGACGTCACACCCGGCGAGTTCTTCGCCTACCTGGTCGCGGCCGTCGTCGGCCTGTGGCTGGTCGGCCAGGCCGTCCTCGCCCCCTTCTTCGGCCCGCTCGCCGCGCTGCTGGGCATCGGCGCGGCCGTCCAGTTCCTCACCTGGCAACGCCAGAAACGCATCGAGAAGTTCATCAACCAGCTCCCCGAACTCGCCCGCATCCTCGCCAACGCCACCCAGGCCGGCCTCGCGCTGCGCACCGCGATCGGCATGGCGGCGGAGGAACTGGAGGCCCCGGCCGGCGAGGAACTCGGCAAGGTGGCCGACCAACTCGCCCTCGGCGCCTCGATGGACGACGCCCTCGGCGAACTCGCCGACCGCCTCCCCTCCCGCGAACTCGTCGTCCTGGTCACCACCCTCGTCCTCGCCAACCGCGCCGGCGGCCAGGTGGTCAGCGCCCTGCGCAACCTCACGGAGACACTGGAGGAGCGCAAGGAGACCCGGCGCGAGGTCCGCACCCAGCTCTCCCAGGTCAACATGACCTCGTACGCCGTCCCCGTCCTGGGCATCGGCTCGTTGTTCCTGATGAACGGCGTCAAGGACGGCGCCCTGGAACGCATGACGGGCTCCCCGGTCGGCCAGGCCGCGGTGATCATCGCCTTCGGCCTCTACGCCGTCGGCTTCGTCCTCATCCGCCGCCTGTCCCGCATCGACGTCTGAGGGGAGCTGGAATGGCATCCGGAATCGAATGGCTCCTCGCCCTCCTCATGGGCGCCGCCGTCTGGGGCGCCTTCGCGGGCGTCCGCATGTACCGCGCGGAGGCGAAGCTCCCCGACGACCTCGCCCTCGCGCTGGAGGTCGGCGCCACCCGCACCGGCGCGGTGGACTCCCTCGTCGACCGCATGGGCATGCGCTACGCGCCCACCGTCCTGCGCCTGATGGGCCCGGCCGCGGTGGCGAAGTACCGCCGCAGGATCGACCTGGCGGGCAACCCCGGCGGCCTGACCATCGACCGCTACGCCGCCCGCCGCGCGGTCTACGGCTTCCTGGGCGCCCTGGGCTTCCTGGTCTTCGTCCTCCGCGGCCAGTTCGTGGTCGCGCTCCTCCTGCTGGCCTTCGGCGCGTTCTGGACGGAGGTCGGCATCTGGTCGGCGATCCGCATCCGCAAGGACGTCATCGAGCGCACGCTCCCCGACTTCCTGGACGTCCTGGCGGTCGTGGTGAGCGCGGGCCTCGGCTTCCGCCAGGCCCTCGACCGCGTGGCGATGCGCTACGAGGGCCCCTGGGCCGACGAACTGCGCATCACCCTGCGCCAGATGGACCTCGGCATGAGCCGCCGCCAGGCCTTCGCGGAACTGCGCCGGCGCAACGACTCCGAACAGGTGGCGATGTTCGTGACGGCACTCCAGCAGGGCGAGGAACTGGGCGCCCCCATCGTGGAGACCCTGGTCTCCCTGGCCAAGGACATGCGCCGCACCGACGCCCAGAACGCCCGCCGCAAGGCCGCGCGGGCGGTCCCCAAGGCCACGATGATGATCACGACCTTCATGGTCCCGGCCACGATGATCCTCCTCGGCGCGGGCCTGATCCTGGGTTCGGGGACGGACTTCGGCACGATCACGGGCGAATAGGCAGGAGGGACGCCATGTCGGTCACGCAGCCGGGGAAAGGGGGCGGCGTACACCATCAAAGTGCGACTGCACATACACCGATGACATCAAAACCCGCAGACTTACGGCCCAGTCGGCCCAATCCCGCCCAATGCCTTTCACAGTTGCAACCAACTGTGGGAGAGTCGTTGTCCGGTACTCCCGACAGGTCGAGGTCTCAACCGAGCGCAAGGGGGGCGGGGATCGTGGACGAGGTGACGTCCGGCATGACCAGCCAGCAGATCCCCACCGCCCGTCCGCACGTTCCGCACGAGGAACGCGGCTTCGTCCACCCTGAAGGGGAACACCATGACCAACTGGCTCCACACCACGGCAGCCCACCTCCACACCCGCACCACCGCGGCCCGCGACGACAAGGGGCAGACGGCGGTGGAGTACCTGGGGATCATCGCGGTGGTGGTGGCGATCGTGCTGGCTATTACGGGGACGGATATCGGGCAGTCGATCTACGACGCAATCGTGGACAAGATCGACGAAGTCACCGGCGGCTGATGCGCCACCCGAGGCGCGCTGACGAGGGGCAGACGTTCCCCATCTACATCACGGTGGTGGGGGGCCTGCTCTTTCTGGCGTTCGCATACTTCGCCGTCGGCCAGGCTTCGGCGAACCGGAACGGCGCGCAGACAGCCGCTGACGCGGCGGCTCTGGCGGCCGCGCAGGACACTCGGGATCAGCTCGCTGGAGCGTGGATCGACGAGATCCGGGACCCGACGAGGTGGCGGGCTATTTTCGAGGGCGATGTGCCGGGCCTCCAGCCGTCGTGCTGGCGCGGCGAGCAGCTCGCCGCCCAAAACGATGCGCGTGTCCTGAGTTGTCATCCGGAAGGGCTGCTCGGCTACACGGTGGAGGTCGAGACGAATAGAACCGTCGGCGACTCCATCGTGCCCGGCACTGAGAACAAGAAGTCTCTGGCGTCTGCGTCTGCCGTCATTGAAGCCGCATGCACGTTTGAGCCTCCCGTGGAAGGCGCAGAGGGCGACGAGCTGCCTGGACTGGCCTGCCACGACGAGCAATGGGAGTTGGATCCCGAGAAGCAGGAAGACCTGCCGAAGCCAGAGGACCTGTTCGACGTCCATCTGGCCGACTGACAATTGACGACGAGGACGAGAAAGCAGGGGGTATGAACAGTCGGTTCATCATGAAGGCCCGCAGAGGGGTGATCGCACTGGTCATCGGGGCCGGACTTGCCCTGAGCGTTGCCGGATGCAGCGGCGGCGACGGCGATGACGGTAAGTCGGAAAGCTCCGCGTCCGCCTCCAGGGACAGCGGGTCTGATCCAAGCGCTCAGGAGGGGTCGGACGAACCTCTCGCCGAGCTCAAGGGGGAGGAAGGACTCATCCTGAAGCTCACTTCGGCCCAGCGGGACGGAGGCGGTTTCGTCACCGTCAGCGGCGAGTTGAAGAACGACGGCGACGAGCCTGCTCGTGTCTCCGTACGCACCGCGGGTGACGAGACGGAGATCATCAGGCACGGGTCGTCGCTAGGAGGCGCGACGCTCGTGGATTCGAAGGGGAAGAAGCGCTACTACGTGCTGCGTGACACAGACGGCCGTCCCCTCACCACGACGAACATGCCGAGGATCAAGGCCGGTGACGTAGTCCCGGTCTTCATGCAGTTTCCCTCTCCGCCGACGAGCGTCACCGAAGTCACGTTCCAACTGCCCACCTTCGCCAGCGCGACCATCGCCATCTCCGGGTGAGGGCAGGATGACCTCAACCCCGCGTCTTGCTCGCACCCTGACCACGGTGTCCCTCATGGTCGCCACGACCCTGTCCGGCACCACCACGGCTCAAGCCGAAGACGATCCGAATGATCCTCCCGGCACTGAGGCGTCAGCCTCGGCCCCTGTAGAAGTGGACCCCGCCGATCCCGACCTCAAGATCCCCGACGGGGCAACGCTCGCCCAGGCCAAAGTGCTGGACATCAAGTCCGTCGTAGAGGAGCAGAGCGGCGACGAACGCCGCGAGGACACCAACACCAGCGTGACCCTCGCCCTCCAGGCGGAGGTGCTGTTCGGCAAGGACAGCGCGAAACTCGGCGCGGAGTCGAAGTCCCGCATCACGGGGATCGCCGAGGAGATCAAGACCCAGAACGCCACCCGCGTCAGGGTCTTCGGCTTCACCGACAACCTGGGCTCCTCCGCCCACGGAGACACCCTGTCCAAGAAGCGCGCCAACGCCGTGCACGACGTCCTGTCCGCGACCCTGAACGACGCCGCCATCACCTACGAGGTCCGCGGCTACGGCGAGCAGTACCCGATCGCCGACAACGCGACGGAGGCCGGCCGCAAGAAGAACCGCAGGGTCGAGGTCTCCTTCCCCCGCACGGAACCGTGATCCCCAAAGCCGATACCGATGCCGCCCGGCGCGACAGCCCGACAACGCTGTCGCCCGCCCAGGCCCGCCCCCGCCGCCCCTACTCCTCCGCCCGCACCGTCACCCGCGCCCCGACCCGCACTCCCCACCCGGCCATCACCCCGGCCTCGGCCTCCAGCACGTGCCGGGACCGTACCCGGGGCAACCCCAGCCGCCCCGGCCGCATGGTCCGTACGGAGATGACACGGAACCGCCGATCGAGGTAGGCGACGTCGATGGCCATCCGCATCCGAAAGGTATGCACGCTACTGGCGGGCGTGAGCAGCATCGCCCCGTCGAGCCGATCCCGCCCGAGCAGCCCACGGGCACGCGCATGGTAGGACCGAGCAATCTCCACCGGCACGACCACATCGCGCCCCCCGCTCTCCGAACCGCCCCCCTCCACCACCAGAACCCCCACCCCGTCCCGCCACCGCCTCCGCCGCCCCATCCCGACCTGCCTCCCCGCCACACCGTGAGCCTTTGCTGCTTCCTCTACGAAATGTTCCCGGAACCACACGGGGACCCTGCAACCGGAGTGCGCACCTTCTCGTGTTACGCAACCGTTATGGCCCAAGACGCCACAAGTAGCCCCGATTTGGCCGCATAGGGCGGGACGGGCAACGGGCTTTGACCCTGGTGCCACGGTGCCTCGGTGGATAGCGTTGCTTCGCTGAAGAGAACCCTCGTCCCACCCAGGAGCCCACAGTGACTCGCCGCCGCCCCGCCCGCCTCGCAGCGCTCACACTGACCGCCGCTGCGGCTCTGACGCTGTCCGCCTGCGGAGGCGACGACAACTCCTCCGACGACAAGGACAAGATCGCCGGCGCGGACACGGGCAGCGACACCTCGACGTCTCCCAGCCCCTCTGCATCCTCGACGGAAGCAGGGGGAAGGCCGAAGATCGAACTTCCGTCGGACATGAAGCTGACCTTCGAGGACGCGGAGACGGGAGATGCGGTCAAGGACGCAGTGCTCGCCGACAATGCGCAGCGGATGCGTGCTCTGAACGCGGCGATCGCCGGTACGGATCCCAAGGGAACGGCGCTCGGCTTCTACAACACGGGTAAGGCGTTGGAAGCCTCGGTGTCGTGGGTGGCGCAGTTCGAGAAGGTCGACGCCACCGTGACCGGTGAGGTTCGGTACTTCAATCGGAAGGTCACGCTGAAAGACGGGGCATCGGCCGGCCTTACGTTCTGCGCGGACGAGAGCAAGGGCTTCAGCAAGGACAGGAAGACTGGCAAAGTCGCGAAGACACCCGTGACCAAGAACAGCTACGTCCTGTACAACACCCGTCTTGAGAAGAACGCCGATGGTGTCTGGCAGACATCGCAGATCATCTCCACGAGGGGGGCGGCCCAGTGCCAGCCGTAGCGAGGACATCGGTGTGTGCGGCCATACTGGCGGGCGGCATCGTGCTTGCCTCGTGTCCGGCGGCATGGGCCGACATCGTGCCCGGCGGTGACGGCGGGGGGTCGGAAACTCAAGTGGATGGCGGGAAGGCGGGCGGGGGCATCTCGGCGACGGCCGGTGCTGTGGTCTTCGACCGTTCCAACAATGGTGCGGGCCAGACCGCGGGCCCCGTCGCCGCCGCCTCCAACTGGACGCCTCCGGCGTGCTACTACGCCCCGAAGTACACCCCCGAGCAGCTTCAGAAGACTCTCGAACCCATCTGGCAGGCCGAGTCGACGGGCTACCAGTGGGACGCCGAGCAGCGCGACAGGTACGAGAACGGGAAGCCGTACAAGGACTTCAACAAGGACAAGGCCGGCGAGGGCTATTGGTGGGACTCCTACGTCACCCAGGGGCGTGAGGGCGATCCAGGAGCGCTCGACTGCGAGGCAGACATCTTCTGGGTCGACACCAACGACGACCCGCCTGCGGACATCCCGCAGGCGATCACGCCCGAGATCCTCGCCCAGCTCGCCTATGCCGAGATTCGCGTACCCACGACCGAAGTGGATCTCGCGCCCGCCAATGCCACCAAGGTCAACCTCCCGACTTGGGCCTGGCTGGACGCCGCGAAGTTCAAGCGCGTCTCGGTGACGGCCTCCGTTCCTCTGCTGGGCGTCCAGGCGACCACCACTGCGGAACCCGTGTCGGTGAAGATCGACCCGGGCACCGCGGACGCCCAGACCTACCCTGCATCCGGCGTGTGCGAGCTGGCAGGCGACCGCATCGGCGAGCCCTATGCCAAGGGAAAGGCCGAGCAGACCCCGCCGTGCGGAGTGAAGTATCTGCGTTCCTCCGGCAACGGGTCGTACCAGCTGAGGGCGACGGTCACCTGGAAGATCCACTGGACCGGCACGGGCGTGGACAACGAACAGACCCTTCCGGACGGCGAGTTCGGTGGAGACCAAGACGTGATCGTCCAAGAGATCCAGGCCGTCAACCGCTGAGGCCAACCCGCCGTCCTACGCAGGAGCCGAACCACCGTGATCCACCGCCGCGGGCCTCTGCCCGCATCGCTCGTGCTGATCGCCATCTCGGCCTTGACCCTGTCGTCATGTGGAACAGGGGACGGCTCCGACGGCAATGGCAATCCCGCGGTGGCGGAGACGGCCGGCACGCCTTCTGCCTCGCCTACCGCACCCGAGCCCTCCCGGACCGATCGTCCGCGGATCTCGCTTCCCGCCGACCTTTCCTATGTCTTCGACTGGCCGAGGACGGGAGACAAGGAGAAGGACGCCGTCCTCGCCGACAGCGAGCAGTCCATCAAGGCGGTGGACCTCGCCATCGTCAGCCAGAACGCCCTCGACCCGGCATACCTCCACTACTACGAGGGTAAGGCGGCAGCCGGTACGGAGAAGTTCATCCAGGAATACGTCGATCAAAAGGCCACGATCACGGGAAACTACCGGTTCTACGAACCGCGCTTGGCCGTCCGTGAGGACGGTACGGCTGCCCTCTCGTATTGCGAGGATCAAGGCAGGGCCTACGTGAAATACCTCAGGGACAACAAGATCCGGAAAACTGAAGTAACGGCGAAGAGTTATGTCGAATACCACACTTCTCTGAAGAAAGACGCCGACGGAGTGTGGAAGGTGCAAGGTGTCTCCTCGAAGAGTGGAAGCGCGGCTTGTCAGCCATGACCTGTGCCGTGGGACCGACAGATCTGCTTCGCTGAAGAGAACCCTCGTCATATCCAGGAGCCCCCAGTGACTCGCCGTCGTCGCCGCCCAGCCCGCCTCGCGGCGGTCACTCTGTCCTTCGCTGCGGCCCTGACGCTGTCCGCATGCGGAGATGGCAGTGACAGCGCTTCGAACGACAATGACAAGGTCGCAGGTGCTGACGCCGCAAACGAGCCGTCGGCGACACCGAGTGAGTCCGAGCCGACCGAGGTGGGTCGACCTAAGGTCGAGCCGCCGGTCGATGTGACGTACAGGTTCGAGTGGGGCAAGCGCGGTGATCCGGCCGAGGACGCGGTGTTGCGGGACGCCGAGCAGCGCATCAAGGCCGTGGACATGGCCATTGCAGAGCAGGATCCGCTTCACGAAGCGTATCGCTTCTATTCCGAGGGCGAAGCTGCCGCCGACAGTCAGAAGTACATCCAGGAATTCGTCGATCACAAGGCGCGTACGACCGGTATGACGCGTTTCTACCGTGAAAGCGTGCATGTAAAGAATGACGGCACCGCTTCACTGGCGTACTGCGAGGATCAGAGCAAGGCGTTCAACAAGTTCCTAGATACGGGGAAGACCGACGTCACGTCGGTGACGAAGGACAGTTACGTCGCGTACGCAGCGACTTTGCGAAAGAACAGAAAGGGCGTCTGGGTGACGGAGCGTCTGGTCTCCGAGCGGGGGAGCGCTAAGTGTCAGCCGTGAACCCAACAGGATGCCTGCGCGGTGCGGAGTGCGCGTGCGACGCATGAGCAGCTGAAAGTACCTTCTCCCATCAGGAGCCCCTACCGTGACTCGTCGTTCCATCCTCCCCGCAGCGTTCGTGCTGACTGCCGTTGCGGCCTTGACGCTGTCCGGATGTGGAGGTGAAGACAGTTCCTCCGATCGGGAGGGCAGGGCCGCCAGCGCGAGTGCGGGTGACGGGCCGTCTGCCTCGCCCAGTTCCAGCGACTCGATGGCAGGTGGCCGGCCGGGGATCGAACTTCCCGCCGACGCCAAGAACGTCTTCGAAAGCGAGAGGACGGGTGACTCCGTGAAGGACGCCGTGCTCGCCGACAGTGCGCTCAGTATCAACGCGGTGGACGAAGCCATCTTCAAGGGAAGTGCCGACACGAATGCTCTCGGCTTCTACAACGTCGGCAAGGCACTGAGTTCGTCGATCACCTACGTGCAGGGCTACATCGACGCCGACGACACCTGGATCGGTGTGACGAGATACTTCGACCGGAAGGTCACGCTCAGGGGCACGGACAAGGCTTACGTGACCTATTGCTCTGACGAGAGCGAGTCCTACATCAAGAACAGGAAGAGCGGCAAAGTCGACAAGTCGGCCGCCTCGGCGGACAGCTACGTGCTCTACAACACCGCCCTGACCAAGAGCGCCGCCGGCGTATGGCAGACCACCGAGATCTCGTCAAAGCGAGGGGACACCGCGTGTCAGCCGTAGGGACCGCGGCGGCACCGCCGACTCCGCGGGGGTGTTGACCTCCTCCGCGTCATCCAGGAGGCCCGCGCCACCCCGCCGAGGGACCGTGTGGAGATGAGCGCCACGAAAGGCGGACGACGTCGTTCCTCACATCGGTGCAGGTGGGCCGGTGAGAGGGGATGGGGCAGATGGCGGAGCGGCTGGTCGTCGACGGGGACGAGCTCGGGCGGTTCATGAAGTCGCTGAGGCGGTCGTCGGCTTCGCTCAACGGGGTGCGCAAGGCGTTGTCGGACGCGACGATCGTCGGGCTTGGTACGGATGATCTCGACTCCGCGTGCGAGTCCTTCCAGGAGGACTGGAAGTACGGCTCCGAGGAGATCGGCAAGCAGACGGAGGATCTCGCCGAGATCATCGGCAAGAGCAGGGACAGCTACCTCGAGGTCGACAAGGCGCTCGAGGAGGCGGTGCGGGCGTCGCGCGCGGGCAAGGGCGGCGGCGCGAAGTGACCGTAACGGCCGGGAACGACCAGTACGGCGCCGCGCTCGATCCGCAGTCCCGGGCGGACCTGGACAAGCCCCAGGGGCTGAAGTCCGCACCGCGCATGCCGAACCCGGCCTATCCGCATCTCGGCTTCAATCCCGTCCCGGGTGACACGGAGGCCGTGCGGGGGCTGGAGAAGAAGCTCAGCGGGTGCGCCAAGGTCCTTCAAGAGGCCCACGACCTCGTCACCAAGCTCCTCGACGGCAGCTACTGGAAGGGTGACGCCGCCGTCGCCTTCCGCGAGCAGCTCGACGGCGGGCCGCTGCCCCTCAACCTCAAGAACGCCGCGCACTCCGTCCGCAAGGCTGCCCGGCAACTCGACCGCTGGGAAGGCGAACTCACCGACTTTCAGCGTCGGGCCGGGAAGCTGGAGGAGGACGCGCGGGAGGCACGGGCCGCGGTCGCTCGCGCGCAGGGCCGCGTGGAGAAACTGGGCGACGCTGCCGACCTCAAGACGGGCGGGGGCGACGGCGATGCCGCGCGGAAGGACCTCACCCGCGCGAAGGGCGACCTCGACGACGCCCAGGCCGAGCTGGCCGCAGTCATCGGCAAGGCGAAGAGGCTGGCCGAGGAGCACGAACGGCAGGCCGGCCTCCGCGCCCGCAAGATCCGCGACGCGACGAGGAAACTCGTCCCCCACGAGCCGGGCATGTTCGACGAGGCCCTCGACTGGCTGGGCGACAACCTGCCGGACATCCTCAGCTTCACGGCGGGGCTGGTGGGCGTGGCGGCGCTGCTGCTGGCGGGGCCGATGGGGTGGGGGGTGGCGACGGTCGCGGCGCTGATGCTGACCTCCTCAGGGATCAGCACAGTCGCGCTGGGTCTCAGGCTTTCCGATGCAGAAGTCCAGGCGTCCTTGTGGGACGGCCTCACAAAGGGTGAGCTCGATGCCGACTTCTGGAGCAACACGGTGTCGGTGGGGGCTGACGCGGTGGGTGCCCTGCCAGGGATCGCGGCGGTGGCCAAGGGTTCATTCGAGGCTACGCGAGCGGTCCGCAGAAGCGGACAAGTGGTGGATTTCTGGCAGAAAGCAGGAACCTACGGTGCGAAGATCAAGAGTGAGGCGGGTGCTATCACGGGTCTGGAGAATTCCATGGTTGCCCGAGCTGTACGGGGTCTGAGTAACCCCGGCAGGGCGGCCAGCGTGATCTCAGGGACGTCAGGCCTGGTGGGAGTCGGGACCGGCGGGTTCGGCCTCTACAACAAGGCTGTCGACGCAGATGACAGCGGTATCAAGGACGGCGCTGTGGCCAGTATCGACGGCTCACGTCTTGTTCTTGACGGCGGCGGTTTGGCCGACATCGCCCGATACATCTTCTGTCATTGACGGAGAGGGGTAAATATCTGTGAACCCGGACTTGTGCACGGTTGCCTGGGATCATTCGCCAACGCGTCGCGCCTGGCTCAGCCACATGGCGATGAACCTTCTCGGACTGGCCGGGTGGCTAGGCGGCTGGGTGGCGTTGCTCGGCGTCTCGGTCTACTCCGCCGATTGGGTCGCGTGGGTGTTCCTCCCCTTCTTCGTGTACGCGCCGTACCGGGCCCTCGTTCAGTGTCGCTACTTCCCGGCCGCGCTTCGGATGCTGCGGATCATGCGTGTCTACCCGTGGCAGGTTCTCCACGGGGCTCCGCATGGGCTGAGTGATCGACCTGAAGTAACCAGCAGGCACTACGGCTGGTTCGAGCTCCCGAATCCGGGCCGTCCGGAGCAGTGTTTGCCGGTGGTTTTCACGCGTCATCTTCGTCTGGAGTGGTGGAGTCGCCGAATGGCGCCTCGGGCCAAGCCGCACCTGAAGTCCGAGATCAAGGAGATCTGGTTCGCGGGCGATGTGCGCTTCGCCGGAGTCATTGCTGCGCCCACTCCCAGGGGCACCGCCCCTCGACGCTTGCAGATCATCGAGCAGCGCATGGAATCACCGGACGGCCAGCACTTGAACGAGTGGGGAGCGGGGCCGCACGACCTGGAGCGGGGCCGACGGGCGGGAGGGCAGCCCGCTCAGTTCTGAAGATTCGGAGAGAGGCCATGAGTAATCCAACGATCGCTATCGACAGCTCTGTCCACGATGAGGAGTCAGCGCTGTGGTTCGCCGAACCCCCGGGCTTCGTCTCCCTGCCGCTCGACGCCCTGCTCGCCGAACCCGGCTCGGCGGACGCCGGAGCGTTGCGGGCGGCCGTCGCGCCGCTGCTCGATGCGGCTCCCGGGGGGCCGGCTCGGCAGAGGTTCGTCGCGCAAGTGGCCCAGGGACAGCAGCTGCTGTCGGCGCTGTGCGGGTTCGGCACGGTCTACTGCTCCATCGGCCTGCATCGGGACGACGTCGACGGGCGGGGGGCAGCCACCCCCCTGTTCTCACTCCTCACGATTACCTGGCACGACACCAACGTCGCCCCGCGGGCCGTCACCGCCGCACGCGCCGTCACGTCGGTGAGCGGGCATACGAATGTCGCCCGTGTCGACCTGCCCTGCGGGCCGGGGGTTCTCAGCGAGACCACCTTGGCGCCGCCCCCCGCCCTCCCAGGGCACCCCCTCCTCCAGATCCACGCCCACCTCCCGCACCCCGACTGCAAGCGCATCGCCGTGTTCACCATGAGTACCGGTGCTGTGGCGCGGCGCGGGGAGTACCGGGGGGTTATGCGGCAGGTGGTCGTGAGCGTGAGGTTCGAGGATCCGATGGGCGTGGGGACGTAATCGTGTTGTCCGGTGGGTCCGGGCGGAGGTAGGAAGAGGGCATGACTGGACTCGGCGCCGTATTCCGTCCCCAGCTCGCCCCCGAGCGGCTGCGTTCCGTGGCCCGTGCCGCCGACGAGGCCGGGCTGGAGGAGCTGTGGCTCTGGGAGGACTGCTTCCGCGAAGGCGGGATCTCCACCGTCGCCGCCGCGCTCGCGTGGACCGAGCGGATCCGCGTCGGGGTCGGACTGCTTCCCGTCCCCCTGCGCAACGTGGCCATCACCGCGATGGAGGCCGCCGGACTGCACCGGATGTTCCCCGGACGGCCCGTGCTCGGCGTCGGGCACGGTGTGCAGGACTGGATGGGGCAGGTCGGGGCGCGGGCCGAGTCGCCCGTCACGCTGCTGCGGGAGTACGTGCTCGCCCTCCGCGCCCTGCTGGACGGGCAGCGGGTGACGACCGACGGGCGCTACGTCCGGCTCCACGACGTCGCGCTGGACTGGCCGCCCGCCGGGCCCGTCGAGGTGTTCGCCGGCGCCACCGGGCCCCGTTCCCTGCGGCTGACCGGTGAGGTGGCCGACGGCACCGTGCTCACGGCGTCCACTCCGCCCGACGGGGTCCGCCGGGCCCGGCACCTCATCGACGAGGGGCGGGCGGCGGCCGGGCGCACGGGCACCCACACCGTCGTCGCCTATCTCCTCACCGCCACGGGACCCGGCGCGGACGAACGGCTGCGGGCCGACCTGGTCGCCGAGGGCGACGCGGACGTGCCCGGTCTCGGGGTCGCCGGAGACGCGGAGGCCGTCGCCGAGGCCGTGCGCCGGTTGGCCGAGGCCGGTGCCGACACCGTGATCCTCCAGCCGACCGCGGACGAGCCCGACCCGGAGGCGTTCGTCCGGTTCGCCGCCGAAGAGGTACGCCCCTTGGTGAAGTAGGCCGCCTTACTCATCACTCCTCCGGCCACGCACCCCCACCAGAAAACGTCCAGCGCCTCACCGCCGCATCGCTCCATCGAACGGATCCCCCTCGCCATGTCCCATCCCCACCCCCCGACCTTCGACGAACTCCTCGCCGAAGGCGCCGCCGTGCCCACCGAGGGGTGGGACTTCTCCTGGTTCGAGGGGCGGGCCACCGAGGCGCGGCCGTCGTGGGGGTACGCGCTGTCCATGGCGGGGCGGCTCGCCGAGGCGCACGCCGTGCTGGACGTGCAGACCGGGGGAGGAGAGGTACTGGACTTCGCGCTGCGGCAGGGCGGGTCGGGCCGCCGGCCCCCGCTCGTCGTCGCCACGGAGGGCTGGGCGCCCAACGTCGACACCGCCACCCGGCTGCTCCGGCCGCTCGGCGTCCCGGTGGTCGCCGCGCTCGACGACGCGCCGCTGCCCTTCGCCGACGGTGCCTTCGACCTCGTCGTCAGCCGGCACCCGGTCCAGCCGCACTGGGACGAGATCGCCCGCGTACTCGCGCCCGGCGGCACCTACTTCGCCCAGCACGTCGGGCCCGCCAGCGTCTTCGAGCTGGTCGAGTACTTCCTGGGGCCGCTGCCCGAGGAGACGCGCCGGCAGCGCGACCCCGAACGGGAGCGTGCCGACGCCGAGGCCGCCGGGCTGGAGGTCGTCGGGCTGCGGGCGGAGCGGCTGCGGATGGAGTTCCACGACGTCGGGGCCGTCGTCCACTTCCTGCGCAAGGTGGTGTGGATGGTCCCCGGCTTCACCGTCGAGACGTACCGCGACCGGCTGCGCGAGCTGCACGAGCGCATCGAGGCCGACGGGCCCTTCGTCGCCCACAGCGCGCGGCACCTCTTCGACATCCGCAAGCCGCACGAGCACTGAGCCGCCGCGACGCGGCCCGGAACCTCATGCCCGCCGCGACGCGGCCCCGCCCTCACGCCCGCCGTGACGCGGCCCGGCCTCACGCGTGCGGCCCCACCGACACCTCCCCGATCACCAGTTCGGCGCGTGTTTCGAGCACCCTCCCCACCTGTTCCACGCGGGCCGCCAGTTCCCGTTCCTGCCGTGCGGTCAGGCGGCTCAGGGGCTCCACGGTGACCGTCGTACGGCGGCCCCGGCGCAGCTGGTGCCAGACGCCCGCCACGGTCCCGTCGACCATCAGCACGGGGAAGTTGCCGGCCTGCCCGCCCGCCAGCGCCCGTTCCCGGGCGGCGCCGGGGAAGAGCCGTTCCCGCGGCTGGGCGGCGATGACGTAGGCGTCGAAGTAGGGCAGCAGACGCACCCCGCGCAGGAGTTCGTCCCGTTCCGGAGCGTCCGGGAAGACCGTGTCACCGGCCGCCACCCACGCCGACGTGCCCGCGCCGCCCGTGCCACCCGAGCCACCCGACCCCTCGGCACCGGCACCGGCATCGGCACCGGCACCGGCCTCCCCGCCCCCCGGGTCACCGAAGGCGACCTCCTCGATCTCCCCCTCCCGGGCCAGCCCCGCGAACACGTCCCGTGCCCAGCCCGGCGGCGCGGCCAGCCAGCGGGCGAAGTGGCGGGGCGTGGCCGGGCCGTACGCCTGCTGGTAGCGGCGGACCAGGAGCCGGGTCGCCTCCTCGGGCGGGAGCGGGGTGAAGCGCGGGGGCCGGGTGTACGTCACTCTGCGCCCGCGGTGGGGGCCGAAGGACAGGGCGCCGCACTGGCCCGCCCGGTGCAGGACCTGGCGCCAGCGCGGCCACAGGGTCTGGAACGCCGGCATCACCAGGTCGCCGGCCCAGGGACCGGTGCGGGCGACGACCTCCTCGCCCAGCTCGTCGATGGTGAGGAACCGGCCGTCGAGCGCGTCGCCGATCGCGGTCACGACCTGGCCGGCCCGTTCGTCGTCGAGCCGCACGTCGGGCGCGAACGAGGCCGGGCCGTCGGGGACCGCGGTCAGCGCGGCGCACCACATCGGCAGGTCGCGAGCCGGCAGGAGGTGCACCGTGCCGCGCGGGCCGTGGGTCTTCACGAGTGACGGGGCGGGAGCGGGAACGCAGGCCGAAGCGGGTGCGGGCGGCGGGGCGACCGGCCACAGCGCCCTCCGTACGTCCGATCGGGTGATGTTCTCGGTCCGCAGCCCGATCGACAGCTCCGCCGCCGACAGGACCTGGGCGTGGGCGCCGAGCATCGCCGCCGCCACGTCGGCGGCCATGTCGGCCGTGTCGGCGCCCGGCGCGCCCGTCTGCGCGGACTTGGCCAGGAACTGCCGTTCGAGGCGCCGCGCGCTCGCGGCGGCCCAAGTGATCCCCGTCGATTTCCTCATGAAGCGACGTTAGGGGGGCAGTAGGACCGTTACCGGCCCCGAGTGCGCGGGCGTGACCGGGATCTTTACGTGGGCATGGGGCACGCCTTCGCAAAGTCCGGAGCGGTTGGGGCGAGGGGGGCTAAATCACCCACCGATCCTCACAGGGTTTCCACATCGTTATTCACCGTTGTCCTCGGCGGGTCGATTCCGTGACGCCCGGTCACGTACATTCGAGCCCAGGTAATTCGCGTGAGCAAAGCTGCGCGTGTGGCACCGCGCAGTGGAGGGGGCTGCGCGGTGCCGGGTCAAGCGGGCGTGGGCCTCGTCCGTCACCCGGTCGGGGGAACTCGTGAGGGGCCCCGTCGATGGCCCTCTCGCCGCTTGTCGCCACTCCCGTCACATGTGACCACCTGTGAATCCGCTGTGTATGCGGTGTGTGTTCGGTAAGCGGCCGTGTTTTGGCCACGATTCAGGGCGGAATGGGCGCTTCCGAGGGCATCCGGGCGTCGCCGGGCAACTCCGGAGAGTAATTTTTACCCGCCGATGCACGCAGCATCACTTACAAAGGGTTATGGTGGAAACCCCCCCTCGGGCCGGTCCGTATCCCCCCCCCACGGACCGGCCCGTTTTTTCTGCCCGGGCGCAGGGTCGCCCGTGAGTGCCCGCCCGGACGTCCTCCGGGGGCCGCGGCAGGGGCGTCGCGCGGTGCGCCCGTAACGAGGAGTTCACCGGTGCGCCCTCCTGTGCCGTGGCATGGCCGCGCTCGTTCCAGGGCATAAGGCAAGCAGGTCGACGCCCGAACCACGGGTGTCGGATCTCAGCGGACGGCACGGAGCCGTCCGCCCGGGAGGCCCTTTGCACCAGCCCCACCGTGCGGTCACAGCACGGAAGACGCGGCGGAGGACCGGCCCACGGTCCGCGCCAGTGCAGGGCGGCCCCGAGGGTCAGTCGGACCATTCCCGCAGGCCCGAACCGGTCGGCTCGTTTCCGCCCTCCCGGCGCGACGCGATCCCGCCCTCCCGGCCCAGCGTCCACTCCGTCGCTCCCCGACCTCATCCGAGGGGGTACGTCCTTCCGTGGTGACCAGCACAAAGCGCCACAAGCCAGATAGGCGCACCTACGTTCTCGACACCAGCGTCCTGCTGGCCGACCCGAACGCTCTGAGCCGCTTCGACGAGCACGAGGTAGTGCTCCCGATCGTCGTGGTGACCGAGCTGGAGGCCAAACGGCACCATCCCGAACTCGGCTACTTCGCCCGGCAGGCCCTGCGCCTGCTCGACGAGTTCCGCGTCCGGCACGGTCGCCTCGACGCCCCCATTCCGATCGGGGACCTCGGCGGCACCGTCCGTGTCGAGCTCAACCACTCGGACCCCAGCGTGCTGCCCAGCGGCTACCGCCTGGGGGACAACGACTCCCGCATCCTCGCGGTCGCCCGCAACCTCCAGGCCGAGGGATTCGACGTCACCGTCGTCTCCAAGGACCTCCCGCTCAGGATCAAGGCGTCCTCGGTCGGTCTGCTCGCCGAGGAGTACCGCGCCGAGCTGGCCATCACGGACTCCTCCGGCTGGACCGGGATGTCCGAACTGACGCTGCCCGGCGAGCAGGTGGACATCCTCTTCGAGGAGGGGCACGTCTACGTCCCCGAGGCGGCCGAGCTGCCCGTGCACACCGGTCTGACCATCCAGTCGGAGCGCGGCAAGGCCCTCGGCCGGGTCACGCCCGACGGCAACGTCCGGCTGGTGCGCGGCGACCGGGAGGCGTTCGGCATCAAGGGCCGCAGCGCCGAGCAGCGGATCGCGCTCGACCTGCTCCTCGATCCGGACGTCGGCATCGTGTCGATGGGCGGCCGGGCCGGCACCGGCAAGTCGGCGCTGGCCCTGTGCGCGGGGCTGGAGGCGGTCCTGGAGCGCCGGCAGCACCAGAAGGTGATGGTCTTCCGTCCCCTCTACGCGGTCGGCGGGCAGGAGCTGGGCTATCTGCCCGGGTCCGAGGCCGAGAAGATGAGCCCGTGGGCGCAGGCGGTCTTCGACACGCTGTCGGCGGTCACCAGCCGCGAGGTCATCGAGGAGGTCACCGCCCGCGGGATGCTGGAGGTCCTGCCGCTCACCCACATCCGCGGACGCTCCCTGCACGACGCGTTCGTCATCGTGGACGAGGCCCAGTCCCTGGAGCGGAACGTCCTGCTGACGGTCCTGTCCCGGGTGGGCGCCAACTCGCGGGTCGTCCTGACCCACGACGTGGCCCAGCGGGACAACCTGCGGGTGGGGCGGTACGACGGAGTCGTCGCCGTGGTCGAGAAGCTGAAGGGGCATCCGCTCTTCGCGCACGTCACGCTCACGCGGTCCGAGAGGTCGCAGATCGCGGCGCTGGTGACCGAAATGCTGGAGGACGGACACATCTGACCCGTCTTCGACCATCCGCGAACTCCGACCCGTGGCGGGTCGGTTGTCCGACAATCGGCGCCGTCCGGAAAGGCCAAGAGCCTAGCCGGGCGGCGCCGCGGTGTGTGTGCGTTTCCGGGAATCCCTTGGGCCAAACGGGATGTGAGCTTTCACACGCAACACAGAATTGCCTCACCCCGTCGGGTTACGGCAGAGTCTCATTCCTGTCAGGCCCCGCATACGACACACCTGTACCCCCAGCGGTACGGCACCACAGCAGCACCAGCCTCAACTCCATAGCAGCGTCGTATGCCGCCCGAGCACCACACGGCGCTCCCCGCGAGGGGAGTTGTCCACCGGGCCCGTGCCTCCCGTGACCAGTAGTTGAGGAGGCCAGCGCCAGGGGCACGATTGCGTCCGCGAGGGTCACCGAAGCGGGCGATGCTGGAAGGAAACCGTGTGAGCCGGATCTCGGTCCGGGGATTCGCAGTGGCCTCGGCCACGGCAGTCACCGCTGTCGGTAGCGTCGTCGGAGTTGCCTCGGGCAGCACCGCGCAGAGCAACGACGCGGAGGCGACGGCAGCCGGCACGACGCTGCTCGCGGACATCCCCATGGGTGAGCAGGCGCAGGTGCAGACCGCGTCCCTGACTCAGCAGGCCGACGTGCAGGCCATCGCCGCGGACGCGAGCGCCAAGAAGGGCGCCGAGGAAGCCGCCCGCAAGGCCGCCGCCGAGACCGCCGTGGCCAAGCAGGAGAAGGCCAAGAAGGCGGCCGAGGAAGCGGCCAAGAAGCGCGAGGAGGAGAAGGAGGCGGCTGCCAGTCGCAGCGCCGAGCGCGACTCGACCAGCTTCGCCGTCCAGAGCTCCTACAGCACGAGCCAGATCCAGGCCATGGCCCGTCAGATGGTGCCCAGCGGCCAGTTCCAGTGCTTCAGCAACATCGTGGACCACGAGTCCAGCTGGAACTACCAGGCCGTGAACCCGTCCTCCGGCGCCTACGGTCTCTTCCAGGCCCTCCCGGCCGGCAAGTACGCCTCCGCGGGCGCCGACTGGCGCACCAACCCGGCCACCCAGATCAAGTGGGGCCTCAGCTACATGGACGGCCGCTACGGCAGCCCGTGCGACGCCTGGGCCTTCTGGCAGGCCAACCACTGGTACTGAGCCCGCCGCCCGCCCGGCGCGGATCACCGCTCAACCTCGCGGAGCCCCTCACCGTCCTACGGTGAGGGGCTTTCGCGTTGCCGCCCTGTACCGTCGGACCGGACGGCTCCAGGGGGGAGTGGTGGGGACAGACGGGGGAAGAGGACGGATCATGTCGCGAGTGCCAGGGTGGCTCGGCCGGCTCGGCGCCGGACTGACCGAGATGAGTGGGCGGTTGGAGCAGCGCCGCCAGGAGGCGCGGCGCAGCGCCGCCGACGACGGCCGGTCGGCCTCCTCCGACCAAGGGCCCCCGACCCCCGAGGAAGCGGCCCTGGAGTACGCCGCCACCCACCACGCGGTCGTGGTCCGCGACCGCCCCGACCCCGCGCAGGCCGTGCCCTGGGGCGTGCGCGTCGCCGCCGAGGCCGGCTGGCGGCTGCTGGTCCTGGCCGGCACGGTCTGGGTCCTCATGCGCGTCATCAGCGCCGTACAGCTGGTGGTGCTGGCGTTCGTCGCCGCGCTGCTCATCACGGCGCTGCTCCAGCCGACCGTGGCGTGGCTGCGCCGGCACGGGGTGCCGCGCGGACCGGCCACCGCCCTGACCGCGATCCTCGGGTTCGTGGTGATGGGCCTGATCGGCTGGTTCGTCACCTGGCAGGTCATGGAGAACATCGACAACCTCTCCGACCAGGTCCAGGACGGCATCGACGAGCTGCGCAACTGGCTGCTCAACAGCCCCTTCCACGTCACCGACAAGCAGATCAACGAGATCGCCAAGAACCTGCGCGAGGCGGTCGGCGCCAACACCGACCAGATAACCTCCGCCGGCCTGGAGGGCGTCACCGTCGTCGTCGAGGCGCTCACCGGCATCCTGCTGGCCGCGTTCTCCACGCTCTTCCTGCTCTACGACGGCAAGCGCATCTGGCAGTGGACGCTCAAGCTGGTGCCGGCCGCGGCCCGGCCGGGCGTCGCGGGCGCCGGGCCGCGTGCCTGGCGGACGCTGACGGCGTACGTGCGGGGCACGGTGATCGTGGCGCTCATCGACGCCATCTTCATCGGGCTCGGCATCTACTTCCTGGACGTGCCGATGGCCGTCCCGCTGGCCGTGTTCATCTTCCTGTTCGCCTTCATCCCGCTGGTCGGCGCGGTGGTGTCGGGCGCGCTCGCGGTCGTCGTGGCGCTGGTGACGCAGGGCGTGTTCGCGGCCGTCATGACGCTCGTGGTGGTGCTGGCGGTGCAGCAGATCGAGGGGCACATCCTCCAGCCGTTCATCCTCGGCCGCGCGGTGCGGGTCCATCCGCTGGCGGTGGTGCTGTCGGTGGCGGCCGGCGGAATGATCGCCGGCATCGGCGGCGCGGTGGTCGCCGTACCGCTGGTGGCCGTGACGAACACCGTCGTCGGCTATCTGCGGGCGTACTCCCGCGAGGCCGCCGCCCGGCAGACGCCCGAGCCGCGCGGAGCGACCGCCGTGGGCGCCTCACCGGCGACGGATCCGCCGCCCGGGCCGCCCCAGCCCCCGTCCGCCGAACCGCCGTCGGACGCCTCACCGGCGTGACCCCCGCGGTCCCGGACGACCCGACCACGCGAAGGGCCCCGCCCACCCGAAGGCGGACGGGGCCCTTGCGCGCGGGTGGTGCGTGCGGACGGCTACTCGCCGGCCAGGACCGCCTCGGCGTCGAGCGTGACGCCGACGGCCTCGACCACGGCGGCGATCTTGAACGCCTCCTGGATCGTCTCGCGGTCCACACCGGCCTTGCGGAGCACCTGCTCGTGCGAGTCCAGGCACATGCCGCAGCCGTTGATGGCGGACACCGCGAAGGACCACAGCTCGAAGTCGACCTTGTCGACGCCCGGGTTGCCGATGACGTTCATCCGCAGACCGGCGCGCAGGGTGCCGTACTCGTGGTCCGACAGCAGGTGCCGGGTGCGGTAGAAGACGTTGTTCATCGCCATGACGGCGGCGGCCGACTTGGCGGCCGAGTACGCCTCCGGCGAGAGGTTCGCCTTCGCCTCCGGCTCCAGCTCGCGCAGCACGATGGGGGAGCGCGAGGCGATGGCGGTCGCCAGCACGGTGCCCCACAGCTGCTGCGCCGGGAGGTCGGAGTTGCCGATGACCGAGCCCAGGTTGAGCTTCAGGTCCTTGGCGTAGTCCGGGACGGCGGACTTCAGGGAGTCGAGGGACATGTCAGCTCACTCCCCGGAGAGCAGCGCGACCGGGTCGAGGGTCTCGTCGCCCTTGCTCCAGTTGCACGGGCAGAGCTCGTCGGTCTGCAGGGCGTCGAGGACCCGCAGGACCTCCTTGGGGTTACGGCCGACCGAGCCGGCGGTCACCATGGAGAACTGGATCTCGTTGTTCTGGTCCACGATGAACACGGCGCGCTTGGCGAAGCCGTCCTCGCCCTCGATGCCGAGGTCGCGCATCAGCTCGTGGCGCGAGTCGGCCATCATCGGGAAGGGCAGGTCACGCAGGTCGTCGTGGTCCTTGCGCCAGGCGTGGTGGACGAACTCGGAGTCGCCGGAGAAGCCGAGGACCTGGGCGTCGCGGTCGGCGAACTCGTCGTTCAGCTTGCCGAAGGCGGCGATCTCGGTCGGGCACACGAAGGTGAAGTCCTTGGGCCACGCGAAGATGACCTTCCACTGACCCTCGTAGGTCTTGTGGTTGATCTGCTGGAACTCCTCGCCCTTCTCCAGCGAGACGCAGGCGGTCAGGTCGAACTCGGGGAACTTGTCACCGACAGTGAGCACACGCTCTCCTTGCAGCGAGGAAACACCCGTTTTGCTGGTGTTTCCCATGGGTTGGACGTTCTTGATGTTGGCACAGGGTGCATTGATTAGTGAAATAGCTACACTCGGTCGAGTTGATCGGAGGTGGCTATTAGTGTCCGGTAAGAAGAGGCAGCCCAGCCTCGCTCAGCTGCGGGCTTTCGACGCCGTCGCGGAACACCTGCATTTCCGCGACGCCGCCGCGGCGATCGGGATGAGCCAGCCGGCCCTGTCCGGCGCCGTCTCCGCGCTGGAGGAGGCACTGGGTGTCACGCTCCTGGAGCGTACGACGCGCAAGGTGCTGCTCTCGCCGGCCGGCGCGCGGCTCGCGGTGCGGGCGAAGGCGGTACTGGCGGAGGTCGGCGCGCTCCTTGAGGAGGCGGAGGCGGTACGGGCGCCCTTCACCGGCGCGCTGCGGCTCGGCGTCATCCCGACCGTCGCGCCGTACCTGCTGCCGTCGGTGCTGCGCCTCGCGCACGAGCGCTACCCCGACCTCGACCTCCAGGTCCACGAGGAGCAGACCGCGAGCCTCCTGGACGGCCTCACCACCGGCCGCCTCGACCTGCTGCTGCTCGCCGTGCCGCTGGGGGTTCCCGGTGTCACCGAACTTCCGCTCTTCGACGAGGACTTCGTCCTCGTGACGCCGCTCGACCACCGGCTCGGCGGCCGGGAGGGCCTGGAGCGCTCGGTGCTGCGCGAGCTGAACCTGCTGCTGCTCGACGAGGGGCACTGCCTGCGCGACCAGGCGCTGGACATCTGCCGCGAGGCGGGCCGCGCCGGGATCCCCGCGACGACCACGGCCGCCGGTCTGTCGACCCTGGTCCAGCTGGTGGCCGGCGGCCTCGGGGTCACGCTGCTGCCGCGCACCGCGGTCCGCGTGGAGACCTCCCGGTCCAGCCAGCTCCTCACCGCGTCCTTCGCCGACCCGGCCCCCACCCGCCGCGTCGCGCTCGCCATGCGCACGGGTGCGGCGCGCGGCGCGGAGTACGAGGAACTGGCGGCGGCCCTGCGCGAGGCGATGACGGACCTGCCGGTACGGACGGTCGACGCCTGAGAGGCCGTCCGACCGACCTCGCTGCCCGCCGGGAGGACCACACCGGTCACCGGGCGCCTGCCGTCGGGGGGCGGCCGTGCCCAGGGTCGCGAACTTCGCCCCGTCGCCCGGCGGGTGCGGTCGTGCGGGGGCATGGCGGGGGTCTCCTCCCGCCGTCCGGCTGCGGCCGCCGGGACCCGCCCTCGCGGCACCGGTGAAGTCGCCCGGCGGGTGCCGCGTCGAGGGGAGGGCCCAACGGCGGCCTCTGCCCAGCCCTCCTCGCGGGGACGCGCCCACCGCCGCCGGACGGCCGACATCCGGCCCGCCGCGTGTCACCCCCGTTTGGCGTCCGGGCCGCCACCCCCGCCGCGTCCGCCGTCCGGGCCGCTGCACGCCACCCGCCCCAGCCGTCCGGGCCGCTGCACGCCACCCGCCCCAGCCGTCCGGGCCGAGTCCTACAGGACCCCCGAGGCCCGCGGCCCCGAAGCCGGCCGCCCCGAACCCCGCCCCGTCGTCGGCCTGTTCCCCGACCGCGACGAGGGCCCGGCGGGAAGGGCACCCCCTCCCGCCGGGCCCCTGCCCAGCCCGCGCCGCTATTCCGTGCGCAACCCCTCCGGCCGCATCAGCCGCAGCAGCGGAGGCAGGCTGCACAGCGTCACCGCCAGGACGACCGCCGCGCCGATGCCCGTCATGGACAGCACGCCGGTCCAGTCGACGCGGACCGGTGTGGCCGTCATCTTCAGCAGGACGGCGCCCAGGGTGAGGCCCACCACCGACGCCAGGAGCAGGCCCAGCGTGATGGGGATCGCCGTCTGCCACAGCACCGACAGGCTCAGCGTGCGGCGCCGGGTGCCGAAGGCGACCAGCGCCGACAGCAGCTTCTTCCGCTCGCGCAACTGCTCCAGCTGCGAGACCAGCAGACTCGCGCCGATCAGCGCCAGCACGCACGCCGCTCCCACGAGCAGCCCGGTGCGGATGGCGTCGAACCGGTCGGTGCGCTCCGTGGACGACCACGTCATGGGGTCCGCCAGCGGATGGATCGCCGCCGTGGTGTTCCGGACGTAGTCCCGCACGTCGGGCACCGACTCGTCGAGCCGCAGGTAGGCGTGCCCGGTCAGGCCGGGGGCCAGCGCCGCCGCCATGGCCTTCGGCGTGAGCAGGAAGCCGCCCCGGTCGATCCCGGCCAGCAGGCCGCGGCTCGGCTCGGCCGCCTTGACGCCCGCGGGCACCGTCCAGGGGATCTCCCGGCTCTTCGGGCTGCCCTCGTAGGACGGGTCGAGGTACAGCTTCCGGCCGGCCGCGGACAGCTTCGCCATGTCCACCCCGCCGTCCCACTCGGCACCGTGGACGGCGAAGACGTCTCCGTCCGCGCACGAGCCGATCCGGGCGATCTCGCGCAGCGAGGCGCAGTCGCCGACGGTCATCATGGTGGTGTTCTCCGGGTCCAGGCGTGCGTCCCCGAGATAGCCCTCGGAGTAGTCGTAGACCGTGTTCACACCCTCGGTGTCCCGGAGCCGCTCGGCGGCCGGGGACACCGGCACGTCGGCGGGCAGGGAGATCTCCATCTGCGCCCGCGTCAGGTCCTGCCCGGTCGACTTGGTGTAGTCGCCGTCCACGCCGGCGAACAGCATCTGCAGGGCGATCGCGCCGGCGACGGCCACCGCGATGCCGTTGACCATGCGGGCCGCCGTACCGCTGCTCATCTGGAGCCTGCGCACGGCCAGTTGCCAGGCCACCCCGCCGGAGCCGAGCCGCGCGACGACGGTCTCCACGACCCACGGCAGCAGCGCGGTCACGCCGACCAGGAGCAGGACCACACCGCCGGTGACCATGTACTGGTTGAAGTCGCCGTTCTCGCGGCCGTTGCCGACCATCGGGTACAGCAGCGCCAGTCCGGCCAGCGGCAGCAGCAGCCGCCACCACAGCCGGCGCCGGGCCGGCCGCCCCGAGCGGACCACCCCGAGCGGCTCGATGACCACCCCGCGCAGCGCGAAGAGCGTCACCAGCACCGCCGCCGCCGGCACCGCCACGGCGACCAGCAGGGCCAGCAGCGGGGACGGGTTCAGGTAGCTCGGGAAGACGCTGATGTCGAATACCTCGGCCGTGCCCGCGAGCTGGCGTCCGACCATGAAGAACCCGGCTCCGAAGACCAGGCCGAGGACGGCGCCGGCCAGCGCCTCCCCGGCGGCGATCCGCCGGGTCATGTGGCTGTCGGAACCGACCAGCCGCAGCGCGGCCAGCCGCCGGTCCCGCCGCTCCCCGCCGAACCGCACGGCCGCCGCGATGAACACCGCGACCGGCATCAGCAGCACCACGAAGACCACCAGGACCAGCAGGAGCAGGACCGGGTCGGACTCCTGCTCGCCCGGATCCGTGTCCCCGAACCGGTCGATGCGGGTGACCCGACCGCCGTCGATCAGGGGAGCGAGGCCGTCGGCGCCCTGGTAGAAGGCGAGTTCGCCCGAGCCGATCAGGCCGCTCTCCCCGATGGTGCCGACGATCCGGTCCGGCAGCCGCTCCCGCAGCAGCGCGCCCGAGTCCGACTCCAGCAGCCTCTTCAGCGCGGGGGAGACCACCATCTCGCCCTCCGCCGGGAACTTCTCCAGACCGGGCGGCAGCGGTGCCCGCGGACCCTCGGGCTCCAGCGCCCTGCCCCGCACGCTGTCCTCGCGGAAGTCGGTGCCCACGTTGGCGACCACGAGGGTGTCGTCGGCCCGGGGCGGCCGTTCCTGGGAGAACGTGAAGTCGTTGCGGGCGCTCTCCCGTTCGTGCCGGACCTGGAGCGCGTTCGGGATGGCCGTCGT
This sequence comes from Streptomyces parvulus, assembly GCF_014648855.1. Lineage (GTDB taxonomy): Bacteria > Actinomycetota > Actinomycetes > Streptomycetales > Streptomycetaceae > Streptomyces > Streptomyces parvulus. The sequence continues at coordinate 390,126 of NZ_BMRX01000002.1, read as the reverse complement.
CAGCAGCAGCAGCGCCACGCCGAGCCCGACGCCGACGGCCGTCAGCAGGGCCCGGGTCCAGCCCTCCCGGCCTCCGGTGAGGGCGAACCGGACACCCAGCGCCAGGTCAGCGGTCCTCCTCCACGCTCGGCCCCGCTCGCGCGGGAGGTGCCCCCTGCGGACGCTCATACGACCCGCTCCATGTCCCGGGACCTGCCGTCCCGTACGACGATCTCGCGGTCGGAGTAGGCCGCGACCCGCGCCTCGTGCGTGACGAGGACCACGGCCGCGTTGGTGGAGCGCGCGGCGTCCGTGAGGAGTTCCATCACGCGCTCGCCGTTGAGGGAGTCCAGCGCGCCGGTCGGCTCGTCGGCGAAGAGCACGCGGGGGCTGGTGACCAGCGACCGCGCCACCGCGACACGCTGGCCCTGCCCGCCGGAGACCTCGCCGGGCCGCTTCTTACGCAGGTCGTCGACCTCCAGCCGCTCCATCCAGGTCAGCGCGGCCCGCTCGGCCTCCTTGCGGGAGGTGCCGTTCAGGCGCAGCGGAAGGGCGACGTTCTCGACGCAGGTCAGCTCCGGCACGAGCTGGCCGAACTGGAACACGAACCCGAAGTCCGAGCGGCGCAGGGCGCTGCGCTCCGAGTCGCCCATGGCGGACAGCTCGCGCCCGTTGTACGTGATCGTCCCCGAGTCGGGCGGCACGATGCCGGCGAGGCAGTGCAGCAGCGTCGACTTGCCGGAGCCCGAGGGGCCCATGACCGCGACGACCTCGCCGGGGTGGATGGAGAACTCGGCGCCGTCGAGGGCGAGGGTGGGACCGTAGGCCTTGCGGAGCTGCTCGGCCGAGAGCAGGGAACCTGCGGGGGGAGTCATCGGGCCACCGCCTCACGGAGCTTGTCGAGGCGCGCCGCGGTCAGCTCCAGCCAGCGCAGGTCGGCCTCCAGGTGGAACAGGGCGTGGTCGCAGATGAGCTGGTCGGCGAGGTCGCCCTTGCGCTTGCGGTCGGTGAGGATGCGCATGCCGCGCAGGTGCTCCGAGCGCTGGGTGTCGAGGATGTCGGCGGCGTCGCGGTGGGTGAGCAGCGCGAGGACGACCTTGGTGTACAGCGTCGACTGGAGGTAGGGCTCGGGCTTCTCGGGCGTGGCGAGCCACTGCTGCACGTCGGTGATCCCCGCGTCGGTGATCGCGTACCGCTTGCGCTCGGGACCGTCGCCCGCCTCTATGCCGTCGACGACGACGAGGCCGTTCTTCAGCAGGCGGGACATCGTCGAATAGACCTGGCCGTAGTGGAGCGGCCGGTCGTGACCGAACTTCTCGTCGAAGGCACGCTTGAGGTCGTAACCGTGGCGTGGCCCGGACTCCAGGAGCCCCAGGAGGGTGTGACCGATGGACATGCGGAGCACTCTACACACGGTGTATACCCGCCATGTATACGCACGGTGCAGACGCCGTGCCCGCGCGTACGGGAGTGCAGGTCGGAGCCGATTGTCACGGTTGTGGAACGACGGAAGCCGCGCCTCCGCGGAGTGCGGCGGCGCGGCTCGGGGCCGTGGTCGGTCACGACGGCGGCGTCTCCCCGGGTCCGTTTCCGGGTCCGTCCTTCGGCGGGCGGCCCCGGCGCGGCAGCGGCCCGGCGTCACCGGGGAGGCGGCCCGCCTCCGCCAGCGCCCTGCGGAGCAGGAACTCGATCTGCGCGTTGGCGGAGCGCAGGTCCTCGCCCGCCCAGCGGGCCAGTGCCTCGTACACCTGGGGGTCCAGCCGCAGCAGCACCTGCTTGCGCTGCTGCGGCCGGCGCCTCGGGGCGGGCCCCCCGGGCGGCGGACCCTCGGGCGGTGCACCCTCGGAAGGGGTCGTCACTGGTAGAGCGTCCCCGTGTTCAGGACCGGCTGGGCGGCGCGGTCCCCGCAGAGCACGACCATCAGGTTGGACACCATCGCGGCCTTCCGCTCGTCGTCCAGCTCCACGATGTCCTGCTCGCTGATCCGGGCGAGCGCGGCCTCGACCATGCCGACGGCGCCGTCCACGATCTGCCGCCGGGCCGCGACCACCGCGCCGGCCTGCTGCCGCTGGAGCATCGCCGAGGCGATCTCCGGGGCGTACGCGAGGTGGGTGAAGCGGGACTCGATGATCTGGACCCCGGCCGCCTCCACGCGTGCGTGCAGCTCGACGGCGAGCTTCTCGGTGATCTCCTCCGCGTTGCCGCGCAGCGAGAGGCCGTCCTCCTCGTGGGCGTCGTACGGGTACTCGATGGCGATGTGCCGGACGGCCGCCTCGGTCTGGGTGGAGACGAACTCGACGTAGTCGTCCACCTCGAAGGTGGCCTGCGCGGTGTCCTCCACCCGCCACACCACGACCGCCGCCAGCTCGATGGGATTGCCGTAGGCGTCGTTGACCTTCAGGACCGCCGTCTCGTGGTTGCGCACCCGGGTCGAGATCTTGGTGCGCGAGGTGAAGGGGTTCACCCAGCGCAGGCCGTCCTCGCGGATCGTTCCCCGGTACCGCCCGAAGAGCTGCACCACGCGCGCCTCGCCCGGCGCGACCATGTTCAGCCCGCACATCGCGAGGAAGGCCGCGATGGCGATCAGGATGCCTCCGATGATGAGCCCGGCCTTCCCGCCGGCGGAGGAGACCGCGGTGGCGGAGACGATCAGGCCGGCCCCGACGAGCAGTCCGAGCAGACCCAGGAGCAGGGCGGCGCCGCCGCCGATGCTGTGCGCCTGGTTCTCCCGTACGCGAGGCGCCGGCATCTCGGGCACATCCGCGGTGACCTGCGGGGCATCGTGCGTGGACATGGGTGGTCCCCCGTTCTCGCGGGGCGCGCTCGGGCGCGCCTCGGTTGCTTACTTTGGTCTAGCTAAGTGATATCACTTTACATGAAAGTCGCAACCTTGCGCCTGCTTCGTACGTCGGTTCCTACGGAACGGGTGCTGATTCTCACGTCCGTACAAGGCCGGATCGGTAGCCGTTTGTCATATCTCCCGGTGTTAGCTTTCTGAGCTGACCTGAGCGACGAACCTGTGTGACACGTGAGCGAGGCGTGCCCACAGATGACCGAAGCGGAGCGGATCGGACCCATGGGACGAGCGGAAGAGAGAAAAGCGCGACAGCGCGGTGGCCGCCGCGCGGCGCCCAGACGCCGCTCGTCGGGCGCGGGCGGCAAGAGCGGCATACGCCGCCTGTTCACCTGGAAGAAGATCCTCGGCACGTTCTTCGGCCTCTGCCTGCTCGGCATGGGCGCCTTCATCGTGCTCTACATGGTGATCGACATACCCGAGGGCAACGCCGACGCCGAGCTGCAGAGCAACGTCTACAAGTACAGCGACGGCAGCGTCATGGCCCGCACCGGCGACCGCAACCGCGAGATCGTCGACCTGGCCAAGGTGCCCAAGGACGTCCAGCGCACCTTCGTCGCCGCCGAGAACAAGACCTTCTACGACGACGCGGGCGTCGACCTCAAGGGCACCACGCGCGGCGTGCTCAACACGCTCTCCGGCAAGGGCGCGCAGGGCGGGTCGACGATCACCCAGCAGTACGTCAAGAACTACTACCTGTCCCAGGAGCAGACCGTCTCCCGCAAGCTCAAGGAGCTGGTCATCTCCCTGAAGCTGGACCGGGAGAAGTCCAAGGACTACATCCTCGCCGGCTACATGAACACCAGCTACTACGGCCGCGGCGCCTACGGCATCCAGGCCGCCGCCCAGGCGTACTACCGCGTGGACGCCGAGGACCTGACGGTCGAGCAGGGCGCGTACCTCGCCGCCCTGCTCCAGGCGCCGAACCAGTACGACTGGGCGAACGCCGGCGAGACCGGCAAGAAGCTGGTCCAGGAGCGCTGGAACTACGTCCTGGACAACATGGTCGAGCAGAAGTGGCTGGCCGCCTCCGACCGGCAGGGCATGGAGTTCCCGGTGCCGAAGGAGCCGAAGGCGGCCCCGGAGCTGAAGGGCCAGACCGGGTACCTGGTGGAGGCCGCCAACGCCACGCTGAAGAAGCAACTCGTCGCCCAGGGCGCCGCGGAGGACATGGAACAGGCCAAGGCCCTGGTGGACCTCGGCGGTTACACGGTCACCCTCAACATCGACAAGAAGAAGCAGGCCGCGCTCGAGAAGTCGGTCAAGGCCAAGCTCACCAGCAAGCTCGACCCCGGCAAGCGCGACGTCGACGCCGACGTCCAGGCCGGCGCCGTCTCCGTCGACCCGAAGACGGGCCGGGTCCTCGCCATGTACGGCGGCGAGGACTACGTGAAGCACTACACGAACAACGCCACCCGCGCCGACTACCAGCCCGCCTCCACCTTCAAGCCGGTGATCCTCGCCGCCGCCGTCGACCAGGACGCCGAGACCCAGGACGGCGTGCCGATCACCGCCAACACCATGTACGACGGCACGAGCAAGCGCCCCGTCATGGACGGCGACCAGAAGGCCGGCTTCGCGCCCCCGAACGAGGACGACGTCGACTACGGCGACATCGACGTCCAGGAGGCGATGAACAAGTCCGTCAACTCGGTCTTCGCGCAGATGGGCGTCGACGTCGGCATGTCCGAGGTCATGAAGGTCGCCGGCGAGCTGGGCATGGACACCGAGGGCGAGCAGGCCGTGCCCGCGCAGACCCTCGGCAGCATGGGGGCGAGCCCGCTGGAGATGGCCGGCGTCTACGCCACCCTCGACAACCACGGCAAGAAGGTCACCCCGCAGATCGTCAAGTCGGTCGAGCACAAGGACCGCACCGTCGACATCCCCGAGGCGGTCGGCGGACAGGTGATCAGCGAGCAGGCCGCCGACACGGTGACCTCGGTGCTCACCGGCGTGGTCGACGACGGCACGGCCAGGACGTCCGTACGGGAGAACCCGCTGCGCGACGGCCAGCAGGTGGCCGGCAAGACCGGTACGTCCGACAACAACAAGTCGGCCTGGTTCACCGGCTACACCCCGGGCCTGGTCACCTCGGTCGGCCTCTTCGGCGAGGACCCCGAGAGCCACAACCAGGTCCCCATGTACAAGGCCGGCGGCGTCGACCACCGCGTCAACGGCGGTGGCTTCCCCGCCGAAATCTGGGCCGCGTACACCTTCGGCGTCATGGACGGGGTCACCCGATTCGACCTCGACACCAAGCAGGGTGCGGCGGTGAAGCCGAGCAGGTCGCCGTCGGTCAGCCAGTCGCCGAGCCAGTCGCCCACGCAGGAGGAGACCCGGGAGGAGTCGCCCTCCCAGGAGCCGACGACCGAGGAGCCGTCGACCGGGACGCCGACGACCGAGGAGCCCTCCCAGTCGCCGTCGCAGTCGCCGTCCAACAGCCCGTCCACCCAGCCGCCCACGGGCGGCGCGACCACGGATCCGGAGAACCCGTTCCTCCCGGACGGGGGCCGGGACGACGGGGAGTAGCCCGCGACGGCCGACGGCGGGAGCGGACAGACGCGAAGGGGCGCCCGGTGCTCACCGGGCGCCCCTTCGCCTGTGTCTCAGCCGCGGTTCAGCTCGAACCAGACGACCTTGCCCGTGCTCAGCCGCGTCGCGCCCCAGCGCCGGGCCAGCCGGTTCACCAGGTACAGCCCGCGCCCGCCCTCGTCGGTGGCGCGCGCCTGCCGCAGCCGGGGCAGCTGGGGCACGTCGTCGCCGACCTCGCAGCGCAGCACGTCCGTACGCAGCAGCCGCAGGGTGACCGGCCGCGAGGCGTACCGCACCGCGTTGGTGACGACCTCGCTGACCAGCAGCTCCACCGAGTCCGTGAGGTCCTCCATGCCCCAGCGGGCCAGCGCCCGCCGGGCCAGCCGCCGGGCCCGGCCGGGCGCCGCGTCCTCCGGCTCCAGGAACCAGTACGCCACGTCGCTCGGCGCGATGCCGTCGAAGCGGGCGGCGAGCAGCGCGATGTCGTCGTCCCGGTCGCCGGGGCCGAGCATGTCGAGGACCTCGTCGCACAGGGCTTCCAGGGGCGGCGGATGGTCCGGGCCGGTGAGCTGCGCGGTCGCCGCGAGGCGCTCCCGCAGCTGCTCTATGCCGGTCCACACGTCGCGCAGCCGGGACTCGACCAGGCCGTCCGTGTAGAGGAGCAGGGTCGCGCCGGCGGGCGCGTCCAGCTCCACGGCCTCGAAGTCGACGCCGCCCACGCCGATCGGGGCGCCGGCCGGCACCCGCAGCACTTCGGCGTGGCCGCCCAGGTGCAGCAGCACGGGCGGCGGATGCCCGGCGTTGGCGACGGTGATGCGGTGGGTCACCGGGTCGTACACCGCGTACAGGCAGGTCGCCATGCGGTCGGAACCCAGGCGCTGCGCCTGCTCGTCGAGGTGGTGCAGCACCTCCTGCGGGGGCAGGTCGAGCCCGGCCAGGGTCTGCGCGGTGGTGCGCAGCTGGCCCATGATGGCCGCCGACGTCATGGAGTGGCCCATCACGTCGCCGACGACCAGCGCGACGCGGCTGCCGGGCAGCGGGATGGCGTCGTACCAGTCGCCGCCGACCCGCGCGGTCTCGGCGGCCGGGAGGTAGCGGGAGGCCAGCCGCACGCCGGTGCAGCGGGGCAGGTTCTCCGGGAGCATGGTGCGCTGCAACTCGTCGGCGATGTACGCCTCGCGCCCGTACAGCACCGCCTTGTCGATGCCGAGGGCGCTGTGGGTGGCGAGCTGCGCGGCGACCAGCAGGTCGTCGGCCTCGAAGGCGACGCGCTCCGGGCCGCGCAGGAACAGCGCGGCGCCGATCACCCGGCGCCTGCCGCGCAGCGGGGCGAGGATCGCCCGGCGGCCGTCCGGCACCGCGAACTCCCGGCCGTCACCCAGCAGTTCAGGCAGCGCGGCGTGGGCGGCCGGGGTGTCCGTGAAGACCGGGCGGACCCCGCGCAGCACCTCGGCGAGCGCGCTGCCCGGCCGTACCTCGCACAGCTCGGAGCCGACCGACTCCAGCTCCGAGGGTTCCGGCTGGGCGGCCGGGATGAAGCCGCCGTCGGTGTCCCGCTCGGCCGGTATCCGGTCGGTGCGGCGCAGCCGCAGCACCAGCGGACCGGTGGGCCGCTCGTCGCCGACGGGCAGCGGTTCGCGCAGGTAGACGAGGATCGCGTCGGCGAACGTCGGCACGGTGGCCCGGCACAGGCCCATCACGATCTCGTCGAGGTCCATGCCCCGGGCGATCCGCCGGGTCGCCGCACCCACGAACCGCAGCCGGTCCCCGTCCCGGCGCATCGGCGTGGGCTGTCCGGGCGCGGTGACCTGGCCGGTCCGCCGCTCGGGTTCGGCCGCGGCCCGGCGGTCCGCACCCGCCGGCGCGACCGGGCCGGCCGACGCGCCGCCCGGCTGCACCGGCACGCCCTCCGCCGCCGGGCGCGGGCGGTGCGTGTCGGGCTCGGCGGCCTGCTCGGCGCCCGGCTGGGCGTGCTCGAAGGCGCCGGGGGTGCCGGCGGTGGGCGGTGTCTCGCCCGCGCGTCCCTGTGCCGGTAACGCGGACCCGGAGGCGCGCGGCGGCACGGGGGTACGCATGAGTGCCCCGCGGGGATCCGTGGGGTCGGCGCCCGTCAGCGGGGGCTCGAAGGAGGTCGGGTGCTCCGTCACGCGTGTCGAATCCATCCGTCCGGGACTGCGCGCGGCGCGTGCAGTTCGTCCCGCAGAAATCCCGATACCCCGAATACGTGCCCGAGGAACGGGGTTCCCGCGTGGTCAGGGGCTGTTGCCGTGTCACCGGCGGGCCGTCGGCGGCCCGTCTGCGTGTTGCCCTCGTACCCCTCGCTCACGTCCAGCCGCCCCTCGGTGACGATCGGTCAAGCACAGCGCACGCTCCGCCGGTTGCCGTTGCCGCGCTCCTTGCGGAGGACGATCCTACGTTTCTTGCCGGGGGGCACTTCAAGGGTCTCACGAGGACACGTGCGCGGGCGTGCGATCCCAGTCCCCCGGCAGCGACGGTACCGTCCACGCCGGATCGGGGCGCCAGTCCTCCCAGCCGTCGGAGAACGGCGAGCCCCAGGCGCGGATCTCCGCGACCGCGGCCCGGCCCGCCGCCCGCACCCGCTCGGCCTGCCCGGCGTCCATCAGGCGGTCCCGCTGGGCCTGCGCGAACTCGTCCTCGTCCCGCCAGTACCAACCGCGGTCCGGGTGGACGGAGATGTCCAGGAAGTGGTCCTCGGAGTCCACGCCGCCCTCCCAACGGGTCAGCGGCTCCTCCAGGTTCACGTACCAGTTCTTGAACCGCCAGCCCGGGTCCCAGAACAGCCACACCGACCAGGCCACCCCGGGCCGCGCCAGCTTGAGCACGCCGGTGCCGAACCAGCGGTCGCGCTGCACCGCGCGGGGCTTGGTGTAGCGCGACGCCAGGGGTTCCAGGTGCACGGGCGTGCCGTCGGCGAGCACCGGCTTCACGCACTCGGTGCCGGGCGCCAGCCACACGGCGAGCAGGTCGGCGTCGTCCCGCACGACGGTGACGGGGCGGGCGATGTGGAAGCGCGGTCCGCCGTTCTCCCGGTACCGCCACAGGATGTGACTTCCCGGCGCCCAGAACTCCGCCCGGCCCGCCGCACCGCCCGCCTCAGTGGCCCCGTTCACCGCTTCACCGTCTGCCATGCACAGATATTAGGTGCCGTGACCACCCGGCGCGCCGGTGATCGCGAGAGCGGTTGCCGGCGCGCGTCACGGACGGGTCATCCGCAGGACGTCCAGCGCCTCGTCCAGCTGCCCGGCGGTGAGGTCGCCGCGCTCGACGTAGCCGCCCTCCTCGACCACCTCGCGGATCGTCCGCCGCTCCGCCAGCGCCTTCTTCGCGACCTTCGCGGCCTCCTCGTACCCGATGTACTTGTTCAGCGGCGTGACCACGGAGGGCGACGACTCCGCGTACTCGCGCGCGCGGTCCCGGTCGGCGGTGATGCCGTCCACGGTGCGGTCGGCCAGCAGCCGCACGACGTTGGCGAGCAGCCGGACCGACTCCAGCACGTTCTTGGCGATGACCGGCAGCATGACGTTCAGCTCGAAGTTGCCGGCCGCGCCCGCCGCCGCGACGGTCGCGTCGTTGCCCGTGACCTGGGCGGCGACCATGAGGACGGCCTCGGGGATCACCGGGTTGACCTTGCCGGGCATGATGGACGAGCCCGGCTGGAGGTCGGGCAGCGCGATCTCCGCGAGCCCCGTGCGCGGTCCGGACGCCATCCACCGCAGGTCGTTCGCGATCTTCGTCAGTCCGACCGCGATCGTCCGCAGCTGCCCGCTGGTCTCCACGATGCCGTCTCGGGCGCCCTGCGCCTCGAAGTGGTCGCGGGCCTCGGTCAGCGGCAGCCCGGTCGCGCGGGCCACCTCCTCGATGACGGCGGCGGAGAAGCCGGGCGGGGTGTTGATGCCGGTGCCGACGGCGGTGCCGCCCAGCGGCAGCTCGGCCAGGCGGGGGAGCGAGGCGTTCAGCCGCTCGACGCCGTACCGCACCTGCGCCGCGTACCCGCCGAACTCCTGGCCCAGGGTGACGGGCGTGGCGTCCATCAGGTGGGTGCGCCCGGACTTGACCACGTCGGCGAACTCCTCGGCCTTGCGGCCCAGCGCGGTGGCCAGGTGCTCCAGGGCCGGGATCAGGTCGCGGGTGACGGCGGCGGTGGCGGCGATGTGGATCGAGGACGGGAAGACGTCGTTGGACGACTGGGAGGCGTTGACGTGGTCGTTGGGGTGCACGTCGCGGCCCAGGCGCTCGGTGGCCAGGGTCGCGAGGACCTCGTTGGTGTTCATGTTGGACGAGGTGCCGGACCCCGTCTGGAACACGTCGACCGGGAAGTGCTCGTCCCACCGGCCCTCGGCGACCTCGTCCGCCGCCTCCCGGATCGCGGCGGCGACGTCCTCGTCCAGGACTCCCAGCTCGGCGTTGACCTTCGCCGCCGCGCCCTTGATCCGGGCCAGCGCCTCGATGTGGGCGCGCTCGATCCGCTGACCGGAGACCGGGAAGTTCTCGACGGCGCGCTGCGTCTGCGCCCGCCACTTGGCGCCGGCGGGGACGCGGACCTCGCCCATGGAGTCGTGTTCGATGCGGTAGTCGCTCATACCGGGTACAGCGTGCGGGGCGGTGCGGATGTTCCGGCACCGCCCCCGTTCGGCCGCTGCGGCCGGTCCGCTACGCCAGGCCCGGCCCGCGCACCGGGATGCTCGTGAACGTCGGCGCCGGCGCCGGGTCCTGGAAGAAGTCGTTGCCCTTGTCGTCGACGACGACGAACGCCGGGAAGTCCTCCACCTCGATCTTCCAGACCGCCTCCATGCCGAGTTCCTCGTACTCGACGACCTCGACCTTCTTGATGCAGTCCTGCGCGAGCCGCGCGGCCGGCCCGCCGATGGAGCCGAGGTAGAAGCCGCCGTGCGCGTCGCACGCGTCGGTGACCTGCTTGCTGCGGTTGCCCTTGGCGAGCATCACCTTGGAGCCGCCCGCGGCCTGGAACTGCTCCACGTAGGAGTCCATGCGCCCGGCGGTGGTCGGGCCGAAGGAGCCGGAGGCGTAGCCCTCGGGGGTCTTCGCCGGGCCCGCGTAGTACACCGGGTGGTCCTTCAGGTACTGCGGCATCTCCTCGCCCGCGTCCAGCCGCTCCTTGATCTTGGCGTGCGCGATGTCGCGGGCCACGACCAGCGGACCGGTCAGCGACAGCCGGGTCTTGACCGGGTGCCGGGTCAGCTCGGCGAGGATGTCGTCCATGGGCTGGTTGAGGTCGATCTCGACCACGTCGCCGGCCTCGTCGAGGTGCTCGTCCGTCGTCTCCGGCAGGAAGCGCGCCGGGTCGGTCTCCAGCTGCTCCAGGAAGACGCCCTCGGCGGTGATCTTCGCGACGGCCTGGCGGTCGGCGGAGCACGACACGGCGATGGCGACCGGGCAGGAGGCGCCGTGCCGCGGCAGCCGCACCACGCGCACGTCGTGGCAGAAGTACTTGCCGCCGAACTGCGCGCCGATGCCGATCTTCTGCGTCAGCTCGAAGACCTTCTCCTCCAGGTCCTTGTCCCGGAAGCCGTGCCCGAGCGCCGAACCCTCGGCGGGGATCTCGTCCAGGTAGTGCGCGGAGGCGTACTTGGCGGTCTTCAGCGCGTACTCGGCCGACGTGCCGCCGACGACGATCGCCAGGTGGTACGGCGGGCAGGCGGCCGTACCGAGCGAGCGGATCTTCTCCTCCAGGAACTTCATCATGGAGGTCTCGTTGAGGACGGCCTTCGTCTCCTGGTAGAGGAACGACTTGTTGGCCGAGCCGCCGCCCTTCGCCATGAAGAGGAACTTGTAGGCGCCGCCGTCGGTCGCGTACAGCTCGATCTGGGCGGGGAGGTTGGAGCCGGTGTTCTTCTCGTCCCACATGGTGAGCGGGGCCATCTGGGAGTAGCGCAGGTTCAGGTTCTGGTAGGCGTCGTAGATGCCGCGGCTGAGGGCCTCCTCGTCGCCGCCCGACGTGAGCACGTTCTGGCCGCGCTTGCCCATGACGATGGCCGTGCCGGTGTCCTGGCACATGGGCAGCACGCCCGCCGCCGCGATGTTCGCGTTCTTCAGCAGGTCCAGCGCCACGAACTTGTCGTTGCCCGACGCCTCGGGGTCGTCGACGATGCGGCGCAGCTGCGCGAGGTGGGCGGGGCGCAGGTAGTGCTGGATGTCGTGGACGGCCTCCTCGGCCAGCTTGCGCAGCGCCTCCGGCTCCACCTTGAGGAAGGTCCGCCCGTCGGCCTCGAAGGTGGACACGCCCTCGGCGGTCACCAGCCGGTACGGAGTGGTGTCCTCACCCTGGGGGAGCAGGTCGGTGTACGCGAACTCAGGCATCTCGCCCATTCCTCACTAGACATCGCGCGCGGCTGGATTTCGCTGGATCTCTCAGCAACGACGGCTGGCCTCCATCGGCAGCGCCAACCAGCGTAGAACCTGCCCGCGGGGCCGGGCTTGTGAGGTAAGGCTCAGTAGGGTGCGACAAGGTTGTCCACAGGTCTGGTCGCGATCTATCGCGTTTCGGTACTCTGCTGCCGTGGACCTTCAGAAGCACGCCCAGACCGACGCCCCGCGCACCTCCGAGCTGCGCGCCTCGGACGCCGACCGCGACCGCGTCGCCGACATGCTCCGCGAAGCCCTCGCCGAGGGGCGGCTCACCGCCGACGAGCACGCCGAGCGGGTCGAGGGCGTGCTGGCCGCCAAGACCGTCGGCGAGCTGGACGTCTTCGTGCGCGACCTGCCCGCCGCCCACCGCGACCGCCCGGCCGCCGCCGCGGCGCCCAACCGCCCGACCGCCGGCGCCATCCCCCCGGAGCCCGACGAGAACGTGGTGGCGGTCTTCAGCAGCGCCGTCCGCAAGGGCCGCTGGCGGGCCAGCCGCCGCATCCACGCCTACGCGGTGTTCGGCAGCGTCGAGATAGATCTCAGCGAGGCCGTCTTCGAGTACCAGCAGGTCGTGATCAAGGCCTTCTCCGTCTTCGGCAGCGTGGAGGTGCGCGTCCCGGAGAACGTGTCGCTGCGCGGTACGGGCGGCGGGGTGCTCGGCAATTTCGAGGTGCACACACTCGACTCCGACGAGCCCGAGGCCCCCGTCGTCTACGTCGACGGCTGGGCGGTCCTGGGCAACGTGGAGGCGCGCCCCAAGCGCGGCAAGGTCGTCGCCGATCTGCTGGACCGGGTGCACCGCAGGGTCGAGAAAGGTTTGCGCAAGCACCTCTAGCGCACGGTCGGCAGCCGTTGGGAACCCAGTGCATAGGCCCGCGCACAACGGGTAAGCCTTGACGCATCGTCTCTCGCTCGCGAAGCCGTCGTCAGGAGTAGACCGTGCTGCAACCGCCGCATTCGTCCCTGCAGGTAGCTGCCGTTCCGGCCCAGCGGGGGCCGGTGCGGGACAGGGACCAAGACGCTCCGTGGCACACCGAGGCGGTGTGCCGGCGCGACGAGGCCGGACTGTTCTTCGCCCCCTCCAAGGAACCGACCGCCGCCCGGCTCTCCCGCGAGGAGGCCGCCAAGCGCGTCTGCGCCCGCTGTCCCGTCATGGTCGAGTGCCGCGAGCACGCCCTCCTCCAGCCCGAGCCCTACGGCGTCTGGGGCGGCCTCACCGCCGCCGAACGCCGCGTGGTCCTCGCCCGCCGCCGTCGCCGCGAGGCCGAACTGAAGAAGCCGCCGCGCACCCCGACGGCCCGCATAGCCGCGGCGGGCTAGCCGCCTACGACGCGAAGAAGGCACCCTCTCCGCACAGAGGGTGCCTTTTCACGCGCCGACGGTACCTTTGCCGCCCCGGCCTGGGCATCGCCCTCAGGGGCGCGGGGAACTGCGCGACCAGCCACACTCCACCCGCACCCGCCGACGGGCAGGCGCCCCCACTTCGGAAGGCGCCCCCGAGACCGACGGAGTCACTTCGCCCGGTCGAAGTCCACCGCGCTGTACGCCCGCAGCTTGCTCAGCCGGTGCTCGGAGTCGATCCGCCGCACGGTGCCCGACTTGGACCGCATCACGATCGAGTCGGTCGTGGCCGTCTGCGACCGGTACCGCACCCCGCGCAGCAGCTCGCCGTCGGTGATGCCGGTGGCGACGAAGAAGACGTTGTCCCCGGAGACCAGGTCGTCGGTGGTCAGGACGCGGTCAAGGTCGTGCCCGGCGTCGATCGCCCGCTGGCGCTCCTCGTCGTCCTTCGGCCACAGCTTGCCCTGGATCGTGCCGCCCAGGCACTTCACCGCGCAGGCCGAGATGATGCCCTCGGGGGTGCCGCCGACCCCGAGGAGCAGGTCGATGCCGGTGCCCTCGCGCAGCGCCAGGATGGAGCCGGCCACGTCGCCGTCGGAGATGAGCTTGATCCGGGCGCCGGTCTCCCGGACCTCCTTGATCAGCCCCTGGTGGCGGGGCCGGTCGAGGATGACGACGGTGACGTCCTCGGGCGTGCGCCGCTTGGCCTTGGCGATGCGGCGGATGTTCACGGAGACCGGGGCGTTGATGTCGACGAAGTCCGCCGCCTCCGGGCCGGTGACCAGCTTGTCCATGTAGAAGACCGCGGACGGGTCGAACATGGAGCCGCGCTCGGCGGCGGCCAGCACCGCGATCGCGTTGGTCATGCCGTTGGCCGTCAGCGTGGTGCCGTCGATCGGGTCGACGGCGATGTCGACCTCGGCGCCGGTCCCGTCCCCGACCCGCTCCCCGTTGAAGAGCATCGGGGCCTCGTCCTTCTCGCCCTCGCCGATGACGACGACGCCGTTCATCGAGACGGTGTGGACGAGGGTCCGCATGGCGCGCACGGCGGCACCGTCGGCGCCGTTCTTGTCACCGCGCCCGACCCAGCGGCCGGCGGCCATGGCCGCGGCCTCGGTGACCCGCACCAGTTCCATGGCGAGGTTGCGGTCGGGGGCCTCTGAGGGGACGTCCAGCTCGGACGGCAAGTGATGCTCGGTCATCGGAGCGCACCTTTCTGATACGACGACGGCCGGATGAGGGTATGGCCACGACTCTATCGTCAGTCCGACAAAATGAGCAGGGGACCCCACGTTTGAGCGGATCAGGCACCTGCGACGATAGGGGGCGTGGCAGGTATGAAAGGCAAGCAGAAGTCGGCCCGGGACATGATCCTCTCCCTCGGGCTCATCGTCCTCGCGGCGGGCGTCATCTGGATCTTCATCCCGCACGACGACGGCGAACCGGACGTCAAGCGGGTCGACTACCGGGTGGAGCTGCTGACCGCGCAGCGCGCCGCGTCGTACCCGGTGGCGGCGCCCGAGGGGCTGTCCGAGGACTGGAAGCCGACCTCGGTCCGCTTCCAGGGCGACGACTTCGACGCCTGGCACCTGGGCTTCCACGCCCCGGACGGCCAGTACGTGGCGGTCGAGCAGTCCACGCAGAAGCCCGCCTCCTTCATCGAGGACGCCAGCCAGGGCTCGCGGGCCACCGAGCGCACCGAGGAGATCGGCGGCCGCACCTGGACCCGGTACACCGGCGGCCGGTACGACGCGCTGGTGCTGGAGGGCGACTCCGCCATGAAGGGCGCGACGACGGTCGTGGCCGGCACCGGGTCGTTCGAGCAGCTGGGGAAGATGGCGGCGGCGCTGAAGCTGGCGTGAGCCCCCGCACGACGCAGCCCCGCACGGCGAAGCCCCCGGCCGCTGGGCCGGGGGCTTCGCCGTGGGTCCGTGCGGACCGGGCCGGTGATCAGACCGTCGTGACGACCTGCTCGTAGGTCAGGCGCGGGGAGCGCGGGAACCAGGCGTCCGGGCCCGGACGGCCGATGTTGACGACCATCAGCGGGGTGTGGTCGTCGTCCAGGAACTCCTTGCGGACGCCCTCGAAGTCGAGGCCGGTCATCGGGCCCGCGGCCAGGCCGGCGGCGCGGACGCCCACGATGAAGTACGCGGCCTGGAGCGCGGAGTTCAGCAGGGCGGCACCCTCGCGCGCCGGGCGCTCGCTGAAGAAGGCGTCCTTGGCCTGCGGGAAGTGCGGGAAGAGCTGCGGCAGCTCGTCGTGGAACTCGTTGTCCGCCGAGAGGATCGCGACCAGCGGCGCGGCGGCCGTCTTGGGCCGGTTGCCCTCGGCCATGTGCTGGACCAGGCGCTCGCGGGCCTCGGGGGAGCGGACCAGCGTGATGCGCAGCGGGGACTGGTTGAAGGCGGTCGGGCCGTACTTGACCAGGTCGTAGATCGCCTGCATCTGCTCGTCGGTCACCGGCTCGTCGGTGAAGGTGTTCGCGGTGCGGGCCTCGCGGAACAGCAGGTCCTGGGCGGCGGGGTCAAGAACGAGAGACATACGTGATCTTCCTCGGTGGTGCGTCGGCCTCGTGCCCGTCGGGCGCCGGGAGCCGTTGACCGTGACGACGCTACGGCAGAGAAGTTCAAGTTTCAACCAAAAGGGGAGTGTGGTGATCCGCTTCACACCACCGCCCGGGTGACGGGGGTCTGGCGTATTCGGGGGCGGGTGTGTCGGGAGGGGGAGGTTCATGCGGGGTCCGCCTATATGACCGTGTGAAATCTATGTCAAATGGTGATGTAACCGGACTCACGGTCGCGGTCGTCGGACTCGGCTACGTCGGACTGCCCACCGCGCTCGCCCTCTCGGACGCCGGCGCCACGGTCGTCGGCATCGACAGCAGCCCCGCGCGGCTGCGCGCCATCGCCCGCGGCGCCGTGGACCTGCTCCCGCTGCACCACGCGCAACTGGCCTGCGCCTCGGCCGGCGACCGCTTCCGGCTCACCCCGGACCCCACCGCCGTACGTTCGGCGGACGCCGTGGTCATCTGCGTCCCCACCCCCGTCGACGCCCGCCGCGAACCCGACCTCACCGCGCTGGCCGCCGCCTGCGCCTCGGTGGTCGAGCACGCCGTCCCCGGCCAGCTGATCGTGCTCACCTCCACCAGCTACGTGGGGACCACCCGGGACCTCCTCGTCGAACCGCTGAGGGCCCGCGGGCTCACCGTCGACGAGGACGTCTACGTGGCCTTCGCCCCCGAGCGGATCGACCCCGGCAACGAGCACCACACCCCCGAACGCACCCCCCGCCTGGTCGGCGGAGCCGGACCGCACAGCACCCGCGCGGCCGCCGCCCTGCTGGCACCGACCGCCTCCCTGGTCCGCACCGTCGCCGACCCCGAGACCGCCGAGATGGCCAAGCTCTGGGAGAACACCTACCGCGCCGTCAACATCGCCCTGGCCAACGAACTGGCCGACGCCTGCCACTCCCTCGGCCTGGCGCCGGTCCCGGTGATCGAGGCGGCGGCGACCAAGCCGTACGGCTTCATGCCGTTCTACCCCGGCCCCGGAGTCGGCGGGCACTGCATCCCCTGCGACCCCCACTACCTGCTCTGGCAGCTGGGCAAGGTGCGGCAGCCGGCGCCCCTGGTGGCCACCGCGCTCGCGGCGAACAGCGACCGGCCCGCGCGGATCACCGAACGCGCACTGGACCTGCTCGCGGAGCAGGCCGTCCCCGCGCGGGGCGCCCGGGTGCTCCTGATCGGCGTCGCCTACAAGGAGGGCGTCGCGGACGTCCGGGAGAGCCCCGCGCTGGAGATCCTCGCCGGTCTCGCCGCGGTCGGCGCGGACGTCGCCTACTGCGACCCCCTGGTCCCCTCGCTCCGCACCGCGTCGGGCCCCCTGGACCACGTGCCCGACCCGCACACCCGCGCCTGGGACCTGGTCGTCCTGAACACCGTGCACACCGTGCACGACCTGGCCTGGCTGCGCGCCGCCGACGCCCCGCCGGTCCTCGACACCCGCCAGCGCGGCCCCGTGGCGCCCCGCCCCGCCCCCGCCGCCGAGGTCACCGCATGACCGTCCTGCGCACCGGCCGAGTACCGGCCCGCCCCGCCCCCGCCGGCCCCCGCCACCGCCTCCGCACCCGCCTGGACGCCCTCGACCCCGGCGTCCGCCGCGACGTCGTACGCCTCCTCAGCCTCCTCGCGCTGCTCCCCCTCCTGCTGCTCCTGGCCCGCGCCGCGGTCCGCCTCCCGCACTCCTTCGACCTGCTCACCCTCTACGGCCTCACCGTCCTCGCCGGCACCGTCTGCCTCCTCCACCTCGCCTACAGCCGCTACGACGACCCGGCCGTACGCCCCCTGCGCTCCCGGCCCCGCGACGCCGACGCCTTCCCGGCGCTGCCCGCCCGGCCCCGCGTGAGCTTCCTGCTGGCCGTGCGCAACGAGCGCGCGCACATCGAGGACTGCGTGCGCTCCATGGCCGCCGTCGACTACCCGGACCTCCAGATCGTCGTGGTCGACGACGCCTCCGACGACGGCACGCCCGAGGTGCTGGAACGCCTCGCCGGGGAACTGCCCTTCACCCTCGTGCGGCTGACCGAGAACCTCGGCAAGAAGGGCGCGCTGGTCCGCGCCTGCGCCCTCGCCGACGGGGACGTCCTGCTGTTCACCGACTCGGACTGCGTCGTGGCGCCCGACGCCGTGCGGACCTGCGTCGACGCGCTGGTCCGCCACCCGGAACTCGGCGCCGTCAGCGGGCACTGCCGGGCGCTCAACACCGACGCCGGGCTGCTGGCCCGGGTCCAGGACATCTGGTACGAGGGCCAGTTCCGCGTCAGCAAGGCCGCCGAGGCGTCCTTCGGCTCGGTGTCCTGCGTCTCCGGACCGCTCGCCGCCTTCCGCCGCGAGGCGATCTACAACTACCTGCCCGCCTGGGCCGAGGACCGCTTCCTCGGCGCCCCCTTCCGCTTCGCCACCGACCGCCAGCTCACCGGCTACGTCCTCGGCCAGGCCTGGCGCGGCCGCGCGCTCAAGGAACGGCACGCCGACTCGCCGTTCGTCCGCGACCACGACTACCCCGAGCTGCGCTGGCGGGTGGGCTACACCCGCTCCGCCCGCGTGTGGACCCGGGTGCCGTCGCGGCCGGCCGCCTTCCTGCGGCAGCAGATCCGCTGGAAGAAGAGCTTCATCAGGAACCTCTTCTTCACCGGCGCCTTCATGTGGCGCCGCGGCCCGGGCGCCGCCGCCCTGTACTACGGCCACGCCCTCTGGGTGATCGCCGCGCCGGTGCTGGTCGTACGCCACCTGGTCTGGGCCCCGCTGCACCTGGCCGGCCTGCTGACCCTGCTGTACCTGGGCGGGGTCGTCCTCAAGGGCTGCGTGTGGGGCGTCGCCTACCGGTTCGACCACCCCGGTGACCCCGCCTGGCGCTTCCGCCCCCTGATGAGCCTGCTCTCCTGCTGCGTACTGGCCTGGCTGCTGCCGTACGCGCTGCTCACCCTGCGCCGCAACGTCTGGTCGAGGAGTGCCGCATGAGGAACGTCCTGCACGGCCTCGGCCGTGTGCTCGCCGTCGGCGCGACGCTCGCCGTCATCGCGCTGGTGTACCTGTTCGTCATCACCCGCGGACGCCCGCTGTGACGCGCGCGCAGTCCCGCACCGGCCGGCGCCGGCCCCTGCTGCGCGCCGCCCTCGCCGTGCTCACGGTGACCGTGGTCGCGCTGCCGTTCGCCGCCGCCCGGCAGTACGACACCTTCCGCCGGACGGTCGCCCAGCAGTCCGCGCCGCCCGGGAGCGGGGCGGCCGGGACGGACGCCAAGGCCGCCCCGGCCGGCGGCGCGCCCGTCGTCCTCGCCTACCACGACGTCGGCCCGGGCGCCTCCAGCCGGTACACCGTCTCGCCGGAGGACTTCGACGCCCAGCTCGGCGCCCTGCGCGAGGCCGGCTACCGCACCCTGTCCACCCGGGAGTTCACCGCCTTCCTGCGCACCGGCCGCACCCCCGCGCCCCGCACCGTCTACCTCACCTTCGACGACGGCACCCACGGACTGTGGGTGCACGCCGACCCGCTCCTGGCCCGGTACGGGGTGAAGGCGGCGGCCTACCTGATCACCGGCCAGGTGGGCACCCACCGGCCGTACTACCTCTCGTGGGCCGAGACCCGGCGGATGGCGGACTCCGGGCGCTGGGACTTCCAGGCGCACACCCACCTCAGCCACGAGCGCGCTCCGGTCGACGCCGCCGGGCACGAGCGGTCGGCGTTCACCAACCGGCTGTGGCGGCCCGGCGACGGGCGCGTGGAGACCGGCGAGGAGTACCGCCGCCGGATCGCCGCCGACCTCGACCGGTCGGTCGGCGACCTGACCGGGCACGGCCTGCCCCGGCCCGAGCTGTTCGCCTACCCCTTCTCGGAGCGGCTGGAGGAGTCCAACCTGGGCCGGGGCGGTGCCGACGCCCTGCGCTCGATGCTCCGGGCGCGCTTCACCGCCACCCTCACCAACAGCACGGCGCGGCCCCTGCCCCCGGGGCGGCGCGCGGCCGCCGCCGGGCAGGTGCAGCGCCTGGAGGTCACCCGGGACACCACACCGGCCGGCCTGCTGCGCGCCATGGCCCGCTGGGCGCCGGTGGCACCGGCCGACGCCGACCGGCCGCTGTCCCACCCCGGGCACTGGCGGGCGACCGGTGACACGGAGGGCGCGGGACCCGGCACGCTCACCGGCGCCGTCCGCCCGGCGCCCGGCACGGAGTACGTCTCGGCCGCCTACCGCCCCCTGGCCACCGCCGACTGGACCGCCTACAGGCTGCGGGCCTCCGTGGCCGGGCTGCGCGGCACCTCCAACGGCGCGGGCATCACCCTGCGCGAGGGCAGCGGGCACCCGGTGGCGCTCTCCGTGGGCCGCAACACGGTGAGCCTGACCGAGGAAGGACCGCGCGGCACCGCCGACTCCTGCCGGCCGGCCCCGGCCGCGCGGCACACGGTCACGGTGTCGGTGACGTCCGAGCGAGTGCGGGTGACCGTGGACGGCGACACCTGCGCGACGGTCGGCGCGGCGGGACAGCGGGCCGCGGAGCTGGCCGGGGGCTTCTCCCTCAGCCTGCGCAACGCCGGGCCGCAGCGGCAGTGGCCCCGCTTCACCGCACTGAAGATCGAGTGACGCACGTCACGCGCGGCCGCCGATCACATCCTTCGCCGGGCGCGGTCATAGAGGGCACACGTCAACACTCGTGGACGTGAGCCTCGCACCCAGGGAGCGCATCGACATGACCGCCACCGCGAAGGGCCCCGCCTCCTACTTCCCGTCCATCGAGAAGAAGTACGGCCGCCCGGTCGCGGAGTGGAAGGACCTCATCCGCTCCTCGCCGCTCACCAAGCACATGGAGCTCGTGGCCTGGCTCAAGACCGAGCACGGTCTGGGCCACGGGCACGCCAACGCGCTGGTCGCGCACACGCTCGCGGAGGACACGGCGAAGTAGGGGGCGGGAGAGGGCCGAAGGGCAGCTAGAGGGACCCGTCCTTCTCCCGGTCCTCCTCCTCGTCCTCCTCCGCCTCCTCGGCGAGGGCCGCGTCCAGGCGGGCCCGGGCACCGTCGAGGCGGCGGCGGCACACCTTCGCCAGTTCCTCGCCCCGCTCCCACAGGGCGAGGGACTCCTCCAGCGTCGTACCGCCGGCCTCCAGGCGCCGGACGACCTCGATCAGCTCGTCCCGCGCCTGCTCGTACCCGAGCGCCTCGGACATGGCCGTCGGCTGCTCCACCTCGCTGGTCATCCACCCACCCTATGCGTCGACTCGTACGGAGAAATCGCCCTCGGCGACACGCGCCCGCAGCGCCTCGCCCGGCTCCACCTCGCCGGGGTCCCGGACGGCGTGCCCGTCGGCGCGCTGGAGTACGGCGTACCCCCGCTTGAGGGTCGCGGCGGGGGAGAGCGCCACCACGCGCGCGTGCGTGTGCGTCAGCTCGGAGTCGGCCCGGTCGAGATGGTGCCGCAGCGAACGGCGGCCACGGTCCAGCAGCGCCGTCACCTGCTCCGCCCGCTCCTCGGTCATCCGGTGGGGATCCTGTATCGACGGCCGGGCCAGCGCGTGCGCCAGCCCCCGCTCCTCGCGGTCGACGAACGCCGCCACGCACCGGCGGGCGCGGTCGCGCAGCAGCCGGACCCGCTCGTACTCCTCGCCGACGTCCGGCACCACCTTCTTCGCCGCGTCGGTCGGGGTGGAGGCGCGCAGGTCGGCCACGTGGTCCAGGAGTGGATTGTCCGGTTCGTGCCCGATCGCGGAGACGACCGGCGTACGGCACGCGGCGACCGCGCGCACCAGCTGCTCGTCGGAGAAGGGCAGCAGGTCCTCGACGCTGCCGCCGCCGCGCGCGACGACGATCACGTCCACGTCCTCCCGCGCGTCCAGCTCCTTGACCGCCTGCACCACCTGCGGCACGGCGTGCACGCCCTGCACCGGCACATTGCGCACCTCGAAGCGGACGGCGGGCCAGCGGTGCCGGGCGTTCTCCAGGACGTCGCGCTCGGCCGCCGAGGCGCGGCCGCAGACGAGGCCGATCAACCGCGGCAGGAACGGCAGCGGCTTCTTCCGCTCCGGCGCGAAGAGCCCCTCCCGCGCGAGCGCCTTCTTCAGCTGCTCCAGCCGCGCCAGCAGCTCCCCGACGCCCACGGGCTTGATCTCGGCGGCCCGCAGCGACAGCTGCCCGCGCGGCGCGTACCACTCCGGCTTTGCGTGCACGACCACCCGCGCGCCTTCGCCGACCACGTCCGCCACCGCGTCGAACACCTGCCGGTAGCAGGTGACGCTCACGGAGATGTCGTACGAGGGGTCGCGCAGCGTCAGGAACACCACGCCCGCGCCCGGCCGCCGCGACAGCTGCGTGATCTGCCCCTCGATCCAGACCGCGCCGAGCCGGTCGATCCACCCCCCGATCAGCCGCGACACCTCACCCACGGGCAGCGGACTCTCGGGAGTCGAGTTAACAGCCATGCGCCCGAGCGTAACGGCCGGGTACGACATCCCTGCGGGGCTTGAGCGACTGGGGGCTCGGCACGCACGCGTGCGTACCGCCGGCGGCAGCCGTGCGGGGCGCCCCGCTTCCGCGCGGGCGGGGGGGCGCTTCCCACGCACGCGCGCGTGCACGGCGCCGGGTGAGCGGACCGGGGGCGGGTCCGCCTGCCGACGGACGCGTCCGGGCATTCGTCGTGCCCCGACGGACGCGTCCGGGCACGCGTCCGGGCACGCGTCGTGCGTGCGGACACGGACGGGCCGGTCGGCGGGGTGCAGGGGCGTGGCCGCCGGCGCGCGGTGCCCGCACGGCGTGGCCGTGAGCCGGTGCGGGGCCCAGCCCCCGCAGGTCCGGCCGGAGCCCACGTGCCGGGGCCGGCCCGGTCCGGCGGGCGCGGACGCGCGTACACCCGCGAGGCGCGCAGGCGGACCGTCCTCGTCGTGGTGCGCACGCCCGTCGCGGTCGTCGTCGCCCGCGCCGGCCGACGGCGGGTCGGCCCGGCCGGGGCGCCGTGCCGGGCCCGGCGGGCGTGGGCGCGCTGCGGCCTGCGCGAGGCGCGCGTGGGGGTCGCAGCGCGTCGGATCCTCGTCGCGGGCGTCGTCCACACCGCCGTGCGCGGGTCACGTCCGCGCCGCGCGCCTCCCGCGGGCCTGCGCCGCCAGGACCACCAGGCCCACCGCCAGCCAGATCGCGCCGACCACCTGCGCCGAACCGGACGCCTCCACGATCACGGCGACGGTGATCGCCGCGCCCAGGACCGGCACCACCAGGTGCTTCCACCAGTTCACCGGCGCGTCCCCGCGCCGCCGGACCACGAACCAGCCCACCACGCTCGCGTGCAGCAGCGTGAACGCGGTCAGCGCGCCGACGTCGACCACCGAGACCAGGTGGTCGAGGCCGTCGTCCCGGCGCGCCGCCCACACCGCCGCCACCATCGTGATCACCGCCGAGACCAGGATCGCCACGCGCGGCACCCCGGAGTCGGTCCGCGACAGCACCCCCGGCAGCCGCCGGTCGCGGCCCATCGCGAACAGCAGCCGCCCCGCCGCCGCCTGCCCGGCCAGCGCCGCGAACGCCGCACCGATCGCCTTGCTGACCGCGACCAGGTCGTGCAGCCACGTGCCGACCGACGCGTCCACGGCGTCGTAGAAGGCCGACCCCTGCCGC
Source organism: Streptomyces parvulus (assembly GCF_014648855.1). Taxonomy (GTDB): domain Bacteria; phylum Actinomycetota; class Actinomycetes; order Streptomycetales; family Streptomycetaceae; genus Streptomyces; species Streptomyces parvulus. Next base: position 366,882 of record NZ_BMRX01000002.1, on the reverse strand, counting down.
TCCGGCTCCGCCGCCAGCTGCGCCGACGACACCGGCTCCAGCAGCGCCACCAGGTACGTCTGCGCCACGAAGAGCACGCCGGCCAGCGCCAGGCAGAACAGCAGCGCCCGCGCCACCTTCGCCGACCCGCCCGTGACCTCCTCGGCGAACGTCGCGATCGCGTCGAAGCCCAGGTACGAGAGCACGGCCACCGAGACCGCGCCGACCACCGCGGACAGCGCGAACGCCCCCTGCGTCCCGTCACCCGCCAGCGGCGACAGCCAGTCGCGCGCGGCCCCGTCCCGGGCCAGGACCACGATCGCCGCCACCACGAAGACCAGCAGGACCACGATCTCCATGGCGAGCACCAGGAAGCCCACCCGGGCCGCCGCCCGCACCCCCCACAGATTCAGCAGCGTCGTGACGACCACCGCGATCGCCGTCCACACCCACCGGGAGACCTCCGGAACCAGCGCCTCCATCGCGATCCCGGAGAACAGGTACGCCACCGCCGGGATCAGCACGTAGTCCAGCATCGCCATCCAGCCCGCGATGAACCCCGCCCCGTTGCCGAGCCCCACGCGCGCGTACGCGAACACCGACCCGGCCTGGGGGACCACCCGCACCATCTGCGCGTAGCTGAATGCGGTGAACGCCATCGCGACCGTGGCGACCACGTAGACCAGCGCCACCGCGCCGTGCGACTTGGCGTCCAGCGTGCCGAACACCCCGACCGGCGCCATCGGCGCGATGAAGAGCAGGCCGTAGACGACCAGGTCCCTGAAGCCCAGAGTGCGCTTCAGCCGCTGTTCCCCATCGGCCCCCGGGGCCGTCGTACCGGTCTCCGCCATCGTGCCTCCGCCAGCGTCTCGGGCTCCGCCTCGAACTGCGTCTCGAACTCCGCCTCGGAACGTTCCCGCCAGTCTCCCCGGCAACGCGGGACCCACGCGATCTTTGAGCCGCCGAACGCGGCCTTACGATGGGTGCCATGACTGCTTCGCCTGGCCGCCGTGTCCTGCTCGCCGCCCCCCGTGGCTACTGCGCGGGTGTGGACCGCGCCGTGATCGCCGTCGAGAAAGCCCTGGAGCAGTACGGCGCTCCGGTGTACGTCCGGCACGAGATCGTCCACAACAAGTACGTCGTCCAGACCCTGGAGAAGAAGGGCGCGGTCTTCGTCGAGCGGACGGAGGAGGTCCCCCCGGGGAACATCGTGATGTTCTCCGCGCACGGCGTGGCGCCCGTCGTCCACGAGGAGGCCGAGCGGGGCCGCCTCGCCACCATCGACGCCACCTGCCCCCTCGTCACCAAGGTCCACAAGGAAGCCGTCCGTTTTGCGAACGACGACTACGACATCCTCCTGATCGGCCACGAGGGCCACGAGGAGGTCATCGGCACCTCCGGGGAGGCCCCCGACCACATCCAGCTCGTCGACGGTCCCGAGGACGTCGCGAAGGTCGAGGTCCGCGACCCGTCCAAGGTGGTGTGGCTCTCCCAGACGACCCTGTCCGTCGACGAGACCATGGAGACCGTCGACGCGCTCAAGGACAAGTTCCCGCAGCTCATCTCCCCGCCGAGCGACGACATCTGCTACGCCACGCAGAACCGCCAGCTCGCGGTCAAGCAGATGGGCGCCGAGGCCGACCTGGTGATCGTCGTCGGCTCGCGCAACTCCTCCAACTCCAAGCGGCTCGTCGAGGTCGCCAAGCAGGCCGGCGCCCGCGAGGCGTACCTCGTGGACTTCGCCGACGAGGCCGACGAGGCCTGGCTGGAGGGCGTGACCACGGTCGGCGTCACCTCCGGCGCGTCCGTCCCGGACATCCTGGTCGAGCAGGTCCTGGAGTGGCTGTCCCAGCGCGGCTTCGAGGACGTGGAGATCGTCAAGGCCGCCGAGGAGTCGATCACCTTCTCGCTGCCCAAGGAACTCCGCCGCGACCTGCGCGAGGAGGCCGCGAGCCTGGTGGCGGAGCGGGGCGGCTCGGGTACCGCCGGGGCGTGACCGTCAGTCGCAGGCCGTAACGTGGGTGCCATGCAGATCTTCGGCGTGGACATCGGCGGATCCGGGATCAAGGGCGCTCCTGTGGACCTCGACAGGGGCGACCTGGCCCAGGAGCGCTGCAAGGTGCTGACCCCGCAACCGGCCGACCCGGACGGTGTGGCCGACGGCGTCAAGGAGGTCGTCGAGCACTTCGGCTGGACCGGACCGGTCGGGCTCACCTTCCCCGGCGTGGTGACCGGCGGCGCCATGGTGCGCACCGCGGCCAACGTCGACAAGAGCTGGGTCGACACGGACGCGCGGAGCCTGTTCTCGGAGCGCCTGGGCGGCCTGGACGTCACGGTGGTCAACGACGCCGACGCGGCGGGCGTCGCCGAGATGAACTTCGGCGCCGGCCGCGGCCGGCAGGGCACCGTCATCCTGCTCACCTTCGGCACGGGCATCGGCAGCGCCGTCTTCCACGGCGGCGTCCTCGTCCCCAACACGGAGCTGGGGCACCTGGAGCTGGACGGCCACGACGCGGAGAAGCGCGCCTCCAGCAAGGTCAAGGAAGACCACGACATGTCGTGGGAGCAGTGGGCCCACCGGGTGCGCAAGTACCTCGCCCACGTCGAGATGCTGTTCTCGCCGGAGCTGTTCATCATCGGCGGCGGGGTCAGCCGCAAGTCCCAGAAGTTCCTGCACTACATCGAGGGCATCCAGGCGGAGATCGTCCCCGCCCAGCTCCAGAACAACGCGGGGATCGTCGGCGCGGCGATGCACGCGTCCGGCTGACGCCGGCCCCCGCACCGCCCGCCGCGGGTCACACCGGCGGGCGGTTCCGGGCGGCTGCGGCCCGCCTGCGCACCAGCCGGATCCTGCGCACGAGCACCGTGACGCCCGCGACGAGCGTCCCGCCGTAGAGCCACCCGGCCTCGGTGGCCAGCGCGGTCACGATCCCCATCAGGCGCCCGCCGACACCGCCGTCCCCGGTCTCGGCCACCGTCACCAGGCCCACCGCGAAGGCGATCGGCACCACGATGGGGGCGGTCAGCAGGTCGCCCCGGCGCACCCAGACCGCGGTGAGCAGGCAGACCGGCACGAACAGCACGCCGTAGACGGTCAGGGACGCCCCGAACAGCAGGTCGTCGAGGTAGCCGAGCAGGACCATCACCGCCGCGCAGAACAGTCCACTGCCCAGACCGGTCAGCCGCGGATTGGGCATCGAGCGCAGGGCGCGCACCGCGCGGGCCGGCGGCGACTCGGGCCGGCCGGGGTCGCGGGGGGCGGCCGCCCGCCCCGGTCCGGCGGCCGCCCGCGGCACCGGCGGCCGCCCGACCGGCCGGGCGGCAGCGGCGCCGCCTCGCCCCTGCGGGGGCAGCGGGGCCCGGCTCCGTCGCGGTCCGTACTGCGCAGGTCGCGTCCTGTGTTGCTCCACTGGACCAACTTAGGTCGTTTTATGTGCCGAATAGGCCGACAGACACGCCGTCGGCTGGAGCTGGCCAAGCGTTCGACAGGGCGCACCGGCCGTATCGGCCACCCCGTAGACTGGTGGATCGGCCCTGCCTGGCCCGCCCCACCCTCCGCACCCTCACGTACGGGAAGTCGCAACGTGTCGCTCACGATCGGAATCGTCGGTCTGCCAAATGTCGGCAAGTCGACCCTTTTCAACGCCCTGACCAAGAACGACGTGCTCGCGGCCAACTACCCGTTCGCCACGATCGAGCCCAACGTCGGCGTCGTGGGCGTCCCCGACCCCCGCCTGACGAAACTGGCCGAGATCTTCTCCTCCGAGAAGGTCCTCCCGGCCACGGTCGACTTCGTGGACATCGCGGGCATCGTGCGCGGCGCCAGCGAGGGCGAGGGCCTGGGCAACAAGTTCCTCGCGAACATCCGCGAGTCCGACGCGATCTGCCAGGTCATCCGCGCCTTCAAGGACGAGAACGTCGTCCACGTCGACGGCAAGGTCTCGCCCAAGGACGACATCGAGACGATCAACACCGAGCTGATCCTCGCCGACCTCCAGACCATCGAGAAGGTCCTCCCGCGCCTCCAGAAGGAGTCCCGGATCAAGAAGGACGTGGCTCCCAAGGTCAAGGCCGTCGAGGAGGCCAAGGAGATCCTGGAGAAGGGCGACACGCTCTTCGCGCACGGCATCGTCCAGGGCACCGAGCGCAACGAACTCCTGCACGACCTGCACCTCCTCACGACCAAGCCCTTCCTCTACGTCTTCAACGTCGACGAGGACGAGCTGACCGACGAGGACTTCAAGAGCGAGCAGCGCGCCCTGGTCGCCCCCGCCGAGGCGATCTTCCTCAACGCCAAGCTGGAGTCGGACCTCGCCGAGCTGGACGAGGACGAGGCCCTGGAACTCCTCCAGTCCGTCGGCCAGGAGGAACCCGGCCTCGCCACCCTCGCCCACGTCGGCTTCCGCACCCTCGGCCTCCAGACCTACCTGACGGCCGGCCCCAAGGAATCCCGCGCCTGGACCATCAAGAAGGGCGCCACGGCCCCCGAGGCCGCGGGAGTCATCCACACCGACTTCCAGAAGGGCTTCATCAAGGCCGAGGTCATCTCCTACGCCGACCTCGTAGAGACCGGCTCGGTCACGGAGGCCCGCGCGAAGGGGAAGGCGCGGATGGAGGGCAAGGAGTATGTGATGCGGGACGGGGATGTGGTGGAGTTCCGGTTCAACGTCTAGCCCCGGGCCGACCAGGCCCGGCCTATCCTGCCCCCGTGTCCCTCAGCTTCGAGACCCGTCACTCCGACTCCTCCTGGGTCGACGTCGTGTGGACTTGCCGGAGTGAGCGGGTCACCGGGATGACCTCCGTGGCCGGGGTGCGGTTGGGGCTGGTGTTCTGGGAGCAGGGCGGGCGGGCGTTCGCGGGGGTCACCGGGCCCGAGCTGCGGGCCGGGACGGCGGCGGTGCCCGAGGGGGCGGTGTTCACCGGGATCGAGTTCGCCGTCGGGACGTCGTTGCGGGCGGTGCCGGCGTCCGTGCTGGGCGAGGGCGGGGTCGCGCTGCCCGACACCACGCGGCGGACGTTCCGGCTCGACGGCGGGCGGTGGGAGACGCCGGGGGCCGATGACGCCGAGGCGCTGGTGGAGCGGCTGGTGCGGGCCGGGGTGCTCGTGCGTGATCCGGTCGTCGCCGAGGTGCTGCGGGGTGGTCGTCCTGACGTGTCGGGGCGTACGGTCGAGCGGCGGTTCCGGGCCGCCACGGGGCTGACCCGGGGGGCGGTCCGGAAGATCGAGCGGGCCCGTGCGGCCGCCGAGTCGCTGGCGGCCGGGGAGCCGGCCGCCGACGTCGTCACCAGGCTGGGGTACTTCGACGAGCCGCATCTGGCGCGGGCGCTGAGGGCCTGTGTCGGGCGTACCGCGGGGCAGTTGCGCGAGGGCGCCGGCGGGCCGATCGCGCTCGATCTGCAAAGCGCCCGGAGCGACGCCCAGAGCGCCGCCCTGATCAGCGCCTGACGTCGTAGACCAGCTTCAGGATGCCGTTCGAGTAGCTCTGCGACTCCCGCAGCGTCAGCATCTGCTTGTCGCGGTCGGACCGGCCGAACAGGCTCTTGCCGGCGCCGAGCAGCGTGGGGAAGACGAGCAGGTTGTACTGGTCGATCAGGCCCGCGTCGGACAGGCGCCGGGCCAGTTCCGCGCTGCCGTGGATGAAGATCGCGCCGCCCTCGCCCGCCTTGAGCGCGGCGACGTCCTCGGTCGAGCGCAGGACGGTCGTCGGGCCCCAGCCGTCCACCAGGGCGTCGTCGGAGAGCGTCGTCGAGACCACGTACTTGGGCAGGTCCTTGTACGCGGCGTGGTCCTCCGAGCCGGGCCAGACCGGTGCGAACGCCTCGTAGCTGCGTCGTCCGAACATCAGCGCCGTCGTGTCGGCCAGTTCCTCGCCCTTCAGCGACCAGGCCTCCGGCACGAACTCGAGGTCCTTGAAGACCCAGCCGCCGCTGCGGTGCTCCTCGGTGGGGCCGCCGCCGGGCGAGTCCACGACGCCGTCGAGCGACATGAAACCGGTGTAGACCAAGTCGCGCATGGTGCTGTCTCCCTCAGGGATCACGGTGGTCGGCGAGCTGTCGGGTTCACCGTAGAGCGCGGGCGCGGGCTCGTCTTGTACGGAAACGACAGCCGGCCCGGCGGGACGGGTCAGGCGTCCGTGCCCGTCTCGTCCGCGCCCTCCACCGGGTCGCCCACCGCCCCGCCGGTCGCCCTGCGCACCGCGTTCGCGATGAGCGAGGCCGCGTCGGAGAACTCCCGCGGGTCCACGCCGTCCAGAAGGGCGGCGCCGATGTACTCGTTGATGACGCGCAGCGCTGCGGACGCGGCCGCGGCGTGCAGGCGTACGTCGAGGTCGTCGGGCTTGCCGTCGAGGCGCGTCGCGATGATCTCGGCCATCTCGTGCTCGACCTGGTCGCAGGCCATGAGCCAGGCGGTGCGCAGCGCCGGTTCCGAGTCGGCGAGGCGGATCATCCGGATGCCCAGCGCGGTGTCGGCCTGCTCCAGCGCGGTGGACTCGCGGCCGAACCGGTCGGCCTCTGCGGCGAAGTGGTCCTCCAGGGAGAGGTGCGGGGGCCAGCTGCGCAGCGTGGACATCTCCCAGGCCACGCTCTGCGTCACGATCGGCTCGGCGCAGCTCTCCTTGCTCCGGAAGTGGCGCCAGATCGTGCGCGTGGACAGGCCGACCGCCGCCGCGATCTGGTCGCCGCTGGTCGCGTCCACGCCCTGCTGCCAGAACAGGCGGGCGGCCTCGCGGGAGATCTCCAGGCGCACCCTGCGGCGCCGGTGCTCGCTCATGCCGCCCCGGCCGCGCTCCGTCGATGTCTCGGCGGTCCCCATGCTGCTCCTTGCTCACACTTGTGCCTCAAGTGCCAGAATGACATTAAGTGACGCCAAATGCCAGGCTCGGCCGCGGGGACGCGCGGCGGGCCTCCCGGACGGGTAACTACACCGTCGCTGTCGGCGCGCGCCGCTGTCACTAAATGACACCTAATTCGGCTCCCATGCTTGCGTGCCGGTTCACTCGATGCCACCCTGTCACTAAGTGACGCACGGGTTCGTGATGCGTCCCCAGACGAACCGGAAGAGCTGATCACCATGAACGACGTCAAGCACCAGGCGACCGGCAACCCGACCGCCACTCCGACCGCTCCCCGCGCCAGGCCCACCGCGCTCGAACAGGCCGGGGGCACCAAGGGCCTCGTCTACGCGGCCCTGCCCGTCGTGGCGTTCGTCCTCGCCAACAACTACCGAGGCCTCAGGGCCGGCGTCACCGCGGCCGTCGTGGTCGCCGTCGCCATCGCCATCGAGCGCCTCCTGCGCAAGGAATCGCTCCAGCCCGCCCTCGGCGGCCTGTTCGGCGTCGCGATCGCCGCCGGAATCTCCTGGTACACCGGGTCCGCCAAGGACTACTTCCTCATCGGCATCTGGGCCAGCCTCGCCGGTGCCGTCGTCTTCCTGGCCTCCGTACTCGTCCGCAGGCCCCTGGCCGGCGTGCTGTGGAACTCCGTCACCGGCAAGGGCGGTGCCTGGCGCGCCGACCGGCGTTCGCGGCGGTACTACGACATCGCCACGCTGACCCTGGCCGCGATCTTCGCCGCCCGCTTCGCCGTCCAGCAGTACCTGTACGAGAGCGACGAGGTCGGCTCCCTGGGCTTCGCGAAGGTCATCATGGGCTACCCCCTGCTCGCCGTCGGACTCCTCGTCGTCGCCTGGGCCGCTCGCCTCTCCGACAAGCGCCTCAAGGCCGCCGGGACGCGGTCCACCGGTCGCGCCTGACCTGAGCACGGGCGGCGACATGAACGGCGGACGCGGGGCGGGGGGTCCCGGCGCCGACGCGGCGCGTCGCGACCGGCTCCGGATGAACATCTCCCGGGAGGCGTGCCGCCTCTTCTGGGAGCGGGGGGTGGACGCGACCACCGGCGACCGGATCGCCCGCGCGGTGGGCGTGTCCACCCGCACCGTCTGGCGCCACTTCCGCAACAAGGAAAGCTGCGCCGAACCCATCGTGACCCGCGGCGCGGCATGGGAGACGGCCGTACTGCGCCGCTGGCCGCCGCACCTGTCCCTGGAGGAACACCTCGCCGCCGAGGCCCACCGCTACGCCCGCGCCGCCACCGACCTGGACCGGCTGGACGACCTGCTCGCGACGCGGATGGCCGTGCTGGCCGCCACCGAACCGGCCGTGCGCACCGCCTGGTTGATGGCCCGCGACCAGGCCCGCAGGGAACTCGCCGAGGCGATCGCCCACCGCACGCGCCGGCCGCCCGACGACCTCCAGGTGCTGCTGTACGCCGCCGCGGCCTCGGCCTCCGTGCGGGTCCTCCACGAGACCGTCGGCGCCGCCCTGCTGACGGGTGCCGACCCCGAGGACTTCGCCGACACACCGCACCGGGTCGCCCGCGCCGTCCGGAGTGCCACGGGGGGTGCGGTCGGTGATCCGACGGAGGCGGTCTGAGGCCTGACGGCCGGAAGGCCGGAAGGCCGGAAGGCCGGAAAGCAGGACGGCCGGGCCGCGGGCCCCGTCACCGTCCGCCCGCGGTACCCGCCTCCCCGCTCACCTCCCCGTGACCCCGTCGATCAACTCGCGCAGGATGTCCGCGTGGCCCGCGTGGCGGGCGGTTTCCTCGGTCATGTGGGTGAGGGCCCAGCGCACGCTGGGCGCGGACTTGCCGGGGGCGTGGCGGGGAAGGGGCGCGGCGAGGTCGGTGCACGCGTCGAGGACGGCGTTCGCCCGCTCGACGGCTTCGCGGTAGCGGGCCACGACGTCGGTGACGCTGTCCTCGGGCGCCGCCCGGAAGGTGGCCTGCCAGTCCCGGACCTCCGCGCCGAGGAAGAGGGCGCGCTCGACCTGGGTGAGGTGATGGAGCAGCCCGAGCAGATTGGTGCCGGAGGCCACCGCGGCCGTACGGACCTGCGGTTCGGGGGCGCCGTCGACCTTGCCGGCGACCGAGGCGCGGAGGTAGTCGAGGAAGCCGCGCAGGGTCTCGGCCTCGCTGCTACCGGTGCGCGGCGGCGGGGTGTCGCGGCGACGGCCGCGTCGGGTGGCGGGGGGCATGGTGGCCTCCTTGGTCGGCTTTGGTGAGGGGGCAAGGTGATCGGCCCGGTCGGGGTGGGGCGGGGCTTGCGACGCAGTGGTCCCCGGCATTCACCGCCCCGTCGATCGGGCCTCGGTCTCAGGTCCCGGCCGCTCTCACGCGTCGCGCCGCACGAGCAGTACATGGTCGACGACCTCGGCGGTGCGCCCGCCGGGGCCCGTCGCACGGCGGTGCGGGGAGTCGGCCCGTTCGACCCGGAAAGCGGCCGAGTCGAGGCCGATGTCCGCCGCGACCTCCCGGGGGCCGGGGTACCGGGCGTCGGGGTCCTGGTCCCACGACCACGGCGCGGTCGAGCCGTGGTCGACGACCAGCAGCCGTCCGCCCGGACGCAGCGCGTGCGCGGCCGTGCGCAGGAGGGCCGCCCGGTCCAGGCCGAAGGGCGTGTGCAGGTAGTGGGCGGTGACCAGGTCGAACCGGCCCTCCGGGAAGGACGCGCCCAGGTCGTGCCGTTCGGCGGTGACCAGGTGGCCGAGATCCTGTGCGCGGGCGTGCGCGGCGAGCCGGTCGGTCGCCACCGCCGAGATGTCGACGGCCGTCACCCGCCAGCCCCGGCGGGCGAGCCACAGCGCGTCGCCGCCGTTGCCGCACCCGAGGTCCAGCGCATCGCCGGGCGGCAGGTCGGCGACCGACTCGACGAGCCGCCGGTTGGGCGGCGCGTCGTCCGCGGCGGGCCGGGCCGCGTAGAGCCCGTCCCAGAAGGTGACCTCGTCGGTGGCGTCCATCGGAACTCCTCGCTCGGCAGCGTGTGTCGTGATGCCGCCAGTCTCGGCACGCACCCGGGCGGCTGGCACGAAAACTTGCCGTTGTGGCAAGGTGGCCGGATGGACGCCCCGACGGACGCCGGAACCGACGACGTGCTCGACGCCGTCGGCCCCAGGCTGCGCGCGCTGCGCCGGGACCGGGGCATCACCCTCGCCCACCTCGCGACGGCCACCGGCGTGTCGGAGAGCACCCTGTCGCGGCTGGAGAGCGGCCGGCGCCGGGCCACCCTGGAACTCCTGCTCCCGCTCGCGCGGATCTACGGCGTCCCCCTGGACGACCTCGTCGGCGCACCGCGCACGGGCGACCCCCGGATCCACCTGAAGCCCGTCCGGCGCTTCGGGATGGTCTTCGTGCCCCTTTCCCGGCGGCCCGGCGGCACCCAGGCGTTCAAGATGATCATCCCGAGCCGGCCGGCGCCGCTCGAACCGACCCCGCAGACGCACGAGGGCTTCGAGTGGCTGTACGTGCTCAGCGGCCGGCTGCGGCTGCTGGTCGGCGAGCGCGACCTGACGCTCTCCTCCGGTGAGGCCGCCGAGTTCGACACGTCCCTGCCGCACTGGCTGGGCAGCGCCGACGGCGGCGCGGTCGAACTGCTCGTCCTCTTCGGGCTGCAAGGGGTACGCGCGCATGTGCACAGCGGCTGAAGGGCCGACCGGGGGAGCGGCCGCCGGACGGCCGGGAGGGGGCGCGGTACCGGATGGGGCGCGATGAGCGGGAGGCGGTCGCCCGCGGCACGCGGCTGCACGAGGCGGCCCGTTCGCTGGCCGGTGACCACGAGCGGGCCGTCGACGCGGTCCGGGCGGCGCTGAAGCCGCTGCACGACGAGGCGGTCGAACAGGCCCTCGACGCCATCCCGGTGGCCCGGTTGCAGGACGTCACCGGCGGGCGGCTGCGGCTGGGGGCCGTCGAGAAGAGCGGACTCGCCACCGTCCGCGCGGTACTGGACGCCGGCCCCTACCGGTTGCGGCAGATCCCCGGCGTGGGCCAGCGCACCGTCGATCAGATCGTCGCCGCCGCACGGCAGTTGGCGGAGGCCGCGGGGGAGGCGGCCGCCGTGCACCTGGACGTGGACCGGCCCGAGCCGCGGACGACGGCCCTGGTCGCGGCCCTGCACGTGCTGGTCGGCGCGGGACCGGAGGCACGGCGCGCGCTCGACACGGCGGCCGGGCTGGTCCGGCGGCTCGACCCGCTGCTGGCCGAGGCCCGGCCCGCCGCCGGGCGGATCGGCCTGCTGCTGGCCGGGCGCGAGCGGAAGGCCCGCGCGCTGGAGGCCGTCGCCGGGATCCGCTCCCTGACCGAGGAGGCGGAGCGCGACGGCACGCCCGAAGTGCTGGCCCAGGCCTCCGTGGACCTGCTGCGCGGACCGGCCGGCGACCTGGCGGCCTGGACGGACTTCGAACTGCGCTCCGCCGAGTACTACGGCGTGCTGGGCGAGATCGCCGGACACACCTCCGACACCGCGGCGGCCGAGGGCTTCCTGCCCGACGACATCGCCGAGCGGGTGCGCGGACTGCGGCTCGACGACTCCCGGCGCCGGGTCTCCCTGCGCGGCTACCAGGCGTTCGGCGCGCGCTTCGCGCTCGCGCGGCGCCGGGTGATCCTCGGCGACGAGATGGGGCTCGGCAAGACCATCCAGGCCATCGCGGCCCTGGCCCACCTGGCGGCCGGCGGGCACACGCACTTCCTGGTCGTCTGCCCGGCGAGCGTCCTGGTCAACTGGACGCGCGAGATCGAGGCCCGCAGCACCCTGCCCGTCCGCCCGCTGCACGGCCCCGACCGGCGGGACGCCTTCGCCGACTGGGGGGCGCGGGGCGGGGTCGCCGTGACCACCTTCGACTCCCTGCGCGGGTTCCCGGACCCCGGTGGCGACGCGGGCGGTCCCCCGGGCGGCGAGCCGGAGGGCGGCGGCCCGGACCGGCCGCCCGCACCCGCGATGCTCGTCGTCGACGAGGCGCACTCCGTGAAGAACCCGCAGGCCCTGCGGTCGCAGGCGGTCGACCGGTGGGCCGCGCGGTGCGAGCGCGTGCTGTTCATGACGGGTACGCCGATGGAGAACCGGGTCGCCGAGTTCCGCAACCTGGTCCGGATGCTCGACCCGGAGGTGGCCGACCGGCTGGGGGACGGCACCGGGCTGACCGGCTCGGTGGCCTTCCGCCGGGCGGTCGCCCCCGTCTACCTGCGCCGCAACCAGGAGGACGTGCTCACCGAACTGCCCAGCCTCCAGCACACGGACGAGTGGGAGGAGCTGAGCGCCGCCGACGAGGACGCGTACCGGGAGGCCGTGCGCGAGGGGAACTTCATGGCGATGCGCAGGGCGGCGTACGCCCGGCCGGAGAAGTCCGCCAAGCTCGGCCGGCTCCGGGAGATCGTGCGGGAGGCCGGGGAGAACGGGCTCAAGGTCGTGGTCTTCTCCAACTTCCGCGACGTCCTGCGCGTGGTCGAGGCCGACCTGGCCGCCGCCGACGGCGCCGAACCGCGGCCGTACGGGCCCGTGTTCGGTCCGCTCACCGGCGCGGTGCCGCCCGCCCGCAGGCAGTCGCTGGTCGACGGGTTCACGGCCGTGACCGGTCCGGCGGTGCTGCTGGCGCAGATCCAGGCGGCGGGGATCGGGCTCAACATGCAGGCCGCGTCCGTGGTGATCGTGTGCGAACCGCAGATCAAGCCGACCATCGAGCACCAGGCGGTCGCGCGCGCCCACCGCATGGGCCAGGTCAGGCCCGTGCGCGTGCACCGGCTGCTGGCCGCCGGCGGGGTGGACGAGCGGATGGTGCGGCTGCTGGAGCGCAAGACCCGCCTGTTCGACGCCTACGCCCGGCGCAGCGCGGTGGCCGAGGCGACGCCGGACGCCGTGGACGTGTCGGACACGGACCTGGCCCGGCGGATCGTCGAGGAGGAGCAGGCCCGGCTGGGCGTCGACGACGAGCGCACCGCGCCGTCCTGACGGCGCGTCGCCCCGGCGGGTCGACCCGGAGCGGACCGGGGTGTCGCTCAAACGATTCAGGGGTGCGCACATCCGTGCACGCCTCTTGTGCAATTCCTCTGGAAGCCTCAATCTTTCGGCTGACGCACCAAAAGCCGCCCCAAATTGACATGACCATGACCTAATGGTCCCCGGGGGCGGTCTGCTCGGCGTGCACGAACCCCACCACGCACCACCGACCGAGGAGGACCCCTCACATGGCAGTGCTGCGTCACAACCCCCCTCGCACCACCCGGCGAAGACTGTCCGCCGTCGGCGCCGTGGCCACCGCGGCCCTGGCCGCGAGCCTCGTCTCCGCGCTCCCCGCCACCGCGGCGGAGGGCCACGTCCAGTACGCGGACGCGGCGAACGCGGTCGCCGGCAGCTACATCGTGACCCTGAAGGCGGACGAGGCGACGTCCGGCTCCGCGGAGGGCCGCGCGCTGGCGAAGAAGTACGGCGCCGACATCGAGCGCACCTACACCAAGGCCCTCAACGGCTACGCGGTCGAGGCCTCCGAGACCGAGGCGAAACGGTTCGCCGCCGACCCGGCCGTCGCCTCCGTCGTCCAGGACCGCACCTTCCACGTCACCGGCACCCAGCCCAACCCGCCCTCCTGGGGCCTGGACCGCGTCGACCAGCGCAACCTCCCGCTGAACAGCTCGTACACCTACCCGGACAGCGCCGGACAGGGCGTGACGGCGTACGTCGTCGACACCGGCGTCCGCATCACGCACAGTGACTTCGGCGGCCGCGCGTCCTACGGCTACGACGCCATCGACAACGACAACACCGCCCAGGACGGCCACGGCCACGGCACCCACGTCGCCGGGACCGTCGCGGGCAGCGCCTACGGCGTGGCGAAGAAGGCGAAGATCGTCGGCGTCCGCGTGCTCGACAACTCGGGCTCGGGCACCACCGCCCAGGTCGTCGCCGGAATCGACTGGGTCGCCCGCAACGCGGTCAAGCCCGCCGTCGCCAACATGTCCCTCGGCGGCGGCGCCGACAGCGCCCTCGACACCGCCGTGCGCAACGCCATCGCCTCCGGCGTCACCTTCGTCGTCGCGGCGGGCAACGAGTCCACCAACGCCTCCACCAAGTCCCCGGCCCGGGTGACCGAGGCGATCACGGTCGGCGCGACCACGTCGGGCGACGCCCGCGCGAGCTACTCCAACTACGGTTCCGTGGTGGACCTGTTCGCGCCGGGCTCCTCGATCACCTCCGCCTGGAACAGCGGCGACTCGGCCACCAACACCATCTCCGGCACGTCCATGGCCAGCCCGCACGTCGCCGGCGCCGCCGCGCTCCACCTGGCCGCCAACCCCACGGCCACCCCGGCGCAGGTCGCCACCGCCCTGACGTCCGCCGCCACCACCGGCGTCGTCACGAACCCGGGCAGCGGCTCGCCCAACCGGCTCCTGTACACCGGCGACGGCGGCACCACGCCCCCGCCGACCGGCGACCTCTACGAGAACACCGGCGACTACACCATCCGGGACAACGCCACCGTCGAGTCCCCGGTGACCGTCTCCGGCGAGGCCGGCAACGCGCCCTCGGCGATGCCCGTCCAGGTCCGCATCGTCCACAGCTACATCGGCGACCTCCAGGTCCAGCTGATCGCCCCGGACGGCACCGCGTACACGCTGAAGTCGTACGGCACCGGCGGCAGCGCGGACGACATCGACACCACGTACACCGTGAACGCCTCCTCCGAGAGCGCCAACGGCACGTGGAAGCTCCGGGTCAGCGACAACGCGTCGCTGGACACCGGCCGCATCGACGCCTGGGGCCTGCGCCTGTGACACGGCCCCGGTGACACGGGATCACCGAGGCGGATCCCCCTCGTCCTCGCGGTAGGGCTCCGGGTCGTCGACCCAGCCCGCCGCGAGGACGAGCCGCGAGTGCCGGTGCACGGCGAGAAACCCGAAAGGCCGGTCGAAGACGGCCCGGACGGTGGTGCTGAGCCAGCGCAACTCGGGGACACCGGCCGCGACCATGCCCACCGCCGTCACCGCGGCGGCCTCGAAGCCCGAAGCGTCGAACCGCGCCAGTGCGGACTGCCGCGCCGTGTCGACGCGCAGCGGATACGCGCTGATGCCCGGGAAGTGACCGGGCACGGGCAGAGCGGCCGCCCCCAGACCGAACACCCCGGCGTGCTCCAGGAGGTCGTGGTCCGAGGTGACGCCGTACGCGACCGTCGTCACGTCGAGCGTCGGCGGCCGGGGTGTCATGGTCCGCTCCCGCCCGACGACCAGCCCCGGCCCCACCTCGCCGGACGGCAGACGCGAACCCGGAGTCACCCGGCGGGCGTCCGCGAGGATGCCGACACCCGCCCCCAGCACCCCACCGGGCGCCATGCCCTCCTCGCCCAGCAGCAGGTGGACGTCGACGGCCGTGTCGCCGAGCACCTTCAGCTCGGTCACGTGGCCGCCGGGCGTGTCCGCGACGCCGATCCGGTCCAGCAGCACGCTCTGCCGCTCCAGTCCCCGCAGCTCACGCCCCTGCCAGGGCCCGGACTCCGGGGCGAGGTACGTCTCGTCGAAGGGCCTCAGCCACCGGGTGCGCAGGGCCAGCGCGCTCGCGAGCACCAGCTCCGTCTCCGGGGTCACCGCCACCGGCATCCGCTCGATCAGGCCGCCGGTGCGCCGCGCCGCCCACCCGTCCAGCGCCGGACCGTCGGTCCCCGCGTCGCCGGTGAGGACACCATGGGCGCCGGCGGGCAGCCCGGCGGTCCACTCCCCGCGCGGTTCCAGCGCGCGTCCGGTCCACAGGCCGAGGGCCGTCTCCAGGCCGCGCACGGCGCCGAGTCCGGCGAGCAGTTCACGGGCCGCCGCGGCCGCCCGGTCCGCGGACACCCCCAACGCCTCCGCCAGCTCCGACCGCGCCGCGCCCGCCGCACCGTCCGCGAGGAGGGCGAGCAGGGGCCAGACACCGGGCGCGGAGAGCACGGTGCCGCCCTTCGCGCCTGCGGCCCAGCGGGCGGTGAGGCCGTTCACCGCCCGGACGGTCGTGTTCGCGACCCGCATACCGCCCCCGCCCCGCCGCGCGCTTACCATGCGCTCAGTGATCGGCCGGGCACCGCGAGGTCCGGCCGCTGTCCCGCGGCGCCTTCGCGTCACCGTCCGAAACAGGAGCACGGTACACGTGTCCATACCGCCGCCGCCCGGGCCCCAGGGGCCCCAAGGACCCTATGGCCAGGGGCCGTACCCGGCGCCCCCGCAGCAGCCGTACCAGGGTGCCTGGGGGTACCCGCCGGCCGGGCAGCCCTACGGGCCCCACGGGGCGTACCCGGCGCGGCCGTCCGTCAACGGGCTCGCCATCGCCGCGTTCGTGCTCGGTGTGCTGTGCTTCGTGCCCGCCGTCGGACTCGTCCTCGGCCTGGTCGCGCTGGGCCAGATCAAGCGGCGGGGCGAGCGCGGCAAGGGGTTCGCCGTGGCCGGTTCCGTGCTGTCCTGCGTGGGGCTGGCGCTGTGGGCGCTGTCGCTCACCACGGGCGCCGCGAACGACTTCTGGGACGGCTTCCGGGACGCCGCGCGGGGCGAGGGCACGGCGTACGGCCTGGAGACGGGCCAGTGCTTCACCACCCCCAGCGGCTCCCTCCAGGGGGTCACGTACGACGTCGACGAGGTGCCCTGCGAGGAGGCGCACGACGGCGAGGTCTTCGCCTCCTTCGAGCTGCCGGGCGGGTCCTTCCCCGGCGACGCGGAGATCACGCGGGCCGCGGACGAACGCTGCTACGCGCTCCAGGACACCTACGCCATGGACCGGTGGGCCCTGCCGGGCGACGTCGACGTGTACTACCTGACCCCGACCTCCGACAGCTGGCGGACCGGCGACCGGGAGATCACCTGCCTGTTCGGGAACACCGACGAGGGCGCCACGCTCACCGGTTCGCTCCGCAACGACGGCGCGGGGCTCGACCGGGACCAGCACACGTACCTGGTGGCCGAGGGCCACCTCAACCGGGCGATGGACGAGGTGCCCGAGGCCGAGGCCGTCGAGGACGACCTGGCCGGCTACCGGATCTGGGCGGGCCAGGTCGCGGAGGGGCTCCGGAGCGAGGTCACGATGCTCGGCCGGCACGACTGGTCCGGTGAGGCCGACCGTCCGGTCGCCGAGCTGGTCGAGGACCTGGAGGCGGCCCGCGAGGAGTGGGCCCTGGCCGCGAAGGCCGCCGACGCCGACGCCTACTACGAGCACTACGGCAAGGGGTACGACCTCGTCGTCGCCGACACCACGGTCACCGCCCGCAAGGCCCTGGGGCTCGCCACCACGTCGCCGGAGTACGGAAGCGGCGGCGACGGCGGCGACACCGGCGGGGAGGACCCCGGCCTGGAGGTGTGATCGCTTCTATAACGGGGAGAAAGTGCCTGCGTAAAGCCCTCGGGCGGTACAAGTCATCACATCGAGTGATTCTCTGGCCTTTGCTTGCCTGGCCCAACCTACGGTTGCCACGCTGTTGCTGTCTGTACAACCTGATGGGAGCGGCCAGTGACATTCGGTGAGCAGCCGGCGTATCTGCGTGTTGCGGGTGATCTCCGTAAGAAGATCGCCGACGGCCTGCTGCCGCCCCATACCCGCCTTCCCTCACAGGCGCGGATCCGAGAGGAGTACGGCGTCTCCGACACCGTCGCCCTGGAGGCCCGCAAGGTGCTGATGGCCGAGGGTCTGGTCGAGGGCCGCTCCGGCTCCGGCACCTATGTGCGCGAGCGCCCCGTGCCCCGCCGGGTCGCCCGCTCCGGGTACCGGCCGGCCGGCGGCGCCACCCCCTTCCGCCAGGAGCAGGCCGACGGCGACGCGCACGGCACCTGGGAGTCGCGCAGCGAGCAGGCCGAGGCGAGCGTGGCGGTCGCCGAGCGCCTCGCCATCAAGCCGGGCGACCGCGTGATGTGCACGCGGTACGTGTTCCGGGAGGCCGGCGAGGCCATGATGCTCTCCACCTCGTGGGAGCCGCTGGACCTCACCGGCCGCACCCCGGTGATGCTGCCCGAGGAGGGGCCGCTCGGCGGCATGGGCGTCGTCGAGCGGATGGCCGCCATCGACGTCGTCGTCGACAACGTCACGGAGGAGGTCGGCGCCCGCCCCGGCCTGGCCGAGGAGCTGCTCGCCCTCGGCGGTGTCCCCGGCCACGTGGTCCTGGTCGTCCAGCGCACGTTCTACGCGTCCGGCCGCGCGGTGGAGACCGCCGAGGTCGTCGTCCCCGCCGACCGGTACCGGGTCGCCTATCACTTGCCGGTGAGGTAGCGAGCGCGCCCGCCGCCAACCCCCGGCGCCGCCGGGGGTGTTGAGGCGTCCTCAGGGGTGTGAGATGGCGCACGCCTCCCGTGCGCCTCCCGCGCCCCTTTCTCCGTGCCGACGGTCCCTCCCGCCGTCCGGGCGTGCCCCGGGCCTCACGTCTGAATCCGGTCATTCCGGTCGTTCCCGCAGGTGGCCTCCGTCGGCCCCCGCATGCCTGCGACCGGAAGCATCAGGGTGCGGCGAGGGCGCGTCCCGCATCGTGCGCCCCCTGCGTTCTGGCTGGTTGCGTACCTCTTTGTGCAAAGCCGTATTCGCTCCGTGAAGGTTGGGCGTAGGCTCGGGCATATGCGGATCGGGGTTTCCTTGGCGGGCGGGGCGCGGCTCGGGCCGCGGGCGGGAAGTGGAGGGGCGCGATGAACGACGGCACGGTCACTCTTCCCTGGCTGGTCTTCCGGCAGGACGACAACGGCAATCGCTACCGCGTGGGCAGGTACGCGACCCGGGCCGAGGCCCAGGAGATCGCCGACACCCTCGACGGCCGCGGCCACAAGCAGCTCTACTGGGTCGAGCGGCTCGGCGCCAACGGAAAGGGCGCGACGGACTGACCGGGCCCCGGCCGCCCGGGCCCGCGAGCCCGCCCGGCGGCCCGTAGGCTCCGGACCATGACGGAACGGATCGTGGTGGGCGCCGCCCTGGTCGACGGCGGACGCCTGCTCGCCGCGCGCCGCAGCGCACCGGCGGACCTCGCCGGTCGCTGGGAGCTGCCCGGCGGAAAGGTCGAACCGGGCGAGGCGCCCGAGGCCGCCCTCGTACGCGAACTGCGCGAGGAACTGGGCGTCGCGGCCGAGGCCGGTGAGCGCGTCCCGGGACAATGGCCCCTGAGACCACCCTTCGCCCTGCATGTATGGACCGCGCGGCTGCTCCCCGGTTCCCCCGCCCCCGCACCGCTCGAGGACCACGACGCCCTGCGCTGGCTGACCCCCGCCCGGATCTGGGACGTGCCCTGGCTCGACCAGGACGTACCGGCGCTCCGGCAGGCGCTCGCGCACCTCGGAATGGACACGGCGGACGCACGGGGTGCGTGAACGGGCGGTGGTGAGCGCCCCCGCGCGCCGCCGGTGCCACAGTGCGCCCTCCTGGGCGGTACCGAGCCCTGAATCCCGGGTATGTGCCCATTAACCCCATGAAAGCGGACATGGGTGGGGGATCGCCGGCCGGGAAGTGAGCGGCGTGATCGACAGCGAGGGCGGCCGTGCCGAGTGGGTCTTTCCCGCGGTGCCGGACGCCGTGCGGACCGCTCGCGCCCAGGTCCGCGGCGCGTTGCGGGCGTGGGGGCTCGACGGTGTCAGCGACCTCACCGCCCTGCTGGTCAGCGAACTCGTGACCAACGCCCTGCGGCACGCCACCGGCCCCATCGGCGTCCGCCTGCTGCGCCGCCCCGCCGCGCCGCCCGGGATCCTGCTGGTGGAGGTCTCCGACCCGCTGCCCGACCCGCCCCGCGCACGCGTCGCCCGTCCCGAGGACGAGGACGGCCGCGGACTCCAGTTGGTGGCGTCCTCCGTACACCGCTGGGGCACCCGGGCCGGGGAGGCGGGCAAGACGGTCTGGTTCGAACTCGTGCTCCCGGGATGACGGAGCGGCGGTAGTTGCCGGACTGCGTGATTCGATGCCGTGTCCGCTGGTTAGAAGACTGGAAGTATTGGCACGGTCCGGACCGAAAACCATCGGGACCGTGCTGTGATCGTGAACACCGTGTTGTGCGGCGCCGTAGTGCTGGATACTGCGGGCAGCCGCCTTTGGTGACCGGTGCCGGACGCGGTGAGCTGGAGGGGACGGTTCGCGTGAGCGAGATACCAGCGAGGCCCACGGAGTCGGAGGGCCCGTCGGCAGACGCGCCACTCGGTGACGCGGTGTGGCAGAGCAGCCCGCCCGGCTCCATCTACGACTACATCAAGGTCGCCTCCTTCTCGATCGGCCCCGACGGACTCGTCGACCAGTGGAGCCTGCGCGCGGAGCAACTGCTCGGCATCCCCGCCGAGCACGCCGTCGGCACCGACCCCATCGACGCCTTCATCGACCCGGACCTGCGCGAGCGCGGCCAGCGCAAGATGGCCGAGATCCTCGACGGCCGGGAGTGGACCGGCGTGGTCCCCTTCCGCGCGCCGGACGACGGCACCGGCCACCGGACCGGCCGCGGGACGCGCGGCCTCGCCGAGGTGTACGTCATGCCGACACGCACCGAGGACGGGGAGAAGGCCGCCGTCTGCATCGTCGTGGACGTGCGCGTCCTGCGCAGCATCGAGACCGATCTCGCCGCCTCGCAGGCCATTTTCGGCCAGTCTCCGTTCGGCTTCCTGCTGATCGACCCCGACCTCCGGGTGCGCCGCGCCAACCAGCGGTTCGCCTCCACCTTCGGCGGCACGCCGGACGACCACCGCGGCAAGGGCGTCCACGACTACCTGCCCCGGGCCGAGGCCGACCGGGTCTCCGCGACCCTGCGCCGGGTCCTGGAGAGCGGCGAGTCGATCACGGACATGCACGTCACGGGGTTCGTGCCGGGGACGGAGGAACGCCGCCACTGGTCGGTCAACCTCTACCGCGTGCACAGCGGTTCCGGCCGCCCCATCGGCGTCGCCTGGCTCGGGACGGACATCACCGCCCGCCGCGCCGCCGCCCGCGAGGCCGCCGCCGCCCGGCGCAACCTCGCCCTGCTCAACGAGGCCGGTGCCCGCATCGGCAACTCCCTCGACCTGGAGACCACCGCCCGCGAACTCCTCGACGTCGTCGTCCCCGGCTTCTGCGACCTGGCCACCGTCGACCTCTACCAGGGCCTCCTGGTGGGCGACGAGACCCCGCCCGGCCTCGCCGACGGCAGCGCGGAGCTGCGCCGCGTCGCCTACTCCAGCGCCGTCTCCGACGCGCCCCTGCACGGCGCCGGCGAGCGCGTCCAGCTCGGCGCCGTCCACCACTACCCCTTCAACTCGCCGTGCGCGGACGCCCTGCGCACCGCCCGCCCGCGCACCGTCCCCGCCGAGGACGGCAGCCTCGTCCAGTCCACCCTCGCCGTGCCGATGGTCGCCCACGACACGGTCGTCGGCCTCGCCCAGTTCGCCCGCACCAAGGGCAGCGAGCCCTTCGGCGACCGGGACCGCGACCTCGCCGTGGAACTGGCCGCGCGCGCCGCCGTCTGCATCGACAACGCCCGCCTCTACCGGCGTGAGCACGAGCGGGCGCTGATACTGCAGCGCTCACTCCTGCCGCCCGGTGACCCCGAGGCCTCCGGGCTCGACATCGCCTGCCGCTACCTGCCCGGCGAAGCGGCGACCGGCCGGGCCAGCGAGGTCGGCGGCGACTGGTTCGACGTCATCGAACTCCCCGGCCACCGCACCGCGCTGGTCGTCGGCGACGTCATGGGCCGCGGCCTGCGCGCGGCCGTCGCGATGGGCGAACTGCGCACCGCCGTCCGCACCCTGGCCCAGCTCGACCTCGAACCGGCGGAGGTCCTCTCCCAGCTGGACGAGATCGCCCGCGGACTCGGTGCCCCGGGAGGCGTCCAGCAGGCCACCCGGGCCGCCCGCCGCCCCCGCGAGGCCGACCTCTCCGAGGTGTACCTGGCGACCTGCGTGTACGCCGTCTACGACTCGGTGACCCGGCGCTGCACCTTCGCCAACGCCGGCCATCTGCCGCCCGTCCTGGTCGAGCCCGGCGAGTCCGCGCTGATGCTGGACGTGCCGCCCGGCCTGCCGCTCGGCGTCGGCGGGGAGCCCTTCGAGGAGGTCGAGGTCGAACTGCCCGAGGGCGCCCTCCTCGCCCTCTACACCGACGGCCTGGTGGAGAGCCGCGACCACCCCCTCGACGAGGGGCTCCAGGCCTTCGTGGGCGCGCTCACCGACCCCACCCGGCCCCTGGAGGACGTCTGCGACCAGGTCCTCAACACCCTCGACAGCCACCACGGCGAGGACGACATCGCCCTGCTGATGGCCCGCGTCCAGGGCCTGCCCACGGAGTCCGTCGGCGACTGGACCCTGCCCCGCGAGCCCCGAAGCGTGGGCCGGGCCCGGGAGTACGCCCGCCGCCAGCTGCTCGACTGGGACATGGAACCGCTGGTCGACACGACGGAGCTGCTGGTCAGCGAACTCGTCACCAACGCGCTTCGCTACGGCGAGGGCGAGATCAGGCTCCGCCTCCTGCTCGACCGCACCCTGGTCTGCGAGGTCTGGGACTCCGGCCTGGTCCAGCCCCGCAGGCGCCGCGCCCGGGACACCGACGAGGGCGGCCGCGGCCTGCAACTGGTCGGGCTGCTCAGCGCGGCCTGGGGCTCACGCCGGACGCCGCGCGGCAAGACGGTCTGGTTCGAACTGCCGCTGCCCGGCGGTGACACCCCGCTCACGGACCCGGCGGAGGCGCTGCTGAGCCTGTTCTGACCCGGGCGTCCCCCCGACCGCAACCGGAACACCGGTTCGAGTCGTCCCCGGAGGCGACACGTCGGGAGCGATCGCGCTCCGCAGGGAGGGGACCCCGGTGGAACAGAGTGAACCGAAGGCGGCGGGCGGCAAGAGACGGAAGAGGTGGCTCCGGCGCCTCGCCCTCGCCGTCCCCCTGGTGCTGCTCGTCCCCCTCCTCACCGCGCTGACCGCCCTGCGCGTCAACTACACCGGCGACCCCGCCGACGGCACGTACACGAGGAACCGCGACGCGATCTGGCTCGGCCACGCCTGGGTGGACGGCCGCAAGGACGACGCCGACCTCGCCGCCTTCGCGCTCCGCGTCAGGACGACCGGCATCCGCGACCTGTACGTCCACACCGGCCCGATGGAGCACGACGGCACCCTGCCGAAGTCGCTGTATCCCAAAGCCCGCTGGCTGATCGACACCGTCCACCGCGACCTGCCCGGCGTCCGCGTCCAGGCCTTCCTCGGCGACGTCCTCGCCACCGAGGGCCCGGACGGCATGCGCCTGGCCGACGCCGGCACCCGCGCCGCCGTCGTAGGCTCGGCCCGCCAGGTCCTCGACGCCGGCTACGACGGCGTCCACCTCGACCTGGAGCCGCTGCACTCGGGCGACCGGGACTACCTCTCCCTCCTGGACGACGTCCGCGAGGTCACCCGGGCCCGCGACGCGCAACTCTCGGTCGCCGCCCACCAGATCGACCCGCTCCCCGCCCTGCACTCCGTCTTCGGCCTCTTCACCGAGCACCCCAAGTGGTGGTCCCAGGAGTACTTCGGGCAGGTCGCCCGCCGCGTCGACCAGATCGCCGTGATGTCGTACGACACCGCGCAGCCCCTGGAGGGCACCTACGGCGGCTACGTGGCCCAGCAGACCTCCCTCGCGCTGGAGGTCACGCCGCCCACCACCCATCTGCTGATGGGCCTGCCCTTCTACCACGAGAGCAACTTCGACCACTGGGGCCATGCCGAGACCGTGGCCGCCGCCGTGCGCGGCGTCCGCCTCGGGCTCTCCCGCACCGACGCCGACCGGCGCCTCTTCGGCGTCGCCCCGTACATCGACTTCGCCGCGACGGACACGAACTGGGAGGAGTACCGCGACGGCTGGGTCCGCTAGGAACGGCGCCGGATTTTGGACCCCAGCCACACCAGCGGGTCGTACTTGCGGTCCACGGCCCGCTCCTTGAGCGGGATCAGCGCGTTGTCCGTGATCCTGATGCCCTCCGGGCAGACCTCCGTACAGCACTTGGTGATGTTGCAGTAGCCGAGGCCGTGCTCGTCCTGGGCCGTGCGCCCGCGGTCCAGGCCGGTGTCCTCGGCCGCGTCCAGCGGGTGCATGTCCAGCTCGGCCACGCGCATCAGGAAACGGGGGCCCGCGAAGGCCGGCTTGTTCTCCTCGTGGTCGCGCACGACGTGGCAGGTGTCCTGGCACAGGAAGCACTCGATGCACTTGCGGAACTCCTGGGAGCGGTCCACGTCCTCCTGCGTCATCCGGTACTCGCCCGGCCCGAGCCCGGCGGGCGGTACGAAGGCGGGGACCTCGCGCGCCTTGGCGTAGTTGAAGCCGACGTCCGTCACCAGGTCGCGGACGACGGGGAAGGCGCGCAGCGGTGTGACGGTGACGGTCTCCTCGCGGGTGAAGACGGACATCCGCGTCATGCACAGCAGCCGGGGCCGCCCGTTGACCTCGGCCGAGCACGAACCGCACTTGCCCGCCTTGCAGTTCCAGCGCACGGCGAGATCCGGGGCCTGGGTGGCCTGGAGGCGGTGGATGATGTCGAGGACCACCTCGCCGTCGTTCACCTCGACCGCGAAGTCCTCCAGGCCGCCGCCCTCGACGTCGCCGCGCCACACCTTGAAGCGGGCCTCGTAGGCGCTCATCCGGACAGCTCCTCGTCGGCGAGGTACTTCACCAGCTCCTCCTTCTCGAAGAGGGCGAGCAGGTCGGGCCGGATCGGCTCGGTGGCCTGCCGTTCCAGGGCGATCTGGCCGCGCTCCGGGTCCGTCGCGGCCAGGCCGCCCGTCGGGTCGGCCAGCGTGCACAGCAGGTTGGCCGCGCGCCACCGGCGGTCCATCGCCGGATGGTCCTCGCGGGTGTGCCCGCCCCGGGACTCGGTGCGCTCCAGCGCGGCCCGGGCCACGCACTCGCTGACCAGCAGCATGTTCCTGAGGTCCAGGGCGAGGTGCCAGCCCGGGTTGAACTGCCGGTGCCCCTCCACGCCGGCCCGGCGGGCCCGTACCCGCAGCTCGGCCAGCTTCTCCAGGGCCTGCTTCATCTCCGGCTCCCGCCGGATGATGCCCACCAGGTCGTTCATCGTCTGCTGGAGCTCCTGGTGGAGGGTGTACGGGTTCTCCGGCGGGCCCTCGTCGGGTGCCTGGGTCTCGGCGGAGAACGGCCTGAGCGCCTCCGCGGCGGCCGCGTCGACCTGGGCGTCGTCCACCCGGGGACGGGCGCCGGACGCGCCCCCCGCCGCGTGCTCGGCGGCGTGCCGGCCCGCCCGGCGTCCGAAGACCAGCAGGTCGGAGAGGGAGTTGCCGCCCAGCCGGTTGGAGCCGTGCATGCCGCCGGCCACCTCGCCGGCCGCGTACAGCCCCGGCACCCCGCGCGCGGCGGCCGTGTCGGAGTCGACGGCGATGCCGCCCATCACGTAGTGGCAGGTGGGCCCCACCTCCATCGCCTCGGCCGTGATGTCCACGTCGGCCAGCTCCTTGAACTGGTGGTACATGGAGGGCAGCCGGCGCCTGATCACGTCGGCGGGCATCCGGGTCGACACGTCCAGGAAGACGCCGCCGTGCGGGGAGCCCCGGCCCTCCTTCACCTCGGCGTTGATCGCGCGCGCGACCTCGTCGCGGGGGAGCAGTTCGGGCGGGCGGCGGTTGTGGTCCGGGTCGTCGTACCAGCGGTCGCCCTCCGCCTCCGACTCGGCGTACTTCTCCTTGAAGACGTCCGGGACGTAGTCGAACATGAACCGCTTGCCGTCCGAGTTCCTGAGCACCCCGCCGTCGCCGCGCACCGACTCGGTGACGAGGATGCCCTTCACCGACGGCGGCCAGACCATGCCGGTCGGGTGGAACTGCACGAACTCCATGTTCAGCAGGGGCGCCCCGGCCAGCAGCGCCAGGGAGTGGCCGTCGCCGGTGTACTCCCAGGAGTTCGACGTCACCTTGAAGGACTTGCCGATGCCGCCGGTGGCGATCACCACCGAGGGCGCCTCCAGCACCAGGAAGCGGCCGGTCTCGCGCTCGTAGCCGAAGACGCCGCTCACCCGGGGGCCGTCCTTGAGGACGCGGGTGACCGTGCACTCCTGGAAGACCCTGAGCCGGGACTCGTGGTCGCCGGTCTCGCGGAAGTCCTCCTGCTGGAGCGAGACGACCTTCTGCTGAAGGGTGCGGATCAGCTCCAGGCCGGTGCGGTCGCCGACGTGGGCGAGGCGGGGGTACTCGTGCCCGCCGAAGTTCCGCTGGGATATCCGGCCGTCCTCGGTACGGTCGAACAGCGCGCCCCAGGTCTCCAGCTCCCAGACCCGCTGCGGCGCCTCCTGGGCGTGCAGCTCGGCCATCCGCCACTGGTTGAGGAACTTGCCGCCGCGCATGGTGTCGCGGAAGTGGACCTGCCAGTTGTCCCCGGAGTTGACGTTGCCCATGGCGGCCGCGATGCCGCCCTCGGCCATCACGGTGTGCGCCTTGCCGAACAGCGACTTGCAGATGACGGCCGTACGGACGCCCCGCTCGCGGGCCTCGACGGCCGCGCGCAGCCCGGCGCCGCCCGCGCCCACCACGACGACGTCCCATTGCTGCCGGTCCACCACGGGCATCAGAAGAACCTCGGATCGTCGAAGGCACCGGACGCGACGAGATACACGTAGAGGTCGGCGACCCCGACGCTCACCAGCGACGCCCACGCGAGCTGCATGTGCCGGGCGTTGAGCCTCCCGACCAGCCGCCACATCCGGTAGCGCAGGGGATGCCGGGAGAAGTGCTTGAGCTTGCCGCCGACGATGTGCCGGCAGGAGTGGCAGGAGAGGGTGTACGCCCAGATCAGCACGATGTTGGCGAGGAACACCAGGGTGCCGAGGCCCATGTGGCCCCACGCGTAGTGCTCGTCGCGGAAGGCGAGCACGGTGTCGTAGCTGAGGATCAGGGCGACCAGCAGCGCCGCGTAGAAGAAGTACCGGTGGAGGTTCTGGAGCACGAGCGGGAAGCGGGTCTCGCCGCTGTACTTCTTGTGCGGCTCGGCCACGGCACAGGCCGGCGGCGAGGCCCAGAAGCCCCGGTAGTAGGCCTTGCGGTAGTAGTAGCAGGTCAGGCGGAAGCCGAGCGGGAAGACCAGGATGACGATCGCGGGGGAGATGCCCCACCACCCGCCGAGCAGCTCCCAGTTGGGCCCGCCGCGCATCGGCTCGCAGTTCTCCGCCAGGCAGGGGGAGTAGAAGGGCGAGACGTAGGGGGCCGCGTAGTAGTCCGCGTTGGCGAAGGCCCGCCAGGTCGAGTAGACGACGAAGACCAGCAGGCCGGCGGCGGTCGCGGCCGGTGCCAGCCACCAGCGGTCGGTGCGCAGGTGCGGGGCGCGGATGGCGGCGCGGGTCGGGGTGTGGACGCCGCCGCCCCGGGGCCGGGGGTCGGTGGCTGGGGGTTCGGTGCCGGTGGCCACGGGGCGACTCCGGTCGGTCGGGTCGGGTGGGGGCGGCTTCTCCCTGTTCGCGGCCTAGGGCGCGCGGCGGTCGCGGGCGCCGAGGCCCTCGTCGTCGGAGTCGGTCCACAGGGAGCCGTCGTAGGGCGTGTCCGGGATGGGGACGAGGTCGGGGCGGACGGGCGCGTCCGGTGCGGCGGTCGTCCGCAGCAGGGCGAGGCTCTCGCGCAGGTGGTCGGCGTCGGCGCGGACCCTGCGGACCTCCAGGCCCCCGCTGCCCAGCCGCTGTTCCAGCCGGGCCACCGCACGGGACAGCTCGTCCAGGCTGCGCTGCATCGATGACAGGTCGTCGTGCACGGACATGACGTGACCTCACTTCCGTCGGACGCGGCGGAGCCGACCCTGGGTGGCGACGTTCATGCGCCTGCGAGTGTCGCAAGTCACACCTGCCGCTGGGAAGGGATGTGCAGCGATTGGCCGGGGCGCATCGGCGCACCGCGCCCGCCGTTGGGCCGACCGGGTGGCCTTACGCACCGTCGCCGCCGTGTCTCCCTGCGTGGCTGAACCGTTTCCTCTTCAGTGGCCGCATCCCTATCCGGATACAAATGATCAACTTCAATACCGCATATAACGCGTATCGCGCATATGCCGCCATCAGCGATCACCATGCCCGCGGCCTTCCGGAGGTAGCAGAGATGTCCCACGTCGGCGTCGGACCGCGCGCTGTGATGCGCTCGGTCGCGTTCCTCACCGCGGGCGCGCTCGCGGTCCCCGCGCTGGCCGCGTGCACCTCCGAGGAGCCGAAGGGCAAGCCGCTCGCCGGGCGGGACACCGCCGCCGCGGCCCGCGCCCGGGTCTCCGACGGCGGCACCCTGCGCTGGGCCGCGGACTCCGTGCCGGAGACCCTGAACGCCTACCAGTCCGACGCCGACGCCACCACGGCCCGCGTCGCGCAGGCCGTGCTGCCCTCGATGTACCGGATGGACGGGACCGGCCGTCCGGCCCGCAACGCGGACTACCTGGAGTCGGCGGAGGTCGTCGACACCGAGCTCAAGCAGGTCGTCGTCTACAAGCTGAACCAGCAGGCGGTCTGGAGCGACGGCCGGGAGATCGGCGCCGCCGACTTCGCGGCCCAGTGGCGCGCCCTGTCCGGCAAGGACAGCGCGTACTGGACCGCCCGCAACGCCGGCTACGACCGCATCGAGAAGATCGAGCGCGGCGGCGACGACCTGGAGGTCAAGGTCACCTTCAGCCGGCCCTACGCCGACTGGAAGTCCCTGTTCTCGCCGCTGTACCCGAAGGACGTCATGGGCACCCCCGACGCCTTCAACGACGGCGCCCGGCGCCGGCTCAAGGTCACGGCCGGCCCCTTCGCCGTGCAGCGGGTCGACACCAAGGAGGACGAGGTCGTCCTCACCGGCAACCCGCGCTGGTGGGGCGAGCCGGCCAAGCTGGAGCAGATCGTGCTGCGCTCGGTCCCCCGCGACAAGCGGGTCTCCCAGCTCGCCTCGGGCAAGCTCGACCTCGCGGAGATCGACCCGGAGACCGCCGAGGAGGTCACCGTGGCCGCCGGGCCCCGGGACGCCGGCACCGGCACCCCGCTGATGGGTCCCGAGGGCAGCCCCTCCGCGAGCCGGCAGGGCAGGTCCGCCGCGCAGGCGTTGCGCTCCTGGGCGATCGCCAAGGGCTCCGACGAGGACGCCGCCGACGAGGAGACCCTCGCCCGCGAGGAGCGGGAGGAGACGCTGGCCAAGCGGGAGCGCAGGCAGCGGGCGCTCAGCGGCTTCGAGGTGCGCAAGTCCCTGGAGCCCGCCTACACCCAGCTCGCCCTCAACGGCGCCGACGGCCCGCTCGCCGACGAGCGCGTCCGCCGCGCCGTGGCCCGGGCGCTGGACCGGGGGAAGCTGGCCAAGGCCGTCCTGGGACCGCTGGGTCTGCCCGCAGAGCCGGTCGGCAGCCACGTCGCCCTGGCCGGGCAGCCCGCCTACTCCGACGGCAGCGGCGCGCTCGGCGAGCAGAACGCCAAGGAGGCCCGGGCCCTGCTCGCGGACGCCGGCTGGGTGCCCGGCGGGCCGGTGAAGAAGCAGAAGGAGGCCGAGAAGGCGGCCGGCGCCGAGGGCGACAAGAAGGGCGACGGCGGCGACGACAAGGAGTCCGAGGGCGACGACGGCACGTACATCGTCGGCGAGGACGAGAAGAACGACGGCAAGAACGAGGGCGACGGCAGGGACGACGGCGCCAAGGACGACGGCGCCGACCAGGAGAGCGGGGAGAAGCACAGCAGCGGCAAGAACACCGCGCAGGGCGGCGCCCCCGGCGCCTACGCCCCCAAGGGCACCGCCGCACCGGCCGCCGCCGAGGCCCCCGTCGCCAAGGACGGCAAGGCGCTCACCCTGCGCTTCGTGCTCCCCTCCGGCCCCGGCTCGGACGCGCTGCGCACCGTCGCCGACCGCGTCTCGGACATGCTGGAGAAGATCGGCGTCGGCACCGACATCACCAAGGTGCCGGACGAGAGCTACTTCAAGGACCACATCGCCTCCGGCGAGTACGACCTGGCGCTCTACTCCTGGCCGGCCTCCGCCTACCCGGCCACCGACGCCCGCCCCATCTACGCCAAGCCCGTCCCGGCCGCCGACGGCTCGCTGAACGTCGCGCAGAACTACACCCGGGTCGGCACCGACCAGGTCGACCAGCTCTTCGACCGGGCCATGGGCACGCTGGACGAGGGGGAGGCGCGGGACCTGCTGCGCAAGGCCGACTCGCGGATCTGGGCGGCGGCCGGCTCCATCCCGCTCTACCAGCGCCCCCAGCTGGTCGCGGCCCGCAAGAACCTCGCCAACGCCGGTGCCTTCGGCTTCGAGACGCCCGTCTACCAGGACATGGGCTTCCTGAAGAAGGGCGCGAACGGCTCCCGGCCCTCGGCCACGCCCTCGTCCTGACGCGGCCTCCGACCCCTCCCGGCAAGCCCCAGCCCCCGGAGCCCCGTACCATTGGGTGAGGCCGTGGCATGTACCGCCCGGCAGGCCCGCGTGACACGGACGTACGCGAGGGCCGTCCACACACCCTCCGGGAGTACGCCTCATATGGCCACGCGCCACGACATCCGCAACGTAGCCATCGTCGCCCACGTCGACCACGGCAAGACCACCATCGTCGACGGCATGCTGAAGCAGGCCGGTGCCTTCGCCGCCCACCAGCTCGAGGGCGTCGACGACCGCATGATGGACTCGAACGACCTGGAGCGTGAGAAGGGCATCACGATCCTCGCCAAGAACACCGCGGTGAAGTACCACCCGAAGGACGGCGGGGACCCGATCACGATCAACATCATCGACACCCCCGGCCACGCCGACTTCGGCGGCGAGGTCGAGCGCGGTCTGTCGATGGTCGACGGCGTCGTCCTGCTCGTGGACGCCTCCGAGGGCCCGCTGCCGCAGACCCGCTTCGTGCTGCGCAAGGCGCTCAGCCAGCGGCTGCCGATCATCCTCTGCATCAACAAGACGGACCGCCCGGACGCCCGGATCGACGAGGTCGTCAACGAGACCTACGACCTCTTCCTCGACCTGGACGCCGACGAGGAGCAGATCGAGTTCCCGATCGTCTACGCGTGCGGCCGGGACGGCGTGGCCTCCCTGACCAAGCCCGAGGACGGCACGGTCCCGTCGGACTCCACCAGCCTGGAGCCCTTCTTCTCGACGATCCTCGACTACATCCCGGCCCCGGTCTACGACGAGGAGGCCCCGCTCCAGGCGCACGTGACCAACCTGGACGCGGACAACTTCCTCGGCCGCATCGCGCTGCTGCGCGTGCACCAGGGCGAGCTGAAGAAGGGGCAGACCGTCGCCTGGATGAAGCGCGACGGCTCCGTGTCCAACGTGCGGATCTCCGAGCTGATGATGACGGAGGCCCTCACCCGCAAGCCCGCCGAGAAGGCCGGCCCGGGTGACATCTGCGCGGTCGCCGGTATCCCCGACATCATGATCGGCGAGACCCTGGCCGACCAGGAGAACCCGGTCCCGCTGCCGCTGATCACGGTGGACGAGCCCGCGATCTCCATGGTCATCGGCACCAACACCTCCCCGCTGGTCGGCCGCGGCGCCACCGGCAAGGGCGCGGACAACAAGGCGGCCGTCAAGGACCGCAAGGTCACCGCCCGCCAGGTCAAGGACCGCCTGGACCGCGAGCTGATCGGCAACGTCTCGCTCCGCGTCCTGGACACCGAGCGCCCGGACGCCTGGGAGGTGCAGGGCCGCGGTGAGCTGGCGCTGGCCATCCTGGTCGAGCAGATGCGCCGCGAGGGCTTCGAGCTGACCATCGGCAAGCCGCAGGTCGTCACCAAGGAGGTCGACGGCAAGACCCACGAGCCCGTCGAGCGCATGACGATCGACGTCCCCGAGGAGCACATGGGCGCGGTCACGCAGCTCATGGGCGTGCGCAAGGGCCGGATGGACAACATGTCCAACCACGGTTCGGGCTGGGTCCGCATGGAGTTCGTGGTGCCCTCCCGCGGTCTGATCGGATTCCGGACGGAGTTCCTCACCCAGACCCGCGGCACGGGTATCGCCCACTCCATCCACGAGGGCCACGAGCCCTGGTTCGGCGCCCTGACGACCCGCAACAACGGCTCGCTGGTCGCCGACCGCTCCGGTGCCGTCACCGCGTTCGCGATGACCAACCTCCAGGAGCGCGGCGTCCTCTTCACCGACCCCGGCACCGAGGTGTACGAGGGCATGATCGTCGGCGAGAACTCCCGCGCCGACGACATGGACGTCAACATCACCAAGGAGAAGAAGCTCACCAACATGCGGTCGTCCTCGGCCGACTCGTTCGAGGCGATCGTCCCGCCGCGCAAGCTCTCCCTGGAGCAGTCCCTGGAGTTCTGCCGCGACGACGAGTGCGTCGAGGTGACCCCGGAGGCCGTCCGCATCCGCAAGGTGAACCTGGACGCCCGCGAGCGCGCCCGCGCCGCGAGCCGCGCCAAGCACGGCTGACCCGCCCGCAGCGAACGGCACCGCACACCACGGCCCGCGTGGTGTGCGGTGCCGTTTCGCATGGCCGGCCGGCGGCCGGCGGGAAGAGGTAGGGAAAACCCTAGATTTCGCCGCGGGTCCGCTCGGGGCGGGCCGGCCGGCACTAACCTGCGCGGGAGCACCCGGGGCGTCGCGCTCGCGGACGGGGGCCGAATCCGGTGCGAGACAGAGCTGTCTGTCAGCTTGCACCTCCCGAGGGTCACGCGCAATCAATTTCTGTCGCGCGGACGTCCGTTATACGGACAGTGACTCCCGCTAGATGTGTAACAAGTCCGTTTCGCAGCGATCTCGCACCAAACCCTTTGTCCGGATTTTGAAAGATCTGGCCCCTATCTGTGATCGAACCGAGACCTCGAACCAGTGGTTCGTTCCCCGGAGGATGGCAGATAGTTAGGCGCGTAGAGCTCGGATGAACGGGTCGTGCGCTGACGGGGCGCAGGCTCGCGAGCGCGAGGCGCCACTCGGTCGCCGGCCACCTGTGAATGGCCGGGATGTGTCGGGTGCTCCTCTTTGCGGTGAACCAGCGGATTCATGAGGAGGAACCCATGCGAGGTGCCACAAGCGCCATATGGGTCGCATCGTTCCCGATGGCAGGTGTAGGCCCCGCGGGTGCGTTCAGTGCCGCAACGGTTGACGCGGCGGCGGCGCGACGTCGCGAACTTCCTTGACGACGCGTTCCGTCGGTCGGTGACCCGACCGCGAGCCAGGGTTCTCCAGGGGCGGCCGCCCCTCCGTCGTTGTTCCCCTCGCGCGCTGCGACACACGTAC
This sequence comes from Streptomyces parvulus, assembly GCF_014648855.1. GTDB lineage: Bacteria > Actinomycetota > Actinomycetes > Streptomycetales > Streptomycetaceae > Streptomyces > Streptomyces parvulus. Next base: position 333,999 of record NZ_BMRX01000002.1, on the reverse strand, counting down.
GCCGTGCGAAGGCCGTCGGACCCCCCGTGCAGTCCCGACGACCTCCAACCTGTGAAACGGACGAATCATGACGAGTCCAATCGAGATCGAGGGTGCTCAGGCCTCTCCCGTCCTGGACAAGGAGCGCGCGCCCGAGGGTGACGCCCCCAAGCCCAAGGAGCCGGAGGGCCGCAGCCCCGGGCAGTTGATGTGGGCGCGCTTCAAGCGCGACCGCACGGGTGTGGTCTCGGCCTTCGTCGTCCTGTTCTTCTTCGTGGTCGCGGCGGCGGCGCCGCTGATCTCGATGGTGTACGGCAAGGACCCGTACACGCTGTACGGGCAGGAGAACCCCGACCTGCTGGACATGTTCACCATGCCCGCCGCGCCCTTCGGCGGCATCGACGGCGAGTTCTGGTTCGGCATCGAACCGGGCCTGGGCCGCGACGTGTTCACCCAGCTGCTGTACGGGATCCGGACCTCGCTCGCCACCGCGCTGGCCGCGACGCTCATCATGACCATCCTGGGCGTGCTGATCGGCCTGGCCGGCGGCTACTTCGGCGGCAAGATGGACTACTGGCTCGGCCGGATCACCGACTTCTTCATGGCCCTGCCCAGCCAGCTGTTCTTCGTGGCGGCGATGCCGGTCATCACCACGGTGTTCGTCGCCCCGGACAAGGAGACGCCCACCTACGTGCGGGCCTGCGCGATCATCATCGTGCTGTCCTTCCTGGGCTGGATGAGCCTGTCCCGGATCGTCCGCGGTGCCACGATGACGCTGCGCGACCGGGAGTTCATCGAGGCGGCGCGCATCTCCGGGGCCTCGCCCTGGCGCATCCTCCGCAAGGAGCTGCTGCCCAACATCGTCACCCCGACGCTGGTGCAGGCGACGCTCACGCTGCCGAGCACCATCCTCAGCATCGCCTTCCTGTCCTTCGTGGGCGTCGGGTACGTCGAGCCCACGCCGGACTGGGGACGGATGTTCGCCATCGGCGCCAACATCGTCGAGCAGGACCCCTACTACATGCTCTTCCCCGGTATCGCCATGGTGATCTTCGTCGTGGCCTTCAACCTCCTCGGTGACTCGGTACGGGACGCCTTCGACCCCAAGACCAACCGCTGAGCCCAGGGGAAATCCCCCCACATCCTCGCCCGGCCGGTTCGGTGCCGCTCAGCACGGCCCCGGCCCACGCACCAGCAGTGCTCACTACTCACAGGCAGGTGGATTCGTCCCTATGAGCATCTTCCGTAACCGCACCGCCTCGGCCGCCATAGTCGCGGTCGCCGCCGGCGCTCTGACTCTCACCGCCTGCGGTGGTGGCAGCGACAGCTCCTCCAAGGACAACAGCAAGCAGAAGGAGGACGCCAAGTCGCAGTCGAAGCCGGTCCAGATCGGCGACGCCGCGGCGTCCACCGGTCCGGCCGCCGACGTCGAGGGCGCCAAGCCGGGCGGTATCGCGACCGTCTACCAGGACACGGACTTCTCCCACCTGGACCCGGGCCAGATCTACGTCTCGGACGGCAAGCTGCTCAGCCGCCTGATCTTCCGCGGCCTGACCCAGTACGACGAGGACGAGAACGGCAACCTGACCGTCGTGGGCGACCTCGCCACGGACGCGGGCAAGTCCTCCGAGGGCGGCAAGACCTGGACGTACACCCTCAAGGACAACCTGAAGGACGCGAACGGGAACCCGATCAACGCCGCGGACATCCGCAACACGGTCGAGCGCCTGTACTCGAACTACATCACCGACGGCCCGACCTACCTCCAGCAGTGGCTGTCCGGTGACGGCACCACCTACCGCGACGCGTACGCGGGCCCGGACAAGGGCAAGCACCTGCCCGACTCCGTCCTGGAGACGCCGGACGACAAGACGATCGTCTTCCACTTCAAGGAGGCGCGTCCCGACGTCCCGCAGATGCTGACCATGCCCGGTTACAGCGTCGTGCCCGAGGAGACGGACACCAAGGCGAAGTACGACAACGCCCCCGTCGCCGTCGGCCCGTACAAGATCGCCGACTTCAAGCCGGGCAAGTCGATGAAGCTGGTCAAGAACACCCAGTGGGACCCCAAGTCCGACTCGGTGCGCCACCAGTACGTCGACGGGTTCAACATCGAGATGAACCACGACGACGAGGACCAGACCAAGACCCTCCTCGCCGACCAGGGCGAGGCCAAGAACGCGATGATGTTCACGGGCCAGGTCGCCACCACCCAGCTCCAGAAGGTCGTCGGCGACAAGCAGGCGATGCAGAACCGCACCATCCAGGGCTACGCCCCGTACGTGTGGCAGCTGAACTTCAACCTGGACCGCATCAAGGACAAGAAGCTCCGCGACGCGATCACCCTGGCGCTGCCCTCCAGCGCGGTCTTCAAGGCCGACGGCGGCGCGTACGGCGGTGAGGTCGCCAACTCCCTGATGTCGCCCACCACTCCGGGCTACGACGGCAACTACGACCCGTTCAACCGCTCCAAGAAGCCGAACGGTGACATCGAGGCCGCCAAGAAGCTGATCAAGGAAGGCGGCTTCGAGGGCAAGAGCCTCGTCTACGCCTACGGCAACACGCCGGTCCGCCAGCAGCAGGCCGTCCTGATCGCCGACGCCCTGGAGAAGATCGGTCTCGACATCCAGAAGAAGGAGATCGACTCCGCCACCTGGTACGAGCAGGTCGGCAAGGTCAAGAACGGCTACGACCTCTACATGACCGGCTGGGGCCAGGACTGGCCGTCCGCCTCCACGGTCATCCCGCCGGTGTACGACGGCACGCAGATCCAGGACGGCGCGTCGAACTACTCGCACATCAACGACGACCACGTGAACTCCGAGATCAAGCGCATCCAGAAGATCGCCGACCCCGCGGAGGCCACGAAGGCCTGGGCCGAGCTGAACGAGTACATCTCCAAGGAAGTCAACCCGGCCGCCCCGATCTACTACACCAAGGTCTTCCAGATCTTCGGTTCGAACATCGGCGGCATCCGCTACAGCTCGGACTCGAGCTACGTGGACGTGACGCGGGTCTTCCTCAAGAAGTAGTCCGTTCGGTCGGGTGACCGGTGGGGGCGCGCGGCGGAGCGCCCCCACCGGACCCGGATTCCCCCAGACCTCCCCATCCGACTGCCGCAGTCCTGAGAGCAGCTGTCTGCCATGCTTCAATTCCTCATTCGCCGGTCCTTCGGCGCGGTGCTGATCCTGGTACTGATCAGTGCCTTCACCTTCTTCATGTTCTTCGCGATCCCGCAGGACCCGGCCCTGCTGGCGTGTGGCAAGAACTGCACTCCGGACGCGCTGGAGATCATCCACAAGAACCTGGGCCTCGACAAGCCGGTCACCGTCCAGTACTGGAACTTCCTGATCGGCATCTTCGCCGGCCGCGACTTCGCGGTCGGGCACTGCAGTGCCCCGTGCTTCGGTGTCTCCTTCGCGAACAACCAGGACGTCTGGGACACGATCATGGACCGGTTCCCGCTGACCGTCTCGCTGACGGTCGGCAGCCTCGTGGTCTTCCTCATCCTCGGTCTCGGCGCCGGCCTGCTGGCCGCCCGCAATCGCGGCACCTGGATCGACAAGGTCTTCAGCTCCGGTTCGCTGGTCGTCAGCTCCCTCCAGATCTACTTCCTCGGCCCGCTCGTGCTGCTCGCGTTCGTCTACAGCACCGGCTGGCTGGACAAGCCGAAGTACGTACCGATCTCGGAGGACGCCGCCGGCTGGTTCGCGGGCCTGCTCATCCCCTGGCTCGTGATGGCGACGATCTTCACCGCCAACTACACCCGCATGAGCCGGTCGTCGATGATCGAGCAGTTGCAGGAAGAACACGTGAGGGCGGCCCGCGCCAAGGGCATGTCCAGCAACTACACCTTCTTCCGCTACGCCTGGCGCGGCTCCCTCGTGCCCATCGTCACCATCCTCGGCATCGACCTGTCCGCCCTCATGGGCGGCGGCATGGTCACCGAGCTGACGTTCGGCCTCGCCGGCATCGGCCGGCTCGCGCTGGACTCCGTCATCAACAAGGACCTGCCGATGCTGATGGGCGTCATGCTCGTCAGCGCCGCGCTCATCATTGTCTTCAACCTGATCGTGGACGCCCTGTACGCCGTCATCGACCCGCGCGTGCGCCTGTCCTAGGAGAACCACCGTGACCACTCAGACCAAGCCCGAAGAGGCCCCGGCCGCCGCCGCGGGGGACGCGTTTCTCTCGGTGCGCGACCTCAAGGTCCACTTCTCCACCGAGGGCGGCGTCGTCAAGGCGGTGGACGGACTCTCCTTCGACCTGGAGCGCGGCAAGACCCTCGGCATCGTGGGCGAGTCCGGCTCCGGCAAGTCGGTGACCAACCTGGCCGTCCTCGGCCTGCACGACCGCCGCAAGACCGCCGTCGACGGTTCGATCACCCTGGACGGCCAGGAGCTGACCGACGCCGGTGAGAAGCAGCTGGAGAAGCTGCGCGGCAAGAAGATGGCGATGATCTTCCAGGACGCGCTCACCGCCCTGTCGCCGTACTACACGGTCGGCCGGCAGATCGGCGAGCCGTTCATGAAGCACAACGGCGCCTCCAAGCGGGACGCCCGGGTGCGCGCCATCGACCTGCTCCAGAAGGTCGGCATCCCGAACCCGGAGAAGCGGGTCGACGACTACCCGCACCAGTTCTCCGGCGGTATGCGGCAGCGGGCCATGATCGCCATGGCGCTCTCCTGCAACCCGGACCTGCTCATCGCCGACGAGCCGACCACGGCGCTCGACGTGACGGTGCAGGCGCAGATCCTCGACCTGCTCAAGGACCTCCAGCAGGAGTTCGGCTCCGCGATCATCATGATCACCCACGACCTGGGTGTGGTCGGCAACATGGCCGACGACATCCTGGTCATGTACGCGGGCCGGGCCGTCGAGCGCGGCTCGGTGCGCGAGGTGCTCAAGACGCCGCAGCACCCGTACACCTGGGGTCTGCTGGGTTCGATGCCCAAGCTCTCCTCCTCCGTCGACGAACCCCTGATGCCGATCCCGGGTTCGCCGCCGTCCCTGCTGAACCCGCCCTCGGGCTGCCCGTTCCACCCCCGGTGCGGCTTCACCGACCTGGTCTCCGGCAGCCGGTGCTCGGGTGAGCGTCCGTTGCTCCCCGACGGCCGCGCCGCCGCCTGTCACCTGACGGGAGACCAGCGGCAGCAGGTGTTCATCGAGAAGATTCAGCCCCGGCTGGGCTGAGCGGAAACCGGCGACTGGGGCATCACCATGAGCGACAACACCAAGACCACCACGGCGGTGGCCGACTCGTTCCCGCAGCAGCGGGACGGCGACACCGCGCCGCTTCTCCAGGTCAGGGGCCTGAAGAAACACTTCCCCATCAAGGGCGGCTTCCCGGTCAAACGCACCGTCGGCCACGTCAAGGCCGTCGACGGCGTCGACTTCGAGGTCTACCCGGGCGAGAGCCTCGGCCTCGTCGGCGAGTCCGGCTGCGGCAAGTCGACGACCGGCCGGCTGCTGACCCGTCTCCTCGAGCCCACCCAGGGCACGATCGAGTACAAGGGCCAGGACATCACCCGCGCCAACCGGCGGCAGCTCGCGCCGATCCGGTCCGAGATCCAGATGATCTTCCAGGACCCGTACGCGTCGCTGAACCCCCGGCAGACCGTGGGCACGATCATCGCCGGCCCGATGGAGATCAACGGGATCAACCCGCCCGGCGGCCGGGAGAAGCGCGTCCGCGAGCTCCTGGAGATCGTCGGTCTCAACCCGGAGCACTACAACCGCTTCCCGCACGAGTTCTCCGGCGGTCAGCGGCAGCGCATCGGCGTCGCGCGCGCCGTCGCGCTCCAGCCGAAGCTCATCGTCGCCGACGAGCCGGTCTCGGCCCTCGACGTGTCGATCCAGGCCCAGGTGGTGAACCTGCTGCAGGAGGTGCAGCGGGAGATGGGCATCGCGTTCGTGTTCATCGCCCACGACCTGGCGATCGTGCGGCACTTCTCGCAGCGCGTCGCGGTGATGTACCTCGGCAAGGTCGTGGAGGTCGCGGACCGCGACTCGCTCTACAACCGTCCCCGCCACCCCTACACGCACGCCCTGCTGTCGGCCGTGCCGGAGGCGGACCTGGACGCGGACAAGCGCGAGCGCATCCGCCTGGAGGGCGACGTCCCCTCGCCGATCTCGCCGCCGTCGGGCTGCCGCTTCCGCACCCGGTGCTGGAAGGCGCAGGACAAGTGCGCGACCGAGGAGCCGCCGCTGGTGCAGCTCTCCGGCAACCGCGCGGGCCACCTGACGGCCTGCCACTTCCCGGAGGAGCCGACGACCGAGGCGCGCGGCGAGGACATCGTCATGGACCGCGGCCTGAAGGCGCTGGAGGACGGCGCCGAGGGCGGCACGACGATCACCAAGGGCTGAACCGGCCCGAGGGGCGGGAACGGGAGGACCACTCCCGCTCCCGCCCTTCGTCGTGTCCGCCCTCCCCGCCACTGCCGCCCCTCGTCGTGTCCGCCCGTCCTCGCTGGTCAGGACGGGCCGCCAGTCCCGCGTCTCAGCCGCCCGCCCGCCGCTCCGACCTGCCGCCGGCACCCGTCCGGCGGACGTCCGCAACCCGTACGGACCGTACGGGTGTGCGCCGCGCGATCAGCCCCCCGAAGCTGGCCGGGAACGCACCAGCGGACGAGTCAGGGCACGAGGAGGCACTCCATGCGCGGAGCGACGCACGCCAGACGGGCCGCATGCGCGGCGGCGGTAGCCCTCGCGGCGACGGCCTGCGGAGGCGGGGGCGGGGACGGCGGCAGCGGGGACAGCGGCGCCGTGCTCAGCTCCTCGTGGGGCGACCCCCAGAACCCGCTGGAGCCGGCCAACACCAACGAGGTGCAGGGCGGCAAGGTCCTCGACATGATCTTCCGGAACCTGAAGAAGTACGACCCGAAGACCGGCGAGGCCAAGGACATGCTCGCCGAGAAGATCGAGACCTCCGACTCGCGGACCTTCGACATCACCGTCAAGGACGGCTGGACCTTCAGCAACGGCGAGAAGGTCACCGCCCAGTCCTTCGTCGACGCCTGGAACTACGGCGCGAGCCTGAAGAACAACCAGCGCAACGCGTACTTCTTCGCCTACATCGACGGCTACGACAAGGTGCACCCCGAGGACGGCGGCGACCAGAGCGCCGACACGCTCTCCGGGCTGAAGGTGACCGGGGAACGCACCTTCACCGTCAAGCTCAACCAGACGTTCTCCAGCTTCCCCGACACCCTCGGCTACAACGCCTTCGCGCCGCTGCCCAAGGCGTTCTTCGACGACCACGACGCCTGGCTCCAGAAGCCCGTCGGCAACGGCCCCTACCAGGTCGACAACTACACCCGCGGCAACCAGATGTCGCTGCGTACCTGGGACCAGTACCCGGGCGACGACAAGGCCCAGAACGGCGGCGTCGACCTCAAGGTCTACACCGACAACAACACGGCCTACACCGACCTGATCGCCGGCAACCTGGACCTCGTCGACGACGTCCCGGCCGCCCAGCTCAAGAACGTGAAGAACGACATCGGCGACCGGTACATCAACACCCCGGCCGGCATCATCCAGACCCTCGCCTTCCCGTTCTACGACGACGACTGGAACAAGTCCGGGTCCGAGAAGGTCCGCAAGGGCCTGTCCATGGCGATCGACCGCAAGCAGATCACCGACACGATCTTCCAGCAGACCCGCACCCCGGCCACCGACTGGACCTCACCGGTGCTCGGCGAGGACGGCGGATACAAGGCCGGCCTGTGCGGCGACGCCTGCGACTACAACCCGGAAGAGGCGAAGAAGCTGGTCAAGGACGGCGGCGGCCTCCCCGGCGGCCAGGTCAAGATCACGTACAACGCCGACACCGGATCCCACAAGCAGTGGGTCGACGCGGTCTGCAACTCCATCAACAACGCTCTGGACAACGACCGCGCCTGCGTCGGCAACCCGGTCGGCACCTTCGCCGACTTCCGCAGCCAGATCACCGACCGGAAGATGAGCGGCCCCTTCCGCGCCGGCTGGCAGATGGACTACCCGCTCATCCAGAACTTCCTCCAGCCGCTGTACTACACCAACGCCTCCTCCAACGACGGCAAGTGGTCCAACCAGGAGTTCGACGACCTCGTCGACAAGGCCAACGGCCAGACGGACACCGCCGAGGCCGTCAAGACCTTCCAGCAGGCCGAGGAGGTCGTCCGCGACAACATGGCCGCCATCCCGCTCTGGTACCAGAACGGCAGCGCCGGCTACTCGGACCGGCTCTCCAACGTGGAGCTGAACCCGTTCAGCGTCCCCGTGTACAACGAGATCAAGGTGAGCTGAGGGGGCGCCATGGGACGCTACGTCGTCCGGCGGCTGCTCCAGATGATCCCGGTCTTCATCGGGGCCACGCTGCTTATCTTCCTGATGGTCAACGTGATGGGCGACCCCGTCGCGGGACTCTGCGGCGACCGGGAGTGCGACCCGGCCACCGCGGCCCAGCTGCGCAAGGAGTTCGGTCTCGACAAGCCCGTGTGGCAGCAATACCTGACCTACATGGGCAACGTCTTCACCGGCGACTTCGGCACCGCCTTCAACGGCCAGCCGGTCACCGAGCTGATGGGCACGGCGTTCCCGGTCACCATCCGGCTCACGATCATCGCGATCCTCTTCGAGATCGTCGTCGGCATCGTCCTCGGCGTCGTCACCGGTCTGCGCCGCGGCCGCCCCGTCGACACCGGGGTGCTGCTGCTCACGCTGGTCGTCATCTCCGTGCCCACCTTCGTCACCGGCCTGCTGCTCCAGCTGCTGCTCGGCGTCAAGTGGGGCTGGATCGACCCCGCCGTCTCCTCCGAGGCGCCCTTCGACGAGCTGATCGTCCCCGGCCTGGTCCTCGCCTCGGTGTCGCTGGCCTACGTCACCCGCCTGACCCGCACCTCCATCGCGGAGAACCGGCGCTCCGACTACGTCCGCACCGCCATCGCCAAGGGCCTGCCGCGCCACCGGGTCATCACCCGGCACCTGCTGCGCAACTCCCTCATCCCCGTCATCACCTTCATCGGCACCGACATCGGCGCCCTGATGGGCGGCGCCATCGTCACCGAGCGGATCTTCAACATCCACGGCGTCGGCTACCAGCTCTACCAGGGCATCCTGCGCCAGAACACGCAGACCGTGGTCGGCTTCGTCACCGTCCTGGTCCTCGTCTTCCTCGTCGCCAACCTCGTCGTCGACCTCCTGTACGCCGTACTCGACCCGAGGATCCGCTATGCCTGACCAGGAGCCCTACGAGCCCGAGCGCGCCATCGCCGGCACCGGCATGGGCGGCACCATGGACCTCGGCGCCAGCGAGGCGGTCACGCTGGAGAAGGCGCCGGGCCCCGACGGCGGCAGCCCGCAGGACAAGCCCCGCAGCCTCTGGTCCGACGCCTGGCACGACCTGCGCCGCAACCCCGTCTTCATCATCTCCGCGCTGGTGATCCTCTTCCTGATCGTCATCTCCATCTGGCCGTCGCTGATCGCCTCCGGCAACCCCCTCAAGTGCGACCTCGCCAAGGCTCAGGAGGGCTCCCAGCCCGGCCACCCCTTCGGCTTCAACGGCCAGGGCTGCGACGTCTACACCCGCACCGTCTACGGCGCCCGCACCTCCGTGGCGGTCGGCGTCCTCGCCACCCTCGGGGTCGCCGTCCTCGGCAGCGTGCTCGGCGGGCTCGCCGGGTTCTTCGGCGGCGCCGGGGACGCCGTACTCTCCCGGATCACCGACATCTTCTTCGCCATCCCGGTGGTCCTCGGCGGCCTGGTGCTGCTCTCCGTGATCACCAGCAACACGGTCTGGCCGGTCATCGGCTTCATCGTGCTGCTCGGCTGGCCGCAGATCTCCCGCATCGCCCGCGGCTCCGTCATCACCGCCAAGCAGAACGACTACGTGCAGGCCGCCCGCGCCCTCGGCGCCTCCAACTCCCGGCTGCTGCTGCGGCACATCGCGCCGAACGCCGTCGCCCCGGTCATCGTCGTGGCGACCATCGCGCTCGGCACCTACATCTCCTTGGAGGCCACCCTGTCGTTCCTCGGCGTCGGCCTGAAACCGCCCAGCGTCTCCTGGGGCATCGACATCTCCGCCGCCGCCCCCTACGTGCGCAACGCCCCGCACGCCTTGCTGTGGCCGTCCGGCGCGCTGGCCGTCACCGTCCTCGCGTTCATCATGCTCGGCGACGCGGTGCGCGACGCCCTCGACCCGAAGCTGAGGTGAGCCCGGCCATGCTGCTCGAAGTGCGCGACCTGCACGTGGAGTTCCACACCCGGGACGGTGTCGCCAGGGCCGTCAACGGGGTCAGCTACGGCGTCGACGCGGGCGAGACGCTGGCCGTCCTCGGCGAGTCCGGCTCCGGGAAGTCCGTCACCGCCCAGACGGTCATGGGCATCCTCGACGTCCCACCGGGCCGGATCACCTCGGGCGAGATCCTCTTCGAGGGCCGGGACCTGCTGAAGCTGAAGGAGGAGGAGCGCAGGAAGGTCCGCGGCGCCGAGATGGCGATGATCTTCCAGGACGCGCTGTCCTCGCTGAACCCCGTCCTGACCGTCGGCGACCAGCTCGGCGAGATGTTCACCGTGCACCGGGGCATGTCCCGCAAGGACGCCCGCGCCAAGGCCGTCGAACTGATGGACCGGGTCCGCATCCCGGCCGCGAAGGAGCGGGTGCGGCAGTACCCGCACCAGTTCTCCGGCGGTATGCGCCAACGCATCATGATCGCCATGGCGATGGCCCTGGAGCCCAAGCTGATCATCGCCGACGAACCGACCACCGCCCTCGACGTCACCGTCCAGGCCCAGGTCATGGACCTGCTCGCCGAACTCCAGCGCGAGCTGCACATGGGCCTCATCCTCATCACCCACGACCTCGGCGTGGTCGCCGACGTCGCCGACCGGATCGCCGTCATGTACGCGGGCCGCATCGTCGAGACCGCCCCGGTCCACGACATCTACAAGAACCCCGCCCACCCCTACACCCGCGGCCTGCTGGAGTCGATCCCGCGCCTGGACCAGAAGGGCCAGGAGCTGTACGCCATCAAGGGCCTGCCGCCCAACCTCACCCGCATCCCGCCCGGCTGCGCCTTCCACCCGCGCTGCCCGATGGCCCAGGACGTCTGCGCCACCGACGTACCACCGCTGTACGACGTCACCGAGTCCGACGCGGAGCGGGGCAGCGCCTGCCACTTCTGGAGGGAGTGCCTCCATGGCTGAGCCGATCCTTCAGGTCACCGGCCTCGTCAAGCACTACCCGCTGACGACCGGCATCCTCTTCAAGAAGCAGGTCGGCGCGGTGAAGGCGGTCGACGGCGTCGACTTCCACCTCGACCGCGGCGAGACCCTCGGCATCGTCGGCGAGTCCGGCTGCGGCAAGTCCACCGTGGCCAAGATGCTGGTCAACCTGGAGCGCCCGACGGCCGGCGAGATCCGCTACAAGGGCGAGGACATCACCCGGCTCTCCGGGAAGGCCCTCAAGTCCGTGCGCCGCAACATCCAGATGGTCTTCCAGGACCCCTACACCTCCCTCAACCCCCGCATGACGGTCGGCGACATCATCGGCGAGGCGTACGACATCCACCCCGAGGTGGCGCCGAAGGGCGACCGGCGGGCCCGGGTCCAGCAGCTCCTCGACGTGGTCGGCCTCAACCCGGAGTACATCAACCGCTATCCCCACCAGTTCTCCGGCGGCCAGCGCCAGCGCATCGGCATCGCGCGCGGCCTCGCCCTGCGCCCGGAGATCATCGTCGCCGACGAGCCGGTCTCCGCCCTCGACGTCTCCGTGCAGGCGCAGGTGATCAACCTGATGGCCCGCCTCCAGGACGAGTTCGACCTGTCCTACATCTTCATCGCGCACGACCTGTCGATCGTCCGGCACATCTCCGACCGGGTCGGGGTGATGTACCTCGGCCGCATCGTGGAGACCGGACGGGACGCCGAGATCTACGACCACCCGACCCACCCCTACACGCAGGCCCTGCTCTCCGCCGTGCCGGTGCCCGACCCGGAGGCCCGCGAGCACCGGGAGCGGATCATCCTGGCCGGCGACGTCCCGTCCCCGACGAACATCCCCTCCGGCTGCCGCTTCCGCACCCGCTGCTGGAAGGCGCGGGAGCGGTGCGCGCTGGAGGTGCCGGCCCTCGCCGTCCCCGCGGAGTTCCGCTCGGTCTCCGGGCCCGCGGCCCACGACTCGGCGTGCCACTTCGCGGAGGAGAAGCAGGTGGTGCCGCCCGAGACGGACGACGGCGCCGGGCACGGCAGCGGGCCGGGGTGACATGGCGCTCCCCGGCCCGCTTACGGCACCCGCACGGCCGTACGCTGAACAGCCTCACCCGTCCGTATATCGGTGCCGCTTCCGTGAAGTTGCCTCTTTGTTAAGGCGGTTGGCGTACGGGTGACACGGCCGGCTCGGTCTACGACGGCGCCGGCAACGACCGCCTGAGGAAGTCGACCTGGAGCCGCAGCAGGTTCTCGGCGACCGACTCCTGCGGGGTCATGTGCGTGACGCCGGAGAGCGGCAGCACCTCGTGCGGGCGGCCGGCGGCCAGCAGCGCCGAGGAGAGCCGCAGGGAGTGCGCGACCACCACGTTGTCGTCGGCCAGCCCGTGGATGACCATCATCGGGCGGTGCGGCTCGGCCGCGTCCACCAGTCCCGCGTCGTCGATCAGCGAGTTGCGGCGGTAGACCTCCGGCTGCTCGCCGGGGTCGCCGAGGTACCGCTCCTGGTAGTGGGTGTCGTACAGCCGCAGGTCGGTGACCGGGGCTCCGACCACCGCCGCGTGGAAGACGTCGGGCCGGCGCAGGGCGGCCAGCGCGGCCAGGTAGCCGCCGAAGGACCAGCCGCGGATCGCGACCCGGTCCAGGTCGAGCGGAAAGTCGGCGGCGAGCGCCCGGAGCGCGTCGACCTGGTCCTGGAGCACCACGGCGGCCACGTCGTCCTTGATGGACTTCTCCCAGGCGGGGGAGTGCCCCGGCGTGCCCCGCCCGTCGGCGACGACCACCGCGAACCCCTGGTCGGCGAACCACTGCGAGGTGAGGTGGGCGTTGTGCGCCGCCACCACCCGCTGGCCGTGCGGGCCACCGTACGGGTCCAGGAGCACGGGCAGGAGGGAGTCACCGTGGTAGTCCGTTGGCATAAGCACGGCGCACGGGACAGCGCGTGCGCCCCCTCGGGTGAGTGTCACGCGCGGGGACAAACCGGGGTCTTCGGCGTACGAGGTGACGGTGGCCGTCGGCTTGCCGTCCCGCAGCACGACCACCCGGGCCCCCGGCCGGTCGAGCGTCGCCGAGACGAGAACGGTCACGCCCCCGGAGCGCGCCGCGGTGTGCACGCCGGGCTCCTGCGAGACTCGCTCCACGCCGAGTTCGTTCACCCGGTAGACGTGCACCTCGCCCGTCTCCGGGCCGGCGGCCTCCTCGCCCGCCGACGCCGAGACCAGCACGTCGTCGGCGCCGACGTCCAGCACCGCCCGCAGGTGCAACTGGCCTCCGGTCAGCAGCCGTTCACCGACCGCCAGGACGCGCGCTCCCCCCTCGTCGGCGATCCGCACCAGCTGTCCGGAGGGGCTCCAGCAGGGCACCCCGGGGAAGAGTTCCAGCCAAATTGGATCTTCGTCCGCGTGCACCATCCGGGTCGTCCCGGACACGGTGTCCACGGCCAGGAACAACTGGCTGCGCTGGTCGCGCGCCTGGACGAGAAGGAGCGGCGCACCCGACCCCGACCAGTGCACTCGCGCCAGATACGGGTACCGCGCCCGGTCCCACAGGACCTCCGTGCGCCCCCCGTCGAGGCCGAGGACGAACAGGCGTACGTCAGCGTTGGCGGTGCCCGCCGCCGGATACGGCACGTGTTGTGGATCACGTTCGGGGTGGGCCGGGTCGGAGATCCACCAGCGCTGTACGGGGGTGTCGTCCACCCGCGCCACCAGCAGCCGGTCCGAGTCGGGGCCCCACCAGAAGCCCCGGACGCGGCCCATCTCCTCGGCCGCGACGAACTCCGCGAGCCCCCACGTGACGCCGTCGCCGTCCGCCTCGGCCAGGGCCCGGTCCCCGTCCCCCTCGGCGCCCACGACCCGCAGGCCGCCCCGCGCGACGTAGGCGACGTGCCGGCCGTCGGGGGCGGGGCGGGGGTCGATCACCGGTCCGGGCGTGGACAGTTCACGTGCCGTGCCGGCCCGCAGCTCGGCCGTGAAGAGCCGCCCGGAGAGGGCGAAGGAGGCCAGCTCGACGGCCGAGTCGGTGGCGTACCCGACGATCCCGGCGCCGCCCTCGCGGCTGCGCTCCCGCCGCGCCCGCTCCTCGGGCGACAGGGCCTCCTCCGCGCCGCCGAGGAGGGCGCGGGGGTCGGCGGCGACGCGCTCCGCGCCCTCGTCCACGTCGAGGACCCACAGGGAGTTGGCCCGGTCGGTACCGGCGCCGGAGCGCAGGAAGGCGACCCGGGAACCGTCGGGCGCCACGGTGAACGAACGCGGCGCGCCGAGCGTGAACCGCTGGGTGCGCGCGTGCCGTTTGGGGAAGGAGTCGGGCTCGGTCGTCATGCCCCGACCATATTGGCCATGCGCCCCCTTGTGCGGCCGTGCGCCGAGAGATGCGCGCGCACGGATAGTTATGATCACTAGCGCATAGTGGGTATCAACCAGGTGCTCGCTGCGTGGATTTATCTGTACGCCCTGTCCCGAGCTCCGACTGCGACCCGACCCTCATGTCCCTGGGCTTATTGGAGGTGAGCCGCCGTGGCACTCTCGATTTCGGCGGTTGTGCTGCTGGCGATCATCGTCTTCCTGCTGGTCAAGAAGTCCGGCCTGAAGGCGGGGCACGCGGTGGTGTGCATGCTTCTCGGCTTCTATCTGGCCTCTTCGACCGTCGCGCCCACGATCAGTGAGCTGACGACGAACATCGCGGGGATGATCGGGAGCATCAACTTCTGAGCGCCGGCGGCGAGGCCCGCCCGGCCTCGCCGCCCCATAGAGTGACCGTATGAAGGAACTGCCCGCCCGCCGTCTGCTGCTGGTGCACGCGCACCCGGACGACGAGTCGATCAACAACGGCGTCACCATGGCCAGGTACGCCGCCGAAGGCGCCCACGTGACGCTGGTGACCTGCACCCTCGGCGAGCGGGGGGAGGTCATCCCGCAGGGCCTGGCGCACCTGTCCGGCGCCGCCCTCGGCGGACACCGCAGGGGAGAGCTGGCCGCCGCGATGCGCGCGCTCGGCGTCGAGGACTTCCGGCTGCTCGGCGGGCCGGGCCGGTTCGCGGACTCCGGGATGATGGGCCTGTCCGACAACGACGACCCGGGCTGCCTGTGGCGGGCGGACGTCGACGAGGCCGCCGCGCTCCTCGTCGAGGTGATCCGCGAGGTACGCCCCCAGGTGCTCGTCACCTACGACCCCGACGGCGGCTACGGCCACCCCGACCACATCCAGGCCCACCGCATCGCCATGCGCGCGGTCGACCTGGCCGCCGAGGCCGGGTGCCCGGTGGAGAAGGTGTACTGGAACCGCGTCCCGCGCTCCCGCGTCGAGGACGAGTTCGCCCGCCTCCGCGCCGCCCTCCCGGACACGCCGTTCGACCGGGCGGCCGGCGTCGAGGACGTACCGGGCGTCGTCGACGACGCGAGGATCACCACCGAGATCCGCGGCGAGGGCACCGCTTACGCCGCGGCCAAGTCCGCCGCCATGCGGGCGCACGCCACCCAGATCACGGTCGACGGACCCTACTTCGTCCTCTCCAACGGCCTGGCCCAGCCCGTCCTCACCACCGAGCACTACGAACTGGTGCGCGGCGCACGCGCCCGGGGCGGGGTCGAGAGCGACCTCTTCGCCGGCATCGGCATCGAGGGGGCGTCGTGAGCGGCCGCACCCGGCCGGCCAGCTCCGTGCTGGCCCAGCCCCTGCGCCCGCCCTCGCTCGGCCGCGCCGCCCTCTACCTGGCACTCTTCGTCCTCGGCGCGGCGACCGGCGTCGCCGGGGCGCTGCTCCAGCCGGCCTGGTTCCCCGGCGGGCTGCTGCTGGCGCTGGCCGCCGAGGCCGGGCTGTGCCTCGGCGCGGGCCGCGCGACCGGACGCCGGGGCGGGGCCGTCGCGCCGGCCGCGGGCTGGGCGCTCGCCGTGGTGCTGCTCACCACCAGCCGCCCCGAGGGCGACTTCCTGTTCGCGGCGGGCAGCGGCTCGTACCTCTTCCTGCTCGGCGGCATCGCCGTGGCTGTGATGTGCGCCACCCTCGCGCCGGTGAGGCAACCGGGCGGCGGCACCGCCCGACTTCGCAAGTGACGTACCGCTTCGCCATACCGCGCTCGTGCGAGTCCCGTGTGGGTTTCCCCGGCGGTCACGGGATACGCGCGAGAAGTGGCCAGTATGGTGGTGCGCGCCGCCGAGCCGCCCGCTTTGAAGGTGTGACGGGCGGCGGAGCCAACCGGGAGAACCTGCCTTGAGTCGTGAAACTGACAGTTCGTCCTCCGGGCCCCACGGGCGCGGCGGAGCCGCATACCCCTCGGGCACCCCGCCCTACGGGACACCCACGGCTTCCGACGCCGGTGCGGACGCGGGCCGTTCGGCCGCGCGACCGGAGGAGCGCAAGACCGAGACGACGCTGACGACCCGTATCCGGATCAACATCCCCGGGTCCCGGCCCATCCCGCCGGTCGTCGTACGCAAGCCCGTCACGGACGCCGAGGCCGGCGCCGCGGGCGACGCGGAGACGACCGCCGAGCAGCCCGCGCCGAGCGCGGTCCCTCCCACGAGCGCCCCCGAGGCTCCCGCCGAGCCCGCCGCGCCCGCCGAGGAGAAGCCGACGAGCGACTGGTTCGCGCCCCGCAAGTCCGGCCCCGCCAAGGGACCTCAGGGCGACGGCTCCGCCAACGGCGCCGGTCAGCCCGGGGGTTCGGGCCCCGCGGCCGGCGCCCCGGCCGGTCCGGCCGGCGCGGGCGCTCCCGGCGCCGCCGCGCCGGGCGCCGGCACGCGCCCGGGCGGCGGTGGCCGTCCCGGTGGCGTCGTCGGCTCGATGAGCGTGCCCGGCGGCACCCGCCCCGGGTCCGGCAACGGCGCCGGACTGCCCGGCGCGACCGGCGGCCCCGTCGCGCCCGGCCACGGCGGAGGCACCGGTTCCTTCGACGTGACCGAGGCACTCGCGGCCGGACCCCTGGGCGGCGGCAACGGCGCCCGCCCCGGCGGCGAGCCGCGCCGCGACGACCTCCCGTACTTCGCCGGCGACGGAGCCGGCGCAGCGGGCGGCCCGAACGGTCAGACCCCCCAGGGCTCCGGCCCCGCGGGCCCGACCGGCGGTCCGGTCACCGGCGAGGGCCGCCTGACCCCGCCCCCCGTGGGCGACCTCGGCGACTTCGGCGCCCCCGGGGCGGCCGGCGCCCCCGGGGCACCCGCGCAGCGTGGGCCCGCCCAAGGCGGCGTACGCGGACCGGGCGGTGCCCCCGCACCCGGCAGGCCCCAGGGCCCCGGCGGCGGACTCAGCGACGACACCGCGATCCTCACCCCGCAGAAGCCCGCCCCCGAACCGGGCACCCCGGGCTACGGCAACCCGGACAACGTCTCCGGCAACACCGTGACCAGCGGCATCCCCGTCGTCCCGGGCGAGCGCACCGCGCCCTTCCAGGGCCCAGGCGGCGACGGACCGCTGCCGCACACGCCCCCCAAGCTGCCCGAACCGGTCTCCACGCCCCCGGCGGGCTCCGCCAAGCCCGCCAAGAAGAAGGGGCGCGGCAAGCTGCCGCTGCTCGTCGGCGGCCTGGTCGTCGTCGCCGGCGTCACCTACGGCGCCGGGCTGCTGATGAACCGCTCCGACGTGCCCAAGGGCACCACCGTGCTCGGCGTCGACATCGGCGGCGGCACCCGCGACGACGCCGTCGAGAAGCTGGACGACACCCTCGCCGCTCGTGCGGGCAAGCCCCTCAAGCTCACGGTCGGCGGCGACACCGTCTCCCTCAGGCCAGACCAGGCCGGGCTCCAGCTCGACACGCAGGCCACCGCGAGCGCGGCCGCGAAGAGCGACTACAACCCGGTCTCCGTCATCGGCTCGCTCTTCGGCCAGAAACGCGTCGTGGAACCGCAGATGCCGGTCGACGAGGAGAAGCTGCACGCCGCCCTGGAGGACGCGGCCGGCGGCGCCGGCTCGGTCACCGAGGGCACCGTCGAGTTCGAGTCCGGCAAGGCCGTGCCCGTCTACGGCAAGGCCGGCAAGGGCATCGACGTCGCCAAGTCGACGGAGTCCGTGCGGGCGGCGTACCGCTCCCAGGTGGAGACCGGCACCGCCGCCGCGGTGAACGTGCCGACCACCACCCAGCAGCCGACGGTCCCCAGGGCCGAGGTCGACCGGATGCTCAAGGAGTTCGCCGAGCCGGCGATGTCGGCCAAGGTGACCGTGCAGACGGACGCGGCGCACACCATCGCGTTCAGCCCTGAGAAGTCGCTCTGGAAGTTCCTCGGGGTCACGGCCGTCGGCGGCAAGCTCGTCGACAAGCCCGACCTGAACGCCCTCAAGAGCCTCTACGGCCAGACCTTCGACGGCGTCCTCATCACCCGCGCCAACGGCGAGAAGACGCCGGTCACCCCCGAGGACGTCTACGGCTCCCTGCGCCAGGCCCTCAAGAGCAAGACCGACCGCGTGGCCGTCATCGACACCAATCCCAGCTGACGCAACAGTCCGCCAGGGGGTGCCGGGTGCCCCCTGGCCGGGCCGGCCGCGGCGCCCCGCCGGGGGCGCGGGGAACCGCGCGACCAGCCACGCACGGCAGCCGGTCGCAGGACGACCGCACCTCCACCGCGCCCAGGCGCCCGCCTCAGTTCAGCATCGCGCGGGCCGCCCGGGCCTCCCCCCGCACCTCCTCCGCGGCCCCGTCGTCCACCGCGCCCACGACCTCCGCGTACGCCTCCAACTCCCCGGCCCCCGCCGAGAACTCCCCCCGCCGCACCAGCAGCCGCGCCCGCTCGTACCGCAGCCGCGCCGCGTGGGCCGGCAGCAGCAGGGCCAGCTCGATCGCCCACAGCCCGACCGCCGACTCCTCCGGCCGGCCCTCGGCCCACGCCCGGATGTTGTTCAGCACCCGCGCCACCACCTGCAACGGCGCCGCCGGCTCCAGCATCGAAGGCCGCAGCCCCGCCCCCGTCGCCCCGGCGACCAGCGTCTCCGCGTCGTCCCCTTCGAGCACCCGGCCCCCGTCGAACGGGTCGACCAGCACCCGCTCCTCCGCCGGCCCGGACTCCGCCCCGAGCCCCACGACGAAGTGCCCCGGAAGCGCGACCCCGTACACCGGCGCCCCCGCCCGCCGGGCGACCTCGAGCCACACCACCGACAGCAGGATCGGCAGCCCGCGCCGCCGCCGCAGCACCTCGTGCAGCAGGGACGACTCCAGCCGCTGGTAGTCCGCGGCCACCCCGTGGAACCCGTACCGCCCGCCGAGCAGATCCCGCAGCGCCACCGCCCAGGCCCGCGGCGCACCCGGCCGGAAGGGCAGCTCCCCGGCCAGCCGGTCGAGTTCCACCTGCGCGGCGTCCAGCCCCGCCTCGTCCAGCGCCCCGTCCGCCTCCGCGCCCAGCAGCAGGCACAGCGTCGCGAGGTCGGGCCGCTCGGACCGCGCCTCCTCGGCGAACCGCCGCCGCACCTGCGCGGAGCGCTCCGGCGAGGGCGGACGCACCCGCCCCGTCACGGCGCCGCCGTCGCGGCGTCCGAGGGCTCCCGGTAGTGGTGATAGGCGTGGTGCGCCGCGAAGCCCATCCCGGCGTACAGCGCCCGCGCCCCGGCGTTGTCCGTCTCCACCTGGAGCCACGCCGCCGACGCGCCCTCCTCCAGGGCCCGCCCGGCCAGCGTGGCCATCACGGCGGTCGCGAGTCCCCGGCGCCGCTGCGCGGGGTCCACCTCGACGGCGGCGAAGGAGGCCCACCGCCCGTCCACGACACACCGCCCGATCGCTGCCGGGGCGTCCGCGCCGGGGACCGTCGCGAACCACACCGAAGGGCCCCCTCCCAGCACCCGCAGGGCCACGTCGGAGACGCCCTTGCGCTGGTAGCGGGCCAGCCACGCCTCGTCCGCGTCGCGGGACAGGACCACGCCGGCGCCCTCGGCCAGGTCGGCCACCGGAGCCAGGCCGCCGGTCCACACCTCCGCCGACACCTCGCGCACCCAGCCCCGCCGCTCCAGCTCCGCGCACAGCCGCTCCTCGGTGCCCTCGGCACCGGTCGCGGCCTGCACGTAGGCGGGCAGCCCCCGGGCGCCGTACCAGCGCCGTACGGCACTCAGGGCGTCGTCCAGCGGCAGCCCCGGATCGCCGAGCGGGAGCGCGGAGTTGGCCCGGCGCGTGAAGCCGCCGGCCGCCCGCAGCCGCCACTCGCCGAGCCGCTCCTCCTCGACGGGGGGCCAGGCCCGCGCGGCTACCCGGGCCAGCTCCTCGTACGTCGCGGCGGGACCGCGCCGGCGCGCGGGTGCGGACGGCACGACCTTTCCGGCGACGAGCGCGGATTCCGCGACACGCACGGTCTCGCCACTCTTTCGTGTGATCAGCAGCACACCGTCGGTCCAGGATGTGAGAACACCGACCGTGTCGGTGAACTTCTCAAGCGAGCCACCCGCTTCGCTCAAGCGCCGCACGGAGACTCGTTTGCCCACGTCAGCAGCGGTGATGCGGACCTCAAGACGCCCAGCGGCAGAGATTTCCACGGGTCTGTCCACCCCTCCTGTTCGGATCATGCCCAAGAACGGAGATACTAGGGGCGGGCATCGACGACGCCGCGCTCCCGCGCGCCAGGCGGCGGAGCCTGAGGAGGCCCGCCAGCGCCCTATCGAGGAGGAACGACAGCGTGACCTACGTCATCGCGCAGCCTTGTGTCGACGTGAAGGACAAGGCGTGCATCGAGGAGTGCCCGGTCGACTGCATCTACGAGGGCCAGCGGTCCTTGTACATCCACCCGGACGAATGCGTCGACTGTGGTGCCTGTGAGCCGGTCTGCCCGGTCGAGGCGATCTTCTACGAGGACGACACTCCGGAGGAGTGGAAGGACTACTACAAGGCGAACGTCGAGTTCTTCGACGAACTCGGCTCGCCGGGCGGTGCCAGCAAGCTGGGCCTGATCGAGCGCGACCACCCCTTCGTCGCCGCGCTGCCGCCGCAGGCGTAAGCACCCGCGCCGCCTCGGTCCCGTACGGCCCGGTCCTCCCGACCGGTGCGGTACGGGGCCGAGGCGTTTGCCGAGGACTCGCGCAGGACGAAGACGAAAGAGAGCCACCAACGTGTCCGCAGTCTCCGACCGGCTTCCCACCTTCCCCTGGGACAAGCTGGAGCCGTACAAGAAGACGGCCGCGGCCCACCCCGACGGCATCGTCGACCTCTCCGTCGGCACCCCGGTCGACCCGGTCCCCGAGCTGATCCAGAAGGCGCTGATCGACGCGGCGGACTCCCCGGGCTACCCGACGGTCTGGGGCACCCCGGCGCTGCGCGACGCGATCACCGGCTGGGTGGAACGCCGCCTCGGCGCCCGCGACGTCACCCACCGCCACGTGCTGCCGATCGTCGGCTCCAAGGAACTCGTCGCCTGGCTCCCGACCCAGCTCGGCCTCGGCCCCGGCGACCGGGTGGCCTTCCCCCGCCTGGCCTACCCGACCTACGAGGTCGGCGCCCGCCTGGCCCGCGCGGAGTACGAGGCCTACGACGACCCGACCGCACTGGACCCGGCGGGCCTCAGGCTGCTGTGGCTCAACTCGCCGTCCAACCCGACCGGCAAGGTCCTGTCGAAGGCGGAGCTGACCCGGATCGTGGCCTGGGCCCGCGAGCACGGCGTCCTCGTCGTCTCCGACGAGTGCTACCTGGAACTGGGCTGGGAGGCCGCCCCGGTCTCCGTCCTGCACCCGGACGTCAACGGCGGTTCGTACGACGGCCTGGTGGCCGTGCACTCGCTCTCCAAGCGGTCCAACCTCGCCGGCTACCGCGCGGCGTTCCTGGCCGGCGACCCGGAGGTCCTCGGCCCGCTGCTGGAGATCCGCAAGCACGGCGGCATGATGACGTCGGCGCCGACGCAGGCGGCCGTGGTGGCGGCCCTCGGCGACGACGAGCACGTGCGCGTCCAGCGCGAGCGGTACGCGGCCCGCCGCGCCGTCCTGCGCGAGGCCCTGCTCGGCCACGGCTTCCGCATCGAGCACAGCGAGGCCAGCCTCTACCTGTGGGCCACCCGCGACGAGTCCTGCTGGGACACGGTCGCCCACCTGGCCGAGCGCGGCATCCTGGTGGCCCCGGGCGACTTCTACGGCCCGGCCGGGGAACGCTTCGTCCGCGTGGCCCTGACGGCGACGGACGAACGAGTCCAGTCAGCGGCGGCCCGCCTGAAGCGGTAGGCAAGAAAGAACGCCGGGGCCTGGGAACCCCAGACCCCGGCGCCGTACAGACCCGGCGTCAGCCGATCGGCAGACCCTGCACCGGCAGCCCGCCCGCGCCCAGCGAGTCGGTGGGCAGCCCGCCCTTCGTGGCGGTGGCCGCCGTGTCACCGACGATGTCCCCGGCGGAGCCCGCCGCGTCCCCGGCGGCGTTCTGCGCGGCCGGGGTGGCCTTCTTCACGACCGAGCCACCGGTCTTGCCGGCGGTCGGCACGGCCTTCTGGACGGCCTTGCCGCCGGTCTCGCCCGCGGTCTCGGTCACGTTCTGGGCGGCGGAGTCCACGGTGTTGCCGACGTTCGCGCCGTCCAGGGCGGTCAGCCCCCCGAGGTTCGGGGTGGCGGGCAGTTCGGGAGCCGCGCTGGCGGAGCCGGCCGCACCGACCCCGGCGGCCGCTCCCGCAGCGACGAGCAGCGCGGCACGGGCGATCCGGCGGGTCAGGGGGAGGGACATGATGCTCCTTCGACGGAAGTCAACTGATGAGTAGCGACCGTTCCCGGCGAGTGATCGACGGGCTCGGACGCAGTGACTACCGCTCGAAGGCCGCGAAGGTTGCGGCGGCACAACGTAAAGAGTTGGCAATGCGTCGCATAATCAGGTGCACAGAAAAACGGGCAAAAGGGCTCCGGTCGGAAAGTCTGCCGAATCCTTACAGCCCTTGATTTTCCCGGGCTCCGGCGCTTTCGGGGGCGACCACGCGAAAAGGCGTAAGCCGCGTCGACCCGGCGCCCGCGCGGGTAACCCGGGGGAGTGACGGACCGTACGGGCGGCCGACAGGCCCTACCGCATGGACGTGATCCGCACCGAGCCCGCCGCCCGCTCCGCGCCCTCGGCGCCGCCCGAGCCCATCGGCGTCCACTTGCTGTCGGTGTTGCCCGCGGTCCACGTCCGGCCCGCGTAGGAGACCCGCTCGACGTGCAGCGAGGAGGCGTTGGCCACCGCCCAGTGCGCCAGCTGCCAGCCCCGCCGGTGCGGGTCCTCGCCGCCGTCGGCGCCCGCGCCCCCGGCCACGGGCAGCGTCACGGTCCGCCCGTCGCCGTCGACGGCCCCGGCGCCGGGAGCCGTGGACGGCTCCGCCGAGGTCCCGCCCGCCGTCGCGGCGGCCGGCTGGAACACCGCGCGCCCGAAGTCCCGCACCAGCGCCGCCCGCACCGCCTCCGGCCCCTTCTCCCGCGCGGCGCCGGGGCGCCCGTCGCAGGTCAGGGTCGCGGCGGACCGGCCGGTCAGAGCGGCGGCGAGCAGCGTGGCGTCCGGCTCGTGCTTGGCGTAGGCGTGGGGGAAGGCGCTGCGCTGCACCCGCTGGGCGGCGTCGGTCAGTTCGAGGTCCTGGTAGCCGGGGATCTCGACGAGGTGGTCGTAGAAGAGACCCGCCGAGTACGCCGGGTCCATGATCTCCGCCGGCTTGCCCCAGCCCTGCGAGGGCCGCTGCTGGAACAGGCCGAGCGAGTCCCGGTCCCCGTGGTCGAGGTTGCGCAGCGTGGACTCCTGCAACGCGGTCGCCAGCGCGATCGTCACCGCCCGCTCCGGCAGCTTGCGCGCGGTGCCGACCGCGGTGATCGTCGCGGCGTTCACCGCCTGCTCCGGCGTGAACTCGTACGCCGTGCCGCCGTCGCCGCCGGCGACCACCTTGCAGCCGGGCGCGCCCGCGCCCCCGGTCACGTACTGCACCGCCAGGTATCCGGCGACGGCGAACAGGGCCATGGCGGCGGCCCCGGAACGGACGAGGCGGCCACGGCGCTTGGGCGGCGGAGTGGGCTGAAGCACGCGTACAAGGTACTGGAGGGTAGCGTCCGGTGTATGCCGGGTACGCACAGTGCCCGAGCAGGCAGGGGCGTTAGGGTCTCAGCCATGGCCGACACCCCGCTTGACCTCACCCTGGACGCCGCGGAGCTTACCGCGCGGCTCGTCGACTTCCCCTCCGAGAGCGGCACCGAGAAGCCCTTGGCGGACGCGGTCGAGAGCGCCCTGCGCGCCCTGCCGCACCTGACGGTCGAGCGGTACGGCAACAACGTCGTCGCGCGGACGGACCTCGGCCGCGCGGAACGGGTGATCCTGGCCGGCCACATCGACACGGTCCCCATCGCGGACAACGTGCCGTCCCGGCTCGACGAGGACGGCGTCCTGTGGGGCTGCGGCACCTGCGACATGAAGGCCGGCGTCGCGGTGCAGCTGCGCATCGCCGCCACCGTCCCGGCCCCCAACCGCGACCTGACTTTCGTCTTCTACGACAACGAGGAGGTCGCCGCCGACCTGAACGGCCTGGGGCACGTCGCCGAGGCGCACCCCGAGTGGCTGGAGGGCGACTTCGCGGTGCTCCTCGAACCCTCCGACGGCCAGGTCGAGGGCGGCTGCCAGGGCACCCTGCGGGTCCTGCTGAGGACGACGGGGGAGCGGGCGCACTCGGCCCGGAGCTGGATGGGCTCCAACGCGATCCACGCGGCCGCCCCGATCCTCGCCCGCCTGGCCGCCTACGAGCCCCGCTACCGCGTGATCGACGGCCTGGAGTACCGCGAGGGCCTGAACGCCGTCGGCATCACGGGCGGTGTCGCGGGCAACGTGATCCCCGACGAGTGCGTGGTCACCGTCAACTTCCGCTACGCCCCCGACCGCAGCCCCGAGGACGCCCTCGCCCACGTGCGCGAGGTCTTCGCCGACTGCGGGGTGGCCGAGTTCGTGGTCGACGACCACAGCGGCGCGGCCCTGCCCGGACTGTCCCACCCGGCCGCGGCCGCCTTCATCGAGGCGGTGGGCGGCACCCCGCAGCCCAAGTACGGCTGGACCGACGTCTCCCGCTTCTCGGCGCTCGGCGTCCCCGCGGTCAACTACGGCCCGGGCAACCCGCACCTGGCGCACAGGCGGGACGAGCGGGTCGAGGTGGCGAAGGTCCTCGCGGGCGAGGAACGCCTGCGCTCCTGGCTGACGGCCTGATCCGGCCGCGCCGGAAATTGGTTTACCCCGGCGCGTGGCGGACATGCTCAGGTCCCTCGTACGTAACCCGCGTAGATCTACGCTGAGGTGGAAGAACCTGCAACTGGAGGGAGCGCGCATGGCTACCGGCAACCCCGAGGGCAAGAAGCGGCCACCGGAGGAGCAGCGCCTGGGCCCTGTCCTCCGGCGGCGGGGTCAGGTCCAGAAGAGCACCACGGACCAGCGCCTGCTGGACGAGCGCGCGCCGACGGACTGGGTGCACACCGACCCCTGGCGGGTGCTGCGCATCCAGTCGGAGTTCATCGAGGGCTTCGGCACGCTCGCCGAACTGCCGCCCGCGATCAGCGTCTTCGGCTCCGCCCGCACGCCGGCCGACTCGCCGGAGTACGACGCCGGCGTCCGGCTGGGCCGCGGGCTGGTCGAGGCGGGCTTCGCGGTCATCACCGGCGGCGGGCCCGGCGCCATGGAGGCCGCCAACAAGGGCGCCCTGGAGGCGCAGGGCACCTCGGTCGGCCTCGGCATCGAGCTGCCCTTCGAGCAGGGCCTCAACCCGTACGTCGACATCGGCCTGAACTTCCGCTACTTCTTCGTCCGCAAGATGATGTTCGTGAAGTACGCGCAGGGCTTCGTGGTGCTCCCCGGCGGCCTGGGCACCCTCGACGAGCTCTTCGAGGCGCTCACCCTGGTGCAGACCCAGAAGGTGACCCGCTTCCCCATCGTCCTCTTCGGCTCCGAGTACTGGGGCGGCCTCGTCGACTGGCTCCGCGGCACCCTGGTGGCCCAGGGCAAGGCCGCCGAGAAGGACCTGCTCCTCTTCCACGTCACGGACGACGTGGACGAGGCGGTCGCGCTGGTCTCCAAGGAGGCCGGCCGCTAGGCGCTCCTGCGGGGGCGGGGGAGTGCCCCGCCCCTACGCCAGACCCCGCCGGGCCACCGCCGGCGCCCGGTGACCGGCGATCGTGGCCACCATGTCCAGGACCTGCCGGGTCTCCTCCACCTCGTGCACGCGGTACACGCGCGCGCCGAGCCACGCCGACACCGCGGTGGTCGCCAGCGTCCCGAGCACCCGCTCCTTGACCGGCCGGTCCAGCGTCTCGCCGACGAAGTCCTTGTTCGACAGGGACACCAGCACCGGCCACCCCGTCTCCACCATCTCCCCGAGCCGGCGCGTCGCCTCCAGGCTGTGCCGGGTGTTCTTGCCGAAGTCGTGCCCGGGATCGATCAGCACCGACTCGCGCGGCACCCCCAGCGCGACCGCCCGCTCGGCCAGCCCCAGCGTCACCCGCAGGATGTCCGCCACCACGTCGTCGTACGTCACCCGGTGCGGCCGCGTACGCGGCTGAGCGCCCCCGGCGTGCGTGCACACCAGGCCCACCCCGTACCGCGCGGCGACCTCCGCGAGCTTGGGGTCGACGCCGCCCCACGCGTCGTTCAGCAGGTCCGCGCCCGCCTCGCACACGGCCTCGCCGACCTCGTGCCGCCAGGTGTCCACGCTGATCACGACGTCCGGGAAGCGCCGCCGCACCTCCGCCACGAACCCGACCGTCCGGCGCGCCTCCTCCTCGGCCGACACCTCGTCGCCGGGCCCGGCCTTCACGCCGCCGATGTCGATGACGGCGGCCCCCTCGGCCACCGCGCGCTCCACGCGCGCGAGGGCGGGCTCGTCGTGGAAGGTGGCCCCCTGGTCGTAGAAGGAGTCCGGGGTCCGGTTCACGATCGCCATGATCACCGGCTCGTGCGCCGCGAATTCACGCCTGCCCAGCCTGAGCATCCCCTGTGACATCTCCTCGTCCATACCGTTCTCTCGTCCCGGTGCCGCCGTCGGGCCGCTCCCGGGCCGGGGCGCACGCCCATCGGCGCCCGCGGCCCCGACTGTCAGACTCGCATGGCACGATCGGACCCGACACAACCGACCCGACCGTGGGGGCCAGCGATGGTCATGTTCCTGTTCCTCGTCATCGCGCTGGCCGTCGTGGTGGCCGGGGTGACGCTCGCCGTGGTGAGCGGCGGCGACAGCGGACCGCTGCCCGACGCCGAGCCCGAACGCCTCCAGGACGCCCTGCCCCCCGACCGCCCCGTCGGACGCCCCGACGTGGAGCGCCTCCGCTTCCCGCTCGTCCTGCGCGGCTACCGCATGGCGGACGTCGACGACGCCCTCGGCCGCCTCGGCGCCGAGCTGGCCGAGCGCGACGCCCGCATCGCCGACCTGGAGTCCGCCCTGGCCGGTGCCCGGTCCGCCGCCGCCCACCAGCGCGCCGTCATGGACAAGCCCGCCCCCGGGGAGCAGCGGTGAGCACCGGCGAGGCCGTCGCGGGCCCGGACGGCGCGCCGCGCTGCCCCTGGGCCCTGTCCACGGCGGACTACGTGACGTACCACGACGAGGAGTGGGGCAGGGCGGTCCACGGGGACGTCGCGCTGTTCGAGCGGCTCAGCCTGGAGGCCTTCCAGTCCGGGCTCTCGTGGATCACCATCCTGCGCCGCCGGGAGGGCTTCCGAGCCGCCTTCGCCGGCTTCTCGATCCCCGAGGTGGCCGCCTTCACCGACGCGGACCGCGAGCGGCTGCTCGGCGACGCCGGGATCATCCGCAACCGCGCCAAGATCGACGCGACCCTGGCCAACGCGCGCGTGCTCGCCGGCTGGGCGCCCGGTGAGCTGGACGAGCTGATCTGGTCGCACGCCCCCGACCCGGCGGGCCGCCCGGCCCCGAAGACCCTCGCCGACGTCCCCGCCGTCACCCCGGAGTCCACCGCACTGTCCAAGGCACTCAAGAAACAGGGCCTGCGCTTCGTCGGCCCGACGACGGCCTACGCCCTGATGCAGGCATGCGGCCTGGTCAACGACCACCTCTCGAGGTGCGTGACAAGAAGCGCCCTTTAGGGGCGCGGGGAACTGCGCGACCAGCCACGACGAACCGCACCCCGCGACGGCGCTCACACTCCCCGATCTCACCGCCCCAAGTACTCGGGCTTCCGCTTCTCGACGAACGCCCGCACCGCGATCGCGTGGTCCTCGGAGGCGCCGGCCCGCGACTGCAGCTCGTCCTCCTTCTCCAGCGTCTCGGAGAGCGAGTGCGTCAGCCCGTACGCCATCGCCTCCTTCAGCGCCGCGTACGCCACCGTCGGCCCCTCGGCCAGCGCCCGCGCCGTCCGCTCGGCCTCCGCGCGCAGATCGGCGGCGGGCACGACACGGGTGGCGATGCCGAGGTCGTACGCCTCCTGCGCGCCGATGCTGCGCGGGAAGAGCAGCAGGTCGGCGGCGCGCCCGGGGCCCACGACACGCGGCAGCGTCCAGGAGATCCCCGAGTCCGCGGTGAGCGCGACCCCGGCGAAGGAGGTGTTGAAGGCGGCGGTGTCCGCGACGATCCGGTAGTCCGCGGCCAGCGCGAAGCCGAGGCCCGCCCCGGCGGCCACGCCGTTCACGGCGGCGACCACCGGCTTCTCGGCCTCCGCGAGCGCCCGGACGATCGGGTTGTAGTGCTCGCGCACCGTGCTCATGGTGGCGCCCGACCCGGCCTCCCGGTCGGCGGCCAGCAGCCCGATGTGCTCCTTGAGGTCCTGGCCGACGCAGAACGCCCGGTCACCGGCCGCCGTGAGCAGCACCGCCCGTACGGCGCCGTCCGCCGCCGCGGAGCGCACCGCGTCCCGGAGCGCGACCTTGGTCTCGATGTTCAGCGCGTTCATCGCCTCGGGGCGGTTCAGCGTGATCGTCGCGAGCCCGTCGCTCACCTCGTAGAGCACGGTGTCGGCCATGGAATTCCCCTCCGCGTCGTCGCGTGTGTCGGGCAACAGCATGACGGAGATCGCCGGGAACGCGAGGCCGCGGAGATGTGACCTGCGTCAAAGAATTCCGGTCCGTATCCATTCGGTGGAAGTGGGCGAGGGCGCGCAGTATCGCAGTCACATCCCCGAATTGAGTGGTTTTGCTCGCGCGCGTTGCCCAAGCGATGCCGACCGATGTTGGTCATCGGGTCCTGGGATGCGGGATAATGGCTGGGAAGCAATGTGTTCGATGCCGGTGTCGCGCGTCCGGGCCGGACTGCGCGTGCCCTCACGGGCCGTCGGCGGTGACGGTGAGCTGGTATCAGGAAGGGGAACGAGCATGGCGGCCATGAAGCCGCGGACGGGCGATGGCCCGCTCGAGGTGACCAAGGAGGGGCGGGGCATCGTCATGCGCGTTCCGCTCGAAGGCGGCGGGCGGCTCGTCGTCGAGCTGACCCCCGATGAGGCCGACGCGCTCGGCGACGCCCTCAAGAAGGTCGTCGGCTGACGCGCGAGCGACCATACCCGTTCAGTCGCCCCGGTGCCGCACGCGGTGCCGGGGCGACTGTTTTTCCGGTGCCCCGCGCGTCCTTCCGCGAAGTCCCGCGGCGGGATTCCGCGGCGTACTTCCTCAGCGCTTCACGGCGCACAGCAGCCCGTCGCCGACCGGAAGCAGTGACGGCACCAGTTCCTGGCTCTCCCGCACCGCGCGCAGAACCTCCCGCAGCCGCAGCACCTCGGTGGGCTGCGGTCCCGAGTCGATCGTCCGGCCGGCGCCGAAGACGCCCTCGAAGGCGACGAGCCCGCCCGGGCGCAGCAGACGCAACGATTCAGCGAGGTAGTCCGGGTACTCCAGCCGGTCGCCGTCGCAGAAGACGAGGTCGTAACCGGCGTCCGCGAGCCGCGGCAGTACGTCCAGGGCGCGGCCGGGGATGAACCGGGCCCGGTTGCTGGCGAAGCCCGCGGCGCGGAAGGCCTGGCGGGCGAACTGCTGGTGCTCCGGCTCCGGGTCGACCGTGGTCAGCACACCGTCCGGACGCATTCCGTGCAGCAGATGGATCCCGGAGACGCCGCAGCCGGTGCCGATCTCCGCGACCGCCTTCGCGTCCACGGCGGCGGCGAGCAGCCCCAGGGCCGAGCCCGTCCCCGGGGTCACCGAACGCAGACCCGCCTCGCGGGCCCGGTCACGTGCCCAGAGCAACGCGTCGTCCTCGGCGACATAGGCGTCGGAGAACGCCCAGCTCGTCTGCCGGTTGCCGGTAATGACCCTCTCCTGTCCCCGTCGAAGCCTCGGCGTGACTGTATCCGTTGGCGTCGGGAACCCGCAGATGGGACCGGTCGTTGAAAAGGGAGAGCAGAAGAGGCGATCGAGCGGCCGGAGACCGGGACGGGGGCGGCGGATGGACCAGGGCGTCCACCAAGTGCTGACGCAGCCGTACGAGCCGGGCCGGCACACATCAAATTCTCGTAAAACCGCTTATCCGGAGCTAACGGGCGAGGTGGCTATGGTAGGGGCTCCACTGGACACCACCAGAGCCGACAGGGGAGGTGCGGCCGCACCCGCGGATCGGGGCGGAGTGCTGCGGCGCTTCCTCGGATCGGCAGGCAGGCCGAAATCCGTGAACGACACCGCTGCTGACCCCAGCCACGCCGCCGGTCCCGCCTCGGGACCCGCCCAGACCGCGACCTTCACCAGCGACGCGGACGGGCAGGCGTGGACTCCGCCCACCTGGGAGGAGATCGTCAGCACCCACAGCGGCCGGGTCTACCGCCTCGCCTACCGCCTCACCGGCAACCAGCACGACGCGGAGGACCTCACCCAGGAGGTCTTCGTCCGGGTCTTCCGGTCCCTGTCGACGTACACGCCGGGCACCTTCGAGGGCTGGCTGCACCGCATCACGACCAACCTCTTCCTGGACATGGTGCGCCGCAAGCAGCGCATCCGCTTCGACGCCCTCGGCGACGACGCGGCCGAGCGGCTGCCCAGCAAGGAGCCCACCCCGCAGCAGGTCTTCCACGACGCGCACTTCGACGCGGACGTCCAGCAGGCGCTGGACACCCTCGCGCCCGAGTTCCGCGCCGCCGTCGTCCTGTGCGACATCGAGGGGCTGTCGTACGAGGAGATCGCCGCGACGCTCGGGGTCAAGCTCGGCACCGTCCGCTCCCGCATCCACCGCGGTCGCTCCCAGCTGCGCAAGGCGCTCGCCCACCGTTCACCCAAGGCGCGCGCCGAGCGTCGTTCCTTCGTGGCCGGCGTGCCCGCTCTGGGAGGAGGGGGCACGAGCGCGTGAGTGGGTCACGGCCTCGATCCGAGGGGCACCTCGCAGAGCAGCATCTGGGAGACCGGCTCTCCGCCCTGGTGGACGGCGAGCTCGGTCATGACGCGCGCGAGCGCGTACTGGCGCACGTGGCGACCTGCCCGAAGTGCAAGACGGAGGTCGACGCGCAGCGTCGGCTGAAGAACGTCTTCGCGGAGTCGGCCCCGCCGGCCCCGTCCGAGAGCTTCCTGGCCCGCCTCCAAGGACTCCCCGCGGGCGGCGACGCCGACGGCGGCGGCCTGCCCCCGCTCGGCGGCGGGTTCGCCGACGACCTGACGGGCCTGCCCGGCGGGCTCGGCCCGAAGCGGGGCGAGCGGTTCGAGTTCGACTACGCGCCGCTGCGGCCGCACGCCGCCGTCCTGCCGCCCTCCGCGCCCGGCCGGGGCTTCCGGATCCACGACGTCGGCCGCCAGGAGTCCGAGCGGTCCGCCTCGCGCGGGATGCGGTTCGCCTTCGCCGCGGCCGGCGCGGTCTCGCTGGCCGCCATCGCCCTCGGCGGTGTCACCCTCGGCACCCCCGACACCACCACCGACGCCCGCGGCTCGGGGAACGGCAGCAATGTGACGCCGGCCCGGACCCAGGGCGCGGGTGCGGCCACCTCCGACAGCCAGCGCCGCCGCTCGGCCGGTCCGCTGCTCGGTCAGGCCCAGGGGCAGCGGTCGCTCGGCGACACGCCCGTCGCGCCCACCCGCTCCGCCGCGCCGCTGCTGCCGGGGCTGCCCGCGCCCGCCACGAGCGAGACGCTCCGGCAGGCCGTGCACGCGCTGACCGCCCCGGTCACGGCCGGTGCCGCCGCCATGTCGCCGTTGATACGTCCGCTGGAAGCGGTGCCCCCGCTCGCGCTCGCCTCCTGGTCGACGGCGCCCGAGGTGCGGCCGCCCGGCCTGTTCGCCGCACCCGCGCCCGTCCCGGCCGTGTCCCCGGCCCCGACGGCGTCCTCGTCCGCCGCGCAGCGGCCGGTCCGCTGACGGGGTCGGCGCGCCGGGCCGCGACCTGATTGAATCCGGGGTGGCGCCAGAGCCCTTGGAGCCGACGATCTGCGGCCAGCTGCGGGGGAGAACATGAACGAGGCGAAGCCCACGAAGGCGAAGTGGTGGACTCGTCCCCGCTCGTCCGAGGACGCGACCGACGGCGACTTCGAACTGGCGCGGCCTCGCGGTGCGGATGCCGGGAGCACCGGCGACGGGGACTTCGAGCTGGAACGCCCGGCGCCGCCCCGCGGGACCGAAGCGTCCGACGACGGCGACTACGAGCTGGACCGCCCGGCAGCCGACGGCGCCGGCCTCCCGCCCGCCCCGCCCGAGCGCCCCAGGCCCCTGCACGAGCCCGACCCGTACAGCACCCCGCCGTACGGCGAACCGGGCCCCTGGGCCCCCGCCCCGCCGGTCCAGCACCCGGCGACCACCCCGGCCCAGGGCACGGCGACGCCGTCCCCGGCCCCGGCGAACGCCCCCGCGCCGCACCCGGCCCCGGCGGCACCGCCGGGTGCCGTCCCCGACCCGGCCTTCGCGGACACCCCGCCGCCGACCCCTGCGCCGCGCCCGGCCGCGACCCCGCCGCCCGGTGCGACCCCCGACCCGGCCTTCGCGGACACCCCGCCGCCGACCCCTGCGCCGCGCCCGGCCGCGACCCCGCCGCCCGGTGCGACCCCCGACCCGGCCTTCGCGGACGCCCCGCCGCCTGCCCCGCCGGCTGGTCGACCCGCGCCGCACCTCACGCACGGCACGGCGGCGTCCCCCGTACCCGCGCCCGGCGCTGCCCCCGGTGGCGCTCCCACCCCGGTCCCTTCGGCCCGGCAGCCCGAGTCGGGGGACGCCGGCGCGCCCGAACCGGCGGCTGCCGCGGCGGCCCCGGAGCCCGCACCCGGGCAGAGCGCCGAGCCCGACTTCGACCCCTGGGGGCGTTACGACCCCTGGACCGCGTCCGCCGCCACCGCGCCCCTCCAGCACAGCGGCACGCCCGACGAACGGCGCCGGCGGACCAGGAAGGCCCTGATCGGCGGGGCGCTGCTCATCGCGCTGGTCTCCGGCATCGCCGGCGGCGTCGTCGGCGTCCACCTGGAGCGCAACGGCGGCGTGGGCACCGTCGAGCTGCCCCAGGCCGGCGCCGAGTCCGCGAAGCGGGCCCCCGGCAGCGTCGCGGCCCTCGCCGGGCGCGCCCTGCCCAGCGTGGTGACCCTGCACGTCAGCGGCAGCGAGTCCGCGGGCACCGGCACCGGCTTCGTCCTGGACGACCGCGGCCACATCCTGACCAACAACCACGTCGTGGACCCCGCCGGGGACGGCGGCGAGATAACGGTGACCTTCAACAGCGGCGACACCGCCGAGGCCACGGTCGTCGGCCGGGACAGCGGCTACGACCTCGCCGTGGTGCGGGTGAAGGGCGTCAGCGGCCTCACCCCGATGCCCCTCGGCAACTCCGACAACGTCCGGGTCGGCGACCCCGTGGTGGCCATCGGCGCCCCCTTCGACCTGGCGGGCACGGTCACCTCCGGCATCATCAGCGCCATGGAGCGGCCCATCACCGCCGGCGGCGAGGAGGGCGACGCCAGCGACGTGTCCTACGTCGACGCCCTCCAGACCGACGCGCCCATCAACCCGGGCAACTCCGGCGGCCCCCTGCTGGACTCCCGGGGCCGGGCCATCGGCATCAACTCCGCCATCCGCTCCGCCGGGGGCGGCAGCGCCGAGTCCGACGGGGGCCAGTCCGGCTCGATAGGGCTCGGCTTCGCCATTCCCATCAACCAGGGCAAGCGCGTCGCCGAGGAGCTGATCAACACGGGCCGGGCCAGCCACCCGGTGATCGGCATCACCCTCGACATGGACTACTCGGGCGACGGCGCCCGGGTCGGCGCCGACGGGTCCGCGGTCACCAAGGGCGGTCCGGGCGCCGAGGCCGGCATCGAACCCGGCGACGTGATCACCGCCGTCGACGGTCAACGCGTGCACTCCGGTGAGGAGCTGATCGTCAAGACCCGCGCCCACCGCCCCGGCGACCGCCTCGAACTCACCCTGGAGCGCGACGGCCGGGAACGGAAGATCTCCCTGGTCCTCGGCTCCTCGGACGGCGGCTGAGCGGAAGGCGAACAATGCGGAAAGCGCTCGCACACACGCACTCGGGACGCACGGGACGGTACCGGTCGGGCGGGGTCGGCGGGTACCGTGGTGGCGGCCCGGACATCCCAAGGAGCTTCAGGTGTTCAATGACATAGGACCACTCGAGCTGGTCGCGCTCGTTGTTCTCGCCGTGCTCGTCTTCGGTCCGGACAAGCTCCCCAAGGTCATCCAGGACGTCACGCGCACCATCCGGAAGATCCGGGAGTTCTCGGACAGCGCCAAGCAGGACATCCGCCAGGAGCTGGGCCCCGAGTTCAAGGACTTCGAGTTCGAGGACCTCAACCCCAAGACGTTCATCCGCAAGCAGATGGAGAACGACGAGCTGGGGCTCAAGGAACTGCGCAACGGCTTCGACCTGAAGAAGGAGATGGCCGAGGTCACCGACGCGGTACACGGCCGCGACACGGACTCCTCGGCTTCCACGTCGTCCACGCCGTCCTCCGGTTCGGGCCGCGGCCGCGTCGACATGTCGAAGAAGCCCGAGACGCCCGCCGCCGAGGACCGCCCGCCCTTCGACGCCGACGCCACCTGAGCCCCGCGCCGCCCGCCCCGCACGGGCGGCGCCCGACCGCGTCGTACGTGACGCGTCTCATACTCCGGACGGGGCGTACAGGGCCCGCGGCCGACGTCCGGGCGGCCCACGCGCCGGGCGCTTTCCCGGCTGCCGCCGAAGGTGTGGCTATGCTGCCCGAGTTGTTGTGCGGACCGGACGAGTGCGCCCGAAGGGGGGCGGGCCGTACCGGCCCGACGAGCGCGAGGAGGCGTCCGGGCACATGGAGACGACGAGTCAGGCGGTCGCACAGGCGCCGGCCGCGGAGGGCGGACCCCAGTCCCCGTCCGGCCGGCAGACGGTCGACGGCTACCTGAGTGCGCCCTTCCCGTGGTACGGCCTCGACGAGGCGTTCACGGGTCCGCGCAGGCTGATGCAGCTCGGTACGGCGGCCGACGGCACCGTCGAGCACGGCTCGATCGGGCACGGCGACGAACCGTCGGTCCGCAACGAGCACGTCGCGGGCGACGAACAGGACGCCAAGGAGAAGTTCGCGGTCGTCGTGACCGTGGCGGCCAACCCGGACCGGCGCAGCGCCGACGGCACGGGCCTGCTGGAGGCCACCTCGGTCTCCTCGGCGGCCTGGCTCGCCGGCGTGGGGCTGCTGTCCTTCACCTGGCCCGGCCAGATGGACCACTCGCTGCGCGACGACTGGCTGGAGCAGCAGACGGAGACGGCGTGGGTCCTCGCCGACGACCTCGACGGCGAGGACTGGACGACCCTGTCCCTCCCCGTGGACGGCGTACCGACCCCGTTCCACTACCGCGAGTCCGAGTTCGGCTGGGTCCTCGCCGGCTCCACCGAGCAGGGCGTGCACCTCGGCGCCTACGGCAGGGGCATGAGCGCGTACGGCCTGGCCTTCTCCGTGGTGAAGGACATCGGCGCCTACGCCTAGGCCCCCGCCGGCCCCGCGGCCCCCGGCACGAGAAGAGGCGCCGTCCGGACGGACGGCGCCCCCGTGCCCGCTCCGCGGGTCAGAACTTGTTCCTCGGCGTGATCCCCAGGGACAGGCCCGACAGGCCGCGCTGACGGCCGCCCAGCTTGCCCGCGATCGCGCGCAGCGCCTCGCCCGCCGGGGAGTCCGGGTCGGACAGCACGACGGGCGTGCCCGCGTCGCCGCCCTCCCGCAGCCGCACGTCGATCGGGATGGCACCGAGCACCGGCACGGCCGCGCCGGTCGTCCGGGTGAGGCCGTCGGCGACCGACTGGCCGCCGCCCGTGCCGAACACGTCGACCATCTCGCCGCAGTGCGGGCAGGGCAGGCCGGACATGTTCTCGACCACGCCGACGATCTTCTGGTGGGTCTGCACGGCGATGGCCCCGGCCCGCTCCGCCACCTCGGCGGCGGCCTGCTGAGGGGTCGTCACGACCAGGATCTCGGCGTTCGGCACCAGCTGGGCCACGGAGATCGCGATGTCGCCGGTGCCGGGCGGCAGGTCGAGCAGCAGGACGTCCAGGTCGCCCCAGTACACGTCGGCCAGGAACTGCTGGAGCGCGCGGTGGAGCATCGGGCCGCGCCAGACGACCGGTGCGTTGCCCGGGGTGAACATGCCGATCGAGATGACCTTCACGCCGTTCGCCGACGGCGGCATGATCATGTTCTCGACCTGGGTGGGCCGCCCGTCGGCGCCCAGCATGCGCGGCACGGAGTGGCCGTAGATGTCGGCGTCGACCACGCCGACCTTGAGGCCGTCCGCGGCCATCGCCGCCGCCAGGTTCACCGTGACCGACGACTTGCCGACGCCGCCCTTGCCGGAGGCGACCGCGTAGACCCGGGTGAGGCTGCCGGGCTTGGCGAAGGGCACCTCGCGCTCGGTCTGGCCGCCGCGCAGGGCGCTCGCCAGCTCCTTGCGCTGCTCGTCGCTCATCACGTCCAGCTCGACGTCGACGCGCGTGACCCCCTCGACCGCCGAGACGGCGTCCGTCACGCGCTGCGTGATGGTGTCCCGCATGGGGCAGCCGGAGACCGTCAGGTACACGGCGACCGCGACCGCTCCGTCCGCGCCGATCTCCACCGACTTGACCATCCCCAGCTCGGTGATGGGCCGGTTGATCTCGGGGTCGTTCACCGTCGCCAGTGCCTCGCGCACCGCGTCTTCCGTAGCCATAGTGACGATGGTACGGCGCCCGGCACGGGGCACGGAAAGCCCCGTCAGCGGTCGTGTACGTCACGCCCCGGCGGGCGATCCGCCGGGAATACCCCGCGGTCGGGGTGGTGGCCGTTCTGCCGCTCCTCCAGGTCCCTGAGGACGTCCTGCAGCTCGGAGCGGATCCAGTCCCGCGTCGCGACCTCGCCGAGGCCGATGCGCAGGGCGGCGATCTCCCGGGTCAGGTACTCGGTGTCGGCGATCGACCGCTCGTTCTGCTTGCGGTCCTGTTCGAGGTTGACCCGGTCGCGGTCGTCCTGCCGGTTCTGCGCGAGCAGGATCAGCGGGGCCGCGTAGGAGGCCTGCAGCGAGAGCATCAGCGTCAGGAAGATGAACGGGTACTCGTCGAACCGCAGACCGCTCGGCGCGGACACGTTCCACACCACCCACAGGATGATGACGACCGTCATCCAGACGATGAACCGCCCGGTGCCCAGGAACCGCGCGACCCGCTCCGAGAGCCGTCCGAAGGACTCCGGGTCCCACTCGGGCAGGATCCGGCGGCGCGGCGGCCGTGGCTGGTCCAGGCGGGCACGGGAACGGGAGGCCGCGGTCGCCCCCGACGTGGCCCGCTCCCGGGTGGCCGTCTCACGCTCAGGCGCCATCGGCGCTCCCCTCCTTCGCCGCCCCGGCCGGCTCGTCGAGGTGGTACTCGGTCTCCCGCCAGTCGTCGGGCAGCATGTGATCCAGTACGTCGTCCACGGTGACCGCGCCGAGCAGCGACCCGGAGTCGTCCACGACCGGCGCCGCGACCATGTCGTACGCGGCGAAGAACCCGGCGACCACGGGCAGCGCGGCGTCCGGGTCCAGGGGCCGCAGGTCGTCGTCGAGGATGGAGCCGACCAGCGTGTACGGGGGGTCGCGCAGCAGGCGCTGGAAGTGGACGGTGCCCAGGTACTTGCCGGTCGGTGTCTCCTCGGGCGGCCGGCACACGTACACCTGGGCGGCGTGCGCCGGCGACAGGTCGGGATTGCGGATGCGGGCAAGCGCGTCGGCGACGGTGGCGTCCGGGCGCAACACGATCGGTTCGGTGGTCATCAGACCGCCGGCCGTGTGCTCCTCGTACGCCATCAGGCGCCGCATGTCGGCCGCGTCGTCCGGCTGCATCAGGCTCAGCAGCCGTTCCTTGTCGGCCTCGGGCAGCTCGCCGAGCAGGTCGGCCGCGTCGTCCGGGTCCATCGCCTCCAGCACGTCCGCGGCCCGCTCCTCCTTGAGCTTGCCGAGGATCTCGATCTGGTCGTCCTCGGGCAGCTCCTCCAGCACGTCGGCCAGGCGGTCGTCGTCCAGGGCGGCGGCGACCTCCGCGCGGCGCTTGGCCGACAGGTGGTGCAGGACGTTGGCTAGGTCGGCGGGGCGCAGCTGCTCGAAGGTGGCGAGGAGGTTCTCGGCGCCCTGCCCGTGCTCCTCCACCGAGAAGCCGGTGACGCCGGACCACTCGACGGTGAGGGTCTCGCCCTTGGCCCGCCGGAAGGCGCCGCCCTTCCTGCCCTTGCGCACGAAGACCTTGTCGATCTCCCAGTCCCGGCGGGCCGGCAGCTGCTGCACCGACAGGTCCAGGACGGTGACCTCCTCGCCCGTCTCGGTGAGCGCGACCCGCCGGTCGAGCAGCTCGCCGAAGACCAGGCGCTCGGTGGGCCGCTGCTCGAAGCGCCGGACGTTGACCACGCCGGTGGTGATGACCTGGCCGGACTCGATGCCGGTGACCCGGGTCATGGGCAGGAAGATCCGGCGGCGGGTGGTCAGTTCGACGACCAGCCCGAGCACCCGCGGGGGCTTGCGGCCGACCCGGAGCATGACGACCAGGTCGCGCACCCGCCCCACCTGGTCGCCGGCCGGGTCGAACACGGCGATGCCGGAGAGATGGGAGACGAAGATCCGGGGGGCGCCCGCTGCCATGGCCGCTGCTCCTTTTCGTCGGCGTGCCTCAGAGTGCGTGGCTCGGAGTGCGTGACGGCTGATTCGTACGGTGTCTCTTTTCCGAATTGCCCGCTCGGACGGGCTTCAGGCTAGCCCGTCCCGATCGGCCGCGCCCTGGTGGCCGCTCCGGACGGACTGGCTCCGTTCGACCTCCGGGGCCCCGGTACGCTGCGGTACGCCGCCCGGGCGGTCCGCCCGCCGACGGCGTCCGCCCGCCTCGTGCCAGCCCCTGTGAGAAAGGCAGTTCCGCCTGTGTCTGTGACTCCCCGGAGCCGTACCCGCAGGGCCGCTCTGCGGGGCGCGGTGTGCGCCCTGGCCGCGGTGACCCTCGCGGGGCTGACGGGCTGCGGCGGTGAGGACCCGGACGCGGGCACCAACGGCCTCGGGAAGCTTCCGGCCGACAAGATCCAGGCCAAGGCCGGTGCCGTCGCCCGGTCCGCCCAGGCGGTCCGCCTGCACGGCACGGTCGCGGCCGGCGGCAGCACGTACCGCCTCGACATGCGGCTGAAGGGCGAGGGGGGCACCGGCTCGGTCGCCGCCGAGGGGACGACCTTCGGGCTGCTGCGCGTCGGTGAGCAGCTCTTCCTCAAGGCCGACGCCGGCTTCTGGAGCCACGACGGCGGCGACGCCAAGGCCGCAGGGAAGCTGGCCGGCAAGTACGTGAAGGTGCCGCAGGACGACCCGGTGTACAAGAAGTTCAGCGGCTTCACGGACAAGGACCTCCTCCTCCAGGGGCTGCTCACACTGCACGGCGAGGTCAAGACCGACGGCCGGCACGAGCAGGCGGGCGTGCGGACCGTCCGGATCACCGGAGACGACGGCGCCGGCGGCTCGCTCGACGTCTCCCTGGAGGGCACGCCGTACCCGCTGCGGCTGGTGCGGGCGGGCAGCGCGGGCACGATC
The DNA here is from genome assembly GCF_014648855.1 of Streptomyces parvulus. Lineage (GTDB taxonomy): Bacteria > Actinomycetota > Actinomycetes > Streptomycetales > Streptomycetaceae > Streptomyces > Streptomyces parvulus. Next base: position 294,047 of record NZ_BMRX01000002.1, on the reverse strand, counting down.
GGCTTCTCGGACTGGAACAAGGACTTCGCGCTCCAGGAGCCCCCCGAGGACGACACCCTGGACTACGGCCAGCAGCTCCCCTCCTCCTGAGCCGGCCGCCCGCGCCTACCGGCGGCGGCGCCGCTTCAGCAGCAGCCGCGGCAGCCCGGCCGGCGCCGCGTCGCGGGTCGTCGCCGGGGTCGGCAGCGGGGCCTCGGCCAGTGCGCCGTCGGGCAGCGGCGCCGTGGCCCCGGTCGGTTCGAGCCGCAGCACCCGGCACTCGCGGCCCCATCGGTCGGTCATCGCCTCGCCGTCCGGGGCGTTCAGGCGCTTGCCCTTGAGGTCGGCGACGGCGGCCCGCCACGCCTCGGAGCCGGCGGGCAGCTCCACCACCCGGGCGGTCCAGGTGACCAGCCGGCCGCCCTTGTCCTTGCTGCGCACCGTCACCTCGGCCGCGGCCCCGTCGGCCAGCCCCGGCAGCGGCTGCTCGCCGGGCCCGTCGCCGACGACGCAGGCGGCGCCCTCGTGCCAGACGTGCCACAGGGCCCGGGCGGGCACCCCGGGGCCCTTGGCCCAGATGAGGCCGGACTTCTTCGTGGCCTCCTCGACGAGGGCCTGGCCGAGCAGCTCGCTTGTCATGCGGTCAGCCTATCCAGCCGCCCCGCGCCCCGGTCAGAGCCAGCCGTTGCGCTTGAGGGTGCGGTGGATGCCGAGGCAGATGACGACGGTGACCGACAGCACCAGCGGATAGCCGAACTTCCAGTGCGTCTCTGGCATGTAGTCGAAGTTCATCCCGTACACCCCGCACACCATCGTCGGCACGGCGATGATCGCGGCCCACGAGGTGATCTTGCGCATGTCCTCGTTCTGGGCGACGGACGCCTGGGCGAGGTTGGCCTGGAGGATGGAGTTCAGCAGCTCGTCGAAGCCGACGACCTGCTCCTGCACCCGGGCCACGTGGTCGGCGACGTCGCGGAAGTACTTCTGGATCTCCGGGTCGACCAGCCGCATCGGCCGCTCGCTCAGCAGCAGCATGGGGCGCAGCAGCGGCGCCACCGCCCGCTTGAACTCCAGTACCTCGCGCTTGAGTTGGTAGATCCGGCCGGCGTCCGTGCCCCGCGGGCTGCCCTTGCGGCCCGGCGAGAACACCTCCGTCTCGACCTCGTCGATGTCGTCCTGCACCGCGTCGGCGACCGCGATGTAGCCGTCCACGACATGGTCGGCGATGGCGTGCAGCACCGCCGAGGGGCCCTTGAGCAGCAGCTCGGGGTCCTCCTGGAGCCGGTGCCGCAGCGCCCGCAGCGAGCCCTTGCCGCCGTGCCGGACGGTGATGAAGAAGTCCCGTCCGGTGAAGCACATGACCTCGCCGGTCTCGACGACCTCGCTGCTGGCGGTCAGCTCGTCGTGGTCGACGTAGTGGATGGTCTTGAAGACGGTGAAGAGGGAGTCGTCGTACCGCTCCAGCTTGGGGCGCTGGTGGGCCTGGACGGCGTCCTCCACGGCCAGCGGGTGCAGGCCGAACTCCCGGGCGATACCGGCGAACTCGTCCTCGGTGGGCTCGTGCAGTCCGATCCACACGAAGCCGCCGTCGCGGCGCACCTGGCGCATCGCGGTGTGCGGGGTGAGCGGCGCGTCCGTCTCGACGCGGGCGCCGTCGCGGTAGACGGCGCAGTCGACGACGGCGGAGGGGTTCCCCGGGTCGCGGGTGGCGTCGTAGGCGCCGTTGTCCTTGCGCAATGAGACGCGGGACGGGCGGACCGCGGCGCGCAGGTCACGGATCATCGACATGGCAGGCTCCTTCGCTACGGGCAGCGAACGGGGCCGGTGACGGGTGGAACCGCCCGGAATGGGGACGTCCTGGCTACGCGTGTTCGGCGCGTCCACAAAGCGGGGGGCACCGCACCGTCGCGGTGGCCGGCTTCGCTGCTGGTTCAGCTGCTGACACGGATCGACGCGAGGGGCGTCGAGGAATCGGATCAGGCACTACGAGACGAAGTGCTCTTCCGCGGGAAGGCGCGCGGACGGGAAAGCGGCAGCGGCGGGAACCGGAACAGCTGCGTCAGAGGCCGGAAGAGCGGGTGGTACTGCACGGTCGACTTCGGTCCATGCCGCCCACCTCCTCCGGCCGGTCCCTCGTGAGGGACGATCCACACCCCTTGTTTGGAGGGGTTCCCCGTAGGGGAGTCTTCACAGCGTCGGGGTTGATCGCGATGCGCTGAGCGCTGCCCCGAACCGCTGGCCCAGAGTACCAGTCACGCGAGGTGTCAAGGCGCCGCTTTGCCGGTTCCCGACGAGTTCTATGCTCGCCGCATGGCTGATGTTCTTCCTCTGGTGGAGGCCCGGTTGCGCAGCGCGCTGGGCGAACCGGACGCGCGCGCGGCGGTCACCTTCCTCGGCACCGACCGCATCGAGGTGCTGCGGTTCCGCGCCGCGGACCAGGAGGGGGACCTCGTCCGCTACGCCACCCTCGGCATGTCGGCGCAGCCCATGGCCGACCCCACCGCCCCGCTCGCCGACCCGGTCAAGGGGCCCCGCGCCGAGCTGGTGCTCTCCGTCCGGGCGGGCCGGGCCGACACCGGCAAGGTGCTGCGGCCGCTCGCGGTGCTGGCGGCCTCCCCGCAGGTCGAGGGCGTGATCGTGGCGCCGGGTGCCTCGCTGGACGTGGGGGAGGCGCTGTGGCCGGGGGCGCCGTTCAGCTCGGTCCTGGTCGCCGAGCCGGGCGGCCTGGTCGAGGACCTGGAGCTGGACGCCCCGCTGGACCCCGTGCGGTTCCTGCCGCTGCTGCCGATGACGCCGAACGAGGCGGCCTGGAAGCGCGTGCACGGCGGGCAGGCCCTCCAGGAGCGCTGGCTGACGCACGGGACGGACCTGCGTGATCCGTCCCGCAGGTCCGTCCCCCTGGAGTGACCGAACTCACCAAGTGCGCGTTTGCGCCGATCAGTTGGCGAAGACCGTGACGCCGTCCTCGGTGGCGTGCGCGGTCTCCAGCTCCGCCGCCTCGTGGGTGAGCGCCCGGCGGCGTACGAGGACCACGAGGGCGCCCAGTACGGCGGTGACCGCCGCCACCACGAAGGGAATGTGGATGTCCGTCCACTCCTCGATCTTCGGCGCGAAGTAGGGCGCGGCGGCCGCCGCGAACCAGCGCACGAAGTTGTACCCGGCGCTGGCCACCGGCCGCGGCGCGTCCGACACCCCGAGGGCCAGCTCGGTGTAGACGGTGTTGTTCACGCCGATGAAGGCGCCGGACAGGATGGTGCAGACGATCGCGGCGGTGTGGTTGCCGTAGCCGAGGACCAGCACGTCGGCCGCGAGCAGCACCAGCGAGCCGCCGAGCACCTTCAGGGAGCCGAAGCGCTTCTGCATGCGCGGTGCCACCAGCACCGAGAAGACGGCGAGCAGCACGCCCCAGGCGAAGAACACGGCCCCCGACTTGTACGGGGTCATGTTCAGCACGAAGGGGGTGAAGGCCAGCACGGTGAAGAACGTGTAGTTGTAGAAGAACGCCGACACCGCGGCGGAGGCGAGGCCGCCGTGGCCCAGTGCCCTGATCGGGTCGAGGAGCGACGTCTTGCGGGCCGGCCTGGGCTGCTCCTTCAGGAAGACCGTGATGCACAGGAAGCCGATCGCCATCAGGAAGGCCGTGCCGAAGAACGGGTAGCGCCAGCTCGCGTCGCCGAGGAGCGCGCCCAGCAGCGGTCCGCAGGCCATGCCGAGGCCCAGCGCGGACTCGTAGAGGAGGATCGCCGCCGCGCTGCCCCCGGCCGCCGCGCCGACGATGACGGCGAGGGCGGTCGAGACGAACAGCGCGTTGCCGAGGCCCCAGCCCGCCCGGTAGCCGACGAGCTGGCCGACGGTGTCGGAGGTGCCCGCGAGGCCGGCGAAGACCACGACGAAGGCCAGGCCGAGCAGCAGCGTCTTGCGTCCGCCGATGCGGCTGGAGACGAAGCCGGTGACCAGCATCGCGAGCGCGGTGATGAGGAAGTACGAGGTGAACAGCAGGGAGACCTGGCCGGCGCTCGCGTCCAGGCCCTTCGCGATGGACGGCAGGATCGGGTCGACGAGCCCGATGCCCATGAAGGCCACGACGGAGGCACCCGCCGTCGCCCACACCGCCTTGGGCTGTCGCAGGATGCCGCCCGCACCCGCGTCGAAGGGGTCCATGCAGAGTGCTCCAATGCCCACGAGATGGTTGGTGTTTACACATAGTAAGTTAGCTCTGCTAATTAATGCAACATGCACCTAAGTTCGCCGGTGAAGGCCCGGCGGAGGGGCGGCGACCGGCTGGGGGCGGGCTTGCGGAGACCTTCCCTCCGGATGGGTGATCGTCCTTGACGTAGGGGGGTGAGGGTAGGACCGTGGGGCTGTATGAGGGGCGAACCCAGTTGCCCGAAGTGTGGTGGCCGGGTCAGGGCTCCCGGCCTCTTCGCCGATTCCTGGCAGTGCGACCTGCACGGCACCGTGCATCCGCTCCAGCCCGTGCTCCCGCCCAGTGTCGAGGCGCTCGGCGTCGTGCTGCACCGCACCCAGGTGCCGGTCTGGATGCCCTGGCCGCTGCCGGTCGGCTGGCTGTTCACCGGTGTGGCCTGCGCGGGCGACGACCGCAGCGGCGGCCGCGCGACCGCCGTCGCCTGCTCAGGACCCGGCCCGCTCGGCGGCATCGGTGAGCTGATCCTGGTCGCGGAGGAACTCGGCGTGGGCCTCGGCGCGCACTACGCGGGCCTCGACGCCCCGGACCCGGGGCCGTACATGAACGTGGAGAAGCCGCCCCAGGCGAAGGTCCTCGCGGCCGGCCGCCCCACCCCCCTGTGGCACGTCTCGGGCGGTCCCGTCGACCGCGCGGTCTTCGCCGGGGAGGCCCTCGGCATGTGGCTCTGGGCCGTCGTGTGGCCCGAGCGGTCCGGCCTGCTGATGTACGAGGAGTTGGTGCTGACCGATCTGCGGGACGCCGGCGCCGAGGTGGACCTGGTCCCGTGCGGGGCCCTGTCGCCGCGGCTGATCCAGCCGTAGGCGCCCCGGTGCGGGGGTGCGTGTAGGGGGCGCGGCGCCCTTTCGGGTGTGACGGGGGAGGGTGCGTCAGCGGTTATCCTTTGAACGTCCCCTTCCGCCCCGGCCGAACGTCCCGTTCCGTCCCGTCACCGTCTGGAGTCAGCGTCGTGCGCATCGATCTGCACACCCACTCCACGGCCTCCGACGGCACGGACACCCCGGCCCAGCTGGTGCGCAAGGCCGCCACGGCCGGACTCGACGTCGTCGCGCTGACCGACCACGACACGACCCGCGGGCACGCCGAGGCCCTGGCCGCGCTGCCCGAGGGGCTCACCCTGGTGACCGGGGCCGAGCTGTCCTGCCGGCTCGACGGCGTCAGCATGCACATGCTGGCCTACCTCTTCGACCCCGAGGAGCCCGCCTTCCTCGCCGAGCGCGAGCTGGTCCGGGACGACCGCGTGCCGCGGGCCCGGGGGATGGTCGCCAGGCTCAACGACCTGGGTGTCCCGGTCACCTGGGAGCAGGTCGCCCGGATCGCCGGTGACGGCTCGGTCGGACGGCCGCACGTCGCCTCCGCCCTCGTCGAGATCGGCGTGGTGCCGACCGTGGGCGACGCCTTCACCGGGGACTGGCTGGCCGACGGCGGCCGGGCCTTCGTGCCGAAGCACGAGACCGACCCCTTCGAGGCGCTGCGGCTGATCAAGGGGGCCGGCGGCGTCGCCGTCTTCGCGCACCCCGCCGCCGTGAAGCGGGGCCGCACCGTGCCGGAGTCCGCCATCGCCGACCTGGCCGCCGCCGGGCTCGACGGCATCGAGATCGACCACATGGACCACGACGCGGGCACCCGCGCGCGGCTGCGCGGGGTCGCGGACGAACTGGGCCTGCTGGCGACCGGCTCCAGCGACTACCACGGCAGCCGGAAGACCTGCGTGCTCGGCCAGTACACGACCGACCCCGAGGTGTACGGGGAGATCACGCGGCGGGCCTTCGGGGCGTTCCCCGTGCCGGGGGCCGGCGGGGCCTGAACCCACCTCCCGCACGCCCATCCCTCCCTCTCCCGCAAGGCCAGTAGCTCACCCATGTTCGACCTCGCCGTCTTCGGCTCCCTCTTCCTGACCCTTTTCGTCATCATGGATCCCCCGGGGATCACCCCGATCTTCCTCGCGCTGACCTCCGGGCGCCCCGCCAAGGTGCAGCGGCGGATGGCGCTCCAGGCGGTCTGCGTCGCCGGTGGCGTGATCACGGTGTTCGGCCTGCTCGGCCACCAGATCCTGGACTACCTGCACGTCTCCGTGCCCGCGCTGATGATCGCGGGCGGGCTGCTGCTCCTGCTGATCGCCCTCGACCTGCTCACCGGCAAGACGGACGAGCCGAAGCAGACCAAGGACGTCAACGTGGCGCTCGTGCCGCTGGGCATGCCCCTGCTCGCCGGGCCCGGCGCGATCGTGTCGGTCATCCTCGCCGTGCAGAAGGCGGACGGCGTCACCGGCCAGGTCTCGGTCTGGGCGGCGATCCTCGCGATCCACGTGGTGCTGTGGCTGGTGATGCGGTACTCGCTGCTGATCATCCGCGTCATCAAGGACGGCGGCGTGGTCCTGGTGACCCGGCTGGCCGGGATGATGCTCTCCGCGATCGCGGTCCAGCAGATCATCAACGGCGTCACCCAGGTGATCCAGAACGCCTGAGCGGGCACGGCCCGCCCCCGGACACGCACGAGGCCCCCGTACGGAGTTCCGTACGGGGGCCCGGCGTGTGTGAAAGGTCCGCGCTACAAGGCCGAGGGGTCGGCGGGGCGGATCCACAGGCGCTGCCCGATGGCGGCGGCCTGCTGGACGATACGGTTCACGGAGGCGGCGTCCACGACGGTCGTGTCCACGGGGGTCCCGTCGACGTCGTCGAGTCGCATGACTTCAAAGCGCATGGCCTCTCCCTTGATCTGGTCATCCTCCAGAGGAGAACTACTGGTGTGGCTCCTGGGTCGTCGGTGCCCGGGCTTCCACAGGAGTCAACGGGATGCGTACTGCAAACATTCCCTACGCTAAGGAAATTTTTCGAGCGACTAATTACTGACAGGTAAGCGGTTTGTTGCGGCGGTGCGGGTGTCCGTTACAAGACTGACCGGGACCGGTTGTGTTCGCAGCGTGACCGCCGGGACAATGGAGGCGATGAACGCCGACCTCGCGTCCCTGAACGCTCGCATCGATCGCACCAACGAGCTGCTGCTGCGCATGCTCGCCGAGGTGGCCAAGACACCCTCGACCCACGCGATCTTCGTCGACGCCGGGTACCTGTACGCGGCCGCGGGGCGGCTGGTGACCGGCACCGAGGACCGCCGGGCCTTCGACCTGGATGCCGAGGGGCTGATCGAGGCGCTCATCGACAAGGCGCGCACGATCTTCGCCGACAGCCGCCTGCTCCGCGTCTACTGGTACGACGGTGCCCGCCGCCGCATCCACACCGCCGAGCAGCAGTCGATCGCCGAGCTGCCGGACGTCAAGGTGCGCCTGGGCAACCTCAACGCCAACAACCAGCAGAAGGGCGTCGACTCACTCATCCGCTCCGACCTGGAGTCCCTCGCCCGGTACCGCGCCATCAGCGACGCGGCGCTGCTCGGCGGCGACGAGGACCTGGTCTCCGCGGTCGAGGCCGCCCAGGGGTACGGGGCCCGCGTCCACCTGTGGGGCATCGAGGCCCCCGAGGGCCGCAACCAGGCCGATCCGCTGCTCTGGGAGGTCGACAGCGAGCGCACCTTCGACCTGGACTTCTTCAAGCCGTACGTCTCGCGGCGCGCGGCGCAGGCCTTCGACGCGGCGGGTACCCGACCGGCCCGCGAGGACGTCCGCTTCGTGGGCGCGCAGATCGCGGCGAAGTGGCTGGCGGCCCGCGGCCGCGACGCCCTGCTGGAACTCCTCCCCGGCCACCCCTACCTCCCCGGCTCGGTCGACCAGGACCTGCTGGTGGAGGCGGAGGGCCTGCTCCAGTACTCACTGCGCGGCCAGGCCGACCTGAGACGGGCCCTGCGGGACGGCTTCTGGGAGCATCTGCGGGCGCAGTACTAGAACCCGGGCAGCCGGAGCCTCAGCGGAGGCCGTCCCAGAAGTCCGCGAGGGCGCGCGCGGTCGGCAGCGGCCGGTCGGTGTTAGGCGAGTGCTCGGCGCCCTCGATCACGGTCCGGCGCGCGCCGAGGCGCTCGGCCATCTCGTCCAGCAGGGGTACGGGCCAGGTGTCGTCGTAGGCGCCGGACAGCACGTGGTACGGCAGCGCCAGTGCGGCCAGCTCGGCGACCCGGTCCGGTTCGGTGCACAACTGGCGTCCCGTCGCGAGCAGTTGGGCCGGCCGGGTGCCCAGCCAGCGTTCGCGCAGCCGCTCCGGTTCCTCCCGGCCGTGGGCGGGGGCCGGCGCACCCGCCTCCTCGGGCGGTCCCATGGCCTGCATCACCTGCCAGACCTCCGCCATCGTCATCGTGTCGAGCGCGTCCCGCAGCAGCTTCACGCGCAGCCGCTGGGACTCGGAGATCCGCGCGGGCCCCGAGGAGACCAGCGTGAGGGAGACGAAGGGGGAGTGGTCCAGGAGTACCGCGGCCCGGGCGATCTGGCCACCCAGGGAGTGCCCGACGAGATGCACGCGCGTGCCGAGCGCGGCGACCTGCGCGAGCACGTCCCGGGCCAGCTCGGGCCGCGCGTAACCGGCCTCGTCGTGCTCGGGTCCGTCCGACTCGTACTGCCCCCGCCCGTCCACCGCGACCGTGCGGTAGCCACGCGCTCCCAGCGGGGCGTGCAGCAGCGTGAAGTCCTCCTTGCTCCCGGTGAACCCGGGCAGCATCAGCGCCGTCCCGCGTCGCGCCACCCCGTCGGCCACGGGTGAGTCGACGACGGCGAACTCACCGCGCGCGGTGGACAACCGGTACGCGAGGGCGTCCGGCGGTGGACTGAAGGCGGCGTTCCTGCTCACGGGCAGAGGCTATCGGGCGGTGGCGCGCGGGAACGCCGTCGGCCCGGCCCCGCCTGAGTGGCGGGACCGGGCCGACGTCCGGTGCGCGGTGCGGATCAGCTCTCGCCGGACTCCGCGGGCTGCGTGGCGGCCGCTGCCTTGCGGGTGCGGCGGGCCTTCGGCTTCGCCTCCTCCGGGGCGTCGACGGCGGCCGCGGCCTTGCGGGTCCGGCGCCGCGGGGCGGCCTCCGGCTCCTGCGAGGCCTGTGCCGGGATGCCGGCGGCGGTGTCGGTGGCCTCAGCGGTCAGGGCCTCGGGCTCCGCGGTCTTGCGGGTGCGACGCGCCTTCGGCTTGGCCTCTGTGCCTTCGGCGGTGTCGGTGGCGGCTTCCGCCTTGGCGGCGGCGGTCTTCCGGGTGCGCCGGGGCTTGGCCTCGGTGGTCTCCGGGGCCGGGGTGGCCTCGGCGGTCACGGTGGGCTCGGCGGCCTTCCGCGTGCGGCGGGTCTTCGGCTTGGCTTCCGTGCCTTCGACGGTGTCGGCAGCGGCCTCCGCCTTGGCGGCGGCGGTCTTCCGGGTGCGGCGCGGCTTGGCCTCGGCCGCCTCCGGAGCCGACTGCGCCGGGATGCCGGCGGCGGTGTCGGTGGCCTCCGCGGTCACGGTGGGCTCGGCGGCCTTCCGCGTGCGGCGCGCCTTCGGCTTGGCCTCGGTGGTCTCCGGGGCCGGGGTGGCCTCGGCGGTCAGGGCCTCGGGCTCCGCGGTCTTGCGGGTCCGACGCGCCTTCGGCTTGGCCTCGGTGCCTTCGGCGGTGTCGGCAGCGGCCTCCGCCTTGGCGGCGGCGGTCTTCCGGGTGCGGCGCGGCTTGGCCTCCGCGGGCGCCTCGGTGACCGGGGCCTCCACGACCGCCGTCGCCTCGGCGACGGGAGCCGCCTCGGCCGGTGCCTCGGCCGACTTGCGGGTGCGGCGGCGGCGCGGCTTGGCCGGCGTCTCCACGATCTCGGCGGCCTGCGTCACGTCGGTGGCCTCGGAGACCTCGACGGCGGTGGCCTCGGCGGCCTGCTCACCCGGCGCGTCGGCCGCGGTGGCCTGCACCGGACGGCGCGTCGGCTCGCCGCCGCGGGTACGCCGGCGGCGGCGCAGCGTGCGGGGGCCGGTGGCCTCGTCCGCGGCGCCGTCGGTCACCGTCTCGGGCGCGGTGCTCGCGGTGGTGTCCGCGTCCACCGGGGTCCCGCCGCGCATCCGGCGGCGGCGACGCGGCGTACGGTCGGCGCGCTCGCGCTCGGCGGGACGGGATTCCTCCCGGCCGCCACGGCCGCCGCGGGTACGGCCACCGCGGCCGCCCGGCTCGCCCAGGTCCTCCAGGACCTCCGCGTCGAGCCCGGCGCGGGTGCGCTCCGAGCGCGGCAGCACACCCTTGGTGCCCTCGGGGATGCCGAGGTCCGTGTACAGGTGCGGGGAGGTGGAGTACGTCTCCGGCGGGTCGTTGAAGCCCAGCTCCAGGGCCTTGTTGATCAGCTGCCAGCGGGGGATGTCGTCCCAGTCGACCAGCGTGATCGCCGTACCCTTGGCGCCCGCGCGGCCGGTGCGGCCGATGCGGTGCAGGTACGTCTTCTCCTCTTCCGGCGACTGGTAGTTGACGACGTGGGTCACGCCCTCGACGTCGATGCCGCGGGCGGCGACGTCGGTGCAGACGAGCACGTCCACCTTGCCGTTGCGGAAGGCGCGCAGGGCCTGCTCGCGGGCGCCCTGGCCGAGGTCGCCGTGGACCGCGCCGGAGGCGAAGCCGCGCTGCTTGAGCTGGTCGGCCAGGTCGGCGGCGGTGCGCTTGGTGCGGCAGAAGACCATGGCCAGTCCCCGGCCGTCGGCCTGCAGTATGCGCGCCACCATCTCGGGCTTGTCCATGTTGTGCGCGCGGTAGATGAACTGCTTCGTGTTCGCGACCGTCGCGCCCGCGTCGTCCGGCGAGGTGGCGCGGATGTGCGTGGGCTGCGACATGTAGCGGCGGGCGAGCCCGATGACCGCGCCCGGCATGGTCGCCGAGAACAGCATGGTCTGGCGCCGCGCCGGCAGCATGTTGATGATCTTCTCGACGTCGGGCAGGAAGCCCAGGTCGAGCATCTCGTCGGCCTCGTCGAGGACCAGGCACTTGACGTGCTTGAGGCTGAGCTTCTTCTGGCCCGCGAGGTCCAGCAGGCGGCCCGGGGTGCCGACGATGACGTCGACGCCCTTCTTCAGGGCCTCGACCTGCGGCTCGTAGGCGCGGCCGCCGTAGATCGCGGTGACGCGCACGTTGCGGACCTTGCCGGCGGTCAGGAGGTCGTTGGTGACCTGCTGGCACAGCTCGCGCGTCGGGACGACGACGAGGGCCTGCGGGGCGTCGGTCAGGGACTCGGGCGCGGCACGGCCGGCCTCGACGTCCGCGGGGACGGTGACGCGCTCCAGGAGCGGGAGGCCGAAGCCCAGCGTCTTGCCGGTGCCGGTCTTGGCCTGGCCGATCACGTCCGTGCCCGAGAGGGCCACGGGGAGCGTCAGCTCCTGGATGGGGAAGGGGTTGACGATGCCGACGGCTTCGAGGGCTTCGGCGGTCTCGGGGAGGATCCCGAGGGATCGGAACGTCGTAGTCAGGGTGCTGCCTCTTCTGTGTACGTGGTGCGAGGCGAGCGCGCGGGTCGTGCCGGATCGTGTCGGGGACGTCGGCTGCCCGTACGGGTGAGCCGTAGGACACGGGACCTCTGTCGACGCTCCAGCGCTCGTACCACTGAGGGTCCCCCTCCGGGTTGCCTACGCAGTGTGGCGTACGGCAGGGAGGGCTGTCGGGTCGGAGCCGATCGGGCCACCGACCGGGCATCCTCATGCGTGCGGCCCGACGACGATGTCACGTACCCGTACGTCACATACTCGGCAGGCGCATTACCACCATACCCCGGATTCCCGCACATGCGATGGCCGAATTGGTCACGTAGTCGTCGTCACACTCACTGACCAGGGCCTTCCCGCTGTCGAAGAGCGGGCTATTGTGCGCTGCATGACGAGCTCTGACAAGCCTGGCCACGCCGCAGACGCCCCCGCCGAAACCACCGGAGCAGCCGAGACCGGCGGAGCCACCGCGGTGGCCTCCCGGGACTGGGCGTCGGCCGCCGCCGACCCGCAGTACCGCGCCGCCGTCGTGGACCTGCTCGGCGCGCTCGCCTACGGGGAGCTGGCGGCGTTCGAGCGGCTGGCGGAGGACGCCAAGCTGGCGCCCACGCTGGCGGACAAGGCGGAGCTGGCGAAGATGGCGTCGGCGGAGTTCCACCACTTCGAGCGGCTGCGCGACCGCCTCGCGGAGATCGGTGAGGAACCGACCGGGGCGATGGAGCCGTTCGTGGCCGCCTACGACGCCTTCCACAAGCAGACCGCCCCCTCGGACTGGCTGGAGGGGCTCGTCAAGGCCTACGTCGGCGACTCCATCGCCAGTGACTTCTACCGCGAGGTCGCCGCCCGCCTCGACAAGGACACCCGTGAGCTGGTGCTCGCCGTCCTCGACGACACCGGGCACGCCGGCTTCGCCGTGGAGAAGGTCCGCGCGGCGATCGACGCCGACCCGCGGGTGGGCGGACGGCTCGCGCTGTGGGCGCGGCGGCTGATGGGGGAGGCCCTGTCGCAGTCCCAGCGGGTGGTGGCCGACCGGGACGCGCTGTCGACCATGCTGGTGGGCGGGGTCGCGGACGGCTTCGACCTGGCCGAGGTGGGCCGGATGTTCTCCCGGATCACCGAGGCGCACACCAAGCGGATGGCGGCGCTGGGCCTGGCGGCCTGACCGCCGGCCCGGCGTCCGGTCAGGCGGTCGCCGAGCTGCGGCGCAGCCGTCCGGCGGGGCGCAGCAGCAGCGAAAGCGAGGCGGCGGAGAGCGCGGCCGAGCCCAGGAGCACCAGCAGCAGACCGCCGGCGCCCAGCGCGGTGTGGGTGACGAAGGCTCCGAACAGCGCCCCGGCGACTCCCGTCGGGAGGACCAGGACCCGGGCGGGGAGGCGGTGCGGCAGACGATGAACGGCGGCCCACGCCAGGGCCAGTCCGAGGATGGCGGCGCTGAGCGCTTCCAAGAGCATGTCGGGGTCCCTCCCACATCGCCGGCCTGCCCGAAAAGGTCACAGCCTGCATACCCCTGACCTGCGGAATGCAACCCTCCCCCTGTGGGTGAACTGTGCTCCACCCGTGTGCGCGACGATGCCGCCCGGCGCCGCGGAGCCGGGCGGAAACGGGGGCGGGGAGCGGATACGGAAGGGGCCCGGCGGTGGCAGTCACCGCCGGGCCCCTTCCCGTGACGTCGTCCGTTGTCCCGCTTCCGGGCTAGAGCGCGCCGAAACCCACCTTGCGCGGGGACGGCTCGCCGATCTCGACGTACGCGAGCCGGTCGGCCGGCACCAGGACCTTGCGGCCGTGTTCGTCCACGAGGCTCAGCAGCCGCGACTTGCCGGCCAGTGCCTCGGCCACCACGCTCTCGACTTCCTCGGCACTCTGACCGCTCTCCAGAACGATCTCGCGGGGCGCGTGCTGCACGCCGATCTTGACCTCCACGGCTATGTCCCTCCGACGGTCAGTGAAGTGCGCGATCTTCCGCGCCGTACCCAGCACACATTAGCCCGGTGAGGGGACGTACACGGTGCGTCGGAGAACGCCAGGAGCGAACAGCGGGCGGGAACAGCCCCGCCGCGCGCCCCTCACGCGGTGCCGGTCAGTGCTGGTCGGTGCCGTGCAGCGGGAAGCCGGCGATGCCCCGCCAGGCCAGCGAGGTCAGCAGCTGCACCGCCTGGTCGCGCGGCACGCTGCGGTCGCTGTGCAGCCAGGAGCGCGCCACCACCTGGGCGAGGCCGCCCAGACCGGAGGCCAGCAGCATCGACTCGGCACGCGACAGTCCGGTGTCCTCGGCGATGACGTCGCAGATCGCCTCGGCGCACTCGTTGGTCACCTTGTCGACGCGCTCGCGCACGGCCGGCTCGTTGGTCAGGTCGGACTCGAAGACCAGCCGGAAGGCGCCGCCGTCGTCCTCGACGTACGCGAAGTAGGCGTCCATGGTCGCCCGCACGCGCTGCTTGTTGTCCGTGGTCGAGGCGAGCGCGCTGCGCACGGACTGGATCAGCGCCTCGCAGTGCTGGTCCAGCAGGGCCAGGTAGAGGTCGAGCTTGCCCGGGAAGTGCTGGTAGAGCACCGGCTTGCTGACGCCGGCCCGCTCGGCGATGTCGTCCATCGCGGCCGCGTGGTAGCCCTGGGCGACGAACACTTCCTGTGCGGCGCCCAGCAGCTGATTGCGTCGGGCTCGGCGGGGAAGGCGTGTGCCCCGCGGGCGTACCGCCTCTGTCTGCTCGATGGCTGTCACGCCGCCTCCCATAGTCGTCCTCGTGCGGTGTGCGCCGCGTCGTCATCGTACTTTTCGGTAACCGTGGTGTGTGTGCTGCGAGCGCAGAATTTCACGGACCGGACGGTGCCGAAAGCCGCACAACAGGTTTCAAAAGGGTCCAGGCCGGGCAGAGATTGGCTTCCCTCCGGGTCGAGGCTCAGCGGTAGTCGTCCTCGCCGTGCGAGACGACCCGGGCCTGCTCGGCCAGGTCCGCCTCGTTGGCGCGGTCGGTGTCGGCGCCGGTGAGCGCGTCGTCGTGCTCCGGCGCGAGGTCCGCCTGCTGCTCGGCCGCGTCGGCGTCGGGCGCCTCCACACCGATCTCCTCGGAGTCCGGTGCCTCGGCGTCGAAGGTCTCGGGGTCGGTCGGGTCGACGGTCATGATGGGCTCCCTTCGTACGAACGTCCCCCGCGGACGCGGGGGCCACAAGCGGGTGCCCACTCCACGAGCCTAGGAGACACCCGTTTCGGACGCCATGCGTCGCGCGGGTCCGGCAGCGGCCGTGGAGCGCGTCCGCCACGGCTTGTGATGGCCGACACACGGGGCTGGGCGTGATCGTCTCGTAACATTGCGGGCATGTCTTCGACCGAGCCGCCCACCGTGCCGCCCGCCACCGTGCTGCCGAAGGTCGCGGCCGTCAAGGTCGCCGACGGCGAGCGGCTCAGGTCCGTGCATCTGCCCGGCACGACCCTGACGGTGCGTTCCAGGCGGCCGCTGCGCGACGGCCTGCCGCCCGCCCTGTACGTCCACGGCCTCGGCGGCTCCTCCCAGAACTGGTCCGCCCTGATGCCGCTGCTGGACGGGGTGGTGGAGAGCGAGGCCCTCGACCTGCCCGGCTTCGGCGACTCGCCGCCCCCGGACGACGGTGACTACTCCATCACCGGCCACGCGCGCGCGGTCGTCCGGCACCTCGACGCGTCCGGGCGCGGTCCCGTGCACCTCTTCGGCAACTCGCTCGGCGGCGCCGTCGCCACCCGGGTCGCCGCCGCACGCCCCGACCTGGTGCGCACCCTGACCCTGGTCTCGCCCGCGCTGCCCGAGATCCGCGTGCAGCGCAGCGCCGTACCCACGGGGCTCCTCGCCCTGCCGGGGGTGGTGACGCTGTTCTCGCGGCTCACCCGGGAGTGGACGGCCGAGCAGCGCGTCCGCGGTGTAACGGCGCTCTGCTATGGGGATCCGGAGCTGGTCTCGCCGGAGGGTTTCAGCAACGCCGTCGAGGAGATGGAGCGGCGGCTGCGGCTGCCGTACTTCTGGGACGCGATGGCGCGTTCCGCGCGCGGGATCGTGAACGCCTACACGCTGGGTGGCCAGTACGGTCTGTGGCGACAGGCCGAACGGGTTCTCGCACCGACCCTGCTGGTCTACGGTGGACGCGACCAACTCGTCGGCTACCGCATGGCCCGGCGGGCGGTCCGCGCCTTCCGCGACTCCCGGCTGCTGACCCTGCCGGACGCGGGACACGTGGCGATGATGGAATACCCGCAGACCGTGGCCACGGCCTTCCGCGAGCTTCTCGCGGACACCGAGCGGCCCGCGGCCGGCGAGCGCACCGACGGGATCGTGGACGACGAACCCGCCAACCAGAGCACAGGAGGCTGAGGCGCGACGTGGGACGCCACAGCCGCCGTGGACCCGCCCCCAAGCCCGACGCCGCGGCGCGGGAGGGCCGATCCGGCCGTATGCCCGGCGGGGTGGCCCGTCCTGCCGAGGGCGGGCAGCGCAGTGCACCCCAGGGACCTCAGGGGCCCCAGGGGTACGCCGGTCCGCGGCGCGGTCTTGATCCGCGGTTCCCGGACGGCACACCCGCGCACGGATTTCCGACGCTGCCGGGCGGTGGGCCCGGATGCGCGGGCCCGCGCATTCCCGACGGCACGCCGGCGCACGGTTTCCCCGGGCTTCCCGACGGCACTCCCGCGCGCGGTGTCCCCGGGTTCTCCGACGGCACGCCCGCGCAGGGCGTGCCGCGCGTGCGGGGCGGTCACCCCGAGCAGCGTGAACCCGGGGGCGGCTGGGGCGAGTTGAACCGCGGGGCACCGGCTCCCGACCGGTTCGCCCGGCCGGGCGCGCCGTTCCCGCGGCAGCGCCGGGCGCCTCAGGGCGGCCCGCGCCAAGGCCCTCAGGGTGGGCCGCGCCAGGTGCCCCAGGGCGGCCCGCGCCAGGACTACCTCGACGCCTTCGCCGAGGACGACGACGTCTTCGCCGCCCGTCCGGGGCGTACGCCCGCCTCCGAGCGGCCCGCCGACCCGTACGCCTCCGTCACCGACTGGAGCGCGGGCGACGGCGGCCGCCCCGGCGCGCCCGTCGGCACGAACCTCGACGGCGGTGACGACGGCCCGCCCACGGGCGAGCCCGCGCCGGCCAAGGGTGGCAAGGGCAGGACCTTCACCGGCATCGCGGCGGCCGCCGTCACCACCGTGCTCGCGGTGGTCGTGGCCGGACAGGTCGCCGACGGGGCGGACACGGACGGCGGCGTCGCCTCGCGGTCGGCCTCCGGCCAGGCCCGCGACGCCCACGACTCCGCGTCCCGCGCGGACGGACGGCCGACGCCCACCGTGCCCGAGGCCGCCGCCCCGCTGACGTACGAGCAGAAGCTCGGCAAGCGGTACCCGCTCAGTCCCGAACTCAAGGCGTCCGGGAAGTTCGACGCGGTCCCCGGCATCGCCAAGGCCCCCGGCAAGGGCCAGAAGTACACCTATCGCGTGGACGTCGAGCAGGGGCTCGGCCTCGACGGCTCCCTCTTCGCCGAGGCCGTGCAGAAGACCCTGAACGACCGGCGGAGCTGGGCCCACGACGGCGCCCGCACCTTCGAGCGCATCCACTCCGGGCAGCCCGACTTCGTGATCACCCTGGCCAGTCCCGGCACCACGGCCGACTGGTGCGCCAAGTCCGGCCTGGACACGACCGAGGACAACGTCTCCTGCGACTCCGCCGCCACCGAGCGCGTGATGATCAACGCCTACCGGTGGGCGCAGGGCGCGGAGCCCTACGGTGACGCGATGCTCGCCTACCGGCAGATGCTGATCAACCACGAGGTCGGCCACCGCCTCGGCTTCAACCACGTCACCTGCGACAAGGACGGCGAACTCGCCCCGGTCATGCAGCAGCAGACCAAGTTCGTCGACCACGACGGCATCGACTGCCGCCCCAACGCCTGGGCCTTCCCGAACGGTTGAGCGGGCCGCTCCGCCCGGCCGATCGCATCACACATGGTGACCCCGTGATCTCTTAGCGCGACGGAACGCGCCCCGCACGGGAAAGTTACGACCGTTCACCCCTTCCGGTGGCGCGACGGACAACCGTCCATCGCGCCACCGCCTCGTCCGCATACGTTCGTCCCGCTGCGAGCCGCCGGGCCAACGGCGGCTCCCCAGACGGGAGATCGGGGGTGCGCGCGTGCGCATCGGACTGCTTACGGAGGGTGGCTATCCGTATGTGAGCGGTGAGGCCGGGCTCTGGTGCGACCGGCTCGTACGCGGGCTGGCCCGGCACGAGTTCGACGTCTACGCGCTCAGCCGCTGCGAACAGCAGGAGACCGACGGGTGGGTGCCGCTGCCGCCGCAGGTCAGCCGCGTGCGCACCGCCTCGCCGTGGGAGCCCGAGGACGACGGGATCGTGCTCGGACGGCGCGCGCGCCGGCGCTTCGCCGAGTACTACGGCGAGCTCGCGACGGCCCTGTGCACGGCCGCGCCCGGAGATCCGGCCGGGGCCTCGCAGGAGGCGTCGGCCCTAGAGGCGGACCGTTTCGCCAACGCGCTGTACGGGCTCGCAGAGCTGGCCCGCGACGAGGGCGGGCTGTCCGCCGCGCTCCGCTCGGACACCGCCGTGCGCGCCCTGGAACGCGCCTGTCGCGCGCCCGGCGCCCACCGCTCCGCGCGCCAGGCGCGCGTCCCCGAGCTGCTCACCGTCGCCGCGCGCCTCGAACGCGCCCTGCGCCCCCTGTCGCTGGACTGGTACGAGGACGACGCCCTCGGTGCCGTGGACCTGTGCCACGCGGCCTCCGGCGGCCCCGCCGCCCTCCCCGGGCTGCTCGCCCGCCACTTCTGCGACGTGCCCCTTCTGGTGACCGAGTACGGGGTGCGGCTGCGGGCGCACTACCTCACGGAACCCGACGCCCCGCCGTCGATACGGTCCCTGCTGGCCGCGTTCCACGGCCGGCTCGCCGCCGAGACCTACCGGCGTGCCGCGGTGATCACCCCCGGCAACACGCACGCCCGCCGCTGGCAGGAGCGCTGCGGCGCCGACCGTGCCAAGCTCCGCACGGTCCACCCGGGCATGGACGCCGCGCCCTTCGCCGAGGCGGGGGAGTCGCCGGAGTGCGCCGATCCGCGGACCCTCGTCTGGGTCGGCCGGATCGAGCCGGCGAAGGACCTGGTCTCGCTGCTGCACGCGTTCGCGGAGATCCGCCGGGCCGAACCCGGAGCGCGCCTGCGGATCGTCGGCACTCCGTCCGGCCCCGAGGGTGCCGCCTACCTCGCCCACTGCCGGGGCCTGGCCGCCCAGCTCTTCCCCGACGAGGCCGACGGGCCGCACGACGTGGGCCGCAACCCGGTGTCCTTCGAGGAGACCGGCGGACCCGAACTCCCCTCGCGCGCCGACGCGTACGCCTCCGCCGCCCTGGTGGTGCTCTCCAGCGTCGTCGAAGGATTCCCGGCGGGGCTGGTCGAGGCCATGTTCTGCGGTCGCGCGACCGTGTCCACGGACGTCGGCGCGGTGGTGGAGGCCATCGGCGGCACCGGACTCGTCGTGCCCCCGCGCAATCCGCGGGCGCTCGCCGAGGCGTGCGTCGCCCTGCTGCGCGACCCCGAGCGCCGTGAGCGTCTCGGAGCGGCCGCGCGCGCCCGCGCACTGGAACTGTTCACCGTCGAGCAGAACATCACGGCATTTCACGGCATTTACCTGGAGATCCTGTCGCGCACGCCGGCCCGACGGGTCGTCCTCGACGACATGGGCGAACCCCTCCCGTTCGGCGCGCCCGCCGAGGCGCACGTCCCGGGCCGGTGGGCCGACCCCGCGGCCCGGATCGCCGTCCGCGGCGGCCCCGGCTGGGCGACCGACACGCCCGTCGCGGCCACCACCCCCGTCTCCGCGACCGAGGGAGCGTCCCGATGAGCGGCCTCGGCGAACTCGACCGGCCCGAGACCCCCCGCAGCCCCGGGGCCTGGGACGAACGCTCACGGCGTTCCTTGACCGGCCGGCCCCTCGCGGACCGGCCCTCGGCGGTCGACGCGGGGGCGCGGGAGCCGAGTGCGGGGGAGCGGGAGCCGGGCCGTGGGGAGCGGGAGACGGGTGCCGTCGGGCGTCCGGTGGACGCCCGGGAACGTGAGGCGAGTGCCGTCGGGCGTCCGGTGGACGCCGGGGAGCGTGAGGCGAGTGCCGTCGGGCGTCCGGTGGACGCCGGGGAGCGTGAGGCGAGCGCCTGGGCCTCGCCGGGGGGCCGACAGGCATCCGCCCCACCGGGGGACCGGCAGGCTTCCGCCCGTACCCGGCGCGGCGCCGTCGACCCCGTGAAGGCCCTGATGCACCGCCACCGCGACCTGTGCGAACGCGCCGTGGACCCGCTGGAGATCGCGGCCGGCCTGGAGGCGCACGGCGTCACCGACCGGACCGCCGCACGCTTCCGGCACCGGGACGTCTTCTCCCTCGCGGAGGAGATGTACGCCCGGGTCTCGCGCGACACTGAGCCGGCGCCACGACCGGCCGAACCGTCCCCGCCCGGGGCGGGCGCCACCTGGGTCGTGTACGCCCTGCTGCCCGGCGTCCTGTGCGCCGCCGCCGTCGCGGGCCTGCGCCTCACCGAGGGCCGGCCACGCCTGATCACGGCCGCCGTGGGCGCGCTCGCCCTGGCGCTGGCGCTGCGCGCGGCACTGCGCCGGGGGCCGCTGAGCGCCCCGGTCCGCACCAGCGGCACCTGGACCTGCTGGCTGATCGGCTACGCCCTCCTCGGCGACGGGCTGCTGCGTACCGCCCTCGCCGGCGGACCCGACGCCCTGCCGGACGGCACCGCCGACGGAGCGTGGCCCGTCACCGCCGCGCCCGTCCTGGCGCTCGCGCTGTCCTGCGCGCCCGCGGCCGGCTGCGCCCACCTCTTCGCCGTGCGCGCCCGGCGCCGACTGACCGCCAGCCGCGGCCTCGCCGACTTCTCCGCCTCCGTACGCCCCCTGCTGCTCGGCGCGTTCGCCCTGTACACGGGCGTCCTGATCGCCCTGCTCACGATCACCGGCGCGGTCCTGGACGAGCCCGCGGCCCACCCCCAGGCACTCACCCTGGGCGCGCTGCTGCTGCTCGCCCGGCTGCTGACCGTGCACGGCCACGCCCACGCGGCGACGCTCGTCCTCACGGTCACGGCCGCCGCCGAGGGCGCCGCCCTGGCCACGCTCTTCGCCGGCCGCCTCCCCGGCTGCGGCTTCCTGGCCGTCCCGGTCGAGACCCTGGTCGCCGTCTGCGGCCCGGCCGGCGTTCCCGCGGTCGCCTGCGGCATCGGCGCGCTGACCCTGCTGGTGCACGCGTCCCGCCGTCTGACCAGGGCGTCCGCGCACGCCGGCACACCGTCCTCGGAGGGACTGCGATGAGCGAAGCCCGGAGAGCCCACCACACCTCCGCAACACCCCCAGAAGGAGCCCGCAGATGACCACCTCCCGACCCGACGCCTCGGCACCGGGAGCCGCCCGATGAGAGTCCTGCTGATCGGAGCCAACGGCTACATCGGACGCTTCGTCGCCGACCGCCTCCTCGCCGACCCGGCGGTCCAGCTCACCGCGCTCGGCCGCGGCGACGACGCCGACGTCCGCTTCGACCTCGCCACGGGCAGCCCCGGCGCCCTCACCCGCTTCCTGGACGCCGTCCACCCCGGCGTCGTCGTCAACTGCGCGGGCGCCACCCGCGGAGGCGCCCGCGAACTCACCCGGCACAACACCGTCGCCGTCGCCACCGTCTGCGAGGCCCTGCGCCGCAGCGGGTGCGGAGCCCGGCTGGTGCAGGTCGGATGCAGCGCCGAGTACGGTCCCAGCCAGCCCGGCTCCTCCACCGCCGAGGACGCCGTGCCCCGCCCCGGCGGGCCCTACGGCGTCAGCAAGCTCGCCGCGACCGAACTCGTCCTCGGCTCCGGCCTGGACGCCGTCGTCCTCCGCGTCTTCTCGCCCGCCGGACCCGGCACCCCCGCCGGCTCCCCGCTGGGCCGCCTCGCCGAGGCCATGCGCCGCGCGATGCAGTCCGGCGACGGCGAGCTGCGCCTCGGCGGCCTCGGCGCCCAGCGCGACTTCATCGACGTCCGCGACGTCGCCCGCGCCGTCCACGCCGCCTCGCTCTCCGCCGCCCAGGGCGTCATCAACATCGGCTCCGGACGCGCGGTCCGCCTGCGCGACGCCGCCGCCACCCTCGCCCGCGTGGCCGGCTACGGCGGCGCCCTGCACGAACTCGACGCACCGCCCGGCGCCCTGCGACCCACCATCGGCCACCCCCGCACCGAATCCGCCGGCCACCGCGCCGACGCCTTGGCCCACCACCGCAGCGACGGCCTCGGCCACCACCGTCCCGACCTCGGGCACCGCGGCGAGCGCTCCGACACCGAGCACGCCGCGCCGGTCGCCTATCCGTACCCGGACGGCTGCGGCAGCTGGCAGCAGGCCGACGTGCGCACCGCGCGCGACCGGCTCGGCTGGCGGCCCCGGATCGGTCTCGAAGAGTCCCTCGCCGACATCTGGATGGAGGCGGCATGTCGTATCTGACCAGCACGAGGGCCGGTGTCGCCGGCACCGTGACAGGCACCGGCATCGGTGTCCCCGGGCTGGCCCACCCCCTCGTCGCCCCCGACGAATGGGCGGGCCTCACCTGCCCGGGCACGCCCCTGCACTGGGTCGTCCTCAACATCTCCGACGGCCCCGGCGCGCACCCCGACCCGCGCTGCCTGGAGGCGGCCGGCCGTCTGCGCAACGCGGGTGTCCGCGTCCTCGGCCACCTCGACGCCGCGTACGGCGCGCGGAGCCTCGCCGAACAGGTCGCCGAGGCCCACCGGTACATCGACTGGTACCAGGTCGACGGCTTCCTCCTCGACCACTGCCCCTCCGAACGCGCCGCCCTCCCCGAGATCCGCCGCACCGTCGGCACGCTCCGCGTGATCCGTGACGATGCCCACATCGTCCTCGGCCACGGCACCCACCCCTACCCCGGCTACGCCGAGAACGCCGACCAACTCGTCACCTTCTCCGGCAGCTGGGCCGACTACCGCTGGTCCCAGGCGTCCGAGTGGAGCGCCGACTACCCGCCCGAGCGCTTCTGCCACTTCGTCCACGGGGTGCCGCGCGGGCATCTGGAGGAGGCGCTGCGCATCGCCCGTTGGCAGGGTGCCGCGACGATCTACATCACCGACCGCACCACCCAGGGCGGCCGCGTCGACCCCTGGGAGACGATGCCCGGCTACTGGGACGAAATCGTCTCGCGGGTCGGGACGGGTGTCTCGGAATGAAAAAGGCCGTGGCAGTGTTACTGGCAGAGCAACCGTAATCACTGACCGACCAACGGAGTCCCCGTGTCGCTGCCACCCCTGGTCGAGCCGGCCGCCGAGCTCACCGTAGACGAGGTCCGCAGGTACTCCCGCCACCTGATCATCCCCGACGTGGGGATGGACGGGCAGAAGCGGCTGAAGAACGCCAAGGTGCTCGCCGTGGGCGCGGGCGGCCTCGGCTCGCCGACCCTGATGTACCTGGCGGCAGCCGGTGTCGGAACGCTGGGCATCGTCGAGTTCGACGAGGTCGACGAGTCCAACCTGCAGCGGCAGGTCATCCACAGCCAGGCCGACATCGGCCGCTCGAAGGCCGAGTCCGCCCGCGACACCATCAAGGGCATCAACCCCTACGTGGACGTGGTCCTTCACGAGGAGCGGCTCGAGGCCGACAACGTGATGGACATCTTCCGCGAGTACGACCTGATCGTCGACGGTACGGACAACTTCGCGACCCGCTACCTGGTCAACGACGCCTGCGTGCTGCTGAACAAGCCCTATGTATGGGGCTCGATCTACCGCTTCGACGGCCAGGCGTCCGTCTTCTGGTCCGAGCACGGTCCCTGCTACCGCTGCCTCTACCCGGAGCCCCCGCCCCCCGGCATGGTCCCCTCCTGCGCCGAGGGCGGCGTCCTGGGCGTGCTGTGCGCGTCCATCGGCTCCATCCAGACCAACGAGGCCATCAAGCTCCTCGCGGGCATCGGCGAGCCGCTGGTCGGCCGCCTGATGATCTACGACGCCCTGGAGATGCAGTACCGCCAGGTCAAGGTCCGCAAGGACCCCGACTGCGCGGTCTGCGGCGAGAACCCGACCGTCACCGAACTCATCGACTACGAGGCCTTCTGCGGTGTCGTGTCCGAGGAGGCCCAGGCGGCGGCCGCCGACTCCACGATCACTCCGAAGCAGCTCAAGGAGTGGATGGACGACGGCGAGAACATCGAACTCATCGACGTCCGCGAGCCGAACGAGTTCGAGATCGTCTCCATCCCCGGCGCCAGGCTGATCCCGAAGAACGAGTTCCTCATGGGCTCCGCCCTGGAGAGCCTGCCGCAGGACAAGAAGATCGTCTTGAACTGCAAGACGGGTGTCCGCAGTGCGGAAGTCCTGGCGGTCCTGAAGTCCGCCGGCTTCTCGGACGCCGTGCACGTCGGCGGCGGCGTGATCGGCTGGGTGAACCAGATCGAGCCGGCGAAGCCGGTCTACTGACCGAGGCTCGTCCTCGCGGCGGCGGGGGTTTCGCGCACCACGGGTGCCCGGAACCCCCGCCGTCGTCATGAGCAGACCCTGCCGTCCTCGGGCACCGTCCCCTTCAGCAGGTAGGCGTCCACCGCGGAGTCCACACAGTCGCTCCCGCTCCCGTAGGCCCCGTGGCCCTCGCCCTTCCAGGTGAGCATCACCCCGACGTCCGCGCCCAGCTCGTCCGCCATCCGGCGCGCACCCTCGTAGGGCGTCGCCGGGTCGCCGGTGTTGCCGACCACCAGGATCGGCGCCGCGCCGGACGCGCCCACCTCGGGGGTCTCGTGCTGCCCGGGCACCGGCCAGTCGTGGCACCAGCCGGCCGTGTCCCAGCCGAGGAAGGCTCCGAAGACGGGCGAGACCTTCTCGAACCTCGGCAGTCGCGCCTTCGTCTCCTCGACGGTCGGCCGCTGCCTGTCGTCCAGGCACGATATGACCCGCTGGGAGTGGGTCGTCGTGCCGTAGCGCCCCGACTCGTCCCGCTCGTTGTAACCGTCGGCGAGGGCGAGCAGCTCCGAGCCGTCGCCCTCCTCGGCGGCCGCCAGAGCACTGGTGAGCGACGGCCAACCGGTCTTGCTGTAAAGGGGGAGCACGATGCCGGTGAGGGCGAGCGTCTGCGTCAGCTTCCGTCCCGACGAGGACGTCGGCAGCGGTTCCGCGTCCAGCCGCTCCAGGAGCGCGGAGATCTTCCGGGACCCCGCACCCGGCTCCTGGCCGGTCGACTTCAGATAATCGTCCAGAGCCCGTTGGAAACCTCTGGCCTGGTTCTCGGCGTGGCCCATGGTGTCGGCGTCCGGGGCGACGACGGCGTCGAGGACCACGCGGCCCACCCGCCCGGGAAACAGGTGGGCGTAGACGCCGCCGAGTTCGGTGCCGTAGGAGATGCCGAAGTAGTGCATCTTCTCGTCACCCAGCACGTGTCGCATGAGGTCCATGTCCCGAGCCGTGTCCCTGGTCGAGACGTGCGCCATCAGCTTGCCGGCCGCCTTCTGGCAGCCCTTGCCGAAGTCGGCCGCGTCCTCGAGGTACGCCTCCTCCTCGGCCGGGGTGTCGGGGGTGGAGTCCACCGTCTCGGCGGCGTCGATCGCCTCGTCGGCGCGGCAGCGGACCCCCTCGCTGGCGGCCACCCCGCGCGGGTCCCAGCTCACCAGGTCGTACCGCTCGTGCAGCGAGCCGACGCTCTCGGCGTAGGCCGGCATCGTGGAGACGCCCGAGGCGCCCGGGCCGCCGAAGTTGAACAGCAGGGAGCCGACGCGCTTCTCTCCCTTGGCCTTCGACCTGATCAGCGCGAGGTCGATGGTCTCCCCGCCGGGCTCGGACCAGTCCAGCGGTGCCTTGAGCGAGGCGCACCGCCAGTCGCCGCCCGGCGCGGGGGAGTCGGCCGTGTCCTCGCAGCGGCCCCAGTCCAGGGACTGCGAGGCCAGTGCGTCGGGCACCCCCGACGGTGCAGCCGCCGAGGGCCCCGCGCTGCTCCGGCCCCCGTCGTCCCCGTCCCCGTCGGACGAGCCGCTGCAGCCCGCCGTCAGCAGTGCGGCGGCGGCCGTGAGGGCCGTCCACCGAACGAGACGCGCCATGTCCTCTCCCCCCGGGCAAAGCCGTCCGCGCCGTGCGGCGGATGGCGTTCATGCCATGGTAGGCGGACCGCGCAGCGCCCGATGAAGCCTGTGGATAACGCTTTGACCTGCTGTTTCGTCTGCTCTTGCGTCGATCCCGCGGGGCGAGGCGGTCAGGGGCAGACCGTGCCGGCCGCCGGTACTCGGCCGTCCAGGAGGTAGCCGTCGACCGCGTCGCGGACGCACTTGTCCTTGCTGTCGTAGGCGCCGTGACCCTGGCCCTTGTAGGTCAGTTCCACACCGACGCCCTTGCCCAGCGCCTCGGCCATCCGCCCGGCCCCCTCGTAGGGCGTCGCCGGATCGCCGGTGTTGCCGATCACGAGGACGGGCGGGGCGCCGGGAGCGCTGACGTCCGGGTGGTCGGCGGCGCCGGCCACCGCCCAGTCGGTGCAGCTGAGCATCGACCAGGCCAGGAAGTCGCCGAACAGCGGCGACGCCTTCCGGAACTGCGGCAGCTTGCCCTCCACGTAGGCGGTGTCGTACCGGGGTTTGTCGTCGGCGCAGTTGATCGCGACGTTGGCCGCGGTGATGTTGCTGTACGTCCCGTTCTCGTTGCGGCCGTTCAGCGAGTCCGACAGTGCCATGAGGACCCGGCCGTCACCGTCGTACGCCTGCTCCAGACCCTCGGTGAGGTACTCCCAGAAGTCCTTCGAGTACAGCGCCTGCGCGATGCCGCCGGTCGCCGCGGTCTCGGTCAGCTGCCGGGGGAAGATGCCGGGAATCGGTTTGCGGTCCAGGTCCTTCAGCAGCCGGGCGATGCGGGACTTGACGTCGTCCGCGGTGTCCCCGACCGGACAGTCCTCGACCTTGGACACGCAGTCCTCGGCGAAGTTGTCGAGCGCGAGCTGGAAGCCCTCGGCCTGGCCCAGCGAGCCCTGCTCCGCGGTCTGCGTGGGGTCGACGACCGCGTCGAAGACGGCCCGGCCCACCTTCTTGGGGAACAGGTGGGCGTAGACGCCGCCGAGTTCGGTGCCGTAGGAGATGCCGAAGTAGTACAGCTTGTCGTCGCCGAGGACCTGGCGCATCAGGTCCATGTCGCGGGCCGCGTCGGTGGTGGGCACGTGCGGCAGCACCTTCTTGGAGTTCTTCTCGCACGCCGCGTTGAACTTCTCCGTGTTGTCGACCAGTTCGGTGCGTTCGGCGGCGTCGTCGGGGGTCGCGTCCTGCTGGAAGTAGGCGTCCAGCTGCTTGTTGTCCAGGCACTCCACGGGGGCGCTGCGGCCGACGCCGCGCGGGTCGAAGCTGACCAGGTCGTAGCGGGTGTTCAGCTTCGCGTAGTCCTGGCCGAAGGCGGGCAGCGTGGTCACGCCCGAGCCGCCGGGGCCTCCGAAGTTGAAGATCAGCGAGCCGATCCGTTCGTCGGCCGCGCCGCTCGACTCGGCCCGGATCAGCGCGAGGTCGATGGTGTCGCCCTCGGGGTCGTCGTAGTCGAGGGGCGCCTTCATCGTGGCGCACTGCCACTCCTGGCCGTCCGGCAGCGGGGAGGGGGCGGCGCCGCCTCCCTCCGCCTCGGACGGTGCCGGGCAGTCCTTCCAGCTGAGCTTCTGTTCCGGAAGGTTCTCGTCGCTGTCCTGCGTACCGCCGCCGCACCCTGCCAGGAGGGCGGACAGCGTGACGGCGGACGCGGTCAGGGCGGCGGCACGCAGCCGGGCGGGATTCGGCATGCGTCCATCGTGCGGTCGCGCCAGACGGTGCGCTCGGGGCAGCGGCCGTACGGGGGACGGGCGGGCCGGTCCGCCGGCCCGGCCGCGCGCCTGCGGCGGCCGGGCTACAGGGCCTCTTTCCGCGTCAGGTGGTTGAAGACCAGCCAGCCGGGCAGCACCGGCAGCCACAGGGTGAGCAGCCGGTAGAGCAGCACCGCGGGCGCGGCGACCTCCTTGGGCAGGCCGACGGCGATCAGACCGACCGTCAGCGTCGCCTCGACGGCGCCCACGCCACCCGGTGTCGGCGCGGCTGACCCCAGGGCGTTGCCCGCGAGGAAGACGACCGCGACGCTCGCCAGGCTGATCGACGTCGACTCGTCGCCGAAGGCGCGGATCGAGGCGTCCAGGCACATCACGAAGCAGGCGGTGAGGAGCAGCATGCCGCCGATGCCGGTGATCAGCTTCTGCGGCCGCTGGAGCACGTCCAGCATGCGCGGCACGACGCCGGCGAAGAGCGAGCGCACGCGCGTGACGACGAATTTGCGCAGGAACGGCACCGAGGTCACCACGAGCACGAGCACCGCCACGGTCAGCAGACCCGCGATGACCGTCCGGGAGGGCGAGAGCGACGGCGTCTTCTCGGTGCCGGTGAGATAGCCGAAGGCCAGCAGCATCAGGATGTGGCAGCCGAGTCCGAACAGCTGGGAGGCGCCGACGCTCGCCACCGCGAGCCCGGGGCGCACGCCCGCGCGCTGGAGGAAGCGGGTGTTCAGCGCCACGCCGCCGACCGCCGCCGGGGCGACGATCTTCACGAACGAACCGGCGACCTGCGCGGCCACGGTCCGCAGGAACGGCACGCGCTCGGGGACGAAGCCCAGCAGGGACATGGCCGCCGCGACGTAACTCGCCGCCGAGAACAGCACGGCCGCGGCCACCCAGCCCCACTCGGCGTTCGAGATCAGCGGGCCGAACTCGATGTGGGTGAGCTGCGTGAGCAGGAAGTAGGCGCCGATCGCTCCGGCGATGAAACTGATCAGGGTGCGCGGCCGCACCCGCTCCAGCCGGGCGGGCTCGACGGGGGCCTGCGGCCTGATGCGCAGCACCGCGTGCCGGATCAGGGTGAGCAGGTCCTCCTCGCGAGCCTCCTCCAGCGCCTCCTCGGCGGCCCGCTTCTCGGCCCGCTGCTCCGCGCGTACGGCCTTCTTGTCGGCCTTGTCCTTCTTCTCGCCCTTGCCCGTCTCCTCGGTCCTGGCCGGCTCGGCGTGCCGCTCGGGCGTGTCGCTCGCGTCTCCGGCGGCGGACGCCTCGGCGCGGGCCAGTTTCGCCTGCCGGGACGACTCCAGGACCGCCTCGCGTTCGCGCTGGGCCCGCTCCCGGGCGAGCTTGCGCAGCGTCGCGCGCGTGGAGCGGCTGAGCGCGATGGGCTGGAGCATCGGCAGGCAGTCCGCCACGGCGTCGGGACCGAGCACGTCCACCGCCGAGGCGACCGCGCGCTCGGCACCCACCCGCAGGCCCAGCGTCACCAGGAGCTGGGAGATGTCCATGCGCAGCAGCAGGTCTCCGGCGGCGATCTCGCCGATGCGCAGGTCGGTGAGGATCACCGCGCCGGAACGATCCACCAGGATCGCGTCGCCCACCAGCCTGCGATGCGCGATGCGACGGGACTGCAGGGCCTGGACCTGCTCCCACGTGCCGCGCAGCAGCTCGTCGGTGATCTCCTCGTCCGGCAGCGAGTCGAGAGTGCGTCCGCCGGTGTGCTCGTAGACGAGCATGACCGCGTCGGGACCCAGCTCGGAGGTCGCGATCAGCTTGGGGGCGTTGGCGCCGGCGCCGATCGCCGCGTAGGCGAGCAGCGCCTCCTGCTCCAGGGCCTGCCGCAGGGAGGGAAGACTGCTGCGGGTGGCGAAGCCGCGCAGCGTCAGATTGCGCCAGGCGCGGTAGAAGAAGCCCTGCGCCTGCTGCTCCCGGTCCACCACCGTCACGTCGAGCGGATGCCCGTCCTCCAGGGTGACGAAGTAGCGGCGGCCGCGGTCGCCGGTCTCGGCGGTGTCCGCCGGCGCCTCCTCACGGGCCGCGGTGACCGGGCGGAATCCCACGTGCCGCAGGCCGGCCATCAGCGTCCGGCCGGTCGGCCGGACGTTGGGGGAGCCGACCGCGTACAGCGTGCCGTAGGCCACGGTCCAGCCGATGAGGACGGTGAGGATGATCGAGAACGGCGTGGTGTAGCCGGTGACCAGCATGGAGAACGCGTCGAGGAGCAGCACGATCCACAGCACCGCGCGCCAGCGGGGTCTGCGGGACATGCCGACCGCGGTCATGTACGCGATGACCGGGGCCAGGTAGCCGTGCACCGGGTCGGTCAGCGCGTGGATGTCGCCCGGGGACGGCTGGGTGAGGGCCTCCTGGATGGATCCCGGGGCCGCCTTGGCGACCCACAGGTCCGTGGCCAGGGTCACCCCGTGGGCGAGGACCGCCGCCAGCACGCCGTCGGCGATCCGCAGCCCGTCCCGTTTGATCAGCCGCTCGATCGCGAAGGCGACCGGCACCAGGAGGATCGCGATGCTGGACGCCAGTCCGGCGATCTTGATCAGCAGGTCAGGGGCCTGTCCGGTGCCCTTGTTGATGTCCTGTTCGAGCCCTGAGGTGGTGCCGTGCGCGAAGGCCGCCACGGCGAGGAGCACGGCGACGGCGAGCACTCCCACCAGCAACCGCATCAGGTCGGACGGACGGTGCACGCGCGCGGGGAGGAGCGGTTCGTCGCCCTCCACCTCGTCGATGTGGGCCACGTCGTCGGGATCGGCGGCCGTGGCCGACCGGCCCGCCGCCGGCCGCCGGCCGGTCTTCTCGCCGCCGTCTTCCGCGGTGTCCGGGCGCGACGAAGCGTCAGAGGTGCCCTCGGCGTCCTCGGGGTGCACACCCTGCTGCTTCATCGCCTCTTCTTGCTCTCGTATCACTGGTCACCGCCCGCACGATGGTGGCATGCCGCGTCGGTCTCGGCAGGCATCAGGGTGCCCGTGCGGGCGGCACAGTCTGCCCGAAGCGCCGCGTCCGGGCGAGGGATCCGCACCGCCGGGAGCGCGTCGCGTCGTCGCGGGCGTGCGGCAGGATGGGGCGGATGAGCGAGCAGAGCCTTCCGGAGGACGCCCGCGCGGAGCACGCGGACGCGCTGCCCGAGTACGCCGAGCGAGTCCTCGACGTGACCGAGCTGATCCCGCCGGGCCGCGTCATGACGTACGGGGACGTGGCCGAGTACCTGGAGGAGGGGGGACCCCGTCAGGTGGGCCGCGTGATGTCCCTCTACGGGGGAGGCGTCCCCTGGTGGCGGGTCGTCCGCGCGGACGGCGCCCTGCTCGCCGGGCACGAACTGGAGGCACTCGACCGCTACCGGGACGAGGGCACGCCCCTCAAGGAGGCCAGCAGGGCCGCGGAGGGCCACCTGCCGCGCCTCGACCTCAAGCGGGCGCGGTGGGACGGCGGCGGACGTGCGCAGGGTCACACCTGACAGCTTCCGCCATGCGGCCGGCCGGTGTGTGGCCCGTGATCCGGATGAGGGAAGCGGGACGGACCGGCCATGTCTGTGGCATGACGTACGTTCGAGGGGCGAGGGGCACGCGCTTCGCACGTGACCCGAGGGACCCGAGGCACCCGAGGGAGGGGAGGGAAGAAGAGGAAGCTCTGCTTCAGCCTTGTGCGTCGGCGTAGCGTCGGCCGCGCGCGTCCCCCTCATCCCGCGCTCACCGCCGTGCGCGCGACGCGGACGGCCCACCAGCACACCCACCAGGACCGGCGAACCACGTGAGCACCTCTTCCTCCACCGGACACCCCGCGCACCCCCAGGCGCGCAGGGGGAGCCGCGGTGCTTACCGACTGGTGCGTACCCCGCCGGCGCGCGTGGACCCCCCTCGTCTGGACGCCGCACAGCGCGCCGTGGTTGACCACCGCTCCGGGCCGCTGCTCGTCCTCGCGGGCCCGGGGACCGGCAAGACGACCACCCTCGTGGAGTCGGTGGCGGAGCGGATCGCCAGGGGCGGCGACCCCGAGCGCATCCTGGTCCTGACCTTCAGCCGCAAGGCGGCCGTCGAACTGCGCGACCGCATGGCCCTGCGCATGGGCGCCGCCCGCGCCCCGAGGGCGACCACCTTTCACTCCTTCGGTTACGCCCTGGTCCGCTCACACCAGGACACCGACCTCTTCGTGGAGCCCCCGCGCCTCCTGTCCGGACCGGAGCAGGACGTCACGGTGCGCGAGCTGCTCGCTGGTCAGGTCGACCTGGAGCGGCTCGGCCTCGCCCATGTGCGCTGGCCCGACGAACTGCGCGCCTGCCTCACCACCCGCGGCTTCGCCGACGAGGTCCGCGCGGTGCTCGCCCGCAGCCGGGAACTCGGTCTCGGCCCGGAAGCGCTCGGAGACTTCGCCCGGCGCATCGGCCGCCCCGACTGGCGCGCCGCCGCCGTCTTCCTCGCCGAGTACCTGGACGTGCTCGACCTCCAGGGCGTGCTCGACTACGCGGAACTGGTGCACCGCGCGGTGCTCCTCGCCCGCCGCCCCGAGGTCGCCGCGCGCCTGGCGGCCCAGTACGACGCGGTCTACGTCGACGAGTACCAGGACACCGACCCGTCCCAGGTACGGCTGCTGCACGCCCTGGCGGGCGGCGGGCGCACCCTCGTCGCATTCGGCGACCCCGACCAGTCGATCTACGCCTTCCGGGGCGCGGACGTGAACGGCATCCTGGACTTCCCGGCCGCCTTCCCGCGCGCGGACGGCCGGCCGGCGCCGGTCGAGGTGCTGCGGACCTCACGCCGCTCCGGGGCCGCCCTGCTGGCCGCCACCCGCCTGGTGAACCAGCGCATGCCCCTGACCCGCCTCCCCGCCGCCAAGGTGCGGGCCCACCGGGAGCTGACCCCGGTGCGGGACGGGGGGCGCGTCGAGGTGTACACGTACCCGACCTCCGGCACCGAGCTGGACAACATCGCCGACATCCTGCGGCGGGCCCACCTCGAGGACGGCGTCCGGTGGAGCGACATGGCCGTCCTGGTGCGCGCCGGCTCCCGCACCATCCCGACGATGCGCCGCGCCCTGACCGCGGCCGGCGTCCCCCTGGACATCGACGGCGACGACGTGCCGCTGCGCCACGAGCCCGCGGTGGCGCCCCTGCTGACGGCACTGCGCGCGGTGGCGGAGGCCGAGGCGGGGACGGGTGAGCGCCGACCTGGGGACGCCGGCGGTGACCGGGCGGGGGCAGTGGACCCGGAGAGTGCCGGTGACATGCCGGGGGCGGGTGCCGAGCGGGTGGAGGGTGTCGTCGGCGCTCCGGGCGGTGCCGGTGACGCCCCACAAACGCCGGACGACGTGGAGGGCACGGAAGACGCCGGGGACACGCTGGCCGACGCCGACGCCGACGCCGACGCCGACGCCGACGCCGACGCCGACGCCGACGACGCGCCGGACGACGCGCCGGACGACGCCGACGACGCGCCCGGAGACGGGCCGCACTACGCCGAAGCCCCGCCCGACGGCACCGCCCCGGCCCCCTGCTGGCTCTCCACCGAGACCGCCCTCACCCTCCTCACCTCGCCCCTCGCCGCCATGGACGCGGCCGACCTGCGCCGCCTGGGCCGCGCCCTGCGCGACGAGGAGCGGGCCGCGGGCAACGCGTTGCCGCCGCCCTCGGACGAACTGCTCGCACGTGCGCTCGCCGAGCCGGAGCGGCTGGCGGTGCACGACCCGGCCTACGCGCGCGGAGCCCAGCGTCTCGGCGCGTTGCTCCGCAAGGCCCGCGCGCGCCTGGCGGACGGCGGAAGCGCCGAGGAGGCGCTGTGGGACCTGTGGAACGGCACCCCGTGGCCGGCCCGCCTGGAACGCTCCGCCCGCCGCGGCGGCGCCGCCGGACGCAACGCGGACCGCGACCTCGACGCCGTGTGCGCGCTGTTCGCGACGGCCGCCCGCGCGGAGGAACGCACCGGTGGCCGGGGTGCCCTGAACTTCCTGGAGGAGATCGACGCCGAGGACATCGCGGCCGACACCCTCACGCGGCGTGCCGTACGCCCCGACGCCGTGCGCCTGATGACCGCGCACCGTTCGAAAGGGCTGGAGTGGCGGCTGGTCGTCGTCGCCGGCGTCCAGGAGGGGCTCTGGCCGGACCTGCGACGCCGTGGCTCCCTGCTGGAGGCCGACCGGATCGGCCGCGACGGCCTCGCCGAACCGCTGACCCCCGGAGCGCTGCTCGCGGAGGAGCGGCGCCTGTTCTACGTGGCTGCCACGCGCGCGCGTGAACGCCTCGTGGTGACCGCGGTGAAGGCTCCGGCCGACGACGGCGACCAGCCCTCCCGCTTTCTCACCGAACTCGGCGTCGAACCCGTCGACGTCACCGGCCGTCCGCGCCGCCCCCTCGCCGTGGCCGCCCTCGTCGCCGAACTGCGGGCCACCACCGTCGACCCCCGCGTCTCCGAGCCCCTCAGGGAGGCCGCGGCGCACCGTCTGGCCCGGCTGGCCGCACTCGCCGACGACGACGGCCGCCCCCTGGTGCCGTCCGCCCACCCCTACCGGTGGTGGGGCATGTGGGACCCGACCGAGAGCAAGGTGCCGCTGCGCGACCGCGACCAGCCCGTCACGCTCTCCGGCAGCGCCCTGGACCAGCTGGCCAACACGTGCGCCCTGCAGTGGTTCCTGGGCCGCGAGGTGAAGGCCGACACGCCGGCGACGGCGGCCCAGGGCTTCGGCAACGTGGTGCACGTCCTCGCCGACGAGGTGGCGTCGGGGCGCACCCCGGCCGACCTCGCCGTCCTCATGGAACGCCTCGACTCCGTGTGGAACGCGCTCGCCTTCGACGCGCCGTGGAAGTCCGCGCAGGAGAAGGCCAACGCGCGCGTGGCGCTCGAACGCTTCCTGAAGTGGCACGTCATGGACCGCGCCGGGCGCACGCCGGTGGCCAGCGAGCACGACTTCGACGTGACCCTGGGGGCCGGCGAGTACGAGGTACGCATCCGCGGCCAGATGGACCGCGTCGAGAGCGACGGCGACGGCCGCGCCTACGTCGTCGACTTCAAGACCGGCAAGCAGGCGCCCACCGCCGCCGAGGTGGCCCACCACCCGCAGCTCGCCGTCTACCAGCTGGCGGTGCGCGAGGGCGCCGTCGACGAGGCCTTCGACGGCGTACGACCCGAAAGCGGCGGCGCCGAACTCGTCCAGCTGCGCCAGGGTGCGGCCCGGCGGGACGGCGGCGAGACCCTGCCCAAGGTGCAGGCGCAGGACGCGCCCGAGGGGGCGGAGGGCGAGTGGATCGGCGACCTGCTGGCCACGGCCGCCGGCAAGGTCCTCGACGAGCGCTTCACCCCGACCGCCGGCCAGCACTGCACGCACTGCGCCTTCCGCGCGTCGTGCAGCGCACGACCCGAGGGGCGGCACGTCGTGGAATAGGCGGGGCGGCGTGGCGCGGCCGGTGTGATGATCCGCACCACAGGGGCTGACCAGCGCATCCGTCATCTCCGCTAGGCCATTCGGCACCGGCTGTCGGTGGCCGCCGCTAGCCTCTCTGACGTGCCCGCCCACCTCACCGATCCCGATCAGCTCAAGGAGCTCCTCGGGATCCCCTTCACCCCGGAGCAGACGGCCTGCATCGTCGCGCCGCCCGCCCCGCAGGTGATCGTGGCCGGAGCCGGTTCGGGGAAGACCACGGTCATGGCGGCGCGCGTGGTGTGGCTGGTCGGCACCGGCCAGGTCGCCCCGGAGCAGGTCCTGGGGCTCACCTTCACCAACAAGGCGGCCGGCGAACTCGCCGAGCGCGTGCGCAAGGCGCTGATCCGCGCGGGCGTCACCGACCCGGACGTGATCGACCCGGACCACCCGCCGGGCGAACCGGTGATCTCGACGTACCACGCCTTCGCGGGCCGCCTCCTGACCGACCACGGCCTGCGGCTCGGCCTGGAGCCCACCTCCCGGCTGCTGGCCGACGCCACCCGCTACCAGCTCGCCGCGCGGGTGCTGCGTGAGGCACCCGGCCCCTACCCGGCCCTCACCCGCTCCTTCCCCGACCTGGTCGGCGACCTCCTCGCCCTGGACGCCGAACTCGCCGAGCACCTGGTGAGCCCCGAGGACCTGCGCGCGTGGGACGCCGGGCTCCTGGACTCCCTCCAGGGCGTCCGGCTGGGCAACGCCGATCTGCGCAAGGTCCCCGAGGCCGCCGCCGCACGGCGCGAGTTGGCCGGCCTGGTGATCCGCTACCGCGAGGCGAAGCGCGCACGGGACCTGCTCGACTTCGGCGACCAGATCGCCCTCTCCGCCCGCCTGGCCGGCCTCCCGGAGGTGGGCCGCGTCCTGCGCGACGAGTTCCGGGTCGTCCTGCTCGACGAGTACCAGGACACCTCGGTCGCCCAGCGCATCCTCCTGGCGGGCCTGTTCGGCGGCGGCACCGGCCATCCCGTGACCGCCGTCGGCGACCCCTGCCAGGCGATCTACGGCTGGCGCGGCGCCTCCGTGGCCAACCTGGACGACTTCCCCGCCCACTTCGCCCAACCCGACGGCCGCCCCGCCACCCGGCAGGCGCTCAGCGAGAACCGCCGTAGCGGCGGCCGCCTCCTCGACCTCGCCAACGGCCTCGCCGAACCCCTGCGCGCCATGCACGCGGGCGTGGAGGCCCTGCGCCCCGCACCCGGCGCCGAACGCGACGGCGTCGTCCGCTGCGCCCTGCTGCGTACCCACGCCGAGGAGATCGACTGGATCGCCGACTCCGTCGCCCACCTCGTGCGCACCGGCAAGGCGCCCGGCGAGATCGCCGTCCTGTGCCGCGCCGCGACCGACTTCGCCCGGATCCAGGGCGCGCTGGTCGCCCGGGACGTCCCCGTCGAGGTCGTGGGCCTGTCCGGGCTGCTGCACCTGCCCGAGGTGGCCGACCTGGTCGCCGTCTGCGAAGTGCTCCAGGACCCGGGCGCCAACGCCTCCCTGGTGCGGCTGCTCAGCGGCCCCCGCTGGCGTGTCGGCCCGCGCGACCTCGCCCTCCTCGGCCGCCGCGCCCGGCGCCTGGTGAGCCACGCGCGCGTGGACGGCGACGACGATCCCGACCGCAGGCTGGCCGAAGCCGTCGAGGGAGTCGACCCGTCCGAGGTGATATCGCTCGCCGACGCCCTCGACACGTTCCTGGAGACGCCCCTGGACGGCACCGGGGACGACGACGGGCTGCCCTTCTCACCGGACGCGCGCGTGCGGTTCGCCCGCCTGGCCACCGAGCTGCGGGAGCTGCGCCGCGCCCTGTCCGACCCCCTCATGGACGTCCTGCACCGGGTCCTCGCCGTCACCGGCCTGGAGGTCGAGCTGTCGGCGTCGCCGCACGCCCTGGCCGCCCGCCGCCGCGAGACCCTGTCGAACTTCCTGGACGTCGCCGCGTCCTTCGCCGCCGGCGACGGCGAGGCCACCCTCCTCGCCTTCCTCGGCTTCCTGCGCACCGCCGCCCAGTACGAGAAGGGCCTCGACAACGCGCTGCCCGGCGGCGAGAACACCGTCAAGGTGCTCACCGCCCACCGGTCCAAGGGCCTGGAGTGGGACGTCGTGGCCGTACCCGGCCTGGTCACCGGCACCTTCCCCAGCGGCCAGGGCCGCGAGAAGTGGACCGCCCAGGGCAAGGTGCTGCCGCACGAACTGCGCGGCGACCGCGACACGCTGCCCGACGTCGGCTCCTGGGACTCCCGCGGCCTGAAGGCCTTCCACGAGGAGATGAAGGAGCACCAGCACACCGAGGAACTCCGCCTCGGCTACGTCGCCTTCACCCGCCCCCGCTCGCTGCTGCTCGGCTCCGGCCACTGGTGGGGGCCCAGCCAGAAGAGGCCACGGGGGCCGTCCGCGTTCCTCACGGCCCTGTACGAGCACTGCGCGGCCGGTCACGGCGAGATCGAGGCCTGGGCGGACGAACCCGCCGAGGACGAGGAGAACCCGGCCCTGCGGCAGGGCACCGACGACCAGGTCTGGCCGCTGCCCCTGGACGACGAGGCGCTCGCCCGCCGCCGGGCCGCCGCGGAGACCGTCCTCACCCACCTGGACCGCCTCGCCGCCCAGGCGGGCACCGGCCCGCCCGCCCCGGCCGCGCACGCCGAGCCCGGCATGTACGACGACCCGGACTGGCCGCCGCCCCCCGAGGACGAGGAGCCACCCCTGGCGGACGAGCGGTTCCCCTACGACGAGGCACCCCCGGAGGACGCTTCCCCCAAGGCCCCCATGACCCCCGAGGCCCCCGGCGGCCCGGCCGCCCCCGAGCCCCCTGGCAGCCCGGCCGACGACTGGGACTCCTGGACCACGGACCGCCCGAGCACCCCCGCGACCCCCACCGTTCCGCACCAGCAGACCGCACCCGCCCGCCTCACCCCGGAGGAGTCCCGCACCGTCGCCTCCTGGGACCGCGACCTCGACGCCCTCACGGGCGAGCTGCTGCGCGCGCGGGAGAGCGTCACCGAGGTGCCCCTCCCGGCGTCGCTGACCGCCTCCCAGCTGCTGGACCTCGCGGCCGACCCGGACGGCTTCGCACAGGAGCTGGCCCGCCCCATGCCCCGCCCGCCCCGGCCCGCGGCGCGCAGGGGCACCCGCTTCCACGCCTGGGTCGAGGCCCGGTTCGAGCCGCTGAAGCTCCCCCTGCTGGAACCCGGCGAGCTGCCCGGCGACGACGCCGAGATCGCGGACGAGCAGGACCTGGAGTTCCTCAAGGACGCCTTCGAGCGGACCGAGTACGCACGCCGCACCCCGCACCGCGTCGAGGCGCCGTTCCAGCTCACGCTCGCCGGACGGGTCGTGCGCGGCCGCATCGACGCCGTCTACAAGGAGGGCGACGGGACGAACGCGACGTACGAGATCGTCGACTGGAAGACGAACCGGGCGCCCACCGCGGACCCGCTCCAGCTGGCGCTCTACCGGCTCGCCTGGGCCGAGCAGCAGAACGTGCCCCTGGAGTCGGTGACGGCCGCCTTCCTCTACGTGCGCACCGGCGAGGTCGTACGGCCCGGCGGCCTGCCGGACCGCGCCGCGCTCGAGGAACTGCTGCGGGCCGAACCGGTCGGTGACGAACCGCACGATCGGGGTGTCCGTGCGGGCCGATAGGCTCGTGAGTATGAGCCACCCCGTTGACAATGCTGTCAGCGCTGTCCGTACGTACATCGAGCAGCACCGTGCCGCCTTCCTCGACGACCTCGTCGCCTGGCTGCGCATCCCTTCGGTGTCCGCGCAGCCCGACCACGCGCAAGACGTACGCCGCAGCGCCGAATGGCTCGCCTCCAAGCTGGAGGAGACCGGCTTCGGGACCGCCGAGGTGTGGCCCACCGCGGGCGCTCCGGCCGTGTTCGCCGAGTGGCTCTCCGAAGACCCCGAGGCCCCGACGGTCCTCGTCTACGGCCACCACGACGTGCAGCCCGCCGCCCGCGAGGACGGCTGGAGCAGCGACCCCTTCGAGCCGGTCGTCCGCGACAACCGGCTCTACGCGCGCGGCGCCGCCGACGACAAGGGGCAGGTGTTCTTCCACACACTCGGCGTCCGTGCCCACCTTGCCGCCACCGGCCGCACCACGCCCGCCGTGAACCTCAAACTGCTGATCGAGGGCGAGGAGGAGTCCGGCTCCCCGCACTTCCGCGCCCTGGTCGAGGAGCGCGCCGACCGGCTCGGCGCGGACGCGGTGATCGTCTCCGACACCGGCATGTGGTCCGAGGACACCCCCACGGTGTGCACCGGCATGCGGGGTCTCGCGGAGTGCGAGATCCGGTTCCACGGCCCCGACCAGGACATCCACTCGGGCTCCTTCGGCGGCGCGGTGCCCAACCCGGCCACCGCGATCGCCCGCCTGGTGGCCGCCCTGCACGACGAACACGCGCGCGTGACGGTCCCCGGCTTCTACGACGGCGTGGTGGAGCTGACCGACGAGGAGCGCGCCCTCTTCGCCGAGCTGCCGTTCGACGAGCGGCGGTGGCTGGACACGGCCAAGTCCCGGGCCGCCCACGGCGAGGCCGGCCACACCACCCTGGAGCGCGTCTGGGCGCGCCCCACCGCCGAGGTCAACGGCATCGGCGGCGGCTACCAGGGCCCGGGCAGCAAGACGATCATCCCGTCGTCGGCCATGGTGAAGCTCTCCTTCCGCCTGGTCGCGGGCCAGGACCCGGACCACGTCGAGAAGGCCGTCCGCGCGTGGGCCGCCGGACAAGTGCCCGAGGGGATCCGCTGCGAGATCGACTTCGCCCCGGCCACCCGCCCGTGCCTGACGCCGCTGGACCACCCGGCGCTGCGGTCGGTGGCCCGCGCGATGGGCCTGGCCTTCGGGAAACCCGTCCGCTACACGCGGGAGGGCGGCTCCGGACCCGCCGCCGACCTCCAGGAGGTCCTCGGCACCCCGGTGCTGTTCCTCGGCATCTCCGTCCCGTCCGACGGCTGGCACGCCCCGGACGAGAAGGTGGAGCTGGACCTGCTGCTCAAGGGCGTGGAGACCGCCGCCCACCTGTGGGGCGACCTGGGGGAGCACTGGCGCCACGCACCCTGAGACGCCGCCGACGGCCCGGAACCGGACCGGTGACACTCGCGGCACACTGAAAAGGCCGCCGCGCGGCACCGAGTCTCCCGGACCGGCTCCCGCCCGCCGTACGACCCGCCGCACCCGCCCGCCGAACACGAACCGCTCACCGGGGGAGTTGGAAGCACCCGTGACCACCTGGACCGACCACACCGCCGACCGTCCCATCTCGCTCACCGCGCCCAGCGGTCTCGACCGCGCCGCCCACCACCGCCTCGACGAGGCATGGCTCGCGGCGGCGTGGAGTCACCCCTCCACGCGCTGCTTCGTGGTCTCCGGCGGCCAGGCCCTCATCGACGAGACGCCCGACGGGCGCACCGAACTCGTGATGACCCCCTCCTTCGAGGCCCCGCTCACCGAGGCGCACCGCTACTTCCTGGGCACCGACGAGGACGGGGTCAGCTACTTCGCCCTCCAGAAGGACTCCCTGCCCGGCCGCATGGACCAGTCCGCGCGCCCCGCGGGCCTGCGG
This sequence comes from Streptomyces parvulus, assembly GCF_014648855.1. Lineage (GTDB taxonomy): Bacteria > Actinomycetota > Actinomycetes > Streptomycetales > Streptomycetaceae > Streptomyces > Streptomyces parvulus. Next base: position 253,791 of record NZ_BMRX01000002.1, on the reverse strand, counting down.
GAGGCGGGGCTGCTCCTGGAGCCCCGCGACGCGGGCCTGATGGTCCACGCGGTCGCCCTGGAGAACTGGCAGCGGCTGCACCGATTCTGCTCCCGCTGCGGCGAGCGCACCGTCATCGCCGCGGCCGGCCACATCCGCCGCTGCCCCGCCTGCGGCGCCGAGCACTACCCGCGCACCGACCCGGCCGTGATCATGGCCGTCACGGATGCCGAGGACCGCATCCTGCTCGGCCGCCAGGTGCACTGGCCCGAGGGCCGCTTCTCCACGCTCGCCGGTTTCGTGGAGCCCGGCGAGTCCATCGAGCAGTCGGTGCGCCGCGAGGTCCAGGAGGAGGCCGGGATCACCGTCGGCCCCGTCGAGTACGTCGCCAGCCAGCCCTGGCCCTTCCCGTCCAGCCTGATGCTCGGCTTCATGGCCCGCGCCACCTCCACCGACATCGAGGTCGACGGCGACGAGATCCAGGAGGCGCGCTGGTTCTCCCGCGACGAACTGGGCGCCGCCTTCGAGTCGGGAGAGGTGCTCCCGCCGTACGGCATCTCGATCGCCGCACGCCTCATCGAGCTCTGGTACGGGAAGCCGCTGCCTACGCGGGCGGCGTTCTGAGGGGGCGGTCACGCGCCGGACGACCTCTGCCGCACGGCCGTGGTGGCCGTCGAGACCCCCGGAGCACGCAACACCACAGCCCCCGTACCGGAGCGAATCCGGTACGGGGGCTGCGTGTCGAGGCCGGTCGACGGCTCAGGCGCCGAGCGCCTGCTTCACCTGGGCGAGGCTCGGGTTCGTCATGACGACCTCGGTGCCACCGCCCGCGGGGACCACCTGAACCGTGGGGACCGTCTGGTTCCCGCCGTTCGCCTTCTCCACGAACGCCGCGGAGTCCGGGTCGTGCTCGATGTTGATCTCGGTGTACGGGATGCCCTCGCGGTCCATCTGGCTCTTCAGCCGGCGGCAGTAGCCGCACCACGTGGTGCTGTACATCGTCACAGTGCCCGGCATGTCTCTCGCGCTCCTTCGGCGACTCGGGGTCCGGCGGCTCGGGATGAGGTCGCAGGAGGGGAACGTCCACGGCGGCGCCACCATTCCCGCCCCACCGGTGACCTCACACCCGTATCGGTACGACAATCAGAGCGTGCCTGTGGACAACCGACTCGGCCGTCTCGCGAGACCTGGCAGCATGGCGGTGTGACAGCAGCAACGCACTCCACCCTCTTCCCGCAGGTACCGGACTCGGCCGACGCGGTGCTCGACGGGCTCGACCCCGAGCAGCGCGAGGTGGCGACCGCCCTGCGCGGACCGGTGTGCGTGCTGGCGGGTGCCGGCACGGGCAAGACCCGGGCCATCACCCACCGCATCGCCTACGGGGTGCGCGCCGGGATCCTCCAGCCCACCAGCGTCCTCGCCGTCACCTTCACCAACCGTGCCGCGGGGGAGATGCGGGGCAGGCTGCGCCAGCTCGGGGCGTCCGGCGTCCAGGCCCGCACCTTCCACTCGGCGGCGCTGCGCCAGCTCCAGTACTTCTGGCCGAAGGCGATCGGCGGCTCCCTGCCCAGGCTGGTCGACCGCAAGGTCCAGCTCGTCGCCGACGCGGCCGCCGCCTGCCGCATCCGCCTGGACCGGGGCGAGCTGCGGGACACCACCGCGGAGATCGAGTGGTCCAAGGTGACCCAGACCGTCCCCGCCGACTACGCCCTCGCCGCGGCCAGGGCCGGCCGTGAGGCACCCCGCGACCCCGCGGAGATCGCCCAGCTCTACGCCGCGTACGAGGACCTCAAGCGCTCCCGCGGTGTGATCGACTTCGAGGACGTGCTGCTGCTGACGGTGGCCGTCCTCCAGGACCGCCAGGACGTCGCCGAACAGGTCCGCGCCCAGTACCAGCACTTCGTGGTCGACGAGTACCAGGACGTCAGCCCGCTCCAGCAGCGCCTGCTGGAGCTGTGGCTCGGCGACCGCGACGACCTGTGCGTGGTCGGCGACGCCAGCCAGACGATCTATTCGTTCACGGGAGCAACGCCCGACCATCTCCTTGACTTCCGCGGCCGCCACCCGGGCGCCACCGTCGTCAAACTCGTCCGCGACTACCGCTCCACCCCCCAGGTCGTCCACCTGGCCAACGGACTGCTCGCCCAGGCCCGCGGCCGCGCCGCCGACCACCGGCTGGAACTCGTCTCCCAGCGCCCCGCGGGCCCCGACCCCGCCTACGCCGAGTACACGGACGAACCGGCCGAGGCCGAGGGCGCCGCGCGCCGCATCCGCGAACTCCTGGACGCGGGCGTCCCCGCCTCCGAGATCGCGATCCTGTTCCGCACCAACTCCCAGTCGGAGACCTACGAGCAGGCCCTCGCCGACGCCGGCGTCCCGTACCAGCTGCGGGGCGCGGAGCGCTTCTTCGACCGTCCCGAGGTGCGCAAGGCCAACAGCGCCCTGCGGGCCGCGGCCCGCTTCGGCGGCAACGACTCCCTCCTCGACGACGCCGTCGACCTGCCCTCGCAGGTGCGCGCCGTGCTCTCCGGGGAGGGCTGGACCCCCGCGCCCCCGGCCGGGTCGGGTGCCGTCCGCGAGCGCTGGGAGTCGCTGGCCGCCCTCGTCGCACTGGCCCAGGACTTCTCCGCCGCCCGGGCGGGCGTCACGCTGAGCGACCTCGTGGCCGAGCTGGACGAGCGGGCGGGCGCCCAGCACGCCCCCACGGTCCAGGGCGTCACCCTCGCCTCCCTGCACTCGGCCAAGGGCCTGGAGTGGGACGTCGTCTTCCTGGTGGGCGTCGCCGAGGGCATGATGCCGATCACCTACGCAAAGACCGACGAGCAGATCGAGGAGGAGCGCCGCCTCCTCTACGTCGGCGTCACCCGCGCCCGGGAGCGTCTGCACCTCTCCTGGGCGCTCTCCCGCTCACCCGGCGGCAGGCCCAGCCGAAGGCCCAGCCGCTTCCTCAAGGGGCTCCGGCCCGGCTCGGGCACCGCGGGCGGCCAGGCGGCGGCCGGCGGCGGCGCAGGCGGCGTCGAGCGCGGGCGGGGAAGCGGCGCCGTGGCGTCCGCCGTCCCGAGGCGCACCCCGCGCACACCGGCGCGCTGCCGGGTCTGCGGACGCACCCTCACCGGTGCCGGCGAGATGAAGCTGATGCGCTGCGAGGACTGCCCGTCCGACATGGACGAGGGCGTCTACGAGCGGCTGCGTGAGTGGCGGGAGGTCCAGGCGGGCCGCAGCGGCCAGCCCGCCTTCTGCGTCTTCACCGACAAGACACTGATGGCGATCGCCGAGTCCGTACCGGAGGACGAGCGTGAGCTGGCGAGGATCCCCGGGGTCGGAGCGCGCAAGCTCAACCGCTACGGAGTCGACGTCCTGGCCATCTGCGCAGGTCAAGAGGGAGTGGGGCTGGAGGACGACGACTGACGCAAACTCGTCGAGAAAATAGTTTGCGCATGCCCCGGGAATCCCCATAGGTTCTTGGTCACGGGAACAGTGGCCTTCCCGAAGGCCCTGACTCCGTGTTGTACTTGCATATCCACGGACTGGTTCATCCCAGTCCCCCTAGACGCCGAGAGGAGGCGAGTCCAGTGATCAGCATCAACACCAGCTTCAACGCCGGCTTCACCGCCAAAATGACCGATCGCTCGGCCGTCTCCCTGTGCATCCTCGGCGCCTCCGACTCGGGCACCGGTCTGTCCGGCATTCGTGCCGCCCGTCCGGCCGCCCTCTCCGTTGCCCCCGCGGGCCTTCCCGTCCGCGAGCGCAATGAGCGACCGACCAAGGCACTGGAAGCAGCTGTAACGGCACAGGCGCAGGCCTATGCCTTTACCGCGACCGGTGCCGGATTCCGGAAGCAGACGACGCAGCACCACCTGATGTGGGCCTTCCGTGGGCCAGAACCCTGGAGTGATCCAGCCTGATCGTCGATCAGGCCGGCGCCTTCAGGGCCGCGGAACCCCACCCGGGATCCGCGGCCCTTCTGTTTGTCCTCGAACGGGGACGACAGCAAGAAGGAGCCTCGGGACAAGAAAAGAACCCGGTACCAAGCCGCCACCCGGCCAACCGGCCGGAACGACCAGACGAGGAAGACCACCCCGTGCAACTCGAAGCGCACGCCCCGTCCGTACCGCCTTCCGACACGATCCCCAAGCCCTGTTCCACGGAGGACTCCACCTTGACCCCGCTCACCGCGCTCACCGCGCTCGACGACGCCATCGAGAACCTCGGCGTACCCGTCCCCTGCCGCTCCTACGACCCCGAGGTCTTCTTCGCCGAGTCGCCGGCGGACGTCGAGTACGCCAAGTCCCTCTGCCGCACCTGCCCGCTGGTCGAGGCCTGCCTCGCCGGAGCCAAGGAGCGGCGTGAGCCCTGGGGCGTCTGGGGCGGCGAGCTGTTCGTCCAGGGTGTCGTCGTCGCCCGGAAGCGGCCGCGCGGCCGCCCGCGCAAGAACCCGGTTTCGGCATGAACATCACCGGAACGATCGACCGCCCCCTCACGTACGACCCCCAGAAGCAGGCCCCGATGAAGCCGTCCCCCCACGACCTCGCAGGCTCCGCGCCTGAAGACTTCACCACCACCGGCGCGAAGGACTCGCGCCAGAACAGGACCCGCGAAATGCAACTCATCCCAGAAGCCCTGGCACGTGCGCATATGCACGACCGCCTGATCGAGGCAGAGCAGGAGCGCCGGGCGATGCGCCTGGCGACCGCTCGCCGGATGCAGCGCAGGGCGGAGCGCGCCTCGATGCGCGCCCGGCGTGCGCTGGCCATGGCGGTCATGCAGTAGCAGACACACCTGAAGCGGTGCTCTCCCCCTCGGGGGAGAGGAAGCTCTGCCCGTGGGGGCCGGTCCGTCCGAACGGGCCGGCCCCCACGGGCCGTTCGGCGCCGGGGGCGTCAAGCCTCCGCCGCTTCGTCCTCCTCGTACGCGTCCTCGCCGGCCGCGGCTACCCCTTCGTCCGTCTCCTCCTCGGCCGCGAAGCCCACCAGCCAGTCGGCCAGCTCGTCACGCAGCCGGACGGTGGCTCCCAGCTGACACAGCACGCCGATCGTGCTCAAGGTCACACGGTGGATCAGGAGGTAGGACGGCGGCAGATTCAGCTGCTTGGCCAGCTGGTAGGCGGGGGAGCGGGGGTCGCCGATGCGGGCCGCCTGGCTCCGCATCCAGCTTCGGGTGAAGGTGAACTCGTCGGCCCGGGCCGGCTCGATGATCGGCAGCAGGTAGTCGAGAACGGCGTCGGGGTCCAGCTCTATCGACTCCCTGACGAAGCCCTCCGTGCGGAGCATCTCGTAGACGGCGTCCGCCTCACCGTCGAGCGTCATCCGCAGCGCCTCGCCGATGGGCTCGGGCAGACCGCCCGGCAGCCGGTCGACGGTGCCGAAGTCCAGGACGCCCAGACGCCAGTCGTCCTCGCCCTCCGGGCCGCCCGGCAGCAGCCGGAAGTTGCCCGGGTGCGGGTCGGCGTGCAGGAGCCCGGTGCGCGCCGGGCCGGAGAAGAGGAAGTGGGCCAGCAGCTGGCCGGCGCGGTCCCGCTGCTCCTGCGTGCCGTCCGAGATGATCTCCGAGAGCGGGATGCCGTCGATCCACTCGGTGATCAGCACCTGGTCGCACTGGTGGACGACGTCCGGCACCAGGATGTCCGGGTCCTCCGCGAACTCCTCGGCGTGGATCCGCTGGGCCTGCGCCTCCAGGTCGTAGTCCAGCTCCTCCGAGACGCGGTCCTTCAGCTCCGCGATCAGCGGCTTGACGTCCATGCCGGGGACCAGCGGGCCGAGCAGCCGGGCGAAGCGGCTGAGCTGGTTGAGGTCCGACAGCAGGGCCTCGCCGGCACCCGGGTACTGCACCTTGACGGCCACCTCGCGGCCGTCGTGCCACACGCCCCGGTGCACCTGGCCGATCGAGGCGGCCGCGGCGGGCTTGTCCTCGAATTCCAGGAACAGGTCCTTCCAGTCCTCCCCGAGCCGCTCCGCGAGCACCCCGTGCACGGTGCGCGTCGGCATCGGCGGGGCGGCCTCCTGGAGCTTGGTCAGCGCGGCCCGGTACGGTCCGGCGACCTCCTCGGGCAGCGCCGACTCGAAGACGGACAGTGCCTGCCCGAACTTCATCGCGCCGCCCTTGAGCTCGCCCAGCACCTTGAACAGCTGCTCCGCGGTCCGCTGCTGCAACTGCTGGCCGACGAGCTCCGCCGACTCGCCCACGATCCGCTTGCCGAGCCCCCAGGTCGCCCGCCCGGCGAAGCCGAGCGGGAGCGCGGCGAGCTTGGCGGTCCGGGTGACCGCCTTGCGGGGAAGATCAGACATGAGCCCTCCAAGTCCCTGCCGGCCGAGCGGGTTCCGCCTCACGGCGTTCTCCTGCTGACGGCCCTTGCCCCGCCATTGTCGCGCGCCACTCCCCGTCCTCGGCGATGTGTTCCTCCTTACCCTTCCCCGCGGCCCCGCACGGGCACTCGGGATGGGCCACAACCGGACGGGACCGCCAGGCCAGACCCGGCAGCGACACCTCCCAGCGGGCGCCCGTACTCGTCGGGCCTGCGCCGTCCAGGAAGGAGAGGGCGTGGGCCGCCGCCAGACCGGCGACGGTCGCCGCGAGAGTGAGGTCGCAGGGCCGCACCTCCTGCCGGCGGCCCGAGCGCCACTGGGCCACCAGGCGGGGCCAGGCCGGATCCCGGTCGGCGCGCTCCGCGTGCAGACAGCCCGCGCACCCCGTCTCGCCGGGCAGGACCAGGGGGCCGACGACGCCCGTCCCCTCCACCACCCCGGCATACAGGTGGGGCGTGCCGGAGGCCATCAACGGCTCGGCCGCCGCGGGATCGGGGGCGTGCACCGCGACGTCGTCGCGGGAGGTGACGATCACCAGGGAGAAGCCGGGGCCGTCTCCCTCGGCCCGCGCCGACGCGCCACGCCGTGGCCGGCGGCCGGGAGCGGCCCGGCGCACCAGCCGGCGGGCGGACTCGTCCCGCCGGTCGCCGACGGACTCCGCGGGCAGCCCGCCGGGGGCGACGTCCCACGGCTCGACGTGTCCCCCGTCGCGGACGTCGACGTCGCCGACACCCGCCCCCGACAACAGCCCGGCGACCGCCGCGCCCACCCGCCCCGCACCCCGCACACTCACCCGCAGGGCGCCGCGGGCGGCCAGGTGTCTGATCGCGTCCCCCGGTTCGGAGGTGGTCAGGGAGAGCGAGGCCAGGTCGGGGCGGAGCCGGTCGAGGACCTCCTTCCGCTGCCGCAGGGCGTCGGCGGCGGGTCCGCCGCCTCGGGAGTCGTCGAGCAGCCCGGCCCGCGCCAGCCGCTCCACCACCCGGTCGACATGCCCCTCGGGCAGATCCATGCGGTGCCCCTCCTCACGCAGGAGCGCGGCTCCCCTGGTGCCGTTGAGCAGTTCGAGGAAGCTGCCCGTCGCCGTGTCCACCGGGGCCAGCGTCAGTGCGTGGGCGGGTGTCATCCCGAACTGCACCGTGTTCAGATCGCGCCAGCCGCGACGGAGCGCGGGCTTCACCATCGGATGCATTCCTGATCCCCCGTGATCTTCGAGTGCGGCACGTCCCCGGCGGTCCGGCGGTGGTCGGTCGCCGGCAGCGGGGCCCGTGGCCGGCCGTGGACCCGCCGACGAGTGCCAGAATGCCCGGCCGTGCGACGAGGCGTCGAAAGTTGTCCACAGGCGGTGGGTATTCGTCGTACGAATCTGCCGTCCATCTCTGCGTACAAGTCAGCCGTCCAACGCAGTCCCCTCGAAGCAGCGGCGGCGGATCGGCACGGAACCGTCCCGGAGCCGGGACTTCCCCGTGTGCAGCGGGTAACGTCGTGGCGTGTCCGCCGACCCACTGAACCGCGCCGGGGCGTCCACGCGCACGCCCGCGAATCCGCCGCCGAACGGCCCGGGGGCGAGCGCGATCGAGGTCCGCAGGAGTGCCCGGCGCCGCCGGACGGTCTCCGCGTACCGCGAGGGCGATCGCACCGTGGTGCTGATCCCCGCCCGGATGTCGGAGGCGGAGGAGCAACGCTGGGTGAGCGTGATGCTGGACAAGCTGGCGGCGCAGGAGAGCAAGCGGGTCCTGGGCGACGCCGAGCTGGCCGAGCGCGCGCGGCGGCTGTCGGGCCAGTACTTCGAGGGGCGGGCCCGGCCGGCCACCGTCCGCTGGGTGACCAACCAGAACACCCGCTGGGGCTCCTGCACCCCGTCCGAGGGAAGCATCCGGCTGTCGCACCGCCTCCAGGGCATGCCGGAGTACGTCGTCGACTACGTCCTGCTCCACGAACTGGCCCATCTGCTCGTCCCCGGGCACGGGCCCCGCTTCTGGCGGCTGCTCGACGCCTATCCGCGGACCGAGCGGGCGCGGGGCTACCTGGAGGGCGTGGTCGCCGCGGAGCGACTGCCGCACGTACCCGGCGCCCGCGACGAGTAGCCGACCCCCTCGCACCCGTCCGGGGCGTCCGGCACGGGCGCGCACGCGTTTCGTACCGGGTCTGTACCGACATCCTCCGCCGTCGGCCTTTGCCGTTAGCCTGTCGCGACGCACTCGCATTCGGATGGGGGACGGTCGAAACGCATGGCCAGGGAATTCCAACGCGGCCACAAGGCCAGGATCAGTGACCTCACCGCGGGCACGGATCTGTACGTAGGCGTGCAGATCTCCGGCCCCGGTCTGAGCTTCGACATCAGCTGCTTCGGCCTCGACGCCGAGGAGCGGTTGTCGGACGACCGGTACTTCGTGTTCTTCAACCAGCCGAAGACCCCCGAGGAGTCCATCCAGCTCCTGGGTGCGCAGGCGGGAGACACGGAGTCCTTCCGGGTCACCCTCGACAGGATCCCGCAGGGGATCCAGAAGCTGTCCTTCACCGCGACGATCGACGGCGCGGGACAGATGTCCCAGGTGGGTCCCGGTTACCTCCGGATCGTGGCGGGCGGCGAGGAGGTGGCCCGGTACCCGTTCAGCGGCTCAGAGTTCTCCACCGAGCGCGCGGTGATGCTGGGCGACTTCTACCTGAAGGACGTGTGGCGGTTCGCGGCCGTCGGTCAGGGCTTCGACGGCGGGCTCGACGCGCTGCTGCGCAACTTCGGCGGCGAGGTCGCCGAGGAGGAGGCCCCCGAACCGCAGCAGCAGCCGCAGGCAGGTGCCGCCCCCGGGTTCGCGCCGCCCGCGCAGGCCGCGGCCCCGCCGGCCTTCGGCGTCCCCGCCGCGCCGGCGCCCGCCCCGGCGCAGCCGGCGCCGCAGGGCTTCGCGCCGCCCGCCGCCACCCCGCCGCAGGCTCCCGCCCCCGACGTGCACGCCGCGCAGACCATCGTCGCGCCCGTGCACACGCCGCCCGGCGGCTCGCCGGTGCCGCCACCGGCCCCGGCGCCCGCGCCCTACGGCCGGCCCGACCAGCAGCAGCCGCCGCACGGCCAGGCCCCCGGTCAGACGGCCCCTCTGCCCCCCGGCTACGGCCAGCCCCAGGCACCCCACGTACCACCCCAGACGCCGCCCCCGCCGCCCGGCTACGGCCAGCCCACCCCGCCCCCTGGGTACGGCCAGCCCACCCCGCCCCCTGGCTACGGTCAGACCCCCCAGGGCGCACCCCAGGCCATGCCCGCCGGCGTACCCCAGGGCGCCGGCCTGACCGCGGCGCTCCAGCAGTTCCGCGAGACCGCGACCGGACCGCGCTGGACGCAGCAGAACAAGAAGCTGGTCCGCGTCGACCTCGGCGCCGAGGGCCAGCCGGTGCTGGCGCGGCAGGGCAGCATGGTGCTCTACCAGGGCAAGGTCGACTTCAGCTACAAGGGCGCCGGATTCGCCGGGCGGGTGGTCGGCAACGCGACCGGCCAGGAGATGCAGCTCATGCGCTGCACCGGCAAGGGTCAGGTGTTCCTCGCGGACAACTCCGCGATGCTCCACCCCATCGAGCTCCAGGGCGACGCCGTGTGCGTCTCCGCGGAGAACGTCCTCGCCTTCGACGAGAGCCTCCAGTACGAGGTCCGCCGCATCGAGGGTCACGGCATCCCGGGCGGCGCCCTGTTCACGATGCAGTTCCAGGGCACCGGCACGATCGTCGTCAAGACGCGCGGCGTGCCCGTGGTGCTGCCGGTCACGCCCACGACGTTCGCCGACTGCAACGCCGTGGTCGCCTGGTCGGCCGCCGCCCAGGTCGTCGTCTCCAGCCAGGTGCGGATGCGCCGCAATTCTTACGCGGGCGACACCGGCGAGAGCGTCAATCTGCAGTTCCGGGCCGCGCCCGGCAGCTTCGTCGTCGTCCAGCCGTACGAGATCTGAGGGAGAGCCCGAGATGAACCAGCCGCTCGCGGGCTACGCCCCCGCACCCGTCACCGCCCGCATGGAGAACCACGGCAACCACATGCTGAAGGTCGCCATGCAGACCGGAAACGACCTCCTCGCGCGCGTGGGCTCGATGGTGGCCTACGAAGGCTTCGTCCAGTACGAGCCCAATCCGCCGGCCGTCCGCCAGATCGCCAAGGACTGGATGACCGGCGAGGGCGCGCCCCTCATGAAGTGCTCCGGCGACGGACTCCTCTACCTCGCCGACTACGGCGCCAACGTCGTCGTGATCAACCTCAACGGCGACGGGATCTCCGTCAACGCCACCAACCTCCTCGCCTTCGACGCCCACCTGACGTGGGGCGTGGAGCGGGTGAAGGGCCTGGCGAAGTTCGCCGGGCAGGGCCTGTGGAACACCAGGATCTCCGGGCAGGGCTGGGTCGCGCTCACCTCGCGGGGCAAGCCGATCGTCGTCGACTGCGGCGGTGGCGAGGACGAGACGTACGTCGACCCGGACGCACTGGTCGCCTGGTCCCCGAACCTCAAGGTGAAGGGCAAGCGCAGCTTCAAGGCGCAGTCGCTGATCGGCCGGGGGAGCGGCGAGGCCTTCCAGATGGCCTTCTCCGGTCAGGGCATCGTCGTCGTCCAGCCCAGCGAGGACAGCACCGACCGCCTCCGGGCGCGGGGCTGAGGGGGAGCCACCATCATGCAGAGTCCGATTTTCGCCTACAACGACCAGCAGTCGCAGGAGGCCTGGAGCCTTCAGAACAAGCACATGCTGCGTGTCGCCCTCACGGGCCACGACGACGTGCTGGCCCGCAAGGGCACGATGGTCGCCTACCAGGGCCTCGTCGAGTTCGACGCCGAGTACCAGAGCAACAACCAGTCACGCGCGCGTGCGCACACCGGCGAGGGCCTTGACCTGATGCGCTGCCACGGGCAGGGGACGGTCTTCTTCGCCAACCTCGCCCAGTGCGTCCACGTCGTCGACGTGGACCAGGACGGACTCACCGTCGACAGCAGCTACGTGCTGGCGATGGACTCGTCCCTGCACCACGAGGTCATCGCCGTGGACAGCCTCTACGGCATCTCCGGCTCCGGGAAGTACCAGCTCAACATCACGGGCCGCGGCAAGGTCGCCCTGATGACCTCGGGCGTGCCGCTGTTCATGCAGGTCACTCCCGACAAGTACGTCAACTGCGACGCCGACGCGATCGTCGCCTGGTCCACCGGTCTGCGGGTGCAGATGCAGGCCCAGACGCACTCCTCCGGGGTGTGGCGGCGGCGCGGCAACACCGGCGAGGGCTGGGAGCTGAGCTTCATGGGCAGCGGCTTCGCGCTCGTCCAGCCCAGCGAGCTGCTGCCGCCGCAGAACGCCCAGCTCGGCTCGGGCCTAGCCGCCCAGTACGGCATGGGCCAGCAGGGTGCGCGCGGACAGAACCAGGGCAACGTCTGGAGCTGAGCGCATACCACGCGGGTAAGGGGTGATCGCCAGGCGGTCACCCCTTACGGCTGCTCCGAAGGGGGGCGCCCCCGGCGGTCACTTCCCGAACGCTCCGCAGGCTCAGACCCGGGCGAGCGTCGCCTCCAGCAGGCGCACCACCGACTCGTCGGCGACGTCCGCGACCTCCGCGTACGGGAACCAGCGCAGGTCGAGGGACTCGTCGCTGATCGCCTCCACGGCCCCGGACGGGGCCACCGCCGCGTACTGGACATCGAGGTGCCAGGCGCAGGGCGTGTGGTGCCGGTCCAGCCGCACCGGCCCCCCGGGCGCCAGGGTCAGGCCGTCGATGCCGGACTCCTCGGTGGCCTCGCGCAGGGCCGCCCGCGCCAGCGTCCGGTCACCGGGCTCGCAGTGGCCGCCCATCTGGAGCCACATCCGCAGCTTCTTGTGGAGGGTCAGCAGCGCCCGCCCGCGCGAGGGGTCGACGACCAGGGCGCTCGCCGTGACGTGCCCGGCGCCGCAGGCCTTCCACAGGCCGTCCGGGTGGGCGGCCAGATGGTCCAGGTAGACCTGACGCAGCTCGTCCTGGCCCTGGTGCTCCTTCAGGACCAGGACCGCGTCGTCGTGGAGGCTCACTCGGTGCCGTCGCCCTTGTCCCCGGGCTTTCCTCCGGGCTCGCCGTCGGTGCCGTCCGGGTCCTGCTCCGCCCGGCCGCTCTCGTCCTGGCCGGGCGTGTCCTTCTTCCTGAGGTCGGGCTTGCCGGCCGCCTCGCCCAGCATCTTGTCCAGCTCGGAGAAGTCGAGCTGCTCGCGGTGGACGAAGCCGTCCGGGTCGTTCAGGTCGTCGGCGGTCGGCAGCATGTCCGGGTGGGCCCACAGGCCGTCCCGGCCGTCGACGCCGCGCGCGTCGGTCAGGGAGGCCCACAGGCGGGAGGCGTCCCGCAGCCGGCGCGGCCGCAGCTCCAGACCGATCAGCGTGGCGAAGGTCTGCTCCGCCGGCCCGCCCGAGGCGCGACGGCGCCGCAGGGTCTCGCGCAGCGCGTCGGCCGAGGACAGCCGGGGCTTGGCGGCGGCGTGCACGACCGCGTCCACCCAGCCCTCGACCAGCGCAAGGGCCGTCTCCAGCCGGGCCAGGGCCGCCTTCTGCTCCGGCGTGTCCTCGGGCTGGAACATGCCCTGCTGGAGAGCCTCCTGCAGCTGCTCCGGGTTCTGCGGGTCGAACTGGCCGACCACGTCCTCCAGCTTGGCCGTGTCGACCTTGATGCCCCGGGCGTAGCCGTCGACGGCGCCGAACAGGTGCGAGCGCAGCCACGGCACGTGCGCGAAGAGACGCTGGTGGGCGGCCTCGCGCAGGGCGAGGTAGAGCCGCACCTCCTCCTGCGGCACGCCGAGGTCCTGGCCGAAGGCCTCGATGTTCGCCGGCAGCAGCGCGGCCTTGCCCGCCGGACCGAGCGGCAGGCCCACGTCGGTCGAGCCGACGACCTCGCCGGCGAGCACGCCGACGGCCTGTCCGATCTGGGTGCCGAACATGGCGCCGCCCATGGACCGCATCATGCCGATCAGCGGGCCCGCCATGGCCTGCATCTCCTCCGGCAGCACGTCCCCCATGGCGTTGCCGACGCGCTCGGCGACCGGGTCGACCAGCTCGCGCCAGGCCGGCAGGGTCGCCTCGACCCACTCCGCGCGGCTCCAGGCCACCGCGGTGCCCGAGCCCGACGGGAGCGCGGTCGCGTCGTCCAGCCACAGGTCGGCCAGGCGCACGGCCTCCTGGACCGCGGTGCGCTCGGCGGGGCCGACGCTGGCGTCCTTGCGGCCGTCCGGCGTGCCCTGCGAGACCGTCTGGCGGGCGATCTGCTTGGCCATGTCCCAGTTCACCGGGCCGCCCTCGTAGGAGAGCATCTGGCCCAGCTGCTGGAACGCGGCGCCCAGGTCGTTGGGGTTCATGGAACCGAACATGGCAGCGAACGGATTGTCCGCACCGGGGCCACCCAGGCCACCGGCTCCGGGCATCCCGAATCCGAACGGGTTGGCCGGTCCCTGACCACCGCCGCTCTGCTGGTCCTTCTTCTTGCCCTCGTCGCCGTCGTCCGGCTCCTCCGGCGGAAGGCCGAATCCGAATGGGGTGTCACTCACGGGGTTCCTCGGCTGGTAGGGCCGCCGGTTCTTTCCGGCGGCACGGCTGCCCGACTTCACCACCCAGCGTAGACACCCGCGGCGGTTCGGGCCTCGGTGCTTCGCCGACTGACGGCCTGCGGCAGGATGGATGCCACCTGGTACGCACGCGTCGCTCGCGCTCGTACTGAAGACAACCGCTGGAGACGCCCGGTGAGTTCCCCAGATCCGCAGGTTCGCGCAGCGCGAAACCAGTCAACCAGTTCCTCCCGCCCCGGCGCGCGCGGACCCGTGGTCGCGGTGACCGGCGCCGCGTCGGGCGTCGGGGCGCTGCTCACCGCGCGGCTGGCCGCGTCCGACGAGGTCAGACAGGTCGTGGCCATCGACGAGCGGCGCGGCGCGTGTGACGAGGCGCGCTGGCAGATCCTGGACGTGAGGGACCCCGCCATCGCGGAGAAACTGCGGGGTGCGGACGTCGTGGTGCACCTGGCGCTCGACCTCGACCTGGAGACCGACGCGGCCGCCCGGACGGCTTACAACGTCCGGGGGACGCAGACCGTCCTGACCGCCGCCGCGGCGGCCGGCGTGCACCGCGTCGTCCTCTGCACCTCCGCGATGGTCTACGGCGCCCTCCCGGACAACGAGCTGCCGCTGTCCGAGGACGCCGAGCTGCGCGCCACCGCCGAGGCCACGGGCGTCGGCGACCTGCTGGAGATCGAACGCCTCGCCCGGCGCGCGCCCCGGGCGCACCCCGGACTGAACGTGACCGTCGTCCGGCCCGCCGTGCTCGTCGGAGGCATGGACACCGCGCTGACCAGGTATTTCGAGTCGCCTCGGCTGCTCGTCGTCGCCGGGTCGCGGCCCGCGTGGCAGTTCTGCCACGTCGACGACCTGTGCAGCGCCCTGGAGTACGCCGTCCTGGAGAAGGCCGACGGCGAGCTGGCCGTCGGGTGCGACGGCTGGCTGGAGCAGGAGGAGGTCGAGGAGCTGAGCGGGATCCGGCGCATGGAGCTGCCGTCCACGGTCGCGCTCGGCGCGGCGGCCCGGCTGCACCGGATCGGACTGACGCCCTCCCCGGCCGGCGACCTGGCGTACACGATGTACCCCTGGGTGGTCAGCGGCAGCCGGCTGCACGACGCCGGGTGGCGGCCGAAGTACACCAATGAGGAGGTCCTCTCCGAGCTGCTGGAGGAGGTCTCCGGACGGCACACGGTCGCGGGCCGGCGCCTCGGCCGCAAGGACGCGACGGCCGCGGGAGCCGCGGGCGCGACGGTGGCGCTGCTGGGCGCGGCGGCGGTGGTGCGGCGGGCCCGCAAGGCCCGGCGCCGCATCTGACTGTAGGACGCTCCAACCGCGTACGCGCGCGTGCCGGGCGATCACGCTATTCCCGCCCGTCCGCGGCGTGCGGCACGATGGGCGCATGGCAACCAACGACCACCCCGGTGAGCGGGCCGCGGCGGACCCCGTCAAGCTGATCGGCGTCCGCGAGACCCCCCTGTCCGTCGACGAGGTCTTCCGGGCCGTCGGCGACGACGCGGCCGGCGGCACCGCGCTGTTCGTGGGCACCGTCCGCAACCACGACGGCGGCACCGACGTCGACCGGCTCGGCTACTCCTGCCACCCCGGCGCCGAGGCGGAGATGCGCCGCGTCGCCGAGAAGGTCGTCGCCGAGTACCCCGTACGGGCCCTCGCGGCCGTCCACCGTGTGGGGGATCTGGAGGTCGGGGACCTCGCCGTCGTCGTCGCCGTCTCCTGCCCGCACCGGGGCGAGGCCTTCGACGCCTGCCGGAAGCTGATCGACGACCTCAAGCACGAGGTGCCGATCTGGAAGCACCAGACGTTCTCCGACGGGACCGAGGAGTGGGTGGGCGCCTGCTGACGAGCGCCCGGCGCCCCCGTCCCGGCACCTCCGGCACCTCTCTTGGCTCAGGTTGCGTAACCCGCCCCCCGGCGTGAGCGTTGTCACTGCGGATGGTTAATCTGCTGATCAGTCAGTTGCGGACGTTCATGGGGCTGGGAGGTCGGGCATGGCAGCGCTTGCCTGGTTGCTGATTCCGCTTTTGGCCGCCGTCGGCGCCGGGCTGTGGGGCAGTTGGGCCAACCGGACCCGGCGGACCCGCGGGGACGGCCCCGAGCTGGACGGGTACGCCCGCTTCCGCGAGGCGATGGAGAAGCCCCGCACCGGCGCCTGACCGGACCGCCCTGACGGTGCTCCGACAGCCTCGTCCCGTACTGTCGTGCCATGCCACGCCGCACCGCGACGATGCTCGCCTCCACCCTGATGCTGATCGCGCTCCTGTGCGCGGGTGTGTTCATCCCCGTGCCCTATTCGGAGATGTCGCCGGGGCCGACGGTGAACACCCTCGGGGACCACGACGGCGAGCCGGTGCTCCAGATCTCCGGGCACAAGACCTACGAGGCGAGCGGTCACCTCAACATGACCACCGTCCGCGTCACCAGCGCCGAGTACAAGATGAACCTCGTGGAGGCGGTCTACGGCTGGCTGGCGCACGACAACAGCGTGGTGCCGCACGACACGATCTACCCGGACGGCAAGACCGAGGAAGAGGCCACCCAGGAGAACGCCGAGGAGTTCAGCCAGTCCCAGGAGAGCGCGAAGGTCGCCGCCCTGAAGGCGCTGGACGTCCCGGTGAAGTCCTGGGTGGTCGTCTCCACGGTGGTCAAGGACTCCCCGGCGCAGGGCAGGCTGCACGCCGGTGACGTGATCAAGGCGGTGGACGGGACGACGGTCAAGAAGCCCTCCGACGTCGCCGACCTGGTGACCAAGCACAAGCCCGGCGAGGACGTCGTCTTCACGATCGTGCCCGCCGACGAGCAGGCCGACGCGGAGAAGGAGCGCCGGACGCCCACCGAGACGGAGAAGGTCACGATCACCACCCGGGCCTCCGACGACCAGGGCGAGCAGCGCGCCATCGTCGGGATCTCGGCCGGAACCGACCACACCTTCCCGTTCTCCATCGACATCAAGCTGGCCGACGTCGGCGGCCCGAGCGCCGGTCTGATGTTCGCCCTCGGCATCTACGACAAGCTCACCCCGGGCGACCTCACCGGCGGCAGCTTCGTCGCCGGCACCGGGACGATCGACGACAGCGGCAAGGTCGGCCCGATCGGCGGCATCAGCATGAAGACGATCGGCGCGCGCGGCAAGGGCGCCCAGTACTTCCTGACGCCCGCCGACAACTGCGCGACCGCCGCCGCGGACGTCCCCGACGGGCTCACCCTCGTGAAGGTGGACACCATCGACGACGCCCTCGGCGCGCTGCGGGACATCCGCTCCGGGAAGACCTCCGACCTCCCCGAGTGCGCGAAGGGTTAGCCGGGGGGCGGTCGCGGGCCGCTACTCCGCGAAGGTCGCCGTCAGCGCCTGGGCCAGGCCCGGCACCAGGTCGGAGCCGGTGAGCACCTCCGTGGAGGTGTCCTTCTCGCGCAGCCGCAGGGCCGAGTCGCGGGCGCCGTCGCGCAGCACCGCGACCGTCATGCGGACCTCCTGGCGGTCCGGGTGCTCCGCCACCCACCGCGCCAGCTTCGCCTCGTTCAGGCCCTCCGGGACCTGCGCCTCGGCGGACGGCGGCAGCATCAGACGCTCCACGGCGAGGGCGCAGCCCACCACCGCGTCGGGCCAGGCGATGGTGCCCAGGAACTCGTCGAGCGGCTGGTCCGTTGGAACCTCGTCCTGCTCGATCGGTGTCAGGCCGGAGGTGTCCGGCTCGTCGGGAAGGCCGAGCCGGTCGGCGAGCGAGGGCTGATCGGTCCTCAGCCGGGCGGTGTCGACAAGTGCAAAGAGGCGTGCGGGCTGGTCCCAGCCGAGCCCGGAGACGTACTCGTCGATCTCGAGTACGGCCCGGGTGAGGGGGCTCGCAGCCATGGGGGTGTTGGACATGGTCACAATCCTGCCTCGTTCCTGGCCCGAATCGGGAACCGAGTAAACGATGAGTAAGTTGCATAAGTGTGGGCCCACGATCACGGGGGCGCACGGGGGGCCCGCGAACCCGAGGGCCTGACGGATCAACAGCGAACTTCGAGGTGCGCACCTTGGCTTTCCAGATGCCGGACCGCGGCGGAGGCCCCCCGACGGGGCCGCGGATCAGAGTGGGCCGCCCGTCCCGGCGTGTCCGAACCCTGCTGCTGACACTTGGTGTCCTCGCAGTGCTCCTCATGGCGTTCACCATGTTCGCCGGGTTCTGGACGGACTGGCTCTGGTACCGGTCGGTCAACTACTCGTCGGTGTTCACGACGACCCTGTGGACCAAGATCGGGCTCTTCTTCGTCTTCGGCCTGCTGATGGCGCTCGCCGTCGGGTTCAACATCTGGCTGGCCCACCGGCTGCGCCCGCCGCTCAGCGCCATGTCGATGGAGCAGCAGAACCTCGACCGGTACCGGATGGGCATCGCCCCGTACAAGAAGTGGCTGCTGCTCGGCATCACCGCGCTGGTCGGCCTGATCGCCGGCGCCTCGGCGTCCGGCCAGTGGCGGACCTGGCTGATGTGGGTCAACGGCGTGCCCTTCGGCCAGAAGGACCCCCAGTTCAAGCTGGACGTCTCCTTCTACGCCTTCGACCTGCCGTGGTACCGGTTCCTGCTCGGCTTCGGCTTCGCGGCAGTGATCATCTCGGTGATCGCCGCCGCGCTCACGCACTATCTGTACGGCGGGCTGCGGGTCACCAGCCCGGGCGCGCGTGCCACGGCCGCCGCCACCGGCCACCTGTCGGTGCTCCTCGGTGTCTTCGTCGCCCTCAAGGCGATCGCCTACTGGCTCGACCGGTACGGGCTCGCGGTGAAGTCCAGCGACTTCAAGGCGACCGACAACTGGACCGGCCTCAGGTACGTCGACGCCAACGCCTACCTGCCGGCCAAGACCATCCTGTTCTGCATCGCGGTGATCTGCGCCCTGCTGTTCTTCGCCACCCTGTGGCGGCGCACCTGGCAGCTGCCCGTGATCGGCTTCGGCCTGATGGTCCTCTCGGCCATCCTGATCGGCGGCCTGTACCCGGCACTGGTCCAGAAGTTCCAGGTCCAGCCGAACGAGCAGGCCAAGGAAGCGCCGTACGTCGAGAAGAACCTGGCGGCCACGCGCGACGCCTACGGGATCGAGGGGACCGAGGTCTCCGAGTACGCGGGCAGGAGCGAGACCAAGGACAAGACCAAGCTCCGGGACGACGCGGACGGTGCCGCGTCCATCCGGATCATGGACCCGAACATCATCTCGCCGACCTTCCAGCAGCTCCAGCAGATGCGTAACTACTACGCGTTCCCGACCAACCTGGACGTCGACCGCTACGCCAAGGACGGCAAGGACCAGGACACGGTCATCGGTCTGCGCGAGCTGAACCTCGCCGGCATCCCGAAGAAGAACTGGATCAACAACCACTTCCGCTACACCCACGGCTACGGCGCGGTCGCGGCCAAGGGGACCCAGGTCGACTCCGAGGGCCGACCGGTCTTCACCGAGTCGGACCTGCCCTCCGAGGGCGACCTCGGGAAGTACGAGCAGCGGATCTACTACGGCGAGAAGACCACCACCTACTCGATTGTCGGCGGTCCCCAGAAGGAGATCGACTACTCCGACGACACCGGGGAGAAGACCTTCAGCTACAAGGGCGACGGCGGGGTCGACCTGTCCAGCCCGATCAACCGGGCGGCGTACGCCGCGGCGTTCAGCGAGCCGCAGATCCTCTACTCCGGTGCGATCGGCGAGGGTTCGAAGATCCTCTACAACCGCACGCCCAAGGAGCGCGTCGAGGCGGTCGCCCCGTGGCTGACCATCGACGGCGACGCCTACCCGGCGGTGGTGGACGGCCGCATCCAGTGGATCGTCGACGCGTACACCACGACGAACGGCTATCCCTACGCCTCCCGCACGACGCTCGGCGACACGACCGCCGACTCGCTGACGGCGAACAACAACTCACGCGCGGTGGTGGCCCAGCAGAACCAGGTCAACTACATCCGCAACTCCGTGAAGGCGACCGTCGACGCGTACACCGGTGACGTCAAGCTCTACCAGTGGGACACCAAGGACCCGGTCCTGAAGACCTGGATGAAGGCGTTCCCCGACACGGTGAAGGCCAAGAGCGAGATCTCCGGCGAGCTGATGGCGCACCTGCGCTATCCCCAGGACCTGTTCAAGGTCCAGCGCGAGCTGCTCACCCGCTACCACGTGAAGGACGCCAACACCTTCCTCAGCGGCAGCGAGGTGTGGCAGGTGCCGGACGACCCGACCAACAAGTCGGGCGACGCGGTACCGCCGTACTACCTGAGCATGAAGATGCCCGACCAGAAGCAGCAGGCGTTCTCGCTGACGACGACGTTCACGCCCAACGGACGTGACAATCTCAGCGCGTTCATGTCCGTCGACGCCGAGGCCGGGACGAGCGACTACGGCAAGATCAGAATCCTGAAACTGCCGACCAGCACCACCGTCGACGGACCCAAACAGGTACAGAGCCAGTTCAACTCCGAACAGGACATCGCCGAGTCCATCAGGCTGCTGAGAGGCGGCGACTCGGAGGTCGAGTACGGCAACCTGCTGACCGTGCCGCTCGACGGCGGACTGCTGTACGTCGAGCCGGTCTACGTCCGCGGTGGCGACCTCAAGTACCCCCTGCTGCGCAAGGTGCTGGTGAGTTACGGCGGCAACACGGCCTTCGAGAACACGCTCGACGAAGCCCTCAACAAGGTCTTCGGCGCGCAGGCGGCCGAGCCCGAACCACCGGCGGACACCGGCGAGGACCCGGGCGGGGACACGACGGAGCCGCCCGCGTCCACCAACCCGACCGTCCGGGAAGCGCTCAATGACGCGCAGGAGGCCTTCGACGCCGGCCAGAAGGCCCTGGAGCAGAAGGACCTGGCCGCGTACGCCGAGGCGCAGAAGGACCTGGAGAAGGCGCTCCAGCGCGCGGAGGACGCTCAGGCCAACGCCGACCAGGGCGCCGGGGACGAGAACGGGGACGACAAGGCGAGTCCCAGCGCGTCACCGAGCGGCTGACCGAGCCGCCACCGACCGGCGTTCGAGCTGGTCAAGGCCCATCCCGCGCCGTGCTAGGGTTGTACACACAACGGCGCGGGGTGGAGCAGCTCGGTAGCTCGCTGGGCTCATAACCCAGAGGTCGCAGGTTCAAATCCTGTCCCCGCTACTGAAATCATGTGCCAAGGGTGCATGACCGCGAAGGCCCGGATTCCGAAAGGGATCCGGGCCTTTCTGGTGTGCGAACGCATGTGCCGGTGAGGCCGACGGCCGCGCCGCCAGGGGGAGTTGGGCCGATCTGTGTTTGACTTGTCGTCCTGTGGGCATGTCGACAAAACGCTGAAGTGACCTCACTGGCTGCGATATACCGGATGTACCAAGGTTGCAGGTGGTGCGACGATGGACGTTATGGGGGACATGGCAAATCTGTTCGGGACAGGGCGTTTTGCGCAGCCGTCCGGTCAGGAGGAGGCCACGGACGAGGCCCAGGAGGCCGCCGACGAGGCCGCGGAGGAAGTACGGCTGAGGCTGGCCGTCGACGGCGGGGACGTCGAGGCGATGAGCGTGCTCGGCGCGATGCTGCTGCGCCGGGGGGACTTCGACGGGGCGGAGTCGCAGCTGCGGGCCGCCACCGCGGCCGGTGACCGCGCGGCCGCCAACAACCTCGGCGTGCTGCTTCACCAGCGCGGCTACGCCGACGAGGCCGCGGGCTGGTGGCGGATCGCGGCGGTCGCCGGATCCGCAGCGGCCGCGCACGCGCTGGGGCGGCACTTCCGCGAGCGAGGTGACGAGCCCGCCGCCGAGTACTGGCTGCGCCAGTCCGCCGAGCAGGGCCATGTCCTGGGCGCCTACGCCCTCGCCGACCTCCTGGAGCACCGCGGCGACGACGCGGGCGCCGGGCGCTGGATGCGGGCCGCCGCCGAGCGCGGGCACCGGGAGGCCGCCTACCGGCTGGCGCGGACGCTGGACCGCGGCGCCGGTCAGGACCGCGACGGCGCCGACGCGACCGGCGCCGCCGGCGAGGAGGTCGAGCAGTGGTACCGCCAGGCCGCGGCACGCGGTCACCGGCGGGCCGCGCTGCACCTCGGGACGATCCTGGAGAAGCGGGGCGAGCTCAAGGAGGCCGGCCGCTGGTACCTCACCTCGGCCAAGGACGGCGAGGCCCGCGCCGCATGCGCGCTGGGCTTCCTGCTGCGGGACGCCGGCGACGTCGAGAGCGCCGCCGTGTGGTGGCTGCGGGCCGCCCAGGACGGCGACGGCAACGCCGCCAACGCCCTGGGCGCGCTGCACGCCGAGCGCGGCGAGACCCAGACCGCCGAGCGCTGGTACCGGGCCGCGATGGACGCCGGGGACGACAACGGCGCCTACAACCTCGGGCTGCTCTGCGCCGAGCAGGGCCGCACCGCGCAGGCCGAGCAGTGGTACCGCCGCGCGGCGTACGCCGGTCACCGGGAGGCCTCCAACGCGCTCGCCATCCTGCTGCTGCGCGGCGGGGACGAGACGGGTGCCGAGCCCTGGTTCTCCAAGGCGGCCGAGGCGGGCAGCGTCGACGCCGCCTTCAACCTCGGCATCCTGCACGCGGGACGGGGCGCCGAGAAGACGGCGCTGCGCTGGTACGAGCGCGCCGCGGCGGCCGGGCACACCGAGGCGGCGCTGCAGGTGGGCATGGCCCGGCTGCGTGCCGGTGACGAGCGCGAGGCGGAGCGCTTCCTGCGCTGCGCGGCGGGCGGCGGCAGCGCGGAGGCCGCGTACCGGCTGGCGACGGTCCTGGACGCCCGCCGGCCGCCGGCGCCCGCCCACGAGCTGGGCGAGCCGGCGCAGGACAGGTCCGAGTGCGAGGAGTGGTACGAGCGGGCGGCCTCCCAGGGGCACCGCCGGGCCCAGGTGCGGGTCGGGATGCTCGCCGCGGCCCGGGGCGACGTGGTGGAGGCGGCGCGCTGGTACCGGCGGGCGGCCGAGGCCGGGTCCCGCAACGGCGCGTTCAACCTGGGGCTGCTGCTGGCCCGCGAGGGGAGCGAGCCGGAGGCCGTCGTGTGGTGGCGCCGCGCCGCCGACGCCGGGCACGGCCGGGCCGCGCTGCGGCTGGCACTGGTCTGCGCCCGGCGGGGCGACCTGGCGGAGGGGCAGCGCTGGGCGGACCGGGCGGTGTCGCTGGGACCGCCCGAGGTCGGCGAGCGGGCGGCCCGGCTGCGGGACGCGCTGCGGCAGGAGCTTTCCGCCTAGGAGGGTCCGGACGGAACCGATTTGCTTCTCGTCGTGGGCGTGCCGTAATGTTCCATTCACCGACGCGGGGTGGAGCAGCTCGGTAGCTCGCTGGGCTCATAACCCAGAGGTCGCAGGTTCAAATCCTGTCCCCGCTACTGAAGGCCGAGGGCCGGAATCCGAAAGGGTTCCGGCCCTCGGTGCGTTCCCGGAGTGTCCTCGCGGCGACCGGGTCTCGTGCGTGCTGTGGAGGCCTACGCCGCCGCGCAGTTCGGGCAGATGCCGCGGTAGGTCACCTCGACGTCCGAGACGCTGAAGCCGAAGCGCTCCGAGTCGGGCAGGTCGGCCATCGGGTTGCCGGTCGGGTGGACGTCGCGGATCGCGCCGCACTGGCCGCAGACCAGGTGGTGGTGCGGCTGGTGCGCGTTCGGGTCGTAGCGCTTGGCGCGCTTGTCCGTCGCCACCTCCAGCACCTCGCCGAGCGAGACCAGCTCGCCCAGGGTGTTGTAGACCGTCGCCCGGGAGATCTCCGGGAGTCTGCCCACGGCCCTGGCATGCACCTCGTCGGCCGTCAGGTGGACGTGTTCGCCGTCCAGGACCTCGGCCACGACGCGACGCTGCGCGGTCATGCGCCATCCGCGACCACGCAGTCGTTCCAGTAGGTCACTCATACAGACCAGCCTAGCAGCTAGGGGGACCAGGTCCCGAACAGGTGTGACTTTGGAGCTGTACTTGACTTAGACAATGTCCATTGTAGGATCGGGACCGGCATTAGCCAAGGGACAGGTTTAGCAGGATTGGCGCAGGAGGCGTACGTGACTCAGGGACCGCTCACTACGGAAGCCGGTGCTCCGGTGGCCGACAACCAGAACAGCGAGACCGCGGGCGTCGGCGGCCCCGTGCTCGTCCAGGACCAGCTCCTGCTGGAGAAGCTGGCCCACTTCAACCGGGAGCGCATCCCGGAGCGCGTGGTGCACGCCCGCGGCGCCGGCGCGTACGGCACCTTCACGGTCACCGCCGACGTCACCCGGTACACCCGCGCGAAGTTCCTCTCCGAGGTGGGCAAGGAGACGGAGACCTTCCTGCGGTTCTCCACCGTGGCCGGCAACCTGGGCGCGCCGGACGCCGTCCGGGACCCGCGCGGCTTCGCGCTGAAGTTCTACACCGAGGAGGGCAACTACGACCTCGTCGGCAACAACACCCCGGTGTTCTTCATCAAGGACGCCGTCAAGTTCCCCGACTTCATCCACACCCAGAAGCGCGACCCGTACACGGGCTCGACGGAGATGGACAACGTCTGGGACTTCTGGAGCCTGTCCCCGGAGTCCACGCACCAGGTGACCTGGC
Organism: Streptomyces parvulus; assembly: GCF_014648855.1. Taxonomy (GTDB): domain Bacteria; phylum Actinomycetota; class Actinomycetes; order Streptomycetales; family Streptomycetaceae; genus Streptomyces; species Streptomyces parvulus. Next base: position 229,490 of record NZ_BMRX01000002.1, on the reverse strand, counting down.
TCTTCGGCGACCGCGGCATCCCGGCGTCCTACCGCCACATGGACGGCTTCGGCTCGCACACCTACCAGTGGAACAACGAGGCCGGCGAGGCCTTCTGGGTGAAGTACCACTTCAAGACGGACCAGGGCATCAAGACCCTCACCCAGGCCGAGGCCGACAGGCTCGCGGGTGCGGACCCCGACTCGCACCAGCGTGACCTGCGTCAGGCGATCGAGCGGGGCGAGTTCCCGTCCTGGACCGTCGGCGTGCAGATCATGCCCGTCGCCGAGGCCGCCAAGTACCGCTTCAACCCGTTCGACCTGACCAAGGTGTGGCCGCACGCGGACTACCCGGTCATCGAGTTCGGCAGGCTGGAGCTGAACCGGAACCCGGAGAACGTCTTCGCCGAGGTCGAGCAGTCGATCTTCTCCCCGGCGCACTTCGTGCCCGGCATCGGCCCCTCCCCGGACAAGATGCTCCAGGGCCGCCTCTTCGCCTACGGCGACGCCCACCGCTACCGCGTCGGCATCAACGCCGACCACCTCCCGGTGAACCGCCCGCACGCCACCGAGGCGCGCACCCACTCCCGTGACGGCTTCCTGTACGACGGCCGGCACAAGGGCGCGAAGAACTACGAGCCGAACAGCTTCGGCGGCCCGTTCCAGACGGACCGCGCGCTGTGGCAGCCGGTCGCGGTCTCCGGTGTCACCGGGGAGACCGAGGCTCCGTCGCACGCCGAGGACAACGACTTCGTCCAGGCGGGCAACCTCTACCGGCTGATGACGGAGGAGAAGAAGGGGCGGCTGATCGACAACCTGGCCGGCGCCCTCTCCGACGTCTCGCGCGACGACATCGTCGAGCGCGCGGTGAACAACTTCCGTCAGGCCGACGGTGACTTCGGCAAGCGGCTGGAGGCCGCGGTCCAGGCCCTGCGCGGCTGACGTCCGGCACTGGACCGCTTGTCGCGGCGGCGGGCCGGATCCCCGGGGACGGGGGTCCGGCCCGTTCGGCGTCGGTGTGGGGTCAGGCCGTCACGGCCGGGGCGGCGGCCGGGCGGGAGCGCTGCGGCGCCCAGTGGCGGATGATGTCGCGGACCGAGACGATGCCCACCGGCTCGCCGCCGTCGAGCACGATGAGGTGGCGGAAGCCGCCGTGCGCCATCGCCGCCGCGGCCTCCTCCACGGTCCACGACGGTGCGGCGAAGACGACGTCGGTGGTGGTGTGGGCGTGGGCCCGCTCGGTGTCCGGGTCCTGGCCCCCGCCCACGGAGACCAGGACGTCGCGTTCGGTGAGGATGCCGATGCCGTCGGCGTCCGGGTCGTGCACCACGGCCGCGCCGACGCGGCGTGCGGACATCAGGGCGGCGGCCTGACGGAGTGTGTGGGCGGGGCCGATGGTGAGGACTACCTTGCTCATGACTTCGCGGACGAGCATGGGGTGGAGCCACCTCCTGCCGGTGATCCATGAGTTAGTTCATGGATTCACAAGTTCACAAGTGGGGGAACTCTCAGGGTGGCAGGTAAAGCGGGGGTCAACAAGGGGGCGTGAAGGGCGAGTCGGCGGGTGCTCAGCGGTGTTGGCCGAGATGGCCGAGGAGCTCGTCGTGGAGGTGGCCGTTCGACGCGGCCGCGTTGCCGCTGTGCGGGCCGGGGCGGCCGTCGAGGCCGGTGAAGGAGCCGCCCGCCTCCGTGACGATGATGGCGTTCGCCGCCATGTCCCAGAGGGACAGCTCGGGTTCGGCGCAGATGTCCACCGAGCCCTCGGCGACCATCATGTACGGCCAGAAGTCGCCGTACGCGCGCGTGCGCCACACCTTGCGGGTGAGGTCGAGGAAGCCGTCCAGCCGGCCCCGCTCCTCCCAGCCGCCGAGCGAGGAGTACGCGAACGAGGCGTCGGAGAGGCTGGAGACCTGGGAGACCTGGAGCCTGGACGCGGAGGTCAGGCTGCGGCCGGTGAACGCCCCGTGGTCCTGGACCGCCCACCAGCGGCGCCCGAGGGCCGGGGCGGAGACGAGCCCGACCACCGGCCGGTAGCCGCCCTCGCCCGCCTCCATCAGGGCGATGAGCGTCGCCCAGACCGGGACGCCCCGGACGTAGTTCTTGGTGCCGTCGATCGGGTCGACGACCCAGCGGCGGGTGCCGGCGCCGGTCGTGCCGAACTCCTCGCCCTGCACCGAGTCGCGGGGCCGGGCGCGGGCGAGGTGGCCGCGGATGAGTTCCTCGGCGGCCTTGTCCGCCTCGCTCACCGGGGTCATGTCCGGCTTCGTCTCGACCTTCAGGTCGAGGGCCTTGAAGCGGTCCATCGTCGCCGCGTCGGCGGCGTCGGCGAGTACGTGGGCGAGGCGGAGGTCGTCGAGGTAGTCGGGCATGCGGCAACCGTATCGGGCCGGGACTGCGGGGGGCCACCAGGGGTTTGGCGGGCGTGGCGGACCGCGGCCGGAGCGAAACGGGGCGGGGGCACCGCCGGCCGCCGGGCGCGAGGACCCTTGACAGTGTCCCCATACCCGTCAAATCTGGGCACGGAAGCCGCTCGGCCCGAGGGAGGCGACGGTGCCCGCAGCCCGGGAGTCCCTGCTCGACGCCGCCTACCAGGCGTTGGCGCGCCGGCCGTGGTCCGCCGTGCGGATGGTGGACGTGGCCGCGGCGGCCGGGGTGTCCCGGCAGACCCTGTACAACGAGTTCGGCAGCAAGGACGGCCTCGCGCGGGCGCTCGTGCGGCGGGAGGCCGACGGCTACCTCGCGGGCGTGGACCGCGCGCTCGCCGGGCCCAGCGACCCGCGGGACCGGCTCGCCGCGACCGCCGAGTGGATGATGTCCGCGGCCCACCAGAACGCCCTGGTCCGCGCGATGCTCACCGGCTCCTGGAGCGAGCGGCTGCCCGCGCCCGTGCCGGCGGCCGTGCCGTCCACCGCCACCGCGCCGGCCCAGCGCCGGGCCGACGGCCCGCTGCCCTCGCCCGGCGACTTCGTCGCCCTGGTCCGCGACCGCGCCGTGGCCGTGCTGTACGGCGCCGACCCGCTGGCCCCGCCGGACACCGCCGAACTGGCCCGCTCCTGCGAACTGGCCGTGCGGCTCGCCCTGTCCTGCGTCGCGGCACCCCCGGCCGGGGGCGGGGTGGCCGACCTCGTACGCGCCGCCCTGCCGGCGAGGCCGAGAGCCTAGGGCCCGCCCTGCCGGGGCTCAGTGTGCCGAGCCCGACAACTGGAGTCCGATCACGCCGATGATGACGAAGCTGATCGAGACGATCTTCAGGGTCGAGACCAGGTCGCCGAGGAAGACCATGCCGTAGATCGCGGTGCCCGCCGCGCCGATGCCCGTCCAGACGGCGTAGGCGGGTCCGACGTCGAGCCGCTTCAGGGCGAGCGTCAGCAGTCCGAAACTGCCCAGCGCGAAGGCGCAGAAGGCGACGGTCGGCCACAGCCGGGTGAAGCCGTGCGACAGCTTGAGGCAGACGGCGAAGCCGGTCTCGAGCAACCCGGCCACTATGACCAGCAGCCACGCCATGTCTTGTCCTCCCGTGGTTCCGTACCGTGACCGCTGCGTCGTCCGGAGTTCCGGCCGGTGTCCGGCGCGAGGGCGCTTTCGTCCGGCTTTGCTCGGGGTTGGTTCCGGCTTGGTGCGATTATGCACTTACCGGTGCCACGGCACGGCAAACAACGCGGAGGTCAGTCGCCTTCCTTCCGTTCGCGCGTCGACAGCAGCCGGCGCAGCGAGTACAGCCGCGCCGGATCGGCGTGGCCGTCGGCGACCCACGCGTCCAGCGCGCAGTCCGGCTCGTCGTGGCTGCACGCGCGCGGGCATCCCTCGGTGCCGGGCACCAGGTCGGGGAAGGCGTTGATGACCCGCGACGGGTCGATGTGGGCCAGCCCGAACGACCGTACGCCGGGGGTGTCGACGACCCAGCCGCCCGCCTCGGACGACAGCGGCAGGGCGAGCGCCGAGGTCGTGGTGTGCCGGCCGCGGCCCGTCACCGCGTTCACATGGCCCGTCACCCGGCGGCGGTCCTCCGGCACCAGGGTGTTGACGAGCGTCGTCTTGCCCACGCCGGAGTGGCCGACGAAGGCCGTGATCTTCCCGTCCAGGTGCTCGCGCACCAGGCCGGCCGCCGCGCCGTTCTCCAGCTCCTCGCGGCTGGTGACCACGTACGGGATGTCCAACGCGCCGTACAGCTCCAGGAGTTCGTCCGGCGGTGCCAGGTCCGACTTGGTCATGACCAGCAGCGGGGTGAGACCGCCGTCGAACGCCGCGACCAGGCAGCGGTCGATGAGGCGGGGGCGCGGCTCCGGATCGGCCAGGGCGGTGACGATGGCCAGCTGGTCGGCGTTGGCCACGACCACGCGCTCGTAGGGGTCGTCGTCGTCCGCGGTGCGGCGCAGCACCGAGTCGCGCTCCTCGATGCGGACGATCCGCGCGAGCGTGTCCTTCTTGCCGGACAGGTCGCCGACCAGGGCGACCCGGTCGCCGACGACGGCCGCCTTGCGCCCCAGTTCCCTGGCCTTCATGGCCATCACGACCCGGTCCTCGACCAGGCAGGTCAGCCGGCCCCGGTCCACGGTCAGGACCAGGCCCTCGGCGGCGTCCTCGTGCTTCGGGCGGATGTGGGTCCGCGGCCGGTTGCCCTTGCGGTTGGGGCGGGAGCGGATGTCGTCCTCGTCGGTGTGCTTGCCGTAGCGGCGCATGGCGAACGGTCCCTACGCCCCGAGCATCCCGGTCCACAGGTCGGGGAAGTCGGGCAGGGTCTTGGCGGTGGTCGCCACGTTCTCGATGCTCACGCCCTCGACCGCGAGGCCGAGGATCGCGCCCGCGGTGGCCATGCGGTGGTCCTCGTAGGTGTGGAAGACGCCGCCGTGCAGGGGGCGCGGGCGGATGTGCAGACCGTCGGCGGTCTCGGTGACGTCGCCGCCGAGTTCGTTGATCTCCTTGGTGAGCGCGGCCAGCCGGTCCGTCTCGTGCAGCCGCAGGTGGGCCACCCCGCGCAGCGTCGAGGGGGAGTCCGCGAGGGCGGCGACCGCCGCGATGCCCGGGGTCAGCTCGCCGACCTCGCCGAGGTCGACGTCGACGCCGTGCACGGCACCCGATCCGGTGAAGGCCAGTCCGGCGTCGGTGAGTTCGCAGGAACCGCCCATCTCGGTGAAGATCTCCCGCAGCCGGTCGCCGGGCTGGGTGGTCTGGGAGGGCCAGTCGGGGATCAGCACCTTGCCGCCGGTGATCAGGGCGGCGGCCAGGAACGGCTGGGCGTTGGACAGGTCCGGCTCGACCGTCAGGTCGCGGCCCAGCAGGGCGCCCGGGGTGACCCGCCAGACGTTCGGCTCGCCGCCGGACTCCGGGGTGTCGACCTGGGCGCCGATCGAACGCAGCATGTCGACGGTCATCCGGATGTGCGGCATGGACGGCAGCGCGGACCCAATGTGGCGCACCTCGACGCCCTGGTTGAAGCGCGGGCCGGAGAGCAGCAGGGCGCTGACGAACTGCGAGGACGACGACGCGTCGATGTCGACCGGCCCGCCCTCCAGCGCACCCCCGCCGTGCACGGTCAGCGGCAGCGAGCCGCGCCCGTCGTCGTCGACGCGGGCGCCGAGGACGCGCAGCGCGTCGATCACGCCGTGCAGCGGGCGCTCGTAGGAGCGCGGGTCGCCGTCGAAGCGGACGGGGCCGTCGACTAGGGCGGCGACCGGGGGCAGGAAGCGCATGACCGTGCCGGCGTTGCCGACGTCGACCGTGGCCGGGCCGCGCAGTCCGGCCGGGATGACCCGCCAGAACTCGCCGCTGCCGTCCGGGCCGACGCCCTCCTCGATCTCGACGCCCATCGCGCGTAGGGCCTCGGCCATCAGGAGGGTGTCGCGGGAGCGCAGCGGACGGCGCAGCCAGCCCGGCTCGGAGGCGAGGGCGGCGAGCACCAGGGCGCGGTTGGTGACCGACTTGGACCCGGGCACATGGACGGTGGCGTCGACGGCTCCGGTCGCGTGCGGTGCGGGCCAGAGGGCGGTGTGCGTGGGGTTCACGGTCATGGGGCCCACTTTAATGGCTGGGGGCGACCGGAGATCTTGATCAAAAGTGTCGAAGCCCGACCGAAAGCGCGACGGTGCGCCTGCCCTCACAGCTCCAGCAGCCAGCGCCCCCCGCCGACCAGCGCGCACAGCGACACCGCGTGGAACAGGAAGAACCACACCCCCGCGGGTGCGTGGGTGAGCCGCGCCAGCTGGTCCGCGTCCGAGTCGCCGGCGCCGCCCCGCGACCGCTTGGCCTGCAGCTCGAAGGCCGGACGCACCCCGCCGAGCAGCAGGAACCAGACCACCGCGTACGCGAACGCCGCCTGCACCTGCGGCCCGGCCAGCCAGGAGACCAGGACGAACGTGCCGCCGGTGAGCACCACCGTCAGCACCCCGTACGCGTTGCGCACCATCACCAGCAGGGCGACCAGCAGCGCCGTCGCCAGCCACAGCAGCAGGGTGATGCGCCCCGCGGCCAGCAGCGCGGCCCCGCCGAGACCGAGCAGCGGGGGAGCGGTGTAGCCGGCCACGGCCGTGAGGATCATCCCGACGCCGGTCGGCTTACCGCGGCTCACCGTGAGGCCGCTGGTGTCCGAGTGCAGGGTGATCCCGGTCAGCGTGCGACCGGTGAGCAGCGCCACGAGCCCGTGGCCGCCCTCGTGCGCGATGGTGATCGCGTTGCGGGCTATCCGCCAGGGCCGGTGCGGCACGACGACGACCAGCGCGGCCACCAGGGTCGCGACCACCACCCACAGGTCGGGGTCGGGCTGGGTGCCGGATACCTCGTCCCACAGAGAGGGGAGCGAGGCCGTTGCGAGGTGGTCCATGTTCGGTGAGGGCTCCTCGTGTCTGCGCGGGGTCTGGCAGTGTGGCACGTATGTGCGGACGGTATGCGGCGAGTCGTCGACCCGAGGATCTCGCGGGAATCTTCGAGATCGAGAAGTGGGAGCCCGAGGAGCGGCTGGAGCCCGACTACAACGTGGCTCCCACCAAGGAGGTGTACGCGGTCCTGGACCGCCCCCTCAAGGACGCCGAGGACCCGAAGCCGGTTCGGCAGCTGCGGAAACTGAAGTGGGGCCTCGTCCCGTCCTGGTCCAAGACGCCCGAGGGCGGCGCCCGGATGATCAACGCCCGCGCGGAGACCGTCCACGAGAAGCCCTCCTACCGGCGCGCCTTCGGCAGCAGGCGCTGCATCCTGCCCGCCGACGGCTACTACGAGTGGGTCACCGGCAAGCAGGAGCGGGACCTGGAGGTCGAGGGGCGCAAGAAGCGTCCCCGCAAGCAGCCGTACTTCGTGACGCCCGCCGACGGGTCCGTGTTCGCCATGGCCGGGCTGTACGAGTTCTGGCGGGACAAGACGCTGCCGGACGACCATCCGCAGGCCTGGTGGGTGACCTGCTCGGTGATCACCACCGAGGCCGAGACCACCCCGCTCGCGGTGGCCCCGGCCGACGGCCCGCACGCGCTCTCCGACATCCACCCCCGGATGCCCCTGATGCTGACGCCGGACCGCTGGGACGACTGGCTCGACCCTACGCGCACCGACCCCGACGCGCTGACCTCCCTGCTGGCGCCCCCGCCCGCCGGCCTGATGCGCGCGTTCCCGGTCTCCACGGCGGTGAGCAACGTCCGTAACAACGGACCGGAGCTGCTCAAGGAGCTGGAGGCACCGGAAGAGGGCACACTCTTCTAACGTGACGCATGTGACGACGGATCCGCCCGAGGCGGTCGAGACCGAGGCGGGGACCGCCCGCATCACCTGGCACCGGGCGCCGCGCCCCCGCCTCGTCCTCGCCGCGAGCCACGGCGCCGGCGGCGGCATCGAGGCGCGCGACCTCCGGGCGCTGGCGGCCGCGCTGCCCGCCCACGGAGTCAGCGTGGCCCTGGTCGAGCAGCCCTGGCGGGTGGCCGGCAAGAAGCTGGCGCCCGCGCCGAAGACCCTCGACACCGGCTGGCGCGGCGTCTGGCCCGCGCTGGCCGCACCCGGGCTGCCGGTGATCGCGGGCGGCCGCAGCGCCGGCGCCCGCGTCGCCTGCCGCACCGCCCGCGACCTCGGCGCGCACGCGGTGCTCGCGCTGAGCTTCCCCCTGCACCCGCCCGGCAAGCCGGAGAAGTCCCGGGCCGACGAGCTGCTCGGCGCCGGCGTCCCCACCCTCGTCGTGCAGGGCGGCAACGACCCGTTCGGCAGACCGGCGGAGTTCCCCGAGGGCGCGTACGACCGGATCGAGGTGGCGTACGCCGACCACGGTTTCGCCGTGCCCAAGCGGGCGGCGACCACCCAGGAGCGGGCGCTGGAACTGATCACCGGTGGTGTCGCGAAGTGGGCCGGTTCACTCGGCTGAACGCCCCGGGAATGCCCGGCGCGCGGTCACTGTTGTCCTCGACGTACGTTGCTGGGAGCCAGCACCGACGCCGTAGGAGAGGAAGTCCGCCGCATGGGTTCGACCTTCTGCCCTCGTCGCAGCAGCAGCCGCGCCGACCTCGACTGGACGGTGCTGCACGCGACGAAGACCGCCCCTATTCGGGCGGCGGGCGGACCGGATCGTCGTCTATCCTCCGATTCGAGTGAGACCGGTCTCGGTCTCACGACGTCACTGGAGGAGGTGGGTCCGGTCACTGGGACCGACGCAGGGACCGAACACGGCCAGGCGGAGCAGCCCGAGGGCCGGGGCGAGAGCGCGGAGTCGACCGCCGAGCGCAGCGCGCGCTTCGAGCGGGACGCGCTGGAGTTCCTCGACCAGATGTACTCGGCCGCGCTGCGCATGACGCGTAATCCGGCCGACGCCGAGGACCTGGTGCAGGAGACCTACGCCAAGGCGTACGCGTCCTTCCACCAGTTCCGCGAGGGCACCAACCTCAAGGCGTGGCTGTACCGCATCCTCACCAACACCTTCATCAACTCGTACCGCAAGAAGCAGCGCGAGCCCCAGCGCAGCGCGGCCGAGGAGATCGAGGACTGGCAGCTCGCGCGCGCCGAGTCGCACATGTCGACCGGTCTGCGCTCCGCCGAGTCGCAGGCGCTCGACCACCTGCCCGACTCGGACGTGAAGCAGGCGCTCCAGGCCATCCCCGAGGAGTTCCGCATCGCCGTCTATCTGGCGGACGTCGAGGGGTTTGCCTACAAGGAGATCGCCGACATCATGGGGACACCCATCGGTACGGTGATGTCCCGGCTGCACCGTGGACGCCGTCAGCTGCGCGGCATGCTGGAGGACTACGCCCGCGACCGCGGCCTGGTCCCCGCCGGCGCCGGAGAGTCGAACGAAGCGAAAGGCTCGGGGTCATGAGCTGCGGAGAGCCGCACGAGACGGATTGCAGCGAAATCCTCGATCATCTCTACGAGTTCCTCGACAAGGAGATGCCGGACTCGGACTGCGTGAAGTTCGAGCACCACTTCGAGGAGTGCTCGCCCTGCCTGGAGAAGTACGGGCTGGAGCAGGCCGTGAAGAAGCTGGTCAAGCGGTGCTGCGGACAGGACGACGTGCCGAACGACCTGCGGGCCAAGGTCATGGGCAGGCTCGACCTGATCCGGTCGGGGCACTCCGTCCCCGAGCACGACGTCACGGCGACCCCGCCGACTCCCCAGGAGTCCTGAGCGGGGATCCCGGGCCCCGCGCCGCCCGGCTTTTCACCCGTACGTGCTAATCCGCGGGTTGTCTTCCCGCACCTCCCCGCCGCCGTCCTAGGCTCCGGAGCCTGACAGGCATGGCCGGGGGAGGGGCTCATGGACGCGGTACCGGCGCGGGCGCGCGCGTACGTCGGCGGCATCGCACTCCTCGCCCTCGTCGCCCTCCTGTGCCCGCGACCGCCGGCCGAGGTGCGGACGTCCTGGTGGGCGGTGCTGCTGCTGGCCGGTCTCTACGCCGGTTCCGAGCTCGTCGCGCGGTCCCGGTTCGTCGGGACCTGCTACCCCGTCCTGCTCGCCGGGGCCTTCCTGCTGCCGCCGCCCGCCGCCGCGCTGGTGGCGCTGCCGGGGGCCCTGCTGGCCCCGGTGACCCGCCGCCCGGCCGGCCTGCGGCGGATCTGGCGGGCCGCGTGGCTGACGCTCGCCGTGTGGGCCGCCGCGCGGGTGCACTGGCGGCTCGGCGGGCGGGACGCGGTCGCCGGCGCCGACCTCCCCGGCGCGCTCGTGCCCGCCGGCGCCGCGGTGCTCGCCTTCTGCCTGGTCCTGGCGGTGCTCGACGCCGGCATCCGGACGCTGACCGGCACCTCACCCCGCGTGGCCCTCGGCCGGCCGGGGCTCCTCACCCGCTCCCTCGGACCCGTCGCCGTGCACGGGCTCGCCGGGCTGATGATGGCCGTCCTCTGGCTCAGTCCGTACGGCCCCGTGGCCGCGCTGCTCGTGCTGCTGCCGATGTGCGTCGCCTGGTGGGCCTTCGCGCAGTACCACCGGGAGCGGGCCGCGCACCAGGCGACCATCCGCGCACTCGTGCAGGCCGTCGACATCAAGGACGGCTACACGCGCGGACACAGCGAGCGCGTCGGCCGGGCCACCATGATGATCGCCCGCGAGCTGGGCATGGACGACGAACGGGTCGAGACGCTCCGCTTCGCCGGGATCCTCCACGACGTCGGCAAGCTCGGCGTCCCCACCCGGCTGCTGCGCAAGGAGGGGGCGCTCACGCCCGAGGAGCGCCGGGTGATCGAACTGCACCCGGAGTACGGGCACGAGATGGTGCGCGGCATCCGCTTCCTGGGAGAGGCCCGCGCCGCCGTCCTCCACCACCACGAACGGCTGGACGGCAGCGGCTACCCCTACGGCCTCGTCGGCGACCGCATCCCCGAGTCCGCCCGGGTGGTGGCCGTCGCCGACGCCTTCGACGCCATGACCTCCACCCGCTCCTACCGCAGGGCGCGTCCCGTCGCCGCGGCGCTCGCGGAACTCCAGCGCTGCGCCGGACGCCAGTTCGACCCCCGGATGGTGGGCGCCCTGGTCCGCGCCCTGGCCCGGCACGGCTGGCACCCCTCGGTGACGGCCGACTCCCACCCGGTGCCGCCCCCGGCCACGCCGCTCCCGGGGCGGCGCCGCGGCGAGAGCGCACGCGACGGCTCCGGACGGCGTGCCGTATGACGACGCCCCCGCCGCGCGGCCGGCCGCCAGCGATACCCCGGCTCGCCCGCGCCGCCGCCGCGCTCGTCGCCGTGGTCTGCCTGGCCCACGTGCTCTGGTCGGGGCTCGCCCACCGGCCCGTCGCCCTCGCCTTCGGCGCGCTGGTGGCCCTCGGCGAGCTGACCCGCCGCGCCGACGCCGAGGCCCGCGAGGCCGCCCCGCTGGGCGCCGCCGGGGCGCTGGCGTACGCCCTGCTCGGCGAGGTCGCCGGGCACGCCGCCCCGCACGGCGTCGCCCAGACCGTCGCCGTCGTCCTCGCCGCGTCACTGGCCGGCAGCGTGCCCTACACCGCGCGCGGCAGCGGCCCCGTCCTCGACCACCTGGCCCGGCGCGTGCTCACCGTCGCCTTCGCCGCCGTGTGCTTCCAGCCCCTGGCCGCACAGGGCACCTTCCGGGACTGGAGCGGCCCCGCCCACGCCCTGCTGCTGATCGCGCTGCTCGCCCTCACCACGCTGTGCGACGCCGTGCTCGCCGCGGCGACCGCCCACGCCCGCACCGGCTGGCCCTTCGGACCGCTGCTGCGCGAGGAACTGCGCGGCATGGTCGGGATCACCTCCGCGGTGTGCGCGACCGGCGTGGTGATGGCGCTCGCGGTCGGCGTCGCGGGCCTGTGGGCGCTCCCCGTCTTCTGCGTGCCGCTGCTGCTCGCCCAGCTGTCCTACCGCCGGTACGCCGCCGTCCGGGCCACCTACCGGCAGACGATCGCCTCCCTGGCCAGGGCCACCGAGATCGCCGGGTACACCCCGGCCGGACACGCGCACCGCGTCGCCGAGCTGAGCGGGGCCGTGGGACGCGACCTGGGGCTCTCCGGCGCCGAGCAGAGCGTGCTGGAGTACGCGGCGCTGATGCACGACATCGGGCAGCTCAGCCTGGTCGACCCGGTCCCCGCCGGCGCCACCGCCTCGCTCCCCGTCCCCGAGCAGCGGCGGATCGCGCTGCTCGGCGGCGCCGTGGTCCGCCAGACCGGCGTCGACCCGGCCGTCGCGGTGGTCGTCGAGCGGCAGGCCGACCCCTGCCGCGACCAGCCGCCGGCCGCGCGGATCGTGCGGGTGGTGAACGCCTACGAGGAGAAGGCGCGGGACGCCGGACCCGGCGGCGGGCTGGCCGCCCTGGAGGAGCTGCGCCTGGCCCCCGCGGACGACTACGCTCCGGACGTGGTGGAGGCACTGGCCCGAGTGCTTTCACGCGGCAGCCTTACCGGGCCCGCGGCTGGGTAACCCATGGGTAATGAGCGCCTCTCCAGCCGTACGTGGTTTGATGCGCAGGAGAGGGTGTCCGGGGGCGCGAAAGGCACAGCCAGCCCACAGAACGGAACTGGCAGGCGGGAATCGTGAGGATCTTCGGCAAGGCACGGCACCGGCCCTCCGCCTCCTGGCGGCAGGCCACCGACCGCGCGTTCACGCTGATCGGCGACGGTCGCTACGAGGACGCGGGGGCACTGCTGACGCGGGCCGCCGACCTGGAACCCTGGCTGTCCGAGTCGTGGTTCAACCTCGCCCTGCTGCACAAGTTCCGGCACGACTGGGAGCAGGCCAGGGCGGCCGGGCTGCGCGCCGTCGCCCTGCTCGACCGCGACGCCGGCGCCCCCGACTGGTGGAACGTCGGCATCGCGGCCACCGCCCTCCAGGACTGGCCGCTGGCCCGCCGGGCCTGGCAGGCGTACGGACTGCGCACCCCCGGGGACGCGACGGACGCCGGAGAGCCGCTCGGGATGGAGCTGGGCAGCGCCGCCGTACGGCTGTCCCCGGAGGGGGAGGCCGAGGTCGTCTGGGGGCGGCGCCTGGACCCCGCCCGGGTGGAGGTGCTGTCCATCCCGCTGCCGTCCTCCGGGCGCCGCTGGGGCGAGGTCGTCCTGCACGACGGGGTGCCGCACGGTGAGCGGACCACCGCCGCCGGGCACTCCTTCCCGGTCTTCGACGAGATCGAGCTGTGGGCGCCCTCTCCCGTGCCCACCTGGGTGGTGCTCCTGGAGGCGGCCACCGAGTCCGACCGCGACGCGCTGGAGCAGCTGGCGGCCGACGCCGGGTTCGCCGCCGAGGACTGGTCGTCGTCGGTCCGGCTGCTGTGCCGGATGTGCTCGGAGTCCCGGATGCCGTCGGACGAGGGCGAGGGCGAGCACCTCGACCCGCACGACCACAGCGAACCGGGCCACCCGGGGCCGCTGGGCCACCGCACCGACGGGCAGCTGTGGGTGCCGGAGCGGGAGTGCGGGGTGGCCGCGCCGGCCGCGCTGGTGAAGGGGTTGCTGGACGGGTGGGTCGCGGACAGTCCCGACTCCCGGGACTGGCGGGATCTGGAAGAGGTCTGCTGAGGTTCCCGGCCGACCGCGGGTTCGTCATGGCTGGTCGCGCCCACGCGGCGGAGCCGCGTATCGACACAGTCCCGCGCCCCTGACGGGGCGCATCCCCCGTACCCTGTATCAGGCATCAACCCCCTGTTTCATCCAGGAAGGCATACGTCGGTCATGGCCCAGCAGGACACCGATCAGCAGCACGCGGGCGTGCTCCCCGTGGACGACGAGGGCTTCGTCGTCGACACCGAGGACTGCGAGGAGCGCGAGGCGGCCTGGCGTGAGCGGGGCACCTCCCGGCCGATCACCGTGGTCGGCAACCCGGTGCTGCACACGGAGTGCGCGGACGTCACCGACTTCGGCGAGGAGTTCCAGCAGCTGGTGGCGGACATGTTCGCCAGCCAGCGCACCGCCGAGGGGGTCGGCCTGGCCGCCAACCAGATCGGCGTCTCCCAGAAGGTCTTCGTCTACGACTGCCCCGACGACGAGGGCGTCCGTCACGTCGGCGTGGTCTGCAACCCGGTCCTCGTCGAGCTGCCCGCCGACCGGCGCCGCCTGGACGACAGCAACGAGGGCTGCCTGTCCGTGCCGACCGCCTACGCGCCGCTGGCCCGCCCCGACTACGCCGAGGTGACCGGGCAGGACGAGAAGGGCAACCCGGTCAAGGTGCGCGGCACCGGCTACTTCGCACGGTGTTTGCAGCACGAGACGGACCACCTGTACGGGTACCTGTACATCGACCGGCTCTCCAAGCGGGAGCGCAAGGACGCCCTGCGGCAGATGGCCGAGAACGAGCCGCGTTACCCCGTGGTCGCGAACGACTGACACCGCCCCACCGGTCACACATCTCCCTTGCGCACGGCGCCTGTTCGGGTCTCACCCCGGGCGGGCGCCGTTCGTCTGCCCGAACCTGCCACACAACAGGAGAATTCAGGCATCAGGGGGTAGTGAATGGAGCAAATCCGTTCCCAGAACGGTCAGTTGTGGTGCTGAATGGGAAGTGCGGGGATACGCAACGGCGCACGCCCCGCTCAGCGAGAGGGGTGCGCCACCGGCGGCTGAGAGGGGTTTGTTCGTGCATGCTTTCCCACACGGCACCACAGCGACACCGACCGCGATCGCAGTACCGCCATCGCTCCGTCTTCCGGTGATCGAGGCGGCATTTCCCCGGCAACTGCACCCGTATTGGCCGAAGCTCCAGGAGAGGACCCGTACCTGGCTGCTCGAAAAACGGCTCATGCCGGCGGACAAGGTCGCGGAATATGCCGACGGCCTGTGCTACACGGACCTCATGGCGGGCTACTACCTGGGCGCCCCCGAGCCGGTGCTCCAGGCGATAGCGGACTACAGCGCGTGGTTCTTCGTCTGGGACGACCGGCACGACCGGGACATCGTCCACGGCCGCACCGGCGCCTGGCGGCGGCTGCGCGACCTGCTGCACACGGCACTCGACTCACCCGGGGACCACCTGCACCACGAGGACACCCTGGTGGCCGGGTTCGCCGACAGCGTGCGGCGCCTGTACGCCTTTCTGCCCGGAACCTGGAACGCCCGGTTCGCCCGGCACTTCCACGCGGTGATCGAGGCGTACGACCGGGAATTCCACAACCGCACCCGCGGTATCGTGCCGGGCGTCGAGGAGTATCTCGAACTCCGGCGGCTCACCTTCGCCCACTGGATCTGGACCGATCTGCTGGAGCCGAGCGCGGGCTGCGAATTCCCGGACGCGGTGCGACAGCACCCCGCATATCGCAGGGCCGCGTTGCTGAGTCAGGAATTCGCCGCCTGGTACAACGACCTCTGCTCCCTTCCCAAGGAAATCGCGGGCGACGAGGTCCACAATCTCGGGATCAGTCTCATCACGCATCAGGGACTCACCCTCGAAGAAGCCATCGTGGAAGTCAGACGCCGCGTCGAGGAATCCATCACCGAATTCCTCGCGGTGGAGCAGGACGCGTTACGTTTCGCCGACGGGCTCGCCGACGGAACCGTGCGCGGAGAAGAACTGAGCGCTGCCGTGCGGGCCGGCGTCGGCAATATGCGGAACTGGTTCAGTTCCGTGTACTGGTTCCACCACGAGTCCGGCCGCTACATGGTCGACAGCTGGGACGACCGGTCCACACCCCCCTACGTCAACAACGAAGCGGCAGGTGAGAAATGACCATCGAGTCCGTCAACCCCGAGACCCTCGACCCGGCCGCGCGGGAGCTGCGCGAGCCGCCGTTCGCGGGCGGCGGCGTCCCGCTGCTCGGCCACGGCTGGCGGCTTGCCCGCGACCCGCTGGCCTACATGTCCCAGCTGCGCGACCACGGCGACATCGTGCGCATCAAGCTGGGCCCGAAGACCGTCTACGCGGTCACCGCCCCCGAACTCACCGGCGCCCTCGCCCTGAGCCCCGACTACCACATAGCCGGCCCGCTGTGGGAATCGCTGGAGGGCCTGCTCGGCAAGGAGGGCGTGGCGACGGCCAACGGCCCGCTCCACCGGCGCCAGCGGCGCACCATCCAGCCGGCGTTCAAGCTCGACGCGATCCCGGCCTACGGGCCGATCATGGAGGAGGAGGCGCACGCGCTCGCCGAGCGCTGGCGGCCGGGGCGGACCGTGGACGCCACCTCCGAGTCCTTCCGGGTGGCCGTGCGCGTCGCGGCCCGCTGCCTGCTGCGCGGGCAGTACATGGACGAGCGCGCCGAGCGGCTGTGCGTCGCCCTCGCCACCGTCTTCCGGGGCATGTACCGGCGCATGGTCGTCCCGCTGGGGCCGCTCTACCGCCTGCCCCTTCCGGCCAACCGCAAATTCAACAGCGCGTTGGCCGATCTGCACCTGCTGGTGGACGAGATCATCGCCGAGCGCCGGGCATCCGGTCAAAAGCCGGACGATTTGCTCACGGCATTGCTGGAGGCGAAGGACGACAATGGGGACCCGATCGGGGAACAGGAGATCCACGACCAGGTCGTCGCGATACTCACCCCCGGAAGTGAGACCATCGCCTCCACGATCATGTGGTTGCTGCAGGCACTTGCCGACCACCCGGAACATGCCGACCGCATACGTGACGAAGTCGAAGAGGTCACCGGCGGCCGCCCGGTGGCATTCGAGGACGTGCGGCGGCTCAGGCACACCGGCAATGTCATCATCGAGGCCATGCGTTTGCGTCCGGCCGTATGGGTATTGACCCGCCGCTCCGTGGCCGAGACCGAACTCGGTGGCTATCGCATTCCGGCCGGTTCGGACATCATCTACAGTCCGTACGCAATCCAGCGCGATGCGAAGTCGTACGCCGACAACCTGGAGTTCGACCCGGACCGCTGGCTCCCGGAACGCGCGGGGAATGTGCCGAAATACGCCATGAAGCCGTTCAGTGTGGGCAATCGCAAGTGCCCCAGCGACCACTTCTCGATGGCGCAGCTGACGCTGATCACGGCCGCGCTCGCCGCGAAGTACCGCTTCGAGCAGGTGGCGGGCTCGAACGACGCGGTCCGGGTCGGCATCACGCTGCGTCCGCACGACCTGCTGGTCAGGCCCGTGGCGCGGTGAGGCTCAGGCGGCGGCCTCCGGGCCCCGGAAGGTGCGCCGGTAGGCGTGCGGGGTGGTGTTCAGGGCCCTGACGAACTGGTGTCTGAGGGCTGCCGCCGTGCCGAAGCCGGTGCGCCAGGCGATGGCGTCCATCGTCTCGTCCGTCGCCTCCAGCAGCCGCTGGGCCAGCAGCACCCGCTGGCGCAGGATCCAGCGGTAGGGGGTGGTGCCCGTCTCCTGCTGGAAGCGGCGGGCGAAGGTGCGCGGGGACATGTGGGCCCGCACCGCGAGCTGCTCGACCGTGACCTCCTCGTCGAGGTGCTGGTCCATCCAGGCCAGCACCTCGCCCACGGTGTCGCAGGAGGAGCGTGGCAGGGGGCGCTCGATGTACTGCGCCTGACCGCCGTCCCGGTGCGGCGGCACCACCATGCGCCGGGCGATCCGGTTGGCGACCTCCGGTCCCTGCTCCTTGCGCACGATGTGCAGGCAGGCGTCGATGCCGGCCGCGGTGCCCGCCGAGGTGATCACCGGGTCCTCGTCGACGTAGAGCACGTCGGGCGCGACGGCGGCCCGCGGGTACTGGCGGCCCAGCTCGGCCGCGTGGTGCCAGTGCACCGCGCACCGCCGGCCGTCCAGCAGCCCGGCGGCGCCCAGCACGAACACCCCGGAGCACACGCTCAGTACGCGCGCCCCCCGGTCCACGGCCCGCCGCAGGGCGTCCAGCAGCGCGGGCGGGTACTCCCGGCGTACGAAGTCGCTGCCGGCCGGCACGGTGATCAGGTCGGCCTCCTCCAGCCGGTCGAGGCCGTACGGCGTCGAGACGGTCAGACCGCCGACGTGCGTGCCGAGCGAGGGCCCCTCGGCGGAGACCACCGCGAAGTCGTACACCGGCAGGCCCTCGTCGCTCCGGTCGATGCCGAAGACCTCGCAGACCACGCCGAGTTCGAAGGGATGCACACCGTCGAGCAGGACGGCCGCCACGTTTTCCAGCATGCCGCCAGTGTGCCCCGGAACTGGCAGGAAATCGAGGCCCTACGGCAGTCCTGCCACTCCCGGTAAGGAGTCAGGGGCGCGACAGTGGTGTCATGACCGGAAACCAGATGGAAGCCCTGATCGGAATGTCACTGACCTTCGGACTCCTGGTCCTCATGGTCCTCCCCTCGGTGATCGGCATCGTGCGCGACCGGCGCATCGACCGTCAGCTCAGGGAGGCCCGGGAGAACGTCCGGGAGAACGTCCGGGAGGGAGAGGAGACTCAGAAGTCCTCGTCCAGGTCGACGGTGCCCTCCACCGCCACCTGGTACGCGGAGGGACGCCGCTCGAAGAAGTTGGTCAGCTCCTGAACCCCCTGGAGCTCCATGAAGGAGAAGGGGTTCTCCGAGCCGTAGACCGGAGCGAAGCCGAGGCGCGTGAGGCGCTGGTCGGCGACGCACTCCAGGTACTCCCGCATCGAGTCGGTGTTCATGCCCGGGAGGCCGTCACCGCACAGGTCGCGCGCGAACTGCAGCTCGGCCTCGACGGCCTCCCGCAGCATGTCGGTGACCTGCCGCTCCAGCTGGTCGTCGAAGAGGTCCGGCTCCTCCTTGCGCACGGTGTCGACCACGTCGAACGCGAAGGACATGTGCATCGTCTCGTCCCGGAACACCCAGTTGGTGCCGGTGGCCAGACCGTGCAGCAGACCGCGGCTGCGGAACCAGTAGACGTACGCGAACGCGCCGTAGAAGAACAGGCCCTCGATGCACGCGGCGAAGCAGATCAGGTTCAGCAGGAAGCGGCGGCGGTCGGCCCGGCTCTCCAGGCGGTCCATCGACTCGACCGAGTCCATCCACTTGAAGCAGAACCCGGCCTTCTCCCGGATGGAGGGGATGTTCTCCACGGCCGCGAAGGCCGCGGCGCGGTCCTCCGGATCGGGCAGGTAGGTGTCCAGCAGGGTCAGGTAGAACTGGACGTGGACGGCCTCCTCGAAGAGCTGCCGGCTCAGGTAGAGCCGCGCCTCGGGGGAGTTGATGTGCTTGTAGAGGGTGAGCACCAGGTTGTTCGCCACGATGGAGTCGCCGGTGGCGAAGAAGGCCACCAGGCGCCCGATCAGGTGCTGCTCCTCGGGGCTGAGCTTCGCGAGGTCGGCGACGTCGGAGTGGAGGTCCACCTCCTCGACGTGCCAGGTGTTCTTGATGGCGTCCCGGTAGCGCTCGTAGAAGTCGGGGTAGCGCATGGGGCGCAGGGTCAGCTCGAAGCCCGGGTCGAGCAGGTTCTTCGTGTTCTCGGACATTACTGGCAGGCCTCGCAGGACTCGGGGTTTTCCAGGGAGCAGGCGACCGCCTCGGGATCCGGGACGGCCTGGGCGGGGACGGTGGCGCGGCCGGCGGCGCGGGCGATCCTCGTCGCGGGGCGCGAGCGCAGGTAGTACGTGGTCTTCAGGCCCTGCTTCCAGGCGTACGCGTACATCGAGGAGAGCTTCCCGATGGTCGGCGTCTCCAGGAACAGGTTCAGCGACTGCGCCTGGTCCAGGTACGGGGTGCGGGCGGCGGCCATGTCGATCAGGCCGCGCTGCGGGATCTCCCACGCGGTGCGGTACAGCGCCCGGACGTCCGCGGGGATCCAGCTGAAGTCCTGCACCGACCCGTTGGCCTCGCGCAGCGCCTCGCGGGTGCGGGCGTCCCAGACGCCGAGCCGCTTGAGGTCGTTCACCAGGTAGGAGTTGACCTGGAGGAACTCGCCGGAGAGGGTCTCGCGCTTGAACAGGTTGGAGACCTGCGGCTCGATGCACTCGTAGACGCCGGCGATCGAGGCGATGGTGGCGGTCGGCGCGATGGCCAGCAGCAGGGAGTTGCGCAGCCCGGTGGTGGCCATGCGCTCGCGCAGCGCGGCCCAGCGCTCCGGCCAAGCGGGCTCGACGCCGTAGTGGTCGGGGTGCAGCACGCCCCGGGCCGTGCGGGTCTTCTCCCAGGCGGGCAGGGGGCCGTTGCGCTCGGCGAGGTCGGTGGACGTCTCGTACGCGGCGAGCATGATCCGCTCCGCGATGCGAGTGGACAGGGCCTTCGCCTCGGGCGAGTCGAAGGGCAGGCGGAGCTGGAAGAAGACGTCCTGGAGCCCCATCGCGCCCAGGCCCACCGGGCGCCAGCGGGCGTTGGAGCGGCCCGCCTGCTCGGTCGGGTAGAAGTTGATGTCGACGACCCGGTCCAGGAAGGTGACCGCGGTGCGGACGGTGGCGTCCAGCCGCTCCCAGTCGATGTCGCCCCGGGCCGCGTCGACGAAGGCGCCGAGGTTGACCGAGCCCAGGTTGCAGACCGCGGTCTCCCCGTCGTCCGTGACCTCCAGGATCTCCGTGCAGAGGTTGGAGGAGTGGATGACGTTGCCCGGCTCGGCCGTCTGGTTGGCGGTGCGGTTGGCGGTGTCCTTGAAGGTCATCCAGCCGTTGCCGGTCTGCGCGAGGGTGCGCATCATGCGGCCGTACAGCTCGCGGGCGGGCAGGGTCCTGCGGGCCAGCCCGGCGGCCTCGGCCTTGCGGTAGGCCGCGTCGAACTCCGCGCCGTACAGGTCGGTCAGCTCGGGCACGTCGGCCGGCGAGAAGAGCGACCACTGGCCGTCGGCGTCCACGCGGCGCATGAACTCGTCCGGGATCCAGTGCGCCAGGTTCAGGTTGTGCGTGCGGCGGGCGTCCTCACCGGTGTTGTCCCGCAGCTCCAGGAACTCCTCGAGGTCCGCGTGCCAGGTCTCCAGGTAGACCGCCGCCGCGCCCTTGCGCCGGCCGCCCTGGTTCACGGCCGCCACCGAGGCGTCCAGCGTCTTCAGGAACGGGACGATGCCGTTGGAGTGCCCGTTGGTGCCCCGGATCAGGGAGCCGCGGGAGCGGACGCGGGAGTAGGCGATGCCGATGCCGCCGGCGTGCTTGGAGAGCCGGGCGACCTGGTGCAGGCGGTCGTAGAGGGAGTCCAGCTCGTCCTTGGGGGAGTCGAGGAGGTAGCAGGACGACATCTGGGCGTGCCGGGTGCCCGAGTTGAACAGGGTGGGGGAGGAGGGCAGGTAGTCGAGGCGGCTCATCAGGCCGTAGAGCGCGGCGACCTCGTCGACGGAGCGGGCGCTGTCGTCCTCGGCGAGTCCGGCGGCCACCCGCAGCATGAAGTGCTGGGGCGTCTCGACGACCTTGCGGGTGATCGGGTGCCGCAGCAGGTAGCGGCTGTGCAGCGTGCGCAGCCCGAAGTAGCCGAAGCGGTCGTCGGCGCCCGTGTCCACCAGCGCGTCCAGCCGCTCCCCGTGCAGCCGCGCGAACTCGGCGGTGCGGTCGGCGATCAGGCCCTCGCGGTGGCCGGTGGCGACGGACTCGCTGAAGCACGTGACGCCCTGGGAGGCGGCCTCCGCGCGGATGGAGATGGTCAGCAGCCGGGCGGCCAGCCGGGAGTAGACCGGGTCCTCGGAGATGAGACCGGCCGCCGACTCGGTGGCCAGCTCGCGCAGCTCGGCCTCGTCGGCGTGGGCGGACCGGCCGCGCAGCGCGGCGGCGGCGACCCGGCCGGGGTCGGCGCCGGGGAGGTCGGCGGTCAGCTCGGTCAGCGTCCGCAGCAGGGCGGCACCGGGTCCGTCGGACTCCTCGGTCACCGGCATCGCTGAAGTCGTCACCGGGGTCGCGGTGGCCGGATCGGCTGGCGCGATGGTCACGTGGGGCACTCCCTCGCTCGGCACGGGGCCTGGCGGAGGGCAGGGGGCAGCTCACGAGCGCACGCGGCGTCGCGTCCACCGGCCCACTCCACGAGGCCCGGACGTCATGGCACCCGGGCCGGGAGGCCGGGCGCGCTGTCGGCAGGTCCTCGGACTGGACACGCGGGCGCGGACGCCGGGGGGCGTTCGGATGCACGCATGTACACCGTTGCGGGACAGTTCCGGATTCGCACCGGATTCCCCTGCGGCGACAGCGAGCACGAGCATACATCTTGTGCCGGGCTCCGCCAGCACCCCCAGATGTTGTGTCCGTGAGCGTGTCGGCGTGGTGTCAGAGCGTCAGTTCATAGGTGAGCAGAGTGATGTCGTCCAGCTCCGGCAGGGGGTTCCAGTCGCGGTCCGGGGTGCGGGTGAAACCCAGGCGCTCGTAGAGGCGGTGGGCACCGTGCATGGTGCGCTGGGTGGACAGCACGACCCGCACGCAGCCCGGCACCGACCGGGCGCGCTCGACGCAGGCCCGCACCAGTGCCTCGCCGGCCCCGCGTCCGCGCGCCTCGCGGGCGACGGCGAGCATGCGTATCTCGGCCTCGCCGGGCCGGGCGATGTCCGCCATGGGCCCGCCGGAGGGCACGAAGGTCGCGCCGCCGAGCACCCCGCCGTCCGCCGCCGCGACCAGCACCTCGGCGGCCGCCGCCCGCTTGGCCACGGCACGCAGCTCGTGCAGGTACGCGTCGTCGTCCCCGAAGTCGAGGAGGCCGTCGCCCAGGTAGGCGTGTGCGGTGATCTCGCCGAGGGTGTCGTACTCCTCGGCCGTCGCCCGCCGGATCACGAAGTCCATGCCCCGAGTGTGCCCGACGGGTACGACAGCGGGCCGCCGGATGTCTCCGGCGGCCCGCTGACGAGAAGGGGGCTAGTGCGAGGTGCCCGCCGTGGCCGGGGGCAGTTCGACCTCGACGCCCGGGTCGCCCGCGTCCGCCGTGTAGTCGCCAGGCTTGGTCTCGTCGACGCCGTCGGGCGCCTTGACCGCCCGCAGGACGAAGGTGAGGACCACGGTGACCAGGACGTTCAGCACGAAGGCGGTGAGACCGATGTAGCCGATCTCGCCGATGCCGGGGATCTCGTCGGAGGAGCCGCCGAAGTGCTTCTGCGTCGGCGAGGCCACGCCGTACGCGGCGACCGTGCCGTAGACCATGCCGACCGCCCAGCCGCCGAGCAGCGCCCAGCGGTGGAACCAGCGGGTGAACAGGCCGCCCACCAGGGCCGGGAAGGTCTGGAGGATCCAGATGCCGCCGAGCAGCTGGAAGTTGATCGCGACCGTCTTGTCCATGCCGAGGACGAAGATCAGCGCGCCCACCTTCACCAGCAGCGACACCAGCTTGGAGACCTTGGTCTCCTGGGCCGGGGTGGCGTCCGGCTTGATGAAGTCCTTGTAGATGTTGCGGGTGAAGAGGTTCGCGGCGGCGATGGACATGATCGCCGCCGGGACCAGCGCGCCGATGCCGATGGCCGCGAAGGCCACGCCCGCGAACCAGTCCGGGAACATGTTCTCGAACAGCTGCGGGATCGCCAGCTGCCCGTTCTCCACCTTGACGCCCGCCGCGATCGCCATGAAGCCCAGCAGGGCGAGCAGGCCCAGCATCAGCGAGTACAGCGGCAGGATCGTGGTGTTGCGCCGGATCACCTCACGGCTGCGCGAGGACAGCGTCGCGGTGATCGAGTGCGGGTACATGAAGAGCGCCAGCGCCGAGCCGAGCGCCAGTGTGGCGTACGTCCACTGCCCGCCGTGGTCCGGCACCAGGCCGCCGTTGCCCGAGGCGGTGAACTTGTCGTTCGCCGCGGCGAAGATGTCGTCGAAGCCGCCCAGCTTGATCGGGATGTAGATGATCGCCACCGCGATGACGATGTAGATCAGCGTGTCCTTGACGAACGCGATCAGCGCGGGCGCGCGCAGCCCCGACGAGTAGGTGTACGCCGCGAGCACGCCGAAGGCGATCAGCAGGGGCAGGTCCTTGATGAACCAGTTGGTGTCCTCGCCGCCGCCGACGCCCATCACGTCCAGCACGGCCTGGATGCCGACCAGCTGGAGCGCGATGTACGGCATCGTGGCGAGGATGCCGGTGACGGCCACCGCCAGCGAGAGCCCCTTCGAGCCGAAGCGGCCGCGCACGAAGTCCGAGGTCGTCACGTACCCGTGCTTGTGGGAGACCGACCACAGGCGCGGCAGGAAGGTGAAGATCAGCGGGTAGACCAGGATCGTGTACGGCACCGCGAAGAAGCCGGCCGCGCCCGCCGCGTAGATCGCCGCCGGGACGGCCACGAAGGTGTACGCCGTGTACAGGTCGCCGCCCAGCAGGAACCAGGTGACCCAGGTGCCGAAGGAGCGGCCGCCGAGGCCCCACTCGTCGAGGCTGTGCTCGTTGGCGGCCCGGCGCCAGCGGGCCGCCAGGAAGCCCATCGCGGTGACGAGGACGAAGAAGAAGATGAAGACGCCGAGCGCGACGCCGTTCACGCCGTCGTTCATCGCGGCTCACCGCCCTTCGCGGCTCCGTGGGCGGCCCGTCCGCGCTGGTCGCGCCGCCACAGCTGGTACGCGATCACGGTCAGCGCGGTGGAGATGAGCACCCACGCCATCTGGTACCAGTAGAAGAACGGGATGCCGATGAAGGCCGGGTCGGTCTTCGCGAACGAACCCACCCACAGCATGGCGACGAACGGTGCGACTAGGCAGAGGCCGATGACGACGCGCACCGGCGTCACCACCGGGCCTCTGCTCACTTCCGGGGCTTGTGACATGCGGTGGCTCCGTCCCCTCGCTGATCACCTCGTGCAGTGCGCACGAAATGTAGGTGACGGTGTCGAGACAGCGGAAGCCCTCGTCCGCATATCGGTCCTGAACTGCAACTTCGCAGCCGGGAGCGGCATGTTTTCGTCGGGTATGCGTCAGTCCTGCGGGCGCTTGAGGCGGGCCACGAACTTGTAGCGGTCGCCGCGGTACACCGAGCGCACCCACTCCACCGGCTGGCCGGTGCGGTCCAGGGAGTGGCGGGAGAGCATCAGCATCGGCAGGCCCACGTCGGTGCCGAGCAGGCCGGCCTCCCGGGGGGTGGCCAGCGAGGTCTCGATGGTCTCCTCGGCCTCGGCGAGATGGACGTCGTACACCTCGGCGAGCGCGGTGTAGAGGGACGTGTACTTCACCAGGGACCGGCGCAGCGCGGGGAAGCGCTTCGCCGAGAGGTGGGTGGTCTCGATGGCCATCGGTTCGGCGTTGGCCATGCGCAGCCGCTCGATGCGCAGCACCCGTCCGCCGGCCGTGATGTCGAGGAGCCCGGCGAGCCGGTCGTCGGCGGTGATGTAGCCGATGTCCAGCAGCTGCGAGGTGGGTTCGAGGCCCTGGGCCCGCATGTCCTCGGTGTAGGAGGTGAGTTGCAGCGCCTGCGACACCTTGGGCTTGGCGACGAAGGTGCCCTTGCCCTGGATGCGCTCCAGGCGGCCCTCGACCACCAGTTCCTGGAGGGCCTGGCGCACGGTGGTGCGCGAGGTGTCGAACTCGGCGGCCAGGGTGCGCTCCGGCGGGACCGGTGTCCCCGGCGTCTGCGTCCGGGTCATGTCGAGCAGATGCTTCTTCAGACGGTAGTACTTGGGCACGCGCGCGGTACGGACGGTCGCCCCACCCTCGTTCTCCGCACTGCTGACGTCGGTGCTCATGCTCTGCCTTCCCGGCTCCGGGTGCCGAAGTGACCGGCATTCCTGTCGGCCACGGCTCACATCGTGGCACGGCTCCGCGCCGGGATGGCCCCGCACGCTCCGTGATCCCTTCTGTATACCCCTGGGACCCCCCTTGGTCTAGTCCACAGCAGGGTCGGACGTCGCTGGTACGCGCGTTCGGACCCCGGTCGGCGGGCCCTTCGGCCGGGGGTGGTACACCCGGTCCCGGTCCGCCCGATCTGGGGCTTGCGCAATGAAAGGTCCCTGCATATCTCGGTCGCATCACGGACGCGGGGAGCGTGGTTGCACACCCTTGACAGCCCTATTGGTCTGGGCCAAGCTCCCCGTACTGGTCTACACCATTGGTCCAGGTCCCGGCCCCATGGGCGGTCCGCGTCGACGAGCAACCGCGGGGAGGCAGGGGGGTTTTGTGGCATCCCTGAGGAGGGTGGCGTGAAGCGCAAGCTGATAGCCGCGATCGGTATCGCGGGCATGATGGTCTCGATCGCGGCGTGCGGGGGCGACAGCGGCGACGACGGCAAGAAGGCCGGGGCGGACGGTTACGCCGGCGAGACGCTCACCGTGTGGGTGATGGACGGGTCTTCGCCGGACCAGTGGCAGAAGGACGTGGCGGCCGCCTTCGAGAAGAAGACGAAGGCCAAGGTCAAGTTCGAGATCCAGACGTGGAACGGTATTCAGCAGAAGCTGACGACCGCCCTGTCCGAGGAGAACCCGCCGGACGTCTTCGAGATCGGCAACACCCAGACGCCGGCCTACGCGAAGACCGGCGGTCTGGCCGACCTGGCCGACCTGAAGAGCTCGATCGGCACGGACTGGTCCGAGTCGCTGAACGAGTCCGCCGTCTTCGACGGCAAGCAGTACGCCGCCCCGTGGTTCGTGGTCAACCGCGTGGTGGTCTACAACAAGAAGGTCTGGGCCGACGCGGGCATCAAGGAACTCCCCAAGACCCGCGACGAGTTCTACGCCGACCTCAAGACCATCGGCGACAAGACCGATGCCGAGCCGATCTACCTGCCGGGCCAGAACTGGTACCACTTCGTGGGCCTGGCGATCGGCGAGGGCGCCGAACTGGTCAAGAAGGACGGCGACAAGTACGTCTCCAACCTGGCCGACCCGAAGGTCGCCGCGGCCATGGAGACCTACAAGAAGTTCCAGGCACTCTCCAAGGCGCCCAAGGACAAGGACGAGGCCACCCCGCAGCAGGGTGAGGTCTTCGCCAAGGGCAAGACCGGCGCCTTCATCGGCATGGGCTGGGAAGCCGGCATCGCGATCGAGACCAACCCGGCGATCGAGAAGGACCTCGGCTACTTCACCATCCCGGGCGCGACGGCGGAGAAGCCCGAGGGCGTCTTCCTCGGCGGATCCAACCTCGCCGTCGCCGCGGGCAGCAAGAAGCAGGAGCTGGCCAAGGAGTTCCTTAAGGTCACGCTCTCCGACGAGTTCGAGGGCGCGCTGGCCAAGGCCAACGGCGTCATCCCGAACAAGGACTCGCTCCAGTCCAACCTGAAGGGCAACGCCGCCGCCGAGGCCGCCGCGCCGGCCGCCGGGGGCGGTGGCACCACGCCGCTGATCCCGGAGTGGGCCGCGGTCGAGAACGCGCCCAACCCGATCAAGACCTACATGACCGCCGTGCTCAACGGCAAGAGCACCGCCGAGGCGGCCAAGCAGGTCGAGGAAGAGTTCAACAAGCGCCTGTCGCAGCAGCAGTAACACCGGGTGTGCCGGGGCGGGGTGGCCGGTGACGGCTCCCGCCCCGGCGACCGTACGCGGGTCGACGTACACAGGTCGAGAAGAGAGAACGCGAGCATGACCGTGCAGACCGAACGGCCGCCCTCGGGCCCGGCGGACGTCCGCAAGGCGGACGGCGGGGGATCCGGCGGACCGAGAACGAGAGCCGCGTCGCGCGCCGGCGCCCTCGCCCCGTACCTGTTGCTGCTGCCCGCCGTCGCGGCCTCCGTGCTGCTGCTCGGCTGGCCGCTGCTGAAGGACGTCCTGCTGTCCTTCCAGAACCTCAACATGGCGCAGCTGATCCAGCACGTCACCGAGTGGAACGGCGTAGAGAACTACAAGGAGACCCTCACCAGCGAGCAGTTCTGGCGGGTCACCCTCCGCTCGATCCTCTTCACGGCGGCCAACGTCGCCCTGATCATGGTCCTCGGCACCCTGATCGGCCTGCTGCTCGCGCGCCTCGGCAGGCGGATGCGGTTCACCCTGCTGATCGGCCTGGTGCTGGCCTGGGCGATGCCCGTGGTGGCCGCCACCACCGTCTACCAGTGGCTCTTCGCCACCCGCTACGGCGTCGTCAACTGGGTCCTGGACAAGCTCGGCTGGCACTCCATGGCCGACTACAGCTGGACCAGCAGCCAGATGTCGACGTTCTTCGTCGTCACCCTGCTGATCGTCTGGATGTCCATCCCGTTCGTCGCGATCAACCTGTACGCGGCGACCACCACCATCCCGGGCGAGCTCTACGAGGCCGCGTCCCTCGACGGCGCCGGCGTCTGGCGGAGCTTCACCACGGTCACCATGCCCTTCCTGCGGCCCTTCCTCTACGCCACGACCTTCCTGGAGATCATCTGGGTCTTCAAGGCGTTCGTGCAGGTCTACACCTTCAACGAGGGCGGCCCGGACCGGCTCACCGAGATCCTGCCCGTGTACGCGTACGTCGAGGGCGTCGGCAACCAGCACTACGGCATGGGCGCGGCGATCGCGGTCCTGACCATCCTGATCCTGCTCGGCCTGACCGCCTACTACCTCAGGATCGTGCTCAAGCAAGAGGAGGACGAGCTGTGAAGCGCTCGCTCTTCGGCCGCGTCTGGCCCAACGCCACGGCGGTCGTCCTGTTCATCGGCTTCGTCTTCCCCGTGTACTGGATGTTCGCCACGGCCCTCAAGCCGCGGGGCGACATCCTCGCGGACAACCCGGTCTGGTTCCCGACCGACATCACCTTCGAGCACTTCGAGACCGCGACGGGCGCCGACCACTTCTGGACGTACGTCACCAACTCGCTCACGGTGACGGTCCTCGCGGTCGTCTTCTCCCTGATCATCGCCCTGGCCGGGTCCTTCGCCCTGGCGCGGATGCGGTTCAAGGGGCGGCGCGGCTTCATCATCGGCTTCATGCTGGCCCAGATGGCGCCCTGGGAAGTCATGGTCATCGCGATGTACATGATCGTGCGGGACGCGTCGATGCTGAACAGCCTCGTGCCGCTGACGCTCTTCTACATGATGATGATCCTCCCCTTCACCATCCTGACGCTGCGCGGCTTCGTCGCCGCGGTGCCCAAGGAGCTGGAGGAGTCCGCGATGGTCGACGGCTGCACCCGCGCCCAGGCGTTCCGCCGGGTCATCCTGCCGCTGCTCGCGCCGGGCCTGATGTCCACCTCGCTGTTCGGCTTCATCACCGCCTGGAACGAGTTCGCGCTCGTCCTGGTCCTCAACAAGGACACCGAGGCCAAGACGCTGCCGCTGTGGCTGTCCAGCTTCCAGACCCAGTTCGGCGACGACTGGGGTGCGACCATGGCCGCGTCGTCCCTCTTCGCCATCCCGATCCTGATCCTCTTCGTCTTCCTCCAGCGCAAGGCCGTCAGCGGCCTGACCGCCGGCGCCGTGAAGGGATAACGCCACCCGATGACGACCATCGCCAGCGGCACCGACACACTCACGCAGAACGCGCTCACCGTCCTCCAGCCCGGCTTCTCCGGCACCACCGCCCCCGACTGGCTGCTCCGCCGGCTCGGCGAGGGCCTGGCCTCCGTCGCCCTGTTCGGGCGGAACGTCAGCACGCCCGAGCAGGTGGCCGCGCTGACCGCGCAGCTGCGTGCCGAACGCGAGGACGTCCTGGTCGCCATCGACGAGGAGGGCGGCGACGTCACGCGGCTGGAGGTCCGCACCGGCTCCTCCTTCCCCGGCAACCACGCCCTCGGCGCGGTGGACGACGTGGGCCTCACCCGCGCGGTCGCCGCCGAACTGGGCCGCCGGCTCGCGGACTGCGGCGTCAACTTCAACTGGGCCCCGTCCGCCGACGTGAACTCCAACCCGGACAACCCCGTCATCGGCGTCCGCTCCTTCGGCGCGAGCACCGACCTGGTCGCCCGGCACACCGCCGCCTACGTCACCGGCATGCAGTCGGCCGGCGTCGCCACCTGCACCAAGCACTTCCCGGGGCACGGGGACACCGGCATCGACTCGCACCACGCCGTGCCCCGCATCGACGTGGACGCGTCGGTGCTGGCCGAGCGCGACCTGGTGCCGTTCCGCGCGGCCATCGCCGCCGGGAGCCGCGCGGTGATGAGCGCCCACATCCTCGCCCCGGCCCTGGACCCGGACCGCCCGGCGACGCTGTCCCGGCGGATCCTGACCGACCTGCTCCGCGGCGAGCTGGGCTACGAGGGCCTCATCGTCACCGACGGCATCGAGATGCGGGCCATCTCCGGCACCTACGGCATCGAACGCGGCAGCGCCCTGGCCATCGCGGCGGGCGCCGACGCGATCTGCGTGGGCGGGGGCCTGTGCGACGAGGACACTGTGCGGCGGCTGTCCGACGCGCTGGTGGACGCCGTCCGCTCCGGGGAGCTGCCCGAGGAGCGGCTGGCCGACGCCGCCGACCGGGTGCGGGCGCTGTCCCGCTGGACCGCGGCGAACAGGCCGGACGCCCGCACGGCCGGCGCCCCGGACGAGGAGGTCGGTCTGCGGGCCGCCCGCCGCGCCCTGCGGGTCACCGCCACCGAGGGCTTCGGTCCGGTCACCGAGCCGCCGTTCGTCGCCGCCTTCACCCCGGTCGCGAACATCGCGGTCGGCGACGAGACCCCCTGGGGCGTCGCCGCCGAACTCCGCCGCCTGCTCCCGGGCACGGAGACGGGCAGCTTCACCGGCCCCGACGCCGGGCAGGGGGCGCTGGCCGCCGCGGGCACCCGCCGGATCGTCGCCGTCGTCCGCGACGAGCACCGCCACCCCTGGATGGCGGCGGCCCTCGACACCCTGCTGGCGGCCCGCCCCGACACGGTCGTCGTCGAGATGGGCGTGCCCCGGGCCGAGCCCCGCGGCTCCCTCCACCTGGCCACCTACGGCGCGGCCCGGGTCTGCGGCCGCGCGGCCGCGGAGGCCGTGGCCGGCGCCTGACGGACGCGCGCACGACGAAGGCGCCGGACCCCGCACGGGTCCGGCGCCTTGGTCGTGGTGGATCAGATGCCCTGCCAGTCGGGCTTGTGGGCGTAGGCGTGCCGGAAGTAGTCGGCGAGCTTGAGCTTGCCGGCGGCGGCCTCGTCGACGACGACCGTCGCGTGCGGGTGCAGCTGGAGCGCGGAGGCCGGGCACAGGGCCGCGACCGGCCCCTCCACACTGGCGGCGACCGCGTCCGCCTTGCCCTCCCCGGTGGCGAGCAGCACCACGTGCCGGGCCTCCAGGATGGTGCCGATGCCCTGCGTGATCACGTGGTGCGGGACCTGCTCGATGTCACCGTCGAAGAAGCGCGCGTTGTCGACGCGGGTCTGCTCGGTGAGCGTCTTGATCCTGGTCCGCGAGGCCAGCGAGGAGCACGGCTCGTTGAAGCCGATGTGCCCGTCGGTGCCGATGCCCAGCAGCTGGAGGTCGACCCCGCCGGCCTCGCCCAGCGCCCGGTCGTACTCCTCGCAGGCCGCCTGGACGTCCTCGGCCGTGCCGTCGGGGCCCAGGAACGCGTCCATGCCGATCCCCAGCGGTTCGAGCACCTCGCGCCGCAGCACCGAGCGGTACGACTCGGGGTGGTCCGCCGGGAGCCCCACATACTCGTCGAGCTGGGCGATCCGTGCCCGCGCGGTGTCCACGGCACCGGAGCGCACCCTGGCCGCCAGCGCCTCGTACACGGGCAGCGGCGTGGAACCGGTGGCCACCCCGAGCAGGGCGTCGGGCTTGCGCCGCAGCAGCTGCGCCATGGCCTCGGCTATGAGTTCGCCGCCCGCCTTGGCATCGGGAACGATGACAACTTCCACGCTGGCCTGCCGTTTCGAAGAGAGGACTGACCCGGGGCCCGGGACTGGCATGTGGTGCTGTGTGGTTTAGACCAATCTAACAGAGCAGGGCCCGCCGGGCGCGGGGAACGATCGGCTAAATTGCCCCCGCGCTCCGGCCCCGCGGGTGCGCCATCAGGGTTAGGCTTCTGGCGGATGCCGACGCCCGGACGACGGGCGGAACGCGCAAGAACAAACACGGTCCACCGCATGGACACGCTTAGTGGTCTAGTCCAGAATGGTGACGAGACGCTGACCGTGTCCCTCACGCGAGGTGACCGTCAGGCCTCCGCCTTCCCCGCACAGGAGGGCGGACCGAGGAACCGGTGCTCTCTGCCCTGACTGCCCCGGCTCCTCATCCTTCGGCCGACCGGGACCGCACACCCCACGGCCGATGTTGCTCCGGGCTGCGGTGCCGGGAGGGTTGAGGGTCCCTCCCAGGCGCCGCGGCCCGCGGGTGTACCGCCAGGTACGCTCGGCCCCGTGCCCTCCATGAACGAACTCGTACGCCAGCACACCGCGCTCGACGACTCCGACCTCGAGTGGCTCCACCTGCTGGTCTCGGAGTGGCAGCTCCTCTCCGACCTCTCCTTCGCCGACCTGGTCCTGTGGGTCCCCACCCGGGACGGCACCCGGTACGTCTCGGTCGCCCAGATGCGGCCCAACACCGGCCCCACCTCCTACCAGGACGACATGGTCGGCCACCTGGTGCCGCGCGGCCGGCGCCCCATGCTGGACGCCGCCCTGGACGAGGGCCGGATCGTGCGCGAGGGCGACCCCGAGTGGCGCGAGGAGGTCCCGGTCCGGGTCGAGTCCATCCCCGTACGCCGCCAGGGACGCGTCCTCGGCGTCATCGCCCGCAACACCAACCTGCTCACCGTGCGCACCCCGAGCCGCCTGGAGCTGACCTATCTGCAGAGTGCCTCGGACCTCGCGCAGATGATCGCGGCCGGCGCCTTCCCGTTCGAGAACCAGCAGGTCGACATGGACGCCTCGCCCCGCGTCGGCGACGGCCTGATCCGGCTCGACGCGGACGGCCTCGTCCAGTACGCCTCCCCGAACGCGCTGTCGGCCTACCACCGCATGGGACTCGCCGCGGACCTGGTCGGCTGCCACCTGGGCCGGACCACCGCCGAACTGGCCCCGTCCCGCGGGCCGGTGGACGAGGCGCTGGCCAAGGTGGCCAGCGGGTGGGCACCGCGCGAGTTCGAGATCGAGGCGCACGACGGGGTGATCCAGTTCCGGGCCATCCCGCTCAAGCCCAAGGGCACCCGCATCGGTTCACTCGTACTGCTGCGCGACGTCACGGAACTGCGCCGCCGCGAACGCGAGTTGATCACCAAGGACGCCACCATCCGGGAGATCCACCACCGGGTGAAGAACAACCTCCAGACGGTGGCGGCCCTGCTGCGCCTCCAGGCCCGGCGCATCGAGTCCGACCGGGGCCGCGAGGCGCTGGAAGAGGCGGTGCGCCGCGTCGGTTCCATCGCGATCGTGCACGAGACGCTGTCCCAGAACCTGGACGAGCGGGTGGAGTTCGACGAGATCGCCGACCGGGTGCTGGCCATGGTCGCCGAGATCTCGCCGGGCAGGGTGGCCGGCCGGCGCACCGGCCGCTTCGGCATCCTCGACGCCGAGGTGGCGACCCCGCTGTCGATGGTGCTGACCGAGGTGCTGCAGAACGCCCTGGAGCACGGTTTCCGGGAGAGCGACACCGGCACGGTCGAGGTCTCCGCGGTCCGCGGCGGCACCGCGAAGGAGGCCCGGCTCAGGGTCACCGTGCAGGACGACGGCGTGGGACTGCCCGCCGGCTTCGACCCGCACCGCTCCGGCAACCTCGGCCTGCAGATCGTCCGCACGCTGGTGGAGGGCGAGTTGGGCGGCACCTTCGACATGGTCCCGGCCCCGGAGCGTGGAACTCAGGTCATTCTGGACATTCCGGTGCCCGTCGCGAAGTAGTGGTGAGATGGCGACGATCTCGCGGAGATCCGGCGACGGAGAGTATCCGGGGCCCGGTCCGGGGCCGCGCCCGCCCTGCCAGGGGCGGGAACGACAAAAGGCCGGGAACAGCAAAAAGCCCCGGACCGGTGAAGGTCCGAGGCCAGTGCTCGTGCGGTCGCATCGGGGGTACTGCGCGCTGCGGCTCGGGAGCGGGGGATGCGTACTCGCTGTACGCGCCGCCAAGCTCAGGCAGGGTGGCTGGTCAGGCGGATGCCTGACGGGCCCGGTTGCGGGCGGCACGGCGCTTCATCGCGCGGCGCTCGTCCTCGCTGAGACCACCCCAGACGCCGGAGTCCTGACCGGACTCGAGCGCCCACTGCAGGCACTGCTCCATGACAGGGCAGCGACGGCAGACGGCCTTGGCTTCCTCGATCTGCAGCAGCGCGGGACCGGTGTTGCCGATGGGGAAGAAGAGCTCGGGGTCTTCCTCGCGGCAAACGGCGCGGTGACGCCAGTCCATGGCTGCTACCTCTCCTTGGTATTACATGCGGGTTGCTTGTGAATGTGAACGCTTTCACGAATCCCTCAACAAGGGAAGGGCCGACAGCCAGGTTCCCTGGCGTGGTCCTGTGGTTTGAAGAGGGGTTCCGGTGATCTGTGGAGGCCGGTCTTGCGGGCCGTCCCGATCGCCAAGAAGAGACTCGCAAACCTCGGCGGCGGATACAACCCCTTCCGGAAAGTTTTTTTTGATTCTTCGGTGTCGACTAGGTCACAGCCGTACTTCCATGGGGTGGACCCTGGTCTAAACGTTCGAGTGAAAGGACTTTCGCCCCTTCTGCTCACACAATCACACGCAGTGCACGGCGTACGCCTGTGAACGTCACGCTGGTTCGCAGCCCCAGGTGGTCACCGTCCATCTGGAGGGGGAGCGGCACCTTCGAATGCAAGGTGAAGTCGGTCTGGTCGTGCAGGGAGACCGCGTGCCGGCCACGGGGTCCGCGCTCGGGGGACGAAGTGAGCAACTGGGTGCCATACCGGGCGACGGCGGCCGTGGACAGGCGGCTGAGACCGAACACGTCCAGCGCGGTGTCGAACGAGGCCTCGGGCGACGCGTAGATCGGGCGGTTGCCGAGGAACGTCCAGGGGCACGTGTTCGAGACTATGGAGAGCACCAGATCGGTGATCGGGTCCTCGCCCGCCCGCTCCAGGGTGATCGTCCCGCTGCGGCGGTGCGGCTCGCCGACGAGCGCGCGCATCACCTGGCGGACGTAGAGCGCGTGCGTCGACTTCTTGCCGCGCTCGCGGTGCTGCTCGACGCGGCCCACGACGCCGGCGTCGAAGCCCAGTCCGGCGTTGAAGGTGAACCACCGGGACGGCACCGCCTCGTCCTCCGTCCCCGGAGTGCCGGAGGCCAGCCCCAGGCCGACGGTCCGCTCACTGCCCTCGCGTATCGCGTCCAGCAGGGCGCCGGTCGCCTCCACCGCGTGGTTGGGCAGGCCGAGGGCGCGGGCGAAGACGTTGGTGGATCCGCCGGGGACCACGGCGAGGCCGGGCAGGTGCTCCGGATCGGGGCCCGCGTGCAGCAGGCCGTTGACCACCTCGTTCACCGTGCCGTCGCCGCCGAGAGCCACCACCAGTTCGATGTCGTCGCTCTGCGCGGCGTGCCGGCCGAGGTCGCGGGCGTGCCCGCGGTACTCGGTGGTGACGGCCTCCAGCTTCATCTCGCTCGCGAGCGCGTGGATCAGCACGTCGCGCGTACGCGCACTCGTGGTGGTTGCCGCCGGGTTGACCACGAGAAGTGCACGCATGGTCTGCAGGGTACCTACTGGGTGGTACTCGGCCCAGCCCGAGGGGAAGATCGCCACCGGCGAAGCGCGCACGTGGTAGGGGCGGGCACCCCCGCGGGCGCTTGTGCGCGGAGGGCTACCCTTCAGGGGTGAGCAGTGAGCCGAACCCCGTTACCGAAGCCGCCGAAGAGGCGGGCCCCCGTCCCGGCCGGCTGACCGCCGCGGCCGCGCTCGCCGCACTGGAGGGGCTGGCGCTCGTCGTGGGCGGCGCCTGGATGGTCGTCGGCGGCCTGACCGGCCATCCCGACGACCGGACCGCCGCGATCACCGGCGGAGTCACCCTGATCGTCCTCGCCCTGCTGCCGCTGCTCGCCGCGCGCGGGCTGCTCGGCCGGCGGGGCTGGAGCCGCGGACCCGCCGTGATCACGCAGATCATGGCGCTGCCCGTGGCCTACAACCTGCTGACGACCAACGGCCCGGCCATCCCCGCGGGCATCGTCCTCGCCGCGGTCGCCGTCATGGCGCTGGTGCTGCTCGTCAACCCGGAGACCACCCAGGCCCTCGGCATCCGGGGCCCCGGCCGCGCCGGCAAGTAGCCGGGAAGGGGCCCGGAGCGCCGGGAAGGGCCGCCGCCCGCCGGTGCGGGCCGGGCGGCTACTCCTCGACCAGCAGCTTCTCCCGCAGCTGCGCCAGCGTGCGGGCCAGCAGCCGGGAGACGTGCATCTGCGAGATGCCGACCTCCTGCGCGATCTGCGACTGCGTCATGTTGCCGAAGAAGCGCAGCAGCAGGATCCGCTTCTCCCGCGGCGGGAGATCCTCCAGCAGCGGCTTCAGCGATTCCCGGTACTCGACGCCCTCCAGGGCCTCGTCCTCGGCGCCGAGGGTGTCCGCGACCGCCGGGGACTCGTCGTCGGTGTCCGGCACGTCGAGGGAGAGCGTGGAGTAGGCGTTGGCCGACTCCAGGCCCTCCAGGACCTCCTCCTCGGAGATCGCGAGCTTCTGGGCCAGCTCGTGCACCGTGGGGGAGCGCCCGTGCAGCTGGGACAGCTCCGCGGTGGCCGTGGTCAGGGCCAGCCGCAGCTCCTGGAGCCGGCGCGGTACGCGCACCGCCCAGCCCTTGTCCCGGAAGTGGCGCTTGATCTCGCCGACCACCGTCGGTGTCGCGTACGTGGAGAACTCCACCCCGCGGTCCGGGTCGAAGCGGTCGACCGACTTGATCAGTCCGATGGTGGCGACCTGGGTCAGGTCGTCCAGCGGCTCGCCGCGGTTGCGGAAGCGGCGGGCGAGGTGCTCGACGAGGGGCAGGTGCATGCGGACGAGCCGGTTGCGCAGCTCCGCGTAGGCGGGGCTGTCCTTCTCCAGCGTCCGCAGCTCGGTGAAGAGCACGCGCGCGCCCCGCTGCGGTCGTGCGGGTCGTGCCGCGTGCCCCGGGTGCCCCCGGAACCCGGCGCGTCGTCCTCGGCGTGTCGCTCGTGCTCGCTCATCGTCCCCGTTGCCCTTCCCCGAGCCTTCACCTCCGGCCGGACGGGCGGGACGGGGGTGTCCCCGCCCCGCTGCCCGTCACCCGGAACGACGCCCTCGGGCGAGGTCTCGTCCTCCGGGTGCGGCCGGGCCTGCTCGGGGATGCCGTCGATGCCGTCCGCCGTGCGCCGGGCCTCGTTCGAGGAACGCGCGCCCTCGGCCGGCCGCTCCCGTGTGCCGCGCTCGTCGTCCCGCACCGGCCCGTCCCCGTCCCCGTTTCCGTCCCTCACGTCGGCCCGGGTCCCGCGCCGCGCTGTTTGTAGAGGCTGATCGAAACGGTTTTGTCCTCGTCCACGGCGGAGGAGACCTTGCCCGCGAGGGCGGACAGCACCGTCCAGGCGAAGGTGTCCCGCGAGGGGGCGTGGCCGTCCGTGGTCGGCGCCGAGACGGTGACTTCGAGCGAGTCGTCGACGAGGCGGAAGACACAGCTGAGCACCGAGCCGGGCACGGCCTGCTGGAGCAGGATCGCGCAGGCCTCGTCGACTGCGATGCGCAGGTCCTCGATCTCGTCGAGGGTGAAGTCCAAACGGGCTGCGAGGCCGGCCGTCGCCGTACGCAGCACCGACAGGTAGGCACCCGCGGCCGGCAGCCGGACTTCGACGAAGTCCTGGGTCGCGGGCTCGCCTGCGATCTGGGACACCCTCACCTCCAAGGTGGTACAAGCGTTACAGGGCCAGGGGGTCGCCCTCGGGGTAACGCGATACGTGGTTCAGCGGTGACGTTATCGCGCTCCGAAGTTTCCTGTCCCCGAGACCCCAACCCCTTGCTGTCACTCATAGTAAACACGCGAACACGCACAGTGGCTAGGGGTTCGGCGGGCCCAAATCGGAAGAGCGCGCGCCGGGTTGACGTACCCAGGCGTCAGACGGTCGAACCGTACCCGGCCGAGGTCACACGAGGACGTGGTCGACGAAGCACCAGCGCCAGTTCTCGCCGGGTTCGAAGGTGCGCATCACCGGGTGGCCGCTCTCCTTGTGGTGCGCCGTGGCGTGCTGTCCGGGCGAGGAGTCGCAGCAGCCGACGTGACCGCAGTCGAGGCACAGCCGCAGCTGCACCGGGTCCGTGCCCTCGGCCAGGCACTCCGGACAGGTCTCGCCGCGCGGCTCCGGTTCGGGGTGCGGCAGCGCGTCGGCGTGCGTGCACTGTTTCATGATTGCCAGGTTACGACGGGTGTGCGGATCACCGCGCGGAAAACGAGGGCGGGCGAGGACGATGGACGTGATGCCGCTGCTGTTGCTGGTGGCGGGGAGTGCCGCGGTCGCCGCGGCCGGACGGCGGGTGCCGGTGCCGGTGCCGCTGCTGCTGGTGGCGGTGGGCCTGATGGTGAGCTACGTGCCGGGCGTGCCCGACTACACCCTCGACCCGCACATCGTCCTGCCCCTGCTGCTGCCGCCGTTGCTCTACACGGCGGCCACCGACAGCTCCTACCTGGACCTGCGCGCGCAGCTGCGGCCGGTGGCCCTGCTCTCCGTGGGCTACGTCCTCTTCGCGACCTTCGTCGTCGGCGCCGCCGCCTACCTGATCGTGCCGGGGCTGCCGCTGACCGCGGCCCTGGTGCTCGGCGCGGTGGTCGCGCCGCCGGACGCGGTCGCCGCCACGGCCGTCGCGCGCCGCGTGGGGCTGCCCTCCCGGATCACCACGATCCTCCAGGGCGAGTCCCTGGTGAACGACGCCACCGCGATCACCGCCTTCCGGGTGGCGCTCGCGGCCGCGGTCGGCGAGGGCGCCACCTGGGCCGGCGGAATCCTGGAGTTCGTCGTCGCGGCGATCGGCGGCATCGGCATGGGACTGGTGCTGATGGTGCCGCTGCACTGGCTGCGCACCCACCTGCGGGAGGCGCTGCTCCAGAACACGCTCTCCCTGCTCATTCCGTTCGTGGCCTACGCGGTCGCCGAGCAGGTGCACGCCTCCGGGGTGCTCGCGGTGGTCGTCGTCGCGCTCTATCTCGGCCACCGCGCGTGGGAGGTCGACTTCGCCACCCGGCTCCAGGAGGAGGCGGTGTGGAAGATGGTCGCCTTCGTGCTGGAGTCGGCGGTCTTCGCCCTGATCGGCCTCCAGCTGCCCGTCGTCCTCAAGGGACTCGGCGAGTACGAGGGCGCCGAGGCCGCCTGGTACGCCGTGGCCGTCTTCCTGGTGGTCGCGGCGGCGCGGTTCGTGTGGGTGTATCCGGCCACCTTCCTGCCGCGCCTGTCGGCACGCGTACGCGCGCGCGAGGGGGAGATGTCCTGGAAGGGGCCGTTCATCATCGGCTGGGCGGGGATGCGGGGCGTGGTCTCGCTGGCCATCGCGTTCTCCATCCCCCTCACGGTGCACGACGGCGGTCCCTTCCCGGAGCGCAACCTCATCCTGTTCCTCACCTTCACCACCGTCATCGGCACGCTGGTCGTCCAGGGCGTGACCCTGCCGCCGCTGATCCGGCTGCTGAAGTTCCCCACCCGCGACGTGCGGACCGAGACGCTGGCCGAGGCCAACGCCCAGGCGCAGGCCTCCCGGGCCGCCGAGCAGCGCCTGGACGACCTGCTCGCCGACGAGCGCAACGCCCTGCCGGGCCCGCTCGCCGACCGCCTGCGCAGGGTCCTGGAACGCCGCCGCAACGCCGTCTGGGAGCGGCTCGGCCAGGTCAACCAGGTCAGCGGCGAGACCGTCGACGACACCTACCGGCGGCTGTCCCGGGAGATGATCGGCGCCGAGCGCGACGTCTTCGTCCGGCTGCGGGACGGCCGCTACATCGACGACGAGATGCTGCGGACGCTGCTGCGCCGCCTCGACCTGGAGGAGGCGGCGGCCTACCGGGAGACCACGTGAGCGGCGGTTCGCCGGGTGCCGGAGCGGTTCAGGGGAAGGGGCGGCCGGTGACGACCGCGGCCAGGGTCGTCCCGCGCGGGAAGGCGCCCTCCCGGACGAGGGTCACCAGGGCGTACAGCAGCTTGGCGACGTAGACGCGCTCCACGGGGAGACCGTGGCGGTGCTCGAAGTCGTCGGCGAAGGCGTCCAGCTCGGGAGTCGAACGGGTGTAGCCGCCGCAGTGGAAGCGGTCGTCGAGACTCCAGTCGCCGCGCGGCCCGCCGAACGCGCGGTCCTGGAGTCGCCGTATGTCGCCGGACAGGAAGCCGCCCTTGAGGACGGGGATCCCCAGGGCCCGCGCGCCCCGGGGCAGCCCCGCGGCCAGACCGGCCATCGTGCCCCCGGTCCCGCAGGCCACGGCGGCCACGTCGGCGTGGCCGCCCAGCTCCTCGCCGAGGGCCCGGCAGCCGCGGACGGCCGGGCCGTTGCTGCCGCCCTCGGGCACGACCAGCGCGTCCTCGGCGCCCGCCGCGCGCAGCAGCGCCGCCAGGGCCCCGGGCTCGTCCTTGCGGCGGTACGTCGCGCGGTCGACGAAGTGCAGCCGCATGCCGTCCGCCGCGCATCGGGCCAGGGAGGCGTTGAGCGGCCGCTCCGCCAGCTCCTGGCCGCGCACCACGCCCACCGTGGACAGGCCGAGCAGCCGGCCGGCGGCGGCCGTGGCGCGCAGGTGGTTGGAGTAGGCGCCGCCGAACGTGACGACGGTGCGGCCCCGCGCGGTGGCCAGATTCGGCGCGAGTTTGCGCCATTTGTTGCCCACCAGGTCGGGGTGGATCAGGTCGTCCCGCTTCAGCAGCAGCCGGACGCCGTGCCGCTCGAACCGCTCGTCGGCGACCTCCTGGCACGGTGACGGCAGACGGGGGCCCAGGGCGGCTAGGTCGGGGGTGTCGGTGCCGGTCACCGGGCCATTGTCACGCGGCCGCCCGTCCCGCGCCGCCGGGTGTGCGGCACCGCGCGCGGTGCGTGCGTCACTTCAGGCGGTCCCGGATCCGGCTCCGCATGGACGCCATCGTGAACCCGCGCGGGTCCACCTTCCCGGGCTGCCACTCCAGGTGACCGATCACGGACCGTTCGTTCCACCCGTGGTAGCGGCAGACCGCGGCCGCGGCCCGCTCGATCGCCTCCAGCTGCGCGGCCGGCCAGGGGTCGTCGCCGTCGCCCAGGTTCTCGCACTCGAACCCGTAGAAGTGCCGGTTGCCGTCGGTGTTCGCCTCGTTGTCCGCCGGCAGCGCCTTCTCCGCGATCACCGCGCGCAGCACGTCGTCGTCGCCGAGTCCCGCGTGGTTGGCCCGGCCGTACCCGACCAGGTGGACCCGGCCGTCCTTCGTGATGACGCCGTGGCACAGGGGGCCGGGCAGCCCCTCGTAGCCCTTGCGGCAGATGTCCACCGTGCGCGCGCTGCCCTTGGTGACCGTGTGGTGGATCATCACGCCGTTCACGGGCCCCCACGGGCCCTTGTGGTTGCGGTTGTGGTCGCGCCAGTCGCCGACCTCGACGACGGTGAGTCCCTCCGCCTTCAGTGCCTTGAGGAAGCTGCTCGCGGACATGGGTGTGGCCACGGCCGACTCCTTCACCCTGAGTGACGACCGCCCGGTGCGACCGCCTCGTACGGTGCTTGTACCGAAACGGAGCCCCCGCTATTACTTGTTCGGCCCGTGAGCGAGCGTTTTCGGACAACCTTCTCCCGGCCAGCCGCGTCGAACCGGGCCGGACAAGAGCGCCCGAGCGCGAACAAGCTCCCATATCTGCCCCGGCTCCCGGTGATCCATTCCCGCTCTTTCGTGTAATAGCACCGGCACGCTCCGTGAGGAAGGCTGGTCCACGCACATCGATGCCGGGCGCAGCCGTCCGGCATGACCGGGAGGGCAATTCCTTATGTCGGTAGGCGAAGAGGTCCGCACCGAGCAGACCAGGCCGCAGCAGAGCCTCGGCACGGCGGCCGCGCGGAACCTGGCCACCACCACCAAGTCCGTTCCTCAGATGCAGGAGATCAGCTCGCGCTGGCTGCTGCGCTCGCTTCCCTGGCTGGACATCCAGGGCGGCACGTACCGGGTGAACCGGCGTCTGACCTTCGCCGTCGGCGACGGCCGCGTCACGTTCGTGAAGACCGGAGACCGCGTCGAGGTCGTCCCCGCGGAGCTGGGCGAGCTGCCGGCGCTGCGGTCGTACGAGGACGACGAGGTCCTGTCGGAGCTCGCGCAGCGCTGCGAGCAGCGGGAGTTCGGCCCCGGCGAGGTGATCGCGTCCTTCGGCGGCCGGGCCGACGAGGTGTACCTGCTGGCGCACGGCAAGGTCGAGAAGATCGGCACCGGTCCCTACGGCGACGACGCGGTGCTCGGAGTCCTCGCCGACGGCGCCTACTTCGGCGACCAGGCGCTGCTCGACGCGGACGCCATCTGGGAGTACACGGCCCGCACGGTCACCGCCTGCACCGTCCTCGTGCTGCCCCGCCAGGAGGTGGAGCAGGTCGCGGAGCGCGCGGAGACCCTGAGCGCGCACCTGGAGGAGCAGCGCTCGCGCCCCGAGCAGAACACCAACAAGCACGGCGAGAAGGCGATCGACCTCTCCGCCGGCCACAGCGGCGAGCCGGACATCCCGCACACCTTCGTCGACTACGAGGCCCGGCCCCGCGAGTACGAGCTGAGCGTCGCCCAGACCGTGCTGCGCATCCACTCGCGCGTGGCCGACCTGTACAACCAGCCGATGAACCAGACGGAGCAGCAGATCCGGCTCACCGTCGAGGCGTTGAAGGAGCGCCAGGAGCACGAGCTGGTCAACAACCGCGAGTTCGGCCTGCTGCACAACTGCGAGTACGACCAGCGCATCCAGCCGCACGACGGCGTGCCCGGCCCGGACGACCTCGACGAGCTGCTCAGCCGCCGCCGGGGCACCAAGCTGCTGCTC
Organism: Streptomyces parvulus; assembly: GCF_014648855.1. Taxonomy (GTDB): domain Bacteria; phylum Actinomycetota; class Actinomycetes; order Streptomycetales; family Streptomycetaceae; genus Streptomyces; species Streptomyces parvulus. The sequence goes on along the minus strand of NZ_BMRX01000002.1, from coordinate 187,247 downwards.
GCCCACCCGCGCGCGATCGCCGCGATCGGCCGGGAGCTGAACCGGCGCGGACTGGTCCCCGAGACGATCGACGTCGCCGGCCACCGCATCCCCACCTGGCGCGGGGTGCCCATCTACCCGTGCAACAAGATCCCGGTCACCGAGGCTCGCACGACCTCCATCATCGCCATGCGCACCGGCGAGCAGGAGCAGGGCGTCATCGGGCTGCGGGCCACCGGCATCCCGGACGAGATCGAGCCGAGTCTGTCGGTGCGCTTCATGGGCATCAACGAGCAGGCCGTCATCAAGTACCTGGTCACGGCCTACTACTCGGCCGCGGTCCTCGTGCCGGACGCGCTGGGCGTCCTGGAGAACGTCGAGATCGGCCGCTGGCAGTGACGCCAGTCCACCCGACGCCGTGTCCCCGCCCTCCCGGGCGGGTACACCCCCGGGGTACGGGAGCGCGCTGATGGGGGAGGTGAGTCCATGACCGAGACCGGGTGCGGCACGACCGCGACCCGCGGCCCCACCGGAGCGCCGGAAAGGCACGGGACCATCGGCACACAGCGCGCGGGCGAACCGCCCACCCCGGCCGGCCGGCCGGACCCGGCGGAGTCCGAGGGCCAGGAGGCGGCGGCGCTCCTGCGCGAGTCCCGGGCGTCGGTCGACCCCGAACTGCGCTCCGCCATCGCCACCCTGCCCCCGACGATGAGCCGCGTCGCGCTCTACCACTTCGGCTGGCAGCACGCGGACGGCACCCCGGCCGAGGGCAACGCGGGCAAGGCGATCCGCCCGGCACTCGTCCTCACCGCGGCCGCCGCGCTCGGCGGGGCCGCGGCCCGGCAGTCGGCGGTGCGGGCCGCCGCCGCGGTGGAGCTGATCCACAACTTCACGCTGCTGCACGACGACGTGATGGACCGCGACACCACCAGGCGCCACCGGCCCACCGCCTGGACCGTGTTCGGCGACGCCGACGCGATCCTCACCGGCGACGCCGTCCAGGCGCTCGGCATGCGGCTGCTCGCCACGGACCCGCATCCGGCGTCCGCGGCGGCGGCCGTCCGGCTGGCCGACTGCGTCATGGAGCTGTGCGAGGGCCAGCACACGGACACGGCGATGGAGCGGCGCGCCCCGCACGAGGTGACCCTCGACGAGACGCTCGCCATGGCCGAGGCCAAGACGGGCGCCCTGCTCGGGTGCGCCTGCGCGCTGGGCGGCCTGTACGCCGGTGCCGCCGAGGAGGACGTCGAGGCGCTGGACGCCTTCGGGCGGCAGGCCGGGCTGGCCTTCCAGCTCATCGACGACGTCATCGGCATATGGGGCGACCCGCGCCACACCGGCAAGCCGGCCGGCGCGGACCTGGCCGTCCGCAAGAAGTCACTGCCGGTGGTCGCCGCCCTCACCTCCGGCACCCCGGCCGCCGCCGAACTGGCCGCGCTCTACGCCGCGCCGTACGACGAGGAGAAGGAGGACCTGGAGCGCACCGCCCTGGCGGTGGAGCGGGCCGGCGGCCGGGACTGGGCGCAGGCCCAGGCGGCCGACCGGATGGCCCGGGCGATGCAGGAACTGGCCCGTGCCGTGCCGGACCCGGAGGCGGCGGGCGGACTGCTCGCGCTGGCCGAGTTCGTGACCCGCCGCACCACCTGAGGGCCGCCCGGCGCACCACACGGCCACCGGGGACGCCCCGGCCGGCCGCGCAAGACCCCGGAGTCCGTGCCGGGCCGTACGGCACCTGACCCGACGTACGGCCGCACCGCCGACGGCTCCGGCCCGGCGGGTCCCGCACTTCCCCACGGTGTGCGGGGCCCGCCTCCTTCGCGTATCCGCCGGGGTGATGCCCCGTCCGGTGCGCACGGCTTCCCGGATAGGCTCAACCGCCGTACGTACCAGCGAGGTTGAGCCGAGGGGGCGGGGCGGTCATGGGCGTGGTGATCCGGACGGCGGGGGAGGACGACCGGGAGCGGGTGGTCCGGCTGCTGGACGAGGCCTTCCAGGACGACCCGGTGAGCAGCTGGGTCTTTCCCGGCGCGGAGTACCGCCGGGCCACCCACCACCGGCTGATGGCCGCCTTCACCGACGCCGTCCTCGCCGAGGGGCGCGTCGACCTCACGGAGGACGGCGCCGCCTGCGCGCTGTGGCTGCCCGTGCCAGCGGAACCCCCGACCGGGGCGGAGCCCGTCGAGGACGGCCCCGCGCTGGTGCGCCGCGCCGTCGACCCGGACAACGAGCGGGTCGAGCTGATCGCCCGCCTCACCGAGGGCATCCATCCCACCGGCCGGGCGCACGAGTACCTGTGGATGATCGGCGTGGCGCCCGGACGCCAGGGCCAGGGTCTGGGCACCGCGCTGATGGCGCCGGTCCTGGACCGGTGCGACGGCGACGGGACGCCCGCGTACCTGGAGGCGAGCAGCGCGCGCGGACGCGTGCTGTACGAGCGCCTGGGCTTCGAGTTCACCGGGCAGGCGCTCCGGCTCCCCGACGGTCCCCCGATGTGGCCGATGTGGCGCGAGCCGAGGGCGGGAGTGGACCGCGCGCGATAATCGGATGCCGGACAACTACGACTGGAGTACTGTGATCGTAGTGGTCAAGCGGTGGCCACCACGGAGGGGACCAATTTGCGCAAGCTCACGTACTTCATCGCCTGTTCGATCGACGGCTTCATCGGCGGCCCGGACGGCGACGCGTCGTTCATGTACCGGTTCGTCGACGAGGAGTTCTTCGAGTTCCTGAAGGAGGAGTACCCGGAGACGGTGCCGACCTTCGGCCGGCGGCACAGAGGCATCGACGACCTGCCGAACAAGCGGTTCGACACCGTCGTCCAGGGCCGCGGCAGCTACGACCTGGCGCTGAAGGAGGGCATCACCAGCCCCTACGCCCACCTGCGGGAGATCGTCGCCTCGCGCACGCTGACGGAGTCGCCCGACCCCAACGTCGAGATCGTCTCGACGGACCTGGTCGGCCGGGTCCGCGAACTGAAGGCGGAGGAGGGCGGCCTGGACATCTACCTGTGCGGCGGAGCGGCCGTCGCGGGGGAGCTGGCCGACGAGGTCGACGAGCTGGTCATCAAGACCTATCCCGTGGTGCTGGGCACCGGCATGCCGATGTTCGCCTCTGGGTTCGACGTCTCCGAGTTCACCACCGGCCGGGTGCGGACCTTCGGCAACGGCGTCGTGGTGCGCACCTACGAGCGCAGGCGCTGAACCTCCCGCGCGAGGACGCGAGGGGCCCGGACACGCGAAAGGGCCCGGCCGGGTTGCGGCCGGGCCCCTCCGGTGTGTCCTGAGGCCCGCGATGGTGCACCGATCGCCGGCCCGAGACGCAGGCGGTCAGGCCTTCTTGGTCTCCCAGAAGATCTTGTCGATCTGGGCGATGTAGTCCAGGGCCTTCTGGCCGGTCGCCGGGTCGGTCGAACCCTTGGCGGCCGAGAGGGCCTTCAGGGTGTCGTTGACCAGCTGGTGCAGCTCCGGGTACTTCTCGAAGTGCGGGGGCTTGAAGTAGTCGCTCCACAGCACGGACACGTGGTGCTTCGCGAGCTCGGCGCGCTGCTCCTTGATGACCGTGGCGCGGGCCTGGAAGTGCGGGTCGTCGTTGCCGGCCATCTTCTCCTGGACGGCCTTGACCGACTCCGCTTCGATGCGGGCCTGGGCCGGGTCGTACACGCCGCAGGGCAGGTCGCAGTGGGCGCTGACCGTGACCTTGGGGGCAAACAGGCGGGAAAGCATGAAGCGTTCCTTCCTCGTGATCGTCTTCTCAGGGGGGACATTACTCCCTGGGTGGCCCGATTTCGCGAGTGCCCCCGTGGGCTTAGGACAAAAGTCCGGGGTGAGACTGAGACTGGTGGAGGAAAGACCGGGGAGGTGCCGGGTGATGCCGGAGCGGCTGTCGCAGGAGACCGAGCACGCGAGAGGGGCGTTGCCCTTCGGACCGGCCGAGGTGACCGGGCCCTCGATGGTGCCCACGCTGCACCACGGGGACGTGCTGCTGGTGCACTGGGGCGCACGGGTCCGGCCGGGTGACGTCGTGGTGCTGCGCCACCCGTTCCAGCAGGACCTGCTGGTGGTCAAGCGCGCGACCGAGCGGCGCGGCTCCGGGTGGTGGGTGCTTGGGGACAACGCCTTCGCGGGCGGGGACAGCACCGACTACGGCGTCGTCCCGGCGGACCTCGTGCTCGGCCGGGTGCGGCTGCGGTACCGGCCGCCCAGGGCGGGTCAGCGCTCCCCGTTCGCCGTGGCCCGCTGGGCGCTGTCCGCGGTCAGGCCGGTGCCGGCCGACCGGTCCGCCTCCAGGCGCTTGCGGGCGCGGTAGGCCGCCACGTTGGCGCGGGTCGCGCAGCGGTCGGAGCAGTAGCGCCGGGAGCGGTTGGTGGAGGTGTCCAGGTAGGCGTTGCGGCAGGGGGAGGCCTCGCACAGGCCGAGGCGGTCCACGCCGTACTCGGTGAGGTGGAAGGCGAGGCCCATCGCGGCGATGGCGGCGAAGCCGGCGGTGGCGTTGGACGGGTGGTCCGCCAGGTGCATGTGCCACAGCGGCCGGCCGTCGTCGTCGCGGTGGTCGTGGCCGGAGATCTGCGGGCTCACCGGGAACTCCAGGAGCAGCGAGTTCAGCAGGTCCACGGCGAGGGTCTCGTCACCGGCGTCGGCCGCCTCGAACACCGCCCGCAGGCGTCCCCGGACCGAGCGGAAGCGCGTCACGTCCGACTCCGCCGCCCGCCGGGCCGCCGACTGGTTGGCACCGAACAGCTCGCGGACGGCCTCCACGGAGGTCAGGGAGTCCTGCCCCCGGGACGGTTCCTCGGTGTTGACGAGACGTACGGCGTAATCCGAGTAATAGGCCAGTTCCACTTGTAGTCCTTACGAAGGGGCTCTAGGGTCGTGCCTGCGGTCAGGTAACAGCTGATCGTGCTTCCAGGGTATTACGTCACGCATGCACGGAGGGGCCCGATGACGGACGCGGACACCACGAACACCACCCACGCCACCACGGCAGGCGCGGACTGGCGGGCCTGGCAGGAGAGCTGGGACCGGCAGCAGGAGTGGTACATGCCGGACCGGGAGGAGCGCTTCCGGATCATGCTCGACATGGTCGAGGCGCTCGTCGGCACCGCACCCCGGGTGCTCGACCTGGCCTGCGGCACCGGCACCATCACGGCCCGGCTGCTGGCCCGCTTCCCCGACGCCACCAGCACCGGCGTCGACCTCGACCCCGCGCTGCTCGCGATCGCCGAGGGCACCTTCGCCGGCGACGACCGGGTCTCCTTCGTCACCGCCGACCTCAAGGACCCCGACTGGCCGGCGAAGCTGCCGCACGACTCGTACGACGCCGTCCTCACCGCCACGGCGCTGCACTGGCTCCACGCCGAACCCCTCGCGGATCTCTACGGCCGGGTCGCGGGCCTGGTCCGCGACGGCGGTGTCTTCATGAACGCGGACCACATGATCGACGAGACGACACCCCGGATCAACGCGGCCGAGCGGGCGCAGCGGCACGCGCGGATGGACGCGGCCAAGGGCGGGGGCGCGCTCGACTGGGCCGAGTGGTGGCAGCTCGCCGCCAAGGACCCGGTCCTCGCCGAACCGACCGCCCGCCGCTTCGAGATCTACGGCGAGCACGCCGACGGCGAGATGCCCTCGCCGGCCTGGCACGCGCGCGTGCTGCGCGAGAAGGGCTTCGGCGAGGCGCGGCCGGTGTGGTGCTCGCCGTCGGACACGCTGCTGCTCGCGGTGAAGTAGGACGCGGAACAGGGGAGGGGCGGTACGGATCTTCCGTACCGCCCCTCCGTGTGCGCGACCGCCGGTCCTCAGAGGACCTTGGACAGGAACGCCTTCGTGCGCTCGTGCTGCGGGTCGGTCAGGACCTCGCGCGGGTTGCCCGACTCGACGACGACGCCGTCGTCCATGAAGACCAGGCTGTCGCCCACCTCGCGGGCGAAGCCCATCTCGTGGGTGACGACGACCATCGTCATGCCGGACTCAGCCAGGTCGCGCATGACGTCGAGGACGTCACCGACCAGCTCCGGGTCCAGGGCCGAGGTCGGCTCGTCGAACAGCATCAGCTTCGGGTCCATCGCGAGCGCCCGCGCGATCGCGACCCGCTGCTGCTGGCCGCCGGAGAGCTGCGAGGGGTAGTTGCGGGCCCGGTCGGCCAGGCCCACCCGCTCCAGCAGGGCGCCCGCGCGCTCCCGCGCCTGCGCCTTGCTCACGCCCTTGACCTGGACCGGCGCCTCCATGACGTTCTCCAGCGCCGTCATGTGCGGGAACAGGTTGAAGCGCTGGAAGACCATGCCGATGTCCCGGCGCTTGACCGCGACCTCGCTGTCCTTCAGCTCGTAGAGCTTGTCGCCCTTCTGGCGGTAGCCGACCAGCTCTCCGTCGACGTAGAGCCGTCCGGCGTTGATCTTCTCCAGGTGGTTGATGCACCGCAGGAAGGTGGACTTGCCGGAGCCGGAGGGGCCGATCAGGCAGAACACCTCACCGGACTTCACCTCCAGGTCGATGCCCTTGAGGACCTCGATGGCGCCGAAGGACTTGTGGACGCCCTCGGCCTTGACCATGGCGGTCATGCGGCACCTCCCTTCGTGCTGGAGCGGGTCGACAGGGAGAACAGGTTCGCCCTGATCTTCTGCATCGGCGTCGGCGGCAGGCTGCGGCTGGAGCCGCGGGCGTAGTACCGCTCCAGGTAGTACTGGCCGACGCTGAAGATCGAGGTCAGCAGCAGGTACCAGGCCGCCGCCAGGAACAGCATCTCGGCCGGTGCGCCCGAGGTCTGACCGATGTCCTGGGCGGCGCGGAGCAACTCGGGATACTGGACGACCGACACCAGCGAGGTCGTCTTCAGCATGTTGATGACCTCGTTGCCCGTCGGCGGCACGATCACACGCATCGCCTGCGGGATGACGATGCGGCGCAGCGTCTTGGTGTGGCTCATGCCGAGGGCGTGCGACGCCTCCGTCTGGCCCTCGTCGACCGCGAGCAGACCGGCGCGGCAGATCTCCGCCATGTACGCGGCCTCGTTGAGGCCGAGGCCGAGCAGCGCCGTCAGGAACGGCGTCATGAAGTCGGACCACTCGTCGCGGTAGAACGGGCCGAGGTTGATGTACTCGAAGACCAGGCCCAGGTTGAACCAGACGATCAGCTGCACCAGGACCGGCGTGCCGCGGAAGAACCAGATGTAGAACCACGCGATGGACGAGGTCACCGGGTTCTTCGACAGCCGCATCACCGCGAGCATGACGCCGCCGACGATGCCGATCAGCATGGCCAGGACGGTGATCAGGAGCGTCTTGCCCATACCGGACAGGATCCGGTCGTCGAAGAAGTAGTCCGGGATCGTGCCCCAGTTGATCTTGCCCTGGGAGAACGCGTACACGACCGCGGCCAGCAGCGCGATCGCGACGACCGCGGTGAGGTAGCGGCCGTAGTGTCGGACCGGGATGGCCTTGATGGCCTCCGGGCCGGCCGGCGGGGTGTCCGCCGGGCCGGAGCCCGTCTTGTCGATGTCAACAGTCACGGAGGTTGCCTTTCAGTGCCCGCCGCGCGGTCACTTGCCGCCGTTGATGGTGGCCTCCGTGACGGCACCTTCCGCCACGCCCCACTTGTCCATGATCTTCTTGTACTCGCCATTGGCGATCACCGCGTCCAGCGCCGCCTTCAGGGCGTCGCGCAGCTGGGTGCTCTCCTTGGCGACCGCGATGCCGTACGGCGCGGCCTCGACCTGCTCGCCGACCATCTCGAAGTCCTTGCCGCCGCCGGAGGTCTTCACCGCGTACGCCGCCACCGGGAAGTCGGAGGAGCCGGCGTCGGCGCCGCCCGCGCGCAGGCGGGTCTGGGCCTGCTGGTCGTTGTCGAAGGCCTCCATGGAGATCTTCTTGCCGGCCGGGCACTTCTCGTTCTCGGCCTTGGCGAGGTCCTCGGAGACCGTGCCGCGCTGGAGGACGAGCTTCTTCCCGCACAGGTCGGACCAGGTCTTGATGCCCTGGTCGTCGCCCTTCTTGGTGTAGATCGAGACACCGGCGGTGAAGTAGTCGACGAAGTCGACGCCCTGGCCGACCTTCTTGCCGGTGTCCGAGTCGATGCCCTCCTGGCGGTCCTTGGTGTCGGTCATCGCGGACATGGCGATGTCGTACCGCTTGGAGCGCAGACCCGTGATCAGGGTGTCGAAGGTGCCGTTCTCGAATTCGAACTTCACGCCGAGCTGCTTGCCGAGGGCGTCGGCGAGGTCGGGGTCGATTCCGACCGTCTTGCCGGAGTCGTCCTTGAACTCGACCGGCGCGTAGGCGATGTCGGAGCCCACCTTGACGGTGCCCTTGTCGCGGATCGACTTCGGCAGCTTGTCGGCGAGCGGAGCGCTGCTCGAGGACTGGCTGTCGCTGCTGCCGGAGTCGCTGTTCTCGGTCTGGTCGCCGCATCCGGCGAGCAGCAGCGCGCCTGCGACCGCGATCGCACCGACCGCTGCTGTCCGGGAGTGCGCGGTCGTACGACGGGTGGAGCTTGCGGTCATGGGGTTCCTCCGGCGGATGAATGGAGTTGCCGATGGGGACGGTGGTGTTCCGGTGGAGCGGGCGCCCGCCGGGGGACCGGTGGGCGCCGTGGGTCGACGAGAGCACACGCCTTCGAGTGCCGCGACCTCGTGTGATTACGGCATCTTGCCATTCGGACTCGGCCATTCAGGGGGCCGTCATGTCAAAATCGGATAACGGGTGACCCCCCGAACCGGACCAGGTCGGTACATCACGACCGAACCTTTACGGGAATCTGCCCCTCCGGCCGGAAGATCTGCGGAATTTCTCGTTATCCGGGCATGGATCGTGAGCGTTCACGGCCGATGAAGGCCGCTTCTCCCGCTCTGTCAAGAGGCCGCGCGAGGTTGTCCTGATCCCCGGCTATGAGCCATGTCACCGACATGCGGCGTTCGGGGTCCGACATGTGAGCTTGCGCTTATCCGACTCGTCGCCGGGGGCGTCCGTCGGGTAAGAAGGTTCTTTACACCCCTCATCAGGGGCTCAGGGCGCGTGTGCGGCGCGCCCGTCGTGCGGGGTCCTCGTGGCCCGTACAGCCATCCTCCCGCGCGGTGCCCGCCCATTCCTCACCAGGAGTGGACAAACCCTCAAACCATGAACTCTTAAGGGGTAAGACAAAGTGGCAGCGGAGATCGTCAATCCTCGCAGCGACAACGGCGCCGGTGCGGAGCAGGAGGCGGGCGGGCAGCCCCTCGACTCCTTCGACCCCGCGTTCGCGCTGCACCGCGGCGGCAAGATGGCCGTGCAGGCCACCGTGCCGGTCCGCGACAAGGAAGACCTGTCCCTGGCGTACACGCCCGGCGTCGCGAAGGTGTGCAGCGCGATCGCCGAGCAGCCCGACCTCGTCCACGACTACACGTGGAAGTCCTCGGTCGTGGCGGTCGTGACGGACGGTACGGCGGTGCTGGGACTCGGGGACATCGGCCCCGAGGCCTCCCTTCCGGTGATGGAGGGGAAGGCGATCCTCTTCAAGCAGTTCGGCGGGGTGGACGCGGTCCCGATCGCTCTGGCCTGCACGGACGCCGACGAGATCGTCGAGACGGTGGTCCGTCTCGCGCCCTCCTTCGGCGGCGTGAACCTGGAGGACATCTCGGCGCCGCGCTGCTTCGAGATCGAGCGCAAGCTCCAGGAGCGCCTGGACATCCCGGTCTTCCACGACGACCAGCACGGCACGGCGGTCGTGACGCTGGCGGCGCTGCGCAACGCGGTGCGGCTGAGCGGGCGGACGCTGGGCGAGCTGCGCGCGGTGATCTCGGGCGCCGGCGCGGCCGGTGTCGCCATCGCCAAGATGCTGGTGGAGGCCGGCATCGGGGACGTCGCCCTCGCGGACCGCAAGGGCATCATCTCCGCGGGCCGGACGGACCTCACGCCGGTCAAGGAGGAGGTGGCCTCCTTCACCAACAAGGCGGGGCTGACCGGTTCGCTGGAGGACGCGCTCGCGGGCGCCGACGTCTTCATCGGCGTCTCCGGCGGCACCGTGGCCGAGGACGCGGTGGCCTCGATGGCGAAGGGTGCCTTCGTCTTCGCGATGGCCAACCCGAACCCCGAGGTCCACCCGGAGGTCGCCCACAAGTACGCGGCGGTCGTCGCGACGGGGCGCTCGGACTTCCCGAATCAGATCAACAACGTGCTGGCGTTCCCCGGCATCTTCGCGGGCGCGCTCCAGGTGCGGGCGTCGCGGATCACCGAGGGCATGAAGCTCGCGGCGGCCGAGGCGCTGGCCTCCGTGGTCGGCGACGACCTCGCCGCGGACTACGTCATCCCGTCGCCGTTCGACGAGCGGGTCGCCCCGGCCGTCACGGCGGCGGTGGCCGCCGCGGCCCGTGCCGAGGGCGTCGCGCGCCGGTGACGGTGTGACCCGCGTGTGCGCCGGGCGGCCCCGTCCTCCTCCGGGAGGGCGGGGCCGCTCCCTTGTGCGGGGAGGCGGCTGCCGCCCGGTCCGGCCGTGGACGTGATGGCAAGAGGGTGTGTGTCACAGGGCGTCGTGGTTCCGGTCGGCGGGTGCGGAACCTATCGTCAGGGCCATGTTCGCTGTCTACGCCGCCCGAATCGACCGCGACGAGCCGCTGACCGGCCTGGAGTTGGGAGAGCTTCCCGCTCCCGGGGCCCGTCCGGGCTGGAGCGTCGTCGATGTCAGGGCCGCCTCCCTCAACCATCACGACCTGTGGTCCCTGCGCGGCGTCGGCCTCCCGGAGGACCGGCTGCCGATGATCCTGGGCTGCGACGCGGCCGGCGTCGACGCGGACGGCAACGAGGTCGTCCTGCACTCGGTGATCGGCCAGACCGGCCACGGGGTCGGTCCCCGGGAGCCCCGCTCCATCCTCACCGAGCGGTATCCGGGGACCTTCGCCGAGCAGGTCGCCGTGCCGACCTGGAACCTCCTGCCCAAGCCGAAGGAGCTGTCCTTCGCGGAGGCCGCCTGCCTGCCGACCGCCTGGCTGACGGCGTACCGCATGCTGTTCACCAACGCCGGGGTGCGTCCCGGTGACTCGGTGCTGGTGCAGGGCGCCGGCGGCGGGGTGGCCACGGCCGCGATCGTGCTCGGCCGGGCCGCGGGGCTGCGGGTCTTCGCCACCAGCCGGGACGAGGCCAAGCGCAAGCGGGCCCTGGAACTGGGCGCGGTCGAGGCGGTGGAGCCGGGCGCGCGGCTGCCGCAGCGGGTGGACGCCGTCATCGAGACCGTGGGCGCCGCCACCTGGTCGCACTCGGTGAAGTCGCTGCGACCGGGCGGCACGCTCGTCATTTCCGGCGCCACCAGCGGCGACCGGCCCTCCCACGCGGAGCTGACCCGCATCTTCTTCCTGGAGCTGAAGGTCGTCGGCTCCACGATGGGCACCAAGGACGAGCTGGAGGACCTGCTCTCCTTCTGCGCCGCCACCGGCGTACGCCCCGTCATCGACGACATCCTGCCGATGGACCGGGCCCGGGAGGGCTTCGAGCGGATGGCCTCCGGCGAGCTGTTCGGGAAGATCGTGCTCAGCGCCTCCTGACTCCCGCGTTTGTCAATGAGGGTTGACGCCGGACAGGTGTCAACCTAAGTTGACCGTATGAGTGAAGCAACGGATCTCGCCACGCGTGCGGGTGACCGCGACCCCAGGGTCGGGCTGCGGGCCGTCGCCGCGCTGCGAAGGCTGCTGGAGCAGCTGGAGGCGGTGCAGGTGCGCAGCGCGCGCAACCAGGGCTGGTCGTGGCAGGAGATCGCCACGGAACTCGGGATCAGCAGGCAGGCCGTGCACAAGAAGTACGGGAGGCGTTGATGTTCGAGCGATTCACGAAGGACGCGCGGGCCGTCGTGCAGGGGGCCGTCGAACAGGCCGAGGCGGCCGAGGCGCGGACCGTCGACACCGGGCATCTGCTGCTCGCCCTGCTGGAACGGGAGGGCAGCCGGGCCTCCTTCGCGCTGACGGCGGCCGGCGCCGGCGGTGCGGGACGGGACTCGGTGCGGCGGGCGCTGGCCGAGGCGCGGCGGCACGCCGGACTGTCGCGGGCCGAGACGGACGCGCTCGCCGGACTGGGGATCGACGTCTCGGAGATCGTCGCCCGGGTGGAGGAGGCGCACGGCGCCGGCGCCATGTCCGGCGGCGGGAAGCCCGGACGCCGGTGGTCCGGGCACCGCGGCTTCGACCGGGACGCCAAGCGGGTGCTGGAGCAGGCGCTGCGCGTCGCCGTGGCCCGGCGCGACCGGCACATCGGCGACGAACACCTGCTCCTCGCCCTGACGATCCTCCCCGGCGTGCCCGCCGAGGTGCTCGCCGACCACGGGGTGACCCACGCGTCGGTGACCAGGGTGCTGGGCGGCGGATCCGGCGAGGACACGGGCGCGGCCTGCGCCTGACCCCGCCCCCGGCACCGGGCCCCCGACCGGATACCGGGGGCCCGTGCCGGCGGAGTCGGGTGCGTGTCCGCCGCCACCGGGAGGCGGCCGCCCGGGTTCAGGCCTGCGGCGTGCGCAGGACCGCCCCGATGTGGGCCGCGGCGGCCGACAGGTGCCGGCGGGCGTCGCGGAGCTGGTCGGGAGAGACACCCCGGTCGCGGGCCGCGTCCCGGATGTCGTCCCGGAACCGGTCGAGCAGCCGCTCCAGGTCGCGGGCCGGGTCCCCGGTGGACTCCGCGGCGTCCTCGTGGGCCCAGGCCGGGGCGTACCCGGCGGGGAAGTCCTCGGGGGTGGTGGAGTAGTCGGGCCGGGAGGCCGCAGTGCCGGTTTCGGTGCGGCCGAAGCCCCAGTCCTTGCCGAACTCCTTCCCGAAGTCCTTGCCGAAGTCGCCGACCTCCTTGGCCAGTTCGCTCAGCCCCTCGCGCAGCCCCGTGGGCCAGTCGCCCCGCGCGAAGTGGTCCTGCACCTGCTCCTGGACCCGCTGTGCGATGCGCTGCACCTCCTCCTGCGCCTGTGTCCGGGCCCGCTCCTGGGCCTCCTTGGCCTGACGCCGGGCCCGCTGGGCCTCGTCGCGGGCACGGCGGCTCTCGTCCTTGGCGCGGCGGGCCTGCTCCTTCCACTCCTGCTTGACCCGGCGCATCTCCTCCTTGGCGGCCCGCCAGGCCTCCCGGTCGTCGGCGCCGCCCGCCTCGTCGTGCGCGTCCGGTCCGTTGCCCTGGCGCGCCGCGCCGGCGGCGGCCCGCATCTCCCGCCGCAGGTCGCCCGCCGCGCCGCGCACGTCCGCGCGGATCTCGGCGGCCAGTTCGGCGACCGACTCCCGGATCTCCAGCTCCAGGTCGGCCAGTTCACCGCTGCGCTCGGCCAGCTCGGCGCGGCCGGCGTCCGTGATGGCGTACACCTTCCGGCCGCCCTCGGTGGTGTGGGTGACCAGCCCTTCCGCCTCCAGCTTGGCCAGGCGCGGATACACCGTGCCGGCCGAGGGGGCGTAGAGGCCCTGGAAGCGCTCTTCGAGGAGCCGGATCACCTCGTAGCCGTGGCGCGGGGCCTCGTCCAGGAGCTTGAGGAGGTAGAGGCGCAGGCGGCCGTGGGCGAAGACGGGGGGCATGTCAGAGCACCTTCTTGTCGGTCGTGCCGTCCGACGGGGCGGCGGTGTCGCCGGGGTCCGGGACGGAAGCGGAATTGTCCCCCGAGTCGCCCGGCGCCGCGTCCGCCGGGCCGCCGTCCCACGGCTCCCGCTGCCACGGGGTGTCCTCCTGGGCCGGGCGCCGCAGCAGGGCGATCGAACCGGAGATCGTGGTGGCCTTGAGCCGCCCGTTGCCCTCGCCGAGCCGTCCGGTGATCCGCTTGGCGCCCCACTGGCCGCCCACCCGGAGGTCTTCGAAGGCGCTGGTGACCGCGCCGCCGGCGGTGTTGGCCTCCACCCGGGTGTCGGCGGGCTGCGGCAGCCGGATGGCGATCTCGCCCGACACACTGGTCAGGCTGATGTCCGTGGGCCCGCCGGCCGGGTCCAGGTCGACGATCATCGAGCCGCTCACCGAGTCCGCCCGCACGGAGGAGCCCGCCTCGACCACGGTCAGGTCACCGGAGACGGAGTTGAAGCGCAGGTCGCCGGTGAGGGCCTGGGCCTCCACGTTCCCCGAGACGGTGTCCGCGCGGACCGGGCCCGCGAGGCTCACCAGGGTGGTGTCGCCGGAGACGCCCTTGACCTCGGTGTGCCCTTCGAGGCCGGAGACCACCGCCGCGGCGCTGACCGCGCCCACCTCCACGCGGGTGCCGGCCGGCACCGTCAGGGAGACCACCGCGCTGCGGCGCCACCCCTTGCGGTCGAGCCACTTGAGGAAGCCCTTCCAGGGCAGGTCCTCGTAGGCCACGGTCAGCGCGCCGTCCTCGTGGGTGACGATCAGCGGCGCCCCCTCGATCTCGGAGATCTCCAGCCGGGCGGAACCCTCGTCGGTGCCCACGACGTTCACAGTTCCGTTGACGATGCGTACCTGCAGACGGTTCACGGGCTCGTCGAAGGTGAGCTTCCCGGGCTCCGCGACGGACCACTCGGACATGGTGCAGACCTCCTCGACCGAACGCGCCATATCGCGTCCTCCGCCATTCACGATATATCGCGGGCAGGGAAAGTCAAGACACCCGTTCTGACGATCAGCGATCGGCCGGGCGGCCCGGATTGCCCTAGCTTGTGATCATGTCGACGTCCGAGTCCGGGGGAGAGCACGCTGCCGGCGCCCTGCTGCTGTGCCGCGCCGCGCCGGACTCCGTCGCCGCTGTCGCGCCGCTGCTCGGTGAGCGCATGACGCTGGTCGGCGCGGGTGCGGGGTGGAGCGTCCTCGTTCCGGAGGGCGGGCCCTGGCGGCAGGGCGGCGAACCGGTCGACCGGGTGGTCGCGGGCTGGGCCGCCGCGCTGGCGGTCGGCGCGCCCTGGCCCGTGCTCGCCCTGTGGTGGGACGCCGACCGGGCCGGGTGCACCCTGGCGTCCGGTTTCCACCGGCCGGTCGGTTACGTGTGGCTCGCGGACGGCACGCCCGTCGCCGAGGGCGAGGGGATGCGCACGGTCGCCGCCCGGCTCGGCCTGGACTCCGTACTGGATCTGCAGTCGCTGGAGGCGCTGACGCGGCCGGACGACGGCGCCGACGCGCGCGTCCGGCTGCGCGGGCTGCTGGCCGTGCTCACGCGCGCGGGTGCCGCCCTTCCCGTCGCGCTCGCCCCCGGTGAACCGGCCGCCCGGCTCGGCGCCGCCGCCGGCGCCCTGCCCGGCGCCCGTCCGACGGCCGCCGCGGCACATCGGCCGACGGCCGGGGAGAGCCGCCTCGCGCCCTGGATGCCCTGGGTGGGCGGCCCCGGGGCCCGCGCCCTCGCCCTCGCCCAGATGGCGGCCGGCCTGCCGCTCACCGCCTGGGGCCTGCGGCGCGGCAGCGGCGGCTGGACCACCGCGGGGCTGCTGCTGCTCGCCCACGGGGCGGTGGGGGCGGGGTACGCCCTGTCACGGCGGCCCTGAGGGCATAGGCGAGCCCCGCCGTCCAAAGGGCGCTCTTCGCGGCGCGCCCGGCCCCCTCGTGGCGCGACCGGCCGAGCCGTCCGCTCAGTCCTCGTCCTCGTCCTCGTCGTCCAGCCGGGCCAGCCAGGTCGCCAGACGCTCGACCGGTACCTCGAAGTCCGGGTTCAGGTCGACGAAGGTGCGCAGCTGCTCGGCCAGCCACTCGAAGGTGACCTCCTCCTCGCCGCGCCGCTTCTCCAGTTCCTCGATGCCTCGGTCGGTGAAGTACAACTCATGCTCCTGATGCGGGTGGGGCGGCCCACGGGCGTGCCCACGGCGTGTCGTCCCAGCGTAGACCGTGCGCCCGGACCCGCCGCCGCCGAGATCCGGGACCGGCCCACCGCACGCCGGAGGGGCCGGCCCCGTTCCCGGGACCGGCCCCTCCTGTCGGACGCGTGTGCGGTCAGGCCTCGAAGACCTCACGCACCAGCTGCTCCTGCTCCGCCTGGTGGCGCTTGGCGGAGCCGACCGCCGGGGACGAGCCGTGCGGGCGCGAGATGCGCCGCAGGCGCTCGCCGTGCGGGATGTCGGCGCCGACCGCGAGGTCCAGGTGGTCGATCAGGTTGAGCGCGATGAACGGCCAGGCACCCTGGTTCGCCGGCTCCTCCTGGGCCCACAGGTACTTCTCGGCGTTCGGGTACTTGGCGATCTCCGCCTGGAGTTCGGCACCCGGCAGCGGGTACAGGCGCTCGATGCGGATGATGGCCGTGTCGGTCACGCCGCGCTTCTTCCGCTCGGCGTCGAGGTCGTAGTAGACCTTGCCGGCGGTGAAGACGACCTTCTTGACGGCGGCCGGGTCGACCGAGTCGTCGCCGATGACCGGGCGGAACTGGCCCGTCGTGAACTCCTCCGCCTTCGAGGCCGCGGCCTTCAGGCGCAGCATCGACTTCGGGGTGAAGACGACCAGCGGCTTGTGGTGCGGGTTGTGCACCTGCCACCGCAGGAGGTGGAAGTAGTTCGACGGCAGGGTCGGCATCGCGACCGTCATGTTGTTCTGCGCGCAGAGCTGGAGGAAGCGCTCCGGGCGGGCCGAGGAGTGGTCCGGGCCCTGGCCCTCGTAGCCGTGCGGGAGCAGGAGCGTCACGCCGCTCGTCTGGTTCCACTTCTGCTCGGCCGACGAGATGAACTCGTCGACGACCGTCTGCGCGCCGTTGACGAAGTCGCCGAACTGCGCCTCCCACATCACCAGCGCGTCCGGGCGGGCCAGCGAGTAGCCGTACTCGAAGCCCATCACCGCGTACTCGGAGAGCAGCGAGTTGTAGACGTTGTACCGGGACTGGTCCTCGGACAGGTACAGCAGCGGCGTGAACTCGTCGCCCGTCTCGCGGTCGATGACGACCGCGTGGCGCTGGCCGAAGGTGCCGCGCTGCGAGTCCTGGCCGGAGAGCCGGACCGGCACGCCCTCCAGGAGCAGCGAGCCGACGGCGAGGGTCTCGCCCATGCCCCAGTCGATCGTGCCGTCCTCGACCATCGCCGCCCGGCGCTGGAGCTGCGGCAGCAGCCGCGGGTGCACGGTGATGTGGTCGGGGATGTTGACCTGGGACTCGGCGATCCGCTTGACCGTCTCGGCGCTGACCGCGGTGGTCACGGCGACCGGGAACTCGGCCTGCGGCTCCGACGGTTCGGCGGAGGCGGGCTGCGAGGCGGCCTCGCGGACCTCGGTGAAGACCTTCTCCAGCTGCCCCTGGTAGTCCTGGAGCGCCTGCTCGGCCTCCTCCAGGGTGATGTCGCCGCGACCGATGAGGGACTCGGTGTAGAGCTTGCGCACCGAGCGCTTCTTGTCGATCAGGTCGTACATCAGCGGCTGGGTGAAGGCCGGGTTGTCGGTCTCGTTGTGACCGCGGCGGCGGTAGCAGATGAGGTCGATCACCACGTCCTTGTTGAACGCCTGGCGGAACTCGAAGGCCAGCCGCGCCACGCGGACGCAGGCCTCCGGGTCGTCGCCGTTCACGTGGAAGATCGGGGCCTCGATCATGCGGGCCACGTCGGTGGCGTACATCGAGGAGCGCGAGGACTCCGGGGCGGCGGTGAAGCCGACCTGGTTGTTGATGACGACGTGGACCGTGCCGCCGGTGCGGTAGCCGCGCAGCTGCGACATGTTCAGGGTCTCGGCCACCACGCCCTGGCCCGCGAAGGCCGCGTCGCCGTGGATCGCCACCGGCAGGACGGTGAAGTCCGTGCCGCCCTTGCCGATGATGTCCTGCTTGGCGCGCGAGACGCCCTCCAGGATCGGGTCGACCGCCTCCAGGTGCGAGGGGTTGGCGACCAGCGAGACCTTGATCTGCTCGCCGTCCAGGCCGGTGAAGGTGCCCTCGGCGCCCAGGTGGTACTTCACGTCGCCGGAGCCGTGCATCGACTTCGGGTCGAGGTTGCCCTCGAACTCGCGGAAGATCTGGGCGTACGACTTGCCGACGACGTTGGCCAGCACGTTCAGCCGGCCGCGGTGGGCCATGCCGACGACGACCTCGTCCAGGCGGGACTCGGCCGCCGAGTCGATGACCGCGTCGAGCAGCGGGATGACGGACTCGCCGCCCTCCAGGGAGAAGCGCTTCTGGCCGACGTACTTGGTCTGCAGGAAGGTCTCGAAGGCCTCCGCCGCGTTCAGCCGGCGCAGGATGCGCAGCTGCTCCTCGCGCTCCGGCTTGGTGTGCGAGCGCTCGATGCGGTCCTGGATCCACTTGCGCTGCTTCGGGTCCTGGATGTGCATGAACTCGATGCCGGTGGTGCGGCAGTACGAGTCGCGCAGCACGCCGAGGATGTCGCGCAGCTTCATCAGGGACTTGCCCGCGAAGCCGCCGACCGCGAACTCGCGCTCCAGGTCCCACAGGGTGAGCCCGTGCTCGGTGATGTCCAGGTCGGGGTGCTTGCGCTGCTGGTACTCCAGCGGGTCGGTGTCGGCCATGACGTGGCCGCGGACCCGGTAGGAGTGGATCAGCTCGAAGACGCGGGCGGCCTTGGTGACGTCGTCGTCGTGGCTGGCGTCGATGTCCTTGAGCCAGCGGACCGGCTCGTAGGGGATGCGCAGCGCCTTGAAGATCTCGTCGTAGAAGCCGTTCTCGCCGAGGAGCAGGTTGGCGACCTGGCGCAGGAACTCGCCGGAGGCGGCGCCCTGGATGACCCGGTGGTCGTAGGTCGACGTGAGCGTCATGACCTTCGAGATGCCGAGCTTGTTCAGGGTGTCCTGGCTGGTGCCCTGGAACTCCGCGGGGTAGTCCATGGAGCCGACGCCCATGATGACGGACTGGCCGGGCATCAGACGGGGCACGGAGTGGACGGTGCCGAGGCCGCCGGGGTTGGTCAGGGAGACCGTGACGCCGGAGAAGTCGTCCATCGTCAGCTTGCCGTCGCGGGCGCGGCGGACGATGTCCTCGTAGGCCTGCCAGAACTCGAAGAAGTTCAGCGTCTCGGCCTTCTTGATCGCCGCGACGACCAGCTGGCGGTCGCCGTTGGGCTTGACCAGGTCGATGGCGAGGCCGAGGTTGACGTGCGCCGGCTTGACGAGGGTCGGCTTGCCGTCCTTCTCGCCGAATGCGTAGTTCATCGTCGGCATGGCCTTGATGGCCTGCACCATCGCGTAGCCGATCAGGTGCGTGAAGGAGATCTTCCCGCCCCGGGCGCGCTTGAGGTGGTTGTTGATGACGATGCGGTTGTCGAACAGCAGCTTCACCGGGACGGCGCGCACGGACGTGGCCGTGGGCAGCTCCAGGGAGGCGTTCATGTTCTTCGCGACCGCGGCGGCGGGGCCGCGCAGGGTCACCATCTCGGGGCCCTCGGGGGCGGCGGCGTCCTTGCCGTCCTTGGCGGGCGCGGCGGCCTTCGCCTGCGGCTGGGCGGCGGGCTTGGCCGGCGCCTGCGCGGGCTTCGCGGCCGGAGCCGCGGCGGCGGGCTTGGCGGCCGGCTTCGCGGGGGCGGCCGGCTGGGGCGCCGCCTTCGGCTGCGCCGGGGCGGGGGCCTGCGCCTGCGGCGCGGGGGCGGCCTGCGGTGCGCTGCCGGCGTCCGTGGCCGTGGCACCGGGGGCGGCGGCCGGGGTCGCGGGCGCTCCGGGCTTGTAGTCGGCGAAGAAGTCCCACCAGGCTCGGTCCACGGAATTCGGGTCCTGGAGGTACTGCTGATAGATCTCGTCAACGAGCCACTCGTTGGCACCGAACGCCGCGGCGGGGTTCTTGCCCGCTTGGTCGGTGTCGGTCGAGATGCTCGAGTTACTGGGGGACTGTGGCGACACGGCGAGAACCGCCCTCTTCCGCTTCACAAGATGGTGGACAGCGGGAATCAAGGCTACGCCCCCCGGACCCCGAAGGTCAGGCCGGGCCCGTTCATCGTCGCGTAAGTCACATTGCAGACGGTGTTTCGGCGCTGGAAATGGCGGGAAACAAGCGAGGTTCTGCTGCGTGTGGGAAGGGAGAAGCGGGACCCGGCGCCGGGAGAACGCGGGCCTGTCCCTGATCACACGTGTCCGCCAGGGCGGATGCCCGTGGATCTTGAAGCTCCGCTTCGAACCCTACGTCAACCCGGCGTCGAGGGAAGGCCCGGAAGAGTGATGAGAATCCGGCACCCCCGCTCGGATTCGGCCACGCCGATCCGGCCGCCGTGCAGATCCACCGCCCAGCGCGCGATCGCCAGGCCCAGACCGGTGCCGCCGTCGCTGCCCGGACCGTGCGGCCGGGAGACCGACCCCCGGTTGAACCGCTCGAACACCCGGCGCCACTCCGAACGCGGAATGCCGGGGCCCTCGTCGAGGACCTCCAGTTCGAGTGATTCGGGCAGCTCGCCGCGGCGTGCCCTGACCGTCACCCGGCCGTGCGGCGGGCTGTGCTTGACCGCGTTGTCGATCAGGTTGGCGACGACCTGGTGGATGCGTTCGGGGTCGGCGTGCGCGGTCAGCTCCGGCGGGAAGACGTCGAGCGCCAGGTGCACGTCGGTGCGGGTGTGGCTGCCCGAGCCGGAGGCGATGCCCGCGCGGGCGGAGGCGACCATGTTGGCCTCCTTGAGCACGCCGGACAGGTACGGCCAGACCTCGAAGCGCCGCTTGCGCAGCGGTATCACGCCGTTGTCCAGGCGGGAGAGGTCCAGCAGCGTCTCCACCAGCCGGCCGAGCCGCTCGGTCTGGCCCAGCGCGGTGCGCATGGTCTCCGGGTCGGCCTCGGTGACGCCGTCGACGATGTTCTCCAGCACCGCGCGCAGGCCCGCGATGGGGGTGCGCAGCTCGTGCGAGACGTTCGCGACCAGCTCCTTGCGCTGGAGGTCCTGGGCCTCCAGGTCGTCCGCCATGCGGTTGATGGTGACGGCCAGGTCGCCCAGCTCGTCGCGGCGGTTCTCGCGCACCCGGCGGGTGTAGTCGCCGTGCGAGATGGACCGGGCCACGGCGTTCATCTCGTCCAGCGGCGCGGTCAGCGAGTGCGCCACGAACTGGGTGATCAGCAGCGTGGCGATCATCGAGAAGACGGTGATGAAGCGCAGCTCCGTCTTGGTGTGCACCGCGATCACCGACAGACCCGTGGTGATCAGCACCGACGTGACGACCAGCGCGCCCAGCTTGGTCTTGACCGAGAACGGGCGTACGCCGCCCCAGGGCTCCCCGGCGATGCGGGGGCCGGGGCTCCTCCGTGCGGCCTCCCGCCCTCGGCTCATGGCGTCGGCGTCTCCAGCGCGTACCCCACGCCGTGCACGGTGCGGATGCGCTCGGCGCCGATCTTCCGGCGCAGCGCCTTGATGTGGCTGTCCACGGTCCGGGTGCCGGAGGCGTCCGCCCAGTCCCACACCTCGGCCAGCAGCTGCTCGCGGGAGAGCACCGCGCGCGGGGTGTTCGCCAGGCAGACCAGCAGGTCGAACTCGGTGGGCGTGAGGTGGACGTCCTCGCTGCGCACCCGCACCCGGCGCTGCGCGTGGTCGATCTCCAGCTCGCCCAGGCGCAGGATGCCGCTGCGCGGCGTCGAGGCGGCCACGACCGCCCGCTCCACCCGGCGCAGCAGCACGTGCACGCGTGCGGCCAGCTCGCGCATCGAGAACGGCTTCGTCATGTAGTCGTCGGCGCCCACGCCGAGCCCGACCAGCATGTCCGTCTCGTCGTCGCGCGCGGTGAGCATCATCACCGGCACCGGCCGCTGGGCCTGCACGCGGCGGCAGACCTCCAGGCCGTCGAAGCCCGGCAGCATGATGTCCAGGATCAGCAGGTCGGGCTGCCACGCCTCGGCCGTGTCCACGGCGGAGGGGCCGTCGCCCGCCGTCTGCACCAGGAACCCCTCGGCGCGCAGGCGGGTCGCGATGGCGTCCACGATCGTCTGGTCGTCCTCGACCACCAGCACCCGGCGCTGTGCGCCCTGGGTGGCCGCGGCCGAGCCGTTGTGGGAGGTCTGTGTCTGCTCCATCGCCCGCCCCTGAGGTGTGCTTTCCGGAATCCGTGGGGTGATCCCATGCCTGCGATTGACGCTTGAATGATCCGCGTCAGAGCAGCAGCGTACGGGGAGTCGCCACGGCATTGCTATCCAGGACCGACGCCGAGGTGGACGACGTCCGGAACGCCCCGGGCAACGGGGATCTCTTCGGTACGCACCTGCTGGAAACCGGCATTACGCAAGGTTTCTTCGAATTCCGGAGAGGGCTGCGCCGACCATACGGCGAGGACCCCGCGGGGCCTCAACAGCCGTGCGCAGCCCGCCAGTCCGGACGGTGCGTAGAGCCCGTCGTTGCCCTCGGTGACGGTCCAGCCGGGGCCGTTGTCGATGTCCAGGCAGAGCGCGTCGTACGTGTCGGAAGTCTCATTGACGTGGGTGACCAGGTCCGCCTCGACGATCTCCGTGCGGGGATCGGCCAGGGCCCGCGCCGTCAGCGCGGAGAGCGGTCCGGCGCGGTGCCAGCCGATGACGGCGGGCTCGCGCTCGACGACCGTGATCCGGCCCCAGCGCGGGTCGGCCGCCGCGTGGGCGAGCGAGAAGCCGACGCCCAGCCCGCCGAGGAGCAGGCGCGGCGCGGTCCGCCCGCCGGACGCCGCGAGCGCGTCGGCCGCCGCGTCCACCAGCCGGCGCTCCGAGCGCCCGTCGGAGGTGTCCATGAGGAAGCAGCCGTTCGCGATGATCTGGAGGAGCGCCCCGTGCCGGCGCAGGACGACCTCGCCGTACGGGCCGTCCCGGCGGTCCAGCACCTCGGGGGCCTCGCGGGCGTCGGGCGGTGTGAGGGCCATCGACCCATCCTGGCAGGAATGACGCGCGGGCCGGGAGTGCTTTTCGGGTGCGGGCGGCGGCGCTCCGGCCAGTGCTCGCAGTGATCGCTCACAGCGAACACCGCCGTGGGAACAATCGGGGACTCCCTTTCATTGAGTCGATGTAACTCAACTTGACTGCCGAAGGGGAGATCATGGCTGCTGAGTCCGCTGCCTTCACACCGCTCACCCTGCCCGTGCTGCCGCTCGACGACGAAGTGGTCCTGCCCGGCATGGTCGTCCCCCTGGACCTGAGCGACGCCGAGGTGCGGGCCGCGGTGGAGGCCGCCCAGGCCGCCGCCCGGTCCGAGCCCGGCAAGCCCAGGGTCCTGCTCGTCCCGCGCATCGACGGCACCCACGCCGCCACCGGCGTCCTCGGCACCGTCGAGCAGGTCGGCCGCCTCGCCGACGGCGACCCGGGCGCCCTGATCCGCGGCCGGGGCCGGGTGCGGATCGGCGCCGGCACGACCGGTCCCGGCGCCGCGCTCTGGGTCGAGGGCACCCGCGTCGACGAGACCGTGCCCGACCCCCTGCCCGGCCAGGTCGCCGAGCTGGTGAAGGAGTACAAGGCGCTCGCCACCGCCTGGCTGCGCAAGCGCGGCGCCTGGCAGGTCGTCGACCGCGTCCAGGCCATCGACGACGTCTCCGCGCTGGCCGACAACTCCGGTTACTCGCCGTTCCTCACCACCGAGCAGAAGGTGGCGCTGCTGGAGACCGCCGACCCGGTGGCCCGTCTGAAGCTCGCCACCCAGCAGCTGCGCGACCACCTCGCCGAGCAGGACGTCGCCGAGACCATCGCCAAGGACGTCCAGGAGGGCGTCGACAAGCAGCAGCGGGAGTTCCTGCTGCGCCGCCAGCTGGAGGCGGTGCGCAAGGAGCTGCGCGAGATCAACGGCGAGGCAGGCAAGGACGCTGCTGAGGAGTCCGACGACTACCGTGCCCGCGTCGAGGCCGCCGACCTGCCCGAGAAGGTCCGCGAGGCCGCGCTCAAGGAGGTCGACAAGCTGGAGCGGTCCTCCGACCAGTCGCCCGAGGGCTCCTGGATCCGCACCTGGCTCGACACGGTCCTGGAGATGCCGTGGAGCGAGCGCACCGAGGACGCCTACGACATCCAGGGCGCCCAGGCCGTGCTCGACGCCGAGCACGCGGGCCTGGAGGACGTCAAGGAGCGCATCACCGAGTACCTCGCCGTGCGCAAGCGGCGCGGTGACCGGGGCCTCGGCGTGGTCGGCGGCCGGCGCGGCGGTGCCGTGCTGGCCCTGGTGGGCCCGCCCGGCGTCGGCAAGACCTCGCTCGGCGAGTCCGTCGCCCACGCGATGGGCCGCAAGTTCGTCCGCGTCGCCCTCGGCGGCGTCCGCGACGAGGCGGAGATCCGCGGCCACCGGCGCACCTACGTCGGCGCGCTGCCCGGCCGGATCGTGCGGGCGATCAAGGAGGCCGGGTCCATGAACCCGGTCGTCCTGCTCGACGAGATCGACAAGGTGGGCTCCGACTTCCGCGGCGACCCCGCCGCGGCCCTGCTCGAAGTCCTCGACCCGGCCCAGAACCACACCTTCCGGGACCACTACCTGGAGGTCGAGCTGGACCTGTCCGACGTGGTCTTCCTGGCCACCGCCAACGTCCTGGAGGCCATCCCGGAGGCACTGCTCGACCGCATGGAGCTGGTCCGCCTGGACGGCTACACGGAGGACGAGAAGGTCGTCATCGCCCGGGACCACCTGCTCCCGCGCCAGCTGGAGCGGGCCGGACTCGGCGGCGACGAGGTCGCGGTCGACGACGGCGCGCTGCGCAAACTGGCCGGCGAGTACACCCGTGAGGCGGGCGTGCGCACCCTGGAGCGGTCGATCGCCCGGCTGCTGCGCAAGGTCGCGGCCCAGCACGAGCTGGGCGAGCGGGAGCTGCCCTTCACCGTCACCGAGGCCGACCTGCGCGGTCTGATCGGCCGGCCGCACCACGTGCCCGAGTCCGCCCAGGACCCGGCGGAGCGCCGCACCGCGGTGCCGGGCGTGGCCACCGGCCTCGCGGTCACCGGCGCCGGCGGCGACGTCCTCTACGTCGAGGCGTCGCTGGCCGACCCGGAGACGGGCGCGGCGGGGCTGACCCTGACCGGTCAGCTGGGCGACGTGATGAAGGAGTCGGCGCAGATCGCGCTGAGCTTCCTGCGCAGCCACGGCGCCGAGCTGGAGCTGCCGGTGGGCGACCTGAAGGACCGGGGGGCGCACATCCACTTCCCGGCGGGCGCGGTCCCCAAGGACGGCCCGAGCGCCGGCGTCACCATGACCACGGCCCTCGCCTCGCTGCTGTCGGGCCGGCTGGTCCGCACCGACGTGGCGATGACCGGCGAGGTCTCGCTCACCGGCCGGGTCCTGCCGATCGGCGGGGTCAAGCAGAAGCTGCTCGCGGCGCACCGGGCGGGGGTCACCACGGTGATCATCCCCAAGCGCAACGAGCCCGACCTGGACGACGTCCCGGCGGAGGTCCTGGACAAGCTCGACGTCCACGCCGTCACCGACGTCCGCCAGGTGCTGGAACTGGCGCTCGCCCCCGCCACCAGCGGGGCGGAGCGTGCGACTCCGGTGGCGGCGTGACGGACGCCGCCGGACGGGTCGGAGGCCCGGACCCCGCGAGGGGTCCGGGCCTCCGCCGCGTCAGCCGTTGGCCAGAGCCTGCACGCGGTCGAGCGCGCCGTTGAACCGGTTGTGGTCGCCGACCGTCGGACCGGACGAGGTGTACTGCCACATCGTGTAGACGCCCCAGCCGGCCGGCAGGGTGCCCACGGACGCCGCGTACCGGGCGATCCACAGGGGGTTGTTCGCGGCGAAGCCGGAGTAGTCGCCGGTGCACTGGGTCCACCAGCTGGTGGCCGTGTAGATCACGGCGTCCCGGCCGGTGCGCGCCTTGTACGTGGTCAGGAAGTCGCGGATCCACGACACCATCTGGCTCTGCGTCTTGCCGTAGCAGGCGGCGCCGTACGGGTTCCACTCGATGTCCAATGCGCCCGGCAGCGTCCTGCCGTCGCGGGACCAGCCGCCCCCGTGGTCCACGAAGTAGTTGGCCTGGGCCGCGCCGCTCGTGCTGTCGGGGGTGGCGAAGTGGTACGCGCCGCGGATCATGCCGACGTTGTACGAGCCGTTGTACTGCTGGGCGAAGTACGGGTTGGTGTAGTAGGTCCCCTCGGTGGCCTTGGCGTAGGCCCACTTGACCCCGCTGCCCCACAGGGTCGACCAGGCGACGTTGCCCTGGTGGCTGGAGACGTCGACGCCCTCCGTCTGGGTGGCGCCGCCCGGGACCGGGGTGCCGTGGCTGCCGTCGTGCTCGACGACGCCCATGCCCATGTGGGCGGAGCCGCGGGGCGGGGTGTCGGCGGCCTGCGCGGGGAGGGCGGACGCCAGGGAGAGGGCGGCGAGCAGGATCCCGGTGAGGGCGAAGCGCCGGCCGCGGGCCGGGCCGGATCTGTGCACGAGCATGACGTTGCCTCCGATGGCTCGGTGGTGCTCGGTGGGGGATGCGCGCGCGGAGAGGATCCGTGTGTGGCGTGAGCATGCCATTCGTGGATCCGGTGAAGACGCTACGCACGTAGAACCGGAGGTGGGAAGGGGGGCCGGAAGCTGCCGTTGGTCTAAGCCTGCGAAATACTTGCCGAGCTGCGGCGATGACGGGCCGTGGCGGAAACTTTCAGGGCCGGGAAGACCGGACGGACCGAGGCAGGGGCTGACGTGCACGAAGACGGGAACGGCGACGGCCACGGAGTCGCATCCGAGCCCGCGGGCAGTGGTGTGAACCAGCCGGAGTTCCTGGCACTGGAGCGGGAGTTGACGGTGCTGCTGCGCCGCGCCCGCGCCAACCAGGGCGAGATGGCCCGCGAGGTCCACCCCGACCTGGAGTCGTCCGCGTACGGCCTCCTCGTGCGGCTCGGCGAGTGCGGCGGGCAGCGCGCCACCGACCTCGCCGGCTACATCGGCGTCGGCAAGGCGACCATGTCCCGGCAGCTGCGCGCCCTGGAGGAGCTGGGCCTCGTCGCCCGCGAACCCGACCCCGCCGACGGCCGGGCCTGGCTGGTCACCCTCACCGCCGAGGGCCAGGACCGCGTGGGCCGCGTCCGCGAGGCCCGCCGCGCCCGCTACGCCGGCCGGCTCGCCGACTGGGACCGGCGCGAGGTCTCGGAACTGGCCCGGCTGCTGCACGAACTGAACCGGGGGATGGAGAAGTAGCCCCGCCGCGAGGGCGGGGCCGCGGCCCGGGCGGGCGGTCACAGCTCCGCGTACACCACCGTCGCGTCGTCGTGCGTCTTGCTGCGGCCGAGGTGCGCGCGGCCGCCCGCCGCGTCCGTCCGCTCCAGGTCCCGTACGCGGTCCACCAGGGCCTGCGCGCCCTGTTTGCGCAGCAGGGCCAGGCAGTCCGCCCAGTCGCCCTCCCGGAACTTCTCCACCCACCGGGCCGCGCCGTCCGTGAGCGCCGCCAGGGTCCGCACGGCGTCGCGCGGCAGCACGCCCGTCACCGCCCGCGCCGCCACCGACGGATCGGCCGCCGCCGTGAAGAAGCCGCCCTCCTTGTTGCGCAGGCCGGCGTCGATCATCGCGTCCGTGGCGAGGGCCGAGCGGGGGAGCCGGGCCAGCCGGTCGTCCAGGACGGCCGAGACCGCGCCGTCGGGGCCCTCCACCAGCAGCGCGGAGTCGGAGAGGACCAGGTACTCGACGCGGACGGGGGACCAGCGGGCGAGGACCACGGTTGCCTGCGGGGTGCGCGGGTGAGAAAGGTCACAGGTTTCCGCGTGGGCGGCGGAGGTACGCGCGATGGCGCGGGACAGCGCGTCGGCGAGGGGGGCATCGGGCAGTGAAACGGTCAGTTCGGTCAGTGCGCCGCCGAGGCGGGCCGTGAACCAGGGCACCGAATGCAGACACCCCGTCCCGGTCCGCGGGGGCGTCACGCCGTCCAGGACGACGAGTGAGCCGCCCTGCCCCGAGGCCGGTAGCCCGACGCTCGCGAAGTCCTCGTTGGGGTGGTCGGCCAGTCCGGGTTCCGAGACGAGTTCGGTGCGCATCCGGCCAGTCTGCACGACCCCTTCACAGCGTCCGCAAAAGCCCGGCAACTTCACCGGAACCCACGCACCGGTGCAGGTCAGGCGCCTGGTTTGGGGTGGAATCACATGCCCGGGCGACACGTGGCGGCACATAGTGCCACCGCCCGTCGCGGACGTCCAACCGGCCCGCCGCACACCCGCGTCGCACGCGCCGGGGGAACTTGCCCCCCAACTCCCGTCCGGGGTTCACTCCTTCGGGTGGCGGGTCGGATGATGCATGCTCACCGCCCACCGGCACTGGGAGGGTCGGGAAACTGTGAGGGGCCTGACCCGCTCACGCGGTCTCCCGGCCCGACGCGCTGCCGGCGGCCGGAGAACGGCCCGGAGCTCGGCGGAGGAAGCCCGCGCCGACCGGCCAGTTGACGGAGCGCCACCCGGGCCCACGGGTACACGAGTGAGGAATGCGAGCACCGGTGCAGAAGACGCGGCCTCGTCGCACAGACAAGCAGACGGCCCCCGCGGGGAGCGCGGAGCGCACCCCCGGCACCTCCACCCCCGCGCCGCCGGAACCCCCCGTCGGCAAGGGGCGCCCCACCCACGTGCGCAACCGCCTCATCGTGGCCGTGGCGGTCGTGGCCGCCGCCGTCGCCGCGGCCGGCACCCCCTCGGTGGTGGCCGCCTCCGGGCAACTGCACGACTCCCAGGAACTGGTGACGCTCGCCGCACGCACCCAGGACGCGCTCAGCCTCGCCCACTCCCTCGCCGACGAGCGCGACGAGGTCACCCCCTACATCGCCGCCGGCCGGCCCGAGGACAAGGCGCCCTCCGAGCAGCGCAGCGCCCGAGTGGACCGGCAGGTCGAGGAGTTGCGCGCCGACACCGACACGCCCGCCTCCCTGCGTGCGGACCTGGACGCCATCGCCGCCCTGCGCCGCGCCGCCCTCACCGGCAAGAGCACCGCCCTCGAGGCCCACGAGGCGTACTCCGAGGCCGTCACCGAACTCCACGCCCTGGCCGAGGAGCTGGCCGAGGAGATGCCGCCCCGTGCGGGCGCCGGTGCCTACGCGCTGGCCGAGCTGGACACCGCCGTCCAGCAGGCCGCCGCCACCCGGGGCCTGCTGCTCGCGGCGCTCGCCGTGCCCAGCAGCACCGAGACGGTCATCGACCCGGTCACCGGCCTGCCGACCGAGAGGACCAGCTCCTCGGACGCGGACGCCGAGCAGCGCGACGCGCTCGCCGCCGCCGCCCAGCAGGCCCGGGTCCGCTCCGACGCGGCCCTCGCCGACTTCCGCGAGGGCGCCCCCAAGGAGGCCCGGAGCAGCTTCGACGCCACCGTCGCCGGGCCCGAGGTCAACTCCGCCGAGAAGTACCTCGCCGGACTCACCGACGAACCGACGCTCTCCGACGACGACCTCGGCACCAGCGCCAAGCGGCTGGACGCCGCGCTCTCCGCCCGCGTCGACGCGATGCGCGGTGCCGAGTCCGCCCTCTACGAGAAGCGCACCACGGCGCTGGAGCAGCTGCGCGACGACGACGTCACCGCGCTGGAGATCCGGGTCGCCGCCCTCGGCGCCCTGATCCTGCTCGCCCTCGGCATCGCCACCGCCATGGCCCGCACCCTCACCCGCCCGCTGTCGGTGCTGCGCCGGGGTTCGGCCCGGCTGGCCGGCGCGGAGGACCCGGCCGCCGAGGAGCCGGTCGCCTTCACCGGCCGCAACGACGAGTTCGCCCAGGTCGTCCGCTCCGTCAACGCCCTGCACGCGCACGCCGCGACGCTCGCCGCCCGGGTCAACACGCTGGAGTCCGACCGCAAGCACCTGGTCGGCCAGCGCCAGAAGATGGCCGACGCCCGCGAGGAACTGCGCGCGGAACTCACCGAGTCGGCCGCCCACCTCGAGGTGGTGCGCAAGAGCATCGGCTCCACCTTCGTCAACCTCGCGCTGCGCACCCTCGGCCTGGTCGAACGGCAACTCGCGGTCATCGAGAGCCTGGAGGAGCGCGAGCAGGACCCGGACCGGCTGTCCACCCTGTTCAAGCTCGACCACTTCGCCACGGTCATGCGCCGGCACAGCGAGAACCTCCTCGTCCTGGCCGGCACCGAGCACGTCCAGCACAGCGCCTCCCCGGTGCCGCTGGTCGACGTGGTCCGGGCCGCGGTCAGCGAGATCGAGCGGTACGAGCGGGTCCGCATCGCCGCGCTGCCGCCGCACGCGCACGTGGCCGGGTTCGCCGCCGACGACCTGTCCCACCTGCTCGCCGAACTCATGGAGAACGCCACCTCGTTCTCGCCGCCCGACCTGCCCGTCGAGGTCTCCGGCTGGCTGCTGGAGAACGGCGAGGTGATGCTCTCCGTCCAGGACGAGGGCATCGGCATGGCCACCGACCGGCTCCAGCGGCTCAACGCCCGCCTCACCGACTTCGACCCGCAGGCGCCGTACGACCAGGAGGGCGAGGACGGTCTCGGGCTCGGCCTCTACGTGGTCGCCCGGCTCGCCCACCGGCACGGGGCGCGCGTGCGGCTGCGGGAGCAGAAGCAGGGCGGGGTCGCGGCCGTCGTCGTGCTGCCCGCCCCGCTGCTCGCACCGGCCCCGCCGGCCGCGCTGGCCCCGACGGTGCCCGTGTCCGACGGCACCGGTTCCTTCTCCCTGCCGGGCGCGGACGCGGAGGCCAACTCCAACGTCCTGCACGGGCGGGCGGAGAAGCGCACCCGCGGCGAGGACCCCCTGGTCGCCTCGGCGGAGGAGGCCGTACGGCGCGCGGAGGCGGAGGCGGATGCCACCGGCCCGCAGGACACCGCCGCCACGCCGGACACCCCCGCAGCGCCGGGCCTCGCCGACGATCCGGCCACCCCGGACGCCGCGCCGGCGCCGGGACCGGCGTCCGAGCGGGAGCCGCGGGAGGCGCCGGCCGCACCGGACGCCGAGGGCGCGGACACCGCCGACGCGGACCGGGACGCCGAAGCACCGGCCGCCGCCGGCCGGGACCTCCCCGACGACACCACCATGGCGCTGCTGCTCCCGGCCCAGGCGGGGCCGCCCGAGTCCCGGACCGCACCCGGCCCGGAGCCGACCGCGCCCGAGCCGTCCGCCGCGCCCGGGCCGGCCGCCGCACCGGAGCCCGCCGCCGACCCGTACGCCGTCGGCCCCGACGCACACGACCGCGCGCCGGACGAGGCCGAACCCGTCACCGACAAGGGTCTGCCCAAGCGGACCCCGAAGCTCAGCACCCCCGCCGCGGCCCCGCGGCCGCGCGTCGCGGGCTCCGTGGACGCCGAGGCGCTCCGCCGCCGTCTGGGAGGATTCCGCCAGGGGGCGGAGGCCGGCCGGCGCGACGTCGAGGCGGAGATCGCCGCGGGGGACACAACCGAAGAAGCCACGGGGGGCACCGTCGAGGAGGCAAGCAGTTGACCGCGCCCAGTACCTTCGGACTGAGCAGTGAAGCCCGCAATCTCCACTGGCTGCTGACCAACCTCGTCGAGGAGGTGCCCGGCATCCAATCGGTCGCGGTGGTCTCCTCCGACGGCCTCCTGCTCCTCTCCTCCGACCCCGGTCGCAACGAGGAGGCCCGGCAGGGCCTGGAGACGCCCCGCACCGGTCCGCGCGGCTCCGCCGCCGACCTCGCCACCGTCGTCTCCGGCGTGGGCAGCCTGACCATCGGCGCCGCCCGGCTGATGGACTTCGGCACGGTCAAGCACACGATGGTCGCGATGGACGAGGGCAGCCTGTTCGTGATGTCGATCAGCGACGGCTCGCTGCTCGGCGTGCACGGCTCCGCCGACTGCGACATGAGCGTCGTGGCGTACCACATGGCGCTCTTCGTCGGCCGCGCCGGCCATGTCCTGACCCCGGAACTCCGCACCGAGCTGCGGAAGTCGCTGGAGTCAGAGTCGTCTGAGCCGTCTGAGTCTTCTGTGTCGTCCGAGTCGACGGGGAGCGCCCGATGAGCAGCAGTCCCGGAAGCAGCCGGGGGCACCTCCCCGTACGCGGCGCCGACCGCAAACCCGCCCGCGTACGCCCCTATTCGCTCACCGGCGGCCGGACCCGCTTCGGCCACGTCCTGCTCGTCGAGACGTTCGTCGGCGCCACCGCCGGCACCGCCGCGCTCGAAGCCGCCGAGGAGCGCAAGGAACTGACGAACGGCGGCCTCACCTCCCGCGTGATGCCGGAGATGCGGGCCATCGTCGAACTGTGCCGCCGTATGCGTACGGTGGCCGAGATCGCCGCGCTGCTGAAGATGCCGCTCGGCGTGGTCCGCGTGCTCCTCAGCGACCTGGCGGACCAGGGAAAGATCCGTGTGTACGGCACCGGGACCGGCCACGGCACGGGCCGCCCGGACCGCGCTCTGCTCGAAAGGGTGCTCAGTGGACTCCGTCGTCTCTGACGCCGCCGCCTCCGGCGTCCCCCCGCTCGTCGACCCCGACGAGCCCGTGCAGCCCTGGCAGACGGACCGCACCCGCGCGCCCGTCGCCACCAAGATCGTGGTGGCGGGCGGGTTCGGGGTCGGCAAGACCACCCTGGTCACCGCCGTCTCGGAGATCACGCCCCTGCAGACCGAGGCGCTGATGACCGAGGCGAGCGAGGAGACCGACGACCTCACCGCCACCCCGGGCAAGCTCACCACCACCGTGGCCATGGACTTCGGCCGCATCACGCTCGACGACGACCTGGTGCTCTACCTGTTCGGCACGCCGGGCCAGCAGCGGTTCTGGTTCATGTGGGACGACCTGGTGCGCGGCGCGATCGGCGCCGTCGTGCTGGCCGACACCCGCCGTCTGAAGGACTGCTTCCCGGCCCTCGACTACTTCGAGAGCTGCGGGCTGCCCTACGTCGTCGCCGTGAACCACTTCGACGGCAGCGAGGTGTTCGGGGCGGAGGACGTACGGGAGGCGCTGACGATCCCCGCGCACATACCTGTAATGATCATGGATGCGCGCCGTCGGATCTCGGCCATCGAGACCCTCTTGTCCCTCGTGGGCCACGCGCTCGACGAAACCCCCGAGTAGGAGTCGGAAACCGCATGCGGAAGATACTCGTCGTGGGAGCCGGCCAGTCCGGTCTCCAGCTCGCCCTCGGCCTCCAGTCGCACGGCTACGAGGTCACCCTGATGTCCAACCGGACCGCGGACGAGATCCGTACCGGCCGGGTCATGTCGACGCAGTGCATGTTCCACACGGCACTCCAGCACGAGCGCGACC
Organism: Streptomyces parvulus; assembly: GCF_014648855.1. GTDB lineage: Bacteria > Actinomycetota > Actinomycetes > Streptomycetales > Streptomycetaceae > Streptomyces > Streptomyces parvulus. The sequence goes on along the minus strand of NZ_BMRX01000002.1, from coordinate 154,430 downwards.
TCCAGCTGAACTTCTGGGAGTCGCAGGCCCCGAAGATCGAGGGACTCGGCGTCTCGGTGGCCGCCCCCGGCTCCTTCGACCCGGGCCCCTCGCAGCGCGCGATCGACTGGCTGGGCCGGCTCGACGGCTTCGCCCAGTCGGTCGACCAGCGGGTGAAGATGGCCGGCTGGATGGAGACGTTCGCCCAGCGCGGCGGCCAGCTGGTCATCCACGGCGCCGCCGTCGGCGACCTCGACTACTTCTCCCGCGCCTACGACCTGGTGCTCGTCTCGGCGGGCAAGGGCGAGCTGGTCCAGATGTTCGGCCGCGACGCCTCCCGCTCCCCGTACAGCGAGCCGCAGCGCGCGCTCGCGGTGGCCTACGTCCACGGCCTGGGCCCGCGCCCGGAGCACCCCGGCACCGAGGCCGTCCGCTGCAACCTGGTCCCCGGCGTCGGCGAGCTGTTCATCATGCCGACGTTCACCACCTCCGGCCGCGCGGACATCCTGTTCTGGGAGGGCATACCCGGCGGCCCGCTGGACGCCTTCAAGGACGTCAAGGATCCGGCCGAGCACCTCTCCCTGACCCTGGAACTCATGGAGAAGTTCGTGCCCTGGGAGTACGCCCGGGCCACCAAGGTCGAGCTGACCGACGCCGGCGGCACGCTGGCCGGCCGCTACGCCCCCACCGTCCGCAACCCGATCGGCCGGCTCCCCGGCGGCGGGCTGGTGCTCGGCGTGGCCGACGTGGTCGTCGCCAACGACCCGATCACCGGCCAGGGCTCCAACTCCGCCTCCAAGTGCGCCGCCGCCTACCTCGCGTCGATCCTGGAGCACGGCGACGCGGAGTTCGACGAGGCCTGGATGCGGGGCACCTTCGAGCGGTACTGGCAGACCGCCCAGCACGTCACCAAGTGGACGAACGCCATGCTCGCCCCGCCGCCGGAGCACATCCTGAACCTGATCGGCGCCGCCGGTCAGCTCCAGCCCGCCGCCGACCGGTTCGCCAACGGCTTCAACGACCCGTCCGACTTCGAGAACTTCTTCTACGAGCCGGAGAAGACCGGGGCCTACCTCGCCGAGATCTCGGGGGCGCCGGCCGGCGCGTAGGCGGCGGCGTAGCCCTCGTCCGACCCGTCCGCCGCCCCCGCCGGGAGCGTCGGCGGGGCGTACCGCGCCAGGGGCTCGCCCGCGGGGTCGGGGCGTACGGCGCCCAGGACCGGGTTGGCGGCGATCGGGGAGACCTTGACCGCCGCACCCGGCCGGGGCGCCTGGACGACCTTCCCCTCGCCCAGGTACATCGCCACGTGGGTGGCCTCGGGGAAGTACACGACCAGGTCGCCGGGGCGCAGTTCGCTCAGCGGCACCCGGTCCAGGCGGGCCCACTGCTCCTGGCTGGTGCGGGGGATGCGGGTGCCGGCCCGCTCCCAGGCGACCGAGGTCAGTCCCGAGCAGTCGTACGCCGCCGGGCCCTCGGCGCCCCACTCGTAGGGTTTGCCGAGCTGCTCCACGGCGAAGCGCACGGCCCGGTCGCCCGCGTCCGACGGCTTGGCGTCGTCGTCCAGCGTGCCGGACGCCATGAACCGCTCCTGGGCGTCGGCGATCCCGCCGCGTTCGAACTCCGCCAGCGCGGCCAGCTGCTCGGGGCCGAGGGAGGCGAGCAGCTCCTCGACGGCGCGCAGCCGGTCGCGTACGTCGTCGCGCTCGCGCACCTGGCGTCCGGCGAGGGTGCGCTGCGCGTCCAGGGCCGCGCGTGCCCGCCTGGCCAGCTCGTCGGCCTTCTTCGTGTCGCCGGTCAGGCGGCCGACCGTCTCCGCCCGTTCCCGGGCCAGCTGCCCGATCACGTGCCCCTGGTCGAGCGCGTGCTGGGGGTCGCGGGCCAGCAGGAGCCGCAGGTAGGGGGAGAGGTTGCTGCTGTTCTGGTACTGCTGCCGGGCCAGCCGGCCGGCCGCGCCCCGGCTGTCGCTGAGCGAGTGCCGGGTACGGGCCAGCTCGGCCTCCAGGCGCCGGACCTCGGCCCGCTGCCGGGTCAGCCGCACCTCGGTGCCGTTGTAGGTCTCGGTGGCCTTCTCCGCCTCCCGGTAGACCTCCTGAAGGTCCGTCAGCAGCTCGGAGAGGGTGCGGTCGCCGGTGGCCCCGGCCGGTTCCGGTTCGGCCGCGGCGGGGCCGGGCGCCAGGGCGAGCCCGGCCGCCATCGCCGCCGTACACACCAGGCGCAGAAGCCTTCCTGACACGTCATCACCTCCGCTGCGCAGCGGCGGGTCCGCTCCGCACCGCGAGCCTGTGGCGTGCCCGCCGGGTCCGCGCGCCGAGTGTGCGCGGTTCGGCGCAACGGGATCACCCGTCGGCGTCGTCCGGCTTGCCGCGCGGCGTGGCGTCTGGATCGGCGGCTCGCCCCCTCCTCGGGCCCGACCAGGGCCACCTGCGGCCGGAGCCGCGGCCGCCCTCGGGGTCGTAGGCGTACTTCCAGCGGGCGAACCCCAGGCCGCCGCGGCCGGCGCGGGGCACCCGCCGGTAGACCAGCACCGTGGGCGGGCCGCCGTCCGGGCCGGGGACCGGGATGCGGTAGGTCTTCGGCGGGTGACCGGTCATGCCGACCAGGACGGGCAGCACCCGCCCGTCCATCGGGCCGCCCTCGAAGGGGGTGTCTTCGCTCTTCACGGCACCAGTGTCGGCGATCGGCGCGGCACTGTCAGATGTCCGCCGCCAGCGCCTCGACCAGCGCAGCGGTCTGCGCGTCGCGCCGCGCGGTGACCGTCAGGACGGCCAGGAACTGCTCCACCAGCCAGTCCCGCAGCTCGTTGAGGGGCGGCTGCTTGTCCTCGTCCAGCCAGATCAGCGAGGCCGCCTCCACCGCCGTGATCCACATCCGGACCGTCATCCGCAGCCGGGGGCCGGGGTCGGTCACGGCCAGGTGGCTCATGATGTGCTCGGCGGCGGCCCGGCGCACTCCGTCCACGATGGAGGAGGTGCGGGAGGTCTCCGCCACGCTGCCCCCGCGCAGCAGCGCGCTGAAGCCGGTGTCGTGCTGGTCGACGAAGGCCAGGTAGCGGTCGAGCGCCCGGGACAGCCGGGCCAGCAGCGGTCCCTCGCGGGGTTCGTCGAAGCACAGCCGCAGCTCGTCGGCGGCCGACCGCAGCGCGGCCTCGTACAGCTGCTGCTTGCCGCCCGGGAAGTACCGGTACACCAGCGGCCGCGAGACCCCGGCCTGCTCGGCCACGTCGTCCAGGGAGACCTCCTCCGGCGCCCGGTGCGCGAAGAGCGCGAGCGCCGCCTCCAGCAACTGGACGCGGCGCTCCTCGACGCTGAGCCGGCGGTAAGCGGGGGTGGGAGCCTGCGGGGTCATGAACCGCAGCGTAACCCGCATGCCCCCCACGCCCTTCACGCGAGCGTCACAGCTAGGCCAGCAGCCCCGACGACCTCCACAGCCGCCGCCCGACGCCCCGCAGCACCCCGATGTCGTCCAGGAAGTCGGTGAGCCGCTTCGCGCCGGTCTGCATGATCTCCTTGCGGTGGCCGCTGGCCTTGACCTGCGCCAGCGCCTCGCGCCGGTCGAGGCCCACGTTCGTGTAGACCTCGGGGTTGACGAAGGCGACGGAGAAGACGCGGGCGAACTCGCCGGAGGTGATCCGGGTGAACTCCTGCGACCACTTCGGGGCCGTCACCATCTGGCGGCGCAGTTCCTCACGGGCGTAGCGCACGTGCCGGGCCTCCTCCACGACGTGGATGCGTGTGACGCCCCGCACCAGCGGCTGGATCCGCTCGTCGGGGAAGGTCAGGCGCTGCATCCAGTCCAGGACCTCCTCGCCGAGCAGGGTGGCTGTGAAGGAGCCGGGCGTGGTCGAGATCGTCTTGAAGAGGCGGCCGAGGTGCTGGTGGGCCGGGCTCACCGGGTACCAGGGCGTCTCGCCGCGGGTTATCAGCCGGGCGAACATCTTCGAGTGCCGGCACTCGTCCTCGATCTCGGTCAGCGCGTAGCGCACGTGGGCGCTCGTCGCGGCCTTGTCGTAGATGTGCCGCACCAGGAGCTGCATGAGGATCAGCTCGAACCAGATGCCGAGCGAGGCGAGGGCCGCGGCCTCGTGCTGGGAGAGCACGATGCGCTGCTCCTCGCTCATCCGCTTCCACATCGGGGTGTCGTACAGCGACACCAGCTCCGGCGGCCAGAACCACTTGCCGTCCTCGAACGGCGCGTCCCAGTCCAGCTCCTTGTCCGGGTCGAAGGAGTGCTTGGCGGACGAGTCGAGCAGCCGTTCGGCCACCTGCTCGCGGTCCTTGAGCAGGCCGAGCGCGTCGCGCAGACCGTCGAGCGCGTCGGCTTCCGTCAGGGTCGTCATGACTGTCCCACCTCGTCGTACGGTTCGGTTACCCGCGGTCACTCGCACGTCTTATGAGACTGCCTGTCAGCAAGCGCGTCAATCCCCCGCGCAGGACTTGTTGACCGCGAGTAAAGAAGTGCGGTGCCCTCAGCGCCCGCCGGCCCGGCCCCGGCCGCCGGGCGCCCCGCCCTTCGCGCCGCCCAGCACCGCCTCCATCACCGACCGCGCGATCGGCGCCGCCAGCCCGCCCCCGCTGATCCCCTCGCGGTCCGCCGCCGAGCCCTCGACCACCACGGCGACCGCGACCTTCGGCTCCACGTCCCCCGCGCGCTGGGCCCAGGACACGAACCAGGCGTACGGCGTCCCCGAGTTGCCCACGCCGTGCTGGGCGGTGCCGGTCTTGCCCCCCACGACGGCCCCGCGGATCGCGGCGTTCGCACCCGTGCCGTTCTCGACCACGCCGGTCATCAGCTCCTTGAGCCGCGCCGCCGTCGACGGCCGCATCACCTCGCGCGAGGGCCGGGACCCGGCCGTCGCCACCAGGCTGCCGCCCGCCCGCTGGGTCCGCTCCACCAGGTACGGCGAGCGCACCTGGCCCCCGCCCGCCACCGCCGCCGCCACCGTCGCCATCTGGAGCGGCGTGGCCCGGGTGTTGTACTGCCCGATCGAGGACAGCCCGAGCTGCGCCCGGTCCACCGAGGTGTCGAAGGTGGAGCGCGCGACGGCGAACGGGATCCGCACCCCGTCGTCGTTGAAGCCGAACGCCTCCGCCGTGGCGGCCATGTCCGGCACCCCCACGTCCACGCCGAGCTTGGCGAAGACCGTGTTGCAGGACCACTCGAACGCCTCCCGCAGCGAGGCGTCGCGGCAGCCGTCGGCCTCGTTCGTCAGCCGGGTGCGGGTGCCGGGCAGGGTGTACGGGTCGGGGGAGCGGGTGGGCGCGTCCAGGTCGCGGACCACGCCCGCGTCCAGCGCCGCCGCCGCGGTGACCACCTTGAAGGTCGAGCCCGGCGGATAGGTCCGGCGCACCGCCCGGTTGAGCATCGGCTTGTCCGGGTCGCCGTTCAGCCGGTCCCAGGTCCGGTTGGCGTCCGCGCTGTTGCCGGACAGCAGCCCGGGATCGTACGACGGGGTCGACACCAGCGCCAGGATCCGCCCCGTGGCCGGCTCGATCGCCGCCACCGCGCCGGTGCGCCGGCCGAGCCCCTCGAACGCCGCCCGCTGCGCCGCCCCGTCGATCGTCGTCACGACGTCGCCCCCGGGGTTGTGGGCCCCGGTCACGTCGTTCCACAGCGGCAGCGGCGCGAGCATCGGGTCGGCGCCGGAGAGCAGGCCGTCCTCCGCGTGCTCCAGCAGGCTCGTGCCGTACGCCTGCGAGGCGAAGCCCGTGACCGGCGCGTACATCGGCCCGTCCGCGTAGGTCCGTTCGTAGCGCAGGTGCTCCCCGGTGTCCCGGGAGCCCGTCACCGCCTCGCCGCCGACCAGGATGTCGCCGCGCGGCTGCTGGTAACGGGCGATGTCCGGGCGGCGGTTGGCCGGGTTGCCGTCGTACTCCGGGGCCTGGACGATCTGCACCCGGGCCGCGTTCACCACCAGGGCGACCAGCAGCAGCGCGCAGAAGAGGGCCGCGTGCCGGATGTGCCGGGTCACGCGGACGCCCCGCGCCGGGCCGCGTGACTGACCCGGATCAGCAGCGCCACGATCGCCCAGTTGGTGACGACCGAGGAACCGCCCTGCGCCAGGAACGGCATCGCCATGCCGGTCAGCGGGATCAGCCCGGTCACGCCGCCCGCGATGACGAACACCTGGAGCGCCACGATCGAGGAGAGCCCCACCGCGAGCAGCCGGCCGAAGGGGTCGCGCGCGGCGAGCCCCGCCCGGTAGCCGCGCTCCACCAGCAGCCCGTACAGCAGGAAGACCGCGGTCAGGCCGAGGAAGCCCAGCTCCTCACCGGCGGTCGCGAGGATGAAGTCGGACTTGACGGCGAAGCCGATCAGCACGGAGTGGCCGAGGCCCAGGCCGGTGCCGGTCACCCCGCCGGCCGCGAACGCGAAGAGGGACTGCGCCAGCTGGCCCGGCCCGTCGCCCGCCTCGATGGACGCGAAGGGGTGCAGCCAGTCCTCCACCCGGCTGTGCACGTGCGGCTCCAGCCAGCCCACGGCCACCGCGCCCAGCGAGGCCAGCAGCAGGCCGACGGCGATCCAGCCGGTGCGGCCGGTGGCGACGTACAGCAGGACGACGAACAGGCCGAAGAACAGCAGCGAGGTGCCGAGGTCGCGCTCCAGGACCAGCACCCCCACGCTGACCAGCCACACGGCGAGGATCGGGCCGAGGACCCGCCCGGTGGGCAGCTGCATCCGCCACACCCGGCGTCCCGCGTACGCCAGCGCGCTGCGGTTCGCGGCCAGGTAGGCGGCGAAGAACACCGCGAGGAGCACCTTGGCGAACTCGCCGGGCTGGATGGAGAAGCCCTCGATCCGGATCCAGATCCGGGCGCCGTTCACCGCCGGGAAGAAGATCGGCACGGTGAGCAGGGCCAGCGCGGCGGCGACGCAGACGTAGGCGTAGCGCGTCAGGACCCGGTGGTCGCGCAGGAGCAGGACGACCACGATGAACAGCGCGACGCCCAGCGTCGACCACACCAGCTGGGTGGGGGCCGCCCGGTCGCCCGGCGTCTCCAGGTCGAGCCGGTAGATCAGCACCAGGCCGAGCCCGTTGAGCAGCACGCCGATCGGCAGCAGCAGCGGGTCGGCCCAGGGGGCGCGCAGCCGTACCGCCAGATGGGCGAGGAGCGCGAGCACACCGAGGCCGGCGCCGTAACCGGCGGCACCGGGCGGGAGGGTGCCGTGCTGGGCGAGGCCGACGTTGCAGTAGCCGAACACCGACAGCAGGACGGCCATGACGATGAGCGCGAGTTCGATGCCCCGGCGCCGGGGGAGCCGGGCGACGGGTGCGGGCGTGTCCGCCTCTGCCACGGTGATTCCGGTTCCGGTTCCGGCCTTGGTCATGTCCGGAACTTACCCAGATGATGTGGTGTGGAGGGCTTCGGCGTCAGCACCAGCGCGGCGCCGGGCCGATGTTGTCGATGTAGCGGGCCGCGCCCCAGGCCCAGGTGCCGTCCGCCAGCAGGTACCAGAGCGGGTTGCCGCGCACCGTGTCGCCGGGGGCCTTGCAGTGGATGCGGACGGTCTCGCCGCGACGGGCGTACCGGATGACCTCGCTGCCGCGCGCCGGCGAGGTGCGCAGCGGAAGCCGGTCGGTGGTCACGACGCCCCGGTACCGGCCCTGGTCCCGGCCTCCGTCGTCGCCGCCCCAGTCGTCGCCCCGGTTCACCCCGGCGGGCACGCTGGCGGCGGAGTCCGCGCCGCCCCGGTCGTCGGTCGCGGCGGCGGGCGTGACGGCGAGGGCGCCGGCGAGCGCGCCGGCCGCGAGGGCGGTGGCCAGACCGCGGGCCAGCGGCGCGCGCGAGGAGGGTGCGGACAGCAGGGGCATGGGAGTACCTCCCGGAGCGAACGGGTCTTCAGCTGACTGATCGCCACATTAGGAGCGCCCGGTGCGGACCGCCCGTCACGCTGAGCCATCGGGGCGCGCCACGCGCCCCCCGGGCAGCCCCCGGGTCAGGGCTGCTGAGGCAGCGTCAGCGCCGCCAGCGCCCCGCCGTCCGGCGGATTGGTGAACTCCAGCCGCGCGCCCAGCACCTCGGCCTGCCCGAGCGCGATCGTGAGCCCGAGGCCGTGCCCCTTCGTGCCGCTCTCGGTCCGGAACCGCTGCGGGCCGTGCGCGAGGAGGTAGTCGGGGTACCCGTCCCCGTGGTCCCGCACGGTGAGCACCGGCCCGTCCACGGTGAGCACCACCGGTGCCCGGCCGTGCCGGTGCGCGTTGGCCACGAGGTTGCCCAGCACCCGCTCCAGCCGCCGCCGGTCGGTCTCCACCCGCGCGTCCCGCACGACGTCCACCCGCGTGTCGGTGCCCGAGCCCCGCACCACCCGCCGTGCCAGCTCGCCCAGCGGTTCCGGCTCCACCTCGAGACGCTCCCGCCCGCTGTCCAGCCGGGAGATCTCCAGCAGGTCCTCGGTGAGGGTGCGCAGGGCCGCCACCCGGTCCCGCACGAGTTCGGTGGGTCGCCCCGGCGGCAGCAGCTCGGCGGCCGCGTGCAGACCGGTGAGCGGGGTGCGCAGCTCGTGCGCCACGTCCGCGGTGAACCGCTGCTCGGCCAGCAGCTTGCCCTGGAGCGAGGCGGCCATCGAGTCCAGCGCGGCGGCCACCGAGGCCACCTCGTCCTGCGGCCGTGTCGGGTCCTGCGCGCGGGGATCGCCGACCCGCGCGTCGAGGTCGCCCGCGCTGATCCGCCGCGCCACCCGGGCCGTCGTGTGCAGCCGCCGCGTCACCCGGGTCACGGCGAACGCGCCGACCAGCAGCGTCGCCCCGATCGCCAGCGCCGAGGACCACACGATCGCGCTGTCCAGGCCGTCGATGGTGCGTTCGCCCTGCGAGTGGTCGACCCGCACCGCCAGCGCCCGGCCACCGCCGGCCGGGCCCGCCGCCCACATGGTGGGGCGTCCGTCGGTCTCGGCGACCACCGTGCCCCGCCGGCCCGAGACGGCCAGCTCACGCAGCGGAGCCGGCAGGCCCCGCGGATCGAGGCCGGCGCCCCGGCGCAGCGGATCCCCCGCCTCGTACGCCTCCGTCGCCTCCTCCAGCCGGGACAGGGCGGTGTCCCGGGCCTGGCCGACCGTCTGGTTGGTGACCGAGACGTGCACCAGGACGCCGAGCAGCGCGGCGAGGGCGCAGCACATCACCGTGATGAAGACGGCCGCCTTCACGGCCAGCGGGCCGGTCCACCGGGGGAGCGCGAGCCTCACCGGGCGCTCGCCGGGGGCGAGGCGGACGGCGAGGCGGACGGCGAACCGGAGCGGGAGGCCGGCGGGGAGGCCGAGGGCGACGGGCGTCCCGTGTGCAGGCCGCCGTCGTCGGTGCGCAGCATCTCGTCGCTGGTGAGCAGCATGGCCCGCTGATCGGCGTCCCAGGTCCACTGCAGGCGGTACTCGTAGCCCGCGACCTCCGACGGCGAGCGGACGATCACCGTCCGCCCGGCCAGTTCCACCTCGCTCACCGCGTCGTCGTAGGACATGACCCGCACCAGACGCCCCCGCTCGACGGTGTAGACGCGCACGGCGGTCAGCTTCTCCGGCAGCAGCCGGAAACCCAGCGCCATCTCGGGCCGTCCGTCACCGGTGAGGTCGCGGTAGTACGGACGCAGCACCGGGCACCCGGCCCGCCCGGCGCCCGTGCCGTCGTCCCCGCAGTCCGCCATCCGGACGGACGTCTCGTGGTAGGGCGCCTTCGCGCCCGCGTAGTCGGCCGGATGCGCGTCGATCTCCTCCCGCACCGCGGCCACCGGGTCCACCTCGCGGATGTCGCCGTGGGGCACCTTCACGCCCTTGACGACCTCGTTGTCCACCTCGCCGATGTCGTACGCGGGACTCGACGCCGGCGTCAGGTCCGGCCACAGCCGGGCGGGGCTCCGGGCGGCCGGGGTGGCGCCCGCGCTCCGCAGCCCGCCCGCGTCGCCGCAGGCGGCCAGCGCGCCGGACGCCGCGGCCGCCAGGAGCAGCGCCGCGACGGCGGGGACGCGGGCGGGGCGCCCACGGCGGATCGGGAGCACTGCACTCCTGGGGTCGGGTCGGCGGCGCCCGCGGTCCCGCACGACCGCGGGAACCGCCGTACGCCTGTCGGTACGGAAGGCCATTTTGCGTGCGTCCGGGCGCGCCGGGCTACTCGGCCGGGTCCTCCCGGCGGCCGGACGGCGGTCGGCGCGGTGGCCTGCCGGGCCCCGCCGCTTCGGGCGGCCGCGGGGGCGGCGGCCCGCTTGCCCCCGCGGCACCCGCCTGGTCCCATGGACGAGGGGGTGGTGGCGCATGAGCGGACTGCGCGTCGTACCGGCGCGGCGGCACGGCCGGGAGCGGCTGTACGTCTGCCTCCCGGACGGCGGGAACGTCGCCTGGTACGACCGTGAGTCGGCGCGGGTCAGTCTGCTGAGCGACGACCGGCGGGACGAGGTCCTCCGCGCGCTCGGCCCGTTCCTCACCGGCCCGGTCGCCGTCGGCCCGCCCCCGGTCCCGACGCCGGCCGAACTGGCCCGGCTCTCCCTCCACCCGGACGACGACCTCGCCCCCAACCGGCCCGGCGAGGCCCTGCTGATCTCCCTGGAGCGGGATCCGGCGCCCGCGCACCGGCTGCGCCCGGACCCGCGCCGCCGGGCCCTCGCGGCCGAGCGCCTGACGGGCGCCGTCCTCGACCGCCTCGACGGCGCCGGCTGGCACACCCTGCACTCCGTACCGCTGCCCGGCGGCGACCGCGTCCATCACCTGCTGATCGGCCCCGGCGGACTCTTCGCCCTGCACGTGCTGCCCGCCCGCGGGCAGCGGGTGCGCGTCGGCGACCCCCAGGTCGCGCTGGGCCGCCGGGAACCCCGCCCGCTGCTGCGCAGGGTCCGCGCCGACGCCGACCGGGCCTCCCACGCGCTCACGGCCGAGGTCCGTGCCGTCCTCGTCCTCGTCGACCCGGCGCAGGTCGCCGTCCCGGTACCGCCCCGCGCGGTCCGCGTCCTCACCGACCGCGAGCTGCCCGGCCTGGCCCGCGGGGGCGGGGTGCTCAAACCGGCCGACGTGGAGGCCCTGCACGCCATGGCCCGCGACCGCGCCACCTGGACCCGCCTCTAAGGGCTTCCCGGCTACCGGGGCAGCTCCGCCGCCCGTTCGGGGTCGAGCAGCGGAGCCAGCAGGTCGCCGTCCTCCTCCACCCGGGCCCCGACGTCCGCCGCCCGGAACACGAACTCCTCCGCCCGGCGGCACCCGGCGACCTCGTCCCAGGTCACCGGAGTGGAGACGGCCGGGACCTCGCGGGCCCGGACCGTGTAGGGGGCTGCGGTGGTCTTGCGGGCGGCGTTCTGGCTCCAGTCCACGAACACCTTGCCCGGCCGCAGGCTGCGCGTCATCCGGTGCACCACCAGCCGCGGCAGGGCCCGCTCCGCCTCCACGGCGAGCGCCTTCGCGTACTCCGAGACGCGCTCCGACGACGCCCCGCGCACGCCGGCCAGCAGGTGCAGCCCCTTCGCCCCGGACGTCTTGGCGTAGGCCTCGATCCCGTCCGCCGCCAGCCGCTCCCGCAGCCACTGGGCGACCTCGCAGCACTGCACCACCGTCGCGGGCGGGCCCGGGTCGAGGTCGAACACCAGCCGGTCGGCCTCGCCGGGGTCGTCCGCCGTCCACTGGTGGGTGTGGAACTCGGTCACCAGGTTCGCCGCCCACATCAGGCTCGGCAGGTCCTGCACCAGCACCATCCGGGCGGGCCCCTCCGAGCGGGGCACCTCGGCCGTGGTGACCCAGTCGGGCGTACCCGGCGGCACGTTCTTGGTGAAGAAGAGCTGGCCGTCCGGGCCGTCCGGATAGCGCAGGAAGGAGACCGCGCGGTCCCGCAGATGCGGCAGCAGCACCCCCGCGGCCGTCGCGTAGTAGTGCAGCAGCTCGCCCTTGGTGAAGCCGGACGCGGGATACAGCACCTTCTCCAGATTGCTGAGGGCCACCCGCCGCCCCTCCACCTCCGTGATAGGCGCCATACCATGAGAATCGCACGGAACTTAGACAAACCGCCCGACAAACCGCCCGACAAACCGCCCGACGGACCTCCCGGCAAACCGCCCCACGGGCCGTCCGACGAACCGCCCGACCGGAAAGGTGCTGCACGTGCGATCGATCTGGAACGGCGCCATCTCCTTCGGCCTGGTCAGCATCCCGATCAAGCTGGTGAACGCCACCGAGAGCCACTCGGTCTCCTTCCGCCAGATCCACACGGAGGACGGCGGCCGGATCCGCTACCGCAAGGTCTGCGAGCTGGAGGACCGCGAGGTCACCCAGGCCGAGATCGGCAAGGCCTACGAGGACGCCGACGGCTCGATGATCCCGATCACCGACGAGGACCTGTCCCACCTGCCGATCCCGACCGCCCGGACCATCGAGATCGTCGCCTTCGTGCCCGAGGAGCGGATCGACCCGCTCCAGATGGGCTCCGCGTACTACCTCGCGGCGAGCGGCGCCCCCGCCGCCAAGCCCTACACACTGCTGCGCGAGGCGCTCAAGCGCAGCAACCGCGTCGCCATCGCCAAGTTCGCGCTGCGCGGCCGGGAACGGCTCGGCATGCTCCGGGTCGTCGGCGACGCGATCGCCATGCACGGCCTGCTCTGGCCGGACGAGGTGCGGGCCCCCGAGGGCGTCGCCCCCGACGCCGGTGTCACCGTCCGCGACCAGGAGCTGGACCTCGCGGACGCCCTCATGGACACGCTGGGCGAGATCGACCTGGACGACCTGCACGACGAGTACCAGGAGGCCCTGGAGGAGGTCATCGCCGCCAAGTCGGCCGGCGAGACCCCGCCCGAGTCCCGCGCGGAGGAGAAGCCCGGCAAGGTGCTGGACCTGATGGCCGCGCTGGAGAGCAGCGTGCGGGCGGCGCGGGAGTCCCGGGGCGGCGAGGAGGCCGAGGTCCGCTCCCTGCCGCAGGGCGAGAAGTCGTCCCGGCGCGCCCCCAAGGAGACCGGCGGCAAGAAGTCGACGTCCGCGGCGGCGAAGAAGACGGCGGCGAAGAAGGCGGCGCCCAAGAAGTCGACGGCCACCGCCGGGAAGACCGCGGCGAAGAAGGCGACGGCGGGCGGCACCGCCAAGAAGGCCACCGGCAGGAGCGCGACGGGCAAGGGCACGGCCAAGAAGACGGCGTCCCGCAAGCGCAGCGCCTGACCCGCGCCTCGCGTCGCCCGCGCCGCACGGGCACGGCCGCCCCGGCTCAGCCGATCCTGGCGGAGGCGGAGGCAGAAGCGGCCGCGGCCGCGGACTCGGAGACCCGGGGTATCGCGGAGGGCGCGGAGTCGAAGGCGGCCGGACTCGCGGTGCCGGACCGGGTCGGCGCCGGGGAGGCCAGAGTGGGCAGCACGGGGCTGTCGTCCAGGGGCCGCCCTATGGTGTCGGCCGGTGCGCGCCCCGGGGTCGCCGGGCCGGTGGCCAGCTGCGACCACGCGGTGAGGGCGAGGGCGACCGTCGCCGCGGTGCCGAAGACCCGTCCGGCCCGCCGCAGCCGGGCCCGGCGGTCCAGTCCGCGCCAGGCGGGTGCGGGACGCGGCTCCTCCGGCCGCCAGGGCTCCCCGACCGTCCCGGCGAACGGGCCCGGCCGGACGCCGAGCGGCTCCGCGGCGGCCCCGGGTCCGGTGGCCGGCGGGGCGGGCGGCAGCCCCGGGATCCGGTCCCGCGCGGCGGGCTCCCTGGGCGCGGTGGCCCGGATGGCCCGCTCGTCGTCCTCCAGGAACATGCGCCACACGTGCTCCGGCACGCCGGGAGCGCCCTCCGGCCCGTCCGGCGCGTCACCGCGATCCGGCCCCCAAGCGGTCATGGTCCCGCTCTCCCCATCTCGTTCACCCAGGCCTCCGGCCGTACGGTCCCCCGCGACTTCCGGAGCCGAATGGTCCTGCCCGGCGGCGGCCTCCCTCGACCGCCACCCTCATGAACGCGCGACGGCGCCGGGCCGTTCCCGGTGCCGCACCGGCCGTCGGCCGGGGCTCAGTTCGCCGCCGGCGACGGAGTGGGCGTGGGGGACGCCGTGTTCACGTTCAGGTCGGGGCGCGGCTTGAGGACCAGTACCTGTTCGCCGGGTCCGGGAGGGGGCGGGGTGACCCGGTCGCGCGGCAGTTTCGCCGGTCCGGTCTGCTTGAAGGTGACCTCGTCGTACTCGACCATGCCGGTCTTCTCCAGCACCGTGATGTGGTCCAGGACGGTGTCGTTGGCCAGGTCGGCCAGCTGCCGCACCAGCGTGTTCTTGGTGGAGGCCCGGATCTTGGCGATCGCCGGGAAGATCTGGCCGTGCGTCACCCGCATGATGTTGACCGCCGACGAGTCGAACTCCTTGCCGGTCTTCGCGTCCACCGTGGCGACGAAGTCCTCCTGCTGCGGCGAGGCCCGGTTGGGCAGCGTGATACCCAGCTCGGGGGAGATCTCGCGGCACATCGCGTCGAGGCCGGCGTGCCCGACGATCAGGTGCTCGCCGGCCGTCTTCATCTCCTTCGTGGTGCCCCGCTCCCGCACGATCTCGCCCAGCGGGTACTCCCACAGCCCGGCCGCCCGCACCTTGACCACGAAGTCCCGGTCGGCCTCCGTGAGCGGCCCGAACTTCGTGCTGGCGATGACCCGGTCCTGACCGCCGTCTGCCTTCTCCAGACCGAGCACGGCCGGAAAGGCCAGCGCGGTGAGGGTCAGGGTCATCACGCCGAACAGGACGACGACTCCGATCCTGCTGCGGGACGGGCGCATGGTGCCTCCAGGGCGACACGGGGGACTCGCACGCGTACGTGCCGGTTCGCCAGGAGGTACGCAAACGGCGGGCGGATCGATCAGCCCCGGGCAGAGAAATCCGGATCCTGCCGGCTCAGCCGATGTCGGCCCCGTAGACCCGCTCCACGGCGATGGTCAGCAGCACCCTGCGGTCGGCCACCATCGTCGACCGGTACTCGTCCCAGTCCGGGTGCTCGCCGGCCGCGGCGCGGTAGTACTCCACCAGCGCCTCGACCTCCGGCCCGTGCGGGTCGGTCCCCGGCCCGGTGAGCGTGGCGGTCCCCTCGGCGGTGGCCCAGGACCTGCCGTCCGGTGCCGTCACCTCGAGCGCGGCCCGCGGGTCGCGGCGCAGGTTGGCGGTCTTGGCCAGTCCGTCGCGGGTGGAGACGCGGATGACGCCCGCCTCCGCGTCGTAGGCGGGCATGACGGGCGAGAGCTGCGGGCGGCCGTCCGACTTGATCGTCGCGAGCACGCCGAGCCGGCTGCGGGCGAGCAGGGCGTGCGGGTCGAAGCGCGATGCGTTGGTCATGGTCCGATCATCACCCGCCGCGCCGGCACCTGTCCCGGGAACGTCCGCCGAACGCCCGCGGCACCAGGGGCCGGAGGGCGCTCCGGCCCCCGCGCGGCACGCGCCACCACGCCCGTCGGGGCCGCCCGGCGGTTGCCGGGCGGCCCCGAGGCGGAGC
Organism: Streptomyces parvulus; assembly: GCF_014648855.1. Lineage (GTDB taxonomy): Bacteria > Actinomycetota > Actinomycetes > Streptomycetales > Streptomycetaceae > Streptomyces > Streptomyces parvulus. Next base: position 139,077 of record NZ_BMRX01000002.1, on the reverse strand, counting down.
GTGGCCGGGCCGTCAGCCCGCGGCGGCCCGGTCCCAGCGGTAGAAGCAGCGCGCCATCGCGTCCTTCGGACCGCGCCAGGTCGCCGGGTCGTACGCCGAGACGTACGGCTCCAGTTGCTCGCTGACCTGGCGGAACTCCGGGTGCCCGGTCAGCCGGCCGATGGCCGGGGCCGGGTCCTCGTCGCTCTCGATGAGGTGCAGGTACACACCGTCACCGAACTCGAAGAGACTGCGCCGGTTGACACCCACCAGGTGCGGCAGCTCGCCGCGGTCGGACTCCGCGAACACCTTCGCGATGTCCGGGGCCGCGCCGGGTGCCATCCGGGCGACGATCAGTGTGTGGTGCATGGGGTGATGCCCTTCGCCGGTGTCGTTCGGTGTCGGTCGGCCGGGGTCAGTCGGCCAGCACCGACGCGGTCCGCCGCTCGCCCGCGGCCTGCTCGATCCGGTCCCGGATCAGCGCCATCTGCGTACGGGAGTTGCGGTTGATGTTGTCCGTCATCCAGGCGTCGTCCACCGGCGCGTCCGGCTTCATGGCGAAGTCCTGGATCCAGCGCATCAGGGTGCCCTCGGCGGTCTCGGCGTACTCCCAGACGATGTTCATGTACTGGAAGGGGCCGGTCTCCACGCGCTGGGCGCGGACGTTGCGGGTGACGGGGTCGGCGACCCGCTCGGAGACCCAGCTCCACACCTTGCCGTCCGCGTCCGGGTGCATGGTGAGGCGGAAGGTGACGCGGTCGCCGTCGCGCTCCAGCACGTCCACGGAGGCGTACTCGCTGAAGAGCCGGGGCCAGTTCTCGATGTCGTTGGTCATGTCCCAGACCAGCTCCATCGGGGCGGCGATGGTGATCTCGTTGTCGGTGTGCCCTGCCATGTCACACTCCCGTCTTCAGGGCGCCGTTGATCAGCGCGAGGAAATCGGCGGGCGTCTTGCAGCGCTCGGCCTGCTCGGGCAGGCCCAGGCCGTACCGCTTCTCCAGCTCGGCCACGATGCCCAGCAGCCCGAGGGAGTCGAGGCCGAAGGTGTCGAAGCCGTCGTCGGCCTGCGCGCGCAGGGTCTCCGGCTCGACGTGCACGCCGGCGGTGCGCTTCATCAGCGCGGCCAGCTCCTCGATGGTCACCTGGTAGGCCAGTTGATCGGTCATGGGGGTGTCCTCCTTCACTCAGGTGGCGCGCGCCCACACGCGGCGCTCACTCGGATCGGCGTCGGTCGGTCAGTTCGCGGCCGGGGCGCTGCCGCCCCGCCGCAGGACGAGGGCCGAGTTGGAGCCCATCAGCCCGCGGCTGAGCACCAGCGCGGTGCGCGGCTCGGCGGGACGGGCCCGGCCGGTCACCAGGTCCAGCTCGTGGTCCACCTCGAACACGTTCGGGGTGGGCGGGATCAGCCCGTGCTCCATGGCCAGCACCGCGGTCGCCACGTCCAGCACCGGTGCGGCGCAGTACGCCCGCCCGGTCCCGGTCTTGGGCGCGGTGACCGGCACGCGCGCGGCGTGCGCGCCGAGCGCGTCGGCCAGGGCCAGGGCCTCGGCCCGGTCGGCCTCCGGGACCCCGAGGGCGTCGGCGAAGACCACGTCGACCTCCTCGGGCCGGCAGCCCGCCTCGGCCAGCGCACCCCGGATCGCCCGGGCCAGCCCCTCCCGGGACTCCGCCCAGCGGCCGGCGCCGGTGAAGGTCGCCGCATGACCGGCCACCGTCGCCCGCGCGTCCGCGCCGCGCTCCAGGGCCGCCCGCTCGTCCTCCACGATCAGCACCGCCCCGCCCTCCGCCGGCGCGAACCCGCAGGCCGCACCGGTGAACGGACGGTAGGCGCGGTCGGGTTCGGCGGAGCGGCTCAGCTCGGGGTAGCCCAGCTGGCAGACGATCGAGTACGGGGCGAGCGGAGCCTCGGTCGCGCCGCAGACCACCGTGTCGGTGCCGCCGCGCACGGCCAGCGCGGCGTGCGCCAGCGCGTCCAGGCCGCCCGCCTCGTCGGCGGCGACGACCCCGCAGGGGCCCTTGAAGTCGTTGCGGATGGAGACCTGGCCGGTGCTGGCCGCGTAGAACCAGGCGATCGACTGGTAGGGGCCGACGTACCGGGAGCCCTGGCCCCACAGGTTCTGGAGTTCGCGCTGCCCGAACTCGCCGCCGCCGGAGCCCGCCGCGGTGACCACGCCGACCGAGTACGGCGACTCCACGTCCGCCCTGCCGAACCGGGCGTCGTCCAGCGCGAACTGCGCGGCGGACAGCGCGAAGTGCGTGAACCGGTCGGTCTGCACGAGGTAGCGCTCCTCGACCGTCTCGGCCGCCTCGAAGCCCCGCACCTCGCCCGCCACCCGCAGCGGCATGGCCTCGCAGCCCTCCCGCGTGACGGGCCCCAGGCTGCTGGTGCCGTCCGCGGTGGCCTTCCAGTGCGCCTCGACGCCGACACCGTGCGGCGACACCACGCCGAGCCCGGTGACGACCGCGCGGCGGCCTCCCTCGTTGGTCCGTTGCCGTCCGCTCATCGCGGCCCTCCTTCGGATCCGGAACCGGAAGCGCTGAGCACGACCGCCGACTGGAAGCCGCCGAAGCCGCTGCCGACCGACAGCACGTGCCGCAGCGCCCGCTCCCGGGCTTCGCGCGGCACGTAGTCCAGGTCGCACTCGGGGTCCGGCGTCGTGTAGTTGGCCGTGGGCGGCACCACCTGGTGGGCCATGGCCAGGACGCACGCGGCCAGTTCGATCGAGCCGATCGCGCCGAGCGAGTGGCCCACCATCGACTTGATGGAGCTCATCGGCGTCTCGTAGGCGTGCTCGCCCAGGGAGCGCTTGACGGCCGCGGTCTCGTGCCGGTCGTTCTGCTGGGTGCCGGAGCCGTGCGCGTTGACGTAGTCGACGGCCGAGCCGTCGATCCGGGCCATGTCCAGGGCGGTGTCGATGGCCCGCGCCATCTCCAGGCCCTCCTTGGTGAGCCCGGTCATGTGGTACGCGTTGCCGAAGGTCGCGTAGCCGGAGATCTCGCAGTACACGTCCGCCCCGCGGGCCCGGGCGTGTTCCAGGTCCTCCAGGACGAGCACCGCCGCGCCCTCGCCCATCACGAAGCCGTTGCGGTCGGCGTCGAAGGGCCGGGAGGCGTGCGCCGGGTCGTCGTTGTTCGGGGAGGTCGCCTTGATGGCGTCGAAGCAGGCCATCGTGATCGGGGATATGGGGGAGTCGGCGGCGCCCGCCAGGCAGACGTCGACGCGTCCGTCGGCCACCGCGTGGTAGGCGTACCCGACGGCGTCGAGCCCGGAGGTGCAGCCCGTGGAGACCGTCTGCACCGGCCCGCGCACGCCGAACTCCTCGGCGACCGCGGAGGAGAGCGTGGCCGGGGTGAAGGCCCGCTCCAGGTGCGGCTCGGCCCGCTTGTCGTCCACGTCCCAGCGCGAGCCGCGCTCGCTGACCAGGACGTAGTCGTGCTCCAGCCGGGTGGTGCCGCCGACCGCGGTGCCCAGCGTGGCACCCGCCCGCCAGGGGTCCTCGCGGCTCAGGTCCAGGTTCGCGTCCCGGACCGCCTCCGCGGCGGCCACCAGCGCGAACTGCACGTACCGGTCCGAGCGTTGGACCGTGGCCAGACCGAGCCCGTGGTCGGCCGGCTCGAAGTCGCACTCGGCGGCGATCTGCGACCGCAGCCCGGCCGGGTCGAAGAGGGAGATGCGGCGCGTCGCCGTACGGCCTTCGGACAGCAGGCCCCAGAACTGGGGCACGCCGATCCCGCCCGGGGCGACGACGCCTATGCCCGTGACGGCCACCCGTCGCCGGTTCACGACACGGCCTCGGCGGCCGCGGCGGGACGCTCGTGCGGGATCGCGTTGCCGGCCGCGTCCTCGGTGTCGACGTGGCCCAGCTCCGGGCGCGGGGCCAGCGGGCCCAGGTGGAAGACGAGCCGCGCCTCCACGTCGCCGACGTTGCGGAAGCGGTGGCACATGTCCTGCGGGATCAGCATCCCCTGCCCGACGGTGAGCGCGTGCGGCGTCCCGTTCAGGTCCACCTCCAGGGCGCCCTCGGTGACGTACACGAACTCCTCGGAGTACGGGTGGTAGTGCTCGGCGATCCGCTCGCCGGGCTGCACGATGGCCACGCCCATGAAGCCGCTGGTCGCACCGGCGCTGGTCGGCGTGAGCACGGCGCGGATGTCTCCGCCGCGGCGGCGGTTCGGCGCGACGTCGCCGATCGAGATGATGTTCACCTGCTGGTCTGTCATGTCGTTCACTCCGGGGTCGCGGGAAGCGGTGGGGTGGGAGAGGGGTCACGCGGACCGGGGGCGCGGCGTCGGGCCGTACCGGACGCGTCGTGCGGGAAGGGGTGGGTTCGGGAGGGCGCCGTGTGGAGCGGCACCCGCGGGACGGGGGTCAGGCGTCGGGCGCGAGGCGGTCGGTGAGGGGCGTCATCCGGGCCCGCGCCAGCAGCACCGACTGGGTGCGGGGGTCGCCGAGGGGCCCTTCGACCCCGTACTCGGCGGTGTCCAGGAGCCGTTCGGCGGCCTCGATCACGGCGGCCGCGGCGGCCCCGGCCGTTCCGCCGGATCCGTCGGACACCGGCAGGCCGAGCAGCGCGGCGGCGGGCGCGCCGTCCGGGTCGCCGTCCACGTCGACGAGCCGTACGACGAGGTCGTCGCGGTGGAAGACGGTGGCGGCGAGGACCGTGCCGTCCCCGTCCCGCAGGGCGGTCGCGTCCCGGTGGGCCAGCAGCCGGGCCAGTTCGGAGCCGGCGCCGGGGCGCACCGGGTAGAGCAGCGCCAGCCGCCGCCCGGGAGCGCCGCTGCGGCCGCGCGAGGACACGTGGTGCACGGCCGGCATGGCGGCCCGGGTGAAGAACTCCCGGGCGGACCGCGGGTCGCACAGGTCGCGTTCCTGTTCCAGGTGCGGGTTGAGGGCCTCCTCGACCGCACGCACCCCCGGCTGCCGGGCCACGTGCCGCAGCGCGCTCTGCAGGTCGCCCCGCACCTCCACCGCCCGGACGACCCGGTTGCCGTGCAGGAACAGCGAGGTCCGCAGCAGCCGGCCGGCCTCGTCGACCTGGGTGTCGGGCGACGCGTAGTCGGACAGCAGCCGGGCCGCCTCGGGCTCGCTGCCGGGCTTCACGGTGAAGGTCAGCGCGTGCCGGACGACGTTGGTCCCGATCCGCGGCGCCGCCCGCAGCGGGCCGCCGGCCGCCTCGGTGGCCGTCTGGTCGCCCTCGGTCTCGCGCAGCACGCTGTAGCGCAGCGAGCGGGTGTCCCGGACGCAGTGCTGCAGGGGTTCGACGGTCGCCAGGTGCTCCTCGCTGCTGACCCAGTTCAGGAACGGCTCGGCGGTCTCCCACTCGCTGGTGAGCAGCCACTGCGTGGGATTGTCGACGCACTGGCACAGCTGGTCGCTGACGTGTCCCGGAACGGCGGCGACCCGGTCGCGGATGCCGTCGTAGGCGTCCAGGAACTCCTGCTGCATTCCGTCGTGGACGTCCAGCATCAGGACGACCCGTACGCGGGATCCGTCGAACGCCGACGTGGAGACGCCGCCCGCGTCCGCGGCCGGGGCGAACGGCGTCGCCGTGGCGTCCGTGGGCAGGGCATCCGCCGTCACGTCATCCGTTGCTTCGACGGGAGAGACCGTCATCCGGGCCACCTCTTCTCCGGGGAACTTCCTCTGGGACTGGGGTGAGCGTCGCGTCGCACGCCATGGCTCGGGCGGGTGCGCCGGTCGCGACAAGCACGATCGTCTGCCGTGCCCGCGAGGACCGCGCGCCGGGAGTGTTAAGCGGGTGAAAGCCTCGGCGGCCGCGGGCCCCGCCGCGGCGCGCGTGGAAGGCATGAGGGCCCCGGCGCACATCTGGCGCGGGGTGAATCACCCGACGACGGTCCGGCACACGAGGACGCACGTCGATCCACAGCGAGGACGGCGCCCGCCGCACCGAACGGCGCGCGTACGTCACAACGGAGGACGAACCATGAACGCAAGAGCCGACCGGACACCGGGTGCCGCCTCCGCGGTGCACCGGGTCCCGGTCCTCATCGTCGGCGGGTCCCTGGTGGGCCTGTCGGCCTCGGTGTTCCTCGGGCGCCTCGGCGTCCGGCACACCCTGGTGGAGCGCCACGCCGGCACCTCCATCCACCCCCGGGGACGCGGCAACAACGTCCGCACGATGGAGATCTTCCGGGTCGCCGGCACCGAGCCGGACATCAGGAAGGCCGCCGCCACGCTGGCCGGCAACCACGGCATCCTCCAGACGCCCACGCTGGTGGGCGACGCGGGGGAGTGGCTGTTCAAGGAGATGGACCCGGGCGGCGGACTGGCCCGCTTCAGCCCCAGCGGCTGGTGCCTGTGCAGCCAGAACGACCTGGAGCCGGAACTCCTCACCCACGCCGCCAACCTCGGCGGCGACCTGCGCTTCGGCACCGAACTGCTGTCGTTCGAGGACGACACCGACGGCGTCACGGCGGTCGTCAAGAGCCGGGACACCGGTGAGCACACCACCATCCGGGCGGACTACCTGATCGCCGCCGACGGCCCCCGCAGCCCCGTCCGTGAGCAGCTCGGCATCGGCCAGAGCGGCCCGGGCGACCTCTTCCACAACGTCAGCGTCACCTTCCGCTCCCGCCGCCTGGCCGACGTCGTGGGCGACCGCCGCTTCATCGTCTGCTACCTGACCACCGAGGGGGCCGACGGCGCCCTGCTGCCCGTCGACAACCGCGAGAACTGGGTCTTCCACGCCCCGTGGCACCCTGAACAGGGCGAGACGGTCGAGGACTTCACCCCGGAGCGCTGCGCCGAGCACATCCGCCGCGCGATCGGCGACCCCGACCTCGACGTCGAGATCACCGGCAAGGCCCCCTGGCACGCCGCCCAGCGCGTGGCCCGCAGCTACCGCTCCGGGCGCGTCCTGCTCGCCGGCGACTCGGCCCACGAGATGTCCCCCACCGGCGCCTTCGGCTCCAACACGGGCATCCAGGACGCCCACAACCTCGCCTGGAAACTGGCCGCGGTCCTGGAGGGCTGGGCGGGCGAGGGCCTGCTGGACACGTACGACGCCGAACGCCGCCCGGTCGCCGAGGCCACCAGCGCCCGCGCCGCCGGCCGCTCCGTGGAACACAGCCACCCGGGCTTCGCACCGCCGCCGGGGATGGGGGGAGGGGCGCCGGGTGGGCCCGGTGGACCGGCTGGTCCTGGTGGTCCTGGTGGTCCTGGCGGGCCGGGTGCGGCCGGTGCGCCGGGCGGACCCGGTGGACCTGGTGGCGTCGGCGCGCCCGGCGGTCCCGGCGGACCGGCCGGTGCCGGAGGGCCGGGTGGCCCCGGTGGACCGGCCGGCCCCGGCGACCTGCGCGGCTTCGGCGGCGCGCCCGGAGGCCCCGGCGGCGGGGCACCCGGCGCGGGCCCCGGCGGCGGCGCCCCGCAGCGCGGCATCCTCAACGTCGCCCTCGGCTACCGCTACCCCCAGGGCGCGGTGGTCGGCGCCGACCCGGCGACCCCGGTGGTGCCGGAGGGCCTCGACCTCACCGGCGCGCCCGGCAGCAGGGCCCCGCACCTGTGGCTCCTGAGGGACGGCACCCGCGTCTCCACCCTGGACCTCTACGAGGACGCCCTGGTGCTGCTGAGCGACGCGGCCCAGCCCACCGGCTGGCACGAGGCGGCGACCCGGCTCGCCGACGAGCTGCGGATCCCGCTGAAGCCGTACCGCGTCGGCGGCACCCCGGAGGCCGACCTGGTCCAGGAGGACGAGGAGCAGGACTGGGCGAAGGCCCACGGCGTCACCCGCGGCGGCGCGGTACTGGTCCGCCCCGACGGCTTCGTGGCCTGGCGCTCCCCGGGCCCGGCCCCGGACCCCGACGCGATGCTCCGCCAGGTGGTCAAGGCAGTCCTGTCCCGCCCCTGACCTGCCCGGAAACTAAACGTGGACCACTCCCCACTTATTTGCTACGGTCGCGATGACGAGCGAATCGGGGAGTGGTCCCCGTTTGTTGAACCGATCTGGGCAAGGGGCGGACGCGATGAGGGAGCCGGCGAAGGAGCCGAGCAGGGCACTGGTCATGGGCGGCGGCGGCCTGACCGCGTACGGCTGGCAGGTGGGCGTCCTGGCGGGACTGGCCGACGCCGGTCTCCACCCCGGCGACGCCGACGTCCTCGCCGGCACCTCGGCCGGCTCCCTGCTCGCCCTCGACCTGGCCAAGGGCTCAACCCCGGCCGACCTCTACGCGGAGCAGATCAACCGCCAACGCCCCATGATCGACGTGGACTTCACCCTTTCGATGACGGCGAGGTACCTGTGGGCGTCCCTGCGCTCGCGCGACCCCGACAGGACGCTGCGCCACCTCTCCCGCCTGGCCCTCTCCGTACGGGACGTCCCGGAGACCGCGGTCCTGGAGGCGATAGGCCCCCACATCCCGGTCGAGGACTGGCCGGCCCGCCCGGTGCGCCTCTTCGCGGTGGACGCCCTCACGGGCACGCCCAAGGGCTTCACGGCCACCGACGGCGTCGACCTGGCCCACGCCATGGCCGCCACCTGCGCCCTGCCGCCCCTCTTCCCGCCGATCACCATCGGCGAGGGCCGCTGGATGGACGGCGGCGTCCGCTCCACGACCAACGCCGACCTGCTCGCGGACTGCGCGAGGGTCGTCGTCATGGCGCCCATCCCCAAGGCGGCGGGAGCCACGCCGAGCGCCCGCACCCAGGTGCGGACCCTGCTCTCCCAGGGCACCCGGGCCACCCTGCTGACCCCCGACCGGACCTCCCTGCGGGCCTTCGGGCGCAACCCCCTGAACGCGGCGCGGATCCCGGGGGCGGCACGGGAGGGCCGGCGCCAGGGCCGGGAGTACGCGGAGGCCGTACGGGCGGTGTGGGAGTAACCGCGGGCCGCATGCGAAGTCGTCCCGGAACGGGTGTCATGGCAGAGGACGAGAGGTCTCCGACACGACAGCCCGGAGGAGCGACATGCGCACACTCGCGATCACCGAGAACATCACCGTCGACGGTTCGATCGAGATGCTCACCGACTGGTTCGACCCCCAGGCCCAGGCCGACATGGCCGACGTCCTGGAGGAGAGCCACCGCCAGGACGAGAACGCCGACGCGCTCCTGGTGGGCAGGCGGACGTTCGAGGACTTCCGCGGCTACTGGCCGGAGCAGACCGACGACCCCACCGGCATCACCGCGTACCTGAACCAGGTCCGGAAGTACGTGGTGTCGACGACGCTCACCGACCCGATGTGGGACAACTCGACGATCCTGAGCGGCGACCCCGTCGAGGAGGTCCGCGCCCTCAAAGCACAGGAGGGCGGCAAGGACATCGTCCTGACCGGCAGCATCCGGCTGGCCCACACGCTGATCGCGGCCGGCCTGGTGGACGAGTACCGCCTCTTCGTCTACCCGGTGGTCCAGGGCGGCGGTCGCAGGCTCTTCCCGGACGGCTTCGAGATCCCGAGACTGACCCTGGCCGAGGCGAAGCCGTTCCGCGGCGGCATCGTGCTGACGCGGTACGTGCCGGCGTGAGCCGCCCGCATTCTCCCGCCGGACGGATGTCGAGAACGCGCGACCGGCTCCGTCCCAGCCCCGGAAGGGCGACCACCGCCCGCCGCCCGCACAACCGACAGGGAGAAACCACCATGGCAATTCAGCGAATGGACAACGTCGGCATCGTCGTGGAGGACATGGACGCCGCCGTCGCGTTCTTCGAGGAACTCGGCATGGAACTGGAGGGCAGGACCGAGGTCAAGGGCCCCGTCGCCGACCAGTGCACCGGCCTGGACGGCGTCCACTGCGACATCGCGATGCTCAGGACCCCCGACGGCCACAGCCGCCTGGAACTGTCGAGCTACCGCACCCCGAAGGCCACGGCCGACACCCCCCGCAACCGCCCCCACAACATCCTGGGCACCCACCGCGTCATGTTCGCCGTGACCGACCTGGAGGACACGGTCACCCGCCTACGCCTCCACGGCGCCGAACCCCTCGGCCGGATCGCCCGCTACGAGGACAGCTACCTCCTCTGCTACGTCCGCGGCCCGGAGGGCATCATCGTGGGCCTGGCGGAACAACTGCACTGAAACGCACGTGCCTTTGGTGAGGGGATGACAGGCTGACTCGCCATGACCGACGACTCGGCGATGAAGGACACCCTGCACGGAAGACTGCGCCGCGACCGCGAGGCCCTGCTCTGGAAACTGGACGGCCTCTCCGAGTACGACGCCCGTCGCCCCCTGACGGCGACGGGCACCAGTCTCCTGGGCCTGGTCAAACACGTGGCCACGGTCGAGGCCAGATACTTCGGAGAGGTCTTCGCCCGCCCCTCCCCGGAACCCCTGCCTCCCTGGCAGGCCCACAAGGGCGAGGACCACTGGGCAACGGAGCACGAAACCCGCGAGCGGATCACGGCCTTCTACCAACGCACATGGGCACACTCGGACGCGACCATCACGTCCCTCCCCCTCAACACCCCAGGCCACGTCCCCTGGTGGCCGGACCCCCACCCCAACACCGACCTCTTCGCCACCCTCCTCCACGTCCTGGGCGAAACCACCCGCCACGCAGGCCACGCGGACATCCTGCGCGAAACCTTGGACGGCCGCACGGGAATGCGCCCGGAGTACGAACAGCCTGCCGACGAGAAGACCCGAGCGGCACACCGCGCCAACCTCGAACGGTCCGCCCGATCGGCAGCGGCCAAGACAGGACACCGCTAGCGAGGCGAAGCCCCCGGGACGGAGTCACCTCGTCCACGCCAGGGAGAACGCCCGACGCCCAGAACACCATCTCGTTCCGGGGTCACCCCACCCCCTGAGGAGTGGCGGTACACCGACTGAGCGGCACCACGCCCCGCCCATACACGAAGACCCCGACCTCGGCGTCTCCGCCTGATTCGGGGTCTTGGACACACTCACACAGTGTGCCCCCGGCAGGATTCGAACCTGCGCACACGGCTCCGGAGGCCGGACAGTTCCCAGGCGTTTCAGCAGGTCAGCGAGCTGCCTGACGGAATGTTAGCCCCGTCGTCCCGCGTATGTCCCGCTGCAATGAAATATCCTACTGGGGACAGTGGTCGCGCGTCCGTGTGCCGGTCAGCGACGATCCCGCCCCGGTCGGCCACCAAGGCTGGGCCCATGGCGCCCCCGTGACTCACGCAACCCCGGCTTATGTCATGTCAGGCCGTGGATGGGGCCTTCGCCGTACAGTGCGCTGATGTCGACCAGGAGGACATCGCGGCGGTGTTTGGCGGCCTCGATGGCATCGGGATGGAAACCGTGCAGGGAGAACAGGGCGAGGGTCGCGTCATCGGGCCGGTGCCCCTGGTCGGCGAGGAGGGTCCGGATGTGTTCGAGGCGCTCGAGGTCCTGGAGTCCTCGGGGTTGGACGGTGGCCTTGGCCTCACCGATCAGGGTGATGGCGGCTCGCGGGTTTTGAGGGCGTTCGCCGGGGGCCATGGCGAGCAGGTCGACCTCGTGCTTGGTCCGGGCGGTCGGGTCGGCGATCTCCGCTGTGCCCACCGCGCCGAGCGACAGCCCCGTCTCGTCGATGGCAAAGGAGCGGGCCCACTCGCGCGCGGTCTCCTCGAAATGCGGGCCGAGGATCTTCGAGTGGTACGTCGGCCGGGACGACTGCCACACCTGGGCACCGCGCCGTCGTTCCACCAGGTCCACCATGGGCAGGGTGATCAGCTGGTTGAAGCGGATCACCGGGTCCGCCACGCTGATGGCCGGGTGCCGCGCTTTGAGCAGGTCCTGCTCCTTGTGGACGTAGCCGGTGGACTCGAGCACCTCAAGCGGGGCGACCATGGCGGAGCGGGACCGTTCCAGCATCGAGCCGACCTTCGCCGGGGTCGAGGCGCCCCGGGCGACCGCGGACAGTACGTCGTAGTACAGCGTGCGGTGGGTGATCCGCGGGTCCTCGCGCAGCAGGTACTCCGCCTCCACCCGGGAGTACAGGGCCCGTCCCGGGTCCAGCAGGGTGCGTTCCACCCAGGGCGCGAACTCGGCCTCCCTCTGCGGGGGGTGCCCGGCGGCCAGCGGCCGATAGCCGGGGGCGCCGCCCAGCACGGAGTCGACCTGCAGTGCCACCGCCGGGTCTGCGATCCCCCAGTGGGTGCGGGCCGTGCGGTAGTCGAAGGCCGGCAGACGCAGGTCCAGAACGGCTCGGCCGCGCAGCGGCTTGGTCCCGGACAGCAACTCGGACATCACGCTCATCGCCGAGCCGCACAGCACGATCCGGCCGCCTGGCGCCTTGCCGGACTGCGACTGGTCGTAGAGCAGTTGCAGGAACCCGGGGATCTCCGGGGAGTGCTGCAGCAGGTACGGCAGCTCGTCGATGATGATCAGCGGCGCCCCCGAGGCCCGGTTCACCACGTCCAGCGCGGCGGTGAGCACATCCCGCCAGTCGTCCAGTCGCATCGCCCCGGGCCGCACACCCGCGTGCGCGGCGATCGTCTCGGTGAACCGGTGCAGCGCGGGAACCCGGCCTTCCTCCTGTACAGCGGTCAGGTACAGCCCGCCCACCGCTTCAGCGAGCGCCTCGAGCAGGAACGACTTCCCGTTTCTCCGGCGCCCCGAGACGATGGCCAGTCGCAGCTCGGTGGCTGGATCGGCGAGAAAATCGTTCAGGAGGGCCCACTCGTGATTGCGGTCCAGCAGCCGCCCCGGCTTTGTGAGTTGTTCACCCATGACCTTCCCTCTTCTGTTTAGGTATATCTAAACAAGATTGGTATAGGTCGAGCTTAACTCTCTTCCTCACCCACAGCGCCACGCTGCGTGTTACCCGCTCACATTGGGTTTTGCCGACCGACGGCCGTGTCCGTCCGGCTTCGCTATGACCCGCAGGGTGGGCTGCCTGTGATCGAGGCGAGTTGGTCGAGGCCGCAGTCATTGTGGAGAACGTCGTCCGGGCTGCAGCCCGAGAGCTGCCGCGATCCGGCAAGCGGACCACGGCAGCCCGAAGCGGACTGCGGAGTTCCTGCATGCTCCCGCTCCGAAAGCCCGAGGGTGGGCCGTCGGATTCGCGGATCGCCCAGCGGAGCGTCGGCGTCCCTGCCGGGCAGAGTGGATGCAATCGGTGCTCTCCATTGCTCAGCGCCGACACCGGGCCTGTAGGGCGTGGGAGTGTGCCTCCTGATGGCGTTCCGCGAGCAGTGCGCGACGGACAGGAGTGGCTCCACGCCGGGAATGGCTCTGTACGGCGTTCGGGTGACACGCGAAGCGGAATCCGGTCTGGCCGTCTGCTCTCTTCTTTCCTGGGGCACGGAGCACGGCGAACGTCTTGATCCAGTGGCAGCGGACGCGGTCGTGCATCTGCTCGCCCTGAGCGGCGCCAAGGTGCGCGACGGGCTGCCCGAGGCCACCCCCGACCTGGTACGGGCCGTGCTGCTCGAGGCGCTGCCACGGTTCCTGTCCGTCGCACCGGGCGAGGAGGGCGCGGCACTCGCGGTACTGCGCGTGCTGGGGGACCGCACCAGAGCGGACGGGCGGCTCAACACCAAGCGGCACGCGCGGTTGCGCGAGGCGATCGACACGTGCGCTGAGGAGCACCTGCCGGTGATGTGCGACCCGCGCGAGTTGACGCGCCCTCGCTTCTGGGGCGGCCTGCTGCGAGCGCGCGGTGTCGACGTTCGGGACGCGCAGGCGGTGCGGGGAGAGTTGGAGGAACTGGCGCGGTTGCCGTACGCGGAGCGTGCCGGGCTGCTGTCCCTGTCCGACGCGACGGAGAGCGCGGAGTCGGACGCGGGCCTCCTGTGCGCGGGTCCGGTGGCGCTGGCGCTCCGCCCCTACCGGCGCGCACTGGCGATGGAACGGTAGGCGGTGGCCGCGACGCTGCTGGGGCAGCGCCTCGCTCTGTGTCTGACCGAGTCGGACGAGACGCCAAGGGTGCTGGACCTGCTGGGCTCCGAGCAGGTGGCGCGTCTGATGGATGCCGATGGTGCTCACGAGTGGACCGAGGCGGTCACGAAAGCCGGGTTGCGCGTGGCCCGCTGCTGGTCGCTGGGGCAGGCCGAACTGCCGTCGGCGGCAGCCGGCTCAGAACGCAGCCAAGCAGTCAAGAGGTTTCCGAAGAGCACTCGGCCAGGCCGTGCGAGCCGCTTGTCCTGGCCGACTATGCCGCTGCCGATCCGGATGGCGGGCCGTCGTCCACCAGAAGTTCCGTGGCGTGCCCGGCGCTCCTTGTGGCGTGATCCGGGAGGAAACGGCTGGCCTTCCCGTTCCACGTGATCACCAGTTCGTCGCGTGCCCGTGTGGCCGCCACGAAGAGCAGCGAACGGGACCGCTGTTCCTCCTGCCGGTAGCGTTCCACCTGTTCGTGCCGGTAGGTTTCGAGCCGCTGATGCGGAATCAGGCCCTCGCTCACCCCGGCGAGGAAAACCCGTTGGAACTCCAGACCCTTGAAGCCGTGCAACGTGCCGATGCGCACGGCGTCAACCTCTGCCGGGATGTCCCTGCCGATCTCGCAGGCGTGGATGCCGTACCGCTCATTCGCCAGGGTGACGGCCAACTGCCTGGCCGCGTCCCGCGACGGGACACCGACCGCCATCGCCGCGTAGGGCGTTCCGTAACGGTCGTGGCGTTCCCTGAGAAGCACGGCGATCGCCCGCATCTCGGTCTGCCAGTCGGGGGCGCGCCAGTACTGCGGTGCCAGTCCGGTGAGCACGGACCGGTAACCGTCGAGGGTGTCCGGGCTGTCGTCGAGGTCGTCGAACCGCTCGCCGGTCATCAGCCCCTGCGCGCTGCCCAGGATTTCGCGCGTGGTCCGGTAGTTGAGGGTCAGCCGGCGTGAGGCCCGGCCGGGCGTGCTGATGCCCAGCCGTCCCAGCACCACCTGATGGGCGTAGATGCGCTGGTGGGCGTCACCGACCAGGAAGATGTCGTCAGGGCCGGGAGTCACCATCGCGCGCAGCATGCGCCAGTGGGAGGCGGACAGGTCCTGCGCCTCGTCCACGACCACGTGCCGGTAACGGGGCCTGAGCCACATACCGCTTCCGGCCTCGCGGTGGATCAGGTCGAGGCCACCTTGTTCGGCCTTGTAGCGGGCCTGCGCCGTCACCTTGGCCATCCGCCTGCCCTCCGCACGGGCGGCCTCGTCGGCGATGAGCGCGTGCGTGGTGCGGTGTCGCTGGTCCAGATGCGCCCGGTAGCGCTGGACCAGCTCCCACACCCGGTGACGCGGGAGACGCTGCAGAACGCCCCTGCCCTCGCGTTTGGCCCGGAGGTACATCTGTTCGGTGCCGCACCCCAGGGCGAGGATCACATGTTTGAACTCCCAGTCCAGGAACTCGGCGTCGAACGCGTACTCCTCGGCCTCGGCGCACACGGTGTGCCAGAGGCTCAGCGCCTGCTCGTCGCTGAGCGGAGGGGGGAGCGGGGACCCGGGGTGCGTCTCCTGGACGACTTCCCGGGCGAGCCGGTCGATCGACTTCACGTCGACCCGGCGCACCAGCTCGTCACCGCCGAGCCGGTACAGCCTGTCCTGAAGGTCCTTGGCGAGGTTGGTGTTGTACGTGGTGAGCAGTACCGGCTTGGTGTGCCCCGAAGGAAGCCGCTCCACCAGGTGACGCACCCGGTGCAGCGCCACCACCGTCTTGCCGGTCCCGGGGCCGCCGGTCACCTTGGCCGACCCCTTGAACGAGGTGGTGGCCAGGCGGTGCTGCTCGGGGTGGAGGAACAGCCGCCAGGCTTCGAACCCGTCGCCGAGCGCGTCGAGCACGGCGGCGTCCTCGGTGCTGACCCGGGACACCGGACGGCGTGCCGCCTTCGCCCAGTCGTGTGGATCCACCTTGTCGTCGGCGCGCCAGGCGTCGGTGATGTGGACCCGGACGTCGGCGGGCTCCATTCCGTCGCTCAGGGCGAGCAGGACGTCGCGGGTGAGAGCGGGGAGGTTGTGGCCCAGCAGCGCGTCCAACTGTGCCCGGTCCGTGATCCGCCGAAGCGCCGGAAGCAGCGAGGCGGACACGCCGAGGCGGAGCAGGCCCGTGTCGTCGTGCCTGGCGAACAGGGGCACCGGCAGCGACCGGGGGGCCGGATGAGCGGTGCCGTCGGCCGGCGACGGCGACCCGCCCCCGGTGTCGCCCGCGTCCTCTCGGGGCGGAAGCGCGACGACCTCACGGCTGACCACGCTCTGGTCCACGAGTTCGACCCCCCCGGAGATCTCGTTGATCTCCACGGTGATCCGGGCGAGTTCGTCACGGGCCGTGTCGCCGACCCGCACGGCGAGGAGGCTGAAGCGGTTCTCGTCGGTCTCCAGCAGCAGAGCCGTCCCGCGGCTGTCGACCCTCGCGAGGAAGAGCCGGCCGTTGCGGCCCGTGTCCCGCAGCGGGGTGAGCCGCAGGGCGCGGTTGGAGCGGTCGTCGCGCAACCTGCGGACGAAGTCGCCGACGGCGTTCTTGTCGCCGGGAGCCAGGCCTTTGATGTCCTCGTTGGCCTGCGGGGTCGGGATGACCTGTGTCCTGACCGGGGTGTTCACGCTCCTTCGCCTCCCTCGTCCGTCGCGCCGGACCGTGCCTGGCGGACCAGGGCGGCCAGCTCGGTCTCGTCCCAGGCACCCGCGTCCCCGACCCGCCAGCCCGCGGCGTGGCACTCGGACAGATAGCCGGTGTCCTGCGCGTCCTCGGCCAGGACGACGGCGATCCTCGCCGCGGGCCAGGCCAGTTCCAGCGGGCGGGAGACGCCACTCGTGTCCCACCCGGCCTCGGGCGGCGGTACGTCACCCCGCTCCGCGAGCGCGAGCGCGAGCTTCTCGACGGCCGGGTCACCCATGTACGACAGCTCCCGCAGCACGAGTTGCCAGGCGGTCGTCCGCTCCAGAGCCGTGGGTGTGGTGGCGTCGGCGTGCGCGACCGCAGCACCGGTGCGGGAGCCCGTGAGGCGGACGCCGGCGCCCGGCCCGGCACCCCGCCCGGGCTCCGCGTCGCCCCCGGCCGGGACCGCGCCGATATCGGTTAGCCCGCTACCCTGCCGGTCCTCGCCCAGGGCGGCCAGGAGCCCGCCGGCCTGTCCGGCGGTCGCGGCCAGCAGACTGGCGTCGAATGCGTCCAGCGCGGTGCGGGCCAGCTGCAGTCCGTCCGCCCGGCCTTCGCCCGACGGGTCGAGGAACTGCAGGACGTTGCCCCAGCACAGCCACGCCTTCCAGCGCCGCCGGTGCTCGGCACCGTCACCGGCGACGGCCTCCGGACGGTCGTCGAGGACCGCCAGTGCGCTCAGCCCCTGCGGTCTGACGCGGGAGTCCCCGATCAGCAGCAGGGGCAGCCCCGAACCGTCGCGTACCGGATACAGCCGCAGCCCGCCCGAGTCCCCGCCGACCGCCGGGCGTTCCTCGCCGCGCAGCGCGGCCTCCACCCACGGCACCGCCGCCTCGGGCCCGGCGTCGACGACGTCCTCGCGCCGCGCCATGCTCATCAGGCCCGCCACGGCGAGCCGTGCCAGCACCTGCCACCGGCGGGGGTCCGGATCGGCCAGGAAACCCAGCAGCGCGGGGATCGCACCGGCGAACAGCTGGTCCATGTACGCCGGGTCCTGCCGCTGCCGCACCCACCGGGCGCGCGCCTTGCCGCCCGGCGTGTTGTCGCCGTCCACCGGGTACGGAGGCCAGGCGCCCCGTGCCTGCGGCCCGGCCAGCGCGGGGGCGAGCGCTCCTGCTGCCTCGTCCGCGTCGGCGCCGCCGACGCGCCCGGACCGCTCGCGCAGTTCCTTCTCCCAGGCGATGACGTCGTCCCAGGTGATCTGCCACACCAGCGTGCCGTCGGCCCGCAGGCGGGCGCGTTTCGCAGCGTCCCCGGCGATCCGGTTGACGGCTTCGGAGGCGTGCCAGCGGTAGCCGTCGAGATACACGGCCACGGGAACCGGGCGCGGCCCGTCACCGGTGGCCGTGTCGCCCGCGGGGCGCAGCAGCAGGTCCGGAACCGTGCCGTGGGCGTCGAGCGGCTTCTGCGCGACGACCTCCCAGTGGACGGGTGAACCGTCCCGTCCGCGCAGGGTGAACTGCTTGCCCTGGCGACCGGTCGGCGTGTCCTCGTGCTCGACCCCGGCGCCGTCGGCGGCGCTCTCCAGCCACCGGTCCAGGCAGTCGATGAACCGCCGCTCCAGGTCGCTCTGCGCCTGCTTCGCGAAACGTCGACGGTCCACATCCTCGCCGCCCTCACCGATTCGGGCCCGCCCGTCCGGTTCCCTGCGGGCGCGGCGGACGTCCCAACGGCTGTGCCCGTCCACGCCGAGGACGTCGTCCAGCATCCACAGGGCCTCGCGCCGGTCGAGCAGGGGGTAGTCCCGGTCGGGCGCGTAGCCGAGCAGACACAGGTGGCAGGCGCGGCGTCGCGGCTCCTTCCCACAGGGGCAGTCGCGCAGATACGCCTGGGCGCGGGCCAGTACGGCCCTGAACTCCTCGCCGTTGCGTTCGACGAGCCGCTGGAGATAGCCGGTGCCCCCGGGCAGGGAGTCGTACAGTACCAGGTGGTTGCGGGTCAGGCCGGTCGCCCGGTCCGGTTCGCCGGTCGGGGCGGAGCGGATGTGCGCGGGGTCGCCGCCGTAGCGCAGGGCCAGGCCGAGGTGGAGCGCGGCGGAGAACGACGCCAGCCGCTCGGGGACCTGCAGGGTCGCGGCCGGCAGCAGGACCCGCAGGGCCTCGGTGCGGTGCTCGGCGCACGTGATCACCCGCGCGTCCGCCGCCTGCACGGGCCGGGCCCGGCGACGGGTGGGACACCAGGGCCGGTGGTGCGCCAGCTCGGGCCGGGCCGCGATCGACTCGCTCACCTGCTCCTGCACGGGCGGATGCCCCGCATCCCGGTCGGTGGCCCCGCCGCACTGCGGGCACACGGTGAACGGGCTGACGCTCACCTCACGCCCGGCGAAGAACGTGTCCGGACGTCGCCCCGGCCTGGCCCTACCCAGGTTGAAACGGCGTACGACCGCCTCCCGTACGTGGTCGAACCCGAAGACGGCGCTCTCGTGCCGCCAGCTCTCCTTGACCGCCGCCGGGTCGACGTCGACCGCCGTCACCGTCGAGTGGTAGCGGCGACTGCGGGACTCCTGGTCGTCGATGATCCGGGCGTCGTCCCGCCGGTCGCGGGAGGTGACCTTGCGCGGCACGATCACCGAGAACCTTGCCGACCGGCCGCCGATGCCGGGCCCGGCGCAGCGCGGGCACGGCGAGGTGTCCGCCTCGGCGTCCCGTCCGGTGCGGACGTGACCGCACTCCGGGCACACCCGCCACACCGCGATCGCCGGGCGGCTCTCCTCCCCGGTGCCGTCCTTGGTCTGCTCGCCGCCGCGGGGCCGGGCGCCGAGGTCGAACCCGTCGACCTCGTGCCGGTAGCCGAGTACGTAGTACGAGTTGCCCGGTGCCAGTTCGGTCAGCGCGGCCTCGGCGGGCCGGTGGTACAGGCGGGTCTCGGTGCGCCACTGGCTCTTCGGCGCGCGTTCCCCGTCCGCCCCCCGGGCCCGCCGGGCCGGTTCCTTGCGGGTGAGGACCGCCTCCAGCCGGACGCCGTCCTCCACCAGGGTGTAGTTGGGCAGCAGTCCCCGCTCGACGAGGAACGCCTGCGCGCCGGACTGGGCGAGGGTCTGCAACTGCCCGCGCACGGCCCCGGCCTCCCGGCCCAGAGTCCGCTTCTCGCGGGCCTCGTCCTCGACGGTGTCGTGCAACGCCTCGGCGGCCTCAGCGATCGCGGCGAGCCGGTCCACCAGCTCCGTCCGCTCCGCCTCCCAGACCCTCTCGGCGTCCCGCAGCCGCCAGGCCAGCCACCGCTCGGGCGACCGCGCCGCCGCGTCACCGGCGTCGGGCAGCGGTTCCACGTACCGGCGCAGCTCCTTGTGGGCGTCACGGGAGGCTCCCGAGTCGGGGACCCCCTCGACCTCGGGGAACAGCCGCAGGAAGTCGTCCACCAGGTCGGTGCGGCCGACGACGGCCCGTGCGAAGTGGCGCAGCCAGCCCGCCGGACCGAACAGTGCCGTCGCCCGGTCGGGCAGCGGCAGCACGCCCTCCAGTCTGCCCCGCCCCGCGAGGTCGAGCAGATGGGCGGTGAACTGACGGCGCAGCAGCTCGGTGGCGGACAGGAAGCAGCCCGGCGGAAGGATGCGCCCGGCGATCAGGTGCCGGGGCTCTGCCAGGTGGTAGAGGGAGCGCGGGCTGGTGTCGGCGAGGGACACCAGCAGCGCGTTGCCGGTGGAGCGCCCCGCCCGGCCGGACCGCTGTACGTACGCCGCGGTCGTCGGCGGCAGCGAGGCCAGCAGCACCGCCTCCAACTGGCCGATGTCGATACCGAGCTCCAGGGTGGGCGTGCAGGACAGCACGTTGGGGTCGGTGTGCCGCACCCCTTCGCGGAAGCCCTTCTCGACCTGTTCGCGTTCCTTGCGGGTCAGTAGGCCGGTGTGCTCGGCCGCGACCACGTTGTAGGGGTCGGCCTCCCGGTACAGACGGCGGTAGTAGTCGCCGCGGAAGTCACGTCCGGCCCGCCCCGCGTCCGCCGCCGGGGGCCGCCGCAGGGCGCCGGCGCAGCCCTTGAGCGGGCAGGGCAGCCCCGCCCACACCCCGACCCGCTCCGGCGGCACGGTCTGCGTCCAGCCGCATTCGCGGCACACCAGCGCGGCGTCGGCCGTCTCGTCGTCGGCGAGCGGACGCACCCGGACGTGCCCGGGGGTCAGCCCGTACACCCCGGCCCGGTCCTGGCCGCGTCCGGCGCGCTGCTCGCCGGTACGCCGGTACGCCAGCGCGCCGATGCCCGGTTCGGCGAGCCGGGGGAGCAGCCTGGCCAGGTAGTCGCCGGCCAGGGAGCGGTCCATATCCAGGCAGCGGGCCGTGAAGTCGGTGTACCAGCTCTCCCGGGTGTCGACCCGTTCGAAGTCGGTCCGGCCGGGCCGGGCGCCGACCAGGACGAAAGCCGGGGCCTCGGAGCCCCGCCCGAACGCCTGCATTCCTTCCGGGCGACCGCCCCACACGCTGTAGCGGTTGCGGCCCTCCTCGCGGATGAAGGTGTCCAGCCAGGCGTGCCGTATCCCGCCGCTGACCCTGACGTGTTCCAGCAGCCCGCGCACGAACCCCTCGAAGCGGCGCAGCCGTTCGGGCCCCGCCGCGGGCACCCCGACCGGGACGCCCGCGTCCGGGCCGGCGTCCCGAGCGTCACCCGGGCCGCCGTCCGGGGCGTTGCCGAAGTCGCCGTCAGAGCCGCCGTCCCCGGCTTCCGGGCGGGCGGGGGCTCCCTCGGCCGGTGCCGCCTCGTCGAACGGCAGCTGCTGCCGCAGGACCTCCTCGTAGAGGGCCTCGGCGGTCCTGGCCGTCGTCCCCGGGTCCGGCAGGTGGACCTCGGCGGCAACGGTCCGGGTCAGTTCCAAGGTGCGGCCCAGCCGGGCGTGCAGCCCGAACTCCAGCAGTGTGTTGAACGCCAGACGCTCACCGACCAGATTCCACGTGCCCTTCGGCAGCCGCTTCCGCCCGGCCAGCAGCCGCCGTACCCCGTCCACGTCGTGCAGGTCCGGCGGGACGACGGAGGCCAGCAGCTTCTCCTTGTCGACCGACGCCCGCCGCACCAGCGCCGCGATCAGCTCGTTCAGCGGCACGCCGTCCTTCGCGAACTCCGCTTTCCCCGCCGCCTGTTCGGTCAGCTGCTCGTGCACCAGAGAACGCAGGGAGAACTTCCACGCCCGGCTGGCCACGAACCCGGCCAGGTGCGCGGCGTCCTGCACCGAGTCGTTGAAGACCAGGGTGCGGCGCCGGTCGTTGCCGTCGGCGTCCTTCGCGGGCAGCTCGCCACCGGTGAACAACTGGGTGACCGCCACCGACGCGAGCGGCGCGACGCCCGCGCCGAGGAAACGGATGCCCTGCGCCTGACCGCAGGCCGGGCAGCGGTCCTGCCGGGCGAACTCGTCGGCGTCCGACTGGAGATACCACATCTTGACGAACACCCCCTTGTCCGGGGCGTCGGCGATCCGGTCGCCGGGCAGCAGCACCTCGTCCGGGTCGACGGGCCGCAGCCGCTCCCCGTTGTCCTCCAGGACGAGCACGCTCGCGTCCCGCGAGGCCGCGGCACGCCGCCGCCGGGCCCGCGCGAGGGCCCGGCGAGCCTCCTCGGCCGCCTCGGCGGGCGTCGCCGCGATCATCGCCCGCACCCGGGCCTTCCCGGCGCCGCCGCCCGCGCTCAGCCGGTAGACGTCGTCGGGGGCGGTCACCAGCTCGGACGGGTTGCGCTCGGGGCACACGGCGCTCCACCCGGACCGCCCGCAGTGCCGGCAGTAAGCCGACGGCAGCCGTCCCGACCGCCGCACCGAACGCCGCCGCTCCTCCTGCGCGGCCGACGCCACGGCGGAGGCGGCGGCCTGGTCGGCGTCCGACCAGGAGAACACCGGCCGGGGCGCCACGAACCGCAGCACCCGCGACAGCGACCGCACCCACAGGTGGCTCTCGACCAGCAGCAGGGGCCGCCGCTCCCCGTCCGGGGCGTCCGGATCGCGGGCCTCGGAGACCAGCGCCACGAACCGGGCCAGCGCCTCCACGGCGGTCACCGGGTCCTGCTCCACCGCAAGACGCCAGGGCGAACTCGCCGGGAAGCCCCGCAGCACCTCCTCGAAGGTGAGGGGCTGATCCACCCCCGTGGCCAGCAGGTCGTGGGTCACCGGGTGCGCGAGCAGCCGGCGCCCCAGCTCCCGGGCGTCGGACGCGTCGCAGCCGAGCACGGCCCGCGCCAGCCGGTCCATCCCGCCGGCCGTGGCCGCCGGGTCGGGCAGCGCGGCCATCTCGCCGGGCGGCGGCACGGGCGGCAGCGAGGCGTCCAGCGGCTTCAGGAAGGCACCCGGCTCCCGCCGGTCCTCCCCGATCACCGCGTCGTCGGGGAAGTACGTGCCGAACACCCGCGAGGCCACGTCCAGCATGGCCCGCGCCCCGCCGGCCCCCGCGGTCTGCGGATCGGCCTCCGGCCCGGACTCGCCGAGGGTCGCCGACGTCGCCACCGGGCACACCGACCCGAGCGGCCGCCCCTCCTCGGCCGCCCCCGCGACCGCGCCGAGGCGCCGCAGCAGCATCGCCACGTCCGTGCCCTGCGCGCCGTCGTAGGTGTGGAACTCGTCGATCACCACGTACGCGAGGTCCGCGTCCGCCCACAGCGGGGCGTCGAGCTGCCGCTGGAGGAGCAGGTCCAGCATCTTGTAGTTGGTGATCAGGATGTCCGGCGGATTACGGCGTATCTCCGCCCGGTCCACCATCACCCGCCCGTAAGGGGATGCCGTCCCCCGGGCGCTCGCCTCGCCGATGTACAGCCCGGCGGTCACCTCGGCGAGCCGCGGGTCCTCGTCCAGCAGCTTGCCGAGCCGCCCCGCCTGGTCCCCGGCGAGCGCGTTCATCGGATACAGCAGCACCGCCTTGACGCCGGCCCGTCCCGCCGCCCGCTCCCGGCGGCAGTGGTCGATCACGGGCACCAGGAACGACTCGGTCTTCCCGGACCCCGTACCGGTCGTCACGAGGGTGGGCCGGGGAGCATGCCCGTCCTTGGTGGTGAGCCGCGCGAAGGCTTCCGCCTGATGCGCGTACGGCCGGAAACCGTCCTGCCACCAGTCCAGGTGCCGCTCCCAGCCGCCGGGCGCGGACCGGAACGGCCGCCGGATGCGCAGGTACGGCCCCCGGAAGAGCCCGTCGGCCGGATCGGTGAGGAAGTCGGTGAGCGCCTCCTGCGTGGCCGGTTCGGCCAGCGCGAACGTGGTGGTCAGGTACTCGACCGCCGTGTCGCGCAGCGCCTGCGCGGCGAGTGTGGGTCTCATGGCGGTCGCGCCCCTCCCGTACGGCCAGACACGGGACGCCCGCCGACGGTTACCCCGGCCCCGCCGCCCCGCACACGATCTCCACCACCTTACGTGTGAGCACTGACAGTAAGGAACGAATCAGCCGGAACGGACTGGTGAGGGGCCTGCCGGACCTGACTGGCGTCCAACCCCGTCAGGAGGGGACCGGTGCCGCGTACTCCGCCCACACGGTCTTCCCCGGCGCCCCGCTCTCCCGGGGCCGCCATTCCGAGCGGGCGGCGAGCGCCGCCACGATCGCGAGTCCGCGCCCGGTGTCGTCCAGCGGCCGGACCGGACGGGTGACGGGGAGCCGCTCGCCGACGGTGTCGGTGACGGCCACGCGGAGGACGACGGGCCTCCCGCCGGGGGCGGCGCCGGGGTCGGGGGGGCGGGGTGCGCGCCGAGGTCCAGCCGGAAGTCCCGGCCGGGCACCCGCGCGTGCCGCACGGCGTTGGCGCACAGCTCAGCGACGATCAGCGACACGTCGTCGTGCGCGACCGTGCCGTACGCCCACCCCCACGCGTCCAGCCGCACTCCGGCCAGCCGCCGGGCGAGCCGGGCGCCGCGCGGGGTACAGCTGAACCGCATCCCGAAGTGTCGGATGGGGATGAGGGGTTCGGGGTCACCGGTGAGAGTGGTGCCAGGGGTGGTTTCCTTCGTCATGCGGACAGCATTCGGGCCGGTCGCGTAGCGTGACCAGTGGTGACGCGCTGACGCGGGCCGGTTGTACGCGGCCGTCGGCGACGTTGTCGGCGGGGCTGGGCGTACGGGACGGGCGGGTGAGGGCCGATGGAGCCGACGGAACTGGGCACGGACGTGGAGGACACGGCGGGGGAGACGGGCTCCCGGCCGGAGGACGATCCGGGTACGGGGGTGGTGGCCGCGTTCGGCCGCCAGCTGAAGCTGCTGAGAACGGCGGCGGGCATGGAGCGTACGGAACTGGGCGGCCGGCTGGGCTACTCGGCCTCCAGCATCGCCTCCTACGAACAGGGGCGCCGCATCCCGCCGCCCCGGTTCATCGAGCGGGCGGACGAGGCGCTGGGCGCGGGCGGGGTGCTGAGGGCGCTGAAGGAGGAGGTGGCTCGGGCGCAGTATCCGGCGTTCTTCCGGGACGCGGCGAAGTTGGAGGCCGAGGCCGTCGAACTTCACATCTACGACACTCACGTGGTCAACGGCCTCCTACAGACCGAGGATTACGCACGAGCGGTGTTCCGGATGAGGCGTCCACCCCTGGACGAGGACACGATCGAGCAACGGGTCGCAGCGCGCATGCTCCGCCAGGAGATCTTTGCGCGCAAGCCTCTGCCGACGCTTAGCTTCGTGATCGAGGCGTCCGTGGTCACGCGACCGATTGGCGGACGAGAGGTCACGCGCGGTCAGCTGGAGCAGCTTCTGTTGTACGCGCAGCATCGCAACGTCGAGATCCAGGTCATGCCTCACGACAGAGAGGAACATGGCGGTCTGGCGGGACCGTTCACCTTGATCGAGACGCGCGAGAGCCGCAGGATGGCCTACGTGGAGGTGCAGCGTCACAGCCGTCTTTACACCGATCGTGAGACGGTGAGGGAGATGGAAGTGCAGTACGGCATCCTGCGTGCGCAGGCACTACCGCCCCGTGAATCTCTGACGTTCATCGAGAAGCTGCTGGGAGAGACATGACCTACAGGATGGGCGAGCAGTCGCTGGGCCTTGCCTGGTTCAAGAGCAGTTACAGCAGCGGTGAAGGGGGCCAGTGCCTGGAAGTCGCAACCGCCCCCGGAACGGTCCACGTACGGGACTCGAAGCGACCGACGGACGCGATCATGACCGTCTCCCCGCAGGCGTGGGCCGGGCTGGTCGCCTTGGCCGTCACGGACCTGAGTGTGTGACTCACCGCAGGATGTGAGCCCTGCCACCCGTCTCGGTGGCAGGGCTCACGTTATGCGGCGCCGAAGATCTACTTCTCTCCGGGCGGCTCGGTGTCGCCGGGCTCCCAGCCGGCCGCCCGCATCCGTCGCTCGAACTCCTTGTGCGCGGCCCGCATCTCCTCCACTCGGTTCGCCCGGTACAGCGGCCCTTCGTACCCCTCGGGTACGTTGCCCTTGAGCGGGAAGTCCTCATGCGAAGTGAGCTGCTTCCACGCGTCCTTGGGCTGACCGTAACCGTGCTGCTGATGCGCTTCGGCGATCCGCCGCCCACTGCCGTCGAACCACATGTTCTCCTCGTACTGCTGAAGTACGGGGAAGCGGGCCCGGTAAATGGCGGCCAATTCAGCCGCGCTGACGCCGAGCCACACGGCCACAAGGGCGTCCATCTCGACCAGGGCGGCACGCCGCTCCAGCTCGGTGCGCAAGGGGGTATTGGCATCCCATGTCGGGCTGATTCCTGCAGCAAGCGGTGCACATGCTGTCTCCCCGCCTGAGAAGATTGCCCACTCGTCGAGCAACCAAGCTGCCGAGTAAAGGCCATTCCACAGGGGGGAGTAGGCGGCGGTTTGACAATTAAGTCTGAGTGCTCGGAGTACCAGCGCATCCTGCAGAGGGTGATGTGATGTGGGTGCAGGCATAACCTGCGCTTCGGCCTTCTGGATGTCTGAACGTCCACTTACGCGGATGAAGTAGTCGAGCGGTAGAGCGGCCCAGAATCCGGCATTCATCACAGTTTCGAGCGGGGACTTCCCTGCCCAGCTGTACACAGTGTGTACATGGGTGGGGCCTGGGGGAACCAGGGATGCGAAGACACTGCGCTCGTTCTTTGGTCGTTGCTGACGTCGCCATGCCATGCGGAAAAACTCTGAGGACGGACGCTCTGCTGCCGATGCAAGAAGGTCCTGCACGGCTTGTCTGTGTGCTGTCGGGTCGCCAGCGAGAGCAGGTTGCTTAATTAGCAGGTCGGCTTCCGCTGCACTCACGGCGGTTCTCGACGATCGGAGCTGTGCCAGTCGCTCATGGTCAACCCATCGATCCTGCGCCTTCACGAACCGTGACTTGGAGGTGGCCCGCCGGTAATTGGTACGCGGCACCGCGTCCTCTGCAAGCCCCGCGACATCCCAGGGCTCCATCTGAAGCGAAGTCCGCGCCCCCTCCACCGGCCGCTTCGCGAACGGCGTGGCGATGCCGAAGAACGGCCCCTGGAAGATCACGTCCTCCCACGCCTCCGCCGGGCCGGAATCCCAGGTGAAGTAGCCCGCCGTACGGTCGTTCTTCTCGTGGAAACCGGGGCTGATACGCGGCCGGAGCGCCCCAAGCCGGTGCGGCCACCTGGCCAGTGCCGAGATGGCAGACTCCTCGGACACGGTCACGGGAAACAGCAGCTTGGCCTCCTCGGCGGGCCCCTCCTTGTCACCCGTCAGCTTCTGCCAGTCGGTGAGCGTCGCCTCGTTCACGGTCACGACCCGCTTCAGATGAGGGCGCGTGTCCCAGGTGCCCTCGTGCTTGATCCCAGGAGTATCCCCCTCACCGTCGTGGCGCAGCGACTCGGAGAGCACCGACGGGTGGACCAGCCAGCTGAGATGTTGGAAGCCGACAGCCCGCTTCCTGCCGTAGACGTTCACGCTGAAGTGCGTGCTGTGGTCGACCGGCTTGGCGAAGAGATACAACTCGTTCACGAAGTCGGCGTGCAGCCGCAGGTGCTGATAGGCGGCGCGCCGCAGGGGGCCTTCCTTGGCGCCTGTCAGGTGGGTGGACGGGTGAATGAGCCCCACGGCCCCGCGTTCTCCCGTCGCCCTCCACGAGAGCAGCATGAACCCCCGATACACATCCGGCTGCGTCCCGACGAGCTCCGGACAGGTGTCCGGCGAAGCCAGGAACTCGGTCGTCCCCGCCGCCCCCGCCAGCTCCCCCAAAAATGCCGCCCATGCGTCCCCCCGCTCCAGCACCGCCGACTTCCGCTCGGCCCACGCCTCGTTGCCCGGCTTTTCCGCCAGCTCGAACCACGGCTCGAACTCGGCGAGGACCTCGCTCTCCTTCCACTCCTGCTTGACCCACGGCGGATTCCCCACCATCACGTCGAACCCGCCCTCCGCGAACACGTGGGCGAAGTCCAGCTCCCAGTGGAAGAACCCCCGGTCCCGGGCGATCTGCACGGCCGTCCCGTGCCACGGGAACAGGTCGCCCAGGTCGAGGAAGGACACCCAGGCCGACAGGCGGGTCATCCGCCCGTCGAGTTCCTGCTCGAAGGTGTCCAGGTCCCGCAGGCCGGTCACCTTCGGCATCTCGAAGAGCGAGGTCGTCCCCTTGGCCTTGGCCTCCGCCTCGGAGTCGGCGTCGACGCGGCCGACGAGGGCCTCGGCGAACTCGATCCAGTCGTCCAGCGACCGCAGGGCCACTCGGCGGTCGCCGCCGCCCCGGGGGGCCTTCTTCAGGTCCCGGCCGTCACGGAAGTAGTCCGGTGCCGTGCCGTCCAGCAGGGCGACCTGCTCCAGCGGCCAGAACCACAGGGCGCACCAGGCGTCCATGAGCTGCCGCAGCCGCCAGTACGGGCTGCCGGGCGCGCGCAGGGCGGCGACGACCGCCGCACGGTCCATGACGGGCCCGCCCGTCTCGCCGGACGGCGCGTCCGCGCCCCACACGGGAACCTGCCGCGAGATCTCCCGCTCGGAAAGCTCCAGACGGAGCCGTACCAGGCCCCACAGGTACTCCACCCGCTCGGCCAGCGCCATCAGCCGGCCGGTCTGGGACCGCCCGCCGGGCCTTTCGTCGTCCTCATCGCCGGCGGTGGCGGTCCGGGCGGACACCTGGGCCCGCGCCGCACGAGCCGACGGCACGGAAGCGGCCGGGACGGCCCGGGCACCGGAGCGCCCGGAGCCCTGCGCGCCACCGGAACTCTCCGGCTCCCCGGAACCGCCGAAGTCCAGCCCCGCCTGCTCCCAGATCTCCAGCCCCAGCTCGAACGCCCCCTGCCCGGACCGGGCCTCCGACTTCGCGGCCCGTTCCTGCGGCGTCACCCGGACCACCTGCACGGCAGCAGCCGACGTACTCGCACCCGAACCCGAAGCCGCCCGCTTCGACGGCTTCGAGCCCTCCGGCGCCCGCCGGATGCGCGACCGCCACCGCTTCAGCGCCTCGATCCGCTCCGGCTCCAGCCACTCCGCGACCGCCCCAGCCACCACACTCACCGGCGTCTGGTCCGCCGCATGTTTCTTCGGCTTGCGCACCGACACGGACTCGGCGACCGAGCCCCAGCCCAGCGCCGGCAGCAGGAACTGGTGCACGGCGCGTCCTGGCAGCTTCTGGGGGAACGGCAGCGCACGCGGCTTCTGCTGGTCCCCGGCCTTCAGCCAGCCGCCCTCGCTCAGCCCCTTGCCCGGGTACACCTTCCGGGACGCGCCGACGAGCGAGTTCCCCCGGTGCAGGTGCAACCCGTACCAAGGGGCCCGCATCCCGGGGTACATGGTGTTCAGCCACAACGAGATCTCCGCCAGCTCCACCGCCGTACGGTTCAGGTCGACGCCGTAGGCGTTGTGCAGGGCGATGTACGCCTTCGCCTTCTGCAGCTCGCGCGGATACTCCTCCGGGTCGATCTGCTCGCCCCGCTCGTGCTGGGCCAGCCTCAGGTACAGCTCGGCGAGCTGGTTCACGGCCTCGTTGAGGAACGCGCCCGAGCCCAGAGCCGGTTCACACACCCGCCAGCGCAGTACCTCGGCGGCCGTGACCCGGGACTTCTCCGGCTCACGGGGGTCGATCCGGCCCTTGTCGTCGAGCCGGAAGCGCAGGGTCTGCTCCACCGTGGCCTCGGTGAGAGACTTCGGGGTGTAGTAGGAGGCGCTCGTCTGCCGCTCACGGCCCGCCAGCCGGTAGACGTACGAACCCACCGGGTGCACCACCGAGTCCGGTACGCCGGTCTCCGGATTGATGCCCTCCGCCTTGACGAAGACGCTGTCACCCGGCGTGTCCGGATACAGTCCGGAACGCACCTGCGCCTGATTGATCAGCCAGCTCCCGCCCTCCGGGTCGCCGCCCTTGGCGACCTCGTACAGCGGCTCGGTGGCGACTAAACCCGAGTACGCCATCAGGCCCTCGTACACCGCGCCGAGTTGGTCGATACTCAGGTTGGCGTAGCTGATGAAGCCTCCGCGTCCCTTGCTGCCCTTGCCCTCCACCAGGGTCAGATGGCGCAGCACCTGGTGGAGCACCTCGTTGCGCAGGCGCAGGTCCAGCGGGGTCGCCGGGGCGGGAGAGCCGTCGGGGCGCACCCGGTCCGGGTAGGGGACGCGGCGGCCGACCAGCCTTATCGACCCGGGGTCGAACAGGCGGGAGCGCAGGGCCTCCACGCGGACGTCGTCATGGCCGTCGTCGTCGGCCAGCGCCGGCGCCTCCTCGGCGAGTACGGAGGCCGAGGCACGGTCGGTGACGGTCCCGGCCAGCGGATGCCCGTGGTAGACCCGGTCGAAGAGCAGGGCGAGCGACTCGTGGAAATGGTGGCGCCGGCGTGAGGCGCTGCCCAGCTTGTCCGGCACGGCCAGCTCGCGCAGCCGGGCCACGCTGTAACCGGTGGTGTACGCCTCCGACTTCACCGGCAGGATGTTCAGCTCCGGCCGGGCCTCCGCGTACAGCAGGAACAGGATGCGGTACAGGTAGCGCAGCGACTCCTCGGTGAGCAGGCGCGGCAGGTCGCCCGGCTCACGCAGCTCGTCGGGCAGCCACTCGGGCAGGTCCTCGGGGTGCACGCCGTGCTCGGTACGGGCCCGCTCCAGGACCTCGTTGGCGATGAGCTGCACCGACTTCTGCAGGCCGACGCGGAGTTCGGCGGTGACCCCCACCGAGTGGTCCCGGGAGGCGGAGACCAGACGGGCGATGCCGTCGTCCGTGCCGCCCTCGCCAGGCCGCAGCGAATCCGCCGCGAAGACCGCCGCGATCAGGTCGATCTCGTTCGCGCGCGCCCCCTTGGCGGCCTTGCGAGGCAGCGCGGTGTCCAGCCGTACCGCCAGATAGCGGCCCCGGGAGAAGGCGTGCCGGTCGGCGAGGATCATCACGCCGCCGAAGAGCAGCAGCGCGTACCGGGGCGCGTTCTTGGCGCTCAGCAGCCAGGACGCCAGTTCGCGGACGGTGGTGAGGGTCTTCGACGCGGACAGCCGTACCGGGACCGGCAGGAGGTTCGCGGTCCCGTCGCCCCGGGTGGCGTCCAGATCCTCCGCGAACCCACCCGTCAGGACGACGATCCCGGGCTCGTGATGAGCGACGGGGGCGGCGACGGGCCCGGTCGGAGTACGGACGGTGAAGTGACCGGGGGAGGGGGCGAACCCGAGGGCGGACAGCAGCCGGCGGTGCCAGCCGTCCAGCGCCTCGCGCCACTCGTCCTCCACGTCCGGTACGTACGGCTCGTCCGGGTCGTCCGTGACGGGCTCCGCGGGCTGGAAGGCCGGGGGATCGGCGTCGGGGCCGACCGCTCGCAGTACCACGGTCGCCGCGAGCTGCGCGGCCATGTCGGGCGCGTACGGGAGCCGGTTGTACTTGTCTGCCTCCGGACCTAGTACGGCCCGTACGTCCATGTACGGGCGGGTCAGGTCGCGCAGCGCCTGCCGGGGCGTGGTCGCACCCTGCCGCTCCAGCGCCGCCCACTCCTTCAATGGACCGCTCGCCAGCTCCTTGGGCAGGATGTCGTCCAGATAGAACGAGGGGAAGTACTCGTTCTCGTTGATCAGGGAGTCGAACGTCATGCCTGAGGCTCCTGCGGACTGCTCGGAACGGGGAGGGATGGGGGTGGTGGCGACACCACCGGGGCGGGGAGGGAGACGAGGCCGTGAGGGGGACCGGCGCGGCGGAGGGCGGAGCCGCTCATGAGCCGGCCTCCAGCACGGCCAGCACCCGGACCATGGGCTCGCCGGCCGTCCGCAGCCGGGCGGCGATCCGGGCCAGCCGGTCCGCCGCCTCCCGCTGCTTGGGCTTGCCGCCCTCGAAACCCGGCAGCGTCTGCTGCCGCCACTCGCCGATCCCGCGTTCGAGGTCACGCAGCGGGGCGTCCACCCGCTCCTCCGCCACCTCCCTGACCCGCTTCATCGCCCGCCGGGTCTCCTCCACGGCGAGTCGCACCAGTGGCTGGAGCGTCGTCGCGGCGTCGGAGGGGGTCCAGTGGTCCGGCATCCCCGGACCCACCCCGACTGCCGCGAGCAGGTCGGGGGTCAGCTCGCGGGCGCGGGGCGCGGCGGAACCGAGCCGGTCGATCGCCAGCCAGGCCACGGCGGTGGGGCGGCCCTCCGCGTTGGACCACACTCCCTGCGTCAGGAACACCGGGTCCGGTGCCTTGTCCGGCCCCACCTGGAGCACCAGGGCCCGCTGACGTCCGTACTCCATCAGCACCTTGTCGGTGATCCACTCCACCACCGGGTGCAACTCGCCCACGTAGTGCGCGTCCGGCCACAGAGACGTCGAACCGGCGTCCTCCCGGGCCCGCCGCAGCGAGTCCGCGGCGTCCTCCCGGCTGAACGTGAGGTTGATCCGCCGTGTGATGCCCTGGTCACGGACGTAACCGGGCGGCAGGACGTCGAAACGGTCGGCCAGGTCCCGCGGCGGCTCGAAGCTCAGGTCGGTGCCCGCGACGGTGAGCCCGGCCCGCAGCCCGCCGAGATCCGGCAGCTCGGCGAGACCGGCCAGGACGAACTCCTGCCGGTTGCGCTCGGGGGATCCGGAGAAGAAACGCAGCTCCTCCACCGTGGGGACCGTGGGGGTGTCCGAGGCGGGGGCCTCCGACGAGCCCGAGCCCGCGCCCAAGCCCGCCCTCGTAGTGTCGCCGTTCTCCTCCGTCCCCTCCCCGGGCGCCGGCGGGGCGAACTCCCCGAAGTCGTCCAGGTCGATGTCCAGGTCCAGTTCGGAGGCCGCGCCGAAGGCGCTCCCGTCCGGCGTACCGTCCTCGGCCACCGTCGCGGCGACGTGGGCCGGACCGTCGACGGGCGCGGGACCGGTGCCGAACTCGCTCATCGTCAGCCGCTCGACCGGAAGGGCGGCGGCGTCCGTAACCGGTGCCCCCTCGCCCTCACCCGGCGCGAACGCCTCCACGGGGACCGCCTCCAGGTCCGCCACGGCCTCCTCGGACGTGGCCCGGCCCAGCAGCGCCTCCATGACCCTGCGTTCCTCGCGGGCCCCGTCGTTCTCCCGGGTGACGGCCTCCACCGCGCCCAGCACCTCGTGCACCCTGGCCTCGCGGGCCAGCACCTTCTCCGCGACGGTCCGGTCGTCGAGCGCCCCCTCGACCTCGCTGGTGAGCAGCAGAGCGCGGAACTCGGGCCGGCAGGTCTGGCCGTAGCGGTCGATACGGCCGTTGCGCTGCTCGACCCGGATCAGGCTCCACGGCAGGTCCCAGTGGATCAGGTGGTGACACTGGCGGTGCAGGTTGACGCCCTCGGAGGCGCCGTCGCCGGTGAGCAGCACCCGGATGTCCCCGCCCGCGCGGGCGAACTCGTCGACGTAGCCCATCTGGACCGTGTCGGAGACCCCGCTGTGCATCACCTTGACGGCCGCCTCGCCGTCCTTCGGGTCCGTCCAGCCCAGCAGCGGCGGCAGCACCGTACCGAGCCAGTTGAGGGTCTCGCGGCGCTCGGAGAACACGACGGCGCGGGCCGCGCGGCCCGGCCCCACCCTCACCTCGTCGCGCAGCTCGGCGACGAGTCCGGCGAGCTTGGCCGTGGCGCCCGTACCGTCCGCCGCCGTCAGCTCGATGCGCCGGGCCAGCTCGGTGAGCCGCAGCAGGGACGACACCTCGCGCGCCGCCGGGGACTCCGGCGGACCGGAGGGGGAAGGGTCCGTCACCTGCTTGTGGCCCTCGGGAAGCGCGTGCCCCAGCGTGGCCAGCTTCTCGCGGGCCGTCGCGAACAGTGCCCGGTGCGAGGAGAGGAACGACTTCAGCAGCACGTACGGGAACAGGCGCTCGTCGCCCCGGGTACCGGACCGGCCGGACCCGGGGTCGGCCAGCCACACCGCCGCCAGCTCGGCGAAGACCTCCTCCTCCAGCTCGCTCGCCCTCACCCGCAGGGGGCGGGACTCACCACGCGGTGCCCACTTGTTCTCCAGCACCCGTGCGACCTCGTCGCTCACCTTGGTCCGCCGCACCATCAGGTGGTGCAGCTCCTCGGCCCTGGGACGGGCGGCATCCCGCACCGCCATCGGGTCCAGCAGCCGGACCAGGCCGGTGAAGGCCTGCATGTCCCCGTTGTGCGGAGTGGCGCTCGCCAGCACCAGCGCGTCGGCCCGGTGGGCCAGCACCTCGGCGAGCTCCCGGCGTTCGCTGCGGTTGAGCAGATTGTGCGACTCGTCCATCACCACGGCGTCCCATTCGACGTCCCGCAGCCAGGGCCCGTAGCGCTTCTGGTTCTTCAGGGTGTCCATCGACACGATGACGCGCTTGTAGTACGTGAACGGGTTGCGCCCCACCGGGATCTTCCGCTCGATCCGCGAGATGCCCGCGCTGTCCAGGCGGACCAGGGGCAGGGAGAACCGCGTCCACATTTCGTGCTGGAACTGCTCCAGCACGGGAGCCGGCGTCACCACCAGGATGCGCTCGCCGCGGCCGCGCCGAACCAGCTCGCCGAGCAGGATCCCGATCTCCAGGGTCTTGCCGAGGCCGACGACGTCGCCGATCAGCAGCCGCGGCTGGAAACGGTTGGCGAGGGCCTTCACCGCGGGCCGCAGCTGGTAGTCCAGGCGGTCCAGCAGGAATCCCTCGGTCAGCGCGAGACCCTGCTCGCTCTGCGGGAGCGGCAGCCTGCGCCGCACCGCTTCGAGGAACAGCCGGCCGACCCGGTATCCGTCGGACCTGTCGACCTCCAGCCTGGTGTCCTCCGGCAGCAGAACCCGCGGCATGCCGTCGAGTGCGGTCAGGAACCGCGCGGCGTGCCCGCGGACCAGCTCCGAGGCGCCGATCGCGTCGATCGCGTACTCGCCCGCCCGCAGCTCGTTGCTGCTGCGCACCAGCCATTCCTCGTCCCGGACCTCGATCAGCGTCCCGGCCGGAGGCGCGCCGGAGGGAAGACCGGAGGCGGTCTCGGACATGACGGACGTTCCTTTCGACGGAGGCCGCGGGGCGACACCCGGGTCGCGGGCACGGTCTCGGTGTGAGTGTTCCTTTGTACCGTTCGCCGCCCGTCGGCCGGGCGGGCACCCCGGAATCGGTCACGGCGGCGGGGACGCCGTGCATGGGGGTGGGGCCGGTGTGGTCACGTGCCCCGCACGGCGGGACCGGCGTGACCGAGCCGTCGACACCGGGGACACCGGCCCCCGGTGTTGCCGGTGGGCACCCCGCTCACAGACGTCCGCTGTGCGCGTACGCGCGTCGCAGGGACTCCGCCGCCTTGAGCGCGGCCGGCGGCGGACCGGCCGCCACCGGCTTTGCCGGCACCGGGGGCGGCGCGGGCTTCGGCGGGGCAAGACGGTAGCTGGTGACCTTGGCGGGGTCCCCGGCGGGAGCCCCGCCGCCCGGTGTCCGCCCCGCCTCCTCGTCCACGACGGTCGGTACGTACCCGGCGGGAGGAGCGTCGTCGGGCGCGGGCGCAGGGGCGTCGGCGAGGTCGGCCGCCGCCGGAAGCTCCTCCGCCGCGTCCTCGTCGGCCAGGAACTCGGCGAACAGGTCGTCGGCGTCGGCGGGCGCCCACGGCGCGTCCGGACGGTCGCCCTCGTCCACGGCCCGCTGGGCGGCCGGCCGCACCTCGGGGTCGGGCCCGTCGGCGAGCGCGCCGGGGGGAAGGACCGGCACGAGCCCGGACGAGTCGACCAGGGCCCGGAGCTGTCCGGCGGCGTCCTGCGGGGTGAGGCCGTGCTGGGCGAGCAGCTGCACCAGACCCTGCTCGATCTCCCCGAGCAGCGGCCGCTGGACCGCGACGTGCACCAGCATCCGGGACAGCAGCGGCACGAAGGGTGACGGCACCCGCTCCCAGCCGGGCTCCACCGGAAGGGGGCCGTGGGGGAAGGCCGCCCTGCCCGTCGCGGCGTAGTAGAGCACCGCGCCGAGGGAGTAGACGTCGGCCGGCTCGTTGACGTGCTTGGCGTCGGTCGCCTGCTCCAGGGACATGTAGGCCAGGGTCCCGAAGCCCGTACCGGTCTTCGTCAGTGCCTCGGCGCTGTCGCGCTCCGTCAGCACCGCCAGGCCGAAGTCGAGCACCACCGGGCCGTCCGGGCCGATCGCGATGTTGCCCGGTTTGAGGTCCCGGTGCAGCAGCTTCACCTCGTGGATGGCGCGCAGGGCCTCGACGAGGGCCAGCCCGACCGCCGCGTACGGGCCGACCTCCAGAGGACCGCGGGCGTGCACGAGGTGGTGGAGCGTCGGGCCGTGCACGTAGTCCATGGCCAGCCAGGGCCGTGCCGCGTCGGCGTCCGACGCCAGGAGGGACGGCACCCGGGCGCTGACGACGGTCCGCATCGTCTCTATCTCCTGCCCGAAGCGGGCACGCGCCTGCTGCTCGGAGTGCTCGCTGCCGTCCGTCAGCTTGTCCGGCTTGATCACTTTGACCGCGGCGAGCACAGGACCGCCGTCCGGCCGCTGGTCGACGTCCGTCAGGTGATAGGCCGCCTCCAGCTCCGGCGGGAGGTCCTCCAGCCGGAGCCTGCGCGCCAGATAGGTCCTGCCCATGCCTCCCTGACCGAGGACGGCGAGCAGCTCGAACGGGCCCAGCACAGCCGGGTCCCTCTCCATGTCCAACGCCTGCATGCCGCTCCGCGTCCCCCCGCCCCTCGTCCTTGGATCAGATCCGGCCGGCGGCAGAGGAACGGCTCGGGAGCCCGTACGGTTCCCGGACGGCCGTGTCGCGCCGGCCACGCACACAGCGTGTCGATCAGTGTACGGACGTAGTAGCCATGATCGGCCGGTTCCGGTCAGGTTCCGTCATGCCACTCGGTCCCGCGCGTGTAGTCGGCGAGGTGTTCCGATCGCCGTCCGAGCAGCGGCCGCAGCTCGCGGGTGAGGAGACGCGCGTCCGCCGGCGGAAGGGGGAGCGAGGCCCGCCGCATCCGTACGCTCCAGGAGCGCTCCTCCGGGAAGACCTCCAGCCGCGGGACCAGGTCGGCGAGCACGACACCGTCGCGCACCGGCGCCAGCCCTTCGACCCGCAGGGCACACCCCGAGGTGAAGCGCCGCTCGCCGAAGACGACCGGTTCCGTGAGTGTCTCGACGGGCGAGGTGACGACGGTCAGCCCCATGACCCGGCCGCGGTCACGGGTCAAATTCCGGTAGCAGCCCCGCGTCGTGTAGAGGAGGGCCTGGTCGCCCTCGGCGGGCAGCCCGCTCGCGGCCCGGCCGGCCGGAAAGGCCATCCGCTGGGTCCCCAGGACCCATGCCAGCGGTTCACGGTCACTGATGATCACCAGATGAGTCGCCATACCCTCGTCCCCGCACCGTACGGCCGGCCCCGTGCCGCACCTCGTCGAGCCGCATCCGCCGACGGCACACCACCCTAACCGTGTCACGCTTCGTCGACGGGATCATCACTTCCCCCGCCAACTCCCTGCATCAGGTGCTATATCCGATGCAGGACGAACGGATGTGGTCACCGGCCGCTCCGTCCCGAAGGCGGGGGCCCAGGGCACTGCGACATCACGGACTCCGAGTGTCACAGCCCTTGAGCGTCCTCAGGTCTGCGATGTACCCGGGTCCTCGGTTCCGCACAGGAGAAGGCACTTTGACCGTACTCGGCTCCAACCTCACCCTGAAACACGCTCGCGACTACGTCCCCAAGCAGGGCACCACGACCTCCGGCGCCCAGGACGCGGGGTTCGCCACCGAATGGCACCTGGAGGCCGCCGGCCGCCCACGGCTGACGATCCACGACACCCGGTGGGACGGCGGCGAACGGGACGTGGTCCTGCAACAGGGCGCTCTGTTACCGAAGATGCCGGCCGGACTGGCCAACCTGCATGGCCGGCACCGGGCCGGGATCACCGAGGTGTCCACGGAGCGCCGACGGATCACGGCCTTCCTCTCCCTGCCCCAGCCGGACGGACGGCCGAAGCAGAAGCGCGCCCTGACCACGGCGCAGCTGGCGCAGGGCTGTGGGGCGCCGCTCCTGTGCCGGCTGGTGGCCCGCGCCGGAGTGTCGCTCAGCCCGTCCTTCGATCCGGCCGACCCGCAGGACACCGAGCGGTTCCAGCACGCGATCGTGTTCGAGGACGAGGACCGGGAGACTCCCGTCGTCGCCTACGTGCTCACCCGCCTCATGCCGACGCTGAGGCAGACCGGCTGGACGGGCGACACGTGACGGCGCCCCGGACCGGCGGCGGCCACCCGGCACGACCGCACGCGGAGCGCTCCGCCACCCGGAACCGTACGAACCCGGACGACAGGACACCAGCATGAGTGGCGTGAAGCATCTGTCGATGAGGATCCCGTGGCGGGACCGTCCCTGGGACCAGTTCCTCTGCGACGACCCGAAGGGCAACTCCTCGTGCACCCTGTTGGCGGCGATCGGCAAGGGCCGCGACGACGAGTTCGAGGCGGAACACGCGGGCGCCCCCGTCGGCAGCCTGGACCACGACCGGCTGCCGTGCCTGAGCGAGCGGGCCACCTTCATGTCGCCCGTCGGATACACCGTCGTCAAGGAGCACCCCTACAGTTACAACCAGGCGCTGCGCGGCAGTCTGCTCCCCACGTCCCTCAGCGTTCCCGGGTACGCGTTCGAGGCCATCCCCTTCCGCTGGCTGAACCGCGCCTCCCTGAACGACGAAATCGGCCACGCCAGGGTGCCCGCCTTCGAACAGCTCGCCGAGGACCACACCGATCGCGTCCTGAACTCCCGCGCCAATTGGGTGATGGACGGCGGCAACCAACAGGCGGTCATCGAGTCCTTCTTCGAGCCGGTCGCACCACGCGACAGCCTGGTGTTCGTCTACCTCAAGCACTCCCCGCTCCAAGAGCAGCGCACCGACCGCCTGCTGGTGGGCGCCGCACACGTCACGGCCCTGACCCGGCCGCCGATGTGGAACCAGGGGGGGAAACCGCCGTTCGACTCCTCCATGTGGGAGACGATCGTGCAGCACTCCCTGCGCCCCGGCATGACGGAGGGCATCCTGCTGCCCTATCAGGAGCTCGTGTCGCTCCTGGATGGGGGCACCGACATCGACAGGGCACTGGCCTGGGCGCCCGAGGGTCGCGACGTCGAGTTCTCCTACGTCACGGAGCACCTCTCCGACGACGCCGCCATCGAGTCCCTGGCCTCGCTGCGGTCGGCGGCCGAGGGCATGCGCGAACTCGGCATCGACGTCCCCGAGTCCGCCACGACCTGGCTGACCGAGCAGACCGAACGGCTCTGGCAGCTGCGCGGTCCGGTCCCCGGCCTGCCCGGCGTCCTCGCTCTCATCGGAGTCCAGCAGCCCTACGTCGCCGCGCGAGCGGTGCTCACGGAGGCCGGCGAGGCCACCGACCCGTGGGACCTGCTGCACGGCGTCTTCACCGATCCCGCGCGCGCCCCGCGGGCGCTGCGGGCCCATGTCGGCCCCATCCAGGCACGGGTCTGGAACAGGATCCCGGCCGAGCGTCAGGCGGTCCTGCGCCTGCTGTCCGGGTTCGACATCGGCCCGGACCAGGTGCGCATGCTGCTCGAAGGCGACACCGAGGTCGAGCTGAGCACCGAGGAACTCCTGGATAACCCGTACTACGCCGCGACCTGCACGTACGGCCAACCCCTCCACGTCCCGTTCACCGCCGTCGACCGCGCGGTGTTCCCCCCGGCGCACGTCACCTGGCGACCGCCCGTCCCGGACGAGGCGGGCCTCGACGACCCCCTGGACCGCCGGCGGGTCGAAGCCCTCCTCACCGAGGTGCTGGAACGGCAGTGCGACCAGGGAGACACCCTGCTCCCCGTCGGCGAGGCCCTGGAGCACATCCGGCTCATGGCAGCCACGGGACTGCCGGCCCTGAACCACGACCTCCTCACCGGGCTCGACCTCCACCACGACGGGGTCGTCGACTGCCCGGACTGGTCGCCGCTGACCGCCGTACGCCTCGCCGACGGCACGCCCGCCTACAAGCTGGCCCGGCTGGAGGAGACGGCGGACGTCGTCCGGGAGTGGGTGGCGGCGCAGCAGGCACGCCCGCCGCTGGGCGGCATCGATGACGCCCGCGCCGTACTCGACGCCGTACTCGACCGGGACAGTGACCGGGACGGCGCAGGGGACGCCGTGCACGCCGCCGAGCTGGAGGAGCGGGCCCGCGCGGAGAAGGCCGCGGGTCTGGCTGCCCTGCAC
This sequence comes from Streptomyces parvulus, assembly GCF_014648855.1. Classification (GTDB taxonomy): domain Bacteria; phylum Actinomycetota; class Actinomycetes; order Streptomycetales; family Streptomycetaceae; genus Streptomyces; species Streptomyces parvulus. Next base: position 99,238 of record NZ_BMRX01000002.1, on the reverse strand, counting down.
GACGCACCCCTGTCCGTCCTGGTCGGACCGGCGGGCACCGGCAAGACGACGCTGCTGCGGGCCCTCGTCGACTACCCCGGCGTGGCCGCGGGGGACGTCCTGCTCCTCGCCCCCACGGGCAAGGCGAAGGTGCAGCTGGAGACCAAGGTCGGGCGGCCGGCGAAGACCCTCGCCTCTCATCTGAGCGCCACCGGCCGCTACGACGCCGAGAGCGGTCGGTACCTGGTGTGGGGCGAGGCCCGCGCACGGCGCGGCTACGGCCTCGTGGTGATCGACGAGGCGTCCATGCTGACGGAGGAGATGCTCGCCGCGGCGCTGGACTCGTTCACCGGCGTCAAACGGCTGATCCTGGTGGGCGACCCCTGCCAGCTGCCCCCGATCGGAGCCGGACGGCCGTTCGTCGACCTGGTCGACAGACTGCGCCCGGACGACTTCCCGACCGCGGTGCGGGTCGCCGCCGGATACGTGGAGTTGCAGGTGCCCCGGCGCCAGTTGCCGGACGGCAGCCACGGCACCCGCCACGACCTCGAACTCGCCGCCTGGTTCGGCGGGGGCACGCGCGGCGCCGGCGACGAGGCCATCTGGGACGAACTGGCGGCCAACCCCGGCCTTCCCACGCTCCAGTACATCCCTTGGGGCGGGCGCACCGCCGTGCAGGCCCTCACGGATGCCCTCGGCCAGGTCCTCGGTCTCGGCGACAAGGAGGATCCCGTGCGGGCGTTCGCCCTCACCTACGGCGGCAGCGTCAACGGCGACTACCTCAACTGGCAGCGCGGCGCCGGCATCCACGCGGAGGCGTGGCAGATTCTCTCGCCCACCCGGTCCCGTGCCTTCGGGACGGTCGAGCTGAATCGCCACATCAAACGTGTGTACCGGGCCGGCGACACCGAGTGGGCGAAAAAGTACCGGCGTGCGAACATCCCTTTCCCGATCGGGCCCGAAGAGATCGTGCGCGGCGACAAGGTCATGCAGACGACCAACAAACGCATGAAGGCGTGGCCGCGCGAGAACGCGATGGACTACGTCGCCAACGGGGAGATCGGTGTCGCCCTCGCCTGGCCCACGCCCGCCGCCAAACGGAAGAAACACACTCTGAAGCTGGGTGTGGAGTTCTCCTCCCAGCCCGGCCACGAATACAGCTACCAGCCGTCGGACAAGGACGACGCCCCACTGGAGCTGGCCTGGGCCGTCACCGTGCACAAGTCGCAGGGCTCCGAGTTCGGCACGACGTTCCTGGTCCTGCCCGCCAGGGCCAACCTGCCCAGGGAACTCCTGTACACGGCGCTGACCCGGCAGAAGGACAGAGTCGTCATCCTCCACGAGGGCACCCTGGCGGACCTGCGCGCCTTCGCCCACCCGAGCAACTCCGAGACCGCCCGCCGGCTGACCGACCTCTTCGAGGCACCGCAGCCGTTCGCCCTCGACGTACGGGGGCAGACCCGCCGCTTCGACCGCAGACGGATGCACGTGTCCGCCGACGGAACGCCCATGGCCTCCAAGAACGAGGTCATCATCGCGGGTCTCCTCGACCGCCTGGCGCCGGGGCGATGGCTCTACGAAGAGCCGCTCACCGGCGCCGACGGCCGCGTCGTCCGCCCCGACTTCACCGTGGCAGCGGAGGACGGCCGCACGGTCTTCTGGGAACACGCCGGCATACTCGACCTCCCCGACTACGCGCGCAAGTGGGAGCTCAAGAAGGAGTGGTACGCGAGGAACGGCATCGAGCCGTGGGACAAGGGCGGGGGCCCTGCCGGCACCCTGATGTGGACCGACGACCTCGACGGTGCGGACGCCCGGGCCTGGCTCGCGCTCGCCTCCCAGGTCCTGGACACGGAGCCCGCGGACTCCGGGTCCGCGACCGCGACCGGGACGGGTCCGGCGAGGAGGGCCAAGAAGACCGCCACCCGGCGGAGAAGGCCGTGACCGAGCCGCAGGCCGCCGCCCGGTGGCGTGCGCGTACGGTCCCCACGAAGGACGAGGACCCGCGCGAGACGCGGGCGAGCGTGGCGCAGCGCGGAAGGGAACGACGGGACGGTGAACGGCGTCATGCTGAACTACGGTGCGGCGTACGACAGAACAGTGCACGACAGGGCATTGAAGGGTGGGACGGGCCTCAGGGCCGAGGCGCTGGCCCTCCTGCTCGAACCGCTGGGCGCGGACGCCGTCGCGGGCCCGGCCGCACTCCAGCGCTTCGCCGAGGACGTCGCCGCGGTCGCCCGGGCGCGGGGATACCCGGACCTGCCGGCGTCCGGGAGCACTCTCCCACCGGTGTCTGAGGCGGTGGTCAGCTCCGTGACGTACCTCGACACGCCGGGCGTCGCTGCCAAGGACGATGACCACGGCGCCACGCGCGCCCGGGCCGCCTGCGACGACGCCGACGCGGTCACATGGAACTACGCCGACACCTTGCACGACGAGGAGGCCGCCGAGCTGCCGCTCGCGGGGTCGGTCACGCTCAGCCGTGTGTAGGTGTGCTCGGGACTCTGATGGGTCAGTTCCACAGCGAACCCCGCTGCCTCGTAGGCGGTGATGACGCGCTCGGTGGCGGCGGGCATCTCGGCGGTGGCCCGGCCGAACGGGGCGAAGAGGTCGGCGAGCGCGTCGAACCCGATGTGGATGAGGCGGCGGTGCAGCTCGTCCACTACGTTGCGACCGCCGCGGACGGGAGTTCGGGGAAGCGGTCCTGCCAGGCCGTCCGGGCCGGTGCCGGCAGGCTAACCGGCGGCGCGCTGGGGCCAAGGCGCGGGATCGACTTCGATGATGGCGCTCGCCACCCTGCCCGGCATCGGCCCGCCAAGGAGAAACGGCCCCCTCTCCGTATGCGTCCGACCCGCGCTGGCTGGAAAACCTGCAGATCAACGAGGGTGTGAGGGGACACCACTGTTTCCGGCGGCCCAGGCGTCCCGCGTATGTCCCGCGGTGTCGGTTTCGCGGGATCGGACATAAGGGATCTCGTGTGGGTGGCTCGATAAAAGCCCAGGTCAGGGTGGGTGATGCAGGAGCGGCAACGGCAAGACAGGCCGTTGCCGTTTTGGTGTGCGCAAATAAAGCCCTGACCGGCATTTCTGCAGGTCAGGGCTTCTTTCCGAAGTGCCCCCGGCAGGATTCGAACCTGCGCACACGGCTCCGGAGGCCGTTGCTCTATCCCCTGAGCTACGGGGGCGTGGTCGTCGCGTTCGGTGTTGCTCGCGGCGACGGGTAGAACACTACCAGCTTGCCCGGGGTGGTCAGGAACGGGTTTTGGCGGGTCGCGGGGGTGGCGGTGTGGGGTGCTGTCCCCCGCGGGGGTGGAAGTGGGGAAAAGCCGGACGCGGTGGCCGGTCCGGACCTACTCTCGAGTGGTGCCTAGGGCGTCCGGCCGGGTTCTCGTTGTCGACGACAACAAGGTCATCCGGCAGCTGATCAGGGTCAATCTCGAGCTGGAGGGCTTCGAGGTCGTGACCGCGGGCGATGGTGCCGAGTGTCTGGATGTCGTCCATCAGGTGCGGCCCGACGTGGTCACCCTGGATGTGGTGATGCCGCGTCTCGACGGGCTTCGGACGGCTGCCCGGCTCCGTGCCGATCCGCGCACGCGGGAGCTTCCGATCGCGATCGTCAGTGCCTGTACGCGGTACGAGGTCGACGCGGGGTTCGCCGCCGGCGTCGACGTGTTTCTGTCCAAGCCCTTCGAGCCCGCCGAGCTCGTGCGCGTCGTACGGGAGTTGGCCGAGCGGACCGTCACCGGGGTCGGGGTGCCCGGTGCGGGGGAGAGCGAGTCGTCCGCCCAGGCGTGATCGCCCGCCTTTTCGCCGCCCGGGATCCGCTCGTCCACATCCCGGGACTTACGGGAAACCGGTTGGCCTCCCCACCCCCCTCCTCCCATACGCTTGACCCGTGACCCCCGTAGAGCTCTCCCGTACCGTGCTGCGCGCGGTGCGTCGCGCTGTCGACGTCGGGGAGCTGGACGTGGACGTGCCCGCGCGGGTCGGGGTCGCGCCGCCGGGGCCCGGGGGATGCGGGGACTACGCCACCGGCGTCGCCCTCCAGCTGGCCCGGCCGGCCGGGCAGCCGCCGTACCGGGTCGCCCAGGTGCTGCGCGCCCACCTCGCCGACGCCGACGGCATCGCCGACGTCGTACTCACCGGGCCCGGGTTCCTCAACATCAGCCTCCACCGCACCGCCCCGGCCGACCTGGTCGCCGAGGTACTGGGGCGGGGCACGCGGTACGGATTCGCCGACGCCGACGCCGACGCGAATGCATCAACGGCCGCCGGCGGCACCCTGCAGCTGCGCTGCGCCCCCGACCCCCGCGCCCTCGTCGTCGCCGACGCGGCCGCCCGCATCCTGCGGTCCCAGGGCGTCGCCGTACGGGTCGGCTGCACCTCGCCTCCCGCGTCCGAATGGACCACCGTCTTCGGTGTGCACCTCGACGCGGACACAGACGCCGGCGCGCACTCGCGGCCGGTGGAAGAAATCAGGCCCGTCCCCGCCCCCGGCGACGTCCTCGCGCTCGGCCGGGACGCCGGACGCTGGGCGCTGCTCCACCCCGCCGCCCACGACCGGCCCCGGACCGGCGGCGAGCACCTGGTGCAGCGGGAGAGCAACCCCCTCTTCCGCGTGCGGTATGCCCACGCCCGCTCCCGCGCCCTCGCCCGAAACGCGGCCGACCTCGGGTTCGCCGCCGAACCGGGGCCCGTCGACCACGCGCACGGGATCCACGCGCTGCTCGCCGACCACCCCCGCATCCTCGCCGCCGCCGCGGCCCACCGCGCCCCCGACCGCCTCGCCCGGCACCTCGTCGCCGTCGCCGATGCCGCGCTGCCCTTCCTGCCCACCGTGCTGCCCCGCGGTGGGGAGAAACCCTCGGCCGCCCACCGTGCCCGGCTCGCCCTCGCCGAAGCCGCCGGGACGGTGCTGGCAGGCGGCCTGACCCTGCTCGGCATCGACGCACCCGACCACCTGTGAAGCCAGCGAGAGAGCCAGCGAAGACATGAGCCGTTCCGCACACCCCGCCGGGCCCCGTCACGCCGACGTCCTCACCGATGGGCACTATTCCGCGCCGCCCGCCGATCTCAACGCCCTCGATCCCAAGGTGTGGGCCCACACCGTCGGACGGGACGCGGACGGTGCCGTCACCGTCGGAGGGCTCCCCGTCACCCGGCTCGCCGAGGAGTACGGCACCCCCGCCTACATCCTCGACGAGAGCGACTTCCGTGAGCGGGCGCGGGCCTGGCGCACCGCCTTCGGGGCCGACGCCGACGTCTTCTACGCGGGCAAGGCCTTCCTGTCGCGCGCCGTCGTGCGGTGGCTGCACGAGGAGGGGCTCAACCTCGACGTGTGCTCCGGCGGCGAGCTGGCCACCGCGCTGTCCGCGGGCATGCCCGCCGAGCGCGTCGCCTTCCACGGCAACAACAAGTCGCCCGAGGAGATCGAGCGGGCCGTCGCCGCGGGGGTCGGGCGGATCGTGCTCGACTCCTTCCAGGAGATCGTGCGCGTCGCCCACACCGCCCAGGCGCTGGGCAAGCGGCAGCGGGTGCAGATCCGCATCACCGTCGGCGTCGAGGCGCACACGCACGAGTTCATCGCCACCGCGCACGAGGACCAGAAGTTCGGCATCCCGCTGGCCGGCGGGCAGGCCGCGGAGGCCGTGCGGCGGGCTCTTCAGCTCGACGGGATCGAGCTGATCGGGATCCACTCCCACATCGGGTCGCAGATCTTCGACATGTCCGGCTTCGAGGTCGCCGCGCACCGGGTGGTCGGGCTGCTCAAGGACATTCGCGACGAGCACGGCGTCGAGCTGCCGGAGATCGACCTGGGCGGCGGGCTCGGGATCGCGTACACGAGCGACGACGACCCCCGCGAGCCGCACGAGATCGCCAAGGCGCTGACCGAGATCGTCACGCGGGAGTGCGAGAGCGCCCGGCTGCGCACGCCGCGGATCTCCGTCGAGCCCGGGCGGGCCATCGTCGGACCCACCGCCTTCACGCTGTACGAGGTGGGCACCGTCAAGCCCCTCGACGGGCTGCGGACGTACGTCTCCGTGGACGGCGGGATGTCGGACAACATCCGGACCGCCCTGTACGACGCCGAGTACAGCGTCGCCCTCGTCTCCCGCACCTCCGACGCCGAGCCCATGCTGGCCCGCGTCGTCGGCAAGCACTGCGAGAGCGGCGACATCGTGGTGAAGGACGCCTTCCTGCCGGGCGACCTGGCACCCGGTGACCTGATCGCCGTACCCGCGACGGGCGCGTACTGCCGTTCCATGGCCAGCAACTACAACCACGTGCTGCGCCCGCCGGTCGTCGCCGTGCGGGACGGCGAGGCGCGGGTCATCGTGCGCCGGGAGACCGAGGAGGACCTGCTGCGCCTCGACGTCGGGTGACGGCGGGACCCGAAGGAGGCGGCGGCCACGGGTGCGGGCGAAGCGGTGAAGATCTTCCGTTCCGCACCCGTCGGAAAATGAAATAAACGTCTCACGATCCGGACGAAAGGCAGAAAATCCCGTCCGGTGAGTGAGACTGGTCCAACCGTGACGGTATGAGGAAACGAGGTCGGATGATGCGTACGCGTCCGCTGAAGGTGGCGCTGCTGGGCTGTGGAGTGGTCGGCTCAGAGGTGGCGCGCATCATGACGACGCACGCCGACGACCTCGCCGCCCGCATCGGGGCACCGGTGGAGCTGGCGGGCGTGGCCGTGCGGCGGCCGGACCGGGTGCGCGAGGGCATCGACCCGGCCCTCGTCACCACCGACGCCACCGCCCTGGTCAAGCGCGGGGACATCGACGTCGTCGTGGAGGTCATCGGGGGCATCGAGCCCGCCCGGACCCTCATCACCACCGCCTTCGAGCACGGCGCGTCCGTGGTCTCCGCCAACAAGGCGCTCATCGCCCAGGACGGCGCCTCGCTGCACGCCGCGGCCGACGGGCACGGCAAGGACCTCTACTACGAGGCCGCCGTCGCCGGCGCCATCCCGCTGATCCGCCCGCTGCGCGAATCGCTCGCCGGCGACAAGGTCAACCGCGTGCTCGGCATCGTCAACGGGACGACCAACTTCATCCTGGACGCCATGGACACCACGGGCGCCGGCTACCAGGAAGCGCTCGACGAGGCCACCGCCCTCGGGTACGCCGAGGCCGACCCGACCGCCGACGTCGAGGGCTTCGACGCCGCGGCCAAGGCCGCCATCCTCGCCGGGATCGCCTTCCACACGCGCGTGCGCCTCGACGACGTCTACCGCGAGGGCATGAGCGAGGTCACCGCCGGCGACTTCGCCTCCGCCAAGGAGATGGGCTGCACCATCAAGCTGCTCGCCATCTGCGAGCGGGCGGCGGACGGCGGATCGGTCACCGCGCGCGTGCATCCCGCGATGATCCCGCTCAGCCACCCGCTCGCCAACGTGCGCGAGGCCTACAACGCCGTCTTCGTCGAGTCCGAGGCCGCAGGTCAGCTCATGTTCTACGGTCCCGGCGCCGGCGGCTCCCCGACCGCCTCCGCCGTGCTCGGCGACCTGGTGGCCGTGTGCCGCAACAGGATCGGCGGTGCCACCGGCCCCGGCGAGTCCGCGTACGCCGCGCTGCCCGTCTCGCCGATGGGCGAGGTCGTCACGCGCTACCACATCAGCCTCGACGTGGCCGACAAACCGGGCGTCCTCGCCCAGGTCGCGACCGTGTTCGCGGAGCACGGTGTCTCCATCGACACCGTGCGGCAGTCCGGCAAGGACGGCGAGGCCTCCCTCGTCGTCGTCACCCACCGCGCGTCCGACGCCGCCCTCGGCGGTACGGTCGAGGCGCTGCGCAAGCTCGACACCGTGCGGGGTGTCGCCAGCATCATGCGGGTTGAAGGAGAGTAACCAGCAATGACCCACCAGTGGCGCGGAATCATCGAGGAGTACCGGGACCGGCTGCCCGTCTCCGACAGCACGCCCGTCGTGACGCTCCGCGAGGGCGGCACGCCGCTCGTGCCCGCACAGGTGCTCTCCGAGCGCACGGGCTGCGAGGTCCACCTCAAGGTCGAGGGGGCGAACCCGACGGGGTCCTTCAAGGACCGCGGCATGACCATGGCCATCAGCAAGGCCAAGGAGGAGGGCGCGCAGGCCGTCATCTGCGCCTCCACCGGCAACACCTCCGCCAGCGCCGCCGCGTACGGCGTCCGCGCGGGCATGGTGTCCGCCGTGCTCGTGCCCCAGGGCAAGATCGCGCTCGGCAAGATGGGCCAGGCCCTCGTGCACGGCGCGAAGATCCTCCAGGTCGACGGCAACTTCGACGACTGCCTCACGCTGGCCCGCGCGCTCAGCGACAACTACCCCGTGGCGCTGGTCAATTCGGTCAACCCGGTGCGGATCGAGGGCCAGAAGACCGCCGCCTTCGAGATCGTGGACATGCTCGGCGACGCGCCCGACATCCACGTCCTGCCGGTCGGCAACGCGGGCAACATCACCGCGTACTGGAAGGGCTACCAGGAGTACGCCGCCGACGGCGTCAGCACGAGGAAGCCCCGCATGTGGGGGTTCCAGGCCTCCGGCAGCGCCCCGATCGTGCGCGGCGAGGTCGTCAAGGACCCGTCGACCATCGCCACCGCCATCCGCATCGGCAACCCGGCCTCGTGGGACTTCGCGCTCGCCGCGCGGGACGAGTCCGGCGGCGCCATCGACGAGGTGACGGACCGTGAGATCCTGCGCGCCTACCGGCTGTTGGCCTCCCAGGAGGGCGTCTTCGTCGAGCCCGCGTCCGCCGCGTCGGTCGCCGGTCTGCTGAAGGCCGCCGAACTGGGCAAGGTGGACCCCGGGCAGCGGATCGTGTGCACCGTCACCGGCAACGGCCTCAAGGACCCGGACTGGGCCGTCGCCGGCGCCCCGCAGCCGGTCACCGTCCCGGTCGACGCGGCGACGGCGGCCGAGCGGCTCGGCCTGGTCTGAGCCGGCGGCACCACTCCCACCGGCGTACGAGGGCGTAAGCGACGTCCGGCCGGGAAAGCCATGGATGGGGGGTGCACAGGGGGCTTGCGACACGCATCGTGCGCCTCCTGTGCGCCCTATGTCGCCACGGAACCTTCCTTCGATAGGCTGTACCCGAACCCGCCTCCCGCATATGCCGCCCAGCCGCGCCGCGCGACGGTGGCCGCCGAGGGTTCCGTACGTCTTCGCATGTCATTCGACAACCACGCAGCTCAAGGAGAGACAACGAGCGATGGCCGGTCCAGCCTTCCGCGCCGCCGCCGTCAGGGTGCGCGTCCCCGCCACCAGCGCCAATCTGGGCCCGGGCTTCGACGCCCTGGGGCTCGCGCTGGGTCTGTACGACGACGTGGTCGTCCGGGTGGCCGACTCCGGGCTGCACATCGACATCGCGGGTGAGGGCAGCGAGACGCTGCCGCGCGACGAGAAGCACCTGCTGGTCCGCTCCCTGCGCACCGCCTTCGACCTGCTCGGCGGCCAGCCACGCGGCCTGGAGATCGTCTGCGCCAACCGCATCCCGCACGGCCGCGGCCTCGGCTCCTCCTCCGCCGCCATCTGCGCCGGCATCGTCGCCGCGCGCGCCGTGACCATAGGCGGCGAGGCCCGCCTCGACGACGCCGCGCTGCTCGACCTCGCCACCGAGATCGAGGGCCATCCCGACAACGTGGCGGCCTGTCTGCTCGGCGGTTTCACCCTGTCCTGGATGGAGTCCGGGGCCGCCCGCGCGATCAGGATGGAGCCCGCCGATTCCATCGTTCCGGTGGTTTTCGTGCCCGGAAAGCCGGTACTGACGGAGACGGCGCGCGGACTGCTCCCGCGCCACGTCCCGCACGTCGACGCCGCCGCCAACGCCGGCCGCGCCGCGCTGCTCGTCGAGGCCCTGACCAGGCGCCCCGAGCTGCTGCTGCCGGCCACCGAGGACCGCCTCCACCAGGAGTACCGGGCGCCGGCCATGCCGGAGAGCGCGGCGCTGGTGGAGCGGCTGCGCGGCGACGGCATCCCCGCGGTGATCTCGGGTGCCGGACCCACCGTGATGGCACTCGCCGACGCCGACACGGCCGACAAGGTCGAGGCGTTGGCCGGGACGGACTGGGCGGCCAACCGGCTGAGCCTGGACCAGCAGGGCGCGAGCGTGCTGCCTCTGGCGACCCCCAGTGACATTTAGACGCGCGGGGTTGCCGGATTTCGAGAGGGGGAATGTTTGTTGGATCCGGTAGTGTTAATCTCAAGTCTGCACCCGACCCCACCATGGCGAGGTGCCTCGTGTCCCCGTCCGGGACAGACATTCTTCCGGGAGCCCCCCAAGCCGCACTGTGTGGTGGATGTCGTACGTGATCAGTACGGCCGACACGGACACTGAGCGGCCCGCCGGGCACGCTTCGGAACCGGTGCGACCACGCCGCATGTCCCAGACACTGGGTGCCGCGGCCAGGGGGCGCGCCATCACCAGATATCTCTTCCGCCGTTCAGGCGGACCACCGCCCCGGCACGGTTCGCACAGCAAGAACCGAAGCCGGACAGCACAACCGGTCGCCGAGCCAGACAGGCCGACGTCCGCTCCAGGGAAGGACCCTTCGTGAGCGACACCACCGATCTGATGGGCGCACGTGTCGAGGAGACCGCTGCCGCGCCCGCCACGGACGCCTCCGCGCCTGCCACCGGTGCCGGCTCCCGGCGGCGCCGCGGTACCGGCCTCGAGGGCATGGTGCTGGCCGAGCTGCAGCAGGTCGCATCCGGCCTCGGCATCAGGGGCACCGCGCGTATGCGCAAGAGCCAGCTGATCGAGGTCATCAAGGAGGCGCAGGCCGCGGGGGGATCCTCCGCCAAGGCCGCGCCCGCCGCCGCGGACACCGCCGGCGAGACCAAGCCGAAGCGCCGCAGCACCTCCCGGGCCCGGACGGGCGACGAGGCCCCCGCCGAGAAGGCGGAGAAGGCCGGCAAGGCCGAGAAGAAGGCGGAGAAGGCGACCGCCGACCAGCAGCAGATCGACATCCCCGGCCAGCCGTCGAAGGTCTCCTCCGCCGCCGAGCAGGCCGGCGACGACGCCCCCTCCGAGCGCCGTCGTCGCCGCGCCACCGCCGACGCGGGCAGCCCGGCCGGCGACACCGCCGCCGAGACCCGCGAGCCGAAGGCCGACGCCTCGGCGCAGCAGCAGCCGCAGGGCCAGGGCGACGCCCGCTCCGACGCCGACGGCGGCGAGGGCCGTCGCCGCGACCGTCGTGACCGTGGTGACCGGGGCGATCGCGGTGACCGTGGTGACCGGGGCGGCCGCGACCGCCGCGGCAAGGGCGACGAGCAGCAGGGCCAGGGCGGCGGCCAGCAGCGCCAGCAGCAGGGCGGGGGCCGCCAGGACCGTCAGCAGCACGACGACGACGATTTCGAGGGCGGCCGGCGCGGACGCCGCGGCCGCTACCGGGACCGCCGGGGCCGTCGCGGGCGCGACGAGATCGCCTCCGAGCCGCAGATCAACGAGGACGACGTCCTCATCCCGGTCGCAGGCATCCTCGACATCCTCGACAACTACGCGTTCATCCGGACCTCCGGCTACCTGCCCGGCCCCAACGACGTGTACGTCTCCCTCGCCCAGGTCCGCAAGAACGGCCTGCGCAAGGGCGATCACCTCACCGGTGCCGTGCGCCAGCCCAAGGAGGGCGAGCGCCGCGAGAAGTTCAACGCGCTGGTCCGCCTGGACTCGGTCAACGGCATGGCCCCCGAACACGGCCGCGGACGCCCGGAGTTCAACAAGCTGACGCCGCTGTACCCGCAGGACCGCCTGCGCCTTGAGACGGACCCCGGGGTCCTCACCACCCGCATCATCGACCTCGTCGCGCCCATCGGTAAGGGCCAGCGCGGTCTGATCGTGGCCCCGCCGAAGACCGGCAAGACCATGATCATGCAGGCGATCGCCAACGCGATCACGCACAACAACCCCGAGTGCCACCTGATGGTCGTCCTCGTCGACGAGCGTCCGGAAGAGGTCACCGACATGCAGCGGTCGGTGAAGGGCGAGGTCATCTCCTCGACCTTCGACCGCCCGGCCGAGGACCACACGACGGTCGCGGAGCTGGCCATCGAGCGCGCCAAGCGCCTGGTGGAGCTGGGTCACGACGTGGTCGTGCTGCTCGACTCGATCACCCGTCTGGGCCGTGCGTACAACCTCGCCGCCCCGGCCTCCGGCCGCATCCTGTCCGGTGGTGTCGACTCGACCGCCCTGTACCCGCCGAAGCGCTTCTTCGGTGCGGCCCGCAACATCGAGGACGGCGGCTCGCTGACCATCCTCGCCACCGCCCTGGTGGACACCGGGTCCCGCATGGACGAGGTCATCTTCGAGGAGTTCAAGGGCACCGGCAACGCCGAGCTGAAGCTCGACCGCAAGCTCGCCGACAAGCGCATCTTCCCGGCGGTGGACGTCGACGCGTCCGGCACCCGCAAGGAGGAGATCCTGCTGGGCAACGAGGAGCTGGCCGTCACCTGGAAGCTCCGCCGGGTGCTGCACGCCCTCGACCAGCAGCAGGCGATCGAACTGCTCCTGGACAAGATGAAGCAGACCAAGTCGAACGTCGAGTTCCTGATGCAGATCCAGAAGACGACCCCGACGCCGGGCAACGGCGACTGAGTCGGCGCCGGCCGTCTGCACATCCCGGAAGTCCCGCTCCGTCACTCGGGTGATGGAGCGGGACTTCCGGCTTGTAGGATCAGCGCACTGCAGTGGGGGGGAACGTGTTTTCGGATACGCCCACAGGGTGATCAGTGCTGCCTCGACGCGCCTGCGCCCGCCGGTGGCTTCTCTCCTGCCTGCATTCACAGCGACAGGAGACCTGAGTGACCTCAACCCCTCGAAGACGCCGTCTGGCTCTTCCCGCGGCCGCGGCCGCACTCGCCCTGTCGGGCGCGGTCCTCTCGACCGTTCCCGCGCAGGCCGCCGGCGCCACGCCGGCACCCCCGCAGCCCGCCCCGACCGAGCGGCCCACCGCCTCGGACGCCGAGCTGCTCCGCCGGATCCAGGGCTCCGGAGCCGCCCTCGCGGACAACACCGCCGCGCCCGGGGCCACCCCGGAGGTCCAGGCGCCGTCCGGCCGCGTCGACCCGAAGATCATCGGCGGTAAGAACGCCACGATCACCGAGGCGCCGTGGATGGTGCAGCTGCACTACTGGGACGGCAAGGGCACCTCCAGCACCGCCGACGACGAGGGCTACTTCTGCGGCGGCACCCTGGTGGCCCCCAAGAAGGTCCTCACGGCCGCGCACTGCGTGTACGGCCTGGACTGGTCGGAGAACGGAGTCGTCGTCGGCGGCACCGCTCAGCTGCCGGAGGGCGACGACCTGCACGGCGGCCGGCTCGCCGGCGTGTACCGCCAGTGGGTCAACCCGACGTACCGGCCGAGCACCACCTCGGGCGGTGACCTCGCGGTCCTCACGCTGACCGAGGCGCTGCCGTACAAGACGCTCCAGCCCACGTCGAGCGGTGACAACGCCTCGTACGCGAACGGCACCCCGGCGACGGTCTACGGCTGGGGGCGCACCGACTCCGCCCGCCAGGAGATCTCGCCGACGCTGAAGAAGGCGACCGTGCCGATGCGCCCGGACAGCGCCTGCTCCGGGTACTGGGGCGCCGACTTCGTGCCGGGCCAGATGGCCTGTGCCGGGGACGCCGCCTCCGGCCAGAACGCGGGCACGGTCTCGCCGTGCAACGGAGACTCCGGCGGCCCCCTCGTGGTCAACGGGCGGATCGCGGGCGTCGTGTCCTGGGGCGTCAAGGACTGCGTCGCGTCCGGCGCCTACGCCGTCTACGCCAAGACCCGCTCCTACGTCGGCGAGATCAACGCCCGCGTCGACGACAGCGACCTCGACTTCGACGGTCTCGCCGACCTCTTCGTCCGCACCCCGGGCGGCGAGGCCTACGAGTACTACTCGCGCGGCGACCGGGCGCCCTACCTGGCCGGCCGGATCTCGCTCGGCGACTGGAGCGGGCTGAGCCTGGTGCGCCAGGCCGACCTGAACCGCGATTCCTACCAGGACTACCTGTACCGGACCCCGGACGGTGTGCTGTACGACTTCGCGTTCAACGGCGACGACCGCTACGAGTCGGTCCGCGTCGGCGGCGGCTGGAACGCGATGGCGGACCTCCGCGTCCCCGGCGACCTCTCCGGCGACGCCCTGCCCGACCTGGTGGCGAAGGACAAGTCCGGCGTCCTGTGGCTCTACCCCGGCAAGGGCAACGGCCTCTTCGGCACCCGCGCCCGCATCGGCGGCGGCTGGTCGGCGTACACCATCACGGGCAAGGGCGACTACAACCGCGACGGCAGGTCCGACCTGCTCGCGCGGGACGGTTCCGGCGTCCTGTGGATGTACCCCGGCACTGGCAAGGCCGCGACGGCCCTCGGCGCCCGCGTCCGGGTCGGCGGCGGCTGGTCGGCGTACAACGCCCTCGCCACCGCCGGTGACGTCACCGGCGACGGCAGGCCCGACCTGCTGGCCCGGGACACCTCCGGGGTGCTGTGGCTGTACAAGGGCACCGGCTCCACCGGCTCGGCGGCCTTCAAGGCGCGCGTCAAGGTCGGCGGCGGCTGGGGAGCGTTCAACCTCCTCGGCTGATCCCGGCGAGGCCTCCACGGCCGTCAGGGGCCGCTCCCACCACGGGGGCGGCCCCTTCCGCGTTGCGACCTTCGCCACACGCTCCAAAGCCGGGGCGGGACGGGCGTCCCCGGAGCGGTGTCCGTGGATCCCCAGGTCAGCGAGGCGGACCCGGCCGATTCGGACACGTTGAGTGACGATCACCCCACCCGGCGACCACAGAACGTTGTGCAACCCTGTCCCGAGTTCCCCCGTCCCAGCTACGGGGGGACGATAGGTGAGGTACCGGTGGAAAGCCGCCGGAGCCGACCGACCCCGACCCCGAGCGCAGGGGGTAGACCGACCGGACGAACACCGAGGAGCCCATGTCAGCCGAGAGCACGCCGGACCCCGCGATACCCGGCACCGGGGAGTCCCGCAGCACAGGACCCGGCCGCCGGGGCAAGGGCCGCCGCCGCAAGCCCAGGGCGAAGCGGCGCAAGGCCCTGCTCGTCGCCGCCTGGAGCGCCGCGGGCGTCGTGGTGCTGGGCGGCACCGGTGCCGGCGTCCTGTACTTCAAGCTGAACGGCAACCTCACCAGCGTCGACATCGACCAGGCGCTCGGCGCCGACCGGCCGGAGAAGGCCGACAACGGCTCCGAGAACATCCTGGTGCTCGGCTCGGACACCCGCGCCGGCGGCAACGACAAGCTCGGCGGCGGCACCGACGACGGCACCGCCCGGTCGGACACCGCGATGATCGTGCACGTCTACAAGGGGCACAAGAAGGCCAGCGTGGTCTCCATCCCGCGCGACACCCTCATCCACCGTCCCGCCTGCACCGGCAGCGAGGGCGGCGAGCAGCCCGCCGCCGACGACGTGATGTTCAACTCCGCCTACTCCACCGGCGGCGCCGCCTGCGCCGTGAAGACCGTGGAGTCGATCAGCGGCCTGCGCATGGACCACTACCTGGAGGTCGACTTCAGCGGCTTCCAGAACCTCATCGACGACCTCGGCGGCGTGAAGATCACCACCACCGAGAACATCAAGGACCCCGACAGCCACCTGAACCTCACCGCCGGGACCCACACCCTCGACGGCGAGCAGTCGCTCGGGCTGGTCCGCACCCGGCACGGCGTCGGCGACGGCTCCGACCTCGGCCGCATCCAGCTCCAGCAGGCCTTCGTGAAGGCCCTGGTCCAGCAGGTCAAGGACATCGGCGTGCTCGGCAACCCGAAGAGGCTGTACGACCTCGCCGACACCGCCACCAAGACCGTGACCACCGACTCCGACCTGGGCTCGGTCAACTCGCTGATGTCCTTCGCGAGCGGCCTCAAGGGCATCGAGCCGGACGGCATGCACATGGTGACCATGCCGGTGATCTACGACCCCGCCGACGCCAACCGCGTCCTGATGCAGAAGGACAAGGCCCAGCAGGTCTGGACGGCCCTGAAGAACGACCGCCCGATCCCCGCGAGCGCCACCGAGGGCACCGCGGCCGGCGGGGCCAAGGGCGTCGTGAACGCCTCGTGAGCGCCCCGGAATAGATGACGGCCGCCCCCGGTTTTGGGGAGTGACGCCAGTGCTGGCAGACTGGTACGTCGGCCCCGGTTCACGCTCCCGCACCCCGCGGCGGCGACCCGGTGCCCTCCCGAACCTAGGAGACACCTTGAAGCGCGACATCCACCCCGAGTACGTCGAGACGCAGGTCAGCTGCACCTGCGGCGCGTCGTTCACCACCCGCAGCACCATCGAGTCCGGCACCGTCCGGGCCGAGGTCTGCTCCGAGTGCCACCCGTTCTACACGGGCAAGCAGAAGATCCTCGACACCGGTGGCCGCGTGGCCCGCTTCGAGGCCCGCTTCGGCAAGGCTTCCGCCGGCTCCAAGAAGTAGCGAGCCCCCAACCGCCGGTCCACGGCCGCATCCCCCGCCCGGGGGAGCGCCGGGACCGGCGTTTTTGGTCGCCCGCCTTCCCCTTCCCCCGCAGTGCAGGAGCCCAAGATGTTCGAGGCCGTCGAGGAACTCGTCGCCGAGCACGCCGACCTGGAGACGAAGCTCGCCGACCCGTCGGTCCACGCCGACCAGGCCAACGCCCGCAAGCTGAACAAGCGTTACGCCGAGCTGACCCCGATCGTCGCCACGTTCCGCTCCTGGAAGCAGACGGGCGAGGACATCGAGACGGCCCGCGAGCTGGCGGCCGACGACCCCGACTTCGCCGCCGAGGTCAAGGAGCTGGACAAGCAGCGCGAGGAGCTCACCGAGAAGCTCCGCCTCCTGCTCGTCCCCCGCGACCCCAGCGACGACAAGGACGTCATCCTGGAGATCAAGGCCGGCGCCGGCGGCGACGAGTCCGCCCTCTTCGCCGGCGACCTGCTGCGCATGTACCTGCGCTACGCCGAGCGGGTCGGCTGGAAGACCGAGGTCATCGACTCCACCGAGTCCGAGCTGGGCGGCTACAAGGACGTCCAGGTCGCCGTGAAGACCAAGGGCGGCCAGGGCGCCACGGAGCCCGGCCAGGGCGTCTGGGCGCGGCTCAAGTACGAGGGCGGCGTGCACCGCGTGCAGCGGGTGCCGGCCACCGAGTCACAGGGCCGGATCCACACCTCCGCGGCCGGCGTGCTCGTCACGCCCGAGGCCGAGGAGATCGACGTCGAGATCAACCCCAACGACCTGCGCATCGACGTCTACCGCTCCTCCGGGCCCGGCGGCCAGTCCGTCAACACCACCGACTCCGCCGTGCGCATCACGCACCTCCCGACCGGCGTCGTCGCCTCCTGCCAGAACGAGAAGAGCCAGCTCCAGAACAAGGAGCAGGCGATGCGTATCCTGCGCTCCAGGCTGCTCGCGGCCGCGCAGGAGGAGGCGGAGAAGGAGGCCGCCGACGCCCGGCGCAGCCAGGTCCGCACCGTGGACCGCTCCGAGAAGATCCGCACGTACAACTTCCCGGAGAACCGCATCTCGGACCACCGCGTCGGCTTCAAGGCGTACAACCTGGACCAGGTCCTGGACGGCGACCTCGACTCGGTGATCCAGGCCTGCGTCGACGCCGACTCGGCCGCCAAGCTCGCCGCCGCCTAGGCTCCGCCGCACCACCCGCACCGGACAACAGCTCAGCCCCGGAGGACCAGCGTGAACCTGCTGCTCATGGAGGTGGCCCAGGCCACCCAGCGGCTGGCCGACGCCGGCGTGCCCTCGCCGCGCACCGACGCGGAGGAACTCGCCGCGCACCTGCACGGCGTCAAGCGGGGCGAGCTGCACACCGTGCCGGACGCGGAGTTCGACGCCCGGTACTGGGAGGTCGTCGCCCGCCGCGAGGCGCGCGAGCCGCTCCAGCACATCACCGGCCGCGCCTACTTCCGCTACCTGGAGCTCCAGGTCGGCCCCGGCGTCTTCGTGCCCCGCCCCGAGACCGAGTCGGTCGTCGGCTGGGCCATAGACGCGGTACGCGCCATGGACGTCGTCGAGCCCTGCATCGTCGACCTGTGCACCGGCTCCGGCGCCATCGCGCTCGCGCTCGCCCAGGAGGTGCCCCGCTCGCGCGTGTACGCCGTGGAGCTGTCCGAGGACGCCCTGGTGTGGACGCGCAAGAACATGGAGGGGTCCAGGGTCGAACTGCGCCAGGGAGACGCCCTGGCGGCCTTCCCGGACCTCGACGGCCAGGTCGACCTGGTCGTCTCCAACCCGCCGTACATCCCGCTCACCGAGTGGGAGTACGTCGCCCCCGAGGCCCGCGACCACGATCCGCAGATGGCCCTGTTCTCCGGCGAGGACGGCCTCGACCTGATCCGCGGCCTGGAACGCACCGCGCACCGTCTGCTGCGCCCCGGCGGCGTGGTCGTCGTCGAGCACGCCGACACCCAGGGCGGGCAGGTGCCGTGGATCTTCACCGAGGAGCGGGGCTGGGCCGACGCGGCCGACCACCCCGACCTGAACAACCGCCCGCGGTTCGCGACCGCCCGCAAGGCACTGCCGTGAGCACCGCCCCGACTTCGATCCCGCAGCACGTGTACGAGGAGGCCAGCTAAATGGCACGGCGATACGACACCAACGACGCGACCGACCGAGTGACCGGTCTGCGCGAGGCCGCGTCCGCCGTCCGCCGTGGCGAGCTGGTGGTGCTGCCCACCGACACGGTGTACGGCATCGGCGCGGACGCCTTCGCGCCGGAGGCCGTCGGCGACCTGCTGGAGGCCAAGGGCCGGGGCCGGAACATGCCCTCGCCCGTCCTCATCGGCTCCCCGAACACCCTGCACGGCCTCGTCACCGACTTCTCCGAGATGGCCTGGGAGCTGGTCGACGCCTTCTGGCCGGGCGCGCTGACGCTGGTCGCCAAGCACCAGCCGTCGCTGCAGTGGGACCTCGGCGAGACCCGGGGGACGGTCGCCGTGCGGATGCCGCTGCACCCCGTGGCCATCGAGCTGCTCACCGAGTTCGGCCCGATGGCCGTCTCCTCCGCCAACCTCACCGGACACCCGGCGCCCGAGGACTGCGACGCCGCCCAGCAGATGCTCGGCGACTCCGTCTCCGTCTACCTCGACGGCGGCCCCACCCCCGGCATCGTCCCGTCGTCCATCGTCGACGTCACCCGGGAGGTGCCGGTGCTGCTGCGTGCGGGCGCGCTCTCCGCCGAGGAGCTGCGCAAGGTGGTACCCGATCTCGAGGTGGCGAATTGACGGCCCCTGGGACGGGGCGTGGCATAGGCAACGGGGAACGTGCCGCGGAGATCACGACGACGTTCGTCGGGCTTCCGCGCGACAGCTTCCGCATCCTCCACGTCAGCACCGGCAACGTCTGCCGCTCGCCCATCACCGAGCGGCTGACCCGGCATTTCGTGACGGAGCGGCTCGGCGTGCTGGGCGGCGGGCTCATCGTGGAGAGCGCGGGCACCTGGGGCCACGAGGGCGCACCGATGGAGGCGAACGCCGAGACGGTCCTCGCGGACTTCGGCGCCGACGCGGCCGGCTTCACCGGGCGCGAGCTGCTCGACGAGCACGTGATCCGCGCCGACCTGGTGCTCACCGCGACGCGGGACCACCGGGCGCAGGTCATCTCGATGGGCCACTCGGCCGGACTGCGGACCTTCACCCTCAAGGAGTTCACCCGCCTGGTCAACGCCATCGACCCGGCGACGCTCCCGTCGCTGGACGAGGGCGTGGTCACCCGGGCGCGCGCCCTGGTCCGCGCGGCCGCCGCACTGCGCGGCTGGCTGCTGGCGCCCACGGCGGAGGCGGACGAGGTCTACGACCCCTACGGGGCGCCGCTGCCGTTCTTCCGGTCCGTGGGGGACGAGATACACCAGGCCCTGGACCCGGTGGTGACGGCGCTGACCGGGGTTCCCACCCGGGCATGACGAGGCGGGGCCGGACGCGGGGCGCGGCGGGGGCGGCGCCCCGGTGGTCACGGCGCCGACGGGGGCCGCGGCGCGGGCGCGGCCGACGCCGGGCGGCTTTCGCGCCCCGGGCCTACATTGGTCGTACGTCACCGTCGACGCACGCCCGGAGCGCACCATGTCGGTTACCCACGACGTCCCCACGGCCGAGGACGGCGACCTCGGCCTGCTCGGGGCCCTGGGCCGCCAGGATCCGGAGCTGGCCGAGGTCCTGTACGCCGAGCGCCGCCGGCAGTCGACGACCCTCCAGCTGATCGCCGCCGAGAACTTCACGTCCCCCGCCGTGCTGGCCGCTCTCGGCTCCCCGCTGGCCAACAAATACGCCGAGGGCTACCCGGGCGCCCGGCACCACGGCGGCTGCGAGATCGCGGACGTCGCCGAGCGGCTGGCCGTGGACCGCGCCCGGGACCTCTTCGGCGCCGAGCACGCCAACGTGCAGCCCCACTCCGGCTCCTCCGCCGTGCTGGCCGCCTACGCCGCCCTGCTGCGCCCCGGCGACACCGTCCTGGCCCTCGGCCTGCCCCACGGCGGCCACCTCACCCACGGCTCGCCCGCCAACTTCTCCGGCCGCTGGTTCGACTTCGTCGGCTACGGGGTGGACGCGGAGACCGGGCTCGTCGACCACGACCAGGTGCGCGCCCTGGCCCGCGCACGCCGGCCCAAGGCGATCGTGTGCGGCTCGATCGCCTACCCCCGCCACGTCGACTACGCCTTCTTCCGCGAGGTCGCCGACGAGGTGGGCGCCTACCTCATCGCGGACGCGGCCCATCCGATCGGGCTGGTCGCCGGGGGAGCGGCGCCCAGTCCGGTGCCGTACGCCGACATCGTGTGCGCCACCACGCACAAGGTGCTGCGCGGGCCGCGCGGCGGCATGGTGCTGTGCGGGAGCGAGCTGGCCGAGCGGGTGGACCGGGCGGTGTTCCCCTTCACCCAGGGCGGGGCCCAGATGCACACCATCGCCGCCAAGGCCGTCGCCTTCGGGGAGGCGGCCACCGGGGCCTTCGCGGCCTACGCGCACCAGGTGGTCGCCAACGCCCGGGTCCTCGCCGCCCACCTGGCCGCCGAGGGCCTGGCCGTCACGACCGGCGGCACCGACACCCACCTGATCACGGCCGACCCGGCCCCGCTGGGCGTCGACGGCAGGACCGCGCGGAGCCGGCTCGCGGCGGCCGGGATCGTGCTGGACTGCTGTGCGCTGCCGCACGCGGACGACCGCGGGCTGCGCCTGGGCACGGCCGCCGTCACCACGCAGGGCATGGGGGAGCGGGAGATGCGGGCGGTCGCCACGCTGCTCGCGGGGGTGCTGCGCGGGGACGCCGACCCGGTCTCCGCCCGGGACGACGTGCGGGCCCTGGTCACGGAATTCCCGCCGTATCCGGACTGAGGCGGGGCGGGCGCGCACACGCGCACAGCCACTCGTGCAACCATCGTCGATACCCGGAAGTCCTCAACCGTATGCGTGCATCGCTAGGGTGTGGGGCTGAGGATGGCCAGCGAGACCTGTGGGGAAGCCCGTGCGTGAATACCTGCTGACGCTCTGCATCACGGCCGCGGTGACGTATCTGCTGACAGGGCCGGTACGGAAATTCGCGATCGTGGCGGGGGCGATGCCGGAGATCCGGGCACGTGACGTGCACCGGGAACCCACTCCGCGGCTCGGCGGGATCGCCATGTTCTTCGGGCTGTGCGCGGGCCTGCTGGTCGCGGACCACCTCACCAACCTGAGCGAGGTCTTCGAGAAGTCCAACGAGCCGCGCGCCCTGCTCTCGGGCGCCGCCCTGATCTGGCTGATCGGCGTCCTGGACGACAAGTTCGAGATCGACGCCCTGATCAAGCTGGGCGGGCAGATGATCGCCGCCGGCGTGATGGTGGTGCAGGGTCTGACCATCCTGTGGATCCCGCTGCCGGGCGTCGGCACGGTGGCGCTCACCCAGTGGCAGGGCACCCTGCTGACGGTGGCGCTGGTCGTCATCACCATCAACGCGGTCAACTTCGTGGACGGCCTCGACGGCCTCGCGGCCGGCATGGTCTGCATCGCGGCGGCGGCGTTCTTCATGTACGCGTACCGGATCTGGTACTCGTACGGCATCGAGGCCGCGGCGCCCGCCTCGCTGTTCGCGGCCATCCTGATGGGCATGTGCCTGGGCTTCCTGCCGCACAACATGCATCCCGCGCGGATCTTCATGGGCGACTCGGGCTCGATGCTGATCGGGCTGGTCCTCGCGGCCGGCGCGATCTCCGTCACGGGCCAGGTGGACCCCGACGTGATGAAGCTCTTCTCCGGGTCCGAGCGCAACGCGGTGCACCAGATGGTGCCCGTCTACATCCCGCTGCTGATGCCGCTGACCATCATCGCCATCCCGGCCGCCGACCTGATCCTGGCGATCGTGCGCCGCACCTGGCGCGGCCAGTCGCCGTTCGCCGCGGACCGCGGCCACCTGCACCACCGGCTGCTGGAGATCGGGCACTCGCACAGCCGCGCGGTGCTGATCATGTACTTCTTCTCGGCGCTGATCGCCTTCGGGGCGCTCGCCTACTCCGTGAACGCCGCGTCCATGTGGATCGTGCTGGGCGTGGTCTTCCTCAGCGCGATCGGGCTGGTGCTGCTCCTGCTGCCGCGCTTCACGCCGCGCGCCCCGCGCTGGGCCGAGCGGTTCGTGCCGCCCCGCTACCGGCGCCACCGGAGTGCCGTGCCGGCCGGGGAGACCGCCGTCGCCGAGGACGAGGCCGCCGAGGAGGAACGGGTGCCGGTCGCCGCCGGCGTCTCGGGCGTCAACGGGGCCACCGCCGTCGGACCCCGTTCGCGCACAAGGTAAGAATCTGACTAGAGCATTGCCAACTCGTGGTGGAGCGAATCGCCCCATTACCAGACAAGCGGGTGCAGTGATTGCACAGACGCGCACTGTCACTCTCATGTGTGACAGCAAGCACACCCACAGGTAAAGACCTCATCAAATAGTTTGTGATACGGTTCACGAGAACTCCCGGGTAGAGCCTAAGGACCGTAGTGCGACGGTCTCTTGGGCGTGAGGACTCCGTTCGGCCCGGGACTACGCTCGTCCATGACGACACCCTGCCCCCTGTGAAAAAGCGGAGTTGCCGCCATGCCGTCCAATGACGTCCGGACCTTGCTTCAGGCTGCCGTGCCCACGGCTGCCGTCGGCGCAGTAGCCGCCGTCGTCAGCGCCGTGGCCGCCGGCGGCAAGGGCGCGGTCGGAGCCGTCGTCGCGACCTTGGTGGCGATGCTCTTCATGGGGATCGGGCTCTATGTCCTCCAGCGCACGGCGAAGTCACTTCCGCACCTTTTCCAGGCGATGGGCCTGATGCTCTACGCGGCACAGATCCTGCTGCTGTTCGTCTTCCTCGCCGCGTTCAAGAACACGACGCTGTTCAACCCCCGGTCGTTCGCGATCACTTTGGTCGTCGTCACACTCACGTGGATCGCCGCCCAGACGCGGGCCCACATGAAGGCCAAGATCCTCTACGTCGAGCCCGATTCCTCGAGCGACAAGCCCGAGAAGACGGGCCACTCGTCGTGAGGGGTAGGGCCGGGATAAAGAGGCATGTGAAGTCCTGCTATCGTCCGGTGCCAACTGCGGCATCGCGGGCGCGGGCATCCGAGCTGACGCCTGCTCATTCGCGAGGCGAGATGCCCCACAGCCGCCCCCACATCCGTAACACCAGTCCCGTGCCGAACTGCGGCCCCGCGCCGCGCCGACACAACGAGGTTGCCGTACCCATGCGCCACGATGAAGGAGCCCGCGGTGAGTGCTGACCCGACGCAGGTGCTCGCCTTCGAGACCGACTGCCACATCTTCGACGGTTGTGGCTTCCCGGCTCCCGGCCTGCACTCGTTCCTCTTCGAGCCGCTCTGGGGCAACGCAGACGGCAACGGCATGTACTTCAACAAGCCGATGCTGCTGGCCCTGCTCGGCTCGATCATCATCGTGGGCTTCTTCTGGGCCGCCTTCAACAAGCCGAAGGTCGTCCCGGGCAAGCTCCAGATGGTCGCCGAGGCCGGCTACGACTTCATCCGCCGCGGCGTCGTCTACGAGACGATCGGCAAGAAGGAGGGCGAGAAGTACGTCCCCCTGATCGTCACGCTGTTCTTCTTCGTCTGGATGATGAACCTCTGGTCGATCATCCCGGTCGCCCAGTTCCCGGTGACCTCGATCATCGCCTACCCGATGGTCCTGGCCCTGGTCGTCTACGTGCTGTGGGTGTCGCTGACCTTCAAGCGGCACGGCTTCGTCGGCTTCTTCAAGAACGTCACCGGGTACGACAAGTCCCTCGGTGCGGTGCTGCCGCTGTCGATGACCATCGAGTTCTTCTCGAACCTGCTGGTCCGCCCCTTCACCCACGCCGTGCGGCTCTTCGCCAACATGTTCGCGGGCCACACCCTGCTGCTGCTCTTCACGATCGCCAGCTGGTACCTGCTGAACGGCATCGGCATCGCCTACGCGGGCGTCTCGTTCGTGATGACGATCATCATGACGGCCTTCGAGCTCTTCATCCAGGCCGTGCAGGCGTACGTGTTCGTCCTGCTGACCTGCACCTACATCCAGGGCGCGCTCGCCGAGCACCACTGAGCACGTCCCGCCTCACACCCCCGAGTCGTCCGGTGGCCAACCCCCACCGGTCCGTAAAGAGAAGGAAGAACTGGCATGTCCCAGACCCTTGCTGCCGTCGAAGGTTCGCTCAGCTCCGTCGGTTACGGCCTGGCGGCCATCGGCCCCGGCGTCGGCGTCGGCATCATCTTCGGTAACGGCACCCAGGCCCTCGCCCGCCAGCCCGAGGCGGCCGGTCTGATCCGCGCCAACCAGATCCTGGGCTTCGCGTTCTGTGAGGCGCTCGCCCTCATCGGTCTCGTCATGCCGTTCGTCTACTAAGACGAGCTGACGACCGACCCTTTCGACGAAAGGCACTGATGTGAACTCCGCCCTGGTACTTCTGGCGGCTGAGGGTGAGAAGGAGAACCCCCTCATCCCGCCGTGGCCGGAAGTCGTCATCGGCCTCATCGCTTTCGTCATCGTCTTCGGCTTCCTCGCCAAGAAGCTGCTCCCGAACATCAACAAGGTTCTGGAAGAGCGTCGCGAGGCCATCGAGGGCGGTATCGAGAAGGCCGAGGCCGCGCAGACCGAGGCCCAGAGCGTCCTTGAGCAGTACAAGGCCCAGCTCGCCGAGGCCCGTCACGAGGCCGCGCGCCTGCGCCAGGAGGCGCAGGAGCAGGGCGCCACGCTCATCGCCGAGATGCGCGCGGAAGGCCAGCGGCAGCGTGAGGAGATCATCGCCGCCGGCCACGCCCAGATCCAGGCCGACCGCAAGGCCGCCGCGTCCGCGCTGCGCCAGGACGTCGGCAAGCTGGCCACCGACCTGGCCGGCAAGCTCGTCGGCGAGTCCCTCGAGGACCACGCCCGCCAGAGCCGCGTCATCGACCGCTTCCTGGACGAGCTGGACGACAAGGCGACGACGGCTGAGGCAACCCGATGAGTGGGATGCACGGCGCGAGCCGCGAGGCCCTGGCCGCCGCACGTGAGCGTCTCGACGCGCTGACGGACTCCACGTCCGCCGACGCCGCGACGCTCGCCGGCGAGCTGGCCGCCGTCACCGCGCTGCTCCACCGCGAGGTGTCGCTGCGTCGGGTCCTCACCGACCCGGCGCAGGCCGGCGAGGCCAAGGCCGAACTCGCCCAGCGCCTCCTCGGCACCCAGGTCAGCGGCCCCGCCGTCGACCTGGTGGCCGGCATGGTGCGCTCCCGCTGGTCGCAGTCCCGCGACCTGGTGGACGCGCTGGAGGAGCTGGCGAACACCGCCGACCTCACCGCGGCCCAGAAGGCGGGCCGGCTCGACGACGTCGAGGACGAGCTGTTCCGGTTCGGCCGGATCGTCTCCTCGAACACCGAGCTGCGCGCCGCCCTGACCAACCGCTCCGCCTCCACCTCGGCCAAGGGCGAGCTGCTGCGCAGCCTGCTCGGCAACCGTGCGGACGCGAGCACCGAGCGTCTGGTCACGCGTCTCGTGACCGCGCCGCGGGGACGTAGCCTGGAGACGGGACTCGAGTCCCTGTCCAAGCTCGCCGCCGACCGGCGGGACCGGATGGTCGCCGTGGTCACCTCCGCGGTGCCGCTCAGCGACACGCAGAAGCAGCGCCTCGGCGCCGCTCTCGCGAAGGTCTACGGCCGTCCGATGCACCTCAATCTCGACGTGGACCCCGAGGTCGTCGGAGGCGTCCGGGTGCAGGTCGGTGACGAGGTCATCAACGGTTCCATCGCGGACCGTCTGGAGGAGGCCGGCCGCCGCATGGCGAGCTGACCCCCCGCGCGAGACAACAGCACAGCAAGCAGTACGTACTTACGACGGCCCTGGTTGGGCCGTGCAGAGGATTCACCTCTTACTGGGGGGAGTCCCCGACTCGTGGAATACCCCCCAAGTGAAACTTCGGGCCCAACAAGGAGAGCAGGGAACTCAGATGGCGGAGCTCACGATCCGGCCGGAGGAGATCCGGGACGCACTGGAGAACTTCGTCCAGTCGTACAAGCCGGACGCGGCCTCGCGCGAGGAGGTCGGTACGGTCACCCTTGCCGGCGACGGCATCGCGAAGGTCGAGGGCCTGCCCTCGGCCATGGCCAACGAACTGCTGAAGTTCGAGGACGGCACCCTCGGCCTCGCCCTCAACCTCGAGGAGCGCGAGATCGGTGCCATCGTCCTCGGTGAGTTCAGCGGTATCGAGGAGGGCCAGCCGGTCAGCCGCACGGGCGAGGTCCTGTCGGTCGCCGTGGGCGAGGGCTACCTCGGCCGCGTGGTCGACCCCCTCGGCAACCCGATCGACGGCCTCGGCGAGATCGAGACCGAGGGCCGCCGCGCCCTCGAACTGCAGGCCCCCACGGTCATGCAGCGCAAGTCGGTGCACGAGCCGATGGAGACGGGCTACAAGGCCGTCGACGCCATGACCCCGATCGGCCGCGGTCAGCGCCAGCTGATCATCGGCGACCGCCAGACCGGCAAGACCGCCCTGGCCGTCGACACGATCATCAACCAGCGCGACAACTGGCGCACCGGCGACCCGAACAAGCAGGTCCGCTGCATCTACGTCGCCATCGGCCAGAAGGGCTCCACCATCGCGTCGGTCCGCCGCGCGCTGGAGGAGAACGGCGCGCTGGAGTACACGACCATCGTGGCCGCCCCGGCGTCCGACCCGGCCGGCTTCAAGTACCTGGCGCCGTACACCGGCTCGGCCATCGGCCAGCAGTGGATGTACGAGGGCAAGCACGTCCTGATCATCTTCGACGACCTGTCGAAGCAGGCCGACGCCTACCGCGCCGTGTCGCTGCTGCTGCGCCGCCCGCCGGGCCGCGAGGCCTACCCGGGTGACGTCTTCTACCTGCACTCCCGTCTGCTGGAGCGCTGCGCCAAGCTCTCCGACGACATGGGCGCCGGTTCGATGACCGGTCTGCCGATCGTCGAGACCAAGGCCAACGACGTCTCGGCGTTCATCCCGACCAACGTCATCTCCATCACCGACGGCCAGTGCTTCCTGGAGTCCGACCTGTTCAACGCCGGCCAGCGTCCGGCCCTGAACGTCGGTATCTCGGTCTCCCGCGTCGGTGGCTCCGCCCAGCACAAGGCCATGAAGCAGGTCTCCGGCCGGCTCCGCGTGGACCTCGCCCAGTTCCGCGAGCTGGAGGCGTTCGCCGCCTTCGGTTCCGACCTGGACGCCGCGTCGAAGTCCCAGCTGGAGCGCGGTCAGCGCATGGTCGAGCTGCTGAAGCAGGACCAGTACCAGCCGATGGCCACCGAGGACCAGGTCGTCTCCGTCTGGGCCGGCACCACCGGCAAGATGGACGAGGTGCCCGTCAACGACATCAGCCGCTTCGAGAAGGAGCTGCTCGAGTACCTGCACCGCCAGGAGCAGGGCCTCATGACCTCCATCAAGGAGGGCGGCAAGATGTCCGACGACACCCTGCAGGCCGTCGCCGAGGCGATCGCGTCGTTCAAGAAGCAGTTCGAGACCTCGGACGGCAGGCTGCTCGGCGAGGACGCCCCGTCCGCCGCCAAGTGACGTAAGGAAGGGACCTGACTCATGGGAGCCCAGCTCCGGGTCTACAAGCGTCGCATCCGATCCGTCACCGCGACCAAGAAGATCACCAAGGCGATGGAGATGATCGCCGCCTCGCGCGTCGTCAAGGCGCAGCGCAAGGTGGCGGCCTCCACGCCGTACGCGCAGGAACTCACCCGCGCGGTCACGGCGGTCGGGACCGGGTCGAACACGAAGCACCCGCTCACCACGGAGGCGGAGAACCCGACCCGTGCCGCGGTCCTGCTCCTCACGAGCGACCGCGGTCTGGCCGGCGCCTTCAACTCCAACGCCATCAAGGCGGCGGAGCGGCTCACCGAGCGCCTCGAGCGCGAGGGCCGGGAGGTCGACACGTACATCGTCGGCCGCCGCGGTCTGGCCCACTACAACTTCCGCGAGCGCAAGGTCGCGGAGTCGTTCTCGGGCTTCACCGACGAGCCCTCGTACGCGGACGCCAAGAAGGTCGCGGCGCCGCTGATCGAGGCCATCGAGAAGGAGACGGCGGAGGGCGGCGTGGACGAACTCCACATCGTCTACACCGAGTTCGTCTCGATGATGACGCAGACGGCGGCCGACTCCCGGCTGCTGCCGCTGAGCCTCGAAGAGGTCGCGCAGGAGTCGAAGGCGAAGGACGAGATCCTTCCGCTGTACGACTTCGAGCCGTCGGCGGAGGACGTCCTCGACGCCCTGCTGCCCCGCTACGTGGAGAGCCGCATCTACAACGCGCTGCTCCAGTCGGCCGCCTCCAAGCACGCCGCCACGCGGCGCGCGATGAAGTCGGCCACCGACAACGCGGGTGAGCTGATCAACACGCTCTCCCGTCTTGCCAACGCGGCCCGCCAGGCCGAAATCACCCAGGAAATCAGCGAGATCGTCGGTGGCGCCAGTGCCCTGGCCGACGCGACCGCGGGGAGTGACAACTAATGACCACCACTGTTGAGCCGACCGCTGCGTCGGGCGTGGCCACCGGCCGCGTCGCGCGCGTCATCGGCCCGGTCGTCGACGTGGAGTTCCCCGTCGACGCGATGCCGGACATCTACAACGCGCTGCACGTCGAGGTCGCCGACCCGGCCCAGGAGGGTCAGCTCAAGACCCTGACCCTGGAAGTCGCCCAGCACCTGGGTGACGGCCTGGTCCGCACCATCTCGATGCAGCCCACCGACGGCCTGGTCCGCCAGGCCCCGGTGACCGACACGGGCTCGGCCATCTCCGTCCCCGTCGGCGACTTCACCAAGGGCAAGGTGTTCAACACCCTCGGTGAGGTGCTGAACGTCGACGAGCAGTACACGGGTGAGCGCTGGCCGATCCACCGCAAGGCCCCGAACTTCGACGAGCTCGAGTCGAAGACCGAGATGTTCGAGACCGGCGTCAAGGTCATCGACCTGCTGACCCCGTACGTCAAGGGCGGCAAGATCGGTCTGTTCGGCGGCGCCGGCGTCGGCAAGACGGTGCTCATCCAGGAGATGATCTACCGCGTCGCCAACAACCACGACGGTGTCTCCGTGTTCGCCGGTGTCGGTGAGCGCACCCGTGAGGGCAACGACCTCATCGACGAGATGAGCGAGTCCGGCGTCATCGACAAGACCGCGCTGGTCTTCGGTCAGATGGACGAGCCGCCGGGCACCCGTCTGCGCGTCGCGCTGGCCGGCCTGACCATGGCCGAGTACTTCCGCGACGTCCAGAAGCAGGACGTGCTGTTCTTCATCGACAACATCTTCCGCTTCACCCAGGCGGGCTCCGAGGTGTCGACCCTGCTCGGCCGCATGCCCTCCGCGGTGGGCTACCAGCCGAACCTGGCCGACGAGATGGGTCTCCTCCAGGAGCGCATCACCTCGACCCGCGGTCACTCGATCACCTCGATGCAGGCGATCTACGTCCCCGCGGACGACCTGACCGACCCGGCCCCGGCCACCACCTTCGCCCACCTCGACGCGACGACGGTGCTCTCCCGTCCGATCTCCGAGAAGGGCATCTACCCGGCCGTGGACCCGCTGGACTCGACGTCCCGCATCCTCGACCCGCGGTACATCGCGGCGGACCACTACCAGGCCGCGATGCGCGTGAAGAACATCCTGCAGAAGTACAAGGACCTGCAGGACATCATCGCGATCCTCGGTATCGACGAGCTCGGCGAGGAGGACAAGCTGGTCGTCCAGCGTGCCCGCCGCGTGGAGCGCTTCCTGTCCCAGAACACCCACGTCGCCAAGCAGTTCACCGGCGTGGACGGCTCCGACGTGCCGCTGGACGAGTCGATCACCGCGTTCAACGCGATCTGCGACGGCGAGTACGACCACTTCCCGGAGCAGGCGTTCTTCATGTGCGGTGGCATCGAGGACCTGAAGAAGAACGCCAAGGAGCTCGGCGTCTCCTGAGCCTCGCGCTCGTGGTGGGCCCCACGGCTCACACCGGAGGGGGCGGGCGCGTCCCGCCCCCTCCGTCACGCCCCTTAGACTTGTAACCAACACCCGGCTCTCCCGCCGGGTGGTGACCCGAGGAGCCACCTTGGCTGCTGATCTGCACGTCGCGCTGGTCGCGGCCGACCGAGAGGTCTGGTCCGGCGAGGCCACCCTGGTCGTCGCGCGCACCACGTCCGGCGACATCGGCGTCATGCCCGGTCACCAGCCGCTGCTCGGTGTGCTGGAGTCGGGCCCGGTGACCATTCGTACGAGTGACGGTGGGACGGTCGTCGCCGCGGTGCACGGCGGTTTCATCTCGTTCGCCGACAACAAGCTGTCCCTGCTGGCCGAGATCGCCGAGCTGTCGGACGAGATCGACGTCCAGCGTGCGGAGCGGGAGCTCGAGCGCGCGAAGGCGGAGGGCGACGCCCACGCCGAGCGCCGCGCGGACGTCCGACTGCGCGCGGCGGCGGGGCGCTGATCGACGGCGCTGTGCTATGACGTGACTCAGCCGCGGCTGGGACCGGAGCAATCCGGACCCGGCCGCGGCTGAGGCAGATCCGGGTGTTTTTTCCGTTCCGTTACCTAGGAGACGAGGAGGTCGGTGTCGATGGTCCTCGCTCTGACCGTGTGCGGAATCGCCGTCGCCCTGGTGGTGATCGGGCTCTTCGTCTTCGGTCTGCGCCGCCGGCTGATCCAGCGGTCGGGCGGTACCTTCGACTGCTCCCTGCGCTGGGACGCGCCCAAGGAGGGCGACGGCGGCGGCAAGGGCTGGTCCTACGGAGTCGCCCGGTACAACGGCGACCGGGTGGAGTGGTACCGCGTCTTCTCGTACTCCCCGCGCCCCCGCCGGGTCCTGGAACGCTCCGCGATCGAGGTGGCCGGCCGCCGGGTGCCTGACGGCGAGGAGGAGCTGGCGTTGCTCTCCGACGCCGTGGTCCTGGCCTGTCTGCACCGGGGCACCCGGCTCGAACTGGCGATGAGCGAAGACGCGCTGACCGGATTCCTCGCGTGGCTGGAGGCAGCCCCGCCCGGTCAGCGAGTGAATGTGGCGTAGCCACATTCACTCGCTGGTTGGGGGTCCCCCCGGACGGAGTCTGGGGGAGCGTCAACGTCGCTTGAGGTGCTGGTTACTTCAGACCGCTGTTGATGGCGCTCACCAGCTCGCCGTTGGCGGTGTCACCGCTGAACTCCCAGAAGAAGGCGCCGCCCAGGCCCTGGTTCTTGGCCCAGGTCATCTTGCCCGCGATGGTCGACGGGGTGTCGTACGACCACCACTGGTTGCCGCAGTGCGCGTACGCCGTGCCGGCGACCGTGCCGGTGACGGGGCAGGCGCTCTTCAGGACCTTGTAGTCCTCGATGCCGGCCTCGTAGGTGCCGGGTGCCGCGCCGGTCGCCGTGCCGCCGGGGGCCGACTGGGTGACGCCGGTCCAGCCGCGGCCGTAGAAGCCGATGCCGAGCAGGAGCTTGGCGGAGGGCACGCCCTTGGCCTTGAGCTTGGCGATCGCGTCCGCGGAGTTGAAGCCCGCGGTCGGGATGCCGGAGTACGAGGTCAGCGGGGAGTGCGGGGCGGTCGGGCCGGTGTTGGCCCAGGCGCCGAAGTAGTCGTACGTCATCACGTTGTACCAGTCGAGGTACTGGGAGGCGCCGCCGTAGTCGGCCGCGTCGATCTTGCCGCCGCTGGAGCCGTCCGCGGTGATGGCCGCGGTGACCAGGTAGTTGGAGCCGAACTCGTTGCGCAGCGCCTGGGAGAGGTTCTTGAAGGCCGCCGGACCGGAGGTGTCGCAGGTCAGGCCGCAGGCGTTCGGGTACTCCCAGTCGATGTCGATGCCGTCGAAGACGTCGGCCCAGCGCGGGTCCTCCACCACGGCCTTGCAGGACTTGGCGAACGCCGCCGGGTTCTGCGCGGCCTGGCCGAAGCCGCCGGAGTAGGTCCAGCCGCCGAAGGAGTACAGCACCTTGATGTGCGGGTACTTGGCCTTCAGCTGGCGCAGCTGGTTGAAGTTGCCGCGCAGCGGCTGGTCCCAGGTGTCGGCGGTGCCGCTGACGGACTGGTCGGCGGTGTAGGCCTTCTCGTACGCGGCGAACGTGTCGTCGACGGTGCACTGGCCGTTCTTGACGTTGCCGAACGCGTAGTTGATGTGGGTGATCTTCGAGGCGGAGCCGGAGGTCACCAGGTTCTTGACGTGGTAGTTGCGGCCGTAGATGCCCCACTCGGTGAAGTAGCCGAGGTTGACCTTGCCGCTCGGGCCGGGCTCGCCTCCGCCGCCGCCGGTGGTGCGGACCTGGACGGCGCCGCTGGCCGGGCCGGTCTGGTCGGCGGTGTCGCGGGCCTGGACCGTGTAGGAGTAGTCGGTGCCCTTGGTCAGGCCGGTGTTGGTGTAGGTGGTGCCGGTGACGGTGGCGACCTTCGTGCCGTCGCGCAGGACGTCGTAGTTCTTGATGCCCTTGTCGTCGGTCGCCGCCGACCAGGACAGCTTCACCGAGGTGTCGGTGACGTCCGAGGCGGTGGGCGTGCCGGGGGCGGAGGGGGCGGCGTCGCCGGGGGTGGACCCGCCGTCGCAGCTGCCGCCGTTGAGCTTGCAGTTGGAGGGGGAGCCGGGGCCGCTGCCGTTGAAGCCGAAGGAGACCGAGGCGCCGGGGGCGAGCGTCCCGTTCCAGCCGACGTTCTTGGCGGTCCAGTGGTCGCCGGAGTTGGTGACCGTGGCGTCCCAGGCGGAGGTGACCTTGGTGCCGGAGGGGAAGTCCCACTCGACGGTCCAGGAGCTGAGGGACGTGGTGCCGGTGTTCTTCACCGTCCAGCTGCCGCCGAAGCCCGTGCCCCAGTCCGAGGTCTTGCTGAACGTGGCCGTGGCACTCGTCGCGGCCTGGGCCGGACTCGCCAGGCCGACCAGTCCGGCCAGCGGGAGTGACAGACACGCGGCGAGGGCCGCGACTCTGTGTCTGAAGCGCATGCTGCGCCTCCTTATGTGAGGTTGTGTTGTGGCCATGACTGAGCCTCATGTCCACAGTGCCGCGAGAATAGAAAGGTCTGGACCTTAGGTCAATAGGTCTGGACCAGTGCTGGCCATCGTGGTTGAAGCGGGAACTAGATCCCCAACTCCTGCGCGAGGACCGCGGCTTGCACCCGGCTGCGCAGCGACAGCTTCCCCAGCATGCGGCTGACGTGCGTCTTCACCGTCGCCTCCGCCATGTCCAGCCGCTCGGCGATCGCGGCGTTGGACAGTCCCTCACCGAGGCAGGACAGCACCTCGCGCTCCCGCCGGGTCAGGTCCCGCAGCACCGCCGGATCGGCGGCCGGCTCCCGCACCGGCTTCGCGGCGAACTCCGCGATCAGGCGCCGGGTGACGGCCGGGGCGACGACGCCCTCGCCGGCCGCCACCGTGCGCACGGCCGTGAGCAGGTCCGCGGCCTCCGTGTTCTTCAGCAGAAACCCGGCGGCTCCCGCCCGCAGGGCCCCGAAGACGTACTCGTCCAGGTCGAAGGTGGTCAGCACCAGCACGTCGGCCAGGCCCTCGCCGACCACCGCCGCGGTCGCGGACACACCGTCGAGGCGCGGCATCTGGACGTCCATCAGCACCAGGTCGGGGCGCAGTTCACGGGCGAGCGCCACCGCCCGTTCGCCGTCCGCGGCCTCCCCGACCACCTCGATGTCCGGCGCGCTGCCGAGGATCAGCACCAGTCCCGCGCGGACGGCGGACTGGTCCTCGGCGACGACGACGCGGATCATCCCAGGTCTCCTTCGGTCAGGGGCAGCACGGCGCACACCGCCCAGATCTTGCCGTCCGGCCCGCCCGGGTCCGCCACCGCCCCGGCCTCGAAGCTGCCGCGGAGCAGCGCCGTCCGCTCCCGCATGCCGACCAGGCCCGCGCCGGAACCGGGGGCGCGCGGGGTGTCCCGGCCGCCGTACGGACTGGTCACCCGCACTCGCAGGGCCGCCCCGTCCCGGGTGAGCCGCACCAGGACCGGGCCCGGGGAGGCGTGCTTGAGGGCGTTGGTCAGCGACTCCTGCACGATCCGGTACGCGGCCAGCTCGACCGGCGCGGGCAGGCCGACGCCGGGGCGCGCGTCCAGCGTGACGTCGAGCCCGTTGGCCCGCGCGCCGTCGACGAGGGCGCCGAGCCCGTCGAGGGTGGGGGCGGCGGCGGGCTCGGTGTCCCCGCCGTCGTCCCGCAGGATGCCGATCAGGCGGCGCATCTCGGCCAGTCCCGCCACGCTGTTCTCGCGGATCACGCCGAGCGCCTGCCGGGTGGTGGCCGCGTCGTCCAGGGAGAGCGCGGCGGTGGAGTGGATGGCGATCGCGGAGAGGTGGTTGGCGACCATGTCGTGCAGCTCGCGGGCCATCCGGGAGCGTTCCGCGGCCACCGCCTGGACCCGGTCCATCTCGGCCAGCAGCGCCGTCTGCTCGGCCCGCAGCAGGGCGGCGTCGGCGGCCTCGCGGTGGTTGCGCACGATCAGGCCGGTGGAGGCGGGGGCGAAGGACACGATGCCCACCGCGACCCCGATCAGCAGCGCCTCGGGCTGCCGCCACAGGGCGAACGGCACGACGGTGCCGGCCACGGTGAGGAGCCCGGTGATCCAGGGGATGCGGCGGGCCGAGGCGGGCGGGCCGTAGAGCACGGCGGCGTACATCACGTCGGTGTACATGATCACCGTGACGAGGCTGCCCTGGGTGAGCGTGTCCCCGACCAGCGCGACCGTGCCCACCAGCACGCCGGTGCGGGGAGCGGACCGGCGCAGCAGCTCGCAGGCCGCCATGACCACGAGCGGGACCAGCAGCGGCCACTTGCCGTCGAACAGGACGACCGGCTCGTCGGCCGGACGCACCCCCAGCCCGATGCCCCACAGCAGCAGCCCGCCCAGCAGGCCGGCCGCGGCGACGTAGCAGTCGAAGCGGCGCGGGCGGGGGAGTCGTACGGCCATGCCCCCATCCAACACGGCCCCGGGCCCGCACGCCTGATGCCCGGGAAGGGTCCCGCACTGCATCTTTCGATGTACCGGAGGTTCGTCACCGGCGACGACGATCCGCGGCGGGCGGCACGGGAGCCTGGAAGGGCGATCGAGAGGAGCGAACCGTGATCGTCACCCTGATCATCGTCTGCGAGATCGGCTTCTGGGTGCTGCTCGCCGCCGGGCTGGCCGCGCGCTACCTGCTGCGGATGCCGCGCACCGGCATGGCCTTGCTGCTGTGCGAGCCGCTGCTTGAGGTCGTGCTGCTGGTGGTCACCGCGCTGGACCTGAAGAACGGCGCCGACCCGAGCTGGAAGCACGGCCTCGCGGCGCTGTACATCGGCTACACCGTCGGCCACGGTCACCGCACCGTGAAGTGGCTCGACGGACACGCGGCCCACCGGATCGGCGGCGCCCCCAGGCCGGCCGGGCCCCCGCGCTACGGCATGGCCCGCGCCCGGCACGAGGGCAGGGTGTGGCTCGGCACGCTGGTCGCGGCCGCGGTGGCGACCGGGCTGCTGCAGCTCGCCATGTGGTACGTGGACGACCCGAGCCGCACCACGTCCCTGGAGAGCTGGCAGTACACGGCCTGGCGCGCGGCCGGCATCCACGGCCTGATCGCCCTCACCTACGCGATCTGGCCGAAAAGGGCCCCGTCGGGCGAGCGCCCCGAGGAGCGCCCCGAAGGGGCGCGGGGCCCTGATCCGACATGCGGCTCCGCCGCGTGGGCGCGCCCAGCCACGACGGACCCGCAGCCGTACGACGACACGGCCCCCCGCCCCACCGAGCGGAGCGTCTAGCGCTCGCCGCCCGGCACCCACAGCACGTCCCCGACCTCCTTGTTCGCCGTGCGGGCCAGGATGAACAGGAGGTCGGACAGCCGGTTGAGGTAGGTCGCGGTGAGCGGGTTCATGGTCTCCCCGTGGGCCTCCAGGGCCGCCCAGGTCGAGCGCTCGGCCCGCCGCACCACCGTGCACGCCTGGTGCAGCAGCGCCGCGCCGGGCGTGCCGCCGGGCAGGATGAAGGAGCGGAGCTTCTCCACCTCGGCCAGGTAGCGGTCGCAGTCCGCCTCCAGCTTGTCGACGTAGAACTGCTCGACCCTGAGCGGCGGGAACTCCGGGTTCTCCACCACCGGCGTCGACAGGTCCGCGCCCACGTCGAACAGGTCGTTCTGGACCCGGACGAGGACCTTGACGACGTCCTCCGGCAGCCCGCCCAGCGCGATCGCGGTGCCGATCACCGCGTTCGCCTCGTTGGCGTCGGCGTACGCCGAGATCCGGAGGTCGGTCTTCGGGACCCGGCTCATGTCACCGAGGGCGGTGGTGCCCTGGTCGCCGGTCCGGGTGTAGATGCGCGTCAGGTTGACCATGGGGCCAGCCTAGTTACGCACCGGCGGTGCGGAACACGCGTGTGCCCGCCGTCACGGCCAGTGCGGTGAACGCGAGCGCCACCAGCGTGCCGTACAGCATGTGCTCCGTCGCGTAGCTGCCGACGTACGCGTCCCGCACCGCGTCCACCAGATAGCGGAACGGCATCAGGTGCGACAGCACGTCCAGCCACGCAGGTCCCAGGGTCATCGGCAGCATCAGGCCGGACAGCAGCATCGACGGCATGGTCAGCGCGTTGACCGTCGGCCCGAACTCCTGCGGGGTCCGCACCTTCATC
Organism: Streptomyces parvulus; assembly: GCF_014648855.1. Classification (GTDB taxonomy): domain Bacteria; phylum Actinomycetota; class Actinomycetes; order Streptomycetales; family Streptomycetaceae; genus Streptomyces; species Streptomyces parvulus. Next base: position 62,284 of record NZ_BMRX01000002.1, on the reverse strand, counting down.
GCCAGCGCGTACGACAGCGACGCCAGCGACACCGTGAGCAGGGCGACGAACGCGAAGCCGATCAGCACGCCGAACAGCGGCGCCCGCAGGCCCATCGCCACGGCCGCCAGCACCAGCAGCACCGCCTGGAAGGCGAAGACCGTGGCGTCCCGCAGCACCCGGCCCAGGAGCAGCGCCGGCCGGCCGACCGGCGTCACGCGCATGCGTTCCACCACGCCCTGGCCGTTCTCGATAATGACCGAGAAGCCGGCGAAGGAGGCGCCGAAGAGCCCCAGCTGGAGCAGCAGGCCCGGCACCAGCACCTGCCAGGAGCTGCCCCGCCCGCCGAGCGGCAGACCGGTCAGCAGCGGACCGAAGAAGAGCAGGTACAGCAGCGGCATCAGCACGCCGAACAGCAGCGCGAAGCGGGACCGCAGCGACTGGCGCAGATAGCGGCCGTAGATGAGCGCGGTGTCGTGGAACAGCATCGGATCAGCCTCCGGTCTCGGGGTTCTGTTCGGCCACCGGGCGCTATACGGCCACGGGCGCGGCGTCGGCGGGCGCGGCGGCGCGGCCGGTGATGGCGAGGAACGTGTCCTGGAGCGGGGCGTCGACCGAGCCGCCGTACTCCAGCTTCAGGGCGCTCGGCGTGCCCTCGGCGACCACCACACCGCCGTCCACGACCACCAGCCGGTCGGAGAGCGCGTCGGCCTCGTCGAGGTAGTGGGTGGTCAGGAAGACGGTGGTGCCCTGCTCGTCGCGCAGCCGGCGGACCAGGTCCCACAGGCCGGCGCGGCTGCCCGGGTCGAGTCCGGTGGTCGGCTCGTCCAGGAAGAGCACCTTCGGGCGGTGCGTGAGCGCCATGGCGATGTCCAGCCGGCGCCGCTGGCCGCCGGAGAGGGCGCCGCACTTGCGGTCCAGGAGGCCGGTCAGGTCCAGGTCGCGGGCGAGTTCGTCCGCGCGCTCCTCCGCCCGTGCCCGGCTCAGCCGGTACAGGCGGCCCTGGGTGACCAGCTCCTCCCGCACGCTGATCTGCGTGTCCACCCCGCCCGACTGCGCCACGTACCCGCACGCCCGGCGCACCCCCGCGGCGTCGGTCGCCAGGTCGTGGCCGGCCACGGTGGCCGCGCCGCCGGTGGGGGCGAGCAGCGTGGTGAGCATCCGCAGCGTGGTCGTCTTGCCGGCGCCGTTGGGGCCCAGGAAGCCGAGGATCTCGCCCTCGTGGACGGTCAGGTCGATGCCGCGCACGGCCTCGACCGGGCCGCGCGCGGTCGCGAAGGTCCGGGACAGGCCCGCCGTACTGATGATTGCCATGCGCCCCAGAAAAACAGAGTCACTTAAATTTTGCAACGCCCCCAAGTTTTGACCGGTACCAGCGAAGCCTAGGATGGCGCCATGGCCGAGGGACTCAGGGAGCGGAAGAAGCGGCAGACCCGGCAGTACATCTCGGATGTAGCCACGGGGCTGTTCCTGGAGCGCGGTTTCGAGGCGGTGACGGTCGCCGAGGTCGCCCGCGCCGCGGACGTCTCCGTGAACACCGTCTACAACTACTTCCCGGCCAAGGAGGACCTGTTCCTCGACCGCTCCAAGGGTGTGACCGACCGGCTGTCGCGCTGGGTGCGCGGCCGGCCCGACGGCGAGTCCGCCGCGTACGCCGTCCTGCGCGAGCTGCGCGACGAGGTCGAGTCGGTCTCTCCCCGCGTGGGCCTGATGGACGGATACGCCGGGTTCATGAAGGTCGTGCAGGAGTCGCCCGCGCTGCGGTCCAGGATGTGGGCCATCGGCCAGGAGGTCCTCGTCAACCTGGAGGTGACCCTCCGGGAGGAGACCGGCGCCGCGCCCGGCGACCCGCTGCCCGGTCTGATGGCCGGTCAGATCAACTGGCTGCACGGCACGGTGATGATGGGGATCGGCCAGCGCATGGTGGCGGGCGGGAAGCCCGCCGAGGTCTCCCGCGAGATGCTGCTGCTCCTGGACGAGATGGAGGAGCTGTTGAGTGCGAGGGTGCTCAACTACGCCGTCCGGGGCGCGGAGTGACACCCGAATGACACACGTCGGTGTGATGTCCGTCATGTGAGACGTGACGCGCGTTACTAACCGGTCACACAGCCCGCCATGCCCGCTAATCTCCGGCCGAGAGACCAAGGACAGCTTGTATCAGGGGAGTCGCACAGTGGCACGGAAGCTCGCCGTCATCGGAGCCGGCCTCATGGGGTCCGGCATCGCCCAGGTCGCCGCGCAGGCGGGCTGGGAGGTCGTCCTGCGGGACGTCACCGACGAGGCGCTGCGGCGCGGCACGGACTCCATCCGCACCTCGTACGACAAGTTCGTCGCCAAGGGGAAGCTGGCGGCCGAGGAGGCCGACGCCGCCCTCGCGCGGATCACCGCGACCAGCGACCTGGAAGCCGTCGCGGACGCGGACGTGGTCGTGGAGGCCGTCTTCGAGAAGCTCGAGGTCAAGCACGAGATCTTCCGCGCGCTCGACAAGCTGGTGAAGGACGGGGCGATCCTCGCGTCCAACACCTCCGCCATCCCGATCACCAAGATCGCGGCCGTGACGGAGCGCCCCGAACGGGTCGTCGGCACCCACTTCTTCTCGCCGGTCCCCATGATGCAGCTGTGCGAGCTGGTGCGCGGCTACAAGACCAGCGACGAAACCCTGGCCACCGCACGGGAGTTCGCCGAGTCCACCGGCAAGACCTGCATCGTCGTCAACCGCGACGTCGCCGGCTTCGTCACCACCCGCCTCATCTCCGCCCTCGTCGTCGAGGCCGCGAAGCTGTACGAGTCGGGCGTCGCCACCGCCGAGGACATCGACCTCGCCTGCAAGCTGGGCTTCGGCCACGCCATGGGGCCGCTGGCCACCGCGGACCTGACGGGCGTCGACATCCTGCTGCACGCCACGGGCAACATCTACACCGAGTCCCAGGACGAGAAGTTCGCCCCGCCGGAGTTGATGCGCCGGATGGTGGACGCCGGTGACATCGGCCGCAAGAGCGGGCAGGGCTTCTACAAGCACTGAAGTCCCATCGGCCCCGGGAGACATCACACGCCGGGGTGAATTCGGTATCGGTTCGCTTACAGGCGGCAACCTCCGGTCGTTTCGGCCAGTCAGAGGTTGCAACACCTGATATCGCCGAGAGATCACGTCGAAGAGTCGAAGAGACGAACAAGGACGCACGCCGGGGAGCGCATATGCACATCAGGGGCGACCACGTCGAGCTGGTCGTCGGGGGCCGCCTCGACGTCCGCAGCGCGGCGGACGCCCGTACGGTCCTGCACTCGGCCGTCGACGACGGAGTCGGCGACCTGGTGCTGGACCTGTCAGAGCTGGACTCCTGGGACGCGACCGGCCTCGGCGTGATCATGGGAGCCCACCGGCGGGCCGGCCGCTGCGGCCGGCGGCTGGTGCTGCGCGGGGTCCCACCCCAGATGCAGCGCCTGCTGGTGGCCACCAGGCTCCACCGGATCCTGGCCATCGAGGGCGGCATCGGCGTGGAGACCCTCCCCAGGGTCTGAGCCCGTCCGGTGCGGCCCCGGCGGGCCGGGAGCGACCCGGACACCGCCCGGCGAACCATCCCGACACACACAATCCTCACGACACCGTGACGTCTCGGACGGGACGGCACCCCGGGCTGTCGGAGACGCCGAGGGAAGGTTTAGGGTCGGGCTGCCCGCCCCTTTGTGAACCCATCGGCGGGACCGGACCAGAAGCGACAGCGCGGAGTGCGGCAAGGCCGGGAGGGTGGTCCCGACCGGGGCCCTGCACACGACGCTTTTGGGGGGCTTGAACCGATGGACCCGAACACCCGGGGACCCGAGGAGTACGGCCACGACGGCGACACGCCGCGCCCGCGGCCGCCCAGGGATCCCCTCACCTCCGACTTCGGCCAGCCCGCGCAGGCCCGCACGGTGCAGCTGGCCGCCGGCGACTTCCTGCTCACCGTCAACCCCGTCGACGGCAGCGAGATCGAGGTCTGCCCGCCCGCCGAGCGGCCCCCCGCGCCGCGGAAGCTCACCGCCGCTGAACGCGCGGAGACGGCCCGGGCCGCCCTGCCGCCCGTCCCGCCGGGACCCACCCGGACCGTGCTGGGCCTGCTGGCCCGCGAGGACGAGCGCGAACGCCTGGTCCGGCTGCTCGCCCGCGGCCGCTCCGTCCGCCTCACCGGCCCCGGCGGCTCCGGCCGCACCAGCCTCCTCGACCTCGTCGCCGAGGACTGCGCCGGCCTCGCCCCCGACGGCGTCGTCCGCCTGAACGGCTTCCACCGCTCCGCCGACGACCTCCTGCACGACCTCTTCCACGCCGTCCACCGCGCCCCCCTGCACCGCCCCGGCCGCGAGGAGCTGCTCGGGCACCTGCGGGCCGTGGGCGCCGTCGTCGTCCTGGACGACATCGAGTTCGGCGGCGCCGCCCTCGACGAGCTGCTGGAGGCCACCCCCGAGTGCGCCTTCCTCATCGGCGCCACGCCCGACGTCCCCGCCCCCTCCGCCGACTCGGCCGTCGAGGAGGTCTTCCTCACCGGCCTGGACCGCTCCGACGGCGTCGAGCTGCTGGAGCGCGCCGCCGGCCGCACGCTCACCGAGGAAGAGGCCAACTGGGCCGGCGACCTCTGGTTCGAGTCCGAGGGCCTGCCCCTGCGCTTCGTCCAGGCCGGCGCCCTGCTGCGCCGCCGCGACCGGCTGCGGGCCGGGGCGGAGGCCGTGGACGAGTTCGGCGTCTTCGCCGACGCCCGCCCGGCCGACGACACGCCCCACGACGCCGACCCGGCAGACGACGTCTCGCCCCTGCCGTCCCTCGGCGAGGCCGCCGCGCCCGCGCCGCTGCTCGCCTCCCGGCTGAGCGCCTCGGCCCGCGCCACCCTGGAGTTCGCCGTCGCCCTCGGCGGCGAGCTGCCGCACCAGGCGCACCTGCCCGCGCTGGTCGGCGACACCCACGCGGACGCCGCCCTCGGCGAGCTGGCCGACTGCGGACTGGTCTCGCCGGTCGGCTCCCGCTACCGGCTGGCCGCCGGGGTCCTCACCCAGCTGGAGAGCGCCGGATACACCGACGGCGTACGGGACCGCGCGCTGGAGGCCGCCCAGCACTACGCCTGGTGGACCGGGCACCCCTCGGTCACCCCCGAGCGGGTCTGCGCCGAGGCCGACGCCGTGCTGGCCGCCCTCGCGGTGCTGGTGCCGGCGACCACGCGGACGGCGGACGACGAGGAGAGCCCCGCCGTCCAGCTGGCCCGCACCGCGGCACCCGCGTTCGCCGCCGGGCTGCACTGGAGCGCGTGGGAGCGGGCCCTCAGGTCCGGCACCGAGGCCTCCCGGCTCGCCGGCGACGTCGCCGAGCAGGCCTACTTCCACCACGAACTCGGCGTCCTCGCCCTCTGCGAGGACCAGCTCGACCGGGCCCGCGCCGAGCTGGAGGCCTCCATCGGGCTGCGCGGCGCGCTCTCCGACAAGCGGGGCGCCGTCGCCGGCCGCCGTGCCCTCACCCTGGTCGCCGACCGGGCCGGGGACACCCCGGGGCCGGGCGCCGGCGCCGTCGCCCTCGGCGCCGCGGCGGGCCCCGGGGCCCTCGCCGCCGGCTTCGGCCCGACGGCCGGGGAGGAGCCGGCCGAGACCGGGCAGGAGGGACCCGTGACGCCGTCCCTCGGTGTCCCCGCGCCCTTCCCGCCGCTCCAGCCGCCCCCGCAGTCCCCGACCCTGGTCACCAGCCGCGAGCGGGCCGAGGAGCCGTCCCGGACGGTCGGCAGCGGCATCAAGGGCTTCGCGCGGCGCAACCTCGTCGCCGCCGGTGCGGGCGCGCTGCTCGTCGCCGTGCTCGGCACCGTCGTGACCCTCGGCGCCACCTCCGAGAACGACCCGGGCGACCCGTCCAACGAGGTCGGCGTCAACCCGTCGGCCAGCCAGGGCATCGACGACGGCGACCTCGGCGCCGACCGTCCGTCCGACGACGGGCAGGGCCAGGGCACCACCGGCCGGCCGAGCGACTCGGGCACGCCCGGCGCGCCGACGCCCTCCGAGTCCGGGCGGCCCTCCCAGTCGCCGAGCGGCCCCGGCAGCACCGGCGCCCCCGGCGACGACGAGAGCCCGGACGACCCGGACTCGCCGGACACGCCCACCAAGTCGCCCAGTTCGCCGACGACGAGGCCGTCCTCGCCCAGGCCGACGGAGACCGAGCCGACCGAGCCGACGCCGTCGGATTCCGAGCCGACCTCGCCGGAGCCCACCGACACCGAGACCACCTCGCCGTCGGCGCCGGAGACCTCCAACAGCGCCGGCGGACCGGTGTCGCCGACCAGCACCGCCGGTTCGCCCGGGGACACCCCGAGCGCCACGCAGAGCAGTGCCGGCACGGGCACCGGTACGCCGGGCGGCGCGGACCCGGCGGCGGAACAGATCATCTGAGGTGCCCGAAGGCGGCACGACGGGAGGGCCGGGTCCTTGTGCGGACCCGGCCCTCCCGTACGCCGTGCCCCCACGCCGTGGGGGACGCGCGGCTCAGAACAGCCGCAGCTTGTCGTCCTCGATGCCCCGCATGGCGTTGTAGTCCAGCACCTGGCAGCCGATGCCGCGGTCCGTCGCCAGCACGCGCGCCTGCGGCTTGATCTCCTGGGCGGCGAACACGCCGCGCACCGGGGCGAGATGGGGATCGCGGTTCAACAGCTCCAGGTAGCGCGTGAGTTGCTCCACGCCGTCGATCTCGCCGCGGCGCTTGATCTCGACCGCGACCGTCCCGCCGTCGGCGTCCCGGCACAGGATGTCGACGGGGCCGATGGCCGTCATGTACTCGCGGCGGATGAGGGTGTAGCCCTCGCCCAGCGTCTCGATGCGGTCGGCGAGCAGCTCCTGGAGGTGCGCTTCCACGCCGTCCTTGATCAGGCCGGGGTCGACGCCCAGTTCGTGCGAGGAGTCGTGGAGGACCTCCTCCATCGTGATGATGAGCTTCTCGCCCGCCTTGTTGACGACGGTCCAGACGCCCTCCTCCTCGCCCGTGCCCTCCTTCAGGGTGCAGGGCGGCGACATCCAGTTGAGGGGCTTGTAGGCCCGGTCGTCGGCGTGGATCGAGACGCTGCCGTCCGCCTTGACCAGGATCAGCCGGGGGGCCGAGGGCAGGTGGGCGGTGAGCCGTCCGGCGTAGTCGACGGAGCAGCGGGCAATGACGAGACGCATGGTCGGCAACGCTACTCGACGTGCCCGGCCCGACGCGATTCGCCCGTACCCGGGCACCCCGCGGGCTGTCCCACTTCTCCCATTGACCCCGTCTTGCGCACTGGCCGATTGTGCGCCGGTCGGATGGTGCCCATCTCGGCATTCTCCTGGTGCGGTCACGATCGGTTGCTTACGGTATTGAACGGGAGGTCGCGAACTGTGTACGCAGCGTGTTCGGTATCGCGAATTCCCTCAACTGTCCGGCAACCCCCGCCCGTCGGGGGTGCGAGAGGAGAACCCATGTCGCTCGACGTCTCACCGGCCCTACTCGAACAGGCCGAGCGAGGCGAGGTCGACGAAGCAGCCTTCGTCGACTGCGTCCGGACTTCCCTGCCCTACGCATGGGAGATGGTCAGCTCCCTGGTGGCACAGCTGAAGGTCGACGGCGGTGCGTTCGCCGACAACCAGACGCCTCCGCCGGACGAGCAGGCGCGCGGTCAGCTGCTGCGTGCGCTCGCGAGTGACGCCATACGCGGCGCACTGCAGCGGCACTTCGGGGTGCGGCTGGCCTTCCAGAACTGCCACCGGGTGGCGGTGTTCCCGTTGGACTCCTCCGTCGACGAGAAACTGACCCGCTTCACCTCGGTGCGCAGCCAGGTGCTGAACCAGTCGCCCGAATTCCGCGACTGCTGACCGAGTCGTCCGCTTGCCGCTCCGTACGCGGGAGGTGCAGTTCTGTACCGGAGCGGCAAGCTCCCCGCCCACGGCCTCAGCTGAGCTGGGGGAGCACCTCGGCGCCGAGGCGCCGTACGTTCTCCTCGGTCGCCGCGAGGTCCCCGGAGCCCTCGACGAGCAGCGCGAAGCGGGAGATGCCGGTGCGCTCGGAGGTCGCCGCCAGCCGGTCCGCGCAGAGCCGGGGCGTGCCCACCGGGTGCAGCCCGCAGAGCAGTTCGGTGTACTCGTGCGGGTCGCGCATGCGCCGGGTCCGGCCGTCCACGGTGACGTGCGCGCCCAGGCCCTGCCGCAGCCAGCCCGGCATCGCCTTGAGCAGCGTCTCCGCCGCGTCGGTGCGCCGGTCGGCGATCTGGCAGACGCCGGCCGACACGTGGGCCGCGCCGTCGACCTCCGCCGCCGGGCGTCCGGCAGCTCGCGCGTGGCGCCGCCACAGGGCGACCATCTCGGCCTTCTCCTCGTCGCCGACGTGCATGCCCAGCAGCATGGGCAGCCCCCGCTCGGCCGCCGTGCGCACGCTCGACGGAGAGGTGCAGGCGACGACGACCTCCGGCCCCGCCGCCTCCGAGAGCGCCTCCGAGGGGCGCGGGACGACGGGCACCTCGCGGAAGCTGAAGCGCTCCCCCGAGGCGCCCACGGCCGGCTCGCGCAGCCAGCGGACCAGGAGGTCGAGCGACTCCGGGAACCCCTGCTCGTACGCCTCCAGGCCCGCGCCGAAGACCTCCAGGTCGACCCACGGGCCGCCCCGGCCGACGCCCAGCGAGAACCGGCCCCCGCTCGTGACGTGCAGCAGCGCGGCCTGCTCGCCGAGCGCCACGGGGTGGACGGTGGGCAGCACGCTGACCGCGGTGCCGACCCGGATGCGCCGGGTGCGGCCCAGCAGCAGCGCGGCCAGCGTCACGGCCGACGGACACGTGCCGTACGGCACGAAGTGGTGCTCGGCCAGCCAGACGGCGTCGAGCCCGGCCTCCTCGGCGACCTCGGCCGAGCGGACCGCGCGGTGCAGCGCCTCCCCCTGACCCTGGCCCGGGAACTGGGCCCCCAACACGAAACTTCCAACGCGCATTGCTTTTCCCGCTTCCTCGGCCCCGACACGGAGCTCCCCCACACGGCATAACCGCCTGACACGTGCCGAGGACACGGCCGGACGGAGGATTTTGCGGATTGTCTGGAGAATCGGCCGTCGCGGCGGGGCGCGCGGGGCGCCGACGGAAACACCGCACGGGGGAGTTGCGGTGTTTGGCGGCGTACGCGTACCCCTGTCCGTGCCGCGTAGGCTGGACGCCGCCCGTACTTCCTGTATAGCTCCGTGAGGTGTCCCGTGTCCCCGCGTCGCAACCGACCCAACGGATCCGGTTCGTCCGGCCGGAGCGCCGAGGACGACGGTGCCGGACGCTACGGCGGCTGGCAGTCGTCGGAGAGCTGGCAGGGCGAGGAGTGGAACGTCCGGCACGTGGCGGGCGCGAGCGCACAGGGGAAGTCGTACCGCTGCCCGGGCTGCGACCAGCTGATTCCGGACGGCGTCCCGCACGTGGTGGCCTGGCCCGCGCACTCGGGTGTCGACGACCGCCGGCACTGGCACAAGGCCTGCTGGAACGCGAAGGACCGCCGCACCACGCGGGTGCAGCGGTCCCGTAACGCGCCCAGGTTCTGAGCCGCCTCAGACGTCCCGCTTCTCCAGCAGCGCGAAGGCGCCGGCGAACGCGGCCGCCGTCACACCGAGCAGGATCCACAGCGGATCCCAGCCCGAGGGGCCCGACTCGGAGAGCGAGTTGGCGTAGAAGATGCTCATCTGGTTCGGGATCGAGTACTCGAACAGGGCCTGCTGGACGTCCTTCAGGGACTCCGAGAACATGAACAGCGCGATCACAAGCGGCGCGAGCAGCACGCCGATCATGATGGTGATGGCGCCCGCCGAGTGCCGGATGACCGAGCCGACGGCCAGCGAGAGCAGGCCGAGCAGCGCGATGTACAGCGAGACGCCGACGGTGCCCTTCAGCCACTCGGTGCCGGTGGGGTCGGCCGCGCCGTTGCCCTCCAGCATGGCGACGTGCGCGAGGGCGACCAGCGTCGCGGAGACCAGCGTCACCACGAAGGCGACCAGGAAGAAGACGATCGCCTTCGCCGTCAGCACCCGGCCGCGGCTCGGGCAGGCCGTCATCGTCGTACGGATCATGCCGGTGCCGTACTCCGAGGCGGTGGTCATCACGCCGAGCGTGATCACGCAGATGCTGCCGAGCAGCAGCCCGAAGAAGCCGAGGCTCAGCGCGCTCTCGCCGGCCAGGTCGGAGGACGAGTTCGCCACCACCGCGCCGGTCAGCAGCCCGATGCCGATGACCAGCAGGACGAACACGCCGAGCGTCCACATCGTCGAGCGCACTGACTTGATCTTCGTCCACTCGGAGGCGAGCGCGTGCACGAGGGTCGTGCGCACCACCGGGATCGGCGACGTGTAGGTGGGGTACGGCGAGGCGGGCGCCGGGTGCCAGTCGGGGGCGGCCTGCGGGGTCGGCGGCTGGGGCGTGCTCATCGGGCGTCCTCGGGCTTGGTCGGGTTGGTGACGGGCGCGGAGGCGGGCAGCGGGGCGGGGCTCGCGGCGGGCGGCGCGGGGGCCGGGGCGGCGGGCCCGGACGGCCGCGGCGGCTGCTGGGCCGCGTACGGGTTGGCCGGCGGTGCGCCGGGCGCCGCCGGGGCGCCGTACGGACCCGCGGGGGCGTGGCCGGGCGCGCCCTGCGCCGCCGCGAAGGGCTGACCGCCCTGCTGGGGCGGCGGCGGGGCGTACCAGCCGGGCTGGCCCTGACCGGGCACCGGCATCGGCGGCTGCGCGCCCGGCGGCAGCGGCTGCTGGAGGCCCGCCTTCTGGTCCGCGGTCGACCGGTAGTCCACGGCGCCCTGCGTCATCCGCATGTACGCCTCCTCCAGGGAGGCCTGGTGCGGCGACAGCTCCCACAGCCGGACGTCGCTGCCGTGCGCGATGTCGCTGATCCGGGGGAGAGGGAGGCCGGTCACGCGCAGCGCGCCGTCCTGCTCGGGCAGCACGTGGCCGCCGGCCTCGGTCAGCGCGCCGGTCAGCTTCTCGCGCAGCTGCGGCTCGGAGTCCGGCGTCCGCACCCGCGCGAAGTCGGCGGAGTTGGCCGAGATGAACTCCGTCACGCTCATGTCGGCGAGCAGCTGGCCGCGCCCGATGACGATCAGGTGGTCCGCGGTGAGCGCCATCTCGCTCATCAGGTGCGAGGAGACGAAGACGGTGCGGCCCTCCGCCGCGAGCGCCTTCATCAGATTGCGCACCCAGTGGATGCCCTCGGGGTCGAGGCCGTTGACCGGCTCGTCGAAGAGCAGCACCTGGGGGTCGCCGAGCAGCGCCGCGGCGATGCCGAGCCGCTGGCCCATGCCGAGCGAGAAGCCCTTGGAGCGCCGCTTGGCCACGTCCTGGAGGCCGACCACGCCGAGCACCTCGTCCACCCGGCGGGCCGGGATGCCGGACAGCTGGGCGAGGCTGAGCAGGTGGTTGCGGGCGGCCCGGCCGCCGTGCACCGCCTTGGCGTCCAGCAGCGCGCCGACGTGGCGCGCCGCGTTGGGCAGCTTGCGGTACGGGTGGCCGCCGATCGTCACGTGCCCCGCGGTGGGGTTGTCCAGGCCGAGGATCATCCGCATCGTCGTCGACTTGCCGGAGCCGTTGGGCCCGAGGAAGCCGGTGACGGCACCGGGCCGCACCTGGAAGGAGAGGTTGTACACGGCGGTCTTGTCGCCGTATCGCTTGGTCAGGCCGACAGCCTCGATCATGCTCCGCACCCATCGAAAGGTTCAGGACAGCAGGGCACACGCCCCCGTAAGGCTTAGGAGGATATCCAGGCCCTGACGGTTCCGTTCAAGCCCGGGCAAAATCAGACGCCCCACGGAACCGTCCGGTACACCTGCCGGCACCCCGCCCCTGACCCGTCCCGGCGCCCTAGGCGTCGCGCCGCTTCAGGACCACGTAGCCGCCGATCAAGGACACGATCACCCACAGGACCATGATGCCGAGGCCGCCCCACGGGCCGTACGGGACGTCGTCGTCGACCGGCGTGACCACCTGCATGATCCTGCTGCCGGCCTGGTCGGGCAGGAAGCGGCCGACCTTCTCCGTGGCCGGGACGTTGCCCAGGATGTTGGAGATCAGGAAGAAGAACGGCATCAGGATGCCCAGCGACAGCATCGGCGAGCGCAGCATCGCCGCGACGCCCATCGAGAACATCGCGATCAGCGTCATGTAGAGGCCGCCGCCGATCACCGCCCGCAGCACGCCCGGATCGCCGATCGAGGCCTTGAGGTCGCCCAGCATCGCCTGCCCGAGGAAGAAGGTGGCGAAGCTGGTGATCATGGCCACGACGAAGGCGAGGGCCGTGGCCACCGCGATCTTGCTGAACAGGAAGCTGCCCCGCCGGGGCACGGCCGCCAGCGAGGTGCGGATCATCCCGGAGCTGTACTCGTTGCCCACCACCAGCACGCCGAACACGATCATCGCCAGCTGGCCGAGGCTGGTGCCGGCGAAGCTGATGAAGGTCGGGTCGAAGGCGAGCTGGTCCCGCTCGCTCATGCCGTCGAACTCGCTCTTCGACAGCGCCGAGATCAGCATGCCGAGCGCGATGGTGACGACCACGGCGAGGGACAGCGTCCACACCGTGGACGCGACCGAACGGATCTTGGTCCACTCCGACCGGACCACCTGTGCCGTCGCCATGCTCAACCCCTCTTCCAGTCGCTGCCCCACGGCTGCTGAGGCTGTTGCTGCTGCTGCGGCGGCACCGGGCCGGCCGGCTGCCCGTCGTGCGCGTGGTACTCCACGGACTCCGCCGTCAGCTGCATGAACGCCTCCTCCAGCGAGGCCCGCTGCGGACTCAGCTCGTGCAGCACGACCTGGTTGCGCGCCGCCAGCTCGCCGACCGCCTCCGACTTGTCGCCGTCGACCTCCAGCACCTCGGCGCCGCTGTCGACGACCTCGATGCCGGCGCCGTGCAGCGCGTCGAGCAGCCGCTCGCGGTGCGGGGTGCGGATCCGGACGAAGCTGCGCGAGTTCTCCGCGATGAAGTCGGCCATCGAGGTGTCCGCCAGCAGCCTGCCCTGGCCGATGACCACCAGGTGGTCCGCGGTCAGCGCCATCTCGCTCATCAGGTGGGAGGAGACGAAGACCGTGCGGCCCTGCCCGGCCAGGGTCTTCATCAGGTTGCGGATCCAGTGGATGCCCTCGGGGTCGAGGCCGTTGACCGGCTCGTCGAACATCAGGATCCGAGGGTCGCCGAGCAGTGCGCCGGCGATGCCGAGCCGCTGGCCCATGCCGAGCGAGAACCCCTTGGTCTTCTTCCTCGCCACCGCCGACAGCCCGACCGTGTCCAGCACCTCGCGGACCCGGGTCGCCGGGATGCCGTTGCTCTGCGCCAGGCACAGCAGGTGGTTGTAGGCGCTGCGCCCGCCGTGCCAGGCCTTGGCCTCCAGCAGCGCCCCGATGTACGTCAGCGGGTCCGTCAGCTGGTCGTAGTGCTTGCCGTTGATCCGCACGTCCCCGGCGGTCGGCCGGTCCAGGCCCAGCACCATGCGCATGGTGGTGGACTTGCCCGCCCCGTTCGGGCCGAGAAAGCCCGTGATGATGCCGGGTCTGACGGTGAAGGAGAGATTGTTGACCGCCACCTTCTCGCCGTACCGCTTGGTCAGCCCCTCGAGCTCGATCATGGCGCCCACGCTAGAACGGGACGAGGCCCACTGCCACCCCAGTGACAGAAGGCCTCGTCCTTTGTTCCGCTCGTGTTCCGCCGCGGTACGTCCGCGTCAGCGGGACTGCTGGGCCGGCACCCCGCGGGAGACCGACTCGTCCTCGGCCGGCGTACCGGCGGCCACCGCGGCGCCCGTGAGGGACGCCAGCATCTCGCGCACGTTGGTGAGCTGCGCGTTGATGGAGTCGCGGCGGTTGGTGAGGGCGGCCAGCTCGCGCTCCGATTCCGAACGGATCCGGTCGGCCTTGGCGTTGGCGTCGGCCACGATGTCCTCGGACTGGCGCTGCGCGGTCTCGACGGTCTGGCGGGCGCGGCGCTCGGCGTCCGTGCGCAGCTTCTCCGCCTCCAGGCGCAGCTGCTCGGCGCGGTGCTCGATCTCCGCGAGGCGCTTCTCGGCCTTGGCCTGACGGGAGGCCAGGTCGCGCTCCGACTGCTCGCGGCGCTTGGCGAGGTTCGTCTCGAAGTCGGCGGCGGCCTGCGCGGCCTTGGCGCGGGTCTCCTCGAACAGGGCGTCGGCCTCGTCGCGCTTGGACTGCGCGTCCTTCTGCGCCTCGGAGCGCAGCTGCGAGGCGTCGCCCTTGGCCTTCTCGACGATCCGGACGCCCTCGTCCTCGGCCTTGGCCTTGCGCTCGGCGGCGTAGGACTCCGCGTCGTTGCGCACCTGCTGGGCCGAGGACTCGGCCAGCTCGCGGTGCTGCTCGGCCGCGCGACGGGCCTCCTCGCGCAGGTCCTTCGCCTCTTCCTCGGCGAGCCGCAGGATCTTCTCGACCCGGGCGCCGAGACCGGCGTACGACGGCTCGGCGTCGTTGACCTGGGCCTGGGCGTTCTGGGTCTCGAGGTGGAGCTCCTCGATGCGCTTTTCCAGAGCGGTGATGCGGGCGAGAGCGCTGTCACGGTCGGAGACGAGCTTGGAGATTCGTTCGTCCACCTGAGCGCGGTCGTACCCACGCCGCACAAGCTCGAAGCCGTAGGGGGAAGTGTCGCTCATGGGGTTCCTGTCGAAAGAGACCGGGTGAGGTGATAGAGGGAATCCTAGGCGCCAATGCGGTGTGTCATCGAGCGGATGCACGTTTGATACGGAGAATGACACCTCTTTTGAGTGGCTGACCCGCGGATGGCTTGCCAAAGTTCTGGTCAAGGGTCTGACGGGGAGTCGGCCAAAGACCTCCAGGAGACACCGAAACCGCCCCGCACGCTAGCCGTCTGACGACTTGCCACCCGAACGTGGGGCGCCCACCGTGGCTCCGGCCTTCACCCCGTTCTCCTTGCCGCCCGCCGGCGTCTCGAAGGACTCCAGCGCCTCCAGCACGTCCTGCACCCGCGAGATCTCCGCGTTGATGTCCTCGCGGCGCCGCACCAGGACCTCCAGCTCCCGCTTGCCCTCGTCGACCGTGCGCTTGGCCTCCTGGACCGCCTCGGCCTTCAGCTCCTCGGCCTCCCGGACCAGGGTGGCCTTCTTCTGCTCGGCCTCCTTCAGCAGCCCTTCGGCCTTCTTGACGGCGGCGATGCGCACCTTGCCGGCCTCGGAGTTGGCCTCCGACACCAGCTCCTTGGCCTTCGCCTCCGCCTTGGCCAGCTGCTCCTCGGCCGCCTTGATCAGCGCGTCGCAGCGGTCGCCCGCCGACTTCATCGTCTCGGCGGCCTCGCGCCGCGCCCGCTCGTGCAGCTCCTCGATCTCCGACGTCAGACGCTCGCGCAGCTCCTCCGCGCGCTCCCTTATGGCGGTCGCGTCCCGGCGGGCGCCGACCAGCAGTTCGTCCGCGTCGGTACGGGCCTTTTCCACCCGGGTGTTGCCCTCGACCGTCGCCTCCGAGACCAGCCGGTCGGCCTCCGTGCGCGCCGCGCCGACCATCGTGTCGGCCTGCGCCTCGGCGTCCGCGGTGGTCTTCTGCGCCTGCTGCTGAGCCTCGGCGAGCAGCTTGTCCGCCTCGGACGTGGTCTCCGTGATGAGGGTGTCGACCTGCTCGGCCGCCTCCGAACGCCGCTTGTTGGCGTCCTTGCGGGCCTCGTCCAGGGTGCGCTCGGCCTCCTCGCGAGCGGCCGTGGTGACCCGCTCGGCCTCCGCCGCCGCCTCGGTCCGCACCCGGTCGGCCTCGGTGCGGATCCGCTCCGCGTGCTGCTGGGCGGAGCCCACGGTGTCGGCGGCCTCGGCCCGCAGCCGCTCCGCCTCCCCGGTGGCGTCGGAGAGCAGCCGCTCGGCCCGGGCGCCCGCCTCGGACCGCACCCGCTCAGCCTCGTCCGCCGCCTCCGTGCGGACGCGCTCCGCCTCCGCGGCGGTCTCGGTGCGGATCCGGTCGGTCTCGGCCGCCGTCTGCGTGGTGAGCCGCTCCGCCTCGGCGCTCGCCTCGGTGATCAGGGTGTCCGCCTGCGTCGCCGCGTCGGACCGGATGCGGTTGGCGTCCTCGCGGGCGTCGGCCCGGGTGCGGGACGCGGCCTGCTCGGCCTCGGCGATGGCGTCGGAGGCCTCGGTGCGCACCCGCTGGGCGTGCTCCGAGACGTCGGTGCGGATCCGGTCGGCCTCCGTGATGGCCTCGGACACCGTCCGCTCGGCCAGCGTCTTGGCCGCCTCGGTCTCCTCCCGCGCCTCGCGCCGCAACCGCCCGGCGTCCTCGGCGGCCCGCTCGCGCTCGGCGTGCGCGTCGGCGCGGACCCGGTCCGCCTCCTGCTCGGCCTCGTACCGGGTGCGCTCGGCCGCGTGCTCGGCCGCGCTGCGCAGCCCGGTGATCTCCTCCTGGGCCTGCTCGTGCAGCCCGGCGACGGAGTCCCGCACCTGCTGCGCGTGCTGCTCGGCGGCGGACACCATCTCGGTCGCGCGCCGGTCGGCCTCCTCGACCAGCCGGACCGCCTCGGCCTGCGCCTCCTCCACCCGATTGCGCGCCGAGGCCAGCAGCTCCTCGCTCTGCTCGCGGGCCCGCTCGCGCTCCTGGTCGGCCTCCTGCCGGGCGGACCCGAGCAGCTCCTCCGCCTCGCGGCGGCGCCGGGCGGCCTCCTCCTGGGCGGCGGCCAGCGCCTCGGACGCCTCGGCGGCGATCCGCTCGGCGGCGCTCTGCGCCTCCGCCCGCACCCGGTCGGCGCTCTCCTGCGCCTCCGACTTCAGCCGCTCGGCCTCGGCCGCCGCCTCCGACCGCAGCCGTACGGCGACGGACTCGCCCTCCGCGCGGGAGGCGGATGCGTCGGCGGCGGCCTCGGTGCGCAGCCGCTCGGCCTCCGTCTCGGCCTGCTGCTGGAGCGTGCGGATCCGCTCCGCGGCCTCGGTGCGCAGCCGCTCGCTCTCCTCGGCGGCCTCGCGACGGAGCCGCGCGCCCTCCTCACGGGCCTCGGACAGCGCCTCCTCGGCGGCCGTGCGGTGCTCCTCGGCCTCGGTGCGCAGCCGCGTCAGGTCCTCGGCGGCCTCCGCCTTGCGGGCCTCGACGGCGCGCTCGGTCTCCTCGCGCAGCTCACGGGCGGCGCGCTCGGCGTCCGCCTGCAGCTCCTCGGCGCGCTCGGCGGCCTCCGCGCGGTGCCGCTCGGCCTCCGCGCGGGTGCGCTCCAGGGTCTCCTCGGCCTGCCGGCGCAGGGTGGTGGCCCGCTCGATCGCCTCGGTGCGGACCTTCTCGCTGTCCGTCGTCGCGGTCTGCCGCAGCTCGTCCGCGTCCGCCTTGGCCTTGGCGAGCAGCTCCTCGGCGGTCCTGGCGGCCTCCTCGATCTGCGCCACGGCCTCCTTGCGGGCCTCGGCGCGGATCTTCTCGCCCTCGGCGACCGCGTCGGAGCGCAGCTGCTCGGCCTCGCCGCGCAGCCGGCGCGCCTCCTCCTGCAGCTCGACCGTCTTGGCGCGGTACTCCTTGGTGTCGTCCTTCGCCGCGCCCTTCAGCTCGGCCGCGATGTCGTGGGCCTCGGCGCGCAGCCGGTCCGCCTCGGCCTCGGCCTCGGTGCGGATCCGCTCGGCCTCCTCGGCGGCGGCCTTCGTGGTCCGCTTGGCGTCCTCCGACGCCTTGTTCAGCACGTCCTCGGCGGTCTTGGCCGCCTTGGAGAGCTGGGTGGCCGACTCCTCGGCGGTGAGCGTACGGGCCTTCTCGGCGGCCTCGGCGACGATCCGCTCGGCCTCGGCACGGGCCTCCGCGACCAGCTGCTCCGCCTCGGACCTGGTGTTCTCGGCGTCCTTGGTGGCCTCGCCGACCAGCCGGGCGACCTGCTCCTTGGCGGTACGGGTGCGCTGCTCGTTGGTGGCCTCGGCGCCGGCCAGCGCCTTGGCGGCGGCCTCCTTGGCCTCGGTGACGACCTTCTCGGCCTCGGTCTGCGCCTTGCGCAGCGCCTCCTCGGCCTCGGACATGCGCCGCTCGGCGGCCCGGCTCAGCTCCTGGGACTGGCGCCGCGCGGACTCCGACTCGTCGGCGGTGGAGGTGCGCAGTTGCTCGGCGTGGTCGGTGGCCTCCTGGGCCTGAGTGGAGGCGGCGTTCAGCAGCCGCTCCGCGTCGGTGCGGGCGCGGCGCAGCAGCTGCTCGGCCTCGGCGCGGGCACTCTCCGCGTCGTTCGTCAGCCGCTGCCGGGCCTCGGAGGTCAGCCGCTCCGCCTCCGCGCGGGCGGCCGCCAGGGCCTGCTCCGCCTCGGTGCGGGACTCGTCGAGGAGCCGGCGGGCCTGCTGCTCGGTGCGGGCCCGCAGCTGCTCCGCCCAGGCCACGTTCTCGTTGACGTGCGACTCGACGGTCTGCCGGCGCTCGGCCAGCTCCTGGTCCAGCTGCTGGCGGCGGGTCACCGCCTCCTGGTGCAGCTCCGCCTGGAGCCGGGCGGCCTGCTCGGCGTGCTCCTGGAGGATGCGCTGGGTCTGCGCCCGGGCCTGGCTCAGCTCCCGCTCGGCGTCCGAGCGCAGCTGGTCGGCCTGCGTCTGCGCGTTGCGCAGCAACTGCTCGGCCTGGTACCCGATGTCGCCGCCGTCGAAGGCGGGCCGGGACATGATGGTGCGCCGCGCCTCGTGCAACTTGGCGCGCAGCACCTCGACCTGGTAGCCGAGGTCCTCGGCGTGCTGGATCGCCTTTTCCCGCTCGGTCTTCAGCCGCTTCATCTCGGCCTCGAACCGAGAGAGGTGGTCGACGTCAGCCGCCGGCTCTCGCTCCTGGCTCTCGTAGCCCCGCACTGCGCGGTCCCATCCGTCCCCTGGTCGCAAATCTTCCCGACTGAGCTCCGTCCGTCCGACGGACGGGGCCCCCGGGGAATGGTGTCAGATCAACGGCGGGGCATGTGCCGCTGCCCCGTCGCCCGCCCCCCGAAACACGACCCCGGCGATCCCGCCGTCGCCGACGACAGGACCGGGTCACCCTGGATTGAGCGGCGACCGCACCCAACCCTACCGGCCCCTATGTACGGGAGTCAGTGCTCAGGTGACTCAACGGCCGCCGAAGTGACCAGTTCTGTCAGTACGCCATGGCAGTCCTTGGGGTGCAGGAAGGTGATCCGCGACCCCATGGAACCTCGCCGGGGCTCGTCGTACAGAACGCGTACGCCCTTCTCCCGGATGTCCGCGGCGTCCGCGTCCACATCCGCCGTACCGAAGGCGATGTGGTGGACGCCCTCGCCGTTCTTCGCGAGCCACTTGCCGACCGCGGAGTCCTCGCGGGTGGGCTCCAGCAGCTGGAGGTACGAGGCGCCGCCGTCGGACGTACCGTTGATCTTGAGCATGGCCTCGCGGACGCCCTGTTCCTCGTTGACCTCGGTGTGGAACACCTCGAAGCCGTAGGTGGCACGGTAGAACTCGACGGTGGTGTCGAGGTCGTGGCAGGCGATTCCGATGTGGTCGATTCGCGTCAGCATGGAATCAGTGCAGCGCTCCGGCGGCGGTTACGCAACGTGCGCGCGATCACACCGACCGCCGGGTGACGGGCGGGATACCGCTCAGTACATTCAAGTAAACCCTCGTTCACTCCTCGGCCTGTGCGGGCCGGAAAAGGGGATCGCAGCTCATGTCTTCTGCAACGAACGGCACGACCTCCGTCATCGTCGCGGGTGCCCGCACCCCGATGGGGCGGCTGCTCGGCTCGCTGAAGTCCTTCTCCGGGGCCGACCTCGGCGGGTTCGCGATCAAGGCGGCCCTGGAGCGGGCGGGCGTCACCGGCGACCAGGTCCAGTACGTGATCATGGGCCAGGTGCTCCAGGCGGGCGCCGGGCAGATCCCCGCCCGGCAGGCCGCCGTCAAGGCCGGCATCCCCATGAGCGTCCCGGCGCTCACGATCAACAAGGTGTGCCTCTCCGGCCTCGACGCCATCGCCCTCGCCGACCAGCTCATTCGCGCGGGTGAATTCGACGTGGTGGTGGCCGGCGGCCAGGAGTCGATGACCAACGCCCCGCACCTGCTGCCGAAGTCCCGCGAGGGCTACAAGTACGGCGCGGTCCAGATGATCGACGCCATGGCGTACGACGGTCTGACCGACTCCTTCGAGGGCATCGCCATGGGCGAGTCCACCGAGAAGCACAACACCCGCCTCGGCATCGAGCGCGCCGCCCAGGACGAGATCGCGGCCCTGTCCCACCAGCGCGCCGCCGCCGCCCAGAAGAACGGCGTGTACGACGCCGAGATCACCCCGGTCGAGATCCCGCAGCGCAAGGGCGACCCGGTGGTGTTCAGCAAGGACGAGGGCATCCGCGGCGACACCACCGCCGAGTCGCTGGGCAAGCTGCGGCCGGCGTTCTCCAAGGACGGCACGATCACGGCCGGCTCCTCCTCGCAGATCTCCGACGGCGCCGCCGCCGTGGTCGTGATGAGCAGGGCCAAGGCCGAGGAGCTGGGCCTCGAGTGGATCGCGGAGATCGGCGCGCACGGCAACGTCGCCGGCCCGGACAACTCTTTGCAGTCGCAGCCCTCCCACGCCATCCGGCACGCGCTCGGCAAGGAGGGCCTGGACGTCGAAGACCTCGACCTGATCGAGATCAACGAGGCCTTCGCCGCCGTCGCCGTGCAGTCAATGAAGGACCTCGGCGTGTCCACCGAAAAGGTGAACGTCAACGGTGGTGCCATCGCACTGGGCCACCCGATCGGCATGTCCGGCGCCCGGCTGGTGCTCCACCTCGCACTGGAGCTGGGGCGGCGCGGCGGCGGGATCGGCGCTGCGGCCCTGTGCGGCGGCGGCGGTCAGGGCGACGCGCTGATCGTCCGGGTCCCCAAGTCCTGACAGACCCGCGGTCCCACGCAGTCGAAAGTAGCCGGACGGAGCTGAACGGAGCTGTGATGCAGGACGTCTCCTCGCTGGTGGCCCAGGCCAGGGAAGGCCGACCGCGGGCCGTGGCCAGGCTGATCTCCCTGGTGGAGGGGGCGTCCCCGCAGCTCAGGGAGGTCATGGAAACGCTCGCGCCGCTCACCGGCGGGGCGTACGTGGTCGGACTGACCGGTTCGCCGGGCGTCGGCAAGTCGACCTCCACCTCGGCGCTGGTGACGGCGTACCGCAAGCAGGGCAGGAGGGTCGGCGTCCTCGCCGTCGACCCGTCCTCCCCCTTCTCCGGCGGCGCGCTGCTCGGCGACCGGGTGCGGATGTCCGAGCACGCCTCCGACCCCGGCGTCTACATCCGCTCGATGGCGACCCGCGGCCACCTCGGCGGCCTCGCCTGGGCGGCGCCGCAGGCCATCCGCGTGCTGGACGCGGCGGGCTGCGACGTGATCCTGGTCGAGACGGTCGGCGTCGGCCAGTCCGAGGTGGAGATCGCCTCCCAGGCCGACACCTCCGTCGTCCTCCTCGCCCCCGGCATGGGCGACGGCATCCAGGCGGCCAAGGCCGGAATCCTGGAGATCGGCGACGTCTACGTCGTGAACAAGGCCGACCGGGACGGCGCCGACGCCACCGCCCGCGAGCTGAACCACATGCTCGGCCTCGGCGAGGCCCGCGCCGCCGGCGACTGGCGCCCGCCCATCGTGAAGACCGTCGCCGCGCGTGGCGAGGGCGTCGACGAGGTCGTCGAGGCCCTGGAGAAGCACCGCGCCTGGATGGAGGAGCGGGACGTCCTCGCCGAGCGCCGCCGCGCCCGCGCCGCCCGCGAGGTCGAGACCATCGCCGTCACCACCCTGCGCGAGCGCATCGGCGACCTGCACGGCGACCGCCGCCTCGGCGCGCTGGCCGAGCGGATCGTGGCCGGCGAACTCGACCCGTACCGCGCGGCCGACGAACTGGTGGCGGGGCTGACGAACGCCTGACGCCGGACGCCGCCTGACGAGCGCCTGACGCCGCTGACGAACGTCTGACGCCACTGACGAGCGCCTGACGCCGCCGCCGACCTTGTCCGGAAAAGCCGCGCGAAGACGGAGTCCGCGCTGCTACCTTGACCGCGTGTTCCTCCTCTTGGCCTAGGGCCCGCCCCGCACGCGACCGCCGCATCCGGCCGTCGCGCGCCTCGGCGTCCCCTTGTCGCCTCTCCGCAGAGGAACCTTCGCGTGTCCACGCCCCTTCCGCGGCCCTCGTACGCCGCCGTGCTCCGTGTCCCCCATGCCCGCCGCACCTTCGCGGCCGCCCTCGTCGGCCGGCTGTCCTACGGCACCGTCTCCCTCTCCCTGATGCTCGCTCTGACCCGGTCCACCGGGTCGTACGCCGTGGCGGGCCTCGTCATGGCGCTCTTCGGCGCGACGAGCGTCTTCCTCTCCCCCTACCGAGCCGGCCTGGTCGACCGGCACGGGCCGCGCCGGGCCCTGCTCCCGATGGCGCTGCTCTACGCCGCCCTGCTCTGCGTGACGGCGGCGGTCTGCTGGCGTCCGGGTGTCCCCGCCGCCGTCCTCGCGGTGACCGCGGCGGCCGCCGGTGCCTGCACGCCGCCGCTCGGTCCCTCGATGCGGGCCGTGTGGGCCGGCATGCTCCCCGACCGCGCCCTCCTGCGGCGCGCCTACAGCCTGGACGGCGTCGCCGAGGAACTCCTCTTCGTCTCGGGACCGCTGCTGGTCGGCGTGGTGGTCGGCGTCGCCCCGCCGGCCGTCGGCGTC
Source organism: Streptomyces parvulus (assembly GCF_014648855.1). Classification (GTDB taxonomy): domain Bacteria; phylum Actinomycetota; class Actinomycetes; order Streptomycetales; family Streptomycetaceae; genus Streptomyces; species Streptomyces parvulus. The sequence continues at coordinate 39,757 of NZ_BMRX01000002.1, read as the reverse complement.
CTGCTCAGCGCCGCGCTGGTGACGGCGGGCACCCTCGGCTTCGTCACGTCGCCCGCGACGGACGGCCCGCGACCGGCGCAGGCGGAGAAGGACCGCTCCGGAGTGCCCGCGGGCCGGGCGGGAGCGGGGCAGGCGGGCGCGCTGCTGCAGCCCGTCGTCGTGGCGGCGGCGGTCGGCGTCTCGGTGAGCGCAGTCGACCTGCTCGCCGTCGCCTACGCGGGGGAGCGCGGACTCGGCGGCGGCACCGTCGCCTGGGTGCTCGCGGCGCTGTCCGCGGGCAGTGCCGTCGGCGGGCTGCTCAACGGCGCCTTCCCCTGGAAGTCCGCCGCCCGGTCCCGGCTGCCCTTCTTCGTCGCCGGCCTCGGCGTCTGCCTGGCCGCCGCCGGTCTCGCACCCGGACTGGGCACGCTGGTCCTGGCCGTCACGGGTGCCGGTCTGTTCGTGGCGCCGGCGCTGACGACGGCGTACCTGATCGCCGACGAGAGCGCGGCGCCCGGCTTCCGGGTCCGCGCCGGCGCCTGGTGCAACACGGCGGTCAACGCCGGGGGCTCCGCCGGGGCCGCCGCGGTGGGCCTGCTGGTGGAGCGGCTGCCGCTGCCGGTGTGCTTCGCGGTGTCCGGCGCGGTCGCGGCGGTGGCGGCGCTGGTGCCCGCCCGCCGCCGTGCCGCGTCCGCCGGACGGTCCGCGCGGGTCAGTCGTCGTCCGAGCCGGAGTCGTCCGAGCCGGAGTCGTCCGAGTCCGAGCGGTCGGCCGTGACCTTGCCGGTGCCCGGGTCGACCCGCCAGTCCTGCTCGCCCTTGCTGTCGGTGCGGGTCTCGACCTCCCAGGCGGCCCGCCCGTCGCCGTCGTCGTCACCGTCGTCGTCCAGGTCCACGGAGGTCACCGTGCCCTTGCCGGCCGCGGCCCGTGCCGCGTCCGCCGCGTCGACGGAGGTGCCCTTGAGGGCGGCCCGCACCTCGGCCGTGTCGTCCTCGTCGCCGTCCCGGTGGGAGCCGAGGACCTTGCCGGTGCCCGGGTCGATCCGGACGCTGTGCCAGGTGCCGTCGCCGGCGAGGACGTCGACCTCCCAGGCGGCGCGCTCACGGCGGTCGTCGCCGTCGGTGTCGTCGTCGCCATCGTCGTCCGCGGCGTCCAGGTCGGCGGAGACGGCGGTGCCCGGGGTCTCGCGCAGGGCCGCCGCGATGGCCTCGGCCGCCGTCACCTTCGCCGAGGACACGCGGTCGGCGTCGTCGCGGTCGTCCCGCTCGCCGGCCGCGTCGTCGCCTTGGCCGTCGGCCTCGTCCCGGACGCCGCCGTCGTCGGACACGCTCACGTCCGCGCGCGGCGCCGTTCCCCGGTCGTCGTCGCCCGTGGTCGCCAGGGCGGTCGCCGTGCCGCCTCCGATCAGTGCGGCGGCGGTGACGGCTGCGATGACGATGTTGCGCCTCATGCTGGTTCCTCCCGAGTCGTACGGAGTGCTGTCGTTTCGACTCCCTCACCGTCGCGCACCGACGCTGAGCCGAAGCTGAAGCCTCCTGAAGGAATCTTCAGACGCCCTTTGCCACTCTTTACACATGCGCCCACCCGTCGCCCACCACCACCCTGCCCGAGGCGCTTCGCGCCGCCCCTCTCGAATCTTGATCGTGGAGGACGAGAAGCGTCTCGCGGTGTCGCTCGCCAAGGGCCTCACCGCCGAGGGATACGCCGTGGACGTCGTCCACGACGGCATGGAGGGACTGCACCGGGCGGGCGAGGGCGCCTACGACCTCGTCATCCTCGACATCATGCTGCCCGGCCTCAACGGCTACCGGGTCTGCGCCGCCCTGCGCGCCGCCGGCCACGACGTGCCGATCCTGATGCTCACCGCCAAGGACGGCGAGTACGACGAGGCGGAGGGCCTCGACACCGGCGCCGACGACTACCTCACCAAGCCCTTCTCGTACGTCGTCCTGGTCGCCCGTGTGAAGGCCCTGCTGCGCAGGCGCGCCCAGGGCGGCGGGGCCTCGCCCGTGCACGTCCACGGCGACCTCAAGGTCGACACCGCGGCACGGCGGGTCTTCCTCGGCGAGGACGAGGTCACCCTGACCGCCAAGGAGTTCGCGGTCCTGGAGCAGCTCGTGGTGCGCGCCGGGCAGGTCGTGTCCAAGGCGGAGATCCTGGAGCACGTCTGGGACTTCGCCTACGAGGGCGACCCCAACATCGTCGAGGTGTACGTCAGCGCCCTGCGCCGCAAACTGCGCGCCGAGCTCATCCGCACCGTGCGCGGTGCCGGTTACCGGCTGGAGGCCGGGCGATGAGCCGCCTCCTCGGCTCGGTGCGGGCCCGCGCCACGCTCGGCGCCACCCTCGTGGTCGCCGTCGCCCTCGTCGCGGCCGGCACCGCCGTGCTGCTGTCCCTGCGCTCCAACCTGCTCGGCGAGGCCGGCACCCAGGCGGAACGCTCCGCCCGGGAGGTCGCCACGGAGCTGGCGGTCGGCACCCCCTACGCCGACCTGTCGCTGGACGTCGACGACCGCCCCGTGCAGGTCGTCGACGAGGACGGCACCCTGGTCGCCGCCGGCGAGGACCTGGAGCGCATCACCGGCACCGGCGTCGACGCGGTGAAGCCGCAGCCCGCCGCCTCGCCCGGGGACGCGGGCGACGACGACGGCGACGACGATGAGGACGCGGGCGAGCCCCTCGAACCCGGCGAGATCGGCGAACGGACCACCATCAGCGACGGTTCGGCGACCATCGACGGCGACGCGGAGGACTACCGCTTCGCCGCCGTCCCCGTGGAGACCGAGGACCGGGGTCGCCTCACCGTCTACGCCGGGGCCCCGCTCTCCGCCGAACACGGCGCCGTGAACACCGCGCTGACCGTGATGCTGATCGGCTTCCCGGTGCTCCTCGCGGTCGTGGGGTGGGTGACCTGGCTGGTGACCCGGCGCGCGCTGCGCCCGGTGGAGGGCATCCGGCGCGAGATGGCCGCGATCACCGCGAGCGAGGACCTGGCCCGCCGCGTCCCCGTGCCGGGCACCCACGACGAGGTGGCGCGGCTCGCCTCGACCACCAACGAGACGCTCGCCGCGCTGGAGGCCTCGGTGGAGCGGCAGCGGCGGTTCGTCGCCGACGCCTCGCACGAGCTGCGCAGCCCGATCGCCTCGCTGCGCACCCAGCTGGAGGTGGCCGCCGCCCATCCCGAACTGCTCGACCTGGACGGCGCGGTGGAGGACACCGTACGGCTCCAGCGCCTCGCCGCCGACCTGTTGCTGCTGGCCAGGCTGGACGCGGGGGAGCGGCCCGCCGACGCGCGGGTCGACCTCGCGGTGCTGGCGCGGGAGGAGGCCGCGGGACGGGCCGGGGTGAGCGTGCGGGAGGAGGGCGGCGAGACCGGCGCGGTCACGGTGGCCGGCTCGCGCGGACAGCTGGGGCGGGTGCTGGCCAACCTGCTCGACAACGCCCAGCGGCACGCCCGCTCGGCGGTCGTGGTGTCCGTACGGCGGGACGGCGGCCTGGCCGTGGTCGGGGTGGCCGACGACGGCGACGGGGTGCCGGAGGCCGACCGGGAGCGGATCTTCGAACGTTTCGTGCGGCTCGACGACGCCCGCAGCCGCGACGACGGCGGGGCGGGGCTCGGGCTGGCCATCGCCCGGGACGTGGCCGTGCGCCACGGCGGCACGCTCACCGTGCACGGCGGGCCGGCGGGCGGAGCCCTGTTCGAGCTCCGCCTGCCGGCCGCCTAGGACGCGCCGCGCGACGTCAGGGACGTCCCCGCTGTCCGCGCAGGTGCTCCGCGATGGGTTTGAGCGCCTTGTCCAGCTCGGTCAGGGTGTCGGGGGCCAGCAGATCGATGAAGTGCCGGCGCACCGAGGCCACGTGGTGCGGGGCGACCTTCCGCATCGTCTCCATCCCGTGCTCGGTGAGCACGGCGTAGAGGCCGCGGCGGTCGGACTCGCAGTTCTCCCGGCGGACCAGGTCCGCGTTCTCCATGCGGGTGATCTGGTGGGAGAGGCGGCTCTTGGACTGCATCGTGGCGCTGGCCAGGTCGCTCATCCGCATGCGGTCGCCCTCCGACTCGGACAGGTTCACCAGGATCTCGTAGTCGTTCATCGTCAGCCCGAACGGCTGCAGGTCCTTCTCCAGCTGGTGCGTCAACAGTCTGTTGACCTCCAGGTGGGTGCGCCAGGCACACTGCTCCGTATCGGTCAGCCAGCGGGTGGCCGTCTCGGTCTCCATGAATGAAGTCTACCTAAAAGGTTGAAAGGCGAACTAGTGAGGGTTTTCCGGTGACGGTGACGGTGCGCACGCGTTCGATGTCACACTCCGCAGATTACCGCTCACAGCCCGAAGCGGCGCTGGAGGTCCCCCAGCTGTCCGGGAAGCCCCGGTACCCCGGAGCGCCCTCCCTGAGCCCCCGGCGCACCACTGCCGGGCACCCCCGCCTGCTGCGGCGGAGCCCCCGTGGTCTGCTCCGCCATCAGCGCCTCGCTCGACTGGAGGAGCACCGTGCCGGCGCCCACGAACTCGAACTGGTGCTCCTCCCCGGAGGCTCCGCCGAGCCCCGTCATCGCACGTAGACCGCCCATCAGGCCGGTCATGTACCCGTGGTCGTAGTGATGGCACGGGGACGGGCAGTCGGCCCAGCCGACCAGGGCCTGCGGGTCCACCCGGATCGGCGGTTCCATGAACACCACCGGACCGTTTGACGCGGCCACGAACTTTCCGGTTCCGATCAGCGTCAGAAAGCCCGGCACGATCGACTGCTTGAGCGCGAGACTTGGCTGAAAAGCGAGCAGGTTGCCCGAGCGAATGGTCAGATTGCCGTCCTCGAGGTCGTACGAATTCACGTCGAAGGCCCGGTCGGCGAGGAGCATCTTGCCCGAGCCCTCGGCCACGACCCAGTCGCTCGCGTGCAGTGGCGAATGGAACGACGTACGCACCAGACGGTCCAGCCGGCCGTGCCCGATCCCGTTGAAGTCGATCGTCCCGTAGTAGGCGATCATCTTCCCCTTCTGCAGGAACCACTGGCTCCCCTTCAGCTCCACGCAGAAGGTGTACGGGTTGACGTTGTCGTCGGCCGGCAGGGTCGACGGGTCGTGGTGGACCGTGCTCACAGCTTCTCCTCCGAGGCCTGGACGAACACCGTGCCGCTGCCGCTCAGCTCCAGCTGGAACGCCTCGCCCGAGCCGCGCCCCACCATGTCCCGCCAGCCCATGGCGGTGGACAGCTTGTTGCGCACGTCGCCGTGGTGGGCGACGTACGCCTGGGGGTCCACGCGCACCGGCCGCTGCGGGGTGATCGGGACCTCGAAGACGCCGCCGTGGGCCATCACGGCCACCGAGCCGTGGCCCTTCAGCGTCGTGGTGAACAGGCCCTGCCCGCTGACCTGCCCGCGCACCATGCCCATGACGCCGCCCTGCGAGCCCAGGAACACCGTGCCCTGCTCCAGGGTGCCCTCGAAGGCCAGCAGGCGGTCCGCCTCGACGTAGAGGGTGTCGCCGGCGAGGTTGATCACCTGGACGTGGTGGCCGCCGTGCCCGAAGAGCACCGTGCCGCTGCCCTCGACGGTCATCAGCGGCGTGTCCTCGTTCGCCACCCGGCGCCCGATCATCGACATGACGCCGCCCTGGCCGCCCCGCAGGTTCGGGGTGAAGGACACCTCGCCCCGGTAGGCGAGCATCGCGCCGCGCTGACTGAACAGCCGCTGCCCCGGTGCGACGGTCGCCTGCACCATCTTGGAGTTGATCTCCTGGAAGGCCATCGTCAGACATCCCCCGCGATCGTGTTCCGCTCGCTGGGCTGGACGTACACCAGGCCGTCGCCCTCGAAGCGGATCTGGAAGGCCTCGCCGCCGCCCTCGCCGAGCAGGGTGCGGAAGGTCACACCCGACTGGAAGGACTGCCGCAGGTTCCCCTGGTGGGCTACGTACGCCCCCGGGTCGACGGTCAGCGGGTAACTCGCGCTCACCCGCAGCGCCACCGCCGGGCCGTCCGACATGATCGCCACCTGGCCGTGCCCCTCGACGGTCGTGGTGAACAGCCCGTTGCCCTGCGAGGCGCCGCGCGTCCCCGTGAAGCTGGTGCCGGTGCGCAGCCCGGCGTCCGCCGCCAGGAAGTTGCTCGACTCGACGTACAGCTTGTCGCCCTGGAGACCCACGAGGTTGATCTCCGAGGCCCGGTCCGCGAACCAGCAGGTGCCCTGCCCCCTCACCTCCATCACCGTCATCTGCTCGCCGGTGATCCGCCGGGTCACCATCCCCCGGATGCCCTCACCGCCACCGCTCAGCTTCTTGAAGGCCATCTCCCCGTCGTACGCGACCATCGAGCCGTTCTTCGCCTTCACGGCGTCTCCGGTCATGTCGACGGCGAGTACCTTGCTTCCTTGAAGTCGGAACATCGCCACAAATGCGAAGGTAGCCCGACTGGCGGGTCCGCCGACAGGGATCGACCCCCTCACCCGGGCGCGTCGGGGGGTTTGCCACAATGGACGCGCGCTTGTGCGTGCGTTCACAAACCGCCACCGCCCGGCGGTGCGCCCGAGTACCGATTCCCCTCCCACCGAAGGTGACCCGTGGACCTCAAGACCGCCTCCGCCCTCCGCCGCCTCCGCCTGGTCTCGGGCCCCGAGGCGATCTCCTTCCTGCTCCTGCTCGTCTGCTCGGTGCTGAAGCGGACCACCGACTTCAACGCGGTGCCCGTGATGGGCGCGGTCCACGGTTTCCTCTTCGTCCTCTACGTGCTCTTCTGGGCCGACGCCTGGAACCGCGCCAAGTGGCCGCTGAAGACCGCCGCCCTCTACTTCGTGCTCTCCGTCCTGCCGACCGGCGGCTTCTTCGCCGAGCGCATGCTGAAGCGCGAGGCCGAGAGCGCGGTCATCGCCTCCCGCGCCCGCCGGGAAGGGGTCGTCGGCGCATGATCGTCGCCTTCTCCGTGACACCGCTCGGCGTCGGCGAGGACGTGGGGGAGTACGTCGCCGACGCGGTCCGGGTGGTCCGGGAGTCGGGGCTGCCCCACCGCACCGACGCCATGTTCACCTCCGTCGAGGGCGAGTGGGACGAGGTCATGGACGTCGTCCGGCGGGCCGTCGCGGCGGTCGAGGCGCGGGCGCCGCGGGTCTCCCTCGTCCTCAAGGCCGACATCCGCCCCGGCGTGACGGACGGACTCACCTCGAAGGTGGACACGGTGGAGCGGTACCTCGCCGAGTAGCCCTGCGCCCCGGCCGGTGGTACCGGAACCGGCCGGTGGTACCGAAAGGCGAGACGGGGCTGACCGGCATATGACCGGCCGGTAAGGTCTGATGCCGTGTCCAAGCCCCTCAGTCTCTCCTTCGACCCCATCGCCCGTGCCGACGAACTCTGGAAGCAGCGCTGGGGCGGCGTGCCCTCGATGTCCGCGATCACCTCGATCATGCGGGCCCACCAGATCCTGCTGGCCGAGGTCGACGCGGTGGTCAAGCCGTACGGGCTGACCTTCGCGCGCTACGAGGCGCTGGTGCTGCTGACCTTCTCCAAGTCGGGCGAGCTGCCGATGTCCAAGATCGGTGAGCGTCTGATGGTGCACCCCACCTCCGTGACGAACACCGTCGACCGCCTGGTGCGCTCCGGTCTGGTGGGCAAGCGCCCCAATCCCAACGACGGCCGCGGCACCCTGGCCTCCATCACGGACCGCGGCCGCGAGGTGGTCGAGGCCGCCACCCGCGACCTGATGGCGATGGACTTCGGCCTGGGCGCGTACGACGCCGAGGAGTGCGGCGAGATCTTCGCGATGCTCCGCCCGCTGCGGGTCGCCGCCGGCGACTTCGACGAGGACTGACCGGGCCGACCAGGACCGACGAGGGCCGGGGAACCGGCCCGGGCGCGTCGCCGGGGCCGCCCGAAGATCGCGTGAAACGGGCGGTTACGCTCGTACGCATGAAAAAGAGCGTGCTGACCCGCTACCGGGTCATGGCGTACGTCACCGGTGTGCTGCTGATCGCGCTGTGCCTTGGCATGATCGCCAAGTACGCCCTGGAGATGGACGGCGCCGCGGACTTCACCCAGGTCGTCAGCATCGCCCACGGCTGGCTGTACGTCGTCTACCTCATCTTCGCCTTCGACCTGGGGTCCAAGGCGAAGTGGCCGGTCAAGAAGCAGCTCTGGGTGCTGCTCGCCGGGACCGTTCCGACGGCCGCCTTCTTCGTGGAGCGGCGGATCAGCCGGGAGCTGGACGCGAAGGTCGCCGGGGCCGAACCGGTGGCCGCCAAGGTCTGACCCCACCGCCGTACGGACACCCGTACGGCGGTCCCCCATCGACATTTACTTGGACGTCCTAGTAAATTCGAGGGTATGGACGCTGACGCCATTGAGGAAGGCCGCCTTCGGTGGCAGGCCCGGTACGACGCGGCGCGCAAGCGCGACGCGGACTTCACCACGCTCTCCGGCGACCCCGTGGAGCCGGTGTACGGGCCCCGGCCCGGGGACGAGTACGAGGGGTTCGAGCGGATCGGCTGGCCGGGGGAGTACCCCTTCACCCGGGGCCTGCACGCGACCGGCTACCGGGGGCGTACGTGGACCATCCGGCAGTTCGCCGGGTTCGGCAACGCCGAGCAGACCAACGAGCGCTACAAGATGATCCTCCGCAACGGCGGCGGCGGGCTCTCCGTCGCCTTCGACATGCCGACCCTGATGGGCCGCGACTCCGACGACCCGCGCTCGCTCGGCGAGGTCGGCCACTGCGGGGTGGCCATCGACTCGGCCGCCGACATGGAGGTCCTGTTCAAGGACATCCCGCTCGGCGACGTGACGACCTCCATGACGATCAGCGGGCCCGCCGTGCCCGCCTTCTGCATGTACCTGGTCGCCGCCGAACGGCAGGGCGTGGACGCCTCCGTCCTCAACGGCACGCTCCAGACCGACATCTTCAAGGAGTACATCGCGCAGAAGGAGTGGCTCTTCCAGCCCGAGCCGCACCTGCGCCTGATCGGCGACCTGATGGAGCACTGCGCGGCCGGCATCCCCGCCTACAAGCCGCTCTCCGTCTCCGGCTACCACATCCGCGAGGCCGGGGCGACGGCCGCGCAGGAGCTGGCGTACACCCTGGCGGACGGCTTCGGGTACGTGGAGCTGGGTCTGTCGCGCGGCCTCGACGTCGACGTCTTCGCCCCCGGCCTGTCCTTCTTCTTCGACGCGCACCTCGACTTCTTCGAGGAGATCGCGAAGTTCCGCGCGGCCCGGCGCATCTGGGCCCGCTGGATGCGGGACGTGTACGGCGCGAAGACCGACAAGGCGCAGTGGCTGCGCTTCCACACCCAGACCGCCGGCGTCTCGCTGACCGCCCAGCAGCCGTACAACAACGTGGTGCGTACGGCCGTGGAGGCGCTCGCGGCGGTGCTCGGCGGCACCAACTCGCTGCACACCAACGCGCTCGACGAGACCCTCGCGCTCCCCAGCGAGCAGGCCGCCGAGATCGCCCTGCGCACCCAGCAGGTGCTGATGGAGGAGACCGGCGTCGCCAACGTCGCCGACCCGCTGGGCGGGTCCTGGTTCATCGAGCAGCTGACGGACCGGATCGAGGCCGACGCCGAGAAGATCTTCGAGCAGATCAAGGAGCGGGGCCTGCGGGCCCACCCGGACGGGCAGCACCCGATCGGGCCGATCACCTCCGGCATCCTGCGGGGCATCGAGGACGGCTGGTTCACCGGCGAGATCGCCGAGTCCGCCTTCCGGTACCAGCAGTCGCTGGAGAAGGACGACAAGAAGGTGGTGGGCGTCAACGTCCACACCGGGTCCGTCACCGGTGACCTGGAGATCCTGCGGGTCAGCCACGAGGTCGAGCGCGAGCAGGTACGGGTGCTCGGCGAGCGCAAGGCCCACCGGGACGACGCGGCGGTGCGCGGCGCGCTGGACGCGATGCTGGCGGCGGCGCGGTCCGGGGCCAACATGATCGCCCCGATGCTGGACGCGGTGCGCGCGGAGGCGACGCTCGGCGAGATCTGCGGTGTGCTGCGGGACGAGTGGGGGGTGTACACGGAGCCGGCGGGCTTCTAGGCCCCGGCGGGCTTCCCGGTTCTGTCCGCGAAGTCCCGCCGTCACGTCACCCGGCCGGCGACTCGGCCGGCCGGGAGGCCAGCCCCCACAGCAGGACCTGGGTGAAGCCCCGTACCCACTCCCCGTCCGCCGGCTGGGCGCTGACCAGGGTGCGGTGCACCACCGCGCCCGCGACCACGTCGAAGATGAGGTCCGCGGTGCGGGCCGCCTCCGCCGGGTCGGTCTCGGGCGGCAGTTCGCCCCGGGCCTGGGCCCGCGCCCTGCCCTCCAGGACCAGCCGCTTCTGCCGCTCCACGATCGAGGTCCGGATGCGCTCGCGCAGCGCGTCGTCGCGGGTCGACTCGGCGACCACCGCCATCAGGCCGCTCTTCGCCTCCGGCCGGGCCAGGATCGCCGCGAACTGGAGCACCACGCCCTCGATGTCGGCGGCCAGGGAGCCGCGGTCCGGGAGCCGCAGTTCGTCGAACAGCTCCGCCACCGCGTCGACCACCAGCTCGTTCTTGCCGGCCCAGCGCCGGTAGAGCGTCGTCTTGGCGACCCCGGCCCGGCCCGCGACGTCTCCGAGGGTGAGTCTCGACCAGCCGAGGTCGACCAGGGCCTCCCGCGTCGCGGCCAGGATGGCGGTGTCCGCCGCGGCGCTGCGCGGGCGCCCGGCACGGCCGGCGTGGGTGCTGCTCTGCATTCCCCGACCATAGATGCCCCGCCACGATCGGCGGGTTCCGTGCGGCCGTGAGGGAGATCACCGGGGCGGGGTGTTCCGACGGCCCCTCCCGGTATTACGCTACGACTCGTAGCGAAAGCGCGGGCAGACCCGCGCCCCAGCGACGACCACGGGCGCAGGGTGGGGACCCGGCGCCGAACAGCACACATCAGGGCGGGCTTTCGACCCGCTTTTCACACGCGCGCGCGGTACGGGGGAGGATAGGCCCATGCAGCCACGGAACATGTCCATGAGCGGGGTCGTCGACCTCGCCGCGGTGAAGGCGGCCCAGGAGGCCAAGACGAAGGCGGAGCAGGCGCGCGCCGAGGCCGCCCGGCACGGCGGGACGGGGGCGGTCTCCCCGGCCGACCTCGTCATCGACGTCGACGAGGCGGGCTTCGAGAGCGAGGTCCTGCAGCGGTCCACCGAGGTCCCGGTCGTCATCGACTTCTGGGCCGAGTGGTGCGAGCCCTGCAAGCAGCTCAGCCCGGTCCTCGAACGGCTCGCCGTGGAGTACGGCGGGCGCTTCCTGCTCGCCAAGATCGACGTCGACGCCAACCAGATGCTGATGCAGCAGTTCGGCGTCCAGGGCATCCCGGCCGTCTTCGCGGTCGTCGCCGGGCAGGCGCTGCCGCTCTTCCAGGGGGCCGCCGGCGAGGCGCAGATCCGCCAGACCCTGGACCAGCTGGTGCAGGTCGCCGAGGAGCGCTTCGGCCTGACCGGTCTCGTCGTCGACCCCGAGGCGCAGCCCGGCGCGGCCCGGCCCGCCGCCGAGGAGCGTCCGGCCGGACCGCACGACGCGGCGCTCGAGGCCGCCGTGCGGGCGCTGGACGCGGGCGACCTGGGCGGTGCCGTCCAGTCGTACAAGAACGTGCTGGCCGAGGACCCGGGCAACACCGAGGCCAAACTGGGTCTCGCGCAGGCCGAGTTGCTCCAGCGGGTGCAGGACGCCGACCCGCAGAAGGTCCGTCAGGACGCGGCCGACAAGCCCGGCGACGCACAGGCGCAGATCGCCGCCGCCGACCTGGACCTGGTGGGCGGTCACGTGGAGGACGCCTTCGGCCGCCTCATCGACACGGTGCGCGTCACGGCCGGCGACGACCGAGACGCCGTACGGGTGCGGCTGCTGGAGCTGTTCGAGGTGGTCGGCGCGGACGATCCGCGGGTGACCGCCGCACGCAGGGCCCTGGCTCGCGCGCTGTTCTAGAGGTGTCCACCGGGGTGTTGCCGGTGTGAAGGAGCTGTCGACGAGGCGTCATTGCGGCCGCGCTTTACCAAAACTTGGTAATCGCGGCCGCTGTTACTGCCAGTAAGTCGACGGCGTCGATCTGTCGGACTCTGTCCATCGATCAACAGTTTTGTTCCGCCCCCATGGCACACCCAGCGTCGCCGTTCGGGACCGGTCTGTCGTCCCGTGGTTATCCGGCCGTTACTAGCGAGTAACGAACCCCCTTGTGTCGGCGGCGAGAATGCACCACGATCGGCGACGCTCGGTCCATTCCCGTACCCCGAAAGCCAGTCGGGTCGCGGGGGTTCCTGGGTCCCCACCGAGCAGGGTCGGCGGCAGTGGAGCCGGCCCTTGGGCAGGGGGGTCTTCGCTCACCCGGCGAAGCCTGTCCAGCAGGGTTGTGCGTGATGCGTGTCAGGCGCGACCAGTGGTTGTCGCTCGGGGGTGATCGCCGGTTATTCGGGCGCGTCGTACGCGCCGCCGAGTGCGGGCGCTCTCCTTCCCGAGGACGTAGCACTTCTCCCATCCCTGCCAGACCGGGCCGTCGAACCGGCGGCCGGCCGAGGCCAGGAGATGTACGTCCGAGAAGGAGGAAATATGGAGTCCCAGGTGCGTGGCGGGACCAGATGGAAGCGGTTCGCTGTGGTCATGGTGCCCAGCGTTGCCGCCACGGCTGCGATAGGCGTCGCGCTCGCGCAGGGCGCTCTCGCCGCGTCGTTCAGCGTTTCCGGCCAGTCGTTCAAGGTGACGGCTGACCAGCTCGACGGCACGGGCTTCTCCCAGTACGGGGCGATCGACTCGGGTTACACGCTCAAGGGCGAGAAGACGGCTCACCCCGTCGCCGTCTCGGCGTTCAAGTCCGCGTCGATCAAGAACATGTGCCAGTCCGTGGTCACCCCGGACATCCCGTTGATCGGTTCCGTCAGCCTCATGCTGAAGGCCGGCGGCGGCGGTACGGCGGTCGAGGCCGAGAACCTCTACATCGACGTCGAGGACCTGCAGGCCGACGCCACCTTCCGTGGCATCGACATCGGTGTGGCCGCCAAGGACGCCAGCAAGGGTCCGGGCATCAAGAAGGGCGACACCACGAATCCGTACGGATTCGCGCAGCAGGCCGACTCGGCCACGCTGAAGAACGTGAAGCAGACGGCGTGGGCGACCACCGCCGGAACCTTCAAGCTCAGCGGTCTGAAGATGTCGCTGTCCAAGGGTGTCAAGGAGTGCTACTAAGCACCCCCTGACGGGCGGGGGAGCCTTCGGCGCCCCCGCCCGTCCGCTCTCCGGCCGCATCTTCACGCGCGGCCCACATCTCCACCACAGCAAAGCCGTACCAGGGAGCTGTTTTCCATGAGCGCCGAGACTCCTGCCGCAGCCGGCCAGTTCACCCGCCGGAGGCTGCAGTTCCGTGCCTGGCGAGGCGGGCGGCCGTTCTGGGCCGGCCTGTTCATCGCGCTCGGCGGTATCCCGATCGCCTACTTCCCGTACGCGAACCTCCAGATCGGTCACCTGACCCTCGCGATGGCCACCACCGCGGGTTCCGGGTCCCTGATCATCGGCGTGCTGCTGGTCGTCCTGGGCATCAGCCTGTGGTTCCAGAAGCACGTCCGCGTCTTCGCGGGTGTGGCGGCGATCCTGCTGGCCCTGGTCTCCATTCCCGTGTCCAACCTCGGCGGCTTCCTCATCGGCTTCCTGCTCGCGCTGGTCGGCGGGGCCATGGCCGTGTCGTGGGTGCCGGGCGAACCGCCGCAGGACGAGCGGCCGGTGGACGGCAGGAGCACCGGCGACGCGCCCGAGGGCGCGGTTCCCGGCACCGCTCTTCCCGGCATCCCGGCCCCCGGCGCGACGGCGTCCGACGCCGCGGTGCCGCGGCAGCGGGAGGGCACGGAGGACGGGAGCCCCACCCAGACCTACGAGGCACTGGGGGCGAACGATCTGTCAGGAACGAGCCCGGCCAACGGGGCGAACGGGAGGCACAGTGCCGGCTGACGAGGTGACCCGCGGGACTGACGTGGAGTCGTCCCGTGCGAGAACCGGGCCGCGCCACGCGGCACCCAAGAAGCCGTTGTTCACCAGGTTCCACATGCCGGCCGGCAAGGCGATAGCCCTGGCGGCGATGCCCACGGCCGTGCTCATGGGGATGGGGTTCACCCCCACGCTGGCGCTCGCCGACGGCAACGACTCGGCGCCGCCGGCCTCCAACAGCCTGACGGCCGACGAGTACAAGGACTGCGTGGCGGCCCTGGAGGACGCCGAGAAGGACACGTCCGCGTCGCCCACCCCCTCGCCCTCGGCGACGGAGGGGAAGGACGCCGACGACGCCGACGACGCCGGGAACGCCGGCAAGGGCGAGGACGGGGCCGAGGAGCCCGAGGCCTCGGACACCGGCACGGACAAGGACGGGTCCTCTTCGTCGGATTCAGGTTCCGACGACGAGGACGGCAAGGGCGAGGAGGCCGGCAAGGACGACAAGTCCCAGCCCGCCCCGAGCCCCTCCGCGTCCGACGGCGGGGACGTCGCCGGCCAGGACGCACCGGCACCCTCGCCCTCCGAGTCGGAGGAGAAGGACGGGCTGCTGGAGGGCATCGGCGACGCCATCGAGGGCATCTTCACCGGCGGCAAGAAGGCCGAGGAGACCCCGAGCCCGGAGGCCAGCCCCTCCGCGTCCCCGTCCGAGGACGCGGGCGAGGACGCCTCCGGCACCGTGAAGGACACGGCCGACGAGGTCACCGACACGGCGAAGGACACCGTCGAGGACGCGACCGACGCCGCGTCGAAGGCGGCCGAGGACACCGGCAAGTCGGTGGACGAGGCGGCCGAGAAGGCGAAGGAGGAGGCCGAGAAGGCCGAGGAGGCCGCCGAGAAGGCGAAGGAGGAGGCCACCGCCTCACCGTCGCCCAGCGCCTCCGAGAGCGCGGGTGTGGACGCCGACGACTGCCCGGCCGCCACCGACGACGAGGGCGGCGTCGACAACAAGGTGCCGCTGCCCGACGACCCCTGGTACCTCAACGCCAGCTCGCTGCTCCTCAAGGGCGCCTCCTACAAGGGCGTCGTCGAGGTCAAGACGGCCAACGGCACCACCAAGAAGGTGCTCAAGTACGTCATATCCAACGGCACCGACATCGGCGACCTGCACCAGACGGTGAAGGACAAGCAGGCCGGCAAGACCTACCACGTCCAGGCGTCCCAGGGCTCGACGTCCACGATCCGCGACGGCCAGACGGTGATGTACACCGAGAGCATCTCGGGCAACCTGCTCGGGCTGATCCCGATCACCTTCGACCCGGAGAACCCGCCGCCGCTGGACATCCCGCTCATCTACTTCACCAAGGTGACGGTCGTCCAGGCCGGTCAGTTCGGCGGCACGCTCCACGTGCCGGGCCTGCACCAGTACACGACCGACTGACGGCCGGCCGGCCGAGCAGCAGACCGCGCAGCCGTCCGGGAGTCGCGGGAACGACCGAGGGCGCCCCCTGTCGCAGGGGGCGCCCTCGGTGTCGTTCACGACCTTGCCGTGCGGTGTCAGCCGCGGCGGGTCTCGCCCAGGTGCAGGACGCGGACCATGTTGGTGGTGCCGGGGACGCCGGGGGGCGAGCCGGCGGTGATCACGACGATGTCGCCGTCGCTGAACAGGCCCAGGCGGGCGGTCTCCTGGTCCACCAGGTCGACCATCTCGTCCGTGCTGTTCACGAAGGGCACCACGTGCGGCTCCACGCCCCAGCTGAGCGCCAGCTGGTTGCGGGTGGACTCGTCGGTGGTGAAGGCCAGCACGGGCTGGGCGGCGCGGTAGCGGGACAGCCGGCGGGCGGTGTCACCGGACTGGGTGAAGGCCACCAGGCCCTTGCCGCCCAGGAAGTCGGCGATCTCGGCGGCGGCCCGGGCCACCGAACCGCCCTGCGTGCGCGGCTTCTTGCCCGGCACCAGCGGCTGGAGGCCCTTGGAGAGCAGCTCCTGCTCGGCGGCGGTGACGATCTTCGACATCGTCTTGACCGTCTCGATCGGGTACGCGCCCACCGACGACTCCGCGGAGAGCATCACCGCGTCGGCGCCGTCCAGGATCGCGTTGGCCACGTCGGAGGCCTCGGCGCGGGTCGGCCGGGAGTTGGTGATCATCGACTCCATCATCTGGGTCGCCACGATCACCGGCTTGGCGTTGCGCCGGCACAGCTCGATCAGGCGCTTCTGCACCATGGGGACCTTCTCGAGCGGGTACTCGACGGCCAGGTCGCCACGGGCGACCATGACGGCGTCGAAGGCCGCGACGACGCCCTCCATGTTCTCCACCGCCTGCGGCTTCTCCACCTTGGCGATGACGGGGACCCGGCGGCCCTCCTCGTCCATCACGCGGTGCACGTCGTCGACGTCCTTGGCGTCCCGGACGAAGGAGAGGGCGACCAGGTCGCAGCCCATGCGGAGGGCGAAGCGGAGGTCCTCGACGTCCTTCTCGCTCAGCGCGGGCACGTTCACCGCGGCGCCGGGCAGGTTGATGCCCTTGTGGTCGGAGATGACGCCGCCCTCGATGACGATCGTCTTCACCCGCGGGCCCACGACCTCGGTGACCTTCAGCTCGACGTTGCCGTCGTTGATGAGCACCTGGTCGCCCTTGGTGACATCACCGGGCAGGCCCTTGTACGTCGTGCCGCAGATCGTCCTGTCGCCCGGCACGTCCTCGGTGGTGATGGTGAACTCGTCACCGCGCACCAGCTCGACGGGGCCCTCCGCGAAGGTCTCCAGGCGGATCTTCGGGCCCTGGAGGTCGGCGAGGACACCGATGGCCCGGCCGGTCTCCTTGGCGGCGGCCCGCAGACGGTCGTAACGCCCCTGGTGCTCGGCGTGCGTGCCGTGGCTGAAGTTGAAGCGGGCCACGTTCATGCCGGCTTCGATCAGCGTGACGAGCTGCTCGTGGGAGTCGACCGCGGGGCCGAGAGTACAGACGATTTTCGAACGGCGCATGGGGCGATCCTATCGGTTTGTTTCGCTGCGGAATATTCCGTCTGGCGGAAAATACAAAAGGGCGGGATGCCGCTCAGGTGAGATTCCCGGCTCAGGCAGGATTCCCGGATTCCTTTACCAGCGCGTAGGTCTGTGTCGCGATCTCCATTTCCTCGTCGGTCGGTACGACGGCCACCGCCACCCGCGCGTCCGGGGGCGACACCAGCCGCGCCCCGTCGCCCCGCCCGGCGTTCAGTTCGCCGTCGACCGCCAGGCCCAGCCCCTCCAGGCCCGCCACGGCGGCCTCCCGCACCGCCGCCGCGTTCTCGCCGACCCCGGCGGTGAAGACCACCGCGTCCACGCGCCCGAGAACGGCGTAATAGGCGCCGATGTACTTCTTCAGCCGGTGAATGTAGATGTCGAAGGCCAGCCGGGCCCGTTCGTCGCCGGCGTCGACGCGGCGGCGGATCTCCCGCATGTCGTTGTCACCGCACAACCCGATCAGACCGCTCCTCTTGTTGAGGAGAGTGTCGATCTCGTCGGCGGACATTCCTCCAACACGCATCAAATGGAAGATGACGGCCGGGTCCAGGTCTCCCGAGCGCGTACCCATCACGAGCCCCTCCAAAGGCGTCAGCCCCATGGAGGTGTCCACGCACCGCCCGCCCCGCACCGCCGAGGCCGACGCCCCGTTGCCCAGGTGCAGCACGATGACGTTCACGTCCTCGGGCGCCCGGCCCAGCAGCCGCGCCGTCTCCCGGGAGACGTAGGCGTGCGAGGTGCCGTGGAAGCCGTAGCGGCGGATCCGGTGCGCGTCGGCGGTCTCCACGTCGATCGCGTAGCGGGCCGCGGACTCCGGCATCGTGGTGTGGAAGGCGGTGTCGAAGACCGCGACCTGCGGAAGGTCCGGCCGCAGGTCGCGCGCGGTGCGGATGCCGGTGAGGTTGGCCGGGTTGTGCAGCGGGGCGACCGGGATCAGCCGCTCGATCTCGGCGAGCACGGCGTCGTCGATCACGGTCGGCTCGGTGAACCGCCGGCCCCCGTGCACCACGCGGTGTCCGATCGCGGCCAGCTCCGGCGAGTCCAGGCCGAGGCCGTCCTTGGCCAGCTCGGCGGCCACGGCCTTCAGCGCGGACTCGTGGTCGGGGACGGCGCCGCTCCACTCACGGCTCTCGCCGCCCTCCGGCGTGTGCTTCAGCCGCGAGGTCTCCTCGCCGATCCGCTCGACGAGGCCCACGGCCAGCCGGTCGCCGCCGCGCATGTCGAGCAGCTGGTACTTGACCGACGAGGAGCCGGAGTTGAGGACGAGGACGCGGGTCGGGCTCACTGGTCGGAAACCTTTTCGGTGGGGGACTGCTGGGCCTGGATCGCCGTGATGGCGACGGTGTTGACGATGTCCTGCACGAGCGCGCCCCGGGACAGGTCGTTGACCGGCTTGCGCAGACCCTGGAGCACCGGGCCCACGGCGATGGCGCCGGCCGAGCGCTGCACGGCCTTGTAGGTGTTGTTGCCGGTGTTCAGGTCGGGGAAGATCAGCACGCTGGCCTGCCCGGCGACCTCGGAGTCCGGCAGCTTGGTCGCGGCCACCGACGGCTCCACCGCGGCGTCGTACTGGATCGGCCCCTCGATCCTGAGGTCCGGGCGGCGCGCGCGGACCAGCTCCGTGGCCTCGCGCACCTTGTCGACGTCGGCGCCGGAACCGGAGGTGCCGGTCGAGTAGGACAGCATCGCGATCCGCGGCTCCACGCCGAACCGGGCCGCCGTGGCCGCCGACTGGATCGCGATGTCGGCGAGCTGCTCCGCGTCGGGGTCCGGGTTGACCGCGCAGTCGCCGTAGGCCAGGACCTTGTCGGCCAGGCACATGAAGAAGACGGAGGAGACGATGGAGGCGTCCGGCTTGGTCTTGATGATCTCGAAGGCGGGCCGGATGGTCGCCGCCGTCGAGTGCACCGAACCCGACACCATGCCGTCCGCGAAGCCTTCCTGCACCATCAGGGTGCCGAAGTAGTTCACGTCCGACACCACGTCGTACGCCAGCTCCACCGTCACGCCCTTGTGGGCCCGCAGCTCGGCGTACTTCTCGGCGAAGGAGTCCCGCAGCTCGGAGACCGCGGGGTCGGTCAGCTCGGCGCCCTCCAGGTCGATGCCGAGGTCGGCGGCCTTCTTGCGGATCTGCTCGACCGGGCCGAGCAGGGTCAGCTCGCACACGCCCCGGCGCAGCAGCACCTCCGCGGCGTGCAGCACCCGCTCCTCCGTGCCCTCCGGCAGGACCACCCGGCGCAGGTCGGAGCGGGCCTGCTCCAGCAGCTTGTGCTCGAACATCATCGGCGTCACGCGGTCGCTGCTCGGGGCGGAGACCCGGCTGCTCAGCTCGGCGGTGTCGACGTACCGCTCGAACAGGCCGAGGGCGGTCTCCGCCTTGCGCGGGGTGGACGCGTTGAGCTTGCCCTCCAGGGAGAACAGCTGCTCGGCGGTGGGGAAGCTGTTGCCGGTCACCGACAGCACCGGAGTGCCGGGGGCGAGGCGGGCGGCCAGGGTGAGGATGCCCTCGCCGGGCACCTCGTCCAGGGTCAGCAGCAGACCGGCGATCGGCGGCGTGCCCGCGCTGTGCGCGGCGAGGCTGCCGATCACCAGGTCGGCGCGGTCGCCCGGCGTGATGACCAGGCAGCCGGGGGTCAGCGCGCCCAGCAGGTTGGGCAGCATGGCCCCGCCGAAGACGAAGTCCAGCGCGTCGCGGGCGAGCCCCGAGTCGTCGCCGAGGACGACCCGGGCGCCAAGCGCGTGCGCGATCTGGGAGACGGTCGGCGCGGACAGCGCGGGCTCGTCCGGCACCACCCAGCACGGCACCGGCAGCCGGTTCGCCAGCCGCTCGGCGATCTCGTCCCGGTCCTCGCGGGCGACCCGGTTGGTCACCATCGCCAGGACGTCGCAGCCCAGCCCGTCGTAGGCGCGGAAGGCGTTGACGGTCTCGGCGAGCACCGACTCGGCGGTCTGCTTGCGGCCGCCCACGACCGGCACGACCGAGGCGCCGAACTCGTTGGCCAGCCGGGCGTTCATCGACAGCTCGTCCGGGAACTGGGTGTCGGCGAAGTCGGTGCCCAGGACCAGGACGACGTCGTAGTCCCGGGCGACCAGGTGGAAGCGGTCGACCAGCGCGGAGACCAGCTCGTCGGTGCCCTGCTCGGCCTGGAGGGCGGACGCCTCCTGGTAGTCCATGCCGTAGACCGTCGCCGGGTCCTGCGAGAGCCGGTAGCGCGAGCGCAGCAGCTCGAAGAGGCGGTCGGGTCCGTCGTGCACCAGGGGGCGGAAGACGCCGACCCGGTCGACCTGCCGGGTCAGAAGCTCCATGACCCCCAGCTCGACGACCTGGCGGCCGTCCCCGCGGTCGATTCCGGTCACGTACACGCTGCGCGTCACGCGTGCTCTCCGTTTCGTCTTCGTCCTGTGGCGCTCCGGCGGCGGCCCGCCCCTGCACAAAAATCGCCCACCGGGGTGAGCGGAACCCTCTTGACAATACCTCTCGCAGTAGCTAAGGCGCCCGTCAGTGCCCCTCGGCCCCCGGGCCGTGGAACAATTGCATCGGCTCACCGGTGTCCACAGCGAGCAGGAGACACAGCACGATGCGTATCGGAGTTCTCACCGCAGGCGGCGACTGCCCCGGCCTGAACGCAGTGATCCGGTCGGTCGTGCACCGAGCGGTCGACAACTACGGCGACGAGGTCATCGGCTTCGAGGACGGTTACGCGGGCCTGCTGGACGGCCGTTACCGCACCCTGGACCTGAACGCCGTCAGCGGCATCCTGGCCCGCGGCGGCACCATCCTCGGCTCCTCCCGGCTGGAGCGCGACCGGCTCCGCGAGGCCTGCGAGAACGCCTCGGACATGATCCAGAACTTCGGCATCGACGCGCTGATCCCGATCGGCGGCGAGGGCACGCTGACCGCCGCCCGGATGCTCTCCGACGCCGGCCTGCCGGTGGTCGGCGTGCCGAAGACGATCGACAACGACATCTCCTCCACCGACCGCACCTTCGGCTTCGACACCGCCGTCGGCGTCGCCACCGAGGCCATGGACCGGCTCAAGACCACCGCCGAGTCCCACCAGCGCGTGATGGTCGTCGAGGTCATGGGCCGGCACGCGGGCTGGATCGCCCTGGAGTCCGGCATGGCCGCCGGCGCCCACGGCATCTGCCTGCCCGAGCGCCCCTTCGACCCCGCCGACCTGGTCAAGATGGTCGAGGAGCGGTTCTCCCGCGGCAAGAAGTTCGCCGTCGTCTGCGTCGCCGAGGGCGCCCACCCCGCCGAGGGCTCCATGGACTACGGCAAGGGCGCGATCGACAAGTTCGGCCACGAGCGGTTCCAGGGCATCGGCACCGCCCTCGCCTACGAACTGGAGCGCCGCCTCGGCAAGGAGGCCAAGCCCGTCATCCTCGGCCACGTCCAGCGCGGCGGCGTGCCGACCGCCTACGACCGGGTGCTCGCCACCCGCTTCGGCTGGCACGCGGTGGAGGCGGCGCACCGCGGCGAGTTCGGGCACATGACCGCCCTGCGCGGCACCGACGTCGTGATGGTGCCGCTCGCCGAGGCCGTCACCGAGCTGAAGACGGTGCCGAAGGACCGGATGGACGAGGCGGAGTCGGTCTTCTAGCCGCCGGTCCGGACCGGTGCCCGGCCGCCCGCCGGCGGTGTTCACGGGTGCCTCTCGACCGCCGACCAGAAGTGCTCCACGATCCGGTCGAGGAAGTCGCGCCCCCCGGCGCCGGCGTCACCGGTGCCCCCGCCCCAGCTGAGGGTGGACGCCATGTGCCCCTGGTAGTCCTGGTGCAGCACCTGGAGGACGTTCTCCAGCACCCGCCGGTCCAGCGGCGCCAGCTTGGCGACCGGGCGCACATAGCCCTGCCAGCGGGTGCTGACCGCGCTGGTCAGCAGGTCGGCCAGCTTCTCCTCGCGGCCCGTGACGGTCACGAAGTCCGGCAGCGACAGGCCGAGCACGTCGGCGAGCTGGGCCGACTGGCGGTCGGTGCCGCGCCAGTCGTCCGTCTCCTCCATCCGCAGGTACGCCGCGAGGGCGAGCCCCACGGTGCGCGCCACGTCCTCGGGCGCGAGGCCGCGGGCCACCCGGTGCTCGCGCAGGGTCTGCGGCCGGCCGATCAGCTCACCGGGGGAGCACCAGAGCACCCCGGCGAGCGCGGTCAGCTCCGGGTTCTGGGGGGCGATCGTCCCCCGCTCCCAGGCGACGACGAGGTCGGGCGTGACGTACGGCAGGCCGTACGAGACGCGTATGCCGTGGGCGACGTGCTCGGGTCCCATGTTGAGGGCGGCACGCAGCCGGCGGGCGGCGAGGGCGTTGAACGGGGGACCCGACTGGTTCGGGTGGGATGAGGGTCGGCGCACGCGGCACACCGTAGGGGTACGGGGCCCCGCTGACTACGGGCTGTTCAGCCAGCGATACGGATTGTGCGAACCTACGGGCGCGCACGGACCCCCGCACGCCCCCCCCGCGCCGCCCTCGCCCCGCCGCGCCCGCCCCGCTCACCCCTTGACCGCCCCGCCCAGCGCGAAGCCGCCGCCCAGCCGCCGGGAGATCAGCACGTACAGCAGCACGACCGGCGTCGAGTAGACGATGGAGAACGCCGCCAGCTGACCGTACGCGACCATGCCCCGGTTGCCGAAGAAGTCGTTGATGCTGACCGAGGCCGGCATCTGGTCCGGGGAGAGCAGCAGCATGAAGGGGACGAAGAAGTTGCCCCACATCATGACGAACGAGAACACCGTCACCACCGCCACCCCCGGACCCATCAGCGGCAGCACGATGCGCAGCAGGGACTGGAAGGAGGAGGCCCC
Organism: Streptomyces parvulus; assembly: GCF_014648855.1. Taxonomy (GTDB): domain Bacteria; phylum Actinomycetota; class Actinomycetes; order Streptomycetales; family Streptomycetaceae; genus Streptomyces; species Streptomyces parvulus. The sequence goes on along the minus strand of NZ_BMRX01000002.1, from coordinate 17,074 downwards.
GTCCGTCCACGCCGCCTCCTCCAGTTCCTTGGGCACGCCGTCCATGAAGTTCTTCATCAGCCAGATGGCGAAGGGCAGTTGGGAGGCGGCGAAGAAGAAGACGGTCCCCTGCATGGTGTCGATCAGGTTCACCCGCACGAACAGCGCGTAGACCGGCACCATGATCGCCGTGATCGGCAGGCTGGTCGCGAAGAGCACGGTCAGCAGGAACGGCCGGTTGAGCCGGGAGCGGAAACGGGAGAGCGGATACGCGGCGAGCGCCGCGCAGGCCACCGTCAGCAGGGTCGCGCCGCCGCACAGGACCAGGCTGTTGAGCAGCGGGGTGAAGGTGATCTCCGGGGTGAGGATCGCGTCGAAGTTGTCCAGGGTCAGCCCGTCGGGCACCTTCACCCGCAGACCCGCCTGCGGGTCGAGGGCGGACAGCACCACCCAGGCCAGCGGCAGCACGAAGGCCGCCGCCACCACCAGGAGTCCCGCGTCGGCGGCCAGCCGGCGCCGGGTGCGGCGCCCGGCGGGCGTGCGCGTCTTCACGGCCATCGGGTCAGACCTCCGTCCGGAGCAGGCGCAGGTACACGACCGAGAACAGCGAGCCGATCAGCAACAGCAGCAGGGCCACCGCGGTGCCGTAGCCGATCAGACTGTTCTGGAAGGCCTGTTCGTACATGAACAGCGGCAGGGTCTGGCTCCTGCCGCTGGGGCCGCCCCGCGTCATCACCCAGATCAGCCCGAAGACCGACAGCGTCTGGAGGGTGTTGAGCATGAGGTTGGTGCCGATGGAGCGCCGGATCATCGGCAGCGTGACGTGCCACATGCGGCGCCAGCCACCCGCGCCGTCGACCTCGGCGGCCTCGGTGACCTCCTTGGGGATCTCGTTCAGGGCGGCCGAGTACACCAGCATCGAGAAGGCGGTGCCCCGCCACACGTTGGCGAAGGACACCGCGAGGATCGGCAGCGTGAACAGCCAGTTCTGCGAGGGCAGATGGAGCCAGTCCAGGACCGCGTTGAGGGTGCCCTCGCGGCGGAAGAAGGCGTAGAGCAGGAAGCCCGCCACCACCTCCGGCAGCACCCAGGCGGTGACAACGATGCCACCGGTGAGCGTGCGGACCGGCTTCGAGGCCCGCTGCATCAGCGTGGCCAGCGCGAGCCCCAGGGTGTTCTGCCCGATCAGCGAGGACAGCACCGTGAACACCAGGGTCAGCCACACGGCGTTGAGGAACGCCTCGTCCTGGAAGGCCCGCCGGAAGTTCTCGAAGCCCACGAAGGACTCCTCGGCCTGCCCGGTCAGCTGGAGGTCGGTGAAGGCGATGACCACGCAGTAGGCGATGGGCCCGGCCAGGAAGAGCAGCAGCAGGAGGACCGCGGGGGAGACGGGCAGGGCGCGCAGCAGGGACCGGCGGGCGCCGGCCCCCCGCCCGCGCCCGCCCGGCCCCGGGGCGGGCGAGCCCGGCGGCTGCTTGGCGACCTCCGGGCCCGCGTGCCGCGGCGCGGCCGCGGTCACCTGCTCACCACCTGGTTGTCGGTGGCCTCCTTGAGCGCCTCGTCGTAGCCGCGCGCCGCCTCCTCGACCGAGAGGTCGCCGGTCGTCACGCCCTCCATCGCCTCCTGGACCGCCACCGACACCTTCGGGTACGCCGGGTAGGCGGGCCGGTAGTGGGTGCTCTCGACCAGGTCGGTGAAGAACTTGATGCCCGGCTGGGCGGCGGTGTAGGCGGGGTCGTTCGCGACGTCCTCGCGGACCGCGATGCCGGAGTTGGCGACGTACCACTTCTGGGCGTTGGCCCTGGTCTGCATCGTCTTGACGAACTCGAAGGCCAGGTCGGGGTTGGCCGCCTTGGCCGGGACCGACCAGGCCCAGCCGCCGGACATGCTCACCCTGCCGGGCGCCTGGCCGTGCTGCGTCGGCATGGCCGCCAGGCCCAGCTCCTTCGACCACTCGGGCCACTCGTGCCCGCTGCCCTCCAGCCAGTCCTGCGGCAGCCAGGAGCCGTCCAGGGCGATGCCCAGCTTGCCCTGCGGCAGCAGCTCACCGCGCACCTTGGTGCCGAAGTTGGGGTCGAGCGCGTCGGAGACCTCCGGGCCGAGCTTCTCCTTGTACACGCTCTCGACGAAGGCGAGGGAGTCCTCGAAGCCCTTCCCCGCCGTGATCCACTTCTTGGTGTCCTTGTCGTACATCGGGTCCGAGGCCCCGTCGTTCGTGCCGTACAGCAGCATCTGGAAGCCCTGCATGGTGGCGGCCTCGCCGGCCGGCTTGCCCGTGTACACGTTGAGGGGTGTGACGCCCGGGACCTTCTCCTTGATGGCGCGGGCTGCGTCGAGGACCTCGTCCCACGTCTTCGGCTGCCAGTTGGCCGGCAGCCCTGCCTTGGCGAACACGTCCTTGCTGAACCAGAGCCCGCGTGTGTCGGTGCCGTCCGGGACCCCGTAGGTCTTGCCGTCCTCGCCCTCGGTCGCGGCCTTGGACGTGTCGATGAACTGGCCCCAGTCCTTCCACTTCTCCAGGTACGGGTCGAGGGGCTTCAAGTACCCGCTGGTGATGTCGGAGTTGATGAGGAAGGTGTCCTCGTAGACCAGGTCCGGCGCCGTCTTGGGGGAGCGGAGCATCTGCTGGAGCTTGGTGTAGTACTCCGCGTCCGGGGCCTTGATGGGGACGAGCTCGACCTTCTTGCCCGGGTTGGCCTTCTCGAACTGCTTCTTGATGCCGGCGAGATACGTGTCCATCACCTTGATGGAGTTGTCCGTCGACTGCTTGAAGGAGACCTTCACCGTGTCCGGATCGCTGCCGGAGCCGCTTCCGCAGGCGGCGAGCGCCGTGGAGGTGAGCGCGGTGAGGGTGAGCAGAGCGGTGAACCGGAAGCTGGGACGCACGGACACGACCTCCTACGGGCACGACACTGTGGCCGGGACGGCTGCTCGGCGAACGTAAGAGGAGTGGTCTAGTCAGGTCAATGCTCCTGCGAGTGGGGATTCGGGGGAGCCGGTTCCGGGACCGCACGGGCACGGACCGCGCGGCTCCGCCCGGGAGCCGGACCGGCACAGGGGGCCGGGTCTCCGGCATAGTCATGGGCTACCGCCGGGAAAGGGAGGGCCGAGTGCCGGAACAGGACGTCACGGTAGGGCAGTTGCTGCTCGCCGAGTACGAGAGCGTCAAGAGCGAGCAGAGGGCGAGGATCGGGTTCCGGGACAATCTCCTCTACGTGACACTCGCGGTCGTGGCGGCCGTCATCGCCGCGGCGGCCCAGGCGAAGCAGCCCTCGATGCTCCTGGCGCTGCCGCCGGTCTGCGTCGTCCTCGGGTGGACCTACCTCGTCAACGACGAGAAGATCTCGGCGATCGGGCTCTACGTCCGGGACGACCTGGGCCCCCGGCTGGCCGAACTCGCCGCGCGCGGGGGCGGTTTCACCACCTTCGGGTGGGAGGCGCACCACCGCGGCGACACCCGGCGCCGGTCCCGCAAGGCGATACAGGCCGTGATCGACCTGACGGCGTTCTGCGCGGTACCGCTGGCCGCGCTGACCGTCTTCTGGTCCAACGGGAACGTCGGAGGCCTGCTCGTCGGGCTCTCGGCGCTGGAGGCGCTCGCGGTGGCGGGGCTCGCCTCGCAGGTGGTGCGGTACGCGAGGGCGGCGTGAGTCTGAGCGGGGGACGACGGCGGACGGCCCGCTACCGGCCCCGCGCCCACCGGTACACCAACTCCGGCCGCCCCACCTGGCCGTAGAGCGGGCTCCGCCCCGCCCGGCCCGCGTCCACCAGGTGTTCCAGGTAACGCCGGGCCGTGATGCGGGAGATGCCCACCGATTCGGCGACTCCGGCCGCGGTGAGTCCCTCCTCGGAGGCCCGCAGCGCGCCCGTGACGCGTTCCAGGGTCGGGCCGCTCAGGCCCTTGGGGAGGGCGGCGGGGCCGGGGGCGCGGAGGGTGGCGAGGGCGCGGTCCACCTCGTCCTGGCCGCTCGCCTCGCCGGCCGTGCCGCGGAACTCCGCGTACCGCACGAGCCGGTCGCGCAGGGTGGCGAAGGTGAACGGCTTCAGGACGTACTGGACGACGCCCAGCGACACGCCCTCCCGCACGACCGTCAGGTCCCGTGCCGACGTCACGGCTATCACGTCGGTGTGATGTCCGGCGGCGCGCAGCGAACGGGCCAGCTGCAGGCCGTGCACGTCCGGCAGGTGCAGGTCCAGCAGCAGCAGGTCCACCGGCGTACGGTCGAGCAGGCGCCGGGCCTCCGCGCCGGTGTGCGCCTTGCCGACGGCCACGAACCCCGGCACCCGGCCGACGTACATCACGTGCGCGTCGGCGGCGACCGGGTCGTCCTCGACGACCAGCACCCGGATGGGCTGCTCCGCCGTCATACCGAGCCTCCCGGCCCGGGTCTGCCCGCCAAGGTGGCCGGCGTCGCCGTGCCGCTCCCGGCGTCGCCCAGCGGCAGCCGCGCCTCGAACAGGGCGCCGCCGCCCTCCGCCTCCGTGACGGTGAGGGTGCCGCCGTGGCGCCTGACCGCCTGCCGGACCAGCGCCAGTCCCAGGCCGCGCCCGCCCTCGCCGGCGGGCTTGGTCGAGAAGCCCCGCTGGAAGACCAGGTCGGCGTGGGCGGGGTCGACGCCGGCACCCGTGTCCGACACCCGCATCACCAGCTCCGGGCCGTCCGCCACGGACTCCGTGTAGGCCGCCACCGTCACCCGCGAGGGCACCGCGCCCTGCGCCGCGTCCACCGCGTTGTCCACCAGGTTGCCCAGGATCGTCACCAGGTCCCTGGCGGGCAGCGACGGCGGCAGCAGACCGTCGTCCAGCCGGCTCTCCCGCGCCACGACCAGCTCCACGCCGCGCTCGTTGGCCTGCGCGGTCTTGCCCAGCAGCAGCGCCGCCAGCACCGGCTCGCCCACGGCCGCCACCACCTGGTCGGTGAGCGCCTGGGCCAGCTCCAGCTCGGCCGTCGCGAACTCCACGGCCTCCTCGGCACGCCCCAGTTCGATCAGCGACACCACCGTGTGCAGCCGGTTCGCGGCCTCGTGCGCCTGCGAGCGCAGCGCCTGGGTGAACCCCCGCTCGGAGTCCAGCTCGCCCGTCAGCGACTGCAGCTCGGTCACGTCCCGCAGGGTCACCACCGTGCCCCGGCGCTCACCGCCGGAGACCGGCGAGGTGTTGACCACCAGCACCCGCTCCGCCGCCAGGTGCACCTCGTCCACCCGGGGCTCCGACGCCAGCAGCGCCCCCGTCAGCTGCGCGGGCAGCCCGAGGTCCGCCACCGAGGCGCCCACCACGTCACCGCTCACGCCCAGCAGCTCCCGTCCACCGTCGTTGATCAGCGCGACCCGGTACTGCCCGTCCAGCATCAGCAGCCCTTCGCGCACCGCGTGCAGCGCCGCCTGATGGTAGTCGTGCATCCGGCTCAGCTCGTCCGCGTTCATGCCGTGCGTGTGCCGGCGCAGCCGCGCGTTGATCACGTAGGTGCCGACCGCGCCGAGCAGCAGCGCCCCCGCGGCCACCCCCGACAGCGCGGTGAGCTGCTCCTGCGCCCGTTTGCTGATCTCCTCGACCTTGATCCCGGCGCTGACCAGGCCGACGACCCGGTCGCCGTCCAGCACCGGTGTGACCGCCCGCACCGAGGGCCCGAGCGTGCCGGTGTAGGTCTCCGTGAAGGTCTCGCCCCGCTGTGCCCGCTCGATGTGCCCCTGGAAGGGGTGGCCGATCTGCGCCGGGTCGGGGTGGGTCCAGCGGATGCCGTACGGGTCCATGATCGTCACGAAGTCCACGTCGGTGTCCCGCATGACCCGCACCGCGTACGGCTGGAGCCGCGCCGTCGGGTCCGCGGTGCCGATCGCGGCCACCACCGAGGGCGAGTCCGCGATCGCCAGCGAGACCGCCCTGGCCTGCCGCCCCGCCGCGTCCTCCGCCTGCCCCCGGTCGCTGATGTAGGTGAACAGCGCGTACCCGACCACGACGACCGCTATCAGGACGGCCTGCATGGCGAAGAGCTGCCCGGCCAGGCTCCGGGGTCTCGGGACGCGCAGGTGCATGCGGTCAGTCTGCCTCGTGGCTGGATTGTGAACTAAATGAACGCAAGGGTGACCGCCCTCACACGCCGGGAGATAGTCACCGCATCCCCGATACACACCCCCGGACGTGAGCCGCACGCCGGTGATGCCGACGACGTCGTCAAGGAGGGCCGCCGTGACCAGCAAAGCCGCTACGGCACCTGCCGCACCCAAAGCCAAGCGGGACCGCACGCACTATCTCTACATCGCGGTGATCATCGCGGTCGCCCTCGGTATCGCGGTGGGTCTGATCGCTCCGGACTTCGCCACCGAGCTGAAGCCCCTGGGCACCGGCTTCGTGAACCTGATCAAGATGATGATCTCGCCGATCATCTTCTGCACGATCGTGCTGGGCATCGGCTCCGTCCGCAAGGCCGCCAAGGTCGGCGCGGTCGGCGGCATCGCGCTGGTCTACTTCCTGGTGATGTCGCTGGTGGCGCTCGCCATCGGCCTGATCGTCGGCAACATCCTGGACCCGGGCACCGGCCTCGCGGTCACCGACGCCGTCAAGGAGACCGGCCAGGCGCAGGTCGACGCGGAGGCCAAGGGCACCGTCGACTTCCTGATGGGCATCATCCCGACCACCATCGTCTCCGCGTTCACCGCCGGCGAGGTCCTCCAGACCCTGCTGATCGCGCTGCTGTGCGGCTTCGCCCTCCAGGCGATGGGATCCGCCGGGCAGCCCGTCCTGCGCGGCATCGAGCACATCCAGCGCCTCGTCTTCCGCGTCCTGGCCATGATCATGTGGGCCGCCCCGGTCGGTGCCTTCGGCGCCATCGCGGCCGTCACCGGCTCGGCGGGCGTGGACGCGCTCAAGAGCCTGGCCGTGCTGATGCTCGGCTTCTACGTGACCTGCTTCCTCTTCCTCTTCCTGGTGCTGGGCGCGATGCTGCGCCTGGTCGCCGGGGTGAACGTCCTCTCGCTCTTCAAGTACCTGGGCCGCGAGTTCCTGCTGATCCTGTCCACCTCCTCCTCGGAGTCGGCGCTGCCGCGCCTGATCGCCAAGATGGAGCACCTGGGCGTCAGCAAGCCGGTGGTCGGCATCACCGTCCCGACCGGCTACTCCTTCAACCTCGACGGCACCATGATCTACATGACCATGGCCTCGCTCTTCATCGCCGACGCCATGGGGACGCCGATGTCCATCGGCGAGCAGATCCCGCTGCTCCTGTTCCTGCTGGTGGCCTCCAAGGGCGCCGCGGGTGTCTCCGGCGCCGGTCTCGCGACGCTGGCCGGCGGCCTCCAGTCGCACAAGCCCGCCCTGGTGGACGGCATCGGCCTGATCGTCGGCATCGACCGCTTCATGAGCGAGGCCCGCGCCCTGACCAACTTCGGCGGCAACGCCGTCGCCACGGTCCTGATCGGCACCTGGACCAAGGAGATCGACAAGGACCGGGTGACCGAGGTGCTCGCCGGCCGGGCCCCCTTCGACGAGAAGACCCTGCTGGACGACCACCACGGCGCCGACGGCTCCGACGACGCGCCGGACCTGCCCGAGCAGGGCGGCGAGAAGGAGCTGGCGCGGGCCTGACCCCGCCGGACGCCCGCACACTCCGGGCGGCTGAGGTGCTCCCCCCGTTGCTCAGCCGCCCGGCCCCCCAAGAGGCCCGCGCCCCCCGGCGCCGGGCCTCTTGCCTTGACGTCCGGGTCAAGGCCTACGTTCGTGCCATGCGAATCGGCGAGCTGGCCGCGCGGGCCGGGACCACCACGCGGACGCTGCGGTACTACGAGACGCGGGGCCTGCTTCCGGCGCGGCGCACCGGCAACGGCTACCGGACCTACGACGAGGACGACCTGAGGCTGCTGCGGCAGATCAGGACGCTCCAGGACTTCGGGTTCGACCTGGAGGAGACCCGCCCCTTCGTGGAGTGCCTGCGCGCCGGGCACCCCGAGGGCGACTCCTGCCCGGCGTCCCTGGTGGTCTACCGGCGCAAGCTGGCGGAGCTGGACGCGCTGATCGAGCAGCTCTCGTCGGTCAGGGCGCAGGTCGGCGCCCAGCTGGCGCGGGCCGAGGCGGCGGTTTTGGGGGGTCCGGAGCCCAAGTGCGAACTGGGAGGACACGGATGACGAGCGACGGGGTGCCCGAGGTGACGGACGCGGAGTTCGGCGCCGAGGTGCTGGGCAGTGAGCTGCCGGTGCTGGTGGAGTTCACCGCGGACTGGTGCCCGCCGTGCCGGCAGATGGCGCCGGTGCTCAGTGCCGTGGCCGAGGAGGAGGGCGAGCGGCTGCGCGTCGTGCAGCTGAACGTGGACCGCAATCCGGCGACGACGAACGCGTACAAGGTGCTGTCGATGCCGACCTTCATGGTGTTCCGCGGGGGTGAGCCGGTGAAGTCGATGGTCGGCTCCCGGCCCAAGCGGCTGCTGCTGGCGGAGCTGGCCGACGTGCTCTGACCCGCGGCGCGATACGAGAAATCCCCCGAGCAATTGCGCTCGGGGGATTTCTTTGCGTATATTCGGGGATTCATGACTTCAGGGAAATGAGGCCATGAAGAAGTTCAGTGAGCACAGTATATCCGGGCGGGAGTGGAATTGTCAAACACCGAATTTCCGGACGATGAATTGCGGCAGGAGCAGGAATTCATCGACGGGCTGTACGCGCGCGTGGACGCGCTGCGCGGCGACGCCGAGGTCTCGGTCACGGACGCGCTCGCGCAGGGCAACACCCCGCAGCAGGCGAGGCTGGAGCGGGACATCCTGGTCGCCGAGCGCTCCGGGCTGCTCGCCGCGCTCAACGCGGTGGACGGCTCCCTCTGCTTCGGCCGGATCGACCTGGCCTCCGGGCAGGACCACCACATCGGCCGCATCGGGCTGCGCGCCGACGACGCCGAACGCACGCCGGTCCTGATCGACTGGCGCGCCGACGTCGCCCGCCCCTTCTACCTGGCGACCGGCCACACCCCGATGGGCCTGCGCCGCCGCCGGCACCTCACCACCGAGGGCCGCCGGGTCACCGCACTGCACGACGAGATCCTGGACCTGGGCGACGAGACGCGCACCGGCCACGAGGACCCGGCCGGCGACGCCGTGCTGCTCGCCGCGCTCAACTCCGCGCGCACCGGCCGCATGGGCGACATCGTGCAGACCATCCAGGCCGACCAGGACCGCATCATCCGCGCCCCGCACCGGGGCGTGCTGGTCGTGGAGGGCGGGCCAGGCACCGGCAAGACCGCCGTCGCCCTGCACCGGGCCGCCTACCTCCTCTACGAACACCGCGAACTGCTCGCCAAGCGCGCGGTCCTCATCGTCGGCCCCAACCCCGCCTTCCTCGGCTACATCGGCGAGGTCCTGCCCTCCCTGGGCGAGACCGGCGTCCTGCTGTCGACGGTCGGCGAGCTGTACCCCGGCGTGCGGGCCACGGCGGCGGACACGCCGCAGGCGGCGGTGGTGAAGGGCCGGGCCGGCATGGCCGACGTGCTCGCCGAGGTGGTCCGGGAGCGGCAGGCGCTGCCCGACCCCGTGATCGCGATCGAGCACGACCGCGAGATCCTGATGCTCGACGACGACCTGGTCAACGTCGCCCGCGAACGCACCCGGGCCGCGCGGCTGCCGCACAACGCGGCCCGCGAGCACTTCGAGGGCCACATCCTCAACACCCTGACCGACATGGTCGCGGAGCGCATCGGCACCGACCCCTACGACGGCTCCAACCTCCTCGACCCCAGCGACATCACGCAGATCCGCGACGAACTCGCCGAGAACCCCGAGGTCTGGTCGGCCATCGACCAGCTGTGGCCGCGCCTGACCCCGCGCCGCCTGGTCGCCGACTTCCTCGCCGCGCCCGAGCCGTTCCTGTCCGCCGAGGACGCCGCCGCCGTGCGCCGCCCGGTCACCCGGCGCTGGACCGTCGCCGACGTCCCCCTGCTGGACGAGGCCGCCGAACTGCTCGGTGTGGACGACCGGGTGGCCCGCACCCGCGCCGAGCGCGAGCGGGCCGAGCAGATCGCCTACGCGCAGGGCGTGCTGGACGTGTCGTACGCGTCCCGGACCTACGAGTTCGAGGACAAGGACGAGGAGGACGCCGAGGTCCTGTCGGCGCACGACATCATCGACGCGGAGCGGTTCGCCGAGCGGCAGGAGGAGGACGACCACCGAAGCGCCGCCGAGCGCGCGGCGGCCGACCGCACCTGGGCGTTCGGGCACATCATCGTGGACGAGGCGCAGGAGCTGTCCCCGATGGCCTGGCGGCTGCTGATGCGGCGCTGCCCCACCCGCTCGATGACCCTGGTCGGCGACCCGGCGCAGACCGCCGAGGCGGCCGGCGTCGGCTCCTGGTCGAAGATCCTCGCCCCCTACGTCGAGGACCGCTTCGAGCACACCCGCCTCGGCGTCAACTACCGCACCCCGGCCGAGATCATGGACGTGGCGGCGGCCGTCGTCCGCGCCGAGGACCCGGGGTTCGAGCCGCCGAGTTCGGTGCGCTCCACGGGCGTACGCCCCTGGATCCGTGCGACCGGGGACCTCCCGGCCGCGGTCGCGGAGGCGGTGCGGGAGCTGACCCCCGAGGAGGGACGCCTCGCCGTCATCGCCCCGCGGGCGCTGCACCGGGTTCTCGCGGCCCGGCTGGACGGGGTGACCCCGGACGCCGAACCGGACCTGACGCACACGGTCGTGCTGCTGGACCCGCGTCAGGCCAAGGGCCTGGAGTTCGACTCCGTCCTGGTCGTCGAGCCCGGCGACTACGGCACGAGCGACCTCTACGTCGCCCTCACCCGCGCCACCCAGCGCCTCGGCGTCCTGCACACCGGGGAGCTGCCGAAGGGGCTGGTGGACGCGGCCGGGTAGCAGCCGGGGCCCGCCCGGCGGGACCGGGGGCGGGAGGCGTGCCCCGCACCCTCCCGCCCGTCACGCCGGGCGCAGCCACACCGTCGCCAGGGGCGGCAGGGTCAGCCGGATGCTCGCCGGGCGGCCGTGCCAGCCCTGCGGCTCCGGCTTCACCGGGTCGGGGTTGGTCACGTCGCCGCCGCCGTAGCGCGCCGCGTCGGTGTTGAGGACCTCGTGCCAGGCGGGGACCTCGTCGGGGACGCCGAGGCGGTAGTCGTTGCGCACGACCGGGGCGAAGTTCGACACCGCGAGCAGCGGGGTGCCGTCGGCGTCCAGCCGCAGGAAGGCCAGCACGTTGTCCTCGGCGGCGTCACCGACCACCCAGCCGAAACCGGAGGGGTGGGTGTCGAGCCGCCACAGCGCGGGCGTCGACCGGTAGACCGCGTTCAGGTCCCGCACCAGATCCCGCACGCCCCGGTGGTCCGCCGCCGCCCCGTACTCCGGGTCGAGGAGCCACCAGTCGGGGCCGTGCGCCTCGGACCATTCGGCGCCCTGCGCGAACTCCTGGCCCATGAACAGCAGTTGCTTGCCCGGATGGGCCCACATGAAGGCCAGGTAGGCCCGCTCGTTGGCGCGCTGCTGCCACCAGTCGCCGGGCATCTTCGACACCAGCGACCGCTTGCCGTGCACGACCTCGTCGTGGGATATCGGCAGCACGTAGTTCTCGCTGTAGGCGTACACCATGGAGAACGTCATCTCCCCGTGGTGGTACCTGCGGTGCACCGGCTCGTGGCTCATGTACTGGAGCGAGTCGTGCATCCAGCCCATGTTCCACTTCAGCCCGAACCCGAGCCCGCCGAAGCCGCTCGGCCCCTTGTGGTGGGTGGCCCGGGTGACGCCGTCCCAGGCCGTGGACTCCTCGGCGACGGTCACCACGCCCGGTACCCGCCGGTACACGGTGGCGTTCATCTCCTGGAGGAAGGCCACCGCGTCCAGGTTCTCCCGGCCGCCGTGCTCGTTGGGCGTCCACTGCCCCGGCTCGCGCGAGTAGTCCAGGTAGAGCATCGAGGCGACCGCGTCGACCCGCAGCCCGTCGATGTGGAACTCCTCGCACCAGTACACGGCGTTGGCGACGAGGAAGTTGCGCACCTCGCGGCGCCCGAAGTCGAACTCCAGCGTCCCCCAGTCCGGATGCGCCGCCCGCAGCGGATCGGAGTGCTCGTACAGCGGGCGGCCGTCGAACTCGGCCAGCGCCCAGTCGTCGCGCGGGAAGTGGGCCGGCACCCAGTCCATCAGCACACCGATGCCGGCCTGGTGCAGCCGGTCGACCAGGTACTTGAAGTCGTCCGGGTCGCCGAGCCGGGCCGTGGGCGCGTAGAAGCCGGTGACCTGGTAGCCCCAGGAACCGCCGAAGGGGTGCTCGGCGACCGGCATCAGCTCGACGTGCGTGAAGCCGAGGTCGGCGACGTAGGCGGGGAGCTGCTCGGCCAGTTCGCGGTACGTCAGCCCCGGCCGCCAGGACGCCAGGTGGACCTCGTACACCGACATCGGCGCCTCGTGCGCGGGCGCGTCGGCGCGGCGGGCCAGCCACTCCGCGTCGCCCCACGTGTGGTGCGAGGAGTGCACGACGGACGAGGTGGCGGGCGGGACCTCGGTGGCGCGGGCCAGCGGATCGGCGCGGAAGGTGCGCGAGCCGTCGGCGCGGGTGATCTCGAACTTGTACAGCTCGCCCGCGCCGACGCCGGGCAGGAACAGCTCCCACACGCCGGTGGCGCCGAGGGACCGCATGGGATGGCCGGTGCCGTCCCAGAAGTTGAAGCCGCCGGCCACCCGCACGCCGCGCGCGTTCGGCGCCCACACGGTGAAGCGGGTGCCCGCGACGCCGTCGTGCGTCATGGGATGCGCGCCGAGCGCCTGCCACAGCTGCTCGTGCCGGCCCTCACCGATCAGGTGCAGGTCCAGGTCGCCGAGGGTGGGCAGGAAGCGGTACGGGTCCTCGACCTCCTGCACCGTCTCCCGGTACGCCACCCGGAGCCGGTGCGGCGGGGCCTCCGGCAGCGGCAGCAGCCCGGAGAAGAAGCCGTCCCCGTCGTCGTGCAGTTCGACGCGCAGGTCGCCGCAGACGACGGTCACCTCGCGGGCGTACGGCCGCAGGGCCCGGAAGGCGAGACCGCCGGGGACCCGGTGGGCGCCGAGGACGGAGTGGGGGTCGTGGTGCGTGCCGGCCAGCAGCCGCTCCCGGTCGGCCGCGTCCAGGGCGGGGGAGACGGCGGCCCCGGCGGCGGGAGCGGTGACCTTCCGGACGGCCGGCTTCTTGGCGGCGGCCTTCTTCGTCACGGCCTTCTTCGCCACGGCATTCTTCGCGGCGGTCTTCTTCGTGGCGCTCTTCTTCGCCGCGGCCTTCTTCACGCCGGCCTTCGCCGTCCCGGCCTCCTCGGTCGTCTTGGCCGTCTTCGTCGAGGGCGTCTTCTTCGCGGCGGCCTGCTTGCCGGTCGTCTTCTTCGCGGCCGCCTGCTTGGCGGCCGTCTTCTTCGGGTCTGGACCGCTGGACGTGGGGCGGGGGGTCACGGGCGGAGCCTCCTGGGCGAGTGGGTGCGACAGCTCGGGCGTCAGGCCGGTTCGGGTGCCGACAGGCGGCGGACCGCGGCCAGCGGCACCTGGAGCCAGTCGGGGCGGTGCCGGGCCTCGTACAGGACCTCGTAGACCGCCTTGTCGGTCTCGTGGGCGCGCAGCAGCACCGGGTCGGTGCGCGGGTCGACGCCGGCCGCCTCGGCGTACCCGGTGCAGTACGCCGCCCGGCAGCCCGCGGCCCACCCCGGCACCGGGGCCTCGGCCGAGTGCGCCGCGTAGTCGAAGGAGCGCAGCATCCCGGCGACGTCGCGCACCGTCGGCTGCGGCAGCCGGCGCTCGGCCAGCGGTTTCGCGGGCTCCCCCTCGAAGTCGATCAGCGACCACTCTCCGGAGGGCGCGCGCAGGCACTGGCCGAGGTGCAGGTCGCCGTGGACGCGCTGGGCGGTCCAGGTGCGGCCCTCGGCGGCGAGGTCGCCCAGCGCGGTGAACGTGGTGCGCAGGGCGGGCGCGTGGGGCCGCAGCGCCGGCACCGCGCGGGCGGCCTCCTCCAGCCGCGCGATCATGCCGTCGGCGAGCTGCCGCACCTGGGCGTGGCCGAGGGTGACGGTCGGCAGCGCGCGGGCCAGCGCCGTGTGCACCTCGGCGGTGGCCCGGCCGAGCGCCCGGGCCTCGGCGGTGAAGTCCTCGCCCTTGGCCAGTTCGCGCAGGGCCAGCTCCCAGCCGTCCGTCGAGCCCTGCAGGTACGGCTGGAGCACACCCAGCACCCAGGACCGGCCGTCCGGCTCGGCCACCACCCACCCCGCGGGGGCGGGCACCGGCGCGCCACCCTCGCGGGCCAGCGCCAGCGGCAGCTCCAGGTCGGGGTTGACGCCGGGCACGATTCGGCGCAGCACCTTGAGAATGAACGTATCTCCATAGACGACCGAGGAGTTCGACTGCTCGGCGGTCATTAGGCGCGGTACGAGGCCGGCCCGTATCTCCTGGTCCTCCTCGCGCTCGAAGCGCAGCCCGCCGATGCGGGCCCGGGTGCGTATCGCCTCCAGGAGGACCTCGGCGGGCCGGGTGTCGTACAGCGCGTCGTAGGCGGTGCGGCCGGCGGCCGGGCCCCCGGTCACGTGTCCGATCAGCGCGGGCACCAGCCGGGGCGGCAGCGCCTCGCGCGTGCCTATGAGCAGCTGGTAGCAGTCGCCGGGCTCCTCGGGGCCGCCCGGGGCGGACTGCTGGTGGGCGCGGACCAGCACGTGGTGCAGGCCGAGACGGGAGTCGGCGGGGAGCAGATCGGTGGCGGCGACCAGCGAGAAGCCGGTGACCGGGCGCCCCTTGCCGGCGAACCAGCGCTGCCGGGGCAGCCAGTCCCGCAGGAGTGGATCAAGTGACGCTAGGAGGCCTGGCGGGCTCGTGACGGTGCGTGTGACGGCTTCCGGCATGGCGTAGCGTCCTTTCCCCGGGTCGTCGGGGTGTTACTGATGCGTGCCCCGGGCGGGACGGGGGAAACCGCCCCGCCCGGGGGCTCGGTCAGACGGCGTCCTTGCGGAGCCGGAACCAGTAGAAGCCGTGGCCCCCGAGGGTCAGCAGGTACGGCAGCTCGCCGACCGCCGGGAAGCGGACTCCGCCGAACAGCTCCACCGGGTGGCGTCCCCCGAAGGCGCTGAGGTCGAGTTCGGTGGGCTGCGCGAACCGCGAGAAGTTGTGGACGCACAGCACCAGGTCGTCCTCGTACTCCCGCAGGAAGGCCAGGACGGCCGGGTTGGAGGAGGGCAGTTCGGTGTAGGTGCCCAGCCCGAAGGCGGGGTTCTGCTTGCGGATCTCGATCATGCGGCGGGTCCAGTGCAGCAGCGACGACGGCGAGGCCATGGACGCCTCGACGTTCGTCACCTGGTAGCCGTGGACCGGGTCCATGATCGTGGGCAGGAACAGCCGTCCCGGGTCGCACGAGGAGAAGCCGGCGTTGCGGTCCGGCGTCCACTGCATCGGGGTGCGCACCGCGTCGCGGTCGCCGAGCCAGATGTTGTCGCCCATGCCGATCTCGTCGCCGTAGTAGAGGATCGGCGAGCCGGGCAGGGAGAGCAGCAGCGCGGTGAACAGCTCGATCTGGTCGCGGTCGTTGTCCAGGAGCGGGGCCAGGCGGCGCCGGATGCCGATGTTGGCGCGCATCCGCGGGTCCTTGGCGTACTCCGCGTACATGTAGTCGCGCTCTTCGTCGGTGACCATTTCGAGGGTCAGCTCGTCGTGGTTGCGCAGGAAGATGCCCCACTGGCAGCCGGACGGAATCGCGGGGGTCTTGGCGAGGATCTCCGAGACCGGGTAGCGGGACTCCCTTCTGACCGCCATGAAGATGCGGGGCATGACCGGGAAGTGGAAGGCCATGTGGCACTCGTCGCCGCCCGCGGAGTAGTCGCCGAAGTAGTCGACGACGTCCTCGGGCCACTGGTTGGCCTCCGCCAGCACCACCGTGTCCGGGTACTGCGCGTCGATCTCCTTGCGCACCCGCTTCAGGAACTCGTGGGTGCGCGGCAGGTTCTCGCAGTTGGTGCCCTCTTCGGCGTACAGGTACGGCACCGCGTCCAGCCGGAACCCGTCGATGCCGAGGTCCAGCCAGAACTTCAGCCCGGAGATCATCTCCTCCTGCACGGCCGGGTTCTCGTAGTTGAGGTCCGGCTGGTGGGAGAAGAACCGGTGCCAGAAGTACTGCTTGCGCACCGGGTCGTAGGTCCAGTTGGAGGCCTCGGTGTCGACGAAGATGATGCGGGCGTCGGCGTACTGGGTGTCGTCGTCGGCCCAGACGTAGTAGTCGCCGTAGGGGCCGTCGGGGTTCTTGCGGGACTCCTGGAACCACGGGTGCTGGTCGCTGGTGTGGTTCATGACGAAGTCGATGATGACGCGCATGCCGCGCTGGTGGGCGGCGTCGACGAACTCCACGAAGTCGGCGAGGTCGCCGAACTCGGGGAGGACGGCCGTGTAGTCGGAGACGTCGTAACCGCCGTCGCGCAGCGGTGACTTGAAGAAGGGCGGGAGCCAGAGGCAGTCCACGCCCAGCCATTGCAGGTAGTCCAGCTTGGCGGTCAGTCCCTTGAGGTCGCCGACGCCGTCCCCGTTGCTGTCCTGGAAGGAGCGGACGAGGACCTCGTAGAAGACGGCTCGCTTGAACCAGTCGGGATCGCGGTCCTTGGCCGGAGTGTCCTCGAAGGTGTCCGGCACGGGCTCGTTGACGATCATATGGTGGGTGACCCTCCGATCTGCGGGTGGGACGGTCGCAGAACCGTGCAGACGTGGGCGGGCGAACGGCCCGGCTCCAGGCGCACATAGTTGGCCCTGCCCCAGTGGTAGGTCTCGCCGGTCAGCTCGTCGCGCACCGGCACCGACTCGTGCCAGTCCAGGCCGAGTTGCGGCATGTCCAACGAGACCGTCGCCTCCTGGGTGTGGTGGGGGTCGAGGTTGGCGACCACCAGAACCGTGTTCGAGCCGTGCCGCTTCGAGTAGGCGATCACCTCCTCCTTGTCCGTGGGATGGAAGTGCAGATCGCGCAGTTGCCGGAGTGCCGGGTTCGCACGCCGGATGGTGTTGAGCTTGGCGACGAGGGGGGCGATGGTGCGGCCCTCGCGGGCGGCGGCCTCCCAGTCACGGGCTTTGAGCTGGTACTTCTCGCTGTCGCGGTATTCCTCGCTGCCTTCGCGCAGGGGGGTGTGTTCGCACAGTTCGTAGCCGCTGTAG
>NZ_BMRX01000001.1 GCF_014648855.1 Streptomyces parvulus | reverse complement strand
TCGGGCTCTGATTCCCCGTCAGAGGGGGCTGTCTTCCCGGCTGTTGGGCCGTTCCGACGTCTCAAACCTTAGCGGACCTTGGCGGTGTTTCCCAATCGGGGTCTACCTGGCCGTCGAGCGCCATTCGGAATGGAATTCGGACATGCCGAAGTCATTCCCATTGGGTGCTCGTGCTGGTGGTTTGGTTGCCGCTGCTGCGGCGGAGGTGATGCTGCGGAACCGTTACGGCGCCGTGGCAACCCGAAGAACTTTACGGATCGGGCAGGAGGCTGTCAAGCGTCCCTGTCAAGATCTTTAATCGAGGTCGCTGAGCCGGCCGCCGGCGTCCGGCTGGGCGTGCTCGACCCTGCGCAGCAGCCGGGTCAGCACCTCGCCGAGGGCGGTCCGGTCGTCCGGAGAGAGGTCCTGGAGGAGATCCTCCTCGAAGACGGAGGCGAGGCGCATGGCCTCCAGCCACTTCTCACGACCCTCCGACGTCAGCTCGACGATGACGCGGACCCGGTTCGTCTCGTCGCGCTCCCGGGTGACCAGCCCCTCCGTGACCATGCGGTCGATGCGATGGGTCATCGCCGCAGGGGTGAGGCCGAGCCGCTTGGCGAGGTCGCCGGGGCCCAGCCGGTAGGGGGCGCCGGAGAGGACCAGCGCCTTGAGCACTTCCCAGTCCGTGTTGCTGATGCCCAGGTCGGCGGTCTGCCGCCCGTACGCGACGTTCATGCGGCGGTTGAGGCGGGACAGGGCCGAGACGATCTTCTCGACCTGGGGGTCGAGGTCCTGGAACTCGCGCTGGTAGGCGGCGATCTGTTCTTCGAGTGGCGGTTCGCCGGCGCCTGAGGTGTCGCCCATGGCCGCAGTATGGCACGACTCTCCTTTGCCTTGAAGTCCTTCACTATGTACTCTTTACCTTCGAACTTTAGCTTCTAAGTCTTCAGCTCTAACGGCTGGAGCGATCGACCCGGAGAGGGTGAACGTGACCAGGGCAATGGGCGCCGCGATGCGCCGGATTCACGTGGGCAACGCACTCAGTGCGTTCGGACTCGGCTTCACCGTCCCCTACCTGTACGTCTATGTGGCGCAGGTCCGGGGGCTCGGCTCCATGACGGCGGGCCTCGTGCTCGCCGTCTTCGCCGTGGCCGCGCTGATCGTGCTGCCGTTCGCCGGGCGGGCCATCGTCCGGCGGGGCCCGCTGCCGGTTCTGCTCGCCGCCCTGGTCACCGCCGCGCTCGGCGCGCTCAGCCTCGGCCTGTCCGCCTCGGCGGCGACCGTGCTGCTGTCCGCCGCCGCGCTGGGCGCGGGGCAGGCCGTGATGCAGCCGGCGCTCGCGACGATGATCGTCGACTGCTCCACGTCGGAGACGCGGTCGCGCGCCTTCGCCATGCAGTTCTTCCTCCAGAACCTGGGGCTCGGCGTCGGCGGGCTCATCGGCGGTCACCTGGTCGACGCGACCAGCGCCTCGTCCTTCACCCTGCTGTTCGCCATCGAGGCGGCGATGTTCCTGGTGCTGGTCGCGGTGATGGCGACCGTGCGGGTGCCGCGCGCCCCGCGCGTGGAGGCCGTTCCGGGCCAGGCGTCCGGGGGCAGCTGGAAGCAGCTGCTGGGCAACCGCGCGATGGTGCAGCTGTGCGTGCTGGGCTTCGTGCTGTTCTTCGCCTGCTACGGCCAGTTCGAGTCCGGGCTGAGCGCGTACGGCGTCGAGGCCGCCGGGATCACCACGTCCGCGCTGGGGACCGCGCTGGCCGCGAACACGCTGATGATCGTGGTCGCGCAGTTCGCGGTGCTGAAGTTCGTGGAGCGGCGGAAGCGGTCGCGCGTGATCGCCGCCGTGGGTCTGATCTGGGCCGTGGCGTGGGCCGTGGCCGGTTACGCCGGGCTCGGGCACGGCAGCCAGACGATGGCGACGGCCGCCTTCATCTCGACGTACGCGCTGTTCGGACTCGGCGAGGCGATGCTGTCGCCGACGCTGGCGCCCCTGGTGGCGGACCTGGCGCCGACCGGCCTGGCCGGGCAGTACAACTCCGCCTTCGCCCTGGTGAAGCAGCTCGCGCTGGCGATCGGGCCAGCGGTGGGCGGGCCGCTCGGGGCCTCGCTGCACGCTCCGTACATCGTGGCGTTCCTGCTGTTCTCGCTGGGCATCACGGTGCTGGCGGTGCGGCTGGGACGGCAGCTGACGGAGGTGCAGAACCAGCCGTCGCTGGCCCGCAGCCGGGTGGTCACGCAGGGCCGGGCGCCCGCGGACACGGTGGCGGCCGCGGAGGCCTGATCCACGGCGGTGGGGGGCCGTGGCGGGCCCCGGTCCGTCACGGCTTCGGCAGGACGAACTCGCACCAGACGGCCTTGCCGCCGCCGGGGGTGCGCCGCGACCCCCAGTTGGTGGCGATGGTCGCGACGATGGCGATGCCCCGGCCGGACTCGTCCCCCGGCTCCGCGCGCCGGCGCCTGGGCAGGTGGTCGTCGCCGTCGGTGACCTCGATGATCAGGCGCCGGTCGGTGCGGCGCAGGCGCAGCCGCATGGGCGGGGTGCCGTGCTGGAGGGAGTTGGCGACCAGCTCGCTGGTGGCGAGGACGCCCAGGTCGTGCAGGTCGGGAGGGAAGCGCCAGCTGGCCAGGACGCCGGAGGCGAAGGCACGCGCGCGGGGGGCCGCTTCCACGCCGCCGAGCAGTTCGAGGGCGGCGTTGCGGAACAGCTCCGCGTCGGCGCCGGTGCGCGCGGGGTGCTGGAGGACGAGGACGGCGACGTCGTCGTCGTGGTCCGGGGTGACGCCGGCGGAGCGGACCAGTCGGTCGCAGATCACCTGCGGGGTGCCGGTCGCGCCGGACAGGGCGCGTTCCAGGGCGGCGATGCCCTCGTCCAGGTCCTCGTCGCGGCGCTCCACCAGGCCGTCGGTGTAGAGGACGGCGGTGGAGCCGGGGGCCAGGGAGATCGAGCCGGAGGTGTGCACCCAGCCGCCGGTGCCGAGCGGGGGGCCGGTGGGCTCGTCGGCGCGCTGGACCGTGCCGTTCTCGTCGCGGACGAGGATGGGCAGGTGCCCGGCGGACGCGTAGACCAGCCGGCCCTCGTTGGGGTCGTGGATGGCGTAGACGCAGGTGGCGATCTGGTTGGCGTCGATCTCGGTGGCGAGGCCGTCGAGGAGCTGGAGCACCTCGTGCGGGGGCAGGTCGAGGCGGGCGTAGGCCCTGACCGCCGTACGCAGCTGGCCCATGACGGCCGCGGCGCGGACGCCTCTGCCCATGACGTCGCCGATGACCAGCGCGGTGCGGCCGCCGCCGAGGGTGATCACGTCGTACCAGTCGCCGCCGACCGCGGCCTCGGTGCCGCCGGGGTGGTAGGTGGCGGCGACGCGCAGGTCGTCGGGTTCCTCCAGTTCCTGCGGGAGCAGGGAGCGCTGGAGGGTGACGGCGGTCTCGCGCTGGCGGCGTTCGCTCGCGCGGAGGCGGGCCGCGGCCTCGGCGTGGTCGGTGACGTCGGTCGCGAACACCAGGACGCCGCGGTCGCCGCTGCCGTCGCCCTCGGTGACCGGGGTGCAGGTGAAGGTGTACGAGCGGCCGTCGGGGGCCTTGCGGGACTTGAGGGTGCGGGGTCTGCCGCTGCGCTGGACCTGGTCCAGGAGCGGGAAGAGGCCCGGTTCGTCCAGCTCGGGGAGGGCTTCACGCGCGCGTGCCCCCAGGTCGCGCATGCCGAAGGCGGCGACGTAGGCGTCGTTGACGTAGGCGAGGCGGTGGTCGGGGCCGTGCACGAGGGCGACCAGGGCCGGGACGCGGCCGAGGACGTCGCGCACCGGCAGGTCGTCCACGGCGGGGACGGGCGGGGCCTCGTCGGTCAGCTGCTCGACGCGGGCGGCGGGTACGGAGCCGTCGGGGCGGCGGTCCGGGGAGACCGCGGGGTCGGTCCGCGCTGCGGCGCGGCGCTGCGTTCCGGGGAGTCGGGCGCTCCAGCGCGTGAAGTTCACGAATCCTTGCCTCGTGTAGTTGTCGGCGGCCGGAGGCCGGGTCGGGCCGGGACCCGGGGCCGCGCGGGGCGAGCGGCGGCGCGCCCGCGGTGGTGGACCAGTCTGGCAGGGTGCCGGCCGGGCCGACATCCGTCAGACGCGGCGGCGGGTGGGGGAGTTCCCGGGTCCGGTCAGGACGACCCCTTCGGGTTGTGCGGTGGCTCCTGGGAAGGCTTTCCACCGGCCGCGAGTTCGAACTCCGCCCGCGGATGTTCGAGTGAACCCAGGGAGACGATCTCCCGTTTGAAGAGTCCGGCGAGGGCCCATTCGGCCAGTACGCGCGCCTTGCGGTTGACGGTGGGGACGCGGCTGAGGTGGTAGGCGCGGTGCATGAACCACGCGGGGTAGCCCTTGAGCTTGCGGCCGTAGACGTGCGCGACGCCCTTGTGGAAGCCGAGGGAGGCGACGGAGCCGGCGTACTTGTGCGCGTACGTCTCCAGGGGCTCGCCGCGCAGGGCGTGCGTGACGTTGTCGGCGAGGACCCTGGCCTGGCGGACGGCGTGCTGGGCGTTGGGCGCGCAGTCGCGGCCGGGTTCGGCGGCGGTGACGTCGGGGACGGCCGCGGCGTCCCCGGCGGCCCACGCGTGCGGGGCTCCGTCGACCGACAGGTGGGCGGTGCAGGTGAGGCGGCCGCGGTCGTCGAGGGGCAGGTCGGTGGCGGCGAGGATCGGGTGGGGTTTGACGCCGGCCGTCCACACGACGGTGCGGGTGGGGAAGCGGGAGCCGTCGCTGAGGACGGCGACGCGGTCGGTGCAGGAGTCCAGGCGGGTGTCGAGGCGCACGTCGATGTTGCGGCGGCGCAGCTCGGTGACCGTGTAGCGGCCGAGGTCCTCGCCGACCTCGGGCAGGATGCGGCCCGACGCCTCGACGAGGATCCACTTCATGTCCTCGGGGGTGACGTTGTGGTAGTACCGCGCGGCGTAGCGGGCCATGTCCTCCAGCTCGCCGAGGGCCTCCACGCCCGCGTAGCCGCCGCCGACGAAGACGAAGGTGAGGGCGGCGTCGCGGACGGCCGGGTCGCGCGTGGAGGAGGCGATGTCCATCTGTTCGAGGACGTGGTTGCGCAGGCCGATGGCCTCCTCGACGGTCTTGAAGCCGACGCCGTGGTCGGCGAGGCCGGGGACGGGCAGGGTGCGGGAGACCGAGCCGGGCGCGAGGACGAGTTCGTCGTAGGGCAGCCGGCGGGCGCCGGTGCCCTCCTCGTCGGTGGCGAGGGTGGTGATGGTGGCGGTGCGCTCGGTGTGGTCGACGGAGCGCGCCTCGCCGATGACGACGCGGCACTGGCCGAGGAGGCGGCGCAGGGGCACGACGACGTGCCGCGGGGAGATGGAGCCGGCCGCCGCCTCGGGGAGAAAGGGCTGGTACGTCATGTAGGGGTCGGGGGTGACGACCGTGATCTCGGCTTCGCCCCGCCGGAGTTCACCCCTGAGGTTCCGCTGCAGACGCAGGGCCGTGTACATCCCGACGTAGCCACCGCCGACAACGAGAATGCGCGCACGTTCCTTCACCATCCCATGACGCACCCGGCGCTTGCGTTTGTCCACAGGCTCGTCGATTTGTGTGACCGGAGATCGCGAAGGCGCGTGCGGGGGCGCGAGACCGTGCCGAGGCGCGGTCGCGCAGGTCAGCGGGGGTGCGGGAGGGGGTGCGAGGCGGCACATTCGGCGCGTATGCGATCCGTGCTCCGATCGGGGGCCGCGCTGTGCGGAACGTGCCCCTTCTGAATTGACCCTCGCTCAACTATGTTCTTTCCGACGGGGTGCTGGGGGATGCGCCCGCCGGGTCCGCGACGGGCGGACCGCGGCAGGGCCGGTTCTGCGCACTCCGGCATTCGATGGCGGGGAGAGTCTCCGGGGGGAGACGTCATTACCGGGGGATTGTCTATGCATGTGCAGGATTCTCATTGGTCGTCCGCGTCGGCCGTCGCGCCCGGTGGCGCGATGAGTGCGACGGCGGGCGGCACACGCGGAGACGCGGCACGGAGCGCGCCGTTGCGCGTGGACGCCCAGCGCAATCTGGAGCACGTGCTCCGCGCGGCCCGCGAGGTCTTCGGCGAGCTGGGCTACGGCGCGCCGATGGAGGACGTGGCCCGGCGCGCGCGGGTCGGCGTCGGCACCGTGTACCGGCGCTTTCCGAGCAAGGACGTGCTGGTCCGGCGGATAGCCGAGGAGGAGACGGCGCGGCTGACCGACCAGGCCCGGGCGGCGCTCGGGCAGGAGGACGAACCGTGGTCGGCGCTCTCGCGCTTCCTGCGTACGTCGGTGGCCTCGGGCGCCGGCCGGCTGCTGCCGCCGCAGGTGCTGCGCGTCGGGGTGGCCGATCAGGCCGACGGCGCCCAGGTCGTTGACGGCGTCGACGGCGCCCTCGCGGCAGGTGAGCCGCGGGTGCCGCAGCAGCGGATACAGCCGGGCGCGGGCGAGCTGCGGCTGGTGCCGGAGGAGCCGGTGGCGGCCGGTGCGCAGGCGTCCGTGGAGGTCGATCACGGCGCGGTGGCGCTGCTGGAGGTCGTGGGCCGGCTCGTGGAGCGGGCGCGCGCCGCGGGCGAACTGCGGTCGGGCGTCACGGTGTCGGACGTGCTGCTGGTGATAGCCACCGCGGCGCCCTCCTTGCCGGACCCGGCACAGCAGGCGGCGGCTTCGGCCCGGCTGCTGGACATCCTGCTGGAGGGGCTGCGCTCGCGTCCGGCCTGACGGTTGCGGCAGTCGGGGGCGGGACCAGGTGTCTTCGGGCACGGCCTCCGGGGTGCCCGTGCGGCGGCGCCGGGGTGCCCCCCTGTCGGGGGCCGCTCCCGGGGGCGCTGATCCTTCCCCGAACTGCTGAGCGTCATTACCGCCGGACCACAAGTCCCCTCGGACGAGTGGTGATCCGCGCTCGGGGGTCCTGAACAAAAGCCAATATGGCACTCTGACGCCGTGTTCGGACTGGGTGGGCAGGCGGCGGGGGCTTTCCGCGATGAGCGTTGACGGGCGGGGCGGGTCACTCGGTGACGGCGACGGCGGGCCCGGCGGCACCGGTCCCGCCGGCTCACCGCAGGTTCCGGGCCAGGGCGGCCGGGCCGGCTCCCCGCGCGGCGGCGCCCCCGCGGGCGACGCGGGCCGGACGGGCCCGGGTGCCGGCGCCGCCGAGGCCGGTGCCGCCGGATCCGCCGTGCCCGCCCAGCGCGAGCTGCACGAGGACAGCGTCCTGCCGCCGGCCCCCGGTTCCGAGGACCCCGGCATCCTGCCGCCGCCGCGCGAGGTCCCGGCGTCCGACGCCGAGCTGATCGAGGGCATGCGCGCGGGCGACGACACGGCGTACGAGGAGCTGTTCCGGCGCCACGCGGACGCGGTGCGCCGGTACGCGCGTACCTGCTGCCGCGACGCCCACACCGCGGACGACCTCACGGCCGAGGTCTTCGCCCGCATGCTCCAGGCGGTACGCGGCGGTTCGGGGCCCGAGCACGCCGTGCGGGCCTACCTGCTCACCGCCGTCCGCCGGGTGGCCGCCGGCTGGACCCGCTCGGCCGGCCGGGAGCAACTGGTCGACGACTTCGCGGTGTTCGCCACCCAGGCCGCACGGACCTCCAAGGGCCCGGACGACGACACCCTGGAGCTGGGCGCCGACGTCCGGGCCATGCGGCAGGCCGAGCAGTCGATGGCGATGCGCGCCTTCCGCTCGCTGCCGGAGCGGTGGCAGGCCGTGCTCTGGCACACCGAGGTCGAGGACGAGTCGCCCAGCGAGGTGGCGATGCTCTTCGGCCTGGACGCGAACGGCACCCGGGTGCTCGCGAGCCGGGCCCGGGAGGGTCTGAAGCAGGCCTACCTCCAGGCCCACGTCAGCGACACCCTCGCCGCCGACGAGGAGTGCGCGCGCTACGCCGACCAGCTCGGCACGTACGCGCGCGGCAGGCTGCGCATCCGGGCCGAACGCGGGCTGCGCAAGCACCTGGAGGAGTGCGCGCGGTGCCGGCTGGCCGCGACCCAGATCGAGGAGGTCGCGAGCGGTATCCCGGGCGTGGTGCCGCTCGCCGTCATCGGCTGGTTCGGAGCCGCCGGGTACGCCAAGGCCGCCGGGCTGATCGCGGGCGGCGCGGGTGTCGGCGCGGCGGGCGCGGCGGCCGGTGGCGCGGGCGGCGGTTCGGGCGCGGGCGGCGGCGCCGCGGCCTCCGAAGGGCTGGGCGCGCCGGTGAAGGCGGGCATCGCGGCCGGAGTGGTCGCCGTGGCCGCCGCCGCGGCGCTGGTCTTCGCGCTGGCAGGCGCCGACGACCCGGCGGAGCGCCCCGCGAACGCGGCCCCGCCCGCCTCCGCCCCGGCCCCTCCGCCGCCACCCGGCTCCCCGGCGCCCTCACCGCGCCCGCCCCGCCCCCAGCCCCCCGCACCCACCCCCGACCCGACACCGCCCCCGAAGCCCACCCCGACACCGGAGTCACCCGAACCCACCCCCACCCCCACCCCGAAGCCCACACCCACACCGACCCCGAAACCCCCCACGCCCACCCCCGACCCGACACCGCCCCCGAAGCCCCCACCACCGCCCCCGCCGGCCCGGACCGTCTACCAGTGGAACGAGCTGGCGTACGACGTGACCGGCGACGGCACCGGCCCCGAGATGCGGCTGGCCGGGAGCAGTTGGGTGTGGCAGCGCTCCGCGCTGTCGGTCGGCGAGGTGCGGTACGCGCACGGGGTCACCGTGCACGGCCGCTCCTCCGTCACCATCGACCTCAACCGCTCCTGCTCGTCCTACGACGCGCTGGTCGGCGTCGACGACCTGACGATGAAGCTCGGCAAGGTCCGCTTCTCCGTCCACGCCGACGGGGTCCGGCTGTGGAACTCCGGGGTGGTGGCGGGCGGCGACCCGGCGGTACCGGTCCACGTGGACGTCTCGGGGCGCGAGAGCGTACGCCTGGTGGCCGAGCCGCACGGGCCCCTGGACGCGGCGACGCTGGCCGACTGGGCAAGCTCGCGCTTCACCTGCGCCTAGCGGCGCCCGGCGGCGCCAGGGGATCTACGGGACCGACTGCCGCATCCGCGCGTCGGCCACCGCCTCGTCCAGTTCGTCCAGGACGTCCCGCGGCGTGAGGGCGGCGCCGGCGGCCTGCTCGGCGGCGTGGCGCGCCTCGCCGAGGGCGGCCAGGGCGGCGGCGCCGGCCCGCTCGGCGTGTGCGCGGTCGGGCATGGGCCGGGGGCGGTCGCCGCGCCACTGTCCGGCGGCGCCGAGCAGCCGGGCCGACCGGGCGTGGTCGCCCAGGCGGCCCAGCAGTTCGGCCGCGCTGTCCACGAGGGCCGCCACGACCAGGTCGGCGCAGTGCTTGCGTACGGCCGCGCGGAGGGCCTCCACCAGCAGCGGCAGCCCCTCGCCCGCGCCGGACTCGCCCGCCGTCACGAGGGCGTCCACGAGTCCCAGCATGGCCAGGAACTGCGGCGGGGGCGTGCCCCGGACGCACTCCGCGCGGGCCGCCTCGCACAGGGCCCGCCCCCGCGCGAAGTCCTCGTCCTC
This sequence comes from Streptomyces parvulus, assembly GCF_014648855.1. Classification (GTDB taxonomy): domain Bacteria; phylum Actinomycetota; class Actinomycetes; order Streptomycetales; family Streptomycetaceae; genus Streptomyces; species Streptomyces parvulus. The sequence continues at coordinate 627,103 of NZ_BMRX01000001.1, read as the reverse complement.
CACCGCGAGGCCGGCCCGCAGCATCAGGACGAAGGCCTTGGAGTCCACGACGCCGTACCGGTCGGCGGCGGCGCCGGCCCGGTCGAGCACGGCGAGTGCCTGGCCGCGGTCGCCCGCGCGGTAGGCGATCTCGGCGAGCCGGGCGATCAGGAAGGGCGACTCCGCGAAGGCGCCCACCTCCTCGGCGAGCCGCAGCGCCTCCTCGTACTCGGTCCTGGCCTCCTCGAAGTGGCCGCGTGCCATGGCGTGCTCGCCGAAGGCGCTGCACACCTGGGCCTCCACCAGGCGGTCGCCGATGCGGCGGCTGCGTACGCGCATCTCCGCGAGGTCCTCGTCGATGCCGGACAGGCCGCCGGAGGAGTCGACCACGGCGTGGGTGCGGAACATGAGGCTGGCGGCGATCTCCCACTCACCGCCGTGGACACGGCAGTTGGCGACGGAGGCGTCCATGACCTCGCGCACGTCGTCGGAGTCGCTGACGAAGAACTGGGTGAGCGGCCAGATGAGACCGGGCACCCGGGCCGCCTCCGGGCCGCCGGCGGCGAAGTGGTCCCGCAGCCGGACGACGTAGCGCCGCATCCGCTCGTCCAGCCGCCCCTCGCCCGGCCCGGCCTCGAAGGTGAGGAGGAGGTGCATCATCCGGACCCGCATGCGCAGGGCGTGCAGCGGGTGCCCGGTGTCGTCCGCCGGGACGGCGAGGAGGGCGTCGACGGGGTCGGCGGCGGCCGTGCGACGCGCGAGGACGTCCGGCGCGGGCACCTCGGGGCCGCTCGCGTCCAGGGCGGCACCGAGGCGCAGGGTCCGGTCGAACCACCTGATGCCCTCGTGCCGGTAGTTGCGCAGCCACCAGAACCATCCCATCGCGAGGACGAGGGCCGCGGCCTCCGGCTCGTCACCGGCGACGAGGGCGCGGTCGAGGGCGGCGCGGATGTTGTCGTGCTCGCTCTCCAGGCGGGCGATCCACGGCAGTTGACCGGCGGAGCGCAGCTGCGGGTCGGCCTTCTCGGCGAGCGAGCACGCCCAGGCGCGGTGGGCGCGTTCGGCGTCGGCGCGCAGGCCGGGCCGCTCGGCGGCGCGTTCGGTGGCGTACTCGTGGATGGTCTCCAGCATGCGGTAGCGCATGCCGGTGCCGTGGGGGCCGGGGGCGGCGACGACCAGGGACTTGTCGACGAGGGAGCCGACGAGGTCGGTCGCGGGGCCGGTGCCGACGGCCTCCGCGGCGTCCAGCTCCCAGCCGCCGGCGAAGACGGACAGCTGCCGCAGCATGGTGCGTTCGGCGTCGTCGAGGAGGTCCCAGGACCAGTCGACCACCGCGCGGAGGGTCTGCTGGCGGGGCAGGACGGTGCGGCTGCCGGAGGTGAGGAGGCGGAAGCGGTCGTCGAGCCGGTCGGCGATCTCCCGGGGCGTCAGGACCCGCAGCCGGGCCACGGCCAGTTCGATCGCGAGGGGGAGCCCGTCGAGGCGCCGGCAGATCTCGGCGACGGCGGACTCGTCGCGCAGCAGGGCCGCCGCGTCGGGCCGTACGGCGCTCGCGCGGGCGGCGAAGAGCCGCTGGGCCTGGTCCGGGGCGAGCGGTTCGACGGGCCGCACCGACTCGCCCGGGACGCCGAGGGGTTCACGGCTGGTGGCGAGGACGGTGAGGTCCGGGCAGCGGGTCAGGAGCGTCTCGGTGAGGCGGGCCACCTCGTCGACGAGGTGCTCGCAGTTGTCGAGGACGAGCAGCAGGGCGCGTGGCGCGCAGTACTCGACGAGCAGGTCGACGGGGTCGCGCTTGAGGGACGGCCGGTCGCCGGTGACCAGGACGGTCTCGCGCAGTCCGAGCGCGTTGACGAGGGCGCCGGGCACGGCCTCGGGCCGGTCGAGCGGGGCCAGTTCGACGAGGCGGGCCCCGGGCAGCGCGGCGGCGGCCTCCTCGGCGAGACGGGTCTTGCCGGAGCCGCCGGGTCCGGTGAGGGTGACCAGCCGGGCCGTGCGCAGTTCGGACCGCACGGCGTCGAGTTCCCGTTCGCGTCCCACGAAGGACGTCAGCCGGGGCCGGATGTTCCCGCCCGGCACCGGAGGCTCGGCGGGCCGGGCGGCGGGAGCACCGAGCAGCTCGGCGTGCAGGGCGCGCAGCCGGGGGCCCGGCCCGGTCCCCAGGCCTTCCGCCAGGGCGCGGCGGGCGTCCTCGTAGGCGGCCAGGGCGTCGGCGTCGTGGCCGGCGGCGCGCAGGGCGCGGATGAGGAGGGCGTGCAGGGGTTCGTCGTAGGGGTGGGCGGCGGTCAGTTCGCGCAGCCGCGGTACGGCGTCGTGGGCGTCGCCGAGGCGCAGGCCGGCTTCGATCCGGGCGCGGGTCGCCTCCAGGCGCAGGGCGTCCGGGCGGGCGGCGGCGCCGGGGAGGTCGGCGAGCGCGGGCCCGCGCCAGAGCCCGAGGGCCTCGTCGAGCCGCCGGGCCGCCGTGGCGGCGTCGCCGTCCTCCAGGGCCTCGGTGCCCTGCCGGACCAGCCGCTCGAAGACGTACAGGTCGACGTCCTCGCGCCCCGCCTCGAGCCGGTAACCGCCGGGGGCGGAGCCGACGGCGTCCTTGCCGACGGTACGGCGCAGGCGGCCGACCAGGGCCTGCAGGGCGGCCGGGGCGTCCCGCGGCGGGTCCTCCGCCCAGACCTCGTCGATCAGCGTGTCGGGGGTGACGAGGCGCCCCGGGCGCAGGGCGAGGGCGGCGAGCAGCGCGCGCAGGCGGGGCCCGCCGGGGGTGGTGACGGTGCCGTGGTCCTCCGTCTGGGCGATTCCCAGGATTCTGTACCGCACGGGTTCATTGTCGCCGGACGGGACGCGGGGGTGCGGGCGCTGGGGATGGGTGACGCGGCCCGGCGTTCACATGTCACCCGGGGTGGGTGCGGGGCCGGAGGGGGTGACGCGGCCCGGCGTAGCGGGGTGCCGCCCGCGCCCACCCGTGCCGCCCCAGGCGGCACGACTGCCCGCGGAGAGCGCGAAGCGGGTTGGCCGCGTACGGCGAGAAGGGGGTGTGCCGGGGGGTGTCCGCCCGCAGCGGTTGGCGCGTCAACGGACCGCACATCTTGAGACACCGATTCCGCGCCGTTCCGAGGACGGACACCCCCCGGCGCACCCCCGACCCACCCCCAACCGAAGGCGCAACGCGCACCCCCACCGAACCAGCCACAGGCCGCCGCAGGCACCCCGCCCCTACCCCCGCCGCACCACAGCCCCCGCCCCGCCCAACGCCCCCCGCTCCGGCGCGATCCCCCCGGGCACCGCCCGCTGCCGTGCCGGCGTGCCCGTCCAGCACGTGCCGCGGCGGGCCAGCAGACGCCGCAGCCACAGCTCCAGGGAGACCAGGTCCGCCACCCCGTCCAGCGGCAGCGCCTCCCCCGCCGCCACCGCCCGCACCGCTTTGCGCACCACCCGCGCCTCCACCAGCCCCGCCTGCGCGAGCAACGGCGTGTCGAAGAGCCCGAGCAGCGAGTCCGCGGACACCCGCAGCCCCGCCCGGGACGCCGTCGCGGCCAGCCCCTGCGTGGGCGCCCCCCACCCGCTCGGCAGCTCACTCACCCCCGCCCCCTCCAGCACCGTCCGCAGGATCACCCCCCGCGCCCCCGGCTGCACCCGCAGCGCCTCCGGCAGCGCCCGGCACGCGCGCACGACCTGGTTGTCGAGGAACGGCGCGTGCAGCCGCTGGAAGCGGATCTCCGCCGCCTGCTCCAGCACCCGCACGTCCGCGGCCCGCCGCGCCAGCGCCGTACGCGCGCGGAAGTCACCGGGCCGCTGCCCGGGCCCCACCCCCGACCGCTGCGAGGAGGTCTGAAGGCGAACCGATACTTCAGCCAGCGCCTCTCCGGTCAGCCACCGCGCCGCCGGCCCGGCCCCGGCCCAGGTCAGCGCGGCGAGGGACGCGTCCATCGCCCCGTCCCCGAGCGGGTCGAACCGCCGTCTCAGCAGCCGCTCGGCGAGCACTTCGAGCCCCGTCCGGTAGGGCGTCCGCGCCAGCCGCCGTGCCGCCCCGTACACGCGCGCGGGCACCAGCACGGACCCGTCGGCCTTGGCGAGCGCGGCGACCGGCCGCACGAGGTGGCGCCGTTTGCGGTCCATCAGCAGGTCGGCGAGGCGCGCCGGATGGGCGTCCAGCACCTCCCGCGCCCCGTACCCGGTGAAGTGGTCCGCGCTGCCCGCCGCCAGCCGCGCCCGGTGCCGAGCGGCCGCGACGAGGGACGGTCCGGGTTCGTCGGTGAGCGGCCCGTCCAGGTCCGCGTAGGGCAGCATGTCCTCCCCGCCGGTGACCACCACGTGGTGCAGCCGGGGATTGGCCGCCAGCGCGCCCGCCCGCACCAGCTCGGCCTCCTGCCCGCCGGCGGCGAGGTCGTTGAAGGTGACGGCCAGCAGCCGCTCCCCCGCGCCGGTGCCGTGTCCGAGCACGGTCCCCGGCATCCCGGGCAGCCCGGCGGCCAGCAGCGCGAGGGTGCCCGAGGCCGGGCCGCCGGAGAGGTCGGCCCCGATGCCCGGCACCGGCATCCCGCGCGCGGCCCGCCGCTCCGCGGGCCCCATGCCCGGGACGGGCCCGGGGTCGATGCCGTCCCCGGGGACGTGCCGGGGCGCGGCGAGCCGGGTGCGCACGGCTTCCACGAGGGCGTCGCGCACCCCGTCCACCGCGCGGTCGGGATCGGCGGAGGGCGCCGCGACGGCGAGCGAGGCGACCGGCTCGTACCCGGCGATCTCGCGCGCCCCGGCCCGCAGGATCAGCGCGTGTCCGGGCGGCACGCGCTTCACGCCGTCGTACGGGGTGGAGTCGTCCAGCGCGGCGGGCACGTCGGGCGCGGCGAGCAGCGCGGCGAGGTGGCCGAAGTCGAGGTTGGCCTCGACGAGGTCGGCGAGCGGCAGGGCGGCGGTGGCGTAGGCGGTGCCGCCGGACCAGGGGGTGTGGAAGACGGGCCGCGCCCCGGCGAGGTCTCCGCAGACGGTGATCCGCCGGCCCACCTGGACGACGGCGGTGTAGCTGCCGGGCCACGCGGTCAGGTGCCGCAGGGCGCCGCCGCGCGCGGCGAACAGGGCGACCCGCAGCTGCTCGTCGGAGGCGCCGCAGATGCCGAGGACGGCGATCCGGGTCTGCGGGTCGGCGGTGACGACGCGCACTTCGTCGGGGCGCCAGTCGCCGACCGCCCACAGCGGATCGGGGTCGCCCCACAACGGCTGGGCGCCGACGGGCTGCACGGTCTCGCCGTCGTAGCCGGTGGCGCCCGCGGAGCCGGCCGCGCCGGTGATCCCCGCGGCTCCCACGGCGGCACTGCTCCACCCCACCAACCACCGCATCGACGCCTCCACAGGCTGGGGACAACCAGTGCACCGTACGAACTGGTTCCCCATGCTGCCATGAAGGGCGCGCCACAGAGCAGCGGCGGAGCCGCACGGGCTCCCGTGAATGCGTCCTCGCGGTCACCCGGCCGGGACGCCAACTCCTGTTCCGCTTCCGCTCGGTAGCCCTGCGGCACTCCTTCCGCACCCCACCCGGGGTCGCGAAGACGATGCGAATGCGCCCCCGAAACGCGCCGTTTTGGCTCCCCCTCGCGCCCTCAACTCCCGTGGTGAGGACGGATCTACGTCCCGAACACCGGGGCTTGTTTTCAGCCAAATCGACGACGCACGGACACGCTCGAACACGCTGCGTGCGGATGACGCACAAGCTCCCCGCCGGCCTGCCGGCGCTCGGCCCGGGAGGCGGGACTCGCCCCCCGGGCCGGTCCGCCGCCCGCGGGGATGTAGGCGGCGGTGTCCCCCAGCCCGCTGGATCCAGTACAGCGGGCCGACCCACGCACCGACCATGGAACCGCTCCCCCGATGGCCGGAGAAGAGCGCACGGACGGGCGCACGGCCACACACCAGGAGCACGCCGCAACGGACCGTGCACGCACCGCACTTGAGTACGGACCACAATCCCGCCATCCGGAACAATGCCTCTTAACGCCTGGGATCCGGCGAACTACGCTGGGTTTACGAATGCCGCGTGGTTATGCCAGCGCGGCAGCCGTCTGTGTCGAGGGGTGGCGCATGTCCAGGGAGCAACGCGGGCCGAACGAAAAGCTCGGCGCCGTTCTCGCCCTCGCGGGAATCAGCAACGCAGGACTCGCCCGGCGCGTCAACGACCTGGGCGCCCAGCGCGGGTTGACGCTGCGCTACGACAAGACGTCGGTGGCGCGCTGGGTGTCGAAGGGGATGGTGCCGCAGGGTGCGGCGCCGCACCTCATCGCCGCCGCCATAGGGCAGAAGCTGGGCCGCCCGGTGCCGCTGCACGAGATCGGCCTGGCGGACGCGGACCCCGCACCCGAGGTGGGCCTCGCCTTCCCCCGGGACGTCGGGCAGGCGGTCCGGTCCGCCACCGAGCTGTACCGGCTCGACCTAGCCGGACGCCGGGCCGGCGGCGGCATCTGGCAGTCGCTCGCGGGCTCCTTCGCGGTGAGCGCGTACGCGACACCCGCCTCGCGATGGCTGATAACCCCGGCCGACAGCTCGGTGGCGCGCGACGTGGGCCCGGCCGAGGGCTCAGGCGCACCGCTCAAAGTCGGCCACAGCGATGTGCAGAAACTGCGCGAGGCCGCCGAGGACGCGCGCCGCTGGGACTCCAAGTACGGCGGCGGCGACTGGCGTTCGTCGATGGTCCCCGAGTGCTTACGCGTCGAGGCGGCACCCCTGCTGCTCGGCTCCTACTCCGACGAGGTCGGCCGCGCCCTGTTCGGCGCCTCCGCGGAGCTGACCCGGCTGGCCGGCTGGATGGCCTTCGACACCGGCCAGCAGGAGGCGGCCCAGCGCTACTACATCCAGGCGCTGCGCCTGGCCCGCGCGGCGGCCGACGTCCCGCTGGGGGGCTACGTCCTGGCCTCGATGTCCCTGCAGGCCACCTACCGCGGCTTCGGCGACGAGGGCGTGGACCTCGCGCAGGCCGCCCTGGAGCGCAACCGGGGCCTGGCCACCGCGCGCACCATGAGCTTCTTCCGGCTGGTCGAGGCGCGCGCCCACGCGCGGGCGAACGACGCGGTGGCGGCCGGCGCCGCGCTCAAGGCCGCCGAGAGCTGGCTGGAACGCGCCCGTCCCGGTGACAGCGACCCGTCGTGGCTGGGTTTCTACTCCTACGACCGGTTCGCCGCCGACGCGGCCGAGTGCTACCGCGACCTGAAGGCACCACGCCAGGTACGCCGCTTCACCGAGCAGGCCCTGTCGCAGCCGACGGAGGAGTTCGTACGCTCGCACGGGCTCAGGCTCGTCGTGTCGGCGGTGGCCGAGCTGGAGTCGGGCAACCTGGACGCGGCCTGCGAGCAGGGCGTGCGGGCGGTCGAGGTGGCCGGCCGCATCTCCTCGGCCCGCACCACCGAGTACGTGAAGGACCTCCTGCACCGCCTGGAGCCGTACGGGGACGAGCCGCGGGTGGCGGAGCTGCGCGAGCGCGCGCGCCCGCTGCTGGTGACTCCGGCCTGATCCACCGCCCGCTTCCGGGTTTGAAGGCATTGTCAGTGGCGCAGTGCACTATCGGAGCCGGGAGGTGGACCGGGAATGGAACGAGCGTTCGACTGCGACGTACTGGTGATCGGTGGCGGCATCGTCGGCCTGTCGACGGCCTACGCGATCACCCGCGCCGCCCCGGGCACCCGGGTCACGGTCCTGGAGAAGGAACCGGGCCCGGCCCGGCACCAGACCGGGCGCAACAGCGGCGTCATCCACAGCGGGGTCTACTACCGCCCGGGCTCGCTGAAGGCGCGCTCCGCGGTGCGGGGCGCCGCCGAGATGGTGAAGTTCTGCGCCGAGTACGGCATCGCCCACGCCGTCACCGGCAAGCTGATCGTCGCCACCGACCGCGCCGAGCTGCCCCGCCTGCACGCCCTCGTCCAGCGCGGCCGGGAGAACGGCATTCCGGTGCGCGAGCTGGGCGCCGCCCAGATCCAGGAGTACGAGCCCGAGGTCAGGGGCCTCGCCGCCATACACGTCGGCACCACCGGCGTCTGCGACTACGTCGCCGTGGCCCGGCAGCTGGCCCACGCCTCCGGCGCCGAACTGCGCTACGGCGCCGAGGTCCGCCAGGTGGACCGCCGCCCCGGCACCGGCGTCGCCGTCCGCACCCGCTCCGGCGAGGTGCTGCGGGCCCGCGTCATGGTCAACTGCGGCGGACTGCACTGCGACGAGATCGCCCGCCTGACCGGCGACGACCCGGGGATGCGGATCGTGCCGTTCCGCGGGGAGTACTACGAGCTGGCCCGCCCCGAGCTGGTGCGGAGCCTGGTGTACCCGGTGCCGGACCCGGCGTTCCCCTTCCTCGGGGTGCACCTGACGCGCGGGATCGACGGCGGCGTCCACCTCGGGCCCAACGCGGTCCCGGCGCTGGCCCGGGAGGGCTACGGCTGGGGCGTGGTCCGGCCCCGCGAGCTGGCCGCGACGCTGGCCTGGCCGGGCTCCTGGCACATCGCCCGGCGCCACTGGCGGTACGGGACCGGGGAGCTGCACCGCTCGCTGTCCAAGGCCGCCTTCACCACCGCCGTGCGCAGACTGCTGCCGGCGGTGGCGGAGAGCGACCTGGTGCCGGCGCCGGCCGGCGTGCGGGCCCAGGCGGTGCTGGCGGACGGGACGCTGGTGGACGACTTCCTGATCAAGGAGGGCGCCCACGCGGTGCACGTGCTGAACGCGCCCTCCCCCGCCGCCACCGCCGCCCTGCCGATCGGCCGGGAGGTGGGCCGCAGGGCGCTGGCCCTGCTGGGAGGGTCATGAGCCCGGCACGCGCGGGCCGTAAAATCGGGGGCACTGTGTCTGATCTCCCCAAGGCCTCCGACGCCCACCAGCCCGCCGACGCCCATGCCGGCGCCTCCCTGCGGCACACCCGCGCCAAGGGCGAGCCGCGCTTCCCCGACGGCCCGAAGGCCGACCCCGCCGGGTCGCACTTCGAGCGGCGGATCCGCAGCTTCCAGCCCCGGCGCAGCCGCGTGACCACCGGACAGGCGGACGCGCTGCAACGGCTGTGGCCGCTGTGGGGGCTGGACGTGGACGGGCAGCGCGACCTCGACCTCGGCGAGCTGTTCGGCGACGCGCGCCCCGTCGTCCTGGAGATCGGCTTCGGCATGGGCGAGGCCACCGCCCGGATGGCTGCGGCCGACCCCGGCACGAACATCCTCGCCGTGGACGTCCACACCCCGGGCCAGGGCAACCTCCTCGCTCTCGCCGAGCGGCACGGGCTGTCCAACATCCGGGTGGCCAACGGCGACGCGATCATCCTGCTGCGCGAGATGCTCGCCCCCGGCTCCCTCTCCGGCCTGCGCGTCTACTTCCCCGACCCGTGGCCGAAGACGCGCCACCACAAGCGGCGCCTGATCCAGGCCGAGTTCCTGACCCTGGCCGCGACCAGGCTCGCGCCGGGCGCCCTCGTGCACTGCGCCACCGACTGGGAGCCGTACGCCGAGCAGATGCTCGACGAGCTGACGGCCCACCCCGACTTCGAGAACACGGCGCCCGGGGGCGGCTTCGCGCCGCGTCCCGCGCACCGGCCGCTGACCCGTTTCGAGGGCCAGGGACTGGACAAGGGACATGTGGTGAACGACCTGCTCTTCCGTCGCGTACCGCTTCGCGACGCCCACGAAGAGCAGCCCCCCACCGGTTAGGGTCCATGCCGTGGCCACCAGTCCCCCGTGTCCGACGCCTCAGCCGGCGTATCCGCGTACACATCCGCACTGGTGGCAGCGCCCCTGGGTGCGCTACGGCGCGCTCATCACCCTGCTCGCGCTCTCCGGCCTGGTGATCCTCGCGCTGGTCCGCGAACAGACCGGGACCCAGGGCTTCCTGGTCGGGCTCGGCCTCGCGGTCCTGCCCGTGCCGCTGCTGGCGGCCGCCTTCCGCTGGCTGGACCGGGTCGACCCCGGTCCCTGGCGCAACCTGCTGTTCTGCTTCTCCTGGGGCGCCTGCGCGGCGGCCCTCATAGCGATCGTCGCCAACAGCTTCGCGACCCGATGGATAGCGACCGCCACCGCCGACCCGGCGAGCGCGGACACCCTGGGGGCCACGGTGATAGCGCCGGTCGTCGAGGAGTCCGCCAAGGCCGCCGCGGTCCTCCTGGTCTTCCTCTTCCGCAGGCGGGACTTCACCGGCATCGTCGACGGCGTGGTGATCGCGGGGGTCACCGCCACCGGCTTCGCCTTCACCGAGAACATCCTCTACCTGGGCACCGCCTTCGGCACCGACCAGCTCACCGGCTCCGGCGGCATCGCCTCGGTCACCGCGGCCACCTTCTTCGTCCGCGTCGTGATGTCGCCGTTCGCGCACCCGCTCTTCACCGTGCTCACCGGCATCGGCTTCGGCGCCGCCGCGCTCTCCGCCGGCCGCCACCGCCTGCGCCGCGCCCTGCTCCCGCTGTCCGGCCTGCTGCTCGCGATGGGCGTGCACGCCCTGTGGAACGGTTCGGCCGCCTTCGGCGAGTGGGGCTTCTACGCCGTGTACGCCGCCTTCATGGTGCCCGCCTTCGGCCTGCTGACCTGGCTGGTCATCTGGACCCGGCAGCGCGAACTGGGCACCGTGCGCGCGGAGCTGCCCGCCTACGTGGCGGCCGGGTGGCTGACGCCCGCCGAGCCGTACGCGCTGGGCTCGATGCGGGCCCGCCGCGTCGCCCGGCAGCACGCGCGCCGGCACGGCGGCAAGGAGGCGGCCCGCGCGGTGGCCCAGTACGAGGCGTACGCGACCTCACTGGCGTTCCTGCGCCGGCGCGGCCGCCGGGGCGGGGCGGGCGCCGACTACGGCGTGCGCGAGCGGGAGATGCTGGACGCGCTGTGGCACCGGCGGGACGCGGCCCGCCCGGCCCTGGACCACGCGGCCCGGACGACGGCGCCGCCCGTGCCCCGAACCGCCCCGCCCTGGGCCTACCCGTACGGGACGTACGGCCCCTACGGCGGCGCTCCCCCGGGGCCGTACCAGGCCCCGTTCCCGTACCCGGCGCACCCGCCCCACCAGGCCCGGTCGCCCTATTCCGCTCCGGCGCCCCAGGTCCCGTACGCCCACCCGTACGCGCCCCCGGATCCCTACCGGCCCTAGCCGGGGACGGCCGGGGACGGCCGGGCGCCCCCGAGCCCGTCAGGCGAGTCCGCTCAGGCCGACGCCCGCGTCAGGGCCGCGATCTCGTCGTCCGTGAGGCTCAATTCCCCCACGCCCAGCAGCGCCGGCAGCTGCTCCACCGTGCGCGCCGACGCGATCGGGGCGGCGACGGTCGGCTGAGCGGCCAGCCAGGCGAGGGCCACCGTGGCGACGGGGGCACCGTGCGCCTCGGCGATCTCGTCCAGGGCGGCGAGCACCCGCCGGCCGCGCTCGGTCTCCAGGTGCTTGCCCGCACCGCCGGCCCGCGGGCTGTCTACGCTGGTGCCGGGCCGGTACTTGCCGGTGAGGAAGCCGGCCGCGAGGGCGTAGTACGGCACGGCCGCGAGACCGGAGCGCTCGGCGAGGTCGCGCAGCGGACCCTCGTAGGTGTCGCGGGAGACCAGGTTGTAGTGCGGCTGGAGGGCGACGTACCGGGCGAGGCCCTCCCGGTCGGAGAACTCCAGGGAGGCCGCGAGCCGCTCCGCGGAGATGTTGGAGGCGGCGATGTGCCGCACCTTGCCCGCCCTCACCAGCTCGTCGAGCGCGCCGACGATCTCCTCGACCGGCACCTCGGGCTTGTCGAAGTGCGTGTAGTAGAGGTCGATGTGATCGGTCCGCAGACGCCGCAGCGAGGCGTCGGCCGCCGCCTTGATGTTCGCGGCGGACAGGCCCGGGTACTCGGGGTGCTGGCTGACCTTGGTGGCGAGGACGACGTCGTCACGGTTGCCGCGGGCCGCGAACCAGGCGCCGAGGACGGACTCGGACTCGCCGCCGCTGTTGCCGTCGACCCAGGCGGAGTAGGAGTCGGCGGTGTCGACGAAGTTGCCGCCGGCCGCCGTGTAGGCGTCCAGGACGGCGAAGGAGCGGTCCTGGTCGGCGGTCCAGCCGAAGACGTTGCCGCCGAGGGCGAGCGGGAAGACCTCGAGGTCGGAGGAGCCGAGCTTGCGCAGAGAAGTCATGTAGAGCGTCAACGAACATACCGGATCGGGTCATTCCGGCGCGGACGCAAAAACCCCGCCAACCGGCAGCCCTGACGTCGGGGGGTCGCCGTCAGGACCGCCGGGGACCAGCGGGTGGGCGGATGGGCCGGTGGCTCAGGGCGTGAGGCCCTTGCTCTGCAGCCAGGCCATCGGGTCGATGCCGGAGCCGCCGCCGGGGTGGACCTCCATGTGGAGATGCGCGCCGGTGACGTTGCCGGTGGCGCCGACGCGGCCGATGACGTCACCGGTGGTGACCTCCTGGCCGACGCTGACGCTGATCGAGGACTGGTGGGCGTACCAGATCTCGGTGCCGTCATCCAGGGTGAGCACGGTCTTGTAGCCGTACGACCCGTCCCAGCCGGCGGACGTGATGGTCCCGCTGTGGACGGCCTTGAGCAGGGTGCCCGTGGGCGCGGCGAAGTCGAGGCCGGTGTGATGGCCGGAGGACCAGTAGGCGCCGGCCTGACCGAAGGTCGAGGAGATCGTGTACGAGGAGGTCGGCAGCGTGAACTGCTTGGCCAGCTTGGCCAGGCGCTCGGCCTCGGCCTTCTTCGCGGCCTCCTCCTCCGCCTTCTTCTTGGCGGCGGCGGCCTTCGCCTCGGCCTCCTTCTCCGCCTTGGCGGCGGCTTCCGCGGCCTTCTTCTCGGCGGCGGCCGCGGCCTCGGCGGCGGCCTTGGTCTCGACCTGGGCCTGCTGCTGCTCGGCCTGCGCCATGATCCGGGCCCGCAGGGACTCGCCGGCGCCGGCGGTGTCGGTACCCTCGGCGGTGTCGGCGGTGGCGGTCACGCCGATGCCGCTGAGCGGGGTGGTGGACCCTTCCGGCTGCGGCTCCTCGTCGGAGATGAGCGAGCCGACGTTCGGCAGGTCCGGCATGGAGATGGAGACCGGCGGCTTGCCGGTCTGCGCGCTGGCCATGCCGCCCGCGCCGACCGCGGCGATGACGCCTACGCCGAGGACGGTGGAGCTGCGGGCGAGCCCGCCGCGCTGCTTGGCGACGCGGTGCCGGCCGCGTACGGGGCGGATGGAGTCCGCGGTGGGATTCCACTCCTCCCAAGGGCCCTCTTCGGCGCGGTTGTTCTCGTAGCCGAAGGTGTCGGAGTCGTACCGGTTCGGCACGAACGGGGCCTCGGGGGCAGGCCGGTTGGACGCCACGTGGGCGTACTCCTTTCCTTCCTTTCGCCTACCGGGTTAGCTGACGGGTTCGGAGCAGGAAGGTCTCCTACGGGCGCATGCAGTCGTGTTGCCACGGCGTCAAACGCCCGATTCACCCCAATGTGGTGGTTCCCCGGTTCCCTTGCGGGATTCGGCGCGTGCGCACGGAGCCGCCTTCTGTGACGGCTGGGACGACCGCGCTGCGTTATCGAACGTTAATAGACCCGGGGCCCGGATTCCAAGCCGTTCCTCTTGATCATTAACGAATACGGCCCGGACGTACACCTCAGGAACGGTGAAAACCGGGCGAGTTGACCCCCGCTCGGTATTCCCCTTCACGCCACTGTTTTCTGACGGATCGTCAGTCGTTATGCGGAGGGAGGCCGCCTCGTCACGGCTCGTGACAATGATCATGCTCGCCGCGCCGTGGCCGCCGCACGGCGAGCAGCGCCATGTCGTCGGCCATGCCGCCCCCGGAGTGGCGGCGCACGTCGCGGGCGAGGGTGTCGAGCAGCTTCGCCGGATGCCGGAAGACCCGGCCGGCCAGCCGGGTGTACGGGTCGTAGAACTCGCCGCGCTCGTCGCGGGCCTCCGACAGGCCGTCCGTGTACAGCAGCAGCGTGGCCCCGCCGGGGAAGGCGGTCTCCTCGGCCCGGTCGGGCCACACGCCCAGCTCGCCCATGCCGAGCGGCAGCGCCGCCTCCCGGGCGGGCAGCGGCCCGAGGGTGCCGTCCCCGTGGAGCAGCAGGGGCGGCGGATGGCCCCGGTTGACGATGCGTACGGTCCCGGTGCCGTGCGGGAGTTCGGCGAGGACGGCGGTGGTGAACCCCTCGAAGGCGTCGAGTCCGTCGCGCCGGGTGCCCTCCCGCGCCAGCGCCCGCTCCAGGCGCTGCGCCACCGCCTCCAGCGTCGCCTCCTGCTCGGCGGCCTCCCGGAAGGCGCCGATCACCACGGCGACGGCGGCCACCGCCCCCATGCCCTTGCCCCGCACGTCCCCCACGATGAGCCGGACGCCCCGCGCGCTGTCCTGCACCGCGTACAGGTCGCCGCCGATGAAGGCGTCGGCCTGCGCGGCCTCGTAACTGGCCGCGATCTCGAAGCCGGCGATCCGCTCGGCCGGCTCGGGCAGCACGGCGCGCTGGGCGGCCTCGGCGATCTCCCGGGCGGTGGCGAGGCGCTCGTCGGTGCGGCGGACGAAGGCGTTGACGAAGACGGCGAGCGCGGCGACCGTCGCGATGGTGATCAGCTCGGTGAGGGAGTCGACGTAGTGGATGACGCCCTTGCTCGCCTGGAGCCCGATCACCGAGGCGACCACGGCGACGCCGGTGAGGGCCGTGCCGCGCCGGGAGTAGATCGGCGCGGCGACCAGCGGCGCGGCGGTGTAGAGGGGGCCGGCGGTGAAGTAGCGCGGGGTGAAGATGTCGTACAGGACGGCGATCACGATCAGCAGCGGGGGCAGCGAGCGCACCAGGGCCCGGCCGTAGGCAGTGCGCCAGGGGCGCGGGCGCGGCGCGGGGGCCGCGGGCCGTCCCTCGTCGCCCAGGCCGAGACCGGGGTCGGGCACGGGATCGCCGGGGAGCCGGCCGCCGGCTCGGGCGTGCGCTCCCTCGTCCTCCACGTCACCTGGCCGCACCACTGGTCTCCCGCGCCCCCTGTCCGCGCCGCTTGCCGTGCCGGACTCCAGGTTTCCCGGGGCGGGTGCGGGCGGCGAGCGGTGCGGGCCGTCCGGGTGAACGCACCGAGGGCCGGAACCCTTTCGGATTCCGGCCCTCGGCCTTCAGTAGCGGGGACAGGATTTGAACCTGCGACCTCTGGGTTATGAGCCCAGCGAGCTACCGAGCTGCTCCACCCCGCGTCGTTGTGTCACCAGTGTACGTCATCCGGCGGGTGCCGCGCACACACGCCCCTCAGGCCCCGTCCAGATGCCGGTTCGGGGCCTTGGCCCGCTCCTCGAACTCCGGGAGTACGACGACCGCGGCACCCCCGGCGGCGAGCACCCCGCCGCCGTCCGCGCCCGGCACGAAGGTGTCCGGCTCCCGCCAGGCGGTGACCACGCGGCGCACCCCGGCGCCGAGGATCAGCCGGGCGCAGGGCGCGGGCCGGGAGGCGCGGCGGGCGCAGGGCTCCAGGCTGCTGTACACGGTGGCGCCGGGGAGCGCCGGGTCGGCGGGGTCGATCTTGGCGAGGGCGGCCTCCTCGGCGTGCGCGACCGGGTCGCCGCCCTCCCGCGAGTGCCCCCGCGCCAGCTCGCGGCCGTCGGCGGCGACCACGACGGCCCCCACGCTGAACGCGGTCCGGGACGGCGGGCACAGCTCCGCCAGCTCGCAGGCGAGCGCCAGCCAGTGCCGGTCGGCGGCGCTCACGCGACGGCCGGCGCCGGGCGCGGTCGGCAGGTACCGGGCCAGCACGACGTCCTCGATCCGCCGCGACTCCACCAGCCGCAGCCGGCCGCCCTGGTAGGCGCCGGGCCCGAAGAGGCGGGGGGCCGCGGGGTCGCCGACGAGCAGCGGCGCGAGGACGAGCTGGAGCTCGTCGGCGAGTTCCTGCTGGAGCAGCTGGGTGTGGACGGTCCCGCCCCCCTCCACCATGAGCCGCCGCACCCCGCACCGGTCGTGCAGGTACTCCAGCGCGGCCCGCCAGTCGAGGGCGCCGCCGAGCGGGACGACGACGTCGTCGGCGATCCCCAGCCCCCGGGCCCGCCCGGCTCCCTCGTCCGTGGTCAGCAGCACCTTGCGCCCGCCGGTGTGCCAGAAGCGCGCCGCCGGGTCCAGCTCCCCGCTGCCGCTGACGGTGACCTTGAGCGGGTACTCCGGCCTGCCGGCCGCCACCCGCGCGGCCCGCCGCTCCGCGGAGTTCACCAGCAGCCGCGGATTGTCGGCCCGGATGGTCCCGGCCCCGACCAGGATCGCGTCCACCGAGGCCCGCACCTCGTCGACCCGGTCGAAGTCGGCGGGGGACGACAGCAGCAGACGCTCGGGTCCCGTGTCGTCCAGGCAGCCGTCCAGGGAGACGGCGGCGGAGAGGAGGACGTAGGGGAGGGGCCTGCCGGTCCTCTCGGGGGCGGTCATGTCCGGACGTGCTCCTTCGTGCTTCGGCCCCGGTCGTCGTGGACCCACGCGAGCGGGCGGGCGCGCTTCCTGCGGGAATGAGGAGCGTAACCAGCGCCGGACGTCACGTCCGCCTCGGAACCGTCCCGCCGCTACTCACGGACCTGGGTGTTCACGGTGGGTTGCGGGTCGCCGCTGTCCGCGCCCAGGCCCGCGAGCAGGCGCAGCCCGTCCTCGGTGGCGCTGCCGGGGGCGGCGGAGAGCACCAGCAGTTCCATGCCCGACGCGTCCGGCAGCGAGAAGTTCTCCTGGTGCAGTTCCAGCAGTCCGACCAGCGGGTGCCGGTACGCCTTGCGGCCATGGGTGCGGGCGCACACGTCCGCGCGGGCCCAGAGGCGGCGGAAGCGCTCGCTGCCCATCGCCAACTCGCCGATGAGCGAGGCCAGGCGGGGATCCTCGGGGTACTTGCCCGCGGCCAGCCGCAGGTGTCCGACCGCGTCGAGGGTGCAGTTCTCCCAGTCGGCGTAGAGGCCCCGCTCGGCCTCCTCCAGGAAGATGTGCCGGGCGGTGTTCAGTCCCGGGAGCGGCCGGCCGTAGAGGAGCCCGGCCAGGCGGTTCCCGGCGAGCACGTCGAGGCGGTGGTTCATGATGACCGCGGGTGCGTCGGCGACCAGGTCGAGGACGCGCAGCAGCTCCGGACGGACGCGGGAGGCCGGTGCCTTCGGCCGGCGGCGGCGCTGCCGGGCGAGCCGGTGGAGGTGCTCGCGTTCGGTCTCGTCGAGGCCGAGGACGCCGGCGAGGGCATCGAGGACCTGTTCGGAGGGCTGGGTGGCGCGGCCCTGCTCCAGGCGTACGTAGTAGTCGACGCTCACTCCGGACAGGTGCGCGACCTCTTCGCGGCGCAGTCCTTCGACCCGGCGGCGGCTGTCGGTGGGGATACCGGCGGACGCCGGGTCGACCCGGGATCGACGGGTCCGCAGGAAACCAGCGAGATCGTCCATGCCCCCCAGTATGGCCACGGGCGGGGACCGTGAGGGTGGCCCTGCCGGTACCAGGAAGTCCCGTCCGACGGTCGAGGCGCCCCTGAACGACGGGCGCCGCGGCGTCCAGGATCGATGGCATCGCATCCGATCCGAAGGAGTCCCCGTGAAGACGCTGATCGTCCACGCCCACCCGGAGCCGAAGTCGCTCAACGGCTCGCTGAAGGATCTCGCGGTGTCCACCCTGGAGGCCGCCGGGCACGAGGTACGGGTGAGCGACCTGTACGCGATGGGCTGGAAGGCGGTCGTGGACGCCGCCGACTACGGTCCCGAGGCGTCGAGTCCGCTGCAGGTCGCCCGGGACTCGGGCCGGGCCTTCGAGGGCGGGACGCTCACCCCGGACGTGCGTGCCGAGCAGGAGAAGCTGCTGTGGGCCGACACCGTCATCTTCCAGTTCCCGCTGTGGTGGTACTCGATGCCGGCGATCCTCAAGGGCTGGGTGGACCGGGTGTTCACCTTCCGCTTCGCGTACGGCGTCGGCGAGCACAGCGACACGAAGTACGGCGAGCGCTACGGCGAAGGCACCCTCGCGGGCAGGAAGGCCCTGCTGTCGGTGACCATCGGCGGCCAGGAGTCGCACTACGGCGCCCGCGGCATCAACGGCCCCATCGAGGATCTCCTGTTCCCGATCCACCACGGCATCCTCTACTACCCCGGCATCGAGGCCGTGCCGCCCTTCGTCGTGTACGGCGCCGACCGGATGACCGCCGAGGACTACCCGGACGTCGCCAAGGCGTGGGAGCGGCGCCTGCTCACGCTGGAGTCGACCGAGCCGATCCCCTTCCGGCGGCAGAACTTCGGCGACTACGAGATGCCCTCGCTGCAGCTGAAGGAGGGGCTGGAGCCCGCGGGCCGCACGGGTTTCGGGCTGCACGTGCGCGGGTGACCGCCGTGCGACACGCACAGGACCCCAGCTCGGTCCTGCCGTGAGCTGGGGTCCAACGCGTAGGCCCTGTGGGACTCGAACCCACAACCAATGGATTAAAAGTCCACTGCTCTGCCAATTGAGCTAAGGGCCCAGGGCGTCCGTCGCGCGGTGCCGCGCGATGTAGCCACACCGAGCATAGCCCGACGTGGCCGAGACGCCGATCGGGTATCCGGGTCACGGCCGCGTCGGCGCGCGGTGCGGGCGGCGGGGCTACGGGTCCACCGGCTCGGGGGCGTTCGCGCGGGCGGCCACGCGGGCGCGGGTGCGGGCGTGGTCGGGGTTGAGGAACCAGTGCCGGGCCGAGGCCAGCCACCAGGTCGCCGCGAAGCCGAGGACGACCAGGACCGCGATCGGCGCGTAGTTGAAGGTCTCCCAGGTGACCGGCGAGACCTGCGGCAGCATGAACAGGACCGTGATGACGCCGACCCAGGCCACCGCCACCACGCCGATCGTCCGGGACCAGCGGCCCAGGTGCCAGGGCCCGCGTTCGAAGGCGTCGCCCTTGCGGACCCGCAGCAGCGTCGGGATGACGTAGGCGATGTAGAGGCCGATGACGGCGATGGACGTCACCGCCGCGTACGCCGTGACGTTGATCAGGTAGGGCAGGCCGAGGGCCAGCGCGGACAGGGCCGCCAGCCAGACCGCCGCGACCGGGGTGCGGGTGCGCGGGTTCACGGTGTGCCAGACGTGGGAGAAGGGCAGCGCTCCGTCGCGCGAGAACGCGTAGATCATGCGGCTGTTGGCCGTCACCGACGCCATCCCGCAGAAGAGCTGCGCCCCGATGACGACCAGCAGCAGGAGCTTGCCCGCGGTGGCCCCCAGCGCGTCCAGGAGGATCTGGGCGGGCGGCGCGCCGGTCGGGGAGGTGAGGGCGCCCTCGTAGGACTGGATGGCGAAGGTGAAGCCGAGCAGGAGGACGAAGCCGGCGATCCAGGAGGTCCAGATGGAGCGGACGATGCCCTTCGGCCCGGCCGTGGACGCGTCGTGCGTCTCCTCGGTCATGTGGGCCGAGGCGTCGTAGCCGGTGAAGGTGTACTGGGCCATCAGCAGGCCGATGAGGACCACGTAGACGCCGCTGCCCCAGCCGGTGTTGTTGACGAACTCGCCGAACACGAAGGACGCCGACTGGTGGTGGTCGGGGGCGAAGGTCAGCGCGCCGACGATGACCGCGACGCCGAGGACGTGCCACCAGACGCTGACGCTGTTCAGCAGGCCGACGATGCGCACGCCGAAGGTGTTCAGCAGGCCGTGCAGGACCAGGATCCCGGCGAAGAGGAGGATCGTGCGGCCCGGCGTGACCTCGAAGTCGAACTGCAGGTTCAGGTAGGCGCCGAGGAAGGACGCGGCGCCGAAGTCGATGCCGGCGGTCACGGCGACCTGCCCCAGCACGTTGAACCAGCCCGTGAACCACGCCCAGGCCGCCGCCGTACGGGGCGGGGCCAGGCGGTGGGCCCAGAAGTAGAGGCCCGCCGAGGTCGGGTAGGCCGAGCAGATCTCCGCCATGGCCAGGCCGACGAACAGGGTCATCAGGCCGACGGCGACCCAGCCCCAGGTGATGACGGCGGGGCCGCCCGTGTTCATGCCGAACAGGTAGAGGGTCAGGCAGCCGGAGAGGACCGAGATGATGGTGAAGGAGACCGCGTAGTTGGAGAACGCCGACATGCGGCGGGCCAGAACCTGGGTGTAGCCGAGCTGGGCCAGCCGTTCCTCGTCCGACAGCCCACTCACCTTGGCGTCATCTGTCATGCCCCCAGCAATTCCCTCGCGAGGCGCGTGACATGCGTCACCCCGTGGCCGAAAGCAGAGCGCCGTGGCCCCCACCCGTCAGGGCAGGGGCCACGGCGCGTGCGGGCGTTCAGGCGTCAGCCGTTGCGCTTCCAGCGGGGCTTGTCGTCGCGGCGGCCGAAGGACGAGCCGCGGTGGTCGTCACGGCGGCCGTACGGGCGGTCGTGGCCGCCGGAGCGGAAGCCGGGACGGTCGCCCTGGCGGTCGCGGTTGAAGGGGCGGTCGCTGCCCGGGCGGTCGCCCTGGCGGTCGCGGTTGAACGGGCGGTCGCCGCCGCGGTGTCCACCGCGCTCACCGCGGTCGTCCCGGCGGAAGCCGCCGCGGTCGTCACGGCGCTCGAACGAACGGCCACCACGGTCGTCACGACGGTCGTCACGGCGGAAACCGCCACGGTCGTCACGACGCTCGAACGAACGGCCACCACGGTCGTCACGACGGTCGTCCCGACGGAAACCACCGCGGTCGTCACGACGCTCGAACGAACGGCCACCACGGTCGTCACGACGGTCGTCCCGACGGAAACCGCCACGGTCGTCACGACGGTCGTCGCGGCGGAAGCCACCCCGGTCGTCACGACGGTCGCCGCGGTCGGCGAAGCGGTCGCGGCCACCCGTGGCGCCGCGCTCCGGCCGGTCGGTCTTCTCGGCCTTCTCGACCTTCTCCACGTCGCGCGCGCCGGGCTGCTCGGGCAGCGAGACCTCGGTCTCGGACGCGGCGGCGGCCACCTCGGCCAGCACCGTCTCCGGGTCCTCGCCCCGCTCCCGCGCGACGCGGGCGACCAGGCGGTCGGCCTCCTCGCGCAGCTCGGTGGCACGGCGCTGCGCGCGCTCCAGCTCCTTGCCCAGCTGGGCGACCTCGCGCTCGGCCTGCTGCGCGGCGTTGCCCGCCGACTCGGCCTGGACCTCGGTCATCGACCGGGCGCCGGTGATCTCGGCGACCTCCGGCTCGAAGGCGGCGCCGCCCTGGATGATGTGACGCGTGGCGTCGACGCCCGCGTCCTCCATCAGCCGGAAGATCTGCCGGCGCTGGTGCGGCAG
Source organism: Streptomyces parvulus (assembly GCF_014648855.1). Taxonomy (GTDB): domain Bacteria; phylum Actinomycetota; class Actinomycetes; order Streptomycetales; family Streptomycetaceae; genus Streptomyces; species Streptomyces parvulus. The sequence goes on along the minus strand of NZ_BMRX01000001.1, from coordinate 606,052 downwards.
GGAGAGGGAGACCACGGTGCCGGTGCGGCCGGCGCGCGCGGTGCGGCCGGCGCGGTGCAGGTAGTCCTTGTGGTCACCGGCCGGGTCCACGTTCAGGACCAGGTCGATGCCGTCGACGTGGATGCCGCGCGCGGCGACGTCGGTGGCGACCAGGACGTTGACGTAGCCGTCCTTGAAGTCGGCCAGCGTGCGGGTGCGCGCGCCCTGGGTCATGCCGCCGTGCAGGGCGTCGGCCTTGGCGCCCGCGTCGCGCAGCTGCTCGGCGACGCGGTCGGCGCCCAGCTGGGTGCGGACGAAGATGATGGTGCGGCCCTTGCGGGAGGCGATGGCCGCGGTGACCGGCGCCTTGTCCTTGGGCTTCACGACCAGGATGTGGTGCGACATGGTCGTCACGGCGCCCTGGGCGGCGTCGACCTCGTGGCTGACCGGGTTGTTCAGGTACCGGTCGACGAGGGTCTTGATCTCGTTCTCCATGGTCGCGGAGAACAGCATCCGCTGACCGCCCGCGGGCACCTGGTCGAGCAGCTCGGTGACCTCGGGCATGAAGCCCAGGTCGGACATCTGGTCGGCCTCGTCGAGGACCGCGATCTCCACGTTCTCCAGGGAGCAGGCGCCGCGGTTGATGATGTCGCGCAGCCGGCCCGGGGTGGCGACCAGGACGTCGACGCCGCGCTCGAGGGCGTAGATCTGGTTGCCCATCGAGGTGCCGCCGCAGACGACCTTCATCTTGAGGCCGAGGACGTCGCCGTACGGCTGGAGCGCGTCGGCGACCTGCATGGCCAGCTCACGGGTCGGGGTGAGGATGACGGCGCGCGGCTTGTGCTTCTCGGTGCGGCCGCCGGCCAGCGTGGCCAGGGTCGGCAGACCGAAGGAGAGGGTCTTGCCGGAGCCGGTGCGGCCCCGGCCGAGGATGTCCTTGCCCGCCAGCGCGTCCGGGATGGTCGCGGCCTGGATGGGGAAGGGGGTGGTCACACCGTTCTGCGCGAGCTTGCGCACGACGCCCTCGGGCAGCCCCAGCTCGGCGAAGGTCACCTCGGGGGCGGCGGGGGTGTCGGTCGCCTCGGCGGCCTCGGCCGCGCCCTCGACGCCTTCGGCGTTCTCGGGCATGACGGCGTGATCGGTACTGGTCATGGACATGCGAATGCGAAACCTTCCGGAGTCTCTCGTCGGCACGCGCCCGTCAACTCCGTGAATCGCGATTCGCAATACGACCGCCTCGATGCGGTCCACCACGGCAAGGGAGAGTACGCGCCACACGGCGCGCTCTGCGGTGGCGCCGGGCAAATGGGATCAAACGATCTACCACCATACGCACCCCACACCCCCGAAGGCAAACCGGCCCGCAATGCCCAGGTCAGGGGCGCGCGCCTAGGCCGGCGCCCCGGCCGCGGGTGCCGGTTCGCGCTGGGCGAGCTGGGTGCCGGGCGGCTCGTGCGCCGACGAGGAGGGCTCGGCCACCGTCGGCTCCACGGTGGGCGTCGACGGCGGCTCCTCGGTCGGCGTCGGCGGGGGCTCCACCGTCCGGGACGGCTCGGCGGGCGGCGTCCAAGTGGGGCCGGGCCCGCCGCCCCCGCCCTTCGGCGGCGGGGTCCCGGTCGCGCGCCCCGGCGGCCGCGCCGTGGCGGTGCCGTCCCCGCCCTTCGCGCCCCCGGCCCTCCCCTTGCCGTGCTCCTTGCCCCCGCCCTTGGCCCGCTTGCCCTTGCCGTCCTTCTCGTCACCCTCGGCCGCGCCGTATCCGGCGCCGCCGCCGGACGCCGCCGGGCCGCCGTCGGGCGCCTCACCGCCCCGCTCACCGGCGGAGTGCGACGGCCTGGCGCGCCCGCCGGACTCGTCGTCGCCGACGCTCATGCAGCCGGCGGCGGCGGCGACGGCCAGGGCCGTGGCGGCCAGACGGACGGGTACGTACAAGGGGCGCACGGCCACCTCCGGGATTCAAGGAGTCGCCGTGCCCAACTCCCGTCACCCACAAGAGGACACGCGCCCGGCGAGGCGGACTTGACCCGAGCGCGTCACCCGTACCCCGGGCACCTCACCCGCACCCCGGGCGCGCGCCCCCGACGCGTCCGGGCCCGCGCCGGACGCGTCACCCGTACCCGAGGGCGTGCAGCCGCTCGTCGTCGATCCCGAAGTGGTGCGCGATCTCGTGGACCACCGTCACCTCGGTCTCCGCCACCACGTCCTCGCGCGTCTCGCAGAACCGCAGCGTCGGCCCCCGGTAGATCGTGATCCGGTCCGGCAGCACCCCCGCGTACCACTCCCCGCGCTCCGTCAGCGGCGTCCCCTCGTACAGCCCGAGCAGCTCGGGATCCTCCGCCGGCGGTTCGTCCTCCACGAACACGGCGACGTTGTCCATCAGCCGCGTCAGCTCCGGCGGGATCCGGTCCAGCGCCTCGGCGACCAGTTCCTCGAACTCCTCGCGCGTCATCTCCAGCACGGACCCATTGTCGGGTACGACCGTGCCGTACGACCCGCATATCCGCCCCGGGGCATGGGCATACGGGACCAATGGCCCGCGTCCCCGCCGCAGCCCCGCACGCCCTGGCCGAGGTGATGAACTCCATCCGCAACGCCCCGCGCGCCCTGATCCGCCGACGCCGCGCCCGCCGCACGCCCCCCACCCCCGAGCTGGCCGCCCGCCCGCGGCCCTGGACACGGGCCGCGGGACTCGTCGCCGTCGTGCTGCTCGGCGCCTGGCTCGGCCTGCTGGTCGTCGGCGACGTCCGCGTCCCCGTCGGCCCCATGAACACCACGATGACGCTGCGCCCCTCCGTCGCCGGCGGCACGAAGATCAACGTCTCGCCCCTGGGCGCCCTCCAGCTCGACAGCCACATCGCCCCGGTCCGCCTCGACGTCAACGTCGACCAGCTCGACCCCGACCGCGCCCAGGCCCTCGTCGACCACCCCGAGCGCCTCTCCGGCCTCCAGGACGAGGTGGCGCGCGACGTGGAACACGGCACCCTCGACCTCGCCGTCCGCTCCTGCGTCGCCGTCGTCACCGGCGCCACCGCGCTCGGCCTCGCCGTCTACCGCCGCCCCGGACGCGCCCTCGGGGCCGGCGGTCTCGCCCTGACCCTGCTGGTCGCCTCGGGCGGCACCGCCTACGCGACCTGGAACCCCGACTCGGTCCTGGAACCCAGGTTCTCCGGCCTGCTCTCCTCCGCGCCCTCCCTGGTGGGCAACGCGCGCAGCATCGTCACCGAGTTCGACGTCTACCAGAAGGAACTGGCCCGCCTGGTCACCAACGTGACCAAGCTCTACGACGTCACCTCCACGCTCCCCGCTTACCAGCCCGACCCGACCACGATCCGGGTCCTGCACGTGTCCGACATCCACCTCAACCCGGCGAGCTGGAAGATCATCGCCTCGCTGGTGCGGCAGTACAAGGTGAACGTGATCGTCGACTCCGGCGACACGATGGACCACGGCACCGCCGCGGAGAACGGCTTCCTCGATCCCATCGAGGACCTCGGCGCCCCCTATGTGTGGGTCCGCGGCAACCACGACTCCCGGGAGACCCAGAACTACCTGCGGAGCCTGAAGAACGTGCACGTCCTCGACGACGGCCGGGCGCGGAACGTCGCGGGACTGCGCTTCGCCGGCATCGGCGACCCGCAGTTCACCCCCGACCGCTCCGGATCGGACGGCGCCGAGGCCTCCCAGGAACTGGCCGGCGCCCGCCTCGCCTCCGCCCTGCGCGACCAGTCCACCGTCGGCACCCCCGTGGACGTCGCCGTCGCCCACGAGCCGTCGGCCGCCCGCGAGGTCGACGGCGCGGTGCCCCTGGTGCTCGCCGGGCACCTCCACCGGGAGGACATGGAGGTCATGAAGTACGGCACCCGCCTGCGCGTGGAGGGCTCCACCGGCGGCAGCGGACTGCGCGCGGTCGAGGGCAAGTACCCCGACCCGATCCAGGCGTCCATCCTCTACTTCGACCGGGACACCCGGCGCCTCCAGGCCTGGGACGAGATCAAGCTGGGCGGTCTGGGCCTGACGACGGCCGAGGTCAGCCGCCACCTCCCCAAGGAGAACCAACCGGGCGCCACCCCGTCCCCCAGCCCCTCCCCGAGCCCCTCGTAAAGCGTTTTGGCGATACCTCCCGCCATCCCATATGCTTCTCACGTCCCCGACGCGCTGCGAAGCGCCCAGGCGGGCCGATAGCCCTCATCGTCTAGCGGCCTAGGACGCCGCCCTTTCAAGGCGGTAGCACGGGTTCGAATCCCGTTGGGGGCACGCAGTACATGTGCGACACTGTCGTACGAAGCTTGGTCCTGTGGAGCAGTTTGGAGTGCTCGCCACCCTGTCAAGGTGGAGGCCGCGGGTTCAAATCCCGTCAGGACCGCTGAGGTTTCGTTTCACGTGAAACCTCGCGGCTGGGTAGCTCAGTTGGTACGAGCGATCGCCTGAAAAGCGATAGGTCGCCGGTTCGACCCCGGCCCCAGCCACATATGAACCCCCGTCGAGATCATCGACGGGGGTTCTGTGTTGCCCGGATGGAAATCGCTCGCCAGGTTTTTCCCGGGGATGAGATCCTGGAAGCCGTATGTCTACGCATCCCGCCCCCGCCCTCGGTTCCCTCGCGCCCCGGCTGGCCGAGCTGTCACTGCGCGACGCGCACCGGCTAGGCCGGCGGCTCGAAGGCGCGCGGAAGATCCGCAAGCCGGAGGCCCGCGCCGCCGTTCTCGCCGAGATCGAGACCGAGGTGGCCAAGGCCGAGCAGCGCGTCGGGGAGCGCCGGGCCCGGGTCCCCGCGGTCAGCTATCCCGAGCAGCTCCCGGTCAGCCAGAAGAAGGACGAGATCGCGGCCGCCATCCGTGATCACCAGGTCGTGATCGTGGCGGGCGAGACGGGCTCCGGCAAGACGACCCAGATCCCGAAGATCTGCGTCGAGCTGGGCCGGGGCGTCCGCGGCATGATCGGCCACACTCAGCCCCGCCGGATCGCCGCCCGCACCGTCGCCGAGCGGGTGGCGGACGAGCTGGACACGCCCCTCGGGGAGACGGTCGGCTGGAAGGTGCGGTTCACCGACCAGGTGAACCCGGAGTCCACCTTCATCAAGCTGATGACGGACGGCATCCTGCTCGCCGAGATCCAGACCGACCGCGAGCTGCGCGCCTACGACACGATCATCATCGACGAGGCCCACGAACGGTCCCTCAACATCGACTTCCTGCTGGGCTACCTCGCCCAGCTGCTGCCCAAGCGGCCCGACCTGAAGGTCGTCATCACCTCGGCGACCATCGACCCCGAGCGCTTCTCCCGGCACTTCGGGGACGCGCCGATCGTCGAGGTCAGCGGCCGGACCTACCCGGTGGAGGTGCGCTACCGGCCGCTCCTCGAGGAGGACGGCGACGACGCCGACCGCGACCAGATCACGGCCATCACCGACGCCGTCGAGGAGCTGATGGGCGAGGGCAAGGGCGACATCCTCGTCTTCCTCTCCGGTGAGCGGGAGATCCGGGACACGGCGGACGCGCTGGAGAAGAAGAAGTACAGATTCACTGAGGTGCTGCCGCTGTACGCGCGGCTGTCGCACGCCGAGCAGCACCGGGTGTTCCAGCAGCACACCGGGCGCAGGATCGTTCTGGCCACCAACGTCGCCGAGACCTCGCTGACCGTGCCGGGCATCAAGTACGTGATCGACCCCGGCTTCGCCCGGATCTCGCGGTACAGCCACCGCACCAAGGTGCAGCGGCTGCCGATCGAGCCGATCTCGCAGGCCAGCGCCAACCAGCGCAAGGGCCGCTGCGGGCGCACCAGCGACGGCATCTGCATCCGGCTGTACGCCGAGGACGACTTCGAGGCGCGCCCGGAGTTCACGGACGCCGAGATCCTGCGGACCAACCTGGCCTCCGTCATCCTCCAGATGACCGCGGCGGGCCTCGGCGACATCGAGAAGTTCCCCTTCATCGACCCGCCGGACCACCGCAACATCCGCGACGGCGTGCAGCTGCTCCAGGAGCTGGGCGCGCTGGACCCGGCGCAGAAGGACGTACGCAAGCGCCTCACCGACACCGGCCGCAAGCTGGCCCAGCTGCCCGTCGACCCGCGCCTGGCCCGGATGGTGCTGGAGGCCGACAAGAACGGCTGCGTGCGTGAGGTCATGGTGATAGCCGCGGCGCTCTCCATCCAGGACCCGCGCGAGCGGCCCTCGGACAAGCAGGCCCAGGCCGACCAGCAGCACGCCCGCTTCAAGGACGAGACCAGCGACTTCCTCGCCTTCCTCAACCTGTGGCGGTACGTCCGCGAGCAGCAGAAGGAGCGGGGTTCCTCGTCCTTCCGCCGCATGTGCAAGCAGGAGTACCTCAACTTCCTGCGGATCCGCGAGTGGCAGGACATCTACACGCAGCTGCGCACGGTCGCCAAGCAGATGGGCATCCACCTCGACGAGCAGGACGCCCCCGACGACCGCGTGCACGTCTCGCTGCTCGCCGGACTGCTCTCCCACGTGGGCATGAAGGACGTCAAGGAGGGCGCGAAGAACGAGTACCTGGGCGCCCGCAACGCCAAGTTCGCGATCTTCCCCGGGTCGGCACTCTTCAAGAAGCCCCCGCGGTTCGTGATGTCCGCCGAGCTGGTGGAGACCTCCCGGCTCTGGGCCCGGGTCAACGCGAAGATCGAGCCGGAGTGGGTGGAGCCGCTCGCCGGCCACCTCCTCAAGCGCACCTACAGCGAGCCGCACTGGGAGAAGGACCAGGCGGCGGTGATGGCGTACGAGAAGGTCACGCTGTACGGCGTGCCGATCGTGGCCCAGCGCAAGGTGAACTACGGCCGGATCGACCCCGAGGTCAGCCGCGAGCTGTTCATCCGCAACGCCCTGGTGGAGGGCGACTGGCGCACGCACCACAAGTTCTTCGCGGACAACCGCCGGCTGCTCACCGAGGTCGAGGAGCTGGAGCACCGGGCGCGGCGCCGGGACATCCTGGTCGACGACGAGACGCTGTACGACTTCTACGACCAGCGGGTGCCCGAACACGTCGTCTCGGGCGCGCACTTCGACTCGTGGTGGAAGCACAAGCGTCACGAGCAGCCCGACTTCCTCGACTTCGAGCGCGAGATGCTCATCAACGAGAAGGCGGGGGCGGTCACCAAGGACGACTATCCGGACTCCTGGCGGCAGGGTCCGCTGAAGTTCCGGGTGACGTACCAGTTCGAGCCGGGTGCGGACGCCGACGGCGTGACGGTGCACGTGCCGCTCCAGGTACTCAACCAGGTCACGGACGAGGGCTTCGACTGGCAGATCCCCGGGCTGCGGGAGCAGGTGGTCACGGAGCTGATCCGGTCCCTGCCCAAGCCGATCCGCCGCAACTATGTACCGGCCCCGAACTTCGCGCAGAAGTTCCTGGAGCGGGCGGTACCGCTCCAGGAGCCGCTCACGCTCACCATGGCGCGCGAGCTGAAGCGCATGGTGGGGGTGCCGTTCGACGCGGAGGACTTCGACTGGGCGAAGGTCCCCGACCACTTGAAGATCACCTTCCGGATCGTCGACGAGCGGCGGCGCAAGCTGGCCGAGGACAAGGACCTGGAGGCGCTCAAGCTCCAGCTGCGGCCGAAGGCCCGCAAGGCCCTGTCGCAGGCCGCGGCGGCCACCGCCGTCCGCAGCGGCGGTGAGTCGCTGGAGCGCTCGGGCCTGACCGACTGGACGATCGGCACGCTCTCCCGGGTCTTCGAGACGCGCCGGGCCGGGCAGCCGGTGAAGGCGTACCCGGCGCTGGTCGACGACGGCGACACCGTGTCCGTGCGCCTCTTCGACACCGAGGCCGAGCAGGCGCAGGCGATGTGGAAGGGCACGCGCCGGCTGATCCTGCGCAACATCCCGGTCAACCCGGCGAAGTTCGCGTCCGAGAAGCTGACCAACCAGCAGAAGCTGAACCTGTCCGCCAACCCGCACGGCTCGATCCAGGCCCTGTTCGACGACTGCGCGACCGCCGCGGCCGACAAGCTGATCGCCGACTTCGGGGGCCCGGCGTGGGACGAGGAGTCCTACCGCAAGCTCTACGAGCGGGTCCGCGCGGAGATCGTCGACACCACCGTCCGCACGGTGGGCCAGGTGCAGCAGGTGCTGGCGGCCTGGCAGGCCTGCGAGCGGCGCCTGAAGTCGGTCCGGAGCCCGGCCCTGCTGGCCAACCTCCAGGACGTACGGGGGCAGCTGGACGCCCTCGTGAAGCCCGGCTTCGTCACCGAGGCGGGGATCAAACGCCTGCCGGACCTGATGCGCTACCTGGTCGCCGCCGACCGGCGCCTCCAGCAGATGCCGACCGGTGCGCAGCGGGACACCTCGCGCATGGAGAAGGTGCACGAGATGCGGGACGAGTACGCCTGGCTGCTGGAGCAGATGCCGCAGGGCCGGCCGGTGCCGCAGCAGGTGCGGGACGTGCGCTGGATGATCGAGGAGCTGCGGGTCAGCTATTTCGCCCACGCGCTGGGCACGGCGTACCCGGTCTCCGACAAGCGGATCGTGAAGGCCATCGACGCGCTGGCGCCGTGACGGGACCTGCACGGAGGGTGAGTTCGACCGGGGGGCAACCCTCCTGTACAGTCTCTTCTCGCAGCGCAACGCAAGGAAAGCGCCGCGAAACCTGGTCCTGTGGAGCAGTTTGGAGTGCTCGCCACCCTGTCAAGGTGGAGGCCGCGGGTTCAAATCCCGTCAGGACCGCAAGTGAGAGGCCCGCACCGATCGGTGCGGGCCTCTTCTGTTACCCCGGTGCCATCCGGCCCCACCGCCCCCAGAGGCCCTCAGCGCCCCTCTCCCGGCCTTGACGGCGTCACATTCGCTCGGTACTCCATGAAGCAGGGAACGTCCCCTGTGGGCCCCGGAGGTGGCGTATGGCGGCATCGGTCAGGCACGAGACGCGGGCCCTGCTCCGCGCGCACCTGTCGGCCGCGTCGTCGTACCGGCACGCGACGCGCCACTGCGCGATCTGCCACCGGCTGCTGCGCCTGGCGCTGGACGCGCCGGCCCCACAGTCTCCGGCGGGACGTCAAGAGGGCGTCGAGGACGACAGCGTGCCCGCGGCGTGACGCCGGAGGAGCCCAACGCCCTTGCCACACAGACCTCCTGGAAGCGGCGCCTCCACTAGCGCACGGGCGGGGCGGCCAACAACCACCGTGGCGTGTGACGGGTGTCACCGCATGAGTTTTCCCCACGGTGGCACTTACGGCTCCCCTACAACTGGTCAATTTAATATGTGCAATTGCACTACGTCCCGCGGTGTCCGCCCAGCCGTTCCGACACCCGCCCCCAGACTCCGACAAGGCCGCTCACCGAACCGGGGCCGGCACCGCGTCCCGCAGCACAGGACCGGACACAAAAAAGATCGCGCTGGACCCGGCGGAGTCCAGCGCGATCAACGACGCACCCCTGTTGGGGCAGGAACGGCGTCGTGTGAAGCTGTGGTTCCAGGCGCCTCGGCAGGTTGGGGGACCTGCGGTTTGCCCGGATATTCAGTTGTTCAGGCCTCGCTGCGCTGCTGCGGAATGCCCGCGAGCAGGGCGCGGACCTCGGCCTCGCGGTAGCGGCGATGCCCGCCGAGCGTGCGGATCGACGTGAGCTTGCCGGCCTTCGCCCAGCGCGTGACCGTCTTCGGGTCAACGCGGAACATGGTGGCGACCTCAGCCGGGGTCAGCAGCGGCTCGGCATCAGGGGTGCGAGCGGTCATGAGCGGCCTCCTCGGGAGAACCGAACCTTCTCGGTTCATTCCTCTAAATTCTGCACCTTGACCCGCGTTGCCCGAAATGGCGGACGCGAGTCGAGTCGGTTATAGGACGAACGGCTTGTCCTCGGCACTACAACTACACCATCTGTCCAGCCGCGTCGGCCAAACCGATGGAATTGCCCTCCCAGGTGTTCATCAGCGACGGAAGCCGATGGACCATGCCATAGCGGACAGTCACGCCACTGTGACGATCAGTCACAGGGCGATCAGGAGTCACCAGACCCCCCAAAGCGTGCAATGCTGAGATTCCGCCCACAGTGCAGCACAGCAGGACGGAAGGAGCCCTCCCCGGGCTCCTTGTCCTATTTTGGCATGAGGAGGGGGAAGGGGCGCAAGAGTGATGTACGTGCAGTCCGTCACGCTTGACGTATACGCCCGGATCGGGACCTACGTCCCATGTTGACTGGGCATCAGCACATCCGCGGCAGGTGTCGGATCGGAAGACGAAACCTCAAAACGGGCGGTACGTCAAACGTCAGTTCGCCGAGCGGCGGTCCCGCACCGCCCGCCAGCGCTCCACCAGCCGCCCGTACGCCTCCCCCGCGGTGGCCGGATCACCGTGGCGCAGCGCCTCGATCCCCTCGGCCACGTCCGCGGCGGAGTGGTCGTCCTCCAGCTCCCCGGCCGGGACGGCGTGCACCAGGCCGCCGTAGTCCAGCTCCACGAGCGAGCGCGGGTGGAACTCCTCCAGCCAGCGGCCGACGTCCATCAGCCCGTCGATCAGCGGACCCTCGTCGACGGCCTCCTTCAGGGCCCGCAGCCCCCGCGCCACCCGCCGCCGGGCCTGCACCATCGGCGTCCGGTAGCGCAGCACCGGCGCGGCCGGCCCCTCGTCGCCGCCGCCCTTGTCGTACTCCCGCTCCGCGTCGGAGACCAGCACGAACCAGTTGATCGGCACCTGCCAGGTGGCCGTACGGATCCACGGGCGGGCGTCGGGGTTGCGCTCCAGCCAGCGCTCGTAGTCCTGTGCGGTCTCGCGGCGCACCACCGGAGGGATCAGGGCGTCCAGGACGGGCTCCGGGAAGTCCCCGGCCAGCTCGCCCAGCGCCTGCCAGCCGCGCAGCCGGGTCCGCCAGGGGCAGACGCAGACCACGCCGTCGACCTCCGCGACGAAGGCGTCCGCGCTCTCGTGCACCGGCACCGCCACCGGCGGGGTGGGCAGCAGATCGGCCAGGGAGCGGCGCAGCTCCACCTGGTAGGAGGGGAGGTCCGTGCGGCGGGCGTAACGGGCCCAGTGCTCGCGCTCCGGATCGCGGAAGGCGGCCAGCGGTTCGTACACGCGCAGGTACGCCGCGTAGGGGACGATCACCGAGGACACCTTGGGCACGCCTGCTCCCTCCCCCGCGCTCCGCACCGAAAACCTGCCGGAGCCGATCACAAACGCGCGGGAATCTCTGCAAATCGTCGCACGCCCGTACTCCGTGCGGTGGTGATCCTGAGCACGGTGCGGCGGGGGGACCCCGTCAGGCCCTAATCTCGTGCCACAGTCCCCGCCACCCGCACGGGGACAGGTCTCCACCCGCCGAACCTACACAGGAGTCACCACCGTGACCGACGTAACCGGCGCACCTGCTGATGTACTGCACACCCTGTTCCACTCGGACCAGGGCGGTCATGAGCAAGTCGTGCTCTGCCAGGACCGGGCCAGCGGCCTCAAGGCCGTCATCGCCCTCCACAACACCGCCCTGGGCCCCGCGCTCGGCGGTACGCGCTTCTACCCCTACGCGAGCGAGGCGGACGCCGTCGCCGACGCGCTGAACCTCGCGCGCGGGATGTCGTACAAGAACGCCATGGCCGGGCTCGACCACGGCGGCGGCAAGGCCGTGATCATCGGCGACCCGGACCGGATCAAGACCGAGGAACTGCTCCTCGCCTACGGCCGGTTCGTCGCCTCGCTCGGCGGCCGGTACGTCACGGCGTGCGACGTCGGCACCTACGTCGCCGACATGGACGTCGTGGCCCGCGAGTGCCGGTGGACCACGGGGCGCTCGCCCGAGAACGGCGGCGCCGGCGACTCCTCCGTGCTCACCGCCTTCGGCGTCTACCAGGGCATGCGGGCCTCCGCCCAGCACCTGTGGGGCGACCCGACGCTGCGCGACCGCACCGTCGGCGTCGCGGGCGTCGGCAAGGTCGGTCACCACCTGGTCGAGCACCTGCTCGCCGAGGGCGCGCACGTGGTCGTCACCGACGTGCGCAAGGACGTCGTGCGGGCGCTCACCGAGCGGCACCCGTCCGTGGTCGCCGTCGCCGACACCGAGGCGCTGATCCGGGTGGAGAACCTCGACATCTACGCGCCCTGTGCGCTCGGCGGCGCGCTGGACGACGAGTCGGTGCCGGTGCTGACCGCGCGGGTGGTGTGCGGCGCCGCCAACAACCAGCTCGCCCACCCGGGGGTGGAGAAGGACCTCGCCGACCGCGGGATCCTCTACGCGCCGGACTACGTGGTGAACGCCGGCGGGGTCATCCAGGTCGCCGACGAGCTGCACGGCTTCGACTTCGACCGGTGCAAGGAGAAGGCCGCGAAGATCTTCGACACCACGCTGGCCATATTCGCACGTGCGAATGAGGACGGGATTCCGCCCGCCGCGGCGGCCGACCGGATCGCCGAGCAGCGGATGGCGGAGGCCCGCCCGGGCGCGTGATCGCACGGCGGCCCGCCGGTGATCGGGAAGGGTCCGCGCAGGTTTGACCGGTACCCGCCGGGGGGAGTTGGAGAGAACTCTCACTTATCCCGGCGGGTCGACCGTCGAAAGGTGGTTAAAATCGCCATTGACCAGCGAGGACGGGGCGCCTCGAAGGTTCTGGGGATGGCCACGTGCTGCGGGCGACGTACCGTAGGGGCGTGGGCTCAGGTACCGTGGAAGCCCTACGGACCGGTCTCTCCACGGAGAGCCCGTTCCGGACCATGAACGCGTGTCAAGACTCTGGGGCCGTCGAGCCCCGTCGTTGAGGGGGTCGAGCCATGGGGCGCGGCCGGGCCAAGGCCAAGCAGACGAAGGTCGCCCGCCAGCTGAAGTACAACAGCGGTGGGACTGATCTCTCCCGCCTGGCCGAGGAGCTGGGCGCATCGCCGTCGAATTCGCAACCGCCTAATGGCGAGCAATTCGAGGACGATGAGCAGGACGATGACGTGTACGCGAAGTACGCCGACCTCTATGAGGACGACGACGAGGACGAGGACGGCCAGTCCCCGTCCCAACAGCGACGCGGCGCTTGACCTTGCACTGAGCACTTTCCCGGTCGGTGACGTCTGTCACCGGCCGGGTTCTGTGCTACCCGCAGGTGCTCAGCCGGCGTAGTCCCCGACCATCTCCGCGCCCGTCTCGTGGTGCGCGCGGTCGGTGATCTCGCCGGCCACCCAGGCGTCCACGCCTCGGTCGGCCAGGGTGGCGAGGGCCACGTCGGTCGACTCCTCGGGCACGACGGCGATCATGCCCACACCCATGTTCAGGGTCTTCTCCAGCTCCAGGCGCTCGACCCGGCCCGTGCGGCCGACCAGGTCGAAGATCGCGCCCGGGGCCCAGGTGGAGCGGTCCACGACGGCGTGCAGCCCGTCGGGGATCACGCGGGCCAGGTTGGCCGCGAGCCCGCCTCCGGTGACGTGGCTGAAGGCGTGGACCTCGGTGGTGCGCAGGAGGGCCAGGCAGTCCAGGGAGTAGATCTTGGTCGGCTCCAGCAGCTCCTCGCCGAGGGTGCGGCCGAGACCGTCCAGGTGGGCGTCGAGCGCGAGGCCGCCCTCGTTCAGCAGGACGTGGCGGACGAGCGAGTACCCGTTGGAGTGAAGCCCGGACGACGCCATGGCGATCACCGCGTCACCCGAACGGATGCGATCCGCGCCGAGTACCCGGTCGGCCTCCACGACGCCCGTACCGGCGCCGGCGACGTCGAAGTCGTCCGCCCCGAGCAGGCCGGGGTGCTCGGCCGTCTCGCCGCCGACCAGGGCGCAGCCGGCCAGGACGCAGCCCTCGGCGATGCCCTTGACGATCGCGGCGACGCGCTCGGGGTGGACCTTGCCGACGCAGATGTAGTCGGTCATGAAGAGCGGCTCGGCGCCGCACACCACGATGTCGTCCATGACCATGGCGACCAGGTCGTGGCCGATGCTGTCGTAGACGCCCAGCTGCCGGGCGATGTCGACCTTGGTGCCCACGCCGTCGGTGGCGGAGGCGAGCAGGGGGCGCTCGTACTTCTTGAGCGCGGAGGCGTCGAAGAGGCCGGCGAAGCCGCCGATGCCGCCGAGGACCTCGGGGCGGCGGGTCTTCTTGACCCATTCCTTCATCAGCTCGACGGCGCGGTCGCCCGCCTCGATGTCGACGCCCGCGGCTGCGTAGCTGGCACCAGTTGTGTCAGACATGACGATGAGAACCTTTGTGTCGTACGGCAGGTGGTGCGGACGGCTACGGGCGACGGATGGCGTCGGCGGCGGCCGTACCGGCGGGCCCGGCGGCCAGCTCGGTCTCCAGGAGCTGCTTGCCGAGCAGCTCGGGGTCGGGGAGTTCCATCGGGTACTCGCCGTCGAAGCAGGCGCGGCACAGGTTCGGCTTGGCGATGGTGGTCGCCTCGATCATGCCGTCGATGGAGATGTAGGCGAGGGAGTCGGCGCCCATGGAGGTGCCGATCTCCTCGACGCTCATGCCGTTGGCGATCAGCTCGGCACGGGTGGCGAAGTCGATGCCGAAGAAGCAGGGCCACTTCACGGGCGGGGACGAGATCCGGATGTGGACCTCGGCGGCGCCGGCCTCGCGGAGCATGCGGACCAGGGCCCGCTGGGTGTTGCCCCGGACGATGGAGTCGTCCACCACGACCAGCCGCTTGCCCTTGATGACTTCCTTCAGGGGGTTCAGCTTCAGGCGGATGCCGAGCTGGCGGATGGTCTGCGAGGGCTGGATGAAGGTCCGGCCGACGTAGGCGTTCTTGACCAGACCGTTGCCGAAGGGGATGCCGGAGGCCTCGGCGTACCCGATGGCGGCGGGGGTGCCGGACTCCGGGGTCGCTATGACCAGGTCGGCCTCGGCGGGGGCCTCCTTCGCCAGCTTGCGGCCCATCTCGACGCGGGAGAGGTAGACGTTGCGGCCGGCGATGTCGGTGTCCGGGCGGGCCAGGTACACGTACTCGAAGACACAGCCCTTGGGCTTCGCTTCCGCGAATCGCGATGTGCGCAGGCCGTTCTCGTCGATGGCGACGAACTCGCCCGGCTCGATCTCCCGGACGAAGCTGGCGCCGCAGATGTCGAGGGCGGCGGACTCGGAGGCCACCACCCAGCCGCGCTCCAGCCGGCCGAGGACCAGCGGGCGGATGCCCTGCGGGTCGCGGGCGGCGTACAGGGTGTGCTCGTCCATGAAGACGAGCGAGAACGCGCCGCGCACCTGGGGCAGCACCTTGCCGGCCGCCTCCTCGATGGTCAGCGGCTTGCCGTCCTCGTCGGCCTGGCCCGCGAGCAGCGCGGTGACCAGGTCGGTGTCGTTGGTCGCCGCGACCCGGGTGGAGCGGCCGTCCTGCTTGGGCAGGTCGGCGACCATCTCGGCGAGCTGGGCGGTGTTGACGAGGTTGCCGTTGTGCCCGAGCGCGATGGAACCGTGCGCGGTGGCGCGGAACGTCGGCTGGGCGTTCTCCCACACGGAGGCACCGGTGGTCGAGTAGCGGGCGTGACCGACCGCGATGTGACCCTGGAGCGAACCGAGCGAGGTCTCGTCGAAGACCTGGGAGACCAGGCCCATGTCCTTGAAGACGAGGATCTGGGAGCCGTTGCTTACCGCGATACCCGCGGATTCCTGGCCTCGATGCTGGAGGGCGTAGAGCCCGAAGTAGGAGAGCTTTGCGACCTCTTCGCCCGGAGCCCAGACACCGAAGACGCCGCATGCGTCCTGGGGGCCCTTCTCGCCTGGAAGCAGATCGTGATTGAGTCGACCGTCACCACGTGGCACGCCACCGAGTGTAGGCGAGATCGACCACTGGTCCGAATTGGCGATATCGGCTCACCCGTGGATCACCGACCGGCCTCGGCCCGCACGGTCGTTCCGTCTTCGCTGGTCAGCGTGAGGGTTCCCTGGTCGATCCGGTACTCGACCGGACCCTTGAGGAAGCTCAGCATCCGCTTCTCGGCGTCCATGAGTGAGCCTTCGCACATCATTCGGGTCGTGGAGGGGGCGCCGACGGTGATACGGCCGTCGCTGACGGTGGCCTCGGCGTTGAGGCGGTTGCACGGGAGGCGTCCGGAGACGGTCTTGGCCTCCGGGTCGAAGGTGAGCCGGGTGCGGTCCTTCCCGGCCGGGCCGGTCACGGTCCACTCCGTGCCGTACAGCGACGCGTCCTTGGGCTTGCTGAGCTTGACGGTGTCGCCGCCGGACGTGGTGAACGTCAGGCCCTCACCCTCGCTCTCGGTGGTGAGCGTGCCCGCGGTCAGGGCGCGGCCGAGGGACTTCTCGAACTCGACGGGGGTCTGGGCGCAGGCCTTCTCGGTGAACATGGCGTCGCTGAGCCGGACCTTCTCGCCCTGGACGTCGGCGCGCGCGCTGAAGGTGTTGCAGCCGGTGCTGCCCTCGGCGGCGCCGCCGTCGTCGATGCGGACGCGGGCCTCGTCGGGCGCCTTGTGGGTGGTGCCGTCGACGGTGACGCTGTCGATGCTCCACTGGACGCCGGTGATGGACTTCCCGGCGCCCACGGAGGCGCTGCCGTCGTCCGCCTTCTCGCTGCCGCAGGCCGCGGCGAGCGGGACGAGCGCGGCGACGGCCGCCACGGTCAGGGTCTTGCTGCGCTGCTTCCTCTGCCTGTACATGACGATTCGACGGAGGACTGGAGGATCCGGTTCCCCCCTCTTTCGCCCAGGGGCTCCCGGTCAGCCGAGCAGGGGCAGCAGCGCCCCCAGGTCGGCCCGCTCGCCGCTCGCGCTCAGCTTCGCCCCGGCCACGGCGTCCTTCCAGGTCAGCCGCCCGGCGGCCAGACGGACCCAGGTCAGCGGGTCGGTCTCGACGACGTTCGGCGGGGTGCCCCGCGTGTGCCGGGGGCCCTCGACGCACTGGACGACGGCGTACGGCGGGATCCGCACCTCGGTCGAGGCGCCGGGCGCCTTCGCGGCGAGCGCGTCGGCGAGCAGCCGGGTGGCGGCGGCCAGGGCCTGCCGGTCGAGCGGGATGTCGAGGCCCGGCACGGCGGCGGTCAGGTCGTCGGTGCGGACGACGAGTTCGACGGTGCGGGTGACGACGTAGTGGGCGAGCGGCAGCGCGCCGGCGCTGGTGGGGAGGAGCCTGCCGCCCGGGTGGGTGTCGAGGCGCTCGGTGAAGCGCCGCTCGACGTCGGCGAGGTGGGCGTCCAGGTCGGGGTGGTCGGCCGCCAGGCGCCGGGCGGTGCCGGCGATGGCGTCCGCGTCGGCGGCGATCGCCGACGGCCAGTCGAGCAGCCGCCCGTCCTGCCGCGCCGGTTCGGGCTCGTCGAGCAGCCGGTCCACTGCCGTCAGCGCCATCCCGACGTGCGCGACCAGTTCGCGTACGGTCCAGTCCCCGAGCCGGGTGGGCAGCGCGAGCTGTCCGGGTGTGAGGGTGCGGACGGCCGCCCGCACGTTCTGGAACTGGGCGAGCACGGCGGCACGGGTGCGGGCGGGGTCGTAGGCGCGGGGGCGTCTCCTGGCGGGGGGCATGGGGCGAGCCTATGCGGGTGCGGTGGTCGGCGAGGGTGCCTCGAAGATCTCCCCGTTGCGCGGGACGCCGATGCCGCGCCAGGTGAAGGGGACGCCGCGGGCGGTGTCCGGGTCGGGGCCGTCCATCAGCTGGAAGTGGACGTGCGGCTCGGTGGAGTTGCCGGAGTTGCCGCAGTGGGCGAGCACCTGGCCGGCGGCGACCCGGTCGCCCTCGCGGACGGCCAGGGAGCCGCGCCGGACGTGGGCGTACAGGGCGTGGGTGCCGTCGCCGAGGTCGAGGACGACGTGGTTGCCGATGACGCGTCGGGCGCCGGCCAGTTCGCGGACCGAGCCCTCCAGGACCATCAGGTACAGCAGCGCCGGGAGGGACGTGCGGCTCAGGTGGTCGCGCTGGGTGTCGCGGGCGCGGACGACGGTGGCGTCGGCCACCGCGAGCAGCGGGGCGCCGAACGCCGGGAAGTCGCGGTTGCGGCGGGCGAGCGGCCAGAGCACGCGGAAACCGGGGCGGGCGCCGGGTCCGGGCTCGGCGACGAGGTCGATGGCGAAGGTCTGGCCGTAGGCGTGGACGCCGTGGCTCGGGGTGCGGTCGGCGGGGCTGTTCAGCGCGGACCAGCGGCCGCTCACGGGCGGGCCGACCTCGACGGGCTCGCGCGCGGCGCCGGGGGCGTCCGGGGCGCCGCCGCCCCAGCGGTTGACCACGGTGATCAGGACGTACGCGAGGACCAGCGGCAGGAAGTTCCACCACCATCCGTGATCGAGGTCGAAGAGCACACTGGCCGCGACCGCGCCGACGAAGGCCAGTTGCAACAGGCGGAAGGCCGTCATGGCGAGCTTACGTCCGGACATGGTTCCCCCTTGATCGCGGTGTTCCCGGTCAGTGCCGGGCCGTCGACAGCGCCACCAGCAGCGGCACGACCCGCCCCGGCGGCACCTCGTGGCGTCCCCGGCCGGCGGCGTGCAGCCAGCCGGCGCCGGTGAGCTGGCGCAGGTGGTGGTAGATCTGGCCGGTCGTGCCGACGCCGTCCAGCTCGGCGAGTTCGGCCGCGGTGCGCCGGCCGCCGAGGATCTCGCGCAGCAGCCGCAGCCGTACCGGATGACCGAGCGCGGCGAACACCTCGGCGCTCTCCGCCCAGTCGGCGTCCATCAGGCCGTCGGTGAACGTGCCGTGCTGCCAGGCGTACTGCTCCCCGGTCGGGAGGCGGACGGTGCCGGTGAACAGGACACCGCCGTCCACCGCGCCCAACTCGGCGAGCTGCTCCTTCAGCCCCTCCAGGGCCCAGAAGTCGCCCTCGCCCGGGCGGGGAGCCGGCCGCTCGCCGGCCTCCTCCAGTGCTGCCAGCCGCCGTTCGAGATCGGCCACGCGTTGTTCCAGTCGCTCCACTCCATTGAGATTACGTAAGTACGTAATTCTTGGCAAGAGGGGCCGGCCGGCCCGTCCGGACATGCGGAAGGGCCGCCCGGAAGGTTCCGGACGGCCCTTTCACCTGGTGCGACTCCTAGGCCAGCAGCCCCGGGATCGTCCCCTCGTGGGCCTCGCGCAGGTCGGTCAGGGAGAGGGAGAACTCGCCCTGGACCTCCACCGTTTCGCCGTCGACGACACCGATGCGCGTGACGGGCAGGCCGCGCGCGCCGCACATGTCGTTGAAGCGGACCTCCTCGGAGCGCGGGACGGCGACGACCGCTCGGCCCGCCGACTCCGAGAAGAGGAAGGTGAAGGCGTCGAGCCCGTCCGGTACGACCAGACGCGCACCCCTGCCGCCGAGCAGCGCCGACTCGACGACCGCCTGGACCAGACCGCCGTCGGACAGGTCGTGCGCGGAGTCGATCATGCCGTCGCGGGAGGCGGAGATCAGGATCTCGCCGAGCAGCCGCTCGCGCTCCAGGTCCACCTTCGGGGGCAGGCCGCCGAGGTGGTCGTGGACGACCTGCGACCAGGCCGAGCCGCCGAACTCCTCGCGGGTGTCGCCGAGGAGGTACAGCAGCTGGCCGTCCTCCTGGAAGGCGACCGGAGTGCGCCGGGCCACGTCGTCGATGACGCCGAGGACCGCCACGACCGGGGTCGGGTGGATGGCCGCCTCGCCGGTCTGGTTGTAGAGCGAGACGTTGCCCCCGGTCACCGGGGTGCCGAGCTGGAGGCAGCCGTCGGCCAGACCGCGCACGGCCTCCGCGAACTGCCACATGACCGCCGGGTCCTCCGGCGAGCCGAAGTTCAGGCAGTCGGAGACCGCGAGCGGCTTGGCGCCGGTCGTCGCGACGTTGCGGTACGCCTCCGCGAGGGCCAGCTGGGCGCCCGTGTAGGGGTCGAGCTTGGCGTAGCGGCCGTTGCCGTCGGTGGCGATGGCGACGCCGAGGCCGGACTCCTCGTCCACGCGGATCATGCCCGAGTCCTCGGGCTGGGCGAGGACGGTGTTGCCCTGCACGAAGTGGTCGTACTGCTGGGTGATCCACTGCTTGGAGGCCTGGTTCGGCGAGCCGACCAGCTTCAGGACCTGGTCCTTCAGCTCGCCGGACGACTGCGGCCGGGGCAGCTTGTTCGCGTCGTCCGCCTGGAGGGCGTCCTGCCACTCGGGGCGGGCGTAGGGGCGCTCGTAGACCGGGCCGTCGTGGGCGACGGTGCGCGGGTCGACGTCGACGATCTTGCCGCCGTGCCAGAAGATCTCCAGCCGGTCGCCGTCGGTCACCTCACCGATGACGGTGGCGATGACGTCCCACTTCTCGCAGATCTCCAGGAAGCGGTCGACCTTCTCCGGCTCGACGACCGCGCACATGCGCTCCTGCGACTCGCTCATGAGGATTTCCTCGGGAGAGAGGGTCGAGTCGCGCAGGGGTACGTCGTCCAGCGTCACGCGCATGCCGCCGGAGCCGTTGGACGCCAGCTCGCTGGTCGCGCAGGACAGCCCGGCCGCGCCGAGGTCCTGGATGCCGACGACCAGCTTCTCCTGGAACGCCTCCAGGGTGCACTCGATGAGGAGCTTCTCCTGGAAGGGGTCGCCGACCTGGACCGCCGGGCGCTTGGACGGCTTGGCGTCGTCGAAGGTCTCGGAGGCGAGGATCGACGCGCCGCCGATGCCGTCGCCGCCGGTGCGGGCGCCGTACAGGATGACCTTGTTGCCCGCGCCGGACGCCTTGGCGAGGTGGATGTCCTCGTGCCGCATGACGCCGATGGCACCGGCGTTGACCAGCGGGTTGCCCTGGTAGCAGGCGTCGAAGACGACCTCGCCGCCGATGTTGGGCAGGCCCAGGCAGTTGCCGTAGCCGCCGATGCCGGCGACGACGCCGGGCAGCACGCGCTTGGTGTCGGGGTGGTCCGCGGCGCCGAAGCGGAGCGGGTCCACGACGGCGACGGGGCGCGCGCCCATCGCGATGATGTCGCGCACGATGCCGCCGACGCCGGTCGCGGCGCCCTGGTAGGGCTCCACGTACGACGGGTGGTTGTGCGACTCGACCTTGAAGGTGACCGCGTAGCCCTGGCCGACGTCGACCACACCGGCGTTCTCGCCGATGCCGACGAGCATCGCGTCGGACCGGGGGGCCTTCTCGCCGAACTGGCGCAGGTGGACCTTGCTGCTCTTGTACGAGCAGTGCTCGGACCACATGACGGAGTACATGGCGAGTTCGGCGCCGGTCGGGCGGCGGCCGAGGATCTCGACGACCCGCTCGTACTCGTCCTTCTTCAGGCCCAGTTCGGCCCAGGGCAGCTCGACGTCGGGGGTCGCGGCCGCGTGCTCGACCGTGTCCAGAGGCGTCCGGCTCATGCGTTGACCAGCTTCTTGAGGATCGAGGTGAAGAACGGGAGGCCGTCGGTGCGGCCGGTGCCGATCAGCGGCTCGACGGCGTGCTCCGGGTGCGGCATGAGGCCGACGACGTTCCCGGCGGCGTTGCTGATGCCGGCGATGTCGTTGAGCGAGCCGTTGGGGTTCATGCCCAGGTAGCGGAAGGCCACCCGGCCCTCCGACTCCAGCTCGTCCAGCGTCCGCCGGTCGGCGACGTAGCGCCCGTCCATGTTCTTCAGCGGGATGTGGATCTCCTGGCCGGCGGTGTAGTCGCTGGTCCAGGCGGTGTCCGCGTTCTCCACCCGCAGCTTCTGGTCGCGGCAGATGAAGTGCAGGTGGTCGTTGCCGAGCATTCCGCCGGGCAGCAGGTGGGCCTCGGTGAGGATCTGGAAGCCGTTGCAGATGCCCAGTACCGGAAGGCCGGCCTTCGCCTGGTCGATGAGGGTGTCCATCACCGGCGAGAAGCGGGCGATGGCGCCGGCGCGCAGATAATCGCCGTACGAGAAACCACCGCAGAGCACCACGGCGTCGACCTGCTTGAGGTCCTTGTCCTTGTGCCAGAGGGCGACGGGTTCGGCGCCGGCCACGCGGATCGCGCGCTGCGTGTCCCTGTCGTCGAGACTGCCGGGGAAAGTGACGACGCCAATACGAGCGGTCACTTCACGGCCTCCGCGACTGCGTCTTCCGACTCGACGCGGACGGTGAAGTCCTCGATCACGGTGTTGGCGAGGAAGGATTCCGCAAGATCATGGATGCGGGCGAGGGCTGCGTCGTCGACGGGCCCGTCCACTTCCAGTTCGAATCGCTTTCCCTGGCGGACGTCCGAGATCCCTTCGAAACCCAGCCGCGGCAGTGCGCGCTGCACCGCCTGGCCCTGGGGGTCGAGGATCTCCGGCTTGAGCATGACGTCGACTACGACGCGTGCCACTGGCACTCCCGGTGTGTGGTGCTGAGCAGGTTCCTTCAGACTACCCGTACAAAATTTCTACGCGCGTAGCCTTGGAGGAAACTACGTGAGCCCGATCACGATCCGGCATCAGTACGAGTCGTCCGCGAAAAGCTTCGGGAAAGATCCCGGATCGGCCGCGGACTCCTATTGCGCGACGGACACGCCTGGAGATTTAGTCGGTCTTCCCATTGCAATGCCGGGCACTGTACAAATGAAATGTCATTAGCCGATACTTTGCCCAATTACAGGCGAACAGTCGGCATCATCGCGGCGTCTTGGCACGTCATCGCGGAGATGCCGCACGAAGGGACCGATATTCGTGGCGCAGCGTGTCGTGGTCACTCTCTTTGACGACATCGACGGCTCGGAAGCGGCGGAGACGATCGCCTTCGGTGTGGACGGCCGGATGTACGAGATCGACCTGAACGAAACCAATGCCCGGAAACTGCGCAAGGCCCTGGAGCCGTACGTGTCGGCCGGCCGCAAGCGGTCGAGGTCCGGGAAGGCGTACCGGCAGACCGAGGTCGCCCCGGACCCGGCGGCGGTCCGCGCCTGGGCCCAGGCGAACAAGATGGACGTGCCCGCGCGGGGCCGGATCCCCAAGAAGGTCTACGAGGCGTTCGCCGCGGCCCGGTGAGCCCGGCCGCGGCCGACGACCGCTCAGCCGCCCCTCGCGGCACCCGACTTGCGCGGCACCCCGGGTGATCAGCTAAAGTCTGGAGCACGCCGAGGGGCGAGGCCGAAGGGCCGGGCCCACGGAACATGCGGGTGTAGTTCAGTAGTAGAACATCCCCCTTCCAGGGGGAAGGCGCAGTGTGCAATTCCTGTCACCCGCTCTGCACAGCCGTACCGATGACCCGATTGGATCAGGTAGGCTGGTGCTCGCACCGATCGGTGAAGGCCGGTCGGCGGCAATGCGGACGTAGCTCAGTTGGTAGAGCGCAACCTTGCCAAGGTTGAGGTCGCGAGTTCGAGCCTCGTCGTCCGCTCGGGAATCAGACCCCGGTCCTCCGTGGACCGGGGTCTTTTCGTGTGTCCGGCACCATCCGCGGGACGCCTTCTGACATTTGTCATGCCCGGTGATGACGGCCCGCACTGTCGAACGCCCCGGATCGCCGGAAGGCTTGAGGGCATGCAAACCAACGGACACGAACACGTGATTGAGGTCACTGGCCTGCGGCGGGTGTACGGGGGCGGGTTCGAGGCCGTGCGCGGTGTCGACTTCTCCGTGCGCCGCGGGGAGGTCTTCGCCCTGCTGGGCACCAACGGCGCCGGCAAGACCTCGACGGTCGAGCTGCTGGAGGGGCTCGCCGCCCCCGCCGGCGGCCGGGTGCGCGTCCTCGGGCACGACCCGTACACCGAGCGCGCCGCCGTCCGCCCCCGCACCGGGGTCATGCTCCAGGAGGGCGGCTTCCCCTCCGAGCTGACCGTCGCCGAGACGGCGCGGATGTGGGCGGGGTGCGTGAGCGGCGCCCGCCCGCCGGCCGAGGTCCTCGCACTGGTCGGCCTGGAGTCGAAGACCGGCACCCGCGTGAAGCAGCTCTCCGGAGGCCAGCGCCGCCGCCTCGACCTGGCGCTCGCGCTGCTCGGCGACCCCGAGGTGCTGTTCCTCGACGAACCCAGCACCGGCCTGGACGCCGAAGGCCGCCGGGACACCTGGGAGTTGGTGAGCGCGCTGCGCGACCGGGGCACGACCGTGCTGCTGACCACGCACTACCTCGAAGAGGCCGAGAACCTCGCCGACCGGCTCGCGATCATGCACGAGGGACGGATCGCCGCCACCGGCACCCCGGCCGAGGTGACCGCCGCGCAGCCGTCCCGGATCTCCTTCGAACTGCCCGAGGGCTACTTCGTGGGCGACCTGCCGCCGCTCGACGGCCTGGGGATCAGCGGCCACGAGGTCGAGGGCCGGATGGTGAGGCTGCGCACCCACGAACTCCAGCGCGCGGCCACCGGCCTGCTGGTGTGGGCCGGCCAGGCCGGGGTGGAACTGCGCCGCCTGGACGTCCGCTCGGCCTCGCTGGAGGAGGCCTTCCTCAGCATCGCCAAGGACGTGTCCGGCAGGAGCGCCGACGCGACGGCCGCCGGGACGCCCGACGGGACGACGAAGGAGTACGCGACATGAGCGCCACCGGCACCAAGCACGCGGCATCCGCCGTGAACTCACCGGTCAGCACGCCGAGGACCCGCATGACGGCCCTCGCCCGCGCCGAACTCACCCTGCTGGGACGGAACAAGGGCACCCTCTTCGCGGCCCTGTTCGTGCCGCTGGTGCTGCCGTTCAGCGTGAAGTCGGCGGCCAAGGAGATGGACCTGGCCGGCGCCGGCCTGACCACCGGGACGCTCGTCCTGCCCGCCGCGATCGGCTTCTCCCTGCTCTTCGCCGTCTACTCGGCGCTCGTCGGCGTCTTCGTCGTACGGCGCGAGGAACTCGTCCTGAAGCGGCTGCGCACCGGTGAGCTGCGCGACGTCGAGATCCTCACCGGATCCGCGACGCCGGCCCTGCTCAGCGGGCTCGTGCAGTCCCTGCTGCTCGCGGCGGGCTGCGCCGTGCTCCTCGACCTGTCCGCGCCGTCCGCGGTCCACCTCTCCGTCCTCGGACTGCTGCTCGGCCTGGTGCTGTGCGCCGCTCTCGCCGGGGTCACCGCGAGCTTCACCCGGACCGGTGAGAGCGCGCAGGTCACGCCGCTGCCCTTCATGTTCGTCTCGATGCTCGGCTCCGGCATGTTCGTGCCGCTGGAACTGCTGCCCGACCGCCTGGCCGCCGTCTGCGAACTGCTGCCGATGACGCCCGTGATCACGCTGATCCGCGGCGGCTGGACCGGCGACCTGACCGGCGGCGAGACGCTGGGCGCCGTCGTGACGGCGGTGGCCTGGACCGTGCTCGCGGTGTTTGCTGTACGACGGTGGTTCCGCTGGGAGCCACGGCACTGACGTACGGGACGGGCGAGACGTACGGGATGAGCGGGAGCGGCGGGCACATGCGCAGGCCAGGCGGATGGTGGCGGCTCAAGAGCACGCCGGAGAAGGTGGAGACGTACACCCGGTGGTCGTTCCACTTCTTCGGGGTGAGCGAGATCGGCGGCATCGGTCTGGCGACCTACAGCCAGGTCGGACCCGGCTTCGCGACCGTGCTGTCCCTGATGGTCGTCACCCACGCCGCGGCGTGCATGGCGACCACCTCGCGGGCCCTCGACTGGACGCTCGGCCGCCGTCCGCCGCCGACGCGGCAGCTGTGGGCGCTCGGCGCGCTCACCGCCCTCGTCGCGGTCGTCGCGATCGCGCTGGCGGAGCACGGTCCGGCGGGCGAGGACGTGGACGCGGCGGCCCTCGGGGTCTTCGTGGGCGTCCAGGGCTTCGGCGTCGGCGCGCTGGCCCTCGGGGTGCACGACCGGCGGCGGCGCGTCATGGCGCTGGTCGCCGGGGTCGCGGTGGGCGCGGGACTCGTGGCCTTCGCGGTGGGCCTGTCCTGGAGCGGCGCGCTGGTCACCGGGGGCGTCCTGCTGCTGGCCGGGGCGTTCCTCGCCGCCACCGCGGTGTTCTCCGTCTGGCTCCTCAAGGCGGTCTACGCGCTCGACGACGCCAAGGAGACCCGGGCCCGGCTGGCGGTGGCCGAGGAGCGGCTGCGGTTCGGCCGTGACCTGCACGACGTGATGGGGAGGAACCTGGCGGTGATCGCGCTCAAGAGCGAGCTGGCCGTCCAGCTGTCCCGGCGCGGGCGGCCGGAGGCGGTGGACCAGATGATCGAGGCGCAGCGCATCGCGCAGGCCTCGCAGCGCGAGGTCCGGGACGTCGTGCGCGGCTACCGGGAGGCCGATCTGGAGGTCGAACTGGCCGGCGCCCGCGGCGTGCTCTCGGCGGCCGGCATCGTCGCCGAGGTCACCGGCGAGACGGCCGGGCTGCCCGCCCAGGTGCAGTCGGCGCTCGGCTGGGTGGTGCGGGAGGCGACGACGAACGTGCTGCGGCACGGGGACGCGGAGAAGGTGACGGTGGTGGTGCGGAGGACGGAAGGGCGTGTGGTGCTGACCGTGGAGAACGACGGGGCCGCGGACGCGGACGGCTCCCCGGCCGGGGGTTCCGGGCTCGCGGGGCTGCGGGAGCGGCTGTCCGGGGTGGACGGGACGCTGGAGGCGGGGAACGCCGGCAAGGGCGTGTTCCGGGTGACGGCCGAGGTGCCGCTGCCGCCCGCCACCGGCGCCGGACGGGAGGTGGCGCCGTGACGGCCGCACCGGTGCGGGTGCTGCTCGCCGACGACGAGCACCTGATCCGCGGCGCGCTGGCCGCCCTGCTGTCCCTGGAGGAGGACCTCGTCGTGGTCGCCGAGGCGGCCACCGGCCCCGAGGCCCTGGCGATGGCCCGCGCCCACGCGCCGGACGTCGCCGTGCTGGATCTCCAGATGCCCGGCGCCGACGGTGTGAAGGTCGCCACATCGCTGCGCGCCGAGCTGCCCTCCTGCAAGGTGCTGATCGTGACCAGCCACGGCCGGCCGGGGCACCTGAAGCGGGCGCTCGCGGCGGGGGTGCGCGGGTTCGTGCCGAAGACGACCAGCGCCCAGCGGCTGGCCGAGCTGATCCGCACGGTGCACGCCGGAAACCGTTACGTCGACCCCGAGTTGGCCGCCGACGCGATCTCCGCCGGGGACTCGCCGCTGACCGCGCGGGAGGCGGAGGTGCTGGAGCACGCCGCCGACGGGGCGCCCGTCGCGGAGATCGCGGAGCGGGCCGCGCTCGCCGAGGGGACCGTGCGGAACTACCTGTCGTCGGCCGCGGGCAAGCTCGGGGCGGAGAACCGGCACGCGGCGGTGCGGCTCGCGCGGGAGCGGGGTTGGGTATAGTGGCTCTCGCGCCACGGCGCAGCGCGAACGTAGCTCAGTTGGTAGAGCGCAACCTTGCCAAGGTTGAGGTCGCGAGTTCGAACCTCGTCGTTCGCTCCGTGTGCGAAGGCCCCCGGCTCCTGCCGGGGGCCTTTCGCGTGTCCGGGGGCTTCCCCTGTCGGAAGCCCCCCGGGAGTGCCGCTAGGACCAGCGCTGACCGGTCAGCAGTTCGTACGCCTCGACGTACTTGGCGCGGGTGGCGTCCACGACCTGCGGCGGCAGCGGCGGCGGGGGCTGCTCGCTCCCGCGGTCCCAGCCGGACTCCGCCGAGGTCAGCCAGTCCCGCACGAACTGCTTGTCGTACGACGGCTGCGCGCGGCCCGGCTCCCACCGGTCGGCCGGCCAGAAGCGGGAGGAGTCCGGGGTGAGCACCTCGTCGGCGAGGACCAGGTCGTCCCCGTCGAAGCCGAACTCGAACTTGGTGTCGGCGAGGACGATGCCGCGCTCGCGGGCGATGTCGCGGGCACGCGAGTAGACGGCGAGGGTCGACTGGCGCAGGGCGGCCGCGGTGTCCGCGCCGACCTGGCGGGCGACCTCCTCGTAGGAGACGTTCTCGTCGTGCTCGCCGACCTCGGCCTTGGTGGCCGGGGTGAAGATCGGGGCGGGCAGCTCGGAGCCGTCGACGAGGCCCTCGGGGAGGGCGAGGCCGCACACGGTGCGGGTCTCGTCGTACTCCGCGAGCCCGGAGCCGGTGAGGTAGCCGCGGGCCACGCACTCCACGGGGACCATCCGCAGCGACTTGCAGACCAGGGCGCGGCCCTCCCAGTCGGCGGGGGCGCCGGGGGGCAGCTCGGTGCTCAGGACGTGGTTCGGCGCCAGGTCGGCGAGCTGGTCGAACCACCACAGGGAGAGCTGGGTGAGGACCCGGCCCTTGTCGGGGATCTCGGTCGGCAGCACCCAGTCGTAGGCGGAGATGCGGTCGCTGGCGACCATCACGAGGTCGCCCGCCTCGTTCCGGTACAGCTCGCGCACCTTGCCGGTGTGCAGGTGCACCAGACCCGGAACCTGGAGCGGCTCGGGCTTTTCGACGAATCCGGACACGGTTCCTCCCCGTGGTTCTGTCCAATACCCCGATTGTCCCGTACCTCGCCAGGAGGGCGACGGGCGGGGCGGTGCCCGTGTGTGCGGGTCAGTCCCGTTTGCAGATGCGGTCCAGGAGGTTGGCGGTCGCGCGCTGGACGCGCGGGTCGACGTGGCCGGGGCGGTCCAGGGCCGGGGACCACGCGAACGTCCCGGACGCGAAGACCCAGGCGCCCGACGGGGCCCGGTACAGCGAGGTCTCCTGGTGGCGCCGGGCGCCGTGGGCGTCGGTGTACGGGGAGTGGGCGAGCAGGACCCGTTCGTCGTGGGCGGGGAGCGCGGTGCGCGGGAAGTAGCGGTCGGCCTCGCCGGCCACCAGGTCCTCGATCTCGTCGCCCTCGTGGGCGCCGGTGGCCTCCCAGAGCCAGTGGTCCGCGTTGCGGACGACCAGCGGGTGGGGTTCGGGGACGCGGCCGGCGTACTGGATGCCGAGCAGCTGCTGCTCGGGGCGGTCGACCTCCCGCCACAGCGCGGGCCGGCCGGGACCGCGGCGTTTGCGGCAGGTCAGCAGGCGGTCGGCGGTGCCGGAGGGGGAGGGGGCCAGCTCCACCTGCCAGTACAGGGTGTTGGCGGAGAGGAAGACCAGGGAGGTGCCCCGCTCGCGGGCGAGTTCCGCGGTGCGGCGCATGGGGGCGGACCAGTACTCGTCGTGGCCGGGGAAGACCAGCCCCCGGTAGCGGGACGGGTCGACGCGGCCGGAGTGCAGGTCGCGGGCGTCGGCGTAGGCGAGGTCGTAGCCGTAGCGCTCGGCGAAGCGGATGAAGTCGTAGGCGTGGCCGACGTGCAGCGGCAGCCCCGCGCCGGCGTACGGCCGGTCGAAGGAGACGGTCGTGGCGGCGTCCGCCTCGCCGAGCAGCCGGCCCTCCTCGTCCCAGGCGTGGTAGAGGCTGGCGCCGGTGCGGCCGTCCTCCGGGTACAGGTTGTACGCCTGCCAGGTGATGTCCGGCAGCAGGAGGAGCAGGTCGGCCGGGTGGCTGTCGCGGATCGTGAAGGGCACGTGGGAGCGGTGGCCGTCGGCGGTGGTGAGGACGGCGACGTAGGCGCCGATGCTCCAGTACGAC
This sequence comes from Streptomyces parvulus, assembly GCF_014648855.1. Classification (GTDB taxonomy): domain Bacteria; phylum Actinomycetota; class Actinomycetes; order Streptomycetales; family Streptomycetaceae; genus Streptomyces; species Streptomyces parvulus. The sequence continues at coordinate 576,970 of NZ_BMRX01000001.1, read as the reverse complement.
GGGATCTGGAGCCGCCAGGACAGCCACCAGTGGTGACAGGAGACCGTGCGGTCGGCGGTGAGCGGCGGGGGCTGGACGATGCCGGACAGGCGGGGGCTGGTGGTGATCTTGGCGGCGCCGTCACCGCCGTAGTGCCCGATCCGGTACACGTCGACGGCGAACTCCTGCGGCGGGTCGACGGTGATGTGGAAGTCGATGGCCTCGCCGGGGGCGGCGGCGCCGGTGGCGGTGAAGCCCTTGATCTGGCGGCGCACGTCGTCGGCCGCGCGCGGGCCGCCCCGGGCGCGGGCGGGGTCCTGGTCCGCGTACCAGGCGACGACCTGGCCGGTGTCGCCGAAGTACGTCTCGCCGCCGCGCAGCCACGGCAGGGGACCCTGCCCGAAGGGGTCCGTCACGGCGTGCGCCAGTGCCCCCGACTCCCAGCGGCGGATCTGCTCGGACCCCATGGGACCGCCCCCTCCCTCGTGCCCCCGTGGTCATGCGTATGACGAACGCGCTTGCCATGTGCGCGATTCGGTCCCCAGCACATCACATCCAGCACGCGGGCTGTCACTGTTCGTCGCGAAGTGGCAGAAAGTGGAATCGAGGGCTCCGATTCAGCGGGCGGGCCCGTCAGACCAGGCGCACCGGCTTCTCGGGGCGTATCCCCAGCTCGGTCATCCAGTGGCGCAGGGGGCCCGGGTCGCCGGTCTCGACGAGGCTGAGGACGCTGGGGGCCAGGTCGGCCGCGCGGGCCCCGTCGAACAGGAGCGAGGGTCCGTCCAGCCAGTCGAGGCCCGGGGTCGCTCCGGCGGTGTCCATCGCCGCGCAGCAGACCATCGCGGTGATGTGCGCGGTGAGGATCTCGCGTCCGCTGCGCGGGGGCTGCAGCGGCAGGAGGGGGAGCGCACCGTCGTCCCAGAGGGCGGCGTCGGGTCCGGCGGCGCCGGCCGTCGCCGCGGGGGTGGCGGGGGCCGCGGTCCCGGCGCCGGCCCGCTGCGCCGCCGCCTCCTCGCGGGCCAGCTGGGCGCTGAGTCCGGCGGCCAGGGCGGCGCCGCGGGTGGTGGTGCCGCCCAGGTCGTCGTCGTCCTCGGGGTGGGTGGGGGTTTCTCCGGGGGCGGGGGTGTCGCCGGGGGCGGTGGTGTCGCCTGGGGCGGGGGCTCCGTCGGTGGGCGGGTGCGGGGTCGCCTGCGGGGCGGGTGCCGTGCGGGAGGGGTCGATGGGGCCGTCGGTGGGTGCCGTGTGCGGCGGGGCTGCTGGGCCGACGGCGGGTGTCGTGCCGGGCAGGGTTCCGGAGCCGTCGGCGGGTGTCGCGCCCGGCAGGGTTCCCGGGCCGTCGGCGGATGCCGTGCCCGGCAGGGTTCCCGGGCCGTCGGCGGATGCCGCGCCCGGCAGGGTTCCGGGGCCGCCGGCGGATGCCATGCCGGGGGCGGCTCCCGGGCCGTCGGTGGGCACGGTGAGGTGGTCCAGGACGCGGGCCAGGGTCGGGCCCTCGGTGCCCGGTGCCGTGTCCTCCTCGGCGGCGCGGCGGACGCCCAGGGTGTCCAGTACGCGGTGGAGGCGGGCCGCGTCCGTGCGCCAGGTGCGGTCCACGACCTCCTCGGGATACTCGTCCCAGTCGACCGGCGACCAGTCGGGGCCGGTCTCGGGGCCGCCGTGGAAGAGGCGCGCGGTGAGCAGCGAAACCGCCTCGTCCATCGCGCCCGGCTCCTCGAGCAGGTCGCAGGCGGGGCGCTCCCCGAGGCGCGAGGCGAAGCCCTCGGCCAGACGGTCGCGGCGGGACAACTCGGTGAGGGCGGCGACGACCCCCACGTCAAGCCGCGAGGGCCAGCGGCCCATCCGCCAGGCGGGCAGCGCCACCCGGGTCAGCAGCCGGTCCCAGCCCGCGTAGGCGAGCCCCACCTGCTCCTGCGCGGCGATCCGCAGACCGTAGTCCACAGCCTGTGCACGCTCCGCCGCCGCCGACGCGACGCCGCGCTCCATCTGCGCCGCGTGCACCCGGCAGCCGCGCAGCAGCAGCCGGCACACCCGGGCGAGGCCCGCGCACGCCGCCCGGGACAGCGGGTTGCGCCGGTCGGCCGAGGCCACCGCCACCGCGGCGTCCAGGCCCCGTATGAAGCGTCGGGCGGCGGCTATGTCGGGGTGCGCCGAGGGTCCGGTGCCGGCGACGACCGGGGCGAGGACGGCACGCAGTTCGCCCACGCGCATCCACCACAGGAAGGGCGAGCCGATGACGAGGACGGGCGCGGCGGCACCGCGGGGGCGGGCGTGCCCGCCGGGGACGGCCGGGTCGGTCCGGCGCGGCGCCGGGGGCGGTCCGTGGGCCGGATGGGTGCGGTCCTCCAGCCAGCTGTCGCAGTCCGGCGTGAGCGCTATCGCGGAGGGAGCGGGCACGTCGAGCCGGTCGGCGAGGTCGCGCACCATCCGGTAGAGGTCCGGGGCGGACTCCTCGGCGATGGTGACCGTGGGGGTGGCGGCGGGCCGGGCGCGGGCCACGACCAGCGCCACCGCGGCCGCGGCCAGGAGCACGAGCACCGCGAGGACGGACACGGCCCAGCGGGCGGCGTCCCAGCCGGTGCCCGGCAGACGCCCGGTGGCGCCGCCCACCAGCAGGACCACGGCGACGGCAGCGGGCAACAGGGCGACGGCCAGCGCGCGACTGCGGACGCGCAGCACGGCCAGCGCCCGGGAACGCGCGGCCTGCGCGCCCATCTCCTCACCACCGGTACCGGTCACGGCCGGACCTCACCCCCTCATCGACGTCCTGTCTGTCCTGGCCATCGCACTGCTCGTCTGCTGGTGCTCACTCCCCCACTGTGGCACCCGCCACTGACATCGCAATGTCGGTGGGCCAAGTGCCGGAACGCTTGCGCGGCACCATAGTTGGGGCCTCCGCGCCCGTCAGCCGTATGGGCTATCGGTCACTCGATGGAATGGCTTTGGGGAAAGGTGGATGACGGATTGCAAGGATCAGGCCCCGGTTCCTGGGACGGAACCGGGGCCTGCGGGACGGGGCGCGCGGAGGCTCGCGCAGGGGCCGGTCAGGCGCCCGCGGCGGCCTTCGCGGCGATGTCCGTACGGTGCTGGGAGCCGTCGAGGCCGATGCGGGCGACGGCCCGGTAGGCGCGGTCGCGGGCCTCGGTGAGGTCGGTACCGGTGGCCGTGACGGACAGGACGCGGCCACCGGCGCTGACGACGGCGTCGCCCTCGGCGCGGGTGCCTGCGTGCAGCACGTAGGCGTGCGGGGCGTCCTGGGCGGCCACCTCGGCGAGGCCGGTGATCGGGTCGCCGGTGCGCGGGGTGCCGGGGTAGTTGTGGGAGGCCACGACCACGGTGACGGCCGCGTCGTCGCTCCAGCGCAGCGGCTCCAGGTCGGCGAGGTTGCCGGTGGCGGCGGCCATCAGGAGGCCGGCCAGCGGGGTCCGCAGGCGGGCCAGGACGACCTGGGTCTCGGGGTCGCCGAAGCGGGCGTTGAACTCGATCACGCGCACGCCGCGCGAGGTGATCGCCAGACCGGCGTAGAGCAGCCCGGAGAACGGGGTGCCGCGGCGGCGCATCTCGTCGACGGTCGGCTGGAGCACGCTCTGGACGACCTCGTCGACCAGCTTGGGGTCGGCCCACGGCAGCGGCGAGTAGGCGCCCATGCCGCCGGTGTTGGGGCCCTCGTCGCCGTCGAGGGCGCGCTTGAAGTCCTGGGCGGGCTGGAGCGGGCGGACGTTGTCGCCGTCGGTGACGGCGAAGAGGGAGACCTCGGGGCCGTCCAGGAACTCCTCGATGACGACGCGGTCGCAGGCCGCGGCGTGCTCACGGGCCGCCTCGATGTCGTCGGTGACGACGACGCCTTTGCCGGCGGCCAGCCCGTCGTCCTTCACGACGTACGGGGCGCCGAAGGCGTCGAGGGCCTCGTCGATCTCGGCCGGGGTGGTGCAGACGTAGGAACGGGCGGTCGGCACGCCCGCGCCCGCCATGACGTCCTTGGCGAAGGCCTTGGAGCCCTCCAGGCGCGCGGCCTCCCCGGAGGGGCCGAAGACCGGGATGCCGACCGCGCGGACGGCGTCGGCGACCCCGGCGACCAGGGGCGCCTCGGGTCCGACGACGACCAGCTCGGCGCCCAGCTCCGTGGCCAGCGCGGTGACGGCCGCGCCGTCGAGGGCGTCGACCTGGTGCAGTTCGGCGACCTCGGCGATGCCGGCGTTGCCGGGTGCGCAGTGCAGCGCGGTCACGTCGGGGTCGAGGGACAGGGAACGGCACAGGGCGTGTTCGCGGGCGCCGCCGCCGATGACAAGGACCTTCACGCGAGCCAGCCTAACGGGAACGGGCCGGGGCCCCTTGTGCGGGCTTCCGAAGGGGCGGGCGGCGCCGCCTTGTGGGTTCCTCCAGGAGCGGCCCGGGCGGGTCCGCTCCCACGGGCCGGCCGGCCGGACGGGCCCGCTCCCACGGGGCTACTCGTGCGCGATCTCCTCGACGACCGTGGCGCCCAGCTCGCGTACCAGCAGGTCCCTGCCGGAGAGGGCGGACTCGTCGAGGTCCGGGTCGTCCTCCTCGGGGATGTCGTCCTCGGGGGAGACCTGCCGCGGCTCGGGCGCAGGGGGCCGGGGGGCGGGGGGCGCCGACGAGGCCGACGCGCCGCCGGACTCCGGAGCCGGCGGGGCGGAGGGCCGGGGGGCGGAGGGCGCGGGGGCCGGCGGACGCTGCGCGGGCGCGCCGCCCCCGTAGCCACCGCCGCCACCGGAGCCGCCGAAGCCGCCTCCGCCGAAGCCCCCGCCCGAGCCGCCGTGGCCGCCGGAGGGGCCGGCGGGGGGCGGTGCCGAACCGCCGGAGGGGTCGACGACCGCGTCGATCTTCCACTGCACGTTGAACTGCTCGGCCAGGGCCTGGCGCAGCACGTCCTCGCTCCCGCTGCTCACGAAGTTGTCGCGGGCGCCGGCGTTGACGAAGCCGATCTGCAGGGAGGTGCCGTCGAAGCCGGTCACCTGGGCGTTCTGGCTGAGCAGGATCCAGGTGAAGCGGCGGCGGTTCTTGACCGCCTCCAGGATGTTGGGCCAGATCGTGCGGGGGTCGATCCCGGCGCCCGGCGCCTGGGCGGCGGGGGCCTGCGCGGGAGCCGAGGACGCGGGGGCCTGGGGCGTCGCGGGTGCGGGAGCGGTCTGCGGAGCCTCGGCGGGACCGGAAGCGGGACCGGCCGTGGGTCCGGAACCGGGACCGGGACCGGCGGTGGGGCCGGGCGCGGCCGGCGTACGGGCGGGCTGTCCGCCGCCCGCCGGGGCGGCCGTGGGCCATCCTCCCGGGCGGCGGCCGCCGCCCGCGGATGCCGCGGTCGGCCAGGCACCCGGCGCGGAGGCGGGACCTGGCTCGGGGGCGGGGGCGGGCGCGGGGGAAGGGCTGGGTGACTGAGGAGGCGTGGGAGCGGGAGCGGGTTCGGCCGCCGGGGCGGGGGTGGGTGCCGGCTGGGGCTGTCCGCCGCCGGCGCCCTCGCCGGGAGCGGTGTCCGGGGCCGTCGCGCCGCCCTGCGGCCTGACGGCCGCCCGGGCCGCCGCGGGCCCGCCGCCCGGCGCCACCGGAGCGGCGGCGGCACCGCCGTGCGCCTCGGGCCCCGGCACGTACCCCATGGCGGGCGCGCCCGCGCCCCCGGAGAACTGCACGCCCCGCTCGATCCGGTCCAGGCGCGCCATCACCGACCGCTCGTCGCCGTACGCGGCGGGCAGCAGCACGCGCGCGCAGATCAGCTCCAGCTGGAGCCGGGGCGAGTGGGCACCGCGCATCTCGGTGAGGCCCTCGTTGACGAGGTCGGCGGCGCGGCTCAGCTCGGCGGCGCCGAAGGAGTCCGCCTGGGCCCGCATCCGCTCCAGGACGTCGGCGGGGGCATCGATGAGCCCCTTGTCCGCCGCGTCGGGCACGGCGGCGAGGATCACCAGGTCGCGCAGGCGCTCCAGGAGGTCGGTGACGAAGCGGCGGGGGTCGTTGCCGCCCTCGATGACGCGGTCCACGACCTCGAAGGCGGCCGAGCCGTCCCCTGTGACGAACGCCTCGACAACGGAGTCGAGCAGCGAGCCGTCCGTGTAGCCGAGCAGGGCGGTCGTCATGTCGTACGTCACACCGTCCGCGCCGGCGCCCGCGAGCAGCTGGTCCATGACGGACATGGAGTCGCGGACGGACCCCGCGCCGGCCCGGACGACCAGCGGCAGCACGCCCTCGGCGACCGGGATCTCCTCCTTGCCGCAGACCTCGGCGAGGTAGTCGCGCAGGGTGCCGGGCGGGACGAGGCGGAAGGGGTAGTGGTGGGTGCGCGACCGGATGGTCCCGATGACCTTCTCGGGCTCGGTGGTCGCGAAGATGAACTTGAGGTGCTCCGGGGGCTCCTCGACGACCTTCAGCAGGGCGTTGAAGCCCTGCGGGGAGACCATGTGGGCCTCGTCGATGATGTAGATCTTGTACCGGCTCTGGGCGGGCCCGAAGAAGGCCTTCTCGCGCAGGTCGCGGGCGTCGTCCACACCGCCGTGGGAGGCGGCGTCGATCTCGATGACGTCGATCGACCCCGGCCCGTTCCTCGCGAGGTCGCGGCAGGACTGGCACTCACCGCAGGGGGTGGGCGTGGGCCCCTGCTCGCAGTTCAGGCAGCGCGCCAGGATCCGCGCGCTGGTCGTCTTGCCGCATCCGCGCGGACCGCTGAACAGGTACGCGTGATTGACCCGGTTGTTCCGCAGCGCCTGCTGCAGCGGGTCGGTGACATGCCCCTGCCCGATGACCTCGGCGAAGGACTCCGGGCGGTAACGGCGGTAGAGCGCGAGAGACGACACGCATACGAGGTTATAGGCGCCCACCGACAACCGGATCGCCCCGCCGGACGCCGGCCTCGGCCCACCGGCACGACCGGGAACGCAAACGCCCCCCACGCACCCGCCAGAGCCAACCTACCCTTGCTGCCTTCCGGCCCTGGGGGAGTTCAGTCAGATAGCGCCGCGTGAGGGGCTAGCCCACACGTTACCCGATGTGGGGCGCTCAGAACGAGTTCGCAAGCACTCCTCCACGTCATGTAATGTTCTCGGCGGAGGATTCGCCTAGAGGCCTAGGGCGCACGCTTGGAAAGCGTGTTGGGGGCAACCCCTCACGAGTTCGAATCTCGTATCCTCCGCCAGTGCCTCACCGGGCACGATGTCGAAGGGCCCCCTGGAAACAGGGGGCCCTTCGTCGTTGTCTCTCCGCGGTCCCGCCGCCGGCGTCACCGCTCGATGCGGATCCGCCTCGACTCCGTCACCTGGTCGATCTCCGAGACGCGGACCGTCGTGCGCATCGTCCAGGTGCCGGGAAGGGGGAGGGTGAGGGTGTTGGCGCTCCAGTAGCCGCCGCGGTCGACCAGGTGGGCCTCGATGGGGCCGACGTCCTTGTCGGGGAGGGTGAAGGAGAGGCGGAGTTCGGGTACGGCGGCCAGGGCGCCGTCGGGGCCGAAGACCACGGCCTGGACGGCGTTGTCGCCGGTGCGGCCGGGGTCCAGGGTGATCTGGACCGTGCCCCGGGCGGAGTCGCCCAGGTCGAAGGGGACGTCGGTGACGGAGGCCGGCAGCACCCCGCCGGCCGGCGCCGAGCGCGCCGCCTCGTCCGCCGCGCGGCCCGGCACCGTGCTGGTCAGCACGGTCGTGATCATCAGGACGACGGCCGCGACGACCGCCTCGACCAGGACGGAGCGGCGCAGTCCGCGGCGGAGGGCGTCGGTGGCGGTGGATGGGGCGCCGGGGGTGGTGGGCGGGTCGCCAGGGGTGGTGGGCGGGTCGCAGAGGGGCGGTGGCACAGGGGTGGGTGGCCCTGGAGTGGGCGGCTCCGCGTTGGTGGAGTCGGGGGCGGAGGGTTGCGGGGCGGGTGGGGCGCCGGCCGGGATCGGCTCCCGCTCCATGTTCCGTTGCCGGTCCAAGTTCCGTTGTCGCTCCCGGTCCCGGTCCCGCTGCAAGTTCCGTTCCTTGTCCCAGTCCCGTTGCCGCTCCTCCTGCCGGGCGGGGACTGCCGCATTGGCCAGGGACGCCGTCCAGCGGCGGGACACGGCCGCCGCGGTCAGTGTGACGGCCACCAGGGCCACCTTGGCGAGCAGCAGCCTGCCGTACGTCGTCCCGGTCAGTGCCGGCCAGGAGCCGAGGCCGCGCCAGGACTGGTAGACGCCGGTGACGACGAGGACGGTCACGGAGGTGAGGGCGACGCGGGAGAAGCGGGCGGCCGTGGCGGCGTCCGGGGTCGTGCGCAGGGTGGTGAGGAGGGCGACGAGGCCGCCGAGCCAGACCGCCGTGGCCAGCAGGTGCAGTACGAAGGACGTCATCGCGAGCGGCACCTGGAGGCCGGCGGAGGCGTGCTCCCCGGCGGACCAGGTCAGCGCGAGGGCGACGGCGAGCACCGAGCCCGTGGCGGTGGCCCATGGGCTGCGGTGGCGGCCGTCGCGGGCCGCGCGCGTCAGGAGGAGCGCCACCGGCGCGAGCAGGGCCAGCCGGGCCAGCAGCAGCACGCCGGGCCGGCCGGTGAGGGTATCGGCGAGCGCGTCCGCGTCGAGGGCGTCCGCCGGGCCCGTGCCCGCCTCGTACGGGGCGCGCAGGACCAGCAGGGCGAGGGTGGTGCCCAGCAGCGTCCACCAGCCCGCGGCCAGGGGGCGACGCAGCCCGGTGGTGTCCGGGGGGCGGCACAGGGCCACGAAGGCCGCGACGCCGATGAGGAGGGCGGCCGCGAGGTAGGCGAGGTAGCGGGCGGTCTTGTGGAGGAGGGCGGTCAGGGGGTCCTCGGACGGTCCCGCGTCCACCGGCACGGACGCCGCCGCCGAGGGCTTGCCGACGGAGAAGGTGAAGGCGCCGGAGGCGGGGTGGCTGTCGGCCGACACCACCCGCCAGGCCACGGTGTACGTCCCCTCCCCCAGGCCGGCCGGGAGGTCGACCCGGGCCGTGTCGGAGCGGCCGCCTGCGCGCCCCGCCTCCCCCGTCCGCACCCGGTGTCCGCCGGGGTCGAGGACGCGGAAGGAGTCGTCGCGCAGGCCGACGGACTCGCTGAAGGTCAGGGTGACGCGGTCGGGGGCCCGGCCGAGGACGCTTCCGTCGCCGGGGTCGGTGGATTCGAGGGCGGCGTGGGCGGAGGCGGAGGTGGCGCCGCCGAGGAGGAGCAGGACCAGCAGGGGGCCCAGCAGCAACAGCCGCCGGATCGCAAGGCGTTCGGGCCGTCCGCGGTGTTCCTCCTCCGCTCGCCGGTCCGGCCGGCCTCCCCGCCACCGGGCTCCAGCGCGTGCACCGTCCACACACCTCACGTCGCATCTCCGTCGTCGGGACCCACTGCCTCGGGGATGTGTACGGACCCGGGAGCCGCCCCGCTCACCCGTCCGCCCCGCGGATCCTCACCACGACGGACGTGCCGTCACCCCGCCGTCCACCACGAGGTCGTGGCCGGTGATCCAGGACGCCAGCCGCGAGGCGAGGAACACGCACGCGTCGCCCACGTCCTCCGGGCGGCCCAGGCGTCCCGTGGGCGCCGCCAGCCGCCAGCGCCGTACGCCCTCCGGCCAGGCCTCGTCGAGGCCCTCGCGGTCGATGAGCCCGGGGGAGACGGAGTTGACCCTGACTCCCCAGGGCCCGTACTCCTGCGCCGCCGAGCGGGCGTGCATCACCACCGCCGCCTTGGAGGCGCTGTAGTGCGCGTGGGCGGGTGCGGGCGCGGACGCCTCGATGGAGGCGATGTGGGTGACCGTGCCGCCGCCTTCCTGGGTCCGCATGACGCCGGCCGCGGCCTGGGTGCAGGCGAAGACGCCGGTCAGGTTGGCGTCCAGCACCGAGCGCCACTCGGCGGCCGTCATGCCGGGCAGGTCCCGCAGCGGCTGCACACCGGCGTTGTTGACCAGCGCCGTCAGGCGGCCGCCGCCCCAGTCGGCGGTCTCCTCCACCACGCGCCGGGCGGCCTCCTCGTCGGTGAGGTCGGCGCGCAGTACCGTGGCGCGTCCGCCGGCGGCCGCGATCCGGCCGGCCGTCTCCCGCGCCGCGTCGAGCGACGTACGGCAGTGCAGCGCGACCGCCGCGCCCTCCTCGGCGAACCGCAGCGCGATGCCGCGGCCGATGCCGCCACCGGCGCCCGTGACGAGCGCCACCTGACCGTCGAGGAGCCGTGCGGGCGGGTTCACATGCGGCTTCATGGGCGGCACAGTTCCACGATCCGCGCGGCCCGGCCCGGATAGCGCGCCGTGAGGCCCGCCGCGTCGCCGTGCTCGTAGTCCCCGTAGGTGAAGCCGGGCGCCATCGTGCACCCGAACAGCGTCCACGCGCCGCCCGCCGCCACGGCGCCGCCCATCCAGGTGCCGGCCGGGACCGTGAGCTGCACGTGCTGCCCGCCCAGGACGTCCGGTCCCAGCACGGCCGTCCGCGTGCCGCCGTCGGGGGAGAGCAGCAGCAGTTCCAGCGGGTCGCCGAGGTAGTGGTGCCAGACCTCGTCGGCGGGCAGGCGGTGCAGGGCGGAGAAGTCGCCGGGGCGGGCGGTCAGCAGGGCGACGATCGCCGACCCCTCGGGGCGTCCGTCCGGGCGTTCGGGGCCTGCCCAGGTGCGCCGGAACAGGCCGCCCTCGCGGGGGATCGGCTCCAGTCCGTAGTGCGCGATCAGGTCCTCTGCGGTGGGTGGCGGTGTCACCCCCGGAACGCTACCTCCCGGCGGAGGAAGGCCAGTTGTGCCTTCTTCTCCGGCAGGTACACGTCCGGCAGGTCGACCTCGGGCAGGACGACGGCGGGACCGGCGGTGAAGCCCTGCCGCAGGAAGCGGGCGACGGCCTTCTCGTTGTCGATGTCCGGGTCGACGACGATGCGGGTGCGGTCGAGGCCCACCAGCACGTATCCCAGCAGCGCCGCCGCCAGCGCGGCCGTCCAGCCGGGCCGGGCACCCTCCGTTCCGGGCGGGGCCAGCAGCAGGTGGACGCCGATGTCGCCGGGCTCGACGTCGTAGCACTCGCCCACCCGGTCGCCCGCGGGCTCGTAGGTCTGGAGCAGGGCGACCGGTTCGCCGTCCTTGACCACGAGGTGGGCGTGGTGGGTGTCGAGGGTGTCCATGTGCGCGTAGACGTCCTCGACCTGGTCCCGGGTCAGTTCCGTCATCCCCCAGAACGCGGCGCGGCTCTCGCTCACCCAGCGGTGGATCACCGCGGCGTCCTCGGCGGGGTCGAGGGGCAGGACGCGGACGGTGCCGAAGCCCGCGAGGTCCTGCTCGTGCACGGGGGTGCGGGTGGCGTACGCGGAGGTCTGCGGATCAGACATCGGATTCCTTCGTGAGCTGGTCGAAGTCCGTGACCACGGGGGCGAGTTCCCCGGCGAGCCACAGGGGCTGCTGGTCCTGGTGGTGCGGTGAGCCGGGGACGCCGGAGGCACCGTGCGGCACCGCCCAGCGGCTGCCGCTCCGGTCGGCGAGGTCCCAGACGTAGCGGGCGGCCGGGCCTCGGGCGGCCAGGTCGGTGACGCCCGGCACGGGGGACGTGCACAGGACGCAGTCGTGGTCGCCGGAGAGCCGCGGGCCGGGGGCGGGGGCGGGCGCGGAGCCGTCGGTGGGGGTGGGGGTGGGGTCCGGCAGTGCGCGCCAGGCGGTGAGGCGGTGGGTGTCGCCCCAGGTGCCGGCCGGCGGCCGGGCAGCCACCTCCTCCAGCGCGGCCCGGACGGCGGCGGCGCGGTCGATGCCGTACAGGTCCTCGGCGCGCAGCAGGTGTTCGAGGGCGTGGCCGACGCGGGGCACGAGCGCGAGCCACGGCTGGAGCACCTCGGGGTACGCGGGCGGCACGGACGCGGGCGCGAGGACGGGGTGCGCCGCCAGCCGCCGTACGACCGCGGTGCGCAGGGCGGCGTAGTGGGCCGCGTCGGTGCTGTCGGCGTCCATGTGCCGGTCCCAGGCCAGGAGGCGGTCGCGGAGGGCGGCGGCCTCGGGGGTCAGGCCGTCCAGGGTGGTGAGGCGGTCGAGGAGGGCGGCCGCCGAGCCGAGCCGGGTGTCCGTGTGGATGGCCGGCATGTCCGCGGCCGACCAGCGCTCCCGGCCGGCGAGCAGCTCGGTGATGCGGTCGGCGCGGTGCGGCGGGGCGAACTCGATGCCGAGCGGGGTGGCGGGGCCGCGCTGGTTGGCCATCACGGCGACGCCGTCGGTGAGGCCGGCCCGGGGCGGGGTGTGCCAGCCGTCCCAGGCGTGGCCGGGCTCCCAGGCGGGCACCGGGCGCAGGCGGTTGGCGTCCGGCCGTATCGGCACGCGCCCCGCGACGCGGTGCAGCAGGCCGCCCTCGGTGTCGGCGGCCTGCACCACGTTGACCGGTTCGGCCCACGCGTCCAGGGCGCGGTCCACGTCGGCGACCCGGCGGGCCCGGAGCAGGGGCAGCAGGGCGCCGAAGCCCAGGTCGGCGGTGACGCGGGGCGGGTAGCGGAGGCTGAGGGCGGCCGGGGTGCCGTCGTCGAGGCCCTCGGGGCCGCCGGCGATCACCGGGCCCCGGTCCGTCTCGATGACCTCGACCTCCACGGTCTCCCCCTCCGTCCCCTTCTCCCCCGCGACTCTGATGAGTTCGGTGTGCCGGGCGGCGCGGTGCCAGACGCCGTCGGGGCCCAGCGCCTCGACGCCGGCGCCGGTGCGGCGCAGCCGCTCGTGGTAGAGGTCCTGGTAGTCGGACATCGCGTTGGTGATGGCCCAGGCGACCGTGCCGGTGTGGCCGAAGTGGGCGATGCCGGGGATGCCGGGGACGGCGAGGCCGACGACGTCGAACTCCGGGCAGGACAGGTGGATCTGCTGGTAGACCCCGGGGTCCTCGATCCAGCGGTGCGGGTCGCCCGCGATGAGCGCGTGGCCCGTCGTGGTCCGGTCGCCGCTCACCAGCCAGCCGTTGCTGCCGGCGGTGCCGGGGCCGTCGGTGGCGAAGAGGGCGACGGCCTCCGGGCCGAGGTGGGTGGTGATGTGCTCGCGCCAGAGCTTGGCGGGGAAGCCGGCGAAGAGGATGTGCGTGGCGAGCCAGACCGCGAGCGGGGTCCAGGGTTCCCAGCGGCCGGGGGTGAGGCCGGTGCGGGTGAATTCGGGGGCCGGGGCTTCGGGGGTGGCGGGGGTGGGGGTGGTGGTTGTGGGGGTGGTGGTTGTGGGGGTGGTGGTTGTCGGGGTGGTGAGGGTGGTGGACAGGCCCTCGTTCACGCCGTCCACGTACGCCCGTATCCACGCGGCCGTCTCCGGGTCCTTCTCCTCCAGGGCCGCCTGGCAGCGGCGGGCCGTGTCGGCGAGGCGGGCGCGCCGGGCGAGGCGGTCCCAGGAGAGGGCCCCGGGGCCCAGGAAGGACGCGGAGGTGCCCACGGCCCGGTGGCGCTCGACCTCCAGTTGCCAGGCCCGGTCGCGGGCGGTCACCCGGCCCTGGGCGCGGGCCAGTTCCTGCACGCTGTCCGCACGCAGGTGCGGGATCCCCCAGGCGTCGCGGTACGTCTCGGCGCTCACCCCTGTGCCTCTACTTTCCTTTAGGTTAGGCTCACCTAAGTTATTGCGGTGGTGGCCGAATAGTACGTGAAGGGTGAAGAAACGATGGGGCAGGGGCGGGGTTGGGAGGGCGCGGTCCTCAAGCTGATGCGCGCGAAGGACTTCGAGTTCACGGTCACGGACGCGGAGGACGTGACCCCGGAGTTCCGGCGGCTGCGGCTGACCGACGGCGGCATGCTGGCGGCGACCGGGGTGCACCCGACGATGTGGGTGCGGCTGTGGTTCGACAACGCGGGCAAGCCGCACCAGCGGGGGTACACGCTCGTCGACCCGGACGCCGAGGCCGGCACCTTCGGCATCGAGTTCGCCCTGCACGAGGGGTGCGCGAGCGACTGGGCGCGGGCGGCGAAGCCGGGGGACACGATCGAGGCGACCGTCCAGGGCACGGGGTTCGACTTCCCGGAGCCCGCTCCGTCGCGCGTGTTCGCGGTCGCCGACCCGGCGTCGCTGCCCGCGCTGAACTCCCTGCTCGACGCGCTGGGGCCGGTGCCCGCGACGATCTGGTTCGAGGGGGGCGCGGACGAGGGGCTGCCCTTCCGCACGGATCCTGGGCGGCACGAGGTGCGTGCGGTGCCGCGCCGGGACGCGGGGGCGCATCTGGTGGCCCGGGTGAAGGAGGAGCTGCCGGAGCTGGTGCGCGAGGCCGGGGGGGAGCCGTACGTCTGGATCGCGTGCGACACGGTGACCACGCGGGCGCTGGCCTCGTACGCGCGCAAGGAGCTGGGCGTTCCCAAGCAGCGGGTGAACGCGCTGGGGTACTGGCGCGCGACCTGAGCCGGTACGCGCGATCATCGGGGCATGGACGTCACACTGCACCTCGCCCAGGACCCCGAGGCCGACGAACTCCTCGGCCGCAGCCCGCTCGCCGCGCTGGTCGGCATGCTGCTCGACCAGCAAGTGCCGATGGAGTGGGCGTTCAAGGGGCCGTCGACCATCGCGCGGCGCATGGGGGCGGAGGATCTGGACGCGCACGACATCGCGGCGTACGACCCCGAGGGCTTCGCGGCGCTGCTCTCCGAGAAGCCGGCCGTGCACCGGTACCCCGGGTCGATGGCGGGGCGGATCCAGCAGCTGTGCCGGTATCTCGTCGAGACGTACGACGGTGATGCCGAGGGGGTGTGGCGGGGGGTCGAGTCGGGGGTGGAGCTGTTGAAGCGGCTGGAGGGGCTGCCGGGGTTCGGGAAGCAGAAGGCGCAGATCTTCCTGGCGCTGCTGGGGAAGCAGCTCGGGGTGCGGCCCGAGGGGTGGCGGGAGGCCGCGGGGGCGTACGGGGAGGCGGACGCGTTCCGGTCCGTCGCGGACATCACGGGGCCGGAGTCGTTGACGAAGGTGCGGGCGCACAAGCAGGAGATGAAGGCTGCGGCCAAGGCGAAGGCCTCCGGCCAGTAGGCCGTCGGGTGCCTGCGGCGGCCTGTGGCGGGTTGGGTGGGGGTGCGCGTAGCGCCTTCGGTTCGGGGGTGGGTCGGGGGTGCGCCGGGGGGTGTCCGTCCTCGGAACGGCGCGGAATCGGTGGCTCAAGATCCCAAGGGCGTTGACGCGCCAACCGCTGCGGGCGGACACCCCCCGGCACACCCCCTTCTCGCCGTCCGCGGCTCTCCGACCCAGCTGCGGGCAGTCGTGCCGCTGGGGCGGCACGGGTGGGCGCAGCGGCACCCAGCTACGCCGGGCCGCGTCTCCCACCCCCGGCGCCCGCACCCACCCCGGGTGACACGTGAACGCCGAGCCGTCTCGCGCTCGGCGGGCCGCGTCAGTCGGCTGGACCGTCCCGGGTGGCGGGAGTGCCGGGCGCGTTTTCAGCATGGAGCATGACTGAGCCACCTGGCGGGCCTCCCGGAGGGACGCCGTACGACGATCGCGGGGTTCACGCGCGGCGCGGTGCCGACGGGGGGCGGTCCGAGCCCGTTTTCGAGGGGCCCCTGCACCTGCTGTCCCGCACCGCGTGGCGGACCGTGCTGTTCACCGGGATCGCCTCGCTGGTCCTCGGTGTGCTCGTGCTGGTGTGGCCCGGCGCCTCGCTGGTGGCGGCCGGGGTGCTGTTCGGGCTCTACCTCGTCGTCAGCGGCGTCCTGCAACTGGCCGCCGCCTTCGGCACGCACCGGACGACCTCGCTGCGGGTGCTGGCCTTCGTCAGCGGCGCGGTGTCGATCCTGCTGGGGCTCTTCTGCTTCCGCGGGCCCTTGCAGTCCGTGCTGCTGCTCGCCCTGTGGATCGGCATCGGGTGGCTGTTCCGCGGCGTCACCCAGATCGTGGCCGCCGTGCACGACCCGCAGATGCCGGCGCGCGGCTGGCACGTCTTCCTCGGCGTCGTGACCGTGGTGGCCGGCATCGTCCTGATCGACTCGCCGGTCGAGTCGGCCTCCGTCCTCATGCTGGTCGGCGGCGTGTGGCTGGTCGTCGTCGGCGTCGTCGAGATCGTCACGTCCCTGCGGCTGCGCGGGCGCGCGCGTCAGGTCCCGCACGAGCTGTGAACGCCGCCCGCGCCTACGCCGAGCGAGCGGTTCTCATACCCGGCGCGATGCCCGGCGCGGGCCCGGCGGGGACACGAGTGAGGTGAGCCCCGCACCGCACGCCGCCACCGCACGCGCCGCCTGGCTGCGGGTGCTCGTGCTGCTGCTCGCGCTGGTCGTGCCCTGCGCGCACGCCGCGGCCGAGGCGGTGCCGGTCACGACGGTGTCCGCCGGTGCGGTGGGGGAGTACGACCAGGTCGACAGCGCCCTGCGCACACCCGTGCGCGGCGCCCGGCGGGCCGCGCCCGTCATCCGGCGGGCGGTCCGCCGTATCCGCTCCGCGCCCTCCGCTCCAGCCGTCCCGCGCTCCCGCGCGCGCGGCCGGCGCTCCGTGGTCCTGCGCTGCTGAGAGGTCCCGGCTCCAGCAGCACCGGAACCCACAGCACGGAGAACAGGAGCAGTCATGCCCAACGACCCCTACGCCGTCCTGCGCGCCCTCCTGCGGGCCGAGGCCGCCCGCAGCACCCCGAAGCCCGGCAACGCCCCGCAGGCCCCCGTCGAACGGCCGCTCACCACGCGGGAAGGGGGACGCGGCTGAGGCAACGGAGCGGGCGGCGGGGGCGGTTCGGGACCGCCCCCGCCGCCGGGTTCCCGAATGATCCCCTTTACGGCGTCATTTCCAGCACCGCACTCGGGCGCCATGGCTGCGCCCGCAACGTCCGGGCCGGTAGGCTTTCCGTGTGATCTTCAAGCGCATCGGAAACGGCCGGCCGTACCCCGACCACGGCCGGGAAAGCACCCGGCAGTGGGCGGACGTCGCTCCGCGTCCGGTCCGCCTCGATCAGCTCGTGACGACCAAGGGCCAGCTCGATCTGGAGACCCTCCTCGCCGAGGACTCCACCTTCTACGGCGACCTCTTCGCGCACGTCGTGAAGTGGCAGGGCGACCTGTATCTGGAGGACGGTCTGCACCGCGCGGTGCGCGCCGCGCTCCAGCAGCGGCAGGTGCTGCACGCGCGCGTCCTCGAACTCGACTGACCCTTTCGGGTTGCCTTGCGGCCCACCTCGGAACGTCGACTGATCATCTAATAGGCATCGCCGCCCCGGCGCATTACGCTGCGCCCATGAGCATGCTGACTCCTCCCGGCATGGGTGGCCAGTACAAGATCACGGGGGACAAGTACCCCCGGATGCGCCCGGCCCGGCGACGCGGCAGGCTCGCGTTCCTCGGCGTCGCCGGCGTCACCGTCCTCGGCGTGCTCGGCTGGGGCACGCTCCAGCTCGTGGACGTCTTCACCGGCGGCGACAAGGCCTCGGCGGCCGGTGCCGCGGGCTGTGCCCCGTCTCCGAAGGCGAGCGCCGCGCCGGCCGCGGTGAAGCCGCCGAAGCCCGGTCAGGTCACCGTCAACGTGCTCAACGCGACCACCCGCGGCGGCCTCGCGCAGAAGACCGCCGACGAGCTGAAGAAGCGCGGCTTCCGCGTCGGCGAGGTGAGCAACGCGCCCAAGGAGTACGACAAGAAGGTCGCCGGCACGGGGCTCCTGCTCGGCCCGGCCGGCTCCCAGAAGGGTTCGCTCACCGTGCTCGGCACCCAGCTGGGCGGCGCCGAGCAGCGCGTCGACGCGGCCCGCAAGGGCGCCGAGGTCGACCTGATCATCGGCGACGCCTTCAAGGGCCTGGCGAAGCCGGCGGACGCCGACGCGGCGCTGACCCGGCTGAGCGCGCCGCAGCCGACGCCCGTCGCGGAGAAGAAGAGCTGCTGAGCAGCCCCGGGGGGTGCTACTCGGCCGCCCCGTACATGCGGTCGCCCGCGTCGCCGAGGCCCGGCACGATGTAGCCCTGCTCGTTCAGCCGCTCGTCGACCGAGGCCGTCACCACCGTCACCGGGGTGCCGGCCAGCTCGCGCTCCATGACCTCGACGCCCTCGGGGGCGGCGAGCAGCACCACGGCCGTCACGTCGTCGGCGCCGCGCTTGATCAGCTCCTGGATGGCGGCGACCAGCGTGCCGCCGGTGGCCAGCATCGGGTCCAGGACGTAGACCTGGCGGCCGGACAGGTCGTCCGGCATGCGCGTGGCGTAGGTGGAGGCCTGGAGCGTCTCCTCGTTGCGCACCATGCCGAGGAAGCCCACCTCGGCGGTGGGCAGCAGCCGGACCATGCCGTCGAGCATGCCGAGACCGGCCCTCAGGATCGGCACCACCAGCGGGCGCGGGTGCGAGAGCTTGACGCCGGTGGTCGGGCAGACCGGCGTGCGGATGTCGACCTGCTCGGTGCGCACGTCGCGCGTGGCCTCGTAGGCGAGCAGGGTGACCAGCTCGTCGGCGAGACGGCGGAAGGTCGCGGAGTCGGTGCGCTGGTCGCGCAGCGTGGTGAGCTTGTGGGCGACCAGGGGGTGGTCGACGACGTGGAGACGCATGTCCCCCACAGTAACCGGGCCCCACGGGGCCGTCGTCCCCGCGCCGGACAAGGCGCCGGACCACCGCTCCACTCGTTCGCCGGAGTCAAACCGCCCGGGCGGGGGAAGGCGGGAGGGACGGAGACTGGGTGGTGAGACTGTGCCTGACCGGAACTTCCACGACATGCCGTCCCGGGGCGAGGAGCCGGGGACCCGACGCGGCACCGAGCCCGAGGGCGGTGCGGAACGGGACCGGGGAGCCGAACGGCGGCGCCGCCGGGCCCAGTTCCTGCGGGACCTCGCGGAGGCCCGCGAGCTGAGGGACCGCGTCCAGCCGCGCCGCGTCAAGGTCGCCCGGCTGCGGCACGCCATGCGGATGCGCACCTTCCGCTGGTGACGTCCCCGCCCCGGCGGGGGAAGATCGCGCGCCGCGCCGACGTTGGTCGGTACGGACGTACGCGGGGACCCGACGGAATCCGCGTACGATCCGCACGTGGCGGCCGCCGGGTGGCCCTGCGGGAACGTACTTCGCGTGACTTGGGCCGAAACTGCCGGACACAGGGCTCCGAAGACGTCCCCCGAGCGCCTTGTTTCTGCCACGATTCCGAGTGGGTGGGCTCGGAGCACCGCTCCCCCGCCCACAGCCTCCGCCGGGGGGAACCCCAACCGGCACGCCTAGGACCAGTGGGAGAGTCACGGTGTACTTCGCCGCACTGCTCGCGCGCACCGAAGACGGGTGGGAAGCGAGCGACACGGAGCTCGACGATGTGGAGACCCTGTCGGATCTTGCCGACCTGGCGCGGGAGGCCTCTCCCGACGAGGACACGGTGCTCGTGCTGATCGAGCAGGAGGACGCGTGGTTCGGAGTCGTCCGCGTGGACGGCGAGGAGGACCCCCGCATCTACGTGTCGGACGCCGCCGCTGCCGCCCGCAGCAGCTACGGCGAGATCCTGCTCACCGACGAACTGCTCGGCCGGGACCCCGGTGACGACGACGACCTCGACGCCCTCGACCTCGACGGCACCGAGGACGGCGAGTCCGACGACGACGAGGACGGTGCCGAGGGCGGTGACGGGGCCGCCGGTGCCGCCGAGGCCGTGCCGCACGGGCCGGTCGGCGACGCGGAGGTCCTCGACGACCTCGGCGTGAGCGAGAAGGAACTGCGCTCGATGTCCGGGGACGCCGTCGGGGAGATCGCCGAGGCGCTGGGCGCCTCCGACGTGCTGGAGACCGTCCGCTGAGCGAACAGGAACAGGACGCCGGCGCGGACCGCTCCGTGCCGCCCGACCCGGTGCGCGACCCGTGGCGGCCCGCGATGCGGCTCGCCCTGGCCGAGGCCGGGCGGGCCGCGCGGGGCGGCGACGTCCCGGTCGGCGCCGTGGTGCTGGCACCGGACGGCCGGACCGTGCTGGCCGCCGGGCACAACGAGCGCGAGGCCACCGGCGACCCGACGGCCCACGCCGAGGTCCTCGCCATCCGGCGGGCCGCCGCCGTGCTCGGTGAGTGGCGGCTGGCCGGCTGCACGCTGGTCGTCACCCTGGAGCCGTGCACGATGTGCGCGGGCGCGCTGGTCCAGTCCCGCGTGGACCGCGTCGTCTACGGCGCCCGCGACGACAAGGCGGGGGCGGCCGGCTCCCTGTGGGACGTCGTGCGCGACCGGCGGCTCAACCACCGTCCCGAGGTGGTCGAGGGCGTGCTGGCGGACGACTGCGCCCTGCTGCTCACGGACTTCTTCCGGGACCGCTGACGGCCCCGCACCGGGCGTCCACAACCGATTTCAAACCAGGCCGCACTCTGTTGTAAGGTCTCTCTCGGTAGCGTGTCCGAGCGGCCGAAGGAGCTCGCCTCGAAAGCGAGTGTGGCGCAAGTCACCGAGGGTTCAAATCCCTCCGCTACCGCTCTTGAAGGGCCTCGTCGCAAGACGGGGCCCTTCGTGCGTCGAGGGCACCGGACACGGGGGTGCGCTGATGCAGAATGAGCCGTGCCACGGGGGGCCGGGCCTGCGGTCCGGAACGCGATGGGGGGAAGCGTGTCGCGCTGGAGGGAACTGCCCGCGGGGTTGCATCCGTCCGTCCACCAGCTGATCGTGCGCCTGCGCACGCTGAAGGACCGCAGCGGACTCAGCACGCTGCGGCTCGCCGTACGGACGGGCTACAGCGCCAAGTCCTGGCAGCGGTACCTGAACGGCAGGGCCCTGCCGCCGGCGGAGGCGGTCCGGGCGATCTGCCGCGTCGGCGGTGACGACCCGGCCGGGCTGCTGGCCCTGCACGAGATCGCGGCCGAGCGCTGGGCGGAGGGCGGACCGGTCCCCGCCGAGTCGCACGAGGAGCCGGCCGCGGCGCCGGCGCGGACCGCCGGGGACCGGCGGCCGTACGGGCGTCACCTGCGGGTGGCGGTCACCGCTGGGGCCGTGGTCACCGTGGTCTCCGTCTCCGTGGCGCTCCTGCTGGCCGTGCGGCTCACCGAGGCCCGCGCCCAGTTGGCACGCGAGCGCGGCGACGCCGTCGCGACCACCCCGGCGACCGTGACGGCGGACCTCGTGCCGGTCATCTACACCTGCCGGCTGGAGCGGCTCGACGGCCGCTGGTACGCGGGGCTGAGCCGGACCAGGGATCTCCTGCTGTCCAACACCCAGGTGGGACTCGAAGTGGCCGAGGCGCAGTGCCTGCTGCGCCGGGCGGGCACCGCCCCGGGGGACATCGACGGGATCTTCGGCCCGAAGACCCGGCGCGCGGTCGAGCGCATGCAGAAGCAGAACGGGCTGATCGTGAACGGCGTCGTCGACCCACCCACCTGGAAGGCCCTGCGGGAGGCGGATCCGAAGTGACCCCGGAGCACACCCGGCTGGTCGCGGCGCTCAGGGAACTGCGCGTCGGCGCGGGTCTGACCCTGGCGGCGCTGGCGGAGCGGACGGCGTACAGCAAGTCCTCCTGGGAGCGCTACCTCAACGGCAAGAGCCTGCCTCCGCGTCAGGCCGTCCGGGAGCTGTGCCGGCTCGCGGGCGAACCGCCGGGACGGCTGCTGGCCCTGTGGGAGATCACCGAGGCGCACTGGAGCGGACGCGCGGCGTCCTCCCCCGCTCCCGCGGCCGCCCGTCCCGCTCCGGAGGACGGTTCGCCGCTTCCGCCCCCGCTCACGCGGGTGCCGGCCGGCACCGGTGCCTGGCGGCGCCCCGGCCGGAGCAGGCTCCTGGTGCTGCTGGCAGCGGCGTACACCGTGATCGTCGGTGGGGTGGCGGCGGTGCTGTTCCTCCTGCTGCCGGACTCGGAGGAGCGGGAGGAGGACCCGCGGCCGGCGTCGGTACCCTTCTCCCTCGCTCCCCTGTGCCACGGGGCCGCCTGCGAGGGCCGGGACCCGATGCGCCTGATCTGCGGTATCGGCCCCGACACCCTCGCCGCGTACCGCACGGCCACCGGCGCCCACGTCGAGCTGCGCCACAGCGACAAGTGCGGCGCGAGCTGGGCCAGGACCTGGGGGACCGAGATCGGCGACCGGCTGGACGTCACGGCGGACGGCCCCACCCACAGCGTGCTCGTCGCGAACGCGGACGACGCGGCGGCCTTCATGTACACCGGCATGACCGAGGTCTCCCGGGGCAGCACCGTGCGGGCCTGCTTCCGGCCCGCGTCGGTGGACGGCGAGCGGGAGTGCTTCGAGGCCCGCGTGGGCGAGGCCGCCACGGCGACCCGGAGCGCCGCGCCCGCGGTGCCGTCGGGCTCCGGCGGGCAGCCGGCCGGCGCCGCGGGGCCGGAGAACTCCGGGGAGGCGCCGGGCCTCCGTCCCGCTCTCCCGGACGCACACCGTCGTCAGACGGGAACCTTCGTGCGATCATGAGCGACCGAAAGGCGTGCGTCGAAAGGGACAGGGGAGGCCGCGGTGGCGGTGAACTCGAAGAAGATCGCCGTCTACGCGCTCGTGGTCTTCGCGCTGTACGTGATCATCACGGATCCGGCGAAGGCCGCCGACTACGTCCAGATAGGTTTCCAGGGGATCTCCGACGCGGCGAGCGCCGTCGGCGACTTCATGACCTGGGCCGCCAACGGAGGAAAGTGATGATCCGCCACCTGGTGCTGTTCAAGCTGAACGACGGCGTCGAGCGGGACGACCCGCGCGTCGTGAAGGGCGTCGAGGCCTTCCGGGCCCTCGGCGGCCAGATCGAGGAGCTGCGCTTCTGGGAGTGCGCCTGGAACATCAGCGACCGGCCCATCGCCCACGACTTCGCCATCAACTCGGCCGTGGACGACACCGACGCCCTCACGCGCTACCTCGAGCACCCGGCGCACCAGGCCGGTGTCGCGCTCTGGCGGGAGTTCGCCACCTGGGTGATCGCCGACTACGAGTTCTAGCCGTCCACGGGCTCCGGGACGCCCCGCGTCCCCGGTCCCGCGCTCCCACGGCCCCGTACCTGCCCGGTGCGGGGCCGTTCCGCGTTCACTCAACACGACGTTATGCGGTGCTTGCACACAGTGGACATGTCTTGTGATGCTATGACCGCTTTTGACGGATGAGTTGACGGAAGAGCTGACTGATCACGAGGTGGAGTTGACCGTGCCGGCCAGTACTGCGCCTCAAGCACCGCCCGCACCGCCCGCCCAGGCCCAGGAGGCCCCCGCGCCGCAACGCAGCCGGGGTGCCGACACCCGGGCCCTGACCCAGGTGCTCTTCGGCGAACTCAAGGACCTCACCCCGGGCACCCCGGAGCACGACCGGGTGCGCGCCGCGCTCATCGAGGCCAACCTCCCGCTGGTGCGCTACGCCGCCGCCCGCTTCCGCTCCCGCAACGAGCCGATGGAGGACGTCGTCCAGGTCGGCACCATCGGGCTCATCAACGCCATCGACCGGTTCGACCCGGAGCGGGGCGTGCAGTTCCCGACCTTCGCGATGCCCACCGTCGTCGGCGAGATCAAGCGGTACTTCCGCGACAACGTCCGCACGGTGCACGTGCCGCGCCGGCTGCACGAGCTGTGGGTGCAGGTCAACAGCGCCACCGAGGACCTGACGACCGCCTTCGGGCGCTCCCCGACGACCGCCGAGATCGCCGAGCGGCTGCGCATCACCGAGGACGAGGTGCTGTCCTGCATCGAGGCGGGACGGTCGTACCACGCCACCTCGCTGGAGGCCGCCCAGGAGGGCGACGGGCTGCCCGGACTGCTCGACCGGCTCGGCTACGAGGACCCGGCCCTCGACGGCGTCGAGCACCGCGACCTCGTCCGGCACCTGCTGGTCCAGCTCCCGGAGCGGGAGCAGCGGATCCTGCTGCTGCGCTACTACAGCAACCTCACCCAGTCGCAGATCAGTGCGGAACTGGGCGTCTCCCAGATGCACGTGTCGAGGCTACTGGCGCGTAGTTTCCAGCGACTAAGGTCCGCGAACCGGATCGACGCGTAATCTCGGAACGGGCTGGAGACGCAGTCGAAAGCGCGAGCGAGGTATCACCGGGGCGAGCGAATCGCTCACCAGGGCCGTTGCGCTCCCAATCGGGCTGAAAGGCCGTCAGACCCCCTGTTTCCAGGGGGTATTCGTGTCTCGGATGTCGACATGTCACTACAGCGCGTTGCCGACATGTGACATTCTGCCGGAGACGCGTTTGCCGGAGCCCCGGCTCCGGTATTCAGGTGAAGGCTGCGTTCCCGCCGTGGGAGCGTCCGCCGCGACCGTCCCGCGACCCAAAGGGGGTGGCATGTCCGCAGACCAGGGCAGCTCGAAGGTGCTCGCGCTCGCTGAGAGCGAGACCGCGCCCGACACGATCGAGGCGCTCGGCCCCGTCGGCCCCATCGGCCCCGCCGATGAGATTCAGGCCGTCGAAGCCGTCGAGAACCTCGACGCCGTGCCGGCCCAGAGCCTTCCGGCCTCGGAGGCCATCGACACCCGCACCCTGTCCCGCTCCCTGTTCCTGCGGCTCTCCACCCTCGACGAGGACAGCCCGGAGCGCGCCTACGTCCGGGACACCCTGATCGAGCTGAACCTCCCGCTGGTGCGTTACGCCGCCGCGCGCTTCCGCTCCCGCAACGAGCCGATGGAGGACATCGTCCAGGTCGGCACCATCGGCCTGATCAAGGCGATCGACCGCTTCGACTGCGAACGGGGCGTGGAGTTCCCGACGTTCGCGATGCCGACGGTCGTCGGGGAGATCAAGCGGTTCTTCCGCGACACCTCGTGGTCGGTGCGGGTCCCGCGCCGCCTCCAGGAGCTGCGGCTGGCGCTGACGAAGGCCAGCGACGAGCTGTCCCAGAAGCTGGACCGCTCCCCGACGGTCGGCGAGCTGGCCGCCGTGCTGGGCGTCTCCGAGGAGGACGTCGTCGACGGCCTCGCGGTGGGCAACGCCTACACCGCCTCCTCGCTGGACTCCCCGGCCCCGGAGGACGACGGCGGCGAGGGCTCGCTGGCGGACCGCCTGGGGTACGAGGACACGGCGCTGGAGGGCGTGGAGTACCGCGAGTCCCTCAAGCCGCTGCTGGCCAAGCTGCCGCCGCGGGAGCGCCGGATCATCATGCTGCGTTTCTTCGCCAACATGACCCAGTCGCAGATCGGCGAGGAGGTGGGCATCTCCCAGATGCACGTCTCCCGGCTGCTCACCCGGACCCTGTCGCAGCTGCGCGAGGGCCTGATCTCGGACTGACGCCGGGGCCGCGACCTGGCCCGGGCCAACAGCACGGCGACCGCCGCGGCACCTCGGGGGTGCCGCGGCGGTCGTCGTCGTGCCCATGCCGCGCCGCGACGGTCGCCGTCGAGCCCATACCCGCGCCGCGGGCCCGGGGCAGCGGCCACGCCCCGCGACGCCGGCATGATCCAAACGACAGGCCCTAGCCCAGCGCCAGCCAGGCCACCGCCGCGACGACGACGACCGCGGCGATGATGCCGACGATCAGGCCGATGCGGGGGCCGGAGGACGAGGCGGCGGGGGTCGCCTGGCGGCTCTGCGGGGCGTCGTCCACGAACGCGCGGAACATCTGGGTGCTGCCGGCGGGGTCGTTGGTGCCCTGGGGGCCCTGGTTGTTAGCCATGGGCCGAGACACTAGCGAATCCGCGGGTGCGGCCCAAGTGCGGGGCACCTCACCGCCCTTGCCGCGCCCCACCGGCCGCCACCTGCGCGTTTACTTTCGTAATACTTGCCTTTGCCAACTTTTTATGGCGCAGCACCCCGTTTTGTTTGCCTGTAGCAACCAACGGAACTTATCGTTGCCCTAAGCAACGAATCGGGAGGTGCGCATGGCCGGGAAGGCGCAGTACGAGGAGCTGATCCGTCAGTTCAGTGCCTTCGGCGCCGTGAAACGCGAGATGGGCCGACTGCTGCCGGCCGACTGCCCCGGCGGATCGGCGGCCGTGATGACGCTGCTCGGCCGCCACGGGGACATGCGCATGAGCAAGCTCGCCGAGCTGCTCGCCGTGGACATGTCGGTGACCAGCCGCCATGTCGCCCACGTCGCGGACCGGGGCTGGATCGAACGCTTCCCCGACCCGGCCGACAAGCGCTCGCGCATCCTGCGCCTGACGCCCGAGGGCCACGCCCAGCTCGACGACATCGCCGAGCGGACCACCCAGCTGCTCGCCCACCGGCTGAGCGACTGGTCCGACGACGAGGTCGGCCAGCTCTCCCGGCTCATGGCCCGCCTCAGGGCCAGCTTCGACGACTGCCGGGCCCCCGCGGTCCGGCCTCCCGCACTGTCCGGGGACGAACAGTCCACCCGTACACCCGCGATCACCACGTAAGTAAAGGAAGTCCATGGCAACGACCACACCAGCCGGTGTGCGGGCTCATGCCAAGCACGGGGGAGGCTCCACCGGAGACGCTCCGATGACGCACCGGCAGATCATGGAAGCGCTGTCCGGGCTGCTGCTCGGCATGTTCTGCGCCATTCTGTCCTCGACCATCGTCACCAACGCGCTGCCCGAGATCATCGGGGACCTCGGCGGCGGCCAGAGCGCCTACACCTGGGTCGTCACCGCCTCGCTGCTGACGATGACGGCCTCGACGCCCCTGTGGGGCAAGCTCGCCGACCAGATCAGCAAGAAGGCGCTGGTCCAGACGGCCCTCGTCGTCTTCGTCATAGGCTCCGTCATCGCCGGTCTGGCGCAGAACCCGGCGATGCTGATCACCGCCCGCGCCATCCAGGGCCTCGGCGGCGGCGGTCTCTCCGCCCTGGCGCAGATCATCATGGCCGCGATGATCGCCCCGCGTGAGCGCGGGCGCTACTCCGGCTACCTCGGCGCCACCTTCGCCGTCGCCACCGTCGGCGGCCCGCTGCTCGGCGGCGTCATCACCGACACCAGCTGGCTCGGCTGGCGCTGGTGCCTCTACGTCGGCGTGCCCTTCGCGATCATCGCGCTGATCGTGCTGCAGAAGACGCTGCACCTGCCGGTGAACAAGCGGAAGGTCAAGGTCGACTGGACCGGCGCCTTCTTCATCACCGCGGCCGTCTGCCTGCTGCTCATCTGGGTCACCTTCGCCGACGACAAGTACTCCTGGGCCTCCTGGCAGACGGGAGTCATGGTCGGCGGCGCCATCCTGCTGACCCTGATCTTCCTCTTCGTCGAGTCCAAGGCCAGCGAGCCGATCATCCCGCTGCGCCTGTTCAAGAACCGCACCATCACGCTGGCCTCGCTGGCCTCGCTGTTCGTCGGTATCGCGATGTTCGCGGGCACCGTCTACTTCAGCCAGTACTTCCAGCTGGCCCGGGACAAGTCCCCGACGATGTCCGGGCTCATGACGATCCCGATGATCGGCGGCCTGTTCGTCTCGTCCACGGTCTCCGGCATCGTCATCACCAAGACCGGCAAGTGGAAGCGCTGGCTGCTGGCCGGCGGCGTGCTGCTCACGGCGGGCCTGGGCCTGCTCAGCACCATGCGCTACGACACCCCGTACTGGCACATCGCGATCTTCATGGCGCTGATGGGTCTCGGCGTCGGCATGATGATGCAGAACCTCGTGCTCTGCACGCAGAACCAGGTGGCCCCGAGCGACCTGGGCGCGGCCTCCTCCACGGTGACCTTCTTCCGGTCCCTGGGCGGCGCGGTGGGCGTCTCGGTGCTCGGCTCCGTGATGTCCAGCCGGATCAGCCACTACGCCTCCGACACCATCGGGCAGCTCAGCCCGCAGGAGCAGGCGGCGGCCGCCAAGGCCTCCGGCAGCGGCGCCATCCCCGACATGGACATGCTGCCCCACGGCATCCGCGAGTGGCTGGAGAGCGCCTACGGGCACGGCATCGCCGACATCTTCCTGTACGTCGCCCCGATCGCCCTGATCGGCTTCCTGGTGACCCTGTTCATCAAGGAGGTCCCGCTGCGCACCTCGGGCGCCCTCGCCCAGGCCGCGGAGGCCGCCGCCGAGGCCACCCCGCCCACCGCGGGCTCCCCGGCCGAGGCCACCCGGGTCGCCGACGCGCCGGTTCCGGCCGGTGCCATGGCGGCCCTGGCGGCTCCCGCCGCACCGTCGGCCGTCTCGGACACCGAGGTCGTCGGGGTCGCCGGGGGCGCCGCCACCCAGCGGCTCGGCGCCGTCGCCACGGCGACCGGCCCCGGTGAGCCGGCGGCGTCCGTCGCCGGCGGCATCGCGGTCCGCGGCTTCGTCCGCGGGGCCGAGTCCGCCCCGGTCCCGCAGGCCGCCGTCACGCTGATCTCGCTGGCGGGCCGGCAGCTGGGCCGGTCGGTCGCCCAGGCCGACGGCTCCTACGTGCTGGACGCGCCGAGCGCGGGTTCGTACGTGCTGATCGCCTCCGCCGACGGCTTCCAGCCGCAGGCGTCCACGATCGTCGTCAACGACGAGCCGGTCGCCTTCGACATCCTGCTCAGCGGCACCAGCGGTCTGACCGGCCTGGTCCGCGCGCTGGAGAACGGGCTGCCGGTCAAGGACGCCATGGTGATCGTGACCGACGTGCGCGGCGATCTGCTGGCCAGCGCCGCCACCGGCGAGCAGGGCGAGTTCTCCTTCGCCGAGCTGGTGCCCGGCACGGTGACCGTCGCGGTCAACGCCGTCGGCTACCGGCCGCGCGCCCTGCCGGTCGAGGTGGGCGGCACCGGGGTCACCCGGGTCGAGGTCGACCTCCAGGCCGGCTCCCGGGTCCAGGGCGTCGTGAGGGCACCGCAGGGTCCGCTGGCCGACGCCCGCGTCACCCTGGTCGACGCGGCCGGCAACGTGGTCGGCACGGCCACCACCGGCGCGGACGGGGCGTACGCCTTCACCGACCTGGACGCCGGTGAGTACACCGTCATCGCGACCGGCTACCCGCCGGTGGCGACGGCCCTGACGGTCGCCGGCCCGGGTGCCGACGGCCACGACATCGAACTCGCCCACCCCGGCGAGTAGCGAGACCCCGGCCCGTGGTGGCGTGCGCGCTCTGAGCGGAGGTGCGCCCGCCCACCACGGGCCGGCTTCTTTACGACCACTTTCTGAGCCTTTGCAGGGAGAAAACGGGATGGGACTGACCGCGAGGATCCGAACGCGGGACGGATGGGCCGTGTCGCACGCGGTCGTCACGGTGACCGACATGACCGGCACCCAGGTGCTGCGGGCCGAGGCGGACACCGAGGGCACCGTGCGCGACGCCACCGCGCTCACGCCGGGGGCGTACACCGTCATCGTCACCGCGGTCGGCTACGCGCCCGCCGCCTCCAGCGCGATCGTCACCGCGAGCGGCCGGGCCGAGGTCGGCACGGTGACGCTGGCCCGCCACGGCGGCACCGAACTGCCCCCGCCGGGACCCTGGACGGTCGACCCGGCGCACTCCGCCGTCTCCGCCGTCGCCCAGCACCTCGGCATCTCCAGCGTGCGCGGCCGCTTCACCGACTTCGCGGCCCTCGTCGAGATCGCGCCGGACGACGTCGCCAAGTCGCGGGTCGAGGCGGTGATCCGGGCCGCGTCCATCGACACGGGCAACGGCATGCGCGACACCCACCTGCGTTCGCCGGACTTCCTGGACGTCGAGCGCTTCCCGGAGATCACCTACCGGTCCACCGGGGTGTCCGAGGCGGGCCCCGACCGCTGGACCGTCAACGGCGAGCTGGGGCTGCACGGCGTGGTGCGCCCCGTCGACCTGGACCTCGCCTACCTCGGCACCGGCGCCGACCCGTGGGGCGGCACCCGGGCGGCGTTCCGCGCCACGACCGAGCTGCGCCGCGAGGACTTCGCCATGAACTACAACCAGGTCGTCCAGGCCGGCATCGCCGCCATCGGGACGACCCTCAGGGTCGAGCTGGACATCCAGGCCGTGCAGGGCGAGTCACTGCCGGCCGTCTGAGCCGTCGCGGGGCGCCCGGGCCACCAGCTCGGCGCAGAGATCCCGGAGCTTGACGTTCCGGTTCTGCGAGGCCCGGCGCAGCCGCTCCATGGCCTGGTGGGCGTCCACGCGCTCCCGGGCCATGACCATGCCGACCGCCTGGTCGATGACGCCGCGGGAGAGCAGGGCCGTGCGCACGTCCTCCGCCGAGGCCTGCTCGCGCTCGATGCGCAGGGCCTCGTTCACGGCCGCCGCCGTCCGCTCCACGAAGGCGCGGGCGGTGTCCCGCCCCTCGGCGAGGGAGTCGGGTTCGAGGCCGTAGAGGTTGAGCGCGGCGTCCGGCTCCCCGTCGACGGGCAGCGGCAGCGCCAGCACGCAGCGCACGCCGGTACCCAGCGCGTACGCGGTGTACGCGGGCCAGCGGGTCTCGGTCGCCAGGTCGGCCGCGTACTGCGGGGTCTGCGTGTCGGCGGCGTCCACGCAGGGGCCCGAGCCGTTCTCGTACTGGCGCAGGTCCAGGCCGCTGGGCAGCCCCGTGCTGCCCGCCAGGGTCATCAGCCGGTCGGACCGGCGCACCGTGACGGAGCAGGCGGCGGCGCCGGTCACCTCCGCGACCGCGCGGTCGGTCACGTCGCGCAGCAGGGTGTCGAGACCCTGGCTGCGCGCCAGCGCCCGGTCGAGGGTGTCGGGAGTCTGCGAGGTCATGCCCCTACGTCTTTCCCGTCACCGCTCATTGACGCCTCTTGCGCCCGGACCCGCGTTCGCGTCGACGATGCGCCGGGCGAGGTCCCGCAGCTTCACGTTCTCACGCTGGGACGCCTTCACCAGGGACTCGAAGGCGCCGGCCGCGTCGATGTCCATGCGCTCCATGAGGATGCCGGTGGCCTGGCCGATCAGGTCCCGGGTGCGCATCGCCTCGGTGAGCTGCTCGCGCACGGTCGCCGAGTCCAGGGCGAGCGAGACGTGGGCGGTGAAGAGCCGTCCGATGCGGGTCGCCTCCTCGTCGAAGGCCTGCGGTTTACGCGCGTACGCCGTCAGCACGGTCAGGCGGCGCCGGTCGGCGCGCAGCCGGAGCGAGAGCGCCGAGCGCAGGCCGAGGCCGGAGAGGGTGTTGCCGCCGCCGTCGGCCTCGCTGTCGGCCGTGCGGACCACGGGGGTGGCCCACAGGCGCTCCCAGTCGGGGTGCGGGGTGTGGCCGCCGTGCCGGGGCTCGGCGGCGAAGCGCACGGTCTCGTCGGTCCAGGCGAGGGTGCGCAGGCGTCCGCCGCGCTGGATCTCCGCGATGCCCGCGTGGTCGGCGCCGGGCAGCAGGCGTACGGCCAGCTCGACGGCGGCGTTCATGGTGGCGTCGGGGGTGCCCGTCCCATGGAGCTGCTGTGCCGCGGCCGTCAGGGACTCGGCCAGCTCGAAGCCCGCCGGAAAACACGGCAAATCAGGAAATTCGGACGCAGCCACCACGAACCTCTTCGGCATGCCCGGCCAAAAGGCCGTGCGCAGGAGAGCTCCGCAGCACATTCCCGACTGCGAGCACAGGACGAACAGCACTTTAGCTGCTTGGTTGCCCGCCGGTGACGCCCGGCCGAAGGACCGGGCGGCCGCCTTCCGCACCGCCCGGGCCCGTGATGGAATGAGAGCGGGTCAGGAAGCGGCCCGGCCGGAACCGGACGGACCTCTGTCAGGTGGGTGCTGTGACCTTCCTCCCCCAGCCCTGCGGGCCGCGCGAGCCGGGTGAACCACCCGGCAGCGCCGTTCTCGCCATGCCCAGCGAGATCGACTTCTGCAACGCGTCGGGCCTGCTGCCCCTGATCATGGCCGCCGTCGACCAGCGGCCCGCCGGTTTCCGCCTGCTCGTCCTGGACCTCACCGGGACCCGCTTCATGGACTCGCAGGGCATCCGCCTCCTGACCGCGGTACGCCACCGCCTGCCCGCGGGCGCCCGGCTCGGCCTGGTGGTCGCCCCGAAGGGCGTACCGAGCCGCGTGCTGGAACTCTCCGGCCTGCGCCGCGACGTGCCGGTCTACGACAACGTGGGGGAGGCGCTGCGCGCGGGGGCCGGCCGGGACGCCTGACGCCCCCGGGCGGGGTGGCGACCTAGGCTGGCGGCATGGCACCCAACATCGCGACGAACACCCGTGTCTCCCTGGACGAGTTGCTGGACTTCGTCCGCCCCCGGCACCGGGCGATCCTGCTGACCCGGCGGACTGACGGCGGACCGCAGGCCTCGCCGCTGACCTGCGGGGTCGACGACTCCGGCCGGATCGTCGTCTCCACCTACCCGGAGCGGGCCAAGACCCGCAACGCGCGCCGTGACACGCGGGTCGGCCTCGTCGTGCTCAGCGACGACTGGAACGGCCCGTGGGTGCAGATCGACGGCACGGCCGAGGTCATCGACTCGCCCGAGTCGGTGGAGCCGCTGGTCGAGTACTTCCGCAACATCTCCGGCGAGCACCCCGACTGGGACGAGTACCGGCAGGCCATGGTCCGGCAGGGCAAGTCGATCATCAGGGTCACGCCGGAGCGGTGGGGCCCGGTGGCCACCGGCGGCTTCCCGGCGCGCCTGGCGGCGGACGACTGACCCTCCGGGGGCCGCGGAGAGGCCCGGAGCCGGCGGCCGGCTCCGGGGGTGACCGCGGGGCGGTGAGTTGACCTCCGGCCCGGTGCGTCGGCCGCCCGCGCCGCCGGCAGGGTGCCGGGGGCGGGTCAGCCGCGGTCGACCATCGTCTCGATGCCCGCGATCAGTACGTCCAGGGCGAACTCGAAGTCGCGGTCGAGCATCTCCGCGACGGTGCCGCCGCCGCGCGCGGCCATGATCTCCTGGGCCTGCCCGATGACGCCCTCGGTGTCCGGCACCTCGGTCGCCGCGTCCATCGAGTCCGCGTAGTACTCGTCCGGGCTCCGTCCGACGTCCGCGGCCCGCGCGAGGAAGCGGCCCTCGACGGTGCCGTAGCCGTTGACGAACTGGAAGACGGCGGCGATCGCCCCGGCCAGCCGGTGCTCGGGCAGGCCGCTGCCGCGCATGACGGTCTGCACGGCCCGGGAGAAGGCCAGCGCGTGCGGCCCGATGTTCAGGTACGTGCCGAGCAGCGGGGCGAGCCACGGGTGGCGGACCAGCAGCGCGCGGTTCTCCGCGGCCAGCGCGCGCAACCGGGCGCGCCAGTCCCCGCCGGCCTCCACAGCGGGGTGGCGCAGCTCGCCGAAGACCGCGTCCAGGGCGAGTTCGAGCAGTTCGTCCTTGGTGTCGACGTACCAGTAGACGGACATCGCGGTGACGTTCAGCTCGGCGGCCAGACGCCGCATGGAGAAGCCCGCGAGGCCCTCGGCGTCCAGCAGCCGGACGGTGACCGCCGTGATCCGCTCCCGGTCCAGTCCCGACGGCTGCCCGCCCCGGCGGCCGCCGCGCCGCCCCGCGTCCGCCATCCAGACACTGGCCCGGGGGCCCTGCCGCCCTGCCTTCGCCATGCGCGTCGTCTCCTCGACTCGTCGAACGCCGGTCGGCCGGACGCCCCGTGCGGGCGCCGGGAACGGCGCGACCAGCCGCACCGGGCCGGCAGCCGCACAACTACCCTGCCACCCGGCCCATCAGGCGGCCATCTTCTCCGCCCGCCGCAGCAGCACCGCCGCCACGACCCCGCCGAGCAGCACGGCCACCGACCCCACCAACTGGCTGCTCTCCAGCCCCGACGAGAACGCGTCGATCACCCGCTCCCGCTCCGCCTCCCCCTCGGCCGCGGCCAGCGCGCCCGGCAGCGACGCCGCCGCGACGGGCACCAGCGCCGCGAACCGCGAGTTCAGCACCGCCCCCAGCACGGCCACCCCGAGGCCGTTGCCGAACTCCGCCAGCGTGCCGTTGACCCCCGCGCCGACCCCTGCCCTGGCCGGCGGGATGGCGCTCATCAGGGCGTGCGCCATGGCGGGGTTGCCGAGCGCGCAGCCCACGCCGATCAGCAACAGCCCCAGCAGCGTGCCGGCGTAGCCCTGCCCGGTGAGGGTGGCGATGGCGACCAGGCCCGCCGACATCAGCACCATGCTCAGCAGCACCGCGACCGGCGTGCCCAGCCGGGCCAGCCACTTCGCCGCCACCCCGGAGAAGTTGAGCAGCACCACCGTCAGGGCGAGCGGCGCCGTCCGCAGCCCCGCCTCCAACGGGCCGTAGCCCAGCACGAACTGGAGGTGCTGGGTGAGCAGGAACAGCGCGCCACCCATCCCGAAGGTGATCAGCACCAGCCCGGCCACCGCGCCGGTGAACCGCAGGTCGCGGAAGAGGTGGAGGTCGAGCATCGGGTACGGGACCCGGCTCTCCCAGTACGCGAAGAGGGCCAGCGCCGCCACCGCGACGGCGGCCGTGGCGAGCACCCTCCCGGACGCCCAGCCGTGCTCGGGCCCGGAGATGATCGCGTAGACCAGGGCCGCCATGCCGATGGTGGAGAGCACCGCGCCGACCAGGTCGGGGCGGTCGCCCCGGCGGTCCTTGGACTCGGGGACCAGCGTCACGACCGCGACCAGGCCGAGGGCGACCACCGGCAGGTTGATCAGGAAGATCGCGCCCCACCAGAAGTGGTCCAGCACGAACCCGCCGATCAGCGGCCCGCCGGCGAAGCCCAGGGCACTGACCGCGCTCCAGATGCCGATGGCCTTCGCGTGCTCGGCGGGTGCGAAGATCTGCATGACCACCGCGAGGGTGGTGGTCAGCAGCAGGGCGCCGCCGACGCCCATCCCGGCCCGTGCCGCGATCAGCTGACCGGTGGTCTGCGCGAGCCCGGCGGCCAGCGACCCCAGGCCGAACAGGGCGAGGCCGGCCGCGAGCATCCTCTTGCGGCCGTACCGGTCGGCGGCGCTGCCCGCGGTGAGCAGCAGGCCGGACTGCACCAGCGAGTAGGCGTTGATCATCCACTGGATGTCGGAGGTGGCCGCGCCCAGCTCGTCGGTGAGCGAGGGGATGGCCACGTTGAGCACGGTGTTGTCCAGGACCACCGTGAGCTGGGCGAGGCTGATGACCCCGAGGATCAGCCAGCGCCGCGGGTGGCCCTGGACCGCGGGGGCGGCCTTCCGCTCCTGGGAGGACGTCGTCATGCTGTACAGCGTATAGGCACTCCCATACGCTGTACAGCAGAGCAGTGTCCGCAGGTGCCGCAGGCCCGCCGGCCCCGCAGGCCTTCCCCGTCAGCTCGTCGGTTGGGTGAGGTCGTAGAAGGTCGCCGAACCGGCCGTGACCTTCTTGAAGTTGGCCTCGACCCACGAGGTGATCTGCGACGCGGTGCCGGAGCCGCCGCCCATGCCGCCTCCCGTGCCGCCGCCGATGAAGTAGTGGATCCTGCCGTCCGCCACGTACTCCTTGAACCGGGCCAGCGTCGGCGACGGGTCCGTGCCGTTGAAGCCGCCGATGGCCATCACGGGTTCACCGGTGCCGAGCTGGTAGCTCGCGGCGTTCTGGGAGCCGATCGCGGCGGCCGCCCAGGTGTAGTCGCCGGCGTCCGTCTCCAGCAGCTTCTTCGCCTCCGAGTCGACCTGGGCGCCGTTGAGCAGGCCGCCCATGGCTCCGCCGCCCGTGCCGCCGCGTTCGCCGGAGCCGCCGCCGGGGCTGGGGCGGCGGCCGGGCGCGGTGCCGTTGCCGTTGCCGGGGGCGCCGTTGCCCTGCTGGTTGCCGCCGGGCGCGGTGCCGGGGAGGCCGCCGACGGTCCCGGTACCACCGCCCTGCCCCTGCCCCTGGCGCGGTGGGGTGCCGCCGCCGGGGAACTCACCGCCGCCCGGGAAGCCGCCGCGGCCACCGCCCGGCCCGCCCATCATGCTCGCGCCGGCCGGACCGGCCGTGACGATCGACCCGCTGTGCCCCTCCCCCACGGTGCTCAGCGTGTACGCGGCCGGTGCCGCCAGCGACGCCGCGATGCCCAGCCCGGCCGCCGCGAGTGCCGTCCGCCGACCCAGCCGCCCGGCGAAGACCAGCCCGAGCGCGGCGACCAGGCCGCCGACCAGGACCGCCCACTTGAGCCACGGCAGGTAGTCGGGCGTGCGGTTGAGCAGAACGTATCCCCACGCCGCGGTCGCCGTCACGGCGGCGGCCAGCGCGAGGGAGGCCCACATCCGCTCCCGCCGTTCCCACAGCGTCGCGGCGCCCGTGCCGACCACCGCCGCCAGGTAGGGCGCGAGGGCCACCGTGTAGTACTGGTGGAAGATGCCGGCCATGTAGCTGAAGACGGCCGCGGTCATCAAGAGCGAGCCGCCCCAGACCAGGAGGGACGAGCGCGCGGTGTCGGTGCGGCCGCCGCGGCGCGTGGCGACCAGGCCCGCGACGAGCAGGATCAGGGCGGCCGGCAGCAGCCAGGAGATCTGGCCGCCGGTCTCGGAGTTGAACATCCGGTCCCAGCCGGTCTCGCCCCACATGCCGCCGCCCGCGCCGCCGGGCCCACCGCCGCCGCCGACGCTGCCGGTCTCCTCGCCGTTCAGCCGGCCGAGGCCGTTGTAGCCGAAGGTCAGCTCCAGGAAGCTGTTGTTCTGCGAGCCTCCGACGTACGGCCGCGACGAGGCCGGCCACAGCTCCACCACCGCGACCCACCAGCCGCCGGAGACCACGACGGCGAGCGTCGCCAGGGCGAGTTGCCCGAGCCGCCTGCGCAGCCGCACCGGCCCGCAGACCCCGTACACGAGGGCGAGCGGGGGCAGGATCAGGAAGGCCTGGAGGGTCTTCGTCAGGAAGGCGAAGCCCACCGCGACGCCGGCCCACACCAGCCACCTGGTCCGGCCGTCCTCCAGCGCCCGTACGACGAGGTAGCAGGCGACGGACATCAGCAGCGCCAGCAGCGCGTCCGGGTTGTTGAAGCGGAACATCAGCGCGGCGACGGGCGTGAGCGCCAGCACCGCACCCGCGATCAGCCCGGCCGCGGGGCCGGACCGGCGGCGCACCGCCGCGTACACGACGGCGACCGTCGCGACGCCCATCAGCACCTCGGGGACCAGGACCGACCAGGAGGAGAGCCCGAAGACCCGCACCGTGAGCGCCATGGGCCACAGCGCGGCGGGCGGCTTGTCCACGGTGATGGCGTTGCCCGCGTCGAGCGAGCCGAAGAAGAAGGCCTTCCAGGACTCGCTGCCGGCCTGCACGGCGGCCGAGTAGAAGGAGTTGGCCCAGCCGGAGGCGCTCAGGTCGTACAGGTAGAGCAGCGCGGTGGCCAGGAGCAGCCCGAGGAGGGCCGGGCGGGCCCAGCGGGGGTCCTCGGGGCGGCCCCGCCACAGCCCACGCGGCCGGGACCACCGGGGACCGCGGTGCGGCCGCGGTGCGGCGGGCGGCTCCGGGTGCCCGCCGCCGTGGTTTCGCGTGTCTCCCGCCGGGGCGGGCTGTTCGTGCTGCGTCGTCATCGTCGTTCCCGGGGTTCGGTGTCGGCGGTCCGCACGGGCCGGCGGCGGGCGGTCGCGTCGCTCCACACGAGGTACTGGCCGGGGTGCGCGGGCTCCGGTGTGCGGGCGGCGTCCGCGGGCGGCGCGTCGGGGAAGACCCAGGCGCGGAAGAGCAGGAAGCGCAGGACGGTGGCCGCGAGGTTGGCGGCGATCAGCACGGCCAGCTCGGTGCTGTGGTCCGGGTCGGCCGCCGCCGCGTTCAGGGCGGCGAGCGAGCCGCTGGTCAGCGCGAGGCCGATGCCGAAGACGACCAGCCCCTGCGCCTGGTGCCGGACGGCGCCGCCCCGGCCCCGCACCCCGAAGGTCAGCCGCCGGTTGGCGGCGGTGTTGGCGACGGCCGAGACGAGCAGCGCCGACGCGTTGGCCGTCTGGGAGCCGGCGAAGAGGCGGAAGCCGCTGTAGAGGAGCAGGTAGCAGAGGGTCGACAGGACGCCCACGACGCAGAAGCCGACGAGTTGCCGCGCCAGCCCCTGCGGTACGTCCGTCAGCTCGCGGTCGCGCGGGTCGTCACCGAAGGGCCGGGCCAGCCGGTCCAGTGGCAGCGATCCGGTGGCCAGCGCCCTGCCGATCCGCCAGACGCCCTTGAGGTCGTCGGCGGCGGTCCTGACGATGTGCACCGTGGAGTGCGGGTCGTCGACCCAGTCGACCGGCACCTCGTGTATCCGGCACCCGGCGCGCTCGGCGAGCACCAGCATCTCGGTGTCGAAGAACCAGCCGGTGTCCTCCACCAGCGGCAGCAGCACCTGGGCGACGTCCCGCCGGATCGCCTTGAAGCCGCACTGGGCGTCGGAGAAGCGGGCCTGGAGGGAGCCGCGCAGGATGAGGTTGTAGGTACGGGAGACGAACTCCCGCTTGGCGCCGCGCACCACCCGCGAACTGCGGGCGAGCCGCGACCCGATCGCGAGGTCGGAGTGCCCGGAGATCAGCGGCGCCACCAGCGGCAGCAGGGCGTTGAGGTCGG
This sequence comes from Streptomyces parvulus, assembly GCF_014648855.1. Taxonomy (GTDB): domain Bacteria; phylum Actinomycetota; class Actinomycetes; order Streptomycetales; family Streptomycetaceae; genus Streptomyces; species Streptomyces parvulus. Next base: position 539,115 of record NZ_BMRX01000001.1, on the reverse strand, counting down.
TGGACAGGTCGACGTCCATGTAGGCGAGGACGGGGGCGTCCGAGGCGGACCAGACGGTCCGCAGGGCCCTGCCCCGGCCCTTGCGCTCCAGCCGGACGGACCTGACCTCCCCGAGGTCGGCCGCCAGCCGCGCCGCGACGTGCGCGGTGGCGTCGGTGGAGGCGTTGTCCGCGACGGTGATGCGGAAGGCGTAGGGGAACGTCCGGGTGAGGTGCTCGTGCAGCCGCTGGACGCACGGCCCGAGGTCCTTCTCCTCGTTGTACACGGGGACCACTACGTCCAGGACGGGCGTGCCGGCTCCTGTGGCCGGGAGATGCTCCCGCGCCGGCAGGGGGCCGGGAGAAGAGTCGGTTCGCATGGGACCGACTCTTCTCAACCCCCCTGTCGCGCCCGTGTGGTGAGGCTGTGGCGTGCCTGTGAGTGCGCGCGCGTGTCCGGCCGGCCGTGACCGGCGGGCAGGCGCACCGTGAACACCGTTCGCCCCGGCGCGGACGAGACCGTCACGTCGCCGCGGTGCGCGGTCGTCACCGCGTGCACGATGGCGAGCCCGAGCCCCGTGGAGCCGGTGGCCCGGGAGCGCGCCGAGTCGCCCCGCGCGAACCGCTCGAAGACGTGCGGCAGCAACTCCGCGGGGATCCCCGGCCCGTCGTCCTCGACGTCCACGCACAGCCACGCGCCGACCGCCCGCACCCGCGCGGTGACGGTGGTGCCGGGCGGGGTGTGGCTGCGGGCGTTGCCCAGCAGGTTGACCAGCACCTGCTGGAGGCGGGCGGCGTCCGCTGGCACCGGAGCGGGCACGTCGGGCAGGTCGAGCCGCCAGTTGTGGCCGAGCCCCGCCGCGCGGGCGTCGCCGACCGCGTCCACGACCAGCGGCACGAGGTCGGTCGGCTCGATCCGCAGGGGGCGTCCGGCGTCCAGGCGGGCCAGCAGCAGCAGGTCCTCGACCAGCAGGGTCATCCGCCCGGCCTCGGACTCGATGCGGCCGAGGGCGTGCCGGGTGTCGGGGCCGACCTCCTCGCCTCCCCTGCGGGTGAGTTCGGCATACCCGCGGATCGACGACAGCGGGGTGCGCAGCTCGTGACTGGCGTCCGCGACGAACCGCCGGACCCGCGTCTCGCTCTCCTGCCGTGCGTGCAGCGCCCCGTGCACGTGGTCCAGCATCCGGTTGAGCGCGGCGCCGACCCGGCCGACCTCGGTGTGCGGGTCGCACTCGGACTCCGGGACGCGTTCGTCGAGGTTCACCTCGCCCGCGTGCAGGGGGAGTTCGGCGACCCGGGTGGCGGTCGACGCGACCCGGCGCAGGGGGCGGGTGGCGACGCCGACGAGGACGGTCCCGGCGAGGGAGGCGGCGACGAGACCGGCGGCGGTGACACTGGCCTCGACGAGGACCAGGGTGCCGATGGTGCCGTCGACGCCGGAGGTGGGCAGGGCGGCGTAGTAGCCCTCGCGGTACTGGACCCGGTAGTCGCCGAGGCCGGGGATCTCGACGGTGTGCTTCTTCCCGTCGCGGGGGACGGCGGCGATCGCGTCCCGCTCCGTCCCGCTGAGGGAGACCGGGGTGAGGCCGCTGAGGTCGGTGCTCCCGTCGTCCTCCTCGCCGTACTTGGCGTCGACGACGGCACCGTCGAGCACCTCGGCGACGATCGTGCCGCGGGGCTGCGGTCCGCGGGTGACGAACTCGGCGAGATCCATCCGCTGCGGGACCCCGCCGGTCCGGGGCTCACCGGGCGGCCGGAACCCCGACACGCGCATCGCGACCTCGGCCACCTGCCCGTCCAGCTGCTCGTACAGATGGGAGCGCAGCGCCAGCGTCGTCACGGTCCCGATCACCGCGCAGACCACGGCGATCAGCGCCACCGACGCGACGACGAGCCGCGTCCGCAGGGTCCGCGGCCGCGGTCGTCGCCACCCGCTCACGCGGCGGGCTTGATGAGGTAACCGGCTCCGCGCCTGGTGTGGATCATGGGCTCGCGCCCGGCGTCGATCTTCCGCCGCAGGTAGGAGATGTACAGCTCGACGACGTTGGCCTGACCGCCGAAGTCGTACGACCACACGCGGTCCAGGATCTGCGCCTTGCTCAGCACCCGCCGCGGGTTGCGCATCAGGAAGCGCAGCAGCTCGAACTCGGTGGCGGTGAGGTGGATCCCGTCGCCGCCGCGGGTGACCTCGTGGCTGTCCTCGTCCAGGGTGAGGTCGCCGACGACGAGGACGGACTCGGAGCGGCGGTCGGCGGCGCCCGCGCGCCGGATGAGGCCGCGCAGCCGGGCGACGACCTCCTCCAGGCTGAAGGGCTTGGTGACGTAGTCGTCCCCGCCCGCGGTGAGCCCGGCGATACGGTCCTCGACCGCGTCCTTGGCGGTCAGGAACAGCACCGGCACGTCCGGCAGGTCGCGGCGCAGCCGCCCGAGCACGCTCAGCCCGTCCATGTCGGGCAGCATCATGTCCAGGACGACGGCGTCGGGGCGAAAGTCCCGCGCGGACTGGACGGCGCCGTGGCCGTCACCGGCGCTGCGGATCTGCCAGCCCTCGTAGCGCAGGGCCATGGAGAGCAGTTCGGTGATGGACTGCTCGTCGTCCACCACAAGCACCCGGACGGGGCTCCCGTCCGGCCTCAGCAGTTCGGTGCGCCCCTGGGGCGAGGTCGTGGTCATACCGGAGACGATGTCGGGGCGCTCTGAGAACGCCCTTGCCCCAAGCTGTGAATTCTCTGAGAAACCCCGGGGTGCCTCAGCCCCCCGCCAGGCCGAACAGCCGCGCCGCGTTGTCGTGGCACACCCCCCGCAGCCACGCGTCCCCCAGGTCCAGCCGCTCCAGGGCGAGCAGCTGGTGCAGGTAGGGGTACGGGATGTTGGGGAAGTCCGAGCCGAGCAGGATCCGGTCGCCGAGGTCCGCCAGCCTCGGCAGCGCCCGGCGGGGAAAGGGCGCGAGGCGTTCGCTGAAGTCGGTGAAGGCCATGGTCGTGTCCAGCCGCACCTCGCCGTACCGCTCGGCGAGGTCCAGGAAGTCCTCGTACTCGGGCATCCCGAGGTGCGCGACGATCAGCCGCAGCCGGGGGTGCCTGGCCAGGACCCGGGCGATCGGCTCGGGACCGGTGTGCTTGCCCGGCGCCGGCCCCGACCCGCAGTGGATGACGACCGGGACGCCCGCCTCGGCCAGCACGCCCCAGGCCGGGTCGAGCAGTTCGTCGGCCGGGTCGTACGCCCCCACCTGCACGTGCGCCTTGAAGACGCGCGCCCCCGACTCGACGGCCCGGCGGACGTACGTCTCGACGCCCGGCTCGGGGAAGAGGGTGGAGGTGTGCAGGCAGTCGGGCGTGCGGCGGGCGAAGTCCAGCGCCCAGCCGTTCAGCCACTCGGCCATCCCCGCCTTGTGCGGGTACAGCATGGCCGTGAAGGCGCGGACGCCGAACGCCCGCAGCAGCGCCGCGCGTTCGTCCTCCTCGTGGCGGTAGGTGATCGGCCACTCGAAGCCGCCGGTCAGCGGGCCGAGGTCGTCGAAGTAGGCCCAGACCTTGGCCAGGACCCGCTCGGGCATGAAGTGCGTGTGCACGTCGACCAGCCCGGGCAGTCCGAGCCCCTCCCAGAACCGCCGGACCTGCCCGGCCTCGTGATCACTCATGGGGCCACGATCGCGCCCGGCCCGCCCCGGGACAAGGGGGTCTCGGACCGGCCGGTCTGGCGCGCCCCTTCGCCCCTGTACGCCTCCGTGCGCCGCCGCACAAGGAGGGCCCGGGACAGCCCCGTCCGGGGTCCTCCTTCACATCAGCGGCGTTCCAGAGCCACCCCTTGTCCCTGCACGCCCCGGGACACCGGCCGCCTCGCAACAATCCGCCCGCATCCGGCCGCCCTCGTCGTCCCCGGCGCGCTCGGCCCCAGGGCGCCTCAGAACGATCAGAACAGCCCGTCCTGCACCCCGGCCGCCTCCCGGAACCCCCGCACCGGCACCGCGCAGGGGTCTCCGCCGGCGGCGACCAGCTCCCAGCCCGTCATCAGCCGGGTGTCCAGGACGACGACCCCGCGCTCCGTCGCGAGGTGCAGGTCCGGTCCGGCCGCCGCGACCAGCCCGCCCCCGATCTCCCCGCCCGCCACCAGCTCGGCCACCTCTCCCACGGCGGCCGGGAAGCGGTCCGGATCCCCGATCCCGAAGACGTCCGCGTGGTCCACACCCTCGAACGGCTCGGGCGTCAGCGACTCCGGCCAGCCGCCCAGCGCCACCGCCCGCGCGTGCAGCTCCGCGATCTCGGCCGTCCGCTCCGCCTGGTCGCCGGGCAGCGCGGCGCGCACCGCCCGCTTGTGGGCGTACGGAATCCGGTCCGGGACGCCGAGCGCCGCGCGCAGCAGCTCCTCGGTCCGCCGCGCGGCCATCAGCGGCCCGCACCCCAGCCAGCTGAAGCAGACGGCGCCCTGCTCCAGCAGCCGGGCCGCGCCCCGCGCCCGCGCGGTGATGCCCACCTTGACCAGGCCGGGCCCGAACCAGGCCAGGTAGACGCGGTAGGGCTGCGGATCGTCCGCGATCGTGTCGGCGGCCACCGAGTGCGCCCGGTCCAGCCGGGCGCACTCCTCGCACCGCGCCCCCGTGCTCCGTCCCGGCACGGCGGCCCGGAGCGGGCACGCGTTCCCCCGTGCTCCCACGCATGTCCGCACACCCCCCTCGGCGACCGCGAAGGCCACCCGTCTCCCCCGTGCCAGGGCACTACTCCGCCCCCCGGCCCACCTCAGCACCGGGCCCTCGGCCGACCAGCGCAGCCCCGCGCACTTCCATGCCTGTGCCATCGCCGTCGAGACTACGGGCCACCACTGACAACGGCCGGTGACCGGAGCGGAGCCACGGCGGCCGGCGCTCACCGGCGCCGAGCCGCCTCCGGACGGGCACCTGCGGAGGGAACCCCCGGGGGGGAGGGGCGACCGCCCGCCGCCCCCGCCCCTCGCCCGTCCCCGGGCGGCCCCCGCCCGGACGTACCGTATGGACATGGCAGACATCGACCCGCTGTGCCCCGAGCGCCTGGTCATGGAGCACGTCACCAGCCGCTGGGGCACCCTGGCCCTGATCGCGCTGCTGGAGCGCCCCTACCGGTTCAGCGAACTGCGCCGGGAGATCGGCAGCGTCAGCGAGAAGATGCTGGCCCAGACCCTGCGGACGCTGGAGCGCGACGGCCTGGTCCACCGGGACGCCAAGCCCGTCATCCCGCCCCGCGTCGACTACTCCCTGACCGCCCTCGGCCGCGAGGCCGCCGAGCAGGTCAGGGACCTGGCGCTGTGGACGCAGCGGCGGATGGCGGCGGTCGAGCGGGCCCGCGAGGCGTACGACGCCACCCAGGCCCGGCCCGCGGCCGCCCCCGGCGTCACTGCTGGAGGACCGCCTTCATGACGCTCTTGGCGATCGGCGCGCCCAGACCGCCACCGGAGATGTCCTCACGGGAGATGTCCATGTCGGTCGGGTCGATGAAGACGGCGACCGCCACGGAGGACCCGTCCTGCTTCTTGCCGTAGGAGACGAACCAGCCGTACGGCACCTCGTCGTTGACGTTCACACCGCGCTGCGCGGTACCGGTCTTGCCGCCGACCGTGATCCCGTCGATCTGGGCGCGGCGGGCGCTGCCCTCCTTGGCGGTGAACTCCATCATCTCCTGGACCTTCTGCGCGGTCTCGGCGGAGACGGCCTCGCTCATCACCTTCGGCTCGGTCTTCTCCAGCGTGCCGAGGTCCGGTCCCTTGACCTCGTCGACGATGTACGGCTGCATCACCTTGCCGTCGTTGGCGAGCCCGGCGGTGACCATGGCCATCTGCATCGGCGTGCTGGTCAGGCTGCCCTGGCCCATGCCGGTGAGCGCGGTGCCCGGGGCGTCGAGGTCCTCCGGGTAGAGGCTCTTGGCGGCGAGCAGGTCGCCGAACTCCTCGGAGTAGACGTTCTCGTTGAACCCGAACTTCTGCGCCGTCTCGCGCATCTTGTCCTGCCCCACCTTGGAGGCGGCGTCCAGGAAGACGTTGTTGCAGGAGTACTGCATGGCGGTCTTCATCGAGGCCTTGTCGCAGACCGCGTCGCCGGCCTCGCTGCCGATCTTGTTGCTGGCCTGCGGCAGCTGGTAGGGGGAGGCGGCGTCCGTGCGGGCGTCGACGTCCGAGACGATCCCGTGCTCCAGGGCGGCGGCCGCGGTGAGGATCTTGAAGGTCGAGCCGGGCGGGTAGGTCTCGCGCAGCGCGCGGTTGGCCAGCGGCTTGTTCTTCTGCTTGTCCAGCGCCACGAAGCGGTCGGACTCCTTGAAGGTGCTGCCCGCGAACTTCGAGGGGTCGTAGGAAGGCGCCGAGACCAGCGCCAGCACCTTCCCGGTCTGCGGATCCAGCGCGACCACGGCACCGCGGGCGCCCTTGAGGTCGGTCAGCCCGTCCCAGGCGGCCTTCTGCGCCTTCGGATCGATGGTGGTGACCACCGATCCGGCCCGCCGGCCCTCACCGCTGACGACGTCGGCGAACCGCTGGAAGGCCAGCCGGTCGTCCTTGCCGGTGAGGATGCCGTCGTAGGTCTTCTCCAGCAGCGTCATGCCCTGGGCCTGCGACGCGAATCCCGTCACCGGCGCGTACATCGGCCCGTCGAGGTAGGTCCGCTTGTACTTGAGGTCGGTGCCCTTCACCTCCGCGGACCCGGTGACGGCCCGGCCGCCGACGACGATGTCGCCGCGCGGGGTGGCGAACTGCTCGATCTGGACGCGCCGGTTCTTGTCGTCGGAGGCGAGCTCCGGGGCCCGGACGTACTGCAGCCAGTTCGCCCGGATCAGCAGACCGAGCACCAGCAGCCCGCAGAAGATCGCCACGGCCCTCAGCGGCTTGTTCACCGGGTGCCTCCGTCGAGGCTCGGCCGGTCGGATATGAAGAAGATGCGTACGCGCAACATGCGCACACCCTAGACAAAGTTGTGAATGACCATCACGCCGACGGCAAACAGCGAAGGCCCCGTCGGTCTTCGACGGGGCCTTCGCGAGATGTGCACTCGGCAGGATTCGAACCTGCAACCTTCTGATCCGTAGTCAGATGCTCTATCCGTTAAGCTACGAGTGCTTGTCTTCTTCAGTTTTGCCGCCGCTCCCGGCCCTTCCGGCCCGCTCGCGGCGACAGGAAGAACATTACATGACTGCCGCCGCCATGTGAAATCCGTTAGCCCCACCCCTTGTGAGCTGGGAAAACAGCCCTCGGCCGGGATGCGCGGCGCCGGACGAACAGCGAAGCCCCGGCCGAGTGGGCCGGGGCTTCGGTGATCGGTGCGGAGGCGGAGGGATTTGAACCCTCGATGGGCTTTAAGACCCAAACCGCATTAGCAGTGCGGCGCCATAGACCGGACTAGGCGACGCCTCCAGACAACATCACCGTCTCGCGGGCGAGCGCGAGCGGTGCGTGCCGATGATGACACAGTTGAGCGCGCTGTCACCAATCGACCCCCACGGTACTAGGCGCGCGGGCCGCGGGGCAAAGCCTTACGGCGGCCCCCGGGGACCCGCCGCGCAACGTCCGGCGCGCCCGCGCGTTGGGCAGGGCATGTTCCAGGTCTCCCGCACCCCCGCCGCCCGCCTCCTCGGCGCTGCCGCCGTGTCCCTCGCGTCCCTCGCCTCCCTCTCCGCGGCCCACCCGGCCGCGGCCACCGGTGCCGGTGCCGGTGCCGGTGCCAGTACCGTTTCGGTCCCGGCGGGTGATCACCTGACCGTCACCGTCCGGGACGCCGGCGCGGGCGCCGACGGGACGTTCGAGCTGTACTGCAACCCGGGCGGGGGCACCCACCCCGACCCCGAGGGCGCCTGCGCCGCCGTCGAGCGCGACACCCGGTGGGGGCAGGACGCCTTCGCCCCGGTCCCGGAGGGCAGCGTCTGCACCATGCAGTACGGCGGCCCGGCCACCGCGCACGTCACCGGCGTCTGGGCCGGACGCCCGGTCGACGTGACGTACGACCGGCGCGACGGCTGCGAGATCTCCCGCTGGGACCGCATGGTGCCGCTGCTGCCCGAGGTGGGGGCGCGGGGACGGTCGTAGAGGGCGCGGGGCGAGGTGCCGGGCGGGCGCCCGGCGGGCGCCGCTCACACGTTCTACGTCACTTCCTCGTGCGACCTCCGTCGCATCCCACGCCGCCCGCCGGGGCCCAACCCTTAGACTCCCTCGCGTGACACCCTGGGGGCCGGTTGGCAAGATGGCCCAGGCGGTCGGCAAGTGCGGTAACAGGAGGGAAGCGTCTCGTGAGCAGCAGGCCATCCCGAGGCGCTGCTCGCCTCGCAGCCATACTGGACGCGCTGCCCGACGCGTTGGTCCTGGTCAACGCCAACGGCACCGTGGTCAACGCGAACACCATCGCCCTGGAGGCCTTCGAGACTCCGGGCACCGCGCTGGTGGGCCGCGGACTGCTGGACCTGCTCCCGCAGTTCGACTCGCGCCTCATCCCCGGCTCCATGCGGCGCCCCGACCACGTCGACCCCCGGGCGCGGACCAAGCCCACCCGGATGACGGCGCGGCGCACCGACGGCTCGGAGTTCCCCGTCGAGGTCACCAGCGCCAACCTGGAGACCGGCCAGCAGGCCTACGACACCTACGGCTACACCGGCGACGAACTGCTGATGCTCGTCGTCCGCGACCTCTCCGGCACCGTCGACACCGAGGCCGAACTGGCCCGTTCGCAGCGCCAGACCGAGATGATCCTGCGGGCCGCCTCCGAGGGCGTCGTGGGCACCGACACCGACGGCCGCATCGTCCTCGTCAACCCGGCCGCCGCCCAGATACTGGGCTACCGCGCCGGTGAACTCGGCGGCCGCGAGCTGCACACCCTCGTCCTGCACTCGCGGGCCGACGGCTCGCCCTTCCCGTACGACGAGTCGCCGCTGGCCGACACCCTGCGCTCCGGGCGCAAGCACCGGGTGCGCGGGCAGGTGGTGTTCGCCAAGAACGGCGACCAGCTGCCGGTCGACCTGACGACCGCGCCCGTGCGCGACGGCGACCAGCTGGTCGGCGCCGTGATGACCTTCACCGACCGGCGTCCGTACGACGCGCTCGTCCAGGAGCACGAGGAGGCGGAGCAGCGGCACGCCGAGGAGCTGGAGCGGCTCGCCGAGGAGCACGCCGCCGAGCTGACCGCGCTGCGCCGGGAGCACGCCGCCGAGCTGGAGGAGCTGCGCGAGAAGCACGCGGAGGAGACCGCCGTGCACGCCGACCGCTACGCCGCGCTGGGCGAGCGGGAGAAGGACCGGTACGAGGCGATCGCCGCCCGGCACGAGCAGCTGCTCACCCTCCTCGGCGGCTCCCTGCGCGGCCCGCTGGACGAGCTGCGCCGGGAGCTGGCCGCGCTGGCCTCCGACGACGCGGGGCAGCTGTGGCCCGAGGCGAACCAGGTGCTGCACCACCTCTCGGCCGGCTACTCCCGCATCACCACGCTCATCGACAACGTCCTCGGCTACCAGCGCCTCGACGTCGGCGGCGAACAGGTCGTCCGCACCAAGGTGATGCTCGACGCCGTCGTCGCCGCCGGTGTCGACGGTGCCGTGGAGCTGATCGGTCCCGGGCGGGTGCAGTTCGCGGTGCACGCGCCGCCCATCGAGGCCGAGGTCGACGTCCGGCTGCTGGCGACCGCGCTGGCCCACCTCGTCGCGGACGTCGCGGGCGTCGACGCCACCGGCAACTCGCCCGTGTCGGCGACCGGCGGCTACCTGGACAACACGGTCGTGGTCGCGGCGGCGCAGCGCGGTTCGGTCGTCCGCATCGAGGTGCGCGGGCCGTACGCCGGGGGAGACCCGGTGCACGAGCCGATCGTGCGCGGGATCGTGCGGGCGCACGGCGGCGTGCTCCAGACGCACGAGGTGCCGGGCATGAGCGGCAGCGCCTACGTGCTGGAGGTGCCGATCGGCGGCGGCGCCGGGGCCGTTCCGGCGCCGGTACCGGTGCCGGATCCGGTCGGGGCGGGCGGCGAGGACGCCGGGGCCGTGGGTGCCGCGGGTGCCGACAACGCGCTCGCCGTCCGTGAGCCGGCCGCCGGGGGCGGGCGGCGCCGGGCCCGGCGCGCGGCGTCCTCCGTCGACGCGTTCCTGGAGAGCGAGTCCGGGGGCGGCGAGGAGCAGGGCCCGCCCGCGACCGAGGGCACCGCGCCCACCGGGCGACGCAGGCGGCGCGCGGCCCAGCCGCAGGAACAGGCCGCGTTGGAGCAGGGTGCACCGCAGCAGGGCGCACCGCAGCAGGCCGGGCAGGCGTACGCCGCCCAGGCGCCGGGCGCCCAGTCCCCGGCGGCGCTCGCGGTGCCCGCGCAGGCAGGGTCGGGCGAGGGGTCCGGCGGTACGGGGCGCCGGCGCGGCCGGCCCGCCGAGGACGCGGGTGCCGGTGCCGCGGAGCTGCCGCCGGGAGCGCGGGCCGGGGTGGCCGAGGGCGCCGTCGTCATGGCCGGCGAGAACCGGGGCGGGTCCGCGGCCTCCAACACCGGCCTGGGCGGCACCGCCGTACCGCCGCAGGGTGTGCCCGCGCCCGCCGGGGGCCTCGCCCGGCAGGACGGCGCCGAGCAGCAGGCGCTGCCGCCGGCGCTGCCCGCGCAGGCCGGGGAGTCCGACCCGCCGGACGCCGACCGGCCCACGGGGCGCCGCCGCCGCGCCCTGGCCTCCGCGAACGAGCGGGCCGCCGCGCAGGAGGCGGCGCCGCGCCAGGTGTTCGCGCTGCCGCCCGCCGACGCGGACCGCCCGGCCGACGGCACGGTGGCGGGCCAGGTCCCGGCGCAGAGTGCTCCGGCGGCCGCCCACGCCCGGGGCCCGGTCCCCGCGCGGGCCCAGGCACCCGCACCGAGCCCGGCCCAACCGCAGGCGCAGGCGCAGGCGCAGGCGCAGGCGCAGGCCGCGGCACCGTCCCAGGCTCAGGCGCAGGCCGCGGCGCAGCCCCAGGCCGCCCCGCTGCCCGGCCCGGCCGCCCTCGGCGACGCCCCGGTCGACGAGGGCCGCCACGACGCCGTACCGCACGACCAGGCCGAGGACCACACGCCGCCGCAGCCGCACCCGGCCGAGGCGCCCACGGGACGGCGCCGCCGGGCCGGGGCCGCACGGGCCGCGGAGGAGGCCCCGCCGCAGGGCGGACAGGCGCAGGCCACGCCGCCCGCGCAGGCCGTACCCGGTGTCCCGGCCGCGCCCGAGGCCCCGCAGCCCTGGCCCGCCACCCCGCCCCAGGGCGAGGGCGCCGGTGCTCCCGGCCCGGCCTCGACGCCCCCGCGGGGCGTCCCCCACTCCACGCCGAGCCAGGGCACCCCGCTGCCGCCCGAGAACGCGCCCGCGCCCCGCGCCGCCCAGCCGCTGCCGGCCGAGGCGTCCGCGCCCGCCGACCCGAACGCGACCCAGGGGCGTTCGATCAGCGTCCGGACGCTCGGCCAGGGCGTGCCGTTCAACCGGCAGGCGGTGCAGGTGCAGCAGCCGTCGGCGACCCCCGCACCGCCCCAGGCGGCCACCTCCGGGCGGCGCCGCAAGCTGGGTACGCCGCCCGACCCGCGCGGGGACCAGCCGGCCCGCCCGCACCCGGCGACCGAGCAGCCGGCCGCCGCCCCGCAGCCGAAGCAGCAGCCGCAGCCGCAGCCGCAGCCGCAGGGTCAGGAGCAGCCCTCCCTGGGCGGCGGACAGCAGCGGCTCGCTCCCGCCTCCGAGGGCGCCGGACGCTCGTACGCCATAGGGGCGCCCGACAAGGACGCCGCCGAGGGGCCCGAGCCGCTGGACGGGCCCGGCGGTGCCGTGGAGGTGGCGGATCCGCCGCGTCCGCAGCCGATGGACGACGAACTGCCGCCGGAGCCGCTGGACAACCCGCGCCGGCTGCTGGTGTGGCCCGCCCCGGACGTCTCCACGCAGCAGGCGCTCAGCGACCGCGGCTACCGTCCGGTGATCGTGCACTCGCGCGAGGAGGTCGACGCGCAGATCGCGGCGTTCCCGGCCGCGCTGTTCGTGGACCCGCTGACCGGGCCGATCACCCGTACCGCGCTCCAGTCGCTGCGGCAGGCCGCGGTGGCCGCCGAGGTGCCGGTGCTGGTCACGGCCGGCCTCGGACAGGCCTCGCGGGACGCCGCCTACGGCGCCGATCCGGCCGTACTGCTGAAGGCCCTCGCGCCCCGGGACACCGAGCAGCACCCGCCGCGCGTCCTGCTGATCGAGGAGCACGCGGAGATCGCGCTGGCGCTGACCTCGACGCTGGAGCGGCGCGGGATGCAGGTGGCGCGGGCGGCGAGCGACGCCGACGCGGTGGCGCTGGCCGGGCAGTTCCGGCCGAACCTGGTGGTGATGGACCTGATGCAGGTGCAGCGGCGCCAGGAGGGCTCCGCCGGGATCGTCGGCTGGCTGCGCGCGAACGGGCAGCTCAACCGCACCCCGCTGGTCGTCTACACCGCCGCCGTCGACCAGGCCGACCTGCCGCGGCTGGCCTCGGGCGAGACCGTGCTGTTCCTGGCCGAGCGCTCCACCAGCGGCGAGGTGCAGGGCCGGATCGTCGAGCTGCTGTCCCGGATCGGGACCAACTGACGCCCAGGCGTCCCAGGCGTCCCGGACGCCGACGGCCGACGGTACGGGTACGGTCCCGCACCGTCGGTCCGCCTCCCCGGCCGGACTCGGTCAGAGGCGGGTGACGTCCAGCCCGCCCTCGGCGTACTGCCTGCGCAGCACCTTCTTGTCGAACTTGCCGACGCTCGTCTTCGGCACCGTCTCGATCACCGTCCAGCGCTCCGGCAGCTGCCACTTGGCGATCTTGCCGTCCTCGGCGAGGAAGGCGCGCAGCTCCTCGAAGCCGACGCTCGCGCCCTCCTTGAGGACGACGGTGGCCAGCGGACGCTCGCCCCACTTGTCGTCGGGGACGGCGACGACGGCGGCCTCGGCGACCTCCGGGTGGGACATCAGGGCGTTCTCCAGCTCGACGGAGGAGATCCACTCGCCGCCGGACTTGATGACGTCCTTGGCCCGGTCGGTGAGGGTGAGGAAGCCGTCCGGGGAGATGGTGCCGACGTCGCCCGTCTTCAGCCAGCCGTCCTCGCTGAACTTGTCGTCGGGGCGCAGCGGATCGGCTCCCGGCCCGTTGTAGTAGGCGCCGGCGATCCAGTTGCCGCGCACCTCCAGCTCCCCGGCGGACTCGCCGTCCCAGGGCAGCCGCTCGCCGCCGGGGCCGGTGAGGCGGGCCTCGACGCCGGCCGGGAAACGGCCCTGGGTGAGCCGGTACGCGAACTCCTCGGCCGTACCGATCGCGTGGGCCGGCGGCCGGGCGACGGTGCCGAGCGGGGAGGTCTCCGTCATGCCCCAGGCGTGGCAGACCCGCATGCCGAGCGAGTCGAAGGCCTCCATCAGGGAGGGGGGACAGGCGGAGCCGCCGATGGTGACCTGGGTGAGGGAGGAGACGTCCCGGGGCTTGGCCGTCAGTTCCGCGAGGAGACCCTGCCAGATGGTGGGGACCGCGGCGGCGTGCGTCGGCCGCTCGCTCTCGATCATCGCGGCGAGCGGGGCGGGCTGGAGGAAGCGGTCCGGCATCAGCATGTTCACGCCGGTCATGAAGGTGGCGTGCGGCAGTCCCCAGGCGTTGACGTGGAACTGCGGGACCACGACCAGCGAGGTGTCCTCGTCGGTCAGGCCCATCGACTGGGCCATGTTGACCTGCATGGAGTGCAGGTAGATGGAGCGGTGGCTGTAGACCACGCCCTTGGGGTCGCCGGTGGTGCCGGAGGTGTAGCACATGGCGGCGGCCGCCCGCTCGTCCAGCTCGGGCCAGTCGTAGGTGGCCGGCTTCCCCGCGATCAGGTCCTCGTACTCGTGCACATGGGCGGAGGCCCCCTCCAGCAGGGAGCGGTCGCCGGGGCCGGTGACGACGACGTGCTCGACCGTCTTCAGGTGCGGGAGCAGCGGGGCGAGCAGCGGCAGCAGGGAACCGTTGGCGATCACGACGCGGTCGGCCGCGTGGTTCACGATCCAGGCCAGCTGCTCGGGCGGGAGGCGCAGATTGAGGGTGTGGAGGACCGCGCCCATGGAGGGGATCGCGAAGTAGGCCTCGACATGCTCCGCGTTGTTCCAGGCGAGCGTCGCGACCCGTTCGTCGTCGCCGACCGCGAGGTCCTCGCGCAGGGCGTGCGCGAGCTGGGCGGCGCGGGCGCCGATCTCGGCGAAGGAGCGGCGGTGCGGCTCGTCCTCACCGGTCCAGGTGGTCACCTGCGAGCTGCCGTGGATCGTCGACCCGTGGGTCAGGATCCTCGATATCAGCAGCGGTACGTCCTGCATCGTGCTCAGCACGGTGTCCTCCCGGGGCGACATTGCCTACGCGGCGGTAAGGGTTGCGCTGATTCTGCGCACATACCGCGCGGTATGTCACTACTCCCGGGTGATCGATCAGTGCGGGCTGCCCCGCCGGGAGCCCGGACGGCTCACGGCCCGAAGGCCCTTTCTGCCGTCAGCTGCGGACAATCCCCAGCTCAGGGTCCTCGCGGAGCTTGCCGAGCGCCCGGGAGACGGCGGACTTCACGGTGCCCACGGAAACCCCGAGCACTTCGGCCGTCTGGGCCTCGCTGAGGTCCTCGTAGTACCTGAGGACGACCATCGCACGCTGCCGGGCGGGCAGCTTCATGATCGCCCGCCACATCGCGTCGTGCAGCGCCTGCCGCTCCGCCGGGTCGTCGCCGGCCGGCAGGGGCTCCGGCTCGGGCAGCTCCTCGCAGGCGAACTCGTCGACCTTGCGCTTGCGCCACTGCGAGGTCCGGGTGTTCAGCAGGGCGCGGCGCACGTAGCCGTCCAGGGCGCGGTGGTCCTCGATGCGCTCCCAGGCGACGTAGGTCTTGGTCAGCGCGGTCTGCAGCAGGTCCTCCGCGTCGCTCGGGTTCGCGGTGAGCGACCGGGCGGTACGCAGCAGCACCGGCTGGCGGGCCTTCACGTACGACGAGAACGACGGGTACGGGAAGGTCTGCGCCCTTGCTGGCGCCGTGGCTGTGGCGGCTTCGGAAGCGCTGGTGCAGACGGGTGTGGTCATGGCTCAACGCTAGGAGCGAGGGGGTGTCCGGCGGATCGGCCGCAGGTCCCGAAGCGGACTCCGCCTCAGGTTGTAGGGGTGGGGCCCGCTGCACCTCCTGTAGGTGGACGAGGGGTGGAGGGCCACTGCGGGTTCACCCTAGGGGCCTCTGCAGCGGAGCGGCCGCGTCCTCCGCGGGCCCGCTCTCGGCGAAACGAATGGGCGGCGACACCGAAGCACAGCCGAAGCGTCTGGGCGGCGGCACCCGAGCACAGCTGAAGGGTCTGGGCGGCGACACCCGAGCACCGCCGGAAACGTCTGGGCGGCGACACCGACGCGCCGCCGGAAACGTCTGGGCGGCGGCACCGAAGCACCGCCGCCCAGACGCACTGCGACCCCTTGAAGCACACCCGCGATCACCGGGGGCCGACGCGGCAGCGCGCCCGCGCCGGCCCCCTCAGCTCACCACCACAGCGGGGAGAAGCTGACGGCGACGTTCTCGTTGCCCTGGTTGATCGCCGTGAACGCCGAGCCGTCGACCTGCGCGGTGTTGCTCTGGTTCGACGCGCCCGAGCCGACGGCCTGCTGCTGCGTCGTGGACGAGTTGCCGTTGTTGCTGCCACCGACACCGCTGCCGAGGATGCCGGCGTTGGCGCTGGCGGCGGTCGCGCTCGATCCGTCGTCCGCGAAGGCACCGTTGTCCGCCGTCGCCACACCGCCGAGGAGCGCGGCTGCGAGCGGAAGGGCGGCGACGGCGGCGACGACACGGGCGGTACGGATGCTTGCCATGTTTGTTCCTCCAGAACTGGACCTGCGTGAAGCTGCGTGAAGGTGCGTGAAGCTCTCTGAACTTGGGCTATTGCCAAGGCAGTTGGCCGACCGCCTCGACGCTGTGCACGACGTCGCGTGATCAGAGTTGCCCACCGGATCCCCGGCGAACCACCCCGGAAGCCCTGATTCGCCCTCAAGCGTGAGGACAAGTCGATAAACCCCTTTGCTCACCTTCACCGCCCAGCACGGGGCAGCCCGGACACTCCCGCCCCAAGCCGCACAACGGACGAAGCGTTCCGTCACATCCGCGAAGTCGGCCCACATCCCCGGCGCGTCACACTCCCCCACCCTTCCCTTTCTCGAACATACGTACGACCATGGATGCATGGCCACCACCGACCGGCAGGCCACGACGCTGGCCCTCGCACACGCCCTGTCAGCCGCGGAACGCGGACTGGCCGTGATCCCCCTGTCCCGGACGAAGCTCCCGGCCCTGCGCTCCCCGCACCGCGCCGGCCCGGCGCCGGACCAGTCCTCCTGCCACGGCGAGTGCGGCCGCTTCGGGCACGGCGTCCACGACGCCTCCACCGACCCGGCCCGCATCCGCGAGCTGTTCGCCGCCGCACCCTGGGCCACGGGCTACGGCATCGCCTGCGGCCTGGCCCCGCACCACCTCGTCGGCGTCGACCTGGACACCAAGTCGGAGACCGACTCCTCGGCCGCCCTGCGCGAACTGGCCCTGCGCCACCTGTTCACGATCCCGCCCACGGTCGTCGTCCTGACCCCCAGCGGAGGCCGCCACCTCTGGCTCACCGGCCCGCCCGAGGCCGTGGTCCCCAACTCCGCGGGCCGCCTCGCGCCGGGCATCGACATCCGGGGCGCCGGCGGCTACCTGGTCGGCCCCGGCTCCCGCACCCGCCACGGCGTCTACACGACCGCGCCCGGCACGTCCCACCTGCCGCCCGCCCCCTGCCCACCCGCATTCCTGCGCCTCCTGCTCCCCCCGCCCCGCTCCCCCCGCGCCCCGCACGGCACCCCCGACGCCCACGACGGCCGCGGCCTCGTCCACTTCGTCCTCGCCGCCCACGAGGGCCAGCGCAACACCCGCCTCTTCTGGGCGGCCTGCCGCGCCTACGAGAACGGCATCGGCCCGGCCCTCCTCGACCCCCTCCTGGACGCCGCCCGGGCAACCGGCCTCACCGAACGCGAGGCCCGCACGACCATCGCCTCGGCGGCCCGCATGACCGGCCACCACCCCTGACCCACCGCCCGCCCCCGCCACCCCACCGGCCGTCCCCACCGCCCCACCCGGCACGAACCGAAAGACCCCGATGCACAACCGCCCCGGAGTGCCGGCCATGTCCCTGGCCAGAGTCGTCCTGACCTGCGGCCGCACCGTCGACCTGGCCGAACTGCACCTCACCCCCACCTACGGCACCCGGCTGGACGGCTACCCGTGCCGCCCCGTCAACGACCTCCGCATCCGGACCCTCCGGCACACCGCCGAGCGCATGTCCCCCGCGACCCCCGTCCACCTGGTCCCGCCGCCCCGCGACTACCCCGACCAGTACGCGGGCGCCCAGGGCCCCGTCGAGATCCTCCCCCGCGTGGCCTGCGCGGCCCGCCTCTCCTCCCGGCCCCTGAACCCGTCCCGGGACCCCCTCCGCTACCACTCCACCCTCACGGTCATCTGGTTCCAGCCCACCCCGCCCCTCCCGGACCCCGACACCCCACCCCCGGCCCTGCACCACCTCGACTGGGCCGGGCTGGCCCGGGACGTCGAGGTGGGAGACTGACGCCATGGGGCGGGGGACCCGGGGACGGGACAAATGGGGACCGGTCGCCGTGGCAGCGGTGTGCCTCGTGGTCGCATCGGCCGCAGGCTGCACGGTCGCCGTACAGATGGCGGACGCCAGACGGATCGACGCGTCTCCTTTACGCATCCGCGGAGTCGTCGACAGGGTGGTGCAGGTCAAGGGCGGGACCAAGGTCCACGTGTCCTACCGCGTCGACGGCCACCGCTTCACCACGGACGACCTTCCCGTAGCAGGAAACGCAGGCCCCGAACCCCCCGAGCGGGGCACCGCGGTCTGCCTGGAAACCGCCGCCACGGACCCAGGAACCGTCCGACTGTGCGGCCAGAAGTACCCGACGGGCGACGACGTGATCCCGGCCCTGGGCCTCCTGACCGCGGCCGGCATCGCGGGCACGGCAATGTCCGCCGGATGGTTCACGACGACGGCCCGCCAACGCCGCCGCACCGCCCACCGAACCGCCCCTCGGCCACCCGACGACGGCTCAGCCCTCCACGAGGACGACCCCCGACCGTAGAACCTGGTCAGGGGCCGTAACTCACTGCGGTGGGTGTGGGATTTGAACCCACGGTGACATCGCTGCCACGACGGTTTTCAAGACCGTTCCCTTAGGCCGCTCGGGCAACCCACCCCGCGCCGGTCGTGATCTGTGGCGCGGGACCAGGGTAGCGGGTCGGTGTGGGGGTGTGGGTCAGTCGTCGCCCAGCTTGGAGCCGAGGGTGACTTCGGTGGTGCGCTGCTTGCCGTCGCGTTCGTAGGTGACCGTGACCTTGTCGCCGGGCTTGTGGGTCCAGATCTCGCCGATCAGGGTCGGGCCGCTGTCGATCACCCGGTCGTCCAGCTTGGTGATCACGTCGCCGGGCTTGAGGCCGGCGTCGGCCGCGGGGCCGCCCTTCTCGACGGGGGCGGAGCCGCCCACGCCCTGCTCGGTGAGCTTCGCGCCGTTCGTCGTCTCCTCCAGGGAGACCGAGGCGCCGATCTTCGCGTAGACCGGCTTGCCCGACTTGATCAGCTGCTGGGCGACGAACTTCGCCTGGTTGACCGGGATCGCGAAGCCCAGGCCGATGGATCCGGACTGGCCGGTGCCGAAGCCGCCGTTGCTCGTGGACTGGATCGCGGAGTTGATGCCGATGACGTTGCCCTGGGCGTCGAGCAGCGGGCCGCCGGAGTTGCCCGGGTTGATCGACGCGTCGGTCTGGAGGGCGCTCATGTAGGACGCCTTGCTGTCCGCGGCGCCGTCGCTGGAGGCCACGGGACGGTTCTTGGCGCTGATGATGCCCGTGGTGACGGTGTTGGACAGGCCGAAGGGGGCGCCGATGGCGATCGTGGAGTCGCCCACGGCCACCTTGTCCGAGTCGCCGAGGGGGAGCGGGTTCAGGTCGGACGGGGCGTTCTCCAGCTTGATGACCGCGACGTCGTAGCCCTGCGCGTTGCCGACCACCTCGGCGTCGTACTTCTTGCCGTCGGGGAAGACCGCGCTGAGCTTGCCGCCGTCCACCGCCTCCGCCACCACATGGTTGTTGGTGACGATGTGGCCTTCCTTGTCGAAGACGAAGCCGGTGCCGGTGCCGCCCTCGCCGTTGCTCCCCTCGGCCTGGATGGTGACCGTGCTGGGCAGCGCCTTGCCCGCCACGCCGGCCACCGTGCCCGCCTCGCGCTTGACGGAGCCGCCGGTGTCGGAGGCGGAGACCGTGGTGGAGCCGCCGCCGTCGTTGTTCTTGGCCAGGGTGTAGCCGAGACCGCCGCCCAGACCACCCGCGACCAGCGCCGCGATCAGGACCCCGGCGAGCACACCGCCGCGTCCGCGGCCCGAACCGGACGCGGGGGGCTGCTGGTACGAGGCACCCCAGCCGCCGCCTCCCGCCCCGCCGCCGGGGCCTTCGCCGAAGCCGCCACCGCCGCCGGCACCGGCACCGCTGCCGCCGCCTCCGTACGCCGGTGTACCGGGCGGCGGGGGCGGAGGCCAGGAGGCGTCGGGGGGCGTGTGGCCGTGGGGCGGTGCCCCGGTCGGCGTCGGGGCGGGCGGTGTGGCGGCCGGGTCCTGCGGGGTGGGGGCCGAGGCCTGCTGCGCGGGGGGCTGGTGCGGCGCGGGCGGCTGGGCGGAGGCAGCGGGAGCGTCCACCGGCACGGGTGGTGCGGACGGGGCCGGGGGTACCGCGGTGCCCTCGTTCTCGGTGCTCACAGCTTCTCTCCTCGTTCCACGGCGGTGTGTCGGTCACCCGGATCGCGCTCAGCCGCGCTCACGCGGTGGTCCACGGTCCGGCGCGATGCGGGTGTGCTGGCCTGTTTGTATGCCATCAGCTTTTCCCACGGGCCGTCAGGGCACCATAAGCGGTTGCTGTGGGTCCCGGACCGTTCCTTACATGGGATGTCCAAGACTAAACGGACGCATGGACGAAGCGACCCGATGGCACGTCTACCCGCGCGCGGTGGCACCATGACGCGGTGACCCACGCACGGCAGCACCGGATCCAGGTCGTCGCCCACCGCGGAGCCTCCGAGGAGGCCCCCGAGCACACCCTGGCCGCGTACCGGAAGGCGATCGAGGACGGGGCGGACGCCCTGGAGTGCGACGTGCGCCTGACGGCGGACGGTCACCTCGTCTGCGTGCACGACTGGCGGGTCAACCGCACGTCGAACGGCCGGGGCGCGGTGTCCGCCCTGGAGCTGGCCGACCTGGCCGAGCTGGACTTCGGAGCCCGCCGGACCCGCGAGTTCTGGCGTACCCGCGACGAGCAGCCGGACTGGGAGCACCGGCCCGAGGACCGGGAGGAGACCTCCGTCCTGACCCTGGAACGGCTGCTCCAGCTGGTGGCCGACGCCGGACGGCGGGTGGAGCTGGCGATCGAGACCAAGCACCCCACCCGCTGGGCGGGGCAGGTGGAGGAGCGGCTGCTGCTGCTCCTCAAGCGGTTCGGGCTCGACGCCCCGGCCTCGGCCGCCGAGTCCCCGGTGCGTGTGATGAGCTTCTCGGCCCGCTCGCTGCACCGGGTGCGGGCCGCCTCGCCGACGCTCCCGACGGTGTACCTGATGCAGTTCGTCTCACCCCGGCTGCGCGACGGGCGGCTGCCCGCGGGTGTCCGGATCGCGGGCCCCTCGATCCGGATCGTGCGCAACCACCCCGCCTACATCGAGCGGCTGAAGCGCGCCGGTCACCAGGTGCACGTCTGGACCGTGAACGACACCGACGACGTGGATCTCTGCGCCGACCTGGGCGTGGACGCCGTCATCACCAACCGGCCGCGTGCGGTGCTGGACCACCTCGGGCGCTGACAGGCAAGGCGATTCGTCCGCAGGCCTTGACCCGGCGGCCCGTCTGCCGCATTCTCCGGTCTCGGCCACACCGACGAAATCCAGCCACGTGACTACGGGGAGTGCTCCGGCGCGTTCGCTGCGTGTTCGACCGTGTCGAATGCGTCACTGGGCGGCGACGGTCCGGTTTCCGGTTCAGGCCGGAGGGGCATCCACACCGTGGCGTGGGGCGAAGGAGGTCTCGGGGGTGGCGTTGGTGGTGGCACAGGAAGTGCCCACGTCGTCGAGCATGGCCGTTCCCCATGGCCCTGCGGGCGTGGGGCGAGCGAGGCACCGCATGCGCGAGCAGTTGCGCGGCGGCGGTGTGGCGGAACCGGTCATCGACGACGCAGTTCTGGTCCTTTCCGAACTCTTGAGCAACGCGTGCAAGCACGGCCGCCCCCTGGGCGACGCGCTGGCCGGGGACGGCGACGTGCGTGCGGCCTGGCGGGTCGATCCGGCCGGCCGGCTCGTCGTGGAGGTCACGGACGGCGGCGGGCCGACCCGCCCCACCCCGGCGACCCCGTCGGTCACGGCGCACGGCGGCCGCGGGCTGAACATCATCACCGCGCTCGCCGACGACTGGGGTGTACGGGACGACGCGCGCGGTGAGGTCACGGTCTGGGTCGTCGTCCACGACGACGTGCACGACCCGGACGCCGGGCACCGGCGCGACGACTTCGCCACCCGCATCTCGGCGCCGGCCGTCTCCGAGATCCCCGGGCTGGACTTCGCGGACGTCGTCGACGAAGCGGGCTGAGCCGGCCGGCGACCGTGCGAGGGTTCGCCGCCCGCCGTCCGCCGTCGCCCACCGTCCGCCGTCGCCCGCCAACCGCCGTCGGCCTCCATCCGCCGTCGGCGGCCCGGCCGTTGTCCACAGGATCCCGTCGGCATCGGCGCGAACGGCTAGGCTCGCGCCGTACTAGATGAGCCGCTACCGGGAGACACCCACGATGGCCAAGAAGCGACCCCAGACGAAGGCCAAGCGCCCGCAGCCCGGCGGCGGAGCCCGCGCCGCGGGTGCCGACGGGCAGATCCCGGTCGTCGGCGCCCGCGAACCCTGCCCCTGCGGCAGCGGCCGCCGGTACAAGGCGTGCCACGGCCGGGCCGCCGCGCAGGCCACGACCGAGCTGGTCCACCGTCCCTTCGAGGGGCTGGCCGGCGAGTGCGACTGGGTGGCGCTGCGCGAGCTGGTGCCGGCGGCGACGGTGGAGCTGACCCTGCGGAACGGCCTGCCGGAGGGCGTCCCCTCCGTCACCCTGGCCACCGTGCTGCCGATGGCCTGGCCCGCCCTGCGCCGCGACGACGGCTCGGTCCTCCTCGGCCTGCAGAACGACACGGCGTCCGGCGACATCAGCCGCGACCTCGCCGACACCCTCCAGCAGGCGCTCACCGCCGCGCCCGGTACCCCGGTGCAGGGGCGCCGCGCGCCGGCCGAGGGTCCCCGGCTGCAGGACCTGCTGGCACCCGAGGCCGCGTTCGAGCCGCAGGTGCACGCGGGCTTCGAGTTCTGGGTGCCGGACCCGGAGAACGCCACGCCGGAGGTGACCGCCTCCCTGGAGCGGGCCAACGCCGCGGCCATC
Organism: Streptomyces parvulus; assembly: GCF_014648855.1. GTDB lineage: Bacteria > Actinomycetota > Actinomycetes > Streptomycetales > Streptomycetaceae > Streptomyces > Streptomyces parvulus. Next base: position 516,708 of record NZ_BMRX01000001.1, on the reverse strand, counting down.
CCGACCGTGCGCCTGCGGAGCGTGGACGCCGCCTACTGGTGCGAGACGCCGGAGAAGAACCACCTGCGCTGGGTCATGCCGGACGAGGAGGAGCGCCTCCTGGACGCCCTGGCGCGGCTGCACGCGGCCGGGCGGTCCTCTCTCGGCGAGGGCACGCGCCTCGTCGGTTCCTTCCGCGCCCACGGGCTCACCGTTCCGGTGTGGGACCTGCCGAGCGAGGTCACCGCGGAGGACGTCGAGAAGCCGGCCGCCGAGTTCGGCGAGCGGCTCGCCGAGGCCCTGGCCTCCGACGCGCCGCTCACCCACGACGAGCGCCGGGCCCGGGGCGGCCTGACCAACCGACAGGTCACGCTCAGCTGACGCCCCGCGGGACACGGGCCGGCCCGGCTGACCGACCGGTCAGCCGGAGCACCCGCCGCCCCGCGGGTGACTCCGATCACAACTCACGGCGCGGACAAGCCAATCGGTGACCGGAAAACAGGAGATCGAATTTGCTAACCGCCGATCTCTTGTTACCGTTCGAGTAGCCCGGTTGCTGGTGCATCCCCCGTCGCCAGCAACCGGGTCTTTCCATGCCCCCGGCCGCGCACGCACCGCGACCGGCCGTCAACTCCCCGTTTCCGCTGGTGAGTTGCTGCCCTCTCGATCGGCGCGGCCGACGAATCCGCCATCCGCGTCACCCCCGGCTCCCGCCCCGGGCCCGCCCTCCTCGCCGTGTCCGGCATCCCGGTTGCTGCCGGTGCGCAGCAGCAGCGGCCCGTACCCGGCCCGGCCCGCGAACTCCGCGACGGCGGTGTATCCGGCCAATCCGTGCCGGGTGCGCTGCCGCGGTGTCTCGCAGGTGCCGGGCGCATCCTCGGCGCTCACGGCGCACCGCATGCGCAGGCTGCGCCCGTCGGCCTCCATGAGGCTCAGTACGGCTTCGAGCCGGTCACCGGTGGCGTTGCGGTAGTAGGTCCGCGCCCACGTCTCAGGCCCCTGGGCGAGGACGCAGGTCTGCGCCTCGACGCCCTCGGGCGAGGTGAGTTCGGGTCCGCAGCGCACGGCCGTGGCCGGTCCGGGCGGCAGCGGCGACCGGGCGGGAGCGGTCCCGGACGGCGCCGGAGCCAGGTCGGCACCGTCGGCGGACGCCTTGGCGTCTCCGCCCGGCGCGAGGATCCGGACGGCCGCGGGAGCCTCCGGTCCGGTCTCGCGCGACGGTCCGGCGGACGCCACGGCGAACGGCAGCACCACCGCGCAGACCACGACGGCGACGAGCCCGTACAGACGGAACCGCCGGCGGTCCGGCCCACCAGGGCCGGGCCCACCACGGTCCGGTCCGGCGCGGTGCGGTCCGGGACGGCTCGGCGCGACGGCCCGGTGCTCCCCAGCATGAAGCGGCATGGTCCGGACGATAACGACGAAGACCGGGCCCGCCCTCGGTGCGCGCCGGGCGCCCCTACAACTCGGGCGCGCTCACACCCGTACGAGTGAGGGCGTCCACGGCCGCGTCCACGACGGCCTCCACGTCGGGCACCCAGGGCGAGGCGGAACCGGGCAGCGGCGCCCGCTCCCAGCGGACGGCGCCGCCGCCGGTGTCGGACGGCGGCAGCGCGAGGTAGCCGCCCTCGCCGTGGAAGCGCAGGGAGCCGGGGACGAAGTCCTTGGCGTAGAGCAGCTCGCCCAGCTGCTCCATGGAGTACGGCCGCACCAGCACCGACCAGCGCGTGGGCGAGGCGACGACCGGGCCGACCCGCAGACCGGCGCGGTCGAGCGCGGCCAGGGCGTGCGCGGCCGGCAGGGCGGGCAGCGAGACCGCGCACGGTGCGGCGCCCCCGGTGGCCAGGACGATCGGCGCGGTGGGCCGGTTGGACCACCACCAGCGGACCATGCGGGCATCGGTGGTGGCGGCCAGCAGACCGGGGTCGAAGGGATGCGCGCCCGGCACCGTGCACTCGGGATCGGGGCAGCCGCAGCGGGACCGCGCCTGCGGGTCCGCCGCCACGCCCGGGAGGACGGGCCACTGCCATTGCGTCGCGTAGGTCAGGGCCGCGCCGATCAGCTCAGGCCGCCCGCCGTCGTGCCGGGACAGGAGCCTGCGTCGCCTTCCGAGGATCTCGCGCATGAGCGCTCGTTCCTTTCCGTTGCACGCCTGGCAACACCGTGGTCACTCACACCATGTGTCGAGCATTCGCTGTGCGTAGCTGGTGGCGCATCACATCCGTGCCGCTGGACGCCTCCCGCACCGGGGCGCGCTCCCCCGAGCGGCGCCCCGCCGGGGAAACACCACTGCCGAAGGCAGGGGAAACCCCTGTGGGTCGAGCATTGACTGCGTCCGTGACGGTTCCGACCACACTGCGTCTGGCAAGAGCATGGGCGTGGCGCGGGGGTGGCGAAGTCTGGCGTTTGCCGTTCCGCGTATTTCTCTCCGCCTCCGCCACGGGAGGATGGGGCACGGTCGTCGGTGGATAGGACGCCCGGGTCCGTCGCCAGGTTCCGGGTGGCCCCCAACCACCCCCGGCCTTCTCCGAGTACGTACCCATCACGACCGCTGTGACGCTCCGTGAAGCACCCCCAGTCGACCGCAACAAGCCGTCCTCTGGGGCAGTTTCAAGCCAATCTAGCTGTTCCGCAAGAGTTCCGGAAGGAGGCCGCTCGCACCCCACGGACACCAGGAATCCCGGCAGGACAATGCTGGACATCCCCTTACGAGTGCGTGTACATGTGGAGACACTGCTAGCGGCGCAGAATGACATGGGGGTTTGCGATGCTTTTGAGCAGTAAGCGCCGGTCGGAAAGCCGGACACCATGAACGCCCCGCACCCTCCGAAAGTGGCCGGAATCGATTCAGCGGTCCCGTCCCCCGCACACACTGTCGCGCCAGCCGCACCCGGCACTTCCCCGGCCGGCGCGCCGGGCACCGCCGACGCTCCCGCCCCCGACGACACCCCGGGCAGGGCCGCCGCCCCCGGCACCCTGCTCCAGGACCGGCTGGCCGGCTGGGTCTCGGACCTCACGACCCTGCACGAACTGACCGAACGCCTGGTCCGCACGGACACCCTCTCCGACGGCCTCCAGGAACTGCTGCGCGCCGGAGCCGCCCTGGTGGGCGCCCGGCGCGGTCTCGTCGTCCTGGAACCGGCCGACGGACTCGGCCCGGACAGCACCGTCGGCCTCGGACTGGGCCGCGCCGATCTCGGCCACATCGAGACCGTGCCGCGCACCTCCCTGCCCCACGGACGCATCCTCGACGGATTGCCGGTCGGCGAGGAGGGGGTGGCCGAGCCCGACCTGCTGGCCGAGAAGGGCGTCGACCCCCGCCACCGCGAAGTCGCCGCCCGCCTCGGCTACGCCGCCAGCTACGCGCTCCCGATCGCCGCCGAGGGCACCCCCCGCCTCGGCGCCGCCGCCTGGCTCTACGACGAGCCCGCCGAACCGGACGACCACCAGCGCCATCTGGCCGGCCTCTACGTCCGCTACGCCGCGCCCCACCTGACCCGCCTCCTGGAGGTCGAGCGCACGCGCGCGTGCATGGCGACCATGGCCGAGGAGCTGCTCCCCTCCCGCCTGCCGCGGGTGCCCGGCGTCCAGCTCGCGGCCCGGCACCGCACCGGCCCGCTCGGCGGCGGCGACTGGTACGACGCGCTGCCGCTGCCGGACGCCGCGCTCGGCCTCTCGGTCGGCTCCGTCACCGGGGCCGGTCCCAGCGCGGTCGCCGCGATGGGGCGGCTGCGCGCCTCGCTGCGCGCGTACGCCGTGATGGAGGGCGAGGACCCGGTCGCGGTCCTGTCCGACCTGGAGCTGCTGCTGCGGCTGACCGAGCCCGCCCGCTCGGCCACCGCCCTGTTCGGCTACTGCGAACCCGCGCTGCGCCGGATCACCCTGGCCGGTGCCGGGCACAGTCCACCGCTGCTGATCGGGGAGCGGCGCACGGAGTTCGTCGAGACCTCCGTGTCGGCGCCGCTCGGGATGCTCGCCTGCTGGGAGGCGCCCAGCGTGGAGGTGCAGGCCGAACCGGGAGAGACGGTTCTGCTGTACACCGACGGGCTGCTGCACCGCACGGGGGACCGGGCCGACCGCGCCTTCGCCCGGCTGCACGCGGCCGCCGCCGGCGTACCGAGGGTCGCCCGCCAGGACCCGGAGGCCGTCGCCGAGCACGTCCTGCGCACCGTGCTGCCGGACGGCAGGGCCGAGGCGGACTCCGAGGAGGACGTCGTCCTGCTGGCCGTCCGGTTCGAATAACGGACAATGACGCCTCGGAGGCGTCGGACAACGGACGGTAGCGACCTCCCGGTAACAGGCCCTTCGCCCCTGGGCCCCCTTCCGTACGACCGTACGATGGGGGGTGGTCCAGTGCCGTATCGAGGAGGATGACCGTGGCGGAGGAGCTCACCCAGGAGAACCCGGAGATCCCGGAGACCCCGGAGGCCGTGCTTGAGGACGCCGCTGACGCGGACGGCGACGAGCCGGTCAAGCAGCGCAAGAACGGCCTGTACCCGGGCGTGTCCGACGAGCTGGCCGAGAACATGAAGTCCGGCTGGGCCGACACGGAACTGCACGACCTGGAGCCCATCGCCCAGGCCGCCGAGACCGCCGCCCGGCGCGCCGCCCTCTCGGCCCGCTTCCCGGGTGAGCGCCTGGTGATCCCCGCGGGCAACCTGAAGACCCGCTCGAACGACACGGAGTACAGCTTCCGCGCCTCGGTCGAGTACGCGTACCTGACCGGAAACCAGACCGAGGACGGCGTCCTGGTCCTGGAGCCCAAGGGCGACGGGCACACCGCGACCATCTACCTCCTGCCCCGCTCCGACCGCGAGAACGGCGAGTTCTGGCTCAGCGGCCAGGGCGAGCTGTGGGTCGGCCGCCGCCACTCCCTCACCGAGGCCGGGAAGCTGTACGGCATCCCCGCCTCCGACGTCCGCGAGCTGGCCGCCAACCTGCGCGAGGCCACCGGCCCGGTGCGCGTCGTCCGCGGGCACGACGCCGGCATCGAGGCCGCCCTCACCGACAAGGTCACCGCGGAGCGCGACGAGGAGCTGCGGGTCTTCCTCTCCGAGGCCCGCCTCGTCAAGGACGAGTTCGAGATCGGCGAGCTGCAGAAGGCCGTCGACTCCACCGTCCGCGGCTTCGAGGACGTCGTGAAGGTCCTCGACAAGGCGGAGGCGACCAGCGAGCGCTACATCGAGGGCACCTTCTTCCTCCGCGCGCGCGTGGAGGGCAACGACGTCGGCTACGGCTCCATCTGCGCCGCAGGACCGCACGCCTGCACCCTGCACTGGGTCCGCAACGACGGCCCGGTCCGCTCCGGCGACCTGCTGCTGCTCGACGCCGGCGTGGAGACGCACACGTACTACACGGCGGACGTCACGCGCACCCTGCCGGTCAACGGCCGCTACAGCGAGCTGCAGAAGAAGATCTACGACGCGGTGTACGACGCCCAGGAGGCCGGGATCGCGGCCGTGCAGCCGGGCGCCAAGTACCGCGACTTCCACGACGCGTCCCAGCGCGTGCTGGCCGCGCGGCTGGTCGAGTGGGGCCTGGTCGAGGGCCCGGTCGAGCGCGTGCTGGAGCTGGGCCTCCAGCGCCGCTGGACGCTGCACGGCACCGGCCACATGCTCGGCATGGACGTCCACGACTGCGCCGCCGCGCGGGTCGAGACCTACGTCGACGGCACCCTGGAGCCCGGCATGGTGCTCACCGTCGAGCCGGGGCTGTACTTCCAGGCCGACGACCTGACCGTGCCCGAGGAGTACCGGGGCATCGGCGTCCGCATCGAGGACGACATCCTCGTCACGGCGGACGGCAACCGGAACCTCTCCGCCGGGCTGCCGCGCCGGTCGGACGAGGTCGAGGAGTGGATGGCCGCGCTCAAGGGCTGACACGCGGCGGCCGGAGGGCCGACGGACGATGACGGCCGGACACCTTTGCGGTGTCCGGCCGTCGTCGTACCGGCTGTCACCGGCGCCGGGTCACACCGCCACCAGCGGTGCGTCCTCCCGCCACTTGAGGATCTTGTCGAAGCTCACCACGGCACCGCACCGCCCCGGTTCACTGCCGATCCGGACGTGGTCGGCGAGTTCGGCGATGAGGCACAGGCCCCGCCCGCTCTCGGCGTCGGCGGAGACGGGGCGGCCCACGCTGCCCGGCCGGCCCGGCGCCTCGGCGGGGAAGCCGGGACCCGTGTCGGAGACCTCGATGCGGCAGCGCTCACCGTCCAGGTACGCCGTGACGCGGTAGGCCTCCGTGGGGCCGCCCGAGCCGCCGTCCCCGCCGTGCTCGACGGCGTTGGCGCAGGCCTCGCTCAGGGCGACGGAGAGATCGAAGGAGATGTCCGGGTCGACGCCCGCGGTCTCCATGGTGCCGATCAGCAGGCGGCGGGCCAGGGGCACGCTCGCAGCCTCGCGCCGCAAATGGAGTGACCACCAGATGCTCATGCTCCAGCCTCCCGGCCGCGGCTCGACATACCGTTACGTATTGCCCCTCACACCCCGGTGTAAGCGCGTTCGGGCCGTGACACCGCTCATCTGGCGGATGCGCCCCCGTCGCGCGCCGGTGTATGCGTAACGGCTCGCGGCGCCGTGCGGTACGGCTCGCACCAGAGGGTGATCTTCCGGTTCACTTCGGGTCGTACGGCACCTTGTGGACCTGCCGTACGGAGCGGGGGAGGTCAGTGCGATGATGAGCCCGCCATGACTGCCCCCCACCCGCCAACGGCGCGCTCCGGAAACGATCTCCGGGTCCTGCGGGCCGCGGTGTTCGCCGCGGTCTGCGTCGTGCTGGCCGCGGCGGGTCACACCCTCGCCTCCTGCGCCACCGTTCCGCTGTGGTCGCTGGGCGCGGGGTTCCTCGGGGCGGTCGTGGTCGCCGCGCCCCTCGCCGGGCGGCTGCGCTCGCTGCCCGGCATCGTGGCGCTGCTCGCCGTCGGACAGACCGCCCTGCACGTCGTGTTCGGGCTGGGCCAGCACGGCTCCACCGTGGCCGCGGCCTCCGGCTCGACGGCCGCACCGTCCGACGCCTCCCTGGTCCAGCAGGCGGCACGGCTGGTCTGCGGGACCACGGCGGCGGCGATCAGCCCCGCCCAGGCCCAGCGGATCCTCGACGACGCACGGGTCTCCCCGGACTCGGCGGCCGGCGCCACGCACCACTCCGCCGACGCCCTGACCGGCACCGGCGACCCGGCCGCACTGCTGCCGTCGCTGCCGATGCTGCTCGGGCACGTGATCGCGGCCGTCGCCGCCGGCTGGCTGCTGCGCCGCGGCGACCTCGCACTGGCCCGGCTCGTCGAACTCTCCGCCCACTCGGCGCACTCGATGGCGGAGGCCGCTTTCGTACGCGCCCTGCGCGCGGCGCTCGCCCTGGTGTGCGCCCTGCACGCCGGGCTCGCCGGCGCCCCCGGCACCGGACCGCGCCCGCCGCGCCCCTCCCAGGCGCCGCCGCCGCGGCCCCGTACCGCCGCACTCCAGCACTCGGTGATCAGGCGCGGACCGCCCGCCGACGCGTACTCCCTCGCCGCCTGACACGGCGCGACCACCACCCCGCTTCCGCCCAGGGAGTACGGAGGGGGCCGTCGTCGTGCGGCACGCGCGTGTGCGCGCTTCCCTCTCCTCACCCGTCACCGGTGCAGACACCGGTGCCCACTCGAAGCGGAGTGCTCGTCCATGAAGGCTTCCCGTATCGCCGCCGCCGGCGCCGTCTCCGGCCTCGCCGTCCTCGCCCTGTCCGCCCCCGCGTTCGCGCACGTCAGCGTGCAGCCGGAGGGCACGGCAGCCAAGGGCGGTTACGCGACCGTCAACTTCAAGGTCCCCAACGAACGGGACAACGCCTCCACCACCAAGCTGGAGATCAACCTCCCCGCCGACCAGCCGCTCGCGTCCGTGATGCCGCAGCCGGTCCCGGGCTGGAAGGCCGAGGTCACCAAGTCCAAGCTGGACAAGCCGATCGACTCCCACGGCAAGCAGCTCACCGAGGCCGTCTCCAAGGTCACCTGGACCGCCGAGGGCAAGGGCGTCGAGCCCGGCTACTTCCAGAAGTTCCCGCTCTCCATCGGCGCGCTGCCCGAGGACGCCGACCAGATGGTCTTCAAGGCCATCCAGACGTACTCCAACAAGGAGGTCGTCCGCTGGATCGAGGTGCCGCAGGAGGGCCAGGAGGAGCCGGAGAACCCGGCGCCCGTGCTGGAGCTGGCCGCCGCCGAGGACGACGCCCACGGCGCCGCGGGCTCGTCGGACGAGAAGGCCGGGGACGACGCCGAGTCGGCTGCCCAGAACACCGCCGCCGACTCCTCGGCGGACTCCGGCTCCGGTGACGGCAGCGACACCACCGCGCGCGTCCTCGGCATCGTCGGCATCGTCGTCGGCGCCGCCGGCGTCGGCTACGGCGTGCTGGCCGGCCGCCGCCGCGACTCCGGCGCGTCCGCGTAACGACGCGGCCGCGCGCACGCCGGTGCGCCGGTGCCATACCGCCGGCGCATCCTCACGTCCGGTGCGCGCCGTCCCGTCGGTCCGACGGGTCCCGGCGCGCACCGGTGCACCTCACATCTGGGACATTTCTCTATGCGCAAGAAGACGTTCGCCGCGGCGGCCCTGCTCGCCGCCGCCTCCCTCACCCTGTCCGCCTGCGGCAGCGGCGCCGACAGCGACAAGCCCGTCACGATGGTCTCCGAGGACACCGCACAGCAGGCCGCCACCGTCCTCGACAAGCCCTTCGACAAGCCCGACCTGGTCCTCACCGACACCCAGGGCAAGAAGTACGACCTCCGCGAGCAGACCGCCGGGCGGCCCACGCTGGTCTACTTCGGCTACACGCACTGCCCCGACGTCTGCCCCCTGACCATGAACAACATCGCCGTGGCCAAGAAGCAGCTGTCCCAGGCCGAACAGGACAAGCTCCGGGTCGTGTTCGTCAGCACCGACCCGGAACGGGACACCCCGGCCGCGCTCGGCAAGTGGATCAAGGGCATCGACCCGCAGATCGTCGGCCTGACCGGCGACTTCGACACCGTCCAGGCCGGCGCCCGCACCCTCGGCATCTCGATCGACCCGCCGACCAAGGACAAGAACGGCAAGATCGTCTCGACCCACGGCACCCAGGTCGTCGCCTTCTCCCCGAAGTCCGACGCGGGCTACGTGCTCTACGGCGAGGACGCCACGGTCGACGACTACACCGAGGACCTCCCCAAGCTGGTGAAGGGGGAGAACCCGTGAGCGGCCGCGGGTCCCGCCCCGCGCTCGCGGTCCTCGCGGCGGCCGCCGTCCTGGCGCTGGCCGGCTGCGGCGGCTCCGACTCGGGCTCGGACTCCGGCGCGTCCGGCTCCTCCGGGGCCGAACTCTCGGTCGGCGCCGCGTACATACCGCAGCCGGTCTCCGCCTCCATGGCGGCCGGGTTCCTCACCATCACCAACGAGGGCGACGCGGACGACGAACTGACCTCGGTCACCAGCGAGGCCGGCGACGTCACCGTGCACGAGACCGTCGACGGGACGATGAAGGAGGTGGACCGCCTCGAGATCCCCGCGCACGGTCGCCTCGTCTTCCGGAGCGGCGGAAACCACCTGATGTTCGAGAAGCTGAAGCGACAGCCGAAGCAGGGCGAGTCGGTCACCGTCGAACTGCACTTCGCCCAGTCCGAGCCCGTCACGGTCGAGGTGCCCGTGAAGGCGGCCACCTACCAGCCCGGTGACGGACACTCCGCCCACACCGGAAACTGACCGGACACCGAGGGAGGGACCACCTTGACGCAGACCATCGCCCCGCGCTTCCGGACCCTGGTGCTGCTGCTCCTGGCCGCGGCCTGCGCGCTGCTCGCCGGCGCCGGACCGGCCTCCGCGCACGCCGCCCTGACCGGCAGCGACCCCCAGCAGGGGGCGGTGGTCGACCGGGCTCCCGCCCAGGTGTCGCTCACCTTCTCCGAGTCGGTCTCCGTCGACGACGACGCGCTGCGCGTCCTGGACCCCAAGGGCAAGCGCGTCGACGCGGGCAGCCCGTCCGGCATCGGCGGCACGACGTACTCCGTCAAGCTGCACGCGGGCCTGCCCGACGGCACCTACACCGTGACCTACCAGGTGGTGTCCGCCGACAGCCATCCCGTCGCCGGCGCCTACACCTTCTCCGTCGGCGCCCCCTCCGACACCACGGTCTCCGCCTCCCCGCAGGCGGCGGGCGGCGGTTTCGTCGGCGGCCTCTACGGTGTCGGACGCTACGTGTCGTACGCCGGCTTCGCCGTGCTGGTCGGCGGCGCCGCCTTCGTCCTGGCCTGCTGGCCGCGCGGCTCCGGTGTCCGGGTCGTGCAGCGGGTCGTCGTCTCCGGGTGGCTGGCGCTGACCGCGGCCACCCTCCTGCTGCTCCTGCTGCGCGGCTCCTACACCGGCTCCGGGAAGCTCGGCGACGTCTTCGACCTCAACCTGCTCGGTGAGGTCCTCCAGACCAAGACCGGTGCCGCGCTGGTCTCCCGGCTGCTGCTGCTCGCGGCGGCCGCCCTCTTCGTCGCCGTGCTCTTCGGCGCCTACGACAAGCGGGAGGACGAGGAGAAGCGGGACCTCACCTTCGGGCTCGCGGTGGGCGGCACGGTCGTGGCGGCGGGCCTCGCCGCGACGTGGGCCATGTCCGAGCACGCCTCCGTGGGCCTCCAGGCCGGGCTCGCCATGCCGGCCGACGTCGTGCACATGATCGCCGTGGCCACCTGGCTCGGCGGACTCACCGCCCTGCTCGCCGCGCTGTACCGCGGCCCCGCCGACGCCCCGGTCCCGGCCGAGGCCGTGCACCGGTTCTCGCGCCTCGCCTTCGGCAGCGTGATCGCGCTGGTCGTGACCGGCACCTACCAGTCATGGCGCCAGCTCGGCTCCTGGAGCGCCTTCACCGACACGCGCTACGGGCAGCTGCTCCTGGTCAAGATCGCGCTCGTCGCGGTGCTGGTCGGCATCGCCTACCTGTCGCGCCGCTGGACCGCGCAGCTGGCGCAGGCCGCGACCGCGGGGGTGGTCCGGCAGCGGGAGAAGCACGAGAAGGGGGACAAGGGCGAGAAGCGGGACAAGGGCGAGAAGGCGCCCGTTGGCGCGTCGGCCGCCCGCAAGAACGGAAAGGCGGCGGCCTCCGGGACGGCGGCCAAGGGCTCGAAGAGTGCCGAGGGCGGCAAGACCTCCGGTACGAGCGCCAAGGCGGGCGGCGCGAAGGCGGGCGGCGCCAAGGGGGCCGGGTCCGCCAAGAAGTCCGGGGCCTCGAACGGCGCCGGCACCTCCCAGCGCGCCGCGCAGCTCGCTCGGCAGCGCGCGGCCGTGGACGCCGCCCGGCAGAAGCGGCAGCGCGACGCCGACCCGAACCGCTTCGGACTGCGCCGCTCCGTGCTCGCCGAGGCGGGTGTCGCGGTCGTCCTGCTGGCCGTCACCACCGTGCTGACCCAGACGGAACCGGGCCGGACCGAGGAAGAGGCCAAGGCCACCGGCGCCTCCTCCTCCGCCACCGCGCCCGAGGCGTCCACCGGCGCGGTGACCCTGGACATGCCCTTCGACACCGGCTCCCAGAACGGCAGGGGCGTCGTCCGGGTCGAACTCGACCCCGCCCGCACCGGCGCCAACGACCTGCACCTCTACGTCGAGCGCCCGGACGGCACCGCCTTCGACATACCCGAGGTGAAGGTCGCCCTGACCCAGAAGGCGAAGGACATCGGACCGCTGCCCGTCGCCCCGGACCACATCACCACCGGACACTGGTCGGCGAGCGCGGTGCAGATCCCGATCGGCGGCGACTGGGAGGTCGCCGTGACCGTTCGGACCTCCGACATCGACCAGGTGACCGTCTCCAAGAACGCGCAGATCGGCTGAACCGCACCATGCCTGACCAGTCCACCCCGCACGTCCCGGACCCCGAGGCCGCCGCCCGCGAGGGCATCTCGCGCCGGCGGCTGCTCGGCACCGCCGGTGCCACGGGACTCGTACTCGGCGCGGCCGGCGGCGCCACCGGCTACGCCGCCGCCCCCACCTCGGCGGCCGACCCGCTCACCTCGCTGGGCAGCGCGCGGGCGATGTTTCACGGGAAACATCAGCCCGGCATCACCGACCCCATGCAGGCCTGCGGTCATCTCGTCGCCTTCGACCTGGCGGCGGGCGCCGGCCGCAAGGAGGCCGCCGCGCTGCTGCGCCGCTGGTCCGACACGGCCCGGCGACTCATGGCGGGCGAGCCGGCCGGCACCCGTGACACGGACGTGGCGCGGGACTCGGGCCCCTCCTCGCTGACCGTCACCTTCGGCTTCGGGCACAGCTTCTTCGGCCGGACCGGCCTGGACGGACAGCGTCCCGTCGCCCTCGACCCGCTCCCCGACTTCTCCTCCGACCACCTCGACAAGAACCGCAGCAACGGCGACCTGTGGGTGCAGATCGGGGCGGACGACTCCCTGGTCGCCTTCCACGCCCTGCGCACCATTCAGCGCGACGCCGGATCCGCCGCCCGTCTCCGCTGGCAGATGAACGGCTTCAACCGGTCACCGGGCGCCACCGCCCGCCCCATGACGACACGCAACCTCATGGGCCAGATCGACGGCACCCGCAACCCGAAGCCGTCCGAGGCCGACTTCGACCGGCGGATCTTCGTCCCCGAGGAGCCGGGGAAGGGCGAGCGGGACTGGATGGCCAACGGCTCCTACGCCGTCGTACGCCGCATCCGGATGCTCCTCGACGACTGGGAGAAGCTCTCCCTCAAGGGCCAGGAGGACGTCATCGGCCGCCGGAAGTCGGACGGCGCGCCGCTGTCCGGCGGCGGTGAGACGACCGAGATGGACCTGGAGAAGACGGACGCGTCCGGGAGCCCGGTCGTTCCGATCAACGCGCACGCCCGCATCACCCGCCCCGACCAGAACGGCGGCGCGGCCATGGTCCGGCGCCCCTTCTCGTACCACGACGGCTTCGACGCGGACGGCGTCCCGGACGCGGGCCTGCTCTTCATCTGCTGGCAGGCCGATCCGCTGCGCGGCTTCGTCCCCGTGCAGCGCAAACTGGACCGGGGCGACGCGCTGTCGCAGTTCATCCGGCACGAGGCGAGCGGCCTGTTCGCGGTGCCGGGCGGGGCGGCGGAGGGCGAGTACGTGGGGCAGCGGCTGCTGGAGGGATAGGAACGGGCCGGGCCGGAAAGTCGGCGGTTCTCACCCGCGCGAGGGGCCCTCGTGAGACACGTGAGCCGCGTCTCCCCGGTCGCATTAGGGTGAGGACATGCCAGCCAGTTACGCGTATCTCGGCCCTGAAGGCACCTTCACCGAAGTCGCCCTGCGCACACTTCCGGAGACGGCGACCCGGGAACTCGTTCCGTACGTTTCCGTGCAGTCCGCGCTCGACGCGGTGCGCACCGGCGAGGCCGAGGCCGCGTTCGTGCCGATCGAGAACTCGGTGGAGGGCGGCATCACCACCACCCTCGACGAACTGGTCGCCGGCCAGCCCCTGATGATCTACCGCGAGGTGCTGCTCTCCATCACCTTCGCCCTGCTGGTCCGCCCCGGCACCAAGCTGTCCGACATCAAGACGGTCACCGCCCACCCGGCCGCCCAGCCGCAGGTCCGCAACTGGCTCAAGGCCCACCTCCCGGACGTCGCCTGGGAGTCCGCCGCTTCGAACGCGGACGGCGCCCGCCTGGTCCAGGAGGGGCGGTACGACGCCGCCTTCGCCGGCGAGTTCGCCGCGGCCCGCTACGGTCTCGAGGTGCTGGAGGCCGACATCCACGACGCGGAGAACGCGCAGACGCGCTTCGTGCTGGTGGGCCGCCCGGCCCGGCCCGCCGCGCCGACCGGCGCGGACAAGACGTCCGTGGTCCTCTGGCAGCGGGACGACCACCCCGGCGGCCTGCGCGACCTGCTGGGCGAGTTCGCCACCCGGGGCGTCAACCTGATGCTGCTCCAGTCCCGGCCCACCGGCGCGGGCATCGGCAACTACTGCTTCTGCATCGACGCCGAGGGCCACATCTCCGACCGCCGGGTGGCCGACGCGCTGATGGGCCTGAAGCGGAGCTGCCTCCAGGTGCGCTACCTCGGCTCGTATCCGCGCGCGGAGGTCGAGGTCTCGGACGTGGACGCGCTGCGGCCCGGCACCTCGGACGAGGCGTTCGTGGCGGCCGCGGACTGGGTGGCGCGCTGCCAGGACGGCCGGTTCTGAGGACGGACCGACCGGTCCTACCTGCTGATTTTCGTTGTCCACAGAAGTTATCCACAGGTCAGCTTCTCGACCTGGGGACAAGTCGACAACAGATGGGCATTCAGTCGACAAATCCCCCTACAGCCCCTTAGTCCGTCCACAGGGGACCAGATCACCCCTCGTCCACCTGTTTCTCGCACCCCATACTCCGGAGTGACACCCGGTGCCCCGTTTCCACTCGAAAGGGCGGACGTGGAGGGTTTGGGGAGCCCGCCTCCAGAAATCAGGAATGATCACTTCCCTGAGTCCACAGATCTTTCGCACAGCCTGTGGATAACTTTTCCCGGCTGTGGATTCCTGTGGACAGCGCCGCCCCAAGTCCCGTTCTCCACAAGGGAATCGGGTCAACTCGACGTCACCCCGGTGCCTCGTTCCGGGGATCCCGCGGCTTTTCATTGACCGGCCCGGCGAAGCCCGGGGCGGGCGTTCGGCAATAGTGGGTCGAGACCCGTCACCGCACACCGGTAGCCTTGACCGCGTGATTGACCTTCGCCTGCTCCGTGAGGACCCCGACCGTGTGCGCGCCTCCCAGCGTGCCCGTGGAGAGGACGTCGCGCTCGTCGACTCCCTCCTCTCCGCCGACGAGCGGCGCAGGTCGTCCGGCGTCCGCTTCGACGAGCTGCGCGCCGAGCAGAAGGGCCTCGGCAAGCTCATCGGCAAGGCCTCCGGCGACGAGAAGGCCGAGCTGCTGAAGCGCGCCGAACAGCTGAAGACCGACGTCAAGACCGCCGACGCCGAGCGCGACGCGGCCGACGCCGAGACCCAGCAGCTGCTCCAGCGACTCGGCAACCTCGTCCACCCCGACGTCCCCGTCGGCGGCGAGGAGGACTTCGTCACGCTGGAGACCCACGGCACGCACCGCGACTTCGCGGCCGAGGGCTTCGAGCCCCGCGACCACCTGGAGCTGGGCCAGCTGCTCGGCGCCATCGACGTGGAGCGCGGCGCCAAGGTCTCCGGCTCGCGCTTCTACTTCCTGACCGGCGTCGGCGCGCTCCTGGAGCTGGCCCTGGTCAACGCGGCGATCGCGCAGGCCACGGCCGCCGGCTTCACGCCGATGCTGACCCCGGCCCTGGTCCGCCCGCAGTCGATGGCCGGCACCGGCTTCCTCGGCCAGGCCGCCCAGGACGTCTACCACCTCGACAAGGACGACCTGTACCTGGTCGGCACCTCCGAGGTCCCCCTCGCCGCGTACCACATGGACGAGATCCTCGACGCCGAACGCCTGCCGCTGCGCTACGCCGGCTTCTCGCCCTGCTTCCGCCGCGAGGCGGGCTCGCACGGCAAGGACACCCGCGGCATCTTCCGCGTGCACCAGTTCGACAAGGTCGAGATGTTCTCCTACGTCCTCCCCGAGGACTCGCAGGCCGAGCACCAGCGCCTGCTGGAATGGGAGAAGCAGTGGCTGACGTCACTGGAGCTGCCGTTCCGCGTCATCGACGTCGCCTCCGCCGACCTGGGCTCCTCGGCCGCGCGCAAGTACGACTGCGAGGCGTGGATCCCGACCCAGGGCAAGTACCGCGAGCTGACCTCGACCTCGGACTGCACCGAGTTCCAGTCCCGCCGGCTGTCGATCCGCGTCCGCGAGGACCGGAAGGTGCGCCCGCTGGCCACGCTCAACGGCACGCTGTGCGCCGTCCCGCGCACGATCGTGGCGATCCTGGAGAACCACCAGCTGGCCGACGGCTCGGTGCGCGTACCCGAGGTGCTCCGTCCGTACCTGGGCGGCCGGGAGGTCTTGGAGCCGGTGAAGAAGTGAGCGACACCGCCTCCGCCACGGGTCCCGTCACCGGGGCCGCCGGCACCTTCCCGTACCGGCTGGTCGCGACCGACCTCGACGGCACGCTGCTGCGCGGCGACGACACGATCTCGGGGCGCACCCGGGACGCGCTCGCCGCCGCCACCGCGGCGGGCGCCGCCCACATCGTGGTGACCGGCCGCGCGGTCCCGTGGACCCGGCACATCCTCGACGACCTCGGCTACGACGGCCTCGCCGTCTGCGGCCAGGGCGCGCAGGTCTACCACGCCGGGGAGCACCGGCTGCTGACCTCGGTCACGCTGGACCGCCAGCTGGCCGGGGTGGCACTGGCCAAGATCGAGGCGGAGACCGGGCCGCTGTACCTGGCGGCGAGCCGCGACGGGCTGGACGGCGACGTGCTCGTCGGCCCCGGGTACGAGGTCGGGGGCGACCTCCCCGCGGTGCCCTTCACCGACGCCTCCGACCTGTGGTCGGCGCCGCTGAACAAGATCTACATCCAGCATCCGACCCTGTCGGACGACGAACTGGCCGAGGCCGCCCGGCGCACCGCCGGCGGTTTCGTCACGGTCACCATGGCCGGCGCGGGCATCGTCGAGCTGCTCCCCCTCGGGCTCTCCAAGGCGACCGGGCTGTCGCTGGCGGCCCGTCGGCTGGGACTGAAGGCGGCGGACACGATCGCCTTCGGCGACATGCCCAACGACATCCCGATGTTCGGCTGGGCCGCTCACGGCGTGGCGATGGCCAATGCCCACGAGGAGCTGAAGTCGGTGGCCGACGAGGTCACCTCGTCGAACGACGACGACGGCATCGCGGTCGTCCTGGAGCGCCTGTCGGCCTGACCCGGAGCCATGGGCCCGAGGCTCCACGGAGGTCTGAGCCCGAGAGCCGGCAGGTAGGTCCGGCCCCGGCCGGAGCCACGAGCCGGACGGCGCCGACGTCCCCGTCGGTCGGCCCACGCGAGGCGTCCCGCGTGCTCGAAGCGGCCGCCCGATGCGCCGGCGCCGCCCGGCCTCGTGCATCCACCACCATGCCGCCGCGGAAAGCCGGGCGCCACCGAATAAAGCCGGACATACGCCTCGTCAGCCGCGGCGCCACCTGCGGCGTCTGCCCTTGCTGAAGAACCAGCCGGCGGGCGGCTCGTCGGAGCGCCACGGCTGCGGCTCCGGCTTCTCGCGGCGCCAGCGGGCCGCCAGCATCCGGGCGCGGGCAGAGGGCTCGGCGGTGCCGGCCTCGCGCACGAACTCCTCGTCCAGGACCAGGCCGTCCCAGGCGTCGTCACCGGAGCTCCGCCCGGTGTGTCCCGAGTCGTCCCGGGTGGCTTCACCGGCGTCGTCCCGCGGCCGTCCGTGCCCGTCCTGCTGAGGTGTCTGGCCCGTCATTCCGGTCCTCCCGATCCGCCGCTTCCTCCGTCTGGTTCCCGTGCTCCTACCGGCCCAGTGTGCCCGGGCCGGGGTGAAGGCCTCGTCAGGTCATGTCCCGTCTGAGGCCCGCCGGCTCCCGGGTGGGCTCACTCCTCCCCGGCGAGCGTCAGCGACCTCAGCTTCTGGCCCGCGTACCAGGTGGCGAGCACGGTCACGCCCACCAGCAGTGCCGTGGCCGTCGGCAGACCGACGTCGGAGGTCACCAGGTTTCCGTCGGCGACCTTCTGGGCGACCGCCAGGGACCACTGCTGGACGCTCAGCGTGCGGGCGCCCGGCACCAGGGAGCCGAACAGCGCCTCCCAGACGAGGGCGTAGACGAGCCCGAAGACCACCGCGTGCCGGGACACCGTGCCCAGCAGCAGGAACAGCGCGGCGTACGCGATGGAGGCGACCAGCGCGGCGATCGTGTAGGCGACGGCGACCTGCTGGCCGTTGCCGTTGAGGATCAGGCCGGCGAGGAGCGTGGGCACGGCGGAGAAGACCATCGTCACCGCTATGGCGACGATCAGCTTGGTGAAGATGATGGTCGGCCGCTTGATCGGCTTGGACAGCAGGTACACCACCGAGCCGTCGTCGATCTCGGGACCGATCGCACCGGTACCGGCGATGACGCCGATGATCGGCACCATGGTGGCCAGGGCGAACCCGCCCAGCACGTCCGCCGCGGTCTGGTCGTCGGCCCCGGCGAGCGCGCGCACCGCCACGGCGATGACGAGCAGCAGCAGGGGGAGCGCGCCGAGGATGAGGGCCCGGCGCCGGCCGAGCAGGGCCCGGTAGGTGAGCCGGGCGACTGTGGGGTCGTACATTCTTCGGCCTCCTACGCCGCGACGAGATACGAGAAGACGGACTCGAGGGACTCGTCGGACGGCGAGACCGTGAGCAGCCGGATGCCGTGGTCGCGGGCGACCTTGGGCAGCAGGGCGGTGAACCGTCCGAAGTCGACGGCCTGCACGCGCAGCGCGCCCTCGGCGAGGTCGACCTCGATGCCGGACGTCGACGGGTCGGCGATCAGCGCCGCGGCGAGGGCCCGGTCGTCGCTGGAGCGCACCAGGTAGCGGTGGGGCCGGTCGGTCATCAGACGGCGGATCTTGCGGAAGTCGCCGCTGGCCGCGTGGCGTCCGGCGACGATCACCTCGATGTGCCAGGCGAGCTGCTCCACCTCTTCGAGGATGTGCGAGGAGAACAGCACCGTGCGTCCCTCGTCGCCCATGCGCCGCAGCAGGTCCATCAGCTGCATGCGCTGCCGCGGGTCCATGCCGTTGAACGGCTCGTCGAGCAGCAGCAGCGACGGCTGGTGCACGAGGGCGGAGGCCATCTTGACGCGCTGCCGCATGCCCTTGGAGTACGTGGCGATCTTCCGGTCCTGCGCGTACTCCATCTCCACCGTGGCGAGTGCCTCCTGGGCGGCCTTGGCGCCCAGGCCGTGCAGCTCGGCGTTGGCCAGGACGAACTCGCGGCCGGTGAGGAAGTCGTACATCGCCTCGCGCTCGGGGACGATCCCGATGTGCTTGTAGATGGCCTCGTTGCGCCAGACCGGCCTGCCGTCGAGGGTGACGCTGCCGGTGGAGGGGGCGAGGAAGCCGCCCATCATGTTGATGAGGGTGGACTTGCCCGCGCCGTTGGGGCCGAGGAGGCCGGTGACGCCGGGGCCGATCGTCATGGTGATGTCGTTGACCGCGACCACGTTGCCGAACCAGCGCGAGACGTGGTCGATGCTGAGGGTGCTCACAGTCCCACCTTCTTGTAGCGGCGCATCAGCAGGCCGTAGGTGCCGGCGATCAGGCCCAGGGTGACGAGGACGAAGACCAGTCCCTCGCCGTTGCTCGGGCCGACGCCGCCCGGGAAAGCCGAGGTGGCGCCCAGGAAGGCGGACTGCACCCCGTCGATGAGGGTGATGGGCGAGAAGAGCCCGATCCAGGCGACGGCTCCGGAGCTGCCCTGGACGTCGGCGATGGCCTGGAGCGTGGAGACCGCGCCGTAGGTGATGGTCAGGACGGCGATGACGGCCGCGATGCCGAAGCCGCGGCGCGGCGTGACCGAGGCGACGACCAGGCCGAGCCCGGCGAAGAGCAGCGAGAGCAGTGCCACGGAGACGAGTCCCTGGGCGAACCCCTTGGTCTGGTCCGCGAAGTCGAGTTTGGCGAGCAGCGCGCCGACGTAGAGCACCAGCAGCGGTGCCGCGGTGAGGATGAACAGGGCCGAGGACAGCGCCGCGTACTTGGCGCGGACGTAGTCGGCGGTCTCGATCGGCCGCGAGAAGTACAGCGGCACGGTCTTGAAGCGCAGGTCGCGCGAGACGGACTGCGGGGCCTGCGAGGCGACGTAGAGGCTGATGACGGCCTGGAGGACGATCGCGTAGCGGGTGTAGTCCAGCGGCAGGTCGTTCGCCTTGGTCGCGACGGCGACGGCGACCATGATGGCCGCGGGCAGGCACATCACCACGAACAGCAGCATCGGCAGCACCTTGGACTTGGCCGAGCGGCCGAGGCCGTAGGCGCCGCGCAGGGACTGCGAGTACAGCGACCGGCGGGCGTAGGCGCGGCCGAGGCGGGGGCCGTCGTAGTTGCGGTAGCCGATGTTGTGGATGCGGGTCTGGTCACCCGGGACCGTGGCTGTGGGCTGTTCAGCTGCCATGGCCGACCGCCTCCTTCCGTGCTTCGTCGCTGTCCTTGAAGACCTCCGCGATGTGGTGCCGGCGCTGCTCCATGCGCACCAGGCCGAGGCCGAGGTCGGCGATGACGTCCCGGACCAGGTCGTAGGTCTCCTCGCCGGTCGCCGTGAGCAGCAGGACGTGGCCGGCGCCGGGCAGGCCGCTGCCGTCCTGGACGGCCACTCCGCGGGCGTCGAGCGCCTCGCGCACCGCGCGGGTGCCGTCGGGGTGCTCGTCGGTGTCGGTGACCTCGATGGCGAGGGTCGTCGTGCTCTGCGTGAAGTCCGTCGTGGAGCTGGAGCGCAGCAGCTTGCCGCCGTCCACGACGACGACGTGGTCGCAGGTGCGTTCCAGCTCGCCCAGCAGGTGTGAGGTGACCAGGACGGAGATGCCGAAGTCGGTGTGGATGCGGCGGATGAGGCCGAGCATCTCGTCGCGGCCGACCGGGTCGAGGCCGTTGGTCGGCTCGTCCAGGAAGACCAGCTGGGGGTCGTGCACCAGGGCCTGGGCGAGCTTCACGCGCTGCTTCATGCCGGTCGAGTAGCCGCCGATGGGCCGGTAGCGCTCCTCGTACAGGCCGACGTGGCGCAGGGTGTCGGCCGTGCGTTCGCGGGCGGCGGTGGGCGGCAGGCCGGACATCCGGGCCATGTGCACGACGAACTCGGTGGCCGAGACGTCGGGCGGCAGGCAGTCGTGCTCCGGCATGTAGCCGACCCGCTCGCGGATGGCGGCGCCCTTGGTGGCGACATCGAGTCCGAGCACTTCGGCCCGGCCCTCGGTGGCGGGAGACAGACCCAGAAGGATCTTGATCAGAGTGGACTTGCCGGCGCCATTGGCACCGACGAGTCCGGTCACACCGGGTCCGACATCCACGGAGAGCCGGTCGAGCGCGGTCACCCGGGGGAACCGCTTGCTCAGGCTTTCGGTCGCGATCACAGTCACATCCACGACAGTAGTGACGCGCACCACTGGGGTCGTCAGACCGCAGAGCCGTCTTGGCGTCAGACTCCAGTAGTACGGGCCCGTAGGGAATGCCGTACTTGAGAGCCACGCGGACCGGCCGATGCGGCACGCTCCGACCACGCTATTGACGATGGGTCTAACAACTGGGAGATTCAGCGCGTCACGTTACGAGCGAGTAGCACTCCCGGCGCGGACCGCGCCGGGACGGCTGGAACGGGGTGGCATGGCGACGGCAGTGGCGGCGGAGATCGGCACGGAGCTGCGGGGTTTCCGGGAGGTGCAGCGGCTCGCGTACGCGTGCGCCGAGGCGGTGGCCGCCCGGCTGGCGCCCGGGGTGACCGAGCGCGAGGCGGCCCGCATGCAGCGCGAGTGGCTGCGCGAGCGGGGTGTGCGGGACTGGTTCCACCTCCCCTTCGCCTGGTTCGGCGACCGCACCGCGTTCACGGACTTCCGCGTTCCGCTCCAGTTCTTCCCCACCGGCCGCCGGCTGGAGCCGGGGATGCCCTTCATCCTGGACATGGCCCCGGTGTACCGGGGTTTCACCGCCGACGTCGGCTACTCCGGCTCGCTCGGCGCCAACCCGGTCCAGCACCGGCTGGCGGCCGACCTGGCCGCGCACCGCGAGCTGATCATGCGCGAGGTGCGCGAACGCCGTTCGCTGCGGGAGATCTACGAGGACGTCGACCGGCTCATGATCCGCCAGGGCTACGCCAACCGGCACCGCGCCTACCCCTTCGGCGTCATCGCCCACAAGGTGGACCGGGTGCGGGAACGGCGCCTGTCCCCACGCCTGTTCGGCTTCGGCACGCAGTCGCTCAAGGGCCTGGCGGGCGACGCTCTGCACGGCCACCGCGAGGGCTGGTCCCCGCTGTGGTCGCCCCACCGCTTCTCCGACCACCCGCCCCGTCCGGGGCTGTGGGCGGTCGAACCACACCTCGGTTTCCGGGGTACCGGCGCGAAGTTCGAGGAGATCCTGGTCGTCACCGACTCCGCGGATCCCGAGGAGAGCGCCTTCTGGCTGGACGACGATCTGCCGCACGTGCGGCGCTGGGCGGAGGCGACATGACGGTGCTGGACGGAGCGCGGGAGCGCTGGGTGCGCACGGGCGGGGTCGAGCTGTGCGTGGCCGAGCTGGGCGACGAGCGGCAGCCCACGATCGTGCTGGTGCACGGCTACCCGGACAGCAAGGAGGTCTGGTCCGAGGTCGCCGGCCGGCTCGCCGACCGCTTCCACGTGGTCCTCTACGACGTCCGGGGCCACGGCCGGTCCACGGCGCCGAGCCCGCTGCGCGGCGGGTTCACCCTGGAGAAGCTGACGGACGACTTCCTGGCCGTGGCGGACGCGGTCAGCCCGGACCGGCCGGTGCACCTGGTGGGCCACGACTGGGGCTCGGTGCAGTCCTGGGAGTTCGTCACGGTCGACCGCACCGAGGGGCGCATCGCCTCCTTCACCTCGATGTCCGGTCCGTCGCTCGACCACTTCGGCCACTGGATCAACAAGCGTCTGCGGCGGCCCACCCCGCGCCGGGTCGGCCAGCTCCTCGGCCAGGGCGCCAAGTCCTGGTACGTCTACCTGCTGCACACGCCGGTACTGCCCGAACTGGCCTGGCGCGGCCCCCTCGGCAAGCGCTGGCCGCGCATCCTGGAACGCGTCGAGCAGGTACCCGGCGGCGACTACCCGACCCCGTCCCTGCCCTCGGACGCGGCGCACGGGGCGTGGCTGTACCGGGACAACGTCAGGCCCCGGCTGCGGCGCCCGCGCGAGGACGCCTACGCGCACGCGCCCGTGCAGCTCGTCACGCCCCTCGGTGACGCCTTCCTGTCGGAGCGCCTCTACGACGGGCTGGAGCAGTGGGCGCCCCGGCTGACCCGCCGTACGCTCCCCGCCAAGCACTGGGTGCCGCGCACCCGGCCGGACCGGCTCGCGGACTGGATCACGGAGTTCGTCATCTCCACCGAGGACGGCCGGCCCGGAACGGCGCCCGGGGGCAGGCACGCCGACCGCTTCGGCGGACAGCTGGTGCTGGTCACCGGGGCGGGCAACGGCATCGGGCGGGCGACGGCGTTCGCCTTCGCCGAGGCCGGTGCGCGCGTGGTCGCCGTCGACCGGGACGCGGAGGCCGCCGCCCGCACCGCCGAGCTGTCCCGGCTGATCGGGGCGCCGGACGCCTGGGCCGAGACCGTCGACGTCTCCCACGAGCAGGCCATGGAGAAGCTGGCGGCCAAGGTCGCCGCCGAATACGGCGTGGTGGACGTGCTCGTGAACAACGCCGGCATCGGACTGTCGGGTTCCTTCCTCGACACCACCGCGGAGGACTGGCGGAAGGTCCTCGACGTCAATCTGTGGGGCGTGATCCACGGCTGCCGGCTGTTCGGCAGGCAGATGGCCGAGCGCGGGCAGGGCGGCCACATCGTCAACACCGCGTCGGCGGCCGCCTTCCAGCCGTCCCGGGTGCTGCCCGCGTACAGCACGTCCAAGGCGGCCGTGCTGATGCTGAGCGAGTGCCTGCGGGCCGAGCTGGCGGGGCAGGGCATCGGTGTCACGGCGATCTGCCCCGGCATCGTCAACACCGGCATCACCTCGACGGCGCGCTTCGCGGGCGTGGACGCCGAGGAGGAGGAGCGGCGTCAGCGGCGCAGCGCGCGGCTGTACGGGATGCGCAACTACCCGCCGGAGAAGGTGGCCGACGCGGTCCTGGAGGCGGTGGTGCACAACAGGGCCGTGGTCCCCGTGACGCCGGAGGCCCGTGGCGTCCACCTCATGTCCCGTTACACCCCAGGGGTGTTGAGGCGTCTCGCGCGAGTGAAGCCGCCGCTCTAGTTTCCACAGGAATCCCCAACCAGCCTGTGGATAACCGAACTTGACTGTGGATCAAACCTCGGAGGCAAAATCGATCGCGTGAAGCGCGTCTCTCTCGGCAAGCTTGGGCCATGGAGCACGAACGCGGACACGAATACGGACGCGACCAGGGACAGGAGCCCGTGGGCGCCCGCACGGACGCGCACATGGACGACAGACGCATCGTGAAGGTGTCCAAGTACCTGTCCAAGCATCTGCGCCACCAGCCGGAACGCATCGGGCTCACCCTCGACGAGGCCGGCTGGACCGAGATCGACACCCTGATCGCCGCGGCGGCCGCGCACGGCTTCCGCTTCACCCGTGAAGAGCTCGACCACGTGGTGGCCACGAACGACAAACGGCGCTTCGCCGTCGAGGGCACCCGCATCCGCGCCAGCCAGGGGCACAGCGTCGACGTGGATCTCGGACTGCCCGAAGCCGCTCCGCCGCCGTACCTCTACCACGGCACCGTGGCCCGCAACCTGGACACGATCCGGGCCGACGGGCTGCGCCCGATGAACCGGCACGACGTCCACCTCTCCCCGGACCGCGAGACCGCCACCCGGGTCGGGGCCCGCCGCGGGCGTCCGGTCGTCCTCTCCGTGGACAGCGCCGCCATGCACCGCGACGGTCACGTCTTCCACGTCAGCGCGAACGGCGTCTGGCTGACCCGGGCCGTACCCCCGAGCTACCTGCGCTTTCCCGCCGGCCACTGAAACCGGATACTGACCCGCATGACCGGCGGCGCGAAGCACCTGCCGCACGCTGCTCCGTGTCGGAGCGGTCGCTTTCGGTGACGCCGACCGATGTTTCACGTGAAACGGGGTCGGCCGCTTAGGCTCGGAGACATGAGTCTGCGTCTGAGCACCGTGATCCTTCCGTACCGCCGCTGGCACGAGGGCGGCCGTTCCACCTGGACACGTGCCGAGCAGCTCGGCTTCCACACCGCTTACACCTACGACCACCTGTCCTGGCGGAGCTTCCGCGACGGGCCGTGGTTCGGTGCAGTACCGACCCTCACCGCCGCGGCGGCGGTCACCGAGCGGCTGCGGCTGGGCACCCTGGTGACGTCCCCGAACTTCCGGCACCCGGTGACGCTCGCCAAGGAACTGATCTCCCTCGACGACATCTCCGGCGGCCGGATCACGCTGGGCATAGGAGCGGGCGGTACCGGTTTCGACGCCACCGCGCTCGGCCAGGAGGCGTGGACGCCGCGTGAGCGGGCCGACCGTTTCGGCGAGTTCATCCCCCTGCTCGACCGGTTGCTGACGGAGGACGCCGTCTCCTACGAGGGCGACTTCTACTCGGCCCACGAGGCCCGGAACATCCCCGGCTGTGTCCAGCGGCCCCGGCTGCCGTTCGCGGTGGCCGCGACCGGTCCCCGGGGGCTGAAGCTGGCGGCCCGGTACGGGCAGGCGTGGGTGACCACCGGCGACCCGAAGCTCTACGAGGAGGGCACCCCCCAGCAGTCCGACCGTGCCCTGCGGCAGCAGGGCGACCGGCTGGCCGACGCCTGCGCCGCGATCGGCCGCGACCTGGACGAGGTGGAACGGGTCCTGCTCACCGGCTTCACCCCGGACCGCAGCCGGCCGCTGGAGTCCGTCGACGCGTTCGTGGACTTCGCCGGCCGCCACCGCGACCTGGGCTTCACCGAGCTGGTCGTCCACTGGCCCATCGCCGACTCGGACTTCACCGCGGACGAGAAGATCTTCGAGCGGATCGCCATGGAGGCGCCGGCCCAGCTGAAGGGATGAGAGCCGTAACTCACAGATGTGCGGACCGGCGCACGGGCGTGCACGCCTGTGCGTGACAATGACCCGGTGACCTCAGCGACCCGACAGCCCGAGCCCCCGGCCGCCACCATCCGCCCGCGCCTGATCGCCACCGACCTCGACGGCACTCTGCTGCGCGACGACAAGTCGGTCTCCCCGCGCACGGTCGCCGCGCTGGCCGCCGCGGAGAAGGCGGGCATCGAGGTCTTCTTCGTCACCGGCCGCCCCGCCCGCTGGATGGACGTGGTCAGCGCCCACGTCCACGGCCACGGGCTCGCCATCTGCGGCAACGGAGCCGCCGTCGTCGACCTGCACGGCGGCCCCGGCGCGCACCGCTTCGTGAAGGTGCGCGAGCTGGCCCGGGAGAACGCGCTGGACGCCGTACGCCTGCTGCGGGAGGCCGCGCCCGGCACGGTGTACGCGGTCGAGCAGACCTACGGCTTCCACCAGGAGCCGGCGTACCCGAAGCTGCACATGGAGGTTCCCGACGACCTCCTGCCCGCCGAGGAGATCCTGGCCCCGGGCGGGCGCGCGGGGGACGAGCCCGTCCTCAAGATCCTCGCCTTCCATCCGGAGCTGGACCCCGACGGCTTCCTCACCGTGGCCCGCCTCGCGATCGGCGACCGTGCCAACGTCACCCGCTCCAGCCCCAGCGCCCTGCTGGAGATCAGCGGGCCTGAGGTGTCCAAGGCCAGCACGCTCGCCCTGTGCTGCGCCGAGCGCGGCATCTCCCACGAGGAGGTCGTCGCCTTCGGTGACATGCCGAACGACGTGGAGATGCTGACCTGGGCCGGCCGGTCCTACGCCATGGGCAACGCGCACCCGGACGTCATCGCCGCCGCGTCCGGACGGACGGTGGCCAACAACGAGGACGGAGTGGCCGTCGTCATCGAACGGCTGCTGGCCGACCTGGACTGACGCCCGCCGCGTGCCGCCTCACAAGGGCACACCGCGCTGCGAGAGCCACGGCACGGGGTCCAGCGCGGAGCCCGTCTCCGGCGTCACCCGCACCTCGAAGTGCAGATGGGGTCCGGTGGAGTTGCCGGTGCTGCCCGACTGCCCGATCCACTCGCCCGTCCGGACCCGGTCGCCCTGGTCGACGGCGGCCGAGGCCAGGTGGGCGTACTGCGTGTAGTAGCCGCGCGCGTGCTCGACGACGACCTGGATGCCGAAGGCGCCCCCGCAGGCCACCTGCACGACCCGGCCCGCGCCGACCGACCGCACCGGTGTACCGACGGGCACCGCGAAGTCCTGGCCGGTGTGCCGGTTCGCCCACCGCGAGCCGCCGCTGCCATAGGCCGCCGACAGCTCGTACGCCTCCACCGGCGCCACCCAGGAGCGGCCGGCGGGCAGGTCCTGCTGGTCGAGGCGGACCGCGCCCGGGCACGAACCGGCCGCGACGGAGGCGTCGGCCCGCCCCTCCAGCCGCGCACGCGCCGCCTCCAGCTTCGCCTCGATGCCGGTCTTCAGCCGTGCCAGTTCGGTGGTGCGCTTCTCCAACGCCCGCCAGGCCGCCCGGGCCTTCGCCTCGTCGGCGGCGAGCCGGGACTCGGCCCGCAGACTCCTGCCGATGGCCGTGTTCACGGCGAGATCCGCCCGGGTGTGGGCACGCTGACCTCGCATCAGTTCCTCGGGGTCGTCGGCGAGGAACATCCGCGCGGTGAGGGGGAGCCCTCCGCCGCCGCGGTACTGCGCACGCGCGATCCGCCCCAGGTCCTCGTGCATGGCGTCGATCTTCCGCCGCTGCTCGTCGAGCCGCTTCTCATACGCGAGCGCCTTCGAGCGCTGCGCCTCGGCCTCGCGCCGGCCGTCCTCGTATCGCTGCGTCGCCCTCGCCGCGTCCTCGTACAGGCGGGCCACCTCGGGGCCGAGGGCGGTGCCGGAGCCGTCCTCCGTGCCGTCGGTGGGCCGGGCGGCGAGCACGGCGAGCGCGCACAGCAGCACCGGAACGAGCAGCGGATGTCGGCGGGATGAGCGCATGTCAGCGATCGTGGACCGTGCCAGGGCGCCGGGTCTCGTTCGCGTCGTACGAGTGGGGGAACCGTTGCTGCACACGGCTCAGCGCGGTTGCTGCAACCGGGGCAACGGCGCCTCGGCGACGCTCAGTACGGTGCCTCCCACCACACCGTCGTGCCGGCACCGTCGGCGCCGATGCCCGGGCCGGTCCGGCTGGCACCGCCGACGGTCTCGGCGCGGCGCTCCAAGTTGTGCAGGCCGCTGCGCCGGCCGCCCTCGGGGATGCCGACCCCGTCGTCCGCGACGGTCAGCCGCACCCCGGGACGCCCGTCGGGCAGGGTCGCCGTCGCGTCCACGGACACCTCGATCCGCGTGGCGTGGGCGTGCCGGAAGGCGTTGGACAGGGTCTCGCGCAGCGCGGCGATGAGGTTCTTGCCGGTCGCTTCGCCGACGGCGGTGTCGACCGGGCCGGTGAACCGGTGCGCGGGAGTGAAGCCCAGCGGGACGGCGGCCATGGTGATCTCTCGCAGCAGGCGGGTGCGCAGGCCGGTGGGTGCCTCGGTGGGCTGCTGGAGGGCGAAGATCGCCGAACGGATCTCCTGGATGGTGACGTCGAGTTCGTCGACCGCCCCGCCGACCCCGTCGCGCACTTCGGGCACCGCCGCCGCGCGCTGGGCGCTCTCCAGCATCATGCCCGTCGCGAACAGCCGCTGGATCACGAGATCGTGCAGGTCGCGGGCGATGCGGTCGCGGTCCTCGTACACGGCGAGCCGTTCCCGGTCGCGCTGCGCGTCGGCCATCATCAGCGCCAGCGCGGCCTGGGAGGCGAACTGGTCGCCGAGCGCGCGCTCCGTCCGGGTGAAGGGGCGCTCCCCTCGGGCCCGGGGCATGACGAGGCCGCCGAGGACCCGCCCCTCCCTGCTCAGCGGCAACAGCATGATCGGCCCGTAGGCGCGCACCGGTCCGGTGTCCAGGCGGGGGTCGGTGGCGGCGTCGTCCACGAAGACGGGCCGTCCCGCGAGGAGTTCGGCGACGATGCCGTTGTCCGGTGGGATGACCTTGCCGAGGGCCTGCGTGCGGTGTTCGGCGGCGACCGCGACGATCTCCAGGCCGCCCCCGTCGGCGGGCAGCAGCACGATCCCGGCGGCGGCGCCGGAGAGCCTGCGGGCCTGCTCGGCCACGGCCTGGAGGGCGTCGTCGGTGTCGCCGCCCGACAGCAGGGCGGTGGTCACCGCGACCGACCCGTCGATCCACCGCTCCCGCTGCTGCGCGGCCTCGTACAGCCGCGCGTTGCCGATGGCGATGCCGGCCTCGGTGGCCAGGACGCGGACCATGGCGAGATCGTGGTCGTCGAAGGGCTCGCCCGCGTGCTTGTCGGTCAGGTAGAGGTTGCCGAAGATCTCCCCCTGCACCCGGATGGGCACCCCGAGGAAGCTGCGCATCGGTGGGTGGTTCTCGGGGAAGCCGCAGGCGCGCGGCTCCTCGGCCAGGTCGGTGAGCAGCAGCGGCTGTGGATCGCGTATGAGCGCGCCGAGCAGGCCCTTGCGGCCGTCGGGAAGGTGGCCGATGCGCCGGACGGTCGCCTCGTCGAGCCCGTGGTGGACGAAGTCGGCGAGTCCGTCGCCGTCCTCGTCGCGGACCCCGATGGCCGCGTAGCGGGCGTTCGCCAGGTCGGCCGCGGTCTCGCAGATCCGGTTCAGGGTGGAGTGCAGTTCCAGGCCGCTGCCGACGGACCGCATCGCCTCCAGCAGTTTCGGCACCCGTGCCAGGAGGTCGGCCGAGGCGCCTTCGCCGGGCGGCTGCGGGCCGGGGGGCGGTGCTGGGTGCATGAACCGAGCCTAATGAGACCCTTTTGTCGAGGAAAGTCGGATTACCGAAGAATTTGCCGGCCGCGGCCGCCCCCGGAGCCGGGGCGGGGCGGTCATTCCGCTCCCACCAGCAGTTCCGCGGCCGCCTCGCGCCCGGCCATCTCCCGCAGCGGACCCGGCACGGCCTCCAGTTCCGCGTACGTCCCCCGCTGCACGACCCGGCCCCGGTCCAGGACCAGCACCTCGTCCACGGCCCGCAGACCGGCCAGCCGGTGCGTGATCAGCAGGGTGGTCCGGCCCTCGGTGGCGGCCAGCAGATCGGCCGTGAGCGCGTCGGCGGTCGGCAGGTCGAGGTGCTCGGCGGGTTCGTCCAGCACGAGGACCGGGAAGTCGGCGAGCAGCGCGCGGGCCAGTGCCAGACGCTGGCGCTGCCCCCCGGAGAGCCTGGCCCCGTGCTCGCCGACCAGGGTGTCCAGGCCGTCGGGCAGGCTGTCCGCCCAGTCCAGCAGCCGGGCCCGGGCCAGCGCGTCGCGCAGCTCGGTCTCGGTGGCGTCCTTCTTGGCGAGCAGCAGGTTCTCCCGCACCGAACTGTCGAAGAGGTGCGCGTCCTGGGCACACAGTCCGACCAGGCGCCGCACGTCGTCGCCGGCCAGGGCGTACGCGTCCACACCGGCCAGCGTGTAGGACCCGGCGTCCGCGTCGAGGAAGCGCAACAGGGTCTGGGCGAGCGTGGTCTTGCCGGAGCCGGACGGTCCGACCACGGCGACCCGGCGGCCCTCGGCGAGCGTGAGGTCCAGGCCGGCCAGGGCGTCCCGGTCCTGGCCCGCGTGCCGTGCGGCCAGCCCCCTGAGGACGACCGGGAACGGCGAGGAGGGTGCCGGCCGGGGGGCCTCCGGCTCCCTCACCGGCTCGGGGGCGTCGAGGACCTCGTGGACGCGCTCGGCGCTCCGGCGCACCCGCTGCCGGTACTGCACCGCCAGGGGAAGCCCGAGTACGGCCTCGAAGGCGGCCAGCGGTGTGAGGACGACGACGGCCATGGCCACGCCGGCGAGCCGTCCGTCGGCCACCGCCTGCACCCCCACGAGGGCCGCGCCCGCGACGGTCAGGCCGGAGATCAGCGCGGTCAGCCCGTCACCCAGCGCGGTGGCAGCGGCGGCCCGCGAGGCGATCCGGGTGAGCGTCCCGTCGGCCCGGCGTGCCTCCGCGGCCCGGCCGGGCAGGGCTCCGGCGACGGTCAGTTCGGCGGTACCGGTCAGCAGGTCGGCCACCCGGGTCGCCAGCACGCCCCGGGCGGGGGCGAGCCTGCGCTCGGCCCGCCGTGCCACGGCGCCGGTCACCAGCGGGACACCGACTCCGGCCGCCAGCAGCCCGGCCGCGAGCACCGCGCCCGCCTCCGGCAGCAGCCAGGCCGTGAACCCGACGGAGGCGGCGGACACGACGGCCGCCCCGGCGGCGGGCAGCAGCCACCGCAGCCAGTAGTCCTGCAAGGCGTCGACGTCGGCGACGAGCCGGGACAGCAGGTCGCCCCTGCGGCTGCGACGCAGCCCGGCGGGGGCCAGCCGCTCCAGCCGCCGGTACACGGCGACCCGGGTGTCGGCCAGCATCCGCAGCACGGCGTCGTGCGTCACGAGCCGCTCCGCGTAGCGGAACACGGCGCGGCCGATACCGAAGGCGCGGGTGGCCGTGACCGCCACCATCAGGTACAGCACCGGCGGCTGCTCGGAGGCCCGCGAGATGAGGTATCCGGAGGTGGCCATCAGGCCCACGGCGCTGCCCAGCGCCAGGCTGCCCAGCAGCAGCCCCAGGACGAGCCGTCCGCGCCGGGCGCCGGACATCGCCCGGACCCTGGCGAGGACGCCGCCCCGGGCCCGCACCGCGGCGGCCGGGGCATCGGGCGAGGAAAGGGGGGAGAGGGAAGCGGCGGAACCGGCGCCGGAGACCGAGGCCTCCTCGGCGGCGCGGGCGGCCGGCACCGGAAGCGTGCCGTCGGAACCGGGCGCCGGAAGCGTGCCGTCGGCGGCCGGCACCGGCTCCGTGAGCCGCACCACCCGGTCGGCCACCTCCAGCAGCGCCGGACGGTGCACCACGAGCAGCACGGTCCGCCCCTCGGCCAGCCTGCGTACGGCGGACACGACCTCGGCCTCGGTGGCGCCGTCGAGGGCCGCCGTCGGCTCGTCCAGGAGCAGCACCGGCCGGTCCGCGAGGAACGCCCGTGCCAGCGCCAGCCGCTGCCGCTGCCCGGCGGACAGCCCCGTCCCGTCCTCGCCGAGCACGGTCCCCGCCCCGTCGGGCAGCGCGTCCACGAACTCCAGCGCGCCCGCGTGCCGCAACGACCGGCGCACCTCGGCGTCGTCGGCACCGGGCCGGGCCAGGCGTACGTTCTCGGCGATGGTCCCGGCGTACAGGTGCGGGTGCTGCGGCACCCAGGCGACCTGGGCGTGCCACTGCGCCGGGTCGAGCGAGGAGAGGTCGCTCCCTCCGACCCGGATCCGTCCCGCGCTCGGGGTGACGAAGCCGAGCAGGGCACTGAGGAGCGTCGTCTTGCCCGCACCGCTCGGACCCACGAGCGCGACCGTCTCGCCGGGCTCGACGGTGAGGTTCACGTCCCGGACCGCGTCCACGGAACGTCCGGGGTGGCGGACCGTGACACCCTCGAAGGACAGGGCGACGTGCGCGGGGACCGGGGCGGCCCCCGGCGCCGGGACCGGCCGTTCCAGGACCTCGAAGATCTCCTCGGCGGCCGCGAGCCCTTCGGCGGCCGCGTGGTACTGGGCGCCCACCTGGCGCAGCGGCAGATAGGCCTCCGGAGCGAGGACGAGGACGACGAGGCCGTCGTACAGCGTCATGTCCCCGTGGACGAGCCGCATGCCGATGGTGACCGCCACAAGGGCCACGGACAGGGTGGCGAGCAGTTCCAGCGCGAAGGACGACAGGAAGGCGATCCGCAGGGTCCGCATGGTCGCCTGCCGGTACTCGCCGGTGATCCTCCTGATCGACTCGGCCTGTGCCTTGGCCCGCCCGAAGACCTTCAGCGTCGGCAGCCCCGCGACGACGTCCAGGAAGTGTCCGGACAGCCGGGACAGCAGGCGCCACTGGCGGTCCATCCGGGACTGGGTGGCCCAGCCGATCAGGACCATGAAGACCGGGATGAGCGGCAGGGTCCCGACGATGATGGCCGCCGACACCCAGTCCTCGGTGACGATGCGGGCCAGCACGGCCACGGGCACGACCACCGCGAGCCCCAGCTGCGGCAGATAGCGCGAGAAGTAGTCGTCGAGGGCGTCGACGCCCCGGGTGGCCAGGGCGACCAGCGAGCCGGTCCGCTGTCCGCTCAACCAGCCGGGGCCGAGCGCCGTGGCCCGCGCCAGCAGCCGGCCGCGCAGCTCGGACTTCACCGCCGCGCTCGCCCGGTGGGCGGCCAGTTCGGTGAGCCAGCCGACCAGCGCGCGACCACAGGCCACGGCGATCAACAGGAGCAGGGGAGTGCGGAGTTCGGTGGCCGTCATGGACTGCTGGAAGGCGCCCACCACCACCTCGGCGATGAGCATCGCCTGGGCGACGAGCAGTCCGGCTCCCACGGCGCCCAGAGCGACGACGGCCGTGAGGAAGACCCGGGTGGCGCGGGCGTACCGCAGAAGACGTGGATCGATGGGTTTCACGTGAAACAGGCCTTCCTGCCCGGTGTGGTGGCTTTCCGTGTTTCACGTGAAACGCGGGAAGCCACCACGGGACTCAGTGAGCGGCGTCGGCGAGGTGCTGGGTGCCGATGCGCTTGCGGAACACCCAGTACGTCCAGCCCTGGTAGAGCAGGACGACGGGCGTGGCGATCACGGCTAGCCAGGTCATGATCTTCAACGTGTAGGGGCTGGAGGAGGCGTTGGTGACGGTGAGGCTCCAGTCCGCGTTCAGCGTGGACGGCATGACGTTCGGGAAGAGCGTCAGGAAGAGCATCGCCACCGCGGCGACGATGGTGACGCCGGACAGCGCGAACGACCAGCCTTCCCGCCCGGCCTGATTCGCCACCAGCGCGGCGACCAGGGCGGCGACGGCCACCACGAGCGCGACCAGGCTCTTGCCGTTGCCGCTGTGGGCCTGCGTCCAGACGAGGAAGACCAGGGCCAGCACGGCCGTGGCGAGTCCGACCCTCAGGGCCAGGGCCCGCGCCCGCTCCCGGATCTCACCGACGGTCTTGAGGGCGGTGAACACCGTTCCGTGGAAGGTGAACAGGGTCAGCGTGACCAGTCCGCCCAGCAGTGCGTACGGGTTGAGCAGGTCCCAGACCGAGCCGACGTACTCCAGGTCCCGGTCGATCTTCACGCCGTGGACGATGTTGCCGAAGGCCACGCCCCACAGGAACGCCGGGATCACCGAGGTCCAGAAGATCGCGGTCTCCCAGTTGCGCTGCCAGCTCTCCTCGGGCCGCTTCACGCGGTACTCGAAGGCGACACCCCGGACGATCAGGCAGACCAGGATGACCAGCAGCGGCAGGTAGAAGCCGGAGAAGAGCGTGGCGTACCACTCGGGGAAGGCGGCGAAGGTGGCGCCGCCGGCCGTCAGCAGCCACACCTCGTTGCCGTCCCACACGGGGCCGATGGTGTTGATCAGCACCCGCTTCTCGGGCCGGTTCCGGGCGAGCAGCTTGGTGAGCACGCCGACCCCGAAGTCGAAGCCCTCCAGGAAGAAGTAGCCGGTCCACAGGACGGCGATCAGTACGAACCAGACGTCGTGCAGTTCCATGACTGTGCAGCTCCCTCGGCCTAGTACGAGAAGGCCATCGGCTTGTCGGCGTCACGGAGGTCGCCGCCGATCTTCTTGGGCGGGTTGAGGTCGGCCTCGGACAGCTCGGGCGGGCCGGCCTTGACGTACTTCACCAGCAGCTTGACCTCGATCACGGCCAGGACGGCGTAGAGCAGGGTGAAGACGGTCATCGAGATGATGACCTCGGCCGTCGAGACACCGGGGGAGACCGCGTCCCGGGTCTGCATCACGCCGTAGACGACCCACGGCTGGCGGCCCATCTCGGTGAAGATCCAGCCCCACGAGTTGGAGATCAGCGGGAAGGCCATCGTCCAGACCGCCAGCAGCCAGTACATGCGGGTGAGCCTCGCCCCCAGCGGCTTCCTCAGCAGCACCAGTCGGGGCACTTCGTCCTCGCCGGTGCGCAGCGAGGCCGGCAGCAGGAACCTCTTACGGGTCAGCCACAGGCCCAGCAGGCCGAGGGAGAAGGAGGCCATGCCGAAGCCGATCATCCACCGGAAGCCCCAGTAGGCGACGGGGACGATGGGCTTGTAGTCACCCGGGCCGTACTTCTCCTGGAGGGCCTTGTTGGTGTCGTTGATGCCGGGCACGTAGGACTCGAAGTCGCTGTGCGCCAGGAAGGACAGCAGCCCGGGGATCTCCAGGGCCACCTCGTTGTGTCCCTTGTCGACGTCCCCGTAGGCGAACACCGAGAAGGGCGCCGGCTTCTCGCCGTCCCACAGGGCCTCGGCGGCGGCCATCTTCATCGGCTGCTGCTCGTACATGACCTTGCCCAGCGTGTCGCCGCTGACCGCGGTGAGTAGACCGCCGACGGCGAGGGTGACCAGGCCGAGGCGCAGCGAGGTCCGCATCACCGGGATGTGCTTCTTGCGCATCAGGTGGAAGGCGGCGATGCCGACCATGAAGGCGCCGCCCGTCAGGAAGGCCGCCGAGAAGCTGTGGAAGACCTGGTTGAGCGTGGTGTTCTGGGTGAGGACCTGCCAGAAGTCGGTGAGCTCGGCGCGGCCCTTCTCCTCGTTGATCCGGTAGCCGACCGGGTGCTGCATCCAGGAGTTGGCCGCCAGGATGAAGTACGCCGACAGCAGGGTGCCGATCGAGACCATCCAGATGCACGCCAGGTGGATCTTCTTGGGCAGCTTGTCCCAGCCGAAGATCCACAGTCCGATGAAGGTGGACTCGAAGAAGAAGGCGATCAGCGCCTCGAAGGCGAGCGGGGCGCCGAAGACGTCGCCGACGAAGCGCGAGTAGTCGGACCAGTTCATGCCGAACTGGAACTCCTGCACGATGCCGGTGACGACACCCATGGCGATGTTGATCAGGAACAGCTTGCCCCAGAACTTTGTCGCCCTGAGGTACTTCTCCTTCTCCGTGCGGACCCAGGCGGTCTGCAGCCCGGCCGTGAGGGCGGCCAGTGAGATCGTCAGCGGGACGAACAGGAAGTGGTAGACGGTCGTGATGCCGAACTGCCACCGCGCCAGGGTCTCCGGCGCCAGAGCCATGTCCACGTCGTCACTCTCCTTACCTCGCCACATCGCCGTGCTCGGCGGCGTTTTGCGCCTGTATGTCACACCCATTGCGGGCGCAATCAGGACGCGCTTGTGAACGCGTTCACATTCACAAGCAATTATGACCTACCGCTTTTCGGCGATGGAAGGGGGGTCCCCTGTGACGTCAACCCCTTGGCAGGAACTTCAACATATTGTTGAATCCGCGGCATGCAGATACGGATCTCATGGCCCGCGGGACACCTCACCGCGACCCTCGACGACACCCCGACCACGCAGGCGCTGCTCAAGGCGCTGCCTCTCACCGCCTCCGCCCACACCTGGGGCGAGGAGGTGTACTTCGACACAGGTATGTCGGTTTCACGTGAAACGGACGCCCGGCAGGTCGTCGAGCCGGGCACGGTCGCCTTCTGGACCGACGGGGATGCCCTGGCGCTCCCCTACGGACCGACACCGATCTCGCGGGGCGACGAGTGCCGCCTCGCGAGTCCGTGCAATGTCATGGGCCGCCTCGACGGGGACCCTCGCCTGCTGGCGACGGTCCGCGACGGCGACCCCGTACGCGTCGAGCGCGTCGACGCCTGACCTACAGCTCCTTGCGGAACGCTTCCGACACCTTCAGGAAGATGTCGTTCGCCTCGCTCTCCCCGACCGTGACCCGCACACCCTCGCCCGGGAACGGTCGGACGACCGCGCCGGCCTGCTCGCAGGCCTCGGCGAAGGCGACCGTGCTCTCCCCCAGCCGCAGCCACACGAAGTTGGCCTGGGTCTCCGGCACCGTCCAGCCCTGTGCGCGCAGCGCGTCGACCACGCGCGTGCGCTCGCACACCAGCGAACCGACCCGGCCGATCAGCTCGTCCTCGGCCCGCAGCGAGGCGATCGCCGCCTCCTGAGCGATCTGACTGACCCCGAACGGCACCGCCGTCTTGCGCAGCGCGGCCGCCACCGGCTCGTGGGCGATCGCGAACCCGACCCGCAGTCCCGCGAGGCCGTACGCCTTGGAGAAGGTGCGCAGGACGCAGACGTTGGGCCGCGTGCGGTAGATCTCGACGCCGTCCGGCACCTCGGGATCGCGGATGAACTCGCGGTAGGCCTCGTCCAGGACCACGAGCACATCGCTCGGCACCCGGTCGAGGAAGCGCTCCAGCTCCGCCCGTCGCACCACCGTGCCGGTCGGGTTGTTGGGGTTGCAGACGAAGATCAGGCGGGTCCGGTCCGTGATCGCGTCCGCCATCGCGTCCAGGTCGTGCACGTCACCCGGGGTCAGCGGCACCTTCACGGACGTCGCGCCGCTGATCTGGGTGATGATCGGATACGCCTCGAAGGAGCGCCAGGCGTAGATCACCTCGTCGCCCGGGCCCGAGGTCGCCTGGATCAGCTGCTGGGCCACACCGACCGACCCGGTGCCGGTGGCCAGGTGGGCCAGCGGCACACCGAAGCGGTCCGACAACTCGTTCATCAGGGACGTACAGGCCATGTCCGGGTACCGGTTGAAGGAGGCGGCGGCGGCCGTCACCGTCTCCATGACACCCGGCAGGGGCGGATAGGGGTTCTCGTTGGAGGACAGCTTGTAGGCCACCGGGCCGTC
This sequence comes from Streptomyces parvulus, assembly GCF_014648855.1. GTDB lineage: Bacteria > Actinomycetota > Actinomycetes > Streptomycetales > Streptomycetaceae > Streptomyces > Streptomyces parvulus. Next base: position 479,547 of record NZ_BMRX01000001.1, on the reverse strand, counting down.
GGCCGCGGCGGGCTTGCCCGGCTTGTAGGTGGGAATTCCCTCCAGCTCGGCGCGCAGCTTGGGGCTCGTCTCGCTCACCGCAGTCCTCCTCGTGACCACCACCGGCATCGAATACTTCTCACCTTATGAGGATTCGCCGCCACTGCGTATAGGGGAGGCCGGACCTCCTCCGTCACACTGGCAACAGGGGCATCAGGGCACGAAGGCGCACGTATCGGGGGGCGCGCTGCACATATATCTACGCGCCGGTGGCTCGCGCCGTGGCGCGCATCCCCCGTGCAGGTGAGTTGAGACCTCTTCGCAACATCCGCCCCATGGCAGGCCCTCACTCGTCGGCACACCAGGTACTGGGATGGTGGGGCCCAACTAGCTTGCTTTCCATGGCCGTTCCACGTTAATGATCTTGCAGAAACGTGACTGTCAACGCGTGCATATGCGTCCGCCCTACCCCACCCCATGAGCCCTACTATCGGCTCGCCATGACAGCAGCAGGGAAGCACCAGGTGAGCCGCGCGGAAACCTCACGCCGAGGCAGCCGGCCGGGCCGGGCGGGCATCAGGGACGTGGCCGCCGCCGCCGGAGTATCCATCACTACCGTCTCCGACGCACTCAACGGCAAGGGCAGACTCCCGGACGCCACGCGCCGCCACGTCCGCGAGGTCGCCGACCGGCTGGGCTACCGGCCCTCGGCCGCCGCCCGCACGCTCCGCACGGGCAAGTCCGGACTCATCGGCCTGACCGTGACGACGTACGGGGATGAACCTTTCACCTTCACCGAGTTCGCGTACTTCGCGGAGATGGCGCGCGCCGCCACCTCGGCCGCGCTCGCCCGCGGCTACGCGCTCGTGATCCTGCCGGCGACCTCCCGCCACGACGTGTGGTCCAACGTCGCGCTCGACGGCACCGTCGTCATCGACCCCTCGGACCACGACCCGGTCGTCAGCGAACTGGTCCGCCAGGGCTTACCCGTGGTCTCCGACGGCCGCCCGGCCGGCACGCTCCCCGTCACGGCGTGGGTCGACAACGACCACGAGGCGGCCGTCCTCGGCATCCTCGACCACCTCGCCGACGCCGGCGCCCGCCGGATCGGCCTGCTCACGGGCACCACGACGGACACGTACACGCATCTGTCCACCACCGCCTACCTGCGCTGGTGCGAGCGCGTCGGACAGGACCCCGTCTACGAGGCCTACCCCGCCCACGACCCGTGCGCCGGCGCGGTCGCCGCGGACCGGCTGCTGGCCCGCCCCGACCGGCCGGACGCCGTCTACGGCCTCTTCGACCCGAACGGCACCGACCTGCTCGCCGCCGCCCGCCGCTACGGACTGCGCGTCCCCGAGGACCTGCTGCTGGTCTGCTGCAGCGAGTCCACCGTGTACGCGAGTACCGAGCCGCCCATCACCACCCTCTCGCTCAAGCCCCGGCGCATCGGCACGGCCGTGATCCAGGTGCTGATCGACGCGATCGAGGGGCTGCACTCGGACCAGCCGGTCGAGCAGGTGATACCGACGGAACTGATCGTGCGCACGTCTTCGCAGCGTCGGCCGCCCCGCACGACGGTCAGCCCGCCCCGGTCGCCGGAGAGCGACTAGCAGCGCGGACTGGACGCTCGCCGGGAGCCCGGGATGCGTGCGGGGCAGGCGGGCCGGGTGCCGTCGCGGGGCGGAACCCGTGCGTCGGGCCGACGCACGGCCCGGCCGGTGGGGCGCGCGCCGGTCCGAACCGGGGCACGGTGAGGGCGCACCGGGGGCGCGAGGATGCGGCCAACGGGGCGCACGGAACGCGGCGAACGCCACACCCGGCGCATTCGCACCACCCTCGGAGGGCGTCGACGGACGGGCGAAGCCGGGACCAATCGGGGCGAAAGCCGCGGTGAACCGGAGTCCTGTTCTGATTCACCACCCCTGGGTCATCACACAGCGCGATCCGCATTCCTATGATGGGCCCACACACCGCGGGCCGCTGCGACCAGGCAGTCCGAAGCGGTGCAGATGCGGCGCGATGGTGGAGGGGTCGATGACTCAGGGGGCCGGTCAGGGACCCGAGGTGGAGCGGACCGCGACGGTGCGCGACTTCCGGGTGCCCGCGTACGTCCACGAGACCGCTCCGTACGCCGGCCCCGGCACGCAGGCCGGCGAGCCCGCGCCGCGCTCCGAGGAGGGCTTCGAGGAGCCCTACCCCGAGGGGTACACGCCCACCCAGCGCGACCTGCCCGTCATCCGGCGCGGTGACACGGTCCAGGTGCCGGTCGACCCCGAACCGCTCCAGGTGGGGCAGGCCGTCACCGGCCAGGGCCCCCTGTTCGTCGTCGGCGACGTGCACGGCTACCTCGACGAGCTGCTGGCCGCACTGCGCGAGAAGAACCTCGTCGACGCCGACGGCCAGTGGTGCGCGGGCACCTCACGCCTGTGGTTCCTCGGCGACTTCACCGACCGCGGCCCGGACGGCATCGGCGTCATCGACCTGGTGATGCGGCTGTCCGCCGAGGCCGCGGCGGCCGGCGGCTACTGCAAGGCGCTGATGGGCAACCACGAGCTGCTGCTGCTCGGCGCCAAGCGGTTCGGCGACACGCCCGTCAACTCCGGCGCCGGCACCGCGACCTTCCAGGCGGCCTGGCTGCTGAACGGCGGCCAGAAGACCGACATGGACCGCCTCCAGGACCACCACCTGCAGTGGATGGCCCGGCTCGACGCCCTCGAAGAGGTCGACGACCACCTCCTCGTCCACTCCGACACCACCACCTACCTGGACTACGGCCGCTCCATCGAAGAGGTCAACGACACGGTCCGCGAGACGATCACCCGCAACGACGCGGAGGAGGTCTGGGACCTGTTCCGCAAGTTCACCAAGCGCTTCTCCTTCCGCGACGAGGGCGGCGCCGAGGCCGTGCGCTCACTGCTGGATACGTACGGCGGCACCCGGATCGTTCACGGCCACAGCCCCATCCCGTATCTGCTGGGCGAGGTCGGCTCCGAGGACGGCGAGGACGACACCCGTACGGCCGTCGAGGGACCCCACGTCTACGCGGACGGGCTGGCCATCGCCATGGACGGCGGTGTGACCATGGCCGGAAAGCTGCTGGTCCAGCAACTTCCGCTGGACGTCTGACCGTTCACCCGGCGGGTGCTCCGGCGGGGCGACCCGTGCGGTGCGGCACCCAATTTCCGGAAACCCCCTGTCACCCTGCACGGTCACCGCTCTACCATCGGCTTATCCGTAGCAGGCTCCCCTCCGTTTCTGCCCGACGGCTCGTTGGCATGCGAGCCCCAAGCCCTACGGAGCATCGGGGGATGCACATGAACAGCGTTCCGCAGCATCTGTCGAACGAGGACCGCCAAGAGTACGAGCGGATCCTCGACGAGGCGCTGCGCTCCGCACCACACCGCCCGGAACTGGCCGCTGTCGGACAGCGGCTCAACTCCGAACAACTGCGCACCATGGCACTCAACGCGACCGCGCTGATAACGGCCGCGGCCACCACCGAGTACCAGCACTACGTGAAGGTCCGCGAGGAGCTGCGCCATCCCGCGTCGTCCCCCGCGTCGCCCGCCACGCGCGAGTCCGGCTCCGAGGAGCAGGGCAGGGGCGCGGTGGGACTGGCCGCCACCATGGGGGAGGTGGCCGAGGCGACCGGTGCGGGGGCCGTCGCCGTCGTCGCCGTCCTGGCACCCGTCCTGGCCGGCACCGCCGCGGCGATCTTCCTGCTCGTCGGCTACATCCTGAAGATGCTGGATCCGGGGCAGGACTTCGCGCGGACCATGCTCACGACGGGATGGGTGTTCGGCGCCCTGACCGCGGTGGCGATCCTCGTCGCCGGGGTCGGACTGCTGATCACCGCGCTGCGCAACCGCCCCTTCGCCGAGTCCGGCTCCTACGGACTGCTCGACGAGGAGGTGGCGCGGGCCCGGGACGCCTGGCACGACGCCCTGCTCGAACGGGGCATCCTGCCCTTCCTGCGGGAGGCGCTCGTGGACCCGGGCGGGGCGGCCCTGCACCGCGCGGGGCCGACGGCCCCGAGCAGCCGCATGCCGCACCTCGGCTACGGCCGGCCCGGTTTCACCAGCCCCGACGGCGGCGCCGGGACCGGCCACCGGCCGAGGTACTCCAGCCCGGACTACAGCAGCCCGGACTTCGGGGGTCCGGAACACCGGCCCGAATAGCCACCGGTCCGGGCGGGCGGCGCGTCAGAGGATGCCCGCCCGGCCGGCGGCTGTGATCCAGGACGGGAACTCGGACAGCAGGCGGTCGTAGAGCTCCGGGTCCGGCACGGTGGCGATGTCGTCCACGGCGAAGAAACCGACGTTGTCGACACGGCGGCCCGTCAGGGTGTCGAACCGCTCCAGCACCCCGTACTTCGCCCGCCCGAGCCCCACGAACTGCCAGAAGACCGGCTCCTCCACCGCCTCCCGCAACTCCCGCTCGATCTCGGCGTCGCGGTAGACACCGCCGTCGGAGAAGAACAGGACCAGGGTCGGGACCGGTGCCGGGTGCTCCCGGACGAAGGCCCTGACCTCAGCGATCACCTTCTGCTCCTCGTTCTGGATGCCGACCGCCCGCATGTCGACCTGCTGAGGGTCCAGGCCCTTCTTCCGGCCGCGGCGGAACAGGCTGATCTCCCCCACCCGCACGTGCAGCCGCAGCCACTCGGGCAGGTCGCCCAGGCGCAGGTCGGGCAGGCGGGCCGGGTTCGAGGCGAAGGTCCAGGCCTGCATCTCGCCGTCGTCGTCCAGTTGCGCGGCGACGGCCGCCATCCGCTCCACGACGTCCGCGACGACGCCCTTCGAGTACAGGAACGACATGGAGCCCGACGCGTCGAGTACGAGGACGACGCGCGCGGTGACGCCGGCCGCCCCGTGCTTGCGCAGACTGACCGCGACCTGCTCCTTGCGCAGGGAGAGCCGTTTGCGCATGTCCACGGGCAGCTGTTCCTCACCCTTGGTGAGGCGGGGGCGCCCGGCGGTAGGTGACGGGGACACCGACGGCGGCGCGGAGGGCTGGGGCGGCGTCGGCGTCGGCGTCGGCGTCGGCGTCGGCGTCGGCGTCGGCGTCGGCGTCGGGGGAGCGTCGTCCACGGTGATGCCGAAGTCGGTGGCGAGCCCCGCGAGTCCGGTGGCGTATCCCTGCCCGACCGCACGGAACTTCCACTTCCCCTGCCGCCGGTACAGCTCTCCGCCGACCAGGGCCGTCTCCGTCCCGGCGGTCATGTCGAAGCGGGCCAGCTCGGTGCCGGAGGCCGCGTCCAGCAGGCGCAGCGACAGCCCCGGCACGTTGCCGAACGTCCCGCCGTCCGCCGAGGCGCACAGCACGATGCGGTCGACGGCCGGCTCCACCGAGAGAAGGTCGACCTCCACCGCGTCGACGGTAACGCCGGGGTGCGCGCCCGTCCGCTTGCTCAGGTGCCCCACCGCACCGGACGTGTGCCGGGGCTGGTTGTAGAAGACCAGGTCACCGTCGTCCCGCACCCGCCCGGCCGAGGTGAGCAGCAGCGCGGAGACGTCGATGTCGGGAACGCCGGGCCCGGCGGTCCACACGAGTTCGGCCCGCACGGCGGGGGAGTCGACGGCGAGGTTGGCACCCTTGCTCAGAGAGGTGGCTGTCATGCCCCCAGTCTGCCGAGCCGGGCCCCTCGGCGGGGAGAGGACGGACCGGCCGTCCGCCCCCTCCCCACCGCAAGGCGGCGCGCGACGGGTCAGTCCGCGAGCGGCAGGTACACGCGGTTGCCGGCGGCCGCGAACTCCTTGGACTTCTGGGCCATGCCCTCCTCGATCTCGGCCGCGCTCCCCCCGTGTTCGCGGCGGATGTCGTGCGAGATCTTCATCGAGCAGAACTTCGGCCCGCACATGGAGCAGAAGTGGGCCGTCTTGGCGGGCTCGGCCGGCAGGGTCTCGTCGTGGAACTCCCGTGCCGTGTCCGGGTCGAGGGCCAGGTTGAACTGGTCCTCCCACCGGAACTCGAACCGGGCGTCGGACAGCGCGTCGTCCCACTCCTGCGCACCCGGGTGCCCCTTGGCGAGGTCCGCGGCATGGGCGGCGATCTTGTAGGTGATGACGCCGGTCTTGACGTCGTCCCGGTTGGGCAGGCCCAGGTGCTCCTTGGGCGTGACGTAGCAGAGCATCGCCGTGCCCCACCAGGCGATCATCGCGGCACCGATGCCGGAGGTGATGTGGTCGTACGCCGGCGCGACGTCCGTGGTCAGCGGGCCGAGCGTATAGAACGGAGCTTCATCGCAGATCTCCTGCTGAAGGTCGATGTTCTCCTTGATCTTGTGCATCGGGACATGCCCCGGGCCCTCGATCATGGTCTGGACGTTCAAACGCTTGGCGGTGCGGTTGAGTTCCCCGAGCGTGCGCAACTCGGCGAACTGCGCCTCGTCGTTGGCGTCCGCGATGGAGCCCGGCCGCAGACCGTCGCCGAGGGAGTACGTGACGTCGTACGCGGCGAGGATCTCGCAGAGTTCCTCGAAGTTCTCGTACAGGAACGACTCCCGGTGGTGCGCCAGGCACCAGGCCGCCATGATCGAGCCGCCGCGCGAGACGATGCCGGTCTTGCGGTTGGCGGTCAGCGGCACGTAGGCGAGGCGCACGCCCGCGTGGACGGTCATGTAGTCCACGCCCTGCTCGGCCTGTTCGATCACGGTGTCCTTGTAGACCTCCCAGGTCAGCTCCTCGGCCCGGCCGTCGACCTTCTCCAGGGCCTGGTAGAGCGGCACGGTCCCGATGGGGACGGGGGAGTTGCGCAGCACCCACTCGCGGGTGGTGTGGATGTTGCGCCCGGTGGAGAGGTCCATGACCGTGTCGGCGCCCCACCGGGTCGCCCAGGTCATCTTGTCGACCTCCTCCTCGATGGAGGACGTCACCGCCGAGTTGCCGATGTTGGCGTTGACCTTCACGAGGAACCGCTTGCCGATGATCATCGGCTCGATCTCGGGGTGGTTGACGTTGGCCGGCAGTACGGCGCGGCCCGCCGCGATCTCCTCGCGGACGACTTCCGGCGAGACGTTCTCCCGGACGGCCACGTACTCCATCTCCGGGGTGATCTCGCCCCGGCGGGCGTACGCGAGCTGGGTGACTGCGGTACCGCCGCGTCCCCGGCGGGGCTGCCGGGGCCGTCCGGGGAAGACGGCGTCGAGGTTGCGGAGCCCGCCGCGCGGCGAGGTGTGCTTGATGCCGTCGTCCTCGGGACGGACGGGACGGCCCGCGTACTCCTCGGTGTCTCCGCGGGTGATGATCCAGTTCTCCCGCAGCGGCGCCAGTCCCCTGCGGACGTCCGTGTCGACGAGCGGATCGGTGTACGGGCCGGACGTGTCGTACAGGGTGACCGATTGCCCGTTGGTGAGGTGCACCTGACGGACCGGCACCCGCAGGTCGGGGCGCGAGCCCTCGACGTACGCCTTGTGCCAGCCGATGGACTTCCCGGCCTCCGCGGGCTCCTCCTGGGCGGAGTTCTGCGTGGAGGCAGGCGTGCGTGCGTCCTTGATGGTCATGAGACCTACTCCCTACGCCGGCATTACCCGGTAACAGGTTCGGCGGTCGACGCAGCGTTTTCCGTCCGCCGACGTTTCGTGGGATACATCACTCGACTTCGGTGATGTTTCCCGTGAAACATCGCTGGGACGGAGGTCAGCGCCCTCTCAGCCCGGTGCTCCGAGCTCCCGCGTGTACAAAGGTGCCTCCACGCTAGCGCCCATTCGGGCGCGGTGAACAGAGGGCCCCCCTTGTTCTTGCGATGATCGGTCGGTGACCACACCGCAGCATCCCCCCTTCCCACCGCACGACCCCCGCCGCGGGCCGCACTCCGACGCGGGCACCGGCCGCGAGGCCGGCCACGGCGCCGGACCCGGTGGCGGCCATGGAAGCGGGCCGGGGGGCGGACACCACGGCGGTGGTGGTCACGGCGGCGGTAGTGGTCACGGCGGTGGCGGTCACGGGCACTCGCACAGCCACGGCCCCGCCGCGCCCGTCTCCCGGCATCTGCGGAAGGTCATCGCCGCGATCCTGATCCCGTTCGCCGCCGCGGTCGTGGTCGGGCTCGCGGTCCTGTGGCCGGGCGGCGCACCGTCGCACGAGCGCACCGGCGTCGGCTTCGACCGGCAGACCCAGCAGGCCACCGTGACCAAGGTGGAGGAACTGAGCTGCCAGTCCGTCAACGCCTCGGGCTCCACGCCGACCGGTGACACCTCCACCGCCGAGGGCTCGTCCGCCGTGCAGCAGGCGAACGGCGACTGCAAGCGGGCGACGATCCGCGTCGACGGCGGCAAGGACAAGGGCCGTACGTTCCAGGAGGTCGTACAGCCGGACCAGTCGCGGCAGTTGCACGAGGGCCAGAAGGTCGTGGTCGCCTACGAGCCCTCCGCTCCGCGGGACCTCCAGTACTCGGTGACCGACATCAACCGCCGGCTCCCCCTGGCCCTGCTGGCCGGCATCTTCGCGGTGGCCGTGGTGGTCGTCGGACGGCTGCGTGGCCTGATGGCGCTGATCTCGCTGGCCATCAGCTTCCTGCTGCTGAACTTCTTCATCCTCCCCGCGATCCTGCAGGGGTCGAACCCGCTGCTCGTCGCGGTGATCGGGTCCAGCGCCATCATGCTGATCGCGCTGTATCTGTGCCACGGCCTGTCGGCGCGCACGTCCGTTGCCGTGCTGGGCACGCTGATCTCCCTGCTGCTGATCGGCGTCCTCGGCTCACTGTTCATCGGCTGGGCGGCGCTGACCGGCAACACGGACGACAACACCGGGCTCATCCACGGGCTGTATCCGTCGATCGACATGAGCGGCCTGCTGCTCGCCGGAGTCATCATCGGTTCGCTCGGTGTCCTCGACGACGTGACGGTCACCCAGACCTCGGCGGTGTGGGAACTCCACGAGGCGAATCCCACGATGGGCTGGCGGGGGCTGTACCGCGCGGGCATCCGCATCGGCCGCGACCACATCGCCTCGGTAGTCAACACGCTCGTCCTCGCCTACGCGGGCGCCGCGCTGCCGCTGCTCCTGCTGTTCTCCATCGCGCAGAGCGGGGTGGGGACGGTCGCCAACAGCGAGCTGGTCGCGGAGGAGATCGTGCGCACGCTGGTCGGCTCGATCGGCCTGGTGGCGTCGGTGCCGGTCACGACGGCCCTCGCGGCTCTCGTCGTCTCGGCCGACCGGACGGCCGCGGCACCCGCCGGAACGGGTGGGACGGCTCCGGGCGGGGAGGCCGCCCCCGCACGCGGCGGGCGAGGCCGGCGCCGCAAGCGCTGACCCGTCCCCGCGCCCGGCGTCCCGCCCGGCCCGCGGGGCTGCCGTAACGGTTCAGCCGGCGCTCTGCTCCTCCGCCAGGATGCGGTCCAGCGCCTCGTCGAGGTGGGTGTCGAAGTCCTCGAGCGCGCCCTCCTGGCCCAGGGGCACCAGCTTGTCGGTGCGGTCGAGGAACGCCACCAGGGGCGCCGCCGAGGACCGGAACAGAGCCTGGTCGCCGCCGACCTGGAGGCGGATCAGCACCTCGGCGAGCGGTTCCGGCTCGACCGGCGCGATGCGCACGTCCCCGTCGCCGCACGGCCGGCCCACCCCGTCGACCAGCAGCTCCCGCCCGAAGGCCCAGGTCACCGGCGCATCGCCGGGAAGGTGGAAGGTCAGGCGCACGGCATACGGATCACAGGTCGCGTAGCGCAGCTCCACCGGGATGCGGAAGGACAGCTCCTCGGACACGAGAAAGCTCATCATGACCTCTGCCTGTACGGACTCGCCCATCGCACACCCGTCATTCGCCGTCGACTGTCCGGGAATCAAACCTCTGACACTGGTTGGCATCTTGCTCAACGTACACACCAGATCACAAGGAGTGAGTTTTCAGATACTGATAGAGAGCGCGAGTGACCCCAGGAGACGCCCCACCTCGTCCTGCAACCGCTCCGCCGCGATCAGCAGGCGGTCGGCCTGGTGAACGGGCAGGGAGACGGCCATCGTGGCCACCGTGGTGCCGACGCTGATCGGGATCGCGGCGCAGACCGTACCCAGGGCGTAGGCCTGCCGTTCGGTCACCGGAGCCGTCCGGCGGGTGCGTTCCAGGCGCCTCAGCAGGGCATTGCCATCACGCACCGTGTACGGCGTGAGGGACTGCACCGGATACCGGTCGAGGTGGTCCCGCCGGGCGTGCTCGTCCAGTTGCGAGAGCAGGCACTGCCCGACGGCGTGGGCGTGCCCGGTCTCGCGGAAGTCCGCCCACTCCTCGACCGCCGGGTTGCCCGGGGTGTCGGAGACGCCCACGACCTCGATCTCGCCGTCGCGGTACATGGCGTAGTACACGGGGGCGCCGAGCGCGTCGCGCACGCGTGCGAGGGCGTCGGCCACCGTGCTGCGACGTTTCTGCGCGGCTCCACTGCTGCTCAGCCGCTCGGCCGCCTCGCCGAGGAAGAACAGCCCCTTCTCCCGGCGCAGATAGCCCTCGTGCACCAGGGTGCGCAGCAGGTGGTACGCCGTGGGGAGGGCCAGCCGGGTCTCGCGGGCCAACTGCTTGGCGGGGGCTCCGTACTCGTGTTCCGCGACGCGCTCCAGGAGCCGCATCGCCCGCTGCACGGAGCCGATGAGGGTCGCCGAGGGCGGGTCGGCGGCGGGCGGCGGATGCGAGGGCGGCGTCCTGGGCGTCGGGCAGGGCTGCACGGGCAGGGCGTGCAGCGGTGCGAATGCGGTGTCAGCCGTGGGCAAGGGTCACTCCCGGGAACGCGAGGAGGCCGTCCGTGCGGGGAACACGGGTGGGGGTGTGCGCCGTTCGCGAGGTCGCCCCCGCTTGGAGTTCCGGACTCTAATCGCCGGTCACCGCCCGCCGACGGCCCCTGCGGGAAACTTCCCCCGCGCGAGGGAACCCGCGGCCCCGCTTACCCCCACCCGTGTCCCGCGGCCCTCACCAGTCGCCGCGCGAGGAGGAGTTCGACATGAACTTGCGGACCACGTAGATCAGCCCGCCGACGAGTGCGACGAAGACGAGCAGCTTGAACAGCAGTCCGATCACGAATCCGACCACGCTGGCGATCAGTCCGCCGAACACGACCAGGGCGATGACGGGCACCGCGATCCACTTCACCCACCACGGCAGTCCCGTGAAGATCTCTCGCATCGTCCTGGTCCTCACCCTTCGACCCGTTCGGGGACCGCGCCCTTCGGGGGCGCGGTCTTCCGCCGGGAATCCTCTGAATGTCCTGCACCCGATGCTAGGGCCGCGAAGGCCCCGGCAGGACGCACGGACCCCTTGTCTCCCCCTGAGCGTTCCCCTAGGGAACCCCGGGCCGGGACTCAGCTCTCGGGCGGAGAGAACACCACGAGGACCCGCAGGTCCTCGCTGATGTGGTGGAACTTGTGGGCGACGCCGGCCGGGACGTAGACCACGCTGCCGCGGGCGACCTGGGTGGTCTCCATGCCCACGGTGATCGCGGCGCGGCCGCTCACCACGAAGTAGACCTCGTCCTGCGCGTGCGGGTTCTGCGGATCGGACGCCCCCGCGTCCAGGGCGTACAGGCCGACCGACATGTTCCGCTCGCGCAGGAACTGCAGGTAGGCACCGTCGTTGGCGGCGCGCTCCGCCTCCAGTTCGTCCAGCCGGAATGCCTTCATCGCCTCGTCCGCCCCTGCCTCGCCGTTCGTTCCCGATCGCGTCTGCCACGATCAGACACATGATGAATTTCCTAGTCAAGACGATCGCCAACGCGGGTGCCCTCGCGGTGGCCGTGTGGCTGCTCGACAAGATCACCCTGACTGGGGGCAGCACCGGTGAGAAGGCCGTCACGCTGATCGTGGTCGCGCTGGTCTTCGGCCTGGTGAACATGCTGGTGAAGCCGATCGTGCAGGTCCTCACCTTCCCCCTGTTCATCCTGACGCTCGGCCTGTTCACGCTAGTGGTCAACGCGCTCATGCTGCTGCTCACCTCGTGGGTGGCCGACAAGCTCGACGTGAGCTTCCACGTCGAGGGCTTCTGGACCGCCGTCCTGGGCGGCCTGATCATCTCGATCGTCTCCTGGGCCCTCAACGCGTTCCTGCCCGACGGGGACCGGGCGCGATGACCTACCGCGTCTGCTTCGTGTGCACGGGCAACATCTGCCGTTCCCCGATGGCCGAGGCCGTCTTCCACGCGCGCGTGGCGGACGCCGGGCTGGTCGACGTGGTGGTGGCCGACAGCGCCGGCACCGGTGGCTGGCACGAGGGCGAGGGCGCCGACCCGCGCACCCTGGACGTCCTGGCCGGACACGGGTACGAGCTGCGCCACACCGCCCGCCAGTTCCAGCAGGCCTGGTTCTCGCGCCTCGACCTCGTGATCGCCCTCGACGCCGGCCATCTGCGGGCCCTGCGGCGGCTCGCGCCCACGGAGGAGGACGCGGCCAAGGTGCGCCTGCTGCGGTCCTACGACCCCGCCGCCGACGCCGGGGACCTGGACGTGCCGGATCCGTACTACGGGGGCGTGGACGGCTTCGAGGAGTGCCTTGAGATGGTGGAGGCGGCGAGCGGCGGACTGCTCGCCGCGGTACGCGAGCAAGTGGAAGGACGGGCGGCATGAGTGACCCCGCTACGAACGACGGTCCCGGCGGGCACGGCCCGGGGGCGCCCCACCGCACCGGTGACGGCACGCGCGCGGTGCGGGCCGGGCTGCCCGAGCCCGTCAAGCACGAACCGACCCTGCCCGGTCCGGTGTTCGCCGCCCACTTCCACCTGCCCGGCGAGCCGACCGGACCGTACACGTACGGCCGCGACGAGAACCCGACCTGGACGCACCTGGAGCGGGCCATCGGCGAGCTGGAGTCGCCGGGGCGGGACGGCGTCGAGACCCTGGTGTTCGCGTCCGGCATGGCCGCGATCTCGTCGGTGCTCTTCTCCCAGCTGCGCGCCGGGGACGTGGCGGTCCTGCCCGAGGACGGCTACCAGGTGCTGCCCCTGGTCCGCGCCCAGCTGGAGGCGTACGGCATCGAGGTGCGCACCGCGCCGACCGGAGGGGACGCCCAGCTCGACGTCCTGGACGGGGCGAGGCTGCTGTGGATCGAGACGCCCTCCAACCCCGGCCTCGACGTGTGCGACGTACGACGGCTCGCGGAGGCGGCCCACGCGCGCGGCGCCCTGGTCGCCGTCGACAACACCCTGGCCACACCGCTGGGACAGCGCCCGCTGGAGCTGGGGGCCGACTTCTCCGTCGCCAGCGGCACCAAGCAGCTCACGGGCCACGGAGACGTCCTCCTGGGGTACGTGGCCGGCCGCGACGCCGAGGCGATGGCCGCCGTACGCCGCTGGCGCAAGATCGTCGGCGCGATCCCCGGCCCGATGGAGGCCTGGCTGGCGCACCGTTCGATCGCCACCCTGCAGCTGCGGGTCGACCGGCAGAACGCGACCGCGCTCAAGGTCGCCGAAGCCCTCCGGGCCCGCCCCGAGGTGTCCGGCCTGCGGTACCCGGGGCTGCCCGACGACCCCTCGCACAAGATCGCCTCGCGGCAGATGCTGCGCTACGGATGCGTCGTCTCCTTCACGCTGGCCGACCGCGCGCGTGCGGACCGCTTCCTCGACGCCCTGCGGCTCGTGGAGGGCGCGACCAGCTTCGGCGGGGTGCGATCCACGGCCGAGCGGCGCGGACGCTGGGGCGGCGACGCGGTGCCGGAGGGCTTCGTGCGGCTCTCGGTCGGCGCGGAGGACCCCGAGGACCTGGTGGCCGATCTGCTGCGCGCCCTGGACGAGACGGCGGACTGACCGCGCCGTACGACGGACGGTCCGAGCCTCCCCCCTCGTGGCTCGGACCGTCCTCCGGTTCCGCGCGCGAAGAACCGCGCGACCAAGGCTAGTTGACTGTGTGTCAGTGTCCAATCACAGTAGCGACAGCGACCTATCGACATATTTATAGTTGGGCGCGCCGGGGGCTGGAGACGGACCGACGAGGGGGCATCACGTGGATCTGGCCTTGCTGCGCACCTTCGTCACCGTGCACCGGGCCGGTTCCTTCACGCGCGCGGCAGCGCTGCTCGGGCTCTCCCAGCCCGCCGTCACCTCGCAGATCCGCACGTTGGAGCGCCAGCTCGGCCGCCCGCTGTTCCTGCGGCAGGCCCGCGGCGTGACCCCGACGACCATCGGCGACGAACTCGCGCACAAGGCCGCCCCTCATCTCGACGCCCTCGTGGAGATCGCGGAGACGGGTCTGGAGGACGACTCGTCCCTGCGCACCCTGCACCTGGCCGGGCCGCCGGAGTTCACCGCGGAGCGGGCGCTGCCCGCGCTCACCGAGCTCACCGGCGAGGACGGGCAGGCCTTCGCGCTGCGCGCCTCGTTCGGGAACGCCGAGGCGGCTCTGGAGGGGCTCGCCGCCGGGCACCATGATCTGGCCATCACCACGACGCGGCCCCGGGGCGCCCTGCTCACGGCGACCGCGCTCTGCGACGAGGAGCATGTCCTGGTCGCGGCGCCGGACTGGGCGCGCCGGGCGGGCGCCGAGAAGCCCCGCAGCACCGACGCGTCCGCGCTGGAGGGCGTGCCCGTGGTCGAGGTGCACGAGTCGCTGCCCTTCGTGGCCCGCTACTGGGCCTCCGTCTTCGACGGCCGCCCGGCCGCTCCCGGCACGGTCGTCGCGCCCGACCTGCGCGCCGTTCTCGCCTGCGCGGTCGCCGGCGCGGGCCTCGCCGTACTGCCCCGCTATCTGTGCGCGCCGGCTCTGGCCCGCGGCGACGTGGTCGCGCTGCACGATCCGGCGGTACCGCCGCTGCGGACGTACTTCCTGGTGGTGCGGACCGGCACACTGGCGCTGCCGCACATCGCCCGGGCGCACGAGTGGCTGCTGCGCGCGGCCGTCGACTGGAACTGAGCCCGCCGGGCGCGCGATCCGCGGGCGCGTGGACATGTTTCACGTGGAACCAACCGGGCCACATTTCTCCCATGACCGTCCGACCCGTGGTCAAGCGCACCGCTCGCGCCGTTCTCCTGGACCGCGAGCACCTGATCCTGATCAAGCGCACCAAGCCCGGCGTCGATCCCTACTGGGTCACGCCCGGCGGCGGGGTCGAACCCGAGGACGCCACCGTGGTGGACGCCTTGCACCGCGAGGTGTACGAGGAACTCGGCGCGAAGATCACCGATGTCGTCCCCTGCTTCGTGGACACCGTCGAGCACATCGGCGAGGACGGCGGCGCGACGGGTGTGAAGGTGCAGCACTTCTTCGTCTGCCGTCTCGGTTCCATGGACCCCGCCCTGCGGCACGGCCCCGAGGTCGCCGAGCCCGCCGGCGAGTACGAGATCGTCCGGGTGCCGTTCACCCGGGTCGGGATCGCCTCCGTCCACCTGGTCCCGCTGTCGCTCCGGCATTACCTGGACGGCAACATCGAAGGGGTGCGGGCCCTGCACGCCCCCGACCTCGGCTGAGCGGCGCCGCGGACGTGGCCAAAAGCCTGCCCGTTCCTCGGAAACGGGTGGACGCGGACGCCCCCCGTCGGACAGCCTGACCTGCGTGCCGACACCTTCGCCCGCCTCCGCACCGATCCGCCGTCTGACGCTCCGCGATCTCACCGCCTGCGCCGACCTGTCCGAGGACCGGGGGTGGCCGCGCGAGGAGCACAAATGGGGGTTCCTCCTCACCGCCGGAAAGGGGTACGGCATCGACGACCCGGGCGGCGGTCTCGTCGCCGCCTGCACGGTCACCGAGTACGGCCCGCACGAACAGCCCTCGCTGGCCGCCATCGGCATGGTGCTGGTCGCCGAGCGGCACGCCCGCCGGGGCATCGGACGCAGGCTGATGCGGCACGTCGTCGCCGCGCTGGGCACCACCCCGCTGACCCTGCACGCGACCCCCTTCGGCCGGCCGCTCTACGAGGAGCTGGGCTTCAAGGTCACCGGCCGGGCTCTGATGGTCCGCGGCCGTTTCGCACCGGCCGGATCCGGGTCCGGCATCGCCACGCGGGCGGCCACCGCCGAGGACCTCACCGCGATCGTCCGGCTGGACGAGGAGGTGTTCGGCGCCGACCGCACCCACATCGTCACGAGGCTGCCCGCCTTCGCGGACCAGCTGCGCGTGGCCGAGGGCGGCGGCCGGATCATCGGGTACGCCGCGGCCTGGCCGAACATGGACACCCACGTGGTGGGCCCGCTCATCGCCCGGGACACCGAGACCGCCAAGGCGCTGATCGCGTCCCTGGCCGCCCGCACCGACCGGCCGCTGCGCACGGACATCGACGCACGGCACGAGGAGTTGCTGGCCTGGGTCCAGGAGCGGGGTCTCGCGGTGATCGCGCCGAACGCCGTCATGACGTACGGCATCACCGACCTGCCCGGGGACTGGAACCGCCGGTTCGCACCGGTGACGGTGGCGGCGGGCTGAGCCGCGGCGCGCCGACCGCGCATACGCACGATGCCGGTTCCCGGAGACCCGGGGACCGGCATCGTGCGTACGGGGCCGTTGACGGCCGAGGGCGGGCGTCCGTGACCGCCTGTCGTCAGGCGAGGGCCGTCAGGAGAGCGCCGTGACGGCGGCCGAGGCGAAGCCGTGGTCCTGCTCGGGCGCGCCGCCGCCCACTCCGATCGCGCCGATCAGCCGGCCGTCCCGGTGCACGGGCACGCCTCCCGCGATGAACAGCAGGGGCCGGTCGAGCGCCGTCGGGAGGGTGTGGAAAAGGCCTCCGGGCTGCACCGCGTCGACGAGGTCGGCGGTGGGGGCGTCCAGCTGGAGCGCGGTGTAGGCCTTGCGCGTGCTGGTCTCGCCGGAGATCAGGACGGCACGGTCGTCGCGGCGGAAGGCGAGCAGGTGGCCGCCCGCGTCCAGGACGGTGACGCTGACCGTGACTCCGGCGGCCTCGGCGGCGCGGTGGGCGGCGGTGACGAGGGCCTCGGCGTCCTGGATGGTCAGCGGGGCGACAGCGGTGGTGCTCATGGGGTTCTCCTTGATCGGTGCCCGGTGGGGCGGTGGTGGTGCGACTCGGCGCCGGAGCGGTGCTCGGGTGGACGCCGGGCGGGGTGGGGCGCGGGTGCGAGGACGGTGCCGGACCCGCGCCCGGGATGGTCAGTGGTGGACTGCCGCGGCTCCCCGCTCCGCGGCCGCGGGGACCGCCTCGTCCGCGGCCGGGGCGGCGGACTGCCGCCGTTCGAGAGCGGAGGAGAGGACGGCGAGGAGCAGGGCGGCGGCGGCGAGTACGGCTCCGACCCAGTTCGGAGCGGTGTAGCCGAGGCCGGCGGCGATGACGACGCCGCCGAGCCAGGCGGACAGCGCGTTGCCGAGGTTGAAGGCGCCGATGTTCACGGCGGAGGCCAGCGTCGGGGCGCCGTGCGCGTGGTCCAGCACCCGCTTCTGCAGCGGCGGCACGGTGGCGAAGCCCAGGGCGCCGATGAGGAAGACGGTCACGGCGGAAGCGATCTTGTCGTGCGCGGTGAGGGTGAACAGGGCCAGTACGACGGCCAGAGCGCCCAGCGAGATGTACAGCATCGGCATCAGGGCGCGGTCGGCGAACTTCCCGCCGACGAGGTTGCCGCCGACCATGCCGAGGCCGAAGAGGACCAGGAGCCAGGTGACGGAGCCGTCCGCGAAGCCCGCGACGTGGGTCATCATCGGCGCGATGTAGGTGATGGCCGCGAAGACGCCGCCGAAGCCGAGGACGGTCATGGCCATCGCCAGCAGGACCTGGACGTTGGTGAACGCGGCGAGTTCGTGCCGCAGCCGCACACCCTCGGGCTTGGGCACGTCGGGGACCAGCTTGGCGACGCCGGCCAGACCCACGACGCCGAGCGCGGCGACGACGGCGAAGGTCACGCGCCAGCCGGCGGACTGCCCGATGAGGGTGCCCAGCGGGACGCCGACGACGTTGGCGACGGTGAGGCCGGTGAACATCATCGCGATGGCGCCGGCCTTCTTGTGCGGGGCGACGAGGTCGGCCGCGACGACCGAGCCGATGCCGAAGAAGGCGCCGTGGGCGAGGGAGGCGACCACGCGGCCGATCAGCATGACGGAGAAGGCGGGGGCGACGGCGGAGAGCAGGTTGCCGACGATGAACAGGCCCATCAGCAGCATCAGCATCCGCTTGCGCGGGATTTTGGTGCCGAGCACGGTCATCAGCGGGGCGCCGAACATCACGCCGAGCGCGTATCCCGTCACCAGGAAGCCCGCGGTGGGGATGGAGACCCCGTAGTCACTCGCGACCTCGGGCAGCAAGCCCATGATCACGAACTCGGTCGTTCCGATACCGAAGGCCCCGATCGCGAGGGCCAGAAGCGCGAGAGGCATGGAGGGGTACACCTTCCCAGACGATTGCAGGAGCGCTTTGCGTGCGTTCACAATAGTTGCAGACGCGGGCTATATGCAAACGCCGTCTATTGCGCTTCTGGTCTACCCTGGTGTCAGCCGCTCCGGGACGGAGGAACCACATGACAGCGACGGACCCCGCGCTCACCGCCCTCTCCCAGGGCTGGTGCGCACTCTCCCTGCTGCACGGGAGGATCGAGGCCCACATCGAGCGCGCCCTGCAGGCCGGACACGGCCTGAGCGTGCGCGAGTACTCCCTGCTCGACGTGCTCAGCCGGCAGCACGAGGGCGAGGGCGGGCATCTCCAGATGAAGCAGGTGGCCGACGCCGTCGTCCTCAGCCAGAGCGCGACCACGCGCCTGGTCACCCGGCTCGAGGACCGCGGCCTGCTCGAGCGCTACCTGTGCCCGACCGACCGGCGCGGCATCTACACCAACGTCACCGCGGCCGGTCAGAAGCTGCTGGACGAAGCCAGGCCCTCCAACGACGCCGCGCTGCGCGAGGCCCTCGACGGGGCTGCGGCCAACCCCGACCTGGCTCCACTGGTCCGGGCCGTGGAGACCCTGAAGGCACCGGTGCCCGCCTAGGCCACGGCTCCCGGACCTAGAGTGCGGTCATGGCAGATCTTGAAATACGCCGGACCACCGCCGCCGACGTCCCCGCGGTCGTCGCGATGCTCGCCGACGATCCGTTGGGCGCCGAGCGCGAGTCCCCCGACGACCTGGCCCCGTACGTGGCGGCCCTGGAACGGCTCGACGCCGATCCCAATCAGCACGTGGTCGTCGCCGTCCGCGACGGCCGGGTCGTCGGCACCCTCCAGCTGACGATCGTGCCCGGCCTGTCCCGGCGCGGCGCCACCCGGTCGATCATCGAGGGCGTGCGCATCCACGCCGACGAGCGCGGCGGCGGCTTGGGCACCCAGCTCATCGAATGGGCGGTCGACGAGTCCCGGCGGCAGGGGTGCCATCTGGTGCAGCTCACGTCGGACAAGTCCCGCACCGATGCCCACCGCTTCTACGAGCGTCTGGGCTTCTCGGCGTCGCACACGGGGTTCAAGCTCCAGCTGTGAGCTGTGCCCGGTCCGGTGCGCGGAACATCCATGGGGCCCTGTTTCACGTGAAACAGGGCCCCATGGACTGTGGCTGACGCCTAGCCGATCCCGCGCCAACCCTCGGGGTCCACCCCGCCCGGCACGGATGCCCCCGCGTCGTACGGCTGCCGGGTGAAGACGAACGACCCCAGGTCCAGGTGGCTCACGCTCCCGTCCGGACGTCGCACCGCCCGGAGCAGTTCCCCCGCGTAGTAGCCCTCCAGACCCGTCCAGCTCCCGTCGGTGTTGGCCCGGAAGCGCGAGCGGCGCCCCTGACCCGACAGGGGCTCCAGCGAGACTCCCCCGTCCGGGGTGAGCCGCAGGGCGAAGGCGTGGGTACCCCAGTACCACTGCCCGGCCAACTCCAGCACGGCGGCGTCGGCCTCGGGCAGCGGGCGCCACGGTTCGGGGATCCGCGGTTCCGCCTCCGCGACGATGCGCACGAGGTCGGCGCCCACCCCGCCGAGCAGCGGCCCGGACGTGCAGTTGGTCAGCACCACCGCGGCGATGTCGTCGTCCACGGAGAGGGTGAGGTTGGCCAGGAAGCCGGGCAGGGAGCCGGAGTGCCCCACGAGCAGACGCCCGTCCCGGTGCTGGATCTGGAGTCCCAGTCCGTACGCCGCGCCGTCCGCGACGTCGGCGGCCTCCATCGCGGCGGCGGGCGCGCGCATCTCCCGCACGGTGTCGGCGCCGAGGACGCGGTCGTCCCCCTTCGCCAGGAAGACGGCGAACCGCGCCAGATCTCCGGTGGTGGACCAGAGTTGACCGGCCGGAGCCATCCTGCCGAGATCCTCGGCCGGCTCGGGCAGCATCACGTCCGCCCACGGATGCACGGCCCAGCCGCCCGCGTGCGGATCGCTCGGGCGCGTGCTCGTGCGGTGCAGACCCAGCGGCTCCAGCACCTCACGCCGGAGCACCTCCTCCCACGAGGCACCGCGCACCTGCGCGACCAGCGCGCCGAGGAGGGTGTAGCCGGGGTTGGAGTAGTGGTGCCGCCGCCCCACCGGGTGCAGGAACGGCTGCTTGCCCAGCACGTCGGCGAGTTCGGGCCGCAGAGACCCCGGCGTCCGCTCCCACCACGGTGCGGGCGACTCGGCGGCCAGCCCGCCGGAGTGGGCCAGCAGTTCGGCGATGGTGGCCTCGCCGGCTCCGGTGCCCGGGAGGTGCTTCTCCAGCGGGTCCCCGAGGTCGAGCAGGCCCTCGTCGCGCAGCCGAAGGACGAGGACGGCCGTGAAGGTCTTGGTGATCGAGCCGATGCGGTACTGCACGTTCTCGTCGGGACCGTGCCCCTCCACGGAGGTCCGCGCACCGTGCCAGACCGTCCGCCCGTCCCGGACGACCGCCGCCACGAGTGAGGGCGTGCGCCCCTCGGCCTGGGCCACGGCGATCCGGTGCAGCAGCTGCCGGCGGGTGGCGGGAAGCAGCTCATCCTGAGATGTCGTCATGGCCCCAGTCCACCGTCCGGGACGGCCCGCGTCGAGCCGATTTGGCCGGGGATCAGGTCTGAGCCATGTCCACGAACCGCGAGTAGTGGCCCTGGAAGGCGACCGTGATCGTCGCCGTCGGGCCGTTGCGGTGCTTGGCCACGATCAGGTCGGCCTCGCCCGCGCGCGGGGACTCCTTCTCGTAGGCGTCCTCTCGGTGCAGCAGGATGACCATGTCGGCGTCCTGCTCGATCGAACCGGACTCACGCAGGTCGGAGACCATCGGCTTCTTGTCGGTGCGCTGCTCGGGGCCGCGGTTCAGCTGGGAGAGGGCGATGACCGGGATCTCCAGCTCCTTGGCGAGGAGCTTCAGGTTTCGCGACATGTCCGAGACCTCCTGCTGACGGCTCTCGGCGCGCTTGGATCCGCCGGACTGCATCAGCTGCAGGTAGTCGATGACCACGAGCTTGAGGTCGTTGCGCTGCTTGAGCCGGCGGCACTTGGCGCGGATCTCCATCATCGACAGGTTCGGCGAGTCGTCGATGTAGAGCGGAGCGGCGGACACGTCGGGCATCCGGCGGGCCAGCCGGGTCCAGTCGTCGTCGGTCATCGTGCCGGACCGCATGTGGTGCAGCGCCACCCGCGCCTCGGCGGACAGCAGACGCATCGCGATCTCGTTGCGCCCCATTTCGAGCGAGAAGATGACGCTCGGCAGGTTGTTCTTGATCGACGCCGCGCGCGCGAAGTCCAGCGCGAGCGTCGACTTGCCCATGGCCGGTCGCGCGGCGATGACGACCATCTGACCGGGGTGCAGGCCGTTGGTCAGTGAGTCGAAGTCCGTGAAGCCGGTGGGCACACCGGTCATCTCGCCGCTGCGCGAGCCGATCGCCTCGATCTCGTCGAGCGCGCCCTCCATGATGTCGCCGAGCGGCAGGTAGTCCTCGCTGGTGCGCTGCTCGGTGACGGCGTAGATCTCGGCCTGCGCGCGGTTGACGATCTCGTCGACGTCGTCGTCGGCCGCGTATCCCATCTGCGTGATGCGGGTGCCGGCCTCCACCAGGCGGCGCAGGACGGCCCGCTCGTGCACGATCTCCGCGTAATAGGCGGCGTTCGCGGCCGTGGGCACGGTCTGGACGAGGGTGTGCAGATACGAGGCGCCGCCGACCTTGTTGATCTCACCGCGCTTGGTGAGCTCGGCGGCGATCGTGATGGGGTCGGCCGGCTCGCCCTTGGCGTAGACGTCGAGGATGGCCTGGTAGACGGTCTCGTGGGCCGGCTTGTAGAAGTCGTGGCCCTTGAGGATCTCGACGACATCGGCGATGGCGTCCTTGGACAGCAGCATGCCGCCGAGGACGGACTGCTCGGCGTCCAGGTCCTGCGGGGGGACGCGCTCGAAGGCCGGTCCGCCGCCGTCCCAGGAGCCGTTGTCCGAGCCGCGTTCGTGCTGGTCCTCGCGGCTGCGACCGCTGTCACCGCGGCGCCGGGAGGCAGGCAGACGATCGCTGGGGCCGCTGTCGGCCCACGGGTCGTCCAAGGGCTCGGAAATGCTCACCGAGCCACCTCCTCCCGTCCGCCGAGCGGACCTCGCCGTGCCCCTCATTTCTACGGCACGGCACTGACAAATAGGACGCCCAACTCCGGTTCTGGCGCGTCGGTTTTGTGACGATTCACAGGGCGACGGACGGAGCGGGCGCCGGACTACCGTAGGCCTCCCGGCACCGTCAGCCAATCTGGTTATCCACAGGCCATGTGGACGACGGGCCAGATGCTGTGGAGAACTCCGGAAAACCTGTGCACGACCCGGTGGACAGCCCTGTGAACAAGCCCGCCCACCCCTCAGGCAAACCCCGGTGACCTGCTATTTCACCGTCCACCGCCTGTGCAGGAGAAAAACTTTCCCGGTCAGCCCAAGATCACTTCGAACCGTGCCCAGAAGTGCACGGGGTGAGACGACGAGTAAGGGACACAATGGCGTTGCATCTCTTACCTGTGGACGATTAGATTGGTGCTCATGACACAGGCCCCCGCGCGTCCCCGAACCGTCCGGCGCCGGCACGACCGCGAGATCGTCGCGCTGGCCGTCCCGGCCTTCGGTGCGCTCGTCGCCGAGCCGCTCTTCGTGCTGGCCGACAGTGCGATCGTCGGCCACCTCGGCACCGCGCAGCTCGCCGGCCTCGGGATCGCCTCGGCCCTGCTGACCACCGCCGTCAGCGTCTTCGTCTTCCTCGCGTACGCCACCACGGCGGGCGTCTCCCGTCGGGTGGGGGCGGGTGACCTCCAGGCCGCGATCCGCCAGGGCATGGACGGCATCTGGCTGGCGCTGCTGCTCGGAGCGGCCGTCATCGCCGTCGTCCTGCCCACCGCTCCCTCCCTGGTGGAGCTGTTCGGCGCCTCGGACACCGCCGCTCCGTACGCCATCACCTACCTGCGCATCTCTTCCCTCGGCATTCCCGCGATGCTCATCGTGCTCGCCGCGACCGGCGTCCTGCGTGGACTGCAGAACACCCGGACCCCGCTCTATGTGGCCGTCGGCGGTTTCGTCGCCAACGCCCTCCTCAACGTCCTGCTCGTTTACGGCGCCGGCCTCGGTATCGCCGGCTCCGCCTGGGGCACCGTCATTGCCCAGTACGGCATGGCCGCCGTATATCTGTGGGTCGTGGTGCGTGGAGCCCTGCGCCACGGGGCGTCCCTGCGACCCGACCGTGCCGGCATCCGGGCCTCCGCGCAGGCAGGCGCTCCGCTGCTCGTGCGCACGCTCTCGCTGCGGGCGATCCTCATGATCGCGACGGCTGTGGCCGCCCGGCTCGGCGACGCCGACATCGCCGCCCATCAGATCATCCTGTCCCTGTGGAGCCTGATGGCCTTCGCCCTCGACGCCATCGCCATCGCCGGCCAGGCCATCATCGGACGCTATCTCGGCGCGGGAGACGCCCAGGGTGCCCGAGAAGCCTGCCGGAGGATGGTCGAGTGGGGTGTCGCGGTCGGCGTCGTACTCGGACTGCTGGTGGTGCTCTCGCGTCCCGCGTTCCTGCCCCTGTTCACCGGCGACTCCGCGGTGAAGGACGCCGCGCTTCCCGCCCTGGTCATCGTGGCGGTCGCCCAGCCGATCTGTGGCGTGGTCTACGTCCTGGACGGCGTGCTCATGGGCGCGGGCGACGGACCGTATCTGGCGTGGGCGATGCTGCTGACCCTGGCGGTCTTCACTCCCGCGGCGCTTCTCGTCCCCGCGATCGGCGGAGGGCTCACCGTGCTCTGGGCGGCGATGACGTTGATGATGACGATGCGGCTCGTGACGCTGTGGCTGCGGACCAGGTCGGGGCGGTGGATCGTCACGGGCGCGACGCGCTGAGCGTTTCACGTGAAACCGGCCGTGAACCCGCCGTTTCACGTGAAACAGAAACGGGGCCGTATCTCCCGGGTCGGGAGATACGGCCCCGTCTCATCGCTTCAGCGAGAGCCGAGCTCAGGCAGCGACGACCTCGACGCTGACCTTGGCGTCAACCTCGGGGTGCAGACGCACGGACGTCTCGTGGGCGCCCAGGGTCTTGATCGGCGAACCGAGCTCGATGCGGCGCTTGTCGACGTCGGGGCCACCGGCAGCCTTGATCGCCGAGGCGACGTCGGCCGGGGTGACGGAACCGAAGAGACGACCGGCGTCGCCGGAGCGGACGGCCAGACGGACCTTCACACCCTCGAGCTGGGCCTTCACCTGGTTGGCCTGCTCGATGGTCTGGATCTCGTGGATCTTGCGAGCACGACGGATCTGCTCGACGTCCTTCTCGCCACCCTTGGTCCAGCGGATAGCGAACTTCCGCGGGATCAGGTAGTTGCGAGCGTAGCCGTCCTTGACGTCGACGACGTCGCCCGCGGCACCGAGGCCGGAGACCTCGTGGGTGAGGATGATCTTCATGTGTCGGTCACCCTTCCCTTATCGCGCGGTGGACGTGTAGGGCAGCAGCGCCATCTCACGGCTGTTCTTCACGGCCGTGGCGACGTCACGCTGGTGCTGGGTGCAGTTGCCGGTCACGCGGCGGGCACGGATCTTGCCGCGGTCGGAAATGAACTTCCGCAGCATGTTCGTGTCCTTGTAGTCCACGTACGTGACCTTGTCCTTGCAGAACGCGCAGACCTTCTTCTTCGGCTTGCGCACAGGCGGCTTAGCCATGATGTTTCTCCTGTGTGATCAAGAAGTGTGGGGTGGAGCCCGCCCTAGAAGGGGGGCTCGTCCGAGTAGCCGCCACCGCCGCCGCCGGAGCCGCCGGAGCCACCGCCCCAGCCGCCGCCCTGACCGCCGCCACCCTGCTGGCCACCGGCGGGAGCGCCGGTCGCCCAGGGGTCGTCGGCCGGAGCGCCGCCGCCCTGCTGGCCGCCACCGGGGCCGCCGCCCCAGCCGCCGCCACCCTGGCCGCCACCGCCGCCGTAACCGCCCTGGCCTCCGCGGCCCTGGCCCGAGGTCTTGGTGACCTTGGCCGTGGCACTGCGCAGGCTGGCGCCGACCTCGTCGACGTCCAGCTCGTAGACCGTGCGCTTGACGCCCTCACGGTCCTCGTAGGACCGCTGCTTCAGCCGGCCCTGCACGATGACGCGCATGCCTCGCTGGAGCGACTCGGCGACGTTCTCCGCCGCCTGGCGCCAGACCGAGCAGGTGAGGAACAGGCTCTCGCCGTCCTTCCACTCGTTGGTCTGGCGGTCGAAGGTGCGGGGGGTCGACGCGACACGGAACTTCGCGACGGCCGCACCGGACGGGGTGAAGCGCAGCTCGGGGTCGTCGACAAGATTGCCGACGACCGTGATGACGGTCTCGCCTGCCATGGGGGTACCTCTCGGCGGGTTTGCTCTGGCTGCTTGCTTGCTGCTACTCGAATCCCGGGATCGGCTGAGCGGAAGCTCAGTGCATCTCGGGACGGAGGACCTTGGTCCGGAGGACCGACTCGTTCAGGTTCATCTGGCGGTCGAGCTCCTTGACGACCGCAGGCTCGGCCTGCAGGTCGATGACCGAGTAGATGCCCTCGGGCTTCTTCTTGATCTCGTACGAGAGACGACGACGGCCCCAGGTGTCGACCTTCTCGACCTTTCCGCCGCCGTCACGGACGACAGAGAGGAAGTTCTCGATCAGCGGGGAGACAGAACGCTCCTCGAGATCGGGGTCGAGGATGACCATCACCTCGTAGTGACGCATGTGGAACCCACCTCCTTTGGACTCAGCGGCCACGGTCGTTCCGTGGCAGGAGGGTTGCGATGCGTTGGCACCGGTATCAGCGAGTAAAGCAGCCCCCACTGACAATCGGGCCTCCTCTGGGAGGCGGCCCGGCAGCGAAGGCAGCAGACACCAGTGCAGAAGGTACAGAGTACCCGGCCGCGCGCTTGCGGTTGAAATCCGCCCCTGAGGGGACACAATCGATACCCAGCGGATGTGATAGGGCGACGACGCACTGCCTTCGGCAGGAGGTTCCCCATGGCACAGATCATGCGACCGGCGAGGCCCCGGACCGGGCTGCTGGCCACCGACGGCAAACCGCACCCCCTCCAGCACGCGCTGCTGGCGGTGACCGTGGTGCTCGGCGTGCTCGCCCTCGCCACGGCGAGCTTCCGGGGGCTGCACGTCCTGACCTCCTGGGCCGGACTGCTCGGTGTCCTGACCGGCGGATACGGCCAGTACGTCTCCGAGACGACGCGGGAGCGCTTCGGTCTGATCCTGGGCCTGGGAGCGTCCGCGGTCGGCCTCTTCTTCGGCATCTACCACGGCGGACTCCTCGGCTGATCCTTTTCGCCGCCCGGCCGCCGGGACCCCCCTTCCAGCCGTACGCCGGACGGGGCGCTCAGCGGGCGCAGTAGGCTTCGCGCGAGAGCCGGAGCCCCTGTACCCATGGGGACACACCAGCCCGAGGAGCGCCCCGAATGAGCCTGACCCTGAGGACCATCAGTCGCGAGCAGCATCTGGCATACATCCAGAGCCTGCCGGCGGCTAGTCACATGCAGGTCCCGGCATGGGCAGACGTGAAGGCGGAATGGCGCTCGGAGAACCTCGGCTGGTTCGACGACCGGACCGGTGAGCTGGTCGGCGCGGGTCTGGTGCTCTACCGCCAGCTGCCCAAGATCAAGCGCTACCTCGCCTACCTCCCCGAGGGCCCGGTCATCAACTGGTTCGCGCCGAACCTGCAGGAGTGGATGGAGCCCATGCTGGCGCACCTGAAGCAGCAGGGCGCCTTCTCCGTGAAGATGGGCCCGCCGGTGATCATCCGGCGCTGGGACGCCACGTCCATCAAGAAGGGCATCCAGGACCCCGACGTCAAGCGTCTGCGGGACATAGAGGCCGACCACATCGAGCCGCGCGCCTTCGAGGTGGCCGACAAGCTGCGCCGCATGGGCTGGCAGCAGGGCGAGGACGGCGGCGCCGGCTTCGGCGACGTGCAGCCCCGTTACGTGTTCCAGGTGCCGCTGGCCAACCGGTCGCTGGAAGAGGTCCACAAGAACTTCAACCAGCTCTGGCGCCGCAACATCAAGAAGGCCGAGAAGGCCGGCGTCGAAGTGGTCCAGGGCGGCTACCACGACCTGGAGGAGTGGCAGCGGCTGTACGAGATCACGGCCGTGCGCGACCACTTCCGGCCGCGCCCGCTGTCGTACTTCCAGCGCATGTGGGCGGCCCTCAACAACGAGGACCCCAACCGCATGCGGCTGTACTTCGCGCGGCACAACGGGGTCAACCTGTCGGCGGCGACCATGCTGGTCGTCGGCGGGCACGTCTGGTACTCCTACGGCGCCTCGGACAACATCGGGCGCGAGGTCCGGCCGTCGAACGCCATGCAGTGGGCCATGCTCCGCGACGCCTACGCGCTCGGCGCGACCGTCTACGACCTGCGCGGCATCTCCGACTCGCTGGACGAGAGCGACCACCTCTTCGGCCTGATCCAGTTCAAGGTGGGTACGGGCGGTCAGGCGGCCGAGTACCTCGGCGAGTGGGACTTCCCGCTGAACAAGCTGCTCCACAAGGCGCTCGACATCTACATGTCGCGCCGCTGACCGCGCACTCACCCCTCATCCCGCACCTCTGACAGCCACGAGAAAGGTTCCAGGTCCGGCCATGGCGCTCACGCTCTACGTCGACACCGCGCGCTGGCGGGCGCACCACAAGCACGTGCAGGAGCAGTTCCCGGGACTGGTCCCGGTCTGCAAGGGCAACGGCTACGGCTTCGGGCACGAGCGCCTGGCGGAGGAGGCCACGCGGCTCGGTTCGGACGTCCTGGCCGTCGGCACCACGTACGAGGCCGCCCGGATCAAGGACTTCTTCGGTGGCGACCTGCTGGTCCTGACGCCGTACCGGCGCGGCGAGGAGCCCGTGCCGCTGCCCGACCGCGTCGTGCGCTCGGTCTCCTCGATCGACGGTGTGTACGGCCTCGTCGGCGCCCGTGTGGTCATCGAGGTGATGTCCTCGATGAAGCGGCACGGCATCAGTGAGCAGGACCTGCCCCAGCTGCACGCCGCCATAGAGAACGTCCGGCTGGAGGGCTTCGCCATCCACCTGCCGCTCGACCGCACCGACGGCTCGGACGCCGTCGAGGAGGTCATCGGCTGGATGGACCGGCTGCGCGCGGCCCGGCTGCCGCTGCACACCATGTTCGTCAGCCACCTCAAGGCCGACGAACTGGCGCGGCTCCAGCAGCAGTTCCCGCAGACCCGCTTCCGCGCCCGGATCGGCACGAGGCTGTGGCTCGGCGACCACGAGGCCACCGAGTACCGCGGTGCCGTCCTGGACGTCACGCGGGTCGCCAAGGGGGAGCGCTTCGGCTACCGGCAGCAGAAGGCCGCCTCGGACGGCTTCCTGGTGGTCGTGGCGGGCGGTACGTCGCACGGGGTGGGTCTGGAGGCGCCGAAGGCGCTGCACGGCGTCATGCCGCGCGCCAAGGGCGTCGCACGGGCCGGCCTCGCCACGGTCAACCGCAATCTGTCGCCGTTCGTCTGGAGCGGCAAGCAGCGCTGGTTCGCGGAGCCGCCGCACATGCAGGTGTCGATCCTGTTCGTGCCCTCGGACGCGGCGGAGCCCACGGTGGGCGACGAGCTGGTGGCCCACCTGCGGCACACCACCACCCAGTTCGACCGCATCCTCGACCGCTAGCGCGCCGGCCGCGGCCTGCGGAACGGGCCGTACACGGAGTCTCCGTGTACGGCCCGTCTGCGTTCGCTCAGAGTGAACTGCCGGTCTGCCGGCGTGTGCCCCACTTCACCCGTGGCCCCTCGAAGCGGGCCAACCGCTCGGGCTGCGCCGCGGGTCCCAGCACGAAGACGTCCTCCGCACCGTCGAGCACACCGCCCGAGGGGTCGTCGTCGCCCGTCCTGCGCACCGGGTCGCGGTCCGGCATCAGGATGTCCCGCACCACCATCACGCAGAGGAACAGCGTCCCCAGCAGGTGCACGGCGATGGCCCAGTGGTAGCCGTCCGTGGGCAGGCCCTTGTGGGCGTCTCCGCTGGTCGTGTAGGCGAGGTACATCCAGATGCCGAGGAAGTAGGCCACTTCGCACGCCTGCCAGATCAGGAAGTCCCGCCACTTCGGCCGGGCCAGCGCGGCCAGCGGCACCAGCCAGAGCACGTACTGCGGTGAGTAGACCTTGTTGGTGAGGATGAAGGCGGCCACGATCAGGAAGGCGAGCTGGGCGAACCGCGGTCGCCGGGGAGCGGTCAGCGTGAGAGCCGCCACGGCCCCACAGCACAGCAGCATCAGCAGCGTGGCCAGCGTGTTGACGGTCTCGGTGCTCGGCGGGTTGTCGGTGTTCTGGACCAGGATCAGCCAGAAGGACCCGAAGTCCACGCCGCGCTCCTGGCTGAACGTGTAGAACTTCGACCAGCCGTCGAAGGCGAAGAGCATCACCGGCAGGTTCACCACGAGCCAGGCGCCGGCCGCCCCGGTCAGCGCCTTTCCGAACTCCCGCCATCGGCCCGCGCGCCAGCACAGGACGAGCAGGGGGCCGAGGATCAGGAAGGGATAGAGCTTGGCGGCCGTGGCCAGGCCCAGG
This sequence comes from Streptomyces parvulus, assembly GCF_014648855.1. GTDB lineage: Bacteria > Actinomycetota > Actinomycetes > Streptomycetales > Streptomycetaceae > Streptomyces > Streptomyces parvulus. The sequence goes on along the minus strand of NZ_BMRX01000001.1, from coordinate 449,814 downwards.
AGCACACCGAAGGCCACCGGACGCTCCCGCGACCACATGAGCATCGCGGCGGCCGTCAGGGCGACCGCCAGCAGGTCCCAGTTGACGGTCGCGGTCAGCGCGAAGGCCGGGGCCAGGGCGACCAGCAGGGCGTCCCAGGGGCGGCGCCGGTGGGTGCGTGTGACGCAGACCGCGATGACGGCCGCGCAGGCCATGAGCATCCCGGCGTTGACCATCCAGTACCACTGCTCCTGGTCCTGGATGGTGCCGCTGCCCGGCGTCAGCCAGGTCGCGACCTCCATGAACACGCCGGTCAGCACGGGGTACTCCAGGTACTCCATGTCACCGGGGAGCTTGTCGAAGTACGGCACGAGCCCGTCGACGAAGCCGCGCCCCTGGTAGAGGTGCGGGATGTCCGAATAGCAGGCGTGCGTGTACTGGGAACTGGCGCCGAAGAACCAGGCCCCGTTGTAGCAGGGCGCCTTCTGGACCAGGCCGAGGGCGAACATGCCGATCGCCACGAGCGCGATCACCCGGACGGGGGTCCACCAGGACCTGCCGAGCAGGGCTCGCCGTCCCATGGGACCGCCGATCAGCTCGCTGCCGGCCGCGGCGACCGCGTCCTCCCTGGTCGGTGGCACCGTCTCCGGGTCGTGCACGCTCGCTGGCGTCGATTCTGCACTGGGCATGGGGCACATCCTGCCGTACGCACCTGGGAACAGGCGGGGGCCGCCGCACCCGGGTGGATGCGGCGGCCCCTGTTTCACGTGAAACTTGCGACTGTTCCCCGTGTTTCACGTGAAACAGTCAAGCCGGACGTTTGGGCAGCTAGCCGTTCGGCCCCCGGATGAATCCGCCGTCGTCCTCTTCCCCGGTCTCACTTGGTGACGTCGAGGGCGATGGACTGTTCCCGGTGCCCCCCGCGTCGTTGCCACCGTTCTGATTGCCGTTGTTGTCCCCGTCGTCACAGTTGAAGTCGAACGGGCCGCAGGACTCGGTCGGCGTGGGGGAGGGCGTGACCTCCGTCTTGCTGGGGGACGGCGTCGGCGAGGGACTCGGCTTCTCCTCCGTCTCGGAAGGAGTCGGAGTCGGCGTCGGCGACGGCGTGTCGTTGATGACCTCGCCGATGGGCTCGGGCTTCGGGAACTTCTCGGCCTTCTCGCCCTTCATCGCGTCTTCCATGTAGTCCTGCCAGATCACGGACGGGAAGGACGCACCGTGGATCTTCTCCTCGCCACCCGTTCCGTACATCTCCAGGAACGAGCGGTTCTTGATGGTCTCGTCGTCCGGGTAGCGGAACATGCTGATCGCGGTCGACAGCTGCGGCGTGTAGCCGACGAACCAGGCCGACTTGTTGCCGTCCGTGGTGCCGGTCTTGCCCGCGACCTCGCGGCCCGGCAGCTGGGCGTTGGTGCCCGTGCCCTTCTCGACGACGGTCTTGAGGACGTCCGTGACGTTGTCCGCGACCTTCGAGGTGAACGCCTGCTTGGTCTCCACCTTGTGGGAGAAGATCGTGCCGTCCGCGTTCGTCACCTTGGTCACGGAGAACGGCTCGCGCTGCTTGCCGCTGTCCGCGAAGGTGGCGTACGAACCGGCCATGCGGATGGCGCTCGGGTCGGAGACACCGATGGAGAACGAGGGGTATCCCGAACCCGCCAGGCTGTCCTCCAGGAGCCCCGCGTCGACCGCTGCCTCCTTGACCTTGTCCAGACCGACGTCCATGCCGAGCTGGACGAACGCGGAGTTCACCGACTCGCGCATCGCCTCACGGAGATCGATCTTGTAGTCGGGCGCCTCACCGACGGAGTCCTTGCCGTCGTTCTCCTGGCGCCACTGCTCGCCCTTCTCGTTCTCCCAGATCGAGCCGTCGTATTCCTTGATCTTGAGGTTGTTCTCACCGCTGTACAGGCTTTTCGGAGACACGACCGTGCGTTCGTCCTGGGCCTGGGTCTCCCCGAGGTCCGGATCACGGACGCCCCACTTCATGGCCGCCGCGAGCACGTAGGGCTTGAAGGTCGAACCGACCTGGGCGCCGGTGACGTCCGCGTTGTTGGTGAAGTGCTTGGTGGCGTCCTCACCGCCGTAGATGGCCTCGATGGCGCCCGTCTCGGGGTTCACCGAAGCCCCGCCGAACTGGACGTGGGTGTCCTTCTCGGGGCGCTTCTTGGGGTCGATGTTCTTCTTGTAGACCTTCTGTACGGCCTTCTCGAGATCGTCGACCTTCTTCTTGTCGAAGGTCGTGTAGATCGAGTAGCCGCCCTTCTCCAGCTGCTGCTCCGAGACCTTGCTGTTCTTGATCACGGAGGACTTGGCGAGCCTGACGAGATAGCCGATCTGACCGCTCAGCTGGGCGTTCGACTCCGGGTTCTTCCACTTGGGAAGGGTGGTGTACTTCGCCCGATCCGCCTGGCTCAGGTGCCCGTACTCGACCATCTTGTCGAGGGTGTCCTGCATCTGGGACTGGGCCCGCTTCTGGTTGGCCTCGGGAGTGGCACCCGGGTCGATCGAGGTCGAACCCGCCGGGTCGTAGTACGTGGCGCCCTTGAGCACCGCCGACAGGAAGGCGCACTGGCCGGGGTTCAGGTCGACGGCGTCCACGTTGAAGTACGCCCGTGAGGCGGCCTGGATGCCGTAGGCGCCACGGCCGTAGTACGCGGAGTTGAGGTAGCCCTCGAGGATGTCGTCCTTGGACACATCGGCACCGACCTTGATCGAGACGAAGATCTCCTTCACCTTGCGGGAGATCGTCTGCGACTGGTCGTTCAGCATCGCGTTCTTCACGTACTGCTGGGTGATGGTGGAACCACCCTGGGTGTCGCCGCCCTTGGCCATGTTGAACACGGCGCGGGCGATGCCCTTGGGGTCGATACCGCTGTCGGTGTAGAAGGTCTTGTTCTCCTGGGAGATGATCGCGTAGCGCATCTCCTTGGGGATCTGGGAGAGGTTGACGTTCTGCCGGTTGCGCTCGCCACCCGTGGCGACCATCCGGCTGCCGTCGGCCCAGTAGTAGACGTTGTTCTGCGCTGTGGCGGAATCGTCGACGACGGGGACGCCCACCATGGCGTAGGCGATGCCGGCGGCGGCGACAGCGGTGCCGAAGAAGCCGATGCACAGCCCGGAGACGAGCTTCCAGGAGGGCACCCAGCGGCGCCACCCGTCCCGGTCGTTGCGCGGATAGTCGATCATCCGCTTCTTGCCGGCCGCGGCGCCCATGGCAGCCGTCCGCCGGCCTCCACGTCCGGGCTCGGCCCCTCTGCGGCGGCCCCCACTCCGTTGTGCCGCACGCCGGGCTTCCGCGCGTCCGCCGTACGGACGCTCCTCACTCTCCGGACCGTACGAGCCGGACGGAGACCCTGTGGCGCCTCGCGGTGCCGCACGGCGGCCGGAGGACGAGCCGGACTGACCGCGTCGGGCCGCGGCACGTCCGCCTCCCTGCGGCTGCGGCGCTTTGCGACGGTGCTCGCTCATCGAACGACTACTCCTCGGGCAGGCGCACCTCTGCGCACCTGGTAAAGGCGGCTGGTTTCCGGTCCCCCCGAAGTACGGATGCGGCCCCTTCCGCATTCACCCGTACTGCACCAGGGACAGGGACGCCCCCGGCCGTCACTCGGTTCCCGGTGGTTTGCATGGCGCACAGACTACGCACCGTCAAAACCCCCGAGGCCCGAAGTTCACCTCAAATCAGGCAACTTGCTCACGATGAATCCCTGATGTGATCCCGTTCACGGCGCCCCCTCTTGTCGCACACGCCACCTCGTTCTATCGTGCTGATGTATCGAGTCGATACATCAGCGCGGCATAAGGGCGAGAGGAGGCGACGATGAGCCGGCGATCCGGCATCCTCGAGTTCGCCGTACTCGGCCTGCTCCGCGAGTCCCCCATGCACGGCTATGAGCTGCGCAAACGGCTCAACACCTCGCTGGGTGTGTTCCGGGCGTTCAGCTACGGGACGCTCTACCCCTGCCTCAAGACGCTGGTCGCCAACGGCTGGTTGATCGAAGAGCCCGGGAACATCGGCGAGGCCGCGGCCTCCCTCACCGGGCGCCGCGCCAAGATCGTCTACAGGTTGACGGCCGACGGCAAGGAACACTTCGAGCAGCTCCTGTCGCAGACGGGCCCGGACGCCTACGACGACGAGACCTTCGCCGCCCGCTTCGCCTTCTTCGGGCAGACGTCGCGTGACGTGCGCATGCGCGTGCTCGAGGGCCGGCGCAGCCGGCTGGAGGAGCGCCTGGAGAAGATGCGGTCCTCGCTGGCCCGCACCCGGGAGCGGCTCGACGACTACACGCTCGAGCTCCAGCGCCACGGAATGGAGTCCGTGGAGCGCGAGGTGCGCTGGCTGAACGAGCTCATCGAGAGCGAGCGGGCGGGGCGGGACCTGCGAGGTCCCGCCGCCGAGGGGACCGCACCACAGGACACGACATCTGGAGCGACGGGCGGCCTGCCCCGGCCGGGGGACGACCCCCGGCCGGATACGCCCGGCGACACCGCCACGTGAGCGCCCAGTCAGGGCCTCACTCGTACACACAGGGAGCAACCGGAATGGGTTCGGTTCGCGTAGCCATCGTCGGTGTGGGCAACTGCGCCGCGTCGCTGGTTCAGGGCGTCGAGTACTACAAGGACGCCGATGCGGCGTCCAAGGTCCCCGGGCTGATGCACGTCCAGTTCGGCGACTACCACGTCCGGGACATCGAGTTCGTCGCCGCCTTCGACGTGGACGCCAAGAAGGTCGGCCTGGACCTCGCCGACGCCATCGGCGCCTCCGAGAACAACACCATCAAGATCTGCGACGTCCCCAACAGCGGCGTCCAGGTCCAGCGCGGCCACACCCTCGACGGTCTCGGCAAGTACTACCGCGAGACCATCGAGGAGTCCGCCGAAGAGCCGGCCGACATCGTCAAGGTCCTCAAGGACAAGCAGGTCGACGTCCTGGTCTGCTACCTGCCCGTCGGTTCCGAGGACGCGGCGAAGTACTACGCCCAGTGCGCCATCGACGCCAAGGTCGCCTTCGTCAACGCCCTCCCGGTCTTCATCGCCGGCACCAAGGAGTGGGCGGACAAGTTCACCGAGGCCGGTGTCCCGATCGTCGGCGACGACATCAAGTCGCAGGTCGGTGCCACCATCACGCACCGCGTGATGGCGAAGCTGTTCGAGGACCGGGGCGTCGTCCTGGACCGCACGATGCAGCTGAACGTCGGCGGCAACATGGACTTCAAGAACATGCTCGAGCGCGACCGCCTCGAGTCGAAGAAGATCTCCAAGACGCAGGCCGTCACCTCGCAGATCCCCGACCGGGACCTGGGCGAGAAGAACGTCCACATCGGCCCGTCCGACTACGTCGCGTGGCTGGACGACCGCAAGTGGGCCTACGTCCGCCTCGAGGGCCGCGCCTTCGGCGACGTCCCGCTGAACCTGGAGTACAAGCTCGAGGTCTGGGACTCCCCGAACTCCGCGGGTGTCATCATCGACGCCCTGCGCGCCGCGAAGATCGCCAAGGACCGCGGCATCGGCGGCCCGATCCTGTCGGCGTCGAGCTACTTCATGAAGTCCCCGCCGGTCCAGTACTTCGACGACGAGGCCCGTGCCAACGTCGAGAAGTTCATCGCGGGCGAGGTCGAGCGCTGACGCGCGAGTAGCCGCCTCCGCGTGAGGTCCCCGGGTCGCGTGACCCGGGGACCTTTCCCGTATGTGAGGCTGTGCCCCATGGCCGTCGTCCGTGACCTGCGCGTCCTGCTGCGCCTGAAAGGCTTTCGGCGCCTGCTCGCCGTGCGTCTGCTCTCCCAGGGGGCCGACGGCGTCTACCAGGTCGCGCTCGCCACCTACGTCGTCTTCTCGCCGGAGAAGCAGACCTCCGCCGCCGCGATCGCCTCCGCCATGGCGGTCCTGCTGCTCCCCTACTCGCTGGTGGGCCCCTTCGCCGGCGCCCTGCTCGACCGCTGGCGCCGCCGTCAGGTCTTCCTGTACGGCAATCTGCTGCGCGCCGTGCTGGCCTCGGTGACCGCGGTACTGATCATCGCCTCAGTCCCGGACTGGCTCTTCTACGTCTCCGCGCTCTGCGTGACCGCCGTCAACCGCTTCGTCCTCGCGGGGCTCTCCGCCGCGCTGCCGCGGGTGGTCGACGACGAACGACTGGTCATCGCCAACTCGCTCTCCCCGACGGCCGGCACCCTGGCCGCGACGGCCGGCGGAGGCCTCGCCTTCGTGGTGCGCCTCGCGATCGCGGACTCCGACGCGGTCGTGGTGCTGCTCGGGGCCGTGCTGTACCTGTGCGGGGCACTGGCGTCGCTGCGCATCGCCGTGGAGCTGCTGGGCCCCGACCCCGGGCGCATCCCGCCGCGCGTGGCCACGGCCCTGGCGGGCACCGCGCGGGACCTGATCGCGGGGGTGCGCCATCTCGCCGCACCCGCACGCCGGGAGGCCGCCTGGGCGCTGGCGGGCATGACGCTGATGCGGTTCTGCTACGGCGCCCTGCTGGTCATGCTGCTGATGCTGTGCCGGTACGCCCTGACCTCGGACACCGAGGACGGGCTCGCCCTGCTGGGGCTGGCCCTGGGCGTCTCCGGGGCGGGCTTCTTCGCGGCCGCGGTCATCACTCCGTGGGCCGCGGGGCGGCTGGGTCCGGGCCGCTGGATGGCCGTGTGCGCGGGGGCGGCCGCCGTGCTGGTGCCGGTGCTCGGTCTGCCGTTCGCCACGGCGCCGCTGCTCGTGGCGGCGTTCGTGCTGGGACTGACGACGCAGAGCGCGAAGATCGCGACCGACACCGTCGTGCAGTTCTCGGTCGAGGACGCCTTCCGGGGCCGGATCTTCTCGGTCTACGACGTGCTGTTCAACGTCGCCTTCGTCGGCGCCGCCGGAGTGGCCGCGCTGATGCTGCCGCCGGACGGCCGGTCGGTGCCGCTGGTGCTGACGGTTGCGGTGGTCTACGGAGCGGTTGCGGCGTCTATGGCCCGGTTTGAGAGCCAGTAAGTGTCACATCAATGACACAGAGCTCCACCGGAGTGCGGAGTTGTCAGTGGGACCCGATAACTTACGTGCGTCTTATCTCGCGGCATGTCCGCGACACGTACCTATTTCAGGGGGAGCCCCAGTGACCACTCAGCCGCCGCCGCAGGGAAATCCGTTCGCCCAGGGCCAGCCGCAGGCCCCGCAGCAGCCCCAGGGCCAGAACCCCTACGCCCAGGCGCCGCAGGGCTTCCCGCAGCAGCCCGGTCAGCCCGGCATCCCCCCGCAGGGCGCGCCGTTCGGCCCGGTCCCGCCCCAGCCGGCCCGCCGCAAGCCGAGCTTCAAGACGATCAAGAACATCGTCATCGCCGTGATCGTCGTGGGCGTCGCGGTGGGCGGCTACATCGCGAGCAGGGACGACGCCCAGCAGGCCGCCGTGGGCGACTGCCTGAAGTCCGCGTCGTCGTCCTCCGACCGCATGGAGGTCGTGGACTGCTCCTCCTCCGACGCCGAGGGCAAGGTCCTCGAGAAGGTGAAGGGCCACTTCTCCTCGATCACCGCCGAAACCGAGTGCCGCAAGGTCGACGGCGCCACCGGCTTCTACGCCGAGACCGGCGACGGTGAAGAGTTCCTGCTCTGCCTCGGCGAGGTCTGAGACCGCCTGGGCTCTCCCTGGCTCCTGAGTTGGGGTCATGTTTCACGTGAAACCTGCCCCCGCCCCCACGGCGCCGCATCCATTGATGCGGCGCCGTCGCCGTTCCAGGAGAGCGGTGAACCTCTGCTCACGCTCAAGTCCCTTGATCTCGACTCCCGGCCAATGCCAAGATCACGAATAGGGCCTGACCAGCCCATTTCGCCAGGAATCTCATTCCGCAGACCAGTACGGCAACAGCTTCAGGGGGAAGCGTCGTGAACAAGTACGCCATCAGGGCTGCCACAGCAGCATTCGGCGCCGCAGCACTCACCGTCTGCACTCTCTCGCAGGCGTCAGCTTCAGAGCCTGCACAGGACGGCCCGGCAGCAAGTCCCGCCGCCTATGCCGACTACCTCGCGCACTCCCGTCAAGAGGGCGCTGCCGAAACCCTCAAGGAGTTCAACGCTCTAACGCCACGTGAGCAGGACCGGTTCATCGGCTACCTTCAGGACCCGTCCCTGTTCAAGGACTTCCTCGAACAGAGCACCGACGAGGATGGCTTGGATGCCACAGCCGACGGCACTCGGACCACTTCTCTGCGCAATGGGGACGTCTCTCTTGAAGCCCACCACTCCGCAAGCACCTTTGCGGCAACCGCGGCGAAGCGTCCGCTTCCCAAGGGCAACCACACGGTGACGAGATCCAACAAGATCAAGCTTCTCGGGGTCACCGTGATGGAGTTCAAAATCTGGGAGACCTTCTACAGCAACGGCCGCACCATCACCAAGGTGGTCGAAGCCGACGGTGGCAAGAAGAACTTCTCCGGTGTCGTCAAGATGTCGAAGGGCATCGCCAAGAAGCAGCTGGGGAAGCAGAGCTTCTGCAAGAAGGGCGGGTCCTGCAGTAGCGGAAACACCGCGGTCGCATCCATCGTCTGGGAAGGCGAGGCCGTTGTCTCCGGAGGGACCTTCCAGATCGACAAGAAGCAGACTCTGGTGTCCAACGTCTACGGCACCGCCACCAGCAGCCTCGTGAACGTCTAGACGCCGAGCACGGGCAGAACCGTGGAAGCGGGGCGGCATGTTTCACGTGAAACATGCCGCCCCGCAGTCATGCGGATCACGCGCCTTCCCGCGCCCACCACTCCCTGAGCGCAGCCACCGCCGCCTCGTGCTCCATGGGGCCGTTCTCCAAGCGGAGTTCCAAGAGGTGCTTGTACGCCTGGCCGACGGCGGGGCCGGGGGGTACGTCCAGGATGGACATGATCTGGTTGCCGTCGAGGTCGGGGCGGATCGAGTCCAGTTCCTCCTGCTGCTGGAGCTGGGCGATCCGGTCCTCCAGCCCGTCGTAGGCGCGGGCGAGAGCCGAGGCCTTGCGCTTGTTGCGGGTCGTGCAGTCCGAGCGGGTCAGCTTGTGGAGCCGGTCGAGGAGCGGGCCGGCGTCGCGGACGTAGCGGCGGACCGCGGAGTCCGTCCACTCGCCCGTGCCGTAGCCGTGGAAGCGCAGGTGCAGCTCGACCAGGCGCGAGACGTCCTTCACCAGGTCGTTCGAGTACTTGAGCGCGGTCATCCGCTTCTTGGTCATCTTCGCTCCGACCACCTCGTGGTGGTGGAACGAGACCCGGCCGTCGCCCTCGAAGCGGCGCGTGCGGGGCTTGCCGATGTCGTGCAGCAGGGCGGCCAGGCGGAGGGTCAGGTCGGGGCCCTCGGTCTCCAGGGCCATCGCCTGCTCCAGGACGATGAGCGTGTGGTCGTAGACGTCCTTGTGCCGGTGGTGCTCGTCACGCTCCAGGCGGAGCGCCGGCAGCTCCGGCAGCACCCGGTCGGCGAGTCCGCTCTCCACCAGGAGGGTCAGCCCCTTGCGGGGATGTGCGGACAGGATGAGCTTGTTCAGCTCGTCCCTGACCCGCTCGGCGGAGACGATGTCGATGCGGCCCGCCATGTCCTTCATCGCGGCCACCACCTCGGGAGCCACCTCGAAGTCGAGCTGTGCCGCGAAGCGCGCGGCCCGCATCATCCGCAGGGGATCGTCCGAGAAGGACTCCTCCGGGGTGCCGGGGGTGCGGAGCACCCGGGCGGCGAGGTCGTCCAGCCCACCATGCGGATCGATGAACTTCTTCTCCGGAAGGGCGACCGCCATCGCGTTCACCGTGAAGTCCCGCCGGACCAGATCCTGCTCGATGGAGTCGCCGTACGACACCTCGGGCTTGCGCGAGGTGCGGTCGTACGCCTCGGAGCGGTACGTGGTCACCTCGACCTGGTAGCCGTCCTTCTGCGCCCCGACCGTGCCGAAGGCGATCCCGACCTCCCAGACGGCGTCCGCCCACGGGCGCACGATCTTCAGTACGTCCTGCGGACGGGCGTCCGTCGTGAAGTCCAGATCGTTGCCGAGCCGGCCGAGCAAGGCGTCCCTGACCGATCCGCCGACCAGGGCGAGGGAGAACCCGGCCTCCTGGAAACGGCGGGCGAGATCGTCGGCGACGGGCGCGACCCGCAGCGGTCCACGATCCGCGGGGGACTGCTGCGGGCTCAGGGCACTGGGGCTGACTTCATTGGCGTTCGGCACAACAGAACAGGGTACGTGGCCCGCGCGGAGCCGGGCGCCCCCATTGATCACGGCCCGAATCGCTCACTTCGGCACCGCTCCCTTTATAGGCGCACATACGGGGTGGCCCCGCCCCGGGAGCGATCTTGTGGCGTACACCGCGGCACTTCCCCTCGGCGCACATCGTTACCATGCGTGGACGCACATTTCGACGACCACTGATCACGACGAGGGACGGGCGAGCGCGTGGCCGAGGCGGCAGACTTCCAGGGGACCAGTCCCTCACCTGCCCGCCGGTGGCTCCGGCGCACCACGGCACTGCTCGCCGGGGCGCCGCTGCTGGCCGGCCTGGTACAGCTGCCCGCGGCCGGCGCGGCGCACGCGGACGGACAGCCGGCCGCACGGGCCGACTCCGACGCGGGCCCGGTCTCCGTGGCCGTCGATTCGCTCACCCCCTCGGCGCCCACGGACGGGGACACGGTGACCGTCTCCGGCACCGTGACCAACAACGGCAAGCAGGCCGTCACCGACGCCCACGTCGGCCTCCGTGTGGGCCCCGAGGTGGAGACCCGCTCGTCCGTCGACGCGATCGCCAAGGACGGGGACGACCTCCAGGGGTCCATCAGCCCGGAGATCGAGGACAAGTACACCGAGAAGTTCTCCAAGCTGGTCCCGGGAGTGGCCGAGCACTTCAACATCTCGGTCCCCGCCGACGACCTCAACCTCGGCGAGGACGGCGTCTACGAGTTCGCCGTCTCACTGTCCGGGCAGACCTCCGCGCAGCCCTGGGAGCAGATCCTCGGCATCCAGCGGACCTTCCTGCCGTGGCAGCCCGGCGGAGCGGACAGCAAGACGAGGACGACGGCCCTGTGGCCGCTCATCTCGACCACGCACATGGCCGCCGAGACCGGTCCGAACGAGGAGCAGACGCCCGTCCTCCTCAATGACGACCTGGCCAAGGAGATCTCCCCCGGCGGCCGGCTGAACCAGATGGTGACGCTGGGCAAGGACCTCGACGTCACCTGGGTGGTCGACCCGGACCTGCTGGCCTCCGTCGACGCGATGACCGGCAGCTACCGCGTCCGGGACGGCGAGAACACCGTCGCCGGCACCCACCAGGACGTCGCCAAGCAGTGGCTCGCCGACCTGCAGGACGCGGTGGCCGACAAGGAGGTCGTCGCCCTCCCCTTCGCCGACCCGGACCTGGCGTCCCTCGCCCACAACGGCACGGACGTCACCGGCTCGCTGAGCCAGCTCAAGAGCGCGACGGACGTGATCGACAACACGGTCCCGCCGATCCTCAAGGTGAAGCCGAGCACCGAGTTCGCCTGGCCCGTGGACGGCGCCGTCGACCGGTCGATCGTCAAGGTCGCGACCTCCGCCGGCGCCGACAAGGTGATCGCCCGCAGCGACAGCCTGCAGGAGGACAACGGCCTGTCCTACACGCCCTCGGCCGCCCGTCCCGTCGGCGGCGGCACCACGGCCGTCGTCTCGGACGCCCGGCTGTCCAAGGCGTTCGAGGGCGACCTGACGAAGGCCTCCTCGTCCACGCTGGCGGTGCAGCGGTTCCTTGCCCAGAGCCTGGGCCTGGGCCTGCAGACCGACAAGCAGCGCAGCGTCGTCATCGCCCCGCAGCGCATGCCCTCCGGAAGCCAGGCGCGCGCGATGGCGGAGGCCCTGCGGGCTCTGCAGGGGAGCACCTGGTCGGAGCCCCAGAAGCTGAGCGCCGCCGCGGCGGCCAAGCCGGACCCGGACGCCACCACCCAGGTGCCGGGGTCCTCGTCCTACCCCTCGGCGCTGCGCAGGAACGAACTGCCGCGGTCGGCGTTCGAGGAGATCGCCGCCACCCAGGGCACGCTCGACAACTTCCAGGTCGTCCTGTCGAACCCGTCCCGCGTGGTGACCCCCTTCGGACGGGCCCTCAACCGGGAGATGTCCGTGTCCTGGCGCGGCCGGGCCACCGAGGCGAAGTCGTTCCGCGAGGGCGTGGCGTCGTACCTCGACGGACTCACCGGCCGGGTCAGGCTGATCGACAAGTCCGAGACGAAGCTCTCCGGCCGCAGCGCCACCATCCCGGTGACCGTGCAGAACAACCTGGTGCAGGACGTCGGCCCCCTGGTGCTACGGCTCACCTCGACCAACCCGACCCGGCTCGAGATCGACGGCGCCGGCTACGAGGAGCAGCCGATCCAGGTCTCGGGCGGGCACAGCCAGTCGGTGAAGTTCACCACGTCCGCCAACGCCAACGGCCGGGCGACGGTGATCGCCCAGCTGTACACGATGGACGGACGCAAGTACGGCGCCCCCGTGACCTTCGACGTGAAGGTCACGGAGATCACGGCCACCGTGATGCTCGTCATCGGCGGCGGTGTCCTGCTGCTCGTCCTCGCCGGCTTCCGGATGTACACGCAGCGCAAGCGCGCCGCGGCCCGGGACGCCGAGAAGAACGGGTCCGAGGGGGCGGAGGCGTCCCAGGACGCCGCGGACGGCCCGGAGAACCCGGAGGGCACCGAGGAGCGTCCCACGGAGGAGGCCGGTGCACCGGCCCGGACAGGCGACCCGGAGCAGCCGAGTGACCCGACACCAAACACCGCAGCGGAAAGCGCCGACCCGTCCGGCACGGGTGAGAGAGTGGACCGTTGAGGATGTCGTGGCCGGTCGGCCCGGGACGATGAGGTGGGGTAGCGATGAACGCGCCGTACGACGGTGACCGCGGTCGGTCCGCGGACGGCTCGGGCCACCCCGAGGGGCCGCCGCAGGACCCCCGTCAGACGCCCGAGCAGGCGCCCGCGGACATGTACCTCCAGGACGCCTACGACCAGGACCCCTACCGGGCGCAGGACCTCTCCGCCCAGGACCCGGTCTCCGAGGCGCTCTACGACCGCGCCGCGCACCCCCCGCCGCCGCCGGACGCGTATCCGCAGCCGCCGCTGTACGGGCAGCCGGCGCAGTCGCCGTACGCCCCCGACCCGCGCGTCTGGGGGCAGACGCCGGCCCCCGAGCCGGAGGGTCCCACGCAGTACCTGCCCTACGGCGACGACCCGCGGACCACCCAGTTCGTCGGCGTGGACGACCTGGTCACGCAGGCCGGCGAGCAGCGACACGAGCCCGACGCCTTCGCGCACCTCTTCCGGGACCAGCAGCAGGGCGGCGGCCACCCCTCCTACGACGACCACGCCGGCGTGCCCGCGCCCGCCCAGGCGCCCGGACCCTACGCCGGATCGCCGGGACCCGCCCAGTACGGGGGCCCCCAGAGTCCCGCCCAGTACGCCGCCCCCCAGGGACCGGCTCAGTACGGCGCCCCCCAGGGGCCCGCCCCGTACGGAAACCCTCCGGCTCCCGGCCAGTACGGCGGCCCGGCCCCGGGGCACGAGCAGCACGCTGCGCCGGCACCCGGCCAGTACGCGGTCGCTCCCACCCCGGAGGCGGCCGAGGCCCCGCTCGTGGAACCCGAGCCGGTTCCCGCCGCGCCGTCGGCGGGCGCGGCGAAGAAGGGCGGGCGCGCGGGCGGCCTGCTGAAGTCGAGCGCCGTGATGGCCGCGGGCACGATGGTGTCGCGGCTGACGGGGTTCGTCCGCTCGGCAATGATCGTTTCGGCGCTGGGGCTCGCCCTGCTGGGCGAGTCCTTCCAGATCGCCTACCAGCTGCCGACGATGATCTACATCCTGACCGTCGGCGGCGGCCTCAACTCCGTGTTCGTGCCGCAGCTCGTCCGTGCCATGAAGGAGGACGACGACGGCGGCGAGGCCTACGCCAACCGCCTGCTGACCCTCGTCATGGTGGCGCTGGGCGTGCTCACCGCGCTCGCGATGCTGGCCGCGCCGCTGCTGGTGCGGGCGCTGTCCAACCCGGTGGCCACCAACCCCGCGGCCAACGAGGCCGCCGTCACCTTCACCCGCTACTTCCTGCCGTCCATCTTCTTCATGGGCGTGCACGTGGTGATGGGGCAGATCCTCAACGCGCGCGGCAGGTTCGGCGCGATGATGTGGACGCCGGTCCTGAACAACATCGTCATCATCGTCACCCTCGGCACCTTCATCTGGGTCTACGGCACCGCCGGGGACTCCGGCATGACGGTCGAGAACATTCCGCCGCAGGGCGAGCGGCTGCTCGGCGTCGGCGTCCTCCTCGGTCTGGTGGTCCAGGCGCTGGCGATGATCCCGTATCTGCGCGAGACCGGGTTCCGACTCCGGCTCCGGTTCGACTGGAAGGGCCACGGCCTGGGCAAGGCCGCGATGCTCGCCAAGTGGACGATCCTGTTCGTCCTCGCCAACCAGGCGGGCGCCCTCGTCGTCACCCAGTTGGCCACGGCGTCCGTCGCGGACACCGACATCCCCGGTACCGGATTCAGCGCCTACGCCAACGCCCAGCTGATCTGGGGCCTGCCCCAGGCGATCATCACCGTCTCCCTGATGGCCGCTCTGCTGCCCCGCATCTCCCGCTCGGCGTCCGAGGAGGACGGCGGCGCGGTGCGCGACGACATCTCCCAGGGCCTGCGCACGACGGCCGTGGCCATCGTGCCGGTCTCCTTCGGCTTCCTCGCCCTCGGCGTACCGATGTGCACCCTGATCTTCGGCTCCTCGGGCACCGGCGCGGCCACCAACATGGGCTACATGCTGATGGCCTTCGGCCTCGGCCTCATCCCGTACTCCGTCCAGTACGTCGTCCTGCGCGCCTTCTACGCCTACGAGGACACCCGGACGCCCTTCTACAACACCGTCATCGTGGCCGCGGTCAACGCCGCCGCCTCCGGGCTGTGCTTCCTCCTGCTTCCGGCCCGCTGGGCCGTGGTCGGCATGGCCGCCTCCTACGGGGTGGCCTATGTGATCGGGGTCGGCATCGCCTGGCGCAGGCTGCGCAAGCGCCTCGGCGGCGACCTGGACGGGGCCCGCGTACTGCGGACCTACGCCCGGCTCTGCATCGCGTCCGTGCCGGCCGTCCTGCTCAGCGGCGCGGCCTGCTACGCCATCACCAGGTCACTCGGTCAGGGCGTCGTGGGATCGTTCGCGGCGCTGCTGGCCGGCGGGGTGCTGCTGTTCGGCGTCTTCTTCGCCGCGGCCCGGCGGATGCGTATCGAGGAGGTCAACTCCCTCGTCGGCATGGTGCGCGGACGCCTGGGACGCTGACACGCGGGGTAGGCGCACAACCATCGTCCGCCGCCGTGTGTCGTGCATAGCGCCGGACTGTGGGCACAATTGGGTTCGGCGTCGGACGCGCACATCGGGAGTCGGCCGACGCGCATCGAATGGGGAGGCAGGAACGACGGTGGCGGAACGGAGCACAGCTGCCGTCGACGTGGCAGACAACAGCGGTGACGAGCCGCTGACCGCGGAGGCGGACCAGTCCACGGCCGACGGGGTGGCCAACAACCGGGAGCGGGACACGGACAGCGACGAGGTACAGGGGACCCCCGCGAGCGAGCAAGCCGGCAAGGTCTCGCCGCCCGAACTGCACAGCGGGCACAAGCTCGCCAGACGGTACCGCCTCGAGGAGTGCGTCACCCGTCTGGACGGCTTCAGCAGTTGGCGGGCCGTGGACGAGAAGCTGCGCCGTGCCGTCGGGGTCCACATCCTTCCGTCGGACCATCCGCGGGCCCGCTCGGTGCTGGCCGCGGCCCGCTCCTCCGCGCTGCTCGGCGACCCGCGCTTCGTCCAGGTGCTGGACGCCGTCGAGGACAACGACCTCGTCTACGTCGTCCACGAGTGGCTCCCCGACGCCACCGAGCTGACCGCGCTGCTCGCCTCCGGCCCGCTGGAGGTGTACGACGCCTACCAGATGGTCAGTCAGGTCTCCTCCGCCATGGCGGCCGCGCACCGTGAGGGCCTCGCCCATCTGCGGCTGAGCCCCAACGCGGTGCTGCGCACGTCGTCGGGCCAGTGGCGGATCCGCGGCCTCGCCGTCAACGCCGCCCTGCGCGGCATCAGTTCCACGTCCCCCCAGCGCACCGACACGGAGGCCATCGGCGCCCTGCTGTACGCCACGATCACCCAGCGCTGGCCGTACGAGAGCGACGCACACGGTCTGGCCGGGCTGCCCAAGGACATCGGGCTGATCCCGCCGGACCAGGTGCGGGCCGGCGTGCACCGCGGTCTGTCCGAGCTGGCGATGCGCGCACTCGCCAACGACGGGGCGACCGCCTCCCGGCACGAGGCCCCGTGCACCACGCCCGAGGAGTTGGTGAAGGCGATCGGGGAGATGCCCCGCATCCGCCCGCCGGAGCCGTCCTACGCCGCCCCGCCGGACTACCAGCGCACCGCTTACCAGCAGGGCGCCTACGGCCGTACGGCTTCTCGCCCCGGCGTCACCCAGCCGGTCTCGTCCCCGCCGCCGCCGCTCCAGAGCCGCACCGGCAAGGCGCTGAAGTGGAGCGTCTCCGCGCTGCTGATCGCCGCCCTGGGCCTCGGCAGCTGGCAGCTGGCGGACGCGCTCATGGAGCGCGGCGGCAAGTCCGACGACCAGAACCAGACGCAGACGACCGACGGGGACGACGACAAGAGCCCGAAGAAGCCGGCGGCCGGGCAGCCCGTCGCCATCAGCGCGGCCCGTGACTTCGACCCGCTCGGCGACGGCTCCGAGAAGCCGTCCGACGTCGGCAACGTGTACGACGGCTCTTCCGGCACCTACTGGCAGACCGACTACTACAAGAGCGCCGACTTCGGCCGCCTGAAGTCGGGGCTCGGTGTCGTCCTGGACCTCGGCAAGGTCCAGCAGGTCGGCGAGGTGACCGTGTCGTTCGTCGGCACCACCTCCGTGGAGCTGCGCACCGCGGGGAGGGACACCGTCGAGCCGCAGAGCCTGAACGCCTTCACGAAGGCCGCCGAAGGCTCCGGTACGACGGTGACGCTCAAGCCGGGTGAGCCCGTCCAGGCTCGCTACCTGCTGGTCTGGCTGACCCAGCTGCCGGCGACGGACGACGGCAATTTCCGCGGACGGGTAGTGGACGTCAAGGTGACCAGCTGACACGTTCGTGAGACACCCGCGGCGGGAGGGGATTCGTGCAGGAAGAGCCTTCGCTCGGCGACATGAGCGATCAGGACCTCTTGGCCGGGCATGTCGACGGCCGTCCCGACGCCTTCGGTGAGCTGGTACGCCGGCACCGCGACCGCCTCTGGGCCGTGGCCCTGCGGACGCTGGGGGACCGGGAGGAGGCGGCCGACGCCGTGCAGGACGCGCTCGTGTCCGCCTACCGGGCCGCCCACACCTTCCGCGGTCAGGCGGCCGTCACGACGTGGCTGCACCGGATCACGGTGAACGCCTGCCTGGACCGGGCGCGCAAGGCCGCCTCCCGGAAGACCTCCCCGGTGGACGACACCGAGCGCCTGGAGCAGCTCCTGGAGCCGCACGAGTCCGCCGCCGCCCCCGCCGAGCGCAACGACCTGCACCGGCAGCTGCTGAAGGCCCTGGACACCCTGCCGGCCGATCAGCGGGCCGCCCTGGTGTTGGTGGACATGCAGGGCTACCCCGTCGCCGAGGCCGCCCGGATCCTCGACGTGCCGACCGGCACGATCAAGAGCCGGTGCGCGCGTGGCCGGGCCAGACTCCTCCCGCAGGTGACTCATCTGCGTCCGGACGGCGGCGGCGAGGACGGGAAGTCCGGCACGGAGCGGAACCGGACGCCGGGGACATCCGTCCCACCGGCAGCGGGACCGCACCGTGCGGGCCCACCGGAGAATGGCCCGAGCGATTCAGCCGCAGTGAAGGGCGGAGGTGGACGAGCGTGATGTCGTCGACGACAGACAAGGCCGGGCACCCGGACGTCGCGGAGATCGCCGACCTCGCCGAGGGCCTCCTGCCGACCGTTCGCACCAACGACATACGGCGGCACATGGAGGGCTGCGACCTCTGCGCGGACGTCTACGCGTCGCTGGAGGAGATCCAGGGACTGCTCGGCGCCCTGCCGGAGCCGGTGCGGATGCCGGACGACGTGGCCGAGCGCATAGACGCCGCCCTCGCGGCCGAGGCTCCGCCGAGCACCACCGCCCAGGAAGCCGCGTCCGGTGACGGCGGCGCTCGTGTTTCACGTGAAACATCGGTCCCCGGATCGGAGACGGTCCCGGCGGCAGTCGACCGTCCGGCCGGACATGCCCGCTCCTCCTCCACCGGGCCGGGGCGCAAGGACCGGCGACGCGGTGGCAGGCGCCGCATCGCCGTACTCGGGGCGGTGGCCGCCGCGGCCGCCATCGGCCTCGGCTCTGTCGTCGTGTCCTCCCTCACCGGGAACGGCCCCTCGGACGACACCGCTCACGGGCAGCAGTCGGCGCCGCCCGACACCCTCTCCGAGGGGAAGCTCCAGGAGAAGGTCTCGGGTCTCCTCGCGACCGGGCCGGCCGACGAAAGCGGACCGCGTACTCCCCGCACCTTCGGCACGGAGTCGGGGAGCGGCGACGAGACCGGCGAGAACCACGTCTTCAAGCAGCCGACGGTCCCGGAGTGCATCCAGCGGGGCATCGGCCGCGACGACGCGGCGATCGCCACGGAGAAAGGCGTCTACGAAGGCAAGGACGTCCTGCTCGTCGTCCTGCCCGACGCCACCAACGACTCCAGGGTCAACGCCTACGTCGTCGACTCCGCGTGTGAGAAGGAGCCCGCCGTCGGCAAGGCCCAGGTCCTCCTGCAGCAGTCCGTCGCGCGTCCGTAACGGCCGCCCCCCCTTCCAGCCGGCGCCCTGGGCTGTTGCCGTGTGCCCGGGCACGGCGGGAATGCGCGCCCCGTAGGATCCGTTAGGTGGGGTGAGAGTTCCGAGTGCAGCTTCACCCGGCCCCGAAGAAGCCAGTCCAGAGACGAGGAATGCAGCCGTGAGCGACGTCCGAAACGTGATCATCATCGGCTCCGGGCCCGCCGGCTACACGGCGGCGCTGTACACCGCGCGCGCGTCGCTGAAGCCGCTGGTGTTCGAGGGAGCCGTCACCGCGGGCGGAGCGCTGATGAACACCACCGAGGTGGAGAACTTCCCCGGCTTCCAGGACGGCATCATGGGCCCCGAGCTCATGGACAACATGCGCGCCCAGGCGGAGCGCTTCGGCGCCGAGCTGATCCCGGACGACGTCGTCGCCGTCGACCTGTCCGGTGAGATCAAGACCGTCACCGACACCGCGGGCACGGTTCACCGGGCCAAGGCCGTCATCGTCACCACCGGCTCTCAGCACCGCAAGCTCGGCCTGCCGAACGAGGACGCCCTGTCCGGACGCGGCGTCTCCTGGTGCGCGACCTGTGACGGGTTCTTCTTCAAGGACCAGGACATCGCAGTGATCGGCGGCGGCGACACGGCGATGGAGGAAGCGACGTTCCTCTCCCGCTTCGCCAAGTCCGTGACCATCGTCCACCGCCGGGACACCCTGCGGGCCTCGAAGGCGATGCAGGAGCGCGCCTTCGCCGACCCGAAGATCTCCTTCGTCTGGGACAGCGAGATCGCGGAAGTCCAGGGCGACCAGAAGCTGTCCGGCCTCAAGCTGCGCAACGTGAAGACCGGCGAGCTTTCCGACCTGCCGGTGACCGGCCTGTTCATCGCCATCGGCCACGACCCGCGGACCGAGCTCTTCAAGGGCCAGCTCGACCTGGACTCGGAGGGCTACCTGAAGGTCGAGGCTCCGTCGACGCGCACCAACCTGACGGGCGTCTTCGGCGCCGGTGACGTGGTCGACCACACGTACCGCCAGGCGATCACCGCCGCCGGCACGGGCTGCTCCGCCGCTCTCGACGCCGAGCGCTACCTCGCCGCACTCAGCGACGAGGACAAGGCGGAGCCCGAGAAGACCGCCGTCTGACCTCCATCCCCCGCACCAACCAGTTAAGGAGCCCGCCGTGGCCGGCACCCTGAAGCAAGTGACCGACGACTCCTTCGAGCAGGACGTCCTCAAGAGCGACAAGCCCGTCCTGGTGGACTTCTGGGCCGCCTGGTGCGGTCCCTGCCGCCAGATCGCGCCGTCCCTCGAGGCGATCGCCGCCGAATACGGCGACAAGATCGAGATCGTCAAGCTGAACATCGACGAGAACCCCGGTACGGCCGCCAAGTACGGCGTCATGTCCATCCCGACCCTGAACGTGTACCAGGGTGGCGAGGTCGCCAAGACCATCGTCGGCGCCAAGCCGAAGGCCGCGATCGTCCGCGACCTCGAGGACTTCATCGCCGACTGACGTTTCACGTGAAACACGAAGGGGCCGACCCGTCAGGGTCGGCCCCTTCGTTCATGACGCTGCGGGCCCCGGCGCCCGCCTACAGCGGACGCAGCGCGGGCTCCTTCTGTACGGCACCCAGCAGACGGTCCAGAGCCATCTCCACGTCCTCCTTCCAGGACAGCGTGGACCGAAGATCCAGCCTCAGCCGTGGATGACGTGGATGCGTCCGGACCGTCTTGAAGCCGACGGCCAGCAGATGATCAGCCGGCAGGACACAGGCAGGTTCCTTCCAGCGTGCGTCCCCGAAGGCCTCGATCGCCTTGAACCCCCGGCGCAGCAGATCCTTGGCGACCGTCTGGACCATCACCCGTCCCAGCCCCTGCCCCTGGTATCCCGGCAGCACGAACGCCGTCATCAGCAATACGGCGTCGGACGAGACGGGGCTGGTGGGAAAGGCAGTGGAGCGAGGTACGTAGGCGGGCGGGGCGTAGAGGACGAAGCCGACCGGCACGTCGTCGACATAGACCACCCGGCCGCATGATCCCCAGTCCAGCAGCACGGCGGAGATCCAGGACTCCTTCTCCAGAGCAGGTGTCCCGGCCTTTACCGCGGCTTCGCCGCTGACGGGATCCAGTTCCCAGAAGACACACGAGCGACAGCCCTGGGGAAGGTCCTGAAGGTTGTCCAGCGTGAGCGGTACGAGCCGGCGCCCCATGAAGGCTGTTCCTCGCTTCCTTCGCCTGCCGCGTCACGAGCGGCTGTCAGAGCGCTCCGTTCCCTGAGCAGGCTGCCGATGAACCCACCGACGGCGCCCAGCCCCAAGCCCGCGCTCACCAGTCCGGTGCGGCCCATCATGCGCATGGCCCCTGCCTTCCTCTCAGAGGTACTGCCAGGTGATGACGCATCCCGCTCGCATCGTATCCACGATGCGATGACCCCGACACCGACGCAAAGCTAAGGGCGGGCCGTGTTCCGGTATGCACCGGACACGGCCCGCCCTGGACGGCCGTACCTCAGGCGTCGGCGTCGTCGCCCTCGTCGTCCAGGAGGCCCTTCTGCCGCACGGGTCCCTCACCGGGGGCGAGGCTGCCGAGGATCCGCTCAAGGTCGTCCATGGAGGCGAACTCCACGGTGATCTTGCCCTTCTTCTGCCCCATGTCGACCTTCACCCGGGTCTCGAAGCGGTCGGACAGCCGCGTCGCCAGATCGGACAGCGCCGGGGAGACCAGGGAGCCGGCCCGGGGCCCCTTGGCCCGCTGCGGCTTCTGCGGCCGGGAACCCATCAGGGTCACGATCTCCTCGACCGACCGCACCGAGAGCCCTTCGGCCACGATGCGGTGGGCGAGCCGGTCCTGCTCCTCCGGGTCGTCGACGGAGAGCAGCGCCCGGGCGTGGCCTGCGGAGAGCACGCCCGCCGCCACGCGGGTCTGCACCTTCGGCGAGAGCTTCAGCAGACGCAGCGTGTTGGAGACCTGGGGCCGGGAACGTCCGATCCGGTCGGCCAGCTGGTCGTGCGTGCAGTTGAAGTCCTTCAGCAGCTGGTCGTAGGCGAAGGCCTCTTCCAGCGGGTTCAGCTGGGCCCGGTGCAGGTTCTCCAGGAGGGCGTCGAGAAGAAGCTTCTCGTCCTCCGTCGCACGGACGATCGCCGGGATGGCCTCGAGCTCCAGCTCACGGCAGGCCCGGAAGCGACGCTCGCCCATGATCAGCTCATAGCGACCCTGGCCGATCGGACGGACGACGACCGGCTGGAGGAGCCCGACCTCCCTGATGGAGGTGACCAGCTCGGCCAGCGCATCGTCGTCGAAGTCCTTGCGAGGCTGCTTCGGGTTCGGCGTGATGGCTTCGAGGGGGATCTCGGCGAAGTACGCCCCCATCGGCGCCCTGAGACCGTCCGCGCCGGCAGACACGGCCGACGGCTCCTCTGTTTCACGTGAAACCGGCGGCAGTGTGGCCACCTTCGCCGCGGCCACCCCGCGTTCGTTTGGCAGCAGCGGCATCGTCGCCGGGGACACGGAAGCCGCGTTCCCCAGGGCCGCCGAGGCCACCGACTTCTCCGTCGGGGCGTTGGGGATCAGTGCGCCCAGACCTCGGCCCAGCCCCCTCCGTCGCTCACTCACTGGATCCCCTCCACCATGTTCGGGTCATTCTGTGCGCCGAGGTGAGCGTGCGTCGCCTCGTACTTGACGCCCACGCCCTTCAGCGCCATCTCACGTGCCGCCTCCAGATAGGAGAGGGCTCCACTCGATCCTGGATCGTAGGTCAGCACCGTCTGTCCGTAGCTCGGGGCCTCGGAGATCCGGACCGAGCGGGGAATGCTCGTCCGCAGAACCTCTTCGCCGAAGTGGCTCCGCACCTCGTCGGCGACCTGGGACGCGAGCCGCGTCCGGCCGTCGTACATGGTGAGCAGGATGGTCGAGACGTGCAGCGTCGGGTTGAGGTGCCCTCGGACCAGGTCGACGTTGCGCAGCAGCTGGCCCAGCCCTTCCAGCGCGTAGTACTCGCACTGAATCGGGATCAGCACCTCCTGGCCCGCGACGAGAGCGTTGACCGTCAGCAGACCGAGCGAGGGCGGGCAGTCGATGAGGATGTAGTCCAACGGCTGCTCGTACGAGGCGATCGCCCGCTGGAGCCTGCTCTCCCGTGCCACCAGGGAGACCAGCTCGATCTCGGCGCCGGCCAGGTCGATGGTGGCGGGAGCACAGAACAGACCCTCGACATCGGGGACCGGCTGGACCACTTCCGAGAGGGGCCGACTCTCCACGAGTACGTCGTAGATGGACGGGACGTCGGCGTGGTGATCGATACCCAGGGCGGTGGACGCGTTGCCCTGCGGGTCGAGGTCGACGACCAGGACTCTGGCGCCGTGGAGGGCGAGTGACGCGGCAAGGTTGACGGTCGTCGTCGTCTTACCCACGCCGCCCTTCTGGTTGGCGACCACCATGACCCGGGTCTGCTCGGGTCGCGGCAGCCCCTCGCCGGCGCGCCCCAGAGCCTCGACCGCCAGTTGGGCAGCGCGACCGATCGGAGTGTCGTCCATCGGAGGCGGTGTTTCACGTGAAACATCCGCTCCGATCGACTCGGTACGGGGACCGGGGACCGGATCGGTCATCGGTCCCGCGATATTGGCGTCGGACCGCAAGGATTCACTCTCCTCGACTTCAGGCTCGCAATGAACAGAGCCTCCCATGCCTTCGGGGTCATGAACCAGTGAGGCCTGGTGTTCTGTGGAGAAATCCACCTCTGTGGACAACTCCGCACCCTCTCCGAGCGACCCGAGAGGCTTTCGGTCGCGGGGATCGGCCGCAGCGCGGCCGCGACTGATGATGCCGTGCAGCAGTGAGCGACGTTTCACGTGAAACACGATGCACAGCGCGCGATGCCGAATTCCCGCGACACTCCGGCATGCGTAGGTTTGGCAGCTGGTGTGGAGTACGGCCGGACATCAGGACGGGGCAGCGCAACTGGCATGCGACCGACGTCCGATCAGCATCCGGACCGCACCGCTATCCGCGTCGCCGGCGCGTCCGTCCCGTCCGGGCCGCCTTCGCCCGTTTGGCCGCGAAGCGCACGCCGCCGGGGCTCTCCCCGACCTCGACCCGCACCACGGTGGACAGGGGATCCACGACGCCCTCACCCACCTGGAGGACCGAGGTCTCCTCGGCACCCAGCTTGCTCAGGGCAGTCGTAGCCGCCTTCAGCTCCTCCTCCGCCGTGTCGCCCTTGAGGG
Source organism: Streptomyces parvulus (assembly GCF_014648855.1). GTDB lineage: Bacteria > Actinomycetota > Actinomycetes > Streptomycetales > Streptomycetaceae > Streptomyces > Streptomyces parvulus. The sequence goes on along the minus strand of NZ_BMRX01000001.1, from coordinate 425,872 downwards.
CGAGCATCTCGCCGTAGGGACGCAGCAGAGGAATCCCCCAGGTGGCCAGCCGGTCGAGCGGGGCGACGGCGCGAGCCGTCACCACGTGCACCGGTGGCATCTTGCCCATGACCTCCTCGGCCCGGCCACGCACGACGGTCACGTGGTCCAGGCCCAGCAGCTCCACGACCTCGGTCAGGAAGTTCGTGCGCCGCAGCAGCGGCTCGAGCAGCGTGATCTTCAGGTCCTCCCGTACCAGCGCCAGCGGGATACCGGGCAGACCGGCGCCCGACCCGACATCGCACACCGTCACGCCCTCGGGCACGACTTCCGAGAGCACCGCGCAGTTCAGCAGATGCCGCTCCCACAGGCGGGGAACCTCACGCGGGCCGATCAGACCGCGCTTCACCCCTGCCTCGGCGAGAAGCTCCGCGTAGCGCACCGCGTCGGCGTAGCGATCGCCGAACACGGCACGTGCCTGCTCGGGTACAGGGGGAAGCTCCGCTGCCTCCGTCACGGGGACCGTCCTTCCGTACGACACCGGCGCACCAGTCGCCGGTGCCAGAACCACCAGAACTATCAGGCTGACAAAACTCGGCCCCGCCTGCGCAACAGACGGGGCCGGAGAACGAGAGAACCGATCAGGCGGGAAGCACGACGACGAAGCGCTCGGGCTCCTCGCCCTCGGACTCGCTGCGCAGCCCCGCGGCCTTGACCGCGTCGTGCACGACCTTGCGCTCGAACGGGCTCATCGGCTTCATCCGCACGGACTCGCCGCTGTTCTTCACCTCGGCCGCGGCCTTGGCGCCCAGCTCGGACAGCTCGGCGCGCTTCTGGGCCCGGTAGCCGGCGATGTCGAGCATCAGACGGCTGCGGTCACCCGTGTCCCGGTGCACGGCCAGGCGCGTCAGCTCCTGGAGAGCCTCCAGCACCTCCCCGTCCCGGCCGACCAGCTTCTGGATGTCGCGGCTGTCCGAGTCGCTGATGATCGAGACGGAGGCACGGTCGGCCTCGACGTCCATGTCGATGTCGCCGTCGAGGTCGGCGATGTCGAGCAGACCCTCCAGGTAGTCCGCGGCGATCTCGCCCTCCTGCTCGAGGCGGGAGAGGGCGTCCGCGCCCTCGGCAGCGGCGGAGGTGGTGCCTTCCGTCACGGGATGGACTCCTTCTTACTTCTTCGACGGGGACTTGGGCCGCTGCGGGCCCTTGCGCTGCCCGGACTGGGCCTTGCTGCGGGTGCCGCCGCCCTTCTGCTGGGCGGGCTTCTGCTGTCCGGCCTTCTTGGCGGCATCGGCGGGCTTGTCGCCCTTGCCGTCCTCCGGCTGCTCGGACTTGGTGAGCGAGGTCTTCGCCTCCGCCTCACCGGCCGGCTTGGTGGTCTGGTGGCGCTGCGACTTGCTCTGGCGCTTGGGCTGCTGGCGCTTGGGCGTGGCGGTGGCGACGGACGAGCCGTCCTCACTCTGGGCGGCCGCGGAGGCATCGCTCTTGATCACGTTGCCGTCGGGCTGGGCGGCGAGGCCCGCCTTGTTCAGGCCGTTGATGAACTTGCGCTCGAACTCGTTGCGGTCCCGGCCCTTGGCGACGATGGCCTTGACGACGGCCTTCTCGCCCCGGCTGCGGGTCTTGCCGTGCTCGGTGACGCTCTTGTGCAGCCGCTCCAGGTAGGAGGCCTGGGCCTTGGAACCCGGCGTCGGGTTGTTGCGGATCACGTACATCTGCTGGCCCATGGTCCACACGTTCGTGGTCAGCCAGTAGACGAGGACACCGACGGGGAAGTTCACACCGAAGACGGCGAACATGACCGGGAAGACGTACATCAGCATCTTCTGCTGCTGCATGAACGGCGTCTTGACCGTGGTGTCGACGTTCTTCGTCATCAGCTGGCGCTGGGTGAAGAACTGGGACGCCGACATCAGCACGATCATGATCGCGGTGACGACCCGCACGTCGGTGAGCGAGGCGTTGAGGGCGGTGACGTCGCTCTCGCTGCTGAAGAACTTGGAGGCCAGCGGGGCCCCGAAGATGTGTGCCTGCTGCGCGCTCTCCAGGAGCTTCTGGTTGACCGCGCCGATGGTGTCGCCGGACGCGATGCCGTTGAGCACGTGGTACAGGGCGAAGAAGAACGGGGACTGCGCCAGGATGGGAAGGCACGAGGAGAGCGGGTTGGTGCCCGTCTCCTTGTACAGCTTCATCATCTCTTCGGACTGACGCTGCTTGTCGTTCTTGTAGCGCTCCTGGATCTTCTTCATCTCCGGCTGGAGCGTCTGCATACCGCGCGTCGCCTTGATCTGCTTCACGAAGAGCGGGATCAGGCAGATGCGGATGAGGATCACCAGGGACACGATGGACAGGCCCCAGGCCCATCCGGTGTCAGGTCCGAAGATCGCCCCGTACACCGTGTGGAACTGGACGATGACCCAGGAGACGGGCCAGGTGATAAAGCTGAAGAGGCTGGCAATCGTGTCCACTAATCATGCTCCTTGGGCATGGGGCGAGGTCTCTGCGGCCGGGCCCGAGGGAGTGGACGGGCTCGGGTGAGCCGTCCGCCCTTCGGTGGCCGGTTCGGCGGCGGAGGGCCCGCCCTTACGTGCACGCCAGGCGCCACGCAGCATTTCGTGCCACCGCGGACGCTTGCGCGGCGGAACATGGTCCACGCCGCCCAGCGACCACGGATTGCAGCGCAGGATGCGCCACGCGGTGAGCGCCGTGCCCTTCACGGCTCCGTGCCGGTCGATGGCCGTGTAGCCGTAGTGGGAGCACGACGGGTAGTACTTGCAGACCGGCCCGAGCAGCGGACTGATCGTCCACTGGTAGAGCTTGATCAGAGCAAGTAGCGGGTACTTCATCGCGCGCCCCCTCCCAGTAGCCGCTCCAGGGCGGCGTCCAGGTCTCGGGCCAGATGTGCATGGTCGGCGTCGCCCGCACCGGGCAGCGCTCGTACGACTACCAGGCTACCGGGGGGAAACAGATGGATCCGGTCGCGCATCAGATGGCGAAGCCTGCGCTTCACCCTGGTACGCACCACCGCGCCGCCTACGGCCTTGCTCACGACGAAACCCGCACGTGTCGGGGGAGCGCTCTCCCCAGGCGCGTGCGGGTCCGTGGAACCGCTTCGTAGGTGGACGACGAGGGCCGGGCGGCCGGCCCTGCGGCCTCGTCGTACCGCGGTCGCGAAGTCCTCGCGCCGCCTCAGCCGGTTCTCGGTGGGCAGCACGACGTCATGACCTGATCGGGATCAGGCGGACAGGCGGGTGCGACCCTTGCTGCGGCGAGTCGCGAGAATCGCGCGGCCGGCACGGGTACGCATCCGCAGCCGGAAGCCGTGGGTCTTGGCGCGACGGCGGTTGTTCGGCTGGAAGGTGCGCTTGCTCACTCGGGGGCTCCAGAAAAATCGGGTGTTGGCGGGGTGCCGTCCTGGCTGTCACCGTGCGCCCACGAGTAGCTCGCGTTACGCCCGAGTGCACCGCTTTTCGATCACCTTGGACGTGACCTGTGCCCATCGGAGGCAGGCGGCAGCAGCCATCGACAACTCGACCTGGTTACGGTACGTGGGACTGCGCCATTCGGTCAAACCAACGAGGACCGGGAGACACTTGTCCACAGGCTGGGGACAACAACTTGAACCCTACCGGCCGCGCTGACTACCGTGGCTGAACTCCGATTCGTTCCCTTATCCCTGCCCCACCCGAGTTTCATCCCGACCCGTCCCCGAATCACACCTTCGAGGGACTCGTGAGAGAGCGTGCCCTGTGGCTGACGTACCTGCCGATCTTGCCGCAGTGTGGCCACGCGTATTGGAGCAACTCCTCGGGGAAGGCCGCGGGCAGGGCGTCGAGTCGAAGGACGAGCACTGGATCCGGCGCTGCCAGCCCCTCGCGCTGGTCGCCGACACCGCCCTGCTCGCCGTGCCGAACGAGTTCGCGAAGGGCGTGCTGGAGGGCCGGCTGGCGCCCGTCGTCAGCGAGACCCTGAGCCGCGAGTGCGGCCGTCCCATCCGGATCGCGATCACCGTCGACGACACCGCGGGCGAGCCCGCCGGCCCCGCCCCCCAGGCCGCGCCCAGCCGTCCCCAGCCGCGCTACGAGGAGCCGGAGCTGCCGGCGCCGGGCCAGGGCCGCGACGAGTACCGGGACGAGTACGACGGCTACGGACGCGGCCGCGCCGACCAGCTGCCCACCGCCCGGCCCGCCTACCCGCAGGAGTACCAGCGCCCCGAGCCCGGCTCCTGGCCGCGCCAGGCGCAGCAGGACGACTACGGCTGGCAGCAGCAGCGCCTGGGCTTCCCGGAGCGGGATCCCTACGCCTCGCCGCCGCAGGAGACGTACGGCCAGGACCCGTCGCCGTACGGACACGACGCGTACCAGCAGGACTACCGGCCGCAGTCCCCCGAGCGCCCTCCGTACGACGGCCCGCGCGGGGACTACGACAAGCCGCGGAACGACTACGAGCAGTCGCGCGGTGACTACGACAAGCCCCGGAGCGACTACGACGCCCCGCGCGGCGACTACGAGCAGTCCCGCAGCGACTACGACAAGCCCCGCGGCGACTACGACCAGCCGCGCGGCGAGTACGACCAGCGCGGCCCCCGGCGGGACCTCCCCGAGCCCCCGTCCGGCTCCGGGCGGGTGCACCGCGGCGGCCCCGTGGGTCCCGGTCCCGCCACCGGCGCACCGGGACCGCTCGCCGCGCAGCCGGCGCCGGCCACCGGGCCGGGGGAACCGACCGCGCGGCTGAACCCGAAGTACCTCTTCGACACCTTCGTCATCGGCGCCTCCAACCGCTTCGCCCACGCGGCCGCCGTCGCCGTGGCCGAGGCACCGGCCAAGGCCTACAACCCGCTCTTCATCTACGGGGAGTCGGGACTCGGCAAGACGCACCTGCTGCACGCCATCGGCCACTACGCGCGCAGCCTCTACCCGGGCACGCGCGTGCGCTACGTGAGCTCGGAGGAGTTCACCAACGAGTTCATCAACTCCATCCGCGACGGCAAGGGCGACAGTTTCCGCAAGCGCTACCGCGAGATGGACATCCTGCTCGTCGACGACATCCAGTTCCTGGCGGACAAGGAGTCGACGCAGGAGGAGTTCTTCCACACCTTCAACACGCTGCACAACGCCAACAAGCAGATCGTGCTGTCCTCGGACCGGCCGCCGCGGCAGCTGGTGACCCTGGAGGACCGGCTGCGCAACCGCTTCGAGTGGGGCCTGACCACGGACGTCCAGCCGCCCGATCTGGAGACGCGCATCGCGATCCTGCGCAAGAAGGCGGTGCAGGAGCAGCTCAACGCCCCGCCGGAGGTGCTGGAGTTCATCGCCTCGCGGATCTCGCGCAACATCCGCGAGCTGGAGGGCGCGCTGATCCGGGTGACGGCCTTCGCGTCGCTCAACCGGCAGCCGGTCGACCTGGGCCTGACGGAGATCGTCCTCAAGGACCTCATCCCGGGCGGCGAGGACTCGGCCCCCGAGATCACCTCCACGGCCATCATGGGCGCGACCGCCGACTACTTCGGCCTCACCGTCGAGGACCTGTGCGGCACCTCGCGCGGGCGCGCGCTGGTGACGGCCCGGCAGATCGCCATGTACCTCTGCCGCGAGCTGACCGACCTCTCCCTGCCGAAGATCGGCGCCCTCTTCGGCGGCCGGGACCACACCACGGTGATGCACGCGGACCGCAAGATCCGCAATCTCATGGCGGAACGGCGCTCCATCTACAACCAGGTGACCGAGCTGACCAACCGCATCAAGAACGGCTGACGGCCGCCCGCACCGCCCGCACAGGCGCCTCCGGAGCTTCCGGGGGCGCCTTTCGCGTGCCCGGGGGTCGTACGCCCGTCCCAGCCGCTGTTCGAATATCTGCGAGGTTACGGCCGTCCTCCACAGATTGGCCCACTTTTTTCCGTCCACACCATGGGGACCGCGAAGTTGTCCCGATCCTGTCCACAGGCCAGGGTGTTGAGGGATCATCAGGGCAGGTCAGCTCCCTGTGGATTCGTGGACGAACGATCTCCACAGGCTGTGGACGACGAGACGCTCCACAGGCTGTGCACGAAGTTGTCCACGGGCAACCCACAGGCTGGAGCCGGTTGTCCCCAGCGATCATGGCCTTCTCCACATGTCTGTCCACTGTTCGGCAACGCGACGCGCCCCGTCACCACGTCGAGTGAAAGGCGTCACATCAAGGTGCCGGGTTGGGCTGTGGGAAACGTGGGTAAAGCTGGGGACGGCGTTGGGGAGAAGTCGCCTCTCCCTGTGCACGGCGTGTGCAGAACTTTCTGTTCTCCACAGATACGCCCGGTTGTCCACGGGCTCCGCCCACAGGACCAGTGGACAAAATTCCTGCTCTGACCTGGGAAAACGGGGTTATCCACGGTATCCACAGGCCCTACTACTACTCCCGACCTTAGAGAGAGCGGAATCCGTTTCGAAGCGGGTCCTGTGCACAACTCGCTCTCGGGAGCCCGACCGTCCCTCGTCACGACTTGACCCCGAAGGGCACCTACTGTCAGTGGGGTGCGTCAGACTGGTCCCCGGTGTTCTGCCCCCGAGGGGGACGGACGACACCGACCCAGACGACGAAGGCCAGGCAGGGCGAGCAGCGCCGGCAACAGCAGGAGGCGGCAACAGTGAAGATCCGGGTGGAACGCGACGTACTCGCGGAGGCCGTGGCCTGGGCGGCGCGCAGCCTCCCGGCCCGTCCGCCGGCGCCGGTCCTCGCAGGCCTGCTGCTGAAGGCCGAGGAGGGGCAGCTGAGCCTGTCCAGCTTCGACTACGAGGTCTCCGCGCGGGTGTCGGTCGAGGCCGAGGTCGAGGAGGAGGGCACCGTCCTCGTCTCCGGCCGGCTGCTCGCCGACATCTCCCGCGCCCTCCCCAACCGGCCGGTGGAGATTTCCACAGACGGTGTACGGGCGACGGTGGTCTGCGGCTCCTCGCGGTTCACTCTCCACACCCTGCCGGTGGAGGAGTACCCGGCGCTGCCGCAGATGCCGGAGGCGACGGGCACGGTCCCCGGCGAGGTCTTCGCCGCGGCCGTGCAGCAGGTGGCGATCGCCGCGGGCCGCGACGACACGCTCCCCGTGCTGACCGGTGTGCGCATCGAGATCGAGGGCGACTCGGTGACGCTGGCCTCCACCGACCGCTACCGCTTCGCGGTCCGCGAGTTCCTGTGGAAGCCGGAGAACCCGGAGGTGTCCGCGGTCGCCCTGGTGCCCGCCAAGACGCTCCAGGACACCGCGAAGGCGCTGACCAGCGGCGACCAGGTGATCATCGCGCTGTCCGGCTCGGGCGCCGGTGAGGGCCTGATCGGCTTCGAGGGCGCCGGCCGCCGGACGACGACGCGGCTGCTGGAGGGCGACCTCCCGAAGTACAAGACGCTGTTCCCGACGGAGTTCAACAGCGTCGCCGTGATCGAGACCGCCCCCTTCGTGGAGGCCGTCAAGCGCGTGGCCCTGGTCGCCGAGCGCAACACCCCGGTGCGGCTCAGCTTCGAGCAGGGCGTGCTCATCCTGGAGGCCGGCTCCAGCGACGACGCACAGGCTGTGGAAAGGGTCGACGCCCAGCTGGACGGCGACGACATCTCGATCGCCTTCAACCCGACCTTCCTGCTGGACGGTCTGAGCGCCATCGACTCGCCGGTCGCCCAGCTGTCCTTCACGACGTCCACGAAGCCGGCGCTGCTCAGCGGCAAGCCCGCGCTGGACGCGGAGGCGGACGAGGCCTACAAGTACCTGATCATGCCGGTGCGGTTGTCGGGCTGAGCGTCCCGTTCCGTCGGGGTTGTCCACAGGGTGAGGAAAACCCGCAGGTGGGGGCGTACGTCTGAGCGCGTATGCCCACAGCTGTGCACGGACGTGCGGGTTTAGGCTCGGCGCGGGTACGAAAGTGCCGCGGCACGCATCCGGCGGGTTCGGAGGTGCCGCCTTGCCACCTCGCACACCTAAGGGAAGCTACTGATGGAGCTCGGTCTCGTCGGCCTCGGCAAGATGGGCGGCAACATGCGCGAGCGGATCCGCCGCGCGGGCCACACCGTCGTCGGATACGACCGCAACGCGGACCTCGCCGACGTCCACAGCCTGGAAGAGCTCGTGGGCAAGCTCAGCGCGCCGCGCGTGGTCTGGGTCATGGTCCCGGCCGGCGAGGCCACCCAGGCCACCGTCGACCGGCTCGGGGAGCTGCTGGAGCCCGGCGACGTCGTCGTGGACGGCGGCAACTCCCGCTGGACGGACGACGAGAAGCACGCCGGGGAGCTGGCCGCCAAGGGCATAGGCTTCGTCGACTGCGGCGTCTCCGGCGGCGTCTGGGGCCTGGAGAACGGCTACGCGCTGATGTACGGCGGCGACGCGGAGAACGTCGCCAAGGTGCAGCCGGTCTTCGACGCCCTCAAGCCGGAGGGCGACTTCGGTGCCGTCCACGCCGGCAGGGTCGGCGCGGGCCACTTCGCGAAGATGGTCCACAACGGCATCGAGTACGCGATGATGCAGGCCTACGCCGAGGGCTGGGAGCTGCTGGAGAAGGTCGACTCCGTGGAGAACGTCCGCGAGGTCTTCCGCTCCTGGCAGGAGGGCACGGTGATCCGTTCCTGGCTCCTGGACCTGGCCGTCAACGCGCTCGACGAGGACGAGCACCTCGGTGAGCTGCGGGGTTACGCACAGGACTCCGGTGAGGGACGCTGGACGGTGGAGGCCGCGATCGACAACGCGGTGCCGCTGCCGGCGATCACGGCGTCGCTGTTCGCGCGGTTCGCGTCCCGGCAGGACGACTCTCCGCAGATGAAGATGATCGCCGCGCTGCGCAACCAGTTCGGCGGCCACGCGGTCGAGAAGAAGTAGGCACCACCAGTTTGGGGAGGTCGGCGAACGACCATGCACGTCACGCATCTGTCGCTGGCCGACTTCCGCTCCTACGCCCGGGTCGAGGTGCCCCTGGACCCGGGCGTCACGGCCTTCGTCGGCCCCAACGGGCAGGGCAAGACGAACCTGGTCGAGGCCGTCGGCTACCTCGCCACCCTCGGCAGCCACCGCGTCTCCTCCGACGCGCCGCTGGTCCGCATGGGCGCCGAGCGCGCCGTGATCCGCGCCCAGGTCAGACAGGGCGAGCGGCAGCAGCTGATCGAGCTGGAGCTGAACCCGGGCAAGGCCAACCGGGCTCGTATCAACAGGTCCTCGCAGGTCAAGCCGCGTGACGTGCTCGGCATCGTGCGCACCGTGCTGTTCGCGCCGGAGGATCTGGCGCTGGTGAAGGGCGATCCCGGGGAGCGGCGCCGCTTCCTGGACGAGCTGATCACCGCCCGGTCGCCGCGGATGGCCGGGGTGCGCGCCGACTACGACCGGGTGCTCAAGCAGCGCAACACCCTGCTGAAGTCCGCCGCGCTCGCCCGCCGGCACGGGGGCCGGACGATGGACCTGTCCACGCTCGACGTCTGGGACCAGCACCTCGCGCGCGCGGGCGCCGAGCTGCTCGCGCAGCGCCTGGACCTGATCGCGGCCGTGCAGCCGCTGGCCGACAAGGCCTACGAGCGGCTGGCCCCGGGCGGCGGCCCCGTCGCCCTGGAGTACAAGCCGTCGGCGCCCGGCGAGGCGCACACGCGCGAGGACCTGTACGAGCAGCTGACGGCGGCGCTCGCCGAGGCGCGCAAGCAGGAGATCGAGCGGGGCGTGACCCTGGTGGGGCCGCACCGCGACGACCTGCTGCTCAAGCTGGGCTCGCTGCCCGCCAAGGGGTACGCCTCCCACGGCGAGTCCTGGTCGTACGCGCTGGCGCTGCGGCTGGCCTCCTTCGATCTGCTGCGGGCCGAGGGCAACGAACCGGTGCTGGTCCTGGACGACGTCTTCGCCGAGCTGGACGCGCGGCGCCGGGAGCGGCTGGCCGAGCTGGTGGCGCCCGGGGAGCAGGTACTGGTGACCGCCGCGGTCGACGACGACGTGCCGGCGGTGCTGGCGGGGACCCGCTTCGCGGTCGCGGAGGGCACGGTGGAGCGGGTATGAGCGCGGACGGACCGGTGCCCGGCGAGCAGCCCGCCGCGGGGGGCGGGGAGCCCGAGCCGTCGGGCGTCGACCTGGCGCGCGTGGCGCTCAGGGCGGCGCGGGAGGCGGCACGCGCACGTGGGGACGAGGCGCGGCAGAAGAAGCAGGCCCGGCGGGGCGGACTGCGCTCGGGGGCGCGGGCGGACGGCCGGGACCCGATGGCGCTCGGGTCGGCGATCAACCGCCTGATCACCGAGCGGGGCTGGGAGACGCCGGCCGCGGTGGGCGGGGTGATGGGCCGCTGGCCGCAGATCGTCGGTGAGGACGTGGCCAAGCACTGCGTGCCGGAGCGGTACGACGAGGACGAGCGGGTGCTGGTCGTGCGCTGCGACTCGACGGCCTGGGCGACGAACCTGCGGCTGCTGGCGCCGACCCTGGTGGCGCGTTTGAACGAGGACCTGGGGCACGGTTCGGTGCGGATGATCAAGGTGCTCGGCCCGGGGCACTCCGGGGGCCCCGGACGCCGGTACGGCCCGCTGCGGGCCCCCGGCAGCCAGGGTCCCGGCGACACCTACGGGTGACCTCCGGGGCGATCTGGCACCCCGTCACGCATGGGTGATGTACCTCACATATTCGAGTCCGGGGCGGTGGTGTGAACCGCCCGCGCCCCCTTCGGCGTACCCCTGTGAGCGGGCGCGCGCCCCGATCTGACTCCCAAGTAGCCAAGGGTTGACGCCTCGAAGCGCTGAGTGCCGTTGTGAGCCTCTTGAGGCCCCCTTCCGCATATCGGGAGTCGGACGAGGCTGGTTCAGGGCGGCACATGCGGACTCAGGTACCGGCAAACCCCCATCAGTGTCAGTGGTACCGGTAGACTGGGAGAGAATCCCGCCCCGAACGTGGGGACCGTTCGGGACTAGCTGAGCAACGCTGATCAAGGCTTACCAACGCAACATGCCGCAGCCGCTCCGGCAACCCGCCGACGAGCCCGGCTCGTGCTGTGCCAGAAAGGGCGCTTCGTGGCCGATTCCGGCAACCCCAACGAGAACAACCCGTCCACCGACACCGGCGTGAACGACGTGGTGAGCACTTCGAACGGCGCGACCTCCGCCTCGTACGACGCCAGTGCCATCACCGTGCTCGAGGGTCTGGACGCGGTCCGCAAGCGACCCGGTATGTACATCGGCTCGACCGGTGAACGCGGCCTGCACCACCTGGTGCAGGAGGTCGTGGACAACTCCGTCGACGAGGCGCTGGCCGGCCACGCGGACACCATCGACGTCACGATCCTCGCCGACGGCGGCGTCCGGGTCGTCGACAACGGCCGCGGCATCCCGGTGGGCATCCACCCCGTGGAGAAGAAGCCGGCCGTCGAGGTCGTCCTGACGGTGCTGCACGCGGGCGGCAAGTTCGGCGGCGGCGGTTACGCGGTCTCCGGTGGTCTGCACGGTGTCGGTGTCTCCGTCGTGAACGCCCTGTCGTCCCGGCTGTCCGTCGACATCAAGTGCGACGGCTACCGCTGGACGCAGGACTACAAGCTCGGTGTCCCCACCGCGCCGCTGGCCCAGCACGAGGCGGTTGAGGACTCCGGTACGACGGTCACCTTCTGGGCCGACCCGGACATCTTCGAGACCACCGAGTACTCCTTCGAGACGCTGTCGCGGCGTTTCCAGGAGATGGCGTTCCTCAACAAGGGCCTGCGCATCAACCTCACCGACGAGCGCGAGTCGGCGAAGGCCACGGCCGGCGCGGACGAGGCGGGCGAGGACGAGAAGCACGAGGTCAAGAGCGTCTCGTACTACTACGAGGGCGGCATCGTCGACTTCGTGAAGTACCTCAACTCCCGCAAGGGGGAAGTGGTGCACCCGAGCGTGATCGACCTGGAGGCGGAGGACAAGGACCGCAACCTGTCCCTCGAGGTCGCCATGCAGTGGAACGGCGGCTACACCGAGGGTGTCTACTCCTTCGCCAACATCATCCACACCCACGAGGGCGGCACCCACGAGGAGGGCTTCCGTGCGGCGCTGACCTCGCTCATCAACAAGTACGCGCGCGACAAGCGGCTGCTGCGCGAGAAGGACGACAACCTCACGGGTGACGACATCCGCGAGGGCCTGACGGCGATCATCTCGGTGAAGCTGTCCGAGCCGCAGTTCGAGGGCCAGACCAAGACCAAGCTGGGCAACACGGAGGTCAAGACCTTCGTCCAGCGCGTGGTCTACGAGCACCTGGCCGACTGGCTCGACCGCAATCCGAACGAGGCGGCGGACATCATCCGCAAGGGCATCCAGGCGGCCACCGCGCGCGTGGCGGCCCGCAAGGCCCGCGACCTGACCCGCCGCAAGGGCCTGCTGGAGACGGCGTCGCTGCCGGGCAAGCTGTCGGACTGCCAGTCCAACGACCCGACCAAGTGCGAGATCTTCATCGTCGAGGGCGACTCCGCCGGCGGTTCCGCCAAGTCCGGCCGGAACCCGCAGTACCAGGCGATCCTCCCGATCCGCGGCAAGATCCTCAACGTCGAGAAGGCGCGCATCGACCGGATCCTGCAGAACCAGGAGATCCAGGCGATGATCTCCGCGTTCGGCACCGGTGTGCACGAGGACTTCGACATCGAGAAGCTCCGCTATCACAAGATCATCCTGATGGCGGACGCCGACGTCGACGGCCAGCACATCAACACCCTGCTGCTGACCTTCCTGTTCCGCTTCATGCGGCCGCTGGTCGAGTCCGGGCACGTGTACCTGTCCCGCCCGCCGCTGTACAAGATCAAGTGGGGCCGGGACGACTTCGAGTACGCGTACTCCGACCGTGAGCGCGACGCGCTGATCGAGATGGGCCGCCAGGCCGGCAAGCGCATCCGCGAGGACTCCGTGCAGCGCTTCAAGGGTCTCGGCGAGATGAACGCCGAGGAGCTGCGCATCACGACCATGGACCAGGAGCACCGCGTCCTCGGCCAGGTCACGCTCGACGACGCCGCGCAGGCCGACGACCTGTTCTCGGTGCTGATGGGCGAGGACGTCGAGGCCCGGCGCGCGTTCATCCAGCGCAACGCCAAGGACGTCCGCTTCCTCGACATCTGAGTCGGTCTCAGCTGACCGCACCAGGAAGGACCTTCACCAGCAATGACCGACGAGAACTCCCCTGTGACGACGCCCGAGGGTGACGCCCTGGCGATGCGTGTCGAGCCCGTCGGGCTCGAGACGGAGATGCAGCGCTCGTACCTCGACTACGCGATGTCCGTCATCGTCTCGCGCGCGCTGCCCGACGTCCGCGACGGCCTCAAGCCGGTGCACCGCCGGGTGCTGTACGCGATGTACGACGGCGGCTACCGCCCCGAGCGCGGCTTCTACAAGTGCGCCCGCGTGGTCGGCGACGTCATGGGCAACTACCACCCGCACGGCGACAGCTCCATCTACGACGCGCTGGTGCGCCTCGCCCAGCCCTGGTCGATGCGGATGCCGCTGGTCGACTCCAACGGAAACTTCGGCTCGCCGGGCAACGACCCGGCGGCGGCCATGCGCTATACCGAGTGCAAGATGGCGCCGCTGTCCATGGAGATGGTCCGCGACATCGACGAGGAGACCGTCGACTTCACGGACAACTACGACGGCCGCTCCCAGGAGCCGACCGTCCTGCCCGCCCGCTTCCCGAACCTGCTGATCAACGGCTCGGCCGGCATCGCGGTCGGCATGGCGACCAACATCCCGCCGCACAACCTGCGCGAGGTCGCGGCCGGCGCCCAGTGGTACCTGGAGAACTACGAGTCCTCGCACGAGGAGCTGCTGGACGCGCTGATCGAGCGCATCAAGGGCCCGGACTTCCCGACCGGCGCCCTGGTGGTGGGCCGCCGGGGCATCGAGGAGGCGTACCGCACCGGCCGCGGTTCCATCACGATGCGCGCGGTCGTCGAGGTCGAGGAGATCCAGAACCGCCAGTGCCTGGTGGTCACGGAGCTGCCCTACCAGACCAACCCGGACAACCTCGCGCAGAAGATCGCCGACCTGGTGAAGGACGGCAAGATCGGCGGCATCGCCGACGTCCGCGACGAGACGTCGTCCCGCACCGGCCAGCGCCTGGTCATCGTCCTGAAGCGGGACGCGGTCGCCAAGGTCGTCCTGAACAACCTCTACAAGCACACCGACCTGCAGTCGAACTTCGGCGCCAACATGCTGGCGCTGGTCGACGGCGTGCCGCGGACCCTCTCCCTGGACGCGTTCATCCGCCACTGGGTGAACCACCAGATCGAGGTCATCGTCCGCCGGACGCGCTTCCGGCTGCGCAAGGCCGAGGAGCGGGCGCACATCCTGCGCGGCCTGCTCAAGGCCCTGGACGCCATCGACGAGGTCATCGCGCTGATCCGGCGCAGCGACACCGTCGAGATCGCGCGCCACGGCCTGATGGGCCTCCTGGAGATCGACGAGATCCAGGCCAACGCGATCCTGGAGATGCAGCTGCGCCGGCTGGCGGCCCTGGAGCGCCAGAAGATCGTCCAGGAGCACGACGAACTCCAGGCGAAGATCCGCGAGTACAACGAGATCCTCGCCTCCCCGGTCCGGCAGCGCGGCATCGTCAGCGAGGAGCTGGCGGCGCTCGTCGAGAAGTACGGCGACGACCGCAAGACCAAGCTGATCCCGTACGAGGGCGACATGTCCATCGAGGACCTGATCGCCGAGGAGGACATCGTCGTCACGGTCACCCGGGGCGGCTACATCAAGCGCACCAAGACCGACGACTACCGCGCCCAGAAGCGCGGCGGCAAGGGCGTGCGCGGCGCGAAGCTCAAGGAAGACGACATCGTCAACCACTTCTTCGTGTCCACCACGCACCACTGGCTGCTGTTCTTCACCAACAAGGGCCGCGTCTACCGGGTGAAGGCGTACGAGCTGCCCGACGCCGGGCGGGACGCGCGCGGGCAGCACGTCGCGAACCTGCTGGCCTTCCAGCCGGACGAGACGATCGCCCAGATCCGCGCGATCCGCGACTACGAGGCGGTGCCCTACCTGGTGCTGGCCACCAAGGCCGGCCTGGTGAAGAAGACGTCGCTCAAGGACTACGACTCGCCGCGCTCCGGTGGCGTGATCGCCATCAACCTGCGCGAGCAGGCGGACGGTTCCGACGACGAGCTGATCGGTGCCGAGCTGGTCTCGGCCGAGGACGATCTGCTGCTGATCAGCAAGAAGGCGCAGTCGATCAGGTTCACCGCGTCGGACGACACGCTGCGTCCGATGGGCCGCGCGACCTCGGGCGTCAAGGGCATGAGTTTCCGCGAAGGGGACGAGCTGCTCTCGATGAATGTTGTTCGAGCCGGTACGTTCGTGTTCACTGCCACCGACGGCGGTTACGCGAAGCGGACCTCCGTCGACGAGTACCGCGTCCAGGGTCGCGGCGGCCTCGGTATCAAGGCCGCCAAGATCGTCGAGGACCGCGGGTCGCTCGTGGGCGCGCTGGTGGTCGAGGAGCACGACGAGATCCTCGCCATCACACTCTCGGGCGGTGTGATTCGTACGCGAGTCAGCGGGGTCAGGGAGACCGGCCGTGACACCATGGGCGTTCAACTGATCAATCTGGGCAAGCGCGATGCCGTCGTCGGCATCGCACGCAACGCCGAGGCGGGACGCGAGGCGGAGGAGGTCGACGGCGATGTAGTCGTCGACGAGGCCGCCGAGGGTCCCGAGACCACCGGCACGGACGAGGGTGAGGCGCCCTCGGCCGAGTAGCACGAGGAGAGAGTCATCGTGAGCGGAGCCACGGGCGCCGGGTCGGCCGGTACCTCCAGGGGTACGGAAACGGGCGGCGGCGGCCGTGGCTCCGCCGCGCGTGCGACCGATCCGCACACGACTCAGCTGCGCAAGATCGACGACGGCGCGACCGACTCGCAGACGTCGCAGAAGCATGGATCCCAGGGGGGAACTGTGACGGACACCCGAGGCCAGCAGACCCAGCAGGCGGCCTCACCGCTGCCGGGGGAGCGGCAGCCCCAGCAGCCGGGCGGGCCGTACCACCCGCCGCAGGCCTACCAGACCCAGGGCGGCAACGCCTCCGCCGTGCGCCGCCCGCGCACCGGCGCGCGCACCACGCCGCGGGTCCGCAAGGCGCGGCTGCGGGTGTCGAAGGCCGACCCGTGGTCGGTGATGAAGGTCAGCTTCCTGCTCTCCATCGCGCTCGGCATCTGCACGATCGTCGCGTCCGCCGTGCTGTGGATGGTCATGGACGCCATGGGCGTCTTCTCCACCGTCGGCGGCACGATCTCCGAGGCCACCGGCTCCAACGAGTCCAACGGCTTCGACCTCCAGTCCTTCCTGTCGCTGCCCAACGTGCTGCTGTTCGCGACGGTCATCGCCGTCATCGACGTCGTCCTCGCGACGGCGCTGGCCACGCTCGGCGCGTTCATCTACAACCTGTCCGCCGGCTTCGTCGGAGGCGTGGAGCTGACGCTCGCCGAGGACGAGTGATCGTCCCTCCGGGACCCCGCGAGAACCGATTTTGGGACTGCCCTCCTCGTGCGCTAATCTTCAGGAGTCAGCGCGCGGGACATACACCGCAGAGCGCGGCGGGGCTATAGCTCAGTTGGTTAGAGCGCATCCCTGATAAGGATGAGGCCACAGGTTCAAATCCTGTTAGCCCCACCATCACGAAGACCCCCAGCCGGTAGCGGTTGGGGGTCTTTGGCATCCATGGCTGACATCTACGGCGGTCACGGAACCAGCTCCGGCTCACCGGCGTCGTGCATCGTGCTTGGCACGCACGCACGCACGCTTCGCTGAGGAGGACTGTGGAAGGCGATCCGCCGTGGTGGGCGATCTTCGTGATCTCAGCCGGGGTGACAGCGGTTCTCGGGGCGATCCTTCTGTCCGCGGTCGCCGCTGTGGCTCTCAGCGTGATGTGGGTGCGCGGCAGGTTGCGCCGCCGCCCTTCCAGGGGGCACGTCAGCCGATGAGCGGGTCTTCCAGGACCTCGGCGTGCCGGGGCTGGTGGACCGTGAGGAGGCCCGGTCGCCGGCGACGGGGGATGCGCCGGCGGCCGGGCCGGGGTCAGGCTAACAAGGGTGGGCGAGCCGTGAGTGCCGACCGGTCGGTCCGGGATCGGGGTGTGACCGGAGTCACTTGGTCAGTGGCCGCACGGGGGTTCGTAGTCCAGGCGGGACAGGTACTCGCGCCACTTCTCCTCGGTCAGCACGCCGCGGGTGGCCGAGCAGATGCGGTCGATGGCGTCGTCCACACCGAGGTTCCAGAGCCGGACGGTGTCCGTTCCGCTGGACACCCCCATCATGTGGCGCACGGGGCTGAAGGCGAGGAAGCTGCCCGTCTTGGCGTTGGGGCTCATGGACTGGCCGATGGGGGCGGCCTCGGCGGGGTTCGTCACGTTCCAGAGGCGGACCGTGTTGTCGTTGGCGCCGCTGGCCAGCGTCTCGCCGCCCTGGCTGAACGTCACCGACATCACCGAGTCGGTGTGGCCGGCGAGCGTGGCCTCCGGCCGCTCCTGCTCCCCGGAGCCGGAGACGGCCCAGAGGCGGACCGTGCCGTCGTCGCTGCCGCTGGCCAGGGTGCGCCCGTCGGGACTGTAGGCGAGGGCGTTGACGGGCCCGAGGTGGCCGGTGCGGGGCCTGCCGCGGGGGACGGCGTGCGCGGGGTCGCTCACGTCCCAGAGCCGCACGGTGTCGTCGGCGCTGCCGCTGGCGAGGGTGCGCCCGTCGGGGCTGAAGGCGAGCGTGTTGACGTACCCCCGGTGGCCGGTGAGCGGGTTGCCCAGCCGGCGCGGGTGGGCGGGGTCCGAGGTGTTCCACAGCTGGACGGTGCGGTCCTCGTAGGCCGTCGCCAGCGTGTGGCCGTCGGCGCTGAACGCGAGCGAGCCGGGGCCCGCGTACCGGGTGCGCAGCGGTACCGGCGGCCCGTGGGCGGTGGGCCGGGCCGGGTCCGCGACGTTCCAGAGGTGGACCGTGTCCGAGCAGAGCACCGCCAGGGTGTCGCCGTCCCGGGAGAAGACCAGCGACCGTATGTCGCCCCGGCCGGGTCGGAACGGCTCGGCGAGGGCGACCGGCCGGGCGGGGTCGGACACGTTCCACAGCCGGACCCGGCCGTCGCGGGCCGCGGTGGCCATGACCTCCCCGTCCCGGCGGAAGGCACCGGTCCGGCCGATCATGTCCGACGTCGGCAGCGACCACAGGCGCACCTTGCTGTCCCCGCTGCCGGTGGCGAGGGTGCGTCCGTCGGGGCTGAAGCCGAGCGCGTACATCTCCCCGCTGCTCCCGGCCAGGGGCATCCCCACCTGCGACGGGTAGGCCGGGTCGCTCACGTTCCACAGGCTCGCCGTGGAGTCCGCGCTGCTCGCGGCGAGGGTGTCCCCGTCGGGGCTGAAGGCGACCGACCAGACGGGCCCGGTGTGGCCGGTGAGCGGGGCGCCCTGGGATCTCGCGCGGGCCGGGTCGCTCACGTCCCACAGCCGCACGGTGTCGTCCGCGCTGCCGCTGGCGAGGGTGTCCCCGTCGGGGCTGAAGGCCACGGAGTGGATCAGGGCGCCGTGCCCGGTCAGGGGGGCCAGGGCCCGGGGCCGGCCGCGGTCGGCCACGTCCCACAGGCGGACCGCGTTGTCGTCGCCGCCGGCGGCCAGCGTGCGCCCGTCCGGGCTGAACGCCACGGAGCGCACCGCCGCGCCCGACCCGGTGAGGGTGTCCAGGGCCCGCGGCCGGCTCCGGTCGGCGACGTCCCACAGCCGGACGGCGTGGTCGTCGTGGGCGGAGGCGAGGGTGCGGCCGTCCGGCGTGAAGGCGAGCAGGTAGACGGTGCCGCCGCGGCCGGACAGGGGCGCGCCGAGCGGACGCGGGTGGGCCGGGTCCCGTACGTCCCACAGCCGGATCGTGCCGTCGTCGGAGGCGCTGGCCAGGGTGCGGCCGTCCGGGCTGAACACGGCGGTGCTCACCCAGCTGTCGTGGCCGGTGAGCGGCTTGCCGAGCGGCTCGGGGCGGGCCGGGTCGGACACGTCCCACAGCCGGACGCTCCGGTCGTAGCTGGCCGTCGCCAGGGTGTGGCCGTCGGGGCTGAACGAGGTCAGGTAGACGGCGCCGGTGTGGCCGAGGAGCGGCGTGGCCAGCGGCGCGTTCACGATGGATATCAGCCGGTTGCGGACGTTCTCGTCGTCCGGCCGCAGGCGGTGCGCCGCCAGGTCGAGCTGGGCGGACAGCGACGGGTCCGTGTCCTCCACGCGGTCGGCCTCGGCGACGACCTGCTCGAAGACCGCGTCGTTGCGCTGCTGCCAGGCGATGACCGCCGATCCGACTGCCACCAGGGCGAGCACGACCAGCGCCGACACCGCGGCGCGCCGGATCACGACGGTGCGCCGGCGCAGTCGGCCCGCGGCGGCGAGGAAGTCCACCGCGCTGCGGGTCAGGAAGGTGCCCCCGGCGGAGTCCGCCCAGCCGCGGGCCTGTTCCAGCCGGGAGCCCCGGTAGAGCAGAGCGGTGTCGCGGTCGGACTCCTCCCAGGCCCGGCCGTCCTCCTCCAGCCGCTGGCGCAGCAGGTTGCCGGTGCGGTCCTCGTCGATCCAGTCGCGCAGCCGCGGCCAGGCGTGCAGCAGCGCCTCGTGGGTGATCTCCACGGTCTCGGCGTCGAGGGTCACCAGCCGGGCCCGTACCAGCGCCTCCAGGGACTCCTCGGTCTTGCCGGGATCCCTGGCTTCCTGCGCCAGCCGCCGCCGCGTGCTGCGTCTGCGGGTCGCCTGGGTGTCCTCGCCCAGCCGGACCAGCCGGAGCAGCAGCAGCCGCGCCGCCGTGCGGGCCGCCGGGTCCAGGCCCGACCAGGCCCGTTCGGCGGTGCCGGCCACGGCGCCCTGGATGCCGCCTGCCGCGCGGTACCCGGCGAGCGTCAGCCGGCCCGCCTTGCGCCGCTGCCAGGTGGCGAGCAGGGCGTGCGAGAGGAGCGGCAGCACGCCCGCGTCATGGGTCCCGTGCGGGCCGTCGGTGCTGACCTCACGGATGATCAGCTCGGCGAGCCCCGCCTCGAGTTCCATGCCGACGGCCTTGGCGGGGGCGGTCACCGCCTCGCGCAGTTCGGCGGTGGTCAGCGGCCCGAGCACCATGTGCCGGTGCTGGAGGGCGTCCGCCAGCTCGGGGTGGCGCAGGCACTGCTCGTAGAAGTCGGCGCGGATGCCCAGCGCCACGAGGACCGGCGCCGCCTGCCCGGGGCCGCCCGGCACGCAGGCGGCCTGGAGCAGGGCGATGAACGCACGCCGCTCGGACTCGTCCGGGCAGAGGGTGAAGGTCTCCTCGAACTGGTCCACGATGACGACCGGCCGCGCGGACGGTGCCCGTGCCTCCCCGTCCGGCGCCGCCCAGGCCGCGAAGGCCGCCCTGACCGCGTCCTCGGTGCCGGCCACGCCCGGCGTCCCGGTCCCGCGCACGGCGCGTACGACGGGCTCCAGCTGGGGTATGCGGCGGGCCAGTTCCCCGAGCGGGTCGACGCCCGGCACGAGCTGGAGGACCTGCCTCCGCTCGGTCGGCTCTCTCGGCTCCCTGGGCTCCTTGGGCGGGTCCGTGCCGCCCTCCGTTCCGTCGCCACCCCGAAGGGCGGGCACGAGTCCGGCGTTCAGGAGCGAGGACTTCCCCGCCCCGGAGGCGCCCACGAGCATCACCAGGCCGCCGGTCTCCTCGGCCGCCCGGAGCTGGGCGACGAGGGCCGCCGTGCTCCGCTCGCGCCCGAAGAACCAGTCGGCGTCCTCCCGGCGGTAGGCGGCCAGCCCCCGGTACGGGCAGACGCCGCCGGCGGCCTGGGTGTCGGCGGCGGGCTGCTCCTCCTCCGCGGCGGAGGGCGCGGGGCGTTCGCCGGTCGGGTCGGCCACCGCCCGCTCCCACAGGCGCTGCCACTGGCCCAGGTCGTACAGCCCCGCGGAGACCGGTACCGGGCGGGCGCGCCGGGCCAGCGGGACGAGGACGTGCAGGACGGCCGCGAGGGCGGGGAATTGGGCGGGTACGTTCTTGGCCCGCCGCCAGTCGCTGATCCGCTGCGCGGACACCCGTACGGGGCGGCCCCGTTCGTCCACCCGCTGGAGCCGGACGACGGCCTCGGACACGCGCTTCAGAGGGGGGTTGCCCGCCTCCCGGTAGAGCAGAGCGAGGCGTTCCGCGAAGGCCGTGCGCGCCCCTGAGTCGAAACTCAAGGCCTCCACTCCTTACTTCTCCCGCACTTGGACGTCCGGACCGGAAAACTCACTCTATATGCCTGACCTGCGGCTACCCCGTTCCCGAGGGTCCGGAACCTCCCCGCCGGGGACCGCGGATGGCAGGATCCCGTCGCAGTGGCGAGTCGGCCGCGAGGCACCCGGACAGGTCAACGGCCCGGCGTTCGCGGAGCCACCCCGTCAGGCCGCACGTTCTCGGTCAGCTTTCGGTGGCCCAGCCCTTCCCGACCCGCTCCGGCACCACACGCGGTACACGGCCGGCATGGTTCGGCTCCGGTCCCCACGAGGGGAGGGACCGGTGCCAAACCATGCCGGTGCGTGTGTCGTCCGGTTCGACGCGTACCCGTCCGCCTCCGCGCGTACCCGCCGATTCGGTTTCGCCCGGGACGGATTCGGCGCACCGCCGGGTGGGCAGGCACGTCGTGAAGGTTTCCGCAGCCGACCGCCGCTGGAGCGCGCCATGAGGATCTCCGTCGACCCCGAGCAGTGCTACGGGTCCGGCGACTGCGTCCACCGGGCCCCGTCCGTCTTCACCAAGGTCGACGGTCTGGGCGCCGTGATACCCGGGCGGGAGTACGCCGTCGACGTGGACCGGGTGCGGGAGGCGGTCGAGGGGTGCCCCTCCGCCGCGATCACGCTCTCGGGCGAGGACTGAGCATCCGGGGGGACGCGGGCGGCACCGTGCCCGCAGTGCTGCCCGAGGCCCTGGTCACCCTCGCCGCCCGGTACGTCCGCCACGCGCCCGGCACGCTCGGGAAGCCGGCCCTCACCGCCGGCTGGCTGAACGCCCGGCTGCGGGACCACCCCCGCCGCAGGGTCGTGCGGGTGCGCTCCGGCGACCTGTTCGCCGTGGACACGCGCGACCTCATCCAGCGTTACCTGTACATGTTCGGCACCTGGGAGCCGCACCTGACGGCGTGGCTGCGGCGCCGGCTGCGCCCGGGGGACGGTTTCGTGGACGTCGGGGCCAACATCGGGGTCTTCAGCGTGCTCGCGGGCCGGCTCGTCGGCGCCGAGGGCCGGGTGGTCGCCGTCGAGGCCTCCCCCGATCTCCACCGGCGCCTGGTGGAGCACACGCGTCTCAACGGCCTGCGCAACGTCCGCGCGCTCAACGCGGCCGTCTCCGACCGCCGCCGGTCCCTGACCTTCGTCCTGGCCAGCTCGCGGAACACCGGCGCGAACAGCATCGTCCCGTACGACGGCCCCGCGGAGTCCAGCTTCGAGACCGAGGCCCTCCCGCTGCCGGACCTCCTCGAACCGGCGGAGCTGGCCGCCGCCCGCGTGATCAAGATCGACGTTGAGGGCGCGGAGGGCGGCGTGGTGCGCGGCCTGGCCCCGGTCCTGGGCGACCTGCGGCCGGACGCGGAGATCTGCGTCGAGGTCACGCCGGAACGCCTGGCCCGGCTGGGCGACTCGGTCGAGGACCTGCTGGCGGTGATGCGGAACGCCGGATTCCACGTCTACCGCCTCGCCAACGACTACGCCCCCGGCAGCTACCCCGAGGCGCTGCGCGGAGAGCTCGGCGTGCCGGTCCGCCTGCGCGGGCCCGTGGCCGGGGAGAGCGACCTGGTCTTCTCGCGGGTGGACGCGGAGACGCTGCCCTGAGCCGCTCGCGGTGCCGTTCGGTGGCCGCAAGTGGCGGAGGGGCGGGTGGCGTTGACCGAGGGACGACCGTCGGCCGTCACGCGCGCGGGTGCGCGTCGGCGGAGCCGTCCGGCGGGTGCCAGCCGAAGGACGCGAGCGCCCTCGCCCTGGCCTCCACGACCGCCATGCGGGCCTCCCGCTCGACCGGGTCCACGTGGGACGCCTGGCCGGTGACCTGCCCCTCCCACTTGCGGTACAGCAGGCCCACCTCCCCGCTGAACCACCCGCGGCTCACGCAGTTGAGGGCCAGCAGCAGGCCGGTGTCCTCGGAGGCGGGGAGGGCCATCCAGCCGCCGAGGGCGAGCAGCAGGTCGCGCCGTACGAGGAGCGTCGCCGGGTGGACCTGGGAGCGGTAGCCGTTGGCCCGCCAGAAGTCGAGGACAGCGCCGCGCTCGATGGGCCCGTGCGCGGGATCGCCCGGGAAGCCGGCCGTGGAGCCGTCGGGCAGCAGGTCCAGGGCGCGTGAGGTCGCCCAGCCGAGCCCCGGATCGGCCTCCAGGGCGGCCAGGTCCCGGGCCAGGGTGCCGGGCGCGAGCCGGTCGTCGGCGTCCAGGACCTTCACGTACTCGCCGTCCGCGTGGGACAGGGCCATGGTGCGGGCCACGCCGGGGCCCGCCTGCCGGTCGTGGCGGCCCTGGCGGAAGACGACGCGCGGGTCGTCGGGCACGTGCGGGCGGACGGCGTGCGTCCTGCCGTCCTCTTGGATCACCCAGCGCCAGTCCCATCCGTCGGGCAACTCCTGGGCGGACAGGGATGCGTGGGCCTCGGGCAGGTAGCGCGCCGAGGGGCCGTGGACGGCCGTGACGATGACGATGCGCCGGTGCACGGGGGCACCCACCACCTTTCCGCGGGAGTGCCGTACAGGCTATGACGCGTGCGCGGGCGCCCTTGGGCGGGGGTGGCGAGCGGGGAGGCGCCGCACACGGCGGCGGCCCGGCTGCTCTGTCGAGCGGCCGGGCCGTTTCTCGCGTGTGGTGCGGTACGCAGATCGCCGTCTGTCGGGTCGGGCGGGGCGGGCGCGGTGCGGGACCGGGTGCCGCCTCGGTCCGCTCAGCGCTGGAGCGGGGCGCTGTGCTGGGCCGGTGCCTCGGCGGTGTCGTCGCACTGGAGGCCGGTGGCCGTCGTGGTGGCCGTGGCGGTCGCGTCACTCAGCGGGCGGTGCCGGCAGCTGGGGGCCGACCCGTGGGCCTCGGCGCGGATGCGCTGCTTCATCGTGGGGGGCAGGGAGCCGGTCCGGGACCAGGACCAGGGGACCGCCGTCGCGGGCGCCGCCTCGGGGGAGGCGCTCTCGCTCTTGCTGTGCGTTCCGGTCTGCGGCACGGCCGCGGCGGCCGTCGTCGTGATGAGTCCGAGCGCCGTGCACAGCGCGAGGAAGGCGGTGACGATGGTGGTCCACAGCGTCATGACCTTGTTCCGGGCCATAACCCCTCACTTTCGGGTTGGGCGATTTGCGTACTTTCCTCATGATGTGTATGCGGCTCGCGAAGTGGTGGACCTGGCACCGTGGCGCGTCGATGTTCAGATGAACACAACCCGAATGGCCGCAAGAGGGTCGAAAAGCTGCCAATACGGGGGAGGAGCGGGCGAAAGTCACCGTGTGCAGGGGTGTGATCACCCTCCGATCAGAACAGGTTCGTCCGGTTCTGGAGGGCTTGGGCGCACGGCAGTTGGCCGCCGACGCAGGTCACCGATCGGTATCGGCCGGTGTGTATAGTCGGGCGCCAGAGGTCCCCTACGTCAAGGAAAGACGAGGTCGCGCGGTGAAGAAGCTTCTCCTGGTCGCACTGGCCGCCATCGGCGGGCTCCTCGTGTACCGCCAGATCCAGGCGGATCGCGCCGAGCAGGATCTGTGGACGGAGGCGACCGACTCCGTGCCCACGGGTTCCTGAGTACGACCGACATCCGGTCCCCGGTAGACCCCGGCCGTCCTACGGTCGGGGTTTTCTGTTGCCCGGATCCCCGCGCGGGGGCGCGGCGGCGCGGAGTGCGCGGCAGGATGGGGCGCGGTCGTTCGGGGCGGGCGGCGGGATGCCGGCGAGCGTGAGGGGTGGCGGGGCATGGGACGGTGGTGTACGGCTTGGCGATGTGCCGGGTCCGGACGCGCGCGGCGGCCTGGGGCGGGGGCGATGCCCGGGTCGGTGCCCGGACGGCGGAACGATTCGCCGGGATCGTCGGGGGCGTCGGGGAGCGGGACCCGGGGGGTGCGTCTGCGGCGGCCGGCCGTCCTCACCGGCGTACTGGCCGTCGCCCTCGCCCTTCCCTCCGCCGTCGTCCTGCCCGGCGCCGCCCCCGCCCGCGCGGCCGGGGATACCCCGGGGTACGCCTTCGCCGACGGCGCCCGGCGCGTCGCGGGGACCGGGGGCACCTCGGACGCCGGGCTCCTGGAGGCCGGCGCCACCTACCGCGGCTCGCTGCCGCGGAACGGCACCCTCCACTACCGCCTCGACCTCGACGCCGCCTCCGACGCCTACGTCTCGGTGACCGCCGTACCCGGCTCCGGCGAGGTCACCGCCGTCGACGGCGTCCGGGTCTCCGTGCTGGACGCCGACGGCGGTTCGTGCGGCTCCGACAGCGCGACGTTCGGCGCGGCCCGCAGTCCCCGCCCGGTCACCGCGTGGGCCGGCCGGGAGATCGGAGCCGGCGCCACCCGCTGCCAGGAGGCCGGCACCTACTACGTCGCGGTCGAGCGGGTCAGGCCCCAGGACTCCCCGCCGGAGGACTGGGACCTGGAACTCACCGTCGCCACCGAACCCCGCCCGGCCGGTACGGAGCCGACCGAGGCACCCGACGCCTGGGACTCCGCCTCGCCCGAGGCCGTCCCCGGCGAGCCGCGGCCCCGCGCGGGCGGCAGCGGCTTCGCCCACGCCACGCCCCTCGGACAGGGAGTCTGGTCCACCGGCATCCGGCCCGGCCAGACCCTTTACTACAAGGTGCCGGTGGACTGGGGCCGCCGCATCCACGCGACCGCCGAACTCGACGGCGCCGACGAGGCCTCCGGCTACGCCACGGGTGCCCTGCGCCTGGCGCTGCACAACCCGGTGCGCGGCGAGGTGGACGACGCGGCCAAGGGGTACACCGGCCGCCCCGCCACCGTCGGCCTCGCTCCCCTCCCGCCGGTGGCCTACACGAACCGGTACGCCACCAGCGGACAGGTCGGCGCGATGCGCTTCGCCGGGGACTACTACCTCGTCGTGCACCTTGCGGCGCAGGTGGCCGAGGACTTCGGCGCGGGACCCTTCGGGCTGACGCTGCGCGTCGGACTCCGGGGTTCCGCGGACGGGGGGCCCGGATACGCGGGGGAGCCGCGGCCGGCGGGCGTCTTCGAGGTCTCGGCGCAGGACCGGGCGGCGGCGCCGGAGAACGGCGGCGGGGACGGGGACCTCGCCATGAAGGCGGTCGCGGTGGGCGGCATCGGCACCGGCAGCCTGCTGCTGGCGGGTTTGACCGTGTGGACGGCGGCGGCCCGGCGCAGGGCGCGGTGAGGCCGCGGTGAAGTGACCCCGCTCAGATGCGGGTCAGCGCCCAGAACCCCACCGCGTAGCAGGCCAGCGCCAGGATCAGCAGCGGGACCGCCACTCCCGCCGGGGGGCCGGGGCGCCGCCGCCGACGCGTCGCCCGGTGCTGCGCCGGGGCCTGGGGGCTGCGGACGGTGTAGGAGGCGGTGGGGGCGTCGGCGGGGGACCCGAGCGGGGGCGGGGCGAGGGTCTGCGCGGGCAGCGGCGGGACGTACGGCGGCGGGTACTCGGGCGGGTACTGGCCCGGGTGCGGGACGGGGGCCGGGGCGCCGTCCGGCACGGGGGAGGTGACGGTCGGCTGCGGGGGCGGCAGGTGGAAGCTGCCGGTCTCCGACATGGCGGACGGTGGCCCTGGGGCTGCCGGGGCCTCCGGCGGCGTGGGCGGCGATGGGGGTGTCGAATGCGACGGATGTGCCGAATGAGACAGGGGTGTTGAATCCGGCGAGGGCGCCGGGGACGAAGGCGTAGGGGTAGGGGACGAGGCCGTCGGCGTGGGGAACGCGGGCGTCGGCGGGGCGGACGGGCGGCGCGGGTCGGTGGGCGGGTCCGTCGCCGGGTCCTTGGGCGGGG
The DNA here is from genome assembly GCF_014648855.1 of Streptomyces parvulus. Classification (GTDB taxonomy): domain Bacteria; phylum Actinomycetota; class Actinomycetes; order Streptomycetales; family Streptomycetaceae; genus Streptomyces; species Streptomyces parvulus. The sequence continues at coordinate 399,040 of NZ_BMRX01000001.1, read as the reverse complement.
CGTCGTCGAGGCCGGACGCGCGTTTCAGCGGGCCGTCGGGGGCGAAGCCGGCGGGCAGCGGGCCGACCTGGTCGAAGATCTCGATCAGCTCGTCGTCGGGACCGGGCTCCGGCAGCAGCTCCGCCGCCGCGGCCAGCGCCTTGCGCGCCCCCGTCGCCGTACGGAACCTGGCGGGCGGATCCGGCTGCACCAGCGTCGCGACGACCTGCCACAGCGGCTCCGGTATCCCCTGCGGCGCGGCCGGCGTCCCGTGCTCCGCGAAGTGCTGCACCAGCGCCTTGGCGTCCGGCTTGGCCCCTTCGAGCAGGTACAGGGCGACCAGCCCCACCGCGAACAGGTCCGCGGCGAAGTCCGGTTCCGCGCCCATCATCTGCTCCGGCGCGAGGTAACCGGGCGTTCCCACCACGAGGTTGGTCTCGGTCAGCCGGGGTTCGCCCAGCCGCATCGCGATGCCGAAGTCGGAGAGCCTGAGCCGCGGCCGGCCCGTGCCGGTGGCCTCCAGCAGCAGGTTGGCCGGCTTGATGTCGCGGTGGACCACGTCCTCGGCGTGCACCGCCGCGAGGCCCGCGAGGAGCTGGTCGAGGAGTGTGCACACGAAGGCGGGCGGCAGCGGGCCGTAGTCCCCGATCAGGTGGACCAGCGAGCCGCCGGTGACCAGGTCCATGGTGAACAGCACCTGGTCGTCGTCGGCCGCCCAGCTCGCGGGCGCGAGCACATGGGGATGGTCGATGCGCAGCGCCTGCTCGCGGACGAACCGCAGCAGCGAGTGCGCGTCCCGCTGCTGGAGCACCTTTGCGGCCACATACCGTCGGCGGCGGTGGTCCCAGGCACGCCAGACGGCACCGACCCCGCCGCGGCCGATCGGGTCGACCAGCTCGTACCGTCCGGCGAAGACCTCACCCATGGCTGTGTGTCGCTCCTCCCCTCGCGCCACTCCCGGGCCCGGCCGCGACTCCCCCCGCGGCGGCCGGACCCCGGGATCAGTTCTGGTGGGACTGGTAGTGCGCGACCGCGTCCGAGGTGCGGCCCGCCCCGTACACCCGCAGGAACTCCGCCAGTTCCGGGTGGGAGGAGGAGAGGGCGTCGGCCGCGTCGATGATGTCCCCGGCGGCCGCCACCGAGCGCAGCAGCGACTGGATCTCGCGCACCACCCGCTTGACCGTGGGCGCACCCGAACTGCTCGTCGTCTGCGTGGTGTTGCTGAGCACCGAACCCCCCTGGGACTTCTTGATCTCGTCCATGCGCTCCGTCGCCTCGGCCGCGCTCACACTGCCGTCCGCGACCTGCCCCGCCAGGTCCTGCAGCAGCTGCACCCGCTGGACCACCGCGGGATTGCCGATCTTCGCCCGCTGACCGCTCATCAGCTGCGACAGCATCGGCGCGGACAGCCCCAGCACTCCCGCGAGACGAGCCTGGTTGAGACCAAGATCGTCGATGAGCCTACGGAAGAGCGCCCCCAAAGGCTCCCCGTACCAGTTCCGCTGCAGTTCCCGCGCTCTCGCGGTCGCTTCCTGCTGTGCGGCGTCCATTGCGTCTCCCCATCGCTTCCCCAAGAACCGCAGTTCGCTCCAGCGAACCACGCCGAGCATCTTACGGAGCGTGGTCGTTCCGGGGGAGCCCCAATCATTTGTGAGATACGGGGGGCGACCCGGTACTCTGGTCCGCGGCGACCGACGGCAGGCACCATCCGGCCGACGACACCGCCCGAGGGGCCTTAGCTCAGTTGGTAGAGCGCTGTCTTTGCATGGCAGATGTCAGGGGTTCGACTCCCCTAGGCTCCACTTCGAAAAGCCCCTCCGAGCTGCGGAAACGCGGTTCGGAGGGGCTTTCTCCGTGCCGTGGGCCGACCGGCTCCCACCAGCCTGGGGGCGGGTTCATCGCGCCGTCGGCAGCTCCACCGTGACCCGGAGCCCGCCCGTGGGCCGCGGGACCGGGGTGAGGGTGCCGTCGTGGGCCTCGGTGATGGTCCGGGCGATGGCCAGACCGAGACCGACGCCCGCGTGATCGGTGTGGACGCGCTCGGTGCCGCGCCGGAACGGCTCGGTGAGCGTCGCGGCCAGCTCGGCGCCGACCCGCTCGCCGGTGTTCTCCACGGTGAGCGTCACTCCGGCGGGGCCGGCGAGGGTCGTGACCCGGACCTCGCCCCCTTCCGGCAGGTTGTGGACGACCGCGTTGTGCACCAGGTTCATCGTCAGATGCAGCAGGAGCGACGGCGACCCGGTCGTGGGCGCGAGGTCGCCGCCGGTCTCGATGGTGACGCCGCGCCCCTCGGCGAGCGGCAGGAGCGTTTCGGTGGCCTCCTCCGCCAGCAGCGACAGGTCGACGCGCTCCCGGACGAAGGAACGCTGCTCGGCGCGGCTGAGCAGGAGCAGCGCCTCGGTCAGGTCGATCGCCCGGGTGTTGACGGTGCTGAGGCGCTCCACGAGTTCACCGGTGTCGTGGTCCGGGTCGGCGCGGGCCACGTCGAGGAGCGACTTCGAGATCGCCAGCGGGGTGCGCAGCTCGTGCGAGGCGTTGGCCGCGAACCGCCGCTGCTCGGCCACGTGCGCCTCCAGCCGCCCCAGCATGGTGTCGAAGGCGTCGGCCAGTTCCCGGAACTCGTCCTGGCGGCCCGGCAGCCGGATCCGGTGGGACAGCGACCCGCCCGCCGCCGTGCGGGTCGCCTCGGTGATGCGGTTCAGCGGGGCGAGGACGCGCCCGGCGAGGAACCACCCTCCCCCGAGCCCGAAGACCAGCAGGAACAGCATCGTCACCGCCGCCACCGGCGCGAAGTCGCGCGCCACCGAGAGCTGGTACTCGGGCAGGAAGAGGAGCCCGATGTGCGGCACCCTCGTCAGGAACAGCCATCCCGCCGCCAGCATCAGGGCTCCGGCCAGCATCAGGAAGCCGGTGTAGCTGAGCGTGAGCTTGAGGCGGACGCTCGGCCCACGCTCCCTATCCACGGTCCGCGCCCTCGCCCCCGGCGGCCGGCGGCACGTCGATGCGGTAGCCGACGCCGGCCACGGTGGCGATGATCCAGGGGCGGCCGAGCCGCTTGCGCAGCGCCGAGACCGTGATCCGCACGGCGTTGGTGAACGGGTCCGCGTGCTCGTCCCACGCGCGTTCCAGCAGCTCCTCGGCGCTGACGACCCCGCCCTCGGCGGCGACGAGCACGTCGAGCACCGCGAACTGCTTCCTGGTGAGCGCGACGAAGCGGCCGTCCCGGTAGACCTCCCTGCGGAACGGGTCGACCCGCAGGCCCGCCAGCTCCCGCACCGGAGGACGGCTGTGCGCGCGCCGCCGGTCGAGCGCCCGGAGCCGCAGTACCAGCTCCCGCAGCTCGAACGGCTTGGTGAGGTAGTCGTCGGCGCCCAGCTCGAACCCCGAGGCCTTGTCGTCCAGCCGTGCGGCCGCGGTGAGCATGAGGATCGGCATCCCGCTGCCCGAGTCCACGATGCGCCGCGCGACCTCGTCACCTGAGGGGCCGGGGATGTCGCGGTCTAGGACGGCGATGTCGTACGAGTTCACGCGCAGCAGGTCCAGAGCGGTGTCGCCGTCCCCCGCGATGTCCGCGGCGATCGCCGCCAGCCGCAGGGCGTCGCGGATGGCCTCCGCCATGTACGGCTCGTCCTCCACGATCAGCACTCGCATGCTCCGATGCTAGGAGCCGGCACCTGTCGTCGGCGTATCCGCAACCGCATACGCCGCCGCAACACGGCCTCCCCTTCTCTGGGGGCATGACCTACGACGCCGACGCATCCCCGGGCCGCACGCACGGCGAGCGAGGACACCCCGCGTCCCGGACCAACACCGCCACCTCGGCGGACACCGCGCTCCCGGGAGACACCGCGCTCCCGGCGGAGACCGTCACCTCGGCGGAGACCGCCACCCCGGCGGAAGCCTCGCGCGTCCGCCGGATGATCCGTACCCTCTCCCGCCCCGGCCCCTGGCGGCGCGGGCGGGTGCTCGCCGTTCTGGCGGTGCTGCTCGGCGTGCTCATGCCGGCCCACGGCCTGATCACCGACCGGGGCGGGCTCGGCAGCCTCGTGGAGACTTTCCTGCCGTGGCTCGGTCTGGGCGTACCCGCCCTGCTCGGCGCCGCGCTGCTGCGGCGCTCCGCGATCGCGACCGTCGCGCTGCTCGTGCCGTCCGTCGCCTGGGCGAGCCTCTTCGGTGGCATGCTCGCCGACAAGTCCCGCCGGGGCGGCAGCGACCTCACCGTGGTCACCCACAACGTCGGCGCCGCCAACCCCGATCCCGCCGGCACCGCCCGTGACCTGGCCGCCTCCGGCGCCGACCTGCTGGCCCTCGAAGAGCTGACCGAGCAGGACAGGGGCGTCTACGAGAGGGAACTCGCGGACGCCTACCCCCACCACACGGTGCAGGGGACGGTCGGACTGTGGAGCACGCTGCCGCTGACCGGTGTCGCGCCGGTCGACACCCTGATGGACTACGGACCGCTGGCCGCCACCAAACCGGCCGACGCCAAGCTCGCCACCACCCGCGCCCTGCGCGCCACCGTGACCACCGAGCAGGGTCCTCTGGCGGTCTACGTGGCCCACCTCGGATCCGTGCGCCTCATGCCCCGCGGCGGCTTCTGGACGGACAGCCGCGACCGCAACGCGGCGGCGCTCGCCGACGCCCTCGCGGCCGAGGACGACGAGCGGCTGCTGCTGCTCGGCGATCTCAACGCCACCATGGACGACGGCGCCCTCGACGGCATCACCACCCGGCTGGACTCGGCCCAGGAGCAGGCCGGTGCCGGATTCGGGTTCACCTACCCGGCCCGCTTCCCGGTGGTCAGGATCGACCAGATCCTGACGGCGGGCGTACGGGCGGACCGCGCCTGGACCCTGCCGGCCACCGGCAGCGACCATCTGCCGGTGGCGGCGGCGATCAGCTGGTGAAAAGGTGGGTTCGCCCGATATGGATACCGTGAGGCGGAGACGTTCCTCACCGGCGTCACTCCCACGCCCCGTCCCGCGATGACCACACGACCCGCGTGATCATCAACCACCGCGTCGAAAGGCCCAGTTGAGCACCCGTACGACCCCGCTCGCCCACACCGCCGCAGGGACGCGGGCCCGCGGACGGGCGCCGTTCGGCGCCCGGGCGGTGCTGTCTGCTCTTGATATCGTCACCCCACAGGGCAGGCGGAAGGGGCAGAGCATGCGGGCGAAGGTAAGGGCGGCTCTCGATGCGCTGTATATGAAGCGCCTGGTCAGGGAGTTGGAGGGACGCCCACGCCCTCAGCACATCGGCATCATGCTCGACGGCAACCGCCGCTGGGCCAAGATGTCCGGCATAGACGACCCGCGGGAGGGCTACCGGGCCGGCGCGGCCAAGGTGCTGGACTTCCTGCGCTGGTGCGACTCCGCGGAGATCGAGCACGTCACCCTCTTCATGCTCTCCGACGACAATCTGCACCGGCCCGAGGACCAGCTCAACCCGCTGATCGACATCATCGCCGAAGTCGTCGAACGGCTCGCCGCCCCCGGCAACCCCTGGCCCGTGGAGGCGGTCGGTGCCCTCGACCTCCTGCCCGGCGAGTCCGCCAGCCGCCTCAAGACGGCCACCGCCGCCACCCAGGGCCGCACGGGCGGCACCAAGGTCGACGTCGCCGTGGGCTACGGCGGCCGGCGCGAGATCGTCGACGCCGTCCGCTCGGCACTGACCGAGCACAGCTCCCAGGGCGGCGACATCGACCAGTTCATCGAGACGTTCACGATGGAGCACATCTCCAAGCATCTGTACTCGAAGACGCGGTCCGAGTCCGACCTCATCATCCGCACCTCCGGTGAGCAGCGCCTCTCCGGATTCCTGCTCTGGCAGTCCGCCTACGCCGAAGTCCACTTCTGCGAGACCTACTGGCCGGACTTCCGTGAGATCGACTTCCTGCGCGCGCTGCGCTCGTACTCGCTGCGCGAACGGCGCTACGGCCGCTGAGCCGCCGTTTCACGTGAAACATCGCCGTGGGGCGGAGGACCCGAAGGTCCTCCGCCCCACGGCGATGCGGTCCCGAAGGAGATCAGCGGGGCTCGTCGCCCTCCGCCGCCTCCTCCTGAGCCTGCTTGGCCTGCACCTCCGGGTCGAGAATCGCCTCACCCGTGCCGTCCACGGACGTCAGCCGCCCCGACTCGGGCACCTCCGTCGCCTCCGGCGGCTCGACCAGCCAGTCCGGGTTGGCCTGCTTGTCCCACCACTTCCAGGCAGCGAAGGCGCCACCCGCGACGAGACCCGCCACCGCCAGAACCCTGGCGATCCGGCCGGCCCTCGCGCGCCGCTGGTGCTTGCGGGTCAGCTTCTGGATCTCCTTGGCCGTGACCTGGCCCCGGAGCGCGGCCAGCGCGGCGGCACCCCGCGCGGTCGCCTCGTCCCTCACGGGACCGGCCGCGGCCACCGCCTGCTCGATCTTCGGGCGGGAAAAATCGGCCGCCTGCCGAGCGGCCAGACGGGTGCGGACGGCCGCTTCCTGCGCGGCGGCGTCCACCTTCGGCGGCACATGCGTCAGAGCCTGCTCCAGCCGCGGCGCGACATGCGCCCCGTACTGGTGGCGAGCCTGGTCTGCCGCCTGCGACACCTTGGGCGCCAGCCGAACGCGCGCCTCCTGTGCATAGTGAGCGGCCCTGTCCTTGGCCGTGTCGGCGTAGGGCGCCACCACTTCCGCGGCGTGCAGCACGCTGTCCTTCGCCGAACCGGTCGCGGCGCGCACGCTGTCGATGCGGGTCACGGGTTCCTCCTCCTCGGTGGCGTACGGTAATTCGACTTTCCACCCTTTTACGGATCATGCCTGGGGACACAAAGCCAGGCATGCGAGGGCGGGCATCCGGGTCACTGACGATGTCTTCGAGCCCACTGGGGCACGTGGTGATGAAGTGGCGGACAAGAGCGGATCAAGCTCAACAACGGATGAATACCGGGCAACACGAGCCTGCCTCCGACAATGCCACGGATCGCCGCCGCACGCTCGGACCCCCGGCACAAGAACGCCGAACGCGCCCCCGCGCGTGGGAGTATCGGTCCGCACCACCAGACGACCGGAAGGCACCTCCGTGGCCGAGCAGCTCTACGCCACCCTCAAGACCAGCCAAGGCGACATCGAGATCAGGCTGCTCCCGAACCACGCTCCCAGAACGGTCCGGAACTTCGTCGAGCTGGCCCGCGGCGAACGCGAGTGGACCCACCCCGCCACCGGCGAGAAGACCACCGACAAGCTCTACGACGGCACGGTCTTCCACCGGGTCCTCAGCGGCTTCATGATCCAGGGCGGCGACCCGCTCGGCAACGGAACCGGCGACCCCGGCTACCAGTTCGCGGACGAGTTCCACCCCGACCTCGCCTTCGACCGGCCCTACCTGGTGGCGATGGCCAACGCCGGCCCCGGCACCAACGGCTCGCAGTTCTTCGTCACCGTCTCCCCGACGACCTGGCTGAACCGCAAGCACACCATCTTCGGCGAGGTCACCGACCCCGCCGGCCGGAAGGTCGTGGACGCCATCGCCGCCGTCGAGACCAACCCGCGCACCCATCGCCCCCTCGACGACATCGTCATCGAGGCCGTCGTCGTCGAGACCCGGCAGGGCTGATCCACCCGCGCGCAGGGCAGGAACCAAACGCCCCGCCCATCCGTAGAAAAGGGCGGGGCGGCGCACGCGCGCACACACCGCCCGCTGGACGACCGAGGGGAAGTCATGGACCACGCGGCAGCAGGCCCGCCGGACGCCCAGAGCCTGCCCGGCTGCTATCGCCACCCGGACCGTGAGACCGGCATCCGCTGCACCCGCTGCGAGCGCCCCATCTGCACGGACTGCATGGTCAACGCCTCCGTCGGCTTCCACTGCCCCGACTGCGCCGCGGGCCGCTCGGGCAGCGGCCCGGCACCCGCCGCGTCCCGCCCCCGCACCCTGGCCGGGGGCACGATCGCCGCCGACCCCCATCTCCTCACCAAGATCCTCATCGGGATCAACGCCGCGGTGTTCATCGCCGTGCAGGCGCTGCCGTCGTCCTTCCTCAGCGACATGGTGCTCATCGGGCGCTGGCCCCCCGCCCCCTTCGTCCCCACCGAGGGCGTCGCGGAGGGCGAGTGGTACCGGCTGGTGACCTCGATGTTCACCCACGAGGAGATCTGGCACATCGGCTTCAACATGATCAGCCTCTGGTTCCTCGGCGGACCCCTCGAAGCGGCCCTCGGCAGAGCCCGCTACCTCACGCTCTACCTCGTCTCCGGCCTGGCCGGCAGCGCCCTCACCTATCTGCTGGCCTCGCCCACCACGGCGACCCTCGGCGCCTCCGGTGCGGTCTTCGGCCTCTTCGGGGCCACCGCCGCCCTCGTCCGCCGCCTCAACGCGGACATGCGGCCGGTCGTGATCCTGCTCGCGATCAACCTCGTCTTCACCTTCACCTGGGCCAACATCGCCTGGCAGGCGCACATCGGCGGCCTGGTCGCCGGCGGCGTGATCGGTTTCGCGATGCTCCACGCCCCGCGCGAGCGCCGGACGCTCGTGCAGTACGGCACCTGTGCGCTCGTCCTCGTGGTCATCGTCGGGTTGACCCTGTTGAGGAGCGCTCAGCTCACCTGAGCGGGTTCTGGGCGGACGTTTGTCCACAGTCGGTGGCGGATCTTGTGCACAGTGTGCGGGAACAGGTGCGCCCCCTGTCCGAGGCCAGCGTTTTCGCAGGTCAGGCAGGGGGCGAACGTGCTTTCGGGTGCCAGTATGTCCGTCACACCGGCGTCAACGTGCTAGGGGTTATCCACAGATCTTCGTTCTATTGTCCCCAGCGTGTGGACAGCACCTGTGGATAACTCCGCGGATAGCCGTGGGCAGAGCTGGTGCCGCGCTACTTCCACTGCGTGGAGACGCCGAAGCCGGCGGCGATGAAGCCGAAGCCCACGACGATGTTCCAGTTGCCCAGCGAGTCGATCGGCAGTGAACCGTCGGTGACGTAGAAGACGACGATCCAGGCGAGGCCGATGACGAACATGGCCAGCATGACCGGCGCCACCCAGCCGCGGCTGGTCAGCTTGATGCTGGTCGCCTGCTTCGACGGCGGCGGCGTGTAGTCGGCCTTCTTGCGGATACGTGACTTCGGCACGAGGGTCTCTCCTGTCGATGCGCTGCGTGGCCGCGCAGGGAACGGGGGTCGGTCTCGGGAGCGGCGTTCGGGGGACAAGGGGACTCTGAGCGCTCCCCCGGGCGTCCGTTAGCGTAGTCCTTCCGTGGCGCCGAAGGAGATAAGGGTACGTTGAGCAATTCTGCCGACTCCCCCGGGACGGGATCCAGCCCCGCCCGCCGGCGCCGTTTCCGGCCCGTGCGGGTACTGACGGCGGCGGTCTTCGCCCTCGCGGGACTCATCTTCTTCATCAGCTTCGACACCGCCAAGGGCACCGACATCCGCACGGACGCCTCGCTGCTCAAGCTGTCCGACCTCATCCACGAGCGCAGCCTGGAGAACGGGCGGCGGGAGGAGTCGAACGCCGGCCTGCGGGGCGACATCGAGTCCCTCGCCGAGCGCGACGACGGACGCTCGAAGTCCCAGGACGACGAGCTGGCCGCGCTGGAGGAGAAGGCGGGCACGCAGAAGCTGACCGGCGAGGCGATCTCCGTCACACTCGACGACGCCCCGCCGGACGCCACCGCCAAGCTGCCGGGGTACCCGGAGCCGCAGCCGGACTACCTCGTCATCCACCAGCAGGACCTCCAGGCGGTGGTGAACGCGCTGTGGCAGGGCGGCGCCGAGGGCATCAAGGTCATGGACCAGCGGCTGATCTCCACGAGCGCGGTCCGCTGCGTGGGCAACACCCTGATCCTGCAGGGCAGGGTGTACTCGCCGCCGTACAAGATCCAGGCGGTGGGCGATCCCGAGCGGCTCAAGGAGACGCTGGCGGCCTCCCCGGCGATCCAGAACTACATGGTGTACGTCAACGTCTACGGGCTCGGCTGGAAGGTCGAGGAGGACGGCCGCGCGACGCTGCCCGGTTACTCGGGAACGGCCGACCTGCACTATGCCCGGCCTGTGGATTGAGGCCGTTCCGGAGGGCCCCGCGCCGCTAGTCTGGTGCGGTACGGCGTGAGTGCGGCGTCGTGGTGCGACGGAAGGGACGGCATGTACGGCTGGATCTGGCGGCATCTGCCGGGGAACGCGTGGGTGAGGGCAGTGCTCTCGCTCGTGCTGGTCGTGGCCGTGGTCTACGTCCTGTTCCAGTACGTCTTCCCGTGGGCCGAACCGCTGCTTCCCTTCAACGATGTGACGGTGGACAACCAGTGAGCGCGCGCATCCTCGTCGTCGACAACTACGACAGCTTCGTCTTCAACCTGGTCCAGTACCTGTACCAGCTCGGCGCCGAGTGCGAGGTGCTGCGCAACGACGAGGTGTCCACCGCGCACGCCCAGGACGGCTTCGACGGCGTGCTGCTCTCCCCGGGGCCGGGTGCGCCGGAGCAGGCGGGCGTCTGCGTCGACATGGTGCGGCACTGCGCCGCCACGGGCGTCCCCGTCTTCGGCGTCTGCCTCGGCATGCAGTCGATGCAGGTGGCGTACGGCGGCGTGGTGGACCGGGCGCCGGAGCTGCTGCACGGCAAGACCTCGCCGGTCGAGCACACCGGCACCGGCGTCTTCGCGGGCCTGCCCTCGCCGTTCACCGCGACGCGGTACCACTCGCTGGCCGCGGAGCCGGGCACCGTGCCGGCCGCCCTGGAGGTGACGGCCCGCACCCACGACGGCATCGTGATGGGCCTGCGCCACCGCGAACTGCCCGTGGAGGGCGTCCAGTTCCATCCGGAGTCGGTGCTGACCGAGCACGGGCACCGGATGCTGGCCAACTGGCTGGTGGAGTGCGGCGACCGGGACGCGGTGGCGAGGTCGGCGGGGCTCGCCCCGGTGGTGGGCAGGGCCACGGCGTGACCGCCCTGCGCCCCGAGCGCGAGTCCGGCACGGCCGGTGACCAGGGATCCTCGTACGGACGGCCGTACGGGGATTCCGGTGCGTTCGGGGGCGGACGCCAGGACCACCACTCCTCGGAGCCCGCCGGCCGGCCCGTCGACGACGAGACCGTGGCGCTGCGGATACCGGAACCGCCGCCTCGGCGGTCGGCCGAGGAGCCCACGGGGGGCCGGGCGGCCCGCAGGAAGGCCGCGAAACGGCGCCACGGGCGCCGTGGAGCGCCGCGCGGGGCGTCGGTGGACTCCGAGTCGCCCGAGGAGCCGAGGGCCCCGCTGTCGCGCGTGGAGGCCCGCCGTCAGGCGCGGGCCCGCAAGCCCGGCGCCGCGGTGATCGCCAGCCGGGCGATCGGCGAGGTGTTCATCACGACCGGCGTGCTGATGCTGCTGTTCGTGACCTACCAGCTGTGGTGGACCAACGTGCGTGCGCACGCCCAGGCGGACAAGGCCGCCAGCAACCTCCAGGACGACTGGGCGAACGGCAAGCGCAATCCGGGGACCTTCGAGCCCGGGCAGGGCTTCGCGCTGCTGCACATCCCCGACCTGGACGTCGTGGTGCCGATCGCCGAGGGCATCAACAGCAAGAAGGTGCTGGACCGGGGCATGGTCGGGCACTACGCGGAGGACGGTCTGAAGACGGCGATGCCGGACGCGAAGACCGGCAACTTCGGGCTGGCGGGACACCGCAACACGCACGGCGAGCCGTTCCGGTACATCAACAAGCTCAAGCCGGGCGCCCCGATCGTCGTGGAGACGCAGGACGAGTACTTCGTGTACAAGATGGCGTCCATCCTGCCCGTGACGTCGCCGAGCAACGTCAGCGTCCTGGACCCCGTTCCGAAGCAGTCCGGTTTCAAGGAGCCCGGCCGCTACATCACCCTGACGACCTGCACGCCGGAGTTCACCAGCAAGTACCGCATGATCGTCTGGGGCAAGATGGTCGAGGAACGGCCGCGCAGCAAGGGCAAGCCGGATGCGCTCGTCAGTTAAGGGCGGATGACCAGTGGCAGCGACCACCGACACGGAGCACGAAGACACCGCGGAGCGGGAGCGGGACGCCGCGCGCGGTCGCGGGCGGAGGGCCGGGCGGATCGCCGCGCGCGCGGTCAGCGTCTTCGGCGAACTCCTCATCACCGCGGGCCTGGTGCTGGGCCTGTTCGTCGTCTACTCGCTCTGGTGGACGAACGTGGTCGCCGACCGCGCGGCGGACAAGCAGGCGGACCGGGTCCGCGACGACTGGGCCCAGGACCGCGTCGGTCCCGACGGCCCCGGCGCGCTGGACACCAGGGCGGGCATCGGCTTCCTCCACGTCCCGGCGATGGGCAAGGGCGACATCCTGGTGGAGAAGGGCACGTCGATGAAGATCCTCAACGACGGCGTGGCCGGCTACTACACGGATCCGGTGAAGGCGGCGCTGCCCACCTCCGGCAAGGAGGGCAACTTCTCGCTGGCGGCGCACCGGGACGGGCACGGGGCGAAGTTCCACAAGATCGACAAGATCGACGAGGGCGACCCGATCGTCTTCGAGACCAAGGACACCTGGTACGTCTACAAGACCTACGCCGTCCTCCGCGAGACCTCGAAGTTCAACGTCGACGTCCTGGACGCGGTCCCCGCGGAGTCCGGCAAGAAGAAGCCCGGCCACTACATCACCCTGACGACCTGCACCCCGGTGTACACGAGCAAGTACCGCTACGTGGTCTGGGGCGAGCTGGTCCGCACGGAGAAGGTGGACGGGGAGCGGACGCCGCCGGCGGAGCTGCGGTGAGGTGAGGGCCCTCCCGGCCCGAGCGCCTCGCCCCTGTCGGGCGGCGCGCGCGGAGGAGTGACCGCCGGGCGACGCCGGAGCCCCGGTCCCTCCGGTGAGGGGCCGGGGCTCTGGCCGGTGACGGGGTGGCGGTGCGGGTCAGTCGTCGCCGCGCAGTCCGCCGATGATGCCGCCGTTGTTACCGCCGTTGTTGCCCCCGTTGCCACCCACGGTGGTGAGGGTGATCTGGGTGGCGGCGGGGTCGTCGACCTCGGTGCCGGGCTGGGGGTCCATGGCGATCACCGTGGCGTTGTCCTCGCCCGGGGCGTTCGGAGCCACCTGGACGTTGGTGAAGCCGCTCTGCTGAAGGATCTGCCGCGCCTCCGCCAGGGACTTGGTGCGGACCTCGGGCACCTTCGTCTTGGCGACCGCCTTGCCGACGACGATCGTGACCTTGGAGCCCGGGTCGACCTGCTGGTTCGCCTGCGGCGTCGTGGAGATGACCTTGTCGACCTGGTTGGGGTCGTTCGTCGGCTGGTCCGTGCAGGTGCCCTCGAGGCCGCTGTTCTCCATCTGGGCCTTGGCCTCGTCGCAGCTCCGGCCGACCACGTCGGGGACCGTGGCCTTCTCCTCCGCCTTGGCGACCTCCAGGGTCACCGTGGAGCCCTTCTCCAGCTCGCTGCCCGGGTCCGGGTTCTGGTTGAGGACGGTGCCCTCGTCCTGGGAGGACTCGGTCCGCTTGGTCTCGACGTTGAAGCCCTTGTCCTCGAGCCGCTGCGTGGCGTCGTCGACGTTCTTGTCGATGACGTTGGGCACCGCGACCTTCGGGGCGCCGGTCGAGACCACCAGGTTGACGGTGGACTGCTTGTCGACGCTGGTGCCCTGCGCGGGGTCCTGGGAGCAGATGTTGCCCTTCTTCTGGTCCTCGCAGGGCTTCTGCGTGAAGGCCAGTTCCAGGTCTGCGTTGGTGGCCTGCTGGTCGGCGTCCGCCTTCGTCAGGCCGATGAACGCGGGTACGTCGACCTTGTCGTTGCTGGGCCCGCCGTCGCCGCTGAAGGCGTACTTGCCGATCAGGATCGCGCCGACGAGGACGAGGACGCCCGCCAGGACCAGGAAGATCGTGGAGGAGTTCGTCTTGCGCTGCTGCTGCCGGCGCCGGTCGGGGCGTTCGTCGTAGCCGTAGCCGCCGTCGTCCGGGTTCATGGGCGGCAGCATGGTCGTGGCACCGCCGCCACCGCCGTCCGAGCGCAGCGCCGTGGTCGGCTGGTCGTCGGGGTAGGCGCCGTAGCCGCCCGCGGCCATGGCGCCCATGGCGGCGGTCGCGCCGACCGGCTGGCCGTCGAGGCAGGCCTCGATGTCGGCCCGCATCTCGTCGGCGGACTGGTAGCGGTAGTCGGGGTCCTTGACCAGCGCCTTCAGCACGATCGCGTCCATCTCGGGCGTGATCTCGGGGTCGAAGACGCTCGGCGCCTGCGGTTCCTCGCGCACGTGCTGGTACGCCACGGCGACCGGCGAGTCGCCGACGAAGGGCGGCCGCACGGTGAGCAGCTCGTAGAGCAGGCAGCCCGTGGAGTACAGGTCGGACCGCGCGTCGACCTGCTCGCCCTTGGCCTGCTCCGGGGAGAGGTACTGGGCGGTACCGATCACGGCCGCGGTCTGGGTCATGGTCATGCCGGAGTCGCCCATCGCGCGGGCGATGCCGAAGTCCATGACCTTGACCTGGCCGTTGCGGGTCAGCATCACGTTCGCGGGCTTGATGTCGCGGTGGACGATGCCGGCCCGGTGCGAGTACTCCAGCGCCTGGAGGATGCCGATGGTCATCTCCAGCGTCCGCTCCGGCAGCAGCTTGCGGCCGGAGTGGAGCAGCTCGCGGAGCGTGGAGCCGTCGACGTACTCCATGACGATGTACGGGATGGAGACCCCGTCGATGTAGTCCTCGCCCGTGTCGTAGACCGCCACGATCGCGGGATGGTTGAGCGAGGCGGCCGACTGGGCCTCCCGGCGGAAGCGGGCCTGGAAGGACGGGTCGCGCGCCATGTCCGCGCGCAGCGTCTTCACCGCCACCTGGCGCCCGAGCCGGGTGTCATGAGCGTGGTAAACCTCCGCCATGCCACCACGGCCGAGCACAGGGCCCAGCTCGTACCGGCCGCCGAGGCGACGCGGCTCTTCCATGGTTACCTACCAGCCCTCTCCGTCGGTCCCGACCGGCATGCTTGTACGGTCGGAGGCTGCCGTCCGGCCTACCGTACCCGGCTCGCTTTGGGTGCCTTGGCCAAGCCCGGCAGCCGATACAGGACCGGTATCGCAACGTGCGCCGATGTGAAGGGGACGTGACAGGAGTCACGTCCCGTTCATCGTGGGATCACTTCTTGCTGTCGATGACGGCCTCCATGACGTTCTTCGCGATCGGTGCCGCGAGGCCGCCGCCGGAGATGTCGTCGCGGACCGCGTTCTCGTCCTCGATCACCACGGCGACGGCGACGGGCGCGCTGCCGTCCTCGCCCTTGGCGTAGGAGATGAACCAGGCGTAGGGGTTCTCGCTGTTGTCGACGCCGTGCTGTGCGGTACCGGTCTTGCCGCCCACGGTGACGCCGTCGATCTGCGCGTTGGTTCCCGTGCCGTCCTCCACGACGGTCTCCATCATCGACTGGAGGATCTGGGCGTTGTCCGCGGACAGCGGCTCGCTCATCTCCTCGGGGTCCGTCTTCTCGATGGTGTCGAGGTTGGGGGCCTGCAGCTCGTCGACCATGTACGGCTTCATCAGGGTGCCGTTGTTGGCGATGGCCGAGGTGACCATGGCCATCTGGAGCGGGGTGGCCGCGGTGTTGAACTGGCCGATGGAGGAGAGCGCGACCTGCGAGTCGTTCATGCCGTCGGAGAAGACCGAGGCGCTGGAGCGGACCGGGACGAACTGCTCCTCGGTGAAGCCGAACTTCTTGGCCGTCTCCAGCATCGCGTCGTTGCCGACGTCGTAACCGAGCTTGCCGAAGACGGTGTTGCAGGAGACGCGCAGGGCCTCGCGGAGGGTGGCGTTCTCGCAGGGGATGTTCCCCTCGTTCTTCAGCTCGGTGCTGGTGCCGGGCATCGTCCAGGGCAGCGGCGAGTCGGTCTTCTCGTCGGCCGAGTCGGCCTTGCCGTGCTCGAGGGCCGCGGCCGCGGTGAGCACCTTGAAGGTGGACCCTGGCGGGTAGACCTCGCGCAGGGCGCGGTTGAGCATCGGGTCGTCGGGGTTGTTCTTCTTCTGGAGCTTGTTCCAGGCCTCGCCGGCCGCGTCGTTGGAGCCCGCGATCGCGGTGGGGTCGTACGACGGGTAGGAGGCCATCGACAGGATCTTGCCCGTGGACGGTTCGAGGGCGACGACGGCTCCCTTGGCGCCCTGCTTCTTGAGTCCGTCGTAGGCGGCCTTCTGGGCGGCGCTGTTGAGCGTGGTGACGACGTTGCCGCCCTCGCGCTTCTTGCCGGTGACCATGTCGAGGGTGTTGCGGAAGAACAGCCGGTCGTCGTTGCCGGTGAGGATGCCGTCGTCGATGGACTCGATCTGGGTGGCGCCGAAGGCCTGCGAGACGTAGCCGGTGACGGGCGCCCACATGGCGCCGTCCTTGTACGTGCGCTTGTACTTGAAGTCGCCGTCGGTGGTGGCGTGTCCGGTGATCGCCTTGCCGTCGACGATGATGTCGCCGCGGGGGCTCGCGTACCGCTCGATGGCGACCCGGCGGTTGTGCTCGTCCTCCTTGAGGTCGTCCGCCTGGACGTACTGGAGCCAGTTGTCGCGGATGAGCAGGGTGAGGACGAGCAGACCGCAGAAGATCGCGATCCGGCGCAGGGGCTTGTTCACGGTCGGACCACCTGGGTCATCTCGGCGTCGGGGCTGGCGGGAGCGGCGGGTGCCGGTCTGCGAGCGGTGTCGCTGATGCGCAGCAGGATGCCGATCAGTGCCCAGTTGGCGATGACCGAGGAGCCGCCGTAGGCCAGGAAGGGCATGGTCATACCGGTGAGCGGGATGAGGCCCATGACGCCGCCGGCGACCACGAAGACCTGGAGGGCGAAGGCGCCGGAGAGGCCGATGGCGAGGAGCTTGCCGAAGGGGTCGCGGGCGGCCAGGGCGGTGCGCACGCCGCGTTCGACGATCAAGGCGTAGAGCAGGAGCAGCGCCATGAGGCCGGCCAGGCCGAGTTCCTCGCCGAAGGTGGCGAGGATGAAGTCGGAGTTGGCGGCGAAGCGGATCAGCTCGGAGTGGCCCTGGCCCCAGCCGGTGCCGAGGGTGCCGCCGGAGCCGAAGGCCCACAGCGCCTGCATGGCCTGCTCGGAGTGGCCGCCGACGCCCGCGCGGGAGAGCGTGTACTCCTTCATCGGGTCGAGCCAGGCGTCCACGCGCTGCTGGATGTGCGGCTCGAAGCTGGCGACGCCGACGGCGCCGACGGCGGACATCAGCAGACCGAAGACGATCCAGCTGGTCCGCTCGGTGGCGACGTACAGCATGATCACGAACATGCCGAAGAAGAGCAGCGAGGTGCCGAGGTCGGTCTCGAAGACCAGGATGAGGATCGAGACCATCCACACCACGAGGATCGGGCCCAGGTCGCGGCCGCGCGGCAGGTAGAGGCCCATGAAGCGGCGGCTGGCCAGGGCCAGCGCGTCCCGCTTCACCATCAGGTAGCCGGCGAAGAAGATCGCCAGCACGATCTTGGCGAACTCACCCGGCTGGATGGAGAACGAGCCGACCTGGATCCAGATCTTGGCGCCGTAGATGTTCTTGCCGAGGCCCGGCACGAGCGGGAGCAGCAGCAGGAACAGGGCGCCGAGCATGGAGATGTAGGTGTAGCGCTGCAGGACCCGATGGTCCTTCAGGAAGATCATCACCGCGACGAACAGGGCGATGCCGAGCGCCGTGTACATCAGCTGGCGGGGCGCCGCGGTGCCGGCCTGCTGGATGTCCTGGAGCAGCTCGGACTGGTCCAGACGCCAGATGGCGACGAGTCCGAGCCCGTTGAGCAGGGTGGCCAGCGGCAGCAGCAGCGGGTCCGAGTACGGCGCGAACTTGCGGACGACGACGTGCCCGACGCCGGCCAGCAGGCCGAGGCCGAGACCGTAGCTCAGCAGCCCGGCGGGCACCTCGTCGTTGATGGCCAGGCCCACGTTGGCGTAGGCGAAGACCGGGATGAGGACGGCGAACACGAGCAGAGCCAGCTCGGTGTTGCGCCGGCTCGGGGCGCCGATGGCGCCGATCGTGGACGTGTGGTGCGTCGACGGGTTGGTAGTACTGCTCATCGTGTGACAGGGCCTCTCACGGCTTGCCTACTGCTTACCGCACAGCGAGACGACCTTCTGCTCTTCCTCCGAGAGGGTCGGGCCGGAACCTGGGGTGGGTGCGGTCGGGGACTGGGACGACTCGGGTGCCTTCTGCGACTCCGACGCGTTCGGCGACGGGTTGGGTGTCGGTGAGGCCTTGGACGTGAAGGAGGCGGGGGTGGTTCCCGTGGTGCCGCCCGCCTCGCCCTCGCCCGTCTTGGCGTTGTTCTGGGCCTCGGCGGTGCGCCGGTCGGCCTGCTTCTTGCAGGCCGAGGCCTGCACGCCCAGCTCCTCGATCTTCGCCCGGGCGTCGGCCAGGTCGCCCTCGGCGATGGTGGCCTCGACGAGCTTCTGCTGGTAGGGCGGGAGGTACTTGAGTTCGATCTCCGGGTGGTCCTTCTGGACCTTGGAGAGCGAGACCCAGGCGAGGTCCTGGCTGATGCCGCGGTACAGGGCGACGTGGTCGTCGTTGGTGCCGACGTAGTACTGGGTCTGGGTCCAGCGCCAGCCGCCGTACGTGCCGCCGCCGATGACGGCGAGGGCGAGCACGGTGTAGAGGGATCTCTTCAACCAGCGGCGGCCCTTGCGGGGCTTGACGAAGTCGTCGGAGCCGTAGTCGTCGAAGCCGCCGGCCGGGACGTACCCGGTGGTGTCGCCGCTGCCGGGCGGGCCGAACTCGCCGCCCCCGCCGTGCTGTCCGCCCTGGCGGCCAAGGCCGGCGGCGCGGCCGGCCGGGGTCTGCATGATGCCGTTGTCGCCCATCTGGGCCTGGTTCTCGGCGACGGCGCCGACGACCACGGGGGTGTCGGAGAGCTGCCCGGCGAGGGTGTCGCCGGTGTCGAGGTCGAGGACGTCGGCGACGATGACGGTGATGTTGTCCGGGCCGCCGCCGCGCAGGGCGAGCTGGATCAGCTCCTGCACGGTCTCCTGGGGGCCCTGGTAGCTGGCGAGGGTGTCCTCCATCGTCTGGTGGGAGACGACGCCGGAGAGCCCGTCGGAGCAGATGAGGTAGCGGTCGCCGGCCCGCACCTCGCGGATGGACAGGTCGGGTTCGACGTGGTCGCCGCTGCCGAGGGCGCGCATCAGCAGGGAGCGCTGCGGGTGGGTGCCCGCCTCCTCCTCGGTGATCCGCCCCTCGTCGACGAGCCGCTGCACCCAGGTGTGGTCCTGCGTGATCTGCGTGAGGACGCCGTCGCGCAGCAGGTAGGCGCGGGAGTCGCCGACGTGCACCATGCCCAGGCGCTGACCGGTCCACAGCAGGGCGGTGAGCGTGGTGCCCATGCCCTCCAGAGCGGGGTCCTCCTCGACCATCTGACGCAGCTGGTCGTTGGCGCGCTGCACGGCGGCGCCGAGGGAGGTGAGCACGTCGGAGCCGGGCACGTCGTCGTCGAGGGGGACGATGGTGGAGATCACCTCGGAGGAGGCGACCTCACCGGCGGCCTGTCCGCCCATGCCGTCGGCGATGGCGAGCAGGCGCGGACCGGCGTAGCCGGAGTCCTCGTTGCCCTCCCGGATCATGCCCTTGTGAGAACCGGCGGCGAAGCGCAGTGACAGACTCATGCGCACCTCGCCCGTCGGCTCCGGGTACAGCCGGTCGTGTCGAGCCACACTGCCCACCCTCCGGTCGGGAGCGCGCCGGGGCCTGGGGTGCCGGCCGCCGCCGCGTGCTCGCTCCGCTCGCGCTCTTTCATTGGTGTAGCACTACTTCCGCAGCTCGATGACGGTCTTGCCGATGCGGATCGGCGAACCCGGACCGATCGGTGTCGGCGTCGTGAGCCGGGACCGGTCCAGATAGGTGCCGTTGGTGGAGCCCAGGTCCTCGACGATCCACTGCCCGTTCTGGTCCGGGTAGATCCTGGCATGGCGGCTGGAGGCGTAGTCGTCGTCCAGCACGATCGTCGAGTCGTGTGCCCGGCCGAGCGTGATGGTCTGGCCCTGCAGGGCAACGGTGGTGCCGGTGAGCGTGCCCTCCGTGACGACCAGCTTGGTGGGCGCGCCCCGGCGGCCGCGGCCGCCGCCGGACTGCTGGCGCTGCTGCGGAGGCGCCTGGTTCTGGCGCGCGGCCTGCTGCGGTCGGGCGGCTTCGCGCCGCGCTCCGCGCTGGGTGACCCGCGTACCGAACAGGTCGCTGCGGATGACCTGCACGGCCACGATCACGAACAGCCACAGTACGGCGAGAAAACCCAGCCGCATGACCGTGAGGGTCAGCTCTGACATTGCCCCCGGATCACCCTTCGGCTTGCCTGTAGATAACGGTGGTGCTGCCCACGACGACGCGGGAGCCGTCGCGGAGCGTAGCGCGGGTTGTGTGCTGCCCGTCCACCACGATGCCGTTGGTGGATCCGAGATCCTGGATCGTCGAGGGCGTTCCGGGCCGGATCTCGCAGTGCCGGCGGGAGACGCCGGGGTCGTCGATCCGCACGTCGGCCTCGGTGCTGCGGCCGAGGACGAGGCTGCCGCCGGAGATCTGGTGGCGGTTGCCGTTGATCTCGATCCAGTGGCGGGCGCGGCCGCCGGACGCGGGTGCGGCCGGTGGCTGCTGGCCGCCCGCGGGCTGCGGGTAGCCGTATCCGCCGGGGCGGGAGCCGGGCGGGGGTGCGGCCGGCATGGGCGGAGCGCCCGCGGGGCCGGCCGGCGGGTAGCCGTAGCCGCCCGGGGCGCCGGGCCGTCCCGAGGGTGCCGGGGGAGCGGCCGGGCCCGCCGGGGCGGCGCCGCCCTGCTGGCTGCTGGAGGAGGCGAGCGTACGGCTGCGCACCCGGTACAGACCGGTGTCGAGGTCGTCCGCCTTCTCCAGGTGGACCTTGATCGGTCCCATGAAGGTGTAGCGCTGCTGCTTGGCGTAGTCGCGGACCATGCCGGCCAGCTCGTCGCCGAGCTGGCCCGAGTAGGGGCTGAGCCGCTCGAAGTCGGGTGTGCTCAGCTCCACGATGAAGTCGTTGGGCACGACGGTGCGGTCGCGGTTCCAGATGGTCGCGTTGTTGTCGCATTCACGCTGAAGCGCTCCCGCGATCTCCACGGGCTGCACCTCGGACTTGAACACCTTCGCGAAGGTGCCGTTGACCAGACCTTCGAGACGCTGCTCGAACTTCTTCAGGACTCCCATGGGGCACCTCCTCCGTCGCTGCCGTCCTGTCCGCTGCCTTGCGTACTGCTGCCTTGCGTACTGCCGGTGTGCGCACCGCTCGTCCGTGCACTGTCCACCTGGTACTGCTTACTGATCGTATCCACGCGCCGCTCGATCGGCTGGTTCCCCCTGTCGGCCCGGTCGACGGGTGTCGACGCCTCTCGGAGTTCCCGCTGGAGCTCCTCTTCGAACTCCCGGGCCCCTCGGGATGCGTTCCCTCGGGTACTCATGCCCAGGATCGTAGAGGCGGCCGCAGACCAGTGTCCCGCACCTGACTGTGGACCCCTACCGGCTCCTGGGGAGACGGGCCGGACCGGTACGAGGTTGATACGTGAACGGCCACGGACCGGAACGAGTGCCCGGGACCGGGGCGGGCGCCCTGCTCCCCGCCGTAATGGGATGTGAATCCACCCCGGGCAGCGTGCTAATGTTCTCGTGTCGGAAGGGGCCAGGCCGCAAGCCGAAGGCAGGGCAAGGCACCGGAAGGCACACCCAATGCGCGGGTGGCGGAATAGGCAGACGCGCTGGATTCAGGTTCCAGTGCCCGCAAGGGCGTGGGGGTTCAACTCCCCCCTCGCGCACCAGTCGAAAGCCCCCCAGGTCTCGGACCTGGGGGGCTTTCGCATGTCCGGGCGCGGGTGCGGGGAGGCGTCCGCGTCCTCCGGCTGCTGTGAGGAAGGTCTCAGGTCCCGGGGCGCCACAGGGCTGGCACGTTGGGCGGCTCCCAGCCCGGGGCCGCGGTGTGCCCCTGGAGGCAGCGGTAGTCGCGTCCGCCGTACGTCACGCGGTCGCCCGCCGCGTAGGAGCGGCCGGCCGCCCAGCCGCCGCCCGGCGGGTCGGTGGGCGGGTCGGTGGGGCCCGGGCCGCCGTCGACGTCCAGGACGAACTCGAAGCGGGCGTCCCGGCCGCCGCCCGCGTCGCGGACGTCCATCAGCAGCGCCGGGTCGAAGAGCGCGTCCGTCGCGTTGCGGGGTTCACCGGGGAAGTACAGCTGGGTGGTCAGTACGGGCTCGCCGGGTGCCTGCGCCTTGACGTGGAGGTGCCGGGTGCGGCCGGGGTAGAGGCCCGGCACGACCGTGCGCAGGGTGAAGGCGCCGGCGGCGTCGGTGAACTGGTGGCCGCGGAAGGCGTATCCGGCCATGTCGTAGGCGCCGGCGTGGTCCGCCTGCCAGAAGTCGAGCAGTACGGCGGAGAGCGGCACGCAGTTCCGGCCGAGGACCCGGCCGGAGACGGTCAGCGGGGTGCCCGGCGTGCCTGACGTCACCAGGCTGGTGCGCCGGGGGGAGTTCGGCTTGAAGTACGGGCCCTCCATCTGGTCCGGCGTCGGGTCGTCGCCGTCGTCGCAGTAGGGCGTCGGCGGCAGGGTGCGGCCGTCGGCGGGGCGGGCGGCGGCGTGGGCGAGGGCGGCGCCCCCGGTGGCGAGCAGCGGGGCGGCGGCGCCGGCGGCGACCGCGGCGCGCAGGAGCGTCTTGCGGCTCAGGGGCCGGTCGGGGCCGGGGGGCCCGGCGGGCGCGGGGGTGTCGGAGGTCAGGGAGGTGTCGGGGGTCCTGGGGGTGTCCGGGGTCATGGGTTCCTCGGTCTCCTCGGCGGGTGGCCCCGGTGCGGTGGGACGTGAGGTGCGGCATCCGGGGATCAGGGAGCGCTGGAAACCGTAGGCGCGGCGGTGCGGGCGCGGGCACCGTCCGCTTCTCCCTCTGCCCGGCGTTATGCGGCGGACGGCCGGAGCGCGTGTACGGGCGGTCCGGCCGGGGGTACGGTCGTGGCGCCCATCGGCAGGGGTGGGGGACGGACGAGTACGGGGAGGCGGCCGGGATGAGCGGGTCGACGACGGGGGCGGTCACGGAGGCGGCGGCCGCGGCGGTGCCGGGGGCGCGGGTGGACGCGGACGAGCCGGGAGCGGGCGTGCGGGTGCCGCTCGTGCCGGGGTTCGCGCGGTGGCCGTCCGAGGGCTCGCCGAAGCGGGAGGGCAAGGCGCTGCGCACGCGCGTGCCGCGTTCCGCCCACGCCGAACTGGAACTGGACGCCGCCCGCCCCGACGTCCTCGCCGCGGTCGAGGAGTCGAACCGGGGCCGCATCCCGGGGCTGGCCCCGCTGCGCGCCGGGCGGATGGCGGCCACGCCGTTCGCGTTCCTGCGCGGGTCGGCGGGCCTGATGGCGTACGACCTCGCGCGCACGCCGATGACCGGGATCGGCGCGCAGATCTGCGGCGACGCGCATGCCGCGAACTTCGGTCTCTACGGTGACGCCCGCGGCGGCATGGTCATCGACCTCAACGACTTCGACGAGACGGTCCACGGCCCCTGGGAGTGGGACCTCAAGCGGCTCGCCGCCTCGCTCGTCCTCGCGGGGCGGGAGGCGGGCGCCGACGAGGACACCTGCCGCGGGGCGGCCCACGGGGTGGCGGGCGCCTACCGCCGGACCATGCGGCTGCTGGCCAAACTCCCGGCCCTGGACGCCTGGAACGCCATCGCGGACGAGGAACTGGTCTCCCACACCGACGCCCACGACCTGCTCGGCACGCTGGAGCGGGTGGCCGAGAAGGCGCGGGCCAACACCAGCGGGCGCTTCGCGGCCAAGTCGACCGAGGCCACCGAGGAGGGCGGGCGGCGCTTCACGGAGGCGCCGCCGGTGCTGCGCCGGGTGCCGGACGCGGAGGCGGCGACGGTCGCGGCCGCCCTGGAGCCGTACCTGGCCACGCTCTCGGAGGACCGGCTGCCGCTGCTGGCCCGGTACGCGGTGCACGACGTCGCCTTCCGCGTGGTGGGCACCGGCAGCGTCGGCACCCGGTCCTACGTGGCGCTGCTCCTGGACCACCGGGGCGAGCCACTCGTGCTCCAGGTGAAGGAGGCCCGCCCCTCCGCGCTGCTGCCCCACCTCGCGACCGCCGGCTTCGAGGCCCCCGAGCCCGGGCACGAGGGCCGCCGGGTCGTCATGGGGCAGAAGCGGATGCAGGTGGTCAGCGACATCCTGCTCGGCTGGACCACGGTCGACGGACGGCCCTTCCAGGTGCGGCAGTTCCGCAACCGCAAGGGCAGCGTCGACGCCACCGCCCTCGCCGCCGACCAGCTGGACGACTACGGCCGCATGACCGGCGCCCTGCTGGCCCGCGCCCACGCGCACAGCGCCGACCCGCGGACCGTCGCCGGCTACTGCGGCAAGAACGAGGAGCTGGACGAGGCGGTGGCCGCCTTCGCCCTCGCCTACGCCGACCGGACGGAGGCGGACCACGCCGTACTGGCCGCCGCGGTGCGCAGCGGGCGGGTGGCCGCGGAGACGGGGGTGTGAGGGTCCGGCCGAGGCCGCGGGGGCGGGCTCGGCCGTGGCCTAGGCTGGACGGGTGACGACGCCCGAAGCTGAGCCCGAGCAGGGGGGTGCGCCGCGTCCCGAGGAACGGCTGGAACAGGCCGTACGGGCCGCCGAGCAGGCACTCATCGAGTACGAGATCGCCCTGGAGACCTTCCGGGTGGAGGTCGAGAACTTCTCGCGTCTCCACGAGCAGCGGCTCGGCCCGGTGTACGCGCGCCTGGAGGAGCTGGAGGCGCAGATCCTGGAGGCCAGGGCCGCGCGCACCGGCGACGCCGGGGACCGGGAGCGGGCCGACGAGGCGCGGGCCCGGCTGACGCCGATCCCCGGGGTCGAGGAGCTGCTGCACGGCTGGATGGACGGGGACGGGCTGTTCCCGGAGGCCACCGCGATGCTCACGGACCGGGCGGTGCGGCCCCCGCAGCGGGTGCGGCCGGGCGAGGAGGCCCGCAAGCTCTACCGCGAGCTGGCCCGCAAGGCCCACCCCGACCTCGCCCAGGAGGAGGCCGAGCGGGTCCGGCGCGAGGAGTTCATCACCCGCGTCAACGCCGCCTACGCGCGCGGCGACGAGGCACAGCTGCGGGAGCTGGCCGAGGAGTGGGCCGCCGGGCCGGTGCCCGAGCGGCGCCCGAGCCGGGGTGAGGAGCTGTACGCCCGCCTGGAGTGGCTGGACCGGCGCAAGGAGATGCTGACGCTGCTCGCCAAGGAGCTGGAGGACAGCGCCATCGGCGCCATGCTGCGGCTGGCCCCGGACGATCCCGACCGGCTCCTGGAGGAGATCGCCGAGCAGCTCGCGGCGCAGGTGCGCGAGCGCGAGGCGGAGCTGGCGTCGGCGCTCGGCCG
The DNA here is from genome assembly GCF_014648855.1 of Streptomyces parvulus. GTDB lineage: Bacteria > Actinomycetota > Actinomycetes > Streptomycetales > Streptomycetaceae > Streptomyces > Streptomyces parvulus. The sequence goes on along the minus strand of NZ_BMRX01000001.1, from coordinate 373,819 downwards.
GGACTGAGCGCGCCGCCCGCTCGGGTAGCGTCTGGGGCATGAGTTTCGGAGCTGGTGTGCCCACGGTCGGGGTCGGTGACCTCAAGGACGGCGACTTCCTGCTGGACGTCCGCGAGGACGACGAGTGGCGGGCGGGTCATGCCGCCGGGGCGCTGCACATTCCCCTGAGCGAGTTCGTGGCCCGGTACGGCGAGCTGGCCGAGGCCGCGCCGCAGGACGGGCGGATCCACGTGCTCTGCCGGGTCGGCGGGCGTTCGGCCCAGGTCACCATGTACCTGGTCCAGCAGGGCGTCGACGCCGTGAACGTCGACGGCGGCATGCAGGAGTGGGCCGCGGCCGGCCGGCCGGTCGTGGACGAGAAGGGCGAGCCCGGGCACGTTGTCTAGGCTGTCCCCGGACCTCCCCCGGACGCGGTGACCGGATGTGGCCACGGCCACGGTGCGGCCGGTCCGCCGGGGGGTGTGCGGGCGGCCGGTCCTGAGTACCGTTCCCGTTCGAACGTGGCCGGGCGGCCGGATCGTGCCGCGCGGGTGCCCCGCGGTGCGGGGGGCGGATGGACGGATCGGGACCGAACGGGGCGGAATGGAAGCGTACGACACGGGCTCGGACGCCCGGCAGGGGCGGGACGGGCAGGACGGCCCCGCCGGGCCGCACGGCGCGGCGGAACCGCCCGGCGGACCGGACGGGACCGGTGGTGCCGTACCGGCGGGCGCTCCCCGCACCGGTGTCGCCGCGCTCTCCCCGCGCTACCAGGCCGGCGCGGTGCTCGCCCTCGCGGTCGTCGCGGTCGCCGTCTGCGCCCACCTGGGGCTGGTGTTCCTGCACGTGGCGCCGTCCAACACCCTCACCAAGCAGCACGGCGAGGCGGTGGACGAGTGGGTCTTCCCGGAGTTCGAGCAGAACTGGAAGCTCTTCGCGCCCAATCCGCTCCAGCAGAACGTGGCCGTCCAGGTGCGCGCCGACGTGAGCCAGGCGGACGGCGCGATACGCACGACCGGCTGGTACGACCTGTCGGCCGAGGACGGCCGGGCCATCGACGGCAACCCGCTGCCGAGCCACACCCAGCAGAACGAACTCCGGCGGGCCTGGGACTTCTTCGTCTCCAGCCACGACTCCGACAACCGGCCGGTGGGGCTGCGCGGCACCCTCTCCGAGACCTACCTGCGGCAGATCGCCGTGCAGCGGCTGGAGCGCAACGACGCCGCCGGCGAGGGCGGGACCGTCGAACGCGTCCAGTACCGGTCGCGGACGACCAACGTGAAGCCGCCGCCGTGGACCGGTGAGAAGGTCTCCGACCGGCCGGCCTACCGCGAACTGCCCTGGTGGACGGTGCCGCGCGGGGGTGCCGCGTGAACCGCGTCGTGCTCTCCGTCTCCCGGGGCATCGCCCGGGTCACCGGCGCCGCGCTCGGCCCGTACCAGACGGCCGTGATCCGCGTCGGCTTCAGCGCCACCTGGCTGCTCTTCCTGCTGCGTGAACTCCCCCACCGCAGCGAGCTGTACGGCCCCGACAGCCCCTGGACCCACGGCCTCGCCGAGCAGCTGATCGCGGACAACGGCGCCTTCACGGCGCTGATGTGGTCCGACTCGGGCGCCTGGTTCGAGATCGTCTACGCGCTGGCCGTCCTGAGCAGCGTGCTGCTCCTGCTGGGCTGGCGCACCCGCACGATGTCCGTGCTGTTCATGGTCGGGGTGCTCTCGCTCCAGAACCGCAGCGTCTTCATGGGCGACGGCGGCGACAACGTCCTGCACCTGATGAGCATCTACCTGGTCCTCACCCGCTGCGGCCGGGTCTGGTCGCTGGACGCCCGGCGGGCGCGGCGCGGGGCCGAGGCACGCGCGCGTGGCGAGCGGGTCCCGGACCGGGTCGGGCCGGCGCTCTGGTCCGTGTTCGGCTTCGTGCTGCTCACCGTGACGCTCGCGGGCGGGATGGACGGCGACTGGTTCGTCCCGGCGCTGCTGTGGGCGGTGTGGGTGGCGCAGGGCGTCGCCTGGGTCGTCGGGCGTGCGGCGGAGGGCAGTCAGCCGCGGATCCTGCTGGACGTGGTGGCCGACGTCGTCCACAACGGCGCGCTGTTCGTGATCATGGCCGAGGCCTGTCTGATCTACGCGACGGCCGGCTGGTACAAGATCCAGGGTTCGCGCTGGCAGGACGGCACGGCCGTCTACTACCCGCTGCACCTGGACTACTTCTCGCCCTGGCCCGCGCTGTCCGACGCGCTGGCCGGCAACGGCATCATGGTCATGCTCATCACCTACGGCACCGTCGTCGTGCAGGTCGCGTTCCCCTTCACGCTGTTCAACCGGCGGGTCAAGAACGTGCTGCTGGCCGCCATGATGACCGAGCACGCGGTGATCGCGGTGACGCTCGGGCTGCCGTTCTTCTCGCTGGCGATGATCGCCGCCGACGCGGTCTTCCTGCCGACGCCGTTCCTGCGCCGCCTGGGCGAGGGGGCGGTGCGGGCGCGCAAGCGGCTGCTGGGGCGGCTGCCGGCCGGGTTCCCCGGCGGGGGCGGGGGCGGTGCGGAGCGCGCGGCCCCGGTGCCGGGGCCCCGGGACGCGCCCGGCGAGGACGCCGAGGGTGCCGAGGGGGACGGCGGGCGCGGCGGTGACCCCGAGGGGACGCACGTAGGCTTCAAGGCATGACCGAGCCCGACCCGTTGGCCGTCTGGCGCCGCCACGCCGGGCCGTGTGTGCTGCTGGACGGCTTCCACGCGCTCAAGCACGCGCTGCGTTTCGGCGCCCGGGTCCCGGTGGCCGTCACCACCGACCGCGCGGCCGCCCTGGCGCTCGCCGGCGATCTGGCACCCGACGTGCGCGAGGCCCTGGACGGCCTGCTGGCCGAGGTGCCGCGGGAGGCGTACGCCTCGCTCGTCGCGCGGCCGCACCCCACCGGTGTCGCGGCCCTGGCGGTACGGCCCCCGCGGGAGGCCGGTCTCCGGGCGCTGGCCCGCACACCGCGCCGGGCCCCGGTCGTCGTCCTGGACCAGCCGCGCAACCTCGGCAACGCGGGCGCCGTGATCAGGCTGGCCGCCGGATTCGGGGCGACGGGTGTCGTCACCACGGGCCCGCTCGACCCCTGGCATCCCACGGTGGTGCGGGGCGGGGCGGGGCTGCACTTCGCGACCGCCGTGGAGCGGCTGGAGGTGGCGGAGCTGCCGCCGGGACCGGTGTTCGCGCTGGACCCCGAGGGGGAGGACATCCGCGGGCTGAAGCTGCCCGACGACGCGCTGCTCGCGTTCGGCTCCGAGCGCAGCGGCCTCACGCCCGAACTGCGGGCACGGGCCGACCACCTGGTGGCGCTGCCGATGCGCCCCCAGGTCTCCAGCTACAACCTCGCGACCAGTGTGGCCATGACGCTGTACCACTGGAGCGCGACCGGGGGCGCACCGCGGGTGCCGTAGGCACGGGCCGGCCCTAGGCCGGCCGGCGGACCTCCACCACGCGGAAGCGGTTCGCGACGAACGCGCCGTCGCACAGGGCCGCGTTGGCCGCCGGGTTGCCGCCGGAGCCGTGGAAGTCGGAGAAGGCGGCCGTCTGGTTGACGTACACCCCGCCCGTGAGGTTGAGGGACAGCTGGGCCGACTCGTCCAGGCAGACCTCGGTGACGGCCTCCTCGAACTCCGGGTCGGTGGTGTACGCGCCGACCGTCATCGCGCCCTTCTCGCGGACGCTGTGCCGCAGCAGCTCCACGGCGTCGGCCGCGGAATCGACGGCGACGGCGAAGGAGACCGGGCCGAAGCACTCGCTGGTGTAGACGGCCTCGTCGCCGGGCTTGGCGCCGTCCAGCTTGACGATCACCGGGGTGCGCACGACCGCGTCCGGGAAGTCCGGGTTGGTGATCTCGCGGGAGGCCAGCGCGACCTCGCCGAGTCCGGCGGCGGCCTCCAGGCGGGCCTTGACGTCCGGGTTGACGATCGCGCCCAGCAGCGCGTTCGCCCTGGCGTCGTCGCCGAGGAGGCCGTCGACGGCGCGGGCCAGGTCGGCGGTCACCTCGTCGTAGGACTTGGGGCCCTGGTCGGTGCGGATGCCGTCGCGGGGGATCAGCAGGTTCTGCGGGGTGGTGCACATCTGGCCGCTGTACAGGGACAGCGAGAAGGCCAGGTTGGCGAGCATGCCCCGGTAGTCGTCGGTCGACTCGACGAGCACCGTGTTGACGCCTGCCTTCTCGGTGAAGACCTGGGCCTGGCCGGCGTTGGCCTCCAGCCAGTCGCCGAAGGCGGTGGAGCCGGTGTAGTCGATGATCCGGATCTCGGGGCGGGTCGCGAGGGTCTTGGCGATGCCCTCACCGTCGCGCTCGGCGGCCAGCGCGACCAGGTTCGGGTCGAAGCCCGCCTCGGCGAGGACGTCGCGGGCGACCTGGACGGTGAGGGCGAGCGGCAGCACCGCGCGGGGGTGGGGCTTGACCAGGACCGCGTTGCCGGTGGCGAGGGAGGCGAACAGGCCCGGGTAGCCGTTCCACGTCGGGAAGGTGTTGCAGCCGATGACCAGGCCGATCCCGCGGGGCACGGGGGTGAACGCCTTGGTGAGCGCGAGGGGGTCGCGCTTGCCCTGGGGCTTGGTCCACTCCGCCGTGTCGGGGGTGCGGGCCTGCTCCACGTAGGCGTAGGCCACGGCCTCCATGCCGCGGTCCTGGGCGTGCGGGCCGCCCGCCTGGAAGGCCATCATGAAGGCCTGCCCGGAGGTGTGCATGACGGCCTGGGCGAACTCCATGGTCCGGTCGCCGATCCGCCGGAGGATCTCCAGGCAGACCATCGCGCGCAGCTCCGCGCCCGCGTCCCGCCACGCCTTCTGCCCGGCCTTCATGGCGGGCAGCAGCACGTCGAGGTCCGCGTGCGGGTACTGGACGCCCAGCTCGACGCCGTACGGGGAGACCTCGCCGCCGACCCAGTCGTCGGTGCCGGGCTGGCCGAGGTCGAGGCGGGTGCCGAGCAGGGCGTCGAAGGCGGCCTTGCCCGCGGCCATGTCCAGGCTGCCGTTCTCCCCGTAGGCCTTGGGGTGCTCGGGGTGGGGGGACCAGTACGCGCGGGTGCGGATCGTCTCCAGCGCCAGGTCCAGGGTCGGCCGGTGCTGGGCGATCAGCTGCTGTGCGGTGACTTCGGCGGCCATGCGGGACCAACTCCTCGTCTCCCACGAACTCGCCGTCGACGCCGGGTCGACTCTCCGTCGAGTCTGTGGACTGGGGGGAAACCTGGGCGGGAACGGGCGGACACGGCTAGAGTAACCGAACGATCGGTCGGGACAAGGGGGACCGCCGCATCTGTGGAAAACCCCGTGCGGGAGGATCGCGCACATGACAGCACTCGACCTCAGCAGCCCCGTGGCCGTCGTCGGCACCGGCACCATGGGCCAGGGCATCGCCCAGGTGGCGCTGGTCGCGGGCCACCCCGTGCGGCTGTACGACGCCGTGCAGGGCCGGGCCGCGGAGGCGGCCGACGCGATCGGCGCCCGGCTCGACCGGCTCGTCGAGAAGGGCCGGCTCACCGGCGCCGAGCGGGACGCCGCCCGGGCCCGTCTGACGCCCGCCGGGCAGCTCGCCGACCTGGCCGGCTGCGGGCTGGTGGTGGAGGCCGTGGTGGAGCGGCTGGACGTCAAGCAGGAGCTGTTCCGGGCGCTGGAGGACGTCGTCGGCGACGACTGCCTGCTGGCCACCAACACCTCGTCGCTGTCCGTCACCGCCATCGCGGGCGGGCTCGCAAGCCCCGGCCGCTTCGTCGGCCTGCACTTCTTCAACCCGGCGCCGCTGCTGCCGCTGGTGGAGGTCGTCTCCGGCTTCGCCACCGACGTCTCGTCGGCCACGCGCGCGTACAAGACGGCCCGCGCCTGGGGCAAGACGCCGGTCGCCTGCGCCGACACCCCGGGCTTCATCGTCAACCGCATCGCCCGGCCCTTCTACGCCGAGGCCCTGGCCGTGTACGAGGACCAGGGCGCCGACCCGGCCACCATCGACGCCGTGCTGCGCGAGTCCGGCGGCTTCCGGATGGGCGCCTTCGAGCTGACCGACCTCATCGGGCAGGACGTCAACGAGTCCGTCACGCACTCCGTGTGGCAGGCGTTCTTCCAGGACGTACGGTTCACGCCGTCGCTGGCCCAGCGCCGCCTGGTCGAGTCGGGCCGGCTGGGCCGCAAGAGCGGGCAGGGCTGGTACGACTACCGCGAGGGCGCCGAGCGGCCCGAACCGCACACCGCCGAACCGGCCGAGCGCCCCGCGTACGTCGTCGCCGAGGGCGGCCTCGGGCCCGCCGCCGAGGTGCTCGCCCTGATCCGCGAGGCGGGGATCGAGGTGCGCGAGTACGGCGAGGACAACGGGTACGACGAGGACAACGGCACGCGGCTGGTCCTGCCCAGTGGCGGGCAGCTCGTGCTCGCCGACGGCCAGACCTCCGTGGAGTACCGGGACGTCGTCTACTTCGACCTCGCGTTCGACTACCGTGCCGCCACGCGCGTGGCCCTGGCGGCCGCCCGGAGCACCTCCCCGCGCACGGTCGCCGAGGCCACGGGCCTGTTCCAGGCGCTCGGCAAGAAGGTCAGCGTCATCGGGGACGTCCCCGGCATGATCGTCGCCCGCACGGTCGCGCGCCTCGTCGACCTGGCGGTGGAGGCGGTCGCCCAGGGCGTCGCCACCGAGGAGGACGTCGACACCGCGATGCGGCTCGGCGTCAACTACCCGCTGGGGCCCCTGGAGTGGAGCCGCCACCTCGGCGGGGGCTGGGCCTGCTCGGTCCTCGACAACCTGCACGAGTGCGCGCCCTCGGGCCGGTACGCGCACTCCCTCGCGCTGCACCGCCACGCGTACGCCGCCGACCAGCAGGAGGGCACCCCCTCATGACCACCGCCAGGCGTGACACGTACACCCCCGAGACGCTGCTCTCGGTCGCCGTGCAGGTCTTCATCGAGCGCGGTTACGACGGCACCTCGATGGAGCACCTCTCCAAGGCGGCCGGGATCTCCAAGTCGTCGATCTACCACCACGTCACGGGCAAGGAGGAGCTGCTGCGCCGGGCGGTGAGCCGGGCGCTGGACGAGCTGTTCGGGATCCTCGACGAGGAGGACGCGCGCGTGGGGTCCGCCGCCGGGCGGCTGGAGTACGTCGTGCGCCGCATGGTCGAGGTGCTGCTGGCGGAACTGCCGTACGTGACGCTGTTGCTGCGGGTGCGCGGCAACACCGGCACCGAGCGGTGGGCGCTGGAGCGGCGGCGGGAGTTCGACCACCGGGTCGCCGCCCTGCTGAAGGCCGCGGCGGCCGAGGGGGACGTCCGCACGGACGTGGAGGTGCGGCTCGCGACCCGGCTGGTCTTCGGCATGATCAACTCGATCGTGGAGTGGTACCGGCCCGAGGCCGCCGGTGGCCGCGGCGGCGCGGGCGAGCGCGAGGTGGCCGACGCGGTGGCGCGGCTGGTCTTCGGCGGGCTGCGCAAGGCGTCCTAGGACCTGTCCGGCGATTCCCGTCGCCGTGCGGTGCCCGCACGGTCAGCTCTGCGGTTCCAGGTCCTCGGTCTCGAAGACCAGCAGGGTGCGGGTGCTGAGCACCTCGGGAATGGCCTGGAGGCGGCTGAGCACCAGCTCGCGCAGGGCCCGGTTGTCCGGCGTGTGCACCAGCAGCAGGACGTCGAAGTCGCCGCCCACCAGGGCGATGTGCGAGGCCCCGGGGAGTTGCCGCAATTGGGCGCGGACCGTGCGCCAGGAGTTCTGGACGATCTTGAGGGTGATGTACGCCGAGGTCCCGTGTCCGGCGCGTTCGTGGTCGACGCGGGCTCCGAAGCCGCGGATGACGCCGTCCTCGACGAGCCGGTTGATGCGCGCGTAGGCGTTCGCGCGCGAGACGTGCACCCGCTCGGCGACCGACCGTATCGAGGCGCGGCCGTCCGCCTGGAGCATGCGCAGGATGTCCTGATCGATGGCGTCCAGCGGGCGTGCGGGCGGCTGGGGACCTGGCTCCTCGGGGCCGCCGTCCTCCGGGCGCTCGGCCATTTGTTCAGATGCCACCTGCCCGCGCCTCCCTGCCATGGACGTCCTGCGTCCATCACAGGCTGTGGAGAACCGTTTGTCCACAGCCTGGGGCCGCCTGTAGCCAAAATGTGCCGGCGACCGAACAATCGGTAGGTGAGGCCCGTCACACCCGTGGCGAGCCGAGAGCCGCTCCCACGAGGAGGTGCCGTCATGACGGTCATGGAGCAGCGGGGCGCGTACCGGCCCACACCGCCGCCCGCCTGGCAGCCCCGTACCGACCCCGCGCCGCTGCTGCCCGACGCCGAGCCGTACCGCGTGCTCGGCACGGAGGCCGCCGCGCACGCCGACCCCGAGCTGCTGCGCACGCTGCACGCCCGGCTGGTCCGCGGGCGGCGGTACAACACGCAGGCGACGGCGCTGACCAAGCAGGGCCGGCTGGCCGTCTACCCCTCCAGCACCGGCCAGGAGGCGTGCGAGATCGCCGCCGCGCTGGCCCTCGAGGAGCGGGACTGGCTCTTCCCCAGCTACCGGGACACGCTGGCCGTCGTCGCCCGCGGCGTCGACCCCGTCGAGGCCCTCACCCTGCTGCGCGGCGACTGGCACACCGGGTACGACCCCTACGAGCACCGGGTCGCCCCCCTGTCGACACCGCTGGCCACCCAGCTGCCGCACGCCGTGGGCCTCGCGCACGCCGCCCGGCTCAAGGGCGACGACGTGGTCGCGCTCGCCATGGTCGGCGACGGCGGCACCAGCGAGGGCGACTTCCACGAGGCGCTGAACTTCGCGGCCGTCTGGCAGGCGCCCGTGGTCTTCCTGGTGCAGAACAACGGCTTCGCGATCTCCGTGCCGCTCGCCAAGCAGACCGCCGCCCCGTCGCTGGCCCACAAGGCCGTCGGCTACGGGATGCCGGGCCGCCTGGTCGACGGCAACGACGCGGTGGCCGTGCACGAGGTCCTCTCCGACGCCGTGCGCCGCGCGCGCGGGGGCGGCGGTCCCACGCTGGTGGAGGCGGTGACGTACCGCGTGGAGGCGCACACCAACGCCGACGACGCCACGCGCTACCGGGGCGACGCCGAGGTCGAGACCTGGCGCCGGCACGATCCGATCGACCTGCTGGAGCGGGAGCTGACCGACCGGGGTCTGCTCGGCGAGGACGCCGCCCGGGCCGTCCGCGAGGACGCCGAGGCCATGGCCGCGGACCTGCGCGCCCGTATGAACCGGGACCCGGAGCTGGACCCGATGGACCTGTTCGCCCACGTCTACGCCGAGCCCACCCCGCACCTGCGCGAGCAGCGGGCGCTGCTGCGCGCGGAGCTGGAGGCCGCCGCCGAGGCGGAGTCCGGAAACGAGCCGGGTACCGGCACCGGCCCGGAAGGGACCCGCCGATGACCACCGTCGCCGCCAAGCCGGCCACCATGGCACAGGCCCTCACCCGGGCACTGCGCGACGCCATGGCCGCCGACCCGGCCGTGCACGTCCTCGGCGAGGACGTGGGCGCCCTCGGCGGCGTCTTCCGCGTCACCGACGGCCTCGCGAAGGAGTTCGGCGAGGACCGCTGCACGGACACCCCGCTCGCCGAGGCCGGCATCCTCGGCACCGCCGTCGGCATGGCGATGTACGGGCTGCGCCCGGTCGTGGAGATGCAGTTCGACGCCTTCGCCTACCCGGCGTTCGAGCAGGTCGTCAGCCACGTCACCAAGATGCGCAACCGCACGCGCGGCAGGATGCCCCTGCCGCTGACCATCCGCGTCCCCTACGGCGGCGGCATCGGCGGCGTCGAGCACCACAGCGACTCGTCGGAGGCGTACTACATGGCGACTCCGGGGCTCCATGTCGTCACGCCCGCGACCGTCGCCGACGCGTACGGGCTGCTGCGCGCGTCCATCGCCTCGGACGACCCGGTGGTCTTCCTCGAACCCAAGCGCCTGTACTGGTCGAAGGACGCCTGGAACCCCGAGGAGCCCGCACCCGTTGAACCGGTGGGCCGCGCGGTGGTGCGGCGTTCCGGCCGGAGCGCCACACTCATCACGTACGGGCCGTCGCTGGCCGTCTGCATGGAGGCGGCCGAGGCGGCCCGGGCCGAGGGCTGGGACCTCGAAGTCGTCGATCTGCGCTCCCTGGTGCCGTTCGACGACGAGACGGTGTGCGCTTCGGTGCGGCGGACGGGACGCGCGGTCGTCGTCCACGAGTCGGGCTCCTTCGGGGGCCCGGGCGGGGAGATCGCGGCCCGGGTCACGGAGCGCTGCTTCCACCACCTGGAGGCGCCGGTGCTGCGTGTGGCCGGGTTCGACATCCCGTACCCGCCGCCGATGCTGGAGCGCCACCACCTGCCCGGTGTGGACCGGATCCTGGACGCCGTGGGGCGTCTTCAGTGGGAGGCCGAAAGCTGATGGCACAGGTGCTGGAGTTCAAGCTCCCGGACCTCGGTGAGGGGCTCACCGAGGCGGAGATCGTGCGCTGGCTGGTCGAGGTCGGCGAGGTGGTCGCCGTCGACCAGCCGGTCGTCGAGGTCGAGACGGCCAAGGCGATGGTCGAGGTCCCCTGCCCGTACGGCGGCGTGGTCACCGCCCGCTTCGGCGAGGAGGGCGCGGAGCTGCCCGTCGGCGCGCCCCTGCTGACGGTCGCGGTGGGCGAGGGGGCCGCCGGGCCGGAGCGGGACTCCGGGGCGGACGGCACCGCCGAGCAGACCGGTGCGGGGGAGCCCGCGGCCCGGGACGGCGGGGCCGCGGAGCCCCGGTCCGAGGGCTCCGGCAACGTCCTGGTCGGCTACGGCACCTCCGAGGCGCCCGCGCGGCGGCGCAGGGTGCGTCCGGTGCGGCCGGGGCCCGCCGCCGTCGGCGGCGCGCCGGCGAACGGGCGGGCCGTGCGCGCCGCCGAACCGGAGGGACCGGTCCCCGTCATCTCCCCGCTGGTCCGCAGGCTGGCCCGGCAGAACGACCTGGACCTGCGCGAACTGACCGGCTCGGGACCCGACGGACTGATCCTGCGGGCGGACGTGGAGTACGCGCTGCGGGCGGCCACCGCCCGGGGCGGCCGTACGGCGGCCCAGGACGGGGTGGCGGCCCGGATGCCAGGCGCCGCGGCGCCGGTGTCCTCCGCGCCCCGGCCGGGCGGCATCCGCACCCCGCTCAAGGGCGTGCGCGGCGCCGTCGCCGACAAGCTCTCCCGCAGCCGGCGCGAGATCCCCGACGCGACCTGCTGGGTGGACGCCGACGCGACCGAGCTGATGCGGGCGCGCACCGCGATGAACGCGGCGGGCGGACCGAAGATCTCCCTCGTCGCCCTGCTGGCCCGGATCTGCGCGGCCGCCCTGGCCCGCTTCCCGGAGCTGAACTCCACGGTGGACACGGAGGCCCGGGAGGTCGTCCAGCTCGACCACGTGCACCTGGGCTTCGCCGCCCAGACGGACCGGGGGCTGGTCGTGCCGGTCGTCCGGGACGCGCACGCGCGGGACGCCGAGGGGCTCACCGCCGAGTTCGCCCGGCTGACCGAGGCGGCCCGCGCGGGCAGGCTGACGCCCGGTGAACTGACCGGCGGCACCTTCACCCTGAACAACTACGGCGTCTTCGGCGTCGACGGCTCCACGCCGATCATCAACCACCCCGAGGCGGCGATGCTCGGCGTCGGCCGCATCGTCCCCAAGCCGTGGGTGCACGAGGGGGAGCTGGCGGTGCGTCAGGTGGTCCAGCTGTCCCTCACCTTCGACCACCGGGTGTGCGACGGCGGCACGGCGGGCGGTTTCCTGCGCTACGTGGCGGACTGCGTGGAGCAGCCGGCGGTGCTGCTGCGCACCCTGTGACGGACGTGCGGGGGAGGACGCGCTGATTGCGCGGTCTCCCCCGCATTCCCTGTGATCGCGCAGGGCCCCATACTCGGGGGGTGACCGCCTACGAGCCCTCCGGTGAGCCCGGCGCGGGCCCCGGCCCCGCCGGGTACGACGCCGTCGTGCTCGCGGGCGGGGCCGCCCGGCGGCTCGGCGGCGCCGACAAGCCCGGCCTGCGCGTCGGCGGGCGCGCGCTTCTCGACCGGGTCCTCGCGGCCTGCGCCGGGGCGCGGGCCACCGTCGTCGTCGCCGCTCCCCGGCCCACCGTCCGCCCGGTCGTCTGGGCCCGCGAGGACCCGCCCGGGGGCGGACCACTGGCCGCCCTCGCCGCCGGACTGCGGCTCACCGAGGCCGAGTTCGTCGTGGTGCTCTCCGCCGACCTGCCGTTCCTCGGCGGACCGACCGTCGCGCGGCTGCTGTCGGTGCTCGCCGCGAGCGACGCGGACGGCGTGCTGCTCACCGACGCGGACGGCCGGGACCAGCCCCTGGTCGCCGCCTACCGCACCGCCGCCGTACGCCGCGAACTGGCCGCGCTCGCCGGGGAGAAGGGCCAACAGGCGGCTCTCGCGGGGATGCCCCTGCGCCGCCTCACCGGCGCTCTCCGGCTCGCGCGGGTCCCCGACGCCGTGGCCTCCTTCGACTGCGACACCTGGGACGACATCGCCACCGCAAGGGCACGCATCAGGGAGCATGGTCACGTGTTGGATGAATGGATCTCCGCAGCCAAGGACGAGCTGGGCATCGACCTCGACGTCGACACCCACCTCCTGCTCGACCTCGCGCGCGACGCCGCCCACGGAGTGGCCAGGCCGGCCGCGCCGCTGACCACCTTCCTCGTCGGCTACGCCGCCGGGCGGGCCGGGGGAGACCCCGAGGCGGTCGCCGAGGCCACCCGCAAGGCCGCGGCCCTCGCCCGGCGGTGGGCGGAAGAGGCCACCGACGCCCGTCCGGAGGCCTGATGGTCTCCCCCGGCACCCGGGCCGACGACGAGGACCTCGGCGTCGAGGAGGCGCTGGCCCTCCTGAAGGAGAGCCCCCGCCGACCGCAGGAGGACCCTGGGCCCTCCCATGGCGGTCCCGGGCCCTCGCACGGCGACCCCGGGCCTTCGCACGGCGACCCCGGGCCTTCGCAGGGCGGTTCCGGGCCTTCGCAGGGCGGTTCCGGGCCTTCGCACGGCGACCCCGGGCCTTCGCAGGGCGGTTCCGGGCCTTCGCAGGGCGGTTCCGGGCCCTCGCACGGCGACCCCGGGCCTTCGCACGGCGGTCCCGGGTCTTCGTACGGCGATCCCGGCCCCTCCCATGGCGACGCGGGCCCCGCGCACGACGGCCCCGGCCCCTCCCGTGGCGGCCCCGGCGGGCCCTCGCACGGCAACGCCGCCGGTCCTTCCCGCGCCGAATCCGGACCCTCCCACCGCGGGTCCGACCCCGCTCACCGCGGATCCGGCACCTCCCGGGGCGCCCCCGGCTCCTCCCCCGGCGCCCCCAGCTCCTCCCCCGGCGCCCTCAGCTCCTCCCCTGGCGCCCACCACCGCGCGACGCCCTGGCCCGACGCGCGCGCCGTCGCCGAGCGGGCGGCCCGCTCCGCCGCCCGTGCCGCCCGCCGCGAGCCGGTCTCCGTGCCGCTCGACGGGGCCCTCGGGCTCACCCTGGCCGCTCCCCTGACCGCCCTCACCGACCTGCCCTCCTTCGACACCTCCGCGATGGACGGCTGGGCCGTCGCCGGGCCGGGCCCCTGGGCGGTGCGCGACGAGGGCCTCCTGGCCGGCCACGCCGAACCCGCGCCCCTCACCGACGGCGAGGCCGCCCGGATCGCCACCGGCGCCCGCATTCCCCCGGACACCACGGCCGTCCTGCGCACCGAGCACGGCCGCACCGACGACCGGGGCCGGCTCCACCCCGTCCGCGGGGTCGTCCACGGCCAGGACATCCGCCCGCGCGGCCAGGAGTGCCGGGGCGGCGACCAGCTGCTGCCCCTGGGCACCCTCGCCACCCCGCCCGTGCTCGGCCTCGCGGCGGCCGCCGGGTACGACACCCTCACCGCCGTCCCCCGCCCCCGCGTCGACGTCCTGGTCCTCGGCGACGAACTGCTCACCGGGGGCCTCCCGCACGACGGCCTGATCCGGGACGCGCTCGGCCCGCTGCTGCCGCCCTGGCTGCGGGCGCTGGGCGCCGCGGTCCGCACCGTCCGCCGCATCGGCGACGACGCCGGGGCACTGGAACGCGCCGTCACGACCTCCGACGCCGACCTGGTCGTCACCACCGGGGGCACCGCCGCCGGCCCCGTCGACCACGTCCACCCGATCCTGCGCCGGATCGGCGCCGAGCTGCTCGTGGACGGCGTCAAGGTGCGCCCGGGCCACCCCATGCTGCTGGCCCGCCTCAAGGACGACCAGCACCTCGTCGGGCTGCCCGGCAATCCCTTGGCCGCCGTCTCCGGCCTGATCACCCTCGCCGAGCCGCTGCTGCGCACGCTCGCCGCCCGCCCGGCACCCGAGCGGTACGCGCTGCCGCTGCGGGACGCGGTGCACGGGCACCCCCACGACACCCGGCTCGTCCCCGTCGTACTGCGCGACGAGGGTGCCGTGCCGCTGCACTACAACGGCCCGGCCATGCTGCGCGGCATCGCGGCGGCGGACGCGCTGGCCGTCGTACCCCCGGGCGGAACGCGGTCGGGTCAGGAGGCGGAGCTGCTGGACCTGCCCTGGGCGACCGCCGGAATCGGAGTGTGTTTCACGTGAAACTTCCGGGCCAGGACGCGATCGCCCGCCAGGCGGACGAGCACCTCGTGACCCACCGGGTGAAGCTCCCCAGGAAACTGGTCGAGCACCCGATCCGCCAGGTCGCCAAGCGGCTCTCCCTGGCCCTGGTGGTGCTGGTCGCGACGGCGTTCATCGTCTACGCCGACGCCGACGGCTACAACGACAACTCCGACGGCTCGATCGATCTCCTCGACGCCTTCTACTACGCCACCGTCACCCTCTCCACCACGGGGTACGGCGACATCACCCCGGTCAGCGACGCCGCCCGGCTGACCAACATCTTCCTCATCACACCGCTGCGCGTGCTGTTCCTGATCATCCTGGTCGGCACCACGCTGGAAGCCCTCACCGAGCGCACTCGGGAGGAGTGGCGCCTGAACCGCTGGAGGTCCACCTTGCGCGATCACACCGTCGTCGTCGGCTTCGGCACCAAGGGGCGGTCGGCGATCCAGACCGTCTGCGCGACCGGGCTGCGCAAGGAGCAGGTGGTGGTGGTCGACCCGAGCGGCAAGGCCATCGAGGCGGCGACGGCGCACGGCTACGCGGGCGTGATAGGCGATGCGACGCGCAGCGACGTGCTCAACCGCGCCGAGCTGTTCCGCGCGAAGCAGATCATCATCGCCACCCAGCGCGACGACACGGCCGTCCTGGTGACGCTGACGGCCCGGCAGCTCAACCGGGGCGCGAAGATCGTGGTCGCGGTCCGCGAGGAGGAGAACGCGCCGCTGCTGAAGCAGTCCGGCGCCGACGCGGTGATCACCAGCGCCAGCGCCGCGGGCCGGCTGCTCGGGCTCTCGGTGCTCAGCCCGGCCGCCGGCATGGTCATGGAGGACCTGATCAGCCAGGGCAGCGGGCTCGACCTCATCGAACGGCCCGTCATAAAGGCCGAGGTGGGCAAGCAGCTGCGCGAGGTGGACGACCTGGTGGTGAGCGTGCTGCGGGGGCACCGGGTGCTCGGGTACGACGACGCGGCCGTCGGCGGACTGGAGCTGACGGACCGGCTGATCACGATCGTGCGGGCGACGCCGACCACCCAGGTGGCGCCCGACGCCCGCCCGCTGCCCCGCGACTGACGCGGCCTCCGCGATCGCGGACCCGCTACTTGCGGTTGTAGAGCCGCATCGTGACCGGGCCGAAGACCAGCAGCAGCACGCCCGCCCAGCCCAGCGTCCAGGCGATCTCGACGCCCGGCCACTCACCCGCCATCAGACCGCGCACCGCGGACGCCAGGTGGGTGATCGGGCTGTTGTTGACGAAGGCCTGCAGCCAGCCCGGCATGGTCTTCGGGTCGACGAAGACGTTGGACAGGAAGGTGAGCGGGAAGATCACCATCATGCTGACGCTCATCACCGACTTCTCGGTGCGCATCATCAGCCCGAACATGGTCCAGATCCACGAGAAGGCGAACGAGAAGACCAGCAGCAGCGCGATGCCGGCCACCACGCCGACGAACCCGCCGTCGGGCCGGTAGCCGAGCAGCAGACCGACCGCCAGCATCACGACGGAGGCGATGGTGTACCGCAGGGCGTCGCCGAGCAGGTAGCCGACCATCGCCGAGGGGCGCCAGATCGGCAGCGAGCGGAAGCGGTCGAAGACGCCCTTCTCGATGTCGACGTTCACCGAGATGCCCGTGTACATCGTGATCATCACGACCGACATCACGAGGATGCCCGGCAGGACGAACTGGATGTAGTCACCGGGCGAGCCCGCCAGCGCACCGCCGAAGAGGTACGTGAACATCAGCAGGTTCATGATCGGGAACGCGGTGACGTCGAAGAGCTGCTCCGGCACGTGCTTGATCTTGAGGATCGCGCGCCAGCCGAAGGTCACCGACGTGGACAGGGCGCTGGGCCGGGGCGGACGCTCCTTGGCCACCAGCAGCGCCGCCAGGGAGTCGGCGCTGACCGGGGTCAGTTCCCTGCTCTCGGGGGTCGTGGCCGTGCTCATGCCGCCACCTCGTCCTTCTTGTCAGTGCCGGTGCCGGAGCCGGTGCTCTGGCCGGTGTCGTGGCCGGTCAGGGCCAGGAAGACCTCGTCGAGGCTGGGCTGTCCCAGGGAGAAGCTGTCGACGGTGATGCCGGCCCGGGCCAGCTCGCCGAGCGCCTTGGCGGCCTGGTCCGCGGCCGTGTCGCCGGACGCCGCGGCGAGGCGCGCGCTCAGCGCGACCGGGTCGGGATCCGGCTGCACCTCGGCGACCAGCAGGTTCCGCAGCAGCCGCTCGGCCTCCGGGCGCTCCTCGGCGTCCCGCAGCCGCAGATGGACGGAACCGGCGCCGACGGACGCCTTCAGCTCGCCCTTGGTGCCCTCGGCGATCACCTTGCCCTTGTCGATCACCGCGATCCGGGACGCCAGCTGGTCGGCCTCGTCCAGGTACTGCGTGGTGAGCAGCACGGTGGTGCCCTGGGCGACGACCGCGCGCACGATGTCCCACACCTGGTTGCGGCTGCGCGGGTCGAGTCCGGTGGTGGGCTCGTCGAGGAAGAGCAGGTCGGGGGTGTTGAGAATGGACGCGGCGATGTCGATGCGCCGCCGCATGCCGCCCGAGTAGTGCTTGACCTGCTTGGCGGCGGCGTCCGTCAGTCCGAAGGCGGCCAGCAGCTGCTCGCCCCGCTCCCGCGCGGCCGCCTTGCCGTGACCGAGGAGCCGGCCCAGCAGGACCAGGTTCTCCGTGCCGGTGAGGTCCTCGTCCACGGAGGCGTACTGACCGGTCAGGCTCACCCGGCTCCGCACCTCGTCCGCCTCGCGTACGACGTCGCGGCCGAAGACCCGGGCCTCGCCGGCGTCCGGCCGCAGCAGGGTCGCGAGCATCTTCACCGTGGTGGTCTTGCCCGCGCCGTTCGGGCCGAGGACTCCGTAGACCGTGCCGGCGGGTACCGAGAGGTCCACCCCGTCCACGGCCCGGGTGTCACCGAACGTCTTCACCAGTCCCGCGGTCTCGATCGCGGGGTCGGACGTGTGCGTGCTCATGCTGGTGGTCCTTCCGCCTTCTTGGGCTACGCATGGGGAGACCTTTACCGTCGCGCAAACTCATCGGTCGCGCGAAGGGATTTCCGCGAGGACGGTCCCAAAGTCGCAAGGGGGTCCGTCGGGGGACTGAGGCAGGGGGCCGCAGGAGTAGCGTCGCCCCCATGCATGCGATCACGATTTCCGAACCCGGAGGCCCCGAGGCGCTGGTCTGGGCCGAGGTCCCCGACCCGGTGCCCGGCGACGGCGAGGTCCTGGTCGAGGTGGCGGCCAGTGCCGTCAACCGCGCCGACATCATGCAGCGCCAGGGCTTCTACGACCCCCCGCCCGGCGCCTCCCCGTACCCCGGCCTGGAGTGTTCCGGGCGGATCGCCGCGCTCGGACCCGGCGTGTCCGGCTGGGCCGTCGGCGACGAGGTGTGCGCCCTGCTCTCGGGCGGCGGCTACGCCGAGAAGGCCGTCGTCCCGGCCGGCCAGCTGCTGCCGGTGCCCGCGGGGGTCGGCCTCAAGGAGGCGGCGGCGCTGCCCGAGGTGGTCTGCACGGTCTGGTCGAACGTCTTCATGGTCGCCCACCTGCGCCCCGGCGAGACCCTCCTCGTGCACGGCGGTTCCAGCGGCATCGGCACCATGGCGATCCAGCTCGCCAAGGCGGTCGGCGCGCGCATCGCCGTGACGGCGGGCACGCCGGAGAAGCTGGAGCGCTGCGCCGAGCTGGGCGCCGACATCCTGGTCAACTACCGCGAGCAGGACTTCGTCGCCGAGCTGAAGGACGCGACGGGCGGTGCGGGCGCCGACGTGATCCTCGACAACATGGGTGCCAAGTACCTCGACCGGAACGTGCGGGCCCTCGCGGTGAACGGCCGGCTCGCGATCATCGGCATGCAGGGCGGCCGGAAGGGCGAGCTGGACATCGGCACGCTGCTCGGCAAGCGCGCCGCCGTGAGCGCGACCTCGCTGCGGGCCCGGCCGCCGGAGGAGAAGGCCGCCATCGTCGCCGCCGTGCGCGAGCACGTGTGGCCGCTGTTCGCCGGCGGGCACGTCCGCCCGGTCGTCGACCGCGAACTCCCGATGAGCGACGCGGCCGGCGGCCACCGGGTGGTGGAGGAGAGCGGGCACATCGGCAAGGTGCTGCTGGTCACCGGAGCCTGACGCTCCCGGCAGCCCCATACGCGCCCCTGCGCCTACGCCCGGCGCAGGCGCAGGCCCACGAAGGCCATGGCGAGGCCGAGGCCGATGAGGACCAGTCCGCTGCCCAGGGGGAGCACCCGCGGCACGGGCCCGTCGGCGGCGGTGCGCGTCCCGTCCCCGGACCGGGCCGGGGACGGGGTGGCGGAAGGCACCAGGGCGGCCTCCCCGGGCGGCCGCGCGGTGGCCGGGTCCTCGACGGGGCCGTCGCCGTCGCCCCGCGTCCCGGCGACGTCCTGGTCGGCGCGGTCCTCGCCCGGGCCGCGCTCCTCGGCCCGCCCCGGCCGCTGCCTGCCCTCGCCCGGCACGCTCCCCGCCCGCGACGGCTCGGCCCGTGAGGTGGGTGAGGTGCCCGAGGTGTCCGCACCGTCCGGGGTGCCCGAGGCGTCCGGCGCCGAGGCGGCCGCCGAGCGGCCGGGCGCCGAGGGGGAGGCGGGACCCCCTGGCTTCGCCGAGCCGTGCTCCCTGCCGTCCCCAGGCCGGGAGTGCGCGGCGGAGGGTGCCGCGGGCCCGGCGTCCGGACGCCCCGGACGCTCCGGACGGCCGGGGCGTTCGTGGCCGCCGGCCTGTCCCGGACGCTCGTGACCTCCCCGACCGTCCTGACCGCCGGCGTCGTCCGGGCGGGCGGGCGCCGCCCCCGGCACCGCTCCGTGGCCCGGTCCGGAGGGCGACGGCGCCAGAGCGGCCCCCACCGCGGCGGGCCCGGCGGCGTGCACCGCCCCCGCCCCGTACGGCGACACCAGCGTGCCGACCCCCAGTGCCCCCACCAGTCCCGTCGCCCGCAGTGTGCGCAGCCATGGAGTCACGTCCGTGACCCCCTCCCGGTGTACCCAGTCGTGGAAAATCGACGGAACAAGCCTCACACCGGGCGCCTGTTCCGGCATTCCGGGCGCCGCCGAACGCGCCGCGGCACCTCCGGGAGGGGGCACCACCCGTCCGGGCCGCACGGGTGCGCGACAATGGCTGCATGGAGATGCCGAGGAACGACAGGTCGCCGGAGAACCCCCAGATCCTGGTCGTCGGCCAGGACGGTATGGCGCTGGGCGGCGGCGGGGACGACGACTCCCGGGAGGTCCCGGTGACCGAGCAGGTGGAGCAGCCCGCCAAGGTCATGCGGATCGGCAGCATGATCAAGCAGCTGCTGGAGGAGGTGCGGGTCGCGCCCCTGGACGAGGCGAGCCGCGCCCGGCTCAAGCAGATCCACGCCAGCTCGGTGAAGGAGCTGGAGGACGGGCTGGCCCCGGAGCTGGTCGAGGAGCTGGAGCGGCTTTCGCTGCCGTTCACGGACGGCGCGACCCCGACCGACGCGGAGCTGCGGATCGCGCAGGCGCAGCTGGTCGGCTGGCTGGAGGGCCTGTTCCACGGCATCCAGACCACGCTGTTCGCCCAGCAGATGGCCGCGCGGGCCCAGCTGGAGCAGATGCGCCGCGCCCTGCCGCCGGGTGTCGTCCCGGAGGGCGAGGAGCCCCCGCAGCCGGGCGGCCGCTCGGGCGGCCCCTACCTCTAGTCCGGTGGTCCGGTAGTCCGGAGGTCCGGTGGTCCGGAAAGGACGAAGGGCCCGGCAGCCTTGGCTGCCGGGCCCTTCGCGCGTCTCAGGCGCTCACTCGGAGGCCGGGTTGCCCGTCGAGACCTTGAGCTGGATCTCCGGCATGTCCTCCGGGTCCACGTCCGTGCCGGCCGCCGGGAACTGGTCCCGGATCGAGCCTTCGCCGTACGTGTTCTCGTCGACGTTCACGACCTTCATCCGCCAGCCCGCGGCGTTGAAGCACTCCTTGACCGAGCCGATGTACTTGAACGTGAAGTCCGGCACCTTGATCTTGTCGGGGTCGTTGTACGACTCCTCCGGCTCGGTGCACTCGTCCTTCTCGATGATCTTCGTCTTGTCCGGCCCGCGGTAGCCCGCCGCCTTCTCCGTCGAAGCCGAGGCGCTGGGGGAGTTTCCGGCCTCGGGGTCGTCACCGCCGCCGCCGTTCATCAGCAGCGCGGCGACCAGTCCGCCGACGGCGAGGACGGCGACCACGATCGAGCCGATGATCACCGGCTTGTTGTTCCTGCCACCGCCGCCGGAGGCCGGGGCCGAGGGCGTCAGGTTGTACGGCGGCGGCGTGGACGCGCCCTGCTGCCCGTGCTGCCCGTGCCCGTGCTGCCCGTAGGGCGCCGCCGTCTGGTAGCCGCCCTGCTGCGGGTAGCCGTAGGCGGGCGAGTGCGGGCCGGGTGCCGGGGTGCCGTACGGGTTCGGGGCCGGCGTCGGCTGGTACGGGGTCTGGACGGGCCCGGTGGGCGCCGGGGCCGCCTGGTCGACCGGCGGGAAGACCGCCGAGCCGACACCCGCGCCGCTCGCCGCGGCGGCGCCGGGCACGATGCTCGGCGGGGCCGCGTGGAAGGACTGCGCCACCCGCAGGCACTCGTCCCGCATGGCCTCGGCGCTCGGGAAGCGTTCGTTCGGGTTCTTCTTCAGGGCGCGGGCCACCAGCGCGTCCACCGCCGGGGGCAGCGACCGGTTGACCGAGGACGGAGCCACCGGCTCCTCCTGCACGTGCGCGTACGCGATGGCCAGCGGCGAGTCGGCGTCGAACGGCAGCCGCCCGGTGACCAGTTGGAACAGCATGATGCCGACCGAGTACAGGTCGGAGCGGGCGTCCACGCCGCGGCCGAGGGCCTGCTCGGGGGAGAGGTACTGCGGGGTGCCGACCACCATGCCGGTCTGCGTCATCGAGGTGACGCCGGACTGCATGGCGCGGGCGATGCCGAAGTCCATGACCTTGACCACGCCGCGCTTGGTCATCATCACGTTGCCCGGCTTGATGTCGCGGTGGACCAGGCCCATCTCGTGGCTGATCTCCAGGGCCGCCAGCACGTCCGCGGTGATCTTCAGCGCCTTGTCGGCGGGCATCGCGCCCTGCTGCCGGACGTCCTCGTCGAGCACCGAGCCCAGCGGGCGGCCCTCGACGTACTCCATGACGATGTACGGCGTCGTCATGGAGTCCAGCTCGTCCTCGCCGGTGTCGA
The DNA here is from genome assembly GCF_014648855.1 of Streptomyces parvulus. Lineage (GTDB taxonomy): Bacteria > Actinomycetota > Actinomycetes > Streptomycetales > Streptomycetaceae > Streptomyces > Streptomyces parvulus. Next base: position 352,133 of record NZ_BMRX01000001.1, on the reverse strand, counting down.
AGACGGAGACGATGTTGGTGTGCGTGAGCTTGGCCACGGCCTGGGCCTCGCGGCGGAAACGCTCGCGGAAGGCCTGCTCCCGGCCCAGCTCGGTGTGGAGCGTCTTGATCGCGACCTGGCGGTCGAGGACCGAGTCGTACGCCAGGTGCACGGAGGCCATGCCGCCCTCGCCGAGCAAGTCGCGCAGCTGGTAGCGGCCGCCGGCGAGCGCGCGCCCCGCGTACCGGCCCTGTCCGGCGTCCTGGCTCATGATTCTGCGTCCCCCATAGGCGCCGCGGCGCCGGTGGCAGCGGCACGCGCGCTCGTGATCGAAAGTGCGATTCCCGGCCAAGTCTGCCCGAGGGCACTGACACGTCAAGCGCGGTGCCCGTTCCGTGACCGTACGCGAAAGAAGCGTCGCGGAAGCGTTACAGCCGCCGTACCGCCGGTACACAGAATTTGCACGACAGTACGGAACCAGGGTTTCATGACCGGTCCGTCTCATGTCCGGTCCCGGCCCCCCATCCCGGACCGGAGGCCGCCGTGGAGGCTGTAGCGTGGCCGACGGAGACCGTAACAACACCGCGCGCACCGCGGGCAGAAACGACGGCGAGGACTGATGGCACAGCAGCAGCGCGCCCAGGGCCCGTCCGATCCCGAGGCGAATGGCGGCGGTATGGCTGACGCGCCGGAGACCTGGGGCAACGGCGGCCTGGTCGGCGACGGCCGGTACCGGCTGACCCGCAGACTCGGCCGGGGCGGCATGGCCGAGGTGTTCGCCGCCGAGGACGTCCGCCTGGGCCGCACCGTGGCCGTCAAGCTGCTCCGCGCCGACCTGGCCGAGGACCCGGTCTCCAAGGCGCGCTTCACGCGCGAGGCCCAGTCGGTGGCCGGTCTCAACCACCACGCGATCGTCGCCGTGTACGACTCCGGCGAGGACTTCGTCGGCGGCCAGTCCGTGCCGTACATCGTGATGGAGATCGTCGAGGGCCGCACCATCCGCGACCTCCTCCTGAACGCCGAGGCGCCCGGCCCCGAGCAGGCGCTGATCATCGTCTCCGGCGTCCTGGAGGCCCTCGCCTACTCGCACCAGCACGGCATCGTGCACCGCGACATCAAGCCGGCCAACGTCATCATCACCAACAACGGCGCGGTCAAGGTGATGGACTTCGGCATCGCCCGCGCCCTGCACGGCGCGTCCACGACGATGACGCAGACCGGCATGGTCATGGGCACCCCGCAGTACCTCTCCCCGGAGCAGGCCCTCGGCAAGGCCGTCGACCACCGCTCCGACCTGTACGCGACGGGCTGCCTGCTCTACGAACTGCTAGCGCTGCGCCCGCCGTTCACCGGCGAGACCCCGCTCTCGGTGGTCTACCAGCACGTCCAGGACATCCCGACGCCCCCGTCCGAGGTCTCCGACGCGACCCCGCCGGAGCTGGACGGCCTCGTGATGCGCTCCCTGGCCAAGGAGCCCGACGACCGCTTCCAGACCGCCGAGGAGATGCGCGGCCTGGTCCAGTACGGGCTGCAGATGCTCTACGAGCAGGGTGGCCACACCGGCACCTGGAACACCGGCCCGGTCACCGCGCACGACGGCCGGCACACGCCGGCGGCCGGTCTCGCGGGCACCTCGGTGATGCCGCACTCCGACCACGGTCCGGGCACCGCCCAGATCCCGCAGCCGATCCTGCCCGGCCGCTACGGCGGGGGCGACGACGGCGGCTTCGAGGGCAGCGGCAACAAGGGCAGCGGCCGCGGCAAGCTCTGGATACTGGCCGTCCTCGCGGTCATCGCCATCGCGGCCGGCGTCGCGCTCGCGCTGAACAACGGCGACGGCGGCAAGGGCGGTCCCGAGACCGACAAGAGCCCGTCCGCCAGCACGTCGGAGAGCACCGGCGGCGAGTCGCCCAGCCCCTCGCCCAGCGACGAGGAGACGCAGGAGACCACCGACCCGGGCACGGAGCAGGGCAACGGCGGGGGCGGCACCGGCGACGGCGGTTGGACGCCGTCGTACACCCCCTCGTACACGCCCTCGCAGAGCCAGACCGAGGAGCCGACCGGCGACCCCACCGGCGATCCGACCGGTGACCCGACCGGCGATCCGACGACGCCCACGGGCGACCCGACCGGGCCGACGAGCGACCCGACCGGCGGTCCGACGGGCGGCACGGAGGGCGGCGGCGGGACCGGCGCTCCGGGCGGCGACGACGGCAGCGACGGCTGATCACAGCAGGGCGACGGCTGACCGGGCCGCCGCGGGCTCACAGCGCCGCGGCGGCGGCCAGGTCCTCCGCGACGTGCACCGAGCCGAACTCCGGCTCGATCCGCAGGTAGACCGGGTCGAACGGCGCGCCGCCGACCCGGCGCGGCGCCGGGCCGAACCGCTCGACCTCGGCCGCGCTCGGCTCGTGCGTCTCGCACCGGCCCACCACCTGCACCGTCCACAGGCTCTCGCCGGGCCCGGCGGTGGCCAGGTTGTCGGCGCCGTACGCGACGACGCTCCCGGCGCAGACCTGGTGGTAGCCACAGCTCCTGGGCATGCGCAGCAGGACCCGGGCGTCGGCCACGATGTGGCGCGCGAAGGCGAGGAAGGGCAGGGCGCGCATGGTCGTGGCGGCGCGGCCGTAGGCGGTGCGGGCGAGCAGGCCTACGGCGTGCTGTGCGTCGGTGGGCATGTACTCACTGTGCGCGAGCGCAACCGGGCGGCGACAGGGTCGCCCGCCCCCGGCCGGACGGGACGTAAGTCCCGGTCGGGGCCGCTCAGCGGCTCTCCGCGTCCAGCCGGGCCACGAAGGCCGCCGCCTGGGAACGCCGCTGCATCCCGAGCTTGGCCAGCAGGCTCGACACGTAGTTCTTGATCGTCTTCTCCGCGAGGTGCAGCCGCTCGCCGATCGCGCGGTTGGTCAGGCCCTCGCCGATCAGCTCCAGGATGCGGCGCTCCTGGTCGGTCAGGCGGGCCAGCCGGTCGTCGGGCTTGGCGCCTCCGTCGCGCAGCCGCGCCAGCACCCGGGCGGTGGCCGCCGGGTCGAGCAGCGACTTGCCGGCCGCCACCCCGCGTACGGCGCTCAGCAGCTCGGCGCCCCGGATGTCCTTGAGGACGTACCCGGAGGCACCCGCCATGATCGCGTCGAAGAGGGCCTCGTCGTCGGCGAAGGAGGTCAGCATGAGGCAGCGCACGGACTCGTCCCGGGAGCGGATGTCGCGGCACACCTCGACCCCGCTGCCGTCGGGCAGCCGCACGTCCAGCACCGCGACGTCGGGGCGGGTGGCCATCACCCGGGCGGCCGCGCCGGCCACCGTGCCGGCCTCGCCGACCACCTCGATGTCGGCCTCGCCGGAGAGCAGATCGTGCACCCCGCGGCGCACCACCTCGTGGTCGTCGAGGAGGAATACCCGGATTTTTCCGTCTTCGCGCACGCGGTCAGTGTCACACACCGGCTCTTCCCGTGCCCGGGGTGCCCGGGATAACGTGCCGTTGTTCCGGCCCCCTGCGAGGCTGTGACCAGGACAACTTCCGGACTTTGCCGATTTACTTGGAAATCCGAGTAAAAACGCAGGTCAGGAGGGGTTTCACAGATATGTGGAGCACTGGGTAACGTGCTGTTCGCAGGGCGCTCGCCGGGGCACCTGTCACGCCTGTCCCCCGACCGGGCCGCACCCACCCTTGTGCGACCGCCGGGACACAGGTGAGCCGCACTGGCTTCCGGCGAACCCGGGGGCCGGACCGACGGAGGAGCACACGTGACCGAGAGCACTGCCGCGCGCAAGCCGCGACGCAGCGCCGGAAGCAAGGCGGCCGGCACCACCGGCACCAAAGCCGACACCACCGGCGCCAAGCGCACCACACGCACCACTCGCACCACCCGCACCGCTGCGAACAAGGCCCCCGAGACGGAGCTGGTGCAGCTGCTCACCCCCGAGGGCGAGCGCGTCGGGACGGCGAAGAACTCGCCCTACGCCGAGTACGCCTCGTTCGTCGACGGCATCACCCCCGACGAGCTGCGCGGCCTCTACCGCGACATGGTGCTCACCCGGCGCTTCGACGCCGAGGCCACCGCCCTCCAGCGCCAGGGCGAGCTGGGCCTGTGGGCCTCGCTGCTCGGCCAGGAGGCCGCCCAGATCGGCTCCGGCCGGGCCACCCGCGAGGACGACTACGTCTTCCCGACCTACCGCGAGCACGGCGTCGCCTGGTGCCGCGGGGTCGACCCGACCAACCTCCTCGGCATGTTCCGCGGCGTGAACAACGGCGGCTGGGACCCCAACAGCAACAACTTCCACCTGTACACCATCGTGATCGGCTCGCAGGCGCTGCACGCCACGGGCTACGCGATGGGCATCACCAAGGACGGCGCGGACTCCGCCGTGATCGCCTACTTCGGCGACGGCGCCTCCAGCCAGGGCGACGTCAGCGAGGCGTTCAACTTCGCCGCCGTCTACAACGCGCCGGTGGTGTTCTTCTGCCAGAACAACCAGTGGGCGATCTCCGAGTCCAACGAGAAGCAGACCCGGGTGCCGCTCTACCAGCGCGCCCAGGGCTTCGGCTTCCCCGGCGTCCGCGTCGACGGCAACGACGCGCTGGCCGTCCTCGCGGTCACCCGCTGGGCGCTGGAGCGGGCGCGGCGCGGCGAGGGACCCGCGCTGATCGAGGCGTACACGTACCGCATGGGCGCCCACACCACCTCGGACGACCCGTCCCGCTACCGGCACGACGACGAGCGCGCCGCCTGGGAGGCGAAGGACCCGATCCTGCGCCTGCGCCGCTTCCTGGAGGCCGAAAACCACGCGGACGAGGGATTCTTCGGGGAACTGGAGTCGGAGAGCGAGGCGTTGGGCAAGCGGGTGCGCGAGGTGGTCCGTGCCATGCCCGACCCGGACCGGTTCGCCATCTTCGAGAACGTGTACGCGGACGGGCACGCGCTCGTCGACGAGGAGCGAGCCCAGTTCGCCGCCTACCAGGCGTCGTTCGCCGAGGCAGAGGGGGTCTGACATGGCAGCGGAGAAGATGGCGCTGGCCAAGGCGATCAATGAGTCGCTGCGCCGCGCACTGGAGTCCGACCCCAAGGTGCTCATCATGGGCGAGGACGTCGGCAAGCTCGGCGGTGTCTTCCGGGTGACCGACGGTCTCCAGAAGGACTTCGGCGAGGAGCGGGTCATCGACACCCCGCTGGCGGAGTCCGGCATCGTGGGCACGGCCATCGGCCTGGCCCTGCGCGGCTACCGCCCGGTGGTGGAGATCCAGTTCGACGGTTTCGTCTTCCCGGCGTACGACCAGATCGTCACCCAGCTCGCCAAGATGCACGCGCGCTCGCTGGGCAAGGTCAAGATGCCGGTCGTCATCCGCATCCCCTACGGCGGCGGCATCGGCGCGGTCGAGCACCACTCCGAGTCCCCGGAGACGCTGTTCGCGCACGTGGCGGGCCTGAAGGTGGTCTCCCCGTCGAACGCGGAGGACGCCTACTGGATGATGCAGCAGGCCATCCAGAGCGACGACCCGGTGATCTACTTCGAGCCCAAGCGCCGCTACTGGGACAAGGCCGAGGTCAACCGGGAGGCCATCCCGGGCCCGCTGCACACCGCGCGGGTGGTGCGCGAGGGCGCCGACCTCACGCTGGCGGCGTACGGGCCGATGGTGAAGCTCTGCCAGGAGGTCGCCGACGCGGCCGCCGAGGAGGGCAGGTCCCTGGAGGTCGTGGACCTGCGGTCCATGTCCCCGGTCGACTTCGACACCATCCAGGCGTCGGTGGAGAAGACCCGCCGCCTGGTCGTGGTCCACGAGGCGCCGGTGTTCCTCGGCTCGGGCGCGGAGATCGCCGCCCGGATCACGGAGCGCTGCTTCTACCACCTGGAGGCCCCGGTGCTGAGGGTCGGCGGCTACCACGCCCCGTACCCGCCGGCGCGTCTGGAGGAGGAGTACCTGCCCGACCTGGACCGGGTGCTGGATGCCGTCGACCGCTCGCTGGCGTACTGAGGAGAGGGTCGTGACGACGATGACCGAAGGGTCCGTACGCGAGTTCAAGATGCCCGACGTGGGCGAGGGACTCACCGAGGCCGAGATCCTCAAGTGGTATGTCCAGCCGGGTGACACGGTCACCGACGGCCAGGTGGTGTGCGAGGTCGAGACGGCCAAGGCCGCCGTCGAGCTGCCCATCCCCTACGACGGCGTGGTCCGCGAGCTGCACTTCCCCGAGGGCACCACCGTCGACGTGGGCACGTCGATCATCGCGGTGGCCGTGGGCGGCGCCGCGGCGGAGGCCCCCGCGCAGGAGGCCGCCCCCGCCCCGGCCGAGGCCGAGGAGAAGAAGCCGGAGGGCCGCCAGCCGGTCCTGGTCGGGTACGGGGTGTCCACCTCCGCGACCCGCCGCCGCCCCCGCAAGGTCACGCAGACCCCGGACCCGCAGGCCGCCCCGGCGGCCGCCGCGATCCAGGCCGAGATGAACGGCCACGGTCCGGCCCCCGCGCCGGCCCCGGGCGAGCGCCCGCTGGCCAAGCCGCCGGTGCGCAAGCTGGCCAAGGACCTCGGCGTCGACCTGGCGACCGTGGTGCCCTCGGGACCGGACGGCGTCATCACGCGCGAGGACGTGCACGCGGCCGTCGCCTCCGACCGGGCCCCGGAGCAGCCGGCGGCCCCCGCGGCCGTCACGCCCGCCCCGGCCCCGGCGGCACCGGCGTCCTACGACACGGCGCGCGAGACCCGCGTCCCGGTCAAGGGCGTCCGCAAGGCCACGGCGGCGGCGATGGTCGGTTCGGCGTTCACCGCGCCGCACGTCACCGAGTTCGTGACGGTCGACGTGACGCGCACCATGAAGCTGGTCGAGGAGCTGAAGCAGGACAAGGAGTTCGCGGGCCTGCGGGTGAACCCGCTCCTGCTGATCGCCAAGGCCCTGCTGGTCGCGATCCGGCGCAACCCGGACGTCAACGCCTCCTGGGACGAGGCGGCGCAGGAGATCGTGGTCAAGCACTACGTGAACCTGGGCATCGCCGCCGCGACGCCCCGCGGCCTGATCGTCCCGAACATCAAGGACGCGCACGCCCAGACGCTGCCCCAGCTGGCCGGGTCCCTCGGCGAGCTGGTCTCGACGGCCCGGGAGGGCAAGACCTCCCCGGCCGCCATGCAGGGCGGCACGGTGACCATCACCAACGTCGGCGTCTTCGGCGTCGACACCGGCACGCCGATCCTCAACCCCGGTGAGTCCGCGATCCTCGCGGTCGGCGCGATCAAGCTCCAGCCGTGGGTGCACAAGGGCAAGGTGAAGCCGCGTCAGGTGACCACGCTGGCGCTGAGCTTCGACCACCGCCTGGTCGACGGCGAGCTGGGCTCCAAGGTCCTCGCCGACGTGGCGGCGGTCCTGGAGCAGCCGAAGCGCCTGATGACCTGGGCGTAGCCGCACAGGACGGAGCCGCGCGCCCCCTCGCGGGGGACGCGCGGCTCCGTCCGCAGGCCGTCGCGTCCGGTCAGAGCCTGCCGAAGCCGTAGTTCATGAGCTTCGTGGCGTCGGTCGCCCGCTGGGTCGAGGACGTGGACGCCAGCACCGTGCCGATGACCGTCTTGCCGCCTCGGGTCGCGGCGAAGACCAGGCAGTACTTGGCCTCCGGGCCCGAGCCCGTCTTCACGCCGATCGCTCCGCTGTAACTGCCGAGCAGCGTGTTGGTGTTGGTCCAGGCGGCCATCGTGCGGGTGCCGCCCGTCTTGGTGACCGTCTTCGCCGTGTACTTCTTGGTCTTGACGATCGTGCGGAAGGTCGAGCTCTTCATCGCGTTGCTCGCGAGCTTCGTCAGATCGCGCGGCGTGGAGTAGTTCTGGCCGTTGCCGATGCCGTCGAACGAGTCGAAGTGCGTGTTCTTCAGGCCGAGGCTCTTGGCGGTGGAGTTCATCTTGCCGATGAACGACTTCACCCGGGCCGCCCGCGTCGTGCCCGTGCCGAACTTGTCGGCCAGCGCGTACGCGGCGTCGCAGCCCGAGGGCAGCATCAGCCCGTAGAGCAGCTGCCGGACCGTCACCTTGTCGCCGACGATCAGGCGGGCCGAGGAGGCGTTCTTCGACACGATGTAGTCGCTGTACGCCATCTGGACCGTGACCTTGGCGTCCAGGTTCAGGTTCGGCTGCGCCAGCACCACCTTGGCCGTCATGATCTTGGTCGTGGAGCCGGTGGAGCGCTTGGTGTCGGCGGCCTTGGTGTAGAGCGAGGCGCCGTTCGCGTCGTTCATCACGAAGCCGCCCTTGGCGGCGATCGAGGGCGCGGGCGCCGCGGCGCGCACGCCGTTGGCCTTGTACGACGTCGCGGCGAGCTGCGCGCGCACGCCGCTCGCCTGGTACGCGGGACCGGCGGCCTGCGCGGGTGCGGAGGAGAGGACGCCGGCCGCGAGGACCATGCCGCCGGTCAGGGCGGCGGCGACGGCTCCGCGGGAGCGGATGCCCGAAATGGTGTTTATCAAGTTGAGTACCCCGATTGTGGTGAATTCCCCTGCGTCGCGGCCACGTTGTGGTCGGTGCGGCTCGGGCCGCGACTGTGCGACTCGTGAATAGCACGGAAGGTTGTACCGCGGCAGGGGTGTGGTGAGGGATTCCCCTGATAGGTGGTGACGGGCGGCCGGACGTCCGCATGCTGGACCCGGCCCCTCTTGCGTACCTGTTGTATCTATCCTGTCGGCATGACCACGGCAGTGAGGCAACCCCCCGCGGCGGACCGCGTCTACACCCACGTCAAGCAGGGCGTCCTGGAGCGCCGCTACGAGGGCGGGACGCTGCTCACCGAGGGCGAGCTGGCCGAGGCCGTCGGCGTCTCCCGCACCCCGGTGCGCGAGGCCCTGCTGCGGCTGGAGGCCGAGGGCCTGATCCGGCTCTACCCGAAGAAGGGCGCCCTGGTCCTGCCCGTCTCCGCCCAGGAGATCGCGGACGTGGTGGAGACCCGGCTGCTGGTCGAGGAGCACGCGGCGCGCAAGGCCGTACCCGCCCCGCCCGGGCTCGTGGACCGGCTGGCCGAGCTGCTGGCGCGGCAGAAGGAGCAGGCCGCCGCCGGGGACTTCGTCGCCGCCTCCGTCACCGACCGCTGCTTCCACGCCGAGATCGTCCGCAGCGGCGGCAACGAGATCCTCTCCCGCCTCTACGACCAGCTCCGCGACCGCCAGCTGCGCATGGGCGTCGCCGTCATGCACGCACACCCCGACCGGATCGCCAAGACCCTCACCGAGCACGAGGAGATCCTCGACGCGCTGCGCGCCGGGGACGCCGAGGCGGCGGTCGAGGTCGTCGGCCGGCACGTGGGCTGGTTCTCGAACCTGGCGCGGGGTGAGGTCCGATGAGCACGGCCACCTCGGCCGGGCCCGCACTGCCGGGCGATCCGCCGGGCGGCCGGCGCGCGATGGCCGTCTGGGGCATCGGCGTCTCGGTCTACTTCGTCGCCGTCATCTTCCGCACCTCGCTGGGGGTCGCGGGTCTCGACGCCGCCGACCGCTTCCACGTCAACGCCTCGGCCCTGTCCACCTTCTCCATCCTCCAGCTGCTGGTCTACGCGGGCATGCAGATACCCGTCGGACTGCTGGTGGACCGGCTCGGCACCAAGCGCGTGCTGGGCATCGGCGTGGTGCTGTTCACGGCCGGACAGCTGGGCTTCGCCTTCTCGCCCTCGTACGGGATGGCGCTCGCCTCGCGGGCGCTGCTGGGCTGCGGCGACGCGATGACCTTCATCAGCGTGCTGCGGCTGGGCACCCGCTGGTTCCCGGCCCGCCGGGGGCCGATGGTCGCCCAGCTCGCCGGGCTGGTCGGCATGGCGGGGAACCTGGTCTCCACGCTCGTCCTGGCCCGGCTGCTGCACGGCCTCGGCTGGACGGCCGCCTTCGCGGGCAGCGCGCTCGCCGGTGTCGTGGTCTTCGTCCTGCTGCTGCTCTTCCTGAAGGACCACCCCGAGGGGCACGAGCCGGAGCCGATGCCGCATCAGGGGGCCGCGTACGTACGGCGGCAGATCGCGCTGTCCTGGCGGGAGCCGGGGACGCGGCTCGGACTGTGGGTGCACTTCACCACCCAGTTCCCGGCGATGGTCTTCCTGCTGCTGTGGGGGATGCCGTTCCTGGTCGAGGCACAGGGTCTTACCCAGGCCACGGCCGGCACGCTGCTCACCCTCGTCGTGCTGTCCAACATGACCGTCGGCCTGGTCTACGGCCAGATCATCGCCCGGCACCACGCGGCGCGGCTGCCGCTGGCGCTCGGCACGGTGGGCGCGACGTCGTTGCTGTGGGCGGCGACGCTGGCCTACCCGGCCGACCACGCGCCGATGTGGCTGCTGGTCGTGCTGTGCACGGTGCTCGGGGCGTGCGGGCCGGCGTCGATGATCGGCTTCGACTTCGCGCGGCCGGCCAATCCGCCGGAGCGGCAGGGCACGGCGTCCGGGATCACGAACATGGGGGGCTTCGTGGCGTCGATGACCACGCTGTTCGCGGTGGGGGTGCTGCTGGACGCGACGGGGGACGACTACGGCGTCGCGTTCTCGTCGGTGTTCGTGTTGCAGGTGCTCGGGATCACGCAGATCCTGCGGCTGCGGAAGCGGGCGGCTCGGCGGGAGCGCGAGCGGTTGGTTGCCAGTCGGGTGGAGACGGTGCACGTTCCCGTGTAGGCACCCGGCGTGGGTGCGGGCCGGCTGGGGGCTGCCGCCCCCAGACCCCCGCTTCGGCCTGAACGGCCTCGTCCTCAAACGCCGGACGGGCTGGAAACCTACTGTGTCACCGTGAAGTGGCGCAGGATCGCGTCCGTCAGGTCCGGGTCGCCCTCCGTCTTGATGCGGTCCGCCGACGCCTGGAGGCTCACGCGGCCGCAGGCCAGGCGGAAGTACGTCTCCCAGTCCATGGTCAGCGTCGCCGCGGGGCCGAGCGCGGGCGCCGTCTCCAGAGTGCCGCGGCCCTGGATGTCGACGCGGATGGTGCGCAGGAACTCGACCGGGCCGTGCACGTCGAAGACGACGGCGGAGCTGCGCGGGGCGTCCGCGCGCTCGGCGACGACGGCCGGCAGCTCGTCGAGGAGCACGTCGCGGGCGACGTGCGCGCCCGGGGAGTCGAGGTTGCCGGGGCGGCCGAGGGCCGTGCGCAGGTCCTGCTCGTGCGCCCACACGTTGAAGGCGTGCCGGCGCATCGCCTCCTCCAGGGTCAGCTCGGTGGAGAGCGGGCCGCGCACCTTCGTGCCGGGGTCCCGCGACTCGTTCCGCAGCTGGCGGTTGCGCCGGATGATCATGTACTCCAGCTCGGACGTCATCTCGGGGGCCGTGTGGTGGCGGCGGACGTCGACCTGCATCTCGGTGTAGCGCTGGTGGTCGTTGGTGACGTGGTAGAGGTCGCGCGGCAGGGTGTGGATGGGACGGGGGTCGCCGAGCATCTCCGAGTCCAGGCCCAGGACGTGGGAGACGATGTCCCGCACCGACCAGCCCGGGCAGGGGGTGCGACGGTTCCACTCTGCTTCCGCAAGCGGCTGGACCAGCTCGGATATCGCCTCGATGGAGTGAGTCCAGGCGTCGGCGTAGGGCTGGAGGGTGGGATGCAGACTCACGGAACGGGACCCCTCGGCGGTCGGTACACGGGCGGGCGGTGGCGGCGGTGCCAGTGGGCGGTGGCTGCGGTCGGCGGGCGTCTTAGCACGCTAAGTTACGCTGCTGTGCGGCACCCCGGCAGTGCTTTCGTGTGACGATCGTAGGCCCGTGTGGACGGCTCGAATGCCAGGACGGTGGTAGTGTGCGCGCCTCTTTGATTCAAATCGCCGTGAACGAGGACGAATCGCCCGAAGCGCGTCGCGTGCGCGCGGCGGCTCTGGTACGGGAGCAGTCCGGCGCCGACCTCGTGGTGCTGCCGGAGCTGTGGACCACCGGTGCCTTCGCCTTCGACGGTTTCGACGCCCACGCCGAGCCCCTGGCCGGTCCCACGCACGAGGCGATGGCCAAGGCGGCCAGCGACGCGGGTGTGTGGCTGCACGCGGGGTCCGTTCCCGAGCGGGCCCCGGACGGGCGGCTCTACAACACCTCGCTCGTCTTCTCCCCCTCCGGCGACCTGGCCGCCTCGTACCGCAAGATCCACCGCTTCGGCTTCGACAAGGGCGAGGCCGTGCTGATGGGCGCCGGGCGCGAGCCGGTGACGGTCCGTCTGCCGGAGACCACCGTGGGCGTGGCGACCTGCTACGACCTGCGCTTCCCCGAGCTGTTCCGCGCCCTGGCCGACGACGGCGCCGAGACCCTGGTGATCCCGGCGGGCTGGCCCGAGCGCCGCCGGGCCCACTGGACGCTGCTCGCCCGGGCGCGGGCGGTGGAGAACCAGGCGTTCGTCCTCGCCTGCGGAACGGCCGGGACCCACGCCGGCGTCGAGCAGGCCGGCCACTCGATCGTGGTCGACCCCTGGGGCGAGGTGCTGGCGGAGGCGGGGGCCGGCGAGGAGGTCCTGACGGTGGAGTTCGACCCGGCGAAGGTGGCGCGGACCCGGGAGCAGTTCCCGGCGCTCAAGGACCGGGTGATGGGACTGGCGGCGCCGCGGTAGCCGCCGCCGGTCCCCGTCCGGTCACCCCGGTCAGTCGTCCTCGTCGTTCTTCTCCCGCTCCTTCTCCGCCAGGTGGATCACGCACACCGCCAGCGCGATCAGCAGCGCGGGGTCCGCGTCGTCGCGGACGACGTCCACGCCGTAGGTGTCCCGGAGGGTCAGCCAGCGGCGCGAGACGACCGCCAGCAGTTCGCCGTCGTACTCGACAGCGAACTCCCGGTCGAGGATCTTGCCGCTGACGTCCAGCTCCGTGCCGTCGGCCAGGGCGACGCGGTAGTGGTTGCGCAGCAGGGAGAGACGTTTCCGCTTGATCCGGGCCAGGGGCTCGCCCGCCCGCTCGATCACCATCGTGTCGCGCAGGGCGAACATCTTCTGGTGGATGTCGATCAGCACGCGTCCCTGGGCGTCCTTCAGCTCCCAGGTGTCCCGCAGCCGCATCGCCTTGCCGTCGACGAGGTAGACCTTGTTGCCGGAGTCGTCCTCGATCCAGTAGTCGTCACCGATGCCGAGGAGCCGGTCGTACACGAGGAATCTCATGTCCGGACCGCTTCCCCGCCGGGCGCCGGTGAACGCGGCCGGTAGGCCGACAGGATGAGTGCGCCCGCGCGGTGTGTGCGGCCGGTCAGGCGCCGTAGCCGTTGCTGTAGCCGTCGCGCGGCTGGTGGGAGCGGTCCTCGACGACCTGGGTCGTCGGCGGCACCATGACGCGCCTGCGCCGGGCGATGCTGCTGAACGTCGCGACACCGATCAGGCCGACCACCATGAAGATGACCCCGACCAGGTCGAGGTTGACGCCCTGCATGTCCCAGTCGGTCGCGAACGTGAGGATGGCTCCCACGGCGATGAGGATGATGCACCCGCCGAGGCCCATGAGTGTCGCCTCCCTGTAGAGCCGGTCGGGTCCGGGTTTCCGGTCGATCCGGTTCCGTTCGGGTACCCCGGCCGTCAACCCCCATGCCGTGGAGTGCCGTTCGCGTCCTCGGCTCGCGTCGGGGCTACGGGCGCAGGAACCCGACGAGCGCGTTGGCCAGCAGGTGCGGGTCGTCGGCGCCGCACAACTCCCGGGCGCTGTGCATCGAGAGGATCGCCACGCCGATGTCGACGGTGCTGATGCCGTGCCGGGCCGCGGTGATCGGGCCGATGGTGGTGCCGCACGGCATGGAGTTGTTGGAGACGAAGGTCTGGAAGGGGACGTCGGCCTTCTCGCAGGCGGCGGCGAAGACGGCGCGGCCCGAACCGTCGGTGGCGTAGCGGTTGTTGACGTTCACCTTGAGGAGGGGACCGCCGTTGACGCGCGGGTGGTGCGTCGGGTCGTGCCGCTCGGCGTAGTTGGGGTGGACGGCGTGGCCCGTGTCGGAGGAGAGGCAGACGGTGCCGGCGAAGGCGCGCGCCCGGTCCTCGTACGAGCCGCCGCGCGCGAACACCGAGCGCTCCAGCACGCTGCCGAGCAGCGGGCCGTCGGCGCCGGTGTCCGACTGGGAGCCGGTCTCCTCGTGGTCGAAGGCGGCGAGCACGGGGATGGAGGACGGGTCCGCGCCCGAGCCGGCGACGGCGGCCAGCGCGGCCGTACCGGCGTGCACCGACAGGAGGTTGTCCATGCGCGGTCCGGCCACCAGCTCGTTGTCCCGGCCCAGGTAGGCGGGGGCCTCCACGGAGTGCGTCATCAGGTCCCAGCCGGTGACCTCGCCGCGCTCCAGGCCGGCCTCCTCCTCCAGGAAGGCGATGAGGTCGCCGTCGTGCACGGAGTCGCCGAGGCCCCAGACGGGCTGGAGGTGGCGCTGCTTGTCGAGCTTGAGGCCCTCCGCGGACACGTTGCGGTCCATGTGGATGGCGAGCTGGGGGACGCGCAGCAGCGGGCGGTCGACGTTGACCAGGCGGGTCGATCCGTCGCGCAGCGAGAGCCGGCCGGCCAGGCCCAGGTCGCGGTCGAGCCAGGAGTTCATCAGCGGGCCGCCGTAGACCTCCACGGCCACCTGGCGCCAGCCGTGCGCCCCGCTGTCCGGGCGCGGCTTGACCCGCAGGTTCGGGGAGTCGGTGTGCGCGCCGACGATGCGGAACGGCGTGTGGGCCGCGGCGCCCTCCGGCACGTACCAGGCCACGAGCGCGCCGCCGCGCAGGACGTACCGGCCGCCGGTGGACCCGTCCCACGCGTCCGTCTCGGCGACCTGCCGGAAGCCGGCCTTCTCCAGGCGCGCGGCGGCGTTCGCCACGGCGTGGTACGGCGTGGGGCTGGCCGCCAGGAAGGTCATCAGGTCGTCGGTGTGGCCGCGGTCGAAGCGGGACGGTGCGCTCATGGGGTTCACCTTAACGACGTACGAGAGCCCGCTCCCGGTCTGCCGGGAGCGGGCCCTCGTGAGGGTGTGTGGGGAGTGTGGAGACCGGACTCCCCGGTACCGATCGGACCGGGGAGACGCGGGCCCCTGAGCCGGGAGGGGCTAGAACGCGGCCTCGTCCAGCTCCATCAGGTCCAGCTCGACTCCCTGGGCGACCTTGCGGGCCATGGTCACGCCGGGCAGGACGTTCGCGGCGAAGAACTTCGCGGCGGCGATCTTGCCGGTGTAGAAGGCCTTGTCCCGGGCGGAGGCGGTCGGCAGCTTCTCGGCGGCCACCGCGGCGCCCTTGAGGAGCAGGTAGCCGACGACCACGTCGCCGGAGGCGAGCAGCAGGCGGGTGGTGTTCAGCCCGACCTTGTAGATGTTCTTGACGTCCTGCTCGGTGGCCGCGAGGTCGGTGAGCATCAGGCCGACGATGGCCTCCAGCTCGACGGCCGCCTTGGCCAGGTGCTCGCGGGCGCCGGACAGCTCCTCGCCGCCGGTGGCGAGGGCCAGGAACTTCTTGATGTCCTCGGCGAGCGAGTTCAGCGCGGCGCCCTGGTTGCGGACGATCTTCCGGAAGAAGTAGTCCTGGCCCTGGATCGCCGTGGTGCCCTCGTACAGGGTGTCGATCTTGGCGTCGCGGATGTACTGCTCGATCGGGTACTCCTGGAGGAACCCGGAGCCGCCGAAGGTCTGCAGCGACTGGGCGAGCTGCTCGTAGGCCTTCTCCGAGCCGTAGCCCTTGACGATCGGCAGGAGCAGGTCGTTGAGGGCGTGCTCGGTCGAGGCGTCCTCGCCGTTGGCCTCCTTGACCTGGATCTCGTCCTGCACGGTCGCCGTGTACATCACCAGCGCGCGCATGCCCTCGGCGTACGCCTTCTGCGTCATGAGGGAGCGGCGGACGTCCGGGTGGTGCGTGACGGTGACCTTGGGGGCGGTCTTGTCCATGAAGTTCGCCAGGTCGGGGCCCTGGACGCGCTCCTTGGCGTACTCCAGCGCGTTGAGGTAGCCCGTCGACAGGGTGGAGATCGCCTTCGTGCCGACCATCATGCGGGCGAACTCGATGATGCGGAACATCTGGCGGATGCCCTCGTGCTTGTCGCCGATCAGCCAGCCCTTGGCGGGGTGGCGGTCGCCGAAGGTCATCTCGCAGGTGTTGGAGGCCTTCAGGCCCATCTTGTGCTCGACGTTGGTGGCGTAGACGCCGTTGCGCGCGCCCAGCTCGCCGGTCTCGAAGTCGAACTCGTACTTCGGGACGAGGAAGAGGGACAGGCCCTTGGTGCCGGGACCGGCGCCCTCGGGGCGGGCGAGGACGTAGTGGAGGATGTTCTCCGACATGTCGTGCTCGCCGGACGTGATGAAGCGCTTGACGCCCTCGATGTGCCAGGAGCCGTCCTCCTGCTGGACCGCCTTGGTGCGGCCGGCGCCGACGTCCGAGCCGGCGTCCGGCTCGGTGAGCACCATGGTGGAGCCCCACTGCTTCTCGACGGCGAACGAGGCGATGTGCTTCTGGACCTCGTTGCCCTCCTCGAAGAGGATGCCGGCGAAGGCCGGGCCCGAGGAGTACATCCACACGGCCGGGTTGGCGCCGAGGATCAGCTCCGCGTAGGCCCAGATCAGGGAGCGCGGCGCGGTGGTGCCGCCGATCTCCTCGGGCAGGCCCAGGCGCCAGTACTCGGAGTCCATGAAGGCCTGGTAGCTCTTCTTGAAGGACGCCGGGACCGGTGCGGTGTTGGTCTCCGGGTCGAAGACCGGCGGGTTGCGGTCGGCGTCGGCGAAGGACTCGGCCAGCTCGTTCTCCGAGAGGCGGGTCAGCTCCTCCAGGACGCTCTTGGCGGTGTCGGTGTCCATCT
Organism: Streptomyces parvulus; assembly: GCF_014648855.1. Lineage (GTDB taxonomy): Bacteria > Actinomycetota > Actinomycetes > Streptomycetales > Streptomycetaceae > Streptomyces > Streptomyces parvulus. The sequence continues at coordinate 335,479 of NZ_BMRX01000001.1, read as the reverse complement.
CCGCGAACGGGCCGGTGCCGTAAACCTTGTCACGGCCGAGCACCTCGAAGAGGTTGAACTCGATGTCCCGGAGATTCGGCTTGTAGTGCCCCATGGCGACGGCTCCGTTGAGAGATCGGCGAGGCACTGGATCCTCGCATCTGTACACATACCGACTGCGCGTACCAAGCAGTAGCTCAGCCTCGCTACCGATGATGCTACCCGTCGGTAATAAGAAGCAACCCCGAGCGGGTCATCTGTGACTCGTTACTCGTTACTCTTTGCGGCATGTACGGCTACGACCAGACCGCGGGTCCTCAGCAGCAGCAGTACGCCCCGCCGCCGCAGCAGCCCATGGGCGGCGGGTACGGGCAGCAGCCGCCGCTGTACCCCGAGCCGTCCCCGCCCTCGCTCGCGGACGCGGTGCGCGCCTTCACCACCGGCCAGATGTCCGCCGAGGACTTCCAGCAGATCTTCGCCACCTCGAAGGTCTACTGCCCGCGCGGCGACAACCCCGGGTTCCTCGCGCTGCACAACACCCAGCAGCCGGTGATCCCGATGTTCACCGGCCTCAAGGAGCTGCGGCGCTACGCGGGCAAGGAGTCCAAGTACTTCGTGATCACCGGGGCCGAGGTGATCGACCTGCTGCCCACCGGCTACGGGTTCGTGCTGGACATGGAGGGCGAGCACCGGATGGTCTTCGACGCGAAGGCCGTCGAACAGATGGTCGATTTCGCGATGCGCCGCATGTATGGCTAGACGCCATTGCTTCGCCGACGGCCACGCGCCGTCGCCACCGCTGAGCGAGCCCGGAGGGAATGCCCTCCGGGCTTTCGTGGTTCGGACTGGCAAGAAGTTCAACGCTCAACTAAAGTGGGCGTACCCGAGGAGGTACATCGACGGGATCTTCGACCACCAGGACAGCCAGGGCGGTGGCGGCACCATCACCAACGGCGACACCCAGTGGATGACGGCGGGCTCGGGCCTGCTGCACATCGAGGCGCCGCCGGAGCAGCTGGTGATGTCCGGCGGGCTCTTCCACGGACTCCAGCTGTGGGTGAACCTGCCGGCCAGGGACAAGATGATGGCCCCCCGCTACCAGGACATCCGCAGCGGCTCCGTCCAGCTGCTCACCTCCCCGGACGGCGGCGCGCTGCTCCGCGTCATCGCCGGCGAGCTGGACGGCCACGAGGGCCCCGGGATCACGCACACCCCGATCACCATGGTCCACGCCACGCTCGCCCCGGGCGCCGAGGTCACCCTGCCCTGGCGCGAGGACTTCAACGGCCTGGCCTACGTGATGGCCGGCCGCGGTTCGGTGGGCGCCGAGCGGCGTCCGGTGCACCTCGGGCAGACGGCGGTCTTCGGGGCCGGCGGCTCGCTGACCGTCCGCGCGGACGAGAAGCAGGACGCGCACACCCCCGACCTGGAGGTCGTGCTGCTCGGCGGGCAGCCGATCCGGGAGCCGATGGCGCACTACGGCCCGTTCGTGATGAACACCAAGGACGAGCTGATGCAGGCCTTCGAGGACTTCCAGAAGGGCCGCCTCGGCACCGTGCCGGCCGTGCACGGCATGTCCGAGGCGGGCCCGGAGGCCTGACGCCGCGTCACCCGGGCGGGCGGTCCGCACAGGACAGCCCGCCCGGGCCGTGATCGGCTGGGGGCGTGCAGCTGCTCCCCGGCCCGGTCCGCCGGCTCGCCGCCTGGTGCGCCGTCATCCTGCTCGCCAGCGGTGTCGCCTACGTCGCGATCCGGCTCTGCGTCGAGCTGCGCACGGCGGTGACACCGGCCCTGCTCGCGCTGCTCGGCACCGCCCTGCTCAGACCGCTGCACAAGCGGCTGGTCAAGGCCCACGTGCAGCGCTCGCTGGCGGCCGGGCTGACCTGCGTCGCCGTCGTCGCCGTGGTCGGCGGCGCCCTGTACATCGTGGTGTCCGCCCTCATCGAGACCGGCGACCAGATCGTCGCCTCGGTCCGGAACGCGGCGCGCGACATCGCCGACCACTTCGGGGCGGCGGGCACCTCGCTGGAGGACATGGCGTCCAACGCCCGCGAGCTGCTGGGCAAGTTCGGCGGCACCGCCGCCTCCGGCGTGGTGACCGGGCTCAGCGTGGTCGGCGAGATGATCGCCGTGGCGGTCCTCGCCCTCCTGCTGGTCTTCTTCTTCCTGCGCGACTCCGACCGCGCCGTCGGCACGGTGCGCGCCCTCGCGCCGCCCGGCGCCGCCGACACCGTCGAGGCGATGGCCCGGCGCGCCTTCGGAGCCGTCGAGGGCTTCATGCGGGGCACCACCCTGATCGCCCTCATCGACGCGCTCTGCATCACCGTCGGGCTGCTGATCCTGCGCGTCCCCGGCGCGGTGGGCCTCGGCGCGCTCGTCTTCGTCGGCGCCTACATCCCCTACCTGGGGGCGTTCATCTCCGGCACCGTCGCCGTGCTGGTCGCGCTGGCCGACCGGGGGTTCGCCATCGCGCTCTGGGCGCTCGGGGTGGTCGTGGCCGTGCAGGTGCTGGAGGGGCACGTGCTCCAGCCCATGATCCAGAGCCGCACCGTGCAGATGCACCCGGCGATCGTGCTGCTGGCGCTGACCGCAGGGGCGTCGGTGGCCGGCATCCTCGGGATGCTGCTCGCCGTACCGCTGACCGCGGCGGCGTTCGGGATCGTCCACGAGCTGCAGAAGCGCTACGCCGCCGCCTCACCGTCGGCGGGGCCGTCCTCCGGGGCCGCGGACTCGTAGACCTCGTACCAGATGCTCTTGCCCTTGCCGCGCGGGGCGACGCCCCAGGCGTCGGCGAGCAGCTCGATCAGCATCAGGCCGCGGCCCGAGGACGCCATCTCCCCCGGGCGGCGCTTGTGCGGCAGGTCGTCGCCGTTGTCGGTGACCTCCACCCGGATCCGCCGTTCGCCGGGCTCCCCGGCGACCTCGGCGACCAGCAGGGCGTCGGTGTCGGTGTGCACCAGGACGTTGGTCAGCATCTCGGAGAGCAGGAGCACCGCGGCGTCCCGCTGGTCCTCGTCGGGCCAGTCGTGCAGCAGGTCCCGCAGGTGCTGCCGGGCGGTGGCGATCCGGGCGGGCTCGGCCTGGGCGACCGAGAGCATGGTGCGGCGCACCGTCGGCCGGGCCACGGTGCTGTCGCCGCAGCCGCAGCCCTCGCCCTGCCGGCACAGCAGCAGCAGCGCGATGTCGTCCTCCCGCCGGTCGGCCAGCGGGCCGGTGGTGTGGTGCGACGAGGGCCCGTGCACGGCCTGGACCAGCGCGTCGGCCAGCTCCTCCAGGCCCCCCTCGTGGTCCTCCAGAACCACGCGCAGGCGGTGCCAGCCGGTCTGGAGGTCGTGCCCGCCGGTCTCGACCAGGCCGTCCGTGCACAGCATCAGGGTGTCCCCGGGCTCCAGGGCGAGCCGCGTGGTCGGGTAGTCGGTGTCCGGGTCGATGCCGAGGGGCAGCCCGCCCGCCGTCGCGAGGATCAGCGCGGTGCCGTCCGCCATGCGCACGACCGGGTCCAGATGCCCGGCGCGGGCGCTCTCCACGGTGCCCGTCACGGGGTCGACCTCGGCGTAGTAGCAGGTCGCGAAGCGCAGGTCGCCGGGGTCCTCGTCGGACTGGGTCAGGCCGTGGAAGAAGTGCGAGGCGCGGGAGAGCACCGCGTCCGGCCGGTGGCCCTCCGAGGCGTAGGCGCGCAGCGCGATGCGCAGCTGGCCCATCAGCGCGGCCGCCCGCACGTCGTGCCCCTGGACGTCGCCGATGACGATGGCGAAGCGTTCGCCCGGCAGCGGGATCATGTCGTACCAGTCGCCGCCGACCTGGAGCCCGCCGCCGGTCGGGACGTAGCGGGCGGCGATGTCCATGCCGGGGATCTCCGGTCCCAGCACGGGCAGCATGGAGCGCTGCACCCCGTCGGTCAGCTCCCGCTGGGTCTCGGCGGCGCCCGCCCGGGTCAGGGCCTGCGCCAGCATCCGCGCCACGGTGGTCAGGACGGACCGCTCGTCCGGGGTGAAGGCCACCGGGTACGCGAACGCCGCCAGCCAGGCCCCCATGGTGCGGCCGGCCACGGTCAGCGGCAGGTAGGCCCAGGAGCGGCGGCCGAAGCGCTCGGCGAGATGCCAGGTCATGGGGTAGCGGGAGCGGTACTGCTGCGGCGAGGACAGGTAGACGGCCCGGCCGGTGCGGGCCACCTCCGCGGCCGGGTAGTCGGTGTCCAGGGACATGTCCACGAACGGGTTGACCTCGTTCTCCGGCTGCCCGTGGTGGCCGATGACGGTGAGGCGGTCGCCGGCCACCCCGAAGACCGCCAGGCCGTCCGGGGTGAACCCCGGCATCGACAGGGCCGCCGCGACCCGCAGCACCTCCTCCGTGGAGCGTGCCTCCGCCAGGGCGCGGCCCGCGTCCAGCAGGAACGCCTCGCGGGAGCGGCGCCAGTCGCCGGTGACGGCGCTGCGCCCGGCGGGGGTGCCGGGGGTGGGCTCGGCGACCTCCTGGAGGGTGCCGGTCAGCTCGTACGCCTTGCGCACGGGGTCGAAGGCGGGCTTGGAGCGGCTGCGGACCACGCGGACGACATGCCCCAGCTCGTCCATGATCCGGATCCGGACCTCGGCGAGGGTGCCCTCCGCGACGGCGAGCTGGACCACTCCGGTGATCTCGTTCCAGTCGACCGGATGGAGCCGGGACCGCACCTGCGCCTCGGTGAGGATCACCTGTTCCGCGGGCAGCCCCAGCAGGCGGGCGGCCACCGCGTCGACCGTGACCTCACCCGTGGCGGTGTCCCAGTGCCACAGGCCGGTCGCCAGGGCCGCGAGGACGTCCCCCACGTCCCGCAGGGGCTCACCAGTGCGCATGGGCCCACTGTAAGAAGAGGTGATCGCACGCTGCCACCGCGCGGGGCGGGGGTCACGGCGGGCCAAAGGGGAGGAAGGCAGCCTTGGCCGCCCGGTACGCTGGGGTTGTTTCACGTGAAACGCGAAACACCATCCCCGATCCGCGAAGGCTGGATGAACGACGATGCATCGGTACAGGTCCCACACCTGCGGCGAGCTCCGCTCCTCTGACGTCGGTACCGACGTCCGACTGAGTGGCTGGCTGCACAATCGGCGCGACCTGGGCGGCATCCTCTTCATCGATCTGCGCGATCACCACGGCATCACCCAGCTGGTGGCCCGGCCGGGCACCGAGGCGTACGAGGCGCTGGACAAGCTGACCAAGGAATCGACCGTTCGGGTCGACGGCAAGGTCGTCTCCCGCGGCGCCGAGAACATCAACCCCGACCTGCCCACCGGCGAGGTCGAGGTCGAGGTGGGCGAGGTCGAGCTGCTCGGCGCCGCCCAGCCGCTGCCCTTCACCATCAACGCCGAGGACGGGGTCAACGAGGAGCGGCGCCTGGAGTACCGCTTCCTCGACCTGCGCCGCGAGCGCATGCACCGCAACATCATGCTGCGTACGTCGGTGATCTCCTCGATCCGCAGCAAGATGGTGGCCCTCGGCTTCAACGAGATGGCGACGCCGATCCTCACCGCGACCTCCCCCGAGGGCGCCCGCGACTTCGTCGTCCCCTCCCGCCTCCACGCGGGCCGCTTCTACGCCCTGCCGCAGGCGCCGCAGCAGTTCAAGCAGCTGCTGATGATCTCCGGCTTCGACCGGTACTTCCAGATCGCGCCCTGCTTCCGCGACGAGGACGCCCGCGCGGACCGCTCGCCGGGCGAGTTCTACCAGCTCGACGTCGAGATGAGCTTCGTCGAGCAGGAGGACGTCTTCCGCCCGATCGAGCAGCTGATGACGGAGCTGTTCGAGGAGTTCGGGGGTGGCCGCCACGTCACCTCGCCGTTCCCGCGCATCCCGTTCCGCGAGGCGATGCTGAAGTACGGCTCCGACAAGCCGGACCTGCGCGCCCAGCTGGAGCTGGTCGACATCACCGACGTCTTCGAGGGCTCGGAGTTCAAGGCCTTCGCCGGCAAGCACGTGCGCGCGCTGCCGGTGCCGGACGTCTCCGGCCAGCCGCGCAAGTTCTTCGACCAGCTCGGCGACTACGCGGTGGAGCAGGGCGCCAAGGGCCTGGCCTGGGTCCGCGTCGCCGAGGACGGCTCGCTGACCGGCCCGATCGCCAAGTTCCTCACCGAGGAGAACGTCGCCGAGCTGACCAAGCGCCTGGCGCTGGCCGCCGGGCACGCGGTGTTCTTCGGCGCGGGCGAGTTCGACGAGGTCTCCAAGATCATGGGCGCGGTCCGGGTCGAGGCCGCCAAGCGCGCCGGGCACTTCGAGGAGAACGTCTTCCGGTTCTGCTGGATCGTCGACTTCCCGATGTACGAGAAGGACGAGGAGACGGGGAAGATCGACTTCTCCCACAACCCCTTCTCGATGCCGCAGGGCGGCATGGACGCCCTGGAGAACCAGGACCCGCTGGACATCCTGGCCTGGCAGTACGACATCGTCTGCAACGGTGTCGAGCTGTCCTCCGGCGCCATCCGGAACCACGAGCCGGACATCATGATCAAGGCCTTCGAGATCGCGGGCTACGACGCCGAGACCGTCGAGCGCGAGTTCGCCGGCATGCTGCGCGCGCTGCGCTTCGGCGCCCCGCCGCACGGTGGCATCGCCCCGGGCGTGGACCGCATCGTGATGCTGCTGGCCGACGAGCCCAACATCCGCGAGACCATCGCCTTCCCGCTCAACGGCAACGCCCAGGACCTGATGATGGGCGCGCCGACGGAGCTGGACGAGTCGCGGCTGCGTGAGCTGCACCTGACGGTGCGCAAGCCGCAGCCGAAGTAGCCCGCGGCAGCTTTGCGAGGGCCCGGAACCAGGCGCTGGTTCCGGGCCCTTCGGCGTCGTCACCCGGGCGTCACGTCCGGCCCTCGTCGCGGTAGACCGGCAGGTCGTGGGTCGAGACGGTCCACTCGGCGATGGTGACGTCCTCGCCGTAGACGAAATCCTTGCGGGTGGCGTAGCGGGGGCCGCCGGGGGTGGCGTGGATGTCGCTGAGGACGGCGCCGGTCGCGGTGCGCGGGTCGAAGATCGCGTAGACCGGGATGCCGAGCAGTGGGTAGTCGCGCAGCTTGGTGATCCAGTCGTTGTCCGGATTGGAGCGGGAGACGATCTCGACGGCGGCGATGATCGTACGCGGGTCGAACGGCCCCTCTCCCTCCATGTCCGCCTCGGCGATGACCATGATGTCGGGACGGCGCAGGATCCCCTCCGGCTCCATCTCGACGTCGGGTTCGCCGGTGTGCGCCACGATCTCCTCGGGCATGACCTTCTCCAAGCGCTTGCGGAGCCGGAGAGCGGTCAGCTCGTGTGGCCGCACGGGCGACATCATGTCGAGGACGATTCCTTCTTTGGTGATCTCGAACTTGCCGGGGAGCGTGCCGTCCGTGGACTCCACGAAGTCGCGCATGACCCTGTACAGGTGGGATGCACCCTGCCGTGCGTCGTCCGGGGCGATGGTCATGGCGCTCGCTCCTCGTCGTCTGTGCCCAGGGGCAAGGATCGTCGCTCTCATGCTAGGCGGCCTCCGGGGAGCATCTCGGATCGGCAGTCGCGGCACCTGCCCGGCTCGGGCGCCCGGAAGGCGCGGTCGCAGCCGTCGCAGGTCTGGAGGGGTTGGCGGGGCCCGGGAGCTGGTGGGGCCGGTGGCCTGAACGGCGGTGGGGGCGGCAACTGGGCGGTCAGGCGGTGGGCGAGGAGGGCGGCCGGGCGGATCAGGGGCTCGTCCGGCAGGTTCGCGGTCAGGGCATGGCGTACGGCGGTCGGGGTGACCTCGCGTTCGAGCCAGGCGGCGACGCCCGGGGCCAGGTGTTCGGCGTCCGTGGCGGACAGCAGGAGGCGGGGGTCGCGGCGGCGCAGGCCGGTGAGGACTTCGGCCGCCGCCTGGAGGAGGGCGGGGGTGGTGCAGGAGGGCTGGGGGACGGCGGGGAGCAGGCGCTTGCGTGGCGCGGCCTCGTCTGGCTCCGTGCGTCGCCGGGCGGGCCTGCGCGGTGCCGTGTCGCGCGCGGCGGTGCGGTGGCCGGGCCGATTGCAGGAGACGGTGCGGGTGACGATCCGGCCCGTGGCGGTGCGCTCCCTGCTGCGGATCAGGTAGCCGTGGGCTTCGAGTTCGTTCAGCGCGGCGGCGATGCGGGTGGGGCCCTCGGGGAAGCGGGCGGCCAGGGTCTTGATGTCGACGGCGGTACCCGGACGCACGGACTGGATGTAGCAGGCCAGTCCGATGGCGAGCCCCGACAGCTCCGGGTGCTGCACCAGGTCGTTGCCGACCACCGTGAAGTTCTCGGTGTGGCGCACGTGGTCGTGGGTGACGCCGGCGAACGGCTTTTCGGCGGGGTGGTTTTTGGGCGTGAGTCGGGACTGGGCGCGCTTGGGCGCGCTAGGGTTTTTCGTATCCATCGGGAAGGGCCTTGTCTTCCTCGGTGGTCAGGCCCTCGCATTGGGATGCCAGTCCCGGCGGGGGCCGTCGCATGTCTGGGGGTGCTTTGCGGTGTGCTGCTGCCGCTGAGAGTAGGGCAGGCAACCGGTGGCATATCCAGCCCAGTTGGGCATATTCACTCGCGGGAGTGACCCGGCCCGACGGGAGGGAGGGGTGGGGTTTGGTGAGGTTCTTTCTCCCCAGTGAGTAGTGCATAGGGGGCGCAGGTCGGACCGGAGCTTGAGGCGTCAGGTTCCGGTGGATGCGGGGACGGGCCGGGTGGGATCTGTCCGGGCGTGTCCAGGCTTGTCGGGGCGTCGTTCACGGGTAGGGCGTGGCTGGTACGGGGCGGTACGACGGAGGGGCGCGCATGTCGGTGGACGGCGAGGTTCGGCAGCTCAGGACCGAGGCTGACGAGCCGGGGTGGGAGGTCGACCCGGACGACGAGTGGGGCGTGGCAGTGATCGCCACGGTGGGGCGGCAGTTGAAGCTGCGGCGCGAGGCGGTGGGGATGCGGGCCGGTGACTTCGGCCGGGCCGTGGGGTACGGCGAGGACCTCGTCTACAAGATCGAGGGCGGGAAGCGGATTCCCCGGCCCGAGTACCTGGAGCGGGCGGACGAGGTGCTGGGGGCGGGCGGACTGCTCGCTGCGATGCGGGAGGACGTGGCCAAGGTCCGGTACCCGAAGAAGGTGCGGGATCTTGCTCAGATGGAGGCGCGGGCGGTCGAGATCGGGGTGTACGAGAACAGCAACGTGGCGGGTCTGTTGCAGACCGAGGGCCATATGCGGGCGCTGTTCGGCACGTGGCTTCCCGCCTACTCGGACGAGGAGACGGAGCGCATGGTGGCCGCACGCATGGCTCGCCGCGCGATCTTCGATCGGTCACCCGCGCCGACGCTCACCTTCGTCCAGGAAGAGTCGACGCTCCGGCGGCCGGTTGGGGGCAGAATGGTGTGGCGCCGACAGCTCGAACGCCTGCTTGAGCTGGGGGAGTTGCGGAATGTGTCGATCCAGGTGATGCCGACGGAGGTCGAGGACCACTTCGGCACGGGCGGGCTCATCGAGGAGCTGAAGTTCCCGGAAGGCACGGCGGTGGGTCGCTCCGAGGGAGCGTTCAACGGCCGCCCCGTGAGCGACCCGAAGCAGATCCGCATCCTTGACCTGCGCTATAGCATGATCCGGGCCCAGGCGCTCACGCCCCGGGAATCGCGGGCGTTCATCGAGCAGATGCTTGGAGAGACATGAGCACCAGGGACGACTCCACGCTGATGTGGTTCAAGAGCAGCTACAGCAGCAGCGGCGACGGCAACTCCTGCGTCGAGATCGCCCTCACACCCCGCACCACCCACGTCCGCGACTCCAAGTACCGCGAGGCCGGGCCCCGTCTCGCGCTCGGTGCGGACGCCTGGGCGGACTTCGTGGCGTACGCCTGCGGGAGCTGACCTCCTCGGCTACCGGGCCACGAACTGGGTCAGGATGGCCTGGACCTCGTAGATGTCGACGCCCTTGGTGAAGGTCTTCTGGATGGGGACCTGGGAGCCGGAGAGCCAGATCTTCAGTTCCGCGTCGAGGTCGAAGGTGCCGGCCGTCTCGACCGCGAAGTGCGTGATGCTGCGGTACGGGACCGAGTGGTACTCCGTCTTCTTGCCGGTGATGCCCTGCTTGTCGATCAGGATCAGGCGCCGGTCGGTGAACAGGATGGTGTCGCGGATCAGCAGGTACGCGGCGTACACCTGCTCACCCTGGCCGAGCAGGCGCGCGTACTCCTGCTGGGCCTGGGCCGGGTCGATGCTGTGGGCGTTGCCGAACAGTGCCATGGGCTGGTCCCCCTCGTGATCCTCGCGGTGCGCTCGGAGTAACGGACGCACGAGGGCCCGGGAGCGGTTGCTCCCGGGCCCTCGCGCGTGGCGCTGCCTACGCGGGCTGCGGCTCGCCGCCGAAGCGCTCCTTGTACGCGTCCAGGTCGTCGTCCGTCAGCTTGGCGAAGAGGACCGGGGGGACGGTGAAGGGGGTGCCGGCCGCCACCGTCGTGAGGGCGCGGGCCTCGTCCGGGGTGATCCAGGTCGCCGTGTCCTCCTCCAGGGCGAAGGCCTGGCGCATGGCGGCCGCGGTGCCCGGGATGAACGGCTCCGAGACCACCGCGTACAGGTGGATCAGGTTCATCGCCGTGCGGAGGGTGAGCGCGGCACCGTCCTTGTCGGTCTTGATCTCCAGCCAGGGGGCCTTCTCCTCCAGGTAGGAGTTGCCGGCCGACCACAGGGCGCGCAGGGCCGCGGCGGCCTTGCGGAACTGGAGCGCCTCCATCTGCGACTCGTACTCCGCGAGGAGCGTCGCGATCTCCGTACCGAGCCGCGTCTCCGCCTCACCCGGCTCGCCGCCGGCCGGGACCGCCTCGCCGAAGCGCTTCTTCGAGAAGGACAGCACGCGGTTGACGAAGTTGCCGAGCGTGTCCGCGAGGTCCTTGTTGACCGTGGCGGTGAAGTGCTCCCAGGTGAACGACGAGTCGTCCGACTCCGGGGCGTTGGCGATGAGGAAGTACCGCCAGTAGTCGGCCGGGAGGATGTCCAGGGCCTGGTCGGTGAAGACGCCGCGCTTCTGGGACGTGGAGAACTTGCCGCCGTAGTACGTCAGCCAGTTGAAGGCCTTGACGTAGTCGACCTTCTTCCACGGCTCGCGGACGCCCAGCTCCGTGGCCGGGAACATCACCGTGTGGAACGGGACGTTGTCCTTGGCCATGAACTCCGTGTACCGGACGGTGTCGTCGGCGTCGTACCACCAGGACTTCCAGTCCCGGTTCTCCGGGTCCTGGTCCGCCCACTCCTTCGTCGCCCCGATGTACTCGATCGGCGCGTCGAACCACACGTAGAAGACCTTGCCCTCGGCCGCCAGGTCCGGCCAGGTGTCCGCCGGGACCGGGACGCCCCAGTCCAGGTCGCGGGTGATCGCGCGGTCGTGCAGGCCCTCGTTCAGCCACTTGCGGGCGATGGAGGCGGCCAGCTGCGGCCACTCCTCCTCGTGGCGGGCCACCCACTCCTCGACCTCGTGCTGGAGCTTGGACTGGAGGAGGAAGAGGTGCTTGGTCTCGCGGACCTCCAGGTCCGTCGAGCCGGAGATCGCGGAGCGCGGCTCGATCAGGTCGGTGGGGTCGAGGACCCGGGTGCAGTTCTCGCACTGGTCGCCGCGGGCCTTGTCGTAGCCGCAGTGGGGGCAGGTGCCCTCCACATAACGGTCCGGGAGGAAGCGGCCGTCGGCCGGGCTGTACACCTGGCGGATCGCGCGCTCCTCGATGAACCCGTTCTCGTTGAGCCTGCGGGCGAAGTGCTGGGTGATCTCGGTGTTCTGCGGCGAGGAGCTGCGGCCGAAGTAGTCGAAGGCGAGGGCGAAGCCGTCGTAGACCGCCTTCTGGGCGTCGTGCGCCGACGCGCAGAACTCGTCGACCGGCAGGCCCTGCTCCTTCGCGGCCAGCTCGGCGGGGGTGCCGTGCTCGTCCGTCGCGCAGATGTAGAGGACCTCGTGGCCGCGCTGGCGCAGGTACCGGGAGTAGACGTCGGCCGGGAGCATGGACCCCACCATGTTGCCCAGGTGCTTGATCCCGTTGATGTACGGAAGGGCGCTGGTGATGAGGTGTCGAGCCATCGCGGGCTGCTCCCAAGTCGCTACGTGGAGTGACGATCCTGTGATCTCGGTCGTCCGTGGAACCTTGAAATCGTAGCCGACATGGGTTGGGCCGCCTCCTTCCGTTTCAGGGAGTGGAAGGAGGCGGCCCGGGACGACCCGTCGTGGTTACGGACGCCAGGTCGCCAGTACGCCCTCGTACAGCTCCTCGTCGGTCAGCTCCTTCGGAGTCTCGCCGGCGAGGAAGTGGGACGTGTTGCCCGTTTTGAGCTTGCGGAGGTAGTCGAAGGCCTTGTTCTCCGGGTCACCGAAGGCGACGAAGGAGAAGTGGACGTCCGGGTGGTTCGCGGCGGCGTCCGTGAGGGCCTGGGTGGCCGGGGTCTTGGCGTCCGGGGCGCCGTCGGTCTGGAAGACCACCAGGGCGGGGGTGCCGGGGGCTTCCTTCTCGTGGTGGGCGAGGACGGCCTCGACGGCGGCGTGGTAGCTGGTGCGGCCCATGCGGCCGAGCGCTGCGTGCAGCTCGTCGATCTTGTTCTCGTGGTCGGTGAGGGTGAGGTCGCCGGTGCCGTCCAGCTCCGTGGAGAAGAACGTGACGTGGACCGTGGCCTCGGGGTCGAGGTGGGCGGCGAGGGCGAGGGTCTGCTCGGCCAGGGCCTGGGCGGAGCCGTCCTTGTAGTACGGGCGCATGGAGGCGGAGCGGTCGAGGACGAGGTGGACCTTGGCGCGGGTGCCGGTGAGGTCGTGGGTCTTGAGGGTGGTGGCGGCGGCCTTGTAGGCGGTGGTGAGGGCGGGGGCGCGGGATTTGATTCGCGCCGCGGGGGTGGCGGGCTTCGGAGTCGCGGGGGCCTCCGGCTCCGGGTGCGTGGTCTCCTCGGCGGGGGCCTCCGGCTCCGGGTGCGTGGTCTCCTCGGCGGGGGCCTCCGGCTCCGGGTGCGTGGTCTCCTCGGCGGGGGCCTCCGGCTCCGGGCGCGTGGTCTCCTCGGCGGGGGCCTCCGGCTCCGGGCGCGTGGTCTCCTCGGCTTCGCCTTCGGAGTCCTTGTTCCCACCCGCACCACCCGTGCGGGTTTCGTTGTCGGGTGCGGGTGGCCCCTGTGGGGCGTCCTCGCCGTCGGCGGCTGCGGGGGTCGAGGGCTCGGCCTTCGCCTTCGGCTCGGCCTTCGGTTCGGCGTTCGTCTCCGGCTCTGCCTTCGCCTTCGGCTCTGCCTCGGGCTCCGGGGTGGGCTCCGGTTCGGGCTTCGCGTCCGCCTTCGGCTTCGCCTCGGGCTCGGGCTTCGCCTCGGCCTCCGGCTTCGGGTCCGGGGTCGGGGCCGGGGTCGGCTTTGGGACGTTGATGTTGGTGAAGGCTGCCTTCACCAGGTCGTGTTCGTCGGGGGTGGGTTCCGAGCGGGGCTCGGGGACCTGGGTGGTGGGGGGCTCCGCGGGTGCGGTGGGCTGGGACGGGAGCTTCGGCTCCGGCGCGGTGGCCGGCGGTGCCGTCTCCTGCGTCGCACCCTCCGCCGGGGCGGTCTGTTCCTTGCGTGACCGGCCGAACGCGTTCCGCAGGAGAGTGAGAATGCCCATGTGCGCAACCCTTCGGGTGAGTTGATGCCCGTCAATCCCTGGCCAGGACGGACACGTAAGGTTAGCGGTCCCGACTTGTGATCTTGTGCAGGGTCTGCCACGAAAGCACGGGCGCGTCAAGGTGTGATCGAGACGCCGCGGCAATTCCCCTCCGGCTTCCGGGGGTTCACCCTTCGTTCACCGCGCCGCCCGGCTCCCGCACGTATGTGCACCTACGGTCGCGCTGACACCAAGGGCATCCAAGGGTTTCTCAGGGGAGAACACAGTGCGCAAGCTGCTGCCGTTGATCGGGACACCGTCGTCCGGCTCGCACCCGGGGGGCCGGTCCGCCATGACCTGTCGCTTCCGGTGTGGTGACGCCTGCTTCCACGAGGTGCCGAACACCAGCGCCAACGAGTACGTCGGCGACGTGATCGCGGGCGCGCTCAGCCGCCGTTCCATGATGCGCGCCGCGGCCGTGGTCACCGTCGCCGCGGCGGGCGCCGGGGCCGTGGGTGTGGCCGGGGCGCCGTCGGCGCAGGCCGCGCCGGCGGCCGGGCACGGGCACGGCCACGGGCACCACCCGAAACCGCAGGGTGCGCGCGGGCTGCGGTTCACGCCCGTCGCACCCAACAAGGACGACAAGGTCACCGTTCCGGAGGGTTACCGCCAGGACGTCGTGATCCGTTGGGGTGAACCCATCCTGCGCGGGGCGCCCGCCTTCGACCCGGAGAAGCAGACCGCGAAGGCGCAGGCGGGTCAGTTCGGCTACAACAACGACTTCCTCGCGCTGCTGCCGCTGCGGGGCGAGCGCGACCGGCAGGTGCTGGTCGCCAACCACGAGTACACCGACGAGATCCTCATGTTCCGGGGCTACGACCCCGAGAACCCGACGCGCGAGCAGGTCGAGATCGCCTGGGCCGCGCACGGGCTGTCCGTCGTCGCCGTGGAGGAGGAGAGGCGGAGCGGGCGGCTGACGCCCGTCTCGCGGCACCGGCTCAACCGGCGCGTCACCGCCACCACCGAGTTCCGGCTGACCGGGCCCGCCGCCGGGTCCGACCTCGTGAAGACCTCCGTCGACCGCTCCGGGCGCAAGGTGCTCGGCACCCTCAACAACTGCTCCGGCGGCACCACCCCGTGGGGCACGACCCTGCACGGCGAGGAGAACTTCAACCAGTACTTCGCCAACAGCGGCCGCGACACCGACAAGCGGTACGGGATCGGGACCGGGGCCACCGAGCGCAAGTGGGAGCGGTTCGACAAGCGGTTCGACGTGGCCAAGGAGCCCAACGAGGTGCACCGCTTCGGGTACGTCGTCGAGCTGGACCCGTACGACCCCGAGTCCACGCCGCGCAAGCACACGCTCCTCGGCCGCTTCAAGCACGAGGCCGCCACCGTGCGGCTGACCTGGGACGGCCGTCCGGTCGTCTACACCGGCGACGACGAGCGGTTCGACTACTTCTACAAGTTCGTCGGCAGCAAGCGGATGCGGCACGGCGGCAGCCGCTCGGCGCGCGAGCACAACCTGTCGCTGCTCGACGAGGGCACCCTGTACGTCGCCAAGCTGAGCGGCGACTCCCCGGCGATCGAGATCGACGGCACGGGCAAGCTGCCGCGCGACGGCGAGTTCGACGGCAGCGGTCACTGGATTCCGCTGGTCACCGCGACCGAGGACGGCGCCGTCTCGCACGTCGAGGGCATGAGCGCCGAGGAGGTCTGCGTCTTCACCCGGCTCGCGGGCGACAAGGTCGGCGCCACCAAGATGGACCGGCCCGAGGACATCGAGCCGTCGCCGCAGACCGGCAAGGTGTACGTCGCGCTCACCAACAACACCAACCGCGGTGTCGGCTCCAACGCCAAGCCGGACGAGGCCAACCCGCGCAACGCCAACAAGCACGGGCACGTCCTGGAGCTGACCGAGCGCTGGAACCGGGCCGACGCCACCAGCTTCGCCTGGTCGCTGTTCCTGGTCGCGGGCGACCCGGAGGACCCGGCGACGTACTTCGCGGGCTTCCCGAAGGAGCGGGTCAGCCCGATCTCCTGCCCGGACAACGTGGCCTTCGACGACCACGGCAACCTGTGGATCTCCACGGACGGCAACGCGCTCGGCACCCACGACGGCCTCTTCGGCGTCGCGACCAGGGGCGACCGGCGCGGTGAGCTGAAGCAGTTCCTGACCGTGCCGACCGGTGCGGAGACCTGCGGCCCGCTGGTCCAGGACCGGCGCGTGCTGGTCGCCGTGCAGCACCCGGGCGAGGTCGACGGCGCCTCCGTGGAGAAGCCGGCCTCCACCTGGCCCGACGGGCCGGGCAAGATCGTGCGCCCGGCGGTCGTGGCCGTGTGGCGCGCGGACGGCGAGGACATCGGCGTCTGAGTCCCACCGCGCCGTGCGGGGCCCGGCGTCAGCGGGCCCCGTGCAGCGTGAGGTCGACGACCAGCGCGCGGTGGTCGGTGTCCGCCAGGTCCAGGAACCGGGCGCCGCGCGCGGCGAAGTCCTCCGACACGAGGACGTGGTCGATCTGCACGCCGAAGGCCGGGCTGGTCCGGGCGGGCCAGCTGGCCGTGCGGTCCGCCCCGGACAGCCGGGCGGCGTCGCTCAGCCCGGTGTCGAGGATGCGGCGGAAGGCGGCGTGGTCCTGGGAGGCGTTGAAGTCCCCGGCCACCACGGTGGGCGTCCCGCCGTCCCCGGCGACGGCGTCCCGCAGCGCGTCCAGCTCGCCGCGCCACAGGCCGACCTGGTCCGGCAGTGGCGGCATCGGGTGGGCGAGCTGGAGCCGTACCGGGTGTCCGTTCACGTCGGCCACGGCGCCCGGCATGCCCATGGTGGCGGGGACGCCGTCGGCGGCCCGGAGGGGGAAGGTGCTCAGGATGACCGACCCCTCGGAGCCGCCGCCCTCGACCGCCCGGCGGTGCGGGAAGTCCGCGGCCAGCTCGCGGCGCAGGGTGGCGTCGCAGGTGTATTCGCACTCCTGTACGAAGACTACGTCGGGTCGTTCCTCCCGTACGGCCGCGACCAGCGCGTCGGTGCCCTGCCCGAACTCGACGTTCGAGGTCAGCACCCGCAGCTCGGCCAGGGGCGGCCCGGCGGGGTCGGCGGTCCTGCCGTACGGCTCGATGAACCAGGCCAGCAGCCCGAGCAGCGCGACGCCCCACACCGCGCCGGTCCACCACCGCGCGAGCAGCGACAGCAGCAGTCCGGCAGCGGTCGGCACGAGCAGCCAGGGCAGGAAGGCCAGCAGCTGCGGTACGGGTGTGACCCCGTCGGTGTCCGCGGCACGGCAGCCGACGACCACGCTCACCAGGGCGAACAGCAGCGCCGCGCACCAGGCGCCGAAACGCCGCCGGCCCGGCCGGCCGGGGGGGCGGGCCCACTCGCCGGCCGCCGTGCCGGTGCCCGTGTCCGTGTCCAACGTGCCGGCCCTCCGCTCGCGGGTGCGATGCCCGAATCCTCCCTCAAGGACGAGCACCGCGGACCGGAAGTTGCGCGCCGGGCCTACACGGCGGCGTGGAACTCCCGCACGACCTCGATGCGGCCCACGATGTGCCGGTTGAACTCCGCCAGCTCCTCCGCCGGGACCCACAGCTCCAGGATCGTCTCGCCGCCCGCCCGGCGCACGGGATAGCGCTCCAGGAACGCGGTGTCGACCTCGAACCGGGTGACGTAGCCGGAGCCGGACGCGGGGACGTTCCAGTCGCGGGCGATGCGGACGGCGTAGTCCTCGTTGAGGACGGGGTAAAAGATCGGCTGCTCGGGCAGGCGCGGGGGCCAGGCCGTCCAGCCGGCGGCCGCCACCAGCGCCAGCTCCTCGGGGCCGGTGGGGCGCCACAGGGTCGTCGTCTCGGGCATGAGCGGTGACGGTAGTCGCCGGGGGGCCTGAGCCGCCAAGGGGTTTCAGAGGTGGGTGCGGGTCGGGCTCGGGGGCGTGGGGGTGGTGGGTGTGGTTGGGTTGCGGCGGTGGAGGAGGTCGCGGAGGCGGGCGGTGAGCCAGGAGGCCAGGGCCACGGTGAGGCCGAGGCCGACGAGCAGCCAGGACGCCGTGCGCAGCGTCTCGGTGAGGGCGTCGTAGACGGCGCCCGCGGCCGGGCCGTCCACCGGGCCGGGGAGGTCCGTGACGGTGAGCCGGCGGCCGACCACGACGGCGACGGCGAGCAGGGCGCCGCCCAGCGCGGTGCCGATCCCGGCGGCCGTCAGCGCGTGGCGGCGGCAGGCGGCGACCGCGATGCCGCCGAGCGCGAAGAGGACCGCCGCGAGGGGCAGCCAGAAGGCGGCGACGTCGAGCACGTGGTAGCCCTTCCTGAGCCGGTCCGCGTCACGGGCCGGGAGCACGGTGACCGCGGTGTGCCGCACCGGGATGCGCCGGGCGAACGGCACGTGGTCCCGCGCCAGCCGTTCCCGGACCCGGGCGGTGACCGGCGCCAGGTCGACGGTGACCGGGCGTCCGCTCGCCGCGTCGTCGCGCAGGGCGCGCAGGACGGCCTCGTGGACGGTGCGGTTGGCGGCGGTCCAGCCCACGCGGAAGGCCTCGGTCCGGGCGAAGGAGCGGGCCGCGTCCCGTACGAAGAGCCGCACCGCGCCGTTGCCGGGACCGGCGGCGACCTCGTCGGCCAGCCCGGCGCCCAGCGTGTCGGCGACCGTGTCCCGCACGTTCGGGTCGTCGGCGAGCGGCGCCATGGCGGCGACGTAGCGGCCGGTGTCGGCGAGCCCGTACGCGGCCCAGCCCGCCAGCACGCCGCACGGGGCGAGCAGGCAGGCGAGGCAGATCAGTACGGCCGACAGGCCGCTCCTCAGTCGCGGGGCCACCCTTCAAGGCAAGCCGCGCCGGCCGCTCCGGGCGACCGGCGTGACTGCATATGGCCCCGTATCCGCCCCCCGCGCGGCGGTCCGGTCAGGTCGTGCGGTGGCGGGCCGCCCGCGCCTGCTCGGCGTCCTCGTGCGTGTAGTAGCGGTACATCAGGGATCCCGTCACCGCCGCCGCCAGCAGCAGGGACACCAGGATGGACGTGAACATGGCCACGCCGCTGCCGGAGTACAGGAACCCCAGCGCGCTGCCCGCGAACGCTCCCCACAGCACCGCGTGGGCCTCCCGGGGCAGCCGCGCGGCCACCTCGCGGACCGCGACGAAGAGCACGAAGAACACGAGCACGCTCAGGAAGCCGACCAGCAGGTTCCAGCCGGTGATGGGACCGCCGTGGCGGCGGACGGACGCGACCCAGTACCCGTAGACCAGGCCGATCGCGAGCGGCATCGCCCACTTCGCCAGCAGGTGGGTCCGCGCGCCGTAGACGTCCGGCAGCGTGCTCCCGCGCCTGCTGCCCGGACCCTTGGACGTGCCGCGTGTCGGTACCGCGTGAGCCATGAGAGCACTCCTCTCGCCTCGCCCCGACTTCCAGGGCACACCTGGGCGGGCCGGGCGGCAAGTCAGGATGCGGGCCGGCGGGGGGCGTGCTTCGCTTGCCCCTGTGAGGGGTCGCGTGCGCAGGCCGGTGCGTGGCCGGTGGAAGTGGGGACGGCTGGCCCACGCGGCCGGCCGCGGCGACGTGGTGTCGCGGAACGAACTCCTCAGCGTGCACGGCCACAGCGTCGCCTGGCTGATCCCGCTGGTGCTGCTCGGCGGCGTCGCCGCGGCCGACATCACGACCGGCATCTTCCAGATCATCGCCTGGACCGTGCTCGTCCCCGGCGTCGCCGCGGCCATCTGCTCGGTGCGGGTCACGGCCGTGTTCGCGGTCCTGGCGGTCGGCGTCTACCTGCTCGCCGACCTGGTGTGGAAGCACCGCGACGAGACCGGACTGCCGGGCCTGCTGCTCGTCGTCGTCGGCGGCGGGGTCGCGGTGGTGGCGGCGGCGGTCCGGGTCGGCGGGGAGCGGCGCATGCTGCACATGCGGGACATCGCGGAGACCACGCGCCGCACCGTGCTGCGCCCGCTGCCGGCCGGCTTCGGCGGCCTGGAGCACGGCGCCGTCTACCTCTCCGCGGACAGCGAGGCCCGCGTCGGCGGCGACTTCTACGACATCCAGCCCGGCCCGCACGGCACCCGCGTCCTCCTCGGCGACGTCCAGGGCAAGGGCCTGGGCGCGGTGGACGCGGCCGCCGCGCTGCTCGGCACCTTCCGGGAGGCCGCCTTCCACGAGCCGGACCTCGCCGTGGTCGCCGGGCACCTGGAGATGCGGATGCTGCGGCACCGGGCGCACACGGCCGCCCTCGGCCGCGCGGACGGCGACCGGTTCGCCACGGCCGTGCTCGTCGGCTTCCGCCGCGACCTGCCCGAGGCCGTGGAGGTCGTCGTCTTCGGCCACGAGCCGCCCCTGGCGGTCGGCCCCCGCGGGGTGCGGTCGCTGCCGGTCGGGGGCGGACTGCCGCTGGGCATGAGCGACCTCGCCCCCGGCCCCGTGGTGTCGCTCAGCCGGACCGCGCTCGCGGACGACGAGTCGCTGCTGCTGGTCACCGACGGGGTCACCGAGGCCCGTGACCCCGAGGGGCGCTTCTACCGGCACGGTGACGCCGTCGCCCACGCGGTCGAGACCGACGCCGCGAACGCCGCGCCGCAGCGGCTGGTGACCCTGGTCCGGGACGGCACGCTGCGGCACTGCCGGGGGCGGCTCGCCGACGACACCACCGTCTTCGCGGTACGCCGGGAGGGGCTGCCCCCGAAGTGGCCCTGAAGGACCCGCTTCGCGGTCGCAGCGGTTACGGTGCTGCCGTACGTGATCGACAGGGGGAGGGGACATGCCCGGAACCGTGCTGCTGCTCGCGGCGTCGCCCGTGGGCAGGGGGTGCCTGGTGGACGCCGCCTCCGTGCTCCCCGTCCTCGCGGCCGTGCCGCCCGCGGTGCTCTCCGGCACCGACACGGCGAACGTCGTCGAACTCGCCGACCCGCTGGAACCGCAGGCCGTCCTCACCCGGCTGCGCGCCGCGGCCGCGGCCCCGGGACCGCTGACCGTCTACATCGCCGGGCAGCTCCAGCTGGACCGGCGCCAGCGCCTGCCGCACCTGGCGCTGGCCCGCACCACCCCGGCCACCGTCCGCTACACCGCCCTGCCCTGGCACTGGATCCGCGAGGAGCTGCGGCTGCGCCCGAGCGGTGCGACGACGCTGCTGCTCGACCTGCACGCCGACCGCGAGACCTGGCAGTGGCTGCGGACGGGCGGCCCGCACGGGCTGGACTGCGGGCGCGGCAACGCCGTCTACGGTCGCGTCGCGCCGCCCCCCGCGCGGCGGACCCTCGCGATCCCCTCGTACATGCGGGCCCTGGCCACGATCCTGCGCAGCGGGCACCGGCCGCCCCCCGACGAGCTGCACCGGCGGGCGCTGGCCCGTGCGGCGGCCGACGCCGCGGGGGAGGGCGTGGTGGCCGGCGCGGACCTGGTGCTGACGGCGCCGGGACCGGCCGCGGGCGACCCGCACGCCGTCATCGCCGCCGCCGTGCAGGCCGGCCGGCACCCGGACGCGGACGCCCTCGCCGCCCGGCACGAGGGGACCGCCGCCCACGCCCACGGGCCCGCCTCCGAGGAGGCACTGCACTGGACGGAGGTCCGGGCCGACCTCGCGATGTTCGCGGGCGACCCGGTGCGCAGCTGCCGCGCCTGGCTGACGGTGGCCGAGGCCCGGCTGGGCGCGGGCCAGCCCCCGCACTCGCCCGCGGTGGAGGCGGCCGTCGACCGCGCCCACCACCAGTGGGGCAGGGTGCGCGACCCCGGCCCGGCCCGCGAACTGGGCGCGGCCCTCGCCGCCCTGCGCGGCCGGGTGCCGGGCAGCCGCGAGGGCGCCCTGGACCACGTACGGCGGGAGATGAACCGGTTGCAGGCTCAGGTCTGAGAGCGCCCTAGGCGGGTCCGGCCTTCGCGCGGGTGCGGCGGCCCGTTTCCAGGATGCCGTTGATGATCTGGGTGTGCCGGCCCTTGAGCGCGGCGACGGGGACCTCGATCTTCTGGTGGACCTCGTGCTCGCTCTGGCGTTCCTTCACGCTGTCCTTCTCGTGCCAGCGCAGGTCCTGCCCGCCGGCCTCGATGTAGTCGATGTCCGGGACCGTCTGGAGCACGACGCGCTTGCCGGTGTTCGGATCGGGAAGCTCGATCCAGAAGTGGTCGGGGACGGCCAGCTTGCCCGTCATCTTGTAGTTGCAGACGATCCAGCCCGCCGGATTCCCCTCGGCGACCTCCAGTCCGTTGGACCGCACGAAGCCCTGCACCGCCCGGTGCATCAGCGGCAGGATCGCCCCTTCATCGTGCTTCTCGTCGATCTTGAAGGGGTCGAAGGCCATCCCGGCGGCCGTGATGTCGTTGCGCAGCTGGTCCAGGTCCTGCCTGACGGCCGGGGCGATCTGGCCGAGGGTGGCAGGTTCGCCCATGCTGGTCAGGTACTCCCAGCAGTCGCCGTGGGAGATCCCGCTGCCCTCCGAGGCGGCGCGGACCGCCCACTCCCAGCAGGCGGCCTCCTTCTGGTCCTTGGGCAGCTTGCGGCCCTTGCCGCCCTTGTAGGTGTCCTCGTGGCCGAGCGGCTGCGCGATCATGCTGACCGCCTCGGGATTGATCTCGTTCCCGGTGCTCTCCTCGTGGCCGCGCTTCGGCGCCCGCTGCACGGTCGCCCCGTGCTGCGCGCCGGGATGCCCGGACCTGCGGAGCGATTCCGTGACGGCTTCGTTGCCCGCGCTCTCCTGGAGACCCAGCATCCGGGCGTCTCTCGAATCCCGCGCGGGGCGGCGGAGCGCCTGCCGCTGGAGGGCGGCAGCCTCCCGGTCGGTGTCTCGGTCGCGGTGTGCCCGCACGCTGGCTCCTTTCCTGACCCGGACCCCGTCCGGGCTTGACCCATCTGTTTATCGGCGCACGGCGGCGCGGGGGAGCGGTGGACGGGCAGGGTCCCGGGCCGCGGGGGCAGAGTGCGGCGCCCCCGGTGCTGCCCGGACGTCCCTCAGCGGTCCGCGGAGGCCACGCCCTCCAGTCGCGGGGCGGTCTCCCCCACGGGGGCCGGGGAGCCGGCCGTGGACGTCGGGCCGGCGTTCGCGGCCAGCAGGAGGCAGGCCACGGCGGCGAGGGCGGCGGCGAGGGCCCTGGCGTAGCGTTCGGCGGTGCGGGTGGGTGCGGGCACGGCGTCCTCTGCGGGATCCGGGGGATTGTGCCAAGCGCTGTTAAGCACGCTTAATACGCGGTTTAACCTAGAGCCGTACGAGTCGAACGGCAAGAGCCTCAAGGGGAGTTGGCAGTGGGGGACCGTGACGACCGAGGGGCCATCGGACGCCGGGTGCAACGACTGCGGGCCGAGCGCGGGATGACCCAGCGCCAGCTCGCCGAACCGGCGTACACGCCCGCGTACATCTCGACCCTGGAGGCCGGCCGGGTCCGCCCCTCCGACGACGCGCTGCGGCACCTCGCCAAGCGGCTGGGCGTCGGCTACGAGGAGCTGGCCACCGGGCGCCCGGCGCGGCTCGCCACCGACCTGCGGCTCAGGCTCACCGAGGCGCAGCGCGCGCTGGCCACCGAGGGCGCCGAACAGGCCGCCGGGCAGTACGCCGGGCTGCTCACCGAGGCCGAGGCGCACGAGCTGCCCGAGGAACGCGCCGCCGCGCTGCTCGGGCTCGGCGAGTGCGCCGTGGAGACGGGCGAACTGGCCGCCGCCCGCCAGTACTTCGAGCGCGCCGAGGGCTGCCTCGCCGACGCCGGCGCGCCGCTGCCCGCCCGCGTCCCGGCCCTGCGCGGCCGGGCCGTCGCGCACTACCTCGCCGGTGAACTGCGGTACGCCGTCTACCTCCTGGAGTCCACCCTCGACGAGCTGAACCGCGGCGGCCTGCACGACCCCGACGCGCTGCTGCTGCTCTACGCCAGCGCGATCGGCCCGTACATGGACATGGGGGCGCACGCCCGCGCCGCCCAGGCCGCCGAACTGGCCCTCTCCCTCGCCCCCAGCGCCGGCGACCCCGCGCTGGTCGCCCGGATGCACCGCTCGGTCGCCCGCACCCTGCTCGCCGAGGGGCGCCTCGCCGAGGCGGACGCCTCGCTCGCCAAGGCCGCCGAGCTGTACCGCACGCTGCACCTGCGCACCGAGCTGGCCAACTGCCACTGGATGCGCGGCTACGTGTGCGCCCAGAACGGCGAGCTGCCGCGCGCCGAGGAGGAGATGCGCGAGGCGCTGAGCATGCTCTCCGCCACCCGCGCCGCCCTCTACAGCAGCCAGGTCGCCGTCGAGCTGGCCGACGTACTGCACCGGCGCGGCAAGTCCGAGGAGGCCGCCGGGCTGCTGCACGACGTGCTGGACGACCTCTCCTCCGAGCGCGGCGCGGTGCACTCCGCGGGCGCGCACCGGCTGCTCGGCATCATCGCCGAGGACGCCCGCGACACCGAGGCGGCCGAGGAGCACTACGTCCGCGCGCTGAGCCTGCTGGAGCGGGCGGGCGCGGCCGGCGACCTGGCCGACCTGTGCCGGCTCCTCGGCGACCTGCTGCGGCGCACCGGGCGGGTGGAGGCCGCGCTGGACGCGTACCGCACCGGGCTCGGGCACCGCACCGCGCCCGGCACGACGACGCTGGGTCCGGCGCCCGCCCAGCCGCCGCTGTAGCCCCGCCGCGGGTCCGCCGCCGGCGCCCGCCCAGCCGCCGCCGCAGCCCCGCCGCGGGCCCGCCCGCCGGGACCCGTGCGGCCGCCGGTTTCCGCCGGTCGGGCACGGGTAGTCGGCTCTCGGCCGCCGTGCGGGAAGGAGGCGGTGCCGCGTGCCGCCCACCGACGAGCCCTCGGCCGCCGAACTGATCGCGGCGGAGGTGCGGGGCACACCGCCGGCCGAGGTGCCGGGGCGGATGTGCGCGACCGCCGTGCGGCTGCTCCCGGTGGCCGGGGCGAGCGCGTCGCTGCGCGGCGAGGGCGTGCCGGTGCGGCTGTGCGCGAGCGGGGACCGCGCCTCCTACCTGGCGGAGATCCAGGCCAGCCTCGGCACCGGCCCCTGTGTGACGGCCGTCGAGGTGGGCGCGCCGGTGCTCGCCTGCGACCTGGCGTCCGCCGCGGACGCCGGGCGGTGGCCGTTCTTCGCCCAGCAGGCCACGGCGGCCGGTGTCCGCGCGGTCTACGCCCTGCCGCTGGGCACCGGCGACGCGTGCCTGGGCACCCTCGACCTCTACCGGAACAGCCCCGGCAACCTGAGCGCGCCGCAGCTGCGGACGGCGCGGCTGGTGGCCGGGGTCATCACGGCGGCCCTGATGGCGCTGCCGCGCCGGGCGGGGGCCTGGCTCGACGAGGTGGCAGGGGACCACGACGAGGTCTACCGGGCGGTCGGCATGATCATGGCCCAGCTGCGGATCGGCGCCGACGAGGCCCTCGCCCGCCTGCGCGCCGACGCCTTCGTCCGCGGCCGCACCGTCCAGGACGCGGCGCGTGAGGTCCTCACCCACCGGCGCCACTTCGGCCGGGACGGCCGGGGCCCGGCCTAGAAGGCCCTAGACCTGCGCCCGCCCCAGCCGCCGGGCCTCCGTCAGGTGCCGGGCGCCCGTGTCCGCGGCCGTCCAGGTGGCGTCGTCGGCGGGTTCGGCGAGGGTGCCGTTGGTGAGACTGACGGCGTCGTCGCCGACGCGTACGGCGGCGAGGTCCACGGTGAGGAAGGCGGCGTCTCCCCCGTCCACCGTCACCCGCACGCCCTGCCGGGCCTCCCCCGCCCCGGGCAGCTCCAGGGCGCCGACCCGGACGTCCCGCACCGCGCCCTCGGGAGCGCGGGCCGTGAAGCGCCCGCAGGTGTCCGGCAGGGTCGCGAGCCAGGCCAGCGTGCGGTCCAGGTCGGCGGCCCGGTGCGAGGTCACCCGGTAGTGCAGCTGGGCCCCGCCGTCCGCGTCGTCCAGCGCGGTCGTGGCGCGGGGCGCGCCGGCGCCGAAGAGGTCCTCGGTGTACAGGACGTCCAGCAGGCGGTGGCAGTCGGCCCGCTCGGCGGTCGCCTTGAGCAGCTCGTCCCGCCAGGTGGCGGCGCCCCGCGTCGGCTCCCACGCCTCCCCCAGGTCCTCCTCGGTGATCAGGGCCGCCCGCGCCTGACCCCGGGTGAGCACCGGCGGTACCTCGGCCGGTGTCAGCGCCGCCGGGGAGCGCGGTTCCGTCGGCGCGGGGGCGGCGGGGCGCACCCCCGTCCGTCCGCCTCCGGCGCAGGCGGCGGCCGTCAGCGCCAGCACCGCCGACAGCACGGCGGCGAGCGGGGTGCGGGCGGCGGGGGCGTGCCGCATCGGTGCCTCCTGGAGGGCCGGTGCGACCGGCGCCGCTCCGGGCCCGGCCGCACCCCCCAGGCCACCACCGTCCCCGCCCCACCACCAGCGCGCGCGTCCGTCCGGGTGAGGGACGGGCGGCCGGGCGGGACGGGGGCCGTGCGGTCCGACGGGCGGCTACAGCCCCAGCCACACGGTCGTGTCCGGGCCCAGACGGCCGTCGTCCAGGGGGCCGCTGGTCAGCAGCACCTCGCCGGCCGGGAGGTCGACGGTGTTGCCGGTGAGGTTGGTGACGCAGCGCCAGCGGTCCGAGCGGTCGAACCGGAGGACCCCGGCCGGCATGTCGTCGGCCCAGGTCAGCGACTCCCCGTCGAGTAGCTTGCGGCGCAGCCGCAGCGCCGAGCGGTACAGCTCCAGCGTCGAGCCCGCCACCCCGTCCTGGCCCTGGACGGAGTAGGCCGAGAAGCCCGGCGGCTGCGGCAGCCAGGACCCGCCCGCGCCGAACCCGTACGACGGGCCGTCCGTCGTCCACGGCAGCGGCACCCGGCATCCGTCGCGGCCCTTGCGGACGTGTCCGGTCTGCTCCCAGATGGGGTCCTGGAGGACCTCGGTGGGCAGGTCGGCCACCTCGGGCAGCCCCAGCTCCTCGCCCTGGTAGACGTACGCCGAACCGGGCAGCGCCAGCATCAGCAGCGTCGCCGCGCGCGCCCGGCGCAGTCCGGCCGCCGCGTCCACGGCCGGGGCGTGGCCGCCGGACAGCAGCCAGGCGTCGGTGTCGGTGTCCGGCGGCAGCGCCAGGCGGGTGGCGTGGCGGACCACGTCGTGGTTGGAGAGCACCCACGTCGCCGAGGCGCCGGCGGCGTGCGCGTCGGCCAGCGAGCCCGTGATGATCGCGCGCAGCTCCGCCGCGTCCCAGCCGCCCTGGAGGTACTCGAAGTTGAAGGCCTGGCCCAGCTCGTCCGGCCGGGCGTACAGCGCGCGCCGGGCGCCCGGGACCCAGGCCTCGGCCACCGCCATGCGGGGCGGGGTGTAGGTGTCGAAGATCTTGCGCCAGTCGCGGTAGACCTCGTGGACGTCGTCGCGGTCGTAGAACGGGTGGGTGCCGGGGGCGAACCGCGCGAGCGCCGCCTCGCCGCTCAGCTCGGGGGAGCCGAGGTCGCGCAGCGGCTCGGTCAGGTCCTTGACCAGGGCGTGCGCGACGTCAACGCGGAAGCCGTCCACGCCCCGGTCGCACCAGAACTTCAGCGTGGTGCGGAAGTCGGCGCGGACCTGCTCGTTGTCCCAGTTCAGGTCGGGCTGCTCGGGGGTGAACAGGTGCAGGTACCACTGGCCGTCGGGCACCCGCTTCCAGGCGCTGCCGCCGAAGACCGACTGCCAGTCGGTGGGCGGGAGTTCGCCCTGCGTGCCGCGGCCGTCGCGGAAGACGTAGCGGTCGCGGGCCGGGGAGCCGGGGCCCGCCTCCAGGGCCTCCAGGAACCAGGCGTGGCGGTGCGAGGTGTGGTTGGGGACCAGGTCGACGATCACCTTCAGGCCCAGCCGGTGCGCCTCGGCGGCCATCGCGTCGAAGTCGTCCAGGGTGCCCAGGCGCGGGTCGACGTCGCGGTAGTCGTCGACGTCGTAGCCGCCGTCGGCGAGTTCGGAGGGGTAGAAGGGGCTGAGCCACAGGGCGTCGACGCCCAGGCCGGCCAGGTGGGTCAGGCGCTGGGTGACGCCGCGCAGGTCACCGAGGCCGTCGCCGTCGGCGTCGGCGAAGCTGCGGGGGTAGACCTGGTAGATGACGGCCTGCCGCCACCAGTTGGGGTCCTTGGACGACAGGTCGGGCTTGGCGGCGGTGCTGCGTACGGTCACGCGGTCTCCTTCGCGGGCGTGCGGGCGACACGATCGGTCTGTTAGATCTGTCCAGATCACCCGAAAAGTGAAACCGCGCGCCCGCGACGCGCCGGGGCGGTCCGCCGGCGTGGGGACGGTCCGCCCGGCGGGCTCCTAGACGGCCCGGCGCTCGACGGCCGAGAGGTACAGCTCCACGTACCTGGCCACGTCCACGTCCAGGGCCACGTCCACCAGCGGTTGTTCGCGGGTCCCCTCGTGGAGTTCGGACTCGCCGGGGCGGGCGCGGCGGTCGACGACGGTCTGCCCGCGGGACGGTCCGGGGGCCAGGGAGACCTCCACCGGCAGCCGGCGGGTGGTCAGCCCCGCCGGGTCGATCACCGCGCAGACCGCGCCCGCGTCGCCCAGCCCGCCGCCGGGGTCCGACTCGTCGGTGGCGGGGCCGCGGTGGGCGAGCAGCTCGCCGGCGAGCCGGGTGCCGGGCTCTTCGCTCGCGCGCAGGCGGCGCACGTCCGGGCCCGGGACGATCACCCGCTGGAACACGTCGAGGCCGTACATCGTGATCGGCACGCCCGCGGTGAGCAGGATCGCGGCGGCCTCGGGGTCGTGCCAGACGTTGAACTCGGCGACCGGCGTGGCGTTGCCGGTGGCCACCGCGCCGCCCATGAACACGATCCGCTCGATGTTCCGGGTGACCTCGGGGTGGGTGCGCAGCAGCAGCGCGATGTTGGTCGCCGGGGCGGTGGGGATCAGGGTGACCGGGCGCGGGGAGGCGAGGATCTCCCGGCGCAGCAGGGTCACCGCGTCCACTTCGGCGGCGGCGCGGGTGGGCGCGGGCAGGCCGAGGTCGCCCATGCCGTCCCGGCCGTGCACGTGCCGGGCGGTGCGCACGCCCTCGATCAGCGGGCGCTCGGCACCCCGGGCGACGGGGACGTCGGGGGCGCCGGCCTGCTCCAGCACGGTCAGGGTGTTGCGTACGACGCCGGTCACGTCGGTGTTGCCGGCCACGCAGGTGACGGCGCGCAGGTCGAGGCCGGGGTGGCGGACCGCGAGCAGCAGGGCGAGGGCGTCGTCGATGCCGGTGTCGCAGTCGATGATCACGGGGACGGGCTGCGTCCGGCCGGGGGCGGTCGTCACGGCGGGGCTCCTTGCGCTGCGGGGTGCCGGTGCGGCGACCCTACGCGCGCGGGGCGGCGGCGCCCGCGGGCGGGGGTGCGCGGGGGCGGCCGCCGCGGGGCACCCTCTGCGACGCCCGCAGCCGCCCCGGCGGGCGCACCGCCCGGCACCCCTCGGGCGGGCCGGCCGGCGTTGCCGCGAGTGGGGGCCGGGTGTCGGGAGCGGGAGTGGAGTGCTGTGCGGGGACGTTCGCATGTCGCGTGGCGCCCGGTCGCTCTCGCGGGGCCGTCGGCGGCCGGGGAGGGTCGGGCCGGCGCTCAGCCCGGCGGGCGGTGCCGCTGGTGCCGGGACGTGCGAGCGCCCGTGCCGTCGGGGCGCGGCGTGTCCGGGGTGCCTGCTCCGGGGGGCGCCGACCTGCTCCAGCACGGTCCACGGTGCCGCGTCCTGTCACCCTCGCGGGGCCGCGTCGGCGGTGATGCCGCTCGGGTCGATGCCGCTCGGGTCGGTGCTCAGGGCTCCGCCGGCGGTGTTGCGGCGGGTCCCGCACGCCCCTGTGCCGCCGAAGCAGGCCAGGATGTCCGCATCACGGGCGCAGACCCGGCGCAGCCGCCCTCGCGGGGCCGCCCGCCGAGGGCGCGCCTCCGGGGTTCGCCGAGCGCCGTCCGGTCAGTGGTGGCCGGAGCCGCCGCTGCCGAAGGCTCCGCTGGAACCCGGCAGCCACTTGCGGCGCCGCTGGTCCTCGCCCCGGCGGCTGCCCGAGTGGTGCAGCTCGTAGGGCATCAGCCGGGGGCTGCCGTCCTGGTTCAGCGGGATCTCGTCGGGTTCGCGGATCTCCCGCTCCTCGCGGACCGCGCCCGACGCCGGGAGGTGGGGCTGGTCCTCGGCCCGCGGCCGGTCGGACTCGCGGTCCATGACCCGCATGCCGATCCGTACGGCGCCGATGAGCGCGCCGGCGACCACCAGCCCGAGGATGAAGGCCACTGTCACGTTGACCGCGTCGGACGCGGCCAGCAGTTCATACGTTGCCGTACTCATGTTCTGATTATGTACCCCCAAATGAGATAAAGCGCCCTATATGTCCGACAAGGTGGACGGGCCCCGCCTCACGGGGCCCGCAGCGCGTCCACCGCGATCCGGGCGGCCGTGCCGATGACCGCGTCCGCGGCCGGGAGCGTGGCGGCGGTGTGGGCGGTGCGGGTGAAGACGGCGACGGCGTAGCGGCCCCCGTCGGGGTACTCGACGACGCCGACCTCGTTGCGCAGGGTCGGCAGGCTGCCGGTCTTGCCGGCCACGTGGACGTCGTCGAAGGGGAAGCCCGAGGCCAGGCGGTGCGGCCAGACCTGGAGGCCCATGATCCGGCGCATGGCGGCCCCGTACTCGGGCGGGCAGGCCTCGTCCCGCCAGACCGCGGCGAGCAGCCGGGTCATGTCCCGGGGCGTGCTGCGGTTGGTGCGGGCCGGGTCGAGGGCGCGCAGCCGGGTGATGACGTGCGGGTCGGTCAGCGCCTGCGCGCCGGCGGGGCCGGTGTCCTCCCGCATGGTGGCCAGCATCTCGCCGAAGCCGTACACCGCACGGGTCCGGGTCAGCCCGAGCCGCTCGGCGGTCCGGTTGACGGCGTCCAGTCCGACCCGGCGCAGCAGCAGGTCGGCCGCGGTGTTGTCGCTGACGGACATCATCCAGAACGCGGCGTCGCGCAGCGACATCCGGACCGGGTCCAGCATCGCCGAGAGCCCCGTGGGCCCCGGGGTGCGCCCGGCGGGCGGGCACTCGACCTGCTCCGTGAGGTCGAGCGCCCCCGCGGCGGCCCGCTCGTGCAGCGTCACCAGCACGCACACCTTGTGGACGCTGGCCGTGCACACCGCCTGGTCCGCCCCGGCCTCCACCTGCGCCCCGGAGTCGACGTCCACGGCGTGCAGCCACCCGGTGACCCCGGCCTCGGCGAAGGCGGCGTCCAGGCGCGCCAGGGTGACGGTGTCGGTCACAGCCAGTACTCCGATGCCGGGCGAAGGTGCAGGGGCCGGGCGGGAGCCTCCGAGTGGGCGCCGGCCGTGGTGCGCAGGGCGTGGGTGGCCGCGTCTGTGAAGGCGGCGACGGCGGAGTCACCGCGCCCCCTGGGCCAGGCCACGGAGTGCCGCCAGGCGGGCGCCGCCCCGGCCAGCGGCCGCCAGACGAGGTCCTGGTCGCCGGGGGTCACCAGCCGCGTGTCGCGCGGGCACAGGGCGACGGCCCCGGAGGACAGCACCAGGCCGCGTACGAAACTGGCGCCCTGCCCGTGCCGTACGGCACCGGGCGTCCAGCCGCCCCGGGCGCACGCGGTGAGCAGGTCGTCGTAGACCGCGGGGGCGTCGGCGCGCGGGAAGAGGACCAGGTCGTAGCCGGTGAGCGCGGCCAGCGGCACCTCCTCCCGGTCCGCCGGGACCGCGCCGCGCGGCAGCAGCACGCCGAGGTCGCGGCGGAGCACCGGCCCCAGTTCCAGGCCGGTGACGTCGCACGGGTGGTGGATCAGGCCGACGTCCAGCTCGTGCGCGGCGAACCCGGCGAGCTGCTGGGCGGTGGACAGCTCGTGCAGCTCCAGCTCCAGACCGGCGTGGCGGCGACGGAAGTCCGCGAGCAGGGCGGCGACGGTCTCGCCGGAGATGTCGGGGGACAGCGCGGCGCGCAGCAGACCGGTCTCGCCGTCGCGGACCCGGCGCGCGGTGGCCCGCAGGGACTCGGCGCGGGTCAGCAGTTCGCGGGCCTCGGCGAGGAGCAGCGTGCCCGCCTCGGTGATCCTCACCTGGCGGCTGGTGCGCTCGAAGAGCCGGACGCCCAGCTCCCGCTCCAGCCGCTGGATGCGCTGCGACAGGGGCGGCTGGGCCATGCCGAGCCGGGCCGCGGCACGCCCGAAGTGTGACTCTTCTGCAACAGCCACGAAGCACTCCAGGTGCCGCACCAGGTCCACGACCAGTAATCATATCGGGGATTGATCGATCCGACATCCATATGAATCTTGGACACGGGCCCGACGGTGTTGCTCTCCTCGGGGCATGCGCTCCTTCCGCGACCTCGCACCCCGCCCGGCCCGGTGGCCCGCCGCGCTCGCCCTCGCCCTCCTGCTGCCGCTGGCCGGCTGCTCGGCCGACTCAGACCGGCCCGAGGCGGCGCCACCCGCGAGCGGCGCGTCCCCGGGCGGCGGTGCGGGCACCGCACCGCCGGAGGTCCGCGGGCGGCTCGCGGTGGACGGCCACGACCGCCGCTACCTCCTGCACCGTCCCGCCGCCGACGGCCGCAGGCCCCTGGTCATCGCCTTCCACGGCCGCGGTGAGCGCGCCGCCGACCTGCGGGAGAAGAGCGCGCTGCAACGGGCCGCCGGGCGGCGCGGCATGCTGGTGGCCTTCCCCGAGGGCCTGGACCGGGGCTGGGGCGCGGGCAGCCGGGCCACCGCCTCGCGCCCGGACCCCGGCCTCGACGTGCGCTTCACCGAGGCGCTGGTCCGGCACCTGGTCCGCACCGAGCGCGCCGACCCCCGGCGGGTCTACGTCGCCGGGTTCTCCAACGGCGGCTCCATGGCCCTGCGCATGGCCGCCGAACGCCCCGCCCTGATCGCCGGGGCGGCCTCGGTCTCCGGCCAGCTGACCGCCGGCGACGCCGCGGTGAAGCCCACCGGGCCCGTCCCCGTCATGGTCGTCTACGGCGCCGACGACCCCGTACGCCCCCTGGCCGGCCTGCCCTCCCCGCCGCCGGACCCCGAGGAGCCGATCCTGCCGAGCCTGTCGGCGCGGGACACCGCCGAGGCGTTCGCGGACGCCGGGGGAGCGGGCGCCCCGGTCACCCGGGCGCGCAAGGGCTACGACGAGACCGTCTGGCGGGCGGGGGACGGCGGGGACGGCGACGCCGTGCGCCTCCTCGTCGTCCACGACGCCGGCCACACCTGGCCGGGCACGGCCGTCGCCCCGCCCGACGGGTTCGGCCCCGTCAGCAAGGACCTGGACGCCACCGCCGCGATCCTCGACTTCTTCACCGGCCCCGCCGGCTGACCGGCCGCGCCGGCTGACCGGCCGCCCGCGCCGCCGGCACCCGCGCCGACGATCCGGAACGCCGGCCGCCACCGGCCGTCGGCAGGCGCACCAGCCTCCGCGAGGAGCACCGGCCGCACCGGGTCCATCGCCCCGGCCCGGCCGCCGCCGGCCCCACCGTCCGCTACCGGTTCCCCCGGCCCCCCGGCCGCCGCCAGGCCCACGGTCCGCCGCCGGGCCCACCGCCCCCCCGCTCACCAGAGCCCCCGCCCACCAGCCCCCGGCCCGCACCGCCCCGACGCCACCGACGTACAGGAGATCCCGATGTCCGAACCCTCCTACCTCACCTCCCCCCGCCGCCGCGGCCCCCGCAACGGCGTGCGGGCCGTAGCCGCGGTCGGGGTCGTGCTCGCGATCGCCGCGGGCGGCTCGTACGCCGCCGGGCTCGGTCCCTTCGCGCGCGGCGACGACGGCCCGGACCCCGCCGCGATGGAACAGGCGCGGGCGTTCCTCGCCGACTGGTCCGCCGGGCGCCTGCCGAGCGCGGCCGGCCGCACCACCAGACCCGGTACGGCCGAGGAGGTGCTCCAGAGCTTCACGGCCGGGCTGGACATCGAGAAGCCGAAGCTGACGGCGGCGAAGGAGGCGGAGGAGGCCGAGGACGGCACCCTCGGCGTGCCGTTCACCGCGCGGATGCCGATCAGCGGTCTCGGCACCTGGACTTACGAGTCGCGGCTGCCGCTGCGGGAGCAGGAGAACGGCGACTGGAAGGTGGACTGGCGGCTCTCCCTGGTGCATCCGAGGCTCAGCGACACCGAGAAGTTCCGGCTGGAGCGCGAGGAGACCGCCGCGCCGAAGGTCACCGACCGCGAGGGCACCTCCCTCAACGGCGGCCGGTACCCCTCCCTGGCACCGCTCCTGGGCCGGCTCGCCGGCGACGCGGGCGGCGGTCCGCGCGGTGCGGTCGAGCTGGTCGACCGGGCCAGCGGCGAGGCCGTGCGCACCGAGGCGTCCTTCGGTGAGAAGCCCGACCCGGCCACGGCGGACCAGCCGGTGCGCACCACCCTGGACGCCCGCTGGCAGTCCGCCGCCGAGGAGGCCCTCGCGAAGGCCGACGGCAAGAACGCCGCGCTCGTCGCCCTGCGCGTGGACAACGGCGAGGTCCTGGCCCTCGCCAACTCCCCTTCCACCGGCTTCAACCGCGCCGCCTCCGGCACCTACGCCCCCGGCTCCACCTGGAAGATCGTCACCAGCAGCGCCCTGCTGCTCAAGGGCGCGGTGAAACCGGACGACGTCGTGGACTGCCCCAAGTACCTGACGGTCGGCAAGGAGTTCCACAACGTCGAGACGTCGGAGCACCCGGGCGCCACCTTCCGCAAGGACTTCATGGAGTCGTGCAACACGGCCTTCATCAGCCTGCGCGGCAAGCTCGACGACGCGGAGCTGGGCGAGGTGGCCCGCACCTACTTCGGGGTCGGCCAGGAGTGGCACGTCGGCATCCCGACGTACGACGGCTCGGTGCCGGTCCCCAAGGACCAGACCGAGAAGGCCGCGTCGATGATCGGGCAGGGCCGCATCCAGGCCAACCCCCTGATCATGGCGTCCGTGACGGCGACCGCGGTCTCGGGCGAGTTCCACCAGCCGTCCGTCACCGCGGGCAACGAGAACGGCACCCGCACCGAACCGCTCCCCCGCGAGGTCGTCACCCAGCTGCGCGGGCTGATGCGGGACACCGTCACCGACGGCACCGCCCGCGGCCTGGCCGACCTGCCGGGCGAGGTCGGCGCCAAGACCGGCACCGCCGAGGTCTCCGAGGACCAGGACAACAACGGCTGGCTCGTCGCCCACCGCGGCAACGTCGCCGTCGCCGTGGTCGTCGAGGAGGGCGTCACCGGCGGCGGCTCCGCGGGGCCGGTCGTGCACAGCCTGCTGTCCGCCGTACCGGAGGACCCCTCCTGACGGTCGCGGCCGCCCCGGGCGGGCGGATCAGCCCAGGCGCAGCGGCAGTTCGGCCAGGCCGTGCAGCAGGGTGCCGGTGCGCCGGGTGAGCGTCGCCGGGTCGGTGGCGAACGCGAGCGCGGGGCAGCGCTCCAGCAGCAGTCGTACGGCGACGGTGGCCTCCAGCCGGGCCAGCGGGGCGCCCAGGCAGTGGTGGAGACCGTGGCCGAAGCCCAGGTGGCCGCCGGGAGCGCGGCCGGCGTCGAAGCGGTCGGGGCCGGGGAAGTGGCGGGGGTCGCGGGAGGCGGCGGCGAGGGAGACGAGGACCGCGTCGCCGGCCGCGATCGGGGTGCCCGCCAGTTCCAGCGGCTCGGCGGCGAAGCGGAACGCCGTGCTGTGCACGGGGGAGTCGAACCGCAGCGACTCCTCCACGGCCCGCGCCGCCAGGTCCGGCTCGGCGCGCACGCGGGCGAGCTGCTCGGGGTGGCTGAGGAGGCTGTGGACGGTGGCGGAGATCAGATGGACGGTCGTCTCGTGCCCGGCGACCAGGATCAGGAAGGCCATGCCGAGGAGTTCGTCGGGGGTGAGCGCGCCGGTGTCCGCGGCCTCGGTCAGGTCGCTGAGGAGGGTGCCGTCCGGGGCGGCGCGCTTCTCGCCGGTCAGGTCGGTGAGGTAGCCGGTCAGGGCATCGGCCGCGGTCGCCGCCGCCTCGGGCGAGGTGGGCGTCACCAGCTCGTTCGACCAGGTGTGGAAGGCCGGTCGGGCGGTGCCGGGCACGCCGAGGACTTCGCAGATCACGGTCACCGGGAGGGGCAGCGCGTAGCGGGCGACCAGGTCCGCCGTGCCGGGGTTCGGCAGCGCGTCCAGGAGTGCGCCGGCGAGGTGCTCGACGCGGGGGCGCAG
This sequence comes from Streptomyces parvulus, assembly GCF_014648855.1. GTDB lineage: Bacteria > Actinomycetota > Actinomycetes > Streptomycetales > Streptomycetaceae > Streptomyces > Streptomyces parvulus. The sequence goes on along the minus strand of NZ_BMRX01000001.1, from coordinate 300,016 downwards.
GGCGGCGGTCCGTGCGGGGGTGAAGTGAGCGGCCACCAGCCGGCGCAGCCGGGTGTGCTGGGGCGGGTCGCTCTGGAGCATGTTGCTGCCGAGGGCGTGCCCGCCGTCGGTGTCCCAGGACGCCGAGTGCCGGATGTCGTTGCGCAGCCGCGGGTCGGTGAGCGCGACCCGCGCCGCGTCGCGCGACACGACCAGCCAGCTCTCCCCGCTCCCCGGCACGGACACCCGGTGGACGGCGCCGGTGGCCCGGAGGGCGGCCACTTCCTCTGGGGTGTGCGCGGCCATGGAGCCTCCTGGAGGGCGGGACGGGGAGCGCAGACGGGGGGCGGGAGCGCGAACGGACGAACACAAGCGGCGCACGAACACGGTAAGCGGGGAGCACTCCCCGTTTCGTCGCTCGACGATAGCATCGGCGCCGATGGCACGGGGAGCACTCCCCGGTTCGTACGACGCGGAGGGCGAGGATGACCGTCGGCGCACGCGGCGCGGCGCCCCGGCAGCGGCGCGACGCGCGACGCAACCGGGAGCTGCTGCTTGAGGCGGCCCACGAGGTGTTCACCGAGCAGGGTCTCGACGCACCGCTGGACGTGATCGCGCGCCGGGCGGGCGTCGGCAACGCGACGCTCTACCGCCACTTCCCCGCGCGGGGGGATCTCGTGGACGCCGTGTTCCGGGACTCGCTCACCGGCACGATGGAGGCCGGCGAGCGGGCCCGGAGCGCCACGGACGCCTGGGCGGGCCTCACCGGATACCTCGACGCCGTCTTCGCGGCGCTGGCCGCCGACCGCGGCTCCAACGACCTGATGACCACGCGGCTGCGGGGCGTGGACAGCCTGGAGGCCGTCCACGAGCACAACCGCGCGACCGTGGACGCGCTGCTGGTCCGCTGCCGGGACGAGGGCACCGTGCGCGCCGACGTCACCACCGAGGACGTCCTGTTCGGGCTCGCGGCGCTGGGCCGCGCGGTCCCGGCGCTGACCGCCGCGACCGCGCCGGACGCCTGGCGCCGCCCGCTCGCCCTGTTCCTGGCCGGCCTGCGCGCCGCGCCGACCGCGCCGCCCCTACCGGCCCCCGCCCTCACCGCCGCCGAACTCGCCGGCGTCCTGGGCGAACTGGGCCCCCACCGCACCCGCCCCGGCGACCGCGACTCCGGGGCGTGAGGCGGGGCGGGGTCAGCCGCGGGGCGTGGCGCCAGTGCCGCCGTCGCCGCGGTCGACGGTCTCCCCCTGGATGATCCGCGGTGCCGCCGGCTCGCCGGGCGGCGTCCGCTCCTCGTCCTTCATCGCGCGGGCCTCGGACTTCAGGATGCGGGCGGACCTGCCCGCCGACCGGGTCAGCTCCGGGAGCTTCCGGGCGGCGACGACGACCGCGACGACGATCAGGACGACGGCCAGCTCGCTCAGTCCGAACACGGCGCTCCTTCTTACGCTGGTTCCGGTGGTCCCTCTACGCTCGTGTAGAAGTTACCAGGGCCCGGAACAACGGCGGCCCGCGCGCAGTTCTCTACAGGCGAGTAGAAGCGCGGGTGCGCGAGCACTCCCCTTCTCTTTGCAGGTCCTTTACCATGTGAGGGAAAACCTCGGGCGCCGGCTGGTACGGCGCCCGCCGACCCCGTTAAGGAGTCCCGTTCCGTAATGGAGCCTCCCAGTACCGGCTGTGCCACGGCCGGCCCGCCAGTCCCCCCGTACACGCGTGAGGGAAGCGGGGTGGCACGGTGACCGAGGTCCTGCTGCTCCTGCTGGCCCTCCTGCTCACCCTGGCCTGTGCGCTCTTCGTCGCGGCCGAGTTCTCCCTCACCACCGTCGAACGCGGTGACCTGGAGCGTGCCGCCGAGTCCGGCGAGCGCGGCGCCGAGGGTGCCCTCAAGGCCGCCCGGTCCCTGACCCTCCAGCTCTCCGGTGCCCAGCTGGGCATCACGGTGACCTCGCTGGTCATCGGCATGCTGGCCGAGCCGTCCATCGCGGTGCTGCTGCGCGGCCCGCTGACGGCGATGGGCCTGGGCGCGGCGTCCTCCACGGTGGCGACGCTGCTCGGCGTGGTGCTCTCCACCGTCGTCCTGATGGTCGTGGGCGAGCTGGTCCCCAAGAACTGGGCGATCTCCCGCCCGATGGCCGTCGCCAAGGTCGTCGCGGGCCCTCAGCGCGGCTTCACCACCGCCTTCGGCCCCTTCATCCGGCACCTGAACGACACGGCCAACCGCTTCGTGCGCCGCTTCGGCCTGGAGCCGGCCGAGGAGCTGGCGTCCGCCCGCAGCGCGGAGGAGCTGGTCGCCCTGGCCCAGCACTCGGCCGCCGAGGGCGCGCTGGAGGCCGACTCGGCGGAGCTCTTCGTCCGCACCCTGCACCTGGGCGAGCTGACCGCGGAGAACGTCATGACGCCGCGCGTGGACGTCAAGGCCCTGGAGGCACACGCCACCGCCGCCGACGCCGCGAACCTGAGCCACGCCACCGGCCTCTCCCGCTTCCCCGTCTACCGGGACAGCCTCGACGAGGTCATCGGCACCGTGCACATCCGCGACGTACTGGCCCTGGAGCCGGAGCGCCGGGCCACCACCCCCGTCACCGAGCTGGCCGCGGCGCCGCTCCTGGTGCCGGACAGCCTGCCCGCCGACCGCCTCCTGGAGCGCATGCGCCGGGCCCGGACGATGGCCGTCGTCATCGACGAGTACGGCGGTACGGCGGGCGTGGCGACCGTCGAGGACATCGTCGAGGAGGTCGTCGGCGAGGTGCGCGACGAGCACGACCCGGTCGAGATACCGGATCTGCTGCCCGCCCCCGCGGACCCCGACGGCCGCGCCGCCTGGGAGGCCGACGGCTCGCTGCGCCTGGACCACCTGGAGCGCATCGGCCTGACCGCGCCGGAGGGCCCGTACGAGACCCTGGCCGGCCTGGTCGCCACCCGGCTCACCCGCATCCCCGTCAAGGGCGACGTCGTCGACCTGGACGGCTGGCGCCTCGACGTCCTCGACGTCGACCACCACCGCGCGGACCGCCTCCGCGTCACCGCGCCCGCACCCGTCGTGGGTGCGCGGCAGGAGCACGAGCAGCGGGAGATGGCCCGATGACCGCCGTACAGCTCTTCATCGGCGCGCTGACGCTGCTGACCAACGCCTTCTTCGTGGGCGCCGAGTTCGCCCTGATCTCGGTGCGCCGCAGCCAGGTCGAGCCGCGCGCGAAGACGGGCGACAAGCGCGCCCGGATGACCCTGTGGGGCCTGGAGCACATCTCCCAGATGATGGCCACGGCCCAGCTCGGCATCACCGTCTCCTCGCTCGTGCTCGGCGCGGTCGCGGAGCCGGCCATCGCGCACCTGATGGAGCCGGTGTTCGAGGCGGTGCACATGCCGCACGCGCTGGTCCACCCGGTGGCCTTCGCGATCGCGCTGACGCTGGCGACGTACCTCCACATGCTGATCGGCGAGATGATCCCGAAGAACATCGCGCTGGCCGCCCCGGCGCCCACCGCCCTGCTCCTCGGCCCGCCGCTGGTCGCCCTCACCCGCGCCCTGAAGCCGTTCGTCTTCGGCATCAACGCGTTCGCCAACACCCTGCTCAAGCTGCTCAGGGTGGAGCCGAAGGACGAGGTGGAGGCCGTCTTCACGGACGACCAGCTGGCCCGCATGGTGGTCGACGCCAGCGAGGCCGGACTGCTCACCCCGGCCGACGGCGAGCGCCTGCGCGACGCGCTGGAGCTGGGCACCCGGCCGGTCGGCGAGATCCTGGTCCCGTCGCAGAAGATGCGCACGGTCCCGCACACGGTCACCCCGGCCGAGCTGGAACGCATGGCCGCCGAGGCGGGCTTCTCCCGCTTCCCGGTCACCGGCCCCGGCGGCACCGTCCTCGGCTACCTGCACATCAAGGACACCCTGGGCCTCACCGACCGCGACCGCCCCTTCCCGCGCACGGCCCTGCACCGCGTCACCCGCGTCCGCATCGACACCCCCCTCGACGACACCCTCACCGCCCTGCGCACCGAGGACAGCCACCTCGCCGCGGTCACCGGCGAGAAGGGCGCGGTCCTGGGCTTCGTGACGATGGAGGACGTCCTGACGGAACTGGTGGGACCGACACCGGTGACGTCGTGACCCCGCTGGCGTCCTGACCCCGCCCTCCCCTACCAGCCCGTCGCCACCAGGTGGTTGACGAGCAGGGCCAGGACGGCCTGGGCGGTCAGCCAGGCGCGGGGGTGGGGGAGGAACGCGCAGGCCGGGAGGAGCCACTGGGCGAAGGGGAGCCAGATGCGTTCCGTCTCCGCCTTGCTCATGCCGGACAGGTCGGCGATCAGCAGGGCGAGCAGGCCCGCGCAGACGAGGAACGCGAGGCGGGTCTCCCCCGTGGCGTCCGCGGTGTCCGGTGAGCGGACGCCGCCGGTCGCGGGCGGCCCGCCGCGTCGGCGGGTGGTGAGGCGGGCGACGGCGCGGCGCAGGCCCGCCGCCGTCGCGACGCCCGTGATCAGCACCGTGCAGGCGAGGTTGGCCCACACCCAGTACGCGTAGGGGCGGACGGCGGCCGCGCCCTCGTAGTAGCGCTCGACGAGCAGGTGGTACGCCTCCCACCAGTCGAACCCGGCCGCCGTGAACGCCACCGGCACCACCGCCATGCCCGCCAGCAGCGGCACGAACAGCACCGGCCGCGCCCGCACCCCGCGCCGGCCGAGCAGCAGCACCGCCGCGCCGATCACGGCGACCAGCGTCAGACCGTACGAGAGGTAGCAGGTCAGGCCGAAGAGGAGGCCCGCGCCCGCCGCCCACCACAGGGAGCGTCCGGTGACGGTGAGGGCGAGCAGCGCCACCGACCAGGCGGCGACCGCCGCGAAGTAGCCGTCGGCGGAGGTGCCCATCCACACCGCGGCCGGTGCCAGCACCAGGAACGGCGCCGCCCGCCGGGCGAGGCGCTCACCCGCCAGGGCCCGCACCGTCACCAGGACCGCCACGCACGCCGTCGCGCCCACGGTGATGGTGAACGCCCCCGCCCAGCCCCCGCCGCCCAGCCCGATCCGGTCGAGCAGCACGTAGGTGAGTGTGGCGCCCGGCGGGTGGCCGGCGACGTGGGCGGGCCAGTTGTCGGGGGAGTGCAGCAGGATGTGCCCGTTGAAGTCGCGCAGGGTCGCCGGGATGTCGCGCCAGCGGTCCATGACCGACAGGTACTCCTGACCCGTGGTCAGCCGCCAGGCGACGCCCCGGTCCCAGCCGTCGATCAGCGCCAGCGACCAGGTCCAGGCCATCGCCGCGCCCCAGGCCGCCGGCAGCAGCGCGCGCCGGCCCAGCCGGGCGGCGACGGCCGGCCCGTACGCCACGACCGCCGCCCCCACCAGGACGGCCGCCGGGGTACCGGGACCCACGTGCGGGTCCCAGCGGCCCAGCAGCGGCGGCCACCCCACGATCAGGTCGTCGAAGGTGTACACGTTGCGGCCGACGAGGACGGCGGCCGCGACGAGCAGCACGGCCGCCGCGGCGGCGTACAGATCGCGGGGGACGGAGCGGAGGCGGGTCACACCACGACCGTAGGGCGACGGATCGCGCGGTCGGCGGCGCACACGGCGGACGTCAGCGTTTCGTCATGGGTCGCGGACCGCTTTCGGGGGCCTCCCCTGCCTACGGTCGGGACATGCGTGACCTCGCCCCCCGGCTCCCGTCCTCCCCGGGCTTCTGGCGCAGCCCCCTGCGCGGCCCGTGGTTCACCTCGGTGCTCGGCCTCGTGCTGCTCGCCGGCATCACCGTGCTGTTCGTGACCGGCCTGCTCTCGTACGCCGCGTACAACCCCGGCCTGTCCCCGGTCAACGACAAGACCCCGGACAAGGGGATCCTCGGCTTCTACCTCTTCGCCTGGCCCACCGGCCCCACCTGGCTCTACCGCCTCACCCAGGGCGTCCACGTCACCCTCGGGCTCACCCTGATCCCGGTGCTGCTGGCCAAGCTGTGGTCGGTGGTGCCGAGGCTGTTCACCCTGCCGCCGGCCCGTTCGGTCGCGCACGCCCTGGAGCGGATCTCGCTGCTGCTGCTGGTCGGCGGCGCGCTCTTCGAGTTCACGACCGGGGTGCTCAACATCCAGCTGGAGTACCTCTTCCCGGGCTCCTTCTACCCGCTGCACTTCTACGGCGCCTGGGTCTTCGTCGCCGCGTTCGTCGCGCACGCCGTCCTGAAGACGCCGAAGGCGCTGCGCAACCTGCGGGCGATGCGCGGGGAGAGCGGCGGCGCGGAGGCGGGCGGGGCGCGTGGAGATGAGGCCGACGACCTGGTGTCGCCGCGGCCCGCGCCGCCGACCGTCTCGCGGCGCGGCGCCCTGTGGTTCGTGGGCGGCGGCTCGCTGCTGATGTTCGCCACCAACGCGGGCCGCAGCTTCGACGGGCCGCTGCGGGCCACGGCCGTGCTCTCCCCGCACGGAGGGCCCGAACCGGGGAACGGCCCGAACGGCTTCCAGATCAACAAGACCGCCGCGCACGTCGGCATCGACCCCGCCGAGACCCGCGACGACGTCTGGCGGCTGGTCGTCACGGGACGCTCCGGGACCGTCCGGTTCAGCCGTGCCGACCTGCTCGCCATGGAGCAGCACAGCGAGGCCCTGCCCATCGCCTGCGTCGAGGGCTGGTCCACGTCCGACCAGTGGTGGCGCGGCGTGCGGCTGCGCGACCTCGCCGCCCGGGCCGGCTTCGAGGACGACCCGCCCGACGTGTTCGTGGAGTCCCTCCAGCGCGGCGGCGCCTTCCGCAGCGGCGCCCTGCGCGCCAACCAGGTCGCCGACCCGCGCGCCCTGCTCGCCCTGTCCGTCAACGGCGAGGCGCTGAGCCCCGACCACGGCTACCCGGCGCGGATCATCGTGCCGGCCGCGCCCGGCGTGCTGAACACCAAGTGGGTGGCCCGGATGACGTTCGGAGACCTCGGATGAACCCCGTACGCGTGTCGCGCGGGCGGCCGGCCGGGCTGCGGTCCGCGATCGGCAGCCCCTTCCAGATCCTCCTGCTCGCCTGCTCCTTCGCGCTCGCGGCCTACGCGGGCGTGCGGCTGCTCGCCGGCGACTGGCTCGGCGTGGCCCTCTGGTTCGCCGGGGCGGCGCTGCTGCACGACCTGGTGCTCGTGCCGCTGTACTCGGCGCTGGACCGGGCGGTCACCGGCGGGCTGGGCGCCGTCCACCGGCGTGCGTGGGCGATGTACGTGCGGGTCCCGGCGGCCTTCTCCGCCCTGCTCCTGCTGGTGTGGTTCCCGCTGGTCGGCGGCCGGGTCGACGCGTCCTACCGGGGGACGACGGGCCTGTCGGCGGACGGCTACCTCGCCCGCTGGCTGCTCATCACCGCCGTGCTGTTCGGCGGCTCGGCACTGCTGCTGGCGCTGCGTTCGCTGCGCAGCGCGACGAAGGGGCGGTCCCCGGACGTCCACTGAGCGGCGGTCCGCCAGCCCCCGCGGGCCGCGTGCCGCAGCAGCGCGCGGGTGCCGATCCGCGCCCAGGGGAAGGGGCTGCCGGACGGGGCGTGGCCGTCGGTGACGTCGACGAGCTGCACCTGGGCGCGCTCGTCGACGTCCACCCGCGCGGTCTCCGCGATCAGCAGCCCGCCCGGGGCGAGCAGGGCGGCCACGCGGGTGAGCAGGGCGCGGGGGTCGCCGCCGATGCCGACGTTGCCGTCCATGAGGAGCACGGTGTCCCAGCGTCCCTCGCCGGGCAGCGGCTCGAAGACGGAGCGCCGCAGCGAGTGCCCGCCGGAGCGCACGGTGCGGTCCACGGCGGCCTCGCTGACGTCGATGCCGAGGACGGTCCTGCCGCGGGCGGCGAGTTCGGCGACCAGGCGGCCGGGCCCGCAGCCCACGTCGAGGACGGCGCCCTCGCACCGGTCGAGGACCTCCAGGTCGACGGGGTCGGCCACCGCGCACCAGCGCTCCACGTCGAGCGGCAGCAGCCACCCGTCGGCCCGCCGCAGGAACAGCGGCCCGTGACCGGCCCGCAGGGCGGCGGCGTACGGGTCGGAGGCGGCCCAGGGCGCGGGGGGCGCCAGGGAGAACGGAGCCTCGGGGAGACGTCCGGCGGCCGGCCACTCCGCCTCCCGCGCGGCACGGGCCCGCCACTCCACGTCCGTCGCCGGGTGGACCGACTCGTCCACGGCGGTGCGGATCCGTCCGGCGCCGGCCCCGTTCCCGGTCCGCCCGCCCGCGTCGCCGCTCATCGGCCGCTCCCCGCACACCGACACCCGACACCCCTGCGCACTCCGGCGCGCCCACGCCCGTCCGGTGACCGCCGAGCCGTAAGCCCACCCGGGTCCGCCGGGGGTGCCCCGGCGCCGGGTACGGTCCCGGTCACCGGCGGTGTCCCCACGCCCGCGTCGCCGCTCACCGCGTCACCCGCGTGTCCATGACCGCCGTGCACGCCGCGAGCCGCGCCGCGAAGCCGCCGTGCGGGGCCAGTGCGGCGACGGCTCGGGCGTCGTCGGCGGTGTCGACGTCGCGCAGGGGCGGCAGGTCCCGTACCCGCAGACCCGCCGCCAGCAGCCGCTCGCGCTGCACGGCACCGGTCACCGGCGTCGACATCGGCACGCCCCGCAGCAGCGCCGGGTCGGGGCGGGCCAGGCCCAGCGCCCAGAAGCCGCCGTCCTCCGCGGGACCGAAGTACGCGTCGCACCCGGCGAAGTCCGCGTCGAGCAGGTCCGGCGTGACCTGCGGGGTGTCCATCCCGATCAGCAGGGCGGGCCCGGAGCAGCCGGCGAAGGCCGCCGCGAGCCGTTCGTCGAGGCCGCCCGCGCACTGCGGTACGACGTCGAAGCCGGGCGGCAGCCAGGGCCCCGGGGCGCCGTCGAGGACCAGCACCCGGCGCCGGGCCGGCGCCGCGGCCACGGCGCGCAGGGTGTCGGCGAGGGACGCCTCGGCCAGGGCGGCCGCCTCGTCCGGCGTGAAGGGCGGGGTGAGACGGGTCTTGACCCGGCCGGGCCGGGGTTCCTTGGCGATGACGAGAAGGGTGCGGGTGCCCATCATGCTCATCGTGAGTTCCCCCCGCGGGCCGCGTCACGCGGAACCGGGCGTTGTGGCGGTTCGGCGAGCACACCGCGCATGTCCCGCACCGCGTGCCAGGTGCCGCGCCAGGTCCCCGTCACCTTCGAGGCGCCGGTGCGGGGCAGGTAGGGGACGTCGTGCTCGGCGACCCGCCAGCCGGCGTCGGCGGCCCGCACCACCATCTGGAGCGGGTAGCCGCTGCGCCGGTCGGTCAGCCCGAGGCCGAGCAGCGCCTCGCGGCGGGCCGCGCGCAGCGGGCCGAGGTCGTGCAGCCGCAGGCCGGTGCGGCGGCGCAGCATCCGGGCGAGCGCGATGTTCCCGGCCCGGGCGTGGGCGGGCCAGGCGCCGCGCCCCTCGGGCCGTCTGCGGCCGAGCACCAGGTCGGCGGTGCCGTCCCGGATCTCCCGCACGAAGGGCGCGAGGAGCCCCGGGTCGAGGGAGGCGTCGCAGTCGCAGAAGCAGACGACGTCGGCCGTGGCGGCGGTCAGCCCGGCGTGGCAGGCGGCGCCGAAGCCGCGCCGCGGCTCGGTCACGACGGTGGCGCCGAGCGCGCGGGCGACGTCCGCCGAGCCGTCGGTGGAACCGTTGTCGACGACGAGCGCGCGCCAGCCGTCCGGGATGCGGGCCAGGACCCAGGGGAGGGCCCCGGCCTCGTCCAGACAGGGGAGGACGACGTCGACTTCGGGAGCGGGCGAGGTGGTCACGGCTCTCACCCTACGAGGTGAATTCGGGCTTAACGGACACCCGCTCCTTACGAAACACGGACGTCGCGGCCCGCCCCCGCCCTCGGGGACGACGCCCGCGGGCGCGCGGTGCGAGGCTGGGCGCATGCAGCAGCCGCACCAGCCCGCTCCCGCCCAGGCGCCCCCGGACGGGCCCCCCGCCGGCCCCGCCCGGATCCTGGTGGTCGACGACGATCCCACGGTCGCCGAGGTCGTCGCCGGCTACCTGGAGCGCGCCGGGCACGTGATCGACCGGGCGGACGACGGCCCCACCGCCCTCGAACGGGCCGCCGCGCACCGCCCGGACCTGGTGGTGCTGGACCTGATGCTGCCCGGCATGGACGGCCTGGAGGTGTGCCGGCGGCTGCGCGCCACGGGCCCCGTGCCGGTCGTGATGCTGACCGCCCGGGGCGACGAGGACGACCGCATCCTCGGCCTGGAGGTCGGCGCCGACGACTACGTCACCAAGCCCTTCAGCCCGCGCGAGCTGGTGCTGCGGGTGGAGTCGGTGCTGCGCCGCACCCGGCCGGCCACCGGGCGGGCGCCGCAGGTGCTGCCCGCGGCGGCCGGCCTCACCCTCGACCCGGGCGCCCGGCGGGCCACTAAGGAGGGCACCGAACTGGCCCTCACCCTGCGCGAGTTCGACCTGCTCGCCTTCTTCCTGCGCCACCCCGGGCGGGCCTTCGCCCGGGAGGAGCTGATGCGGGAGGTGTGGGGCTGGGACTTCGGCGACCTGTCCACCGTCACCGTGCACGTGCGGCGGCTGCGCGGCAAGGTCGAGGACGACCCGGCCCGGCCCCGGCTGATCCAGACGGTGTGGGGCGTGGGCTACCGCTTCGACCCGGCCGGGCGGGAGACGGACTGACCATGCACGACACCCTCCTCATCGCGCTCTACGCCTTCGCCGGCGCCGCCACCACCGGGCTGGCCGGCGCGGCGGTGCTGCGGCTGATCCGGCGCCGCTCGCTGACCGTGTCGCTCGCGGTGGTGGCGGCGGTCGCCGTCCTCGCGACGCTCGCGGGCACGCTCGCCGTGGCCTGGGCGATGTTCCTGTCGCCGCACGACCTGTCCGTCGTCACCACCGTCGCGGCCATGGCGGCCGTCGTGTCGCTGGCCACGGCGCTGCTGCTGGGCCGCTGGGTCGTCGCCCGCAGCCGCGAACTGGCCGCCGCCGCCCGCTCGTTCGGCGACGACGGCGACTACGCGGCGCCCACCGCCCCCGCCACCGCCGAACTCGACGCGCTCAGCCGTGAACTGGCCGCCACCAGCGCCCGGCTGGCCGAGTCCCGGGAACGCGAACGCGCCCTGGAGACCTCGCGGCGCGAACTGGTCGCCTGGATCTCGCACGACCTGCGCACCCCGCTGGCCGGCCTGCGGGCCATGTCGGAGGCGCTGGAGGACGGCGTCGCCGCCGACCCCGACCGCTACCTCCGGCAGATCCGCACGGAGGTGGAGCGCCTCAACACCATGGTCGGCGACCTCTTCGAACTGTCCCGCATCCACGCGGGCGCGCTCGCCCTCGCCCCCGCCCGGATCTCGCTCTACGACCTGGTCGGCGACGCCCTCGCGGGCGCGGACCCGCTCGCGCGCGAGCACGGCGTGCGGCTGGTCGGCGACGCCGTGGCGGCCGTGCCGGTCGAGGTGGACGGCAAGGAGATGAGCCGCGTCCTCGGCAACCTCCTGGTCAACGCCATCCGCCGCACCCCCGCCGACGGCACGGTCGCGATCGCCGCCGAACCCTCGGCCGAGGGCGTGGTGCTGTCCGTCTCCGACGGCTGCGGCGGCATCCCCGAGGAGGACCTGCCGCGCGTCTTCGACACCGGCTGGCGCGGCACCCACGCCCGCACGCCCCCGGCCGGCGCGGGCCTCGGCCTGGCCATCGTCCGGGGCATCGTCGAGGCCCACCGCGGCCGCGCCACCGTCCACAACATCCCGGGCGGCTGCCGCTTCGAGGTCACCCTGCCGCTCGCGGAGGCGTGAGCGGCGCGAGGGTCCCCGCGCCTGCGGTCACTGCCCCCGCAGCCCCGCCCGGGCGAACTCCCGCATCCCCTCGCGGAAGCCGACCCGCGGGGACCAGGACAGCTCGGCGCGCAGGCGGGCGGAGTCGGCGGTGATGTGGCGTACGTCGCCGAGGCGGTACTCGCCGGTGACGACCGGCTCGGGGCCGCCGTACGCCTCCGCCAGGGCGGTGGCCATCTCGCCCACCGTGTGCGGGTCGCCGCTGCCGGTGTTGTAGGCGGTGAGCGTGGAGTCGGGGCGGACGGCCGTCAGCGCCGCGACGTTGGCCTCGGCCACGTCCCGCACGTGCACGAAGTCCCGGCGCTGGCGGCCGTCCTCGAAGACCCGCGGGGCCTCCTCCCGGGCCAGGGCGGAGCGGAAGAAGGAGGCGACGCCGGCGTACGGGGTGTCGCGGGGCATGCCGGGGCCGTACACGTTGTGGTACCGCAGCGACACCGCCGTGCCCCCGGCCGACCGGGCCCAGGCGGCGGCCAGGTGCTCCTGGGCCAGCTTGGTCGTCGCGTACACGTTGCGCGGGTCGGCCGGCGCGTCCTCGCCGACCAGCCCCGGGGACAGGGCCGCGCCGCACACCGGGCACGGCGGCTCGAACCGGCCCGCGTCCAGGTCGGCGACGGCGCGCGGGCCGGGCCGCACCACACCGTGCTCCTGGCAGACGTAGCGCCCCTCGCCGTACACGACCATCGACCCGGCGAGCACGAGCCGCCCCACGCCCGCGTCCGCCATCGCGGCGAGCAGCACGGCGGTGCCGAGGTCGTTGCGCGAGACGTACTCCGCGGCGTCGGCGACCCCGTTGCCGAGCCCGACCATCGCCGCCTGGTGGCACACGGCGTCCACCCCGACCAGGGCCTTGGCGACGGCCGCCGGGTCGCGCACGTCGTCGGCGGGGTCCTCGCGGACGTCGTATCCGACGGGCTCGTGCCCGTGCTCCCTCAGTGCCGTCACGACGTGGGACCCGATGAACCCGGCGTGGCCGGTGACCAGTACGCGCATACGCCCACGCTAGGCCCGCCCACCCGGCACACCGCGTGTCCCGCGCGGCACGTCACGGGTCCGTAAGGAGCGCCCGCCGCCGGACGCGCACCCGGCTTTGCCATCCCTTTGCAACCCGCCCGCCCGCCGCCTCGTCTCTCCGTCCGATCCACCCCGTCACCCCCCGAGAGAGAGCGACCCTCATGCGCCGCACCATCCTCAGCGCCGTGGCCCTGGCCTGCACCGCCGTACTGGCCGGCACCGCGCCCGCGTTCGCCGACGGCCCCAGCCCGGTCCCCTCGAAGACCCCGGCCCAGAGCGCCCCGAGCCCCGTCCCGAGCGAGGCCCCCAGCAAGGCCGCGACGCCCTCGCCCAGCAAGCCGGGCCCGGCGGACGAGGCTGCGGCGACGCCCGCGCCCGCCCCGGCCGACCGCCAGGTGTCCGCCGTGCCCGAGGGCGCGCCCGACACCGGGGTCGCGGCCCGGCCGGCGGACGGGAGCGACGAGGGCCTGATCGGCGCGGGCGCCGGTGCCGTCCTGGTCGCGGGCGGCGCGGTCCTCCTCGTCGTACGGCGCCGGCGGGCGGCGACCGGGGCGTGACCAGGCCGCCCGGCCGCGCCCTCGCCGCCGTGGCGCTCGCCGTGCTGCTCGCCGGCTGCGGCGGCGGCCCGGGGGAGCAAACGGCCGCGAAGGACCGCCCCGCCACCACCGCGCCGAGCGCGCCCGCCGCCGAGCCGGCGCGCCCGCTGGAGCGTTCGGTGCCGGTCGGGCTGCGCATCCCGGCCATCGGCGTCGACACCCCGGTCCTGCGGCTGGGCCTCGCGGCGGACGGCACGGTGGAGGTCCCGCCCGTCACGGACGACGACCGCGCGGGCTGGTACCGGCACTCGCCGACCCCGGGGCAGGTGGGCCCGTCGGTCCTGCTCGGCCACGTCACGGTCGGCACCCACGGCGACGGCGTCTTCCGGCACCTCGCGCGGCTGCACCGGGGCGACCGGATCGAGACCCGCCTGGAGAACGGCACCGCGGCCGGCTTCACGGTCACCGCCGTACGGACGGTGCGCAAGGCCGAGTTCCCGACGGACGACGTCTACGGGAACGTGGACCGGCCGGAGTTGCGCCTCGTCACCTGCGGCGGCCCGCTGACCGGCGGCGAGTACCGGGACAACGTCATCGTCTTCGCCCGGCTCGCCACGACCGGCCCCGCGGCCTCCTGACCGGCCGTGCGCACGGCATACCCTCACGACCATGGAGAGCGTTGAAACGGTCCCGTGACAGGGCGGCGTCCGAGCTGTTCGCCGCCCTGTATCCGCGCCTCGCCGGCTGGTGCCGCCGGCTCGTCGACGACGACGAGACGGCCCACGAGATCGCCTCGGAGGCGTTCACCCGGCTGTGGGCCCGCTGGACGTCCGTGGAGGAGCCCCGCGGGTTCCTCTACGTGACCGCCGCCAACCTCGTCCGGGACCACTGGCGCAAGACGGAGCGCGAACGCCGGGCCGTGCGCCGGGTCACCGCGGAGGTCGCCGTACGCCCGCACCCCGAGCAGGCCGACCCCTCGGTGCGGATGCTCGTGCAGTCGCTGCCGGAGCGGCTGCGCGTGCCGATCCTGCTCCACTACTACGCCGACATGCCGATCCGGGAGGTGTCCGCGCTGACCGGGCGCAAGGAAGGGACCGTCAAGGCCGACCTGCACGCGGCCCGCGAACTGCTCCGCGTCCACCTGAGGAGGAGCCTTGACCACACGCCTTGAGGACGGCCCCGGGTCCGGAGGGGACGAGGACGATCCGCTGCTGGTCCTGCTGCGCCCGGACACCGCGTACCTGGGCCCCCCGCCGGGCCGCTACGAGGCGATCCGCCGCACCGCGTCCCGGCGCCGCCTGCTGCGCGCCGCGGCCGGCGCCGCCGCGACCGCTGCCGCCGCCGCGGTGATCGCGCTGCCGCTGCACGGGGCGGCCCCCGCCCCGCCCCCGCGTCCGACGGCACCGCTGGCCCCGGCCCCCGCCGAGCGGCCCCCCACCACGGCGCCGGCGCCGGAGCCGCCCCGGGACGCCTCGCGGGCGCCGAGCCCGGTCCCCGACGAACCCGCACGAACCGTGCCGACCCCGTCGGCCTCGGCGCCGCCGTCCGCGCCCGGGGCGATGCCCACACCCTCGGAGTACGGCGGGCCGGCTGTTAGAACGGGACGATGATCTACCACGTGGTGCCGCTGACCGAGTGGGACGCCGACCCGGACCGGCCGTACGCCCCCGCCTCCCTCGCCGCCGAGGGGTTCGTCCACTGCTCGCCCGACGAGGCGACCACCCTCGCCGTCGTCAACGCCTTCTACCGCGAGGCGCCCCGGCCGCTGCTGGCGGTGCTGCTCGACGAGGACCGCCTCACCGCGCGCTGTGTGTGGGAGGCACCGTCACCGGCCCCGCCGCCCGGGGTCGCCGCCGGAACTCTCTTCCCCCACGTCTTCGGCCCCCTCGACCGCGGCGCGGTCCGCCGGGTGAGCGAGGTCCACTGGGACTCGTCGGGCCGGGCCACGGGCCTGACCTGACACGGACCCGCCCCCGCCACTCGGCGGGGGCGGGTCCGTCGTCCCGCGGGCGGGTGGCGCACGGAGCCGCCATCGGCTCGGCCCCCGGGTCAGGGGTCCGGGCAGGCCCGGCCGTCAGTGGGGGCCGAGAGCCGGTGGGGGAGGGCGCCCTGAGCCGGCCGTCGCGGGGGCCGAGGTCCGTGCTGAGGCGGGCCCCGCCCTGCGCTGTCGCGCGAGCCGGACCCGGGCGGGGGCGGCCGCCGGCCGACGCCTGGGCCGGGGCCCGGCGGGGCGTCGCCCTCAGGCGTCCCGCGGGTCCGGTCCGCCGAGCAGCGCCGACGCCGTCTCCACCGCCGAGGCGGCGGGGGCCGGGGCGGGCTCGGAGCCCGGTGCGGGGTGGCAGGTGAAGCCCAGGCGCGTCATCGCCCGGGTGACCTCGGCCGCGGAGAAGTCGCGGCTGTCCTGCCGGGTGACGACCTCGCCCACCTGCTTGACCGGGTAGCGGCGCCGCCCGACGGTCACGGACTCACCCGTGACCGGCCGGGGCGTGACGCCCTTCATCGCGCTCAGCACCCCTTCCTTGGTGAGGTCGAACGGGTACCGGGCGATGACACAGCGCATGATGCCTCCACAAGGGGGACGGGAGCGGAAACGGGGAGTGCGGTGCTGTTACGCCGCCGAACCGCCGGCGGACTGGCGGCGCGGCCTGCGCCGCGCGCCCTCACCGGCGGCGCGGGCCTGACCGCCGCCGCTGCCGCCCCGGCCCTGACCGGTGCGGGCCTGCGGGACGGAGGCCTGGCCGGAGCGGCCCTGGCCGGACCGGCCGCGACGGCCGCGGGACGAGGAGCCCGTGCCGGACGCCGCGCGCCGCGGACGCTCCACGACCGGCGCGGTGATGACGACGGGGACGCCCGAGGGGGCCTGCGCGCCGGTGATCCGGGACAGCTCCGCCTCGCCCGAGCGGACCGGCGTGACCTGCGGGGTGATGCCCGCCGAGGCCATCAGCCGCGTCATGTCGCGCCGCTGGTCGGGCGTGACGAGGGTGACGACGCTGCCGGACTCGCCGGCGCGGGCCGTGCGGCCGCCCCGGTGCAGGTAGTCCTTGTGGTCGCCGGGCGGGTCCACGTTGACGACCAGGTCGAGGTTGTCGACGTGGATGCCGCGGGCCGCGACGTTGGTCGCCACCAGCGCGGTCACCTGCCCGTCCTTGAACTGGGCCAGGGTGCGGGTGCGCTGCGGCTGCGACTTGCCGCCGTGCAGTCCGGCCGCGCGCACACCGCTCTTGAGCAGCTGCTTGACCAGCCGGTCCACCCGGTGCTTCGTGTCGAGGAACATGATGACCCGGCCGTCGCGCGCCGCGATCTCGACGGTCGTCGCCTGCTTGTCCGCCTCGTGCACATGCAGCACGTGGTGCTCCATCGTGGTGACGGCGCCGGCCGACGGGTCGACGGAGTGCACCACCGGGTCGGACAGGTAGCGGCGGACCAGCCGGTCGACGTTGCGGTCCAGGGTGGCCGAGAACAGCATCCGCTGCCCGTCCGGACGCACCTGGTCGAGCAGCGCGGTGACCTGCGGCATGAAGCCCATGTCGGTCATCTGGTCGGCCTCGTCGAGGACGGTGATGGCGACGTCGGCGAGGTGGCAGTCGCCCCGGTCGATGAGGTCCTTGAGCCGTCCGGGCGTCGCGACGACGACCTCGGCGCCGCCCCGCAGCGCACTGGCCTGCCGGCCGATCGACATGCCGCCGACCACGGTCGCCGACCGCAGGCCCGCGGCGCGGGCGTACGGGGCGAGCGCGTCGGTGACCTGCTGGGCCAGCTCACGGGTGGGGACGAGGACCAGGGCGAGCGGCCGGCGCGGCTCGGCGCGGCGGCCCGCGGTGCGGGCCAGCAGGGCCAGGCCAAAGGCCAGCGTCTTGCCCGAGCCGGTGCGGCCCCGGCCGAGGACGTCCCGCCCGGCCAGCGAGTTCGGCAGGGTCGCCGCCTGGATCGGGAAGGGCACGGTCACGCCCTCGCCGGTCAGCGCGGCGAGCATGCGCTCCGGCAGGTCCAGTTCGGCGAACGAGTCCACGGCGGGCAGGGCCGGCGTGATCGTCTTCGGGAGGGCGAACTCGCCCCCCTGGGGAGCGGCGGCCGGGCGGCGGCCGGGATTCTGGGAGCGGCCGGCCGTCCGGGGGGAGCGGCGGGGGCCGCCGCCGGAACGCCTGCGGTCGTTGGTGCGTGCGCGGTCCATACGGAACCTTCCTCGATACGGCACGTATCAAGGGAGTCCCGCAGCGGTGGTACGGCGCGGGGAATCGCAAGAACGAGCCGGGTCCGGTCACTGTGGGCGCGGCTGGGCGCGGGACCGGAAAATGGAGAAGAAAACGAGAAGAAAAACAGAGAAACGCGAGCGGGGGCCCGCACCCCAAGGTGCGGGCCCCGACTGCGAAGTAACGCGAGTGCGTCGTGAGGTCAGGCGACCACGATGTTCTCGGCGGTCGGGCCCTTCTGGCCCTGCGCGATGTCGAAGGTCACCTTCTGGCCCTCGAGCAGCTCACGGAAGCCCTGGGCGGCGATGTTCGAGTAGTGGGCGAAGACGTCGGGGCCGCCGCCGTCCTGCTCGATGAAGCCGAAGCCCTTTTCCGAGTTGAACCACTTCACGGTGCCGGATGCCATTTTTTTCTCCTTCGGTACGGTGCTCGGTGTTCACCCTGTGTGAACACCGGTCGCCGCGATGATCACCCCGTCGGAAAAACCTTCAGGCAACCACAACTGCAACTCCCATCGACAGTAGCACGCCGTGACCAGGTGGACGCTCGAGGTGCGACCCGGTCAGTTTTCGAGAAGCGGCGCGGCACCGGCCGCCCATACCTTCAGGGACATGAACTCCATCGACTCCGTCACCCTGGAAGTGGCCGACGCCGAGGCCGCCGCCCGCTTCTACTCCGACGCCTTCGGGCTCGACGCATCCCGGGTGCGCGTCCGCGCCTCCGAGGCCCCCTCGACCGGTTTCCGCGGCTTCACGCTGTCCCTGGTCGTCTCCCAGCCCGGCAACGTCGACGCGCTCCTCGCCGCCGCCGTGGACGCGGGCGCCACCGTCCTCAAGCCCGCCGAGAAGTCGCTGTGGGGCTACGGCGGCGTCGTGCGGGCCCCGGACGGCACGATCTGGCAGCTCGCCACCTCGAAGAAGAAGGACACCGCTCCGGTCGGCCGCGAGTTCGACGAGATCGTGCTCCTGCTGGGCGTCGAGGACGTGAAGGCCAGCAAGCAGTTCTACGTCGACCGGGGGCTCGGCGTCGGCAAGAGCTTCGGCGGCAAGTACGTCGAGTTCGCCACCGGCCCGGACACCGTGAAGCTCTCCCTCTACAAGCGGCGCGCCCTCGCCAAGGTGGCCGGCGTCGACGCCGAGGGCACCGGCTCGCACCGCCTCGTACTGAACGGGGAGACCGAGCCGTTCGAAGACCCGGACGGCTTCGCCTGGCAACCCGCGCAGTAATACATTCGTCTTCTTGTGCTGACGGGCAGGTAACCCTCCCGTCGACCGAAAGGTCGTTTATTCGCGCAAACCAGAACAAAAACGCAAACAGAATAAAGATTGAGATACATGCCATCACGGATACCTTCGCGCGCAGGTTGGCGTCAGCCGCGCGCAAAGCTCTGGGCCGTGGCGGGTGTGGCGGCTCTCGCGTTCCTCGTCGCGCTGGAGATCGCCGCGCGCCGCTACGGCCTGCCGGGGCCGATCACCAACCAGGCGAAGGAGGTGGTGTTCGCCCCGGTCTCGGGACCGCTGCTGTACGCCGGCCTGGCGCTGACGATGGTGGTCCTGACCTGGCGCCAGCGCTGGATCGCGGCTGCCTGCGCGGTCGGTGTCGACCTCGTCTTCGCGCTGGTGCGCTGGGCGTCGGGGGCCACGGTGTCCGGCAGCCACTCCTTCGGCAACGGCGCGCTGTGGGTGGTCCTCGGCTGCGGGGTCCTCGCGCTCACGCGCCGCACCGGCCCGGAGCGGGTGCTGCTGCTCAAGGGCGTCGGGCTCGGCCTGCTGCTGGTGGCCGGCCGCAAGACCGGCGACGCCTGGCTGCTGATCACCGCGAAGACCCGCCCCGACGTGCTGGACCCGTACGTCGCGGTCGCCGACCACGCGCTGGGCAGCCCCTCGTGGCTGGTGGGCCGGGCGATCAGGGCCTCGGGTCCGGTCGGTGAGCACGTACTCGACTGGGTCTACGTCCAACTCGCCGTCGCCGCCGTGGTCGTGGCCCTCTACCAGCTGCGCCACGTGGCGGCCCGGCGCCGCTTCCCGCGCCACCACCTGGTCCGCACCTTCCTGGTGATAGGCCTGCTGGGTCCCGCCATCTACATGATCTTCCCCGTGGTCGGCCCGGTCTTCACCTACGGCACCGGGGCCTTCGGCACCGGCGGCGAGCAGTGGGCGATCGCCACGCTGTGGCCGGACACCCCGCCCCCGCTCACGGCGCCCGCCGCGTTCACGTACGACGGGATCACCCCGCGCAACTGCATGCCGAGTCTGCACACCGCGTGGGCCACCGTGATCTTCCTGCACTCCCGGTACGGGCCGCGGCCGCTGCGCTGGGCGGGAACGTTCTGGCTCCTCGCCACGCTCGGCGCGACCCTGGGCTTCGGCTACCACTACGGCATCGACCTGGTGGCCGGCGTGGTGTTCGCCGTCACGGTCGAGGCGGGCCTGCGCGCCCACGACCGCGGCTGGGACCGGGCCGGGGTCCGGCTCGTGGCCCACGGCGTGCTCGTGTTCGCGGCGATCCTCGCGGCGACCCGCTGGCTGTCGCTGGACATGGCCCGCCATCCGCTGGTCTTCGGCCCCCTGCTGCTGCTCGCGATGGCCTCGGTGGTCCACGGCTACGTCCGCACCGTCCGGGGGTGGCGGCCGGCCGGCGCGACGGTGCCGGCCCAGCAGCGGGAGCCCCAGCTGGAGGCGGCCTGACGCGTCCGCCCCGGCCCCGGGGAGGGCGCCGGGGCGGTCAGTCGCGGTAGGCGTGGGTCTGGGCGGCCTTGACCGTGGCCCAGACGGTGGCGCCGGGGCGCAGGTCGAGTTCGGCCGCGGCGACCGTCGTCAGATCGGCGGCCAGCGGGAGTTCGCCGGTGAGGTCGGCGCGGATCTGGTCGCCGTGGGTCTCCAGGCCGGCGACCTCGCAGCGCCACAGGTTGCGGGCGCTGGAGCCGGTGGGGCGGTCGCGGTGCAGGGTGACGGCGCCGGGCGGGAAGGCCACGAACGCCGGCCCGGTCAGCTCCTCGGTGGTGACGATCGCGGTGCCGTCGTCGAGCCGCACCGTGTGCCCCTCGGCCCGCCCCCGGTACAGGTTGAGGCCGACCAGGTGGGCGATGTAGTCGGTGCGCGGGTGGCGGGCGATGTGGGCGGGGGTGCCCTCCTGCACGACCCGGCCGTCCTCCACGACGACGAGGTGGTCGGCGAGGACCATGGCGTCCAGCGGGTCGTGGGTGACGAGTACGGCCACCGCCTCGAAGTCGGCCAGGTGGCGCCTGAGCTGGGCGCGGACGTCGAGGCGGGTGCGGGCGTCGAGGGCGGCGAGCGGCTCGTCCAGGAGCAGCAGCCGGGGCCGGGTGGCCAGGGCGCGGGCGAGGGCGACGCGCTGGGCCTGCCCTCCGGAGAGCCGGCGCGGCTTGGCACCCCGGTGCTCGGCCAGGCCCATGCGGTCCAGCCAGTCCGCGGCCACCGCCCGTGCCTCCGCCTTGCCGGCGCCGTGGCAGCGCGGTCCGAAGGCCACGTTGTCCAGCGCGGTGAGGTGCGGGAAGAGCAGGTAGTCCTGGAAGACGACGCCGACGGGCCGGGACTCCGGGGGCGTACGGTCCAACTCGCCTCCGTCGAGCCGGAGGTGGCCGTCGGAGAGCGGGGCGAGGCCGGCCAGGGCGCGCAGGGCGGTGGTCTTGCCGGCGCCGTTCGGGCCGAGCAGGGCGACCACGTCGCCGGGGGCCGCGGTCAGGGAGACGTCGAGGCGGAAGGACCCGCGCTCGACGACGAGCCGGGCGTCCAGCCCCTCGGCGCCGGTCCCGGTCACGAGGCGGTCATCCAGCGGTCGCGCAGTCCGGCCAGTACGGCGATGGACACGGCCAGCAGCACCAGGCTGAGGGCGATGGCGGCCTCCGGGTCGCTCTGCAGGGCCAGGTACACGGCCAGCGGCATGGTCTGGGTGCGGCCGGGGAAGTTCCCGGCGAAGGTGATGGTCGCGCCGAACTCGCCGAGCGCCCGCGCCCAGGCCAGCACCGCGCCGGCCGCGATGCCCGGCGCGATCAGCGGCAGGGTGACCCGGCGGAAGGCGGTGAAGCGGGAGGCGCCGAGGGTGGTGGCCGCCTCCTCGTAGCGGGGGTCGGCGGCGCGCAGGGTGCCCTCGACGCTGATGACGAGGAACGGCATGGCGACGAACGCCTCGGCGAGGACGACGCCCGAGGTGGTGAACGGCAGGGTGATCCCGAACCAGGAGTCCAGCCACTGCCCGACGACCCCGTTGCGGCCCAGCGCCATCAGCAGGGCCACACCGCCCACCACCGGCGGCAGCACCAACGGCAGTGTCACCAGGGCCCGTACGAGCCCGCGGCCGGGGAAGTCGACGCGCGCCAGCAGCCAGGCCAGCGGCACGCCGATCACCATGCTGACGGCGGTCGCCGCCGTGGCGCAGATCAGCGACAGCCGCAGCGCCTGCCACACCTCGGGGCTGGTCAGCAGCTCCGGCATGCTCGTCCAGGGGGCCCGGACCAGCAGGGCGAGGAGCGGCACCAGGAGGAAGGCCAGGCCGATCAGCGCGGGCACGAGCAGGGGCAGCGGAGCCCCGCCCCGCACCCGCGCGCCGCCGGACTTCCGGGTCACGGTGCGGTGAACCCGGCCTCGGTCAGCACCTTCTGGCCCTCGGCGGACCGCACCAGCTCGATGAAGGCCTCGCCCACCTCGGCGTTGGGCGCGTCCTTCAGCAGGGTGATGGGGTAGTCGTTGACCGCGTCGGCCGATTCGGGGAAGTCCACGCCCTCCACCTTGTCACGCGCCGACTTCACGTCGGTCCTGTAGACCAGCGCGGCGTCGGCCTCCTTCAGGACCACCTTGTTCAGCGCCGACTTGACGTCCTCCTCGTAGGAGACGGGCGTCAGCTTCAGCCCGCTCGCGTCCAGCGCCTTCTGCGCGGCGGCCCCGCATGGCACCGACTTGTCGCAGAGCACGACCTTGAGGCCGGGGTCGGTGAGGTCCTTGAGGGACGCGATCTTGTCCGGGTTGCCCGGCAGGGTGGCGATCTGGAGCTGGTTGCGGACGAAGGTGGCGGGCGTCCCCGAGGCCGCGTCGGCGTCGGTGACGACCTTCATGGTCTTGGGGCTGGCGGACGCGAAGACGTCGGCGGGGGCGCCGCTGGTGATGCCCGCGGCGAGCGAGTCGCTGCCGCCGAAGTTGAAGACGACCTTGGTGCCCGGGTGCTCCTTCTCGAACGTCTTGCCCAGCGCGGTGAAGCTCTCGGTCAGCGAGGCCGCGGCGAACACGTTGACCGTCCCGGAGAGCTTCTCCGCACCCCCGGCCGCGCCCTCGGACTTCCCGCCCGACCCGGAGCCCGGGTCGGAGTCGGAGGACGAGCAGGCGCTCAGAGCCAGCAGCGCGGCGGCGCTCGCCCCCACCACCTGCACGGTGCGACGGGTCCGGCGCGCGGAACGGGTCATCACGGGTCCACTCCCTCGGGTCCTGATCCTGCTGGAACGGCTGCCTGGACAGCCGGCTCCACGGCTGCGCTTACGCCGATGATAATGCCGCAGATGCCACCCGTAAGTCTCCTGTCTCTTTGCATGAGCAGGCACAACTCATCTCTGGCATGGCATGTGCGTTTGTACGGGATGCCCGGCCGGGTACCGTCTCACGGGAGGTGATAGCCGTGAGTCAGTCCCTCGCGTCCGCCGGTCCGGCCGCCGCTCCGACGGCGGAGGTCGTCATCACCGGCGACCTCGGCCGCCCGGCCCGCCTGACCGTCCCCGACCTCGCGTCCTGGCCCCAGCACACGGCCCGGGTCGCGTTCGAGTGCGCCACCGACGGCATGCGGTACCACCGGTTCACCGGACCGCTCCTGCACGACGTCCTCGCCGACGCCGCGCCGGCCTTCGACCCCGCCCGCCGCAAGGACCGGCTGCGCTTCCTGATCGCCGTGCGGGGCGCGGACGGCCACCACGCGCTGCTGTCCTGGGCGGAGATCGACCCCGACTTCGGCCGCGCCCCCGTCCTCCTCGCCGTCACCCTCGACGGCACCGGCCTGGACCGCGTCGGCCCCCAGCTGGTGCTGCCCCAGGACCGCTGCGGGGGGCGGCACATCAGCGGCATCGACGCGATCCGGGTGGACGGGGGGTACGCCGGGGCGGTCACCGCGCCCCGGGGTCCAGCGCCTGCCACACCCGGTCGCGGGTGAGCGGCAGTTCGGTGAAGCGCACGCCCGTCGCGTCCCGCAGGGCGTTGGCCAGGGCGGGCGCGACCGGGTTGAAGGGGCTCTCGCTCATCGACTTGGCGCCGAGCGGGCCGATGGCGTCGGCGGTCTCCATGAAGTGGACCTCGGTGCGCGGCACGTCGGCGTACTGCGGCAGCCGGTAGCGGCGGAAGGCGGCCGTGTCGACCCTGCCGTGCGCGTCGATGCGGACGTTCTCGAAGAGGGTGGCCCCCAGCGCCTGCGCCACGCCGCCCTCGACCTGCCCGCGGCACTGCATCGGGTTCATCACCCTGCCCGCGTCGGCGGCGTGCACGCTGCGCAGGATGCGGATCTCCCCGGTGCCGGGGTCGACGGCCACCCTGAACCACTGGGCGTTGAAGGCGACCGAGCGCGGGGTGCCGCCGAAGTGCCCGTCGGCGGCGCACTCGACGCCCACCGCGCGGGCGCCCGCGTACAGCTCCTTCAGCGGCAGGCGGCCTCCGGGGTGCAGGACGTCCTCCTCGCCGAGCCGGCACTCCGCGCGCGGCACGCCCAGCCGCGCGGCGGCCAGGTCGAGCAGCAGGTCGGCCAGGGCGCGGGCGGCGCGCAGGGTGGCCTTGCCCGCGACGACGGTCCCGGTGGAGGCGAACGCGCCGGTGTCGTGCCGTACGACGTCGGTGTCGGACTGGCGGACGGTGATCCGGTCGACGACGGTGCCGAGTTCACCGGCGGCGATCTGGCGGTGGACGGTGGTGGTGCCGTTGCCGAACTCGGCGGTGCCGACGGCCAGGTCGTAGGAGCCGTCGGGCAGCAGCGCGGCCCTGGCGTCGGCGATGTGCCCGCCGGGCGGACCGGTCGCGATCATCGCGAGGGCGGCGCCCTCGCCCACCAGCCAGCCCTCCGGCGCCGGCGCGCCCGCGCCGGTCTGCGCCTGCGCGCGGCGCACGACGGCGACGCACTGGTCGAGGCCGTAGCTGGCGATGTGCAGGTCCTCCTCGTGGCCGCCGGGCGTGACCATGGGCTCGTCGGCGCCGATGACGTTGCGGGCGCGGAACTCCAGGGGGTCCAGGCCGAGCCGGCGGGCCAGTTCGTCCAGGGCCGACTCGACGGCGAACATCACCTGGCCCAGGCCGTAGCCGCGGAAGGCGCCCGCGGGCACGGTGTGCGTGTAGACCGAGTAGGCGTCGACCCTCTTGTTCGCCGCCCGGTAGACCGCCATGGACTCGCCGACGCTGTGGAACATCACCGCCGGCCCGTGGTTTCCGTACGCCCCGGTGTTGGCCACCACCCGCAGCCGCAGCGCGGTCAGGGTGCCGTCGCGGCGGGCGGCCGCCTTCACCGCGATGGTGAAGGGATGGCGGGTGGTGGCGCCGTAGAACTGCTCGGCGCGGGTGTACTCCAGTTTCACCGGGCGCCGCAGCCGCAGTACGGCCAGCGCGACGATGTCCTCGACGAGCATCTCCTGCTTGCCGCCGAAGCCGCCGCCGACCCGGCCCGCGACCACGCGGACCTCGTCGAGGGGCAGGTCGTAGAGGGCGCACAGGGCGCGCCGGGTGAGGAACGGCGTCTGCGAGCTGGTGCGCACGGTGAGCCGGCCGTCCTCGTCGAACCAGGCGACGGCCCCGTGCGTCTCCAGGCTGGCGTGCTGCGCCCGCTGGGTGCGGGAGGTGTCCTCGTAGACGGCGTCGGCCTCGGCGAAGGCGGCCTCCACGTCGCCGGTCTCGCCGTGGGCCTCGCCGACGACGTTGGCCTCCGGGCGGGAGATCCGGGCCGTCGCCGCGTCCTTGTCGTGGACGACGGGGGCGCCGGGCCGCATGGCCTCCTCCGGGTCGAGGACGGCGGGCAGCACCTCGTAGGTCACCTCGACGCGGCGGCAGCCCTCCTCGGCGGCGGCCTCGCTGTCGGCGACGACCGCGGCGACGCGCTGCCCGGTGTACCGGACGGTGTCGTCGAGGACGCGCGTGTCGTCGGGGTCCTCCTCGGGGTGCTCGTGCCGGGCGGTGGAGAAGTGCCGTTCGGGGGCGTCGTGGTGGGTCAGGACCGCGTGCACGCCGGGCACGCGCAGGGCGGCGGCGGTGTCGATCGCGACGATGCGGGCGTGGGCGTGCGGGGAGCGCAGCAGCTTCATGTGCAGCAGGCCCGGCACGTCGAGGTCGAAGGTGTAGCGGGCGGTGCCGGTGACGATCTGCGGTCCGGCCGGCGCGGGCAGGCTGCGGCCGACGGCCTCGCCGGGGGCCGGCTCCTCCACGTTCGTCACCCCGCGCACCGCGTCCTCGATGGCCCGGTACCCGGTGCAGCGGCAGAGGTTGCCCTTGAAGGCGCGGGGCAGGTCGGCGAGCTTGTCCTCGTCCAGGGCGGCCGTGGTCATCAGGAACCCGGCGGTGCAGAAGCCGCACTGGAAGCCCTGCGCGTCCAGGAACCGCCGCTGCACGGGGTGGAGTTCGCCGTCGGCCGGGGCCAGCCCCTCGACGGTGGTGACCGCGCGGCCGTCCGCGCGGAAGGCGGGGTAGAGGCAGCTGTGCACCGGTTCGCCGTCCACGTGGACCGTGCAGGCGCCGCAGTCGCCCTGGTCGCAGCCCTTCTTCACGCCGAACCAGCCGCGCTCGCGCAGATAGGTGCGCAGGCACTGGCCGGGCCGCGGCTCCTCCGCGTGGGACCGTCCGTTCACCTCGACCCTCATCGCGGGCCCCCTTCCAGTTCCCGGCGGATCTCCTCCGCGTACCGGAACGTCATGTGCCGCCGCCAGCGCGGCAGTCCGTGGATGTCGTCGAACCACTCGTCGTCGGCGACCGCCCCCTCGATCGCCGCCCGCAGCCGCCCGGCCGTCGGCGCCAGCGGGAACCACAGCCGCACCGGCCGCACGGTCGACGCCGTGAGCGTGACGGCGAGGGAGCCGTCGAGCGGGTCCAGGGCGCCGACGACGAGGACACCGGAGCGGCCCAGCCCGTACAGCGAGGCCTGCCGGAAGGCCGTACGGCAGGACAGGGCGCGGGCGGGCAGGGTGACGGACCGCAGCAGCTCGCCCTCGGCGAGGTCCTTGCGGCCCGCGCCGGTCACGAAGTCCGTGACGCGCACCCGGCGCCGTCCGCCGTCCTGCGCGAGCAGCAGGCACTCCCCGTCGAGGGCGGCGGTGAGGGAGGTCATCGGGCCGGCCGGCAGGGCGTTGCAGAGGTTGCCGCCGACGGTGGCCATGTTCCAGATCTTGAACGAGGCGAGGAAGGCCCGGCAGCACTGCTCGAACAGCGGCGCCGCCGGCGCCCCGAGGCCGCGGGCGTACCGGGAGAGCTGGGCGATGGTGCAGGTCGCCGCGATCTCCAGGTCGCCGTCCGGGCCGCGCCGCACCGGCGTCCAGCCGGTCCGGCTCAGGTCGACCAGCCGGCGCAGGTGCGGCTGCGGCTCCGAGAAGAGGTACGTCCCGCCGCCCAGCCACGCGTCGCCGGGCCGCCAGGGCGCGGGGTGCCGGCCGTCCCGGATCTCCACCACCGTGTTCAGGTCCATGTCCGCAGTGAAGCAACGCGGCGGGGGCCGGGACGACTGGTGCACAGCACGGAAAACACGGCCCGGCCACCCCGATGGTTGGTGGATCAACCAAGAGGCATACCGCTCACATCGTCTTGCACTTACGATGCTGTGACTCGCATACACCTGGTGAATGTGAGATGCCGGGTGGCACGCCCCTGCCGCCCGGCAGCACGACGAGGAGCCGGATCGCATGCACGTCGCACACCTCCTGCAGGACGCCTCCCTCGGCCTGCGCCCGCTCTGGTCCGAGGAGGCGCTGCTGCGGCGGGAGATCAGCGGCGTCACCGTCACCGACCTGGAGGACCCGGCCCGCTTCGTCCGGCCCGGCGAGGTCGTGCTCAGCGGCCTCGTGTGGTGGAGCGCGGACGGCGGCCCGGACCGGGCGGAACGCTTCGTCCGCGGGCTGCGGGACGCGGGCGCGGTCGCGCTGCTGGCCGGCGAGGAGACCCACGGATCGGTCCCCGGCGACCTCGTCGAGGCCTGCGCGCGCCATGCGATGCCGGTGGCGGGGGTGCCCGCCGACGTGATGTTCCGGGCCATCACCGACACCGTCTACCTGCGGCAGTGGGGCGACCTCAGCCGGCACCACGCCGGCCACGACGCGCTGCCCGAGCACGTGCGGCTGCTGCTGAACGGGCTCGTCGCGCGGGAGGCCGGCCCGGCGGAGATCCTCGCGGCGGCCTTTCCGCCCGACCCGCCCGCCGCCCACCTGCTGACCTCGGCGGGCCGGACCGTCGCGGCCACCCCCGGCGCGGGTCCGGCCCCCGTGCGGGTCCCGGCGGCCGGGAGCGACGGGGGCGTGACGGTCGCGGTGGACACGGACGCGGACGTCACGCCGTACGAACGCTGGTGGCTGCACCTGCCCGACGCCGGCGCCGCGCCCGCGCGCCTGCTGCACGAGATCACCGCGGTGCTGGGCCGCTGTCAGGAGGCGCTGGTCCGCCGCCGCCGGGCCGTCCGGCGGGCGGCCGACGGGCTGGGCGCGGCGCTCACCGGCGACGACGCGGGCGAGGTGGCCGCCGCGGCGCGGGCCTGCGGCCTGCCGGCCGAGGGGCCGTACCGGGTGGTGGCCGCCGACGCGGGCGCCCGCCGCGGTGACCTGGCGCTCGGAGCCCTGGCCGAGGCGGTCGGCCGCACCGGACCGGCGTGCGCGGCGGTGGGGCGCCTGCCCGGCGGTACGGCCTTCGCGGTGCTGCCCGAGGAGGCGGCCGCGGGCCTCGCGCCGGTCTGGCCCCCGGTGTGCGCCGCCGAGCCCGGCACCCTCGTGCACGCCGGGCTCTCCGCGCCGTCCGCGGGTGTGGCCGGCCTGCCCGGCGCCCTCGCCGAGGCGCGCTACGCCCTGGCCGCCGCCCGCACCACCGCTCCCGCGACCCCGGCCCTCGCCGACGCCACCGGCCTGACCAGCCTGGACGCCCTGCTCACCGGCGTACCCGCCGAGGTCCGCGCGGCCTTCAGCCGCTCCACCCTCGGCCCGCTGCTCGACCCGGCCGACGCCTCCGCCGCCGCGCTGCTGAACACCCTGGAGGTCTTCCTCGCCCACGACGGCTCCTGGGCCCGCACCGCCGAGGCCCTGCACCTGCACGTGAACACCGTCCACTACCGGATCCGGCGCATCGAGCACTTCACCGGCCGCGACCTCGCCCGCCTCAGCGACCGCCTCGACCTGTGGGCGGCCCTGCTGTGCCGTACGGAGCCGGACGGCGGGCGGCCGGTTCCGGCACCTCGACGTGCACGTCCGACGACGTCATCCGCGCGGTGACGGTGACCCCCACCGCGAGGCCCAGGTCCTCGACCGCCTCCCGGGTCACCAGCGACGCGATCCGGTGCGGGCCGGCCTGGACCTCCACCCGCGCCACCACGCCGTCGAGCCGCACCCCGGTGACGATCCCGGTGAGCGCGTTGCCGACCGGCACGGGCGCCGGGGAAGCCTCGTCGGGAGCCTCCCCGCCGGCCCGCTCCCGCACGAACCGCGCCAGCCCCGCCCCGTCGATCACCCGGTTCCCGGAGCCGTCCCGCCCCATCGGCAGCCGCCGGGCGTCGGCCCACCGGCGCACGGTCTCCGGACTCACCCTCAGCAGGCGCGCGGCCTGGCCAATGCTGTACGTCGGCACGCGAGAACCCTAGGCCGTGTCCGCGCGGCCCTCCCCCGGCCCACGGCCGGAAGGGGCCCGCCCCGGAGACGCCCGCCTCGCGCAGAGCAGCCGCCCCGGCCGCCCGCTCAGCCCCGGTCGATGTGGACGTTGGTCGACTTCACCCGGGCGGTGGCCTCCATGCCGACCTCCAGGCCCAGTTCCTCCACGGCCTCGCGCGTCAGCAGGGACACCAGCCGGTGCGGGCCGGCCTGGATCTCCACCTGCGCCGCCACGTCGCCGAGTTTGATCGCGGTCACGATCCCGGGGAACGCGTTGCGGACCGAGGTGTAGGACGCGTCCTCCTCGCCGCTGCCGCTCTGGGCCAGCTCCACGGAGAACGCCGCCAGATCCCTGCCGTCGATGAGCCGCCGGCCGCCCTCGTCGCGGTGGGTCGTCACCCGCCCCGCGTCCGCCCAGCGCCGGGCGGTGTCCGGGCTGACGCCGAGCAGCCGGGCCGCCTGGCCGATCGTGTATGCCTGCATGGGCGCCAAGATAGGCGAACCGCGGCGGCGCGCTGCACGGAGCCCGGCGTGCGCGCACCATGGGATCGGGGCCGCGCGCGGCGGCCCGCGACCCGGGAGGTGGCACGTGCCGGAGCTGCCCGACGTCGAGGGATTCCGGAGGGTCCTCGCCTCCTGTGCGACCGGCCGGGTGGTCCGGCGCGTCGAGGTGCGCGACGCCGGCGTCCTGCACGGCGTGAGCGCCCGCGGCCTCCGCGACGCGCTGGAGGGCCGGCGCTTCACCAGGGCCGAACGCCACGGCAAGTGGCTGCTCGCCCGCACCGGAGGCCCCACCGTGCTGCTGCACTTCGGCATGACCGGCATGCTGCTGTGCGGCCGCCCCGACGACCCCGCCGACCCGCACGACCGGGTGCTGTTCACCGTGTCCCGCGACCGCCGGCTCTGCTACCGCGACCAGCGCAAACTCCGCGGCCTCTGGCTGGCCCACGACGAGTCCGACGTGGGCCGGCTGCTGGCGGGCCAGGGCCCGGACGCGCTGACGGTGGACCGCGAGACCTTCGAGGAGGCGCTCGCCGGGCGGCGCGGCAGCGTCAAGACCGCGCTGACCGACCAGTCCGTCCTGGCCGGCCTCGGCAACCTCCTCGCCGACGAGATCCTGTGGCGTGCCCGGCTGCGCCCCACCCACCCCGCCGGCGACCTCACCGATGCCGAACTGCGCGTCCTCCACGCCGACATGCGCCGCACCCTGCACGGCGCCGTCCGCGCCCGCCGCGTACCGCCCCGCCCCTCCTGGCTCACCGGCCACCGCGACGCCCCGGATCCGGCCTGCCCCCGCTGCGGTACCCGCCTGCGCCGCACCCGCGTCGGCGGCCGCGGCACGGTGTGGTGCCCGCACTGCCAGCGGTGAGGCGGCGCGGCTAGGATCCGGGACATGGCCCTGCCCGTGAGCGACGTGGAACGGTTCGAGGCGTCCAGGCCCCGTCTGGAGGCCATCGCCTACCGCCTGCTCGGCTCGGCGAGCGAGGCCGAGGACGCCGTGCAGGAGACGTACCTGCGCTGGCAGGCCGCCGACGTCGCCCGCGTCGAGGTCCCCGAGGCCTGGCTGACCAAGGTGCTCACCAACCTCTGCCTCAACCAGCTCACCTCGGCCCGCGCCCGGCGGGAGACCTACGTCGGCCAGTGGCTGCCCGAGCCGCTGCTCGCCGGCGACCCCATGCTCGGCCCGGCCGACACCGCCGAACAGCGCGAGTCGGTCTCCTTCGCGGTGCTCACCCTGCTGGAGCGCCTGACGCCCGGGGAGCGGGCCGTCTACGTGCTGCGCGAGGCGTTCGGCTACCCGCACCGGGAGATCGCCGCGATCCTCGACCTCACCGAGGCCGCCAGCCAGCAGGTCTTCCACCGCGCCAAGAGGCACGTCGCCGAGGGCCGGACCCGCACCGAGGTGGACGGGGCCGCCGCCCGGCGCGTCGTGGAGGAGTTCCTCGCCGCGGCCACCAGCGGCCGCACCGAACCGCTGGTGCGCCTGCTCACCGCCGACGCGGTGTCGATCGGCGACGGCGGCGGGAAGGTCCCGGCGCGCACGAAGGCGTTCGAGGGCGCCCGCGCGGTGGCCACGTTCATGCGGGGCCTGTTCAAGCCCGGCAAGGCCAAGCGGGCGCTGGCCGGCGGCACCGTCGCGGTCCACGTGGACACCGCCAACGGCGACCCCGCGGTGGTGGCGGTCGTCGACGGCAGGGTCATCGGCGTCATGTGCCTGGAGGTCACCCCCGAGGGCATCGCCGGGTTCCGCAACCAGGTCAACCCCGACAAGCTCGAACGCGCCACCCGGCGCTGGGCCGCGGCCGACCACGGAGAACCCCTGTTCCACGCCTTCTGACCCGCCCTCCCCTTGTCATGAGACGTGGATGTGACGCGGATCACAACCTGCTCCTGTCAGGAAACCGCGGGCTGCCCGGTTCAAGGGGCGAACCCGCTGGAGGCCCCGCAATCCGGAGACCTCCGGCCACCGGAGAGGAGCAGGGAAATGCAGCACCGCATCGTCGTCCTGGGCGCCGGATACGCCGGAGCCGTCGCCGCCGGCCGCCTCGCCAAGCGGCTGCGCCGCGAGGACGTCTCCATCACCCTCGTCAACGCGGAGCCCGACTTCGTCGAGCGGGTCCGGATGCACCAGCTCGCGGTCGGCCAGGAACTCCGGCCCCGCCCGCTCGCCGCCATGTTCGCGGACACCGGGGTCGAAGTGCGCCTCGCGCGGGTCACCGCCGTGGACGTGGACCGCGGGACCGTCGCCGTCACCGACCCGAACGACCCGGGCCGGACCGGGGAGCTGGAGTACGACACCCTCGTCTACGCCCTCGGCAGCGCCTGGAACCCCCAGGACGTGCCCGGCGCCGCCGAGCACGCCCACGAGATCGCGGGACGCCCCG
This sequence comes from Streptomyces parvulus, assembly GCF_014648855.1. Classification (GTDB taxonomy): domain Bacteria; phylum Actinomycetota; class Actinomycetes; order Streptomycetales; family Streptomycetaceae; genus Streptomyces; species Streptomyces parvulus. The sequence goes on along the minus strand of NZ_BMRX01000001.1, from coordinate 267,886 downwards.
GGGCGCTGCGGCTGCGCGAGCGGCTGGCCGGCCTGGACGCCGGAGCGCCGGTGGTCGTGGTCGGCGGCGGGCTCACCGGCCTGGAGGCCGCGACCGAGATCGCCGAGGCCCGCCCGGACCTCGACGTGTCCCTCGCCGCGCGCGGCGGCCTCGGCGACTGGCTCTCGCCCAAGGGCGGCCGCCACCTGCGGAAGGTCTTCGACGCCCTCGGCATCACCGCGTACGAGAACGCGGCGGTCACCGCGGTCGCGCCGGACCACGTCGTCACCGCCGACGGCACCACCGTCCCGGCCGCGGTCACCGTGTGGACCACGGGCTTCGCCGTCCACCCCGTCGCCCGCGCCACCGCCCTCGACGTGACGGACACCGGCCGGATCGTCGTCGACGCCACCATGCGCTCGGTCTCCCACCCGAACGTCTACGCCGTCGGCGACGCGGCCCTGGTGGCCGGCCCCGGCGACAAGCCGCTGCGGATGTCGTGCGCCTCGGGCGTCCCCACCGCCTGGCAGGCCGCCGACTCCATCGCGGCCCGCCTGACCGGCGGGAAGCTGCCCAGCACACCGCTGCGCTACTTCAACCAGTGCGTCTCGCTGGGCCGCCGCGAAGGCCTGATCCAGTACGTCACCGCCGACGACCGGGCGGTGGGCGCGGCCCTGACCGGACGCTTCGCCGCCTTCTACAAGGAGGTCGTCTGCAAGGCCGCCGCCTGGGGCGTCGCCAACCCGACCCTCGGCGTCCCGGCCCGGCGCCGCGCCGTCACGTCACCGCAGACCCGTCCCGCGACGGTGTGACGGCACGTGTGTGACGGGGCGCGGGACCCCGGCCGCCCGCCCGGCCGGGGTCAACGCACCGGGAAACCGAACGAGTAGCCCTGCTCCGCCAGCCACGGAAGCACCCGGCGCAGGGCCTCGACGGTCTGCGAGCGGTCGCCGCCCGCGTCGTGGAAGAGGAGCGTCGGCCCGTTCGCCAGCTCCCGCTGCACCGTCTCGACGATGGCGTCCGTGCCGGGGCGTTCGAAGTCCTTGGTGTCCACGTTCCAGCCCAGCGGACGCATCCCGTGCGAGGCGGCGAGCTCGCGGCTGTAGGGGGTGAAGGCGCCACCGGGGGCGCGGTAGTACATCGGCCGCACGCCGCCCGACGCCTTGATGATCATCTTCTCGGCGTCGAGGATCTCCTTCGACTGGTACGCCTCGGACTTGCCGTCCATGCCCGTGTCGTGGGACACCGAGTGGTCGCAGAGCCGGTGCCCGGCCGCGACGACGTCCTTCACGAGGTCCGGGTGGGCCGCGGCCTGCGTCCCCGTCACGCAGAACGTGGCCTTCACCTCGTACTCCGCGAGCAGGTCGAGCACTTGGGGCGTCCAGGCCGGGTCGGGCCCGTCGTCGATGGTGATGTTCACGCCCCGCGGCCCCGCGTCCGAGGCGTGCGCGATGCTCGTGCCGACGGGCTTCACGGCACCGCCCGGCGCCGGTGACGCGGACGCCTTCGGGGGCGGACCGCCCACGGAGTCGGCCTGCGCGGTCCACACCGACGCCCCCACCGCGAGCATCGTCACCCCGAGCGCGGCCCCGACCACCTTGCCGTACCAGCCCCGCCCACCACTGTGCCGTGCCATGCCCGCCCCGCCTTCCCGCAGTCCGCCGACGAACCCCGGTCGCCCCGGGTCCACCTGGCATGACGAGGAAAGGCGGCCGGGGGATCCGTCCGTTACGGATCACGGACAATTCCGGAGGAGTTCGTGGACAAGGCCGCGACGTAAGGGTTTCGTCATCCGCCGCGTCACCCGGACGGGCCGCCGGGTCCGTTGAATGGACGCCATGCGGAACTCTCCCCGGGAGGCGGACGGTATGGGCCCTGGACGACGCGCGAGGATCCGGCCGTGGGCGGGCGGCGTGCTGGTGGCGGCGGTGGCCGTGGCGGGCCTCGGGCTGTACTGGTTCCAGCCCTGGAAGCTGTGGCAGGACGAGACCGTCCAGGAGGCGCTGCCCGGCACGGCCGACGCCGGCCGCGCCCGCGCCGCGGGACCGTCGTCCGCCGGGCCCTCGGCGTCGCCCGCCGCGCCGGTCACCCTGGCGAGCGGCGAGCTGATCGACCACGAGCACGCGACGTCCGGCACGGTGCGGCTGGTACGGCTGGCCGACGGCTCCCACGTGGTGCGGGTCGAGGACCTGGACACGAGCAACGGCCCCGATCTGCGCGTCCTGTTGAGCGACGCGCCGGTCCGGGAGGGGCGGGCCGGCTGGCACGTCTTCGACGACGGCGAGCACGTCGGCCTGGGCGGCCTCAAGGGCAACAGGGGCAGCCAGAACTACCCCGTCCCCGCCGACGTCGACCCGGCCCGCTACCGCAGCGTCAGCATCTGGTGCGACCGCTTCGACGTCTCCTTCGGTGCCGCCCGGCTCGACCCCGCCTGACCCGGCACGCCGCGTGCGGCGAAGTGACATGGCCCACACAGAAAGTGCGGCCTACGGACGCAACTGTGCAGGAACGTACCGTTTGTTCGTACGACGTGCGGCCTTTTCCGGCATGGGCGCGGGAAAGCCCCTGGGACCCCGGTCGTCCAGGTCATACGATCACCGGAGCGCCGCACCGCGTGACCACCCCGCGAGCGCGGCGCCCCTCGCACTTTCCGCCTCCCGACCAGGGGTTCATGTGAAGATTCGCCGTGCTCTCGCGACCGCCGTCGCCGCCGCCGTGACCGCGCCGGTCGTCCTCCTGTCGTCGGCCCCGGCCTTCGCCGAAGAGAAGCCCGCCGCGCAGACGCAGCAGGCGAAGCCGACGATCAAGGAGCTGAGGAAGGCCGTCAAGCGCGCGCAGAAGGAGTACGACGCCGCCGTCGCCGCGGTGGAGGACGCCATCCAGTTCCTGGAGGAGGGGCTGGAGGAGGAGACCTACCCGACCAAGGCCGCGCTCCTGGAGGCGAAGAAGGCCGCCGAGGCCGCCGGCAAGGCCAAGGCCGAGGCCGACCAGGCCGTCGTGGACGCGCAGGCCGAGCTGGACGCCGCCACCACCGACGAGGCCAAGGCGGCGGCGCAGCAGAAGCTGGACGAGGCCACGAAGGCCGCCGGGGAGGCCGCGACGGCCAAGACGGCCGCCGACACCAAGGCCACCGAGGCGCAGACGGCCCACGACGACGCCCGCGTCGACCAGACCCGCAAGATCGGCCTCCTCCAGAAGGCGCGGGACGAGGCGGAGACCAAGCTGGAGGACGCCAAGAAGGCGCTCGCGGCCGCCGAGGCCGAAGAGGCCGAAGAGGGCGGCGAGGGTGAGGAGGGCGGCGAGGGCGAGGAGCCGGACGGCGAGTGCGTCCCCGTGCCCGAACTCACCGCCGTGGTCCACGGTCTGCCGGACGAGGTCGTCGGCGGCACCACGGAGGACTTCACGCTCCGCGTCACCAACGGCACCGGCGAGACGATGGACGAGGTGTACCCGTTCGCCACCGTCCACGGCTTCGACACCAAGGGCTTCGAGGAGCTGGACTCCTACCTCGACCTGGAGTGGTCCACCGCCGCCAGCCCGAAGTGGCGCGACGCCGAGCTGCTGGGCGGCACGTCCCTCGGCTCCCTCAAGGCGAACACCTCGGTCGACGTCAAGCTCCGCCTCAAGGTCGACGCGGACGTCCCGGCCGGACAGGGCTCGGTCTACACCACGGCCGACTTCCTCAACGACGACGACTCCTGCGGCGGGTTCCCGGACCTGACCGACCACGTCTTCCAGATCCTGCCCAAGGGCGCGGACGACGGCGGGGACCCGGCCAAGCCGGACGACGCCAAGGGCAAGCCGGGCACCCCCAACAGCCCCTCCGGCCAGGGCGGCACCTCCACCACGCCGGTGAACACGACGTCCACCACCGGCTCGCTGGCCCAGACCGGTTCGAGCGACGCCCTGCCGAAGATCGCCCTGGCGGCCGGCGCGGCCCTCGTCCTCGGCGCCGGCGCGGTGGTCGTCACCCGCCGCCGCAAGGCGGACGCCGACGCCTGACCGGCACCGACGGCACACGACCGGGCCCGGTTCCCCCCTCGGGGGAGCCGGGCCCGGCCCGTCGGGCGGCCCGGCGACCGGGTCAGCCCTCGTCCTCCGCCTCGTCCTCCTCGTCCCCCTCGAAGAAGTCCCCCACCTCGTCCACCACCTCCGCGGCGACCATGCCGCCGGCGACGCCGACCGCGAGTCCGGCCGCACCCGCCGCGACCGCCGTTCCCATCCCGGGACCGGAGCGGTGGTGGCCCTCGTGGTGGTGCCCGCCGTGCGCGTGGTCGCCGTACGGCGCGTGCCCGTAAGCCTCGTGCCCGTGCGCCTCGTGGCCGTGAGTCTCGTGCCCGTGCGCGGTCCGGGACTCCAGCAGTTGGCGGATCCAGTCCTCGACGGTGGCGTTCCAGTCGCGCTCCTCGTCGTGGCCCACGGAGAAGCGCGTGAGCGCGTCGTGGCCCGGGGAGAAGAGGCCGCCGCGCTTGTCCGCCTCCAGGACCACCTCCATTCCGCCGGGGCCCGCCAGGAAGGTCAGCTCGATCTCGTCGGCCAGGTGCGCGTACCGCGGGGGCGGGGTGAGTTCGATCTCCTGGTAGAAGGGCAGTCGCTGCCCCGTGCCGCCGATGTGCCCGTACTCCAGGTCGGCCGAGCGGAAGCCGAAACCGAGCTGCCCCAGGGCCTCCAGGACGGCCTCCTGGGCGGGCAGGGGCGAGACGGTGAGCGGGTCGAGGTCGCCCGCGTCCCTGGCCCCGGCCACCGCGAGCTCGGTGCGCACCCCGAGCACGATCCCCAGGGCCTGGCCGTGCAGTTCGGTGACCGGGGTCTCCCAGGGCAGCGCGACGCCGAAGGTCACGTCGCGCTCCTCCTCCGCCGCGAGCCGGAAGCCGCCGCCGACGGTGACCCGTTCGAAGACGACGACGCCCTCGCTCTCCCCGTCCTCGTGCTCCGCCTCGACCCCGGCGACCAGTTCCAGCGTGATGCGGCTGACGTCGAAGTCGGCCTGGCCGCCCCTGAGCCGGACCTGGCCGGTGAGCGTGGAGCCCGGCCGGACGGGGCCCGGGTCGAGCACCGTGTCGACCGTGGGCGCGCCCACGCCCAGTGAACCGAGAAGCCGCTTGAACACCATCGTGGCGTCCACTCCTTATGCGTGCCGTCGTACGTGTCCCCGTGCGTGCCGTCGTGCGTGCCGACGCGTGTACCGGGGACCCGGACCTGTTTCTACAAGCGAGTAGAAGCATAGAGTTGCCCCGGCGGGCCGGGAGCGCACTCCGGGCCCGCCTCGCCGGAAAGGCCGAAACGCGCCCCCGACCCGCCCGGCGGCTCCGGCGCGGAGAGCGGCCGGCCACCCGCTCCCGGTCACTATCGTTTGCCGCCTGCACGCACAGATGAGGAGTCGCCCCTTGTCCGCCACCCCGACGGACCCGGCGGGACACGGCCCCCGGCCGTCCCGCCCGGCACTTCCCGAGCACGGCACGCGGCGGGGCGGTGCCCGATGAGCGCCGTCGAGGCCTGGCTGGGCGTGCTCGCGGTGTTCGTACTCACCGCCGGCACCGGCTACTTCGTCGCCCAGGAGTTCGCGTACGTCTCCGCCGACCGGCTCGCCCTCGCCCGCGAGGCCGACGCGGGGGACCGGCGGGCGGCCCGCGCCCTGAAGGTGCTGGGGCGGCTGTCGTTCATGCTGTCCGGCGCGCAGCTCGGCATCACCGTGACCGGACTGGTCGTCGGTTTCATCGCCGAGCCGTCCGTCTCCGCGCTGCTGCGGCCGGTGCTGTCCGGTGCCGGCGTCCCCGGCGGCGCGGTCACCGGCATCTCCGTCGTGCTCGCCTTCGTGCTGGCCACGGTCGTGCAGATGGTGCTGGGCGAGCTGGCACCGAAGAACCTCGCCATCGCCGTACCGGAACGGCTCGCGAAGTCGCTGGCGTCCTCCACGCTCGCCTACCTGAAGGTGGCCGGGCCGGTGGTCCGGGTCTTCGACGGCGCCGCGAACAGGCTGCTGCGCGCGATCGGCATCGAGCCGGTCGAGGAACTGCACCACGGCGCCACCCTGGAGGAGCTGGGCCACCTGATCGGCGAGTCCCACGAACAGGGGCAGCTGCCGCGCGGCACCGCCGAACTGATCGACCACGCCCTGGAGTTCTCCGAGCGGACGCTGTTCGAGGTGATGGTGCCCCGGGTGGACGCGGTCTTCGTCCGCGAGGACGCCACCGCCGCCGAGGCCGTCGACCTCGTCGCCCGGCACGGCCACTCCAACTACCCGGTGCTCGGCGACCACCCGGACGACGTCCCCGGAGTCCTCGGCGTACGGGAGCTGATGGGCCTCGCGGCCGACCGGCTCGCCACCGTCACGGTCGGCGCGGTGGCCCGCGGACCGCTGCTGCTGCCGGGCACCCTGCCGCTGCCGGACGCGGTGGAGCGGATGCGGGAGCGGGACGACGAGTTCGGCGTCGTCCTCGACGAACACGGCGGCGTGGCGGGCGTCGTCACCTACGAGGACATCGCCGAGGAGCTGGTGGGCGACATCGCCGACGAGTCGGACCGGGTCACCGAGGTCGCGGTCGCGGACGGCGCCGGCTGGCTGGTGGACGCCGGGCGGCGGCTGGACGAGGTCGCCGGGGTCACCGGGATCGAGCTGCCCGAGGACGAGGACTACGACACGGTGGCCGGCCTGGTCGTGGACCGGCTCGGGCGCTTCCCGGCCATCGGCGACCACCTCACCCTGCCGCTGCCCGACGGCGGCGGCGTGCGGATCGACGTACACACCCTCGACCGCCACGTACCGGAACGGGTCCGGATCGAGCGGACGGCGCCTTCTGAGCCCCCGGAGGAGCAGGCATGAGTTTCCCGACGGCCGTCTTCGTCACCGTCCTCCTGCTCGTCGGCAGCGGCTTCTTCGTCGCCGCCGAGTTCGCGCTGGTCGCCGCCAAACGGCACCGCGTCGAGAAGGCCGTCGCCGACGGGCGGCGCGGCGCCGGGGCGGCACTGGCCGGCATGCGCGAGCTGTCCCTGATGCTGGCCGGCGCCCAACTCGGCATCACGGTCTGCACGCTGGGCCTGGGCTCGGTCTCCAAGCCCGCGATCTCGCACGAACTCGACCCCCTCCTGCACGACCTGGGCCTGCCCGCGGCGCTCAGCTACGCCGTCGCGTTCGCCGTGGCGATGATCGTGGTCGTCTTCCTGCACATGGTGCTCGGCGAGATGGCCCCCAAGTCCTGGGCCATCGCCCATCCCGAGCGCTCCGCCATGCTCCTCGCCCCGCCCTTCCGGGGCGTCGTGAAGGCGGTGCGCCCCCTCATCCGGGTCCTCAACGTGCTCAGCAACGCCCTGGTCCGGCTCTCCCGGGTGACCCCGCGCGACGAACTGGCATCCGTCCACAACCGCGAGCAGCTCACCCACCTCGTGGCGGAGTCCGAACGGCTCGGCCTGATCAGCGGGACCGACTCCGGCCTGCTGACCCGCTCCCTGACCGAGCCGGAGACGCCGGTGCGCGACCTGTGCGTCCCGGTCGCCGCCATCACCGCCGTCGACGCGGACGCCGACGCGGAACGGATCCTGGCCGTGGCCGCCGCGGCCGACCGCACCCGGCTGCTGGTCCGCGAGGGCGCCGGCGTACTCGGCTCGCTGCACGCCCGCGACGTCCTGGTGGCCCGGGCCCGCTCCCGTCCCGCCACCGCCCGCGCCCTGGCCCGCCCCGTGCCCGAGCTGGCCGAGCACACCACGGTGGCCGAGGCGATCGAGGTCCTGCGCCGCCGCCGCTCCACCCTGGCGGTGGTCCGCGACGGCGCCGGCACGCTCACGGGCATGGTGACCCTGGACGACCTGCTGGCCCGCTACCTGCAACCGCGGGCGGCCTGACCCGAGCGGCCCGACCGGGCGGAGACCGCGTGGTAGCGTCCGTATACAAGGTGTATGCGAGAGCTGGGGGCTGCCGTGACGTCCGGTCGGGAGAAGGCGTACGCGTATCTCAAGGAGACGGTGCTCACGGATCCCGGGATGCAGGGCACCTTCCTGTCGGAGCAGGAGCTGGCCGACCGGATCGGCGTCTCCCGCACGCCCATCCGCGAGGCGCTGCTGCAGCTCGCGGCCGAGGACCTGGTCGAGCTGGTGCCGAAGCGGGGCGCCCGGGTGTCGCCGCTGACCGGGCGGGAGATCCGCGAGCTGATGGAGTTGCGCGGCATCGTCGAGCGGTACGCCGCCCAGGAGCTGGTCGCGGGCGGGGGAGCACCGGTGGCGGAGCTGCGGTCCCTGCTGGAGCGGCAGCGCGGGCTGACCGGCGCCGACCAGGCCCGGGAGTTCATCGCCGTCGACCACCGCTTCCACGCGGCCCTGGTCTCGGCCGTCGGCAACGCCCTCCTCGACCGGCACTACGAGGGCCTGCGCAGCCGCCAGGTCCGGGCGGGTGTCGCCGCCCTGTTCAGCGTGCAGGGCCGCCAGGAGGCGGTGCTGGAGGAGCACGAGGCCATCCTGGACGCCCTGGCCGCCGGCGACGCCCGGGCGGCGTGGGCAGCCATCGACCACCACCTGGAGTCGACGCTCAAGGTCCTGCTGGCGGGCTAGGCACTCACCCAAGAGCCCCCGACGAGCCCTGGCGACCACCAGCGACCGCCGTCGGGCGGCCCGCCCGTGGAACCCCTCACCCCCTACCCCCACACCTCCGGCCGCCGGTTCGCCAGTACGGAGATCCGCCGCCGCACCTCGTCGACCTCGTCGACGCCGAGGTCGGCGAGGAGCAGGCCGGGCTCCGCGCCCAGCGCGTGCCGCACGGTCCCGTCGGGTCCGGCGACGAGGCTGTGCCCGATGCCCGTCGGGGCGGAACCGGGGCCCGCGCCGGTGCCGGGGTCGGCCTGGCCCACGGCGGCGAGCCACACCGTGGCGTCCAGCGCACGGGCCCGCGCCAGCAGCTCCCACTGCTCGGCCTTGCCCGGCCCCGCGCCCCACGACGCCGCCAGCAGCACGGCCGCGGCACCGGCGTCGGCGTGCGCCCGGAACAGCTCGGGGAAGCGGATGTCGTAGCAGGTGGCCAGCCCCATCCGTACGCCGTCCACGTCGATGAGCACCGGGCCCCGGCCCGCGGCGACGGTGTCGGACTCGCGGAAGCCGAAGGCGTCGTAGAGGTGGATCTTGTCGTACGACGCCTCGACCCCGGGCCCGGTGGCGATCAGGGTGTTGGCCACCCGGCCCCCGTCGGCCGGGGTGAACATGCCGGCCACGACGACCGTGCCGGTCTCCCGGGCGAGGCGCCGCACGCCGTCGGCCCAGGGGCCGTCCAGCGGCTCGGCGAGCGGGGCGAGCGGGGTGCCGAAGCAGGCCATCGACGCCTCCGGGAAGACGACGACGCGGGCGCCGGCATCCGCCGCCCGCCGGGTCCACTCCTCGACGAGCAGCAGGTTCTTCGCCGGATCGGGGCCGGTGGTGAGCTGGCACAGGGCGATGCGCACGGTGTGATCCTCCTCGGATGCGGATGGCGCTCGGATGCGGGTGGCGCTCGGATACGGGTGGCGCTCAGACGCGGGTGGCGCCGGCGGTCCGCGGCGCCTTCGGTGCGGCGGCCAGGGCGGCGTCCTCGTCCAGCGCCGCGTCGGGATCGCGTCCGAGCCAGACGCCGACGAGGGAGACGGCCGAGGCGAGGGCGATGTACCCGGCCAGCGGCGCCCAGGTGCCGTACGCGCTCAGCAGGCTGGTGAACAGCAGCGGTGCGACGGCGCCGCCGATGATCCCGGCCAGGGTGTAGGCGAGGGACGAGCCGGTCGAGCGCAGGTGCGGTGCGAACTGCTCGGTGATGAACGCGGCCTGCGGACCGTACAGCAGGCAGTGGATCACCAGCGCGACGACGACCCCCGCGGCCAGCGGCAGCCAGGTGCCGCCGCCGGCCATCGGGAAGAACACGAACGGCCACACACCGGCCGCCACCGAGGCACCCCCGTACAGCAGACGCCGGTTGACCCGGTCGGAGAGGGCGCCGGCCAGCGGCATCAGGAAGACCTGGATCGAGGAGCCGATGAGCACGGCCGCGAGGGCGGAGCCGCGTGACATGCCCAGTTCCTCGGTGGCGTAGGTGAGGACGAAGACGGTGAACATGGCGTACAGCACGTCGGGGCCGACGCGGCACAGGATCGCGGCGAGCAGGGCGCGCGGCTGGGTGGTGAACACCTCGCGCACCGGCGCCTGGGGCCGTGACCGCTCGGCCTCCATCGCCTTGAACACCGGGGTCTCCTCCAGCTTCGCCCGGATCCACAGCCCGAACCCGACCAGCACGCCGGAGAACAGGAACGCCACGCGCCAGCCCCACGACTCGAACTGCGCCTCGGTCAGCGTCGCGCCGAGGGCCGCCAGCACGCCGTTGGCCAGCAGGTTCCCGGCGGGCGGCCCGACCTGGGCGGCGGAGGCGTAGAAGCCGCGGCGGCGCGGATCCCCGAACTCGCTGGACAGCAGCACGGCCCCGCCCCACTCGCCGCCGACCCCGACACCCTGCGCGAAGCGCAGCACGACCAGGGCGATGGGCGCGGCCACGCCGGCCGTCGAGTACGCGGGCAGCACGCCGATCAGGAAGGTTGCCGCGCCGATCAGTACCAGCGTGGCGATCAGCACCTTCTTGCGGCCGATCACGTCACCGAGCCGGCCGAAGACGAACCCGCCCAGCGGGCGGGACACGTAACCGACGGCGTAGGTGGAGAACGCCAGGAGCGTGCCGGTGAGCGGGTCCTCCGAGGGGAAGAACAGGTCGCCGAAGACCAGGGCGGCCGCGGCGGAGTAGACGGCGAAGTCGTACCACTCCAGCGCCGTGCCGGTCAGGCTCGCGACGAAGGCGCGGCGCACGCCGGAGCGCCGCCGGGGCGCGTCCGGGCCGTCCTTCCTGGCGTCCTCCGGGTTCGTGGCGTCCTCGGGGGCGTCCTTGGGGGTGTCGGACATGGTTCCCATCCTTGCTCGGGGACGTCGGGAGACATCGACCTTCCGGCATACTTCTTGTATACAGGTCGTATGCGCAACCCCCTGCGCGAGAACTTCCCCGCCGGCCGGGTCCGCGGACCCGGCCTCGGCGGACCCGACCTCAAGGGAGTGCCCCCATGGCCGTGCTGACCTTCGAACTGCCCGACGGATCGACGCGCGAGGTCGACGTCGTCCAGGTCCTCAACGCCGGGTACGCCGGACGGAGCCAGGAGGACGTCGCCGCGCACGTCGCGGAACTGGCCGAGCTGGGCGTGCCCGGCCCGGCCGTGACGCCCGCCCTCTACCCCGTCTCCCCCTACCTCGCCCAGCAGACCGACCGGGTCCAGGCCCAGCACGGGCGCACCTCGGGCGAGGCGGAGTGGGCGCTGGTCGTGGCGGACGACGGCGAGCTGCTGCTCACCGCCGCCTGCGACCACACCGACCGCGACCTGGAGGTGCACGGCGTGGCCTGGAGCAAGAACGCCGGCCCCGACGTCCTGGCCCGACGCGCCTGGCGCCTGGCCGACGTGGAGTCCCGCCTCGACGACCTCACCCTGCGGGCCTGGGTCACCCACGGCGGCACGCCGACGCTGATCCAGCAGGGCACCCTGGCCGAACTCCTCGACCCCGCCTACTGGATCGACGTCCTGCGCTCCCGCGGCGACCTGACGCCCGGCACCGTCCTGATCTCCGGCACCATCCCCATGGCCCCCGGCGTCGACCAGTTCGCCGACGGCTGGAGCGTGGAGCTGGCCGACCCCGCCACCGGGGACGCGATCAGCCTCCGGTACGACGTCCGGCCCATGCCGGCCCCGATCGGCTGAGGGCCGTCAGCCGCCGCTCCGCGTGACCGACGGCTGGAGGAGCTGGTCCACGGGCGCGTGGTCGTCGGTGAGCACCCGGGCGTCGCCGGTCCACGCGGCGAGCGCGTCCCCGGAGGCGATCCGCCACCCGGTCCCCCGGGCGTCCAGGCCCCGCTGCGTGGCGCGCAGGTCGAGGACGCGCCGGTCGGAGGCGAGCACGACCAGGTTGCCGCCCACGGGGCCGGCGCCCGGGTCGAGGCCGAGGTCACCGGGCTTGCCGACCACGGCGACGTGCTCGAACACCTCGCCCAGGGTGGCCACTTCGGCACGCGCGAAGTCCAGCCGCCCGTGGTCGATGAGGTTGACGACGTACAGCCCGTCCTCGTCGAGCACCCGCCGCACGTCGGTCATCGCCTCCACCGTGGTCAGGTGCCACGGCACGCTGACGCCCCCGAAGGCGTCGCCGACGACGAGGTCGCGACTGCCGGCGGCCAGCCGCCGCAGACCCAGCCGCCCGTCCTCGACCCGCACGTCGACCCCGGCGGCCGCGCGGAGACCGAGCCGCTCCCGGTCGATGCGTACGACCCCGCCGTCGATCTCGGAGACGAGGCTGCGGGTCCCGGGCCGGGTGGCGGCGAGATAGCGCGGGAAGGTGAGCCCGCCGCCGCCCAGGTGGTGGGCGGCGAGCGGCCGGTCCCCCGGGAAGGCCGCGTCCACCGCGGCGGCGAGGGCGCGCACGTACTCGAACCGAAGGAACGTCGGATCGTCCACGTCGACGTAGGAGTGCCGCACGCCGTCCAGCACCAGCGTGCGCCCGCCGGCCCGGTCGGGATCCGCGACCACCCGCGCGCAGTGGTAGCGGGTCTCCGCGTCGCAGCCGCCGGGCGCGACCGCGGTGGCGAGACCGCCCGCGACGACCACGAGGGCCAGCGCGGGCGTGCCGCTCCACCCCCGCGCACGCCACTCCACCACCGCCGCCCCGGCCACCAGCAGCGCCCCGAGGCCGAGCAGGATGCCGCTGACCGGCAACCGCGACACGAGCACGAACCCGGTCAGCACGGTCCCGAAGATGGCCCCGGCCGTACCGACCCCGGACAGCCGCCCCACGACCGCCCCGGTCTCGGCGAGGGTGGTCAGCCGCAGCTTCGTCACGACCGGCGTCACCGCGGACAGCAGCGCGCCGGGCACGAGGATGGTCATCGACGCGATGAAGAACAGCGCGGCCGGCGCCCACTCGGCGGTGGTCCGCAGCACGGCGGGCGTGAGCGCCACGACCGCCCCCGACACCCCGAGCGAGGGCCCCAGCAGCCGCCGCGGGTCGACCTGGTCGGCGAGCTTCCCCCCGAGCCACGACCCCACGGCGATCGCCGTCAGCGCGATCCCGATCACCATCGTGCTGGTCTCGAGGGTGAGCCCGAGGTAGGGGGCGAGCAGCCGCAGCGCGACGATCTCGACGACGAGTACGGCGGCGGAGGCCCCGAACACGAGCACACCGGCCCCCCGCGAACCGACCCCGCGCGCGGGGGCGTTGGCTTCAGCGACGACTGAGGGCGACGAATCGGTCACGGGGGGAAGTGTCCCACGCGACCCACCCCCTACTCCTCCTCTTCCTCCACGTACTCGTCGTCCGCCTCCTCGTCGTTGCCCTCCTCCTCTTCGTCGCCCTCCTCCTCGTCGTCCTCAAGCCCTTCCTCGTGCGTGCGGACGACCTCGCCGTCGCGGATCTCACCGCGCCAGCCCTCCAGTTCCTCGTCGTCGGAGAGGGTGGCGTACCGCAGGAAGTGCTTGAGGTCGAGGCGCAGACGACGGCCCTGCGCCCGCCAGATGTTGCCGGTCTTCTCGAAGAAGCCGGACGGGTAGTACTCGACGACGGCGACGACCCGCGTGAGGTCCGGGGTCAACTCGTGGAAACTGACGGCACCGCGCGTGGTCCCCTTGCCGCCCTCGGAGTTCCAGACGATGCGCTCGTCGGGAACCTGCTCCTGGACGGTCGCCTTCCAGCTGCGGTTGGAGAAGGCGATCTTGGCCTTCCAGTCACTCTCGGTGTCGTCCGACTGCGAGACGCTCTGGACGCCCTTGGTGAAGGAGCTGAACTCCTCCAGCTGCGTCCAGCGGTCGTACACGGTGCGCACCGGCTTGCCGACGTCGACGACCTCGACGATGTTGGTGACCTTCACGCTCCCGGCCTTGCCACCGCCCCCGCCGAAGGCCGCCTTCACGGTGTCGACCACCTTGTCCTTCACGTCCCCGGCCTTCTCGCCGAGGAACGCCTTGACCGGCGACTCCCCTTCGCCGAGCACACGCTTGCCCACGTTGAGCAACGTGCTGTCGCCGTCGCCCACCTCGCCGAGCCCCTGCGCGAGATCGCTGATCTTCTCCCCGGCCCGGTCCGCCAGCCGCTGCCCCTGCGCCGAGGCGAAGGCGGCCAACTCCTCCTTGAGCCGGTCCACACCAGACCCACCGGCCCCGGCGTCCTTCTCCTGCGCCCTGCCCACGGCCCACCTCCTACACCCCCACGCACACCCGCCCCCTCTCTCCCTCCACCTTCCTCCCGCGGGCGGGGGCTCGCATCTCCCCATCCGCCCCGAGCGGCGCGGCCCACTCGGCTGTTGTGCCATTTCAAATGGCATACTCGAAGGGTGACTGACGACGACGTTGAATTCCCGCCCGGCGACGGCCCCACCAGCGGTATCTCCGTCACCTTGACCACGGGAACCTTGCAGGCCATCCGCGAGCGGGTCGGCAAGCGTGGTGTCTCGGCCTACCTGGAGAAGGCCGCCCAGCGGCAGATCGAGCGCGACAACCTGGACGAGCTGATCGCGGACTTCGACAAGGTGCACGGTCCGGCCGACCCCGAGGCCGTCGCGGCCAAGCGCGCCCGAATGACCGGAGGCACCGCGAACCCAGGATCGGCCGCGTGAGCGGTGCCCTGGTCCTGGACAGCGAGGGCCTGGCGAAGACCGTGCAGCGGGACCGGGAAATCCACGAATGGCTGACGGCGGCTCGCGACGCGGACCTGCCCGTGATCACCTCGGCCGCCGTGCTGGTCGAGGTGATCCATCCCAAGATCAACGACGCCGCACTGCGGTGGACCCTGTCCCGCCTGGGCGTCGAGCCCGTGACGCAAGCGGTCGCCCAGTCCGCCGCCGCCCTGCTGCGGGCAGCCGGCCTGCACGGCCACACGTACGCCATCGACGCCATGCTGTGCGCGACCGCCTTGCAGCATCCCGGCCGGGTGACGATTCTGACTTCGGACGTGGAAGACATCGGCATGCTCACCGCCGGGCATTCCCGCCTGAGGACCGAGAAGGTCTGAGCCGTTGAACCAGGATGCCGGGCTGCTGCTAGCGTCCGGCGCCATGTGGGCTCAAGAGACCGTGGCCGGCCGGCCGACCGGCCTGGCGACACACCCCTTCCGGCGTGGTCTTCCGGGCTGTGCCTGGTGGGACGTTTCGGATGGGCCTGTCCGACGCGGAACTGGACGCGGTTCGTGCCATCGAGCGGGGCGACGGCGCCGATGACGACCTGGACGCGTTCTTCACCGGTGCTGACCAGGCCCGGCCGGTGCGGGAAGTACGCGTCGAGCCTTTCCTGATCGCTCGGCATCCGCTCACGGTGACGCAAGTACGGCACTGGCTGCCCGAGTACGAGGACGGCTTCACCGAGTCGGAGTCGAGCACGGCTCGGATCGAGGACGACCTGCCCGATCTGCTCGGGGCGTTGCCCTTCCGGCTGCCCAGCGAGGCGGAATGGGAGTATGCCGCCCGGGCAGGTACGACCACTCTGACCTTCCGGGGGGACAGGAGGCCGGAGGAGAACCAGGTCCTTGACGATTTCACCGACGAAGAGCGCACCGCCGCGGCCGAAAACGCCTTCGGGCTGGCGGCGATGGGATCGGCGAACGAGATCTGCGCCGACGTGTGGATCCCCCATTTCACGAACGCCCCCGCGGACGGACGCCCTCGCACCGGGGACGGACCGCGGGTGGTGCGCGGAGGCGCCGGCGACCTCTCTCCGTGGCAGGGCTGCGACGAGTGGCTGCTGCTGCTCTCCGCCACTCGCTACGAGCTCCAGGACTTCACTGCGGTCCGCCCGGTCGCACCTCTGCCGACCAGTCAGGGGCATGCCGAGCCCGCGGCGTCTTCATTCACGGAAGTCTGGCGACCGACGGGCAGGATGGCGTCATGAAGAAACAGTCCGTACTGCCAGTCCGGCGTGCCTCCTCGGGCTCAGTGCTGTCCTTGTGGTCACAGGACTCTGTGTTGTCGATCGGTTCAGTGGGATCCGTGCTGTCTGTGGGGTCCGTCGGTTCGGCCTTGTCGGTGGGCTCGATCGGAAGCGCCCTGTCGGTCGGCTCGATCGGTTCCGCCCTGTCGCTGATCTCAACCGGGTCGTGGCTGAGTACAGGATCGTTGTTTTCCGCGCAGTCGCGCTGGTCGGTGCTGTCCTGGCGCTCCTCTCGCGGTCTCCTGGCCGCGGGAGCGGTAGGGGCAGCGACTGGAGGCGCCCTGCTGCTCACTCACATGCTGCACAAGGCTGATACCGGCACCGGATGAACCTGGTCAGGCTGAGGAGTTGCTCCGCTCGGTGTTCAGACCGGTGGCCGCGAATGCAGCCCGCACCGATGTCGTCGAGGCACGCAGCCGTCTGAGCGAGGCCGTCGGCATGTGACCCGACGGCCGAGGCCCAAGGGGGTCGGGGGCAGCCCGGGCACAGCGCTGCCCGTCCGATGGGCGGAAATGAAACAACCCCCGGGTCAATGACCTGGGGGCTCGTATTGGAGCGGGTGACGAGAATCGAACTCGCGCTCTCAGCTTGGGAAGCTTGGGTTTTCTCCGGACGGTTGCCGGGCTGGCCTGCGGCTGACCGGCTATGGGGCCCGAGTGGTCAGCAACCTGGTCCCCGCCATTCCCCGTGGTTCCCCGCACGATCTGGCACGGTCCTGGCACGACATCTTCGTCCCGAACGCGATCAAGGGCCCTCGTGACGTTGCAATCAAGTATCAGGGCCGCTCTTTCGGTTCCGGGACTGTCCACCACTGTCCGGGACAGTCCTCGCGCGGCTGCAATGTTTGGCCCCCGTTTGGTCCCCTGGGCTGAGCCCGCGGAAGCTACCACTCTCGCGCAGCGGAAGAAGATGGAACGATCTCCAAGGCGTGCCGAGCGACCGGAATATTCTACTTTGTAATGTCTTGCCTGCTTGGGCTTCCTGCTGCGCATGTGACCTGGCGAGTCCAAGAGTTGACTTGAGGGGACATGGGCGTCGGTACCTGCCAAAATAACGGCGTGGGTATCGAAGCAAGGCGGACAAGCGCCTCGGAGCGCGTGGACAGCGCGCTAATCGAGCAAGAGCTGAAGGCGCTTACACCAGAGGATTTTGTCAATCACTATGTCATTGATCGCGTCCCGTGGATTTTTAATAGCCGACGACAGTACGTCGATTGGAAGATTGAGCTCGGTCGGGACCTCGACGTTGACCCGTTTTCGATCGTTGTGGTTGGGAGCGGATGTGTAGGGGTTAGCCTTTCCCCAAGTAAGAACTTCTCTCATTTTCACAGCGGCTCTGACATTGACGTTGCAGTTATCAGTTCTAGACATTTCGATGAGAGCTGGAGATGGCTTAGAACGCTCACCCCATCGGAGAGCCTGGCCTTGAGCAGGTTTGAGAAGAGCATGTTCAAATGGCATCATAAGAATCTAATTTTCGACGGTACGATTGCCACTGATAGTCTACTTTCAAAGGTTCCCTTTGGGAGGCAATGGACGGTTGCACTGGCGAAGGCTGCTCTCAGGGAACCAACCGAAGGACGGGAGATAAAGGCGCGAATCTACAGAGATTTTGAGTCTCTGCGCTATTATCAGGTCAAGTGTGTTAGAGATTTGCGTCTCGATCTGACGAACCCGGACCCTGACGAAGCGCCGGAAGCACTCGCAGTAAAGAATGCCGATATTTCGGAAATTGCACCAGAGAGGCAAATTGATGAATGCTGAGCTGCCTGCGAATCAGCGGTTTGCGGAGGCCACGCACCAGACGATTTCCTGGTTCTGGAAGAGGCTTAACTCTCAAGAGCTGGAACTGAGTCCCCCCTTTCAGAGGAACCCGGTTTGGCAAGTGGCGCAGAAATCGTTTCTTATCGACACGATCCTGCGTGGATATCCAATTCCCGAGCTTTACCTCCAGTCATCTACGACGGCTGAAGGGGATGAAGTGCACACCGTCGTTGATGGGCAGCAGCGAGTTCGGGCATGTATGGAATTTTTGGACGGATCTTATGCGCTCACCGATGAAGCAAAAGAGTATTCTGGTCTGAGGTTTGCAGATCTAGGTGACAATCTTAAAAAGCGTATCTGGCAATACAGGTTCGTCGTCAGATCCTTGCCCATCATGGAAGAGGAGGAGATTCGGAATATCTTTGGCCGACTCAACAGGAACAATGTTGCGCTGAATGGCCAAGAGCTGCGGCAAGCCACTTATTGGGGCGAGTTCATTACTTGCGTAAATAAACTGAGTCAGGATGATTTCTGGGTCAGCTCCAATATTTTTACGGCTAACGATTTTCGGAGAATGCTGGATATCGAATATGTGGGTGAGCTTGTCGTTGCATCCTTGTTTGGTCCGCAGAACAAGAAGGCGACTCTGGATAGATTTTACGGAGCGTTCGAGGAGGATTTCCCTGATCGAGAACGTGTGGAATCTGTTTTCGCTAAGGTATTGTCGGAAGTGGCCGAAATTCTAGAATGGCCGAACAAGTTGCGGTGGTCAAAGAAGATTGATTTCTATGCGCTATTTCTCGCGCTTTCTTCAAAGGTGAGTAGCTTCCCCTTGGGGGCGGCAGAGAGGGCGGATCTTCGTGAGAAGCTTGTTGACTTCTCGGAATCTGTAAACACTGTAGTGCGGCTTCCTGCCGGAGTGGCGGCTGATCCCTCGATCAGTCTCGCTGCCCGCGTATATGAAAGCGGAATCAGAAATTCGAGCGACCTTGCAAGCCGACGCAAAAGGATCAATGCGCTTAATAGCGTGTTGTGGGGTCCGGAGATGACTGAAGAGCCTCAACACGAATCAACCAGTCCAGTGGATCGCCTTGCAACAATTGAAGACTTGTATGCTTCTGCCCCTGACAGGGATGAGGAGAACCTCGACGGGGGTGACTAATGTCTTTCGAAGTCTCATTGGAGAAGGAATCCAGGCTTTTCAAGTCCGAGTACTTGGAGCCGTGCGAGGTATTCCTGTGCCGCGGGTTCTGAGCTGTATCGGCGTTTCATCTCGGCGGCGAGTTCGCGGCTCGTCATGATGAGCGACGGCATAGATTGCCGTCGCCATCCAGAGCACGGGCGCCCATCGTGAGTGCTTCCTCCGTGTCGCCTTCACGTGCTGCCGTGACCCTCAGCGTGACGCGGTCTCCCGCGTTGCGCATGGGTGAGCGCTCGCGACCGTCGAAGTCCGTGCCGGCCCTGAGTGCTTCCTCAGCGAGCGTGCGGGCGAGCTTGTCCTCACCGACCAGGCGATAGCAGTCCATCGAGTATGAAGTCGAACTTGGCGGGGTCCACTACGAAGTGGTTGTCCAGGTTGTCGGGATGCGGCATGCCTTCGAGCAGGCGCCGCCCCTTGTCGAGAGCGACCTCGACTTGCCGACGGTCGCCGAGCCGTGCCCACGCCTTGGCTTCCTGGCCTGAGCGCTGCACTGCCACGCTGTGGTGCGGCGCCACCCCACCTCCGGCCTGCGCTGCCGAGATCACGCCGCGGTAGTGGCCGGTCGTGAGCGCTGAAAGCCCATCGAGGGTCAGTGGGCTGGTCGGAAGGCTTCCGACAGCCGTTGGTGGTCGCCTGAGGTCAGGAAGGTTGCTGTACTTCGCTGCTGTACCGCTTCTAGCAGTACCGGGCCGGTGTCCGGCCAGTACGATGCGCAGGCTGGGCAATGTCCACGCGATGGGGGAGGGGTAATGAGGATCAAGGACCCGGAGTATCCGGCAGCGGTCGAAGCGGCCGTGGAGATCCTGCGGAAGCGGGCCCGACAGGGGCAGACCATGACGTACGGGGAGCTGAGCGCCGAGTTGGCGGTACAGGGCTTCGACTCCGTCCCGCCATACCGCGGAGTCATGACCTACCTGCTCAAGGATGTCTGCCTCCACCGCAACGAGGACGGACGAGCACCGATGCTTTCGGCGATCGTGGTGAACAAGGCCAGCCGGGAGCCATCCGACCAGTTCTCCGGCCTTGCCCGAAGCCTGCCGTTTTCCCGGCCAGGCAACTGGAGCTGGCGGGAGGAGCAGCAGCAGGTGTTCGCTCAGAGCCGCGAGGAATGACGTCGGCCCTCGATACGCGCTTTAGGAGTTCGATCTATGCCCGTCCCTGGGACCATCGGCGGCTGGAACGGCGGTCTTTCGGGGGCGCTGCTGTATGCCGCCGTCCGGCCTCGTTGATGTCAGCGTTGGATGTCAGCGAAACAGCTGAGGGACTGGGCAGACCTCCAATGCCTCCTCCGGCCGATCCGCACACTGCCACCAGGTCTGCCGGTCGATGCATCGCCACAGAGACCGGCAGGCCCTCCGGCCGTCGTCGTCTCGCTTGGACAGCACGAGACCGCCGGACTTCAGTGGCTGGCTGCACTCGGGACAGAGCTGGGCGTCGTCGGCCATACGGCGAACCCTAGGCCGGGCTAGCGGTTGATCGGGATCTCGTAGACGATCTCGCAGTGAGCGGCGGGCACCACGATGTCCGCCGTTTCGATGGGCCTACCGTCGTCGCTGTAGTACGTCCGTCGGATGTGCGTGACCAGTGCGGCCTTCTGGATGCCGAGTAGCGACGCCTCCTCGGCGGTCGCCTGCCTGGGCTCCGGCTGCTCCACGGCATGGCTGACCGTGATGCCGATCGCGGACATGCGGTTCACGACGCCCGCGCCTGCGTGCGGTCCTCCTTCGGGGAGAACGACGAGAGTCCCGGCGGTGAGGTCGTACGGCTCCCAACTGGTCGAGAGCTGCACGGGCCTGCCGTCGGCCAGGAACTCGTACGCGGTCCGGACGCACAGCTCACCCTCGGTGATCCCGAGTCGGGCGGCGATTTCCGCCGGGGCCGGCACCTTGGCGTCCGTTCTGCTCTCCCAGTCGCCCTGCCTGCCGACGGCCTTCATGTCCGCCCGGAACGGCGACCCTTCGGGCTGCTCGCGCGCCGACGACCGCACTACGCGCACGCGTTGCCGGGGCTCGGCGACGTAGGTGCCCGAACCGGCCCGACCTTCCAGCACGCCTTGGGAGATCAGCAGCTCCTGCGCCCTGCGGACGACGTTCTCGCCTACGCCGCACTCCTGGCCGATCTGCGCGCGGGAGGGCAGCCGGTCCCCCGGTTCCCACACGTGCTCCGCGATCCGCTGCCGTAGCTCGTCGGCGATGCGGAGATAGGGCGGCTGCTCAGACATATGGAAAATCTAGTCCACTAGTCCAATCTAGTTAACTAGCTTTACTCAAAGTGATCGTCGAGTGACGGAGGCTTCTCTGTGCCCGCTTCGCGAGTGAGCGCGGAGGCCATCGCCGCCCGGTTATCGGCAGTCGGGCTCACCACACGCGTGGAAGAGCGCGACCGGTGCACGTCGGTCGAGGCGGAGGTACCGGAATCGCTCTCCGCCGAGTCATGGCGGGAGGTCCTGGAAGTCCTGGCGGAGGCCGATCGATTCGGGCTCCACGCCACCAGCCAGAACGGCCGCACCCTCTGGGCGGTCGTACGCAAAGCGGCCCCCACGACGGGCGACGTCGGGGGACCGAGCCATCAGCGATAGGAGCTGAGCAGCGTGCTCAACCGTATCCGCCGTGCCGTCACGCTCGCCAGAGCGCGGCACTTCCCCAAGGGCAGGCACCGCCGAGCCTTAACGCCGTCCCGAACGGCTGTCGCGGCGCCGCTCGCGCTCGCCGTAGAACCACCGGCCGTCCCGGAATGGATGCCGGACACCGCTGACCGCCTTCACCTGCTCCTGGGCGAGGACAACGCGCTCGTCCGTCCGTACGTGCTGGCCTGGGAGCGGCAGCGCGCACGCCAACGCTCGATGATCGTGGCGCCGCGACTGTCGGCTGAGGCCTTCTCGGCTCTGGCAGGTGCTCGCTAATGCCCCCTCGTCAACAGCTCTATGTATCGGAAACCGGGGCTGCTGCCTACCGGTCGACTGCATGCAGGGTTGGCACTCACGCAGCCTGTGCGGAAGCGGCGCCATCTCCTGCGCCGGTCGACCTGCCGGTGATCTACGAGACGTGCGCCTGCCCCTGCCACCCCGCGCCGGACCACTCCACGCGACCGGCGGTGAAGCGGTGAGCAACTGGGCCCCCGGGGGTGCGCTGGCATCCAACGTCGAGATCACGGCGGCCACCGTTCTGCGGGGCGACATCATCCAAGTCGGCGGTCGGGCATGCCGGGTGAGCGACCTCTTCCAGTTGCCCCAGGGCGCGAAGCAACTCCTGTTCGAGTCGGGAGAGCTGCTGACCATAAACGGGCGAACCCGGCTCGTCGCCGTGCGGATGACGAGAAGGCGGTGACGTAGTCCATGACGTCTCGCCGCCTCGTCGTCGCTGACGACCTGAGACGCCAGATCACGACCGGTCGAATCGGACCCGGTGAACGGCTCCCGTCTGAGTCCGTCCTGGCCGACCGGTACAAGGTCAGCACGGCGACACTGCGAAGCGCCCTCGCCGTGCTCCAGGGAGAAGGCCTCGTCGAGAAGATCCACGGCAAGGGCAACTTCGTCCGCCGCCCGCTGCGCAAGGTCACGTACGTCGGTGGATGGGGCACGCTGGATCCACGGACTGCCGCAGACGTGGACCTGCGCATGACGGTCCGAACTACGGTGCTGCCCGCGCGGGGCCACCTGACAGCGCTGCTGAAGGTGGACGACGGAAGCCCACTGACCGAATACCTCCGACTCAGCTACGAGGGAGAGTCCCCACACAGCCTGGCCCGCGTCTACGTACCGCGAGACCTGACACCGACCAAGGCGCTCGGCGACCGGTCCTCAAGGGCGTGGGCGGAGGCCAGCTTCTCTGTGCCGGACCCGCCGCCGGCCGAGATCCACGAGATGGTGTCCGCCCGTCTCCCAACGCCGGACGAGGCGTCGACCCTGCGGATCAACACAGCCTTGGCCGTCCTCGCGATCACCCGCGTTGCGGCGGACAACACCGGGCGAGTCATTGAGGCGGCACTACTGGTGTTCCCTGGGGATCGTGTCGACGCTGTCTTCAGTACCCACCACGTGATCGAAGAAAGGCAGGCGCGCAGATGACGCCGCAGAACGAACTACGACTCCTCCCGTGGTCGGGCCCGGACGGCAAGCCCTGCTACCTGAGCACCGATGACAGCGGCGGCTACATGTCCCGCCTGGCGGACAACATCGAAGCGGTACAGCTCGGGATGGCAACCGATCTTCTGGAGCGGGCCGCGGGAGTCCTCGGCTACCAGGACGCCGGCCGCGATGACCTGCGGCTCATGCTGACCGAAGTGTCCCGAGCCCTACGAGACGTGGTCCGCGTGGCAGCCAGCCGCGGTCATCTCCTAGCGGTGAGCGAACTCCAGCCCTAAAGGCGCGGTCACGGCGGCGTCCCTGAGGTGGCCCTCCTGTCAGCGCTCAGGAGCCCGTCTACTGATCACCGGCTCCGCTGACCAGCGGGACTGAAGAGGCCCACGACTCTGAATAGTTCAGATGCCGTGGGCTTCTGTCGTTGCCGGTCAGTGTCGGGTGACCGTGAACGGCCGGGACGGCCCAGGATCCGCCCTCGGCTTCCACCAGCCAAAGAACACGACCTCTTCGTCCCGAAGCAACTTCGGTACACGTTCGGCCATAGGCTGAGGTGCCGTTCACATGCACTGACTGTCCGCAGGCGTCCGTGCATGTTCGCCTGCGTGCGTCGGCGTTGTCACGCAGTTAGGCACTCAGCAACCCGAGGAGCCAGCCACCACCTAGGGCTGTGTCCTCCCTAGCTGCTCTCATCTACAACGGAGCGCAGGCTTGTAGATGAACTTGTAGATGAGCTGTCTCCTGGGCGCCCGCAAAGCAGGGATTGTCACTCATCGTGACTACCGTGAAGGTCTAGTGGTGCTGTCGTGGATACGCTCCGTCGCTACGCTGCACCTTCGGTGACGGAGCGTATCCACGACAGCCCGACCTAAGGGTGCCCTTGGGGCAGACTTGACCTTCTCATAGTGGAATCTTTACCTACGGCCCTGACCTGGTCGTCCGTTGTAGGTCTGGCAAACCTACAACGGGCTCTTGTAGGTTTGCCTGCGTGGATACAGCTGAGCTGGCGACCGTCATCGCGGACTTGCGTAGTGAGGGTAGCGACATCGCGGAAGTGGAAGTCAAGCTGGCTGCAGGGGGATTCCCGCAGACTTTGGCTCCCACTTTGTCGGCATTTGCCAATACCCCAGGAGGTGGCACGCTCCTCTTTGGGCTGGATGAGTCCGACAATTTTGCTTCTGTTGGAGTATATGACGTTGCGGCCTGCAAGGCGGCTCTCGCCAACCTTGCTCGGACCGGTATGGAGCCAGCTCTAGTTCCTCGCTCGTGGAGTTTGGAATTCGAAGGAAAGGACATAGTTGTTGCGCAGATTGATGAGCTTTCCACCTCGGTAAAGCCGTGTCGAGTGAAAGGGACAGGGAAGGCTTACCTTCGCTCGTATGATGGTGATTATGAGCTGTCGCTTCTTGAGGAGCAGGCTTTCATTGCCAATCGGGATACACCTCGATTTGACCAGGAACCAGTAGCAGCAGCGACGATTGCAGATCTTGATCCGTCGCTGGTCTCTGACTATCTTGAAACATGTAAATCATCATCCGCCGCATTGGCCCGTTTTCAAGACTCTGAAATCCTCTTTCGGACGGGAGTTGTTGCGGAGCGGGAAGGCGCTCCTACGATGGCGGGTGTACTGGCGCTCGGACTTTACCCGCAACACTACTATCCGAACCTGGTAATTCAGGCGAGTGTTGCACCTGGACCGAACGATCCGCCAGGTACTCGTGCCGTGGATTCGAAAAAATTCGATGGTCCGATCCCGCTGATGCTTGACCAGGCGCTAAGGTGGGTTCAGCGTAATACGAGAAGTCGTGTTCGATTTGGCCGCGATGGGCATGGTCGAGACGAGCCTGAGTACCCGATCGAGGCAGTACGTGAACTACTCTCGAACGCGCTAATTCACCGTGACCTCGGGCCGTACGCTATGGGTGAAGCCATTACTTTGAAGCTAGAGAGCGGTCAGCTCATCCTGAGTAATCCGGGCGGCCTCTGGGGGCTGACAGTCGACCGTCTGGGCAAAACTGGAGTCACTTCTGCTCGTAATGGGTTCTTGACTCGCATCTGTCAAAATGTTCGTTATGCTCGTGATCAGCGGGTCATCGAAGCCCTGGCTTCTGGCATTCCAACTGTCCTCAGAAGTCTCCAAGAGGCCGGGATGGTTCCACCTCGTTTCCATGATCAGGGAGTTCGTTTTACAGTTCGGGTCCCCAACCACACGCTACTAGCTTCTGAGGACCTCGAGTGGTTGGCTTCTCTGCGTCCGGCGGTGCCACTGAGTGATATTCAGCGGCATGCAGCGGTGGCTATGCGGCAGGGGGTCAAGTGGTCCAATAAGACGCTCAGGGATGCGTTCCCCATGGACTCCCTGGACGCTAGGACGGTATTGGCTGGCCTGGTGGACGCAGGGGTCGCGGAAGCTGTTGGTGAGCGTGGTGGTCGCGTTTATCAGTTGTCTGAAAACCTACTGCCCGAGGGTGCCCCGGAGCAGCAAAGGCTTCCCATCGAATCAGAGGAGGTTCCTAGTGAGCTATCTGAGCCTCCCGTGCCGGCCGTGGAGGGTGAAACACCTTTGGCTTCGAGAGCCCGCGGGGCTCGTCGGGTAAATGCAGAAAACATCGCCAAGATTCTAGTGAGCGGACCTGCGTCCATGGCGACAATCCAGAAAGCCACAAACTTGTCTGAGAGGCAAGCTCTGTACGCGCTGCACCTATTGAAGGATCAAGGCAGAGTAGTTTTGCAGGGTGGGCAAGGGGACAGGAACAGCAAATGGGCGCTAATTCACGATGGTGAAAGCCGAACTGACTGATTTAGGTCGGTGGAGCGGCTTTGGGCTGGAGCTGCTTTGGGGCGAGTGATCTTGGCCCCGTAAGCTGATGGCGAGTCGGGCAGTCTGTGGACCTGCCCGTTAAAGCACGACGTTGGGGCCAAGATCTTAGAGGCTCGCCCCAAAGTGGCTGCCTAAAGCCGTGGAGCCGACCGCCCCAGCCACAGAGGGTGTCTCCCCACTTCATGCCCGCAGCCGCCGAGCGCGCCGCCGGGCGCGGCCAGCCGGGGCGAAGACAGGAGGCAGGCCGCGCCGTAGAGGCGGCGCGCGCCCGCGCCGTGCGCGGGCCTTGATGAAGTAGGGAAAGTCTTATCCCGCTGGGATGAGGTGCTTGCTTGTCTTGTCTCGGTTGATACTTGACGTTGTGGCTTCACCTGATGCTTGACACCGCTTGCCTCGGCTTGGCTGTGCGCGTCGTATCCGCGTGCAGGGAGGGCCGGGGCCGTGCTGGTGGAGTTGAGCGTGGTCGAGCAGCGGTATCACGCGGTGATGGAGGTCGCCGCGGGGGTCCCGGTCACTCAAGTCGCCGCCCGGTATGGGGTGTCGAGGCAGTCGGTGCACTCCTGGGTGCGCAAGTACAAGCAGTCGGGTCTGCCGGGTCTGACGGACCGGTCACACCGGCCGGACTCGTGTCCGCACCGGACAGCGCCGGAGGCGGAGGCTCTGGTGTGTGAACTGCGGCGCCGGCATCCGGGCTGGGGTCCGCGCAGGCTGGTGCACGAGCTGGAACGCAGGGGCACCACGCCGGTGCCGTCCCGGGCGACTATCTACCGGGTCCTGGTCCGCAACGGACTCATTGAGCCCGGGGTGCGTAAGCGTCGCCGGTCGGATTACCGCAGGTGGGAGCGGTCGGCGGCGATGGACCTGTGGCAGATGGACATCGTCGGCGGCATCCTGCTGGCCAACGGCAGCGAGTGCAAGATGGTCACCGGGATCGACGACCACTCCCGGTTCATGGTGATCGCGAAAGTGGTGCAGCGGGCCACGGCCCGAGCGGTGTGTCTGGCCTTCGGCGAGGCACTGGTGCGGTTCGGAGTGCCCGGCGAGGTGCTGACGGACAACGGCAAGCAGTTCACCGCCCGCTTCAGTCCCGGCAAGCCCGGAGAGACGATGTTCGACCGGATCTGCCGGGAAAACGGCATCGCTCACCGGCTGACGAAGCCGCAGTCCCCGACGACCACGGGCAAGATCGAACGCTTGCACCAGACTCTGCGTCGCGAACTCCTCGACCGGCGCGATCCGTTCACCGACCTGGCTACCGCGCAGGCGGTGGTGGATGCCTGGCTGGAGGACTACAACCGGATGCGGCCGCACCAAGCCCTGGACATGACCGTTCCGGCCAGCCGCTTCGTTCCTCGCCCGCGGTCCGAGCAGGACGCCCTGCCGGTGGTGCTACCCGCCCGCCTCGACCCCGTCCCCCAACCTGATGTCCCGGAGCCTCCACCCGAGCCTGTGGCGGCGGCGGCCTGGCCGATGGCGGAGGGGGAGGTCGGTGCGATCGAGGTGGAGCGGGTAGTGCCCGCCTCGGGAAACCTGAGCCTGCGCGGTCAGCAGATCTGGTTCGGCCCGGCCCTGGCCGGCATCACGGTGACCCTGCGGATCGACGTGAACCGGCTGCACGTCCTGATCGGCGGCGGCCGGCACAAGACGCTGCCCTCGAAGCTGTCCGGCCGGGACCTCAAGGCCCTGCTGGCAGGCGGGGACGCCCGACCCGCCGGGCCCCGGGCGGACGATCCCGGACCGGTGCAGGATGCGAAGGGGGCGGTGGAGGTGGACCGGACCGTGAACGCGGTCGGCTACGTCGGGCTGGGCGGTGACAAGGTCCTGGTCGGCTGGCCGTTCGCGGGACAGCGGGTCACCCTCCGCCTCGACGGGAAGGTTTTGCAGGTCTTGGACGAGCAGCGTGTCCTGCAGGCCACCCTGCCCAGCCCGCTGCCGCCCTCGGCCTGCGGTCGCCTGCAAGGGGGCCGTCCGGCCGGGCCGCCACCGCTGCTGCCTCCGCCCGGCCAGCAGATCGCCGAGCGGACCGTCAGCAGCGTCGGCGGCTTCATGGTCGCCGGACAGCGCGTCCAGCTCGGCCGCGGCTACGCCCACCAGGTCGTCACCGCCCACTTGGACGAGACATCGATCCGGGTCTTCCACGGCCAGGATCTGATCACCACCGTCCCGCGTGTCACCAGGAAGGAGGTGGTGGTCCGCAAGTCCGGCGAACACAACCGCCGGAAGATCGTGTGATCGCTGTGTCAGGAGGGTTCGGACGGCTGCTTGGACGGCCAGTTGGCCAGTCGGGCGCGGGCCTCCTGAGCAGTGACCGGCCACGGGTCATCAACCAAGCCCGCAACCGCCGGCCACGGCGAGTGCGGATGGTTTGCTACGAGCCTCCGCACGGCGTCATGCGGATCGTCGACCAGCCGTTCCAGCAGCTCAGGCGGGCAGTTGCGTTTGCTGGCCACCCGGTCTCGGACCCGCCAATCCGGATCCTTGATCAGCTCGGCCAGGATCTCCGACGGCGCCGTCCTGTTATGGGCAGCCCAGACACGCATGTCGGGACGGTTGCGCACCAGGTCCCACCAGACGGACAGCGGCATGGCTGCCCACGCCGAGCGGTTGTACTCCGCCGGATCCTCGCTCTCCCGCAGCCGGATGAACTCCTCCACGGAGGTGATCTCAGGGAAACGGTCCGTCATGGCAGCCAGTAAGCCACGATGTCTAGGTCAGACGTCAAGCATCACCTGGCGCCGAATCGTCAAGCATCAGCTGGGACTCGACAGGGATGAGGTGCTTGCCGTCGTGGCTTCGTACGTGGGGGCCAGCCCCGTCTAGGGCGTCCAGGAGTCTGATGGCGTAGACCTCGGACATGCGGTCGCTGACCTCGACGGGCGTGAGCCAAGAGACGGCTGTGGACTCGCGTGAGGTGCGTTCGGTGCCGCCGGAGGGCTTGCAGCGGAAGACCAGGGCGACGATGCCGCGGGTGGTGTTCTTGTAGACGCCGGTGAGTTCGTCGACCTCGACGTGGATGCCGGTCTCTTCCCAGACTTCGCGGGCTACGCCGGCCTCTGGGGTCTCGTTGAGTTCGAGTACGCCGCCGGGGAGTTCCCAGGTGCCGTTGTCGGCTCGGCGGATTGCCAGGAGGCGGCCGTCTTCGCGCACGACGACTCCGGCTACGGATACGGAGTGCAGGGGCGTCGACGTTGCTTCCTGTGGTTGACTCATGTACAGGAGCATAGGAGGCAGGGAAGGACTATGGGAACTGCGGTAGAGGGGGGCAGGTCCGGGCCTCGGTACGTGCAGATCGCGGACGAGATCGTGCAGCAGATCCGGGCGGGTGTGCTCAAGCCTGGTGACATGGTGCCGAGTGAATCGGAGCTGGTGGACCGCTACGGCGTGTCCGGCGGCACGATCCGCAAGGCCATGGTCGAGGTGCGGGCGAGCGGGCTCGTCGAGACCCGGCACGGCAAGGGCTCGATCGTGAAGGACCGGCCGCCGGTGCGGCACCGTTCCTCCGACCGCTTCCGGCGCTCGCTTCGCCAGGGCGGCAAGGCCGCGTACCTTGCGGAGTCCGCGCAGTCCGGCGCCACGGCCAAGGTGAGCGTCCTCTACATCGGCCCGATGGAGGCGCCCGCGGATGCCGCCCGGCGGCTCGGCGTTCCCGCTGGCACTCAGGTGCTTGCCCGGCGGCGTCTCTACTTCCGCAACGGCACCCCGGTCGAGACCGCCTCCTCCTACCTCCCGTGGGACGTCGTCAAGGACATCCCCGAGCTGTTCGCCGAGAACCCCGGCGGCGGTGGCATCTACGCCCGACTCGAAGACCACGGCCACGAGTTCGCGGAGTTCGTCGAGACGCTGCAAGCGCGGCCAGCCTCCAAGGCGGAAGCCTCCGAGCTCGCATTGAGTCCGGGTGCGCCAGTGGTTCATCTGATCCGGGAGGCCCGTACGACCGCCGGGGTCGTGGTGGAGGTCTGCGACACGCTCATGGCTGCTGACCAGTTCGTTTTCGAGTACCGGATCCCTGCCGCCGACTGACGCTCGCTCAACTTCTTGCAACCCGTCGTGACTTCGGTGTCGCGGCGGGTTGACTCATGTACAGGAGTGATGCACTCTTCTTCATGTCACTCATGTACATGAGTGACGGAGTTCAGCATCTGTAGAGGAGTGTTCTGCTGTGCGTCAGATCCCCGTCGACACCTCCGCCGCGACCGTGATGGTTGCCAAGACCCCGCAGCCCAAGGTGCGTGACCGCCGTACCGGCGAAATCGCTACCGACGCCGAGACCGGCGCGAAGCTGATGACCGTGGACGTGATGTTCGCGGCCAACGACGAAGTCGAGATCCTGTCCGTCACCGTCCCGGAGACCGGCATCTCCGGTGACCTGACCATGGGCACCCCGGCCGCGCTCACGGGGCTCATCGCCCGGCCGTGGGAGAACGAGTTCAACGGCCAGAAGCGGCACGGCATCGCCTTCCGCGCGGTCGCCGTCACCTCGCTGGCCACCACGGGCACGGCCTCGAAGGCGGCCTGAGCCATGACGTGGCCGACGGTCTTACTGCTGGTGGTCGTCGCCGCTGCGGGTCTCCTGCGGTGGCGGCGTCCCGCCTGGTACTGGACGACCTTCGGGGTCACCTTCGCTGTCGTGCGCGTCCTGGTCCGCTACGCCTCCGTCATGGAGGCCTGCGGGCTCACGGTCCCGCCCTCGCGCTGGCGCCTCATGCTGGCCCGGATGACCAACCGCCCGGCACCGGAATCCCGCGCGCCGCGCATCCTGCGGCTGCGGCCCACCCACACCGGCCTGGTCCTCCGGCTCAAACTCCGCCCGGGGCAGGACGCCTTCGACGTGGCCGCCGCCTCGGACCGGCTGCGCCACTCCTTCGGGATGTACGGCGTCACCTCCCGTGAGCTGAGCTCCGGTGTGGTCGAGATCCGGATGACCGGCTACGACGTGCTCAAGCGGGTGCAGATGCCGGCCAAGACCGACACCCGGCCGATGCGTGTTCCGGTCGCGTTGCGGGAGGACGGCTCGGTGCACTACCGCGACTACCGCGCCGTGCCGCACGGTTTGACTCTCGGGGCCACGGAGTCCGGCAAGTCCGTGTATCAGCGCAACCTCGTGGCCGGGCTCGCTCCGCACCATGTCGCGCTGGTCGGGATCGACTGCAAGCAAGGGGTCGAGCTGTTTCCGCTGGCACGCCGGTTCTCCGCGCTCGCCGACAACCCCGACACCGCGCTGGAACTGCTGGAGGCGCTGGTCTCCCACATGCAGGACGTGTATCAACTCATCCGCGCCGAACAGCGGATCAGCGTCGCCGTACCGGATGCGGAGATCGCCGCCGACGTCTGGGACCTGCCCGAGGACCTGCGGCCGGTGCCGGTCGTCGTCCTGGTCGACGAGGTCGCCGAACTCGCGCTCTTCGCCAGCAAGGAGGAAGAGAAGCGGCGGGACCGGATCATCACCGCCCTGGTCCGCCTCGCCCAGCTCGGCCGCGCGGCCGGCGTCTACCTGGAGATCTGCGGGCAGCGCTTCGGCTCCGAACTCGGCAAGGGCATCACCATGCTCCGCGCCCAGCTCACCGGCCGCACCGCCCACCGCGTCAACGACGAGACGTCCGCGAACATGGCCTTCGGCGACATCGCCCCGGACGCCGTCCTCGCCGCCATCCAGATCCCCGCCGAGACCCGCGGCATCGCCATCGCCGGGGACTCCACCGGCGGCTGGCACCGCATCCGCGCCCCGTACACCACGCTGCGCCAGGCCGTGAACGTCTGCAACAAGCACGCCGACCGCACCCCCGAGCTGCCCGCCCTCGCGCCCTTCCGGCCCGCGGTCGCTGCGCTGCCCTCGGCCCGCGTACCGCTGTCCAAGACAGCCCCGGCCACCGCCTGACCCATCCCCCTCCCACGGTCGGCGCGACCGTCCTTCGCGCCGGGTCCCTACCCCAGCCATGCCTGATGACAGGAAGGAGCCGTGATGGCCCGCCCCGCTCTCCGTATCGACGCCGTACTCGTTCAGGCCGTCATCGCCGGGGCGCTGTCCTTCGCCCACCTCCACGACCTCGCCGCCGCTGCCGGACAGAGCGGCTGGAAAGCCTGGGCCTATCCCGTCTCGGTCGATCTGCTCCTGGTCGCCGCCTGGCGACGGCTGCGGGCCGATGGGCCGTCCCGGTTGGCCTGGTGCTGGTTCCTCATCGCTCTGGTCGCGTCGCTCGGTGCCAACGTCGCCACCGCAGGGCTCCTCGACCTGGGCGACGTCCCGCCTTGGCTGCGCATCCTCGTCGCGGCCTGGCCCGCACTGGCATTCATGGGCGGCACCCTCCTCGCCCACTCACCCGCAGAACCTCCCCCGGCTCCGCCGACACCCTCCGACCCGAC
This sequence comes from Streptomyces parvulus, assembly GCF_014648855.1. Lineage (GTDB taxonomy): Bacteria > Actinomycetota > Actinomycetes > Streptomycetales > Streptomycetaceae > Streptomyces > Streptomyces parvulus. The sequence continues at coordinate 235,743 of NZ_BMRX01000001.1, read as the reverse complement.
TCCGGACCCTGCGCCCGAAACGGCCGCCGCTGAGCCGGGCCCGACGCCCGAACCTTCCGCCGTCCCGCAGATCGAGGAAGCTCCTGCTCTGTCCACGGCCGTGCCGGTCCCTGCCGCGCTCGTCGACCATGCCCGCAAAGTCGCCGACGACCACCACGCCCGCACCGGCGCCCGGATCGACACCGACACCCTTCGCGCCCGCCTCGGCGTCCCGCCTCACCTCGCCGACGCCATTGCTGCCCACCTCAATGACATGACCGTGACACGAGAGGAGATCGACTGACATGCCCGCCCGCGACTTCTTCCACTCCGTCATGCGGATCGGCCCCGTGCAGATCGGCACCCACCGCGACCGGCGAGGCCAGACCAAACACGCCGCCGTGTGCACCAACGACCGCTGCGGCTGGTCCGCCGACTACTCCAGCCAGTCCGCCGCACAACTCGCCGCCCGCACCCACCGCTGCCGCGTCAGCTAGGAGGCCACCCGATGGACGTCCCGCTCTGGCTCGCGCTCCTCGCCGTCGGCTACCTCGGCGTCAAGCTCATCCGCCCGCCCTGGTGGCTCATCGCCGTACTGCTCCTCGGCGGCTTCCTCATCGCCGACAGCGTGCTGGCCCCCGTCGTCAACGGCTTCGTCAAGTAGCACGATCCGAAGGGAGAACCCCGATGCTCCGCCCGAAGATCCCGACCAACCCCACGCCCGCCGGCCACCTCACGCCGCCCGTGGTCGTCGAGCCGACCGCCGTCGTACCGAGTGCGCAGGTTCCGACTCCTGCTCCGGTCGCTCCTGCGCCGTCCCGGCCCACGGTGCAGCTCACCCCCGGCACCGCCCTCGCCCTCGTCGGCGGCGGAACGGCCGTCGTCCTGGTCGTCGGCGCCGTCCTCGTCTCGCTGCTCCTGGCCGTCGCCATCACCGGCGCCTCGGTCGCCGTCTGCGCCCTGGTGATCCGCTCCCTCGTCCAGGCCGACGCCAAGCGACGCTGACCGGCCCCCGGGCGGCCTCGATACCGCCAAGCATCCGCCGCCCGGGCGCCGTCCCCAACCGATCTCACAACCGGAAGGAAGCACCCAGCATGGCGCACCGCGCCCCGATCGCGCATGCCCCGCTGCTCGACCCGACCACCCTCGGCGACCTCCTCCGCGTCGCCTCCGCCCCCGACTACACCCGCTGGGAAGACCAGGTCCGCCGCACCGGCGGTTGCTCCGACCCCGTCCACCTCACCGGCTGGACCCTCCACAAGGACAAAACCACCGGCGAAACCCTGCACCACTACACGACCGCCGTAGAGCCTGGCGGACGCCTTCGCCTCGCCTGCGGCAACCGCCGCGCCTCCCGCTGCCCCTCCTGCGCCTGGACCTATGCAGGCGACACCTATCACCTCATCCGCGCGGGCCTGGCTGGAGACGACCGCCGAGACGTCCCCACCACGGTCCGGGAACACCCGCGCGTGTTCGCCACGCTTACAGCCCCCTCCTTCGGCCCGGTCCACAACCGGCCCGACCACGGCACCTGCCGCTGCGGCACCCAACACGCCCCGGACGCCCCAGAACTGGGCACCGCCCTCGATCCCACCACGTACGACTACGCGGGCGCCGTCCTGTTCAACAACCATGCCGGACAGCTCTGGCAGCGCTTCACCACACGACTGCGCCGCGAACTCGCCGCCCGCGCCAGCCTCACCCGCCGAGAACTCGCCGGCCGCCTCCGCGTCTCCTACGGCAAGGTCGCCGAATTCCAGAAGCGCGGCGCCCTCCACTTCCACGCGGTGATCCGGCTCGACGGACCGGACGGACCCGGAACGCCCCCGCCTACCTGGGCTACGGTGGGCCTCCTCGCCGATGCCATCCATGCTTCTGCCGCGCACTCCTACACGTCCGTCTCTGTTCCGACCGCCGGAGACCAATCGGCCCGGTCCTTCCGCTGGGGCACACAGCTCGACGTCCGGCCGGTGCAAGCCTTCGGCGACGGCTCCGACATCACCGAACAGGCCGTCGCCTCCTACGTCGCCAAGTACTCCACCAAAGCCGCCGAGAACACCGGCACCCTCGACCGCCGCATCGGCGAACTCGCCGAACTCGACCGCCACCAGGTCCCGGACCACACCCGCCGACTCATCACCGCCTGCCGCGACCTGGACCGCCTCTACCCGGACCGGCGGCTGTGGGCGTGGGCGCACATGCTCGGCTTCCGCGGTCACTTCTCCTCGAAGTCCCGCCACTACTCCACCACCCTCGGCGCCCTCCGCCAGGCCCGTGCCGACTACCGCGCCGCCCAGGACCATGCCGCCCTCGCCCTGGACGACCGCGAGCCGGACAGCGTCCTCGTCCTGAGGGACTGGCAGTACGCCGGACACGGTCACACCCCCGGCGAATCCGCCCTTGCCGCCACCATCGCCCGGGACCTCCGGCTCAACCGCGAGACCGCCCGCGATGCCCTGCGCGACCAATCCGCAGCCGAGGGGGAGTGGTGACCATGGATGGACTCCTCACCGTGGACCAGGCGGCTGAACTGCTGGGCACGACCGTCCGCTTTCCCCGGCGGCTCATCGAGGAGCGGCGCATCCGGTACGTCAAGGTCGGACGGCACGTTCGTATCCCGGAGAGCGCCCTCCGCGACTACGTCGCCTCGCGCACTGTGGAGCCGCTGAGGCGGCCTCGGTCTCGCTTCGGGAGGGCAGCTGCCTGATGGCCAACAGCAAGGGCAGGCGACGCCGGTTCGGCGCGATCAGAAGGCTTCCATCCGGCCGGTACCAGGCTCGCTATCCGGGCCCTGACGGCGTGATGCGTCCGGCGCCCGTCACCTTCGAGACGACGGCCGATGCCGACGACTGGCTTGCCGAACGGCAGACAGAGATCCGCCGGGGTGAGTGGCGCGATCCCGAGGCAGGCGCGGTGAGCTTCCAGGCCTACGCCGACAAGTGGGTCGACGAACGAGAGCTCGCGCCGCTCACCCGAGATCTGTACCGTTACCTCCTCGATAAGCACCTGTTCGCCTTCGCCGCGTCGGACTTGGACGAGATCACCGCGCCGCGTGTCCGCGAATGGCGGGCCGATCGACTGCGGGCCACTAATGCCAAGACGATGACGGCCAAGGCGTACCGGCTTCTCAAGGCCATCATGGAAACGGCCGTGGACGACGAGCTGATCACCCGCAACCCGTGCCGAATCAAGGGAGCGGGGAAGGAGAAGGCGGCTGAGCGACGCATCGCGACCGTTGCCCAAGTCGATGCCCTTGCCGAAGCCGTAGGCATGAGGTGGCGGCTCATGGTCTACCTCGGCGCGTACGGTCCGATGCGTCCGGAAGAGCTGGCCGGCCTCCGGCGCCGAGACATCGACCTCGACGAACTGCGCGTCCGCGTCCGCCTCGCCGAGCCGGAGCGGACGAACGGGCGACGCGTCCAGGGCGACACCAAGTCCGAGGCGGGCACCCGGACTGTGATTCTTCCAGCGTTCCTTCGCCGAGAGCTCCGCTGGCACCTGGAGAGCTATGCCGAGCCGGGCCCGGACGGGCTGATCTTCGTCGGGGAGAAGGGTGCTCCCTTCCGGCGCAGCACCTTCGGGCGGAAGTGGCGGAAGGCGCGTGAGACGGTCGGCATGCCAGAGGGCTTCCGCTTCTACGATCTCCGGCACACGGGACACACCCTGTCCACGCGCTCCGGGGCCACGCTCAAAGACACCATGGTCCGTGCCGGGCAGTCCTCGGAGAAGGCGGCGCTGATCTATCAGCACTCCGACGACGAGCGGCAAGTGGAGGTCGCCGCCGGGCTGGACGCCACCGTGCGGAAGGCGCGGGCCGCTGCCAGGGAGAAGCAGCCCGACAGGCCTTCTGGCACGGATCTGGCACGCGGCGAGTGATCACAGCGCACAGCAAAAAGGCCCGGGTCTCTGACCTGGGCCTTCTGTATGGAGCGGGTGACGAGAATCGAACTCGCGCTCTCAGCTTGGGAAGCTGATGTTCTACCATTAAACTACACCCGCGTAAGACGCCGACCACGGTCGGTGCCTGGACGCTCGGTTACTCTACCCCATCGCTGGCCCCCGGTGTTTGCGCCGTGGGGCCGGTGGTCGTTCCGGGGTGGGGGGACGCGGCTTCGGGTGGGTCGGGTGGGGCGTAGGTTGGGGCGTACGGTGGGGGCCTTCGAGAGGGTGCGTGCGAGGGCGGAGTGCCGCCTGGAAGGTCGTCTCTTTCATCCCCTACTGTGGCTTTTGTCGTCAGGGTAGAAGACACCCAGACGCGGCTTCTGGGGAAGGGACTTGAAGGACTTGATGGAGCGCACCACCGTCGTCCGCTGTGCCGATGGGCACGTGTTCACCGCCGCCTCGTTCCCGATGCAGCAGGCCGGTCGCCTCGGCCCCGGCCGGCTCGTCCGATGTCCGCGGTGTGCGCGGCTGAGGAGTGCCGTGCCGGTGGGTTCGCAGCAGCGGTAGGGCAGGACCGGGCGCGCGGTGCGGCGGCGGTTGTCGCAGCTCCGCGCGCCTTGCGTATCCTCGGTGCGTGCTTCTCTCAGACAAGGACATCCGGGCCGAGATCGACTCCGGGCGGGTGCGGATCGATCCCTTCGACGACTCCATGGTGCAGCCGTCGAGCATCGACGTACGCCTCGACCGCTACTTCCGGGTGTTCGAGAACCACCGGTACCCGCACATCGACCCCTCCGTCGAGCAGGTGGACCTCACCCGGCTCGTGGAGCCGGAGGGCGACGAGCCCTTCATCCTGCACCCGGGCGAGTTCGTGCTGGCCAGTACGTACGAGGTCGTCTCGCTGCCCGACGACCTCGCCTCGCGGCTGGAGGGGAAGAGCTCCCTCGGCCGGCTCGGTCTGGTCACGCACTCCACGGCCGGGTTCATCGACCCCGGTTTCTCGGGGCACGTGACGCTCGAACTGAGCAACCTCGCGACCCTGCCGATCAAGCTGTGGCCGGGGATGAAGATCGGGCAGCTGTGCATGTTCCGGCTCACGTCGCCGGCCGAGCACCCCTACGGGAGCGAGCGGTACGGGTCCCGTTACCAGGGGCAGCGGGGGCCGACGGCCTCCCGCTCCTTCCTCAACTTCCATCGGACCCAGGTATGAACCCAGGTATGAGCAGGACGCGCGCATGAGTGATGTTCGGGAGAATCTGACCTACGAGCAGTTCGGCGTCGCCGTGCGCGAACTCGCCCAGACGATCGCGGACGACGGGTACGAGCCGGACATAGTGCTCTCCATCGCCCGCGGCGGCGTCTTCGTGGCCGGCGGGCTGGCGTACGCGCTCGACTGCAAGAACATCCACCTCGTGAACGTCGAGTTCTACACGGGCGTCGGGACCACGCTGGACATGCCCGTCATGCTCGCGCCCGTTCCCAACGTCATCGACTTCTCCGACAAGAAGGTCCTGATCACCGACGACGTCGCCGACACCGGCAAGACGCTGAAGCTGGTCCGGGACTTCTGCCTCGACACCGTCGCCGAGGTCCGCAGCGCGGTGATCTATGAGAAGTCGCACTCGCTGGTCCAGTGCGAGTACGTGTGGAAGCGGACCGACGAGTGGATCAACTTCCCGTGGAGCGTCCTGCCCCCCGTGGTCCGGCGTGACGGTCAGGTGCTCGACGCCTGACCGTCACGGTCGCAAGGGTCAGTACAGGCCCTTGAACGTGTTCCAGCCTCCCGTGCCGATCAGCACCCGGCCCCCGTACGCCCCGGACCCCGTGGACGCGTACCGCCACAGCTTCCCCGTGGTGTCCCGGGCCAGCAGGTCGGTGCGGCCGTCGCCGGAGAGGTCGCCGGTGCCGGCGAGGGCGGAGTAGACGTTCCATCCGCCGCCGACCCGCTCCCGGGGGGTCACTCCGCCGGCGGCGGTGCCGTAGTAGCGCCACAGCACGCCCGCGGAGTCCAGGCCGAGCAGGTCGCCGCGGCCGTCGCCGTTGAGGTCCCCGGCGCCGGTGACGCTCTTGTACAGCTTCCAGTTCGTCTGGATCCGCACCCGGGGCTTCAGGCGGTGGTCGGCCGTGCCGCCGTAGAAGTAGATGTCCCCGGTGGCCGCCTGGCGTGCGATCAGGTCGACGAGCCCGTCCCTGTCCATGTCGCCCGGCGAGGTCAGCAGGTCGTACTGGGACCAGCCGCCGCCGATCGGCGTGTACGGCGACGAGGCGCCGACGACCTTGCCGCAGCCCGGCCGGTAGGCCCGCAGCTGGTCGCCGACCCGCACCAGGACGTCCGTGCACCGGTCGCCGTCCACGTCTCCGACGGGCACGAGCGGCGAGCCGGCGGCGAAGGCGCCCGCGGTGCCGGCGGTGCGGGCGGAGAGACCGCCGGTTCCGGTGCCCCGGTACAGCGACACGGCCCCGGCGGCGTCCGTGGTGAGCAGGTCGCCGAAGCCGTCGTCGCCGGCCATGTCCCGCCAGACGGCCGCGCCGCCGGTGACCGGGAAGGTGCCCGAGACGGAGAGGGCGGCCTGGACGCCGTCGGCGGGCTGCGCGGTCAGGGTCCAGGTGTAGGAGCCGTTCGGGAGCCGGCCGCCGGAGGCGTCCTTCCCGTCCCACGACGGGGCGATCATGCCCCGGGCCTCGCCGCCGGACAGCGTCCGCACGGTCTTGCCGCTCGCCTTGTTCCTCAGCGTCAGCGACCACGAAGCCGCCGGCTTCGACAGCCACCAGCGCGGCTGCCACGCCCCGGCCGCGACGTCCGGGGCGGGCACGTCCGCGTCGACGACGGCGACGCGGGAGGCCGGGACGCCCGACGGGACGATCCGCACCCGGCGGTCCGCGCCCGCGTAGGCGACGTGGCCGCCGAAGCGGTCGACGGTCCAGTCGGCCCGGCGCACGGTCCGCTCGCCCAGCTCCGCGGCGGTGACGATCACCCGCTGGGGCAGGTCCGCCTCCGTGCCCGAGGCCGGGAGGCCGTCGCGCAGGTCGATGAGGGTGAGACCGGCCGCGTCCGACTGCCGCACCAGGTAGCCGTCGCCGAGCAGCGTCCTGTCGGTGCCGAGCTTCAGGGTGCGCCTGGTCTGGCGGTCGTAGACGCCGCCGCTGCGGTAGTCGGGCCAGGAGTCGTCGCACTGCCAGTACACCAGGCGGCCCACGGCCTGGAGCTCGCGCGGGACGCACCCCGCGTCGAAGCTCTCGCCGGCCGCGCCCGTCGTCACGTTCTTCGCCGCCACCGTGGTCGGCACGTTCTGGCCGGGGCCGGCCCAGCCGCCGGCGGCGCTCCACAGGGTGCTGCCCCAGAGCGCGGCCGCGACCTGTTCCCGCTTCTGGAGGACGCGGCCGGTGTCGCCGTTCCCGAGGTCCAGGAGCGCCTGCGTGCCGCCCCACGCCTGGTCCACGACGGCGAACCGGCCGGACAGGTCGACGAGTTCGGGACTGCCGAGTCCCGAGGTCACCCGCGGGCCCCAGGACGCGGAGCCGTTGCGGTAGAGCATGGTGACGTCCTGCTCGGTGGCGGCCTTGCGGCCGTGGTGCCCGTCGCCGCTCGCGAACATCGTGACGCAGTAGCCGCTCTCGCTGTCGCCGCAGTCGTCGTCCCGGCCCGACACGAGGCCGTCGACCGTCGACTTCAGCTCCTCGGGGCGGCCGGACGTCTTCAGCCAGGTGCTCCGGTAGCCGCCGACGTAGGTGCCCGGCATGTAGAGCTTCGAGTCGTCGGCCGTGGTGAGGATGCCGCTGCCCAGCGAGATGCCGGCCGGCTCGGCCTCCCGGTCCTCGATGTCCGCGAGGCGCTTGCGGGTGACGGTGCCGTCCGCGCCGGGCGTGAAGAGGTAGTACCCCCAGTCGAGCGGGCCGTAGTCGGTGTCCGCCTCGGCGCCGGTCACTAGCAGCGAGCCGTCGGGCGTGCGGTGCACGGAGGGCGCGGCCACCGCCAGCAGGGTCTTCAGGTGGTTCCCCTCGCGGTCGCGCAGGGACAGGGCGTTGCCCCGGTACTCGTCGTCGCCGGGGTTGGGCGGGGAGACGGTGGCGAAGCCCTCGCCGAAGGGCAGGACGGTCTCGTCGTACCCCATGTTCCGCAGGTCGAGGGTGGTCGGTTCCGCGTCCGGGTCGTCCCGGCGGTACACCTGGGCGGCGTAGGGCTCCGGGGCGCCGAGGTGGAAGACGGTGTCCCGGTCGAAGGTGACGCGCTCGCCGTGCGTGGAGAGCGTCCTCAGCTTCCCGGTGGCGAGGTCGAGGACCCACCACCCCTGGGACATGGTGGTGTCCTCCCACTTGATCGCGCGGACGGCGACGGACCGCGTGTCGCCCTCGCCGAGGCTGAGGTTCCAGCCCTCCGGCAGGCCCTCCACCCTCTGGTCGCGCACCTCGCCGTCCACCGAGCGCAGCAGGTGCAGGCCGGTCTCCGCGCCCTTCGCACCGGTGCGGGTGACGACGGTGTCGCCGTAGGTCGCGACGTACGACTGGCCCTCGGGGATCCGGATCGTGACCGTCGGTCCGCCGCCGGCCCGCTGCTGGAGCGTCACGTGCGGGTCGGGGGACTCCCCGTACAGGGCGACGGTGTCGGAGCCGTGGCCGAACTCCCCCGGATACGCGGCGAAACGGAAGTCGTCGACGTCGTAGGAGAGCGGCTTGGGCAGCCGGTGGTCGAGGACGGTGACCGCGCCGGTGGCGTAGTCGGTCCAGCGGAGCCGGTCGTCGCCCTCCTGGGCGGTGAGGAAGCCGGTCTCGCCGGCGTTCAGGACCAGGGTGGCGCGGGGCACGAAGCGGGCGCCGGGGCTGATGACGACGGGTTCGGCGGTGGTGCCGGCGGGCGCGGCGACGGCCGTTCCCGTGGTGGCGCCCACTCCGGCGGTCACGGCGAGCGCGACGGTCAGAGCGGTACGGGCGAGCGCGCGCCGACGGCGCTCGGCCCGCTTGTTCAGCGGACGTGTCACGTGTGAGTCCCTCCCCAGGGCGCTCCGCGCAGGGGGGGTGTTCAGGGAACCGCCGCTCGGCCCTGCGCGAGCAGGGTGACATTAGCAGGGGGTGATCACCGCGGGGCAGGGGAAGGGCCCCCGGCGCGACGCCGGGGGCCCTTACGCATCCGAGCTGCTAGAACGTCCCGAGCTTCACGATCGACAGCAGTGCGATCAGCTGGATCGCCGACGCGCCCAGCGCCTTCGGCCAGGGCAGGTCGTGGGAGCGGGAGACCATCAGGGTCAGCAGGGCGCCGGCCGCGATCCAGGTGGCCCAGCCCAGGATCTGGACGAAGGGCGCGTCGCCGCCGGCGAACAGGGCGACGACCAGGCGCGGCGCGTCCGTGATGGACATGATCAGCATGGAGAGGCCGACCGTGGGCTGCCACGCGCCGTCGCCGCCGAGCTGGCGGGCCAGGGTGTGGGTGACCACGCCCAGGACGAAGGCGCTCAGGACCATGGCGACGGCCGTGGTCAGGACGATCGGGACCGCGTTCGACAGGGTGGCGTTGATGGCCTCCTCGCGGGCGCCGTCGAAGCCGAAGACCGCCAGCAGGCCGTAGAGGAACGTCACGATGAGCGCCGGGGCCCACATCGCGTAGTCCCGCATCTGGAGGAAGGTCTGGTTGGGGGCGAGGACGACGCCCCTCAGCAGGTCCTTCCAGTGCAGGCGCGGGCCGACCGGGCCGGGCGCGGGGGCCGATCCGGCGCGGTAGGTGTCGCCCTGGTTGTAGGGGTCGTCGACGGTGAACGCCTGGGTGTGGCCCGGGTTGTTGGCGGCGTACGGGTCGTACGGGGCCTGGCCGCCGGGCTGCCCCGGGTGGTGGCCGCCGTCGCCGAAGTACTCCGGCTCGCCGTGGCCGCCGCCGTGGGCCTGGGGCCAGGGGGAGCCGCCCGGTCCGGGTCCGCCACCCCCGTACGGCTGCTGCGGGTACGGCTGCCGAGGCGCCGCCTGTCCGCCGTACGGCGGTCCCTGGGGCGCCTGCTGTCCGTACGGTGGGCGTTGCGGTCGCGTGTGTGGAGCGCCGTTGTCCCGGCCGCGTCCGATCCTGAATCCAGCCACGCCTTCGAACGTACCTGGTCCCGGAGAGTGACGTGCGGGGCCCGGCCATTCGGGGGACCCTTTGCGGCCGAGCTGTGACATCCCCTACGGGTCTCCCCGAGGGGCCGGTGCACGGCATGCCGCCCCGACCTCGGCCCGAGGCCGCCCGGCCCCTAAGGGGTCAGGAAGTACGCCGTCGAGAAGGTGACCGCCGGCTCCCGCGTCACGAGCCCGTTCGCCGTGCCCCGGTAAACCTCGACGGTGTCCTTGGTGTCGCCCCGGTTCGTCCGCACGACCAGGTCCGCCCGCCCGTCGCCGTCGAAGTCGCCCGCCGTCAGCACGCGCGTCGTCCCCTGGGCGGCGGGCTCCACGGTCACCGCGCCCTCCGTCACCGGGCCCGTCGCGCGGCCCGGGAGGACGCGTACGGCGGGTTCGCCGAGGACCAGCTCCGTGCGGCCGTCGCCGTCGAAGTCGGCGGCGTCGAGGGCGGTGCCGGGGGCGTCGAGGGTGCCGCGGCGGGAGGCGGGCAGGTCGAAGCGGAGGGCCGTGCCGTCCGCGCCGCCCACCGCCGCGTCCAGCGCCTTGCCCCGCCCGAAGGAGCCCAGCGCGACGTCCGTGCCCGCCGGGAGGGCGACCCCGGTGCGGGTGGGGCCGTCGGGGCCGCCGAGGACGAGGGCGGCGGCGCCGGGGCCCGCGGAGGCGCGGACGACGAGGTCGTCGTACCCGTCGCGGTTCACGTCGGCGGCGGGGCCGGTCGGCACCTCGCCGGGGGAGGGGACGGGCGCGCCGGCCTCGCGCGGGGCGCCCTCGCGGGTGAAGGGGCCGCGCAGGTAGCTGAGGTGGCCGGCCGAGGCGTGCAGGACCAGGTCCTCGGCGCCGTCGCCGTCGAAGTCGCCGCAGACCGGGCGCTCGGGCCAGTCGTTGCCGAAGCGTGCCGTGCCGGGGACGGCCAGCGGGACCGCGCGGGCGGCCGGTCCGGCCGGGGATCCGAAGAGGAGCTGGAGCGGGACCGGGGGGCGGCCCTGTCCGTCGTAGGGCGGGTCGGTGGTGACGACGAGGTCGGTGAAGCCGTCGCCGTCCAGGTCGCAGGCCGACTCCGCCTCGAAGACGGCCGGGATCTGCCCGTCCGTGGGGGCCGCGTACTTCGCGGGGGTGAGCAACTGCCGGGTGGCGGGGGCCGGTCCGCGCGCCGAGCCGTAGACGATGCCGATCCCGGCGTCGTCGGCGTGGCTCTCCGCCTTGACCAGGTCGTCGAGGACGAGGTCGCGGTGGCCGTCGCCGTTGAAGTCGTCGGGGACCTCGCTGCCCTCGCCGCGCGGGACGGGCTGCGCGGCGGGGGCCTGGGCCGCGCGCACGGGGGTGGGGCCGGTGCCGTCGGCGGCGGGGGCCGGTCCGCCCCGGCCGCAGGCGGCGAGCAGCAGCGCGCAGCCGGCGGCCGTCGTACCGACCCGGATGGCTCTTCGTCCGCGCACCATTCGCCCCGCCCCGTCCGATCCGGTGATTCCGTGATTCCGTGCCACTGACAACGACCGGGTAATGATGCACGCGTTCGACGAACGGCGACACCCCCGGGTCCGGGCGGGACCAGGGGGTGTCGGCGGCAGGAGTGGTGCGGGTTACTTCACCGGCTCCGGCGTCGGCTCGCTCTCCGGCTCCGGCTCGCCCGCCGGGTCGGCCGGGGTCTTCACCGAGTCCAGCAGCAGCTGGGCGACGTCGACGACCTGAATGGACTCCTTCGCCTTGCCGTCGTTCTTCTTGCCGTTGACCGAGTCGGTCAGCATGACGAGGCAGAACGGGCAGGCGGTGGAGACGATGTCCGGGTTGACGGAGAGGGCCTCGTCGACGCGCTCGTTGTTGATGCGCTTGCCGATCCGCTCCTCCATCCACATCCGCGCGCCGCCGGCGCCGCAGCAGAAGCCGCGCTCCTTGTGGCGGTGCATCTCCTCGTTGCGGACGCCCGGGACGGCGGCGATGATCTCGCGCGGCGGCGTGTAGATCTTGTTGTGCCGGCCCAGGTAGCACGGGTCGTGGTACGTGATGATGCCCTCGACCGGGGTGACCGGGAGCAGCTTGCCCTCGTCCACGAGGTGCTGGAGCAGCTGGGTGTGGTGGATGACCTCGTAGTCGCCGCCGAGCTGCGGGTACTCGTTGCCCAGGGTGTTGAGGCAGTGCGGGCAGGTGGCGACGATCTTCTTCGCCGACTTCGGCTTCTTCGACTCCTCGGTGACCTTGCCGTCGTCGTCCATCTCCTCGCCGAAGGCGGCGTTGAGGGACATGACGTTCTCCATACCCAGCTCCTGGAAGAGCGGCTCGTTGCCCAGGCGCCGTGCCGAGTCACCGGTGCACTTCTCGTCGCCGCCCATGATCGCGAACTTGACGCCCGCGATGTGCAGCAGCTCGGCGAAGGCCTTGGTGGTCTTCTTGGCGCGGTCCTCCAGGGCGCCGGCGCAGCCGACCCAGTACAGGTACTCGACCTCGGTGAGGTCCTCGATGTCCTTGCCGACGACCGGGACCTCGAAGTCCAGCTCCTTGAGCCACTCCAGGCGCTGCTTCTTCGCCAGGCCCCAGGGGTTGCCCTTCTTCTCCAGGTTCTTGAGCATCGTGCCCGCCTCGGACGGGAACGCCGACTCGATCATGACCTGGTAGCGGCGCATGTCGACGATGTGGTCGACGTGCTCGATGTCCACCGGGCACTGCTCGACGCAGGCGCCGCAGGTGGTGCAGGACCACAGGACGTCCGGGTCGATGACGCCGTTCTCTTCGAGGGTGCCGATCAGCGGGCGCTCGGACTCCGCGAGCGCCGCCGCGGGCACCGGGGCGAGCTGCTCCTCGGACGCCTTCTCGTCGCCCTCCATCGTCTTGCCGCCGCCGGCCAGCAGGTAGGGGGCCTTGGCGTGCGCGTGGTCGCGCAGGGACATGATCAGGAGCTTGGGGGAGAGCGGCTTGCCGGTGTTCCACGCGGGGCACTGCGACTGGCAGCGGCCGCACTCGGTGCAGGTGGAGAAGTCCAGTAGGCCCTTCCAGGAGAACTGCTCGACCTGGGAGACGCCGAAGGTGTCGTCGTCGCCGGGGTCGGTGAAGTCGATCGGCTTGCCGCCCGAGGTCATCGGCAGCAGGGCGCCGAGGGCGGTGCCGCCCTTCGCGTCGCGCTTGAACCAGATGTTCGGGAAGGCGAGGAAGCGGTGCCAGGCGACGCCCATGTCGGTCTTGAGGGCGACGGTGATCATCCAGATGAACGAGGTCGCGATCTTCAGGCCGGCGAAGAGGTAGACCAGGTTCTGGAGGGTGGAGACGTCCAGGTTCCCGAGTGCGGAGACGACCGGGTACGAGATGAAGAACGAGGCCTCGTAGCCGTCCACGTGGTGGAGGGCGCCCTCCAGGGCGTGCAGCATGAAGATGCAGACGCCGACGATGAGGATGACGGCCTCGACGAAGTACGCCTGGCCGAAGTTGGACCCGGCGAAGCGGGACTTGCGGCCCGGCTTGTCCGGCCGGCTCAGCTGGCGGATCACGATCAGCGCGAGGATGCCGAGCACCGTCATGGTGCCGATGAACTCGACGAAGACGTTGTACGGCGCCCAGTCGCCGATGACCGGCAGGATCCAGTCCGCCTCGAAGAGCTGCCCGACCGCGTTGACGATCGTCAGCAGCAGGGAGAAGAAGCCCACCGCCACGAACCAGTGCGCCACACCGACGATGCCCCAGCGGTTCATCCGGGTGTGGCCGAGGAACTCCCGGACCACGGTGACGGTGCGCGCTGCGGGATCGTCGGTCCGCGTGCCGGCCGGCACCGGCTGGCCCAGCCGCATGTAGTTGACGATCTGCAGGACGGCGCGGCCGAACAGCGCCACGCCGACCACGATCAGGACCAGCGACACGATGATCGCGGCGAGTTGCATTTGGGGGCTCCTCGGGCCTGCGAGGTTGCGAGGGGATCAGTGTTGCTCGGTATTACTAAGCGGTAACTTATTCAGTCCGTCCGAGACTACCCCGATCCTCAGCCGCACTGTAGTCGGACGTGCGGTGATCTGCGTCGCTGAGGCAACCCTGACCGCCGGGCCCGCCCGGGGGCCCCTTCGCCACGCCGTAGCGGCCGAGCAATTCATAGCAAAACGTGATATCCGGCATAACTTGTCCCCGTGCTCTACGGGATCGCCGCCGCCACCGCCTCCTTCCTCCTCGCCGCCCTCCTCGCCGCGCTGCTGCGCGCCCCCGCCCTCTCCCTCGCCCTCGTCGACCGCCGCCGGCGGCGTCCCGTCCCGCTGTCCGGCGGGGTGGCGGTCGCCCTGGTCACCGGGCTGGTCGCGGGGGTGGGCGACTGGACCGGCGTCGTGCCGCTCGGCCCCGCGGCCGGCCGGCTGCTGCTCGGCGCCCTGGCCGCCGGCGCCCTCGGCCTCGCCGCCGACCTCTGGCGGCTGCGCCGGCGGTGGGTGGTCGCCGGTACGGCCGTCGCGGCGGCCTGCGTGGTGCCGTACGGGGAGACCGGCCCGGTGGCCGGAGTGCTCGCCGTGGGATGGATCACGCTGGTGGCCGCCGCCTTCCGGGGGCTGGACCACGCCGACGGGGTGGCCGGCACGGTGGGGGTCGTCACCGCCTTCGGGGTCGCCGCCTGCGCCGCGGCGGAGCTGCGGGACGGGCTGGCGGTGGCGCTGCTCGCGCTGGCGGCCGCGCTGACCGGGCTGCTGCTGCACAACTGGCACCCGGCGCGGATCGCGCTCGGCGCGTGCGGGGCGCTCTTCACGGGCTTCCTGCTGGCCGGGGCCGCCGTGTTCACCCGCGCGGGGCATCCGCCGGCCGGCGGTGCGGCGGTGCTCTTCGCGCTGACCGCGCCGGCCTGCCTGGACGTCGTACTCGTACTCCTCTCGCGCCGGCTGGCCGGGCGGCCCGTGCTGCGCGCGGGGCCCGACCACCTGGCCCACCGGCTGCGCCGGCTCGGGCTCACCCCGCAGGGCGCGGCGGTGGTCGTCGGCGCGGTCTCCTGCGGCGCGGTGCTCACGGGTGTGCTCGTGCACACGGGCCGGGTCGGGGCGCCGGCGGTGTGGTGGGTCGCGGGAGCCGCGGCGGCCGCGGTGGCGGGGCTGCTGCGGGTACGGGTGTACGGGCCGCGGCACGGGGCAGGGGCGCAGGGCCGGGTACCGGGGCCCGCGCGGCCGCCTCGCGGTGCGTCCCGGGTGCCTCCCGAGGTGGCGGACACCCCTGGGGATGCCTCCTCCCGAGGGACGATTTTCCCGGTTCGCCAGGCTCGGCGGGCCGAAGAAGTCCAGGTCAGCGCCCCGTTGCGTGTAAGGAACGGATAAGAGTTGAGTCGGCTCGACTCACCTCTGTTGACCGCACGGAGACCGTCGTGCACACTTGAGCCTGTTCCACTCAAGTCAGCTGGAGGTTATTCACCATGGCACGTGCGGTCGGCATCGACCTGGGCACGACTAACTCCGTCGTCAGCGTTCTGGAGGGCGGCGAGCCCACCGTCATCACCAACGCCGAGGGCGCCAGGACCACGCCGTCCGTCGTCGCCTTCGCCAAGAACGGTGAGGTGCTGGTCGGCGAGGTGGCCAAGCGCCAGGCGGTCACGAACGTCGACAGGACCATCCGGTCGGTCAAGCGCCACATGGGCACCGACTGGAAGATCAACCTGGACGGCAAGGACTTCAACCCCCAGCAGATCAGCGCCTTCGTGCTGCAGAAGCTGAAGCGGGACGCCGAGTCCTACCTGGGCGAGAAGGTGACCGACGCGGTCATCACCGTCCCGGCGTACTTCAACGACGCCGAGCGCCAGGCCACCAAGGAGGCCGGCGAGATCGCGGGCCTGAACGTCCTGCGCATCGTCAACGAGCCGACCGCCGCCGCGCTGGCGTACGGCCTCGACAAGGACGAGCAGATCATCCTCGTCTTCGACCTCGGCGGCGGCACCTTCGACGTCTCGCTGCTGGAGATCGGCGACGGCGTCGTCGAGGTGAAGGCCACCAACGGTGACAACCACCTCGGTGGTGACGACTGGGACCAGCGCGTCGTCGACTACCTGGTGAAGCAGTTCCAGGCCGGCCACGGCGTGGACCTGTCCAAGGACAAGATGGCCCTCCAGCGTCTGCGCGAGGCCGCCGAGAAGGCCAAGATCGAGCTGTCCTCGTCCACCGAGACCTCGATCAACCTGCCCTACATCACGGCCTCCGCCGAGGGCCCGCTGCACCTGGACGAGAAGCTCACCCGGGCGCAGTTCCAGCAGCTGTCGGCCGACCTCCTGGAGCGCTGCAAGACGCCGTTCCACAACGTCATCAAGGACGCCGGCATCCAGCTGTCCGAGATCGACCACGTCGTCCTCGTCGGCGGCTCGACCCGTATGCCGGCCGTCGCCGAGCTGGTCAAGGAGCTGACCGGCGGCAAGGACGCCAACAAGGGCGTCAACCCGGACGAGGTCGTCGCCATCGGCGCCGCCCTGCAGGCCGGTGTCCTCAAGGGCGAGGTCAAGGACGTCCTGCTCCTCGACGTCACCCCGCTGTCCCTCGGCATCGAGACCAAGGGCGGCATCATGACCAAGCTGATCGAGCGGAACACGACGATCCCGACGAAGCGTTCGGAGATCTTCACCACCGCCGAGGACAACCAGCCCTCCGTGCAGATCCAGGTCTACCAGGGCGAGCGCGAGATCGCGGCGTACAACAAGAAGCTCGGGATGTTCGAGCTGACCGGCCTGCCCCCGGCGCCCCGCGGCGTCCCGCAGATCGAGGTCGCCTTCGACATCGACGCCAACGGCATCATGCACGTGACCGCGAAGGACCTGGGCACGGGCAAGGAGCAGAAGATGACCGTCACCGGCGGCTCCTCGCTGCCGAAGGACGAGGTCGACCGGATGCGCCAGGAGGCCGAGAAGTACGCGGAGGAGGACCACGCCCGCCGCGAGGCCGCCGAGTCCCGCAACCAGGGCGAGCAGCTCGTCTACCAGACGGAGAAGTTCCTCAAGGACAACGAGGACAAGGTCCCGGGCGAGATCAAGACCGAGGTCGAGGAGTCCGTCGCCGAGCTGAAGGAGAAGCTCAAGGGCGAGGACACCGCCGAGATCCGCACCGCCACGGAGAAGGTCGCCGCCGTCTCGCAGAAGCTGGGCCAGGCCATGTACGCCGACGCCCAGTCCGCGCAGGCCGCCGGCGGCGAGGCCCCCGGTGACGGCGCGCAGGCCGGCGACAAGGCCGACGACGACGTCGTCGACGCCGAGATCGTGGACGACGAGCGCAAGGACGGTGCCGCGTGACGGAGGAGACCCCGGGCTTCGACGAGAAGCCCGACGTCCCCTCCGGCGCCAGCCCCGACGACGCCGAGCCGAAGGCCGCCGCCCCCTCCTCGGAGGAGGGCGCGGCCCCGGCCGGGGACGCTAGCGAGAACGCGGGCCTGGTGGCCCAGCTGGACCAGGTGCGCACCGCGCTCAACGAGCGCACGGCGGACCTCCAGCGGCTCCAGGCCGAGTACCAGAACTACCGCCGCCGGGTGGAGCGGGACCGCGTCGCGGTCAAGGAGGTCGCCGTCGCGAACCTCCTGTCCGAACTCCTCCCGATGCTGGACGACATCGGCCGCGCCCGGGAACACGGGGAGCTGGTCGGCGGCTTCAAGTCCGTCGCGGAGTCGCTGGAGACGGTCATCGCCAAGATGGGCCTCCAGCAGTTCGGCAAGGAGGGCGAGCCCTTCGACCCGACGATCCACGAGGCCCTGATGCACTCCTACGCACCGGACGTCACCGAGACGACCTGCGTGGCGATCCTCCAGCCCGGGTACCGGATCGGCGAACGCACCATCCGCCCCGCGCGGGTGGCCGTCGCCGAACCGCAGCCCGGCGCGCAGCCGGCCAAGGCCGAGGAGGGCACCGAGGCCAAGGACGGCTCCGACTCCGCGGAGAACAAGGAGAACGGTGGCCCGGACGAGGGCTGACGGCAGGACCGGAAGCGGGAAGGAGGGACGTCGGGGATGAGCACGAAGGACTTCATCGAGAAGGACTACTACAAGGTCCTCGGCGTCCCCAAGGACGCCACCGAGGCCGAGATCAAGAAGGCGTACCGGAAGCTCGCCCGCGAGAACCACCCGGACGCCAACAAGGGGAACGTCAGGGCCGAGGAGCGCTTCAAGGAGATCTCCGAGGCCAACGACATCCTCGGCGACCCCAAGAAGCGCAAGGAGTACGACGAGGCCCGCGCCCTCTTCGGCAACGGCGGTTTCCGCCCGGGGCCGGGCGCGGGTGGCGGCGGCACCTTCAACTTCGACCTGGGCGACCTCTTCGGAGGCGGCGCCCAGGGCGGGGGCCAGGGGGGCGCCGGCGGCTTCGGCGGCGGACTCGGGGACGTGTTCGGCGGCCTGTTCAACCGCACCGGCGGCGCTCCCGGCGGCGGCACGCGGACCCAGCCGCGGCGCGGCCAGGACATCGAGTCCGAGGTCACGCTGAGCTTCACGGAGGCCATCGAGGGCGCCACGGTGCCGCTGCGGATGTCCTCGCAGGCGCCCTGCAAGGCCTGTTCGGGCACCGGCGACAAGAACGGCACACCGCGCGTGTGCCCGACCTGCGTCGGCACCGGTCAGGTCGCGCGGGGCTCCGGCGGCGGCTTCTCGCTCACCGACCCGTGCCCGGACTGCAAGGGCCGCGGCCTGATCGCCGAGGACCCCTGCGACGTCTGCAAGGGCTCCGGACGCGCCAAGTCCTCCCGGACGATGCAGGTCCGCATCCCGGCCGGGGTGTCGGACGGGCAGCGCATCCGGCTGCGCGGCA
Organism: Streptomyces parvulus; assembly: GCF_014648855.1. Classification (GTDB taxonomy): domain Bacteria; phylum Actinomycetota; class Actinomycetes; order Streptomycetales; family Streptomycetaceae; genus Streptomyces; species Streptomyces parvulus. Next base: position 217,097 of record NZ_BMRX01000001.1, on the reverse strand, counting down.
AGGGCACACCGGGCGAGCGGGGCGGACCGGCGGGCGACCTCTACGTGGTCGTGCACGTCAAGGAGCACTCCATCTTCGGCCGCCGGGGCGACAACCTCACGGTCACCGTCCCCGTCACCTACACCGAAGCCGCCCTGGGCGGCGAGGTGCGGGTGCCGACCCTGGGCGGTCCGCCCGTCACGCTGAAGCTTCCGCCGGGCACGCCCAACGGGCGCACCATGCGGGCCCGCGGGAAGGGCGCGGTCCGCAAGGACGGCAGCCGCGGCGACCTCCTGGTCACCGTCGAGGTGAGTGTTCCGAAGGACCTGACGGGGAAGGCTCGTGACGCGCTGGAGGCGTATCGCGAGGCGACCGCGGACGAGGATCCGCGGGCGGAGTTGTTCCAGGCCGCGAAGGGAGCTTGATGGGGATGGACGGTCGTCGACGCAATCCGTATGAACTGACCGAGGAGACCCCGGTCTACGTCATCTCGGTGGCGGCCCAGCTCTCCGGTCTGCACCCGCAGACCCTGCGTCAGTACGACCGCCTCGGCCTGGTCTCCCCGGACCGCACGGCCGGGCGCGGCCGGCGCTACTCGGCCCGCGACATCGAGCTGCTCCGCCAGGTGCAGCAGCTGTCGCAGGACGAGGGCATCAACCTGGCCGGAATCAAGCGCATCATCGAACTGGAGAACCAGGTCGCCGCGCTCCAGGCCCGGGTCGCGGAGATGGCCGACGCCCTCGACGGAGCGGCGACGGCGATGCGCCAGCGGGAAGCGGCGGTGCACGCGTCGTACCGCCGTGACCTGGTCCCCTACCAAGAGGTACAGCAGACCAGCGCCCTGGTCGTGTGGCGTCCCAAGCGCCACGGCCAGGCCTCGGACTGACCGCTTTGGGCAGGCGGCACAAGGGAAGACGGCATCGCGAGCCCCGGAGGTCCGGTCGGACCTCCGGGGCTTGTTCACAACGGTGCTGTCTCATTGGTCCAGTAGTTCTTGACGATTTCGTGAAGAGAGCGTTGGCTTCCTTCACCTGGGTCGTCTGGGTCCCCCGGGTCACAACAACACCCGTGTGTCGGAAGGTCAGCGCAGTGAGCAGCCGTGCCCGTCGTACCGCCATATCCGTGGCCGCGTCTCTGATGACTCTGTCGCTGGCCTCCTGCGGCGTCCTGGGCGCCTCGGACAGCAGCGACGAGGCGAGCCCCACGAAGGGCGACGACATCACCGTGGGGCTGCTGCTGCCGGAGAAGGAGAACACGCGCTACGAGCAGTTCGACTACCCCTTCTTCAAGGCGAAGGTCGGCGAGCTCACGAACGACGCGGGCAACGTCAAGTACGCCAACGCCGAGGCGAGCGCGGCGAAGCAGACCGAGCAGCTGCAGCAGATGATCGACGACGAGGTCGACGTCATCGTGCTGGACGCGGTCGACGCGCAGTCCATCGGGGACGGCGTGCAGAAGGCCAAGGACGCCGGGATCCCGGTCATCGCCTACGACCGGCTGGCCGAGGGCCCGATCGACGCCTACATCTCCTTCGACAACGAGCTGGTCGGCGAGGTCCAGGGCCGCTCCCTCATCGACGCCCTCGGCGACGGCTCGGACAGCTCCGACAAGATCGTCATGATGAACGGCTCGCCCACCGACCCGAACGCCAAGCAGTTCAAGGCGGGCGCCATGTCCGAGCTGAACGGCAAGGTGACGATCGCCCAGTCCTTCGACACCAAGGACTGGAAGCCGGAGAACGCCGAGGCGAACATGACCGAGGCGATCGGGGAGATCGGCAAGGGCAACATCGCGGGCGTCTACTCCGCCAACGACGGCATGGCCGGCGGCATCATCAAGGCCCTGGAGGACGCGGGCGTCACCGACCTGCCGCCCATCACCGGCCAGGACGCGGAACTGGCCGCGGTCCAGCGGATCGTCACCGGCGACCAGTACATGAGCGTCTACAAGTCCTACCCGCAGGAGGCGGAGAACGCCGCGGAGATGGCCGTGGCGCGCGTCCAGGGCCGGGACATCCAGTTCGACGCCCTCGCCCGCGACAAGGTCGACAGCCCCACCCACAAGGGCATCCCCGCCCAGCTCGTCCCCGTCGTCGCCCTCACCAAGGGCAACATCGACGAGACGGTGATCGCGGACGGCTTCTACAAGGTCAGCGACATCTGCACGGCGAAGTTCGCGGAGGCTTGCGGGGAGATCGGGTTGAAGTAGGGGAGCCGCTTCAGCGCGGGGCGGCCGGCGGGCGGCCGGGGTCGACTTCGGGGTGTGTGAACCGCACGGGCCTGCCCAGCGACCGGGCGTAGGCGATCTCGGCTCGGGTGCTGTCGCCGATGTAGTCGCCGACCACCAGCACCTCGTCGGCGAGCCGGATCTTCGCCCGGTGCAGTTCGTCGAGCCGGATCTTCAGCGCCGCGGCCTCGTCGGGGTCGGACCAGAGGGCGTGCGGCGCGTTCAGGTCACAGCCCGGTTTGACGACGATCCGGCCGGCCTCGGTCTCCCGCAGGTCGGCCTCGTTCATCTCGGCCATGAAGCGGGTCGAGCCGCAGATCGCGACGACGGGCGGGAGGCCCGACAACTGCTTCGCCTCGGCGAGCCTCTCCTCGGGGGTGGGCATACCGGCGACCTCCTCGGGCACACGTCCCTCATTCCTACCCCCGGGTGCAACGCCGTGACACCTGCGGCATGTCGGCGCGGTCCGCCGCGGGTGGCGACCGGCGAACCGGAGGGCGCGCGCAACGGACACGGTGCCAGGTTTTGGACTCCCTTGGCCAGGGAGCCGTGTTGCGGAGCCGGTCCGGGCCGCGCATAGTTGCGCTGCGGATGGAGCCGGAACCGGGGGTGGGATGGGCGATGGCCGGGCACGGGGCGCAGGAGCATCCGCACGGTGCCGACCGGCTGTGCGCGGCCGGGGACCGCGTGTACTCCCGTGCCGTGCGCCGCGGCCGGGTGCAGCGCCAGGACGCCGAGCCGGTGCCCTGCCTCCTCGAACTGGCCCTGCTGCACCCTGATCCCGACGACATGGACTGGCTGGTGCCGACCTCGCCGCAAGAGGTCATGACGCGGCTGCTGCGGGGCGTCCACGACGAGGTCAGCGCGAGTCAGCGGCGGGTGGGCTCGGCGGTGGAGGCCTTCGAGTGGTACGCGGGGCTGGGCCGGCTCATCCACGCGCCGGCCGGCCTGGAGGGCACGGCGATCCGCGTCCTCGACGGGCTGGCCCGCATCCAGGCCGCGATGGACGAGGCGACGCAGGCGTGCACGACGGAGGTCCTGACCGTGCAGCCCGGCGGCATCCGGCGTGAGGCGGAGCTGTCCGAGGGCCTGCACCGGGCGCTGGCGCTGCGGGGGCGCGGGGTGCGGATGCGGGACCTGTACACGCACGTGGCCCGGCACGGGCAGGGCCTGCTCAACTACCTGGAGCTGATGGGCGACGCGGTGGAGGCCCGGACGCTGGACGAGGTCATCGACCGCCTCATCCTCTTCGACCGGACCGTGGCCTTCATCCCGGCCAACAGCGACCGCACGATGGCCCTGGAACTGCGCCACCCCGCGCTGGTCTCCTACCTGGTCACGGTCTTCGAACGGCTCTGGCGCCTCGCGATCCCGCTCTCCGCCGCCCTCCCCGACACCGGCATCGAGGGCATCTCGCACCGCGAGCAGTCCATCGCGGCGCTGCTGGCGGAGGGCCACCAGGACGCGGTCATCGCGGAACGGCTGGGCATAAGCGTCCGCACGGCCCGCGCACACATCGCCCGCCTCTCGGAGACCCTGGGCGCCGCGAGCCGCACCCAACTGGGCGTGCGCATAGCCCAGGCAGGCCTGGACGGCCCCACCCGGGGCGCCTCGGCCCCCGTCATCCTTCCCGGTCGAGAATCCCCGACCGCCCGATGAGATACCCGAGCTGAGCCCGGCTCTCGCTGCCGAGGGTGGCGGCGAGCTTGGCGATGTGGACGCGGGCGGTACGGACGTTCATGCCGAGGCGCTCCGCTATGTCGGCGTCGGTGTGGCCTTCGACGAGTAGCGAGGCGATGGTGCGTTGGCGGGGCGTGATGCCGCCCAGCGACGGGCGCGGAGCGGCCTCTGGGTGCATGGGCGTGGCGAGACGCCACAGGCGCTCGAATGTGGTCACGAAATACGCGATGAGGGCGGGGTGGCGGACTTCCAGGGCCAGCGTGGCCTCGACGTCGGCGGGGATGAAGGCGACTTTGCGATCGACGACGATGAGGCGGTCCGTCACCTCGTCCAGAGAGCGTGCCTCGGCGTCTCCGCGCAACTGCTCGTAGCGGGCCCGGACCATCGGCAGATGGCGTTGTGTGTGCTGGTAGAGCGTGCGGATGCGGGCGCCGCGGTCGAGCATGTCCTGGTCCCGGCCAAGTGACAGCGTCTGGGCCACCTGTCCGCGCCGGTCGCCGTAGTGGGCGTTGGGCTGTATGCACAGCAACTCGCGCGTGGCGTTCGACATGGCCTCGCTGATGGCCTGGTTGATCTGGGGGACCCCATTGAGGACGCGCACGGCCCCGGCGTCTCCTCCGGCCGTACGCCGGCCGTCCACCAGCATGAGGGGTTCGAACGTCGCGGTCAGCCGGGCTTCCCGCTGCCGCTCCTCGGCGACACGCTGCGCCGAGGCGTCCAGCATCCGGTGCAGGGCGACGGCGGGGGCGACCGGCTCCAGCCAGTCCAGGTCGCCCACGGTCGGTTGCAGTAGGCCGTAGTCCGTGAGGCAGGGCACCGCCGAGACCTCCCGGGTGGGCACGCGACCCTCGCGCAGGGCTTGCGTGTAGAGGTCCGTCCCCGCGGCACAGAGTTCTTCCGGACCATGCTCGATATGAGACGGCACCGGCCGCTCCTCCTCCTGCGGGCCGGGCGCCTCCCCCGTCATGGGCCCGCCTCTTGCGCGATGCCGTGCTGATCCTGCTCCAGGATCCCCGACTGAGCTATCAGATAACCGAGTTGGGCGCGGCTTCCGCTCCCCAGCACGGAGGCCAGTTTGGCTATGTGGGCCCGGCAGGTGCGGACGTTCATGCCGAGGCGGCGGGCGATGGCCTCGTCGACGTGGCCTTCGACCAGCAGCTTCGCTATGGAGTGCTGGATGTCGGTGATGCCGTCCGGAGCGGTCTCGTACGGTGCGCCGGCCGTGAGCGGCACCGCCCGGCCCCAGATGAACTCGAAGACCTTGATCAGGTAGCGGACGAGACCCGGGTGCCGGATCTCCAGAGCGACCTGGCGGTCGTCCCGGATGGGGATGAAGGCCACGGTCTCGTCGCAGATGATGAGGCGTTCGACGAGTTCGTCGATGGTGCGGTACTCGGCCTTCCCGTTCGGGAACTGGTCCACGTAGGCCAGGCGCTCCGGGCTGTACCGCGCCGTGTGCTGGTAGAGGGTGCGGATCCGCACGCCTCGCTCGATGAGCGTCCTGTCTCGTTCCAGTGCCTCGATGAGCCGGCGCTCGGGGTGCCGGGCACTTGGCTGGACCGTGAGCATCTCGATCAGGCACTGGTCGGTGGCAAGGTCGAGGGCGGCGTTGATGCGGTCGAGCCCCTCCAGCACGGTGATCGAGTGGGTCGGCGCCGCTCCCTGCGCGCTGAGCGCCATGAAGGGTTCGAAGGCCGCGGCCAGTTCGATCGACGTCCGCCTGCGCTCGGATATCTCGTGCTCGATCGGATTCAGCCGTCGTGCGAGTGCGACGGCGGGCGACACCGGGAGGAGCCAGTTGGCATCGTCGGGGTCGGGGTGGAGGAGCGCGAACTCCATCAGGCAGGGGACGGGCTCCGCCTCGGCGCGTGCGATACGTCCAGTGCGCAGCGCGTTCGCGTACAGGCGCCCCCCCTCCTCACACAGTTCAGTAACTGCATGGGGATGTGTCGCTTTGGCCTGATTTGTTGTCAAATCTCCACCCCCCAGGGTCCTGAACGTGCAGGAACATGATGCACCGATTGTGTGGCCATGACGTGCCTGAATGAGCCATCGTCTTATCCGACGGGGGAAGAGGGGACCTTCAAGTGAGGACGAAGCCGACTATGTCTAAGAGAATGCTTCGCTCGGTGCTTGTCGCCGCCTTCTCCGCCGTTGTGGCCTTCGGAACACTGAGTGGCCTCTCCGTGGCGAAGGGTGACGCCCGAGCGGACAGCGCCTGGTCCGTGGAAGCGGTAGCCGCCTCCCCGGCCGGAGAAGCTCTCACTGACGACAGTGCGTGGTCCTGACATGACAACGCCACCCGACGACCGCTCCTTCCGCCGAGAAATGGCCACCGCCTACCGCTCCGGCTGGCACTTCATCGACCTGGTCACCGCGATCCCCCACCCCGGTGACTCCCTGATGGTGACCGTCTTCGGCGAGCCGGTCGTCGTCACGTTGGACGAGGACGGTGACGTGCGGGCGTACCGGTGTCTGCGGCGGCCTCGGGGGGCGCCGCAGCCAGTGCGGTGTGCCATCCGGTACGGAATGATCTTTGTGAACCTGGACCAGCGGGACCACCGGCTCGCGCCGCCGGAGGTCTCCGGCATCAGGACCATCTCGGCCACCCCCCGCAGCGCCTGACGCGATTCCCCCGTCGTAACAAATCGCTCAGGTGCTTCCCCCCGGCAGCGGCGTCACCGTGACCTGAACACGGTGACGCCGCTGTCGTATGTGTGCCTGTTTCCGGGACCTCCGGGTACCCCTTGAGTGAAATAGACTCAACTTTGTGTACGTTGTGTGAGTCAGCACTGGGAGACATGGAGACACGGAGGAGAGCCAGAACGTGGACGCCGAGCTGACCAACCGGAGCCGGGACGCGATCAACGCGGCCAGCAACCGGGCCGTGACCGAGGGAAACGCCGACCTCACCCCCGCCCACCTGCTGCTGGCCCTGCTCCAGGGGCAGGACAACGAGAACATCACCGACCTGCTCGCCGCCGTCGAGGCCGACCTGGCCGCCGTGCGCTCCGGCGCCGAACGCATCGTCGGCGGGCTGCCCAGCGTGACCGGGTCCACGGTCGCACCGCCGCAACCCAGCCGTGAGATGCTCGCCGTGGTCGCCGACGCCCAGGCACGCGCCAAGGAACTCGGGGACGAGTACCTCTCCACCGAGCACCTGCTCCTCGGCATCGCCGCGAAGGGCGGCGCGGCCGGTGAGGTACTGGAGGGGCAGGGTGCCAGTGCGAAGAAGTTGCAGGAGGCCTTCCGCAAGGCGAGGGGTGGACGCCGCGTGACCACCGCCGACCCCGAGGGTCAGTACAAGGCGCTGGAGAAGTTCGGTACCGACTTCACCGAGGCCGCCAGGGAGGGCAAGCTCGACCCCGTCATCGGGCGTGACCAGGAGATCCGCCGGGTGGTGCAGGTGCTCAGCCGCCGCACCAAGAACAACCCCGTCCTCATCGGCGAGCCGGGCGTCGGCAAGACCGCCGTCGTGGAGGGGCTCGCCCAGCGGATCGTCAAGGGGGACGTGCCCGAGTCGCTGAAGGACAAGCGGCTGGTGGCGCTCGACCTGGGCGCGATGGTGGCCGGGGCCAAGTACCGTGGCGAGTTCGAGGAGCGGCTGAAGACCGTCCTCGCCGAGATCAAGGACTCCGACGGGCAGATCATCACCTTCATCGACGAGCTGCACACCGTCGTGGGGGCCGGCGCCGGCGGGGACTCCGCCATGGACGCCGGGAACATGCTCAAGCCGATGCTCGCGCGCGGTGAGCTGCGCATGGTCGGCGCCACCACGCTGGACGAGTACCGGGAGCGGATCGAGAAGGACCCCGCCCTCGAAAGGCGCTTCCAGCAGGTGCTCGTCGCCGAGCCGACCGTCGAGGACTCCATCGCGATCCTGCGCGGGCTCAAGGGGCGCTACGAGGCCCACCACAAGGTGCAGATCGCCGACAGCGCGCTGGTGGCCGCCGCCAGTCTGTCCGACCGGTACATCACCTCCCGGTTCCTGCCCGACAAGGCCATCGACCTCGTCGACGAGGCCGCCTCGCGGCTCCGCATGGAGATCGACTCCTCGCCCGTCGAGATCGACGAGCTCCAGCGTGCCGTCGACCGGCTGAAGATGGAGGAGCTGGCGATCGGCAAGGAGACCGACGCCGCCTCGCTGGAGCGCCTGGAGCGTCTGCGCCGCGACCTCGCCGACAAGGAGGAGGAGCTGCGCGGCCTCAACGCCCGCTGGGAGAAGGAGAAGCAGTCCCTCAACCGGGTCGGCGAGCTGAAGGAGAAGCTCGACGAGCTGCGCGGCCAGGCCGAACGCGCCCAGCGCGACGGGGACTTCGACACCGCCAGCAAGCTGCTGTACGGCGAGATCCCGGATTTGGAGCGTGACCTGGAGGCCGCCTCCGAGGCCGAGGAGGAGGTGGCCAAGGACACCATGGTCAAGGAGGAGGTCGGCGCCGACGACATCGCCGACGTGGTCGCCTCCTGGACCGGCATCCCGGCCGGGCGGCTCCTCGAGGGCGAGACGCAGAAGCTGCTGCGCATGGAGGACGAGCTGGGCAAGCGGCTCATCGGGCAGAGCGAGGCCGTGCGGGCCGTGTCCGACGCCGTGCGCCGCAGCCGGGCCGGGATCGCCGACCCCGACCGCCCTACCGGGTCGTTCCTCTTCCTCGGCCCCACCGGCGTCGGCAAGACCGAGCTGGCCAAGGCGCTCGCCGACTTCCTCTTCGACGACGAGCGGGCCATGGTCCGCATCGACATGTCGGAGTACAGCGAGAAGCACAGCGTCGCGCGGCTGGTGGGCGCCCCGCCCGGATACGTCGGGTACGAGGAGGGCGGCCAGCTCACCGAGGCGGTGCGGCGGCGGCCGTACACCGTCGTGCTCCTCGACGAGGTGGAGAAGGCGCACCCCGAGGTCTTCGACATCCTGCTCCAGGTGCTCGACGACGGGCGCCTGACCGACGGGCAGGGCCGCACCGTCGACTTCCGCAACACCATCCTGGTCCTCACCTCGAACCTGGGCAGCCAGTACCTGGTCGACCCGACGACCGGCGAGGCGGAGAAGAAGCAGCAGGTGCTTGAGGTGGTCCGCAGCTCGTTCAAGCCGGAGTTCCTCAACCGGCTCGACGACCTCGTGGTCTTCTCGGCGCTCAGCAAGGAGGAGCTGGGCCGGATCGCGCGGCTCCAGATCGAGGCCCTGTCCCGGCGCCTCGCCGAGCGCCGCCTCACCCTGGAGGTCACCGACGAGGCCCTGGCCTGGCTGGCGGAGGAGGGCAACGACCCGGCGTACGGCGCCCGCCCGCTGCGCCGCCTCGTCCAGACGGCGATCGGCGACCGGCTGGCCCGGGAGATCCTGTCCGGCGAGATCAAGGACGGCGACAGCGTCCGCGTGGACCGGTTCGGCGACGACCTGATCGTGGGACCGGCGACGGAGGGCAAGACCCTCTGAGGCACCGGAGGGCAAGACCCTCTGAGGCACCTGGGAGCGGCCCGTCACCCCATGTGGGTGGCGGGCCGCCCGCACGCCCGCGTCGGCGGCCCCGTCAGGTCGTGAACGCCGCGAACCGCACCAGCGCCGTCCCCGCGTCCTCGTGCACCACCCGCACCCGTACGACGTGCGCCTCCACCCCGTCCGGCAGCCCCGCCGCGTGATTCAGGTCCAGACACAGGTCGGCGGCCTCGCCCGCACAGAACCCGGCGGCGGGCTGCGGGGCGTCCGGATAGGTGTGTATCAGCCAGTCCTGGACACCCGTGCGGGGCATGCGGAAGGCGGCGCTGTAGTGAACGTCCTGGAAGCCCTGCACCGTGCACCCGCCGGTGGGCCGCGCCCCGGCCGGCAGGACGGCCCCGCCGAAGGCCAGCGCCTCGGCGCAGGGCACCCGCTCGCTCGCGCGGCCGCCCTCCCCCCGGTCGTCGTCCTCGCTGAAGACGATGCCCACGAAGGCCACCAGCAGGGGCAGCAGGACCAGTGCCGGCAGGGCGACCAGCGCCGCCACCCGCCACCACCTGGTCCGCCCCCGCGGAACCTCGGTGCCGCCCCGTGGACGGCCGCCCGCCACCGGTGTGCGCGCCATGTTCCCCGCCCCCTCCGCAGAAACGTCCACCCGACCGGCCGGATCATGTCAGCCCAGGGCTGACAGGCCCCCGGCGGGCTTGCCACGCCCCTCCCCGCATGGGGGAGGATGGCCAGATCCGTACGAAGGGAAATTCACGGTGAGCATCGACCCGTCCTCGATTCCGAACTTCGGGGGCAAGCAGCCCGAGCCGCAGCCCCAAGGACCGGCGGGCCCCGTCGTCCCGGATCAGGATCTTGTGAAGCAGCTCCTCGAGCAGATGGAGCTGAAGTACGTCGTCGACGACGAGGGCGACCTCGCGGCGCCGTGGGAGCAGTTCCGTACGTACTTCATGTTCCGCGGCGAGGGCGACCAGCAGGTCTTCTCGGTGCGGACGTTCTACGACCGGCCCCACCAGATCGACGAGAAGCCGCAGCTCCTCGAGTCGGTCGACGACTGGAACCGGCGCACCCTGTGGCCCAAGGTGTACTCCCACACCCACGACGACGGCACGGTCCGCCTGATCGGCGAGGCGCAGATGCTGATCGGCATGGGCGTCAGCCTGGAGCACTTCGTCTCCTCGACGGTCAGCTGGGTGCGGGCCGCCATCGAGTTCGACCGGTGGCTCGTGGAGCAGCTGGGCCTGGAGCAGGAGGTCAACGAGGCGGAGAAGCCGACCGACGAGGACGGCGAGTAGTCCGACGGTCTCCGTACCGCCCGTACGAGGAGAGCCCGGCCCGGTATCGCGGGACCGGGCTCTCGTCGTACCGCCACGCCACGCCTCATCCCGCCAGCGCCTTGAGCCGGCCCACCGCCTCCTCCAGCACCGGGATCCGCTTGCAGAAGGCGAACCGCACGTAGGGCGCGCCCGCGTCCCGGTGGTCGTAGAAGACCGCGTTGGGGACGGCGACGACTCCGGCGCGCTCGGGCAGGCCGCGGCAGAAGGCGAAGCCGTCGCTCTCGCCCAGCGGACGGATGTCGGTGGTCACGAAGTACGTCCCCGCGGGCCGGAACACGCCGAAGCCCGCCTCCGCGAGCCCCGCGGCGAGCAGGTCCCGCTTGGCCCGCATGTCCTCCCGGTAGGCGCCGAAGTAGGACTCGGGCAGCGCCAGGGCCTCGGCGATCGCGTACTGGAACGGTCCCGAGGCCACGTACGTCAGGTACTGCTTGGCCGACCGCACGGCCGTGACCAGGGCGGGGGTCGCGGTGACCCAGCCGACCTTCCACCCGGTGAACGAGAAGGTCTTGCCGGCCGAGCCGATGGTCACCGTGCGCTCGCGCATCCCCGGGAAGGTCGCCAGCGGGATGTGCTCCGCCGTGTCGAAGACCAGGTGCTCGTAGACCTCGTCGGTCACCACCAGCAGGTCCCGCTCCACGGCCAGCTCGGCGATCGCGGCGAGTTCGGCGCGGGTCAGGACCGTCCCCGTCGGGTTGTGCGGGGTGTTCAGCAGCAGCAGCCGGGTGCGGTCGGTGACCGCGTCGCGCAGCTCGTCGAGGTCCAGGCGGAAGACGGGGCCCTCGTCCGTCGTGTGCGGGCGCAGGGTCACCGGCACGCGCGTGCCGCCCGCCATCGCGATGGCCGCCGCGTACGAGTCGTAGTACGGCTCCAGCGCGACGACCTCGTCACCGGGCTCCAGGAGCGCGAGCAGCGAGGCGGCGATGGCCTCCGTGGCGCCGGCCGTGACCAGGACCTCGGTGTCCGGGTCGAAGGAGAGGCCGTAGCGCCGCTCCTGGTGGGCGGCGACGGCGGCGCGCAGCTCGGGGACGCCGGGGCCCGGCGGGTACTGGTTGCCCCGCCCGTCGCGCAGCGCCCGCACGGCGGCCTCCCTGACCTCCTCGGGGCCGTCCGTGTCCGGGAAGCCCTGGCCCAGGTTGATCGCGCCGGTCCGCGCGGCCAGGGCCGACATCTCGGCGAAGATCGTCGTTCCGAACTCCGCCAGCCGGCGGTTCAGGAGGGGGCGGGCGCTGGAGCTCATGGAGGTCATGGCGGCCATCCTGCGCCGAAGCTCTGGACTTCCTCAACTCTGCTTTGGGCCGTGGCGGGGAAGGGCATCTCCCGTTCACGCAACGAGCTCCACAGCGGATTCCGACAGAGCGAGGCACCCGACGGGGGACTGCTTCGGGGGACTTCCGGGCGTCGCGTCCGGAGGGAAAGGAGGGCGGAGTCATGGTCATTGCCATCGTCCTGATCGTGGTCGCGGCCCTGTTGATCAGGGGCATCTCGGTGAGCAGGCGGGCCGACCGCTCGCGGCGCGGCAGGCGTTCGCGCTGGGCGGGCGGAAGCGGCGGCGCCGGCGGCGGCAGCTGGTGGGCCGGTGACAGCGGCGGCGGTGACGGCGGCTCGTCAGGCGGGCACCACGGAGGCCACTCCTGCAGTAGCGGTTCGTCCTGCGGAGGCGGGTCGTCCTGCGGGGGAGGAGGGGGCGGCGGCGGATGCGGTGGAGGCAGCTGACACGGGGCAGCTGAGCTCCGGCCAGGGGGAACCGCATCCCCGCCGAGGGGGCCGGTCCTGGGACCGGGCCCCGGGCCCCGCCCAGAGCGCCCACCGGGTGGCACACCCGGTGGGCGCTCGTACGCTCCGGCGCACTCCGTTCGCTCGGGGTGTGCGCCCTGGTTGAACAGTTGAGCAGTGGAGCCCCCTGAGGGATGGAAACCCCACGAAGTTGGGTAAAAACGCTGTGGCGACGCCATAGTTCATGATTCGCTCTCCCTCACCAACGCAGCTCCTCGGACGACCTGTTGACCCCCCTCCTGACCGGCCGACCGGGCTGCGCGGACCGCAGCCCCGGCAGTGGCCGGGATGCGCGGGCCCCACATCTTCCTCTCCTTGTGTGCTTGCGGAGCCGATCCATGCTCACGACCCTGAACACCGCCTACACCGACACCCGCGCCGCGGACCTGGCCTGGGCCCTGGGGCGCGAGCCGCTGCCCGCGCTGGCCTGCCTCGATATCGAACTCACGGACGCGACCCTTCAGTTGAGACTCCTCGGCGCCTCCCACCAGGTCCTCCTGGAGGAGGAGCGGGGCAGCTGTTCGGAGACGGTGGCCTGCATCCCCGGCAGCAGCACCCCGCTGCCGCTGGGCGTCGCCAAACGGGTGGGCGACTGGGAGTACGAGTTCGCCGCCCGCGTGGAGGTGCTCTCGCCCGGCTCCTTCGCCGGCCGCGCCCAAGAGCTGCTGGCCCTCGTCTCCGACCACCCGCACGGCCTGGCCGGGGTCTTCCCCGGCAGCCCGCACGCCTTCACCGCGCTGCTGGCCCAGCGCCGCGAGGGCCAGGTGCACTGGCGCACCTGGCACGCCTACCCGCAGGACGGGCAACTGGTCGCGACCCGGACCCGGGTGGGCGTCCGGGTGCCGACGTCGCAGCTCAGGCCGTCCGCGGTGTGAGCCGGGACCCGTCCGGACGGTGTCCCGCCCCGGTCGCGGGTCCCGTCCGGATAAACCTCCGGGGGCCGAGCGGGACATCAGTTTCACACGTGTGGGTGACGAAGCGCAGTGGGGGAGTGACGTAACGTCACCCCGTGATCGATCCGCACGCGCCCGCCCCGCCCGGCTCACCGCCGGCCTGGGGCGTCCCCCGCGGTCCGGACGCGCCCGCGCCGCTGCCCGTCCGTCCGGCCGTCGCGCGGTTCCTGGTCCTGGCGTGCGTGTTCGTCTGCGCGGCCTGCGGGCTGGTGTACGAACTCGAACTGGTCGCCCTCGCCTCGTACCTGATCGGCGACTCGGTCACCCAGGCGTCCGTGGTGCTGTCCGTCATGGTCTTCGCCATGGGCCTCGGCTCGCTCGCCGCCAAACGGCTGCGCCGCCTGGCCGCCGCGGGCTTCGGCGCGGTGGAGGCGGTCCTCGCCCTCGTCGGCGGCTCCAGCGCGATGATTCTCTACGCCGTCTTCGCCTGGACCGGCGGCTGGGGCGGCCTGTGGGCCGACGGCCCCCGCTTCCTGCTGGTCGCCTTCTCGCTCGCCATCGGCGTGCTGATCGGCGCCGAGGTACCGCTGCTGATGGAGCTGATCCAGCGGGTGCGCCGGCAGGACGCGGGCGGCGCGGTCGCCGACCTGTTCGCCGCGGACTACGTCGGCGCGCTCGTCGGCGGCCTCGCCTTCCCCTTCGTCCTGCTCCCCTTCCTCGGCCAGCTCACCGGCGCGCTGCTCACCGGCACCGTCAACGCGGCCGTGGGCGCGGCCCTGGTCCTCGGCCTGTTCCGGCGCGACCTGTCCCGCCGGGCCCGCCGGCTGCTGCTCACCGCCAACCTCCTCGTCCTCGCCCTGCTCGCGACGGCCACCGTCCTCGCCGACGACTTCGAACGCGCGGCCCGCCAGGCGGTGTACGGGCAGGACGTGCGGGTGGCCGTCCAGACGGACGTGCAGGAGGTGGTCCTCACCGGCGACCCGGACGGCCGGTCCCTCGGCCTGTTCCTGGACGGGCGGCTCCGCGTCGACGGCAGCGACGAACGGCGCTACCACGAGGCGCTGGTGCACCCCGTGATGAGCGGCCCGCACGCGCGCGTGCTGATCCTCGGCGGCGGCGACGGACTCGCCGCCCGTGAGGTGCTGCGGCAGTACGGCGTGCTCCGCGTCGACGTCGTCGAGTTCGACCCGGGGCTCACCCGGCTGGCCCGGCACGACCCCGGCCTGACCACCCTCAACGACCACGCCTACGGCGACCCGCGCGTCCGCGTCTCGGCCCAGGACGCCTTCCGCCGGCTGCGGGCGACGCCCTCCGCGGCGTACGACGTGGTGATCTCGGACCTGCCCGACCCCGGCATCACGGCCAGCACCAAGCTGTACTCGCAGGAGTTCTACGGCCTGGTGCGGCGGGTGCTCGCCCCCGACGGGCGTCTCGTGGTGCACGCCGGACCGGCCGCCGCCCGGCCCCGTACCTTCTGGACGGTGGACGCCTCGCTCCGCGCGGCCGGGCTGCCGGCCGTCGCCTACCGCGTCGCCGCCCGCGACGCCGGCTTCGCGCCCGGCCCCGACCGCACCGCCGCGGGCCCCGGCGCCCCCCGCGACTGGGGCTTCCTGCTGGCCGCGCGGACGCCCCCCGCACTGCGCCTGGACACCGCCCGGGAGCCCCGTCCGCGCACCCTCACCCCCGGGTCGCTGGCCCGGGACGCCCGCGCCGCGTCCCGCACCCGGGTGCCGGGACTGCCGCCGTCGACGCTGGTGCATCCGCGGTACTGAAGCGGCCGGGGTGCGCGGGGGCGCCGGGTGAGTTTGCGCCCACGGGGGGTGCTCCGGGCGCCCGCTGGGTAGGGTGCCGTGACATGGAGCATGAGGTGTTCGTTCCGGTTCCCGCGGAGCGGCTCAGGGACGTGCTGGCCGACCCCGTCCGGGTCGCCCGGGCGGTGCCGGGGCTCCAGCAGGACGCCGGTGCCGAGCCCGTCGCGGGCCGGCTGAAGGTGCGTATCGGCAGCCACTCCATCACCTACCGGGGTGCGCTGCACCTGTCCGCGCGCGAGGACGGCACGTACGCCGCCGAGGGCGACGCCACCGAGTCGCGCGGGACCGGCGCGGTCACGCTCGCGCTCACCCTCTCCGTCCGGGAGGCCGAGGGCGGCGCCACCGTCGCCTTCGCCGGGACCGCCACCGCCGACGGCAGGGTCACGGAGCTGCCCGGGGAGGCGGTGGCGTCGGCCACGGCCCGGCTGCTCACCCGTTTCGCGGAGAACCTGGGCACTGCGGCGGCCGAGGAACCGGCGCCCGCCTCCGTCTTCGACACGGAGGTCCCGCCGTCCTCCCTCGACGCGGAGGACGCGGACGAGACGGAGGCCGCGGGCGGCACGCGGGACGCGGGCGGCACGCGGGAGACGGACGGGTCGGTGGACGCGGACACCACGGCGGGCACCGACGGCACGGCCGGCACAGGCGACACGGCGGACTCCGGCGACACGGCGGCTCCCGACGCCCCGGCGGCCGAGGACGTCGGCCATGCCCCGCAGCCCCCCGCCACCCCGCAGGACCCCGCGGAGCCCCCCGCCCCCGACGTGGTCGGACCCCCCGCCGAGGCCGCGCACGCGCGCCGCACGATGATCGGCCGCAGCGCCGAGGAGGTCGACCACTCCCCGCCGCGCGGCCGGTACGCCCCCGTCCCCGCGCCCCAGTCCGGCGTGGCCGGCGCCCCCCTGCGCTGGGCCGCCCCCGCGGCGGCGGTGGTCGTGGCCGGGGCGATCGTCGTGGGCCGCGCGCTGCGCAAGCGGCGCTGAGCCGCCGCAGACCCGCACGCCCCGGCCCCCGCGTGCCCCGGCGCCCTTGATCGCCCCAGTAGGGTCGGGGCGTGAGTAACGAACCCATCACGCTGACCGCGGGTGACGCGGAGGCGACCGTGCTGCCGGGCAACGGCGGCCGGATCGGCGGACTCCGCGTCGGCGGCACGGAACTGCTCCGCCAAGGGGAGCGCTACGGCTGCTTCCCGATGGTCCCCTGGTGCGGCCGGATCCGCGACGGCCGCTTCCGGGACGGCGCGGCCGTGCACCGGATGCCGCTCAACTCCCCGCCGCACGCCATCCACGGCACCGCCCGCGACGGCGCCTGGCGCACCGCCCGCGTCACCGCGGACGAGGCGGTCATCACGTACGACCTGGCCGACCCCTGGCCCTACACCGGACGCGTCACCCAGGTGATCGCGCTCGGCGAGGACGCGCTGACGCTGACGATGTCCGTGGAGACGTACGACTCGTCCTTCCCGGCGCAGGTCGGCTGGCACCCGTGGTTCAACCGCACCCTGGACGGCGTGGACGCGGCGATCGCCTTCGACCCCGCCTGGCAGGAGGAGCGCGGCGACGACCACCTGCCCACCGGCAACCGCGTCGACCCGAAGCCGGGCCCCTGGGACGACTGCTTCGGCATGCCCGACGGCGTCGACGTCACCCTCACCTGGCCCGGACGGCTGGAGCTGAACGTCGCCAGCCGCGAGCACTGGGTCGTGGTGTACGACGAGCAGGAGGCCGCCGTGTGCGTGGAACCGCAGACCGGGCCGCCCAACGGCCTGAACACCCTCCCGCGCCTGGTCACGCCCCTGGAGCCGCTGGAGGCCACGACGACCTGGTCCTGGCGCCGCCTTTAAGCTGGCGTACATGACGGACGACGTACGCGCGGCGCTGCTGCAGCAGATCAAGGACAAGGCCGTGGTGCACGGCAAGGTGACCCTCTCCTCGGGGATCGAGGCCGACTACTACGTCGACCTGCGCCGCATCACCCTGGACGGCGAGGCCGCGCCGCTGGTCGGGCAGGTGCTGCTGGAGCTGACCGACGACCTGGAGTTCGACGCGGTCGGCGGGCTGACCATGGGCGCCGACCCGGTAGCCGCGAGCATGCTGCACGCCGCCGCCGCGCGCGGGAAGCGCCTGGACGCGTTCGTCGTCCGCAAGGCCGCCAAGGCGCACGGGCTCCAGCGCCGGGTCGAGGGTCCGGACATCAGGGGCCGCCGCGTCCTGGTCGTCGAGGACACCTCCACCACCGGCGGCTCCCCGCTCACCGCCGTCGAGGCCGTCCGCGAGGCCGGCGCCGAGGTCGTCGCCGTCGCCACGATCGTCGACCGCGCGACGGGCGCCGCCGAGAAGATCGAGCAGGGCGCGGGGGTGCCGTACCTGTACGCGTACGACAAGGACGAGCTGGGCCTGGACTGAGTCCGCCCGGAGGTCCACTCGGGTATTCCCGGTCCGTCTGGAAGGATGGGGCCGACGATGACGTCGCCCCCCAGTCCTAGGTCAGGGCCATAAGCAGCAGCCGAGCCCACCCGCACATACAAGGAGCGGACAGATGCCCATCGCAACTCCCGAGGTCTACAACGAGATGCTGGACCGGGCGAAGGCAGGAAAGTTCGCCTACCCGGCCATCAACGTGACCTCCTCCCAGACGCTGCACGCGGCCCTGCGCGGTTTCGCCGAGGCGGAGAGCGACGGGATCGTCCAGATCTCCACCGGCGGCGCCGAGTTCCTGGGCGGCCAGCACAGCAAGGACATGGTGACGGGCGCCGTGGCCCTCGCCGAGTTCGCGCACATCGTGGCCGCGAAGTACGACGTGAACATCGCGCTGCACACCGACCACTGCCCGAAGGACAAGCTCGACGGGTACGTCCGCCCGCTGATCGCCGTCTCCGAGGAGCGCGTCAAGGCCGGCCGCGAACCGCTGTTCCAGTCCCACATGTGGGACGGCTCCGCGGAGACCCTGGCCGACAACCTCTCCATCGGCACCGAGCTGCTGGAGCGCGCCCGCGCCGCCAGGATCATCCTGGAGGTCGAGATCACCCCGACCGGCGGCGAGGAGGACGGCGTCTCGCACGAGATCAACGACTCCCTCTACACCACGGTCGACGACGCGCTGCGCACCGCGGAGGCCCTGGGCCTGGGCGAGAAGGGCCGCTACCTGCTCGCCGCCTCCTTCGGCAACGTGCACGGCGTCTACAAGCCGGGCAACGTCGTGCTCCGCCCCGACCTGCTCAAGGAGCTGAACGAGGGCGTCGCCGCGAAGTACGGGCAGCCGGCCGGCTCCAAGCCGTTCGACTTCGTCTTCCACGGCGGCTCCGGCTCCACCGCCGAGGAGATCGCCACCGCGCTGGAGAACGGCGTGGTCAAGATGAACCTCGACACGGACACCCAGTACGCCTTCACGCGTCCGGTCGCCGACCACATGTTCCGCAACTACGACGGCGTCCTGAAGGTCGACGGCGAGGTCGGCAACAAGAAGACCTACGACCCGCGCACCTGGGGCAAGCTGGCCGAGGCCGGCATGGCGGCGCGCGTCGTCGAGGCCTGCGGCCACCTGCGGTCCGCCGGTACGAAGATCAAGTAGTCCCCGGCGGTCACCCGTCCGCCCGGTCCTCGGGCGGTCACCCGACCGCGAGACGTGCAGCGAGCCCGGCGCCGAACGCGCCGGGCTCGCTGTATACCTGGGGGCATGCCCGACGTCCGGCTGTCCTCACCGCAAGGCAAGTGGATCCTGCTGACCACCGTCCTCGGCTCCAGCATGGCGCTGCTGGACTCGACCGTCGTCAACGTCGCGCTGCCCCGCATCGGCCGCGACCTCGACGCCGACCTCGCCGCGCTCCAGTGGACGGTCAACGCCTACATGGTCACGCTGGCCGGGCTGATCCTGCTCGGCGGCGCCCTCGGCGACCGGTTCGGCCGCCGCCGGATCTTCGTCATCGGCGTGCTGTGGTTCGCCGCCGCGTCGCTGCTGTGCGGCCTCGCGCCGAACGCCGGTGTCCTGATCGCCGCCCGCGCCCTCCAGGGCATCGGCGGCGCGCTGCTCACGCCCGGCTCCCTCGCCCTCATCCAGGCGTCCTTCCACCCCGACGACCGGGGCCGCGCGGTCGGCCTGTGGTCGGGCTTCGGGGGCGTCGGCGCGGCGGTGGGACCGTTCCTCGGGGGCTGGCTGGTGGACGGCGCGGGCTGGCGCTGGGTGTTCCTGCTCAACGTGCCGCTGGCCCTGCTGTGCGCGCCGATCGCGCTGCGGCACGTACCGGAGTCCTCGGACGAGCGGGCCCACGCGCGCTTCGACGTGCTCGGCGCGGTCCTCGGCGCGGCGGCCCTCGCGCTGCTCACGTACGCGCTGATCGAGGCGCGGGGCGCGTCCTGGGCGGTGGCGGTGAGCGCGGTGGCCGGTGCCGCGGCGGCGGTGGCCTTCGTCGCCGTCGAGCGGCGCCGCACCGATCCGATGATGCCGCTGGACGTCTTCGCCTCCCGCCAGTTCACGGCCGTCAACCTGGTCACGCTGTGCGTGTACGCGGCCTTCGGCGGCTTCTTCTTCCTGGCCGCGCTCCAGCTCCAGGTGGTCGTCGGCTGGTCCGCGCTGGCCGCCGGTACGGCGCTGCTGCCGACCACCGTCCTGATGCTGCTGCTCTCCGCGCGCTCGGGCGAGCTGTCCGAGCGGCTCGGCCCCCGGCTCCAGCTCACCGTCGGCCCGCTGCTGTGCGCGGCCGGGATGCTGCTGATGCTCCGGGTCGGGCCGGGCGCCTCGTACCTCACCGACGTGCTGCCCGCCCTGGTGGTGCTCGGCCTCGGCATGGTCACCCTGGTCGCGCCGCTGACGGCGAGCGTGCTGGCGGCCCTGGACACCGCGCGCGCCGGTCTGGCCAGCGGCATCAACAACGCGGCGGCGCGCGCGGCCGGGCTCGTCGCGGTGGCCGCGCTGCCGCTGCTCACCGGCATGGGCGAGGAGGCGTACCGGTCGGCGGCCGCCTTCGACGACGCGTTCGGGCCGGCGATGCTGATCTGCGCGGGCGTCCTGGTCGCGGGCTCGGTGATCGCCTTCACGACGGTCCGCCGCCCGGCCCCGGACTGCCGCCGCCCGGAATGCCGGACCCACGGCTCGGTCCTGGCCCCGCCCCTGGAGGCGGAGGGCCGGGTCCGGCAGGCATGACTTTGCGCGTCGTGTGAACGATGTGTGTGAAGGGCCGTGCCCGGGGGCGGAGTTGCTCCGCGCGGGTACCCGCGCCCGCAGGGCCGGGCCGCCGGAGGCTCCGGTCCGCATCGGGCAGGACGGGAGGTGATCGCCGTGTCGGGTTCGCAACCGCGGGAGCGCGGGGACGAGCCGGTCGGCGAACTGGTGCAGCGGGCGTCGCAGCAGCTGACCGAGCTGGTGCGCGCGGAGCTGCGGCTGGCGCAGGCCGAGATGAAGGAGAAGGGCAGGCGCTACGGCAAGGGCGGTGGGCTGTTCGGGGGCGCCGGGGTCGTCGGGTTCCTGATGCTCCAGGCGCTGGTGGCCACCGCGATCGCCGCGCTGGCCGTACCGCTGCCGGTGTGGGCCGCGGCGCTGATCGTGACCGCCGTGCTCGGGGTGATCGCCGCGGTGATGGTCCTGACCGGCAAGAAGGAGGTCGGCCGGGCCGCCCCGCCCACGCCCCGGCAGACCATCGACAACGTGAAGGCCGACGTGACCGAGATCAAGAGGAGCGCACACCGATGACGCAGCCGCCCCACGACGAACCGACCGCCCAGAGCCCGGAGGAACTGCGCGAGCAGGTGGAGAACACCCGCAGCGAGCTGGGCGACACCGTCGAGGCCCTGGCCGCCAAGACCGACGTCAAGGCCCGGGCCCAGGAGAAGGCCGGCCAGGTCAGGGAGCAGGTCGCGGGCGTGACCGAGCAGGCGCAGGCGAAGGCCGCCGAGGTGGCCCAGCAGGCGCAGGCGAAGGCCGCCGACGTGGCCCACCAGGCGCAGGAGAAGGCCGCGGGCGTGGCCCACCAGGTGCAGGAGAAGCTGCCCGGCACCGTCAAGGACACCGCCGCCCGGGCCGGCGAACGGGCCCGCGACAAGGCGACCGAGGCCGGCCGCCTGTGGGAGGAGAAGGCCCCCGAGCCGGTACGCCGGCACGCCGCCCGCTCGGCACAGCTGTCCAGGGACAACAAGCGCACCCTGCTCCTCGCCGGCGGCGGAGCCGCCCTGCTCTGGATGGTCCTGCGCCGACGCAGGAAGTGACCGGGAGGAGGCCGGGGCGTCGCGGGGCGGCCCCCGGCGCCCCCGCCCGGCGGAACGAGCGCCCGCATCCCGGTCTCCCTACCCGTCCGGGACAGCCCGGCACATGCCGCAGACTTGTCCCATGGCCATTCACGAGAACCTCCTCGGGGGACCGCCCCCGACCCACCTCCCCGACGACCCCGGGCCGCGCGAGCTGCTGGCGGGCGGCACCTCCCCCGCCGACGTCGCCGCGAAGTACCCGACGTCCTCGCTCGCCTGGGCCCGCCTGGCCGACGAGGCGTTCGAACGGGGCAGCGTCGTGGAGTCGTACGCGTACGCCCGTACGGGCTACCACCGCGGCCTTGACGCTCTGCGCCGCAGCGGCTGGAAGGGCCACGGCCCGGTGCCCTGGGAGCACGAGCCGAACCGCGGCTTCCTGCGCGCCCTGCACGCCCTCGCCCGCGCCGCCCAGGCGATCGGCGAGAAGGAGGAGTACGAGCGGTGCTCCCAGTTCCTGAAGGACTCCTCACCCGAGGCCGCCGAGGTGCTCGGCTGAACCGAGGTGCGCCCCCGGGCCCGTCCGCCGTGCGCGGGCGGGCCTTGCGGTTTCCTGCGACCATTGCGGAGGATGCCGTTGGGGACCGGGGCCCCGTGCCGGTAACGGCAGGGCGGACCGCTACCCGTGCACAACAGGAGACAGCGATGTCCCACGAGGCCCCGAACCTCGACTTCGAGGGCAGCACGCCGTACGAGGACTATGTCCAGGCGGACGTGCTCACCCACCTCCAGCACACCCTCTCCGACGATCCCGGAGAGATGGTCTTCCTGGTCACGACCCAGGTCATGGAGCTGTGGTTCACCGTCATCGTCCACGAGTGGGAGACCGCGGCCCGCGCCCTGCGCGAGGACCGGATCCCGGTGGCGACCGACGCGCTCAAGCGTTCGGTGCGGGAGCTGGAGGCGCTGAACGCCTCCTGGACGCCGCTGGGCCAGCTCACCCCGGCGCAGTTCAACTCCTACCGGGCCGCCCTCGGCGAGGGCTCCGGCTTCCAGTCGGCCATGTACCGCCGCATGGAGTTCCTGCTCGGCGACAAGTCCGCCTCCATGCTCGTCCCGCACCGCGGCGCCCCGCGCGTCCACGCGGAACTGGAGAAGGCGCTGCACGAGCCGAGCCTGTACGACGAGGTCGTCCGGCTGCTCGCCCGGCGCGGGTACGACATCCCGGACGCCGTGCTCCGGCGCGACGTCACCCGGAAGTACGAGGCCGCACCCGAGGTGGAGGCCGCCTGGACGGCCGTCTACAAGGGCGACCAGAACGGCGAGCTGGCCCGCCTCGGCGAGGCCCTCACCGACGTCGCCGAACTGGTCTGGCGCTGGCGCAACGACCACCTGGTCGCCACCCGGCGCGCGATGGGCTCGAAGACCGGCACGGGCGGCTCCGCCGGGGTGGCCTGGCTGGAGAAGCGGGCCCGCGGCAACGTGTTCCCCGAGCTGTGGACGGCGCGGTCCTATGTCTGAGCCCCTGGACCCCGCCGGGGAGGCCGCGGCCGTGGACCTGGCCGGGGAGGCGCGGCGCCTCGACGCAGCCGACGCGCTGGCGCCTCTGCGCGAGCGGTTCGTCCTCGACGACGTGACCTACCTCGACGGCAACTCGCTCGGCGCCCTCCCGGTGCACGTCCCCGCGCGCGTGGACGACGTCGTCCGCCGCCAGTGGGGCGAACTGCGCATCCGCTCCTGGGAGGAGAGCGGCTGGTGGACGGCGCCCGAGCGGATCGGCGACCGGATCGCACCGCTGGTCGGCGCGGCCGCCGGGCAGATCGTCGTGGGCGACTCCACGAGCGTGAACGTCTTCAAGGCGCTCGTCGCCGCCGTGCGCATGGCGCGGGAGGACGTCGGCGACGGCGGCGAAGGGGGCGGCGCGGTCCGGGACGAGATCCTGGTCGACGCCACCACCTTCCCCACGGACGGGTACATCGCCGAGTCGGCGGCCCGGATGACGGGGTGCGCGCTGCGTGCCGTGACCCCGGCCGAGGTCCCCGGCGCGCTGGGCGACCGCACCGCCGCCGTCCTCCTCAACCACGTCGACTACCGCACCGGCCGCCTGCACGACCTGCCCGGGCTCACCCGCGCGGTGCACGCGTGCGGGGCCTACGCCGTGTGGGACCTGTGCCACAGCGCGGGCGCCCTGCCGGTCGGGCTCGACGAACACGGCGTCGACCTCGCGGTCGGCTGCACCTACAAGTACCTCAACGGCGGCCCCGGTTCGCCCGCCTACCTGTACGTGCGCCGCGATCTCCAGCCGCGCTTCGACTCCCCGCTGCCGGGCTGGAACTCGCACGCGGAGCCGTTCGGCATGCGGTCCGCCTACGCCCCGGCGTCCGGCGCCGTCCGCGGCCGGGTCGGCACGCCGGACATCCTGTCGCTGCTCGCCCTGGAGGCGGCGCTGGACGTGTGGGACGCGGACGGCGTCTCGGTGGCGGGGGTGCGGGCCAAGTCGCTCGCGCTGACGGACTTCTTCCTGCGCTGCGTCGGGGCGTACGTGCCCGCCGGCCGGGTCGAGTCCGTGACACCGGCGGCACACGCCGAGCGCGGCAGCCAGGTCGCCCTGCGCTGCGACGACGCGGGCGAGGTCATGAAGCGGCTCGTCGAGAGCGGAGTGGTCGGCGACTTCCGCGCGCCGGACGTGCTCCGCTTCGGCTTCACCCCGCTGTACGTCGGCTTCGCGGACGTGGAGCGGGCGGCCCGGGTGCTGGCGCGCACGCTCGGGTGACGCGCGGGAGCGGCGGCGTCACGCACGGGTGAAAGGTGGGGGCCGGGCGAATCGTTTGGTCCTCACCCAGCGTCACATCCCCATGTCCGCGCACGTCATCGGCCTGATAACGTCCCGCCAACGGCCGATTTCCACTCATCCGGTCCGCCAACACCGTTCCTTCGCCGAGAGGTTGAGCATGCCGGACGCCGCCGCAGAACCGGGCACCGCTGCCGCGAGGAACGCCGCGGAGGAGAAATCGGCGTTCGCGCACCCGGCGGTGGACCCCGACGGCACGGCCGCGTACGGCGACCACCCCGACCAGGTGATCGACTTCTACGCGCCGCGCGCCGCCGCGGGGCCCGGCGACGCCGCGCCCGTGGTGGTGCTCCTGCACGGGGGCTCGTGGCGGGCGCCGTACGACCGCCGGCACGTCAGCCCGTTCGCCGGGTTCCTGGCGGGCCGGGGGTTCGCCGTGGCGAGCGTGGAGTACCGGCGCGGACGGGCCGGCGAGGGGACGGGTGCCGAGGGCGGTGGCGCGGGTGCCGTGCCGGATGGCGGCGGCGCGGGCGGGCCCGTCGCCGGGCGGTGGCCCGAGACCCTCGACGACGTCGCCGCCGCGCTGGACGCGCTGCCCGGACTGGTCCGGCCGCACCTCCCGGGGGCCGACCCGCGCCGCACGGTGCTCACCGGCCACTCGGCCGGCGGCCACCTCGCCCTGTGGGCGGCCGCCCGGCACCTGCTGCCCGCCGACGCCCCCTGGGGCACCGACCGCCCGGCACCGCTGCGGGGCGTGGTCGCGCTCGCGCCGATCGCGGACTTCGAGGTCGCCGACAAGCTCGACGTGTGCGGGGGAGCGGCCCGGCAGTTCCTGGGCGGGGACGGCCTGTTCACCGAACGCCGTCCGTACGCCGACCCCGCGCTGCTGCTGCCCACCGGCATCGCGACGACCCTGGTCCAGGGCCGCGCCGACGTGGACGTGCCGCAGGCGGTGGCCGAGGCGTACGCCGACGCGGCGGCCAAGGCCGGTGAGGTGGTGGGCGTGACGCTGCTGGAGGACGTCGGCCACTTTCCGCTGATCGACCCGGCGGCGGACGCGTGCGCGGTGGTGGCGGAGGAGATCGCCCAGCTGGCGTGGTGAGGGGGTGCGCGGGGGGTGTCCTGAGCGATCCCCCGGGCAGCACCCTCCGGAGGCCGTAGCGCCATACCCGTCATACCTGAGAGCTACCCGCCAGGTGAGTCCCCCGGCGGGACGCGGGTTACCCCGGCCGATTCATAACTTCTCCTGCAGGCGGGCCCGATGGGCGGGCGTGCCGGAGGGGAGCGGCCATGCGGCCCGGTTCGGCGGTACGTTGGCGACGCGGGCGTGCGGGCAGATGGCGCCGGGCCGTGTGCGCGGCGCTCGTCGCGGGGGCCGTGGTCGTCCCGCTCTCCGGCGCCGCCCAGCCCCGGATCCCCGCCCCGCCGCCCGCCCGCCTGCCCGCGCCGACGGCCGCCACGCTGGAGGCGACGTACACCGCCCACCGGGCCAACGCCGCGGAGGCCTCCCGCAGGGCCGCCGCCCACGGCGACCGGCACCGCGCCGCGGCCGACCGCGCGCTGGCCGGCCCCGGCCGCCGCCTCCTCGCCTTCGACGGGCGCGGCGCCGGACTGGCCACCGAGGTCCTGGGCGACCTGGCGCCCGCCGGCCGCGTCGCCGTCCTGGTCCCCGGCTCCGACACCGGCCTCGACACCTACGGCCGGTTCCGCGCCGCCGCCCTCGCCCTGCACCGGCAGCTCGCCGCGCGGGCGCCCGCCGGGACCGGCACGGCGGTCGTGGCCTGGCTGGGCTACGAGACGCCGGGCACCGTCAGCACCTCCGTCGCCACCACCGGCCGCGCCGAGGAGGCCGCCCCGAAGCTGCGCGCCCTCGTCGCCGACCTGCGCCGGATCACCGCCCCCGGCACCGGTGTCGCCCTCCTCTGCCATTCCTACGGCTCGGTCGTCTGCGCCCGCGCCGCCGAAGGGCTCGACGTGGACGACATCGCCCTGCTCGGAAGCCCCGGCACCGGGACAGGCACCGCGGCCGGCCTGCGGACCGGCGCCCGGATCTGGGCGGCGCGCGGCGGCGGGGACTGGGTGGAGCACGTCCCGCACCTCAGCGCCGGACTGTTCGGCACCACCGTCGGCTTCGGCACCGATCCGGTCTCCCCCGACTTCGGCGCCCGGATCTTCGACGCCGGGGACGGCGGCCACAGCGACTACTTCGACCCAGGCTCCCGCTCCCTGACCAACCTCGTCCGGATCGCCCTGGGCGAGACCTCGGAGGTGACCCATGACTGACCCCGCCTCCGCCCTGGCGCCAGCGCCCGTGCCCAAGGGGGGCGCGCTGCGTGCCGCCGCCGCCCGTATCGACGCCGCCACACCCGCCGGGCGGGACCGCGCCGTCGACGCCCTGCGCGCCCTCGCCATCGCCGGCGTGGTCCTCGGGCACTGGCTGGTGACGGCCCTGGTCTCCGACGGCGGCGGTCTGCGCGCCGCCAGCCCGCTGCGGGACATGCCCTGGCTGGCCCCGGTCTCCTGGGCCTTCCAGACCCTCGCGGTGTTCTTCCTGGTCGGCGGACACGTCGCCACCCGCGGATACGCGTCGGCCCGCAGCCGCGGGGAGGGTTACGGCCGCTGGCTCGGCGCCCGCCTGTCCCGGCTGTTCCGGCCGGTCCTGGCCGTCCTCGGCCTGTGGACGGCGACGGCGGCGCTGCTGCTCCTGTCCGGCGCCGAGTTCGGCACCGTCCGCACCCTGGTGAAGCTGGCGCTGTCCCCGATGTGGTTCCTGCTGGTCTTCGCCGCGCTGACCGCGGCGACGCCGCTGCTGGCCCGGCTGAGTCCGCTGTGGCCGCTGGTCGTCGTCCTCCACGTCGACCTGCTGCGCTTCGGCTTCGGCGCCCCGTCCTGGCTCGGCTGGGTCAGCCTGGCGGCCGGCTGGCTGGTCCCCTTCACCCTCGGCGCGGCCTGGACCCGCGGCGAGCTGGACCGCCGCCGCGCCGGCCTGGTGCTGCTCGCCGGAGGCACGGCGGCGACGGCGGCACTCGTCGCGTGGGCCGGCTACCCGGCGTCGATGGTCGGCGTCCCCGGCACCCCGGTGTCGAACCTCGATCCGCCGACCCTGGCCGCCGTCACCTTCGGCCTGGCCCAGTGCGGCCTCGCCCTGCTGCTGCGCGACAGGCTGCGGCGCGTGACGCGCCGGCCGGTGGCGTGGGCGGCCGTCGCGGTGGTCAACCTCTCCGCGATGACGATCTTCCTCTGGCACCAGACCGCCCTGATGGCGACCACCGCGGGCACCCTCCTGCTCGGCCGCCTGCCCGGCCTGCACACCCGTCCCGACGGCCTGGACTGGGTCGCCGCCCGGATCGCCTGGCTCCCGGTGTTCGCCCTGGTCCTGGCGGGCTGCTGGGCCGCCTTCCGCTCCCGCGAGCGCGGGCGCCCCCGGCGGGGTTCCCGCATCGTCCGCGCACACCGGCCGTCGGGTACGACGAGGACGGCGGGTGCACGTCATGTCTAGGGTGGGGCCCGTGAGCCGACGGGGGGAACGACGGACGGTGCTGGGCCGTGCCGGGCGCGTGCTGGGAGTGCTGCGCGACGATCTGTGGACCTGGCGGGCGGATCCGCTGCCGCCGTCGGTGTGGCTGCGCTGGTTCCCGCACGGGTTGGTGTGCCTGGCCGCCGTCGGCGTGCTGCTCGGGGACGCGGCCCAGCTCGGGGACAACGGCGGGGTGGACCCCGGGTTCGCCTTCGTGATCGCCCTCGCCCAGGCCGGCGCGATGGTCCTCGCGCTGTGGCGGCCGGTCGCGGCGTGGTGGCTGTCGACGGCCGGGATGCTGGTGGGCGCCTTCGCGGTGCGCGCCGAGATGCTGCCCGGCGGCGAGAGGTTCACCTGGCCCTGGACGGCCGCCGGGCTCATCGGCCACCTGTTCGTCATGCTGCTGCTCGCCCTGCGGGTCCGGACCCGGGTCTCGGTCGAGGCGCTGTCCCTGACGGTGCTCGCCACGTACGTCGTGCAGGGCCTGGTCGGCGCGGTGGACTACCAGGCGACGGGCCAGCTCGCCGTCATCCTCTTCGCGGTCGCCGTGATGCTCGCCACCGCCCTGCGCGGCCGCCGGGAGGCCCGCCGGGAGCTGGAGCAGCAGACCTCGCTCACCGCCGAGGAGCGGGCCCGGCGCACCCTGCTGGAGGAGCGCAGCCGCATCGCGCGCGAGCTGCACGACGTGGTCGCCCACCACATGTCCGTGATCTCCATCCAGGCCCAGGTGGCGCCCCACCTCGTGGAGAATCCGCCGGACGAGCTGAAGGACAACCTCGCGGGCATCCGGCAGAACGCGCTGGAGGCGCTCACCGAACTGCGCCGCGTGCTCGGCGTACTGCGCTCCGAGCACCCCGACGCACTGGAACGGCCCGAGCACGGCGACACCGCCCCGCACGCCCCGCAGCCCACCCTCGACCGGCTCGACGCGCTGGTGGAGAACACCCGGGCCGCCGGACTGACCGTCACCACCGGCACGAGCGGCACCCCCCGGCCCCTGCCGCCCGGCGTAGAGCTGTCCGCGTACAGGATCGTGCAGGAGGCGCTGAGCAACGTCCTGCGGCACGCGCCCGGTGCGAGCGCCCGGGTCCACCTCACCTACCTCCCGATCGGGCTGCGCGTGGAGGTCTCCAACACCCGCCCGCAGCGCGCGCCGGCCCCGTCGCACGGGGCGGGGCACGGGCTGCTCGGCATGCGGGAGAGGGTGGCGATGCTCGACGGCAGCCTGACCGCGCACCCCCTTCCGGACGGCGGCTACCAGGTGGCCGCCTTCCTCCCGGTCGACGCCGCCGGACAGGCCGCCGACCACGAACCCCCCATCCATCACCTCCCCGAGGACGACATCCGATGACGACCAGCGGCAACGGGCGCGTGATCCGCGTCCTGATCGCCGACGACCAGCAGATGGTCCGGCAGGGCTTCACCGTGCTGCTCAACACCCAGCCGGACATCGAGGTGATCGGGCAGGCGGTGGACGGCCGGGACGCCGTCGCCAAGGTCGCCGAACAGGCGCCGGACGTCGTCCTGATGGACATCCGCATGCCCGAGCTGGGCGGCATCGAGGCCACCCGGCTGATCACCGGCGCCACCCCGGAGATCAGGGTGCTGGTGCTGACCACCTTCGACCTCGACGAGTACGTGTACGAGGCGCTGCGGGCCGGCGCGTCCGGCTTCCTGCTCAAGGACGCGTCCGCCGACCAGCTCGCCGAGGCGGTCCGCGTGGTGGCGGCCGGCGACGCCCTACTCGCGCCGGGCATCACGCGGCGGCTGATCGCGGAGTTCTCCCGGCTCGACGACCGGCCGCGCGCCCCGCTGAAGGACCGCGTGGGCGAGCTGACCGAGCGGGAGACGGAGGTGCTCGCCCTGATCGCGCAGGGCCTGTCGAACGCGGAGATCGCCCGGCGCCTGGTGGTCGCCGAGCAGACGGTGAAGACCCATGTGGGCCGCATCCTGGTGAAGCTGGGCCTGCGGGACCGCACCCAGGCGGCCGTGTTCGCCTACGAGTCGGGTCTCGTGCGGCCCTCGGGGTACTGACTCCGATGGACGCGCGCGGCCCCTGCCCGGCCCCCGTAGTACCTGAGGCGGATGCCGAAGGACCCCTCTCACTGGTGACGACGGCCCCTCCCGCCGCCGCCTACCGTGGCAACGTGACCGAGACGACCCAGACGGGTGCCACGCCCCCCGGCGACGCGAGCGCGACCCGCAGCCCCGAGTACCGGCTGGCCAAGGACGCCCTGAGCGGCCTGCGCGAGGACCTGTTCCACGACGCCTTCGCCTACCGCCCGCTGTCCCGCACGGCCCTGGACGGCCAGTGGACGCGCCGCCTGCCGGCCCGGCTCAGGCCGAAGGCGGCGCGCGTCCCCTACGCGGCGGTGGGCCTCGTCGCGCTGCTGTGCTTCTACGGCGGCCTGGTGGGGGGGTACAACGGGCCGTGGACCATGCTGAGCGGGCTGGTGTGCGCGGTCCCGGTGCTGGCCACCCTGGTCCGGCCGGTCGGCGCCTTCTGGATGTCCATGGCGGCCACACCGCTGGTGGCGCTGCTCGACAGCAGCTGGGGCGACTGGCCGTGGCTGCCGGGTCCGTTCATGTGCCACACCGCCGTCCTGGTGATCGTGGCGATACGCACCCGTCCGCGCACCGCCGTGTGGATGTGGTTCATCACCGCCGCCTACGCCTTCGTCAACGAGTCCCTGTGGGGCCCGGGCCACTACGGCAGCAATTCGGCGCCCCTGCTGGTGCTCACCGCCTTCGCCCTCCTCGCGATCTCCCTCTGGCACATCCGCCGGGACGCGCGGCAGCAGGTCACCGCCCAGCAGACGGTCACCGCGCACGAGCGCTCCCGGCGGACCCTGCTGGAGGAGCGCACCAACATCGCCCGCGAGCTGCACGACGTGGTCGCCCACCACATGTCGGTGGTCGCCATCCAGGCGGAGGCCGCGCCCTACCGGGTGGAGAATCCGCCGGAGGAGCTGGAGCGCGCCTTCGCCACCATCCGGGAGAACGCGGTGGCTGCCCTCACCGAGCTGCGCCGCGTCCTCGGCGTCGTCCGGGCCGAGGACTACGAGGCCCCGGACGCGCCGCAGCCCACCCTCGCCGACCTCGACGCC
This sequence comes from Streptomyces parvulus, assembly GCF_014648855.1. GTDB lineage: Bacteria > Actinomycetota > Actinomycetes > Streptomycetales > Streptomycetaceae > Streptomyces > Streptomyces parvulus. The sequence goes on along the minus strand of NZ_BMRX01000001.1, from coordinate 186,376 downwards.
CTGCTCGCCAACGTCCGCGAGGCCGGCCTCGGCGTGGAGAAGGCGGTGACCGGCGCCGTGCGCGAGCTGCCGCCCGGCGTGGAGCTGTCGGCGTACCGCATCGTGCAGGAGGCCCTGAGCAACTCCCTGCGGCACGCGCCCGGCGCGACCGCCCGCGTCGAGGTGTCCTACGTCCTGGGCGGTCTGGGCCTGCGCATAGTCAACACCGCCATCCCGGCGAACACCCTGGTCAAGCCCTCGCCCGGCGCGGGACACGGGATCACCGGCATGCGGGAGCGGGTGTCGATGCTGAACGGCGAGATGACGGCCGGCCCGACCGGCGACGGGGGCTACGAGGTGGCGGTGTTCCTGCCGGTCACCGCACCGAGCGAGGGTGACGCATGACCGGCCGCACCATCCGGGTCCTGATCGCGGACGACCAGATGATGGTCCGCGAGGGCTTCTCGGTCCTGTTGAACGCGATGCCGGACATCGAGGTCGTCGGCGAGGCGGTCAACGGCCGCGAGGCGGTCGCCCGCGTCCGCGAACTCGCCCCCGACGTCGTCCTGATGGACATCCGCATGCCCGAGCTGAACGGCATCGAGGCGACCCGGGAGATCGTCGCCGCCGACGGCGCGGCGAAGGTGCTGGTGCTGACCACCTTCGACCTCGACGAGTACGTGTACCAGGCGCTGCGCGCGGGCGCCTCCGGCTTCCTCCTCAAGGACGCCTCGGCCCGTCAGCTGGCCGACGGGGTCCGGGTGGTCGCGGCCGGCGAGGCCCTGCTGGCGCCGTCGATCACCAAGCGCCTGATCACCGAGTTCTCCAAGCTCTCCGACGCCCCGCGCCTGATGCCGTCGGCGCAGGCGGCCTACGGGGAGCTGACCGAGCGGGAGACCGAGGTCCTGGTGCTGATCGCGCAGGGCCTGTCGAACGCGGAGATCGCCGGGCGCCTGGTGGTCGCCGAGTCGACGATCAAGACGCACGTCAGCCGCATCCTGGTGAAGCTGGGCCTCCGGGACCGCACCCAGGCCGCCGTGTTCGCGTACGAGGCACGGCTGGTGACCCCGGGCTGAGCGGGCCGCAGCGGCCGGGCGAGCGGCAGCGGCCGGGCCGGCGGCGGCGGTGCGCCCGGGAGCCTCTGGTCAGGGCCGTTGCCACCGGCTAGCGTCCGTCCATGGCAGCCATCGACCGCTCCGTACGCTTCGACCCGTGGGACCCCGCGTTCGTCGCCGACCCCTACCCCGCCTTCGCCGAGCTGCGGGACCGGGGCCGGGTGCACTACTACGCGCCGAGCGACCAGTGGCTCGTCCCCCACCACGCCGACGTCTCCGCGCTGCTGCGCGACCGGCGTCTGGGCCGGAGCTACCGGCACCGTTTCTCGCACGAGGAGTTCGGCCGCACCCCGCCCCCGCCCGAGCAGGAGCCCTTCCACACGCTCAACGACCACGGGATGCTCGACCTGGAGCCCCCGGACCACACACGGATCCGGCGGCTGGTGTCCAAGGCGTTCACGCCGCGCACGGTGGAGCGGCTGAAGCCGTACGTGCGCGGGCTGGCGGACGACCTGGTCGCCGGGCTGGTGGAGGCGGGCGGCGGCGATCTGATCGCGGACGTGGCCGAGCCGCTGCCGGTGGCGGTGATCGCCGAGATGCTGGGCATCCCGGAGTCGGACCGGGCGCCGTTGCGTCCCTGGTCGGCTCAGATCTGCGGGATGTACGAGCTGAACCCGTCCGAGGAGACCGCGGCGAAGGCGGTCCGCGCCTCCCTCGACTTCTCGGAGTACCTGCGCGGACTGATCGCGGACCGCCGCGAGAAACCCGGCGACGACCTGATCTCCGGCCTGATCGCGGCCCACGACGAGGACGACGACCGCCTCACCGAGCAGGAGATGATCTCGACCTGCGTGCTGCTGCTGAACGCCGGCCACGAGGCCACGGTGAACGCGACGGGTAACGGCTGGCTGGCCCTCTTCCGCAACCCGGACCAGCTGGCGGCCCTGCGCGCCGACCACACGCTGGTGCCGACCGCGGTGGAGGAGCTGATGCGCTACGACACCCCGCTCCAGATGTTCGAGCGCTGGGTGCTGGACGAGATCGAGATCGACGGGACCGTGATCCCGCGCGGCGCGGAGGTGGCGCTGCTGTTCGGCTCCGCCAATCACGACCCGGCGGTCTTCTCCGACCCCGGCCGCCTCGACCTCGCCCGCCGGGACAACCCGCACATCTCCTTCAGCGCCGGCATCCACTACTGCATCGGAGCGCCGCTCGCCCGGATCGAGCTCGCCGCGTCCATGACGTCGCTCCTGGAGCGGGCCCCGACCCTGTCCCCGGCGGCGGAGCCGGAGCGGACGCCGAACTTCGTGATGCGGGGCCTGACGGCGCTACCCGTGTGCCTGTGAGCGCCCGCGCCGGGTGAGCAGCCAGGCGCCCAGACCCCACAGCAGTCCGGGCAGGACCATGCCGGCGACCACGACGAGGGGCAGTTCGACGAGGGCGGCGCCGAGGTCCTGCCCGTTGTTCTCGAACTTGTTGCCCAGGTGCCGCTGCGTGCGGTCCGAGGCCCCCCACAGCCACACGGCTCCCACGGCCCCCACCGCCGAGACCACACACCCGCCACACGTCACCGCGTCTCGCCTCATGCCGGTCAGGACGCCGGTGGCCCTCCCTCCGGTTCGCCGCCACGGGTCACGTACTCATGTCGCGCCGCCGCAGCCCCGCCAGGCCCACCGCCACCAGCACCCCCGCGATCAGCAGCAGCACCAGCACCGGGGGCCAGCGCATCTCCCCGCCCGGCAGCTTCGGCAGGTGCCCGAAGGGGGAGACGTCCAGCACCGCCTGCGGCACGTCCAGCGCGGGTCCGACCCAGCCGAGCAGCAGCACCGCGCCCGCGACGGCCCAGGCGGCGGCCGCGGCCCGCGGCAGCAGGCCGTGCAGCAGCACCGCCACCCCGCCGACCACCCACACCGCGGGCACCTGCACCAGGCACGCGCCGAGGATCGCCCCGGCGTCCCGCCCGTGGCCGGCCGCGAAACCCGCCCCGGCGAGCAGCATGACGAGCGCCGCCCCGCCGAAGGCCACGACGAGATGCCCGGCGGCCCACCGCAGCCGCCCCACGGCCCCCGCGAGCACCGGCTCGGCCCGTCCGGACGTCTCCTCGCCGCTGAGCCGCAGTACCGACGAGACCACGTGGAGCGCCGCGACCAGGCCGAGCATGCCGATCATCGCCGACACGAACGCGTCGCTGATCGCGGCCTGCCCGCCCATCCGCTCGATGATCCCGCGGGCCTGCTCGTTGTCCCCGACCAGATCGGCCGCGCCCTCCGTCATCCCGCCGTAGACGAGACCGGCGAGGAGGAAACCGGCGCTCCAGCCGGCGACGGCGCCCCGCTGCAGCCGCCAGGCCAGCGCACCGGCCGTCGCCAGCCGCCCGGCGGCCGGTCCCGGCCGGGTCGGCAGGAAGCTCATGCCGAGGTCCCGGCGCCCGGCGAGCAGGAAGGCGACCGCGCCCTGCGCCACCGCCGCGCCCGCGAGCAGGCCCAGCACCCACCACCGCTCGCCCGCGAAGGGCCGCAGGTTCTCCAGCCAGCCGAGCGGCGACAGCCAGGTCAGCACCGACGAACCGTCGGCCGTCGCCGAGTCCCCCGCGGCGCGCAGGACGAAGGCCCCGCCCAGCACCCCGGCCGTCAGGCCCCGGGCCAGCCGGGCGCTCTCGGTCAGCTGGGCGGCGATCGCCGCCATGGTCGCGAAGAGCATCCCGACACCCGCGACGCCCAGCCCGAAGGCCACGGCTCCGGCCGCCCCCAGTCCGGCGAGTCCGGCCGTCACGACCAGCGCCAGGGCGGCGTTCGCGGCGCCCGCCGCGAGCAGGGCCGCCGTCAGGGACGCGCGGCGCCCCACCATGCCGGAGGCGACGACCTCCTGCCGGCCGCTCTCCTCCTCGTCGCGGGTGTGCCGCACGACGACGAGGAGGCTGGTCACGGCGGCGAGGGCGGCGGCGTAGACGCCGACGCGCCAGGCGGTGAGCGCGCCCAGGCCGTCGTCGAAGAGGGGGCCGACCATGGCGCGCAGCGAGGAGTTGGTCTCCATCTGCCGCACCAGGCCGGCGCGTTCGGCGGCGGTGCCGTAGAGGCCCTCCAGGGTGCCGGGCATGGAGAGGACCATCAGGGCGTTCACCGCGACCCAGACCGGGATCATCACCCGGTCCCGGCGCAGCGCGAAGCGCAGCAGGATGCCGGTGCCGGCCAGCGGGCGCGAGGTGCCCGGCCGTGCTCCGGCGGCGACCGTGGCGGTCATCGCGCCGCCACCTCCTCGGCGGGGGCGCCCCCGGCCTGGTAGTGCCGCAGGAACAGCTCCTCCAGTGTGGGCGGCGTCGTCGTCAGCGACCGCACGCCCGACGCGCTCAGCGACCGCAGTACGGCGTCCAGTCCTTCGGTGTCGACCTGGAGCCGGACCCGGTGGCCCCGCACGTCGAGGCCGTGCACGCCGGGCAGGTCCGCCAGTCGGCCCGGGGCACCGGCGAGTTCGGCGCTGACGCTGGTGCGGGTCAGGTGGCGCAGGTCGGCGAGCGAGCCGCTCTCGACGGTCCGGCCCCCGCGGATGATGCTGACGCGGTCGCACAGCTCCTCGACCTCGCTGAGGATGTGGGAGGAGAGCAGCACGGTCCGGCCGCGCTCGCGCTCCTCGGCCACGCACCGCTGGAAGACCTCCTCCATCAGGGGGTCGAGTCCGGAGGTGGGTTCGTCGAGGATCAGCAGGTCGACGTCGGAGGCGAAGGCGGCGACGAGGGCGACCTTCTGCCGGTTGCCCTTGGAGTAGGTGCGGCCCTTCTTGGTCGGGTCGAGTTCGAAGAGCTCGACCAGTTCGGCCCGCCGCGCCCGGTCCAGCCCCCCGCGCAGCCGGCCGTAGAGGTCGATGACCTCGCCGCCGGAGAGGTTGCGCCACAGGGAGACGTCGCCGGGGACGTAGGCGATCCGGCGGTGCGCCTCGACGGCGTCCTTCCACGGGTCGCGGCCGAGTACCTGGGCCGCGCCGGAGTCGCCGCGCAGCAGGCCGAGCAGGACGCGGATGGTGGTGGACTTGCCGGCGCCGTTGGGGCCGAGGAAGCCGTGCACCTCGCCCACCTCGACCTCCAGGTCGAGGCCGTCCAGCGCGTGCGTCCGTCCGAACGACTTGTGGAGCCCGGAGACGCTGATTGCCTTCGTCATGATTCGGAAAGTACATTGATTTCACAAATTTGTGAAGTTAAGAAAACGTCAGGAAGTGGGGGATGATCGAGGGATGAGCGAAGCAGCGGAGGCGGGGGGCGCGGGGCGCGACCCCGAGTCGGTGTCGAAGTTCGTCGAGGGCTTCGCGGCGCAGCTCGTCGAGGCGGGTATGCAGCGGATGCCGGCCCGGGTCTTCGCCGCGCTGCTCTCCTCCGACTCGGGCTCCCTGACCTCGGCGGAACTCGGCGAGTGCCTCCAGGTCAGCCCGGCCGCGGTCTCCGGCGCGGTGCGCTACCTCTCCCAGCAGCACATGGTCTCCCGCGAGCGTGAACCCGGCTCGCGGCGGGAGCGGTACCGGGTGCACAGCAACCAGTGGTACGAGGCCCTCACCAACCGCGAGGCCATCCTCAAGCGCTGGGAGAGCGCCCTGCGCGAGGGCGTCGCGAGCCTCGGCGCGGACACCCCGGCGGGCCGGCGCATGTCGGAGACGCTGGCGTTCTTCGAGTTCGTGGACGGCGAGATCACCGCGATGATGGAACGCTGGCGGGTGCACCGGGAGAAGGTCTTCGGGTCCCCCTGACCAGCCCCGAACCGGCACCCGCCGAGGGCGATGTCCCCCCACCGATCACCCGCACCCGCCGACGGCGAGCACACCCCACCGGGGCCACCCGCACCCGACGACGAATGCCGCACGGGTGGTGCGGGTGGGAACACGACCGCCGAGGGCGAAGCCGAGGCGCCTACACCGCCCCCACCGGCAGCATCAACCCCCACGCCCCCTCCCGCACCGTCCACGTCCGCGTCCGCACCGGCCCCGACACCACCGCGTCCGCCCGATAGCGGAAGTCCGCCCCCGACACCGTCACCGCCCGCCCGCTCCCCGTCAGCGGCACCGCCCGCGACCCCGGCTCCGCCCCGGCGGACACCGGCCGCACCTCCACCACGGCCATCCCCGCGGGCCCCGGTATCAGCGACACCGCCTCGACCGGCTGATCGAGGTCCACCAGCGTCGCCCCGTCGATCTCCACCCGCAGCCGGGCCGGCGGCACCCCGCCCGCCCCCGGCGCCACCGTCACCCGCCCCGAGCGCGAGGACGCCAGGGTCCGCACCAGCGACTGGCAGGTCCGCAGCCAGGGACGGCCCGCCCCGGACTCCCCGCGCACCAGGTCGTCCCCGGCTCCCCGGGGCCCCTCGGAGGCGACCGACGGAATCCCCACCGCCCCCAGCACCACCCCGTCGCTGTCGTCGACGAGCAGGTCCATGCGCCGCTCCGCCCCGTCCAGCACCGCCCGTGCCGCCGCCACCGCCCCGGTCGGCAGCCCCAGGGACCGGGCGAGCCCGAGCACCGGACCCACCGGCACCACCGACAGCGCGCACCCCGCCAGCTCCCGCCGCCGGTGCAGCAGACCCACGGCCCGCAGCAGCGCGCGGTCGTCGCCGACCACCACGGGCCGCCGCGATCCGCGCCGCCCGAGCGCCCGCGCGAACTCCTCCGGGTCGTCCGGCAGGCACACCTTCGTACCGGCCGCACCCGCGCTGAGCACGTCTTTCGCGATCCGGACGGACTCCCCGTCGGTCCGCCGGGCGACCGGGTCGACGACCACCAGAAGCTGGTCGGACCTAGCGGAAGAGTTCGCGGAAGAGCTCGCGGAAGTCGCCACCTCGGCCATGCCTCGCTTCCTCGGGTAGCATCTTTGTGCAAGAGCCCCTTGCGCTATTGCGCCAGGGGCTTCGTCTATTCCGGGGCATCCGGTCCGACGGTTGGCGGCCAACGACGGTCGCGGTGTGCGCGGCTCAAAATCGCCGCGTACGCCCTCGACCATGGACATGCCCCGCCCGGAAGGGGTGTACGCGCGTGCCCGCACTTGTGCTGCTCGGTGCTCAGTGGGGTGACGAAGGCAAGGGAAAGGCGACGGACCTGCTCGGTGGTTCCGTCGACTATGTGGTGCGCTACCAGGGCGGCAACAACGCCGGCCACACGGTAGTCGTGGGCGATCAGAAGTACGCCCTCCACCTGCTCCCTTCCGGAATCCTGTCTCCCGGCTGTACGCCGGTCATCGGTAACGGCGTCGTCGTCGACCCGTCGGTCCTGTTCTCCGAGCTGAGCGGGCTGAACGAGCGCGGCGTCGACACGTCCAAGCTCCTGATCAGCGGAAACGCGCACATCATCACGCCGTACAACGTGACCGTCGACAAGGTGACGGAACGCTTCCTCGGCAAGCGCAAGATCGGCACCACCGGCCGCGGCATCGGCCCGACCTACGCCGACAAGATCAACCGCGTCGGCATCCGCGTCCAGGACCTCTACGACGAGTCGATCCTCACCCAGAAGGTCGAGGCGGCGCTCGACGTCAAGAACCAGATGCTCACCAAGCTCTACAACCGGCGCGCGATCGCCGTCGACCAGGTGGTCGAGGAGCTGCTGGCCTACGCGGACAAGCTCGCCCCGTACGTCGCCGACACCGTCCTGCTCCTGAACCAGGCCCTCGACGACGACAAGGTGGTCCTCTTCGAGGGCGGCCAGGGCACGCTGCTGGACATCGACCACGGCACGTACCCCTTCGTCACCTCGTCGAACCCGACCGCCGGCGGTGCCTGCACCGGCGCCGGCGTGGGCCCGACGAAGATCAGCCGGGTCATCGGCATCCTCAAGGCGTACACGACCCGCGTCGGCGCCGGCCCCTTCCCGACCGAGCTGTTCGACGAGGACGGCGAGGCCCTGCGCCGCATCGGCGGGGAGCGCGGTGTCACCACCGGCCGCGACCGGCGCTGCGGCTGGTTCGACGCGGTGATCGCCCGCTACGCGACCCGCGTCAACGGCCTCACCGACTTCTTCCTGACGAAGCTCGACGTCCTCACCGGCTGGGAGCGGATCCCGGTCTGCGTGGCGTACGAGATCGACGGCAAGCGCGTCGAGGAGCTGCCGTACTCGCAGTCCGACTTCCACCACGCGAAGCCGGTCTACGAGACGCTGCCGGGCTGGAGCGAGGACATCACCAAGGCGAAGTCCTTCTCCGACCTGCCGAAGAACGCCCAGAACTACGTCAAGGCGCTGGAGGAGATGTCCGGCGCCCCGATCTCCGCGATCGGCGTGGGCCCGGGCCGGGACGAGACGATCGAGATCAACTCGTTCCTGTAGGTGGCTGCGGCCCGCCGCGAGGCGGCGGGCGGCGGCGTAGGACGACGAACGTACGGCGACGGAGCGAGTGGAACATGCGGATCGGCAACCCCCTCCCCGTCGCCCTGCGCCGAAGGCCCGCCGCCCGGACGTGGATCTGGCTGACCGTGGCCGTCGCCGCGGTGGCCGGCGCGCTGTTCTACGTCGACGGCCACCGCGTCTCCGCCGCCCCGCACGCCGGTGACGCCAAGTGCGACGAGGTGGTCTCCCGCCTCCCGGACGGCATACCCGGCGCCTCGCGCGACTGGGCCCTCGGGGACGGCGTCGCCTCCTGGGGCGGCCAGAAGGCGGTCTTCCGCTGCGGCGCCGAGGAGCTCCAGCCCAACGTCAACCTCTGCGTCACGGCCGAGGGCGTGGACTGGGTGCTGGACGAGCAGCGGCTCAAGCGCGACGGGGTGAGCGTCCTGCGGACCTACGGGCGCTCGCCGGCCGTCGAGTTCACCTACCGCGGGCCGCGCGAGGACGTGGGCGGCATCCTCACCGAACTGAACCCGGCCGTGCGGTGGCTCCCGCAGGAGCGCAAGTGCATCGGCCTGGACGACGCCGACGTCCTGTGACCCTTCGTTCGGCCCCCTCCACCGGGCGCCCCCGGGCCGCCTGGTGTCGGATCGGGGCATGACCGACCGTTACAGCGCCGCTTCCTGCCAGGGCCCGTACGGCGGCGGGGCCGGGCCCGGCGAGTGCGGCGACCCGGCCCGCTTCGAGGTCGCCCGGCACCTGCGCACGCCGCTGCGCGTGTGCCCCGTACACCTGGGACCCTCGCTGCTGCTGGCCGACGGGGTGCTCTGGCCGCCGGGGATCACCCTGGTGCGGTGAGACCGCCGGGGACGCCCGCCCACCGGGGTGGTTCACTGGGGTGCCCCGCCCGCGAGGCGCGGAGCCGGGGCAAGCGCCCGTGAGGGGCGCGGGGGACGGGGAGGAAACCGTACGGTGCCTGGACGATCCGACGACATGGTCCTGCGGTTCGAGCGGGACCGGCCCCGGCTGCGGGCGGTCGCGTACCGCATCCTCGGTTCGCTGAGCGAGGCCGACGACGCCCTCCAGGACGCCTGGCTGCGGGCCGACCGCGCGGACACCTCCGACGTCGCGAACCCGTCCGGATGGCTCACCACGGTCGTCGCCCGGGTCTGCCTCAACATGCTCCGCGCCCGCGCCGGCCGCCGCGAGGACCCGCTGGACGACGCGGCCCCCGTCCCTCGGCCGGGCGGCGGCGGCTCCGCCGACCCGGAGGAGGAGGCGCAGCTCGCCGACTCCGTGGGGATCGCCCTGCTGATCGTCCTGGACACCCTCGGCCCCGCCGAGCGTCTCGCGTTCGTGCTGCACGACATGTTCGACGTGCCCTTCGACGACATCGCCGCCCTGCTCGGCAAGACGCCCGCGGCCACCCGCCAGCTGGCGAGCCGGGCCCGCCGCCGGGTCCGCGGGGTCCCCGCGCCCGAGGCCGACACCCCGCGCCGGCGTCGCGCCGTCGACGCCTACCTCGCGGCCACCCGGGGCGGCGACTTCGACGCGCTGGTCTCCCTGCTCCACCCGGACGTCGTGCTGCGCGCCGACGCGGCGGTCGTTCCCACGCCCGAGCCCGTGGTCATGTCCGGCCGGGAACCGGTGGCCCGGGGCGCGATGGCCTCCATGGCACGGGCGCGGTCCGCCGCCGTCGTCCTCGTCGACGGTGTGCCCGGCATCGCCACCGCCGCGCACGGCAGGCTCGGCGTGGTGCTCCGCTTCACCTTCGGCGGCGACGGCCTCATCACCGGCATCGACGTGGCCGCGGAGCCGGAGCGGCTGGCCGCCCTGGACCTCACGGGGGCCGGGGTCAGCTGAAGACGATCATCGACCCCTGCGCCAGGCTCCGCGTGGCCGCCGCGTGCAGGCCCAGCCACACGTGCCGCTCGCGGGCGAAGGGGCTGGAGTCGTAGGGCGCGGGCCCGGCCGGCTCTTCCAGCTCGGTGGGCGCGGGCGGCGGCTGCGGGGGCGCCGGCGGGTTGGCGGGGTCGATGCCGAGGGCCGGGCCGACGGACTCCAGCTCCCGCAGCAGGCCGTGCGAGGAGCCCAACGGCCCGCCACCGGCGAGGAGTTCGTCGTTGGCGAGGGGGTGCGGGAAGTCGACCGGGACGTAGGCGCCGGCGTGGTCGTAGTGCCAGACCAGGTGCGACTGCTGGGCCGTCGACTCGAACATCTCCAGCAACTGCTCGTAGTCGCCGCCGAGTTCGTCCACCGGCGTCACCGGCAGTCCGCACACCTGGAGCAGGTGTGCCCGGCGCAGGAAGTGCAGCGCGTCGTAGTCGAACCCGGCCACCGGCCCGACCTCGCCGGTGAGCCCCGGCATGTACTGGTACACCGGCACCGGCGGCAGCCCGGCCTCGGCGAGCACCTTGTCGTATTGCGCGAGTTCTTCGGCGAACGGGTTGTCCGGCGTGTGGCACAAGACGTCGACGAGCGGTACCAGCCACAGGTCACAGGCCAAAAGAGGGCTCCTCACACAGCACGGCGGTCAGCGGTCAGGGAAGCGTAGTCGGTGCGTGTCGCGTGCAGGTCCCATACCCACCTGAGCCCCGACCACGACACGCCGGGCGATGGTCATCGCCCCGTGAGCCGCTCGATGAGGGCGAGCGAGTGGGCGTTGTAGGCGTGCACCAGCGCCCGCGCGCCCGGTACGTCGCGGCGGGCGAGCGCGTCGACCAGCTCGGTGTGCCCCGACCACAGGGCGCCGCGCAGCTCGCTGAGCCGGCGCAGGTGCTGCACGGTGCACACCCAGGACTGCACGCGCAGCCGGTGCAGGAAGTCGGAGAGGTACGGATTGCCGAACAGGACGGCCAGCTCGCGCCAGAACCGCAGGTCGTAGCCGATGAGGACGGTCAGGTCCCCGGCCGCGGCGGCGCGCTGGGCCTCCTCGCCGCGGCGCCGCACCCCGGCGAGGGCGGCGGAGACCCGCGGGTCGTCCGGGTCGGGGCCGCCCCCCGGTTCCCCGGCCAGGGCCAGGAACATCCCGTCGGTCACGAGGCTGCGGGCCTCGATCATGCCGCGGAAGTCGTCCACCGAGTACTCGTGGACCCGGAAGCCCCGGTGGTGGTCGGCGTCCAGCAGTCCCTGCGCGGACAGGTCGACCAGGGCCTCGCGCACGGGCGTCGCGGACACGCCGTACTGCTCGGCGATCTCCTTGACGGTGAACTCCTGCCCCGGCTGGAGCCGCCCGGCCAGCACCTCGTCGCGGAGCGCGTCGGCGATCTGCTGCCGCAGGGTGCTGCGCGTGACGGCACCGGTGCCGCTGGGGCCGGGCATGGGCGGGCGTCTCCTCGTCACGGGCGGGGGCGTGCGGGCCGGGGGCGGGCTCGCACACATGTCTACGGTGTACGAGCACGCCACCTTACGCGCCGGCGCCCCCTCCTGCCCGCTTGCGGGCAGGGACCTTCCGGCCCGGCCCCCGGGTACTACTCGGTGTACTCGTCCGCCACGGACAGTGCCGTGTCGAGGACCGCCAGGCCCTCCTTCAGCTCGGCCTCCGAGATGTTGCACGGCGGCACCACGTGCGTGCGGTTCATGTTCACGAAGGGCCACACGCCGTGGGACTTGGCGGACGCGGCGAACGCCGACATCGGGGTGGCCGCCTGCCCGGTCGCGTTGTAGGGCACCAGCGGCTCCCGGGTCTGCCGGTTCTTCACCAGCTCCAGCGCCCAGAACATGCCGGTGCCGCGCACCTCGCCCACGCTCGGGTGCCGCTCGGCCAGCTCCCGCAGGGCCGGCTCGACGACCTCGGCGCCGAGGCGCGCCGCGTGCTCGACGATGCCCTCCTCGGCCATCACGTTGATGGTGGCGACGGCCGCCGCGCAGGCCAGCGGGTGCCCGGAGTAGGTCAGACCGCCCGGGTAGGGCCGCTCGGCGAAGGTCTCGGCGATCTTCGCGGAGATGGCGACGCCGCCCAGCGGCACGTAGCCCGAGTTCACGCCCTTGGCGAAGGTCATCAGGTCGGGCACGACGTCGTACAGGTCGGCCGCGAACCAGGTGCCGGTGCGCCCGAAGCCCGCCATGACCTCGTCGAGCACGAAGACGATCCCGTACTTGTCGCAGATCTCCCGGACCCCGGCGAGGTAACCGGCCGGCGGCATCATGATCCCGGCCGTGCCCGGGACCGTCTCCAGCACGATCGCGGCGACGGACGCCGGGCCCTCGAAGGCGATCGTCGTCTCCAGGTGCTCCAGCGCCCGCGCGCACTCCTGCTCCTCCGTCTCGGCGTAGAAGCGCGAGCGGTACAGGAAGGGCCCCCAGAAGTGCACGACACCGGCGGTGCCGCTGTCGGAGGCCCAGCGGCGCGGGTCGCCGGTGAGGTTGACCGCCTGCTGGGTGCCGCCGTGGTACGAGCGGTACGTCGACAGCACCTTCGGCCGGCCGGTGTGCAGCCGGGCCATGCGCACGGCGTGCTCCACGGCGTCGGCGCCGCCGTTGGTGAAGAAGATCTTGTCCAGGTCGCCGGGCGTCCGCTCGGCGATCAGCCGGGCCGCCTCCGAGCGCGCCTCGACGGCGAACGCGGGCGCGAACGTCGTCATCCGCGCCGCCTGCTCCTGGATCGCGGCGACCACCTTGGGGTGCTGGTAGCCGATGTTGGTGTAGACGAGGCCGCTGGCGAGGTCGAGGTAGCGCTTGCCCTCGTAGTCCCAGAAGTACGACCCCTCGGCGCCGGCGACGGCGAGCGGATCGATGAGCTCCTGGGCGGACCAGGAGTGGAAGACGTGCGCGCGGTCCGCGGCCTTCACGGCGGCGCCGGCCTGGAGGTGGGGCTCGGGAGTCATGCGGCCGAGGGTAGATGTCCGCGATGCGGAAACGGAATCGGCGTCCTGTCTGCGGTCCGCGGCTTTCCACGACAGGTTGTCGACAGCTCGTCGACGAGCGCGTACCCGTCCCCGGCAAGACCCCCGCGCGCGGGTGCGTGCCCGCACTATCCTCGGTCCGTTGCGCACGTTCGGGGGAAGGCGGCGGCATGCAGGAGCTGGGGGACGGGGACCCGCGGAGGATCGGGGCGTACCGGCTGCTGGCGCGGCTGGGCGCGGGGGGCATGGGCCGCGTCTACCTGGCCCGCTCGGACCGCGGGCGCACGGTCGCCGTGAAGCTGGTCCGCGAGGAGCTGGCCGCGCTGGAGGAGTTCCGGGAGCGCTTCCGGCAGGAGGTCGGCGCCGCGCGCCGGGTCGGCGGTCTGTGGACCGCGCCCGTGCTGGACGCCGACACCGAGGCCCCCGTGCCGTGGGTCGCCACCGGGTACGTCGCCGGCCCCAGCCTCCAGCAGGTCGTCGGCCACGACCACGGGGCGCTGCCCGAGCGGTCGGTCCGCATCCTGGGCGCCGGTCTGGCGCACGCCCTCCAGGACATCCACGCCGCCGGGATCGTCCACCGCGACCTCAAGCCGTCCAACGTGCTCGTCACCATCGACGGGCCCCGCGTCATCGACTTCGGCATCGCGCGGGCCCTCCAGACGGTCACCGACGGCGGGCTCACCCGCACCGGGGCGCTCGTCGGCTCGCCCGGTTTCATGGCGCCGGAGCAGGTCCGCGGCGACCGGATCACCCCCGCCTGCGACGTCTTCTGCCTCGGTTCCGTCCTCGCCTACGCCGCCACCGGCGAGCTGCCCTTCGGCACCGCCGACAGCGGCGTGCACGCGCTGATGTTCCGCATCGCGCAGGAGGAGCCCGACCTGGACGCCCTGCCCGAGGGCATCGCCGACCTGGTGCGCGACTGCCTGCGCAAGGACCCCGCCGCGCGCCCCGGCCTCGCCGAGGTCCTGGAGCGCACCGGCGCGCAGGACACCGTCGGCGACGGCCGCTCCCGGGACCCGTGGCTGCCCGGCGCCCTGGTCGCCCAGCTCGGCAGGCACGCCGTACGGCTCCTGGACACGGAGAACCCGGAGTCGCCGGGCGGCACCGGTCCGGCCCCGCGGACCGCGGTGGCGGGGCCTCCGCCGCCGCGCGAGCCGGGCAGCGGCGGCGGGGGAGGGACCGCTCCGCTGAACCACCTGCCGACCCTGGTCGCGGGCCAGACCCCGCCCCCCACACCCCCGCCGGACCACGGGTACGCCGCTCCCGCCTGGAACGCCCCGCCGCCGCCCGGCCACCACCCGCACCCGTACGGCGCCGGCCCGACCCCGCCCTACGGGCCCCCGCCGTACGCGCAGCCGTACGCCCCGCCCCGCAGCCGCCGCTCCACCGCGCTGCTGATCGTCGTGGCCCTCGTGGTCGCGCTCGGCGCGGGCGGCTCGGTCTACGCCCTGATGAGCGGGGGCGGCGACGACGGCCGGGCCGACGGCGGACCCTCACCGACGCCGACGGTCTCCGCGTCCCGGGGCACGGACGGCTCGGTCCAGCCGGCCGGCGACGGCCCGATCCCGGCGGGCTACCTCGGCACCTGGGCCACCACGATCGACAACGCGTCGGGGACCCACACCCGCACGCTGAGCGTCCGGCAGGGCGAGGTCGGCGACACGGTCCTGTCCCTCACCGCCGACGGCCCCGCGGGCAACGGCACCTATCACTGCGTCTTCGAGGCCGCCCTCACCGACACCCCGGCCTCCGAGGGCCCGGTGACGCTGGGCCCCTCCACGGTGACGACGGGCCCCTCCACCACCTGCACCCCCGGCGCCCCCACCCAACTCACCCTGCTCCCGAACAACACCCTGGAACGCACGAACCCAACCACGGGCGAAACCCTGACGTACACCCGCCAGTAGCCCCACCAGTCTGCGGCGGTCGTACCGACCAGCCACACCCCCCCGTAGCTGCGGGCAGTCGTGCCGCTGGGGCGGCACGGGTGGGCGCAGCGGCACCCCGCAACGCCGGGCCACGACACCCACCCCCGGCCCACCGCAACGCGGGTCACCGATCAGCCGACCTCACCGCACCCGACCTCACCGCACCCGACCTCACCGCATCCCCAGGGACACGTCACCGCGGCTCCGGCGGCCGCTGCCGAGGCATGTTCGGCCGAGCCCCGTTCGCCGGCGCCGAGAACCGCCCCGGCCCCACCACCCCCGCCTCCGAGGACCGCGAACCGCCCGCCCAGCCCCCCGCCCCGGACTGCAACCCCAGCGGCGCCGCCCCGGACCGGAAGTCCACCATCCAGTCCGCCGTCTCCGCCCGCACCAGCTCCGTCACGTCCTCCGAGAACCGCCGCAGCACCAGCAGACACCGCTCCGCCGCCTCGCTCGCCGTCCCGTCCGCCGGCCCCAGCACCTCCCGCACGCTCTCCGACGCCCAGTCGAACTGGAGCATCTGGAGCCGCCGCTGCACCGCCTGCGCCGTCGCCACGTCCCGCATCCACCCGGACGTCACCCCGAAGTACCGGTCCCCGGCCACGCACGCCACCGCGAACAGCAGCGCCAGATACCCCCAGGGAGCGACCCCTCCCACCACCCCGGACATGTCGAGCAGCGGCAGCGCCGCCCCAGCGACCGCCCCCACCGCCGCCCCGCACCGCAGCAGCACCGCGCCCCGCCGCTTCCACACCCGGTCCGCCAGATACCAGGCGGCCGTGTCCAGCGCACCCCGCTCCACCCACCGGTACAGCTCGTCCAGCCGGTCGGCTGGCAGCGCCCAGTCACCGAGCGGAAACGCCCGCCCGGCCAGGTCGCCCGGCCACGGTCCGGCCGCCCCCTGTCCGCCCCGCCCGTCCTGCGGCGGCCCCTCGGGCTGCCTCTCCGGCTGACCCACCCCGCACTCCCTACTGCTACTGCTCACCGTCCGCTGATGCGCGGAACCCTTCCTACCGCCCAATGGGTGGCGAAACCGTGGCTTCCGCCGCCTTTCCGCCCGTACGTGGGCCTTGATCAGGTATAGGACTCGGGCGACATCACTCGAAAGAGTGCTGGGGCGAGGGCCGCCCGGACCACGTAGGCTCGTGCCGAACGGGAAAAACCGCGACGAGCCGTAGCGACAGGAGCTGAACGTGATCCCCGGTGGTGGCCAGCCCAACATGCAGCAGTTGCTCCAGCAGGCCCAGAAGATGCAGCAGGACCTCGCCCGGGCCCAGGAGGAACTGGCCCAGACCGAGGTCGAGGGCCAGGCGGGCGGCGGCCTGGTGAAGGCGACGGTGACCGGCTCCGGCGAGCTGCGCGGCCTCGTGATCGACCCGAAGGCGGTGGACCCCGAGGACACCGAGACCCTCGCCGACCTGGTCGTCGCCGCGGTCCAGGCGGCCAACGAGAACGCGCAGACCCTCCAGCAGGAGAAGCTGGGCCCCCTCGCCCAGGGCATGGGCGGCGGCAGCGGCATCCCCGGTCTGCCTTTCTGAGTTCGCCTTTCTCAGACCGGCGGAAGCCATCTACCGTACGTAGTGCAGGAACCTCAGGAAGGACGGCAGTCCGTTGTACGAAGGCGTGGTCCAGGACCTCATCGACGAGCTGGGGCGGCTGCCCGGCGTCGGTCCCAAGAGCGCGCAGCGGATCGCCTTCCACGTCCTCCAGGCGGAACCGACCGACGTACGACGGCTCGCCCAGGCCCTCATGGAAGTGAAGGCCAAGGTCCGCTTCTGCGCGACCTGCGGGAACGTCGCGCAGGAGGAGCAGTGCAACATCTGCCGCGACCCCCGGCGCGACCCCGCCGTCATCTGCGTGGTGGAGGAGCCCAAGGACGTCGTCGCCATCGAGCGCACCCGTGAGTTCCGCGGGCGCTACCACGTGCTCGGCGGCGCGATCAGCCCGATCGACGGGGTCGGCCCCGACGATCTCCGCATCCGTGAGCTGCTGGCCCGCCTGGCCGACGGCACGGTGACGGAGCTGATCCTGGCCACGGACCCGAATCTGGAGGGCGAGGCCACGGCCACGTACCTCGCCCGCATGATCAAGCCCATGGGCCTCAAGGTCACCCGCCTGGCCAGCGGCCTCCCGGTGGGCGGCGACCTGGAATACGCGGACGAGGTGACCCTCGGCCGCGCCTTCGAGGGGAGACGACTCCTAGATGTCTGACGCCACGCTGCACGCGACCAACCAGAACCCCGACGACTTCGCGGTCCAGATCGCGGACCAGATCGAAAGCTTCCTGGTCGCGGTCACGGAAGTGGCCAAGGGCGACGAACCGGACTCGGCCGTCCCCTTCCTCCTCCTGGAGGTCTCCCAGCTCATGCTGGCCGGCGGCCGCCTGGGCGCCCACGAGGACATCGTCCCCGACGAGCGCTACGAGCCCGACCCGGGCCCGGAGCTGGACGTGGACGAACTCCGCGAGAACCTGGCCCGCATCCTCGACCCCGTCGACGTCTACTCCGAGGTCTTCGACCCCTACGAGCCGCGCAAGGCCCCCGTCCCGGCCCGTATCTCGGACGACCTCACCGACGTCATCACCGACCTCCGCCACGGCATGGTCCACTACAAGGCCGGCCGCACCACGGAGGCCCTGTGGTGGTGGCAGTTCTCCTACTTCTCCAACTGGGGCTCCACCGCCTCCGCCACCCTGCGCGCCCTCCAGTCGATCGTCGCCCACGTCCGCCTCAACCAGCCCCTCGCCGCCCTCGACGGCCTGGACACCGACGAGGACCTCGGCGACGACACCCTGGAGACCGAGGCCGGCCGGGTCATGGTGGAGGAGATCGCGGGCCCGCTGGGGCTGCGTCCGGTGAAGTGACGAGCTCACCCGTCCCGGTCACACACGGCCACCGTCGTCTATACCCTCGGTAGTCCACGACTTGCCGGAGGTGGACGCTGTGCCGGTACCGAACGACAACTCCCGGCCACCCGCGGCCTGGTGCTACAGCGGCAACCAGATCAGACGCTGGCGCACCCTCGCCAACGTCAGCCGCGAGGCCCTGGCGGCCGCCGCCAACTACGCCCCCGAGACCATCTCGTCCATGGAACGCGGCGTACGGATGCCCTCACCCCGCCTCCTCGACATCGCGGACGAACTCTGCGGCGCCCAGGGCATGCTGAGCGCGGCGAAGGAGTACGTCCGCCGGGAGCGGTACTCCGCGCGGGCGGTCGACTTCATCGAGCGGGAGCGGGAGGCGACGAGCCTGTGGTGGTACGAGGTCGCCCTCGTCCCAGGCCTGTTGCAGACGCGGACCTACGCGCAAGCACTGATCGACAACCGCATCCCGCCCCTGGACGAGGAGACCGTGGCGGAGCGGGTCACGGCCCGGATGGAACGGCAGGCGATCCTCACCGGGCCAAAGCCGCCCGTGGGGCTCAGCTTCGTCATCTACGAGGCCGTGCTGCGCAGCCCGTTGGTGGACGAGGCCCAGCTACTGCGCCTGCTGGAGGCCTCCCGTATGCGCAACGTCGTCTTGCAGGTGCTCCCCTTCGCACAGGCCTTCAGCGATGCCCTCATGGGGCCGATGGTGCTGGTGGAGGGGCGGGACCACGAACGACTGGCCTTCATGGAGGGCGCGTTCGCCAGCGAACTTTCGGCCGACCCGGGTGTTGTCAGCCGCGTCACCGAGCGGTTAAGCATGATCCGCACGCGGGCTCTCGACCCCGACGAGACGGCCCGCTTCATCGAGCGGACGGTGGCCCGGCGTGAGTGATCAGCTGAAGTGGTTCAAGTCGAGCTACAGCGACAACGAGGGCGGCGCGTGCGTCGAGATCGCCCTCGCCGACCCCGTCCACATCCGCGACTCCAAGTCCACCCACCCCGGCCCGGAGCTCCAGGTCTCGCCCGCCTCCTGGTCGGCGTTCGTCACCGCGGTCCGGCCGGAAGCCTGAGCCACTGGGCCCGCGAGGGGTCCCGGGTGCGGGTTTTACGGAACCCAAAGATACTTGTGAACGTGTGACACGCCGCACTTTCCCGAGTGACCCGTCTCCGGTTGGGCATGAGCCAGCCTGAGCGAGTACCCGGGTCTCACCATGCGATACCGCAGAGGCGAAACCCGGACGCTCGGTAAAATGAGCCGACCGCAGTACATATACGTACGTGCGGAAAGAGACGGATTGAGCGAGGAGCGCACGTGGGCCTTGTCGTGCAGAAGTACGGAGGCTCCTCCGTAGCCGATGCCGAGGGCATCAAGCGCGTCGCCAAGCGGATCGTGGAAGCGAAGAAGAACGGCAACCAGGTGGTCGCCGTCGTTTCCGCGATGGGCGACACGACGGACGAGCTGATCGATCTCGCCGAGCAGGTTTCCCCGATCCCTGCCGGGCGCGAACTCGACATGCTGCTGACCGCCGGAGAGCGTATCTCCATGGCGCTGCTGGCCATGGCGATCAAAAACCTGGGCCACGAGGCCCAGTCGTTCACCGGCAGCCAGGCCGGAGTCATCACCGACTCGGTCCACAACAAGGCCCGGATCATCGACGTCACCCCGGGGCGCATCAAGACCTCGGTGGACGAGGGCAACGTCGCCATCGTGGCCGGCTTCCAGGGCGTCAGCCAGGACAGCAAGGACATCACCACGCTGGGCCGCGGCGGGTCCGACACCACGGCCGTCGCCCTCGCCGCCGCGCTCGACGCGGACGTCTGCGAGATCTACACCGACGTCGACGGCGTGTTCACCGCCGACCCGCGCGTCGTGAAGAAGGCGAAGAAGATCGACTGGATCTCCTTCGAGGACATGCTGGAGCTCGCCGCCAGCGGTTCCAAGGTGCTCCTCCACCGCTGTGTGGAGTACGCCCGCCGGTACAACATCCCGATCCACGTCCGGTCCAGCTTCAGCGGACTCCAGGGCACGTGGGTCAGCAGCGAGCCGATCAAGCAAGGGGAAAAGCAGGTGGAGCAGGCCCTCATCTCCGGAGTCGCACACGACACCTCGGAGGCCAAGGTCACGGTCGTCGGCGTGCCGGACAAGCCGGGCGAGGCCGCCGCGATCTTCCGCGCGATCGCGGACGCCCAGGTCAACATCGACATGGTCGTGCAGAACGTCTCCGCCGCCTCCACCGGCCTGACGGACATCTCCTTCACCCTGCCGAAGTCCGAGGGCCGCAAGGCCATCGACGCGCTGGAGAAGAACCGCGCCGGCATCGGCTTCGACTCCCTGCGCTACGACGACCAGATCGGCAAGATCTCCCTGGTCGGCGCCGGCATGAAGAGCCACCCGGGCGTCACCGCCGACTTCTTCACCGCGCTCTCCGACGCCGGGGTGAACATCGAGCTGATCTCGACCTCCGAGATCCGCATCTCGGTCGTCACCCGCAAGGACGACGTGAACGAGGCCGTGCGCGCCGTGCACTCCGCCTTCGGACTCGACTCCGACAGCGACGAGGCAGTCGTCTACGGGGGCACCGGCCGCTGATGTCCCACACCGGACGGGACGGGCGGCCCACGCTCGCCGTCGTGGGAGCCACCGGTGCCGTCGGCACGGTCATGCTCACGATCCTGTCCCAGCACGCGGACGTCTGGGGCGAGATCCGCCTGATCGCCTCGCCGCGCTCGGCCGGCCGCAAGCTGGCCGTGCGCGGCGAGGAGGTCGAGGTCATGGCGCTCACCGAGGAGGCCTTCGACGGCGTCGACGTCGCCATGTTCGACGTGCCCGACGAGGTCTCCGCGCGGTGGGCGCCGATCGCCGCCGCCAAGGGCGTGGTGGTCGTCGACAACTCCGGCGCGTTCCGGATGGACCCGGACGTGCCGCTCGTCGTGCCCGAGGTCAACCCGCACGCGGTACGGATGCGGCCGCGCGGCATCGTCGCCAACCCCAACTGCACGACGCTGTCCATGATCGTGGCGATGGGCGCGCTGCACGCCGAGTTCGGGCTGCGCGAGCTGGTCGTCTCCTCCTACCAGGCGGTGAGCGGGGCCGGCCGGGACGGCGTGGACACGCTGCGCCGCCAGCTGTCCCTGGTGGCCGGCACCGAGCTGGGGACGCACCCCGGCGACGTGCGGCGGGCCGTCGGCGACGACACCGGGCCGTTCCCGGAGCCGGTCGCGCTGAACGTCGTACCGTGGGCCGGATCGCCGCGCGAGGACGGCTGGTCGTCCGAGGAGATGAAGGTGCGGGACGAGTCCCGCAAGATCCTCGGACTGCCGCACCTCCCGGTGGCGGTGACGTGCGTCCGGGTCCCCGTGGTCACCACCCACTCCCTCACCGTGCACGCCCGGTTCGAGGGCGAGGTCACGGTCGACCGGGCCCGCGAGATCCTGGCCACCGCGCCCGGCGTCGTCCTCTTCGACAACCCGGCCGCGGGGGAGTTCCCCACCCCCGCCGACGTCGTCGGCACCGACCCCACCTGGGTCGGCCGGGTGCGGCGCGCGCTGGACGACCCGACCGCGCTGGAACTCTTCGTCTGCGGGGACAATCTGCGCAAGGGCGCCGCGCTGAACACCGCGCAGATCGCGGAGCTGGTCGCTGCCGAGTACGCCTGAATCCCCATCAGAGGGTCCAAACCCCCTGGCCAACGTGTATTTCCTTTGTAGGATCCATGAACGAGATGTGATCCGGAAGTTGGTCCGGACTACTTGTACCCGGCACCTGTGCCGTCAGAGGATTTCCTCCCCGCCCTCCGCAACCGTGCGGAGGGCGGGGAGCGTCTTTGCGGTCACCCCTTAGGGGGCGCTCAGACGCATGGGTCGGCGTGGGGACGCCGAGGGCGGGCGTGGGGACGTCCGTTCACATGGGACATAGGGGAAGAGCGGACGATGAGGGCGTATGACGCACCGTCAGCCGGGCGGCTGCCCGACGGACAGGACCGACACGGGAACGTGACGCCCGGCACGTACAACCCTCACGGGGGTGGACGTGTCCAACAGGCGTGGCAGAGGTTCTCGAATTCACCGCATCGACACGTGGCCCCGCTGTGCGGGCCCCCGGCCGGTCAGTCCGCCCCCGTGTGGCCGGTCCGGCCGGTGGCATGCCGGTGATCGCGCCGATGCCAGCAGCGCGGCCGGCCCGCATATCGAACCAGCGCGACGGCGCGGACGACACGGTGGCGGCGGGTACCACCGTCGACCACCTCACCGAGACGTACCGGGCGCACTACCGGTCGCTGCTCGGCCTCGCCGCCCTCCTCCTCGACGACACCGCCTCCTGCGAGGACGTCGTCCAAGAGGCCTTCATCCGCGTGCACTCCGCGCGCAAACGCGTCCGCGACCCGGAGAAGACCCTGGCGTATCTGCGCCAGACCGTCGTCAACCTGTCGCGTTCGGCGCTGCGCCGCCGCATCCTGGGCCTCAAACTGCTCTCCAAACCGATGCCGGACATGGCGAGCGCGGAGGAGGGCGCCTACGACCAGCTGGAGCGCGACTCCCTGATCAAGGCGATGAAGGGACTCCAGCGCCGCCAGCGCGAGGTCCTGGTCCTGCGCTACTTCGCCGACATGACCGAGGCACAGGTCGCCGAGACGCTCGGCATATCCCTCGGCTCGGTCAAGGCGTACGGATCTCGCGGCATCGCGGCGCTCAGGGTGGCCATGGAGGCACCGGTATGAGCGACGGCGACAGGCACGTGCCGCGGGACGAGGGCGCGCCGGGCGACGAGGGCGCGCCGCGCGAGGTGAGTCCGCCGCGGGACGAAGGGGCGGTGAGTGCGGATGGCGCGCTGAGTGAGGAGGGCGCGCCAAGTGCGGAGGGCGCGCTCAGTAAAGCGGGCCCGCCGAGCGAACCGGGCTCGCCGAGCGAAGAGGGCGCACCGAGCGAAGAGGACGCGCCGAGCGAACAGGGTGCGCCGGACGTGAGTGCGCCGCCGGACGAGGGCGTACCCCGGGAACGGCCCGCGCCGGACGGGCCGGCCCGACAAGAGCAGCCGAAGAACACGCACGCTGGGAACCGAACTGTGAACCACGGCCCCGCCGACCAGGGCCCCGGCCCGCGAGGGCAGGACGGACTCGACGCCGACGAACCCGCACTGCGGCGGATGCTGCAGCAGGCCGTCCAGGACATCGAGCCGAGCGACGGCACCCTGGACCACCTGCGCCGCGCGGTACCCGCCCGGCGCGCCCGCAAGCGCCAGGCCGTCGTCGGGATGGCCGCCGCGGCCCTCTTCATCGGCACCGCGGTCCCCGCCCTCGTGCACGTCTCCAACACCACCGGCCCGGGCGCCGACCCGTCCGTCGCGGGCAACGCCTCGCAGGCCCAGGGCGGCGCCTCCCAGGGCAAGGACCCGGCCGGCGGCCAGAGCGGCGTCGTAGGGTCCCCGGGCGCCGCCGAGGACAAGGACCGCACCGACCCCGAGAAGACGCCCGAGGGCGAGCAGAGCGGCGCGGCCACGGGCTCGGCGCCCGGCACGGCCCCCTCGCCCAGCGTCGCGGCCGACGTCCCGGTGTGCTCGTCGCAGCAGCTCGGGCCGGCCGTGGCCAGCATCGCCGAGCCGGACTCCGCGGGCGTGGTCTACGGCTCGTTCCGCGTCACCAACGTCTCCTCGGACGGCTGCACCGTCACCGGCCCCGGCAGCGTCGTCACCGCCTCGCTGGGAGCGGCGGACGCCTCCAGGATCGGCACCGCACGGCACGTGGCGGGCGACGCCGCGGCCGGACTGCCCGACCCGTCCCTGGAGGCCCCGGCGCTGACCCTGGCGCCGGCCGCCGGGTACGAGGTGCAGTTCGCCTGGGTGCCCTCGGAGACCTGTCCGACCCCGGGCGGCTCCACCGGGGGCAGCACCGGCGAGCCCTCGCCCGACCCCTCGCCCACGGGGGACACGACCGCCGCGGGCGGATCCTCCACGGGGGGTGCCGAGGCGGGCCCGACGACCCAGCTGCTCACCGAGGACGGACCGGCCGACGGCAGCGTCTCGGTGACGTACACCCCGGAGGGCGGATCGGGCTCGGCGACGGCCAAGGTGGCCAACGCCTGCGTCGGCACCGTCTACTGGACGGGCGTGCTGCCCGGCACGGAGTCCTAGGCGGGAGACGCCCTGGGACGGCGGAGGAGCTGCTCGGCCGCCGTCAGGCGCCGGTCGGGCTGGGCCGAGCCTCTCGCTCGGTCTCTTCCCCGGCGGGCCCGGCCTCCTCCCGTGCCTCGGGCACGGCGAGGCCCAGCTGCGCGTCCCGGGCCAGCTCGGTCTCGCGGCGCAGCAGCCGGAACCACATGAAGATCACGAAGCCCACGAAGGCGAACCACTCGGCGGTGTAGCCGAGGTTCTGGAACGCCTTCAGGTCGAGGCCGCTGTTCTGCGGCTCGCTGACCGGCACCGCCCGCATCCCGGAGTCGCCGCTGTTCAGCGTGACCCACGCGTCGTACACGTCGTAGGGCACCAGGTTCAGCAGCGTCGACGCGCTGATCGAGCCGGTCTGTCCGGCGGGCCAGCCGGAGCGTCCGCTGACGCCGTTGCCGCCCGGGGACTCCGGGGCCTGGAGCGCCCCGGTGACGGTGACCTCGCCGGCGGGCGGGGCCGGGGCCTTCGCCGGGTCCGGCTCGCCCGGCAGCCAGCCGCGGACGACCGGCAGCGCGCGGCCCTCGTCGGTGCGCAGCAGCGTGAGGACGTAGTAGCCCTCCCGGTCGTCGAGCTTGCGCTCGGGGACGAGCAGCTGGTCGTCGTACCGGCCGGTGACGGTGGTCTGCCTGCCGACCGTCGACTTGTCCAGGGGCAGCAGCGCGTCCAGCGGGCGCGGCGCGTCCCGGCGGGCCTCCTCGTGCTGCGTGGACGCGGTCTCGTGGTCCTGCACCCGGTCCTCGAAGCGGCCCAGCTGCCAGGAACCCATGAAGATGCAGAACGGGATGGCCAGGACGACGAAGACGTTGATCCCCCACCATCGGGGCGTCAGCAGAAACCGGTACACGCCCTCCACGGTACGGGGCGGGCCCGCGCGGCCCCGCCTCGGGGCTGTGGAAAACGCGCGGGCCGGCGGGCGGACGGGCGGGGTTGTCCACAGGCTGGGGATCCCGTCTGCGCGATGTCGGCAGGTCGGGGCAGTATGGGGCCATGACTGAGAGCAACGGGTCCGTTCCGTCGGACGAGCGGCAGACGCAGGCCGAGCAGATGCCCGAGTGGGAGAAGCGCTTCCGGGCGCCCAGGGTCTCCCTCCCCGACTGGGCCGAGGACGCCCCGGACCGCTCCCTGTTCGTGTCGAACGCGACGGGGACCTACGAGCTGTACGCCTGGGACCGCTCCTCCGGTGACCAGCGCCAGGTCACCGACCGGCCCAACGGCACGACGGACGGCGTGCTCTCGCCCGACGGCGACTGGATCTGGTGGTTCGACGACAAGGACGGCGACGAGTTCGGCGTCTGGCGCCGCCAGCCCTTCGCGGGCGGCCCGGACGAGGCGGCGGTGCCGGGCCTCGACCCCTCCTACCCGGCGGGCCTCGCCCTCGGCCGCGACGGGCGTACGGCGGTGGTCGGCCGCTCCACCGACGAGGGGGGCACGACCATCCACGTGGCGCGCGGGGACGGCGCCGACCCGGCGGAGATCTACCGCCACCGCGAGTCCGCGGGCGTCGGCGACCTCTCCCACGACGGTTCGCTGATCGCCATCGAGCACACCGAGCACGGCGACGCGATGCACTCCGCGCTGCGCGTCCTGCGCCCCGACGGCACGACGGTCGCGGAGCTGGACGACACGGAGGGCGGCGAGGAGGAGCTGGGCCTGGAGGTCCTGGGCTTCGCGCCGGTCGACGGCGACACCCGGCTGCTCATCGGCCACCAGCGCCGGGGCCGCTGGGAGCCGCTGGTGTGGGACGTCGCGACGGGGGAGCAGACCGACCTCGCCCTGGAGCTGCCGGGCGACGTCAGCGCCGAGTGGTTCCCGGACGGCGGCGCCCTGCTGATCGTGCACGGCTTCGAGGCCCGCAGCGAGCTGTTCCGCTACGACCTCGCGCAGCGCGAGCTGACGGAGATCGAGACGCCCGCGGGCACCGTCTCCGGGGCGACGGCCCGCCCGGACGGCGCCGTGGAGTACCTGTGGTCCTCCGCCGCCGAGCCCTCCGCCGTCCGCTCCACCACCGGCGGCGTCGTCCTGGACCCGCCCGGCATGAAGTCGCCGCGCTCGGTCCCGGTGGAGGACGTGTGGGTGGACGGCCCCGGCGGCCGCATCCACGCCCTGGTCCAGAAGCCCGCCGGCGCGACCGGCCCGCTCCCGACGGTCTTCGACATCCACGGCGGCCCGACCTGGCACGACAGCGACTCCTTCGCCGCCGGCCCGGCCGCCTGGGTGGACCACGGGTACGCGGTGGTCCGCGTCAACTACCGGGGCTCCACCGGGTACGGACGTGCCTGGACCGACGCCCTCAAGCACCGGGTGGGCCTCATCGAGCTGGAGGACATCGAGGCGGTGCGCGAGTGGGCGGTCACGTCCGGCCTCGCCGACCCCGGCCGTCTGATCCTCACCGGCGGCTCCTGGGGCGGGTACCTCACGCTCCTCGGCATCGGCACCCAGCCCGACGCATGGGCCCTGGGCATCGCCGCCGTCCCGGTCGCCGACTACGTCACCGCGTACCACGACGAGATGGAGGCCCTGAAGGCCCTGGACCGCACCCTGCTGGGCGGCACCCCCGAGGAGGTCCCCGACCGCTTCGAGGCGTCCTCCCCGCTGACCTACGTCGACGACGTCAAGGCCCCCGTCTACATCTCGGCCGGGGTCAACGACCCGCGCTGCCCGATCCGCCAGGTCGAGAACTACGTCCAGCGCCTGGAGGCCCGCGGCGCGCTCCACGAGATCTACCGCTACGACGCGGGCCACGGCTCCCTGGTCGTCGACGAACGCATCAAGCAGGTCCGCCTGGAACTGGACTTCGCGGAGAGGTACTTGCCGAAGGGCGCGTAGCGTCCCGACGCTTTTCGCCCTGCCCTTCTCTCCCAACCGAGTCGGGTGGTGGGTGGGCAAAGGCCGGGGGTCCAGGGGGCGGGAGCCCCCTGGACGGGACTGGAGGGCGCCGAACCCTGCACCCGCCCACCCACACGCCGCCCCCCCCGCTACCCAGGGAACCGCTCCCGCGTACGCCGCCCCAGCAACTCCGCCAGCCCCCGCCGCGTGGCCGCCAACACCACCCGGTCCTCCCCCCGGAGGACATACGTGTCGGGCAGCTCCCACACCAGCCGCGACCCCCGGCGCACCTCGCCCTCCACGTCCGCGTCCACGTCCGCCTCACCCTCGCCGGAGGCGACCCCGTCGGCCACCTCCAGCGCCAGCACCCGCCACGCCCCCGCCCGGAACGCCTCGCCGACCGTCCGCCCCTCCAGCTGCGGATGGCCCGCCACCTCCACCGCCGCGAACAGCAGCACCCGCCGCTCCACGGGGATCGCCCCGAGGATCTGGCGGCCCATCATCGCCCCCGCGAAGGACGGCGCCGCCAGATGCGTCACGCTGCGGCTGCGGGTGAGGGCCCCGGGATGGGCGGCCCGCAGGGTCCGGTACACGGCGGTCGCGAAGTCGTCGTCGTACAGCCGCAGCACCACCCGCAGTCCGGACCGCACCGACCGGCCGTACAGCACCGCCTCCAGGTTGGTGGTGTCCACGCTGGTCAGCGCGAGCAGCGAGTGCGCCCGGTGGATCTTCGCGGCCTCCAGGACGCCCTCCTGGGTGACGTCCCCGAGCACCACCGGCACCCGCAGCCGCCTCGCGGTCGCCATCCCGCGCGCCTCGGGGTCGGCCTCGACGCAGACCACGGGGATGTCCATCTCCCGCAGCCGCGTCAGCACCCGAGTACCGATCTTGCCGAGACCCAGCAGGACCACGTGCCCGCCGAGTCCCCGCGGCGGCTTCCGCAGCGCGGTGGCGGTGCGGAAGGTCCCCAGGGCCTCCAGTACGGCCGCGAGCAGCACCGGAAGCAGCAGCAACCCGACGAAACCGGAGAGGAGTTGCAGCACCTGCCGGCCGCTGTCCGCGTTGTGGGCGGGCTCGTTGATGGAGAACAGGTCGAGCAGCGTCACATACGTCGCGTGCAGCGGGTGGTCCCCCGTGACCACCATCAGCGCCACCGCGAGCGCCACCACGCACGCCGCCAGACCGGCCAGCGACCACCGCAGCCGCCGCGAGAACAGTTCGGCGAACGGCGGCACGCTCGCGCGCCCGGCGGGCAGCGACGGCCCGGAGTACGACACCTGCTCCAGGACCACGGTCCCGCGCCCCGTCGCCGCCCGCACCGCCGCCGCGTCCGGCAGCAGCTGCGGCCCTTCGCCGCTGTCCTCCGAACCGTCCGCCCCGGCCGGGTCGTTGCTCGTCGCGGAGAGCAGCGCGAGCGTGCACAGACCGGGGTCGGCGACCTGCCCGGGCAGCGGCGGATTCCGCTCCACCGCGCGCAGCAGCAGGCCGTCCGTCTCCACGATCTTGCTGGTGCCGACGAGCGCGGTGGCCGCGAGCGCCGGCGCGGCCGTGTCGGCGTCCGACAACACCGTCGTGGACGACTCGACGCCGTCCGTCCGCAGGGGCCGCCCGTCACCGACCGCCAGCGCGGCGCTCTGGTCGAGGAGAGCCTCGATGTGCTGGCCCAGACGGCGGTTGTACAGGCGCAGCACCAGCCGCACGCGGGGGTTGAGCCGGCGGGCCGTCAGGGCGGCCCGGATGTTGGTCTCGTCGTCGTCGTACACCAGCGCCAGCGCGCCCGCCCGTTCCACCCCGGCTTCCGCGAGCACGTCCTCCGTCGGCTCGGAGGCCTCCAGTTCGCGGGCCGAGCCGCCCTGTTCGCCGTTGCCGGTGCGGTTGACGGCCGCGCTGACCATGTCCCGCAGCGCCGCCGACGCCGCCCGGGCCCGTCCGACGACCGGCTGGCGGACCCGGCGCCCGGAGGGCGGGACGACGAGGGTGACCTGCTCGGCGTAGACGCCGCGCAGTTCGGCGGCCAGCCGGTGGGCCAGCCCGTCGTCGCCGCACACCACCATGGGCGCGTACGCGTCGCCCTGCGGAACCTGATTCGGAACGCTCCCCGTATGAGTCCCCATTTGAGGAAGGACAGTACAGGCGCGGGGCCCGGTTCCAGCAGGGGCCGACGAAGCGCGGGCGGAGTGCAGCACGGCATCAGGCACCGCATCAGGCACGCATCAAGCACGGCATCAGGCACGCATCAGGCACGGCATAAGGCACGGCATCAGGAACGCGTAAAGATTGCCGGAACCCGGCAATGACGCACACCCCCGCCGGGTGTGAGGATTCTTCTCACCGGAGGTCAGCGACGGGCGGGAGGGGGACTGCACACATGGCCTGGTTTCTCGGAATCGGCATCACGGGGGTTGTGCTGCTCGCCCTGTCGCTGGTCTTCGACGGACTGTTGGAAGGCGTGCTCGACGGCGCGCTGGACGGCGTCCTGGAGGGGTGGCTGTCGTTGCCGGTCGTCGCCGGATTCGTGGCGATGACCGGCTTCGGTGGCGCCATCGCCCTCGGCACCGGCTGGACCGGACCGGCGGGGGCCACCGCGGCCGGCACCGTCGTGGGCACGGGCGCCGCCTGGCTGACGTACCGCTTCAGCCGCGCGCTGATGCGCGACCAGAGCACCCCCACGCCCCGCGCGGACGACCTGCTCGGCACGTCCGGCAAGGTCGTGACCGCCATCCCGGCGCAGGGCTACGGCGAGGTGCTGCTGCGGCTCGCGGGGCAGCCGCTGAAGTGCGCGGCGCGCAGCGCGGTGCCGCTCGCGCGGGGCGCCGAGGTGTGGGTCGAGGCGGTGCCGACGGGCACGTCGGTCGTGGTCCGCCCGGTGGACCGCTGAACACGCAAACCTCTCCTCTTCGTCTGTTTGTTCTCCTTCTCTCTGTGTGATTCGGGGGCGTTGCCATGAGTCCTGTCGTCATCGCGGTCCTGGGAGTCGTCGTACTCCTGGTGCTGCTCGCACTCGTCGTGGTCAGCCGCTACAAGGTGGCCGGTCCGAGCGAGGCGTTCATCGTCACCGGCCGCCGCGGCAAGAAGTCCACCGACCCCGAGACCGGCCGGGTCTTCACCGACAACAGCGGCCAGAAGGTCGTGGTCGGCGGCGGCGTGTTCGTCGTGCCGTTCGTGCAGCAGCGGTTCACGCTCGACCTCTCCTCCCGGCACATCCCGGTCGCCGTGCGCGGCGCGGTGACGCTGCGCGGGGTGAAGGCCAACCTGGAGGGCGTCGCGATCGTCAAGGTCGGCGGCACGGAGGACGCGATCCGCGCCGCCGCGCAGCGCTTCCTGATGCAGCAGGACGGCATCGTCGGCTTCACGCAGGAGGTGCTGTCCGGCGCGCTGCGGGCGATCGTCGGGCGGATGTCGGTGGAGGACGTGATCCGGGACCGGGCCGCGTTCGCCGGGCAGGTCGCCGAGGAGGCGGAGGCGAGCCTGTCCGGGCAGGGCCTGGTCCTCGACGCCTTCCAGATCCAGGACATCACCACCGAGGGCTCCTACCTGGAGGACCTCGGCCGTCCCGAGGCGGCGCGGGCCCGGCAGGAGGCCGACATCGCCGAGGCCGTGGCCCGGCGGGCGGCGGAGCAGGCGCGGCTGAAGGCCGAGGAGGAGATCGCGGTCGCGCAGCGCACGCTCTACCTGAAGCAGGCCGAGATCAAGGCCGAGACCGACCAGGCGTCCGCCCGCGCCAACGCCGCCGGCCCGCTCGCCGAGGCGGCCCGGCAGCAGGACATCCTCGCCGAGCAGGAGAAGGTCGCCGAGCGGCAGGCCGCGCTCAAGGACCGCCAGCTCGACACCGAGGTGCGCAAGCCGGCCGACGCCCAGCGGTACGCCGCCGAGCAGGAGGCGGAGGCCCGCCGGGTGGCGCGGGTGAAGCAGGCCGAGGCCGAGCGGTCCGCCGGGATCGCGGCGGCCCAGGCCGAGGCCGAGCGGGCCCGGCTCACCGGTGAGGGCGAGAAGCAGCGCCGCGGGGCGCTGGCTGAGGCGGAGGCCATCGAGGGCCTCAAGCAGGGCGAGGCCGAGCGTTCCCGGCGCGCGGCGATCGCGGAGGCGGTCCGGCTGGAGGGCGACGCGGAGGCCGCCGCGATCGGTGCCAAGGGCGCGGCCGAGGCCGAGGCGATGCAGAAGAAGGCCGACGCCTTCGACCGGTACGGCGACGCGGCCGTGCTCCAGATGCTGGTCGAGGTGCTGCCGCAGGTGGTGGCCAAGGCGTCCGAGCCGCTCTCGGCCGTGGACAAGATGACGGTCATCTCCACCGACGGCGCGAGCCGCCTGTCCCGCACCGTCGCCGACAACGTCGCACAGGGCATGGAACTGCTGGGTTCCACCACGGGCGTCGACCTGGCGTCCCTGCTCCAGGGCATCACGGCGAAGGCCGGCACCGGCACGTCCGGCCCGAAGCCGCCGCAGAACCCGGACGCCCCTGACCAGCGCAACGGCAAGGTCGAGATCACCGGCTGACGCCCGGCGCGGGGAAGGCCCCTCAAGGCCACCCCGCAGACCGCAGGCCGCAGACCGCCGGGCGCCGCTTACGGCGCCCGGCTCACGGCTGTCCGTACGACACCGCTCGGCTCACGGCTGCCGGTGCGGGTCCCGCCTCACGGCTGCCGGTGCCGGTCCGGCCTCACGGCTGCTGGTACGGCTGCTGCGGCGACGCCCCGTACGCCTGCCCGCCGGGGCCGGCACCGGGACCGCCGCCCATGCCCCCCTGCGCCTGGAGCTGCTCCGCCTGCTCCTTGGACACCTGCTGCTCGGCACCGCAGAAGGTGCACTGGGTCGCGTACTTCGTCGAGAACGGGAACAGCGGCACGAAGAACAGCGTGAACTTGTTGACGCGCTTCCTGAGCGTGTGCGCGGAGGGGTTCCCGCACCGCCCGCACACCAGCGTCAGTATCGCGAGCTGGTAGAGGTATCCCTTGGTACCGAAGATGATCACGATGCGGTCCTTCCCGGTCGGCCCCCGCGGACTCGCGGGACACGCAGATCTTCTCCCAGCCTACGGAGACCGCGCTTCCTCCGCGGCCACACACCCTCCCTGCACATCCGGCACCGCTGCTTTTGGGTACCAATCCTGATGGTGCCCGGCATCCGCTGCGGGCGAGCCTGGAGCCAACTCCCCGGCCCCGGGCCCCAACCGACGCGGAGGGGGGCAACGTGCCCGTGCCCGACGACCAGCAGCTCAGCGAGATCGCGTCCCGTCTGCACCGTGAGGACCCCCATTTCGCACGCGCCCTCGCCGACGGCCGCCCACGCCGCCCGCGCGAGTACCGGCACCACCGGGCCTGGCTCCTGCTCACCGCCGCCCTCGCCGCCCTGTCCACCGGCCTGCTCCTGCCCCACGGCCTGCTGATCGCCGCGGGCCTGGTCCTCGCGGGCATCGCGGGCGAACTCTTCGACCCCCACCGCCACGAGCGAACCACTCGCCACCCACACTCGGAAACCTGAGGCCGCCGTCCGCCGACGGACCGCCCCCGATCCCCGCCACCGGAAAAAATGGCTCGCGAGACGATCTCGTCCGCACGATGGTGTGCTCCGAACGCAATTCAAGAAACCTGTCGCTCAGCGCAGCCCAACCGGCCATCCCCACCGCCCACTTCTCAGAGAGGACCCCGTGGAGCACGAGTACGAGGCGAAGTTCCTGGCCGTCGACCCCGCCGCCCTCCAGGCCAGGCTGACCACCCTCGGAGCCGTCCAAGCCTTCCCCCGCACGCTCCTCACCCGAAGGATCTTCGAGGCCGACTCCTTCGGGCGCGGGACCTGGATCCGCCTCCGGGACGAGGGCACCCGCTCCACGCTCACGCTCAAGCAGGTCACCGACGGCACGAGGATCGACGGCACCAAGGAGATCGAGACCGAGGTCTCCGACCCGCACGCCACGGCAGACATCCTGCGCCTCGCCGGCCTCACGGAGGTGCGCTACCAGGAGAACTACCGCGAGGAATGGCGCCTGGGCGAGGTCGCCTTCGACTTCGACACCTGGCCCGGGCTCCCCACCTTCCTGGAGATCGAGGGCCCCGACGAGCCATCGGTCCGGCAGGCCGCGGCGCTGCTGGACCTCGACTACTCCGAGGCCCGCTTCGGCAGCGTCGACGCGATCTACAAGACCGAGGCCGACCGGGACATCCTCACCGAGCCGACCCTGCTGTTCTCGGACGCGGAGAAGCACGCGAACACGCCCTCGGCGACTCCGCGCCCCTGATCAAGAAGGCGGCCCCCAGAAACCACTCAGGGGCCTGATCCGCTTAGCGGATCAGGCCCCTGACCTGGAACTTCACTGTCGGGGTGGCGGGATTTGAACCCACGACCTCTTCGTCCCGAACGAAGCGCGCTACCAAGCTGCGCCACACCCCGATCGTCGCTGCTCGTCGCGGCGACGTCGTTTACTTTAGCCCACCGGTGGCCGGAGACGAAATCCGATTCAGCGGGGGCGGCGGAGCGGGTTCGGGCGGATGTGGTCTGCGGCGATCAGGAGGACGGCCAGGGCGTAGAGGGCCAGGCCGAGGAGGAGGGCGTTGCCCAGGACGCCCTTGAAGCCGTGCTGGTCGACGTCGAGGAAGGGGTAGAGATAGCGGTCCTGTGTGCCGGGGAGCAGCAGCTCGCCGCGGGCCAGGGTGAAGGCCAGGTAGGCCAGGGGGTACAGGAGCCACACGGGGGCGTGGCGCAGGTGCAGGCGGCCGGGGACGGTGAGGAGGAGCCAGTCGAGGGCCGCGGCGAGGGGGACTGCCGTGTGCAGGATGTGGTTCGCCGCCGTCTGCCAGCCCGCGCCGGCGCCGCCCGCCACGGTGAAGGGGTTCGCCGCGTCGGCCAGCAGCAGGTGGTGGACCAGGCCCGCGGTGCCGGCGTAGAAGAGGGCCGCGCCCGTCAGTG
The DNA here is from genome assembly GCF_014648855.1 of Streptomyces parvulus. Taxonomy (GTDB): domain Bacteria; phylum Actinomycetota; class Actinomycetes; order Streptomycetales; family Streptomycetaceae; genus Streptomyces; species Streptomyces parvulus. The sequence goes on along the minus strand of NZ_BMRX01000001.1, from coordinate 152,531 downwards.
CGCCCGGCAGGGGGTGGTGGGCCGACCAGGCGCAGCGGGCGGACGCGATCATGACCAGCGCCAGCAGGATGCCGCTCTGGATCGTGAAGTGGCTCAGGGTCTTCATGACTGGGCCGCCCGTCACCAGCGCGATGGTCACGCCGGTCAGCGTGAGCAGGGCGGTGAGGAGGCGGAAGGTCGCGATCAGCCTGCGGCGTACGGGGGTCACGACCGCCGTGGCCGGTACGACGGTGGGCAGCAGGGCGCGGTGTCCCGGGATCGGGGGGAGGTCCGGGAGGTCCCTGGGTATCGGGGCTGTCATGGCCTCACGCTAGACAGACCGGATATATCGGGCGATGTGGGTGGGCCGTGTGGGTTAACCCCGCCGCGGGGCGGGTCCGGCACGTGCCTGATCCGACGCGGCCGGGCCCCGCGCGGGATCCCACGGGGCGGGTCCGGCACGTGCCTGATCCGACGCGGCCGGGTCCCGCGCCGCCGGCCCCGTGCGGCCGCCCGCCCACCGGTCCGCCCCGCGCTAGCCCCGCGCCCGTCCCACCAGCGTCAGCAGCGTCGCCTCCGGCGGGCAGAAGAAGCGGACCGGCGTGTAGCGGCTCGCGCCGCAGCCCGCGGAGACGTGGAGGTGGGACGTGCGGCCCTCCGCCGTGTGCGTGGACAGGCCCTTCACGCGGTCCGTGTCCAGGTCGCAGTTGGTGACCAGCGCGCCGTAGAAGGGGATGCACAGCTGGCCCCCGTGCGTGTGGCCGGCCAGGATCAGCGGGTAGCCGTCCGCCGCGTAGGCGTCCAGGACGCGCAGGTACGGCGCGTGCACCACGCCCATCGAGAAGTCCGCCGTGCCCGAGGGGCCGCCCGCCACCTCCGCGTACCGGTCCCGCTTGATGTGCGGGTCGTCGAGGCCGGTCAGCTCGACGGAGACGCCCTCCACCTTGAGCGTCCCGCGCGTGTTCGTGAGGTTCTGCCAGCCCGCGGCGTCGAAGCCGTCGCGCAGGTCCTCCCACGGGTTGTGGACGACGCCGACGGCCGGCGGGTTGCCGTTCAGGCCGTGGCGCCCCTGAAGCCTCTCGGTCAGGTACCGGCCGGGGTTGCGGAGCTTGGGGCCGTAGTAGTCGTTGGAGCCGAAGACGTACGCGCCCGGGAACTCCATCAGCGGGCCCAGGGCGTCCAAGACCTCGGGGACGCCTTCCGGGTCGGACAGGTTGTCGCCGGTGTTGATCACGAAGTCGGGGCGCAGCCCGGCCAGTGAGCGCAGCCAGCGCTGCTTCTTGCGCTGGCCGCGGACCATGTGGATGTCGGAGACCTGGAGCACGCGCAGCGGGCGCATCCCGGGGGGCAGGGCGGGGACCGTCACCCGTCGCAGGCGGAACGAGCGGGGCTCGATCCCCGCCGCGTAGACCAGACCGGCGGCGCCAACCGCCGTGATTCCCAGGGGCACTCCGTATCGCGCGCGCATACGTCCATCGTGTCAGAAGCGCGGGCGGTGGGCCGAACGCAGGCCCACGGGCCGACCACCCGCGGGCCGATCGGCGCCCGCCCCCCGAACCGGCGGGCGTCCGCCGGCCGACCACCCGCGGGGCCGATCGGCGCCCGCCCCCGAACCGGTGGGCGTCCGCCGCTAAATCGGCGGGCGCCTGTCCCGCCGTACCTGCGACAATCAGGTCCATGACCACGCTCAAGTCGAAGCTGCACGCCGACCTCAACGCCGCGATCAAGGAGCGTGACGAGCTGCGCTCCTCGACGCTCCGGCTGACGCTCGCCGCGATCACCAAGGAGGAGGTCGCGGGGAAGGAGAAGCGGGAGCTCTCCGACGACGAGGTGCAGAAGGTGATCACCCGCGAGGCGAAGAAGCGCCGGGAGGCCGCCGAGGCCTTCGCGCAGGGCGGCCGTGCCGAGAGCGCCGAGCGGGAGAAGGCGGAGGGCGAGGTGCTCGCCGCCTACCTGCCGAAGCAGCTGTCGGACGACGAGCTGAACGCGATCGTCGCGCAGGCCGTCGAGGAGGCGAAGGCGGGCGGTGCCGAGGGTCCGCGCGCGATGGGCGCCGTCATGAAGATCGTCAACCCGAAGGTGGCCGGCCAGGCCGAGGGCGGCCGGGTCGCCGCCGCGGTCAAGAAGCTGCTGGTGGGCTGAGCCGCCCGGCCTCCCCCCGGCAGGCCGCCCTGCGCGAAGGCCTCGGCGGCCTCCCCCCCCGCATCGAAACGAGGGCGCCCTCCGCGAACCGCGGAGGGCGCCCTCACTTCGTCGGACCTCGGGTGGCCCCGGGATCAGTCCCGTCCGCCCGGGCCGTTCCCCGCACCCCGGAACAGGTTCCCGGGGAAGCCGCCGCCCCCGTTGTCGCCGCCGCCGTTGCCGGTGCCGCCGTCGACCAGGCCGCCGATGAAGCCGTCGTCGCCGTTGCCGCCGTTGTCGCCGTTGTTCCCGTCGTCCTGGCCCGGCGGGTCCCCGGCGTCCTCGTCGCGGCCCTTGTCCCGGTCCTTCTCGCCGTCGGGGATGTCGATGACGTTGAAGGAGGGCGACTCCTTGCCGGACAGGGCGCCGGTCATGGCGTCCTTCCAGATGGGGCCGGGGACCGCGCCACCGAAGACGAGCGGGTGGTAGACGCCGCCGATCGTGATGTTCTTCATCTCGACCTTCTGGGTGGCGCTGCCGACCCAGACGGCGCCCGACATGTTCGGGGTGTAGCCGACGAACCAGGCGTTCTTCCGCTCGTCGGTCGTACCGGTCTTGCCCGCGTTGTCCCGGTCGCTGAGGCCGGCCTCCCTACCCGTACCGGAGTCGACCACGCCGCGCAGCAGCGTGTTCACGCTGTCCGCGGTCTTCTCGGTCATCGCCCGCGAGCAGGTGGACTTCGGGACCTCGAGCGACGTCTGCTTGTTGCCGATCTTCTGCGTGATCGACTCGATCGCGACCGGCGTGCAGTGCATGCCGCGCGAGGCGAAGGTCGCGTAGGCGCTCGCCATCGTCAGGGGGGACATGCCGACCGAGCCGAGGGCGAGGGCGGAGGGGTTCTGCGGGAGCTTGTCGCCGTTGCCCTGGTGGACGTCGAGCTTGTCGGCCATCTCCGACACCGGGCACAGACCGATCTCGGCGAGCATCTGCACGAAGTAGGTGTTGACCGACTTGGCCATCGCCTCCTTCAGACGGTACGGGCCGACCTCCGACTCGTTCTCGTTCTCCACGCGGTAGCTCGAGTCGTTGATCCAGGGCTTGTCGCAGGTCTGGATGGGGCTCGGGTAGTCCATGTCGTACGGCGACGAGTACTCCTTCGTCGGCGGTACGTTCTGCTCCAGCGCCGCGGCCGCGAGGAAGGGCTTGAACGTCGAGCCCGTCGGGAAGCCGAAGTTGGAGCCGCCGTAGGCCGCGTCGACGGAGTAGTTGTACTCGGTCTCGTTCTTGCCGTAGCCGTACGGCTTCGACTGGCCCATCGCGACGATCTTGCCGGTGCCGGGCTCGACCAGCGTGCTCGCGGCGGCGACCGAGTCGGACTTGTCGACGTGGTCCTTGAGGGACTGCTGCACCGACTCCTGGGCCTGCGGGTCCAGCGTCGTGCGGATGGTCAGACCGCCCTGGTTCCAGATCCTGGCCCGGTCCTGGCGGGTCTTGCCGAAGACCTTGTCGCTGAGGAAGACCTCGCGCACGTAGTCGCAGAAGAAGCTGGCGTCGTTCGTGGCCGTGATGCAGCCGTTCTTGGGCCGGCTGACCTTCAGCCCGAGCGGGGCCTCCTTCGCCTTGTCGGCCTCCGCCTGAGAGATGTCGCCGACCTGGGCCATCCGGGTCAGGACCGTGTTGCGCCGCTTGGTGGCCTCGGCCTCGTCGTTGACCGGGTCGTACCGGCTGGGCGACTGGACGATGCCGGCCAGGAGGGCGGCCTCCTGGACGTTGAGGTCCTTGGCGGACTTGGAGAAGTAGCGCTGGGCGGCGGCCTCGACGCCGTACGCCTGCTGGCCGAAGAAGGTGATGTTCAGGTAGTTCTCGAGGATCTTCTTCTTGCCCAGCTCCTCCTCGACCTGGATCGCGAGCTTCAGCTCCTGGATCTTGCGGCCGATGGTCTGCTGGGTGGCCTGGGCGACCTTCGTCGGGTCGTCGCCCGCCTCCTCCACGAAGACGTTCTTGACGTACTGCTGGGTGAGGGTGGACGCGCCCTCGGAGACCTCGCCGCTGCGCGCGTTCTTGTTGAGCGCGCGCAGGACGCCCTTGAGGTCGATCGCGCCGTGCTGGTAGAAGCGCGAGTCCTCGATGGCGACGATCGCCTTCTGCATGTACGGCGAGATGTCCTTGAGGTCGACCACCGTGCGGTCGCGGGAGTAGACCGTGGCGATGGTGCCGCCCTCGGCATCGAGGATCGCGGTGCGCTGGCTCAGCGGGGGAGTCTTCAGGTTGGCCGGGAGGGCGTCGAAGCCCTCCACCGACCCCTTGGCCGCCAGCCCCAGCGCGCCCACGGCGGGCAGCGCGATGCCGGCCAGTACCGCTCCCGCGAGCACACTGACACCGAGGAACTTGGCGGCCTGCTGCGTTGGCGACAGACCACCGCCCGAGCGCTTCTTTGGCATGGAGGCAGCCTACGTTCTCATTCGCCGGACACGCGTATATGCCTTGGCCTAAGCTGCACTCAACTGTCACAGCAGTGCGGCCACGTATCAATACGTCCGGCGACCCCGAATCGTTCCGGATCGGCTCGGATTTTTTCTGAGAGGCCCCCGAGGGGGGCGCGTTGGTGTGTGTCGGCGCGTGCCACGGCGTGTGGATGACGTGTCCGAATCCGCCTTGTGTGTCAATCGGTGTCCGTTGTGGCGCAAGAAGGATGACCCGAATGTCGGGATCGTCGCGCATGTCGCCAGCTCACTCCCCCGGGTGATCTGCCGCTTACCCATAGTCCGTTCGGGCCATTCAAGATTGGGCCCGAAGGGGGTGTTGCGCTGTGCCCACCTTCCGTAACGTCCTCAACTGGCGGCGGTGAATATGCCGCTGCCGCCGTGGGGGAGCCTCGATTCGGGAGAGGACGGCGCCGGTATGGGCTGGGTAACCGACTGGAGTGCGCAGGCCGCCTGCCGCACTACCGATCCGGACGAACTGTTCGTTCAGGGAGCAGCGCAGAACAGGGCCAAGGCGGTGTGCACCGGGTGCCCGGTGCGGACCGAGTGCCTGGCCGACGCGCTGGACAACCGCGTCGAGTTCGGCGTGTGGGGAGGCATGACGGAGCGGGAGCGCCGCGCACTGCTGCGCAGGCGGCCCACCGTGACGTCCTGGCGCCGGCTGCTCGAGACGGCGCGGACGGAGTACGAGCGAGGGGCCGGCATCCTGCCCCTCGACGACGACGAGGTCTACGAGAACTACATGGCGGTGGGCTGAGCCGCCGCTCCGGGCTCCTCGGACACCCGGCCGGTGTCAGACGTCCGACTCCGGCAGCTCGGGCTCGCCCGTCGCGAGACGGGCCCCGATGTCCCTGAGGCCGGCCAGGTCGTGCACGTCGCCCGGCAGCGCGGCCACTTCGGTGACCGCCACCTCGGGATGGCGCGCGGTGAAGCGGTCGCGTGTCCGCTGCTCGCGGGCGAGCAGGTGCATCCGCTCGGCGTGCAGCCGCAGCAGGCCCGAGGCCAGCTGGTCCACGGACCGCTCCGGCGTGTCCGCGTCCGGTACGTCGTCCTCGGGGGATGGCGTGGGAGAGGCCTCGGGTGCGGAGCTGTCGGGAGCGGAGGACTCGGAGGCGGGCGACTCGGAGGCGGGCGACTCGGAGGCGGAGGACTCGGCCGGCGATTCGGGAGCTTGTGAACTTCCGTGCGTGTCGGGGGAGTTACGAACTCCAGCTTTCCCACCGGTCTGATCCACAATGCGGGGGTCTTCAAGATTTTCCGCGGCGGCGAGCGCCCGCTCGGCCGACAGCCGGTCGGCGCCGCTGCCGTGGACCCGGTTCAGCACCAGACCGGCCAGCGGCATGTCCTCGGCCGCCAGCCGCTCCACGAAGTACGCGGCCTCGCGCAGCGCGTCCCGCTCCGGGGCCGCGACCACCAGGAACGCCGTGCCGGGCGCCTGGAGCAGCTTGTACGTCGCGTCCGCGCGCGTGCGGAAGCCGCCGAACATGGAGTCCATCGCCGCCACGAAGGTCTGCACGTCCTTGAGGAACGGCCCGCCCAGCACCTTCCCGAGGACCCCGGTCATCATCGACATGCCGACGTTCAGGAACTTCATCCCGGCCCGGCCACCGACCTTCGCGGGGGCCAGCAGGACCCGGATCAGCTTGCCGTCCAGGAAGGAACCGAGGCGCTTGGGCGCGTCCAGGAAGTCCAGGGCCGAACGGGACGGCGGCGTGTCGACGACGATGAGGTCCCACTCGTCCCGGCCCCGGAGCTGGCCCAGCTTCTCCATCGCCATGTACTCCTGCGTGCCCGCGAAGCCCGCCGAGAGCGACTGGTAGAAGGGGTTGCCCAGGATCGCCGCCGCCCGGCCGGGATCCGCGTGCGCCTCGACGATCTCGTCGAAGGTGCGCTTCATGTCGAGCATCATGGCGTGCAGCTCACCGCCCGCCGAGTCGTCGACGCCCTTCACCCGGCGCGGTGTGTTGTCCAGGGAGTCGATGCCCATCGACTGGGCGAGCCGCCGGGCCGGGTCGATGGTCAGGACGACCACCTTGCGGCCCCGCTCGGCCGCGCGCAGACCCAGGGCCGCCGCCGTGGTCGTCTTGCCCACCCCGCCGGCGCCGCAGCACACGACGATGCGCGTCTTCGGGTCCTCCAGCAGCGGGTCGACGTCGAGCACACGCGCGTGGGAGAGGCGCCGGGCGCCGTCCTTGGGCCGGGCGGCCGGGTCCGGACTCATGCGATCCCCTGCTTCCGCAGCTCGGTGGCGAGTTCGTACAGGCCCGCGAGGTCCATGCCCTCGGCGAGCAGGGGCAGCTCGTGCAGCGGCAGGCCGAGGTCGGTGAGGACCGACCGCTGCTCCTGCTCCAGCGCGTACCGCTCGGCGTACTCCTCGGCCTGGGCCAGGAGCGGGTCCACCAGCCGCTCGGCGTGTCCGCCGCGCCGCGCCCCGCCCAGCCCCGCGCCGGACAGGGACCGCGCCAGCGCCGCGCGCGGGGTCTCCCGTACGAGCTCCAGGTCGGTGGCGTCCAGGACCGCGGGGCGGACCATGTTGACGACGACCCGGCCCACCGGGAGACGTGCCGCGCGCAGCTCGGCGATGCCGTCCGCGGTCTCCTGGACCGGCATCTCCTCCAGGAGCGTCACCAGGTGCACGGCCGTCTCGCGCGACTTGAGCACCCGCATCACGGCCTGCGCCTGATTGTGTATCGGGCCGACCTTCGCGAGGCCGGCCACCTCGTCGTTCACGTTGAGGAAACGGGTGATGCGGCCGGTCGGCGGGGCGTCCATCACGACGTAGTCGTAGGCGAAACGGCCGCTCTTCTCCTTGCGGCGCACCGCCTCGCACGCCTTGCCGGTCAGCAGGACGTCCCTGACCCCCGGCGCGATGGTGGTCGCGAAGTCGATCGCGCCGAGCTTCTTCAGGGCGCGGCCTGCGCTGCCCAGCTTGTAGAACATCTGGAGGTAGTCCAACAACGCCTGTTCGGCGTCTATGGCGAGGGCGTACACCTCCCCGCCCCCTGGAGCGACGGCGATCTTCCGCTCCTCATAAGGCAGCGCCTCCGTCTCGAAGAGCTGCGCGATGCCCTGGCGACCCTCGACCTCGACGAGAAGCGTCCGCTTCCCCTTCGTGGCCAGGGCCAGCGCGAGGGCGGCGGCCACCGTGGTCTTACCGGTTCCGCCCTTGCCGCTGACGACCTGGAGCCTGCTCACGTATTCGAGCGTAACCAGTCCGCGCGCCGAGTACGCCGGAGGCTGTGGACAACGTCGCCGCGGTCGGCCTGCGAAGGGGGCTTCGGGCAGCGGCTAGAGTCGGCCGCATGACCAAGTGGGAATACGCAACCGTGCCGCTGCTCGTCCATGCCACGAAGCAGATTCTGGACACCTGGGGCGAGGACGGCTGGGAGCTCGTCCAGGTCGTGCCCGGGCCGAACAACCCGGAGCAGCTCGTCGCCTACCTGAAGCGGGAGAAGCAGGCATGAGCGCCGTCGAGGCGAAGCTGGCCGAGCTCGGGCTGACCCTGCCCGAGGTCGTCCCGCCGCTGGCCGCCTACCAGCCGGCCGTGCAGTCCGGGCCGTACGTCTACACCTCCGGCCAGCTGCCGATGGTGGAGGGCACGCTGCCGGTCACCGGCAAGGTCGGTGCCGAGGTCACCGCCGAGGAGGCCAAGGAACTCGCCCGCACCTGCGCGCTGAACGCCCTGGCCGCCGTGAAGTCCGTCGCCGGCGACCTCGACCGCATCGCGCGCGTGGTGAAGGTCGTCGGGTTCGTGGCCTCCGCGTCCGACTTCACCGGCCAGCCCGGCGTGATCAACGGCGCCAGCGAGCTGCTCGGCGCGGCCCTCGGCGACAAGGGCGTCCACGCCCGCAGCGCGGTCGGCGTGGCGGTCCTGCCCTTGGACGCGCCGGTCGAGGTCGAGATCCAGGTGGAGCTGGCCCAGCCGTAGCCGGGCACGGTCGGCGGGGGCGTGACGGGGTGTCGCGCCCCGCTTTGCCACCCCGGCAACAAACCTCGCCTCCCTCGCCTGCCACCCGCAGGATCGGTTCCCGGGCCGGGCCGCGAATCCGGGCCCGGCCGTTCGGCCGTACGTGTCAGGAGGAGCCGTGTCCCAGTCGCCGTCCGTGAATGATCAGTGGGTTCACCGTGTGGTGCCCTCGCCCGCCGGGCGGATCCACCTGGTGGAGCAGGGCAGCGGGCCGCTGGTGCTCCTCGTCCACGGCTTCCCCGAGTCCTGGTACTCCTGGCGCCGCCAGCTGCCCGCGCTGGCCGCCGCCGGTTTCCGGGCCGTCGCGATCGACGTGCGCGGCTACGGGCGCTCCTCGCGGCCCGCCGCGGTCGAGGCGTACCGGATGCTGGACCTCGTGGCGGACAACGTCGCCGTCGTCGAGGCGCTGGGCGAGCGCACCGCCGTCGTCGTCGGCCACGACTGGGGCGCGAACATCGCCGCGCACTCCGCGCTGCTGCGGCCGGACGTGTTCCGCGCGGTCGGCCTGCTGAGCGTCCCGTACACCCCGCCCGGCGGCCCCCGGCCCAGCGACGTCTTCACGGGGATGGGCGCCCCCGCCGGCCCGTTCCCGGGGCAGGAGTTCTACGTCTCCTACTTCCAGGAGCCCGGCCGCGCCGAGGCGGAGATCGAACCCGACGTACGCGGCTGGCTGGCCGGCTTCTACGCCGCCCTGTCCGCCGACACGATGCCCCCGCCCGAGGCCCCCGACCCGCACTTCGTCGCCCCCGGCGGCGCCCTGCGCGACCGCTTCCCGGCGGACGGGCGGCTGCCCTCCTGGCTGAGCGAGGAGGGGCTGGACGTCTACGCGGCGGAGTTCGAGCGCACCGGCCTCACCGGCGCCCTCAACCGCTACCGCAACATGGACCGCGACTGGGAGGACCTCGCGGGGCACGAGGGCGCCCCGGTCACCCAGCCCGCCCTGTTCCTCGGCGGCGGCCTGGACGCCTCCACCACCTGGCTGTCCGACGCCATCGAGGCGTACCCCGCGACGCTGCCCGGCCTCACCGCCGCGCACCTGCTCGACGGCTGCGGCCACTGGCTGCAGCAGGAGCGCCCAGAGGAGACGAACCGGCTGCTCACCGAGTGGCTGGCCGCCCTCCCGCGGTGACGTCCGGATCACCCCTGGGACCACTCGAACATCCGCCCGTCACCGGATAGCCTCCGGCCATGGCGAATGCGCGGGCGAACGGGCAGTGGTACCCACCGGAGTGGCCGGACCGCATCCGGGCGCTGGCCGCCGGCACCCTCACCCCGGTCACCCCGAGGCGCGCGGCCACCGTCATGCTCCTCAAGGACACCGGCGCCGGTACGGCCGTCCACATGCTGCGCCGCCGCACCTCCATGGCGTTCGCCGGCGGCGCGTACGCCTACCCGGGCGGCGGCGTCGACCCGCGCGACGACGACCGCGCCGTCGGCTGGGCGGGCCCCACGCGCGCGTGGTGGGCGGACCGGCTCGGCGTCGACGAGGCGGGCGCGCAGGCGATCGTCTGCGCGGCCGTCCGGGAGACGTACGAGGAGGCGGGCGTCCTGCTGGCCGGCCCGACCGCCGATTCCGTGGTCGGCGACACGACCGGCGCCGACTGGGAGGCGGACCGCGCCGCCCTGGTCGACCGTGAGCTGTCCTTCGCGGAGTTCCTGGACCGGCGGGGCCTGGTCCTGCGCTCCGACCTGCTGGGCGCCTGGGCCCGCTGGATCACCCCGGAGTTCGAGTCCCGCCGCTACGACACGTGGTTCTTCGTCGCCGTGCTCCCCGAGGGGCAGCGCACCCGCAACGCCTCCACGGAGGCCGACCGGACGGTGTGGATCACGCCCGCCGAGGCGACCGCCGGCTACGACCGGGGCGAGCTGCTGATGATGCCGCCGACCGTCGCGACCCTGCGCGCCCTCGCGGCCTGCGGTACGGCGGCCGGGGCGCTGGCGGCGGCGCCGGACCGGGACCTGGACCCGGTGCTCGCCCGCGCGCGCCTGGAGGGCGACGAGGTGGTGCTCTCCTGGCCGGGGCACGAGGAGTTCACCAAGCACGTGCCGTCCGCGCCGCCGGAGCCCGCGACACCTTCCGACCCGACCGGGGGAGCCACCGCATGACCGACGCAGCAGCACTGCCCGGCCAGCCCAGGGGCGGCGTCCTGTCGGGGCCCGCCACCGCGCGCGCGGTGAACGTCCTCGCGCCCAACCCCTCCGCCATGACGCTGGACGGCACGAACACCTGGATCGTCGCCGAACCCGACTCCGACCTGGCCGTCGTGGTCGACCCGGGCCCGCTGGACGACGTCCACCTGCGGAACGTCCTCGACACGGCCGAGCGCGCGGGCAAGCGTGTCGCGCTGACCCTCCTGACGCACGGTCACCCGGACCACGCGGAGGGCGCCGCCCGCTTCGCCGAGCTGACCCGCACCCACGTCCGGGCGCTGGACCCGGCCCTGCGCCTCGGCGACGAGGGGCTGGCGGCGGGCGACGTGATCGGGGTCGGCGGCCTGGAGCTGAGGGTCGTACCGACCCCCGGGCACACGGCCGACTCCCTGTGCTTCCATCTCCCGGCCGACCGCGCCGTCCTGACGGGCGACACGATCCTCGGACGCGGCACGACAGTGGTGGCCCACCCGGACGGCCGTCTCGGCGACTACCTGGACTCGCTGCGCAGGCTCAGGTCGCTCACGGCCGACGACGGGGTGCACACGGTGCTGCCGGGCCACGGTCCGGTGCTGGACGACGCCCAGGGGGCCGTGGAGTTCTACCTCGCGCACCGCGCCCACCGCCTCGCCCAGGTCGAGACGGCGGTGGAGGACGGCCACCGGACGCCGGGCGAGGTCGTCGCCCGCGTGTACGCGGACGTCGACCGGTCCCTGTGGCCGGCGGCGGAGCTGTCGGTGCGGGCGCAGCTGGAGTACCTGGACGAGCACGGGCTCATCCAGCGACTCGGCTAGGGAGTACTCGGACGAGCGCGGGCTCGTCCAGCCTCGCGGCCGGGCCTGTCGGCGACCCGGCAGGGCGGCTCAGCGCGAGCGCTTGGCGAGCCGCTCCACGTCCAGCAGGATCACCGCGCGGGCCTCCAGCCGGAGCCAGCCGCGCCCGGCGAAGTCCGCCAGCGCCTTGTTGACCGTCTCGCGGGACGCGCCGACCAGCTGGGCCAGCTCCTCCTGCGTCAGGTCGTGCACGACGTGGATGCCCTCCTCGGACTGCACGCCGAACCGGCGGGAGAGGTCCAGCAGGGCGCGGGCGACCCGGCCCGGGACGTCCGAGAAGACCAGGTCCGACATGGCGTCGTTGGTCTTGCGCAGGCGGCGCGCGACGGCACGCAGCAGCGCGGTGGCCACCTCGGGCCGGACGTTCAGCCAGGGCTGGAGGTCGCCGTGGCCGAGGGCCAGCAGCTTGACCTCGGTCAGCGCGGTGCCGGTCGCGGTGCGCGGGCCCGGGTCGAAGAGGGACAGCTCGCCGATCAGCTCGCTCGGGCCGACGACGGCCAGCATGTTCTCGCGCCCGTCGGGGGACGTGCGGTGGAGCTTGACCTTGCCTTCCGTGACCACGTAGAGGCGGTCTCCGGGGTCCCCCTCGTGGAACAGGGTGTCGCCGCGGGCGAGGGTCACCTCACTCATGGAGGCGCGGAGCTCCGCGGATTGCTCGTCGTCGAGCGCCGCGAAGAGCGGGTTGCGCCGCAGAACGTCGTCCACGAGTTCTCTCCTTGTCGACCGGCTCAGAGGATCTTGTTCCCCCGGTGTACCAGGGGTCCGTGGTGCCCATTTTGCCGGACAGTCCAAACAGTGTGATCTGTCACAAGGATGCCGCACTGGTGTCCCGGGGTACGCGGCAGGGGTCCAATTGGACGCCGATCTTCGCGGTCCGGGGCGGATGTCGGTGCCGGGTCGTAGGCTGGCCGGGTGTCCAAATCGCCGGTGAGAGCACAGGCTCAGGGGGCTGCGCGGGTGAGTGTACGTCGCGATTCCGCTGTGGGCGAACAGGGCCCCGATGGCGGTAGGAAATCGGCGAAAGCGACAAAGAAGGCGGCACCTGCCGAGAGGGTGACCGCGGAGAAGGATGCCGTGAAGAAGACGCCCGCGAAGGAGACGGCGGCCCCCGCCAAGAAGGCGACCGCCAAGAAGGCGACCGCCAAGAAGGCCACCCCGGCGAAGAAGTCCACGTCGGCCAGGAAGACCGCCCCCGTCGCGAAGCGGGCCGTGGCCAAGAAGCCCGCCGTCGCTCCCAAGAAGGCCACCGCCGCCGTCGAGGACGTCGCCCCGGCGAAGACCGTCGCCGCGAAGCCGCCGCGCGGTGAGTCGCGCACCGCGCTCGTGCGCCGGGCCCGCCGGATCAACCGCGAGCTGGCCGAGGTCTACCCGTACGCCCACCCGGAGCTGGACTTCGAGAACCCGTTCCAGCTGGTCGTGGCCACCGTGCTGTCCGCCCAAACCACCGACCTGCGGGTCAACCAGACCACCCCCGCGCTCTTCGCCAAGTACCCGACCCCCGAGGACCTGGCCGCCGCCAACCCCGAGGAGGTCGAGGAGATCCTGCGCCCGACCGGCTTCTTCCGGGCCAAGACCAAGTCGGTCATAGGGCTGTCCAAGGCCCTCGCGGAGGACTTCGGCGGCGAGGTCCCGGGCCGCCTCGAAGACCTGGTCAAGCTGCCCGGCGTGGGCCGCAAGACCGCCTTCGTCGTGCTCGGCAACGCGTTCGGCCGCCCCGGCATCACCGTGGACACGCACTTCCAGCGCCTGGTGCGCCGCTGGGAGTGGACCGCCGAGACCGACCCGGACAAGATCGAGGCCGCCGTCGGCGCGCTCTTCCCGAAGAGCGACTGGACGGACCTCTCGCACCACGTCATCTGGCACGGCCGCCGCATCTGCCACGCCCGCAAGCCCGCCTGCGGCGCCTGCCCCATCGCCCCGCTCTGCCCCGCGTACGGTGAGGGCGAGACGGACCCGGAGAAGGCCCGGAAGCTGCTGAAGTACGAGAAGGGCGGCTTCCCGGGCCAGCGGCTGAACCCCCCGCGGGCCTACCTGGACGCCGGCGGGAAACCGGCACCGCCCCTGGGGTCCGCGTGACGGAACGATCGCGGGGGCGTCGGGCGTTGGAGTCGGCAGGACGGGGGTGTGGATGACAAGGGCGAGCGACACGCAGGGCCACGCGTGGGGCGCGGAGCTGAGCAAGGAGGGCCTGCCCGGCTGGCTGGACCCGGTGGTGCGGGCCGCCGAGACGGTGCGGCCGACGCAGCTGAGCCGCTTCCTGCCGCCCGCGGACGGGGCCGGCCGCCAGTCCGCCGTGCTGATCCTCTTCGGGGACGGCGCGGGCGAGGGCGGTCGCGGCCCGGAGCTGCTGCTCATGGAGCGGGCCGGCTCCCTGCGCTCCCACCCCGGCCAGCCGGCCTTCCCCGGCGGCGCCCTCGACCCGGAGGACGGTGACCCACGGGGCGAGGGGCCGCTGCGGGCCGCCCTGCGCGAGGCGGAGGAGGAGACCGGGCTCGACCCGGCCGGCGTGCAGCTCTTCGGTGTGCTGCCCAAGCTCTACATCCCGGTCAGCGGCTTCGTCGTGACCCCGGTGCTGGCCTGGTGGCGCGAGCCGAGCCCGGTCGGCGTCGTCGACCCCAACGAGACGGCGCGGGTCTTCACCGTCCCCGTGGCGGATCTCACGGACCCCGCCAACCGGGTGACCACCGTCCATCCCAGCGGGCACCGCGGCCCGGCATTCCTGGTCGAATCGGCGCTCGTGTGGGGCTTCACCGCCGGTGTCATCGACCGGCTGCTGCACTACGCGGGCTGGGAGCGGCCCTGGGACCGGGAGAAGCAGGTCCCGCTGGACTGGCGCGCATGACAGGGTGGCCTGCGTACCGAAGACGACTAGACGAGGCCTGAATCAGTGAACGTGCTGGACATCCTGTTGCTGCTGGCCGCCGTCTGGTTCGCGATCGTCGGGTTCCGCCAGGGCTTCGTGGTCGGCATCCTGTCGGTGGTCGGCTTCCTCGGCGGCGGTCTCGTCGCCGTCTACCTGCTGCCGGTCGTCTGGGACGTACTGACGGACAACGCCGAGGTGAGCACGACCGCCGCCGTCGTCGCGGTCGTCGTCATCATCGTGTGCGCCTCCGTCGGCCAGGCCCTCACCACGCATCTGGGCAACAAGATGCGCCGGCACATCACCTGGTCCCCGGCCCGCGCCCTGGACGCCACCGGGGGCGCGCTGGTCAACGTCGTCGCCATGCTCCTGGTCGCCTGGCTGATCGGTTCCGCGCTGGCTCGGACCACGATGCCGACGGTCGGCAAGGAGGTGCGGCAGTCCGCCCTGCTGCGGGGCGTGCAGGAGACGCTGCCCGCGGGCGCCGAGAACTGGTTCGAGGACTTCACCTCGGTCCTCTCGCAGAACGGTTTCCCCCAGGTCTTCGGCGCGTTCGCCAACGAGTCGATCCCCGAAACCCAGCCGCCGGACCCGGCGTTGGTGAACAGCCCCGTCGCCGAGCGGGCCAAGCGCTCGATCGTCAAGGTCATGGGCACCGCGCCCGACTGCGGCAAGGTCCTGGAGGGCACCGGCTTCGTCTTCGGCGACCGGCGGGTCATGACCAACGCCCACGTGGTGGGCGGCGTCGACGAGCCCACGGTGCAGATAGGGGGCGAGGGTAGGAAGTACGACGCCACGGTCGTCCTCTACGACTGGCGGCGCGACGTCGCCGTCCTAGACGTGCCCGAACTGGACGCGCCCGCGCTGCGGTTCGCGGAGGACGACGCCCAGCGCGACGACAGCGCGATCGTCGCGGGCTTCCCGGAGAACGGCGCCTACGACGTCCGCGCCGCGCGGGTGCGCGGACGCATCACGGCCAACGGACCGGACATCTACCACCGGGACACCGTCGGCCGGGACGTCTACTCGCTGTACGCGACGGTCCGTCAGGGCAACTCCGGCGGACCGCTGCTGACGCCCCGGGGGGAGGTCTACGGCGTGGTGTTCGCCAAGTCCCTGGACGACCCCGACACCGGCTACGCGCTCACCGTGGACGAGATCCGCGAGGACATCAGCGAGGGCCGCAGCGCCAACCAGCAGGTGGACAGCGACAGCTGCGCGCTCTAGGGGCCGGCCGCGGCCCGCAGGCGCTAGACCTGCGTGCCGCGTTGATGGCGCAGCCGTACGGAGACCCAGCGGGCCCTACGGCGCAGGATATGCGGGATTCCCACCCGTGGGTCCGCACCCGCCAGTTGCGGGGTGCCTCCTCGCCGGGGGAAGTTCACGCCGCTCATGGAGCGGCCGTCGCGTGCTACGTCGTCGTAGTCGTGCGTCCAGCCCATACCGGGACGTCTGCCCCCGCCTCAAGGTCGATAACCTCCCGGGGGGCGCCCAATTGGCCTATGCGCGCGGCAATTGGCGTTTCATAGGACAAGCATTCCGGTTCGGGTGCCGGATGCGACCGATCCGTCACCGATCGGGTTCGGGATCCTTCAGCCAGTTGATCAGTTCCGTGGAGAACGCGACCGGGTCCTCTTCGTGCGGGAAGTGCCCGAGCCCGTCGAACAACCGCCAGCGATACGGCGCTTCGACGTACTGCCCCGACCCGGCGGCGCTCCGCGTGCGCATCACGGGGTCCAGCGAGCCGTGCAGGTGCAGCGTCGGCACCCGCACCGGCCGCTTCATGCGGCGGTAGAACTGGATGCCGTCCGGACGGGCCAGCGAACGCACCAGCCAGCGGTACGGCTCGACCGAGCAGTGGGCCGTGGAGGGGACGCACATCGCGCGCCGGTACGCCGTCACCGCCTCGTCGTCCAGCAGCCGCGGCCCCGACCAGTCGTGGAGGAGCCGGCCGACCAGCGCGCCGTCGTCCGCGGTCAGTTGCCGCTCCGGCACCCACGGACGCTGGAAGCCCCAGATGTAGGAGCCGGCCCGGCTCTGCCGGACGTCCCCCAGCATGGCCGAGCGCCAGCGCCGCGGATGCGGCATCGAGGAGACCGCGAGCCGCCGCACCAGCTTGGGCCGCATCGCGGCGGCCGTCCAGGCCAGGTAGCCGCCCAGGTCGTGGCCGACCAGCGCGGCGTCGGGCTCGCCCAGCGAGCGGACCACCCCGGTGATGTCCAGGGCGAGGCCGGCCGGGTCGTAGCCGCGCGGCGTGCGGTCGCTGCCGCCGACGCCGCGCAGGTCCATGGCGACCGCGCGGAAGCCGGCGTCGGCGAGCGCCACCAGCTGGTGCCGCCACGTCCACCAGAACTGGGGGAAGCCGTGCAGCAGCAGCACCAGCGGCCCGTCGCCCAGCTCGGCGATGTGGAAGCGCGCGCCGTTGGCCGCGACGTCGCGGTGGATCACCTCGTGCCCGCCGGGCATGGCGGGCCGGACGACGGAAGCGGGGGGCTGGCCCGAAGGGGTGGTGGCGCCGGTCATGAGGACGAGCGTGCCACAGCCTCGATGGCTTCGGGGGACCGGTCCGCGGGCAGCTCCGGACGCGGGTGCGGCTTGGCGTTCTGCAGCACGCCCGCCGACTCCTTCACCGAGGCGGCGACCTTCTGCGGGCCCTTGCCCTTCTTGGCCTTCTTCGCGAAGACGATGCCGATCAGCGCGAGGAGCGCCGCGACCAGGACGTTCGCCGCGAAGGACAGCAGGAAGCAGACCGCCATGTTCCAGCCGCTCCAGGTCCGGATGCCGTAGGCGAGCGCGAAGCTCAGCATCGGCAGCGAGAACAGGAGGACCGCCCCGGCCGCCGAGAAGGCGCCGCCGCTCGTCGCCCCGCGCTTGACGTCCTGCCTCAGCTGTGCCTTGGCCAGCGCGATCTCGTCGTGCACGAGCGCCGACAATTCGGTGGTCGCCGAGGCGAACAGCTGACCGATGCTGCGTTCGGTGCCGACCGGGCTGCCGTCGGGTGCGCTCATCGCGGTCTCCCTCTTCTGCTGGCTCATCTGCGTACGGTTCCGTGCCGTCGTCTTCGGTCCTGCTGCGTCCGGTCCGAGTGCGAACGGTCCCGTCTTTTGTACCGTCTCGTCAGATCATGCCGGACCGCTGCCCTCATCGCCTGCCCCGCCCTTCACTTCGGCAAGCCGCGCCGACTCCATCTCCTCGGCGATCCGGCGGTGCTCGGCGGCCTTCTTCTCGTAGATGGCGGCGACGCGCAGGTGGTAGGCGGGGTCGTCCTCCTCGTAGATGTCGGGGACGCCGCTGAGGTCGTCGTCGCGCTCCTCGTTCGCCACCATCCCGCGGTATTTGGCGTTCCGTATCTTCAGCAGCACGGTCGCCAGGCCCGCGGCGATCAGGGAGCCGGTGAGAACGGCGGCCTTCACCTGGCCGGTCATCGCCGCGTCGTCCTCGAAGGCCAGCTCGCCGATGAGCAGGGAGACGGTGAACCCGATGCCGGCCAGGATGGCGACGGCGAACACGTCGGCCCATTCCAGGTCGTCGCTGAGCGAGGCCCGGGTGAAGCGCGCGGTCAGCCAGGTGCCGCCGAAGATGCCCACCGTCTTGCCCAGCACGAGCCCCAGCACCACGCCGAGCGTCTCCGGCTGGGTGAACACGTCGGCCAGCGCCCCGCCCGAGATCGCCACACCCGCGCTGAAGAGCGCGAACAGCGGCACGGCCAGACCCGCCGACAGGGGACGGACCAGGTGCTCGATGTGCTCGCCCGGAGCGTGGTCCTCGCCCTCGTGCCGGTGGCAGCGCAGCATCAGGCCCATCGCCACGCCGGCGATGGTGGCGTGGATGCCGCTGTTGTACATCAGCGCCCAGATCACGAGGGCGAGCGGGACGTACACGTACCAGCCGCGCACGCCCTTGCGGAGCAGCAGCCAGAAGACGACGAGGCCGACGACGGCGCCGCCCAGCGCCGCGAAGTTCAGGTCGGAGGTGAAGAAGACCGCGATGATCAGGATCGCGAAGAGGTCGTCGACGACGGCGAGCGTCAGCAGGAAGGCGCGCAGCGCGCTCGGCAGGGAGGTGCCGATGACGGCGAGCACGGCGAGCGCGAAGGCGATGTCGGTGGCGGTGGGCACGGCCCAGCCGGCCAGGGAGCCGCCGCCCGCGGTGGCGGTGACGGTGTAGACGATCGCCGGCACGGCCATGCCGCACAGGGCCGCGACCACCGGCAGCGCGGCGGCCCTCGGGTCCTTGAGGTCGCCGGCGACCAGTTCGCGCTTCAGCTCGATGCCGGCGACGAAGAAGAAGACCGCGAGGAGTCCGTCGGCGGCCCAGTGCGCCACGGACAGGTCGAGGCCGATCGCGGAGGGGCCGAAGTGGAAGTCGCTGACGCTCTCGTAGCTGTCGCCGAACGCCGGGAGATTCGCCCACACCAGCGCGGCGACCGCGGCGATCAGCAGCAGCACCCCGCCGACGGTCTCGGTGCGCAGCGCCTCCGCGACGTAGTTCCGCTCCGGCAGGGACAGCCGTCCGAAGACCTTGCGGGGGGTGGGGCGGGGCGCGGTCACGGGGAAGACCTCCGGTCGGTGGGCAGCGGTGGGCAGCTCGCCGACCAGACTTCCCGGCACACCATGAGGATCTTGTTGGTTCTCTTACGCGTTTTTTAGCCTACCCAAACTGCGGAGCGGGGGCCGGGTGATCTCCGTGACGGTACGTAGTGGTCCGTAGCGCACGAAAAAGGGCACCCGGCGGGTCTGCGCCGGGTGCCCTGGGAGCGGCGGGTTCAGTCCTCGCTGGGTGCCGCGGGGAGCTTCGTCTGGATGAGGTCCATGACGGTGGAGTCGGTCAGGGTGGTGACGTCCCCGAGCTGGCGGTTCTCCGCGACGTCGCGCAGCAGGCGGCGCATGATCTTGCCGGAGCGGGTCTTGGGCAGCTCGGCCACCGGCAGGATCCGCTTGGGCTTGGCGATCGGGCCGAGCGCCGTGCCGACGTGGGTGCGCAGTTCGGCGACCAGGTCCTCGGACTCCGCCGCCGTGCCGCGCAGGATCACGAAGGCCACGATGGCCTGTCCGGTGGTCTCGTCGGCCGCGCCGACCACGGCGGCCTCGGCGACCGAGGGGTGGGAGACGAGGGCCGACTCGACCTCCGTGGTGGAGATGTTGTGGCCGGAGACGAGCATCACGTCGTCGACGCGGCCCAGCAGCCAGATGTCGCCGTCGTCGTCCTTCTTGGCGCCGTCGCCGGCGAAGTACTTGCCCTCGAAACGCGACCAGTACGTGTCGATGAACCGCTGGTCGTCGCCCCAGATCGTGCGCAGCATCGACGGCCACGGCTCGGTGAGGACCAGGTAGCCGCCCCCGCCGTTCGGCACCTCGCGGGCCTCGTCGTCGACGACGGTGGCGCTGATGCCGGGCAGCGGGCGCTGGGCCGAGCCCGGCTTGGCCTCGGTGACGCCGGGCAGCGGCGTGATCATCATCGCGCCGGTCTCGGTCTGCCACCAGGTGTCCACGACCGGGGTCGCGTCCGCGCCGATGTTCTTGCGGTACCAGACCCACGCCTCGGGGTTGATCGGCTCGCCGACCGAGCCGAGGACGCGCAGGGAGGACAGGTCGAACTTGGCGGGGATGTCGTCGCCCCACTTCATGAACGTCCGGATCGCGGTGGGCGCGGTGTACAGGATCGTCACGCCGTACTTCTGCACGATCTCCCAGAACCGGCCCTGGTGCGGGGTGTCCGGCGTGCCCTCGTACATGACCTGCGTCGCGCCGTTGGCGAGCGGGCCGTAGACGATGTAGGAGTGCCCGGTGACCCAGCCGACGTCGGCGGTGCACCAGTAGACGTCGGTCTCCGGCTTGAGGTCGAAGACCGCCCAGTGCGTGTACGCCGCCTGCGTGAGGTAGCCGCCGGAGGTGTGCAGGATGCCCTTGGGCTTCCCCGTGGTGCCGGAGGTGTAGAGGATGAAGAGCGGGTGCTCGGCCTCGAAGGCCTCCGGCGTGTGCTCGGCGGACTGCCGGTCGACGGTCTCGTGCCACCACTTGTCGCGGGAGTCGTCCCACGCCACGTCCTGCCCGGTGCGGCGGACGACGAGCACGTGCTCGACGATCCCGGCGCGCTCCACCGCCTCGTCGACGGCCGGCTTGAGGGCGGAGGGCTTGCCGCGCCGGTAGCCGCCATCGGAGGTGATGACGACCTTGGCGTCCGCGTCCTGGATGCGGGTGGCGAGGGCGTCGGAGGAGAAGCCGCCGAAGACCACGGAGTGCGCGGCGCCGATCCGGGCGCAGGCCAGCATCGCGATCGCCGTCTCCGGGATCATCGGCATGTAGACGGCGACCCGGTCGCCCTTCTGCACACCCAGCTCCAACAGGGCGTTGGCGGCCTTGGAGACCTCGTCCTTCAGCTCGGCGTAGGTGACGGAGCGGCTGTCGCCGGGCTCGCCCTCGAAGTGGATGGCGACGCGGTCGCCGTGGCCGGCCTCCACGTGCCGGTCGACGCAGTTGTAGGCGACGTTGAGCCTGCCGTCCTTGAACCACTTGGCGAACGGCGGGTTCGACCAGTCGAGCGTCTCGGTCGGCTCCTCGGCCCAGCTCAGCCGGCGGGCCTGCTCGGCCCAGAAACCGAGCCTGTCTGCCTTGGCCCGTTCGTACGCCTCCGCCGTGACGTTGGCGTTCGCGGCCAGGTCGGCGGGGGGTGCGAACCTGCGTTCTTCCTTGAGCAGGTTGGCCAAGGATTCGTTGCTCACGACATCTCCCATTCTCAGGGTTGTCCGTTGTGTCCCAGGCCACAGCTCATCAGACCCGGGGGGCCGATGACAAGGGCCGACGGGCAACTGGTTTAGACCTGTCGCGTTCCCGGTGCGGCCCCGGTCACCCGTACCCACGGACGCCGGTCGCGGCGAGTTCAGCCTCTGTAACGCCCGTCACACACCGGTGCGCGGCGCCGCGCGGGGCGGGCCGCGCACCGACGGTGCCGGGTCAGACGGTCACGTCCGTCTCCAGGACCCGCCGGAACACGGCTTCGCCGCCGTCCTCGGCGAGCAGGTAGGCCTGAGCCTCGCCGACGTGGAAGTACATGCCCTGCAGTTCCAGGTCGCCCGCGCGCAGTGCCCGGGAGACCGACTCGTGGGCGCGCAGGTGCTCCAACTGCTGGACCACGTTGACCAGGGAGAGCCGCTCGGCGGTGTCCGCGCAGGGCCGTCCGGCCAGCCGGGGCCCGGCGTCCGCGTCGGCCGCGTCGGCCGCGTCGGCCGCGTACCCCTCGTCCCCGTGGTTCCCGGCGCCCCCGGGCACCCGCGAGAGGCTCGGCAGCCCGTGCCGCAGCCATCTGCGCAGCGGGGTCTGGGCGCCGCCGGGCTCGGCGCTGAGCAGCGCCTGCATGGCCCCGCACCCGGAGTGCCCGCACACGGTGACGGACCGCACCTTGAGCACGTCGACGGCGTACTCGATCGCGGCGGCCACCGAGTCGTCGCCGCCCTCCTCGCCGGGCAGCGGCACGAGGTTGCCCACATTGCGCACCACGAAGAGGTCGCCCGGACCGCTGGAAGTGATCATGGACGTGACCACCCGGGAGTCCGCGCAGGTCAGGAAGAGCTGGGAGGGCTGCTGCCCCTCGCGGGCCAGCCGCGCCAGTTCACCGCGCACCAGGGGCGCGGTGTTGCGCTGGAAGGCGCTGATGCCGCGGGCGAGTTCGCGCCCGCCGCCCGGACCGTCGGCGCCCTCGGCGGGGCCGGGACCGGCGGTGTCCGCCCGCGCGGCCCGGCCGGTCCGGTCCGTCCGGCCGGAGGGACCGGCGGCGGGGCCGGTGCCGGCCGCGGAGTCCTGCCGGGTGGTGCCGGGCGGGGGCGCGGTGGGCGGGCGTTCGCACTGGTGGTTGCGCCAGGGAGTCCAGGGGCGGCAGCGGCAGTTGTCCGTGTCCGCGGGTTCGGAGATGCGGGTGCCGGGCCGGCGTCCGGTGATGTCGACGGCGCCGCCCTGCGCGGTGTGCGTCTTCTGCCAGTCCTGGAGCGTCTCGAACGCCGCGTGGTCCATGAACGACCCGTCCAGCTCCACGACCGCGTCCGCCCCGTGCGGCACCTGGTGCAGCACGCGGCTGAGCCGGGGCACCGCGAGGAACGTCAACTGGCCGCGCACGTGCACGTGGTGGACGCCCGCGGTCTCGTCGTGGGTGATGCGGGTGCGGGTGAGGCGGTGCAGGGCGACGCCGACCGCGACGGCGATGCCCAGGGCGACGCCCTCCAGGACGCCGAGGAAGACCACGCCGGCGGTGGTGACCGCGTAGACCAGCACCTCGCGGTGGCGGGTCACCGTACGGATGTGGTTCAGCGAGATCATCTTGAGGCCGACGGCCATCACCAGGGCGGCGAGGGAGGCGAGCGGGATCAGCTCGAGGGCCGGGACGAGGAGCAGGGCGGCGATCACCACGAGACCGCCGTGCAGCATCGTGGAGTTGCGGCTGACGGCGCCGGCCGCCACGTTCGCCGTACTGCGTACGGCCACCCCGGCGATGGGCAGTCCGCCGAGCGAGCCGGAGACGATGTTGGCGGCGCCCTGGCCGAGCAGTTCCCGGTCGAGGTTGGAGCGCTTGACGCGGCCGGTCAGGCCCGGGCGGGCGGCGACCAGCTTGTCCACGGCGACCGCGCCGAGCAGGGACTGCACACTGCACACCAGCGTGGTGGTGAGGACGGCGGCGACGAGGCCGAGCACCGGCCCCTCGGGCAGCGTGGCCAGCGCGTGGCTGCTCCAGGACGGCAGGTCGACCTTGGGCAGGCGCAGTCCCGCGACGGCGGCGACCGCGGTGGCGCCGGCGACGGCGATCAGGGCGGCGGGCAGCTTGCCCAGGAGCTGACCGGCCCGGCCCGGCAGGCGCGGCCAGAGACTCAGCAGGCTCAGCGTCAGCGCGCTCACGGCCAGGTCGGCGGGGCGCACGTCGGCCAGCTGGGCGGGGAGCGCGACCAGGTTGTCGGGCACGGAGCTCTGCGGGGTACCGCCGAGGACGATGTGCAGCTGGGCGACGGCGATGGTGACACCGATGCCGGCGAGCATGCCGTGCACGATGGCGGGGCTCACCGCGAGGGCCGAGCGGGCCACGCGCAGGCAGCCGAGGCCCAGTTGGGCGAGGCCGGCGAGCACGGTGATGGCGCAGGTCGTGCGCCAGCCGTACTGCTGGATGAGGTCGGCGGTGACCACGGTGAGGCCCGCGGCGGGGCCGCTGACCTGGAGCGGGCAGCCGCCGATCCGCCCGGCGACGATTCCGCCCACCGCGGCGGCGACGAGGCCGGCCTGGAGGGGCGCGCCGGTGGCGAGGGCGATGCCCAGGGACAGGGGCAGGGCGATCAGGAACACGGCGATCGAGGCCGACACGTCGGCGCCCGCGACGCGGAAGCGCCGGGGGCCGCGGGGCGGCGGGCTGTGCGGCGGGTGGACGTGCTCGGTGCGGGCGGAATCGGCGTGGGCGGGGACGCAGGCTGACATCTTTTCCCGTCTCCTGAGGGGCTGCGCGGTCGCGGTCGGGCGGCCGTGGGTCACGGCGTACAGCGGCGGGATGCCAGAGCGCTCATGATTGCGCTCAGTAAACAGAGCGTAATTCAGAGTAAAGAGAAGGCATAGACTTTTCGCGCAAATGGAGTAAGGCCCCGCGCATTCGAGTGCATCAGTTATTTCATCGGCTTGTCGTACTAATTCCTTCTCATTTCCGTGTCACCTTGACGGCGCTGACGGCACGTCCCGGCTCAGCACCCCGACATCGCCTTGTCGGCGTTGGCCCGAGAGAAGGAAGAAGGTGGGCTGAACATGGCCGCCACCCACAGGATGGCCGCGTACACCGTGGTCGCGGCGGTCTGCGCCGCGGCGCTCGCCGGTTGCGCGCTCGACAGCGGCAGCGGTTCCGGCGAGGGCACGAAGGGCTCGCCGAAGGAAAAGGGGGAAGCCGCCCCGGCACCGAAGAACGCGGTCCGCCTGATCGGCGACGGTTCCACCGCGTACACCGGCGCCCAGCCGCACCTTCCCCGCCCCGAACGCCTCAAGGCCGGCCAGAAGCCCCCGCAGTTCGTGGTCTTCTCCTGGGACGGCGCGGGCGAGGACAGCCAGAGACTGTTCTCCCACTTCCGCGAAGTGGCCAAGGAGAACAACGCCACGATGACGTACTTCCTGAGCGGCGTGTATCTGCTGCCGGAGGAGAAGCGGGACCTGTACCGGCCGCCCCAGCACTCCCCGGGCCGCTCCGACATCGGCTTCAACGACGAGCAGGGCATCACCGACACCGTCGAGCAATTGCGCATGGCGTGGCTGGAGGGCAACGAGGTCGGCACCCACTTCAACGGGCACTTCTGCGGCGCCGGCGGCGGCGTCGGCGAGTGGTCCGTCGACGAGTGGAAGGAGGAGATCACCCAGGCCAAGCAGTTCGTGAAGACCTGGAAGAGCAACACGGGTTCGAAGAACGCGGCGCCTCTCCCCTTCGACTACGACAAGGAGCTGATCGGCGCCCGCACCCCGTGCCTGGAAGGCCAGAAGAACTTCGTGAAGGCCGCGAGCGAGATGGGCTTCCGCTACGACAGCAGCGGCGTCGACAACCAGGTGTGGCCGGAGAAGAAGCAGGGCCTGTGGGACCTCTCGATGCAGCTCGTGCCGTTCCCCGGGCACTCCTACGAGCAGCTCACCATGGACTACAACTACATGGTCAACCAGTCGGGGACCAGCACCCAGGGCGACCCCGCCAAGCGGGAGTTCTGGGGCGACCAGATGCGTGACAGCCTGCTCCAGGGCTTCCAGCGGGCCTACGACGGCAACCGCGCGCCGCTGATCATCGGCAACCACTTCGAGTCCTGGAACGGCGGCACCTACATGCGCGCCGTCGAGGAGGTCGTCGAGCAGGTGTGCACCAAGGAGGAGGTGCGCTGCGTGTCCTTCCGCCAGCTCGCGGACTGGCTGGACGCCCAGGACCCCAAGGTCCTCAAGAAGCTGCGCACCCTCGGTGTCGGCGAGGCTCCGGAGAAGGGCTGGAAGCCCTTCCTGTCGGCCCAGCCGGCTCCGGCGCCGAAGGGCGTGCCCGGGGCGCCGGCCGCCAAGCAGTAGCGCGGACCGGCGCGAGGGGTCACGCGGGCGCGACGACCTCCTCGCCGAGGACGAAGCCGGGATCGACCTGCGCCGCCAGGTCGGTCCCGGTGCGCTCGTTGCCCCAACTCCGCGCGTTCCGCTGGTGGAACTCGACCATCTGGCGTGTGTAGCGCCTCCAGTCCCGTGACCCGTACGTCTCGTCGGCGGCCGTGCGCAGGGCGCGCAACGCGCGGGCGTTGACATCCTCCAGGAGGTCGAACCGGGGCGGGCGGCCCTTCTCCATGGCACGCACCCAGTCCGAGTGCCCGACGGTCACCAGGAGGTCGTCGCCGGCCTGTTCGCGCAGGAAGTCGAGGTCGTCGGGGCCCTGTACCTTGTTTCCGACGACCTTCAGGGTGACGCCGAAGTCGCGGGCGTACTCCTTGTACTGGCGGTACACGGAGACGCCCTTGCGGGTCGGCTCGGCGACCAGGAACGTCATGTCGAAGCGGGTGAACATGCCGGAGGCGAACGAGTCCGAGCCGGCGGTCATGTCGACGACGACGTACTCGTCGGGGCCGTCGACCAGGTGGTTGAGGCACAGCTCCACCGCTCCGGTCTTGGAGTGGTAGCAGGCGACCCCCAGGTCGGCGTCCGTGAAGGGCCCGGTGACCATCAGGCGGACCGCGCCGCCGTCGAGTTCCACCGGCCGGGCGCAGGCGTCGTACACCGGGTTGTCCTCGCGCACCCGCAGCAGGCGCGAGCCCTCGCCGGGCGGCGTCGTCTTGATCATCTTCTCGGCGGAGGCGATCCGCGGGTTGCTCCCGCGCAGGTAGTCCTTGATCAGCGGCAGGTGCTCGCCCATCGCGGGCAGCCCGGCCGACTCCGCCTCGTCGAGGCCGAGCGCGGCTCCGAGGTGCTGGTTGATGTCGGCGTCGATCGCGACGACGGGCGCGCCGGCGGCGGCGAGATGGCGGATGAACAGGGAGGACAGGGTGGTCTTGCCGCTGCCGCCCTTCCCGACGAAAGCAATTTTCATGTTCACCAAGCGTAGTGGCTCGATAGCTGTACGTGGCACGCGCAACCGGTAATACGTGAAGAAGACCACTCATTCGTGGGGCGCGGCGCCGGGGTGCGTAGGGTCGTACTCATGAGTACGACAGGCGCGACCGCCGATCCGCTCGCGGCCCTGGGCGCACTGCCCGGCGTGGCCGAGTCCGTGGAGTCCGTGCGCAAGGCGGTGGACCGCGTCTACGGCCACCGGATCATGCGGCGCCGCAGCAACGAGATCACCTCCGAGGCGGCCCTGCGCGGCGCCCGGGGCTCGGCGGCCCTCTCCGGGGCGGACTGGGCCCTGGAGGAGGTCCGCAGGCGGACCGACTTCAGCGGCGACACCGAGGCGCGGACGGTGGGCGCCGCACTGCGGCTGACCGCCGAGGCGGGCCAGTTGCTGTCCATCTGGCGCCAGTCGCCGCTGCGCGTGCTGGCCCGGCTGCACCTGGTGGCGGCCGCCGACAACGCCGACCAGGTGGGGCGGCCGCGCCACGAGGGCGAACCGGTGGACGAGCCGCTCGTCGAGCTGCCGCTGCCCGGCGCCGCGGAGGCGCACGGCCGGCTGGACGGCCTCGCCGCGCTGGTCACCG
Organism: Streptomyces parvulus; assembly: GCF_014648855.1. Lineage (GTDB taxonomy): Bacteria > Actinomycetota > Actinomycetes > Streptomycetales > Streptomycetaceae > Streptomyces > Streptomyces parvulus. The sequence goes on along the minus strand of NZ_BMRX01000001.1, from coordinate 125,485 downwards.
CGGGCGGTTCCGCTCCGGCGCTGGTCACGGCCGCCGTCGTGCACGGCGAACTCCTCGCGCTGCGGCCCTTCACCTCGCACAACGGCCTCGTCGCGCGCGCGGCCGAGCGCATCGTCCTGGTCGGCAGCGGCCTCGACCCCAAGTCGGTCTGCCCGGCCGAGGTCGGCTACGCCGAACTGGGGCGCGCGGCCTACCTGGCGGCGCTCGACGGCTACGCCTCCGGGACCCCGGAGGGCATGGCCGCCTGGATCGCCCACTGCGGCAAGGCGGTGACGCTGGGGGCGCGTGAGTCGACGGCGGTCTGCGAGGCGCTCCAGCGCGGGGCCGCGTAGGCGGACCCCGGGCGCGCGCCCAACAGAGAAATGCGGCGGTACGAGGACTCGTACCGCCGCTGGCATGTCCTACCGGGTTACCAAGCGTCCTCGCTGTGTTGCCCATCAGGCCGGGTACTTTGCCCGTCACCTGGTGCGGCTGGCCCGTAATCGACGGGTCGACGTCGCGTGGGTGCCCAGTGGCCATGCTCGGTCCGTGGGGCCAAATGCGTTGTTAAGGTGATCCTTTCGGATGTCCTTGGTCTCGCGGGCCGTTGATTCCTTTGTACTCCTGCCCCCCAGTAAGCGGAAGTGCTCGCCGCACTTCTTTACTTTTGCGCTCATACGCGGGTGAAAGGGTGCGGGGCTGAGGGGCTGAGGTCCGGGGCCGGTGCTTCCCGAGGCGAGCGTCCGTCAGGCCGCCGTGGACCGCCGCCGGCTCGCGTACCAGACGAGGCCGGCGGTGGCCGCCGCGGCGCCGACCGCGGCGGCGGCGACCAGGGCCGGCCGGGGCGGCACCGAGAATCCGCCGATGCGCTGCTTGAGCCGCACCGGCCGGTGGAAGTCGAGGATCGGCCACGCGCGCGTGAGTGCCTCGCGGCGCAGCGCCCGGTCCGGGTTCACCGCGTGGGGGTGGCCGACGGCCTCCAGCATCGGCACGTCGGTCGCCGAGTCGCTGTAGGCGTAGCAGCGGGAGAGGTCGTACCCCTCGGACGCGGCAAGCTCCCGGATCGCCTCCGCCTTCGTGGGGCCGTACGCGTAGTACTCCACCTCGCCGGTGAAGCAGCCGTCGTCCCCCACGATCATGCGGGTGGCCACCACCCGGTCCGCGCCCAGCAGTTCGCCGATCGGCTCGACGACCTCGGCGCCCGAGGTGGAGACGATCACGACGTCGCGGCCGGCCGTGTGATGCTCCTCGATCAGGGAGGCGGCCTCGTCGTAGATGATCGGGTCGATCAGGTCGTGCAGGGTCTCGGCGACCAGCTCCTTGACCAACTGGACGTTCCAGCCGCGGCACAGCGCGGAGAGGTACTCCCGCATCCGCTCCATCTGGTCGTGGTCGGCCCCGCCGGCGAGGAACACGAACTGGGCATACGCGGTACGCAACACGGCCCTGCGGTTGATCAGCCCGCCTTGGTAGAACGACTTGCTGAACGTCAGCGTGCTCGACTTCGCAATGACCGTCTTGTCCAGGTCGAAGAAGGCCGCCGTGCGGGGCATGGAGAGGGGCAAGGAGGGGTTTTCCACGACCCTGAGCATAGGTGCAGCCCATTCGGCGTAAGCTGTGGCGCGTGGGTTTGCCTGAGAAGGCTCTCGGGTACACCATGGAAGTCACGGATCGTTCGCGACCGTGCTAACCCGGTCCGACTCCTCCCCCCCCGAGTCGGCCGTGGAGACGACCCCCGCTCTCCCCCCCGGCGGGGGTCGTCGCATGTCCGGACGCGTTTTCCGGCTCTCCTTCCGCTCCAGTCCGTGTGCTGTGGTGGCGTGCGAGGTATGGATGGCATGCGCATGACACATAACTGCGAGTAGCCGAAGTGCTGCTCTGTGGAAGTCGTGCGCCGGCTGCGGGGCGGGCGGTGGAGGCTCACCGGTTTGGGTGACGGTGATATTCACAACCGTCAACTCGTCCACAGTTTTGGACCAAGATCCACACTATTTCCGCGTTCGCCGCACCGTGATTCCCATGCGTCCGGGCCGCGCCGAGTTCTACGGCCGGATCTCTTTGCCGGACACGTCATGCCGGCCGTTCAAACGGGGACCGCTTTCCGGTTCTCCGTACGGCCGCGAATCGAAGGGGGAAGCGAACATGGCCGGAAACATCACGCCCGATCCGCCGCCCGTCGCGGGAGGGCGGCGGGGTGGGCCGCCCGCGAGCGGGCCCTTGATCGTCACCGAGGACGCCGGACTCCTCGACGACCTGCTGCGCCTGTGCGCGGCGGCCGGCGCCACACCGGAGGTGCACCACTCGCTGCCGGCGGGGTCGGCGGCGTCCGCGGGACCCGGGGTGGCCGCAGGGGCTCGGGAGGGGACGGCGGCCGGCGGGGGCGACGAAGGTTCGGCTCCCGGGCGGCGTGGGGCCTGGGACGCCGCGCCGCTCGTGATCGTCGGTGACGACGCGGCCCGGCGCGTGCGCGGGGCCGTACGGAGGCGGGGCGTGGTCCTCGTCGGCCGCGACCAGGACGACTCCGGGGTCTGGCAGCGCGCGGTGGAGATCGGTGCCGACCACGTCCTGCTGCTGCCCGACGGCGAGCAGTGGCTGGTCGACCGGATCGCCGACGTCGCCGAGGGCGTCGGCAGGCCCGCCCTCACCGTCGGCGTCATCGGCGGCCGGGGCGGTGCGGGGGCCTCCACGCTCGCCTGCGCCCTCGCCGTCACCTCCGCGCGGGAGGGCACGCGCAGCCTGCTGGTCGACGCCGATCCGCTGGGCGGCGGCCTGGACGTCCTGCTCGGCGGTGAGACGGCCGACGGCCTGCGCTGGCCCGCGTTCGCGGCCTCGCGGGGGCGGGTCGGCGGCGGCGCCCTGGAGGAGTCGCTGCCGGAACTGCACTCCCTGCGGGTGCTCAGCTGGGACCGCGGCGACTGCGTCTCGGTACCGCCGCAGGCCGTCCGGGCGGTACTGGCCGCGGCCCGGCGCAGGGGCGGCACGGTCGTCGTCGACCTGCCGCGCCGGATCGACGACGGGGTCGCCGAGATCCTCGCCCAGCTGGACGTCGCACTCCTCGTCGTCCCCGCCGAGCTGCGGGCCGTCGCGGCGGCGGGCCGGGTGGCCACCGCGGTCGGCATGGTGCTGCGCGACCTCCGCGTCGCCGTACGCGGGCCGTACGCCTCGGGGCTCGACGACCGCGAGGTGGCCCGGCTGCTCGGACTGCCGCTGGCCGGCGAGGTGCCGGTCGAGTCCGGGCTCCTGCGGGCCGCGGAGAGCCGACGCCCGCCGGGCACCGCCGCGCGCGGACCACTGGCGCGCTTCTGCCGGGAGTTCTGGGACCGGGCGCTGGTGGAGACGGGCGGTGCGGCGTGAGTGGGGAGCGGGTGCCTGGGGCCGGGTCGCCGAGGGGGGTGCGGGAGCCGAGTCCGCCGAGTGCCGGGGTGGTGCCCGGCTGGGCATCCCGGACGGCCCCGGGTCCGGTCGGTGCTGTCCGTCCGGGTGGGGTGGTCGCCCTCGGGTCGCCGGGGGCCGCTGGGGCGCGGGGCTCGGATCGGGGTGACTCGGCGTGGACGCCTGTCGCGCCGGTTTCGAGGTCAGGGGTACCGGCCTCCGGGTCGGCGGATTCGTCTCCGGACCCGGACCCGGCTCCGGCGCCCGGGGTGCTCGACGGGGTGCGGAGGTGGCTGGCCGAGAGCGGGGCGGAACCGACACCGGCGCGGGTGGCGCAGGCGCTGCGGGAACAGGGACGAGTGCTCGGGGACGCCGAGATCCTCGGCACCGCGGCGCGGCTCAGGTCGGAACTGGTCGGCAGCGGGCCGCTGGAACCGCTGCTCGCCGACCCCTCGGTGACCGACGTGCTGGTGTCGGCGCCGGACCGGGTCTGGGTCGACCGGGGCGGAGGGCTGGAACTGACGCCGGTCTCCTTCCCGGACGCGGGATCGGTACGCAGGCTCGCCCAGCGCCTCGCCACCGTCGCCGGCCGGCGGCTCGACGACGCCCGGCCGTGGGTGGACGCCCGGCTGCCCGACGGCACCCGGCTGCACGCGGTGCTGCCCCCGGTGGCCGTGGGGTGCACCTGCCTGTCGCTGCGGGTGGTGCGACCGCGCGCCTTCACGCTCGACGAGCTGGCGGCGGCCGGCACTGTCCCGCCGGGCGGCGACCGCGTGCTGCGCGCCCTGGTGCGGGCCCGGTTGTCGTTCCTCGTCAGCGGGGGGACGGGCAGCGGGAAGACGACGCTGCTGAGCGCGCTGCTCGGGCTCGTCGGGCCGGACGAACGCGTCGTGCTGGCCGAGGACTCGGCGGAACTGCGGCCGGACCATCCGCACGTCGTCCGCCTGGAGACCAGACCCGCCAACCAGGAGGCCGCCGGCCTGGTCACCCTTGAGGACCTGGTGCGACAGGCGCTGCGCATGCGCCCGGACCGGCTGGTCGTGGGCGAGGTGCGCGGGCCCGAAGTGGTGCACCTGCTCGCCGCGTTGAACACCGGCCACGAAGGCGGGTGCGGCACGGTCCACGCCAACGCCGCCGCCGACGTACCCGCCCGGCTGGAGGCCCTCGGCACCGCCGCGGGCCTGGACCGCGCGGCCCTGCACAGCCAGCTGGCCGCGGCGCTCTCGGTCGTCCTGCACCTGGTCCGCGACCGGACGGGCAGACGGCGGATCGCCGAGGTGCACGTGCTGGAGCGGGATGCGTCGGGGCTGGTGCGGACGGTGCCGGCCCTGCGATGGGGCCCGGCGGCCTTCCAGGCGGAACGCGGCTGGGAGCGGCTGCGGGAGCTGCTGCGCGGCGGAGGGCTCCAAGGGCCCCAAGCGCTCGAGGGGCTGGAAGGACTTGCGGGAGACCGTCGGACGGGGGCGTGTCGTGATGGGAACGGGTGACCTGCTGACGGGCGCGGCCACGGCGTGTCTGGGAGCCGCCGCGTGGCTGGCGGGCGGATGGCACTCCGGCGTGCGGCGCGCGCGGGCGGTGCTGGCTGAAGGCGGGACGGGTGTCGCCGGGACGCCGCCTCCGGTGCTCCGAGTGGCGGAGTTGCTGGCGCGGGCGCGAGGCCGGCTCGGGTTCGAGTGGTGGTCGCCGGCCGCCGGGCTGGTGCTGGCGCTGCTGGGCGCCTCGGTGCTGCCGCTGGTCGCGGGAGTCGCGGGCGTGCCGGTACTGCGGCGTACCCGGCTGGCCGCCACCGGGAGACGGGCCCGGGAGCGACGGCAGGAGGCGGTGCTCGCGCTCTGCGGGGCGCTCGCCGGAGAGGTGCGGGCGGGCCGGCAGCCCGGCGAGGCGCTGAGGGCGGCCGAGCGGGACTCCGGCGGGCTCGGGGACGCCCAGGCGGCCGTGCTCGCGGCGGCCCGCTTCGGCGGGGACGTTCCGGGCGCGCTCGCGGTAGCGGCCGGTCAGCCGGGGGCGGAAGGGCTGCGGGGACTCGCCGCCTGCTGGCGGGTCGCCGTCGACCAGGGCGCGGGACTGGCCACCGGGCTCGACCGGCTGGAGGGCGCGCTGCGCGCCGAACGGGACCAGCGCTCCGACCTGCGTGTCCAGTTGGCCGGTGCCCGGGCCACGGCGGTGATGCTCGCGGGCCTGCCGGTCCTCGGGCTCCTGCTCGGCGTGGCCCTCGGCTCCGACCCGCTCCACGTGCTGCTGCACACCGGAGCCGGGCTCGGCTGCCTGCTGGCCGGAGGACTGCTGGAGGCACTGGGCGTGTGGTGGGTGGCCCGGATCGTGCGGGGAGCGGAGGAGATCTCGTGAACGGTGAAGTTGTCCACAGGCTGGGGGCGATGGTGGGGACGCTGGCGGCGGTCCTCTGGCTGACACGGGTGCTCGCGGCGGCGAGGCGGGAGCGGGCGGTGCGCCGTCGCGTCACGGGGCTGCTGGTGCGCGCGCCGGCCCGGGCGAATCCGCGGGGTGCCGAGGTGCGGGCCGCTGTCCGCGCGTGGGGGCCGCTCCTGGGCACGGTGTGCGCCGGCTGGGCCGTGGTGGGAGGCGTATCCGGTGCCTTGGTGGGGCTGGCGGGTGCTGCGGCGCTGTGGCGGTACCGCTCCCGTCGCCCGGCCGACGGTACGGCCGGGGACGGCGCCGCCGCCCGGGCCGCCCGGCAACTGCCGCTGGCGGCCGACCTCCTGGCGGCCTGCGTCGCCGCGGGGGCGAGTCCGGTGGCCGCCGCGCGCGCGGTGGGCGACGCCTTGGGCGGGCCCGTGGGAGACGCGCTGGGCCGGGGCGCGGCGGAGGTCCGGCTCGGCGGCGAACCGGAGGGCGCGTGGCGCGGGTTGGCCGCCGTACCGGGCGCCGGTCCGCTGGCGCGACTGCTGGAACGGGCCGATGTCTCCGGGCTGCCCGCGGCGGGGCCGGCCGCTCGTCTCGCCGCCCAGGCCCGCGCCGACTGGGCCCGCCGGACCACGGTCCGGGCCCGGCGGGCGGCCGTCATGGTCACCGCCCCGGTGGGGCTGTGCTTCCTCCCCGCCTTCATCGCCGTGGGTGTACTGCCCGTGGTCATCGGGCTGGCCGGCGGGGTGCTGGGAGACGGGGGAGGCGGCCGCTGACCGAGCGCGGAGACCGACCGGCGTGGAGCCGGACACCGAGTGACGAACGAATGAGCCGAGAACGGCGATGAACCTCACGGGGGTTGAGATGTATCAGGCGGTACGGGCACGGCTGTGTGCCCTGGTGTGCGGAGCACGGACGGCGCTGCGGCGACGGGGCGTGCGGCGGGACGCGGGAATGGTCACCTCGGAGTACGCGATGGGGATCGTCGCGGCGGTGGCGTTCGCCGTGGTCCTGTACAAGGTCGTCACGAGCGGTGCGGTCAGCGCCGAGTTGCAGGGCATCGTGAAGCGGGCCCTCGATGCGCGGATGTGAGCGGCCGGTCAGCACGGAGGCGGCGCGGGCGGGCCGCCTCCGAGGCGGCTGTAGCCGCTCCGACGGAGGGTTCGTGACCGCCGAGACGGCCGTGGTGCTGCCGGTGCTGGTGGTTTTCGCGATGGCGCTGGTGTGGGGGCTGCTGGTGGTGGCCGCTCAGATCCAGTGCGTGGACGCGGCCCGCACGGGTGCCCGTGCGGCGGCGCGTGAGGATCCGGACGAGGCCGTCGTCGCGGTCGCCCGGGAGGCCGCGCCGCCCGGGGCCCGGGTCACGGTCGGCAGGGGAGCGGGTCTGGTCCGCGTGGTCGTGGTGGCCGAGCCGCCGGCGTTGCACGGCCTCCCCTTCGAGGTACGGGAGGAGGCCGTGGCCTCGGCGGAACGGCCCGGGGCGACGGTGGGGGCGGAGCCGTGAGGGGCATGGCGTCGCCCCGCGCGACAGCCCCGGGTGTCGGCGGCGCTCGGGCGGTCCGGTGCTCCGGTGCCGTCGGCCACACCGTCCCCGGCGTTGGTGTGGATGCCGCCGGCCGCACTGTTTCCGGCCCGGGTGCGGTTGCTGCCGGGCCCGCTGTTTCCGTACCGGGTGTGGATGCCGCCGGCGCCGCTGTTTCCGGCCCAGGTGCGGCTGCCGCTGGCCGCGCTGTTTCCGGCCCGGATGCGGATGCCGCCAATCACGCTGCCCCCGCCCCGACTTCGGATGCCGCCGAGCGTCCCGCATCCGATCAGGGTTCCGCCACCGTCTGGAGTGTCGGTGCGGTCGCCGTCCTCTGCCTGGTGTTCGGCATCGTGCTGGGGCTGGGGGAGGCGGTGGTGGCGCGGCATCGGGCCGCCGGCGGTGCCGATCTGGCTGCGCTGGCGGCCGCGGACCACTGGTCCCGGGGAGGACCGGCGGCGTGTGCCGAGGCCGAACGGGTCGCGCGGGCCCAGCGTGCGCGCTTGGTGCGCTGCGTGCTGACCGGTCAGGTCTCGGACGTGTCGGCGGAGTCGGGCCGGGGGCCGTTCGCGGCGGAGGTCCGGGCACGGGCGGGCCCAGCGCTGCCGGCCGAGCACCAGCCGGTCGGGCCGCCGCCTGCCGCACCCCGCTCTACTGAACCCGTTCCTCAGCCTCCGCGCCCGTCTCCCCCTCCGCCTCGGCCGCCGCATCCGCTCCCCGCAGCAGCACCGTGAGGAGCCGCACCGCTCCCCGCTTGTGCAGCGGGTCGTTGCCGTTGCCGCACTTGGGGGACTGGATGCAGGACGGGCAGCCGGCGTCGCACTCGCAGGACGCGATGGCCTCCCGGGTGGCCGTGAGCCATGCGCGGGCCGTGTGGAAGGCGCGCTCGGCGAAGCCCGCGCCGCCGGGGTGGCCGTCGTACACGAAGACGGTGGGGAGCAGCGTGTCCGGGTGCAGGGGGACCGACACCCCGCCGATGTCCCAGCGGTCGCAGGTCGCGAACAGGGGCAGCATGCCGATGGACGCGTGCTCGGCGGCGTGCAGGGCGCCGCCGAGGATCTCGGGGTTGATCCGGGCCGCGTCGAGCTGGTCCTCGGTGACCGTCCACCACACCGCGCGCGTACGCAGCGTCCGGGGCGGGAGGTCCAGCTTCGTCTCGCCCAGGACCTCGCCGGTGATGAGGCGCCGGCGCAGGAAGGAGACGACTTGGTTGGTGACCTCCACGGAGCCGAAGCACAGGCGCCCGTCGCCCCAGGGGACCTCGACGTCGGTCTCCAGGACCGAGATCGCGGTCGTGTCGCGGGCGACCGTCGAGTACGCGGGCGTGGCCTGCTCGACCAGCGCGACGGAGTCCTCCAGGTCGAGCGAGCGGACGAGGTAGGTGCGCCCCTGGTGGAGGTGGACGGCCCCCTCGTGGACGGTCGTGTGGGCGGCACCGGCGTCCACCGTGCCCAGCAGCCGCCCCGTGCCGGCCTCGACGACCTGGACCGGACGCCCGCCCTCCCCGCGGATGTCCGTGAGGTCGGCCGCCCGCTCCCGGCGCGTCCAGTGCCAGGCCCGGGTCCGCCTGCGCAGCAGCTTCGCCGCCTCCAGCTGGGGCAGCAGTTCCCCGGTGGCCGGGCCGAAGAGGTCCAGGTCCTCCTCCGTCAGGGGCAGCTCGGCCGCCGCCGCGCACAGGTGGGGGGCGAGGACGTAGGGATTGTCGGGATCGAGGACGGTCGACTCGACGGGCTGGTCGAACAGCGCCTCCGGGTGGTGGACGAGGAAGGTGTCCAGCGGGTCGTCCCGGGCGACCAGCACCGCCAGGGCCCCCTGTCCGGCGCGGCCCGCCCGGCCCGCCTGCTGCCACAGGGACGCCCGCGTGCCCGGGTAGCCCGCGATCACCACCGCGTCGAGGCCGGAGATGTCGAGGCCGAGTTCGAGGGCGTTCGTGGCCGCGAGTCCGAGGAGTTCGCCGGAGTGCAGGGCGCGTTCGAGGGCGCGGCGCTCCTCGGGGAGGTAGCCGCCTCGGTACGCCGCGACACGCCGGGTCAGGGAGCGGTCCACCTCGGCGAGGCGCTCCTGGGCGATCACCGAGATCAGCTCTGCGCCGCGCCGGGAGCGGACGAAGGTGATCGACCGCATGCCCTGCACCGTGAGGTCGGTGAGCAGGTCGGCGGCCTCCGCGGTCGCCGCGCGGCGGACGGGGGCGCCCTTCTCGCCCTCCAGCTCGGTCAGCGGCGGCTCCCACAGGGCGAACACCAGTTCACCGCGCGGTGAGGCGTCGTCCGCGACCTCGACGACCGGGAGTCCGGTGAGCCGGCGGGCCGCCACCGACGGCTCGGCGGCGGTGGCGGAGGCGAGCAGGAACACGGGCGACGCGCCGTAGCGGGCGCACAGTCTGCGCAGCCGGCGCAGGACCTGGGCGACGTGCGAGCCGAAGACCCCGCGGTAGGTGTGGCACTCGTCGATGACGACGTACTTCAGCGCCTTCAGGAAGGAGGACCAGCGGGGGTGGGACGGCAGGATCCCGCGGTGCAGCATGTCCGGGTTGGTCAGCACGTAGGTGCCGTACTGGCGGATCCACTCGCGTTCCTCGAACGGTGTGTCGCCGTCGTACACGGCGGCGCGGACGGCCTTGCCCAGAGGTTGTGAAAGTTCCTTCACCGCACGGCACTGATCGGCCGCGAGCGCCTTGGTCGGCGCCAGGTACAGGGTGGTGGCGCCGCGGCCGTTGGAGGCCTCGGAGCCGTCGAGGAGCGTGGACAGCACGGGCACGAGGTAGGCCAGGGACTTGCCGGAGGCGGTGCCCGTGGCGACCACCACCGAGTCGCCGTCCAGCGCGTGCTCGGCGACGCGTGCCTGGTGGGCCCACGGATGCTCGATGCCCGCGGCCCGCACGGCGGCGAGGACCTCCGGACGAATCCGGTCCGGCCAGACTGCATGACGCCCCGCACGTGGGGGCAAGTGCTCCGTATGAGTGATGCGCGCAGCCCGGTTCGGTCCCGAGGCGAGCCGGTCCAGGACCATGCCTGGTTCCGGCCGGGAGCCGGGCTCCGCCGGGGGTCGATCGGGTCGGTGATTCTTGGCCATCGGCACCGAGTCTGACACTGGCGTGACGGACAATGGGACCAAGGCGTCGTGCACGCCTGCCGGTAAGTGATTGAATGCCATCGCGGCTGGCGAACCGTCCTGGGGGCTTCAAGCCGAGGTGTCCCGATGGACGACCGCTCGATAGCAAGGTGCTGGAGGATCCGTGGACCTGTCCCTGTCGACCCGTACCGTCGGCGATCGTACGGTCGTCGAGGTCGGTGGCGAAATTGACGTATACACCGCGCCCAAGCTGCGTGAGCAGCTGGTCGAGCTCGTGAACGACGGGAGTTTCCACCTCGTCGTCGACATGGAGGGCGTGGACTTCCTCGACTCCACGGGGCTCGGCGTGCTGGTCGGCGGACTGAAGCGGGTGCGCGCCCACGAGGGCTCGCTGCGCCTGGTCTGCAACCAGGAGCGCATTCTCAAGATCTTCCGTATCACCGGCCTCACCAAGGTGTTCCCGATTCACACCTCGGTCGAGGAAGCGGTGGCGGCCACCGACTGACGACCGGTCCCGGGCCCGCGGGCCCGGGACGCGAGAACGAGGGGGGTCCGGGCCGTCGCGGCCCGGACCCTCGAAAGCACGCCCGTAGTTCCGAGGGGGATGCATGGCCACCGTTGAACTCCGCTTCAGCGCGCTGCCCGAGCATGTCCGGACCGCCCGTCTGGTGGCGGCCGCGGTGGCACGCAGGGCCGGAGTGGACGAGGCCGTCCTCGACGAGGTCAGGCTCGCCGTCGGTGAGGCCTGCACGCGGGCCGTGGGCCTGCACCAGCACGTCGGCATCACCGCGCCGGTCAAGGTGTCGCTGATCGAGGAGGAGAAGCAGTTCTCCATCGAGGTCGGCGACGAGGCGCCGCACGCCGTCCCGGGAGACCGGGCGGCCGGCGCCGGAGCGGACGATGCGGAGGCCGAGGAGGACGAGATGGGCCTCGCGGTCATCAGCGGCCTCGTCGACGACGTGGAGGTCAAGGCCGACGAGGACGGCGGTCTGATCCGCATGACCTGGCCGACCGCCCCGGCGGTGCTGCCCCCGGTCTGACCGCTCCCGCGGCACCCCCCCGTATCACCCGAAGGGCCCCGTCTCGCGGGGCCCTTCGTCATGTGCGGATCTAGAGTGGTGCCGTGCCGTGCCGCGTGAATTCATTCACGATCAATGGCGCGGGAAAGGGATCACAACAGATCACAACGTGAATCCGGGAAGTTAATGCCGGAAGGGCATTACTACTTCCCCGGCCCTTGTGGTTGACAGGTCATTTCCTTTTGTCGTGCACTGTTTTGATCAGCTTTCGGTACCTACAATCCCGTCCACATCTTGAGCTCAGCCCAAGCGTCAAGGAGGACGAATGGCGGAGCTTTCCACCTCTCATCAGTTGGGCGACACCACGACCCTCGCGGCCGCCGTCCTGACCGACGGAAACCGTGTCCTGATCGCCGTCATCGCCGTCGTCGCGCTGGCCGCCCTGGTGCTGGCGGGGATCCTGGTGCGCCAGGTGCTCGCGGCGGGCGAGGGCACCGCGAGCATGAAGGAGATCGCGGCCGCCGTCCAGGAGGGCGCGAACGCCTATCTGGCCAGGCAGCTTCGCACGCTCGGCGTATTCGCCGTGGTCGTGTTCTTTCTGCTCATGCTGCTGCCCGCGGACGACTGGAATCAACGAGCCGGGCGGTCGATCTTCTTCCTGATCGGCGCGGCGTTCTCGGCGGCCACCGGCTATATCGGCATGTGGCTCGCCGTGCGCAGCAATGTGCGCGTGGCCGCGGCGGCGCGGGAGGCGACGCCGGCGCCGGGCGAACCGGAAAAGGATCTCACTCTCGTCTCGCACAAGGCGACGAAGATCGCTTTTCGCACCGGCGGCGTGGTCGGCATGTTCACGGTGGGGCTCGGCCTGCTGGGAGCCTGCTGCGTGGTGCTGGTGTACGCGGCCGACGCGCCGAAGGTCCTGGAGGGCTTCGGCCTCGGCGCCGCGCTGATCGCGATGTTCATGCGGGTCGGCGGCGGCATCTTCACCAAGGCCGCCGACGTCGGCGCCGACCTGGTCGGCAAGGTCGAACAGGGCATCCCGGAGGACGATCCGCGCAACGCCGCGACCATCGCCGACAACGTGGGCGACAACGTCGGCGACTGCGCGGGCATGGCCGCCGACCTCTTCGAGTCGTACGCCGTCACCCTGGTGGCCGCACTGATCCTCGGCAAGGTGGCCTTCGGCGACTCCGGGCTGGCGTTCCCGCTGCTGGTCCCGGCGATCGGTGTGATCACCGCCATGATCGGCATCTTCGCGGTGGCGCCCCGGCGGTCCGACCGCAGCGGCATGAGCGCGATCAACCGGGGCTTCTTCATCTCCGCGGTGATCTCGCTCGTCCTGGTCGCGGTGGCCGTCTTCGTCTACCTGCCCGGGAAGTACTCCGAGCTGGACGGCGTCACCGACGCGGCCATCGCGGGCAAGAGCGGCGACCCGCGGATCCTCGCGCTGGTCGCGGTGGCCATCGGCATCGTGCTCGCCGCGCTGATCCAGCAGCTCACCGGCTACTTCACCGAGACCACCCGGCGCCCCGTCAAGGACATCGGCAAGACCTCGCTCACCGGTCCCGCCACCGTCGTCCTCGCGGGCATCTCGCTCGGCCTCGAATCCGCCGTCTACACCGCCCTGTTGATCGGCCTCGGCGTCTACGGGGCCTTCCTGCTCGGCGGCGCCTCGATCATGCTCGCGCTGTTCGCGGTGGCGCTGGCCGGCACCGGTCTGCTCACCACGGTCGGTGTGATCGTCGCCATGGACACCTTCGGCCCGGTCTCCGACAACGCGCAGGGCATCGCGGAGATGTCCGGCGACGTCGAGGGCGCCGGCGCCCAGGTGCTCACCGACCTGGACGCCGTCGGCAACACGACCAAGGCCATCACCAAGGGCATCGCCATCGCCACCGCCGTCCTGGCGGCGGCGGCCCTCTTCGGGTCGTACCGCGACGCCATCACCAGCGGCGCCGCCGACGTGGGCGAGAAACTCAGCGGTGAGGGCGCGCCGATGAGTCTGATGATGGACATCTCGCAGCCGAACAACCTCGTCGGGCTGATCGCCGGCGCCGCGGTCGTCTTCCTCTTCTCCGGGCTGGCGATCAACGCGGTGTCGCGGTCGGCGGGCGCGGTGGTCTACGAGGTGCGCCGGCAGTTCCGGGAGCGCCCCGGGATCATGGACTACAGCGAGAAACCGCAGTACGGCAAGGTCGTCGACATCTGCACCAGGGACGCCCTGCGGGAGCTGGCCACGCCCGGACTGCTCGCCGTGCTGGCGCCGATCTTCATCGGGTTCACGCTCGGCGTCGGCGCGCTCGGCGCGTTCCTCGCGGGCGCCATCGGCGCGGGCACGCTGATGGCGGTGTTCCTCGCCAACTCCGGAGGCTCCTGGGACAACGCCAAGAAGCTCGTCGAGGACGGCCACCACGGCGGCAAGGGCAGTGAGGCGCACGCGGCCACCGTGATCGGCGACACGGTCGGCGACCCGTTCAAGGACACCGCGGGGCCGGCGATCAACCCGCTGCTGAAGGTCATGAACCTGGTGGCGCTGCTCATCGCGCCCGCCGTCATCAAGTTCTCCTACGGCCCCGACGAGAGCATCGGCGTGCGGGTGCTGATCGCGGTCCTCGCGTTCCTCGTCATCGCGGGCGCGGTCTACGTGTCCAAGCGGCGCGGGATCGCCATGGGTGACGAAGACAACGCCGGGCACGAGCCCAAGTCGGCCGACCCGGCGGTGGTTTCGTAGCGGGCGGCGCGCGGTCCTCGTAGGAGGCGCAGCTCAAGGGACGGGCGGACGGCGCGTGTTGAGGCGCCGTCCGCCCGCTTCGTGCCCGCGCGCTCCCTTCACCGTGACCCTTCTCTCTCTTGGTGCAAATGGCTTCAATACGGTCTTAACGGATGTTCGTCCGGCGGATGTAGGCCATCCGGCGTGTATGTTCCGGGGCCGAGAGCCATGGAAGGGACCAAACCGGTGAACAAGAAGCTCGCGGTCGCACTGTCCGGCGGTGCGGTACTGGCACTGGCGCTGACGGGATGCGGGGGCAGCGACGACAACGAGAAGCTGAACTCCTGGGCGAAGGACGTCTGCGAAGGAGTGCAGCCGCAGGCCAAGAAGATCGAGGCGGCCAACGCGGCGATCCAGAAGGAGACCGCGGACAACAGCACGCCGGCGGAGGTCCAGAAGACCGACGCGAAGGCGTTCCAGGACATGTCCGACGCCTACAAGGCGATGGGCGCCACCGTCCAGAAGGCCGGCGCCCCGGACGTCGAGGACGGCGAGAAGAAGCAGAAGGACGCCGTCACCGAACTCAACGGCCTCTCCACCTCCTACGCCTCCCTCCGGAAGCAGGTGGAGGACCTCGACACCAAGGACCAGGCGAAGTTCGCCGACGGCCTCAAGGACATCGCCACCGAGCTGAACAAGCTCAGCAAGAGCGGCAACGACGCGCTGAAGACCCTGGAGGAGGGGGAGGTCGGCCAGGCGATGGGCAAGCAGGAGAGCTGCAAGGCGGCCTCGGTCACGCCGTCGTCCACGAGCGGCTGACCCGGCCCACCCGGACACGGGGCGGGGGGCCGGACGCGGGGCCACAATGGGGGATGTGAGTAACCCCAGCCTGTCCCCCCTGCCCTCCGCCGACCGCCCCGACGTCACCACCCGGCTGCGCGACGCCCTGCTCGGCGCCTCCTTCACCGCCGACGGACTGCTGGAGCTGCTCGGCGCCCCCGCCTACGCGGCGCTGTCGCGCAGCGAGACGGTGCCCGCGCTCCGGGCCACCCGCGGCGACACGCCGCTCGAAGTGCTCGTGCGGCTCTTCCTGCTCCAGCAACCCGTGCCCCACGCGCGCGTGACGGACGTTCTGCCCGTCGACGCCTGCCTGGAGACCGGCTGGCTGGTCCGGGCGGACGACGAGGTGGCGGCCACCGTGGATGTGCGGCCCTACGGCGGGCCCGGCGGCGAGGACTGGTTCATCGTCTCCGACCTGGGCTGCGCGGTCGGCGGCGCCGGCGGCATCGGCAACCACGCCGAGGGCGTCGTGCTCGGCGTCGGCGGCGCCTCCACGACCCTCGCGGGCCTCACCGTGCGCACACCCGTCTCCGCCGCCCTCGACCTCGGCACCGGCTCCGGCATCCAGGCGCTGCACGCCGCCGCGCACGCCACGCGCGTGACGGCGACCGACGTCAACCCGCGCGCCCTGCACATCACCGCCCTCACGCTCGCCCTCTCCGGGGCCCCCGCCGCCGACCTGCGCGAGGGGTCCCTGTACGAGCCGGTCGCCGAGGACGACGCGTACGACCTGATCGTCTCCAACCCGCCCTTCGTGATCTCGCCCGGCGCCCGCCTCACCTACCGCGACGGCGGCATGGGCGGGGACGATCTGTGCCGCCGGCTCGTTCAGGAGACGGGGGAGCGCCTGAACCCGGGCGGGTTCGCGCACTTCCTCGCCAACTGGCAGCACGTGGAGGGGGAGGAGTGGACGGACCGGCTGCGCTCCTGGGTGCCGCGCGGCTGCGACGCCTGGATCGTGCAGCGCGAGGTGCAGGACGTCACGCAGTACGCCGAGCTGTGGCTCAGGGACGCGGGCGACCACCGAGGTGACCCGGCCGAGTACCAGGCGCGGTACGACGCGTGGCTGGACGAGTTCGAGGCGCGCAAGGTCAGGGCCGTCGGCTTCGGCTGGATCACGCTGCGGCGGACCGGCGCCGCGGAGCCCTCGGTCGTCGCCGAGGAGTGGCCGCACCCGGTCGAGCAGCCGCTCGGCGAGACCGTGCGCGCCCACTTCGACCGCGTCGACTACCTCCGCGCCCACGACGACGCCGCCCTCCTCGAAGCGCACTTCACGCTGGCCGGCGAGGTCGTCCAGGAGCAGGTCGGGCTGCCCGGCGCCGAGGACCCCGAGCACGTCGTCCTGCGCCAGAACCGCGGTATGCGCCGGGCCACCCGGGTCGACACGGTGGGCGCGGGCTTCGCGGGTGTCTGCGACGGCACCATGAGCGCCGGCCGCATCCTGGACGCCATCGCCCAGCTGGTCGGCGAGGACCCGGTGGCGCTGCGGGACCGCACGCCCGCCCAGATCCGGCTGCTGGTGGAGCAGGGCTTCCTCGAACCGGCGTAGCGGGAACGCCCGCCCAGACCGCCGCTCGAAGGGCCGCAGGCCGGGCGGCGCACCCCGCCGGCCGGCGCGGAGAACGAGCCACCGGTGGCGGGACGGCCGCCCGTCGGCCCCGCGTTCACCTCGGGTTCGCCTGCCCGCCGCCCGCGCGTGACAGCGTCCCGGATGCTGCACACGCGCGGGCTGGAGAAAAGGGGCACGGGGCCATGGAGAGCGGACCGGCGATCTTCGCGGGACTGGTGTTCGCCCTGTTCGGGGCGGGTCTGCTGGTGTGGACCACGACGCGGGTGCGGCACGGCCGGCCCGTCGCGCACGGTGTGAGCCCCGTCGCATCGGCCACCGTCGCGAGCGTCGCCGGCGTGGTCGCGCTGCTCCTCGGGGCCTGGTGCCTGACGCACGTCTGAGAGGCCGGTTCCGGCCCCCTGCCGCGTCCTCCGCCGAGTAATCGGGGGATCGCGCTCCGGATACCCGGATCGGGGCCGGTGACCACTCCGGGCGGCAGGAACCGGGTTCGTCGGGTTACCGTTCGAGTGGCCGTTGCGGGCTTTTCCCGTTTGACACGGGGGCGGGAGGTACCGTCACACTCCGCAGCGTCACGACCGAAACGCAGTACGACCCGACCCCGGGGACCACGGCCCGGGGAGGCCCAGCGTCGACCGGAGAGAAGAGCGAAGTTGTCCCCGACCAGCGAGACCGCGAACGGCGGCCGCCGACTCGTCATCGTCGAGTCGCCTGCCAAGGCGAAGACGATCAAGGGCTATCTCGGCCCTGGTTACGTCGTCGAGGCGAGCGTCGGGCACATTCGCGACCTTCCCAGCGGCGCCGCCGAGGTGCCGGAGAAGTACACCGGCGAGGTCCGCCGCCTCGGTGTGGACGTCGAACACGACTTCCAGCCGATCTATGTGGTCAACGCCGACAAGAAGGCGCAGGTCAGGAAGCTCAAGGACCTCCTGAAGGACTCCGACGAACTCTTCCTCGCCACCGATGAGGACCGCGAGGGCGAGGCCATCGCCTGGCACCTGCAGGAAGTCCTCAAGCCGAAGATCCCGGTCAAGCGCATGGTGTTCCACGAGATCACCAAGGACGCCATCCGGGCCGCCGTGGCCAACCCGCGCCAGCTCAACCAGAAGCTGGTCGACGCCCAGGAGACCCGCCGCATCCTCGACCGCCTCTACGGCTACGAGGTCTCGCCGGTCCTGTGGAAGAAGGTCATGCCGAAGCTGTCGGCGGGCCGCGTCCAGTCCGTCGCCACCCGCCTCGTCGTCGAGCGGGAGCGCGAGCGCATCGCGTTCCGCTCCGCCGAGTACTGGGACCTCACCGGTACCTTCGCGACCGGCCGCGCGGGCGACGCCTCCGACCCGTCGTCGCTGGTCGCACGCCTCCAGACGGTCGACGGTCGGCGTGTCGCCCAGGGCCGAGACTTCGACTCCCTGGGGCAGCTCAAGAGCGCCAACACCCTCCACCTCGACGAGGCGAACGCCCGCGCGCTCGCCGCCGCGCTGGAGGACACCCGGTTCTCCGTCCGCTCCGTCGAGTCCAAGCCGTACCGCCGCTCGCCGTACGCCCCGTTCCGTACGACGACGCTCCAGCAGGAGGCGAGCCGCAAGCTCGGCTTCGGCGCCAAGGCGACCATGCAGATCGCCCAGAAGCTGTACGAGAACGGCTACATCACCTACATGCGTACGGACTCGACGACCCTGAGCGACACGGCGGTCTCCGCCGCCCGCGCCCAGGTGACGCAGCTGTACGGCGCCGACTACCTGCCGCCCCAGCCGCGGACGTACGCCGGCAAGGTCAAGAACGCCCAGGAGGCGCACGAGGCGATCCGCCCGTCGGGTGATCGTTTCCGCACGCCCGCCGAGACCGGGCTGACCGGCGACCAGTTCAAGCTCTACGAGCTGATCTGGAAGCGGACCGTCGCCTCCCAGATGAAGGACGCGACCGGCAACAGCGTCACCGTGAAGATCGGCGGCGCCGCCTCCGACGGCCGCGACGTCGAGTTCAGCGCCTCCGGCAAGACCATCACCTTCCACGGCTTCCTCAAGGCCTACGTCGAGGGCGCCGACGACCCGAACGCCGAGCTGGACGACCGCGAGCGCCGGCTGCCGCAGGTCTCCGAGGGCGACGCGCTGACGGCCGAGCAGATCACGGTCGACGGCCACGCCACCAAGCCCCCGGCCCGCTACACCGAGGCGTCGCTGGTCAAGGAGCTGGAGGAGCGCGAGATCGGCCGCCCGTCGACGTACGCGTCGATCATCGGCACCATCCTGGACCGCGGGTACGTCTTCAAGAAGGGCACGGCACTCGTCCCGTCCTTCCTCTCCTTCGCCGTGGTCAACCTCCTGGAGAAGCACTTCGGGCGGCTCGTCGACTACGACTTCACCGCCAAGATGGAGGACGACCTCGACGCCATCGCCCGCGGCGAGGCCCAGTCGGTGCCGTGGCTGCGGCGCTTCTACTTCGGCGAGGGCACCGGGACCGGCGGCGCGGCCGAGGCCGGCAACGGCGACGGCGACCACCTCGGCGGCCTCAAGGAACTCGTCACCGACCTCGGCGCCATCGACGCCCGAGAGGTGTCGTCCTTCCCCGTCGGCAACGACATCAAGCTGCGCGTGGGCCGCTACGGCCCCTACGTCGAGCGCGGCGAGAAGGACGCCGAGAACCACCAGCGCGCCGACGTCCCCGACGACCTGGCCCCCGACGAGCTGTCCGTCGAGCTGGCGGAGGAACTGCTCGCCAAGCCGAGCGGCGACTTCGAGCTGGGCACCGACCCGGCCACCGGCCACACCATCGTCGCCAAGGACGGCCGCTACGGCCCCTACGTCACCGAGGTGCTCCCCGAGGGCACCCCGAAGACCGGCAAGAACGCCGTGAAGCCGCGGACGGCCTCGCTGTTCAAGACGATGGCGCTGGACACCGTCACGCTGGACGACGCCCTGAAGCTCATGTCGCTGCCGCGCGTCGTCGGCGCCGACGCCGAGGGCGTCGAGATCACCGCGCAGAACGGCCGCTACGGCCCGTACCTGAAGAAGGGCACCGACTCGCGGTCCCTCCAGGCGGAGGAGCAGCTCTTCACGATCACGCTGGAGGAGGCGCTGGCGATCTACGCCCAGCCCAAGCAGCGTGGCCGGGCCGCCGCCAAGCCGCCGCTGAAGGAGCTGGGCACCGACCCGGTCAGCGAGAAGCCGGTCGTGGTCAAGGACGGCCGCTTCGGCCCGTACGTCACCGACGGCGAGACCAACGCGACCCTGCGCTCCGGCGACAGCGTCGAGGAGATCACGCCGGAGCGCGGTTACGAACTGCTCGCCGAGAAGCGCGCCAAGGGGCCTGCCAAGAAGACGGCGAAGAAGGCCACCAAGAAGACGGCCGCCAAGAAGGCCCCGGCCAAGAAGACGGCCGCCAAGAAGACGACGGCGGCGAAGACGACGGCGGCCAAGAAGACCACCGCCGCCAAGAGCACCGCGAAGAAGACGGCCACGAAGACCGCCGCCAAGTCGGCCGCCGAGAAGGCGACCGCCGCACCGGCGTCGGAGGACTGAGCCCCGCTCAGGAGCCGGGCGCGGCCCCGGAGCCGACCGGTTCGGGCCACGCCCACCTTCGCAAAACGAACGCCCCGGCATCTTTCGGATGCCGGGGCGCTCGCAGGTCGGGCCGGGCATGCCGGACTGTCGGCGGCGACCGATAGGCTGAACGCATGACGCGAGCCGAGCAGCCAACGGCCCCTCACCCCGCCCCGGACGACGCACTCGTCGCGGACTCCCGCGAGCGCGCCGTCCGCGCCCTGCTGCGCCGTCCGCAGCTGCGGCGCTTGTGGAGCGCACAGCTCGTGGGGGGTGTCGGCGACATCCTCGCCCTGCTGGTGCTGGTCCTCCTCGCCGTCCAGGCCGCGATCGGCGCGGGCTCTTTCGGCGGGGGCTACCGGGGCGTGGCGTTCGCAGTGGCGACCGTCTTCGGTGTCCGGATTCTGGCGACGCTGCTCTTCGGCGCCGTCCTGCTCGGACCCCTCACCTCGCTCACCTCGCAGGACGGCCCGCTCGACCGCCGCTGGACCATGGTCGGCGCCGACGGGCTGCGCGCCGCGCTGCTGATCGTCGCCCCCCTGTGGATCGACTGGACACCGGACGACGCCCTCGCCGTCCTCCTGGTGACCGCCTTCGTGACCGGCGTCGCCGAGCGCTTCTGGACGGTGTGCCGCGAGAGCGCGGCCCCCGCCCTGCTCCCGGAGCCGCCCCCGGAGGGTGCCGCGGTGCGGCCGCTTCCCGACCACATGGACGCGCTGCGCCGCCTGTCGCTGCGTACGGGCTTCGTCGCGATCCCCCTGGCCGGCCTGGTCCTGGTCGTCGCCGGGCTCGTCAACAACCTGCTGGGCGCCGGCATCGACTGGTTCGCCGGACACCAGGCGGCGCTCGCCTCCTACGTCGCGGCCGGACTCTTCGCCGCCTCCCTGTCCGTGGTGACCTTCCTGGAGCTGCCCGGCGTCCGCACCCCCCGCGCGCGCTCGCCGCTGGAGGGCCTGCGCCGTCCGAAGAGCGGCACCGGCGCCGACAAGGGCCGCACCGGCGTCCTGCCCCTGCTGGTGCTCGCCTGCGGCGCGGTCGCCGCCGTCGTGGCCGCCGCGGTCGCCGTCGCGGTGCTGCACGCCAAGGACCTGGGCGGCGGCCCGGTGCTCTTCGGGCTGATGGTGGCCGCCCTCACCGGCGGAGTCGTCGTCGGCATCCGCACGGCCCCGGCCCTGCTGCCCTCCCTGTCCCGCCGGCGCCTGCTGGCGCTGGCCATCGCCTTCGCCGGCGTCGCCCTGCTCGCCGCCGGGCTGGTCCCGGACGACACCACCGTGCTGCTGCTCCTCGCGCTGGCCGGTGCCGGCGCGGGCGTCTCCGCCAACACGGGGCACGCGCTGATCGACCAGGAGACCGAGGACGCCCGCCGGGCACGGACGACCGAGCACCTGCACGCGGTCGTCCGGGTCTGCGTGGCCCTCGGCGCGGTCGTCGCGCCCGTGGTCGCCGCGGCGATCGGCCCGCACCGGCTGGAGAACGGCAAGTTCGTCTTCGCGCACGGCGGCGCCGCCTTCGTCCTGATGCTGGTCGGCGCGCTGCTGCTGCCGGTGGCCGCGCTGGTGCTGGCCAAGGTCGACGACCGGTCCGGCGTCCCGCTGCGGCACGACCTGCGGGACGCGCTGCTCGGCGGCGACGACCCGGTTCCGGCGCCCGCGGCGGGCGGCTTCTTCATCGCCCTGGAGGGCGGTGACGGCGCCGGCAAGTCCACCCAGGCCGAGGCGCTCGCCGAGTGGATCCGGGGCAAGGGGCACGAGGTGGTGCTCACGCGCGAGCCGGGAGCCACCCCGGTGGGCAAGCGCCTGCGCTCCATCCTGCTCGACGTCTCCAGCGCCGGCCTGTCGCACCGCGCGGAGGCGCTGCTGTACGCCGCCGACCGCGCGGAGCACGTCGACACCGTGGTCCGGCCCGCGCTGGAACGCGGCGCCGTGGTCATCTCCGACCGCTACATCGACTCCTCGGTCGCCTACCAGGGCGCCGGCCGCGACCTGTCGCCGACCGAGATCGCCCGCATCAACCGCTGGGCCACCAACGGCCTCGTACCGAACCTGACCGTCCTGCTGGACGTCTCCCCGGAGGCCGCCCGCGAGCGGTTCACCGAGGCGCCGGACCGGCTGGAGTCGGAGCCCGCCGAGTTCCACGCGCGCGTGCGCTCCGGTTTCCTCACCCTGGCCGCGGCCGACCCCGGGCGCTACCTCGTCGTCGACGCGGGCCAGGAGCCCGAGGCCGTCGGCAGCGTCGTACGCCACCGGCTCGACCAGGTGCTGCCGCTGTCCGAGGCCGAGATCCAGGCCCGGGAGGAGGCGCGCCGCAAGGCCGAGGAGGAAGCCCGCCGCAAGGCCGAGGAGGAGGCCGCCCGCAAGGCCGAGGAGGAGCGCCTGGAGCGCGAGCGCCTCGAGCAGCTGGAGCGGCTGCGCGCCGAGGAGGAGGAGCGCAAGCGGCGCGAGCTGGAGGAGGCGCAGCGGCGCGAGGCCGAGCGGCAGGCCGAGGAGGCCCGGCTGCGGGCCGAGGAAGCCAGCCGGAAGGCCGAGGAGGAGCGGGTCCGGCTCCTCGCCGAGGAGAAGGCGCGCGCCGAGGAGGAGGCGCGGCTGCGGGCCGAGGAGGAGCGCCGCCGCAAGCAGGCCGAGGAGGAGGCGCGGCTGCACGCCGAGGCCGAGGAGCGGCGCCTGGAGAAGCAGCGCAAGGCCGAGGAGGCCCTGCTGCGGGCCGAGGAGGCGCGTCGTGCCGCGGAGGCGGCCGCCGCCGCTGCCGCGGCGGGCCCGAGGACGTCGGCGCCGCCCGCGGCGGACGCCCCCCGGCCGAAGCGGACCGCGGCCCCCCAGGACGCGGCGACCGTGCCGACGCCGGTCGTGACCCCGACGAACGCCTCCGGCGGGCCCGTGGAGGACACGGCCGTCCTGCGGCCGGTGCGCGACGACGCCGACGGGGCCGCCCCGGACGGGGCCCGCGACGACCGCGCGTCCGGGGCCCGGGAGTCCGAGGCCGAGGTGACGGCCGAGCTGCCCAAGCCGCCCGAGCCCGACGGTTCGGCCGCCGAGACGACGGTGCTGCCGGCGGTGGAGCCGCGGGACGGCGACGAGACCACGGTGCTGCCCGCGGTGGAGCCGCGCGCGGCCGACGAGACGGCGGTCCTGCCGCCGGTGACGCCGGGTGCCCCCGACGAGACGGCCGTGCTGCCCCCCGTGCGCGACGACGATCC
The DNA here is from genome assembly GCF_014648855.1 of Streptomyces parvulus. Taxonomy (GTDB): domain Bacteria; phylum Actinomycetota; class Actinomycetes; order Streptomycetales; family Streptomycetaceae; genus Streptomyces; species Streptomyces parvulus. The sequence goes on along the minus strand of NZ_BMRX01000001.1, from coordinate 102,311 downwards.
CGCGGACCGGGTCCCGCCGGGCTACTTCCGGGAGGACGGCGCCGGCGAGGGTGCCGCCGACCGCGGCCCGGAGCCCCAGGACCGTACGCGCGAACTGCCCCGGATCGACCCGGACCAGGCACCGCCGCGCCGGCGCCGCTCCGACTGGGCCGAGGAGACGCCGCTCGACGACCTGCCCAGCCTGGCGGACGAACTGCTCGGCCCGCACGACGACGAGGACGGCCGCGACGACGCGGCTCGTCGTGGCGACGAGGGCCGCGGTGACGACGGCGGCCGCCGGGGCAGGGGCCGGGGACGACGCTGAGCGCCGGGCCCCGGCCGGGGCCCGCTGTCAGTGCCGCCCCGCACAATGGAAGCCGCGACGCGGGACGGATGCGGCGCGTGCGACGGCGGAACGTGACGGAAGGGCGGCACGACCCATGACCGTGTGGGACGACCTGGTCGGGCAGGAGAAGGTGAGCGAGCAGCTCGCCGCCGCTGCCCGGGACGCCGACGCCCTCGTCACCGCGGCGGCCTCCGAGGGCCCGCTGCCGGAGGCGTCGAGCATGACGCACGCGTGGCTGTTCACCGGACCGCCCGGCGCGGGGGTGACCCGGACAGCGCGCGCCTTCGCCGCCGCCCTCCAGTGCGTGAGCCCCGACCGCGCGCTCGGCGGGGTCCCCGGCTGCGGCTTCTGCGACGGCTGCCACACCGCGCTCCTCGGCACCCACGCCGACGTCAGCACGGTGACCGCCGTGGGCGCCGAGATCCTCGTCAAGGACATGCGGGACACGGTCCGCAAGTCGTTCACCTCACCGGCCAACGGCCGCTGGCAGATCATCCTGGTCGAGGACGCCGAGCGGCTCAACGAGAAGTCGGCCAACGCCGTCCTCAAGGCCGTCGAGGAGCCCGCCCCCCGGACCGTGTGGATGCTGTGCGCCCCGTCCATCGAGGACGTGCTGCCCACCATCCGCTCCCGCTGCCGCCACCTGAACCTGCGCACGCCGTCGGTGGACGCCGTCGCCGACATGCTCGTCCGCCGCGAGGGCATCGAGCCGCCGGTCGCCGCCGCCGCGGCCCGCGCCACCCAGGGCCACGTGGACCGGGCCCGCCGCCTGGCCACCGACCGGGCCGCCCGGGAGCGCCGGGCCGCCGTGCTGAAGCTGCCCCTGCGGGTCGAGGACGTCGGCGGCGCGCTCAGGGCCGCGCAGGAGCTGGTCGACGCTGCGGCCGAGGACGCCAAGCAACTCGCCGAGGACATGGACGGCAAGGAGGCCGAGGAGCTGAAGGCGGCCCTCGGAGCGGCCCAGGGCGGCAGACTCCCGCGCGGCACGGCCGGCGTGATGAAGGAGCTGGAGGACAAGCAGAAGCGCCGCCGGACGCGTACGCAGCGCGACAGCCTCGACCTCGCCCTGACCGACCTCACCACCTTCTACCGCGACGTCCTCGCCCTCCAGCTCGGCTCCCGCGTGGCGATCGCCAACGCCGACGCGCAGGACGCCCTCGACCGGCTGGCCCACGGCAGCTCGCCCGAGGCGACCCTCCGCCGCATCGAGGCCATCGCCGCCTGCGGTGACGCCCTCGACCGCAACGTGCCGCCGCTGCTGGCGGTGGAGGCGATGACGATGGCGCTCAGAGCGGGCTGAGCCGCGCGCCGTCGGCACCGGGACGCATCCGCTTGACGGCGTAACACGAACGAGGCACCGGGAACCACGCACCGCTTCCACCTCATCGCGGAGAGTTACGCTCGCTCAATGCACACAAGGCGCACGCACCGCAGGACCCGCACCGGCGGCACCCGGATCCGAGCCACGCTCCTCGCCGCCGCGCTGCTCGCCACCGCCTGCTCGGCCGGGGGCGCGTCCACGTCCGCCGGATCGGAGGCGGAGGCGGCAGGCTCGACGGAGGCGGCGACGGCGTCCCTGGCCCCGCTGCCGAAGGCCACGCCCGCCGAGCTGTCGCCGTACTACGAGCAGAAGCTCGCCTGGCGCGACTGCGGTGTCCCCGGCTTCCAGTGCGCCACCATGAAGGCCCCGCTCGACTACGCCAAGCCCACCGAGGGCGACGTGCGCCTCGCCGTGGCCCGCAAGAAGTCCACTGGCCCCGGCAAGCGCCTCGGCTCGCTCCTCGTCAACCCGGGCGGCCCGGGCGGCTCCGCCGTCGGGTACCTCCAGCAGTACGCGGGCATCGGCTACCCGGAGGAGGTCCGCGCCCAGTACGACATGGTCGCGGTCGACCCGCGGGGCGTGGCCCGCAGCGAGCCCGTCGAGTGCCTGGACGGCCGCGAGATGGACGCGTACACGCGGACCGACGTCACCCCGGACGACCAGGGTGAGACGGACGAGCTGGTCGGCGCGTACAAGGACTTCGCCGAGGGCTGCGGGGCGGACGCGCCGAAGCTGCTGCGCCACGTCTCGACGGTCGAGGCCGCCCGGGACATGGACGTCCTGCGCGCGGCGCTGGGCGACGACCGGCTGAACTACGTCGGAGCCTCGTACGGCACCTTCCTCGGGGCGACCTACGCCGGGCTCTTCCCCGACCGGACCGGGCGCCTGGTCCTGGACGGGGCGATGGACCCCTCCCTGCCCGCCCGCCGGCTGAACCTGGAGCAGACCGCGGGCTTCGAGACCGCCTTCCAGTCCTTCGCGAAGGACTGCGTACGCCGCACCGACTGCCCCCTCGGCGGCCCGGGCACCACTCCCGGGAAGGCCGGCGAGAACCTGAAGGCCTTCTTCGACGACCTGGACGCCGAGCCGATCTCCACCGGCGACGCGGACGGCCGCAAACTGACCGAGTCCCTGGCCACCACGGGCGTCATCGCCGCGATGTACGACGAGGGCGCCTGGCAGCAGCTGCGCGAGTCGCTGACCTCGGCGAAGAAGGAGAAGGACGGCGCCGGTCTCCTGGTCCTGTCCGACAGCTACTACGAGCGCGAGGCCGACGGCGGCTACAGCAACCTGATGTTCGCGAACGCCGCCGTGAACTGCCTCGACCTCCCGGCCGCCTTCTCCTCCCCGGAGGAGGTGCGCGACGCGGTCCCCGAGTTCGAGAAGGCGTCGCCGGTCTTCGGCGAGGGCCTCGCCTGGGCCTCGCTGAACTGCGCGTACTGGCCGGTGCGGGCCACGGGCGAGCCGCACCGCATCACGGCCGCCGGCGCCACCCCGATCGTCGTGGTCGGCACGACCCGCGACCCGGCCACCCCGTACCGCTGGGCCGAGGCCCTGGCCGGTCAGCTCGCCTCCGGCCGCCTCCTCACCTACGAGGGCGACGGCCACACCGCGTACGGCCGCGGCAGCACCTGCATCGACTCCGCGATCAACACCTACCTGCTCCGCGGCACCGCCCCGGAGGACGGCAAGCGCTGCTCGTAGGCCCCCCACCGCCCCGGAACCCGCCCCTCCGGGGCGGGTACGAAGCACCCCGGGGAACTGTGTAGACTTACGGACGTTGCTGATCGCACCATGGTGCCCAGCGCGCCGCCTTAGCTCAGATGGCCAGAGCAACGCACTCGTAATGCGTAGGTCTCGGGTTCGAATCCCGAAGGCGGCTCTGAGAAGGCCCAGGGCAGACATCGTCTGACCTGGGCCTCTGTGTGTCGCGGGTCAGGTGAGGCGCTGGAGGAAGTCCGCGCTCGGGGCGTGGAAGAGGCAGCCCGTCACGGGCCTCGAGAAGTCCAGGATGCGGTCGTGGACGCCCGGCCGGTCGCCCAGGAACATGTGGCGCAGCATCTGCTCGATGACGTCCGGCGTGCGGGCGTATCCGATGAAGTACGTGCCGAACTCCTCCTGCCCTACGCGGCCGAAGGGCATGTTGTCGCGCACGATCTTCCGTTCGTTGCCGTCCTCGTCCTTGACGGTGGTCAGGGCGACGTGGGAGTCCGCGGGTTTGACGTCGTCGGGCAGCTCGATGTTGTCGGGCTTGGTGCGGCCCACGACGTTCTCCTGCGCCTCGGTGCTCAGGGCGTTCCAGGCCGTGAGGTCGTGCAGGTACTTCTGCACCACGACGTAGCTGCCGCCGGTGAAGCCGGGATCCTCGTCGCCCACGAGGACCGCTCGCGCGGCCCGTTCTCCCACCGGGTTGGCCGTGCCGTCGACGAAGCCGAGGAGGTCGCGCTCGTCGAACGACTTGAAGCCGTGCACCTCGTCCACCACGTCGACGGCTCCCCGCAGCCGCCCGGCGATCAGCTGGGCCAGCTCGAAGCAGAGGTCCATGCGGCCGGCCCGTACGTGGAAGAGAAGGTCACCCGGAGTGGCGGGCGCCTGGTGCCGGGGGCCGGTCAAGGGGGCGAAGGGGTGCAGCCCGCGCGGCCCGGGTCCGTCGAACAGCCGGTCCCAGGCCGCTGAGCCGATGCCGGCCACGCAGCTGAGTCCGCCGTCCGGGGCGCGGTACCCGACCGACCGGGTCAGGTCCGCCAGGCCCCCCAGCAGACCGCGGACCCGCTGCTCGCCCCCGGCCGACACGGTGCACACGAGGAACACCGCCGCCTTCGCGGGCGGCGCGAGCACGTGCTGCGATTCGGCCACCGTGCGAGCCTCCCGCTCCGCTTGGTCGACGCGCCTCGGTAGCGGCACCGCCGTCAGGGCTGCTTCCCAGTCTCGCCTCGGGCCCGGGGGGACGCCATCGGGCGGCCGGCGCCGGGCCGCGCCGCGTCAGGAGGTCACCAGGCCCGCCACGAGGTTGATCGCCGTGGCGAGGACGCCGGTGCCGAAGAGGTAGGAGAGCAGGCAGTGCCGCAGCGCGATCGCGCGGATCGTCGAGCTGGACACGTCGGTGTCGGAGACCTGATAGGTCATGCCGAGGTTGTAGCTGAAGTAGAAGAAGTCCCGGTACGCCGGTGGGTCGTCCGAGTTGAAGTCGATGCCGCTCGCTGCCTCGTAGTAGTGGTAGGCGTACCTGGCCGCGTACATCAGGTGCAGGGACGCCCACGCCATGAGCACCCCGCACAGCGCGGTGGCCGCGCCGCCGTGTCCGGTGTCGGCCGTGTCCAGCAGGAGCAGCAGCACGATGGCGACCAGGCCGCACAGCGCGACCGTCACGACGACGATCTCGTCGGTGACCGGCCGGAAGTCCTCGCGCCGGGCGTTGGTCCGGGTGGCGGAGGCGTTCATCGGCCACAGCACCGTCCAGCCGGCCACGACGAAGACCAGCTCGGTCGCGGTGATGCCGGCCAGGGCGCCCAGGGCCGGCCCGGTGAACGGGCCCACGGCCGCGCCCACCACGGCACCGAGGGCCACGGCCGCACTCAGTCGGGGCACGGCGTCCAGGGGCAGCCAGGAACTCATGTGTCACGCTCTCGGTCTCGTGGCCGGTGCCCGGCCGGGTGATGGTAGGTATACAACTCATATGCCGCCCTTGCGACGTTTCGTCCCTTCCGTGCCGAGGCGCGGCCGGTGGCATGCGGTCGCCGGGGCGCGGCGGGCGCTCCGACCGCGCGGCGTGCTCGCGCTGCACCGGGTGGACGGGGCCTTCGTCTTCGCGCTGCGGGCGGCCCTCGCGACGGGCCTGGTCGCCGTGCCCCTGGTGGTGGCCGGCCGTTCCGACCTCGCCGTGTACGCCGTGCTCGGCTCCTTCACGACCACCTTCGGGCGGAACCTCCCCTACGGCCGGCGTGCCCGGGTGCTCGCGCTGGTCGCCCTGGTCATGACGGCGTGCGTGGCCGGCGGATCCGCGCTGGGGGCCTGGCTGCGGCCGGAGGAGAGCACGGGCGGCGCCTTCGTGGTGGCGGCGGCCACGGCCGTGGTGGCGGGAGCCGCGAAGTTCGTCTGCGATCTCACGCGGCTGAGCGGGCTGGGCGCGGTGATGGTGCTCTTCTCGTTCGCGGTGGCCGCCCAGGCCACGCCGTCGTCCGGCGACGCGCTCCCCTATACCGGTGCCGCCGCCGCGGGGGGCGCGCTCGCCTGGCTGCTCGGGGTGCTGGGCCGTCTGGTCCATCCCGACCGGCCGCAGCGCCTCGCGGTCGCGACGGCCCTGCGCGAGGTCGCCGGGCTGCTGGAGGCGGGTGCCGGGGCTGCCCGGTCCTCGCGGCACGGGGCCACCGTCGCCGTGCTCCAGGCCTACCGGAGCCTCGGGCGGACGCCACCGACCTCCGCCCGCCGCACCGGCCCGCGTCACGACCCGGGACTCCTGCGCCTCGTCGACACCGCCTGGACCGCGCTGGTCGGATCGTCCCGGTGGACACCCGGGGCACGGACCGGCGCGGCGCTGCGGCTGCGTGAACGGGCCCGGACACTCACCCGGCGTCGCGGAGCACGGCGTCCGGTCGCGGACGAACCCTCCGTGCGGGCCCCGGCCGACGCGCTGCGCGCCGCGGAACTGCTCGTCGGGGACCCGCGCGGACCGCACCGCCGGGCGGTACTCGCGGTGCCCGCCCTGCGCATGGCCCTGGGCACGGCGGTGGCGGGCGGACTGGCGGTACTGCTCCACCTGGAGCACGGCTACTGGGCTGCCGTCTCCGCCGCGGCGGTGCTGCACTCGGTCAACGTCCGCACCACGGCCCAGCGCGCGGTGCAGCGGACGGTGGGAACCGCGGCGGGTCTGCTGCTCGCGCTCGCCGTCCTGGGCGCGCGGCCCGGGGCGGTGGCCCTCACCGTGGTGATCGTGGCGCTGGAGTTCCTGCTGGAGTACGTCGTGGTCCGCAACTACGCGCTGGGCGTCGTCTTCCTCACGCCGATCGCGCTGCTCCTGAGCGACCTCGCCACCCCCGCGCCCGCCGGTGAGCTGATCCTCGACCGGGTGTCGGGCAGTGTCATCGGCATCGTCGTCGGGCTGCTCTGCGCGCTCCTCGTGGTCCACGACCGGGCGACGGCGCGGGTACGGCACGCCCTGGACCACTGCCGGGCGGCCGCCGGCCGTGCGGAGGACGCCCTGGTGCACCCCGCCGGGCCGCCGGACGCGGTGGTGGGTCTTCGGCTGGCGGAGGCGGTGGTGGAACTCCGGGAGGCCGACGACGCCGCGGCGGGCGAGCTGTGGCCGGCCGAGATCGACCCGTCCGAGCCGGCGGCCGCCGAGCAGCACGCGTACGACCTGCTCGCCCGGCTGGAGCACGGCGCCTGACGGCGACGCGAGGCCCGACGGCCGCCGAACGGACCGCCACGCGGGGTCACTTCGCGTCCCCGTAGCACTCCACCACCGCCGTGGTGAACGGGAACCGCACCGGCGTCGGTCCGAAGGTCAGCCGTCCCGCCAGCTCCGCCGACTCCCGGATCGCGGCCACGATCGCGTCGGCCTCCTCCTCGGGACAGTGCACGATCACCTCGTCGTGCTGGAAGAAGACCAGCTCGGCCGCCATGTCCGCGCAGGCCTGCCGCAGCGCGGCGAGCAGCAGCAGGGCCCAGTCGGCGGCGCTGCCCTGGACGACGAAGTTGCGGGCGAAGCGGCCCCGCGCGCGGGCGTCGCGGGAGGCGTAGCCCGGCACCCACTCCTGCGGCCGGTCCGAGGAGCCGGCGGGCTCGTCCTGCGGCAGCCCCGCCTCCTCGGCACCGTCGGCCGCGCCGGCCGCCGGCGGGCAGGTGCGCCCGAGCCAGGTCCGGACGAGGCGCCCCTCCTCGCCCGCCCGGGCCGCGTCGTCGACGTACGAGACGGCCTTCGGGAAGCGGCGTCTGAGGGCGGCGAGGTTCTTCAGGCCGTCGCCGGAGGTCTGCCCGTACACCGCGCCGAGCACGGCGAGCTTGGCCTGGGCGCGGTCCCCGGAGAAGGCGCGGTCGGAGACCGACTGGTAGAGGTCGCTCTCCCGGCCGGCCACCTCCATCAGCCCGGGGTCGCGGGAGATCGCCGCGAGCACGCGGGGCTCCATCTGGTCGGCGTCCGCGACGACCAGCCGCCACCCGGGGTCGGCGACGACGGCGCGGCGGATCACCTTGGGGATCTGGAGTCCGCCCCCGCCGTTGGTCACCCAGCGGCCGGTGACGGTGCCGCCGGCCAGGAACTCGGGGCGGAATCTTCCGTCGCGCACCCAGTCCTGGAGCCAGGACCAGCCGTGGGCGACCCAGATCCGGTACAGCTTCTTGTACTCGATCAGCGGCTTCACCGCCGGATGGTCGACGGACTCCAGCTCCCAGCGGCGGGTGGAGCCGACCTTGACGCCCGCCTGCCCGAACGCCCTGACCACGTCGGCCGGCAGGTCGGGCCGCACCCGGCGGCCGAAGGCCGTGGAGACCTCGTCGGCCAGCTCGGCCAGCCGGCGGGGCCCCCCGCCGCCCGCGTACCGGTCGCCGAGCAGGTCGTGGAGCACCTGCCGGTGCACGTCGGCCCGCCAGGGGAGGCCCGCGTGGTTCATCTCGGCGGCCACCAGCATGCCCGCCGACTCCGCCGCCGTCAGCAGCCGCATGCGGTCGGGGTGCGCGGTCCGGTCGTGGCGGCGCTGCTGCTCGGCGTAGACGGTGAGCAGGTCCTCCAGGGGCAGGTGGACGGCCTGCGGCTCGAACAGCGGGGACTGCGCGCCCGGCTCGGCGGAGCGCTGCGGCGGATCGGCCGGTACGGGGCCGCCGTGCAGCCGGGCCAGGGCGGCCGCGGCCGAACGCGGCTCCCCGTACCGCCCCTCGTGGCCAAGGAGGAGGGTCTCGGCGGCCTCCATGTCGTAGCACCGCTCGACTCGCACCCCCGTGGCGAGCAGGCGCGGCGCGACCTCGGCGGTGGACCGCCACACCCAGCGCGCGACGTCCGGCCTGCTCCGCACCGCTTCGGCGGGGCCGGCCTCGCGCCGCACCGGTCCGGCGGGCAGCCCGTCGGGGCCGAGGGGGGCGACGTCCACGCCGCCGTCCTCGGCCACGGCGAGTGCCCACCGGTCGGCCATGTCGCGAGTGTCGCAGCCGGGTCTGACAACGGCCCTGGCCAGTGGCACCCGGCCGAGGCGTCCGCCGTGGCAGAGAACGTCCGCCCGGGCCGCAGAGGCACAGGGCCGCACAGGACCCCGGGCATCCGCTTCGGCCCGCGTTCGCGGGCCCTGACCCCTAGGCCTTCCCGGCGTCCGGCTCCCCGGACGCCCGCGTCGCCTCCAGCACCTGCGCCAGCGCCTCCGTGACGTACCGCTCGACCGCATCCTTGCCGACGCCGAGCCCGCTCAGCACGCCCTCGCCGTTCTCGTGCTCCAGCAGGGCGAGGAGGATGTGCTCCGTGCCGACGTAGTTGTGGCCGAGGCGGAGGGCCTCGCGGAAGGTGAGTTCGAGGACCTTCTTCGCGGCGGGGCCGTACGGGACCAGTTCCGGGACGTCTTCGGCGGCGGGCGGGAGCGTCGCCGCGGCCGCCGCGCGGATCGCGTCGAGGGCCACGCCCTGGGCGATGAGCGCCTTGGCGGCCAGCGCGTCGCGTTCGGTGAGCAGGCCGAGGACGAGGTGTTCGGGCAGGCCCTCGGTGGCACCGGCGGCCACCGCCTCGTTGTGGGCGGCCATCACGGCGTTCCGGGCGCGCGGTGTGAAGCGGTTGAAGCCCTGGTCCGGGTCCAGGTCGGCCGACTCCTTGGGCACGAAGCGCTTCTGGGCCGCCTGCCGGGTGACGCCCATGCTCCTGCCGATGTCCGTCCACGAAGCGCCCGAACGCCGGGCCTGGTCCACGAAGTGTCCGATGAGGTGGTCGGCCACCTCGCCGAGGTGCTCGCCCGCGAGGACGGCGTCCTGGAGCTGTTCGAGCGGCTCCGGGTGCACCTTCTTGATCGCGTCGATGAGTTCGTCGAGTCGTACGGATGACGTGATGCTCGGATTCGTCGCCATGTGTCAACCGTAGGTTGCACCCTCGTGGGTGTCAACCTTCGGTTGACAGGTGAAGGGCGAGCCGCGGGCTACTTCGGGGACGCCACCGCCAGTCGCACCGCGAGCCCGGTGAACACCGTGCCGGAGACGATGTTGAGCCAGCGGTTCAGCCGGGCGCTGCGCCGGAGCAGACCCGCGAGTCGGCCGGAGAGCAGCCCCACGAAGCCGTCCCACAGGAAGCCCATCACCACGAGCGTGCCGCCGAGCAGAAGCAGCTGTCCGGGCACGTGACCGAGCGAGGGGTCGACGAACTGCGGCAGGAACGCCACGTTGAAGAGGATCACCTTGGGGTTGAGCAGGTTGGTGATCGCGCCCTGCCAGAACGCCCGCCGCATCCCGGTGCCCCGTTCCGCCGCGTCCCCCTCGCCCGGTACCGAACGGTCCCGGAAGGCCTTCACCGCCAGGTACAGCAGATACGCCGCCCCCGCCCAGCGCAGCAGGTGGTACAGCGTGGGCAGCGTCGTGAAGAGGGCCGACAGCCCGAGGGCCGCGGCGACGGCGTGCACGAGCATCGCGCAGGCCACCCCGAAGGCGGCCATCACGCCCGCCGTCGGGCCGCCCCGCCCGCCCATCGCCACGATGAACATCAGGTCGGGACCCGGAGTGACACAGAGCGCCAAGGCGGCGACGAGGAAGGCCGCGTAGAGAGTCATGTCCACCATGGCCCCCATCGTCCGCCCCGCGCGGCCCGCCCCCGCCCGAATTCCATGGACTGAGACGGGCGCCGGACCGGCCCGCCGGGCGGCCATGGCACGATCGCCGTGTGAGTACGTCCCGCACCGTCGACCGCGCCTTCGAGACCGCCCTGTACGACACCGCCGACCACGCCCTCGACACCGCCGCCTCGCTGCTCGCGGCCGACCCGGGCGCGGACGCCGAACTGGACCGCCGCGGAGAGGAGTTCGTGGCGACCGCCTGGCGGCGCGGGTGGCAGCCCGCCGACCTGGTGCGCATCGTCCGCCGCGAACTGGACGACGTACACCTGCGCCTGGTCGCGCGGCTGATCCGCGCACAGGCTCCGCACGACCGCCCGCGCGGCCCCCGCTGGGCGGCGCAGCTGGACGCCGTACCGGAGGGATCCGCCGCACCCCGCGCCGACCGCTTCTCGCACGCCACCGCCGTACTGGAGCTGTACCGCCTGCTGCTGCGGCTGCCCACCCTGGAACCCCTGGAGACGGGAGGCGCCGAAGAGAACGGGCGGCGGACCCCCCGGGAGGCGCGGCCCGAGTCGCGCGCCCTGGCCAGGATCCGCGCGCTGCTCGCCAAGGCCGAGGCGACCGGGTACCCGGAGGAGGCGGAGGCACTGAGCGCCAAGGCGCAGGAGCTGATGGCCCGGCACAGCGTCGACGAGGCGCTGCTGTCGGCGCACGCGCCCGCGCCGGACACCCCCGGCGCCTGCCGGATCGGGATCGAGGCGCCCTACGAGCAGGCCAAGGCGGTGCTGCTGGACGCGGTGGCCGACGCGAACCACTGCCGGGCGGTGTGGAACGAGGCCCTCGGCTTCTCCACGGTGGTCGGTTTCGAGTCCGACCTGGAGGCCGTCGAACTCCTCCACACCTCCCTGCTGGTGCAGGCCGAGGCCGCGATGACCAAGGCGGAGGCGGTCCAGCGGGCGGGCGGGCGCAAGCGCACCAAGACCTTCCGCCAGTCGTTCCTCGCCGCCTACGCCCACCGCGCCGGCGCCCGGCTGCGGGCCGCCGCCGAGGCCGCCACCGCGGAGGCCGGCGGCGCCGGTGACGTGGACCTGCTGCCGGTGCTCGCCTCCCGCGAGGTCGCGGTCACCGACCGGCTGGAGCGCATGCTCCCCGAGACGACCACGACCCGGCTGCGCGGCGCCGGTGACGCGGCCGGCTGGACGGAGGGCACCCGCGCGGCCGACGACGCCGAGGTCGGGCGCCGACGACCGCTGCGGTAGCGACCGGGGCCTGCCCCCAAGAGCCGCGGCGGGCAGGCGGCGGGGTCAGGAGCCGAGGCCCTCCGTCGGCAGGCCCGGCGGCAGCGACCCGCCCTCCGACTTGGTGTACGTCTCCTCGCCGACGCCGCCCTCCCAGACCATCTTGAGGGTCTTGCCGTCCACCGACCCGACCGTGCCGGACGCCCGGTCCTTGCTGCCGTCGGTGCACTTGAGGCGGACGATCCGGGTGCCGGCGTCCTCACCGGCCGTGCCGCTGCACACCGTCCCGCCGGTGGCGAAGAGGGCGGCCTTGTCGCCGGTCACCATCAGCGCGACGGCCTGGCCGTCGGCGGTGGCCAGCCAACTGCCCTCCAGCTCGCCGGCGGACGGCGACCCGCCGCCGCCACCCGTGCCCGTGCTCGCGGACCCGTCGGGCGCCGCCGAGGACTCGCCGCCCCCGCCGGAGTCGCCGTCGTCCGAGCCCCCGCCGTCGGTGCACGCGGCCAGCGCCAGCGTGCCCACCAGCCCGAGGGCCACGGCCGCGACCCGCACGGACCGCCGCCCACGCGCGCGTGGACGCGGCCCCCGGGCGCCCGGCGGAAGGGCATCGCTGCCTGCCGTACTCGCCGCGCTCGCCGTACTCTCCGCAGTCTCCAACGTCACGGGAAGCTCCAAGCTGTAGCCGGACGGCCGGGCCGGCCCAGGGCATCGCAACCCCGGGACGACCTCAGGACAGCCGCAAGTTACCAGGACGACTTGCGGACCCCCGGCAGATGCCCGGCGTGCGCCTGTTCACGCAGGTTCACCCGGGACAGCCCGAAGGTGCGGAGGTACCCGCGCGGGCGCCCGTCCACCTGGTCGCGATTGCGCACGCGCGTGGGGCTCGCGTCGCGCGGCTGCCGGCGCAGTTCCCGCTGGGCGGCGAGCCGTTCCGCCCCGGTCGAGGACGGCCGCCGGAGGACCTCCTTCAGCTCGGCCCGGCGCGCCGCGTACCGCGCGACGGTCGCCCGCCGCCGCTCGTTCTTCGCGATCTTGCTCTTCTTCGCCATCAGATCCTCACTCCCCGCGCGCGGATGCGGGCCACGGCCGCCTCCACGCCGATCGTGTCGACGGTCCTGATCCCCCTCGCGCTCAGCCGCAGCCGTACGTGCCTGCTCTCGCTCGGCAGCCAGTAGCGCTTGCTCTGGACGTTGGGGTCGAAGCGGCGCGAGGTGCGCCGGTGGGAGTGGGAGACGCGGTTGCCGAAGCCGGGACCGGCTCCGGTCAGCATGCAGTGGGCGGACACGGTGACGTACCTCTCCTTCAGGGACGACGGATGCAACTGTTAATGGAATTCATTTTCAGTAAGATACCAGCATGGCACGCAACGAACTCCGGCCGGTCATCAAGCTCCGGTCCACCGCCGGCACCGGCTTCACCTACGTCACCCGCAAGAACCGCCGCAACGACCCGGACCGGCTGACCCTGCGCAAGTACGACCCGGTGGCCGGCCGGCACGTCGACTTCCGAGAGGAGCGCTGACCGTCATGCGCGAGGGCATCCACCCCGACTACCGCCCCGTCGTCTTCCGCGACCGGGCCGCGGACCACGCCTTCCTCACCCGCTCGACCATGACCTCCGAGCGCACCATCGAGTGGGAGGACGGCCGCACCTACCCCGTCGTCGACGTCGAGACCTCGAACGTCAGCCACCCCTTCTACACGGGTACCGCCCGCGTCCTGGACACCGCCGGACGCGTCGAGCGCTTCGAGCGCCGGTACGGGAAGGACGGGGCATGAACGGCCCGGAGCGGCCCGGACCGCCGGTGGTGATCGTCGGCGGGCTGCACGCCGAGGCCCGCCGGGCGACGGTGGCACGGCTGCTGGCCGACGTGCCCGGCAGCGTGGTCCTCCACCACGACCTGGCGACGGCCACCGCGGGCACCGTCGTCCGCACCGTGCGGGACGCCACCGGCGTCCTCTCCGCGGGCGAGGCTCCGCTGGTCAACGACTGCGCGTGCTGCGCGCTGCGCGAGGACCTCGTCCCCGAACTGGTCCGGCTCGCGGAGGCCGGCGGCACCCCGCTGGCGGTCGTCGAGCTGTGGGACTCCGTCGAGCCCAAGGCGATGGCGGAGGTGGTGACGGCCGGCGGCTTCACCGTCACCGGAGTGATCACCGCCGTTGACCCGGCCCTCGTCCTGCCGTACCTCGGCAACGGCGACGACCTCGCCGAGGGCGGCCTCGCCGCCGCCGCCACCGACCAGCGCACCGTCGCCGACACCTTCGCGCGGCAGCTGGAGTACGCCCCCGTCCTGGCCCTGGCCGAGTCCCTCCCCGGCTCGCCCGAGGCCGACGACGAGGACCGCGAGCTGCTGGCCCAGCTGCACCCCACGGCGCTGAAGGTCCCGGTCGGTCCCGGCGCCGCGACCGCCGCACCGGCCGCACCGGCCGCACCGGCAGCACTTGCCGAGCCCGCCGCACCGGCCGCGCCCGCCCGACCCTCGGCGCTGGCGCGGGCCGCCCTCGCCGGGTTCGACGTGGAGGCCGCGGCCGCCGCCCAGCACCCGGCCTGCGCGCTGCTGCCCGCCGAGGCCGACGCGCACGGCGTCACCACCCTGGTCTGGCACCGCCGCCGCCCCTTCCACCCCGGGCGGCTGTACGCGGCGCTGGAGGACCTGACCTGCGCCGCCGCCCGCAGCCGGGGCCGGTTCTGGCTGGCCGACAAGGCGGACACGCTGCTCCACTGGGACGCCGCGGGCGGCGCGCTGTGCGTGGAGGGCGCGGGGCCGTGGCTCGCCTCGCTGCCGGACGCCGCCTGGGACCTGGTCCCGCCGGTGCGCCGGGCCGCCGCCGCGCTGGACTGGCACCCCGAGCACGGTGACCGCTGCCAGCACCTGGTCTTCACCTCGCCCGGCCTCGACCGCGACGGCCTGGCCCGGGTGCTGGAGTCCTGTCTGCTGACCGACGCCGAGTACGCCGCCGGGCGCGCCGCCTGGGAGCGGCTGCCGTCCGGCTTCGACACCCTCCTGGAGGTCTGATCCATGCCGCGCAAGAGCGACCGCAAACCCGTCGGGAAGCGCCCCAACCCGCTGGATAGGGCGGGCGTGACCCACATCGACTACAAGGATACCGACCTGCTGCGGAAGTTCCTCTCCGACCGCGGGAAGATCCGCAGCCGCCGCGTCACCCGCGTGACGTCCCAGCAGCAGCGGCGGCTGGCCCGGGCGATCAAAAACGCGCGCGAGATGGCCCTGCTGCCCTACGCACCGCGCTGACCTGCGCCGCGTCCGACTTCCCCGCACAGCGCCTGGGGCCCGCCCAACCGGGCGGGCCCCAGGCGCTGTTGCTTGTTGTCTGCTTGTTGTCGCTTGTTCTGGGAATTCGAGGGCAGACGGGGAACGTCTTCTCTCCCTCGGGCGTCCATGAGGGCAAGGGCTTTCGGTAAAGCGGCCGTCAAGGCTGTAACCGCGGGAACACCGCGCGTGCACGTGCATTTGCTCATGCATCGGCACGTGAACAGGGTTATGATCCGGATCAGTTGACCACTGCATCAATGGCCACATCAGCCAGTGCACACCGGGGAGCGACCTGTGGACCACGACGTGTACGACGTTGACCGCGTGTCCCGCGTGTACAACGGCATGGCCGCCACGCAGCTGCACGACGCAGCCTGGCAGAAGAGCAGGCACAGCAACTCGCAGGGGTCCTGCGTGGAGTTCGCGCGGCTGCCGGACGGCGCGGTCGCGGTGCGCAACTCCCGCTTTCCCGACGGGCCCGCGCTCGTCTACACGCGCGCCGAGATCGAGGCGATGCTGCTCGGCGTCAAGGACGGCGAGTTCGACCACCTGGTCACGAGCTGACGCGGGGCACCACTCGGGCTACACGCGTAGAAACGGGACGCGCGAGGGTGCCGCACCGCCGCGTCATCCGTAGGCCCGGCCCGTCCCCTCGCAGGAGGCGGGGAGCCGGAACAGCGCCCAGACGACCTTGCCGTCGAGCGTCCCGGCGAGCGGGTGCCAGCCCCAGCTGTCGCTGAAGGAGTCGACGAGGAACAGGCCGCGGCCCGACTCCGCCGAGAAGTCGTCCGTCGCGCGGGCCACCGGGCTGTCGTGGCTGGGATCTCGCACCGCGCACACCAGCCGCTCGGTCCAGCGCATCAGGTGCAGCCGCACGGGACCGTTGTGCTCGCCGTGCCGGGGGGTGTCCGTCGGCAGCGCGTGGCGCAGGGCGTTGGTGACGAGTTCGGAGACCACCAGGCAGACGTCGTCGAAGCGGTCGCCGGCGTCCCAGCCGTCGAGCGTTCTCCGGGTGAACCGCCGGGCCTCGCCCACCGCTTCGAAACGCGGCGGGAGGGCGCAGGAGGCCGCGTTCGACACGGCCGCGGGGTCGAGTGGCGGAAGGCCCTGCCGTAACGGCTCGAGCATGGTCGATCCATTCGTCCCCATGCGAGGCACTCCCGGGAGTTCGCGGTCGTAGCGATGCGGCGCGGTGGTGCGGGACCATGGTTTCGGATGCGTACCGCAGATGCAAGGGCAGATGCACGTGCACGTGACCGAAATGGACCTGCCCGTACCGCTTGTTGGGCAATTTTTCCGTCATTTTCGCCTCCCCTTCACCCCTGGCGGCGTCCGGTTTCAGATCACGGTCTGCATGATCCTGAGCGTTTCCTTTGGCTCGATTCCGTTTCCGTAACCGGACGAGTACTGCTCGAAGTGTTTTAGTGGCAGACTTCGGCCCCTGAAGACGGTTGGGGAGGCTGGCGAACGTGAGCGCGGGAGAGCCCGGATCGGTGGTGCGGCGCATGCTGCTCGGATCACAACTCAGGCGACTGCGTGAGACGCGGGGGATCACGCGGGAGGCGGCGGGCTACTCGATCCGCGCCTCCGAATCGAAGATCAGCCGGATGGAGCTGGGCCGGGTGAGCTTCAAGACGAGGGACGTCGAGGACCTGCTGACGCTGTACGGCATCACCGACGAGCAGGAGCGCACCTCCCTGCTCTCACTGGCCAAGGAGGCCAACGTCGCGGGCTGGTGGCACAGTTACTCCGACGTGCTGCCCAGCTGGTTCCCCACCTACGTCGGCCTGGAGGGCGCCGCCTCGCTGATCCGGGTGTACGAGGTGCAGTTCGTGCACGGACTGCTGCAGACCGAGGAGTACGCCCGCGCGGTCGTGCGGCGCGGCATGAAGGGCGCCGGCGCCGCGGACGTCGAACGGCGCGTCGCGCTGCGCCTGGAGCGGCAGAAGTACCTCGTCGCGGAGAACGCGCCCGAGTTCCACATCGTCCTGGACGAGGCCGCCCTGCGCCGCCCCTACGGCGACCGCGGGGTGATGCGCGGCCAGCTCCAGCACCTGATCGAGATGTCCGAACGCCCCAACGTGCGGCTCCAGGTCATGCCGTTCGGCTTCGGCGGGCACTCCGGCGAGAGCGGCGCGTTCACGCTCCTCAGCTTCCCCGAGTCCGACCTCTCGGACGTCGTCTACCTGGAGCAGCTCACCAGCGCGCTCTACCTGGACAAGCGCGAGGACGTCACCCAGTACGAGACGGCGCTGAAGGAGCTGCAGCAGGACAGTCCGGGCCCCGACGAGAGCCGGGACCTGCTGCGGGGTCTCATTCAACTGCTGTGAAACATCAGTACGATGACGGTCATTCAGGCGGCCGGCCGGCGGCGGCTGCGGGAGCCAAGGGGATTGAGGGACACATGTCGTCGTACTTCACCGATCTCGCCCAGCAGTACATCGACGGCGAGTGGCGCCCGGGGACCGGCTCCTGGGACATCATCGACTTCAACCCGTACGACAACGAGAAGCTGGCCTCGGTCACCATAGCCACGGCCGACGAGGTCGACGCCGCCTACCGGGCCGCGGAGCGCGCGCAGAAGCAGTGGGCCGCGACGAACCCGTACGCGCGCCGCGCGGTGTTCGAGAAGGCGCTGCGCCTGGTGGAGGAGCGCGAGGCGGAGATCGGCGACGCGATCGTCGCCGAACTGGGCGGCACCCGCCTGAAGGCCGCCTTCGAACTGCACCTCGCCAAGGAGTTCCTGCGCGAGGCGGTCCACCTGGCGCTGCGCCCCGAGGGCCGGATCATCCCGTCCCCGGTCGACGGCAAGGAGAACCGCGTCTACCGCGTGCCGGTCGGCGTGGTCGGCGTCATCAGCCCCTTCAACTTCCCCTTCCTGCTCTCCCTGAAGTCCGTCGCCCCGGCCCTCGCCCTCGGCAACGGCGTGGTCCTCAAGCCGCACCAGAACACCCCGATCGTCGGCGGCACCCTGGTCGCGAAGCTCTTCGAGGACGCGGGACTGCCCGGCGGCCTGCTGAACGTCGTCGTCACCGACATCGCGGAGATCGGCGACGCCTTCATCGAGCATCCCGTGCCGAAGGTCATCTCCTTCACCGGCTCGGACGCGGTCGGCCGCCACGTGGCCACCGTCTGCGCCGCCCACTTCAAGCGCTCGGTCCTCGAACTCGGCGGCAACAGCGCCCTGGTGGTGCTGGACGACGCCGACGTCGACTACGCGGTGGACGCGGCCGTCTTCAGCCGATACGTCCACCAGGGCCAGGTCTGCATGGCCGCCAACCGCGTGCTGGTCGACCGGGCGGTGGCGGACGAGTTCACCGAGAAGTTCGTGGCCAAGGTCGCCGGACTCAGGACCGGCGACCCGAGCGACCCGGCGACCGTCATCGGCCCGGTGATCAACTCCTCCCAGGCCGACGCGATCGCCGGCGTGGTCGAGCAGGCGCTCGCCGAGGGCGCCACCGCCCTGGTGCGCGGCTCGGTCAGGGACAACCTCGTCGAGCCGTCGGTCCTCACCGGGTTGCCCGCCGACTCCGCGCTGCTGCGCCAGGAGGTCTTCGGCCCGGTCGCCTTCCTCGCCACCTTCGACGGCGAGGAGGAGGCCGTCCGCCTGGTCAACGACACCCCGTACGGGCTGAGCGGCGCCGTGCACACCGGTGACGTCGAGCGCGGCGTGAACTTCGCCCGGCGGATCGACGCCGGGATGTTCCACGTGAACGACGGCACCGTGCACGACGAGCCCATCGTCCCGTTCGGCGGCGAGAAGCACTCGGGCGTCGGCCGGCTCAACGGCGACGCGATGCTGGACGCCTTCACCACCCAGAAGTGGATCTCGGTGCAGCACGGCCGCAGCGGGTTCCCCTTCTGACGAGCGCGGCGGGCGGGCCCTAATCTGGACCCCATGTCAGCGATCCGTCTCCTCGTGCTCGGCGCCGTCCGCCAGCACGGGCGGGCCCACGGCTACCAGGTGCGCAACGACCTGGAGTACTGGGGCGCGCACGAGTGGTCCAACGCCAAGCCCGGTTCGATCTACCACGCGCTGAAGCAGATGGCGAAGCAGGGCCTGCTCCTCGCGCACGAGATCGCGCCGTCCACGGCGGGCGGCCCGCCGCGCGTGGAGTACGAGGTGACGGAGCAGGGCACCGAGGAGTACCTCACCCTGCTGCGGGCCTACCTGACCGCCTACGACCAGCGGCCGGACGTGCTCACCGCGGCGCTCGGCTTCATGGTCGACCTCCCGCGCGAGGAGGCGCTCGCCCTGCTGGCGGAGCGGGTGCGGAGGATCGAGGAGTGGCGGGGCGCCGTCACCGACTACTACACGCCCGAGGAAGGGCCGGGGCAGCTCGGCCACATCGGCGAGATCATGAACTTCTGGGTCCACTCGGCCGACACCGGCGCCGAGTGGACCCGGGGCCTCATCGAGCGCGTCCGGGGCGGCGCGTACACCTTCGCGGGCGAGGGCGACCCCTTCGTGGGCGTGCTGGCGGAGGGCGAGGAGAACCCGTTCGCGGCCGGCCGGCCGCGCCACGAGGACGATGCGGCAACGGGCTAATCAAGTTTGACCAATGACTCCGAGCGCGCTACCTTGACCAAGTAGTCAAACTTGGCTAGCGAGGGGAGCGGCAGTGGCCGACGCGGCGATCACCGTCGAAGGGGCACGCAAGAGGTACGGGAAGAAGGACGCGCTGGACGGACTCGACCTCACGGTCGCGCGCGGCACGGTGCACGCCGTGCTCGGCCCGAACGGCGCGGGCAAGACGACCCTGGTCCGCATCCTCGCCACCCTGCTGCGGGCGGACGCGGGCCGGATCGAGGTGGCCGGGCACGACGTCGCCGCCGAGGCGTACGCCGTACGGCTGCGCATCGGCCTGCTCGGCCAGCACGCGGCCCTCGACGAGGAACTGGGCGGCCCGCAGAACCTGGAGATGTTCGGCCGCCTCCACCACCTGGGCGCCCGGCGGGCACGCGCGCGGGCCGGCGAACTGCTCGCCCGCTTCGAGCTGGCCGACACCGGACGCAAGCCGGTCAGCGCCTACAGCGGCGGCATGCGGCGCCGCCTGGACCTCGCCGCGTCCCTGATCACCGAACCGGAGGTGCTCTTCCTGGACGAGCCGACCACCGGCCTCGACCCGCGCGGCCGCGCCGAGGTCTGGGACTCGGTGCGCTCCCTGGTCGGCGGCGGTACGACCGTCCTGCTCACCACCCAGTACCTGGAGGAGGCCGACCAGCTCGCCGACCGCATCTCCGTCGTCGACGCCGGACGGGTCGTCGCCGACGGCACGGCGGACGAGCTGAAGGCCGCCACCGGCGGCGACCGCGTCGACGTCGTCCTGCGCGACGCCGGCCAACTGGGCGCCGCCGTCGCCCTGCTGCCGCTCACCGGCGTCCGCGTCGACCCCGACCGCCGGCTGCTCAGCGCCCCGGTCACCGACCGCATGGCGGCCCTCTCCGGCGTCGTACGGGCACTGGAGGAGGCCGGTCTGGAGGCCGAGGACGTGGCGCTGCGCCGCCCCACCCTGGACGAGGTCTTCCTGCACCTCACCGACCGCCCGAAGGAGGCCGTGTGAGCACGAGCACCGTCCCGCACCCGAACCCCGTGAGCCACGCCCTGACCGACTCCTGGACCATGACCCGCCGGGAACTGGCCCGCTGGGCGCGGCAGCCGGTGGCGGTCGCCGTCAACCTGGTCTTCCCGGTGATGCTGCTGCTGATGTTCGGCTACCTGGTCGGCGGCGGCCGGGGCGTCGGCGGCGAGTACGTCGACTACCTGGTCCCCGGGATGCTGGCGCTCACCATGGCCTTCGGCCTGGAGGGCACCATGATCGCCGTCACCCAGGACCTCAACAAGGGCGTCGTCGACCGCTTCCGCTCCCTGCCGATGGCCAACGGCGCGGTCCTGGTGGGCCGTTCCGCCGCCGACATGCTCCAGTCGGCGCTCGGCCTCACGGTGCTGATCGGAGTGGGGTACGCGCTCGGCTGGCGCGCCCACGGCGGCCCCGGCGCCTTCCTGGGCGCCGTCGGCCTGCTCCTGCTCTTCCGCTTCGCCATGCTGTGGATCGGCATCTTCCTGGCCCTGGTCGCCGGGAAGCCCGAGCTGGTGCAGGCGGTGCAGATCCTGGTCTGGCCGGTCGGCTTCCTCTCCAACGCCTTCGCCACGCCGGACTCCATGCCGGGCTGGCTGGGCGCGGTCGTCCAGTGGAACCCGATGTCCCAGACCGCCACGGCCGTACGCGACCTGTTCGGCGGCCCCGGCGGCGAGTCCGGCCACGTGTGGACGGCGGTCGCCTGGCCGCTGGCCCTCCTCGTGGTGTTCTTCCCGCTGGCGGTGGGGAGGTTCGCGCGGCTCAGCAAGTAAGGCCCTAGTGGTGGAACCCGGTCGCCGCGCCCTTGTCCCGGATCAGCGGTCCCGGCTGGCGCCGCAGCTCCGGCAGCAGCCGCTCCAGGTCGGCCAGCAGCAGGTCGGCCATGTCGGTGGAGAAGCCGTTGCGGCACACCACCCGCAGCACCGACAGGTCCTCGCGGTGCGGCGGGAAGGTGTACGCCGGCACCAGCCAGCCGCCCTCCCGCAGCCGCCGCGAGACGTCGAACACGTCGTACGCCGTCACGTCGTCGGCGGTCGTGAAGGCGAACACCGGCAGCTGGTCGCCGCGCGTCAGCAGCCGGAAGTCCCCGAGCGCCTCCACCCGTTCGGCGAGCCCGCGGGCGATGTCCCGCGCGGAGAGCTGCACCGCCCGGTAGCCCTCCCGGCCCAGCCGCAGGAACGTGTAGTACTGCGCCACCACCTGCGCGCCGGGCCGGGAGAAGTTCAGCGCGAAGGTCGGCATGTCGCCGCCCAGGTAGTTCACGCGGAACACCAGCTCCTCGGGCAGCGCCTCCGCGTCCCGCCACAGCGCCCAGCCGACGCCCGGGTAGACCAGCCCGTACTTGTGCCCCGAGGTGTTGATCGAGGCGACCCGCGGCAGCCGGAAGTCCCAGACCAGGTCCTCGTCGAGGAACGGCGCGACCATGGCGCCCGAGGCCCCGTCGACGTGGACCGGGACGTCGAGGCCGGTGCGCTCCTGGAGGGCGTCCAGGGCGGCGCACAGGTCGGCGACCGGCTCGTAGGACCCGTCGAAGGTGGAGCCCAGGATGCCGACGACGCCGATCGTGTTCTCGTCGCACAGCTCGGCGGCGGCCTGCGGGTCGAGGTGGAAGCGGTCGCCCTCCATGGGCACCTGCCGCGCCTCCACCTCCCAGAAGTTGCAGAACTTCTCCCAGCAGACCTGCACGTTCACGCCCATCACCAGGTTGGGCCGCGCTCCCGGGTACCGGTCGGCGTTGCGCAGCGCCCACCGCCGCTTCAGCGCCATCCCGGCGAGCATGCACGCCTCGCTCGACCCGGTCGTCGAGCAGCCCACGGCCGTCTCCGGGTCCGGCGCGTGCCACAGGTCGGCGAGCATCGCCACGCAGCGCCGTTCCAGCTCCGCGGTGCGCGGGTACTCGTCCTTGTCGATCATGTTCTTGTCCCGGCACTCGCTCATCAGCACCCCGGCCTGCGGCTCCATCCAGGTGGTGACGAAGGTGGCCAGGTTCAGCCGGGCGTTGCCGTCCAGCATCAGCTCGTCGTGGACCAGCCGGTACGCGCTCTCGGGCGGCAGCGGTGAGTCCGGCAGCCGGTGGGCGGGCGGGGCCTCGGTCATGCCGCCGAGCGGGTTCGCGGCCGCGTGGAACGGGTTCACGGCGAGCCGGCGCCGGTCGCGGTCGTCGTCACGGGACGGGCGGGGACCCTTGTGCAGAGACATGCCATCGACGGTAGGCCGGGCCCCGCGGCCCCGCACCCGGGACCGCCCCGGACTTGCACCTCACGCCGCGTGAGGCGGCAGCGTGGACGGCGTCACAGAAGGGAGCGGAAGTGAGCTACTCCGTGGGACAGGTCGCCGGCTTCGCCGCGGTGACGGTGCGCACCCTGCACCACTACGACGAGATCGGCCTGCTCGTGCCCGGCGAGCGCAGCCGCGCCGGCCACCGGCGCTACAGCGACGCCGACCTCGACCGGCTGCAGCAGATCCTGTTCTACCGCGAGCTCGGCTTCCCGCTCGACGAGGTCGCCGCCCTGCTCGACGACCCGGCCGCGGACCCGCGCGCGCACCTGCGCCGCCAGCACGAGCTGCTGACCGCCCGGATCGAGCGGCTGGAGAAGATGGCGGCGGCCGTGGAGCAGGCCATGGAGGCACGCAGCATGGGCATCAACCTCACGCCCGAGGAGAAGTTCGAGGTCTTCGGGGACTTCGACCCCGACCAGTACCAGGAGGAGGTCCAGCAGCGCTGGGGCGGCACCGACGCCTACCGCCAGTCGCGGCAGAAGACCGCCTCGTACACCAAGGAGGACTGGCAGCGCATCCAGGACGAGGCCGACGAACTCACCCGGCGCTTCGTCGCCCTGATGGACGCCGGGGAGCCCGCCGAATCCGAGGCGGCCATGGACGCCGCCGAGGACCACCGGCGGGGGATCTCCCGCAACCACTACGACTGCGGGCACGAGATGCACACCTGCCTCGGCGAGATGTACGTCTCCGACGAACGCTTCACGCGCAACATCGACGCCGTCAGGCCGGGCCTCGCCGCCTACCTGCGCGACGCGATCCTCGCGAACGCCGTCCGCCACACCCCCTGAGCGGTGGCCGTGGCCCGGGTCTCACTCCCGGGCCACGACCACCGCCGTGCCGTACGCGCACACCTCGGTGCCGACGTCCGCGGCCGTCGTCACGTCGAAGCGGAAGGCCAGCACCGCGTTGGCCCCCCGCGTGCGTGCCTGCTCGACCAGCCGCTCCATCGCCTCGTTGCGGGTCTCGACCAGCGTCTTGGTGAGCCCGCGCAGCTCACCGCCCACCATCGACTTCAGCCCGGCCCCGATCTGGCTCCCCAGGTGCCGGGAGCGCACGGTCAGCCCGAAGACCTCGCCGAGCACCTCCTGGACCCGGTGGCCCGGCACGTCGTTCGTGGTCACCACGAGCACATCGGACTGCGGACTCTGCCCACCGCCGTATTCTTCAATACCCATGGTTCCCAGACTTCCCCGGGAAGGGCGCAGTGCACCCCGGGGACCCCGGTGGAACCTGGTGCACCGCGGCTGCGTTATACGTTTGGGCAGCCAGGTCCAGCCCGCCTCCCCCCAGCAGCAGGAGCCACAATCCCGTGACCACCCTTGCGCTCGGCCCCGAGTGGCTCAGCCCGGACTACCTGATCGAGACCTTCAGTCTTCCGGGCATCCTGCTCATCGTCTTCGCCGAGTCGGGACTCTTCGCGTTCCTGCCCGGCGACTCGCTGCTGTTCACCGCGGGCCTCTTCGTCGCCCAGGGCGAGTACATCAGCCAGCCGCTGTGGCTGGTGTGCACCCTGATCGTGCTGGCCGCCGTCATCGGCGACCAGGTCGGCTACATGATCGGCAAGTTCTTCGGACCCAGGCTGTTCAGCCGTCCCAACTCCAAGCTCTTCAAACAGGAGAACCTGGAGAAGGCGCACGAGTTCATGGAGAAATACGGCCCCAAGGCGATCGTCCTGGCCCGCTTCGTGCCCATCGTGCGCACCTTCGCGCCCATCGTCGCGGGCGCCGGCCGCATGAAGTACCGCACGTTCCTCACGTACAACGTCATCGGCGGCGTGGCCTGGGGCACCGGCGTCACCCTCGCGGGCTACTGGCTGGGCCAGATCGAGTTCATCCGGACCAACGTCGAGGCCATCCTCGTCCTCATCGTCGTCGTGTCGGTCGTCCCGATCGCCATCGAGTACCTGCGCGAGCGCAAGAAGAAGAAGCGCGCGGCGGCCGGCGCCCCGGCGGCGTCCCAGCAGCAGTACCAGCAGCCGCAGTACCCGGTGATGGACGACGCCACGACCCAGCTCCGCCGCGTCGATCCGTACCAGCCGCCGCAGCAGCAGTACCAACAGCCCCAGCAGCCGCAGCAGTACCAGCAGCCCCAGCAGCCGTACGCGCAGCAGTACCCGCAGGGATACGGCCAGCAGCCCTACGGCGACCAGCAGGGCGGGCAGTACCCCTACGACCAGGGCCGCTGAACCCACCCAGGGGCGCGGGCAGCCACGACGCGCTCGCGCCCCCGGACACACGGCACCACCCGCCGCCGCGGGCGCCCGGGGCTAGAACCCCCGCGTCCGCTTGGCCGCGCGGCGTCCCGCGGCACTCGCCGCCCCCGGCACCCGCAGGAACAGCCGCGAGATCTCCCCGCCGAGGTTCACCCCGATCGCGATGGCCATCGCCAGCGCCACCGCCTTGGACAGCGACAGCAGCCCGTTGTCGACCTCGCTCTGGGCGATCGCCAGCAGTCCGAAGTACGTCGCGGAACCGGGCAGCAGCGGCCCGATCGCCGCGGTCGTGTACGGCAGCGCCGACGCGAACCGGTACCGGGACATCAACTGCCCGAACAGCCCCACGAGCCCGGCCGCGGCGGCGGTGGAGGCCACCGGGGAGATGTCGCCCGCGTAGTGCATCGCGCCGTACACGCACCAGGCGACACCGCCGTTCAGGGTCACCGCCAGCACGGTGGACCGTTCCTGCTGAAGCAGGATCGCGAAGGCCAGCGACAGCAGCATCGAGGCGAAGATCTGCACGAAGGGGTCGTCGCCCGTGCCCAGCGCGGCGTCCGGGTTGAGGTTGGCGCCGAGCTGGACGCCGAAGTACAGGACCACCAGCACCCCGGCGACGATGCTGACGAAGAAGTACATGACCTCCAGCAGACGCGCGGCGGCGGTGATGTAGAAGCCGGTCAGGCCGTCCTGCACACCCGCCACCAGCGCCCGCCCGGGCAGCAGCGCGAACAGCCCACCGGTGATCACCGCGGACGCCTTCACGTCGACGTGGGTCAGCGTCAGCGTGATGCCGATCGCGGCCGGCGGCATCGCGGCCACCGCGAACTGGTAGAACTCCGGCAGCCCGCGCCCCGCGCACAGCCACGCGAGCCGGTCGCCGAGCATCGCGCCGATCATGGCCGCGAAGAACACGATCACGTCACCGCCGACGAGCAGCGAGGCGCCGCCCGCGAGCAGGCCGCTCGCCGTCGTGAGCACCCAGGTCGGGTAGGGGTGCCGGTTGCGGCGGATCTCCGCGAGGCGCCGGTAGGCCTCCTCCAGCGAGATGTGGGTGTCGGGGTCGCTGAGGTCGTCCACCAGCTGGAAGACGGCCGCGAGCCGGGTGTAGTCGGTGCCGCGGCGGCGCACCGTCCGCGAGGCCGTCACCGGGTCCTCGACCAGGGAGGGCTGGTGGGAGATCGACAGCAGGGTGAAGGTGACGTTCGGCTCGCAGCGGTCCAGGCCGTAGGACCGGCAGACGGCGAACATGGCCGCCTCCACGTCCTCGGCGCCCTCACCGCCCGCCAGCAGCAGCTCCCCGATACGCAGCGTCAGGTCGAGCACGCGCGGCACCGCGGGCCCGGTCTCGTCGTCGTGCTTCTGCGACGGCTCGGGAGCGGGCCGCTCGGCCACCGGCATGCGCAGCATGGCCCGCATCCGGTCCTGCCAGGGCACGTCCGCCAGGCTCACCGCCGGGAAGCCGCTCGCCGGCGTGAACGCGGCCGGCGCGGTCCACGCGTGGTACGTGCTCGGCGTGGCGAACGCCGAGCCCTCGGTGTCCCCGGGCGCGGCGGGCGGCGCGTCCATCCCGTCGGGAAGGGCGAACTCCGAGGTGGTCTCGGACTCCGACCCGGTGTGCCGCGGGACGGCCAGTCCCCGCGGGATCTCGAACTCGGACGTCGTCGACGACTCGTTGTCGATCGAAGCCGCGATCCCGCCCGGTTGCCGGAACGCGCTGTGCGCCTCCTCCGACTGCGGCTTGCGGTCCTCCGCCTCCGTCACCTGTGCAACGCTCCCTGGTACGAACACACCCTCCTGTTGACCTCAGTATGCGCACCCAAACGCGAACGGGCCGCACGCGGGTGGCGTGCGGCCCGTTGCGGAAGAGTGGCTGCTCAGTGGCCGCCCTGCTCCTTGAAGCGCTTGTACGACCGCTCGATCTCGATCTCCGCGTCCGTGCGTCCCACCCAGTTGGCGCCCTCGACGGACTTGCCGGGCTCCAGGTCCTTGTAGACCTCGAAGAAGTGCTGGATCTCCAGGCGGTCGAACTCCGACACGTGGTGGATGTCCCGCAGGTGCTCCACCCGGGGGTCGGTCGACGGAACGCACAGCAGCTTGTCGTCGCCGCCGGCCTCGTCCGTCATCCGGAACATGCCGATCGCGCGGCAGCGGATGAGGCAGCCCGGGAAGGTCGGCTCGTCCAGGATGACCAGCGCGTCCAGCGGGTCGCCGTCCTCGCCGAGGGTGTTCTCGACGAAGCCGTAGTCGGTCGGGTAGGCGGTCGAGGTGAAGAGGCGGCGGTCCAGGCGGATACGACCGGTCTCGTGGTCCACCTCGTACTTGTTCCGCGAACCCTTCGGGATCTCGATCGTGACGTCGAACTCCACCGGACGCTCCTCCATGATCAGTCCATACTTCTGGTGGTTAAGTGTCCCTCACGCCGACGTGTGATCGCGAAAGGGGCTGGTGATGGTGCCAGAGCTGAGGCCTTGGCGGTCCGCGAGGCCGCATCTGGTGCGGGCCGCGGGCGCCGTACGACCCCGTCTGGCGCGCCTCGCCCGGGCCGCCGAACCGCGGATCGCACGGTTCGCGCGGGCCACGGGACCGCGGCTCGTCCGGATCACGAGGCCGAAGACCTGGCAGTACACCGCCGGTGCCGCCACCGCCGGGCTGGCTCTCGCCGCCGGTGTGGTGACCGCCGCCGGCCCCTGGGACTCCACGGGTCAGCGTACGGCCGAGCGGGACCGGGCCGTCGCCCAGGAGCACACGGGTGGCGCAGATCACGGTCGCACCTCCGGCACCGGGGGCACCACCGCCGGGACGCCCCGTCCCGCGCCCAGCGCCGGCGCGGTGCTGGCCGGCCTCGGCGGCAGCGGCACCCCGGGCGGCGTGAAGGCCGCCCCCGGCGGCGAGGCCCTCGGCGACCTCCTCGGGCCGCTCCTGGACGACCCGGCGCTCGGCACCGACCGCGCGGCCTCGGTCGTCGACCTCACCACCGGCAAGCGCCTGTACGGCCTCGGCGGCGACGCGCCCCTCACGCCCGCCTCCACCACCAAGATCGCCACCGCGGTCGCCGCGCTCACCGCCCTCGGCCCCGACCACCGGCTCACCACCCGCACGGCCCTGGAGGGCGACACCGGCGAACTCGTCCTGGTCGGCGGCGGCGACCCGACGCTCACCGCGCGCGCGGACGCCAAGGGCCTCGCCAGTCTGCGAACCCTGGCCGAGAAGACCGCCGCCGCCCTGAAGAAGCGCGACCTGCGCAAGGTGACGCTGTCGTACGACACGACGCTCTACGCCGGTGACGAAATGCACCCGATCGGGGTCAACGAGAACCTCGCCCGCGTCACCGCGCTGATGGCCGACGAGGGCCGCAAGGACGACTCCACCAGCGGCCCCGCCGACCGCGAGGCCGACCCCGCCGCCCAGGCCGCCCGCGCCTTCGCCGGATTCCTGAAGCAGCACGGCGTCACCGCGTCGGCCCCCGGCCCGTCCAAGGCCACCGGGCGGGCCGACACCCTCGCCGCCGTCTCCTCGCCGCCGCTGTCCGCCCTGGTCGAGCGGATGCTGACCAACAGCGACAACGACCTCGCCGAGGCCCTGGCCCGGCACACCGCCGTGGCGAGCGGCAGGCCCGCCGACTTCGACGGGGCGTCGGCCGCCATGAAGGACCGGCTCAAGCGGCTCGGCCTCCCGGTGCGCGGCGCCGAGCTGAACGACGGCAGCGGCCTGGACCGCACCGACCTGGTCGGCGCCGACCTGCTCACCGCCCTGCTGGCCGAGGCCGCCGACCCGGAACGCCCCCAGCTGCGCAGCGTCCTCACCGGTCTCCCGGTGGCCGGATTCACCGGGACCCTGGCCGGCCGCTACACGGACGGCGCAGCGGGCCTCGTCCGCGCCAAGACGGGCACGCTCACGGGCGTGAACACCCTGGCCGGCACGGTCGTCACCGCCGACGGCCGCCTGCTGGGCTTCGCCTTCATGGCGCACGGGACGTCCGACCCCGCCGCCGCCCAGGCGACCCTGGACCGGGCGGCGACGAGCCTCGCCTCCTGCGGCTGCGGGTGACGGGGGCCCACCCCCGCGCCCGCCACGGCCTGCCCCGAGCGGCGGCGCTCCCGTACCGTTGACGCATGACGAGCATCGGCGCAAATTCCGGCATGGTCGACTGGAACCTCGCGGTGGCGACCGCGACCCGGCTCGTACGGCCGGGCCCCGAGGTGAGCCGCGACGAGGCCCGAGCGGTCGTCGCCGAACTCCGCCGCCATGCCAAGGCATCCGAGGAGCACGTCCGGGGCTACACCGGGATGGGCACCGAGGAGACCCACGACACCCCCGTCCTGGTCGTCGACCGCCCCGGCTGGGTCCGGGCGAACGTCGCCGGGTTCCGGGAGATCCTCAAACCCCTCCTGGAGAAGATGCAGGAGCGGCGCGGCGACGGCGCGGGCAACGCGGTCCTCGGCGCCGTCGGCGGCAAGGTCACCGGCGTCGAGCTGGGCATGCTGCTGTCGTTCCTGTCCTCGCGCGTCCTCGGCCAGTACGAGACCTTCGCCCCGGCCACCCGGGAACTCCCGGCCGGCGCGAACGGCGGCGGCCGGCTGCTGCTGGTCGCGCCGAACATCGTGCACGTCGAACGCGAACTCGACGTCCACCCGCACGACTTCCGCCTCTGGGTGTGCCTGCACGAGGAGACGCACCGCACCCAGTTCACGGCCGTGCCCTGGCTGCGCGACCACCTGGAGGGCGAAATCCAGTCGTTCCTCGCGGAGACCGACGTCGACCCCATGACCGTCCTGGAGCGGGTCCGCGAGGCCGCCCAGACCCTCGCCGGCGGGCGCCCCGAGGGCGAGGAGGACGACGGCGGCCGCTCGCTGGTGGAGCTGGTGCAGACCCCCGCCCAGCGGGAGGTCCTCGGCCGCCTCACCGCTGTGATGTCCCTGCTGGAGGGCCACGCCGACTTCGTGATGGACGGGGTGGGCCCGGCCGTCGTGCCGAGCGTCGGGGAGATCCGCGAGAAGTTCCAGCAGCGCCGCGCGAAGGGCGCCTCCCGCCTCGACCTGGCCCTGCGCAAGCTGCTCGGCCTGGACGCCAAACTCCGCCAGTACCGCGACGGGGAGCGCTTCGTGCGGGCCGTCGTCGACGAGTGCGGCATGGACGGCTTCAACCGCGTCTGGACCTCGCCCAACACCCTCCCCACCAAGTCGGAGATCGCCAAACCGGCGGACTGGATCGCGCGGGTGCACCGCAGGCCGGAGGCGTGAGCCCCCGCGGAGGGTGTGAAACGAATCCGGCCGACGGCAGGTAAACGCCCCTCCAATCACCCGTCCGAGGGACCGTGAGCCCTCGGCAGGCGTGCGATGCTCGGGGAACGGCCCGTTTCTGTCACCATCTACACACTCTGCGTGACAGAACCCCGGGCTCACCCCCCGAAACTTCATGAAGGGCACCGGACATGGGTCCCCATCCTGCGGTCGCGGCGATACGCCTGGCGGTCCGCCGCGTCCTCCACGACATCCTCACCGAACTGAACACCACGGCCGGCGTCCCCGCCGCGACGGCCGGCGGGCGAACGCCCGAGCGGCCGCCGTCACCGCTCGTGCTCGTGGCGTGCTCCGGCGGCGCCGACTCCATGGCGCTCGCCTCCGCCCTCGCCTTCGAAGCCCCCCGGCTCGGCATCCGGGCCGGCGGCGTCACCGTCGACCACGGCCTCCAGAACGGCTCCGACCTGCGCGCCGAAGAGGTCGTCCTGCGCCTGCGCGAACTGGGCCTGGACCCCGTCGAGGCCACCGCCGTCAGCGTCGGCCGCGCGGGCGGCCCCGAAGCCGCCGCCCGGGACGCGCGCTACGCCGCGCTGGACGCCGCCGCGGCCCGCCACGGCGCCGCCGCCGTCCTGCTCGGCCACACCCGCGACGACCAGGCCGAGACCGTCCTGCTGGGCCTCGCCCGCGGCTCCGGCATCCGCTCCCTGTCGGGCATGGCCGCGGTCTCGGGGGCCGACGGCCGCTACCGGCGCCCCTTCCTCCAGGTCGACCGGCAGACCGCCCGCAAGGCCTGCATGGTCCAGTCCCTGCCGGTCTGGGACGACCCGCACAACGCCGACCCGGCGTACACCCGCTCCCGACTGCGCCACGAGGGCCTGCCCGCCCTGGAGAAGGCGCTCGGCAAGGGCGTCGTCGAGGCCCTCGCCCGCACCGCCCAGCTCTCCCGGGACGACGCCGACGCCCTCGACACCTGGGCCCGCCAGGCCGAGGAGGGCGTCCGCGATGCCACGGGCGTGCTGGAGTGCGCCAAGCTCTACGCCCTGCCGCCCGCCGTGCGCCGCCGGATCCTGCGCCGCGCCGCCATCGAGGCCGGTGCCCCGGCCGGTGCGCTCTTCGCCCGCCACATCGAGGAAGTCGACCGGCTGATCACCGGCTGGCGCGGCCAGGGGGCCATCAACCTCCCCGGCAAAGTCGTCGCCCAGCGGCAGGGTGGCAGACTGGTCATTCGGCAAGGCTGAATACGGGCCGGTGGGACGACCGAAAGTGATGCGGGTGGACGCGAACGACATGGGTGCCGACCTCGAGAAGGTACTCATCACCAAGGAAGAGATCGACGCCAAGCTGGCCGAGCTGGCGGAGAAGATCGACGCGGAGTACGCGGGCAAGGACCTGCTCATCGTGGGCGTGCTCAAGGGCGCCGTGATGGTCATGGCCGACCTCGCCCGCTCGCTGTCCTCCCCCGTCACGATGGACTGGATGGCCGTGTCGTCGTACGGCGCGGGCACCCAGTCCTCCGGTGTGGTGCGGATCCTCAAGGACCTCGACACCGACATCAAGGGCAGGCACGTCCTGATCGTCGAGGACATCATCGACTCCGGCCTGACCCTCTCCTGGCTGATCTCCAACCTCGGCTCGCGCGAGCCCGCCTCCCTCAAGGTGTGCACGCTGCTGCGCAAGCCAGACGCGGCGAAGGTCGCCATCGACGTGGAGTGGGTCGGCTTCGACATCCCGAACGAGTTCGTCGTGGGCTATGGCCTCGACTACGCCGAGAAGTACCGCAACCTGCCGTTCGTCGGTACGCTCGCGCCCCACGTCTACGGCGGCTGACCCGCCCCCTCGGCGGGCCGCACGGCCATCGGGGGTCTACCGGGAACCCCGGAGGCCTCCGCGCCGTTGAGCATGCAGACGGGACGCCAGCGGTCCCGTGCGGCTGAGCGCCGCCGCGCTGGGGTACCGTCAGAAGAACTGTCTTATCAAACTCACTATGGCAGGAGGGACGGGGCGACACCGCTCCGTGTGGATGGACGTGAAGCGATACTTCCGTGGGCCAATCATGTGGATCGTGCTGGCCGTCCTTGCCGTGGTCGTGTTGATGCAGGTCGTTGGCTCGTCCGGCGGCTACAAGACGGTGGACACGGGCCAGGTCGTCCAGGCGATCAACGACAACAGGGTCGAGTCGGCCAAGCTGACCACCGGTGACGAGCAGACCATCAAGGTCCAGCTCAAGGACGGCGAGAAGGTCGAGGGCAGCTCGAAGATCCAGGCGAGCTACATCGGCGACCAGGGCGTGACCCTCGCCAACACCCTGCAGAACAAGTACCAGGACAAGCAGATCTCCGACGGCTACACGGTGTCGCCGTCGAAGCAGAACCCGTTCGTCGGCATTCTGCTCTCCCTGCTGCCGTTCGTCCTGATCGTCGTCGTCTTCCTGTTCCTGATGAATCAGATGCAGGGCGGCGGCAGCCGCGTGATGAACTTCGGCAAGTCCAAGGCCAAGCTCATCACCAAGGACACCCCCAAGACGACGTTCTCCGACGTCGCCGGCTCGGACGAGGCCGTCGAGGAACTCCACGAGATCAAGGAGTTCCTCCAGGAGCCGGCCAAGTTCCAGGCCGTCGGCGCCAAGATCCCCAAGGGCGTGCTGCTGTACGGCCCGCCCGGCACCGGCAAGACCCTGCTCGCGCGCGCCGTCGCGGGCGAGGCGGGCGTCCCGTTCTACTCGATCTCCGGTTCCGACTTCGTCGAGATGTTCGTCGGTGTCGGTGCCTCCCGGGTCCGCGACCTGTTCGAGCAGGCCAAGGCGAACGCCCCGGCGATCGTCTTCGTCGACGAGATCGACGCGGTCGGCCGCCACCGCGGCGCCGGCCTCGGCGGTGGCCACGACGAGCGCGAGCAGACCCTGAACCAGCTGCTCGTCGAGATGGACGGCTTCGACGTGAAGGGCGGCGTGATCCTCATCGCCGCCACCAACCGGCCCGACATCCTCGACCCCGCGCTGCTGCGCCCCGGCCGCTTCGACCGGCAGATCGCCGTCGACCGCCCGGACATGCAGGGCCGGCTGGAGATCCTCAAGGTCCACCAGAAGGGCAAGCCGGTCGCGCCCGACGTCGACCTGTCGGCCGTCGCCCGCCGCACGCCCGGCATGACCGGTGCCGATCTGGCCAACGTGCTGAACGAGGCCGCCCTGCTGACGGCCCGCAGCGACCAGAAGCTGATCGACAACCACATGCTGGACGAGGCGATCGACCGCGTGGTCGCGGGCCCGCAGAAGCGGACCCGGATCATGTCGGACAAGGAGAAGAAGATCACCGCGTACCACGAGGGCGGCCACGCCCTGGTCGCGGCGGCCTCGCCGAACTCCGACCCGGTCCACAAGATCACGATCCTGTCCCGCGGCCGGGCCCTCGGTTACACGATGGTGCTCCCGGACGAGGACAAGTACTCGACCACGCGCAACGAGATGCTGGACCAGCTCGCCTACATGCTGGGCGGCCGCGCGGCCGAGGAGCTGGTCTTCCACGACCCGACCACCGGCGCCGCCAACGACATCGAGAAGGCCACCAGCGTGGCCCGTGCCATGGTCACGCAGTACGGCATGACCGAGCGCCTCGGTGCGATCAAGTTCGGCGGCGACAACAGCGAGCCGTTCCTCGGGCGTGAGATGGCCCACCAGCGCGACTACTCGGAAGAGGTCGCCGCGCTGGTCGACGAGGAGGTCAAGAAGCTCATCGAGACGGCGCACAACGAGGCCTGGGAGATCCTGGTCGAGAACCGCGACGTCCTCGACAACCTCGTGCTCGCCCTGCTGGAGAAGGAGACGCTGGGCAAGGAGGAGATCGCCGAGGTCTTCGCCCAGATCGTCAAGCGCCCGGCCCGGCCCGCCTGGACCGGCTCCTCGCGCCGTACGCCCTCGACCCGTCCGCCGGTGCTCTCCCCCAAGGAGCTGGCCCTGACGAACGGAGCGAACGGCGCCACGGCGGCGATCTCCACCACCAAGAGCCCCACGGTGGATCCCGCTCCGGAGCACGCTCCGGAAGACCGCCCGGAGAGCTGACCGGGCCACCCCCGGCGGGCCCACCAGGCCCGGAATGTATGCCGCGCCCCCCAGGTTCTAGCCTTGGGGGGTGCGGCATTTCCCATGCCGACCGCAGGACCGCACAGGAACGAGGCACCAGATGACCGACCCCGTGACGTTGGACGGCGAGGGCGAGATCGGCGAGTTCGACGAGAAGCGCGCCGAGAACGCCGTACGCGAACTGCTCATCGCGGTCGGCGAGGACCCGGACCGCGAGGGCCTGCGGGAGACGCCGGGGCGGGTGGCCCGGGCGTACAAGGAGATATTCGCCGGGCTGTGGCAGCAGCCGGAGGACGTGCTGACGACGACGTTCGACCTCGGGCACGACGAGATGGTCCTGGTGAAGGACATCGAGGTGTTCTCGACCTGTGAGCACCATCTGGTGCCGTTCCGCGGGGTGGCGCACGTGGGCTACATCCCGTCCAGCAGCGGGAAGATCACTGGCCTGTCCAAGCTGGCCCGCCTCGTCGACGTCTTCGCCCGCCGCCCTCAGGTGCAGGAACGTCTCACCACGCAGATCGCCGACTCCCTGATGGAGATCCTGGAGCCGCGCGGCGTGATCGTCGTGGTCGAGTGCGAGCACATGTGCATGTCCATGCGGGGCATCCGCAAGCCCGGTGCGAAGACGCTCACGTCGGCGGTGCGGGGGCAGCTGCGGGACGTCGCCACGCGGAACGAGGCCATGAGCCTCATCATGGCTCGCTGAGGGGATGCCGGCGGTGGGCCGGCGCGCGGCTCAGGCCGCCGTCGCGGCGCCCGGGTGGTCGTCGTCCTCGTCCTCCGGGAGCTTGCAGACGCGTTCCATGAAGACGGCGGCCGCTATCACGCCGATGCCCGCCAGTACCGAGAGGCCGGCGTAGACCGCCTGGTCGCGGCGGGCGGGGATGTCCAGGTACTCCAGCAGGAAGACGCCCGTGCCGCCGTACATACCGGCGACGAGGCCCGCCACCAGGGCGCTGGCCTGGGCGAAGACCACCGCGCGGGCCGCCATCATCGGGTCGACGCCCTTGGCGCCGGGGACGCGCTCCCGCTGTGCCTTGAGGCGGGCGCGCAGCGAGAGCGCCGTGGCCAGCAGGATCACCGCGATCAGGGCGAGGACGACCGGGGCGGCCAGGGGGACGCTCGGCAGGGTCCCCACCGAGTTCCACAGGCGGGCGCCCGCCCAGGACAGGACGCCGGCGACGACGAACACGCCGGCCAGCACCCTGATGCGCAGCTCTTTCACGGTGTTCCGGTGTCCCTTCGGTCCCCTGAGCGGTCGTCGTGTCCCGCCGGCCTCGTCGACCTTAACGACTACTCGGGCAGCCGGAGTTCCAGGTCCGCGCGCGGCGCGACGCCCTCGCGGGTGACGGCGGCCAGGAGGTCGGCGACCGTGCCCTGTCCGGGCAGCCGGGCCTCCGGGTCCACGTCGAGCCAGGGAGCGAGCACGAAGGCGCGCTCGTGGGCGCGGGGGTGGGGGAGGGTCAGCTGGGGGTCGTCCGAGACGACCTCGGCGTAGGCGACGATGTCGACGTCCAGGGTGCGCGGGCCCCAGTGCTCGTCGCGGACCCGGTGGAAGGCCTCCTCGACCGCGTGCGCGCGCTCCAGGAGCGACGACGGGGGCAGTGTCGTCTTCACGACCACGACCGCGTTGAAGTACGCCGGCTGGCTCTCCGGGTCGACGCCCCACGGTTCCGTCTCGTAGACCTGCGACACGCCTTTGACGCGCACGCCGGGGGTGTCCTCCAGGGCGTCGATGGCGCCCTGGAGGGTCTCCAGGCGGTTGCCCAGGTTGGCGCCGAGGGCGATCACGGCACGCTTGGGGTTGGACAGCGTGGTGTCCGCGGCGTCGACCTGCTCGATGACGGAGGCCGGCACCGGCTGTACGGTCGGGTCGCTCGGACCCTCGGCGAAGGGGGCGCTCATACACGGCTCCGGATGATGGTGACGGTCACGTCGTCGAACG
The DNA here is from genome assembly GCF_014648855.1 of Streptomyces parvulus. Classification (GTDB taxonomy): domain Bacteria; phylum Actinomycetota; class Actinomycetes; order Streptomycetales; family Streptomycetaceae; genus Streptomyces; species Streptomyces parvulus. The sequence continues at coordinate 66,084 of NZ_BMRX01000001.1, read as the reverse complement.
GGACGGTGATCGGGGCGTCCGGCTTGTGGACGCAGACCTCGACCTCCCGCACCCCGTCGTGCTTCAGACAGACCTGGGCGATGCGCTCGGCGAGCGTCTCGACGAGGTTGACGGGCTCGCCCTCGACGACGGCCACGACCTCCTCGGCCACGATGCCGTAGTGCACGGTCTTCGCCAGGTCGTCGTCGGCCGCGGCCGGGCGGGTGTCCAGGCCAAGGACGATGTCCACGAGGAAGGTCTGGCCGTCCTCGCGTTCCTTGGGGAACACACCGTGGTGCCCGCGGGCCTTGAGGCCGCGCAGCGCGACACGATCCACGCGAATCACTCCTGCAGTCGTCGGTCCAGGCCGGTCGCACCGCGTGCGGGCGGTACGGCGGCCACAGTCGAATCTACCCGTGAGCACCGGTGGGGCCGGGCCACGGGGGGTGGGGGGCCGGGGCGGAACCGGGAGGATTCACCCGCTGTTCTCCCTGGCGGTCCCGGTGGATCACGGGTAGGTAGCCGCCCATACCCGCCGGTCCGTGATTCCAACCACTTCCTCAGGAAGGGGTGCCCTCGGGGTCGGTGCCGGGGCCTTCGCCTTCGCCTTCGTCCTCGTCGTCGGTCTCGGCCAGGACGGGGGAGGCGTGGTGGGACCAGAGTTTCCAGCCCGCGGGGGTGCGGCGGAAGGTGTTCGTGGCGACCACGAGCTGGCCGACCAGGGGGCCCAGCTCCTCGTCGCCGGCCGGGGCCGGGCCGCCGCTGAGGATGTTCTCGGTGCAGGTGACCAGGGCGGTGTCGCCGGTGACGGAGACGTGGACGTCGGTCAGGAAGAACTGGATGTAGTCCGTGTTCGCCATGATCAGCGCGTAGGAGCGCAGGACCTCGCCGCGGCCGGTGAGCACCGGCCAGCCGGGGTGCACGCAGGACACCACGCCGGCGTCGGCCGGGTCGTGGTACGTCTCGTCGACGCCCAGGTCGGACGGGGTGAGCCAGAACGCGGAGACCTTCTCGAAGTCGCCCTGCTCCAGCGCCTCGTAGAACGCGGTGTTGGCGGACTCGACCTGCTCGACGTCGACGTGCGGGGCGTTCACCGGGCTCCCTCGACGGCGCGGGCGACCCGTACGGCGTCGGCGGTGGCGCGGACCTCGTGGACGCGGACGGCCCACGCGCCGGCGTGCGCCGCGAGGGCGGAGACCGCGGCGGTGGCCGCGTCGCGTTCCCGGGCGGGGGGCGGGGCGGCGTCGGGGTCGGCGGCGAGGACGCGGCCGAGGAAGCGTTTGCGGGAGGCGGCGACGAGGAGGGGGTGGCCGAGGCCGAGGAGGCGGTCGAGGTGGGCGAGGAGGGCGAGGTCGTGGTCGGCGTTCTTGGAGAAGCCGAGGCCGGGGTCGACGACGACCCGGTCGGGGGCGATGCCGCCCTCCAGGACGGCGTCCACGCGCGTGCGCAGCTCGTCGACGACCTCGGTGACGACGTCGGCGTACTCGCCCTTGACGTTGCCGCCCTCCAGCAGGCCGCGCCAGTGCATGACGACGAAGGGGGCGCCGGTGTCGGCGACGGCCGGGATCATCCGGGGGTCGGCCAGGCCGCCGCTGACGTCGTTGACGAGGGCGGCGCCCGCGGCGAGGGCGCGGGCGGCGACGGAGGCGCGCATGGTGTCCACGGAGACCGTGACGCCCTCGGAGGCGAGGCCGCGGACGACGGGGACCACGCGGCGGAGTTCCTCGTCCTCGTCGACGCGGGTGGCGCCGGGGCGGGTGGACTCGCCGCCCACGTCCACGAGGTCGGCGCCCTCGGCCACGAGGTGGAGGCCGTGTTTGATCGCCGCCGTGGTGTCGAAGAAGCGACCGCCGTCGGAGAAGGAGTCGGGGGTGACGTTGACGACTCCCATGACCGCGCAGCGGTCCCATGCGGTGAGTCCCGCCGGGTGGGGGCGGCGGTCGGTCTGCTTGGTCATGTCTTCAGCCTAGGCCCAGGGGGTGGCTTGCCAGCGGGTTGCCTCCGGCGGTTGGGGGGGCGATGCCTGCGGCGGCCTGTGGCTGGTCGGGTGGGGGTGCGCGTTGCGCCTTCGGTTGGGGGTGGGTCGGGGGTGCGCCGGGGGGTGTCCGTCCTCGGAACGGCGCGGAATCGGTACCTCAAGATGTGCGGTCCGTTGACGCGCCAACCGCTGCGGGCGGACACCCCCCGGCACACCCCCTTCTCGCCGTACGCGGCCAACCCGCTCCGCGATCCGCGGGCAGATGTGCCGCCTGGGGCGGCACGGGTGGGCGCGGGCGGCACCCCGCTACGCCGGGTTGCGTCATCCGCCCCCCGGCCCGCGCCCACACCGGGTGATCAGGGAACGGCGGTGCCTGACGGGTGGCGGTACGGACGGCGTGTCACGTCGCGTGGGCGTCTCCGTGGGCGCAGGGGCGGCGTGGGGGTGTGGGGCGGCGTAGGGCTCGGGGGAGGGGTGGGGTGAGGGTGACGAAGCCCTCGGCCTGCATCGCGGCGAAGCCGATGCGGGGGAGGTCGGACGAGGAGCGGTAGACCACGAAGCGGGGCTCCCAGCGGGGGCGGAACTTCGCGTTGAACTTGTACAGGGATTCGATCTGGAACCAGCGGGAGAGGAAGACCAGCAGGCCGCGCCAGGCGCGGAGGACCGGGCCCGCGCCGATCTTCTCGCCGCGCGCGAGCGCCGCGCGGAACATCGCGAAGTTCAGCGACACCCGGGTGATGCCCAGCCTCGGCGCCGCCTGGAGCGCGGCGACGATCAGCAGTTCGTTCATGCCGGGGTCGGCCGCGCGGTCGCGGCGCATGAGGTCCAGGGAGACGCCGTCGGTGCCCCATGGGACGAAGTGCAGGACCGCCTTCAGGTCGCCGTACGGGCCCGGCTCGGCGTCCTGCTTGTGCGCGGTCGCGATCAGGCAGTCGCCGTCGGCCGGGTCGCCGACCCGGCCCAGGGCCATCGAGAAGCCGCGCTCGGTGTCGGTGCCCCGCCACGCGCCGGCGGCGCGGCGCACGCGGTCCAGTTCGGCGTCGGGGAGGTCAGCCACGCGCCGTACCCGGGTCTCGTAACCGGCGCGCTCGATGCGCTTGACCATCTGGCGCACGTTGCGCATCGCGCGGCCGGCGAGGGAGAAATCCGCCACGTCCACCACCGCCTCGTCACCCAGTTCGAGGGCGTCGAGGCCCGTTTCGCGGGTCCACACCTCGCCGCCGGTCTCGGAGCAGCCCATGACGGCCGGGGTCCAGGAGTGGGCGCGGGCCTCGTCCATGAAACGTTCGATGGCGCCCGGCCACGCCTCGACGTCGCCGATCGGGTCGCCGCTGGCCAGCATCACGCCGGAGACGACGCGGTAGGTGACCGCCGCCTTGCCGCTCGGGGAGAAGACCACCGCCTTGTCCCGGCGCAGCGCGAAGTGGCCGAGGGAGTCGCGGCCGCCGTGCCGGGCGAGGAGGGCGCGCAGGCGTACCTCGTCCTCCTCGGTGAGGCGGGCCGCCGGGTGTTCCGGTCGGAAGGCCAGGTAGATGGTGGTGACGGCGGTCAGGAGGCCGAGCGCGCCGAGGGAGAAGGCGACCGTCCAGGAGGTGTTGCCCGCGTAGTGGACCGGGCCCTCCACGCCGAACAGGCCGTACAGGACGTGGGTGAGGCGGTCGGCCAGGCTCGGGGAGCCGATCATGCGGTGCGGGTGGGCGTTGACGACCAGGAGGCCCAGCGCGAGCGAACCGGCCCCCATGAGAACGAAGTTGGCCAGGGCGCGCCAGCGGCTGCGCGGGTCCGGCAGGGCCGCGAACTGGTCCCGGTGGCGCAGCAGGGGCGCGAGCAGCGCCAGGGAGATCAGGACGCCGAGGACCGAGTGGCGGTAGCCGAACTGGGCGAGTGCGCCCAGCGGGAGGAGGGCCACCGCGGCCCGCCACGCCCGGCGCTTGCGGCGCCTCAGGCCGTGGGCGAGCAGGAGGAGCAGGACACCGGCGCTGAGGGAGAGGGCGGCGGCGAACGGGCCGAACGAGCCCGGCAGTACCTCGGCGAGGGCGTGCATCCGGCTGTGCCGGAAGCGCGGGAAGACGCCGGCGGCGATGTCCAGCAGGCCGACGAGCGCGCAGGCGCGGCCGACGAGGAGGGGCACGTTCTCCGGACGGGGGCCGCGCGGCAGCCGGCGTACGCGGGTGGGTCCTGCCGGAACCGCACCCGACATTTCCTCATCTGTCCTGACAGACATCGCACCTGTTGTTCTGCGAGTAAGAGTGGATCCGGGCCCGTTTCGGGCATCCGGCGACATTGCGCCCTCTAGGACGGTGTCTTGGCGGGAGAGGTTCACTCCCCTTGATCGGATTGCCCGAACGGGCGCACGGAAAGCGCAGGCAGGTACCAAGGCATGGGTCTCACGAGCAACAAGGTGCTGGCGTTGGCGGTACTGGCCGGCGTGCTGCTGTTCGCCGGCACGGTGTGGCTGTGGCCGCGCCTGGCCCACGGCGGTGTACGGGCCGTACTCGGGCGGGTGGGCCTGCTGTTCGCGACCCAGGCGGCCCTCTTCGCGGCGGTGGGTCTGGTGGCCAACCAGTCCTTCGGGTTCTACGGCAGCTGGGCCGACCTGTTCGGGCGGGAGAACGGGCAGGGCGTCGTCGTCGACCACGCCTCCGGCGCGACGGGCGGGCCGCTGCGGGTCGTCGGGGACCGGAAGGTGACGGGGGCGGGCGGCGGCCGGCCCGAGGCGAGCGGGCGGATCGACGAGGTCCGCGTCGTCGGGCGGACGACGCGGATCGCGACCCCGGCGTACGTGTACCTGCCGCCGGAGTACTTCCAGGCACGGCACCGCGGCCGTACGTTCCCCGCGGCCGTCGTCCTGACCGGGTACCCGGGGACCGCCGAGGCGCTGGTGGACAAGCTCCGCTATCCGCGCACGGCGCTCGACCTGGCCCGGGCGGGCCGGATGCGGCCGATGATCCTGGTGATGCTGCGGCCGACCCTCGCTCCGCCCCGCGACACGGAATGCGTCGACGTGCCGGGCGGGCCGCGGACGGAGACGTTCTTCGCGAAGGATCTCCCCGAGGCCGTGGGCGGCCACTACCGCGTCTCCCGGGGACCGGGCACCTGGGGTGTCGTCGGCAACTCCACGGGCGGATACTGCGCGCTGAAACTCGCCGTGCACCATCCGGACGTGTTCGCCGCGGGAGCGGGACTCTCCGCGTACTACGACGCGCCGAACGACCCCACCACCGGTGATCTCTTCCAGGGGAACGAGGAACGGAAGAACCACGCGAATCTGTGGTGGTATCTCAAGAACAGGCCCGCGCCCGGCACTTCCCTGCTCGTGACCAGCAGCAGGTCCGGCGAGACGAACTACGCGGACACGCTGGAGTTCATCGAGCGGGTCAAGAGCAGGAAGCCGACCCGGATCTCCTCGATCATCCTGGAAAGCGGAGGGCACAACTTCAATACCTGGCGGCGCGAGATTCCCGCGACACTGGAGTGGCTCGGGGGACGGCTGGGCGGGCGCACGGTCTGAATGATCTTGAGTAATTCGCCCGGCGACGGGGTTGTGGATTCCCGGTGGCGTGTGAACGCGTCGGAGAAGGCCGTGTTTTTACGGGGCGGGGCGCCAAGATTCGCCTACGCGCGGTAAGTTTCTGGCCATGCCACGTGGACGTCACCGCCATTCCCCGCCTCTGCACAGGCTGCTTCCTCCGTCGGCGATCGCAGGCGTCTCGGTCGTCTGCGCCCTCGGCCCCTGGGTGTTCAGCGAGATCACGGTCCTCCGCGTACTGGCCGCGGCCGCCGCGGTGACGGCCGTCGTCGGCGCGGTCGTCATGCGGCACTGGGACGCACAGGCGGGCAGGCGCGTCGCCGACCTCACGCGCGCGCGGGCGAGCGACGAGTGGCGCTACGAGGAACGGGTCGCCGAACTGGAGTCCGACCTGGAGGAGTCGCGCGACCTGCGCGTCAAGCTGGAGCACCGGCTGCGGGCCAAGCGCACCGAACTGGCTGGCCTGCGCAACGAGCACGCCTCGCTGCTGCGCCGCTACGCCACGGCGGAGACCGAGCGGGCCAGCGCGCTGGAGGGCCGCCGGCTGCTGGAGATAGAGGCCGTCCCGTCGGCGCCCGCCCTGCCCGCGGCCCGGCCGGCGCCGGACCGGGAGGAGGCGGCCGCGGACGCCGTGCCGGCCGCCACGGACCCGGCCGCCGAGAGCACGGGCACGGTGGAGAAGGAAACGGCGGAGAAGCACGCGGCGGAGAAGGACAGTGCCCCGGCGGTGTTCTCCCCCGCGGGCTCGCAGCTGTTCCTGCGCGCGGGCGCCGCGCTCGCCCGCTTCGACGGGGACGCGCCGAAGGGCCCGGACGGCGGCAACCGGGACGACGGCGGCGACTCCGCCGACGGTGACGGCGACGGCGGCGACGACGGCGGCGACGGTGGCGGCAAGGACGACGGCGACGGCGGCGGCGAGAGCACGCCGGCGCCCGAGGCGGCGCGGGAGCACGAGACGCGGGGGCAGCCCGAGGCGGCCGACGGGCACGAGAGCGCCGCCGCCTCCCCGGCGCCGCGCTCCGACGAACCGTCCGCCCCGCCCGCCCAGTCCACCCGGCGTGCCGAGGGGCACTTCACCGTGCCGACCGCGGTGGCCGTCGTACCGGCGTCCCCGGCGCGGCGCCCGTCGGTCGAGGGCGGCTTCGACTTCTTCGGGACCAAGGAGCCCGGCGACGGGGAGGGCGCGGACGGCTCGGACGCCTCCGGAACCGCCCTGGAGTCCGTGCAGAACGAGGACCTCGCCGACGTCGTCGGCCAGGAGGCGCTCGCCCTGCACAAGGCCGAGGCGGAGGCCTCCTTCAAGCCGGCCGGCGAGGAGTCCCGGGGCGTCGGCCAGGTGATCGACCTGACCGCCCACGACGAGACCGAGCAGATCGACATCCAGGGGCTGCGCAGCGCGGTCTCCTGACCCCGCGTCTCAGGCCATCCAGCGGTCCGGCGGGGCGTCCCGGCGGCCGGTGCGGGAGCGTTCCGCCTGGCCGTCCAGCAGCCCGGCGGCCTCGTCGGCGTCCCGCAGCCGCGCGGTCACCGTCTTGTTGGCCCCCGTGTCCACGCGCACGTCGGCCAGCCGCAGCGCTCGCTGCCAGGGCCCCTGAGCGAGCCGGACGCTCTGCACCTTGGCGTGCGGCACCAGCGCCAGCGTGCGGCGCAGCAGTCCGTACCGGGCGGCGAAGACCGCGTCGGTGACCGCGAGGCCGTAGCCGCGCCACCACAGCGGCCGGCACCGCGCCGCGCGCCGTGGCGGGCGCGACAGGTCCGGCGCCGCCGGCACGCTCACCCCGGGCAGCACGCGCGCGACGACCGCCTCGGCGATCTCGCGCGGGGCGACCGGCAGCAGCACGGAGTTCGACGAACCGGCCACGTCCAGCTCCACCCGCACCCAGCGGCGCCGCCGCCACAGCAGCGGCTCCACGATCCGCACGGTCTGCACCCGGCCCGGCGGCACCGTCTCGTGCGCGCGGTCCAGCAGGCCGTGGTCGATGCGCAGCCCGTCCTGGGACTCGGCCACGGTCCAGTCGTACTCCCCGACGAACCGGCCCGCGCTGCTCGCGCCCGCGGCGCCCACCAGCGGCAGGGCGGTCGCCAGCACCGTCCACAGGTTGTGGGTGGCCAGCCACAGCAGCGTCGGCACCACCACGGCGGCCAGCAGCGTGCCCCAGGTCGCCCCGGTCAGCAGCAGCGAGACGGCGAGCACACCGGGCGGCACGCGCAGCAGCTGCCGGGCCGGGGCCTCGCCGACCTCGTGCGCGGTCTCGGGCGCGAAGCCCGCCGCGCGGGCGAGCAGCTCGGCCCGCAGCGCACGGGCCTCGTCGGCGCCGAGGAAGGCCAGCTCGTCCTTCTTGCCGGTGCCTATGACGTCGAGTTTGAGCTTGGCGACCCCCGCGACACGGGCCAGCAGGGGCTGGGTGACGTCGATGGCCTGGATGCGCTCCAGGCGGATGTGCGCGGTACGGCGGAACAGCAGGCCGGTACGGATGCGCAGTTCGGTGTCGGTCACCGCGTAGTGGGTGAACCACCAGGTCAGGAAGCCGTAGAGGCCGGCGGCCGGAATCAGCACGGCGAGGCCGATGAGCAGGTGGGTCGTGGTCAGCCGGGTCAGCTGGCGCTGCGCCTGGTCGGGGTCGTGGACGGCCCAGCCCACCAGCACGGCGACCGGAGCCCACGCCCGGCGCAGCGGCGTGACGGGGTGCAGCCGGCGCTCGGTGACGCCGTCCGCCGGCGGGGGAGGGACGTGCTCGGCGGCCCGGGTGCCGCCGTCGGTCCCGGGCGTGGTCACAGCCCCGCCGATCGGGCCTCGCCCAGCTCGGTGAGCCGGTCGCGCAGCCGCTCCGCCTCCGCCGGGTCGAGGCCGGGGATGGTCGCGTCGGTCGCGGCGGCGGCCGTGTGCAGCTGCACGCTGGCCAGGCCGAAGTGCCGCTCGACCGGCCCCGAGGTGACCTCGACCAGCTGCATCCGGCCGTACGGCACCACGGTCTCCTCCCGCCACAGCACACCCCGGCTGATCAGCAGGTCGTCGGCGCGCTCGGCGTACCGCCAGGACCGCCAGTTGCGCTCCAGCATCGCCCAGCCCCAGCCGAGCACGGCCAGCGGCGGCAGCGCCAGGGTCGCCCAGAGGGGGCCGAGGAACAGACCCGGCAGCAGCCCCGCGGCGAGCGCCAGCAGTCCCAGCCACACCACCAGCAGCAGCCGTCGCATGCGCAGCAGGCCGGGCGGCAGGCCGGTCCACACCGGCTCCTCCCGCGCCCGAACCACCGCGTCCGTCGCCCCCGCCGTGCCCGCGTCGTCAGGGCTCCCCGTCTCCATGGGCCCAGCGTACGTAGGGGAGACTGTGTCCATGACTCCTACGACGGAGACCATGGTCGGCATCGGCGGCGCCGCGGAGAGCACCGACATGGTGCTCAACATCGGGCCCCAGCACCCCTCCACGCACGGCGTGCTGCGGCTCCGGCTCGTCCTGGACGGCGAGCGCATCACCAGCGCGGAACCCGTGATCGGCTACATGCACCGCGGTGCGGAGAAGCTCTTCGAGGCCCGGGACTACCGGCAGATCATCGTGCTCGCCAACCGCCACGACTGGCTGTCGGCGTTCTCCAACGAACTGGGCGTCGTCCTCGCCGTCGAGCGCATGCTCGGCATGGAGGTCCCCACCCGCGCGGTGTGGACGCGGACGCTGCTCGCGGAGCTGAACCGGGTGCTCAACCACCTGATGTTCCTGGGGTCGTACCCGCTGGAGCTGGGCGGGATCACCCCGGTCTTCTACGCCTTCCGGGAGCGGGAGGTCCTCCAGAACGTCATGGAGGAGGTCTCCGGCGGGCGCATGCACTACATGTTCAACCGCGTCGGCGGCCTCAAGGAGGACCTGCCGGCCGGCTGGACCACGCGCGCGCGTGCCGCCGTCGCCGCCGTGCGCTCGCGCATGGACGTCTTCGACGACCTGGTGCTCGGCAACGAGATCTTCCGCGGGCGCACGCGCGGGGTGGGCGCGCTCACCCCGCAGGCCGTGCACGCGTACGGGGTCAGCGGTCCGATCGCCCGCGCCTCCGGCGTCGACTTCGACCTGCGCCGCGACGAGCCGTACCTCGCCTACGGCGAACTCCAGGACACCCTCAGGGTCGTCACCCGCGCCGAGGGCGACTGCCTCGCCCGCTTCGAGGTGCTCCTGGACCAGACGCACAACGCCCTCGACCTCGCCGACGCCTGCCTGGACCGGCTGGCCGAGCTGGAGCCCGGTCCGGTCAACCAGCGGCTCCCCAAGGTGCTGAAGGCGCCCGAGGGCCACACGTACGCCTGGACCGAGAACCCGCTCGGCATCAACGGCTACTACCTCGTCAGCAAGGGCGAGAAGACGCCCTACCGGCTGAAGCTGCGCTCGGCGTCGTTCAACAACATCCAGGCGCTGACCGAGCTGCTGCCCGGCACGCTGGTCGCGGACATGGTGGCGATCCTGGGGTCACTGTTCTTCGTCGTCGGCGACATCGACAAGTAGCGCGGCGGCGTCCACGGCGCCCACCGGCTGGAGCAGCCACCCGAAGTCGCCGAGACCGCCCGGCGCGAGCAGTTCGGCCGCCCGCGAGGCGTTCGCCAGGGCGCGCACGTAGGCCGCCGGGTCGCTGGAGGCCAGCGCGAGCGGGGGGCGTGCGCCGGTGACGCCGAGGGCGCGCAGGACCTCGCGCTGGGGGCGCGTGAGGGCTGGTGGGGGCGTGTGCCCCGGAGCGCACCTCTCGGCGTGGGCCGCCGCGACCGCGTCCAGCGCGACGTGCGCGGTGATGTCGCACGACCCGTCCGGCACCGGCCGCGTCTCCCGCCCCGCCCGGAACCCGGTGAGCGTCCCGAACGGCGGCCGGGCGGCCGCGGTGTGCCCGTAGTCGGCGGCCACCGCGAGCCCCGCGTCCAGCGAGGACACCGCCGAGGCCCAGGCGGCGTCCCGGGGCAGCCCGATCTCGGCGCGCAGCCCCTCCTCGCCGGCCAGCGGCCACCACCGCGCCAGCCACGCCGCTTCGGCCCCGGTCGGCGGCCCGCCGAGCCGCTCCGTACCGTCCCCGCGGACCAGCACCCTCCGCGCCAGGCCGGCCGCGTCCACCTCCGCGACGTCCACCGGTACGTTGTCCAGCCACTCGTTGGCGAAGAGCAGCCCGGTGACGCCGTGCGGCGGCTCGGCGCGCCACTCGATCCGGTGGTCGAGGCCCTCGGGCCGCCCGGCGACCTCCACGGCGTACGCGCGCGTGCGGGCCGACACGGCGGCGGGCAGCGCGGCCAGCACCCCGGAGACCAGCTCGCCCCGCCCGGCCGCCATGTCCACGAACGCCAGCGGGTCGGGCCGCCCCAGCGCCGCGTCGACCCGGCACAGCAGCCGCGCCACCGCCCCCGCGAACAGCGGCGACGCGTGCACGGACGTCCGGAAGTGCCCCGCGGGACCCTCCGGGGCGGTGCGGTAGAAACCCCCGGAGCCGTACAGGGCCTCCTGCGTGGCCTCCCGCCAGCCCCGCCAGCCTTCCTGCGCCTCCGGAGCCACTTCGGCCCCTGTCGTCCCTCGCGTCACAGACCCAGGCTAGGGTCTGTCGTCTGGATCAGGCCGGCTATGAGGGACGGTGCCTTGTCGGGCCGCCCGAGCGGGGTGTGGTGCGTGCAGCTGCAAGGCGGAGGAGGGCGACAGGGCGGAGCCCTGGCAACCGACGACAACGCCGCAGATGCGCGTGCCACACCCCGCGACTCCGGCATGATCCAGACGACAGGCCCTAAGGGCACAGGAGAGCGGGGCCTCCACCTTGCGGAGTATGCGCGGGGGATGCGGATCGGCCCTCCGGTTGACCCCTGCACCTATTCCGCTTCCCTACGCTGGGTTACGTGCAGCGCCTCTACGACTTCCTCCGCCGACACCCCACCGGGGTCGACTCCTTCTGGGCCCTCGTCGTGCTCGGGATCACCCTGGTGTCCGTGTCGGGTCCGGGGACGTCGGACGAGGGCACCCACCTCCTGGCGCTGATCATCCCGTTCGCCGTCCTGCTGAGCGTCGTGATCGCGCTGCGCCAGCGGATGCCGGAGCGGATGCTGCTGCTCGCCGTCGCCATCGGCGTGGGGCAGCTGGCGCTGGACGTCTCCACGATGCCGTCGGACTTCGCCTTCCTGGTGATCGTCTACACGGTCGCCGCGACCGGCGCCCGCTGGGCCTCCCGCACCGCGCTCGCCGTGGGGCTGTGCGCCGCCCCCTTCGCCCAGCTGCGCTGGGCCGACGACGAGCTGGGGATAGGGAGCAACATCGCCATAACGGTCTTCCAGGCGGTGCCCTTCGCGCTCGCCTGGGTCCTCGGCGACTCCATCCGCACCCGCCGCGCCTACTTCGCGCAGCTGGAGGAGCGGGCCGCCCGGCTGGAGAAGGAGCGCGAGGCGCAGGCCAAGGTCGCCGTCGCCGCCGAGCGCGCCCGGATCGCCCGCGAGCTGCACGACGTCGTCGCGCACAACGTCTCCGTCATGGTGGTCCAGGCCGACGGCGCCGCCTACGTCCTGGACGCCGCCCCCGACCAGGCGAAGAAGGCCCTGGAGACCATCTCCTCCACCGGCCGGCAGGCGCTCGCCGAGATGCGCCGCCTGCTCGGCGTGCTGCGCACCGGCGAGCACCAGGAGGCCGGGGAGTACGTCCCGCAGCCCGACGTCCAGCAGATCGAGGACCTCGTCGAGCACTGCCGGACCTCGGGCCTGCCCGTCGACTTCAAGGTCGAGGGCACCCCCAGGCAGCTGCCCAGCGGCGTCGAGCTGACCGCCTACCGCATCGTGCAGGAGGCGCTGACCAACACGCGCAAGCACGGGGGGCCCAACGCGGGCGCGAGCGTGCGGCTCGTCTACTTCGACGACGGCCTCGGGCTGCTCATCGAGGACGACGGCAAGGGCGCCCCGCACGAGCTGTACGAGGAGGGCGGGTTCGACGGCCAGGGCCACGGGCTGATCGGCATGCGGGAGCGGATCGGCATGGTCGGCGGGACCCTGGACGCGGGACCGCGACCGGGCGGAGGATTCCGCATCAGTGCGCTGCTGCCGCTGAAACCCGCACACTGACGACCGCCCCCGCACGCACGTACCGCGTTGACACCTGTAAGGAAGAGGCCCCGATGGCGATCCGCGTAATGCTCGTCGACGACCAGGTGCTGCTGCGCACCGGGTTCCGGATGGTGCTGGCGGCCCAGCCGGACATGGAGGTCGTCGCGGAGGCGGGCGACGGCGTCGAGGCCCTCCAGGTGCTGCGCTCGACCGCCGTGGACGTCGTCCTCATGGACGTCCGGATGCCCAAGCTGGACGGCGTGGAGACCACCGCCCGGATCTGCGTGGACCCGGACGCGCCGAAGGTGCTGATCCTGACCACCTTCGACCTCGACGAGTACGCCTTCTCCGCGCTGAAGGCGGGCGCCTCCGGCTTCATGCTCAAGGACGTGCCGCCCGGCGAACTGCTCGCCGCCATCCGCTCCGTGCACAGCGGTGACGCGGTCGTCGCCCCGTCCACCACCCGCCGGCTCCTGGACCGCTTCGCGCCGATGCTGCCCGCCACCGGCCAGGAGCCCCGGCACAAGGAGCTCCAGCGGCTCACCGGCCGGGAGCAGGAAGTCATGGTGCTGGTCGCGCAGGGCATGTCCAACGGGGAGATCGCGGCCCGGCTCGTGCTGTCCGAGGCGACCGTGAAGACGCACGTCGGCCGCATCCTGACCAAGCTGAACCTGCGCGACCGGGTCCAGGTGGTGGTGCTGGCCTACGAGACCGGCCTGGTCCGGGCCGGCGGGGGACAGGGCTGACGGGGCTCCGGCGGTGCCGCCGCGTCGGTAGGGTCTGCGCATGCTCCTGTGGATCAACGGCCCCTTCGGGGGCGGCAAGTCACAGACCGCGCACGAGATACGGCGGCGGCTGCCGGGCAGCGTCGTCTGCGACCCCGAGCACGTCGGCTTCGGGCTGCACCGCACGCTGCCTCCCGAACTCCGCGACGACTTCCAGGACTTGGCGTCCTGGCGGCAGGGTGTGGTGGAGGTGCTCGACCTCGCGCTCACCAGGCACGACGGAGTGGTGATCGCGCCGATGACCGTCACCGAACCGCGGTACTTCGCCGAGACCGTCGGCCGCCTGGGCGAACTGGGGCACGACGTACGCCACTTCACCCTCCTCGCCGAGCGCGAGACCGTGCTGCGAAGGCTGCGCGAGCGCGGCCTCGGCCGCCTCCTGCACCGCGCCGGGTACGCCGTCGGGAAGCGCCCCCGGCCGGGGCGCGAGAGCTGGGCCGAGGCACGGCTCGACCACTGCCTGGAACGGCTGGCCGAGCCGGAGTTCGCGGAGCACCTGTGGACGGACCGCACCACCGTGCCCAGGACCGCCGACCGGATCGCCGTACTGGCGGGGCTCACCCTGCGGCCCAACGACGAGGGCGCCCTGCGCACCCGGATCAGGCAGGCGGGCGTCGCGCTCCGGCACGTCCGGACCGACTGACGCCGGCGCACGCGGGCCGCCCGGACGGGCGCTAGCGGAGTATGCCCTCCAGGAAGTCGCTGCCGAGCCGGGCGACCACCGTCACGTCCAGCTGGTGCAGCACGTACCGGCCGCGGCGGCGGGTGGTGACCAGGCCCGCCTTCTTCAGCACGCCCAGGTGCCGGGATATCTCGGGGGCCGTCATGCCGTGCACCTGCGCCAGCTCGCCGGTGGTGTACTCACTGCGGGCCAGATAGCGGCAGATCCGCATCCGGACCGGGTGGGACAGCGCGGTCATCCGCAGCGTGAGCTGCTCGACCGAGGCGGGCGACGCCAACTCCGGGGAGCCCACCGGGTAGTGCAGCACCGGCTGCCAGGCGTGCCGGTGCAGGACCATCAGGTGCGGCCAGCCCAGGCTGGTCGGCACCAGCAGCAGACCGCCGTCCGCCGTGGCGCTGCGGCCGTCGCCCAGCTTGTCGACGGTGATCCGCGCGGCGTCCTCGTCCAGCGTCACCGCCGGGGAGACGGCGGCCAGCGCCTCGGCGAGGCCCCTGCGGCGCAGCAGATCCGTCTTGTGCCGGGCGTCCGTCGCCAGCTGGTGGCGCAGCCGGGACCAGGCCTCCGCGAAGAAGGCCTCGTCGCAGTCGTGCGCGAACTGCCGCAGCCAGCCCCGGATCCGCGGCGGGTCGACCAGCAGCCGCTCGCTGAAGCGCAGCTGCTGCGGGCCGCGCGCGGCGGCGAGGTCCAGGGCGCGCCGGCGCACCTGCGCGTCGGCGAGCGCGGAGACCCCGCCCGTGCTGTACGGCAGCGCGCAGGTGAACTCCAGCGCCGCGTCCACGAACTGCTCGTCGGACAGCTTGTCCAGCAGGTCCAGGTCCTCGGCGAGGGTGGCGCCGGGCAGCGTGCTGCGGCCCGGCACACCGGCGAACGGCATGAACAGGTCCGAGAAGGTCGTCCGCCACAGGAAGTCGGCCTCGCACATCCGGTCGGCCAGATGCGAGTCGAGCCGGGCGGTGACGCCCGTCGCCCAGCCCTGCAGCCCCGGGTGGTGTCCCGGCTCGGACAGCGCGTGCAGCGCCATGCCCAGCTCGGCCAGGGGCGAGGGCACGACGGCGACCCTCTCCGGCCGCAGCCCCGCGATGTCGATGCGCACGCTCATGCCCCCATGGTGCACGCCGCCACCGACAACGCGGCCGCCGATTGACCGCCGCCGTCAATCGGCGCGACCGCGCGGCGGGACCCGGCGCAGGCTGGGGCCACCGGGGCGACCACCTGGCCGGCGCCCGGCCCCTTCCCACCGCCCCGTCTCCCGAGCAGGTGATCCCGTGAGCAGCACGCAGCAGTACCTCCTCGACGCCTACCGCGCCCGGCAGCTCGGCGAGCCCGCGCCGCCCGCGCCGGGCACCCACGAGTCACGGGTCGTGCGCGAGTGGCGGGAGCGCCGCCGGTTCCGGGCCGTGCTCGCCGGACGCCGGCTCCGCGGCGGCCCGCGGCTCCTTCCGCGCCGTCGACGGTCCCGGGAGCCGGGCGCCCTGGGGTGAGGGTCCACCGCGTACGTCTAGCGCGCGGGTCCGCCGCGTACGTCCGCCGCGAGGGCCTGCCGCGTACCTCTGCCGCGCGGGTCCGCTGCGTACGTCGTCGCGCGGGTCCACCGCGCGGGCGGGCTGCTCAGTCCTCCAGCGCCGCGACGAAGCCGGCCACGGACGCCCGCACGTCGTCGGGCGTCCACTCCAGGCCGGCCGCTCCCACGCCGACCTCCGCCACGGAGATCCCGGGCCCGGCCGGGTCAAAGGGTCCGGAGAACAGCAGGACACCCGTCTCCTCGCCCTGCCGGAGCGCGGCCTCGCCCAGCGCCTCGGCGTCGTACGGCAGCCAGACCCGGAACTGGTGAGTGTGCGGCACCTCGGGCGTCACGCGCGCCCAGGGGACGCCGGCCGCCGCGAAACCCTCGCGCAGCGCCGCGGCCACCACGCGCGCGTGCGCCACCTGTTCCGGCAGCCGCGGCAGCGCCCGCTCCAGGCCGGCCAGCGCCGACAGGGCGGTGGGGAACTGCTGGAACAGGTTGCCGCCGTAGCGGTGCCGCCAGGCCCGCGCCTCCTCCACCAGCGTGCGGGGGCCGGCGAGCGCGGCGCCGCCGAAGCCGCCCAGCGACTTGTAGTACGAGACGTAGACGCTGTCCGCGAGGCCCGCGATCTCCTCCAGGGGCCGGCCGAAGTGCGTGGTGGTCTCCCACAGCCGGGCGCCGTCGAAGTGGACCACCGCGTCCCGCTCCCGCGCCGCGGCGACGACCTCGGTCAGCTCCTCCCAGGTGGGCAGCACGTACCCGGCGTCCCTGAGGGGCAGCTCCAGCATCAGCGTGCCGAAGGGCTCCTCGAAGTCGCGCACCTCCGCCGCCGTCGGCGGCCGGGGCTCGCTGGTCAGCCGCACCGGGCGCAGGCCGCTGACCCGGCTGAACGCGTTCCGTTCGTGCACCTCGGGGTGGCTGAGGCCGTGCAGGGCGACCACCGGATCCCCGGTGCGGCCGGCCCAGCAGCGCAGGGCGACCTGCTGGGCCATGGTGCCCGTCGGGAAGAAGACGGCGGCCTCCAGACCGAGCAGTGCGGCGGTCCGCTCCTCCAGGGCCTCGACGACGCCGTTGCCGTACATGTCGACGGGTCCGTCCAGGTCGTGGAGGTCCTGGACGTCGTCGAGCAGGGCCAGCCGTTGGCGGAGGGTCTGCAGATGGCCGGGCCGGTCCAGCACCCGGCGGGCGGTCCGGTGCACGGCGATCCGCCGTTCCCGCGTCCGCCGGTTCCGCTCCGCCGTGGGCGACTCCCCGTCCGCCGAAGGAAAGCCTTCCTCCGCCGAGGGAGACCCTTCCTCCGCCGAGGGCGCCTGCCCGGCCGTCGCGCCGCTGTCCTGCTCGTGCACGGTGTCGGTCATGCGGGGATCATGCCGGGCGGCACCGCGCGGGGCATCCGGTTTCCGTCGGCGCGGGGCCCGGACGACCCACAGCCTGTGGACAACCGGACGCTCCCGGAACCAATCGCGTTAACATGACGAGAAATCGTCCGGTACCCCGAGCGGACTGGAACGGGAAGGCCGCCGTCGCGTGAACACAACCCCACTGCCCGACCCCAAGGACCGCCCCGCGCGGCTCACGGTAGGCGTCGTCGGCGCCGGACGCGTGGGCCCCGCGCTGGCCGCGTCCCTGCAACTCGCGGGGCACCGCCCGGTGGCCGTGTCCGGGGTCTCCGACGCCTCCAGGCGCCGCGCCGCCGCGCTCCTGCCCGACGTGCCGCTCATGGCGCCCGCGGAGGTGCTCCAGCGCTCCGAACTGGTCCTGCTGACCGTCCCCGACGACGCCCTGCCGGGCCTGGTGGCCGGGCTCGCCGAGACCGGCGCGGTGCGGCCGGGCCAGCTGCTGGTGCACACCTCCGGGCGGTACGGCGCGCGGGTGCTGGACCCGGCGCTGCGGGCCGGCGCCCTGCCGCTGGCCCTGCACCCGGCGATGACCTTCACCGGCACCCCGGTGGACGTCCAGCGGCTGGCCGGCTGCTCCTTCGGCGTCACCGCCCCCGAGGAGCTGCGGCTGGCGGCCGAGGCCCTGGTCATCGAGATGGGCGGCGAGCCGGAGTGGATCGCCGAGGACCGGCGCCCGCTGTACCACGCGGCGCTCGCGCTGGGCGCCAACCACCTGGTCACCCTGGTCGCCCAGTCCATGGAACTGCTCCGCACGGCCGGCGTCGCCGCCCCCGACCGGATGCTGGGCCCGCTGCTGGGTGCCGCCCTGGACAACGCCCTGCGCTCCGGCGACGCCGCCCTCACCGGCCCCGTCGCGCGCGGGGACGCGGGTACCGTCGCCGCGCACATCGAGGAGCTGCGCGAGCACGCGCCGCAGGCCGTGGCCGGCTACGTGGCGATGGCCCGCGCGACCGCCGACCGCGCGCTGGCCCACGGGCTGCTGAAGGCGGAGCTGGCGGAGGACCTGCTGGGGGTACTCGCCGAGGGACGGCCCAGCGGCACGGGCGCCGGCGGCAGCTCCGGCCCGGGCGGCGGCCCCGCCCCCGGCGACCCGGCCGGCCCCCACGGACCGCCCGGCCCCACCGCCCCCGAGGACCCCACCGACCCCGACGACCCCCGCGGCCCCGAGGGAGACGACCGATGACCGCCGCCCCGCCCGTCCTCCTGCGCACCGCCGACGAACTGCACGCGCGCGTACGCGGCGGCCGGCGTGCCGTCGTGATGACCATGGGCGCCCTGCACGAGGGCCACGCCACGCTCGTCCGCACGGCGCGCGACCTGGTCGGCCCGGACGGCGAGGTCGTCACCACCGTCTTCGTCAACCCGCTCCAGTTCGGCGCCGGCGAGGACCTCGACCGCTACCCGCGCACCCTGGACGCCGACGTGGAGATCGCCGGCCGGGCCGGCGCGGACGCCGTCTTCGCCCCCTCCGTCGACGAGGTCTACCCCGGCGGCGAACCCCAGGTGCGCGTCACCGCGGGCCCCATGGGCGAACGCCTGGAGGGCGCCTCCCGCCCCGGCCACTTCGACGGCATGCTCACCGTCGTCGCCAAGCTCCTCCACCTCACCCGCCCGGACCTCGCCCTCTACGGCCAGAAGGACGCCCAGCAGCTCGCCCTGATCCGCCGCATGGTCCGCGACCTCAACTTCGGCGTGGAGATCATCGGCGCCCCCACGGTGCGCGAGGAGGACGGCCTGGCCCTCTCCAGCCGCAACCGCTACCTCTCCGCCGCCGAGCGCCGCACCGCCCTCGCGCTCTCCCAGGCGCTCTTCGCGGGCCTCGACCGGCTCGCCGCCCAGGAGGCGCTGCGCGCGCGTGCCCGCGAGGTCCCGGCGACCGAGTCCCGCGCCGAGGCGCTGAGCGCCCTCGGGGAGTCCCGCGCGGCGGCCGACGCCCACGCCGTGGCCACCTCCGCCCCCGGCAGCGCCACGGCGGTCCGGGCCGCCGCCCGCCAGGTCCTGGACGACGCCGCCCGCGCCACCCCGCCGCTGGAGCAGGACTACCTCGCCCTCGTCGACCCCGCCGACTTCACCGAGATCGACGACGACCACACCGGCGAGGCGATCCTCGCCGTCGCCGCCCGGGTCGGCGCGACCCGGCTGATCGACAACGTCACCCTCACCTTCGGAGCCGCCTCGTGACCAGCACAGGCATACGACTGCACGCCCCCGCGCCCGGCTGGGCCGTCGACGCGGACGTGGTGGTCGTCGGATCCGGCGTGGCGGGCCTCACCGCCGCCCTCCGCTGCGAGGCCGCCGGGCTGCGCACGGTGGTGGTCACCAAGGCCCGCCTCGATGACGGCTCCACCCGCTGGGCGCAGGGCGGCATCGCCGCGGCCCTCGGCGAGGGCGACACCCCCGCCCAGCACCTGGACGACACCCTGGTCGCCGGCGCCGGCCTGTGCGACGAGGAGGCCGTGCGCATCCTGGTCACCGAGGGCCCCGACGCCGTACGCCGCCTCATCGAGACCGGCGCGCACTTCGACGAGTCCACCGAGGGCGGCCTGGCGCTCACCCGCGAGGGCGGCCACCACCGCCGCCGCATCGCGCACGCCGGCGGCGACGCCACCGGCGCGGAGATCTCCCGCGCACTGGTCGAGGCCGTACGCGCGCGTGGACTGCGCACCGTCGAGAACGCCCTGGTGCTCGACCTCCTCACGGACGCCGAGGGCAGGACCGCCGGCGTCACCCTGCACGTGATGGGCGAGGGCCAGCACGACGGCGTGGGGGCCGTGCACGCCCCCGCCGTGGTCCTGGCGACCGGCGGCATGGGCCAGGTCTTCTCGGCGACGACGAACCCGTCCGTCTCGACCGGCGACGGCGTCGCGCTCGCCCTGCGCGCGGGTGCCGAGGTCAGCGACCTGGAGTTCGTCCAGTTCCACCCCACCGTCCTCTTCCTCGGCCCGGGCGCCGAGGGGCAGCAGCCCCTGGTCTCGGAGGCGGTGCGCGGCGAGGGCGCCCACCTGGTGGACGCGGACGGCGTGCGCTTCATGGAGGGGCAGCACGAACTCGCGGAACTCGCCCCGCGGGACATCGTCGCCAAGGGCATCCTGCGCCGCATGCTGGAGCGCGACGCCGAGCACATGTACCTGGACGCCCGGCACTTCGGCGCCGACATGTGGGAGAGCCGCTTCCCCACGATCCTCGCCGCCTGCCGCACGCACGGCATCGACCCGGTCACCGAGCCGATCCCGGTGGCCCCGGCCGCCCACTACGCCTCCGGCGGCGTCCGCACCGACGCCGCGGGCCGCACCACCGTCCCCGGCCTCTACGCCTGCGGCGAGGTCGCCTGCACCGGCGTGCACGGCGCCAACCGCCTCGCCTCCAACTCCCTCCTGGAGGGCCTGGTCTACGCGGAGCGGATCGCGGCCGACATCGCGGCGAGCCACGCGGACGGCGGCCTCCACACGCGCGTGCCCGCCCCGCTCCCGCACCCCGCCCACCCGGCGCACCCCCTGCTGCCGCCGGAGTCCCGCCTCGCCATCCAGCGGATCATGACCGAGGGCGCCGGCGTCCTGCGCTCGGCGGACTCCCTCGACCGGGCCGCCGAACGGCTGCACGACCTGCACACCGAGGCCCGCGAGGCCCTGCGGGACCACGGCAAGACGTCCGAGCCCGGCGTCGACACCTGGGAGGCCACCAACCTCATGTGCGTGGCCCGCGTCCTGGTCGCCGCCGCGAGCCGGCGCGAGGAGACCCGCGGCTGCCACTGGCGCGAGGACCACCCGGACCGGGACGACACCGCGTGGGGCCGCCACGTCGTCGTACGCCTGAACCCGGACCGATCGCTCGCCGTGCACACCACGGACACGCCAGAATTCCCCCCGACCGTCCGGGCATCCCGGCCCACGCAGCGTCCCCAGGAGCAGTG
The DNA here is from genome assembly GCF_014648855.1 of Streptomyces parvulus. Taxonomy (GTDB): domain Bacteria; phylum Actinomycetota; class Actinomycetes; order Streptomycetales; family Streptomycetaceae; genus Streptomyces; species Streptomyces parvulus. The sequence continues at coordinate 45,285 of NZ_BMRX01000001.1, read as the reverse complement.
AGAGCAGTGAACACCCCCGACCTTCCCCTCGCCCCCTCCGGAGGCTGCGGCGACGGCTGCGCCTGCGGCGCGGAGACCGACGAGGACGCCTACCTGGAGTGCGGCCTCGACCCCGCGCTCGCGGCGCTCCTGCTGGACTCCGGACTCGACCCCGTGGAGGTCGAGGACATCGCGAACCTCGCGATCCAGGAGGACCTGGCGGGCGGTGTGGACGTGACGACCGTCGCCACCATCCCCGAGGACGCCGTGGCCACCGCCGACTTCACCGCCCGGGAGGCGGGCACGGTGGCCGGCCTCCGGGTCGCGGAGGCGGTCCTCTCGGTCGTCTGCACCGACGAGTTCGAGGTGGAGCGCCACGTCGAGGACGGCGACCGCGTCGAGCCCGGCCAGAAGCTCCTGTCCGTCACCACCCGCACCCGCGACGTCCTCACCGCCGAGCGCAGCGCGCTGAACCTGCTGTGCCGCATGTCGGGCATCGCGACGGCCACGCGCGCGTGGGCGGACGTCCTCCAGGGCACGAAGGCCGCGGTCCGCGACACCCGCAAGACCACGCCCGGCCTGCGCGGCCTGGAGAAGTTCGCCGTCCGCTGCGGCGGCGGCGTCAACCACCGCATGTCCCTGTCCGACGCGGCCCTGGTGAAGGACAACCACGTGGTGGCCGCCGGCGGCGTCGCGCAGGCCTTCGAGGCGGTCCGCGAACGCTTCCCCGAGGTCCCCATCGAGGTGGAGGTCGACACCCTGCACCAGCTCCGCGAGGTGCTGGACGCGGGCGCCGACCTGATCCTGCTGGACAACTTCACCCCCTCCGAGTGCGAGGAGGCGGTCGCCCTGGTGGCCGGCCGCGCGGCCTTGGAGGCATCCGGCCGCCTGACCCTCGCCAACGCCAAGGCGTACGCCGACACGGGCGTCGACTACCTGGCCGTGGGCGCACTCACCCACAGCGCACCGATCCTGGACATCGGCCTCGACCTGCGAGCGGCGGAGTAGGGCCATGCTGCTGACGATCGACGTGGGCAACACCCACACCGTGCTGGGACTCTTCGACGGCGAGGACATCGTCGAGCACTGGCGCATCTCCACGGACCCGCGCCGCACGGCCGACGAGCTGGCGGTCCTCCTCCAGGGCCTGATGGGCATGCACCCGCTGCTCGGCGACGAGCTGGGCGACGGCATCGACGGCATCGCCATCTGCGCGACGGTCCCCTCCGTCCTGCACGAGCTGCGCGAGGTCACCCGCCGCTACTACGGCGACGTCCCCGCCGTCCTGGTCGAACCGGGCGTCAAGACCGGCGTCCCCATCCTCACCGACCACCCCAAGGAGGTCGGCGCCGACCGCATCATCAACGCCGTCGCCGCCGTCGAGCTGTACGGCGGCCCGGCGATCGTCGTGGACTTCGGCACGGCGACGACGTTCGACGCGGTCAGCGCGCGCGGGGAGTACATCGGCGGCGTCATCGCCCCCGGCATCGAGATCTCGGTCGAGGCGCTCGGCGTGAAGGGCGCCCAGCTCCGCAAGATCGAGGTCGCCCGGCCGCGCAGCGTGATCGGCAAGAACACGGTCGAGGCGATGCAGTCCGGCATCGTCTACGGCTTCGCCGGCCAGGTGGACGGCGTGGTCAACCGGATGGCCCGCGAGCTGGCGAGCGACCCGGAGGACGTCACGGTCATCGCCACGGGCGGACTCGCGCCGATGGTCCTCGGCGAGTCCTCCGTCATCGACGAGCACGAGCCGTGGCTGACCCTGATGGGCCTGCGCCTGGTCTACGAACGCAACGTGTCCCGCATGTAGCGGGCGGGCCCCCGGGGAGCGGGGCGCCGCGGACTCCCCGGCCGACCAGCCGAGTGGGTGGGCGCCCGCGCCACACCCGCCCCCTATGCCGAGTTTGTCTGATTAGCGCGTATCGTCACCGCATGCCCACGCCCTACGGAACCCGCGGCGGCATGGCGTTCGGTGCGCAGGAGCTGTGTGTGCTCCGGCGCGCCCTCGCCGTTGCCCTGAACCCCAGTCCAGTCTCGGCCGAGGAGGCCCAGGACTGCCTCCGCCTCGCAGAGTCGCTCGACGAGGCGATGCGGGAGAGCGCGCGGCTACGCGCCTTCCTGGTGGCCGACCTCGCCCGGTACCGCGCCGCCCTCCCCGGCACCGCCACCGGCTACCTCGCGCTCCTGGACGAGGCCCTGGGCGCCGGCCACCGCCCCCACGCGGACGACCTCGCCGCCCTCGGCGCCCTGCGCGCCAACCCCGCCGCGGCGGCGCTGCTGGCCCGCTGCGCGCCCCACGCCGACCCGCCCCCCGCGGTGCGGACGCCCGTCGTCCGGCTCCCGGCCGCCCGCTCCCACCTCCAGGCCCTTCCCGGGGGCCAGCAGGCCGACAAGCCGCCCGCGCCCAAGCCCGCCCAGAAGCCGTCCCCCCGACCGGCCCCGGCGCCCGCCGCCCCGAAGCGCCCCGTCCCGACCCCCGGCGAGGTCTTCCCCCGCCGCAAGCCCGCCCCGCCCGCCCCGGGCTCCCGGCACCACCTCGCGGCCGGCTGACGGCCCCTGGCTACCCTGGAGCCATGGACTACGTCTCCGCGCTCCTGCCCCCGGCCGTCATGGCCGTCTTCTTCATCGGTCTGATCCGGGTGATCGTGAAGACCCAGGGCGGCGCCAACAAGGCCAAGGAGGACGCGGCCGTGGACGCCGCCCTCGCCCGGGCCGAGGGCGCCCGGCAGCAGTCCCCCCACCCCGAGGGCTGATCCCACCGGGCGTACGGCTCCACGGGAGCCGTACGCCCTTTCCGCATCCTTTTGCCGGTAAAACCGCACGTCCGGCACGCGATCGGCCGGATCTCCCACTATCGTGCTGAGGGTGCCTCGCCCATTGGGAGAACTCGAAGACGCGGTCATGACGAGGGTGTGGAAGTGGAACCGCCCCGTGACCGTTCGAGAAGTCCTGGAAGACCTCCAGCAGGAACGGTCCATCGCGTACACCACCGTGATGACCGTTCTGGACAATCTCCATCAGAAGGGCTGGGTCCGCCGGGAGTCGGAAGGCCGGGCCTATCGATATGAGGCGGTCTCCACCCGCGCCGCCTACGCGGCCGCGCTGATGAACGACGCGTGGTCGCAGAGCGACAACCCCGCCGCCGCCCTCATCGCCTTCTTCGGCATGATGAGCGAGGAACAGCGGCAGGCTCTCAGAGACGCCATCCGCATCGCGCAGGGACCGGAAACCCCCGCGCCGGGCCCCGGCTCGGTACCGGAGGCCGGCGAGCGATAGCGTCCCCACATGCCAAATGCCCTCACCGTCCGGCGGGCCCGTACCAGGGATGTCCCGGACGTACGCCGGCTCCTCGACGCGTACGTGCGCGACCGTATCCTGCTCGACAAAGCGATGGTCACCCTTTACGAGAGCATCCAGGAGTTCTGGGTCGCGGAACGGGACGACAACGCCGAGGTGGTCGGCTGCGGTGCCCTGCACGTGATGTGGGAAGACCTCGCGGAAGTGCGCACTCTCGCGGTGAAGCCCGGGCTCAAGGGGGCCGGGGTGGGCCATCAGTTGCTGGAGAAGTTGCTGGACACCGCGCGCTGGCTCGGTGTTCGCCGCGTTTTCTGCCTGACCTTCGAAGTGGACTTCTTCGTCAAGCACGGCTTCGTGGAGATCGGGGAGACGCCGGTCGACACGGATGTCTACGCGGAGCTGCTGCGTTCCTATGACGAGGGCGTTGCGGAGTTCCTCGGTCTCGAACGAGTGAAACCGAACACCTTGGGCAACAGCCGGATGCTTCTGCATCTGTGATCGCCGGACAGCGCTCGGCAACCGCGGTCCTTCGCGGCCTTCGCCAGGTTTATTCGACCGGAACACCCTTCGTGGGTTCCCTATGTCCGAAACGCGCATGTTTCCGGCCCGGAGCCGGGCTGCCGGTCTCCGTCGAGGGTTTGTGTTTTTCCGGCAAAAGCGGTTTGCTTTCCGGCGTAGTGCAGTACTGCATATAACAAGGGGCGGCGATACGGCGGACGCCGACGGAGCTCCGGCCCTCAGTTATCGATGAAAGGAAATCCGGTGGCACAGAAGGTTCAGGTCCTTCTTGTCGATGACCTCGACGGCGGCGAGGCAGACGAGACCGTGACGTTCGCGCTCGACGGCAAGACGTACGAGATCGACCTCACCACCGCCAACGCGGACAAGCTCCGCGGCCTTCTCGACGCCTACGTCAAGGGTGGCCGTCGTACCGGTGGCCGCGCCTCGGGCGGCCGCGGCAAGGCGCGCGCCTCCTCGGGCGGCAGCCAGGACACCGCGGCGATCCGCGCCTGGGCGAAGGAGAACGGCTACGAGGTCAACGACCGCGGCCGTGTTCCCGCGATCATCCGCGAGGCGTACGAGAAGGCCAACGGCTGATCACCCCCTCCGCGTCACCGTCACCGTCGCCGACGGCCGCCCGCACCGGCCGTGCCGGCGGCGAGCCGGACCCGGTGGACTTGCGTGGCCAGGGTGTGGACGAGCCGTGCGAGATCCGGGGCGTCTGCGCCGCCGGGGACCGACAGCGCCGGCAGCGAGGCCTCGGCCTCGCCCCCCGGCTTCGGGGGCCGCAGCCAGAAGGCGGCCCCCTGCCGCCCCTCGCGGCCCGGTGCCGGCCCGCCGGCGGGCACGAGGGGCGCCTCCATGAGGCCGCCCGCGCCCACCGCCGACAGATCGAGCGGCAGCGAGCCCCACTCCAGCCACTCCAGCAGCCCGGGCACCTCCTCCGCGCCGCCCGCCGCCACGAGCAGCAGCATCCGCTCGCCGAGGACGGCCACCGGGCCCGTCGGCCCGAGCCGCGCGAGCGCCGCGTGACCGGCCTCGGCCGGGACGTCCAGGACGTCGAAACGGACGCCCACACGCAGCCGGAGCGGGACCCCGGGCGCCGTCGGCCACCCGAGCACCCGCTCGTACCAGGACCGCACCCCCTCCTCCCGCCGCGGACCCGCGCCGGGAGGCCGGCGCGGCGGCGGAACGACGACGGGGCCCGTGGGGCTCCCGTGGAGCACGGGGGCGACGGGGTACGCGTGGCCCGCGGGAACCGGGGGCAGGGCGCCGACCATGCCAAGTGCAACAGTCGAAAAGGCGCCCGAGTTACGCTGGGTGCCGGTCCGGATGCACAGAGTGCCGGAATCGGGGGCGCGCAGGGGTGCGGGGAGGCGCGAGGTTGTTCGCCCGTAGCGGAGGGAACCGGTGCACGCGGCATGGAGTGTCCGTCCCAGCGGGTAAGACATCCCTAGTGGGAGGGGGCGACACGCAGCCCGGGCCGTCTCGCGTTCGCCATCGGCGTACTGGCGAGTGGGGTAAGTGCCTGGCCTGCGGGAACATCGTCTCGCACCATCGGGTTGTGGCAGATGTCGGCGTCAGGGGTCAGGAGGCCATCGACGGTGTCGGCAGTTGGAATGAGCGGTCCCCGCTTGCGGGACTAAGCTGCGGAAGGACAGGGAGGGGAAGTTCCCCTTACTGCCTGACCGCTCTGAGGAGCGATTAACGATGTTCGAGAGGTTCACCGACCGCGCGCGGCGGGTTGTCGTCCTGGCTCAGGAAGAAGCCCGGATGCTCAACCACAACTACATCGGCACCGAGCACATCCTCCTGGGCCTGATCCACGAGGGTGAGGGTGTCGCCGCCAAGGCCCTTGAGAGCCTCGGGATTTCGCTCGAGGCGGTCCGCCAGCAGGTGGAGGAGATCATCGGGCAGGGCCAGCAGGCCCCGTCGGGTCACATCCCCTTCACCCCCCGTGCCAAGAAGGTCCTGGAGCTGTCGCTCCGCGAGGCCCTCCAGCTGGGTCACAACTACATCGGCACGGAGCACATCCTGCTCGGCCTGATCCGTGAGGGCGAGGGCGTCGCCGCCCAGGTCCTGGTCAAGCTGGGCGCCGATCTCAACCGGGTGCGGCAGCAGGTCATCCAGCTGCTCTCCGGTTACCAGGGCAAGGAGACCGCCGCCGCCGGCGGTCCTGCGGAGGGCACGCCCTCCACGTCCCTGGTCCTCGACCAGTTCGGACGGAACCTCACCCAGGCCGCCCGCGAATCCAAGCTCGACCCGGTCATCGGGCGCGAGAAGGAGATCGAGCGGGTCATGCAGGTGCTGTCCCGCCGCACCAAGAACAACCCGGTGCTCATCGGTGAGCCCGGCGTCGGCAAGACCGCCGTCGTCGAGGGCCTCGCGCAGGCCATCGTCAAGGGCGAGGTGCCCGAGACCCTCAAGGACAAGCACCTCTACACCCTGGACCTCGGCGCCCTGGTCGCCGGCTCCCGCTACCGCGGTGACTTCGAGGAGCGCCTGAAGAAGGTGCTCAAGGAGATCCGCACCCGCGGCGACATCATCCTGTTCATCGACGAGCTGCACACGCTGGTCGGTGCGGGTGCCGCCGAGGGCGCCATCGACGCCGCCTCGATCCTGAAGCCGATGCTGGCCCGCGGTGAGCTGCAGACCATCGGTGCGACCACGCTGGACGAGTACCGCAAGCACCTGGAGAAGGACGCGGCCCTGGAGCGCCGCTTCCAGCCCATCCAGGTCGCGGAGCCGTCGCTGCCGCACACGATTGAGATCCTCAAGGGCCTGCGCGACCGGTACGAGGCGCACCACCGCGTCTCCATCACCGACGAGGCCCTGGTGCAGGCGGCCACGCTCGCCGACCGCTACATCTCGGACCGCTTCCTGCCGGACAAGGCGATCGACCTGATCGACGAGGCCGGCTCCCGGATGCGGATCCGCCGGATGACCGCGCCGCCGGACCTGCGCGAGTTCGACGAGAAGATCGCCGGCGTCCGCCGCGACAAGGAGTCCGCGATCGACTCGCAGGACTTCGAGAAGGCCGCCTCCCTGCGCGACAAGGAGAAGCAGCTCCTCGCCGCGAAGGCCAAGCGGGAGAAGGAGTGGAAGGCCGGCGACATGGACGTCGTCGCCGAGGTCGACGGCGAGCTGATCGCCGAGGTCCTCGCGACCGCCACCGGCATCCCGGTCTTCAAGCTCACGGAGGAGGAGTCCTCGCGCCTGCTGCGCATGGAGGACGAGCTCCACAAGCGGGTCATCGGCCAGGTCGACGCCGTCAAGGCGCTGTCCAAGGCGATCCGCCGTACCCGTGCCGGTCTGAAGGACCCGAAGCGTCCGGGTGGCTCGTTCATCTTCGCCGGTCCCTCCGGTGTCGGTAAGACCGAGCTGTCCAAGGCGCTCGCGGAGTTCCTCTTCGGCGACGAGGACGCGCTGATCTCCCTCGACATGTCGGAGTTCAGCGAGAAGCACACGGTCTCGCGGCTCTTCGGTTCGCCTCCCGGCTACGTCGGGTACGAGGAGGGCGGCCAGCTGACCGAGAAGGTCCGCCGCAAGCCGTTCTCCGTCGTCCTCTTCGACGAGGTCGAGAAGGCCCACCCGGACATCTTCAACTCGCTGCTTCAGATCCTGGAGGACGGTCGCCTGACCGACTCCCAGGGCCGGGTCGTGGACTTCAAGAACACGGTCATCATCATGACGACCAACCTCGGCACGCGGGACATTTCCAAGGGCTTCAACCTCGGCTTCGCCGCCGCGGGTGACAAGAAGACCAACTACGAGCGCATGAAGAACAAGGTCCAGGACGAGCTGAAGCAGCACTTCCGGCCCGAGTTCCTCAACCGCGTCGACGACGTGGTCGTCTTCCCGCAGCTCAGCCAGGACGACATCCTGCGGATCGTCGACCTGATGATCGGCAAGGTCGACGAGCGCCTCAAGGACCGGGACATGGGCATCGAGCTCTCCCAGTCCGCCAAGGAGCTGCTGTCCAAGAAGGGCTACGACCCGGTGCTGGGCGCGCGTCCGCTGCGCCGCACGATCCAGCGCGAGGTCGAGGACACGCTGTCGGAGAAGATCCTCTTCGGCGAGCTGCGCCCGGGCCACATCGTGGTCGTGGACACGGAGGGCGAGGGCGACGCCCAGACCTTCACGTTCCGCGGCGAGGAGAAGTCGGCGCTGCCCGACGCCCCGCCGATCGAGCAGGCGGCCGGCGGCGCTGGGCCGAACCTGAGCAAGGAGGCGTAACCCTCCTGGGGTGAGCCTGGAAAGGGGCCGCCCGGGACTTCGGTCCCGGGCGGCCCCTTTCGTCGTATCCGGCGTCCCTCAGTCCAGGGTCACCTCGGCGCCCGGGAAGAGGGCCGTGAGGCGGTCGCCGTCGAGGACGGCGCCGGGGGCGGCTTCCAGAGCCACCATCCGTAGGCCGGGGAGGCGGGAGGCGAGAACCGACAGGTCCTCGTCCCCGTCCAGGGCGGTGAGGAAGAGGTCCTCGACGCCCGGGAGCACGGGCATCGCCCCGCTGCCGTCGGGGAGGGCGCGGCTGTGCAGGCCCAGGATGGTGAGATCCGGCAGCCGCTGGATCTCCGCCCAGTCCTCGGCCGTGAGCGGCGTGCCGGTCGCCAGGTACAGGGCCTGGAGAGTCCGCCAGTGGACGAGGCCCCGGAGACCGGTGCCGGCGATGGCGTCGTCGCCGAGGTAGAGGTACCGCAGGGGCGCCTCCGTCGGGAGGGCCGCCGGCAGCCGGGAGCCGGGAAGCCGGGTCGCCACGGTCAGGTGGGTGAGCGACGACAGGGCCGGCAGGCCGGTGAGGTCCGCGGTCCGGCTGATCAGCAGGGACGTGAGCGGAAGCCGTGCGAGCGGCCCCAGGTCGCGGACCTCGTGGCAGTCGAGCAGCAGGAGCCGCAGCGAGGTGAAGAGGCCCGGCAGGCCGTCCAGCTCGGTCACCTCGGTGTTGTTGACGAGGTGCAGCTCCTCGACGGCCCCCGGCTCCGCCACGCAGGCGGTGATCTCGGCCGCCCGGTGTGCCCCGAGGAACGTGAGGTGGGTCCACGGCGCCATCACCGGGAGCGCCTCGCGCTGGGCCTCGGTCCGGCAGGTCAGGAACAGGTCCGTGCGGTCGAGGTGGTCCAGCACCTCGGTCGCGTACGTCCGCGTCTCGAAACGGCCCCACGTCCCCACCAGCTGCCGCCGCACGTCCAGTGAGGAGTGGTCCCGGAAGCGGCGCAGCACGGCCAGCGAGCCCCCCGGGTCCCGCTCGGCCAGCAGGGAGGCCGTCACCGTCACGCCGTGCGCCTCCGTGTCCGTCAGCCCGTCCGGCCCCGGCAGCAGCTCCAGGACCAGGGGCCCCGCCTCCGCGAGGACCCTGGCGTCCCGCGTCGAGGCCGGCGGGATCAGCGTCGCCGCCCGCGCCTCCACCTCCGCCCGCACCGCGGGATCCAGCGCGGTCGCGTGCTCCAGGCAGGCCAGGGCCAGCAGCGTCAGCCGCGGGGTCCCGGCCGCCAGCAGCCGGCGCAGCAGGACGGCGCGCTCGCCGGGCCTGGCGTGGGCCACCGCCATGCGGATCACGTCCTCCCACTGGGTGTCGCCCGCGTGGCCGGAGAGGACGTCGAGGTGGCCCTCCTCGACGGCGTACCGGGCGCCCAGGTAGTCCTGGAACGTGCGGTGCACGAAGTGCAGGGTGCCCTCGTCGGTCCTGCGCAGGAGCCCGCTGCGCAGGACCAGGGCGCGCAGGACGGTCCCCGTGTCGCCCTGCCCCGCCGCCGAGGCGACCGACGGCAGCGCGCGCTCCACGATGCCCTCGGCCGTGGCGACGTCCATCTCCGTGCGCCCGCTCAGCACCAGCGCGTACGCCAGCCGCTGGAGCAGTTCGAGCTGCGCCTCCTCGCCCAGCTCGACCGCCTCCATGCCCCGCTCCCGGTCCCGGCGGGCCAGCAGCATCGTCAGGGCGGCGTCGTACAGCTCCTTGCGGCCGGTGGGGAGGTAGCCCCGGCGCTCCCGGTGCAGGGCGCAGATCAGGCCGCACATCAGCGGGTTGGTGGCGAGGCCGGCCAGGTCGCGCTTGGTGTGCAGGGAGTCGAGGAGCCGGGCCTCGTACTCGGGGGCGCGGGCGGCCTCGTGCCAGCGGTGGACGAAGGTCGTGACGTCCGGCTGCCGCATCGGCGTGAGGGCCAGTTCCCAGAAGCCCTCGGCGGCCAGCCAGTCGGGGCGTACGGCCGTGGGGCGGGAGGTGAGCAGCCAGCGGTTGCCGGGGTAGGCGCGGATCAGGGCGAGGAGCCAGTCGCGGGTGCGGTGGCGTTCGGCGGCCGGGATCTCGTCCAGGCCGTCGACGAGGACCAGGCCCCGGCCGGCCGTCAGCACCCGCTCCGCCCAGCCCTCGGGCGGGGTGAGCGGGCATCCCACGGCCGTGAGGAAGGCGGTGGGCGCCGGGAGCGTGCCCGCCCAGACGAGGGTGCGCAGCGGCAGGACGTACGGGATCCGGGCGCCGTCCCGCGCCGCGGTCACCGCCAGCCACTGCACCAGCGTCGTCTTGCCGGAGCCCGCGTCGCCGCGCAGCAGGACCCGGTCGTGGGCCGCCAGCGCGCTCTCGGCGGGGAGGCGGACCGTGCGTTCCCGCTCGGCGTGGTCCCCGAAGAGCGGGGCGCGGTCCTCCTCGGCGGTCGCCTCCAGGCTCAGGTAGGCGACCTCCAGCGGCCACCGGTCCGGGGAGTCCCGCAGGTCGACGCCGTAGAGGGTGAGGTGGTCGTGGCGTTCGGCGGCGTACGGCAGATAGCGGCGTTCGAACGCCGTGTCCCGCGCGTCCGGGCGGGGGACACGGGTGATCAGTTCGTCGACCTTCGCGATCAGGTCGGCCTGGCCGCGGGTCTGCTCCACCAGGGTGCGGGCGACGAACGTGGAGCGCCGGGTGAAGAACTCCAGGATGTGCAGGCAGGCCCACTCGGTCGCGGTGTCGAGGAAGTGGCCCGCGTCGGCGGAGAAGCCGCCCCAGGGCCCGGCGGCGGTCCGCAGCCGGGCGGCCAGCTCCCGGTGCCCGAGCCGCACCGCCTGGACGTCGTCCATCTCCAGGTCGCCCAGCGCGAGCAGCCGTGCGGCCAGGGCGTCGGCGACGGCGGTCTCCTCGTCGCGGGGGAAGGGCGGCTCGCCCGGGGAGGCGAGGGAGTCCGCGACCAGCCGGCCGGCGAGCCCGCGCACCTGCTCGTCGCCGAGGGTGCGCTGCTCGCCCCGGAAGGACACCAGACGGGTCAGCCGGACCGGCCGGTCGACCAGCCCGGCACCGGGGCCGCCGGCCGCGAAGAGCCGCTTCACCAGCGGGGCGACCAGAGCGGACGCCAACTTCCCGCCGAGCACGGCCGGTTCCATCCAAGACCCCCTGGTCGGTGCTGGTCGGTCGACCAGGGGAGCCTATCCGGCGTCAGGACGCCGGTGTCAGGACAACTGGCCGTCGTAGTCGGGCAGCTTGAACGTCTTCTCGGCGTGCCCTCCGGACAGGTCGGTGGCGCTGTTGCCGATGTTCGCGATGATCGTGTAGCCCTTCGACTCGATCTTCGCCCGCTGTTCCGTCTTGTACTCGGCGACGTTGCGGAACAGGTCGACGAAGCCCCGGACGTAGAGACCGGAGGACTCGTAGCCGGCGTGGTCGAGGTTCCACTCGGTGGGCAGCCCGATGATGCCCGGCCGGGCGGTCACGAAGAACAGCGCGACGCCGCGCTCCTGGGCGTACCGGGCGGCCTCCAGCACCGGCCGGTTGGCGGGCTGCGGGTAGCTGAAGCCGAAATCGGTCTCCAGGGAGGTGTTGTCGATGTCGAGGACGATCGCCTGCTTCTCCCCGGGCCGGGCGTCGCCGATCCGGTCCTTCAGGTACGGCAGGGCGGCGTCCATCACGGCCCGGCAGTCCCGCTGCCAGGTTTCGTAGTCGACGTCCGCCGCGGCCGCCGTCGCGGTCGCGGCGGGGGGAGCCGCCGGGGCCTCGGGGACGGCGGCGCCGGCGGGGGTGACCGTCGCGGCGAGCGCCGCCGCGGTGACGGCCGCCGTGCCGGCGGCCTGCTTCCAGGTGCGCCGGGACTGTCTGGTCTGTCCGGTCTGTTCGGTCATGGGGGGCTGGATTCCTCTCATGCCTGCGCGGATGCCTGACGGCACCAAAGTTGTCGCGAGCATGCTCGCCCCAGCAAGTGGCCGGACGGCAACGATTGGGTTACTGAGTAGTAGTTACCAGGCCGCCCCCGGCCCCGGGGCTGTGACGTGGGCCATGAAGCGAGCCCAGGTGAACGCCCTTGCCAGGGGGGCGGGTTAACCGGGACGGGAGTAGCCCGGGTCACATTCGGCGGTCCTCCGGCCATGATCGCCGGTGACATGGCGCACAGGCCTTTCGTCCTTTACTACGGGGAATAGTGGAGGCGGCGGGAACCGCGAAATCGGACATAACGGTGCACGGTGGGCGGCGGCCGCCGTGCGCCTGAGCTGGTTTTGTCCGGAATGGGGGCTCTGTCAAGAGTCGGGAAGTATCGCGCTCAAGTACTAAATAAGATCGTAGGTCACACCTTTGTGCGGTTCGGGGCCGCCGGGTTACCAAGGTTGAGCCCGGCCGACGAGCGCCCTGTGCGTCTCGCTCGGAGGGGCTTTCCTCTGTACCCGTCCCCATGAGGTTCGAATGTTTCCGCGTGTCACGTCCCGTTCTTCCCGTACGACCCTTCGCACCCGCGCCGCGGTGATGGCCGCCGGCCTCGGAGCCTCGGTCGCACTGGGAGCCGGGGTCGCGGCCGCCACCGGCACCACGGCGGCCTCCACCTCCTCCACCACGGCGAGCGCCGTCGAGGCCCAGGCCGCGGCGCAGGCCAAGGCGGCGAAGGCCGAGCAGGCCGGCGCCAAGAAGGCCACCGCCAAGAAGACGGCCACCAAGAAGAAGGCCGCCTCCTGGGTGGACCCGGTGAAGAAGTACAAGCTCAGCGCCAGCTTCGCCCAGAACGGCGGCATGTGGGCGCACAAGCACAGCGGCCAGGACTTCGCCGTGCCGATCGGCACCAACGTCGTCGCCGCGCACGGCGGCACCGTGGTCAAGGCCGGCGGCAACGGCGCCGGCGACGGCCCCGCCTACGGCAACGCCATCGTCGTCAAGCACGGCAACGGCACGTACTCCCAGTACGCCCACCTGTCCAAGGTGAACGTCAAGATCGGCCAGGTCGTGAAGACCGGCCAGTCCATCGCGAAGTCCGGCAACACGGGCAACTCCAGCGGCCCGCACCTGCACTTCGAGATCCGTACGACCGCCAACTACGGTTCGGCCGTCGACCCGGTCTCCTTCCTGCGGGACAAGGGCGTGACCGTCTGACGCACGGGCGTCACGCCTGCCCGGCCCCCCGGTGGGCCTGGGTCACCAGATCGATGGCGACCTCGAGAACAGCCGCGCGCTGTTCCTCGGGGTCGCCTTCGAGGTCCCGCAGGGCGAACATCCCGGCGTGCATCGTGAAGAGCGCGCTGATGCAGCGGACCTGGTCCACCAGGTCGGCCTCCGGGTCGATGAGGATGTCGCGCAGACCGAACATGCGGGTCTTGAACAGCTCGCCGATGCGCAGGTCGCGCACGGTCGCCTGGTTCTCCTGCATGAAGCGGAAGAGCGGCGCCGCGCCCGCCAGCGCCTCGCTGTAGCGGCGGATGATCTCCTGCTTCGTCTCCAGGCCGTGCGGCTGCTCCCGCCCCCAGGCGATCAGGTCCTCCAGCGGTCGCGAGAGGTCCTCGAAGATGCTGACCAGGATCTCTTCCTTGGTCTTGAAGTGGTAGTACAGCGCGGCCTTGGTGACGTCCAGGGCCTCGGCGATCTCCCGCAGCGAGGTCTTCTCGTACCCCTGCTCGGCGAAGAGTCCGAGGGCCACGTCCTGGATGCGCTGGCGGGTGTCCCCGCGGCGTCGCTGCTGCCTGGTGCCGTTCATCGTGCCGCCCATTCTCCCGCGCACCTCCTGTTCAGCGCACTCTGCCCGCTCCGCGCCCTTTCCCAAAAACTTACTTGACGCCCGGCTAGTTACGCGACTACCTTCCCGAGTGTAGTCAGCTTGCCGGTCGGCAAGTAAGTGGACCGGAGTACGGCGGTGGCCGGGGGAAGTGGGAGCGATGGCGGAGACAGCGCAGGCGGACACCGGTGAGGCCGGTGCCGGCAAGCAGCCGAGGAGCGTGCGGGTGGTCCTGCTCGCCCTCATGATCGCGATGATGCTCGCGATGCTCGACAACATGATCATCGGCACCGCGATGCCGACGATCGTGGGCGAGCTGGGCGGTCTGGAGCACCTGTCCTGGGTGGTCACCGCGTACACGCTCGCGACCGCGGCCTCGACCCCGCTGTGGGGCAAGCTCGGCGACATGTACGGGCGCAAGGGCTCGTTCATGACCTCGATCGTGATCTTCCTGGCGGGCTCCGCGCTCAGCGGCATGGCCCAGGACATGGGCCAGCTCATCGGCTTCCGCGCCGTCCAGGGCCTGGGCGCCGGCGGTCTGATGGTCGGCGTCATGGCCATCATCGGCGACCTGATACCGCCGCGGGAGCGCGGCAAGTACCAGGGCATGATGGCCGGCGTCATGGCGCTGGCGATGATCGGCGGACCGCTGGTCGGCGGCACCATCACCGACCACTGGGGCTGGCGCTGGTCCTTCTACATCAACCTGCCGCTCGGCGCGATCGCGCTGGTGGCCGTCAGCGCCGTCCTGCACCTGCCGAAGAAGCGCAGCCAGGCGCGGATCGACTACCTGGGCGCCGCGCTGCTGACCGTCGGCATCACGGCCATCGTGCTCGTCACCACCTGGGGCGGCACCGAGTACGCCTGGACCTCCGCGCGGATCATGGAGCTGACCGGCATCGGCGTCGCCGCGCTGGTCGGGTTCGTGTTCTGGCAGACCAGGGCCGCCGAGCCGATCGTGCCGCTGCACATCTTCCGCAGCCGCAACTTCACGCTGATGTCCGTGATCGGCTTCATCGTCGGCTTCGTGATGTTCGGCGCGACCCTCTTCCTGCCGCTGTACCAGCAGTCGGTGCAGGGCGCGTCCGCGACCAACTCCGGGCTGCTGCTCCTGCCGATGCTGGGCGCGATGCTCGTCACGTCGATGGTGGCCGGGCGGGTCACCACCAACACCGGCCGGTACAAGATCTTCCCGGTGCTGGGCGGCGCGCTGATGACGGTCGGCCTGTTCCTGCTGTCCACCATGGACACCGACACCACCCGCTTCACCTCCGGCCTCTACATGGCCGTCGTCGGTCTCGGCATGGGCTGCCTGATGCAGATCACGATGCTGGTGGCGCAGAACAGCGTGGAGATGAAGGACATGGGCGTCGCGTCCTCGTCCACCACCCTCTTCCGCACCCTCGGCTCCTCCTTCGGCGTCGCGATCATGGGCGCGCTGTTCAACCACCGCGTCCAGGACGTGATGGCGGAGCGGGCGGGGGCGCTGGGCTCCAAGGTGACCGAGAGTTCGGCGCAGCTGGACGCGGCGAGCCTGGCCAAGCTGCCCGAGGCGGCGCGCGAGGCCTACCAGCACGCGGTGTCCTCCGGCACCCACGGCGCGTTCCTGCTGGGCGCGGCGGTGGCCGTCCTGGCCCTGGTCGCGTCGGTCTTCGTGAAGGAGGTCCCGCTGAAGGGCGCGGGCCCGCAGGCCGCCGACGCCTCGGCCGGCGGCGAGGACGGGGCGAGCGCGAAGACGCCGGTGACCGAGACGGTCTGACCGCACGGCGGTCCGCCGCCCGCTCACTAACAGGCCCCCGGGTGGCTTCGTCCGCCCGGGGGCCTTCGTCGTACGTCCCGCCGCGGCACGCACTCGAACCACACCGTCTTGCCCCGCCCGTCCGCGTACGGCGTGACGCCCCACCCGTCGGCCACCGCCGCGACGATCACGAGCCCCCGCCCGCCCTCACTCAGCGCGTCGGCGTCAGCCGGGACCGGCAGCTCCGGGCAGTCGTCGGCGACCTCCACCCGCAGCCCGTCCGGCCGGAGCAGGAAGCACACCCGGCACCGACGGCCCGGCACATGCCGTACGACATTGGCGACCAGCTCCGTGAGCGCCAGCTCGGCGGCCTCGGTCACCTCGGCCAGCCCCGAGCGGACCAGGTACAGCCGCAGGACGCGGCGCAGGTGCCGGGCCGAGTGCGCGCCCATGGCGAACTCGGCGTGGTACTGGCTGTCGACGTCCGCCGCCTGCGGACCGGTTACGTGATTCACGCCACGACTCTGCGACCCGCTGCGTACGCTCGACTACGCACAGAAACGAACGTCGTGAGGCGTTGCCGACCGCAGTCCCGGAGCGAGGTGCCGCAGTGGCCAACATCCAGTCTCTCGACCCGACCGCCTCCCCCCTCGACTACTACGGCTGGGAGCTGCGCCGCCAGCGCGAGGCGCACGGTCTCAAGCAGGGCCAGCTCGGCGACATCATCTTCTGCACCGGCTCACTGGTCGGCCAGATCGAGACCACGAAGAAGGTCCCGACGCGGGACTTCTCCGAGCGGGTGGACGCCGCGCTGGGGACGGACGGTCTGTTCTCGCGGCTGATCGGCCTGGTGCTGCGCAGCCAACTCCCGGCCTGGTTCCAGCCGTACGCGGAGATGGAGGCGAAGGCGGCGTACATCTCGACGTACCAGGCGCAGCTCGTGTACGGGCTGTTGCAGACGGAGGAGTACGCGCGGGCGGTGCTGGCCACGGGCAAGCCGGACGATCTGGAGGGCTTGTTGGCCGCCCGGATGGAACGCCAGCGCATCCTGGAGCGGGAGCGGCCGCCGCTGGCGTGGGTGGTGCTGGACGAGGCCGTACTGCATAGGCCGATCGGCGGCCCCGAGGTCATGCGGCGGCAACTGGCCCGGCTGTTGGAGTTCGCCAGTCACCGCTGGATGCATGTGCAGGTGCTGCCGAACAAGGCGGGAGCGCATGCCAGCCTGGCTGGTTCGTTCAACTTCCTGCGCTTCGACGACAACCTGGACGTCGTCTACACGGAGGACATCATCTCCGGGCACATGACGGCCAATCCGGAGACCGTCAGGGAAGCCGCCCTCCGATACGCTCGCTTGCAGGCTGCCGCCCACTCCGTGGAGGATTCGGCCGAACTGATCATCCGCGTGATGGAGGAACGCTATGGAGTCTGCTCCCAGCCCGAGGAACCTTCAGTGGCGTAAGTCCAGTTACAGCGGAAACACCGGCGGTGACTGCGTCGAGGTCGCCGATGGCTGCCCGGCCGGCGCCGTCCCCGTACGCGACAGCAAGAACCCGGACGGCCCGGTCGTGACCGTAGGTGGAAAGGCCTGGCAGTCGTTCGTCGACGGCCTGCGGTAGCCGCCGCAGCCGTGACCCCGTGGAGCCTGCTCGGCCTCGCCGCTAGACGCCGCCCGAGCCCGCCCGGTCCGGCAGCATCGGATAGCTGCCCGTGTTGGTCGGCGCGTGCTCCGGCAGCCACAGGACGGCGACCGCGCCCTCGGCCGGTACGTGGTCGGGGGCGCCCGCCGGGCGGACGTTGCGGAAGGTGAGCCGGGCGCCCAGTACCCGGGCCTGGCCGGCCGCGATGGTCAGGCCCAGCCCGTGCCCGCGGCCCGCCCGGTCCGCGCTGCCGGTGCGGAACCGGCTCGGCCCCTCGGCGAGGAGGTCCTCGGGGAAGCCCGGTCCGTGGTCGCGGACCCGGATCACCCGGCCCTCGACGCTGACCTGGACCGGCGGGCGGCCGTGCCGGGCGGCGTTGGCGAGCAGGTTGAACAGCACCCGCTCCAGGCGGCGCGGGTCGGTGGTGACCGCCGACTCGTGGATCACCCGCACCTCCACCGCCGGGTCCTTCGCCGCCACCCGCCGGGACACGAAGTCGCCCAGCATCAGGTCCTGCAGCTCGGCCCGCTCCGAGGCCCCGTCGAGCCGCGCCACCTCCAGGACGTCCTCGACGAGGGTCCGCATCGCCTTCGCCCGGTCCAGGACCAGCTCGGTCGGCCGGCCCGGCGGCAGCAGCTCCGCGGCGGTGAGCAGCCCGGTCACCGGGGTGCGCAGCTCGTGCGCGATGTCCGCGGTGACCCGCCGTTCGGCCTCCAGCCGCTTCTGCAACGCGTCCGCCATCGCGTCCACCGCGCTCGCGAGGTCGTCGGTCTCGTCCCGGACGACCCCGCCGATGGCGTCCCGCACGCGCACGTCCGGCTCCCCGTTGGCGACCTGGTTGGCGGCGGCGGCCGCGTCGCGCAGCCGCCGGGAGAGCTGGCGGCCGATGAGCACACCGAGCGCGCTGCCGCCGAGGACCACCGCGATGGAGCCGATGACCAGGGCCTGGTCGAGATCGGTGAGGATGTCGGCGCTGCGGTCGGTGAAACCGGAGTGCAGGGACATCACGTGCCCGTCCTTGAGCGGCACCGCGGCCCAGATGTCGGTCACCCCGTCGTCCCGCTCGGAGACGTACGTCGCCCGCCGCCCGGCCTCGACCTTGCGGCGCAGCTCCGCCGGCAGCTCGGGGTCGTCGATCTTGGCGTTCGGGAAGTTCTGCCGCCCGGACAGCTCGTAGTTGCGCTGGGCGATCAGGACCCGGTCGTCGGCGAGGTCCCGGGCGTTGTCCAGCATCGAGACCCGGGCGGCGTTGTGCACGACCAGGCTCAGGACAACGGCCACCAGCGCGCCGACCAGCGCGATCGCCGCGCTGAGCTTCCAGCGCAGCCCGGTGCGGATGCCCCGGGCGCGCAGCCCGCGCGGACGCGGACCACGCGTGGCGCCGCCGGACCCCGCACCGCCGCGCGAACCCGCGCCGCTCGTGGCCGCCGTACCGCTCTCGCGCCCGGTGCCGCCCGTGGCCGCCGTACCGCTCTTGCGCCGTCTACCGCTCCTCGGCCCCGCGCCGCTCCTCGGCTCCGCGCCGCCCGTCGGTCTCGCACCGCTATCCGGACCCGCACCGCTCTCCGGTCCCGCGCCGCCGCCCGCTCTAGCGGCGCCGCCGGCCCTCGCACCCCCGTGCGGCCCGGCCACCCCCTCCGGACCGCCGCCGCTCATCGACCCCGCGGCGCCGCCCGGCCCCGTAGGGCCGTCCGGACGTCCCTCGGGTGAGGCGGACCGGCTTCGGAAGAACCCCCGCATGTCCCGCGCCCCCGCCTCAGGCCTTCAACTTGTAGCCGAAGCCGCGGACCGTCTCGATCCGGTCCTGGCCGATCTTGGTCCGCAGCCGCTGCACGTGCACGTCGACGACGCGGGTGTCCCCGCCCCAGCCGTAGTCCCACACCCGCTCCAGCAGCTTGTCGCGCGAGAGCACCGTCCCCGGCGCCGAGGAGAACTCCAGCAGCAGCCGCATCTCGGTCGGGGTGAGCGCCACCGGCCGTCCGGCCCGGCGCACCTCCATGCCGTCGGTGTCCACCTCCAGCTCGCCGAAGGTAAGCACGCCCCCGGTGTCCGCGTGGCCCGCGGTCTCCGCCCGCTCCCCGCCACCGGCGTGCCCGAAGCGCCGCAGCACCGCCCGGATCCGGGCGACCAGCACCGCCCCGTCGAACGGCTTGGTGACGTAGTCGTCGGCGCCGGCCTCCAGACCGAGGACGACGTCGATGGAGTCCGCCCGCGCCGACAGCATGATCACCGGCACCGTGGACTCGTCCCGGATGCGGCGGCACAGGCTGACCCCGTCGAGACCGGGGACCATGACGTCGAGCAGCGCGATGTCGGGCCGGTCGGTCCGGAAGGACTCCAGGCCGGACAGCCCGTCGGGCATCGCGGTGACCGCGAAGCCGTCCCGCTCCAGGGCGAGCTGGGTGGCCTCGCGGATGACGTCGTCGTCCTCGACGAACAGGACGTGGGTCTGGTCTGCCATCCCGGTGCTCTCAGTCCTCGTTGTGGTGGGTCGGGGGCGGTGGCCGGACGCGGGTGCGGACGTCCACCGGATCGGACGCCGGGGACGCGCGCCGCGTTCACCCGGTCATCGCGGTGGGCGCCCCGATCGGTTCACGCCCGTCCGCCTCAGCCGTCGGTGTCCGGGGCCGGGGTGGGCGCGTTGCCCGCGGCGTTGCTGTAGTCGTTGTGGGTGCGGTACTGCTCCGAGAAGCGGCCCGACGCCCACCGGTAGGTGATCACATTCTCGCCGGACGGGCTGGACACGGGGTCGCCCCGCTCGTACACCTGCTTGGTCACCACCAGGTCGCCGCGGTCGATCTCCGCGTAGACCGGGGGCTCCTCGGTCCGGAACACGTTCTGGTAGGCGCCGTCCTCCTCGCGGTACACGTAGCTGCCCACACCCACCGCGTCACCGCAGGTCAGGACGTTCACGACGACGTCCTCCGCCGATCCGCCGGTCAGCTCCCCGTACGACACGTCGACGGGGTACTCGTCGGCGACGCACGGCTTCAGCTCGTGCTTGACCTCCGCGGAGACCGAGGGGTCCGACTTGACCAGCCGCACCGCGTCCACCCGGTCGGGGACCTTGGAGGGGGAGGCCGCGGGGGAGGAGGCCGCGGCGCCGCCGACCGCGTCCGCGTGCGCCGCGCCCTCGTCGCGGGTGCCGGTGCCGCCGGCCGCGCAGCCCGACAGGCACACGCCGAGGGCGACGAACACGGCCACCGCCGCACTCGCCGCCTGCGTGCTCCGGGCCTCCCCGGGTGATCGACCGACGCTCAGGCCGCGCAACGCTCCCGCTCCTCACGCTCCAGCGCCCGTGCGTCCAGATCGCGGGCGACCAGCTCCTCGCGGAGCCGGGCGAGCGCCCGGTGCAGCGTGCTCTTGACCGTCCCCGCCGACATGCCCAGGGCCGCGGCGGTCTCCTCCGTGGACATCTGCTCCCAGTGTCGCAGCACCACGACGCTGCGCTGCTTCGGGGCGAGGACCTTCATGACGTCCATCAGCAGGGCGCGGTCCGCGTGCTGCTCGGTGGAGTCGTCCACGCAGGACTCGGGGAGCTGCTCGGTCGGCACCTCCTCCAGCTTCCGCGCCCGCCACCACTCGGTCCGCGTGTTGATCATGACGCGGCGCAGGTAGGCGTCGGCCAGCCGCTTGTCCTCGATGGTCGACCAGCGGCGGTACGTCCGCGCCAGCGCGGTCTGGAGCAGGTCCTGGGCGTCGACGGGGTCCGGGACCAGGCGCCGTGCACTGCGCAGCAGCGCGTCCTGCCGGGTACGGACGTACTCCTCGAACTCGAGCACCTCGCCCATGGTCAACCGCCTTCCGATCCCCGTACTCCGCCGGTGCCGTCACCGCCGGCCCACTGCCTGTGGTCCCTGGTCTTGCCGTGCCCGCCGGGCACAGAAACGAAGGTAGGGAAGCGTTGTCACGGCGCTGTGCGAAGCAGCCTGCGGGGAACACTCGGCTGTCCGTCGGTTGTGTAACGGAAGTAGGAACCGGGTAAAGCGGCCGACCACTTGATGGGAGTAAAGGGTGATTTGTCCGCTGCCGGGACGGTGACGGAGGCCGACGGAACCGGCACTTGTGTCACACCCGTACCCGCGGCCCCTGTCCCGCGCCGTACGTCAGCTCAGCGGCAGCCGGTACAGCCCGTCCGCCAGCGGCTCCACCAGACCGTCGGAGACGAGACCGTCCAGGGCGCGGGCCCGCTGGACCGGTTCGTGCCAGACCTGGTCGAGGGCCGACTGCGGCACCGCTCCGGACGCCTCCCGCAGCACCGCGAGCAGCCGGCCGCGCACCTGCCGGTCGGTGCCCGCGTACGTCTGGCCGCGGCGCGGCGGCCCTTCGTGCGCGGGCTTGCCGGCCAGCCGCCAGGCACACTGCCCGGCGATCGGGCAGCGCCGGCACGACTCGTTCTTCGCCGTGCAGACCAGCGCGCCCAGCTCCATCGAGGCGGCGGCCCACCGGGCGGCCCTGCTCTCCTGCTCCGGCAGCAGCGCGCGCGCCAGCTTCCGCTCGGCGGCGGTGGTGGCGTTCGGCGGGTACTGCACGCCGGTGACCGCGCGGGCGAACACCCGGCGGACGTTGGTGTCCAGCACGGGGTGCCGCTGCCCGTAGGCGAAGGAGGCGACCGCGGCGGCCGTGTACTCGCCGATGCCGGGCAGCGCCAGCAACTGGGCGTGGTCCGAGGGCACGTCGCCGCCGTGCCGTTCCGTTATGGCCGCGGCGGCGCCGTGCAGGCGCAGGGCGCGGCGCGGGTAGCCGAGCCGGCCCCAGGCGCGGACGGCCTCGCCGGGTGCCTCGGCGGCGAGGTCGGCGGGGCGCGGCCAGCGCGCCAGCCACTGCTCGTAGACGGGCAGGACGCGGCTCACCGGCGTCTGCTGGAGCATGAACTCACTGACCATCACACCCCACGCGCCGGCCTCCGGGCGCCGCCACGGCAGATCGCGGGCGTGGTCGGCGAACCAGTCGATGACGGGGGCGTGCAACGGCACGCCGGACGAGGCGGCGGCGGGGTCGGAGGGTCCGCTGTGCGAGGACTTCGTGGGCGCAGTCATGACCCTCCGATCCTGCCACGCCGGAACCACCCCGCGGGCGCACCGCCACCCGGTGGCGCCGGGCACACCCACCGTTCGCCGCGCGCCCGAAGCGGTGACGTCGGGTGCCGGAAGGTTTCAGCGGATGCCTTGACCGTTCGGTGGCCCGGATGGGGGGAGGTCTCGCGTCCGCCGGGGTCCCCGGACCGTCCGGCGGTCGGGGCACCTGACGATCGGCAGGGGCGCCGCCCCGCCCGGCACTTGTAGCGTCGGGCGGATGGAAGGTACCCGTCCGGCCGCCGGGGCCGGAGCAGGCGACGCCGGCCCCGGCACCCGGGCGCACGCCGGACCACGCGCCCCCGTGCCCGCGGCCTCCCGCGCCCCCGGTACGCGCCCCGCCCGGCTCGCCCCCGTCGGCCGGGGCGCGCTGTTCTGGTGCGCCCTCGCGCTCCCCGCCGTCACGGCGGACCGGATCGGCCTCAACGAGCCGCGCCCCCTCTGGCAGCAGCTGACCGGACTGGCCGTGCTCGCCACGGCCGCCGCGCTGGCCCGGCGCGGCCCGCTCGCCGCGTTCGCACTCGCGGCCGCCCTGAGCCTGGCCGACACCCCCGCGCTGTTCAGCGTCTCCTACGGCCCCGCGCTCGCCGTCCTCGCCCTGCTGCTCGGCCTGCGCGCTTCACGGGCCCACCCCGCGGTGGCCGTCCTCGCCGGCACCGCCGTCGTCGGCGTCGCGCGGATCGCGCTCGTCGGCGTCGACCCGGCGCCCGAGGTGCTGGTCCTGACCGGCACCCTGCTCTTCGTCTGCGTCCTGCCCTGGCTGGGCGGCCGCTACTGGCGCCAGAGCCGCGCGCTCGCCGAGGCCGGCTGGACCCGGGCGGCGCGCCTGGAGGACGAGCGACGGCACGCGGAGGAGCGGGCCAGACTCCGTGAACGGGCCAGGATCGCCCAGGACATGCACGACTCCCTCGGCCACGAACTGAGCCTGCTCGCGCTGCGCGCCGCCGCCCTCCAGGTGGCCCCGGACCTCGGCCCCGCCCACCGCGCCGCCGCCGCCGAACTGCGGGTCGCCGCCGCCGACGCCACCGACCACCTGCACCGCATCATCGGCGTCCTGCGCGAGGACGACGAGGACGACCGGGAGGACGGGCCCCTGCCCCTCGCCCCGGCCGGCGAGAGCGTGGAGCAACTCGTCGCCCGGGCCGCCGAGTCGGGACTGCCCGTCCGCTGGGAACCCCGGCACACCCCCGACCCGCCCGCCGACCCCGGCGGCCTCGCCGACCGGCTCCTCTACCGGATCGTGCGCGAGGCGCTGACCAACGCGGCCCGGCACGCCCCCGGCGCCCCCGTCGCCGTGTCCCTCACCGGGCAGGCCTCCGGCACGACGGTGACCGTCACCAACACCGCTGCGACCGGGCCCGGTTCCCCCTCGGCCGGGGGCTCGGGCCTGCTCGGGCTGCGCGCCGCCGTCGCCTCCCTGGGCGGCGAGTTCACGGCGGGCCCGCACGGGGAGGGCTTCCGCGTCCGGGCGTACGTCCCCGCCGTCCGTACCGCGGCCCCCGCCCCGGCTCCCTCACCCACCGCCCCCTTCACCCGCGCCCGCCGCCGCGTCGCCCTGGGCCTGGGCGCCGCCGCCGTCGCGGGTCTGGTCCTGCTCGGCGCTGCCTTCGGCTGGTACGCGTACACCGAGACCCGCTCCGTGCTGACCCCGTCCGCCTACGCGCACCTGCGCACCGGCACGCCGTACGAGGAGATGGCACCGGTACTGCCGTCGCGCGAGGCGCACGACCCGCCCACCGGCCGCGCCCCCGCGCCGCCCCCGGGCGCCGACTGCCGCTTCTACCGGGCGAGCGGCGAACTCCTCACCTCCATCGACCACTTCCGGCTCTGCTTCGACCGACGCGACCGCCTCGTCGCGAAGGACGTCGTCCCGGGCCTGCACGACGCACGACGAGAGGAGATCCGACGGTGATCCGGGTCCTGCTGGCCGACGACGAGGCCATGGTCCGCGCGGGAGTACGCGCCATCCTGGCGAGCGGCGGCGAGAGCGAGGTCGTCGCGGAGGCCGGCGACGGCCGCGAGGCGGTCGAACTGGCCCGCGCCCACCGCCCCGACGTGGTCCTGCTGGACATCCGCATGCCCCGCCTGGACGGCCTCACGGCGGCCGAGGAGATCGTGCGCACCGTCCCCGGCACCGCGGTCGCCATGCTGACCACGTTCTCCGAAGAGTCCTACGTGGCCCGCGCCCTGGCCGCCGGCGCCACCGGCTTCCTGCTCAAGTCCGGGGACCCGTACGAACTGATGGCGGGCGTCAGGGCCGTGGCGGAGGGCGCCGCCTTCCTCTCCCCGAAGGTCGCCCGGTACGTCGTCGAGGACCTCGGCCGGGACGGCGGCCGGATCGCCCGCGAGGAGCACGCCCGCACCCGCGTGGCCCGCCTGAGCCCCCGGGAACGCGAGGTCCTCGGCCTGGTCGGCGCGGGCCTGTCCAACCCGGAGATCGCCGCCCGGCTGCATCTCGTCGAGGGCACGGTGAAGGCCTACGTGAGCGCGGTCCTGGACCGGCTGGAGGTGCGCAACCGCGTCCTCGCCGCGATCGTCGCCCATGAGGCGGGACTGGTCGACGCGGACGCCTGAGCCGTCAACGGCGCCGGTGCGCGGGGGAGCCGGCCCCCGACTCCACCGCCCCCGGCCCGGTCACCCACCGCACCACCGGCGCCGACGAGTCCCGCATCGCCCCGGCCACCCGCGTCGCCGGCCGTATCCCCAGGCGTACCGCCGCGACGGCGACGACCGCGCCGAGCAGCAGCCCGGCGACGACGTCGTGCGGGTAGTGGACGCCGACGAAGACCCGGGAGAAGGCCATCAGCAGGGCGAGCGGCACCGTCACCCGGACCGCCGTCCAGCGGACCAGGGCCAGGGCGGCGGCCGCACCGCCCGCGATGGTCGCGTGGTTGCTGGGGAAGGACCAGTCACCGGTCGGCGGGCACTGCGCCAGCGAGGACACCGCCCCGGCGACGGCACGGCACGGACGCTCCTCCTCGACAAAGGACTTGAGCAGCTCACTGCACACGTACGCCACAGCCGTGGCCAGGGGTGCAAGGACCGCGATCGCGAACGCTCGCGGGTCGCCGCGCCGCGACCGCCACCAGGCCACGACGAACAGCGCGCCGAACACCAGGAGTCCCGCCTCCGTCCCCACCTCCGCCGTGTGCCGGACCCACGCGGGGCTGTCCTGGGCGATACCGGTGATGTCACGGTAGAGAGCGTCGTCCTCGAAGGTCATGCTCACGGACGGTAGGCGGACGCCGGAAACGGTCACACCCCGCGATCGACACCCGCGTCACCCGACGATCGGCAGGGGGTCCGGTCGATCTCCGGAATGATGATCCGTAAAAGTTGCGGGCCTGAACGGCGGGTGGGACCGGGGAACGCGCGGATCTCTCGTACAGTTTGCGCCGTGGGATCTCTGCGCAATCCGGTCGGGCCGCTTCCCTCCTCCATCTACTGGCGACGGAGGGCCGTACTGCTGTCCCTGCTCGCCCTGTTGGCGCTGCTGATCACGTGGATCGTGGTCTCCGGCGGCGGAGGCGGCGGCAAGGGCCGCGACGACGGAGCCGACGGCAAGAATCCGGCCCCGTCGATCACTCCGGGGCCCTCGGGCTCCGGGCCCGCGATCAGTGAGGCCCCGGGCGGCCGGGACGAGTCGGAGGGCACCGACTCCGGTGGCACCGGCTCGGGTTCGGGCTCCGGAGGCGGGGACGGCTCGGACGAGGGCGCCGGTTCGGGCTCCGGCTCCGGCGGCGGCTCCGGCGACCCGGGCAGCGCCGGCGGCGCGGGCTCCGGGGGCGGCGCGGTGACCGGCGTCGGCGCGGGGGACGTGCTGCCGGGCGGTTCGGCCCTGCCCAACTGCACGCCGGGCGCCGTGAAGTTCAGCCTGCGCAGCGTCCGCAACAGCTACACGCCCGGCCAGACCCCGGCCTTCGAACTGACCGCGCGGAACACGTCCGGCGGCGACTGCAAGGTCGATCTGGGCCCCGAGCACGCGGTGTTCACCATCACCCCGGCCACCGGGGACGACGCCTACTGGGCCTCGGACGACTGCGTGAAGGACAAGAGCAAGGCCAGCCTGAAGTACCGGGTGGCCGCGGGCAGCGGCATCACCTACACGGTGAAGTGGGACCGCAGGCCGAGCGCCCCCGAGTGCGGTACGCCCCCGGCGGGCTCGGCCAAGGCAGGGACGTACCTGGTGGAGGCCAAGGCACCCGGCTTCGAGAAGGTCCGCACGTCCTTCGTGCTCAAGGACGACTGACCCGACCCGGGAAGGACCGCGCGGTCAGACGTACCGCTCCAGGATCGACGACTCCGCGAGCCGCGACAGCCCCTCGCGCACGCTGCGGGCCCGCGCCTCGCCGACGCCGTCGACCGTCTGGAGGTCGTCGACACTGGCGGCGAGCAGCTTCTGCAGCCCGCCGAAGTGCTCCACGAGGCGGTCGATGATGGCGCCCGGCAGCCGCGGCACCTTCGCCAGCAGCCGGAAGCCGCGCGGCGAAACCGCCGAGTCCAGCGTCTCGGGGGACCCGGTGTAACCCAGCGCCCGGGCCACCGTGGACAGTTCGAGCAGCTCGGCGTGGCTGAGCTTGTCCAGCTCGGCGAGCGCCTCGTCGACCGTACGGGACCGCTTGGCGGTCGGCTCGGGCACGTAGTCCCGCACGACCAGCTCGCGTTCGGGCTCCACGCCGGCGATCAGCTCGTCCAGCTGGAGCGCGAGCAGCCGCCCGTCCGTCCCCAGCTCGACCACGTACTCGGCGATCTCGGTGGCGATCCGGCGCACCATCTCCAGCCGCTGCGCGACCGCCGACACGTCCCGGACGGTCACCAGGTCCTCGATCTCCAGCGCGGAGAGCGTGCCGGCGACCTCGTCGAGGCGGAGCTTGTAGCGCTCCAGGGTGGCCAGCGCCTGGTTGGCCCGGGACAGGATCGCCGCGGAGTCCTCCAGCACCCGCCGCTGCCCGTCGACATAGAGGGCGATGAGCCGCATGGACTGCGAAACGGACACGACGGGGAAGCCGACCTGCTTGCTGACCCGGTCCGCCGTACGGTGCCGGGTGCCGGTCTCCTCGGTCGGAATGGTCGGGTCGGGCAGCAGCTGCACACCCGCCCGCAGGATCTTCGACAGGTCCGAGGAGAGCACGATGCCGCCGTCGAGCTTGCACAGCTCGCGCAGGCGGGTCGCCGTGAACTCGACGTCCAGCACGAAGCCGCCCGTGCACATCGCCTCGACGGTCTTGTCCGACCCCAGCACCATGAGACCGCCGGTGTTGCCGCGAAGGACCCGTTCCAGGCCGTCCCGCAGCAGGGTGCCGGGCGCCACGGCGCTCAGCGAGGCGCGCATCAGGCCATCGGCACCGGCACTCCCACCGGACTTTCCGGGAGCTGCTGCCCGGTCGTTGGCTGCCACTGCACTCCTCCGGTCGCAGGTTCTTCTGGCGCGCCCGCGTCGCACACTCGGTCGTACGGACGGGCGAGACCAGGGCAAAGTCTACCGGCGGTCCTCCTCCTCCCGTGGGGCGTCTCGCCGACGCGAGCGCGGAAGCACCCGCAGGGCGTCCCCTATGTCCGCGACTTCCAGGACCTTCATGCCGTCGGGAACCCTGCCGGGGTCGCTCGGTACCAGGGCGTGCGTGAAGCCCAGCCGGTGCGCCTCGGAGAGCCGGCGCTGCACGCCCGTGACCCGTCTCACCTCCCCGGCGAGGCCGACCTCACCGATCGCGACGAGGTTCTTGGGCAGCGGGGTGTCGCTGGCCGCGCTGGCCAGCGCGAGCGCGACGGCGAGGTCGGCGGCCGGCTCGGACAGCTTCACCCCGCCCACGGTCGCGCTGTAGATGTCCCGCTTCCCCAGCGCGCTGATCCGGCCGCGCTGCTCCAGCACCGCCAGCATCATGGACACCCGGGACGTCTCGAGCCCCGAGGTCGTGCGCCGGGGCGACGGAATCTGGGAATCCACGGTGAGCGCCTGCACCTCGGCCACCAGCGGACGGCGCCCCTCCAGGGTGACGGTCAGACAGGTACCGGGCACCGGCTCGGCGCGCCGGGTGAGGAACAGCCCGCTGGGGTCGGCCAGCCCGGTGATGCCCTCGTCGTGCAGCTCGAAGCAGCCGACCTCGTCGGTCGTCCCGTACCGGTTCTTGACGCCCCGCACTAGCCGCAGCCGCGCGTGCCGGTCGCCCTCGAAGTGCAGCACGACGTCCACCAGGTGCTCCAGCAGCCGCGGCCCGGCGATCGCCCCGTCCTTCGTGACGTGACCGACCAGCAGGGTGGACATCCCGCGCTCCTTGGAGGCCCGGATCAGCGCGCCCGCCACCTCCCGCACCTGTGCCATGCCGCCGGGAGCGCCGTCGATCTCGGGCGAGGCCACGGTCTGCACGGAGTCCATGATGAGCAGCGACGGCTTGACCGCGTCGAGGTGCCCGAGCACCGCCGCGAGATCGGTCTCGGCGGCGAGATAGAGGTGATCGTCGATCGCCCCGATCCGGTCGGCCCGCAGCCGCACCTGGCTCGCCGACTCCTCACCCGTGACGTACAGCGTCCGGTGCTCGTCGCTCGCGGACTTCGCGGCGACGTCCAGCAGCAGCGTGGACTTCCCGACCCCCGGCTCGCCCGCGACCAGCACCACGGCCCCCGGCACAAGACCCCCGCCGAGCACCCGGTCCAGCTCGGGCACACCGGTCGACCGCGCGGTCGCCTGCCGCCCGTCGACCTGCCCGATCGGCACGGCCGACGTGGTCACCCGCCCCGGCGCCGTCGTCCGCACGGCGGGCGCGCCGTACTCCTCGACGGTGCCCCAGGCCTGGCACTCGGGACAACGACCGAGCCACTTGGCCGTCTGCCAGCCGCACTCGGTGCAGCGGTAGGACGGCCGTTCCTTGGTGGACTTCGCACGAGCAGCCATGCACGAACCGTAACGGCCCCCACTGACACCGTGCCGGGCCCGCCCCCGGGCGACCCGAACCCGGCGTTCCCCAGTCACCCGGGGTGGGTGCGGGCCGGGGGTGGGTGACGCAACCCGGCGTAACGGGGCGCCGCCCGCGCCCACCCGTGCCGCCCCAGCGGCACGACTGCCCGCGGTAGCGAAGGCGGGTTGGCCGCGGACGGCGAGAAGGGGGTGTGCCGGGGGGTGTCCGCCCGCAGCGGTTGGCGCGTCAACGCCCCGCACATCTTGAGTCACCGATTCCGCGCCGTTCCGAGGACGGACACCCCCCGGCGCACCCCCGACCCACCCCCGAACCGAAGGCGCTACACGCACCCCCACCGGACCAGCCACAGGCCGCCGCAGGCACCTCCTGTCCCCTTATGAGGGATCGTTTCACCCGTACGGATTAAATGTGTCCAACGCGCCAGTTCGCGCCACCCACAGCCCCCTACGGTCGCCGAGTGATGAGGAGCAGTCCGGAGACCACGACCCGCACGACCGGCGCACACCGGGCGCACCGGGAGGCGCGCGACCGCGCCGCGGCGCGTTCGCTGGCGCAGCGACCTCCCGCGCGGTACGCCGCCTACGACGCCTATCTGGACGGCCTGTTCACGTACTGCCTGTCCGTCCTCTGCGACCACGCCGCCGCCACCGACGCCCTGAGCGACGTCCTAGCCCTGGCCCAGCGCCGCGGCCACCGCCCCCACCGCGCCCCCGGCGCCGCCCAGGACCGCAGGGCCTGGCTGTACGCCCTGGCCCGCTGGGCCTGCCTGCGCAAGCTGGCCGAAGCCAAGCAGAAACGTCAGAGCAGCCACCACACCCCGTCAGGCCCCGCCAAGACCACCTCCACCCCCACGCCCACCCCCACCTCCACGCCCGAACCCACCCCACCCGACGAGGCCACCCAGCAACGCCACCGCACCGAACTCGCCCTCCTCGCCTGGCCGGAGGCCGCCGGCACCACCCCCGAGCAGCGCGAGGCCCTGGAACTCGCCGTCCGCCACCGCCTCGCCCCGCACGAGGTGGCCGCGGTCCTCGGCATGGACCTGGCCACCGCCCGCGAACTCCTCGCCGCCGCCGCCTGCGAGGTCGAACGCACCCGCGCCGCCCTGGCCGTCGTGGAGACCGGCACCTGCGGCGGCGTGGCCCGCCTCACCGGCGACAACCGGTACGTGCTCAGCGCGGCCCTGCGCCGCGAGCTGGTCCGCCACGTGGACGACTGCCCCCGCTGCCGCCGCACCGCCGAGCGCGCGATCCCCGGCCGCTGGCCCGGCACCACCGTCACCCCGGCCGAACTCCCCGTCCTGGAGGCCCCGCGCGCCGCACTGCAGAGCACCCCGGCGCACCCCACGCGCGCGCGTCCCGCCGCTCCCCGCTTCGACCGCCGCGGCTTCCCCATGGACCCGAAGGACCGCGCGGCCCGCCGCGACCGGCTGCGCGCGCGTGCCGTGACGACCACGGTCGTCGCCACCGTCGTGGCCGCGCCGGTGTTCGCCCTGTGGGCGGCCTACCGCGGTACGCCCGTCGTCGAGGGCGAGGACGGCCGCTCGTCGAGCGCCAGCGAGGCGCAGAGCCCCGACGGCCTGGACGGCGACTCGGGCGGCGCGGGCTACGAGAACGCGGGCAACGCCAGCACCACCCCCGGCGCGGGCTTCGGGAAGAACGGCGGATCCGACGTCTCCGTGGAGGTCGTCAGCGTCTCCGGCGCCGACGAGAAGGGCGCCGCCGCCCTGCGCGTGACGGCCGGCAACCACGGCGACACCACGCTGATCACCCTGACCGCGACCGCGACCGGCGACGCCCCCGTGCGCTGGTCCGCGTCCACCGGCGCGTCCTGGCTCTACCTGAGCGAGTCCTCCGGCACCCTGCGCCCCGGCCAGTCCCTCACGATCCGGGTGCACGTCGACCACCTGCGCGAACCGTCCGGCCACTGGACCGCCCGGGTGGCCGTCTCGCCCGCCGGCGCGGTCGTCACCATCGACGGCTACGGCACGGCGCCCACACCGTCCCGCCCGGGCCCGCGCCCCAGCACCCCCGGCCACTCACCGTCGCCGTCCGCCCCGGACCCGGACCCGTCGCCCTCGACGTCGCGGCCGGACCCGGACCCGACGCCCACCGACGACCCGTCCCCCACGCCCACCGACCCGACCCCCACCGGCCCGTCCCCGACGGGCGGCACCGGCTCACCCCCGCCGACCGACACCGACGCCCCGAGCCCGACGACCCCCTAGAAACCACGCCCCACGAGCACCCCGGAACGCGGCACCGCGGCACCCCTCAGTGAACGGGATCCGCCGGATGCGGCGCCACCAGCGGCAACCGCGACGCCAGCCGCTCCTCGCACAGCTCGACCAGCCGGTCGTACCCCGCCTTGCCCATCAGCTCGATCAGCTCGGGCCGGTACGACACGTACACGGGGTCGCCCGCGCCGTGCGCGGAGGTCGCCGAGGTGCACCACCAGTGCAGGTCGTGCCCGCCCGGCCCCCACCCGCGCCGGTCGTACTCACCGATCGACACCTGGAGCACGCGCGTGTCGTCGGGCCGGTCGATCCACTCGTACGTCCGCCGCACCGGAAGCTGCCAGCACACGTCCGGCTTGGTCTCCAACGGCTCCCGCCCCTCCTTCAGGGCCAGGATGTGCAGCGAGCAGCCCGCGCCCCCGGCGAAACCGGGCCGGTTCTGGAAGATGCACGAGCCCTGGAAGGGCCGGGTCTGCCGGGAGCCCTCGTCGTCCTCGGAGATCCAGCCGTCGCGCGTGCCCTCGGCGTGGTGCTGCCAGATGTCCGGCGTGAGCCGCGCCACGTGCTCGGCGACGCGCTTCTCGTCGTCCTCGTCGGAGAAGTGCGCGCCCAGCGAGCAGCACCCGTCGTCCGCGCGGCCCGCCTGGATGCCCTGGCAGCCGCTGCCGAAGATGCAGTTCCAGCGGGAGGTCAGCCATGTCAGATCGCACCGGAAGACCTGCTCGTCGTCCGCCGGATCGGGGAACTCCACCCACACGCGGGCGAAGTCCAGCCCCTTCTCGTCGCCCACTACGCGCCTCTTGTCCTTCTTGGCCGACTTTTCAGCCTTCGCCTTTTTCGTCTTTGGCACGGCTCCAGGGTAAGACGCCGGAGCCGGATCGGGGCACCGCCGCCCGCCCCGCGGGCAGTAGCGTTCCGTACATGAGACTCGGTGTCCTCGACGTGGGTTCGAACACGGTGCACCTGCTGGTGGTCGACGCGCACCCCGGCGCCCGCCCCCTGCCCGCCCACTCGCACAAGGTGGACCTCCGCCTCGCCCAGCTCCTCGACGAGGACGGCGCCATCGGCCCCGACGGCGTCGACCAGCTGGTCGAGGTGGTCCACGAGGCGCTCCAGGCGGCCGAGGACAAGGGCGTCGAGGAGATCCTGCCGTTCGCCACCTCGGCCGTGCGCGAGGCGAGCAACGCCGACGACGTCCTCGCGCGCGTGCGGACCGAGACCGGCGTCGAGCTGACGGTGCTCAGCGGCGCCGAGGAGGCGCGGCTCACCTTCCTCGCCGTCCGCCGCTGGTTCGGCTGGTCGGCGGGCAAGCTGCTGGTCCTGGACATCGGCGGCGGCTCCCTGGAGATCGCCTACGGCATGGACGAGGAACCGGACACGGCCGCGTCGCTGCCGCTGGGCGCGGGCCGCCTCACCGCGGCCTGGCTGCCCGGCGACCCGCCCGACCCGGACGACGTCAGGGCGCTGCGCCGGCACGTCCGTACGGAGATCGCCCGGACGGTCGGCGAGTTCAGCCGCGCCGGTGCCCCCGACCACGTGGTCGCCACGTCCAAGACCTTCCGGCAGCTGGCCCGCATCGCGGGGGCCGCCCGCTCCGCCGAGGGCCTCTACGTCCAGCGCGAGCTGAAGCGGGCCTCCCTGGAGGCCTGGGTGCCGCGCCTGGCCGCCATGACCGCCGCCGAGCGCGCCGAACTCCCCGGCGTCTCGGAGGGCCGCTCCGGCCAGCTCCTGGCCGGCGCCCTGGTCGCCGAGGCCGCGATGGACCTCTTCCGCGTGGAGACCCTGGAGATCTGCCCGTGGGCCCTCAGGGAGGGCGTGATCCTCCGGCGCCTGGACCACATGGGCCAGCCGTGACGCGCCCCGAGGGAGCGCGGGGCCGTATCGACCAGCGGCTCCGCCGCGTGGGCCCGAGCGACCACACGGGACCCGCGGCCGCCCCGCGGCCGTCACCGCAACGGCGAACGGGCCCCCACACCCTCCAACCCGCACCCCGTACCCTGACCCCCGTGGCAAATCCCAGGGACGCAGTGCGTATCCCGGACGCGAAGGTCGCCCTGTCGACGGCTTCCGTCTATCCGGAGTCGACGGCGACGGCCTTCGAGATCGCCGCACGCCTCGGCTACGACGGCGTGGAGGTGATGGTCTGGACGGATCCGGTCAGCCAGGACATCGACGCGCTGCGCAGACTCAGCGACTACCACCGCGTGCCGATACTGGCCGTGCACGCACCGTGCCTGCTCATCACCCAGCGCGTCTGGTCCACCGACCCCTGGGTCAAGCTCCAGCGCGCCCGCGCCGCCGCCGAACGGCTCGGCGCGAGCACCGTGGTCGTGCACCCCCCGTTCCGCTGGCAGCGCCAGTACGCGCGGGACTTCGTCGACGGCATCTGGCGGATGGCCGACGAGACGGACGTCCGGTTCGCCGTCGAGAACATGTACCCCTGGCGCTACCGCGACCGCGAGATGCAGGCCTACGCCCCCGACTGGGACGTGACCAAGGACGACTACCGCCACTTCACGATCGACCTCAGCCACGCCTCCACCTCCCGCACCGACGCCCTCGACATGGTCGGCCGCATGGGCGACCGCCTGGGCCACGTCCACCTCGCCGACGGCAAGGGCTCCGCCAAGGACGAGCACCTGGTCCCCGGCCGGGGCGACCAGCCCTGCGCGGAGCTGCTGGAAGGGCTCGCGGACACCGGCTTCGACGGCCATGTCGTCATCGAGGTCAACACCCGGCGCGCGATGTCCGGCGCCGAACGTGAGGCCGATCTCGCCGAGGCCCTGGCCTTCGCCCGCCTGCACCTGGCGTCGGCGTCGCCGGCCTCCGCGGCGAAGGCGCGCGGCCGGTGAGCGACGCGGGCGGGACCACCCGCCGCCGCGGCCGGCCCCCGCGCGCGGAGTCCGGGGACACCCGCGACCGCATCCTCGACACCGCCCGCGAGGAGTTCTCCGAGCGCGGCTTCGAGAAGACCTCCGTGCGCGGCATCGCCAAGGCCGCCGGCGTCGACGCGGCGCTCGTGCACCACTACTTCGGCACCAAGGAGCAGATCTTCGAGGCGGCGATCGAGGTCGCCTTCGCGCCCGCGCTGGAGGCGCCGACCGCCATCGGCGACGGCCCCCTCGACCGGGTGGGCGAGCAGCTGACCCGCTTCATCTTCGGCATCTGGGAGAACCCGACGACCCGCAAGCCGGTGCTGGCCATCGTCCGCTCCGCCGTGAACAACGACGCCGCCGCCACCGTCTTCCGCCGGCTGATCGCCACGCAGGTGATGCAGCGGGTCGCCGCCCGCCTGGACGCCCCGGACGCCGAACTGCGCGTCGAGCTGGCCGCGGCGCAACTCGTCGGCTGCGCGATGCTCCGCTACGTGATCCGGGTGGAGCCGCTGGCCTCCGCCGACCCGGAGCGGATCGTGGCCCGGCTGGCCCCGGTCGTACAGGGCCACCTCACGGGCCCCTGAGGCCACGCCCGAGCCACGACCGGGGCCCGTACGCGAGACGAGCGTCCCGCATTCCGGACACCCTGTCCCGACCCCTGGATGACGGGCGTACGCTCGACGGCAGTCATAACTCTCCGAAGGAGCGAGCGACGATGCCCGAACTGAGGTCCCGCACAGTCACCCACGGCCGCAACATGGCGGGCGCCCGCGCCCTTATGCGTGCCTCCGGTGTACCCGGCGCGGACATCGGGCGGAAGCCGATCATCGCCGTCGCCAACAGCTTCACGGAGTTCGTGCCGGGCCACACCCACCTCGCCCCGGTCGGCCGCATCGTCAGCGAGGCGGTCGTCGCGGCCGGCGGCATCCCGCGCGAGTTCAACACCATCGCCGTGGACGACGGCATCGCGATGGGCCACGGCGGCATGCTCTACTCCCTGCCCTCCCGCGACCTCATCGCGGACAGCGTGGAGTACATGGTCGAGGCCCACTGCGCCGACGCCCTGATCTGCATCTCCAACTGCGACAAGATCACCCCGGGCATGCTCAACGCGGCCCTGCGCCTGAACATCCCGACGGTCTTCGTCTCCGGCGGCCCGATGGAGTCCGGCCGGGCCACCCTGGTGGACGGCACGGTCCGCACGCTGGACCTGGTCGACGCGATGTCGGAGGCGGTCAACGAGAAGATCTCCGACGAGGACATCCTCCGGATCGAGGAGAACGCCTGCCCCACCTGCGGCTCCTGCTCCGGCATGTTCACCGCCAACTCGATGAACTGCCTGACCGAGGCCATCGGCCTCTCCCTGCCGGGCAACGGCTCGGTGCTGGCCACCCACACGGCCCGCAAGGCGCTCTACGAGAACGCCGCCCGCACGGTCCTCGACCTGACCCGCCGCTACTACGAGCAGGACGACGACTCGGTCCTGCCCCGCAACATCGCCACCCCCGCGGCCTTCGGCAACGCCATGGCCCTGGACATCGCGATGGGCGGCTCCACCAACACGATCCTGCACCTGCTGGCCGCCGCCCAGGAGGCCGAGGTCTCCTACGGCCTCGCCGAGATGGACGCCCTCTCGCGCAGCGTCCCCTGTCTCGCCAAGGTCGCGCCCAACGTCGCCAAGGACCGCACGTACTACATGGAGGACGTGCACCGCGCCGGCGGCATCCCCGCCCTCCTCGGCGAGCTGCACCGCGGCGGCCTGCTCAACGAG
Organism: Streptomyces parvulus; assembly: GCF_014648855.1. Classification (GTDB taxonomy): domain Bacteria; phylum Actinomycetota; class Actinomycetes; order Streptomycetales; family Streptomycetaceae; genus Streptomyces; species Streptomyces parvulus. Next base: position 9,335 of record NZ_BMRX01000001.1, on the reverse strand, counting down.
GACGTGCACTCCGTGCACAGCCCGTCCCTGGCCGACTGGCTGAAGACCTGGGACGTGCGCGGCGGCTCCCCCTCCCAGGAGGCCGTGGAACTCTGGCACGCGGCCCCCGGCTGCAAGCGCTCCGCCGAGGCCTTCTCCCAGTCCGAGCGCTGGGACTCCCTGGACGACGACGCCGAGGGCGGCTGCATCCGCTCCGTCGAGCACGCCTACTCCAAGGACGGCGGCCTCGCGGTCCTGCGCGGCAACCTCGCCGCGGACGGCTGCGTGGTCAAGACGGCCGGCGTCGACGAGTCCATCTGGACCTTCGAGGGCCCGGCGGTCGTCTGCGAGTCCCAGGAGGAGGCCGTCCAGAAGATCCTCACCCAGCAGGTCAAGGAGGGCGACGTCGTCGTCATCCGCTACGAGGGCCCCAAGGGCGGCCCCGGCATGCAGGAGATGCTCTACCCGACCTCGTACCTGAAGGGCCGCGGCCTCGGCAAGGCCTGCGCCCTGGTCACCGACGGCCGCTTCTCCGGCGGCACCTCGGGCCTGTCCATCGGCCACGCCTCCCCGGAGGCGGCGGCCGGCGGCACGATCGCCCTCGTCGAGGACGGCGACCGGGTCCGCATCGACATCCCGAACCGCTCCATCGAACTGCTGGTGGACGACGCCGAACTGGCCCGCCGCGACCAGGCGCTGAACGGCGTGTACGCCCCGAAGAACCGCGACCGCAAGGTCTCCGCTGCCCTCAGGGCGTACGCCGCCATGGCGACCAGCGCGGACAAGGGCGCGGTCCGCGACGTGACCAAGCTGGGCTGACCCGCCCGGGACTCCGCCCGCAACCCAGTCGAGGACCCCGCCCCTACCAGGAGGCGGGGTCCCGCGCGTCCAGGCCGAACACGGTGCCGTCGGGCGCGGCGGCGAAGACGTGCCCGCCGGCGACCAGGGGCGAGGGCAGCGAGGCCGGGACCCGGTCGGAGTCGGGGCCGAGCCGCGTCCGGGTCTGGCCGAGGAGCTTGCCCGTGCGGGCGTCGACGCCCAGCAGCCGCCCGTCGGGCGCGGTGACGTACACGTGCCGGCCGTCGGACGCGGGAGCCGAGCCCCGGCTCACCCCCGTCTCCAACCGCCACTTCTGCCGCCCGGCCGCCATGTCGACGGCCACCAGCGAACCGCCCGCCCCGGCCAGGTACACGGTGTCCCCGTGCACGCCGGCCACCGCCTGCTCGACCGGGATCGGCAGGTCCACCCGGCGGGTCTCCCCGGTGGCGGGCGTGTAGCGCACGACGGCCCGCGCGTCGCCGTGGGCCGCCTCCTCGGGGACGAGGTACACGGACCCCTCCGCCGCCCCCACCAGCGCCAGCGACCCCTCCAGCTCCGCCTCCCACCGCACCTCACCGCCGGCCGGGTCCACCGCCGTGACCCGGGTGCGGCTCCCGTCCGCGGTCTCGCTCGTCGCGTACGCCGCGGGGCGCCGCTCCCCGGCGAACGACGTGAAGTACGGCACGGCCTGCCCGGGGATCCGGTGCGCCCAGCGCGTCCGCCCCGAGGCACTGTCCACGCCGGTCACCATCCCGTCGGCGCGGGTGAGCACGATCATGTCGCCGACGGTCCGCATGCCGTCGTACTGGGGCATGCCCGCCTGCCACACCGGCTCGCCGGTGGCCGGGTCGAGCGCCTCCTGCGGGCCCAGCAGCCCCGTCTCGGGCTGCACGAGCCCGCCCGACAGGACCGGCGGTTCGCTCCGCACGGACTCCTCGACGGCGTGCCGCCACAGGACACCCCCGTCGGCCGGGTCGACGGCGTAGACGAGCCCCGGCCGCGCGCACAGCAGGCGCCGCTCGGCGTACGAGCACTGGGGCATGCCCCCGCCCTCCCCGGCGGGCTTCGCCTCCCACGCGCGGAAGCCGCCCGGCGCCCCCTGCGCGGTGGGCGTCCCGCGCGCGGGTGCGCCGCCGTCGAGGACCTGGACCGCGACGAGCCCGCCGAGCACGGTGAGGCACAGCGCACCGGCCACCAGCGCGGCCCGCTTCCCGAGCCGCCGCCGGCCGGCCGCGGGCGGGGCATCCGGTGCCGCGCCGGGCGCCGGGTCCGATCCCTCTCCGGCAGCCTCTTCGTCCCGCTGCGCCGGTATGAACACCTGCGTGTCGTACGCCGCCGACTCCGACCGCATCCGCCGCATCAGCTCGTCCGGCGTGGGCCGTTCGTCCGGGTCCTTGGCCAGGCACCGCAGCACCAGCGGCGCCAGCGACTCGGGCACGCCGGTCAGGTCGGGCTCGTCGTGCACGACCTGGTAGGCGACGACGTACGGGCTGTCGGAGTCGAACGGCCCCCGCCCGGTCGCCGCGTGCACCATCAGCGACCCGAGGGCGAACACGTCGGCCGCGGGCCCCACCTCCCGGGGCCGCCGGAACTGCTCGGGCGCCATGAAGGGCGGTGTCCCGATCAACTTGCCGGTCTCGGTGCGCAGTTCGCTGTCCTTCGGCCGGGAGATGCCGAAGTCGATGACCTTCGGGCCGTCCTCGGCGAGCAGCACGTTGCTCGGTTTGAGGTCCCGGTGCACCACGCCGACCCGGTGGATGTCGCGCAGCGCCTCGGCGAGCCCGGCCATCAGCCGGCGCAACTGGGGCTCGTCCATGGGCCCGTTCCGCTTCACCTGCTCGGAGAGCGTGGGCCCGGGGATGTACAGCGTGGCCATCCAGGGCCGCCCGGCCTCCGGATCGGCGTCCACGACCGGCGCCGTGAAGGCCCCGCTGACCCGCCGGGCCGCGGCCACCTCCTGCCGGAAACGGCCCCTGAACTCGGGGTCCTTGGCATAGGAGGCGTGTACGACCTTCACCGCGACCCGCATCCCGGAGGTGCCCCGGGCCAGGTGGACGACACCCATGCCGCCGGAACCCAGGCGGGACTCCAGCCGGTAGTGACCGGCATAGTCCGGAACTTCCGCTTCCGCTCCCGCTCCGGCGTTCTGCTGCGGCGCCATGGCCCACTCCTGTGCTGTTCGTTCGCGCGAGCGACGCTCGGAGCCTAGTCGATGGGGCGTACGGGACAGAGGCGGCAGGCCGCCCTTCGTGTGCGAGTTGCGAACTGGTGTTTCATGGCTTGTTCTTGGGGTATCAACGGGGCCCCACGGAAGAGCGTGGGGCACAAAGGGGGAGGATTTCCATGTCTGTCGACCAGATTCCGGCCGTGGGGGACGGCGAGGACGCGAAGGCGGCGCCGGTCGCTGTGGCCACGGCCGCCGCGGCCCTGCGCACCTACCCGGTGGCACCGGGCTACCGGGTCAACGTCCGCAGCGGCCCCGGCACCGGCTACGCCGTCGTCCGGGTCCTGTCCGAGGGCGCCTCGGTCTCGATCGGCTGCCAGACGCCGGGCACCCGGGTCTCCGGCCCGTACGGCACGACGAACATCTGGGACGCCATCGGCGCCGGCCAGTACGTCTCCGACGCCTACGTCCGCACCGGCAGCGACGGCTACGTGGCGCCGCGCTGCTGATCCCGCCCGGAGCCCGCGGCACGTCCGGCGCCATAATCGACCCGTGAGCGCAGAGAACGGCAAGAACGGCATCCCGGACACCCCCGCGGGCTCCGCACCCGGCCCACGCCCCGAACCCCTCCGGTTCTACGGCACCACCTGGGTCGACCACGACGGCGGCTACGGCGCCCGGCGGGCGGGCCTCGCCGTCGGCTCCCTGGCCGTGGCGGCCGCCGCCTGCTTCGTACTCCGCATCGCCTACGACGGCCTTCAGATCGCCGACATCGGCAGCTTCGTCTCGCTGCTCATGGTCGTAATGTTCGCGATCTGCAGCGCCCTCGCCTTCCGCCACACCTGGTCCGCCTTCACCAGCCGCCCCGACCCCGACCGCCAGGCCTCCCTGCGCGGCCTGCTGGCCATCGGCTTCGTCGGCTCCCTCCTCGCCTACTTCCTCCGCACCCTCACCGAGGCCCCGGGCGAGAAGCTCCACCGCGCCGAGTACGAGAAGGCCCGCACGGAGTACGAGAAGCGCGCCACCCGCCGCTCCGGCAACCCGAAAAAACGCCGCCGCCGGTAGCGGGGACGCGGCCACCATGGCCGTATGACCACACCCGTGACCCCCGGGGAGGCCCGGCCCCCCGCCCGCCCCGACCGCGGCGCCCGCGCCCACTCCTTCAACGCCGCCGCGGCCCAGTACGCCGCGAACCGCCCCTCCTACCCGCCCGCCCTCCTCGACGCCCTGGAGGAGCTGGCCGGCCGGCCCCTCGCGGGCGCCCGCGTCGTGGACGCCGGCGCCGGCACCGGCATCGCCACCGCCCTCCTGCACGCCCGCGGCGCCGACGTACTCGCCGTGGAGCCCGGCGCCGGCATGGCCGCCGAGTTCCGCCGCGCCCTCCCCGACGTGCCGGTCGTCCGGGGCGACGGCAACGCCCTGCCCCTCGCCGCCCACCGCGCCGACTTCCTCACCTACGCCCAGGCCTGGCACTGGACCGACCCCGCCCGGGCGGTCCCGGAGGCCTGCCGGGTCCTGCGCCCGGGCGGCGCGCTCGCGCTCTGGTGGAACACCGACGCCCTCGACGTGCCGTGGATCGCGGCGGCCGCCCGCCGCATCGAGCACCACTTCGAGATCGACGTCGCCGCCGAGAAGCGCAACGGCGACGCCCGCGCGGCCGACCCCGCGCACACCCTCGCCTTCACCCGCCGCGACATCCGCTGGAGCCGCCGCGTCCCCCTCGACGTCCACCTCGCCAACCTCGGCAGCCACTCCGTCTTCCTGACCCACGGCGCGGACCACGCGGCCGCCTTCCTCGCCGAGGAGCGCCGCCACCTGCTGGCCGTCTTCCCGGACGGCGTCGTCGAGGAGACCTACGACGTCAACCTCCTCGTCGCGAGGACACCGACGGGTTGACGTCACGGGCCGCCGGGAGGAGTATTCATCACATGATGAATTACGCCTCCCGGCCCTCCGGGACGGCGGGCGGCGACGCCACCCCGCCCGCCGTCCGCGCACAGGACCTCACCGTCGTCCGAGGCCCCCGCACCGTCCTGCGCGGCCTCGGCTTCACCGTCCCGCGCGGCCGCATCACCGGCCTCCTCGGCCCCTCCGGCTGCGGCAAGTCGACCCTCATGCGCGCCATCGCCGGCACCCAGGCCAAGGCCACCGGCACCCTCAACGTCCTCGGCCGCCCGGCCGGCCACCCCGCCCTGCGCACCCGCATCGGCTACGTCACCCAGGCCCCCTCCGTCTTCGACGACCTGACCGTCCGCCAGAACCTCGACTACTTCGCCGCGATCCTCGCCCCCGGCCGCGCCGAGGCCGCCCACCGCCGCGAGGACGTCACCCGCGTCGTCGCCGAGGTCGACCTCACCGCCCACGCCGACGCCCTGGCCGGCAACCTCTCCGGCGGCCAGCGCAGCCGCGTCTCCCTCGCCGTCGCCCTCCTCGGCGCCCCCGAACTCCTGGTCCTCGACGAACCGACAGTCGGCCTCGACCCGGTCCTCCGCCGCGACCTGTGGACCCTCTTCCACTCCCTCGCCGCCGACCGCGGCACCACCCTCCTCGTCTCCTCCCACGTCATGGACGAGGCCGAGCGCTGCCACCGCCTCCTCCTCATGCGCGAGGGCCGGATCCTCGCCGACGACACGCCCGACGCCCTGCGCACCCGCACTGGCCGGGAGACCGTCGAGGAGGCCTTCCTGCACCTGGTCGACGAGGCCGGCACCGCCGCCCGTACAAAGGAGACGACCACCTCATGACCACCTCCGCGGCCCCCGCGCCCACCCTCACGCCCGCCCCCACCCGCGCCCTCAGCCTCACCCGCACCACCGCCACCGCGGCCCGCGTCCTGCGCCAGCTCGGCCACGACCCCCGCACCATCGCGCTCCTGCTCCTCATCCCCTGCGTGATGCTGTTCCTGCTGCGCTACGTCTTCGACGGCAGCCCGCGCACCTTCGACAACATCGGCGCCTCACTCCTCGGGATCTTCCCGCTGATCACGATGTTCCTGGTGACGTCCATCGCCACCCTGCGCGAGCGCACCTCCGGCACCCTCGAACGCCTCCTCGCCATGCCCCTCGGCAAGGGCGACCTCATCGCCGGCTACGCCCTCGCCTTCGGCACCCTCGCCATCGTCCAGTCGGCCCTCGCCACCGGCCTCGCGGTCTGGTTCCTCGGCCTGGACGTCACGGGCAGCCCCTGGCTGCTCCTCCTCGTGGCCCTGCTGGACGCCCTCCTCGGCACCGCGCTCGGCCTCTTCGTCTCGGCCTTCGCGGCCTCCGAGTTCCAGGCGGTGCAGTTCATGCCGGCCGTGATCTTCCCCCAGCTGCTCCTGTGCGGCCTCTTCACCCCGCGCGACAAGATGCACCCCGCCCTGGAGGCGATCTCCGACGTCCTGCCCATGTCCTACGCCGTCGACGGCATGAACGAGGTCCTGCGCCACACCGACATGACCGCGGCCTTCGTACGCGACACGGCCATCGTCGCGGGCTGCGCCCTCCTGGTCCTGGCCCTGGGCGCGGCAACCTTGAAACGCCGAACGGCATGACTCAGCCCGTCCGGCGTTTGAGGACGAGGCCGTCAGGCCGAAAGGGGGGTCTGGGGGCGCAGCCCCCAGGGACGGGACGGGAAGGGGCGGCGGGGGCGAAAACCCCTCGACGGCCGCCACCACCCACGTCCCGCGGACTGGACGCGGAGCCCGGCCCACCGCCGTGAGTGCGAGGATGACACCGGCCGAAACACACCAGACAGGGCACCGGAGGTCACCGAACGCCATGACCCAGAAAGTCGCAGTCCTCGGCACCGGCAAGATCGGCGAAGCCCTGCTCAGCGGCATGATCGGAGCCGGCTGGTCACCCGCCGACCTCCTGGTCACCGCCCGCCGCCAGGAGCGGGCCGACGAACTCCGCACCCGCTACGGAGTCACCCCCGTCACCAACGCCGAGGCCGCCAAGACCGCCGACACCCTCATCCTCACGGTCAAGCCGCAGGACATGGGCACGCTCCTCGACGAACTCGCCCCGCACATCCCCGCCGACCGCCTGGTCATCAGCGGCGCGGCGGGCGTGCCCACCAGCTTCTTCGAGGAGCGCCTCGCCACCGGCACCCCCGTGGTCCGCGTCATGACGAACACCCCCGCCCTCGTCGACGAGGCCATGTCCGTCATCTCCGCCGGCACCCACGCCACCGCCGGCCACCTCGCGCACGCGGAGGAGATCTTCGGCGCCGTCGGCAAGACCCTCCGCGTCCCCGAGTCCCAGCAGGACGCCTGCACCGCCCTCTCCGGCTCCGGCCCGGCGTACTTCTTCTACCTGGTCGAAGCCATGACCGACGCGGGCATCCTGCTCGGCCTGCCCCGCGACAAGGCCCACGACCTGATCGTCCAGTCCGCGATCGGCGCCGCGAAGATGCTCCGCGACAGCGGCGAACACCCGGTGAAGCTCCGCGAGAACGTGACCTCCCCCGCCGGCACCACGATCAACGCCATCCGCGAACTGGAGAGCCACGGCGTCCGCGCCGCGCTCATCGCCGCCCTGGAAGCGGCCCGCGACCGCAGCCGCGAACTGGCCTCCGGCACCAAGGACTGAGGCGGGCCCCGAAGGAGCCCGCCCCCCCGGCCTAGGGCGTCGCCGTCCCGGGCGGCAGCAGCCCGATGGCCCGGTAGGCCGCGTCGACGGTCGGCCGGGCCATGCCCCGCGCCTTCTCTGCACCCTCCCGCAGCACGCCCTCGACGTAACCGGGATCCGCGCACAGCTCCTGGTGCCGCCGCTGCACCGGCCGCAGCACCTCGACGACCGCCTCCGCGGTGTCCTTCTTCAGGGCGCCGTACGAGTCGTACTTCCCGGCCAGCTCGGCGGGGTCGCCGCCCGCGCACGCGGCGAGGATCTCCAGCAGGTTCGCGAGCCCCGGCCGCTCCTCCCGGTCGTACACGACCTCGCGCCCGCTGTCGGTCACCGCCCGCATGACCTTCTTGCGCACCACGTCCGGCTCGTCGAGCAGGTAGACGATCCCCGGCCCGACATCGTCGCTCTTGCCCATCTTGGAAGTCGGCTCCAGCAGGTTCATCACCCGCGCCGCCACCGCCGGACTCGTGGCCCGCGGCACCACGAAGGTGTGCCCGTAGCGCTGGTTGAACCGCACCGCGAGGTCCCGCGCCAGCTCCACGTGCTGCGTCTGGTCGTGCCCGACCGGCACCTCGTCCGTCCCATACGCCAGGATGTCCGCCGCCATCAGCACGGGATACGTCAGCAGCGACAGCCGCACACTCCCGCCCCGCTCCCGCTCCCGCGCGGCCTTCTCCTTGTACTGGATCATCCGCCGCATCTCCCCGTCGGTCGCCACGCACTCCAGTACGTACGACAGCCGGGCGTGCTCGTCCACGTGACTCTGCACGAACACGGTGCACAGCTCCGGATCCAGCCCGGCCGCCAGCAGCAGCGACGCCGCCTGCCGGCTGAGTCTGCGCACCCGCGCCGGGTCGTGGTCCACGGTCAGCGCGTGCAGGTCCACGACACAGAACAGGGCGTCGGACCGGTGCTGGTCCACCGCGGCCCACCGCCGCATCGCCCCCAGGTAGTTCCCCAGCGTCAGGTGCCCCGTCGGCTTGACCCCACTGAAGACCCGCGTCATCTCTCCACCTCCTGGCCAGGGCCGCCGCCACCCGCCGGCCGCCCCTCCTGGAGGGAGATACGAGAACGGCCGCCGAAGCGGCGGCCGTTGAGTGCATACGTGACTACGGCCGCCGTCAGGCGGCCCACCAGAGCTGGCTACACGTACGCGTCGTCATGAGCGCCACACTACGCCTCCGGAGGCCGCCCCGACCTGGATTTGACACGGCCCACCCGCACTCGTAGTGTGCTCCGAGTTGTCCGACGTGAGCGCCGACCCCGGTCGGTCCCCGGACAGCGATTCCGCAACTACCGACCTTCGACGGGTTACCCGTTCATTGGCGTGCGTATTTACGGAATGAGGAATCCACGTTCGAAAGGACACGGCCCCCGATTAGCTCGGGAGCTGGGAATCCGCTAGAGTCTCACCTCGTCGGAACGGCCCAACAGCCGGGAAGACAGCCCCCTCTGACGGGGAATCAGAGCCCGAAAGGATCTGATAGAGTCGGAACCGCCGGAAAGGGAAACGCGAAAGCGGGAACCTGGAAAGCACCGAGGAAATCGGATCGGAAAGATCTGATAGAGTCGGAAACGCAAGACCGAAGGGAAGTGCCCGGAGGAAAGCCCGAGAGGGTGAGTACAAAGGAAGCGTCCGTTCCTTGAGAACTCAACAGCGTGCCAAAAGTCAACGCCAGATATGTTGATACCTCCGGCCTGACCGGTTCTTCCGGTTCAGGTTGAGGTTCCTTTGAAATACACACAGCGAGGACGCTGTGGACAGT